>NZ_CP044065.1:0-2400000 GCF_008693385.1 Cupriavidus pauculus
GGCAGTGTGAGCAGCAGCTTCATGCGGCCGTCCTGCGGCACGCGCTTTTCCGAGATATCGAGGCGCGACAGCACCTTGATCCGCGTCGCGATCTTGTCGCGGATATCGAGCGGCGGCCGCGCGACCTCCTGCAGCACGCCGTCCACGCGGAAGCGGATGCGGTAGAAGAACTCGAACGGCTCGAAGTGCAGGTCGGATGCACCGCGCTGGAAGGCTTCGGTGAGCAGCTTCTGCAGAAAGCGCACGACCGGCGCGTCGTCGATCTCGTTGCCGGCGCCCTTGCGTGCGCCCGCCGCGGCCACGGGATCGTAGTCGATCATCTTGGTCGGCGTGGCGCCGACGCCGCCGGGCGAAATATTCTTGAGCGTACCGAGCGCTTCGCCGGCCGAGCGGACCTGCTTCATCAGCTTGTCGTGCTCGACCACCACCGTTTCCACGGGCAGGTTGAACTTCTGCTTGATGGCGTCGATGCCGGCCTGGTTCGCGGGGTCCGACATCGCGACGATCAGGCGGTTCTCGCGGCGGCCCAGCGGCAGCAGGCGATGCGCGTGGAACTCGCGGTTGCCGGCAAGCGCCGGCGGCACGCGGGCGAGGTTGTATTGCGTGAGGTCGAGCAGCGGCAGCTGGTACTTGTCCGCGGCGAAGATCGCGACGTCGTGCGCGCTCATCGTGCCGCTCGCGATGATCTCGTCGATCAGCTGCGTCTTCTTCTCTCTTGCCGTCTGTTCCAGCTGGGCAAGCAACGCGGGTGCGATCCGCCGACTCTGCGCCAGGGCGAGGCCTAGTGTCATGGCAATACGATGCGTATGAGCGCGCTGGCGACAGCGCTGCGCGCGATTTGACTACGGCGGGATCGGCGGGGGCAAGCGTCCCGGATTCGGGCCAGTTTGCCGGTGGGGTCACTTTTTGTAAAGCGAGGCGGGCGGGGGTATTGGCGTTTGCGCGACAGTCCGCAACCCTACTTGCGCAGGGCTGTGACAGTCCCGCGATGGACGCGGGAACAATCGCCGGGAGAACGTCGGAAAAACAAAAAAGCCGCACATTGCTGTGCGGCTTTTCTGAGGAAATCTGGTCGGGGTGAGAGGATTCGAACCTCCGGCCTCTACGTCCCGAACGTAGCGCTCTACCAGGCTAAGCTACACCCCGATTTCGGTGTTTTCTTCGCTGTTGTTTGCTTCGCGTCGTTACGACTGACGTTGCAGCGAGAAAGCACACAAGTCTATCAGCGTTTCTTTCAGTTGGGAAGGGGGAAATTGCATTGCCGCTTTTTCCGCGGCTTCCGCCTCGCGTTGCGCGGCCGCGAACGTCACGTCGAGCGCGCCGCTTGCATGGATGGCCGCGAAGACCGCGTCGAAGTGTTCGGTGCCGCCCTGGACGATCGCGTCGCGCGCGAGTTCGCGCTGCTCCGACGTACCGTGCTCGAGCAGATGCAGCAGCGGCAGCGTGGGTTTGCCCTCGCGCAGGTCGTCGCCGGCGTTCTTGCCCATCTGCTCCGCGCTCGCGGTGTAGTCGAGCATGTCGTCGATCAACTGGAACGCGGTGCCGATGCGGCGGCCATACTCGGCCGCGGCTTCTTCCATCGCGGCGTCCGCGCCCGCCAGCACCGCACCGAGCTGCGCCGAGGCCTCGAACAGCTTGGCCGTCTTGTAGCGGATGACCTGCAGGTACCGTTCGACGGTCACCTCGGGATCGTGCATGTTGAGCAGCTGCAGCACTTCGCCTTCCGCGATCACGTTGGTCGCGTTGGAGAGAATCTCCATGATGCGCATGCTGCCGGCGTCGACCATCATCTGGAACGCGCGCGAGTAGAGGAAGTCGCCGACCAGCACGCTCGCGGCATTGCCGAACACCGCATTGGCGGTCTCGCGGCCGCGGCGCAGTTCGGATTCGTCGACGACGTCGTCGTGGAGCAGCGTGGCGGTATGAATGAATTCGACGACGGCCGCCATTTCATGATGGCGATGTCCGTCGTAGCCAAAGGCGCGTGCCGACAGCAGCAGGATCACCGGACGCAGGCGCTTGCCGCCCGCGCCGATGATGTACTCGCCGATCTGCTCGATCAGCGGCACTTCCGATGCCAGTCGATGACGAATGACGGCGTCAACGGCGCGCATGTCGGCAGCGACCGGGGCAAGCAAGGCAGTGGCGGAAGACTGGGACAAGATGATCACCGTTACGCAAAACCGGTGGATTATATGCGAAGCATGTGAGGGAATGGCTGCGCGCGGGTCCTATAATGCGCGCATGGACAAGACCCGCGCATCCCGCCGGCAGTCGCGACGCACCGTCTGGTGGATCGCCTTTGCCGCGCTGGCCGGCTTTCTGCTGGCCGACCTGACCTGACGCGACAGGCCCGGTGAAGTGCCTGAGCCGCCGCTGGCAGCCCGAGGCTGGCTATCTATTTGTTTCCTTTGCGCTTTTCCTCAAGCTGGTATAGAATTGCCGGTTCCTTCGGTCTGTCTCGGCTATTCAGTCGCGGCAACCATGAAGATCATGGCGTAAGAAGCGGCGCCAGCCCGTGGTGCAGTATTGGTAAGCCGGGCAGCATTTCTCGCTTCATTCACATCGAGAGGTTCGACAATGTACGCGGTCGTAAAAACCGGCGGCAAGCAATACAAGGTTGCTGCTGGCGAAAAACTTAAAGTAGAACAGATACCGGCAGACATTGGCGCAGAAATCACGCTGGACCAGGTGCTCGCAGTGGGCGCCGGCGACCAAATCAAGTTTGGTACGCCGCTGGTGAGCGGGGCTTCCGTCAAGGCTACCGTGATCTCCCAAGGTCGTCACGACAAGGTGAAGATCTTCAAGATGCGCCGTCGCAAGCACTATCAAAAGCGTCAGGGCCATCGTCAGAATTACACCGAGCTGCGCATCGACACGATCGTTGCCTGAGCGATATTCGGCCTAGACAGGAGTAAGACATGGCACAGAAAAAAGGCGGCGGTTCCACGCGGAACGGCCGTGATTCGGAATCGAAGCGCCTGGGCGTGAAGGTGTACGGTGGCCAGGCCATCAACGCCGGCGGCATCATCGTTCGTCAACGCGGTACGCGCGTGCATGCTGGCGAAAACGTCGGCATCGGCAAGGACCACACGCTGTTCGCGCTGGTTGACGGCCACGTGCAGTTCGCCGTCAAGGGCCCTGCCAAGAAGCAGCAAGTCAGCGTCGTTCCGGCGGCCTGATAACAGCCTTTGCAGCACGAAGGCCCCGCAACGCTTGCGGGGCTTTTTCATTTCTGGCGACAATGTTGAGGCCGCCAGCCCGAGCCCACACGGAAAATCATCATGAAGTTCATCGACGAAGCCCGAATCGAAGCGATTGCCGGCAATGGCGGCAACGGGAGCGCGTCGTTCCGGCGCGAGAAGTTTGTGCCGTTTGGTGGCCCCGATGGCGGTGACGGCGGCCGCGGCGGCAGCGTTTTCGCGCAGGCCGACCGCAATATCAACACGCTGATCGACTTCCGCTACGCGAAGAAGCACGTGGCGAAGAACGGCGAAAACGGCCGGGGCTCCGACTGCTACGGCGCCGCGGGCGAGGACGTCACGCTGCGCATGCCCGTCGGCACGCTGATCACCGACATGGACACCGGCGAGATCATCGCCGACCTGACCGAGCACGGCCAGACCGTCTGCCTCGCCGAAGGCGGCATGGGCGGCTGGGGCAACCTGCATTTCAAGTCGAGTACCAACCGCGCGCCGCGCCAGCAGGTGGACGGCAAGCCGGGCGAGCGCCGCATGATGAAGCTCGAGCTCAAGGTGCTGGCCGACGTGGGTCTGCTCGGCATGCCCAACGCGGGCAAGTCGACGTTTATCTCGCATATTTCGAACGCGCGGCCGAAGGTCGCCGACTATCCGTTCACGACGCTCCACCCGAATCTCGGCGTGGTGCGCGTGGATCATGAACAGTCGTTCGTGGTGGCGGATATCCCGGGGCTGATCGAGGGCGCGGCGGAAGGCGCCGGCCTCGGCCACCAGTTCCTGCGCCATCTGCAGCGTACCGGTCTGCTGCTGCATATCGTCGATCTCGCGCCGTTCGACGAAAACGTCGATCCCGTGGCCGAGGCGCGCGCGATCGTCAACGAACTGAAGAAGTACGACGAAGAGCTCCACGCGAAGCCGCGCTGGCTCGTGCTGAACAAGCTCGACATGGTGCCCGAGGAAGAGCGCGCCGCGCGCGTGAAGGACTTCGTCAAGCGCTACAAATGGAAGGGTCCGGTCTTCCAGATCTCCGCGCTGGCCGGCGACGGCTGCCGCGAACTGATCTACGCGATCAAGGATCATCTGGAGGCGATCAAGGCCGCGGAAGCGGCGGCGCTGGCCGATCCCGATATCCGGCTCGACGATCGGCTGCATAACGTGGGACGCGCCAGCGACGAACCCGAGGCATCCTGACCGTTTCCTGATTCCCACATCATTCGATACCCCACCATGCAATCGGTCATCGCGCAGGCAAAACGCATCGTCGTCAAGGTGGGGTCGAGCCTTGTCACCAACGACGGCAAGGGACTCGATCACGACGCCATCGCGCGCTGGGCCGCGCAGATCGCGAAGCTGCGCGCGGCCGGCAAGGAAGTGGTGCTGGTCAGCTCGGGCGCCATCGCCGAGGGCATGCAGCGTCTGGGCTGGACGCGCCGTCCGCGCGAAATCCACGAGCTGCAGGCAGCGGCCGCGGTCGGGCAGATGGGGCTGGCACAGGTCTACGAGACGCAGTTCGGCCGCTATGGCATTCGCACCGCGCAGGTGCTGCTGACCCACGCGGACCTGGCCGACCGCGAACGCTACCTCAATGCGCGCTCCACACTGCTGACGCTGCTGTCGCTGGGCGTGGTGCCGATCATCAACGAGAACGACACGGTCGTCACCGACGAAATCAAGTTCGGGGACAACGACACGCTCGGCGCGCTCGTGACGAACCTGATCGAAGGCGATGCACTGGTCATCCTGACCGACCAGCGCGGCCTCTATACGGCCGACCCGCGCAAGGACCCCAACGCGCGGTTCGTCGACGAAGCCATGGCCGGCACGCTCGAACTCGAGGCGATGGCTGGCGGCGCGGGCACCTCGATCGGCCGCGGCGGCATGCTGACCAAGATCCTCGCGGCCAAGCGCGCGGCCAAGTCCGGCGCGCACACGACGATCGCGTCGGGCCGCGAAGCCAACGTGCTCGAGCGTCTGGCCGAGGGGGAGGCCATCGGCACGCAGCTGCTGGCGCCGACGGGCCGGCTCACGGCACGCAAGCAGTGGATGGCCGACCATCTGCAGCTGCGCGGCCGCGTGATCATCGACGCGGGCGCCGTGGAAAAGCTGACGGGCGGCGGCAAGTCGCTGCTGCCGATCGGCGTGGTGGAAGTGCAGGGAGAATTCGCGCGCGGGGAAGTCATCGCGTGCGTGGATCCGGCGGGACTCGAAGTCGCGCGCGGCATCACCAACTATTCGAGCGCCGAGGCGCGCCTGATCGCGCGCAAGCCGTCATCGGAGATCGAGACGGTGCTTGGCCATCTGAACGAGCCCGAGCTCATTCACCGCGACAATCTGGTGCTGGTGTAAGGCCGGGCGGGCGCCCCTCGGGAAGAGAGGCGCTAGTCCGGGCGGCGCGACGGAGCACCGCTGAAAAATCACCGCCGGCGCATCACCGCCGGAGCATCACCGCCGGAGCATCACCGCCGGAAGGTCGGTGCATACGCGCGCAGGTCGCGCACGAGCTTTTCGGGCTTGCCGGCGACGGTGCGGCCCTCGCAGAAGTAGTCGGTCGCGAGCGTCGAGGCGTAGCTGTTGCGCTGACGCGTCATCATCCGTTGCCAGTCGTCCGCGCCCCGGTTCGAGACCCATTCCTTGCTGCCGGTCGGCATCGTCGCGTAGATCTTGCGCTCGAACGCATCGCAGCGCATGCCTTCATAGCTCACGTTCCGCGCGCCGGTCTTGCTCGTGATGACCACCGTGTAACGCACCACGTTGTCGGCGCCCACGCTGACCGACTTGGCATCGACCGCGAAGTCGAAGTTGCCCGAGTCGTTGACCGAGAACGGAATCAGGTCGGCATCCTGCGGCGGCGCCGGCAGGGTGGTTTCGGCTTCCTTGAACGGTTTGCTCTCGAACGGATCGAGCCAGGCGACCTCGCCGTCATCGTGTTGCTTGCTATTGGTCTTGCAACCTCCCAGTACGAGGCAGGCTGCCACAAGCAGCAGCCCGGCGCGAGCGGCCGGGCCGGTAAAGCGTTTCATCAGGACTCCGTTTGGTCAGTAGGCGCCGGATCGGCCGGCGCGGCAGGGTCGGCCGATACGGCCGCGGCATGGGATGGCATGGCTGGCGCGGGCGCGCACGACGACGTCGCCGTGCGCTGGCCGCCGTGGCGGCCATGGCCGCCATGATGGTTGCCGTACGGGCTCAGCGGCACGCGGCTGCGATGCAGGAAGCGCGACAGCTCGGTCAGCGCCATCTGGTAGACGTCGCGCTTGAACTCGATGACCGCATCCAGCGGCACCCAGTACTGGCTCCAGCGCCACGCGTCGAATTCCGGGTGGTCGCTGGCGCGCAACTGGATGTCACAGTCGCGACAGACCATGCGCAGCAGGAACCAGATCTGTTTCTGGCCCCTGTAGTGGCCGCGGATTTCGCGGCGAATGAACTTGTCCGGCACCTCATAACGCAGCCAGTCGCGCGTGCGACCGACAATCCTGACGTGCTCCGGAAGCAGGCCGACTTCTTCTTGCAGCTCGCGGTACATGGCCTGTTCGGGCGTCTCGCCGTACTTGATGCCACCTTGCGGAAACTGCCAGGAATGTTCGCCGATTCGCTTGCCCCAGAAGACCTCGTTGCGTGCGTTGATGAGGATGATGCCGACGTTCGGGCGAAAGCCTTCACGATCGAGCATGACTGCACCTCGAATCCTTTAGAATTACGTCGATTATAAAGGAAGCGCGCGGGTCGGCCCGGCGAGGGGAATGCTGGTTTTCCCCGAGCGGCAAGGGCAGTTTCAGGCGCGTCTGCCTGCACGTCTTGCCCACCCGTATCGCCCAACGATTTGACCTTACGCAGAGATCGCAGAGAAATCAACGGATGAAAGCCTCGCAATTCTTCATTTCCACGCTCAAGGAAGCGCCCGCCGACGCGGAGATCGTGTCGCACAAACTGATGATGCGTGCCGGCATGATCAAGAAGCTGGGCGCCGGCATCTACAACTACATGCCGGTGGGCCTGCGCGTGATCCGCAAGGTGGAGAACATCGTCCGCGAGGAAATGAACCGCGCCGGCGCCGTGGAGCTGTCCATGCCGGTGATCCAGCCGGCCGAGCTGTGGCAGGAAACGGGCCGCTGGGACAAGATGGGCCCCGAACTGCTGCGCCTGAAGGACCGCCACGAGCGCGATTTCGCGGTCCAGCCGACCTCGGAAGAGGTGGTCACCGATATCGCGCGCAGCGAAATCCGCAGCTACAAGCAGCTGCCGGTCAATTTCTATCAGATTCAGACGAAATTCCGCGACGAGCGCCGTCCGCGCTTCGGCATCATGCGCGGCCGCGAATTCACGATGAAGGACGCGTACTCGTTCGACCGCGACGTGGAAGGCCTCAAGGTCTCGTACCAGTCGATGTATGACGCGTACGTGCGGATCTTCCAGCGGTTCGGCCTGGAATTCCGCGCGGTGGCGGCCGACAACGGCGCGATCGGCGGCTCCGGCTCGCACGAATTCCACGTGATTGCCGATACCGGCGAAGACGCGATCGTCTACTGCCCGACCTCCGATTACGCCGCGAACATGGAAGCGGCCGAGGCGCTGCCGCTGCTGGCCAGCCGGGCCGCCCCCGCCGAGGCCATGGTCAAGGCGTCCACGCCGGGCAAGGCCAAGTGCGAGCACGTGGCCGAGTTTCTCGGCATGCCGCTGGAGCGCACGATCAAGTCGATCGTGCTGGCCAAGGATACGGAAACGGGCGCCGAAATCTGGCTGCTGCTGCTGCGCGGCGACCACGAGCTGAACGAGGTGAAGGCGTCGAAGGTGCCGGGCCTGCTGGACTTCCGCTTTGCGACCGAGGCCGAGATCGTCGAGACGTTCGGCACGCCGCCCGGCTACCTGGGCCCCGTCGGCACGAAGAAGCCGGTGAAGGTCGTGGCCGATCGCACGGTCGCGAACATGAGCGATTTCTGCGTGGGTGCGAACGAGCGCGACTATCACCTGACCGGCGTGAACTGGGGCCGCGACCTGCCCGAGCCGATCGTCGCGGATATCCGCAACGTGGTGGCCGGCGACGCGTCGCCGGACGGCAAGGGGGTGCTCGATATCTGCCGCGGCATCGAAGTGGGCCACGTGTTCATGCTCGGGACGCGGTACTCGGAGTCGATGGGCGCCACGTACCTGGACCAGAACGGCAAGACCCAGCCGATGCAGATGGGCTGCTACGGCATTGGCGTGACGCGGATTCTCGGCGCGGCGATCGAGCAGAACTTCGACGAGCGCGGCATTATCTGGCCCGCCGCGATCGCACCGTTCGCCGTGGTGATCTGCCCGCTCGGTTACGACCGCTCGGAAGGCGTGAAGGCGGAAGCCGATCGCATCCACGCGGAACTGCTCGCTGCCGGCGTCGACGTGATCATCGACGATCGCGGCGAGCGTCCGGGCGTGATGTTTGCCGACTGGGAACTGATCGGCGTGCCGCATCGCGTGGTGGTCGGGGACCGTGGCCTCAAGGAAGGCAAGGTCGAGTACCAGGGCCGCCGCGATACCGAGGCGACGCAGGTCGCCGTGGCCGACATCGTCGCGCACGTGCGCGGCAAGCTCGCGAACTGAGCACCATGCGCGCCCGCCCGCTTCGTTCCGCCTTGCTCCGCCTCTCGCACCTCTCGCGCCTCCCGCGCGTCCGACTGCATCGGTGGATGCTCGCGGGCGGGCTGGTGCTGACCGCGATGGCGGGCCCGGCGCAGGCCGGCGCGCAGAAGGAAGAGGCGCTGGCCGACTCCGTGCGCGGCGCGCTGGCCGCGGCCATCGCCGACAACCGGCCCGTGCGGCCGGCGTTCGCCAGCGGCACGGAGCGGCTTGGCTATCTGAAGTGGCTGGGCGAGATGTCGCGCCGGCTCGAAGGCAAGATTCCCGAGCCGCAGGTGCGCGTGGAGCTGATCGAAACCGTCTACTACGAGGCCAAGCGCGCGGGGCTCGAACCCGCGCTCGTGCTCGGTCTCGTTCAAGTCGAAAGCGGATTCCGCAAATACGCGATCAGCTCGGCCGATGCGCGTGGCCTGATGCAGGTCATGCCGTTCTGGGTGCGCGCGATCGGCGACGGCGACACGCGCAAGCTGTTCCACCTGCAGAGCAACCTGCGCTACGGCTGCACGATCCTCCGCCATTACCTCGACCGCGAGAGCGGCGACCTGTTCCTGGCGCTCGGCCGTTACAACGGCAGCCGTGGCCGCCCCGAATATCCGAACGCGGTGCTGGCGGCGTGGAAGCGCTGGCAGTATTCTGAAGCGACGGTGACCATGGCCGGCGACCCGGAGCCCGCGGTTCCCGCGCGGCGCGCATTGCCGCCGGAAGCGCCCGCGCGCAATCCCTTCTCGCCGCAACGGATCACCAATCCATCCTGAGCACGCACACAGCACGCAGGCAGGCAACGCAATCATGACCATCGAGATGAAGGGCGGCTATTGCTCCTCCTCGCCCGAGCTGGAGCACTGGCTGGCGCGGCATATCGAACAGGGTTTCGGCGCGGAGGCGCTGGTTCGTTCGATGCTGCGTTCCGGCTATGACGCGACGTTCGCGCGCGATACCGTGGCTACCGCACTGGGACTGCCCATGCCGCCGACGGCCACCGCGCCGATGACGGCCCGCACGCCGGCCGCGACGGGTAGCGCCGCGGCGCCTTTTTCGCAGACACTGCAGGCGCAGACGGGCGGCGAGGCCGCGCAGCAGCCGGGCGGCAATGTGTTCCGGCACCTCGGCCACACGATTCCGATCCTGTTCGCGCTCGAGGCACCGCGGATCCTGCTATTGCAGAACCTGCTGAGCGAGGCCGAGTGCGATGCGCTGATCGCGCTGTCGCGCGGGCGGCTCGAGCGATCGCCCGTGGTCAATCCCGACACCGGCGACGAGAATCTGATCGATGCGCGCACGAGCATGGGCGCGATGTTCCAGGTTGGCGAACACGCGCTGATCGAACGCATCGAGGCGCGTATCGCGGCGGTGACGGGCCTGCCGGTCGAGCACGGCGAAGGCCTGCAGATTCTCAACTACAAGCCCGGCGGCGAGTATCAGCCGCACTTCGACTACTTCAATCCGAACCGGCCGGGCGAGGCACGCCAGCTGCGCGTCGGCGGCCAGCGCGTGGCCACGCTCGTCATCTACCTGAACAGTCCGCCCGCTGGCGGGGCCACGGCCTTCCCGAAGCTTGGGCTCGAGGTCGCACCGGTAAAGGGCAATGCGGTGTTCTTCAGCTATCGGCAGGCCGACGGCGGCCTCGACGATCGCACGCTGCATGCGGGCCTCCCCGTCGAGTCCGGCGAGAAATGGATCGCCACCAAATGGCTGCGCGAGCATCCGTACCGTAGCGCGATCTGACCCGTACCGGTACCTTTTAGATAAAGCGTACCGGTACTGTACAGGCGACGCCGCCTAGACTTGGGCATTCCCTAGTCATCCGCGTCTGGAATTCCCCATGGCTCTCGCCCCCCTCGTTGCCGGCTCCGGCATGTTCGCCGCGTTCTGCGCGTTCGCGCTCGTTTCCTCGATCACTCCCGGGCCCAACAACACGATGGTGCTGGCGTCGGGCGTCAACTTCGGCTTTGCGCGCACGGTGCCGCATCTGCTCGGCATCAGCATCGGCTTTTCGCTGATGGTGGCGCTGGTCGGGCTCGGCCTTGGTTCGGTGTTCACGGCACTGCCGTGGACGTGGCACGTGCTGCGCGCGGTGGCGGCCGTCTATCTGGTGTGGCTCGCGTGGAAACTGGCGACGTCCGGTGGCGTGCAGGATCGCGAGGTCGCGCGGCCGATGACGTTTCTGCGCGCGGCCGCGTTCCAGTGGGTGAATCCGAAGGCGTGGGTGATGGCGGTGGGGGCGTGCAGCACCTATGTGCTGCACGGAAACGTCTGGCTCAACGTGCTGTTGATGGCCGGCGTGTTCGCGGTGATCAACCTGCCGAGCGTGGCGATGTGGGCGGTGTTCGGTTCCGCGCTGCGCCGCTGGCTGGCGTCGCCGCGCGTGCTGCGCGCGTTCAACGTGACGATGGCGCTGTTGCTGCTGGCGTCGCTGTGGCCGATCCTGGCCGGCCACCACGCATAGGACGTAAAAAAGAAACCGCGCGCGTCAGACCAGCGCGCGGATCGTGCCGAGGTTGCGCCAGTAACCCTTGACATCCATGCCGCAGCCAAACACGTAACGGTCCGGCACCTTGAAGCCGCAGAAGTCCGGATGCATCGGCTTCGGCTTGTTCAGCGTCTTCTCGCACAGCACGGCCGCGTGGAACTCCTTCGCGCCCATGTCCATGATGCGCTCGCGGATCGCGGCCATCGTCTCGCCTTCGTCGAGGATGTCGTCGAGCACGAGCACGATGCGGTCCTTGACCGATTCCCGCGGCGCCACGCGCCACTGCATCTCGCCACCCACGGTCTTGTTGTTGTAGCGCGAGAGGTGGATGTAGTCGAACTCCAGCGGGAACTGCAGCTTCGGCAGCAGCATGCCCGTGAAGACGACGGCGCCGCCCATGACGGACAGCACGAGCGGGAAGGCGTCACCCATGCTCGCGGTGATCTCGGCCGCCATGCGGTCCAGCGACGCTTCCACTTCCGCGGCGCTGACGATTTCTTCCGAGCTGGACCAGAGTTCGCGAGCCTGTTCTGCGGTCAACATGATCGATATCCTAGTTTGTGGAGGCTCAGCGATTGAACAGGCCCTTCATGCCGCCTTTCATCGCTCCCATCTGGCGCATCATCTTCATCATGCCGCCGCCCTTGAGCTTCTTCATCATGCCCTGCATCTGGTCGAACTGGTTCAGCAACCGGTTGACCTCCTGCACGGGCACGCCCGCACCCGCCGCGATGCGGCGCTTGCGGCTGGCCTTGATCAGTTCGGGCTTGGCGCGTTCCTGCGGCGTCATGCTGTTGATGATGCCTTCCATGCGGCGCACCTGCTTCTCGGCCTGATCCATGTTGGCACCCTGCGCCTGCTGCGCGAACTGCGCGGGCAGCTTGTCCACGAGGCTGCCGATGCCGCCCATCTTCTTCATCTGGCCGATCTGCGCCTTGAAGTCCTCGAGGTCGAAGCCCCCGGTCTTCTTGATCTTCTTGGCGAGCTTCTCGGCGGCGTCCATATCGACACCGCGCTGGGCTTCCTCGACCAGCGCGAGGATGTCGCCCATGCCGAGGATCCGCTGCGCCATGCGGTCCGGATAGAACGGCTCGAGGCCGTCGAGCTTTTCACCGACGCCGACGAACTTGATCGGGCGGCCCGTCACGTGGCGCACCGACAGCGCGGCACCGCCGCGCGCATCGCCGTCGAGCTTGGTCAGCACGACGCCGGTCAGCGGCAGCGTGTCGTTGAACGCCTTGGCCGTGTTGACCGCGTCCTGGCCAAGCATCGCGTCCACGACGAACAGCGTTTCGGCGGGTTTCAGTTCGGCGTGCAGCGCGGCGATTTCCTGCATCATCGCCTCGTCGATACCGAGCCGGCCGGCCGTATCGACGATGAGCACGTCGTGATAGTGCTTGCGCGCCCAGTCCAGCGCCGCGCGGGCGATGTCCACGGGCTTCTGGTCGGGCTGCGACGGGAAGAAGTCCGCGCCGACCTGCTCGGAAACGGTCTTCAGCTGGGCGATGGCGGCGGGGCGATACACGTCGCACGACACCGTCAGCACCTTCTTTTTCTTCGTTTCCTTGAGCCACTTGGAGAGCTTGCCGACCGTGGTCGTCTTGCCGGCGCCCTGCAGGCCCGCCATCAGGATGATCGCGGGCGGCTGGACGTTGAGGTTCAGTTCGCCGGACTTGTTGCCGCCCGTGACGGCTTCCTCGCCGCCGATGACCGCGGTCAGCTCGCGCTGGACCACGCCCACCAGCGCCTGGCCCGGCGTCAGGCTCGAGACCACTTCCTCGCCGAGCGCCTTTTCCTTGACGCGGGCGACGAATTCGCGGACGACCGGGAGGGCGACGTCAGCCTCGAGCATGGCAAGGCGCACTTCGCGCAGCATCTCGGCGGTATTGGCCTCGGTCAGTCGGGCCTCGCCGCGCATGGTCTTGACGACCCGCGCCAGGCGTTGAGTGAGGTTGTCCAGCATGGCAGAAAAGGGGGAAGTTCCGGCTAGTGTGATGCGCCTGTGCGACGCTCGTCCACGGCAGTTGCAGGGGCATGCGCCTGCGAGAGCCGCCGACAAGGGCACTAAGGTAAACTGCGCAAATGGTCATTGTACTGTATGCCCTGACGGCACTTCTCTATTGCGGCCTGGCCTTTCACGGCTGGTCGACGCGTCATCCCCGGCTCGC
Source organism: Cupriavidus pauculus (assembly GCF_008693385.1). Lineage (NCBI taxonomy): Bacteria > Pseudomonadati > Pseudomonadota > Betaproteobacteria > Burkholderiales > Burkholderiaceae > Cupriavidus > Cupriavidus pauculus. Next base: position 13,452 of record NZ_CP044065.1, read on the forward strand.
GGCCGCGGGGGGCGTGCCGCTGGGCCAGCCCGGCGCGGCTTCGGCCGCCCTGTCTCCGCCCGGCCCGCTCGGGACGCCGCCCGGCGGCGCCCGCTCCGACAGCCAGCCGGCGTGGTGGCACGCGCTGATGCTGGCGGCGCTGGCCAGCCACGGCCTGCTGCTCCACGAGACGATTTTCCCGGCCGACCGCATGGTGTTCGGTTTCGCATTCGCCCTGTCGGCCATGCTCTGGCTCGGCATCGGCATCTACTGGATCGAGAGCTTTTTCTTCTCGCTGGCCGGCCTGGGGCTGATCGTCGTGCCGGTGGCGATGATCGCGAGCCTGATGCCGCTGGCGTTCCCGGGCGCGCAGATCCTCGGCTACGCGGCGCGGCCGCTGTTCAAGCTGCATTTCATCATCGCCAACGTGGCGTACGGGCTGTTCACGCTGGCGGCCTTCCATGCGTTCCTGATGCTGCTGGCCGAGCGCCGGCTCCATGGGTTCCAGCGCTCGCCCTCGCAGGAGCGCGTGCAGCAGGGGCAATGGCTCGGGCGGTGGCTGGACCTGCTGCCGCCGCTGCTGACGCTCGAGAAGCTGCTGTTCCGCCTGATCGGCGCGGGCTTCCTGCTGTTGACGATGACGATCGCGTCGGGCTTCCTGTTCTCCGAAGAGCTGTTCGGCCGGGCGTTCCGCATCGACCACAAGACCGTGTTCGCGATCATCTCGTGGGCGATGTTCGGCGGCATTCTTGTCGGCCGGCACTTCCGCGGCTGGCGCGGGCGCACCGCGCTGCGCTGGGTCATCGCGTCGTTCGGCATCCTGCTGCTCGCGTACGTGGGCAGCCGCTTCGTGCTCGAAGTCATCCTGCATCGCCTTACCTGAGCGCCGCCTCTCATGGCAAGAATCCTGATCCTGCTGGCCATCGTGCTCGGCATCCTGTGGTGGCTGCGCGATCGCGCCGGGACGCGGCGGGCGGGCCCCGAGGCCCCGCCGAAGACAAAGGCCCGGACCGCGCGCGCGGGCGATGGCGCCAATGACGGTCCCGACGGCGGCATGGAGCCGATGGTCCAGTGCGCGCAATGCGGGGTGCACCTGCCGCGCGGCGAAGCGATCGGCTGGCAGGGGCTCCACTACTGCCGGCGCAGCCATCTGCCCGATCACACCGAACCGGGCGGCCCCCGCTCATGAGCACGCACCCGACGGGCGCACCGCCGCGCGCGGGCAAGACGGCCTCCCGCTCGTCGAAGGGCGCCTCGGGCGCATCGGGTGCATCGGGAGCATCGAAGGGCGGCTACAAGTCCGGGCCGAAGGCGTCTCCCAATCTGCTGGACAAAGGGGCCAAGGGCTCGCGCTTCACGGGCGGCAGCGTGCTCCGGCAGTTGTGGCGGCAGCCCGAACCGCCGGAATTCCACTGGCGTCTGCTGCGCTATTTCTGCTGGACGCGGCTTGCCGTGGCGCTGCTGCTGCTCGGCTACGCGTGGCTGCCGCTCGATCGCAGCGCGCGCGTGCTGGCGGCCAGCGATGGCAATATGCGCGTGGTCCACGCCATGCCGGCGATCGTGCCCTATCTCGCTATCGGCGTTCTGCTGGCCGGCGCGGCATTCTGGCGCCGGCGGTTCCAGCTGCGCGTGCGGATCGAGGTGCTGCTCGACCTGCTGATGCTGGCCGCGATCTTCCTCGTGCTGACCAAGGGCAGCCACGGCGAAGGCGTCGCGATGATCTTCCTGTTGCCGGCGCTCGAGGCCGGCGCGCTCACGAGCCTGCCGTTCGCGCTGTTCACGGCGGCGATGTCGGCGCTGGTCGTGATGAGCGAGCCGTTCGTGCATACGCTGCTGTCGCGGCAGGCCGATGCGGACCTGCTGGGCTCGGGGCTGTTCAGCCTCGTGTTCATGATCGCCGCGTTTGTCATGCATATGCTGGCCAACCGGCAGATCGCGCAGGAACAGCTGGCGCTCGCGCGCGAGCACGAACTGCGCATGCAGCAGCTCGTCAACCGGCTGCTCGTCAACGACATGCAGGACGGCGTGATGCTGGTGCGCGCCAACGGCGCCGTGGTGGCGGCGAATCCCGCGGCCATCGTGCTGCTGGGCGTGCAGCCGCACGAGCGCATCCGCGAAGGCCAGATCCGCGCGGGCGAGCGCGAGGGCGCGCTGTTCGACCTGCGGCGCATTCCGCGGCTGCAGCCGCTGATGGAGATGCTGCGCGACTGGCTGCGCACGAAGGACGACGTGCCGCGCATCCTGCAGCTGCTGCCGCTGGCGTCGCAGCCGTCGGCGGGCGGGCCCATGCTGCATACGCGTCTGCGCCTGCGCTTCGTGCTGCCGGGCCTGGCGGGCGTGCGTTCGACGCTCTCTCATGCGTACACGGTGCCGACGTCGCTCGATACCGAGGGGTGGAACGACATGTCGCCGGAGACGGCGGCGCGCATGCGGCTGGCGATCGCGCAGAACGAGGCCATGGCGTGGAGCGCCGAGGACGAGGCGCTGCTGCGCAGCGAGATGCGCGACACGCTGCTCGTGCATATCGAAAGCTGGGAGCGGATTGCCGAACAGGTACAGCAGGAGAAGCTCGCCGCGATGGGGCGGCTGGTCGCCAGCGTCGCGCACCAGATTCGCAATCCGCTGGCGGCGATCAGCCAGGCGAACGAACTGCTCGCGGATTCCGTGCGTGCGGATTTCGTGCGTGCCGATTCCGTGCGCGCGGACGCGGGGGGTGCGGATATGGGGGGCGGCACGGCGGGCGGCGACGTCGATGCGCGGCTGCTGCGGATCATCAGCGACAACGTGCGGCGGCTCGACCAGGTGGTGTCCGACGTGCTGCAGCTGTCGCGGCGGCCGCGCACCGGGCACAGTTCGGTGAAGCTCGCGCAGGCGCTGCCGGAAATCGTCGATCGCTGGCGGCTCGAGATGCGGTCGCGCTCGGGTACGCGCGCGGACGTCAACGCCAATGCCATCCGCATGACCGTGGATCTGGCGCAGCCGCTGATCTTCGACGCGTCGCAGCTGCAGCAGGTGCTCGGCAACCTGCTCGACAACGCGTGGCGCTACTGCAGCCGGCTGCCCGGCTCCATCCGCCTGCTCGCGCATGCGTTGGATCAGCACCACGCCGAACTGATCGTCTGGAACGACGGGGCCGAGGTATCGCGCGAGCACCAGCGCAGCCTGTTCGAGCCGTTTTTCACCAGCAACGCGCAGGGGACGGGGCTCGGGCTGTTCATGGCGCGCGAACTCTGCGGCGCCAACGATGCGCAGGTGCGCTACGGCACGATCGCCCTCGAAACGTTGCTGGATCGCACAGGGATGCTCGCGCCGGGCGCACGCGATACACTCCCGGCCAAAGCCTTCGTGCTGACGATGCGCATCGACACCCCTGACGCGGTTGCCGGAAACTGACCGACGGCATCGGGTACCGACCGCCGCGTCCGCCGGACCCGACAGAACAACGAGCTCCCTTCTACCATTCATGCCCGTCCGACCTCCCGCCCTCGACCCGATTCTCGTCATCGACGACGAGGCCGACCTGCGCGAGCTGCTCGAGATATCGCTGCGCCGGATGGGGCATGACGTAGTAATGGCTGGCTCTCTCTCGGAGGCGCGCCAGAGGCTGGCCGAGCGCCGCTACAGCCTGGTGCTGACCGATATGCGGCTGGGCGACGGGCTCGGCATCGAGATCGTGCGCCAGCTGTCCGCCTCGCCCGAGCGCGTGCCCGTGGCGGTGATCACGGCCTATGGCAGCGCCGACAATGCGGTGGACGCGCTCAAGGCGGGCGCGTTCGACTACATCGCCAAGCCCGTTTCGCTCGACCAGCTCCGGACGCTGATCCTGAACGCGCTGGGCCGCAAGCAGAGCGACGGCGGCGCGGGCGCATCGTCGGACAGCGCCGAGTCGAACGAACTCGCGGAACGCATGATGGGCCTGTTGCCCGGCCTGTCGCCCGCCATGCAGGAGGTGCGCCGGTCGCTGTCGCGGCTCGCGCGCAGCATGGCGCCCGTGGTCATCAGCGGGGAGTCCGGCAGCGGCAAGGAACGCGCGGCCCGTGCGATCCACGCGGTGAGCGCGCGCGCCGCGCATCCGTTCGTCGCGGTCAACTGCGGCGCGATTCCCGAATCGCTGATGGAGTCGGAATTCTTCGGCTACGTGAAGGGGGCCTTCACGGGCGCGGATGCCGAGCGCGGCGGCTTCTTCCAGACGGCCCACGGCGGCACGCTGCTGCTGGACGAGGTGGCCGACCTGCCGCTGGCGATGCAGGTCAAGCTGCTGCGCGCGCTGCAGGAGCGGCGCGTGCGCAAGATCGGCGCGAACAAGGAGGATGTGGTGGACGTGCGCGTCATGTGCGCGAGCCACAAGGACCTCGCGGCGATGGTCGCCGCGGGTTCGTTCCGGCAGGACTTGTATTACCGGCTGAACGTGCTGGAGCTGCGCATGCCGACGCTGCGCGAGCGCGCCGAGGACGTGCCCGTGCTGGCGCGCGCCATTCTCGAACACCTGGCCGTGCGGTATGGGGACGCGCATCCGCGGCGCCTCTCGCACGCGGCGCTGGCGCGGCTGACCGCGTATCCGTTCCCGGGCAACGTGCGCGAGCTGGAAAACCTGCTCGAGCGCGCCTATGCGTTTGCCGAGGGCGACGAGATCGACGTGGCGGACCTCGGCCCGCTGGAGGCGGGCATGGAGCGCGCGACGATGCTGCAGCCGCCGCCGATGCCGCCCGTGGTCTCGAACACCTACCCCGTGTGGGGCACGATGCCGGGCTGGTCGCCCGCACCCGCGGCGGCGGTATCGTCGGTCATGCCGTCCATGGCGCCGGTGCCCGGTTTCCCCGAGCCCGAGGCCGAGCCGGTGCTGGTCGCCGCGGATCCGCTGGCCCAGGCGCTCGGCGACATCAGTTTCCCGATCGACCTGCCCGCGCGGCTCGAGGCCATCGAGCGCGAGCTGATCCTGCGCGCGCTGCGGCAGACCGGATTCAACCGCACCGCGGCGGCGCCGCTGCTGGGTCTGAACTTCCGCCAGCTGCGCTATCGCATCCAGCAGCTCGAGATCCGCGACGAGCGCGAGGGACGCGACGCCGGCGCCGAGGTGTCGCCGGAGATCCTGCCCGAGGGCGAGGGCAGCGATGGCTGATACCGTGGGCCCGTCGGCCGCCTCCAACGCCTCCAACGCCTCCGGCGCTTCGGATGCCGACTTCCTGCCGAATGCGGACGGATGGGTACCCGCCGCGCGGCACGTGCCTTCGCCGAACTACGACGCGCGGCCGGCGGATGTGCCGACCGACCTCGTGGTGATCCACAATATCAGCCTGCCGCCGGGACAGTTCGGCACCGGCGATATCGAGGCGTTCTTTCAGAACCGTCTCGAGATCGCGCGCGATCCGTTCTATGAACAGATTCGTGACGTTCGCGTGTCGGCACACTTCCTGATCGCGCGCGATGGTGAACTGGTGCAGTTTGTCGCCTGCACGCAACGGGCATGGCATGCGGGGCAGTCGGCATTCTGTGGCCGCCAGCGTTGCAACGATTTCTCCATCGGCATCGAGATCGAAGGCACCGACGACGTGCCGTTCACGGCGGCCCAGTATCGAACGGCCGGGGCGCTCGTGCGGGCGCTGCGGATGGCCTATCCGATCGCAGCGCTGGCCGGGCACAGCGACATCGCCCCGGGCCGCAAGACCGACCCCGGTCCGCACTTCGATTGGGAACGGCTGGCCAAACTGGCGCAACTGCCCGCCGGCGTGCTGCCATATCGTGCATAAGGCGCCTGCGCTAATTCCCCGTTCCGGGTAGGCCTATCGTCGTAGTTTCGCCATAGAAATAAATTTGAAGGTATGTGCGGAAGCCCGCATCCCTTGGCGGATCGGGGCTGGCGGGAATGTGGCGATGCCGCATCCGGGAAACAGAGGCCAATTCACCCGTTGTCAAGACTGTTCATCCGCCAACGATTCACTATACTTAGCCCAGTTTTTCGAGACGACCACAATATCTAGTGGTCCTCTCAAGGGACCGACCCCAATGTGAGGTGTGAGCGCGAGCCGAATGTGCCGCCAGCGCCTCTGCAGCGGACCGGGTCGGGGCAATACCAGAGTCCCTAGCAGAATGATCGCCAGTGCAGTTGGGTTCTCGCCCGGCAAAGCCGGAACCGAGAGTGTCTTCTGAAGCGCATTTTGCTAGGGACTTTGTCACTTCCAAATACAAGGGGAACTACCTCATGCAAACGGCCCAGAACGAACTCGCCACTGGCGTATCGAGCGCTGTCGGTGCAGCCGGCACGTCGCAGTCCACCTCCGCCGCTGCGGGAACGGGTTACCAGGACTACAAGATCATCCGCCGCAATGGCGCCGTCGTGGCGTTCGAGCCGAGCAAGATTTCCGTCGCCGTGACCAAGGCCTTCCTGGCCGTCAACGGCGGTACCGGTGCCGCTTCCGCGCGTGTGCGCGAGCTGGTGGAACAACTGACCGGTTCCGTGGTGCGCGCGCTGCTGCGCAGCCGTCCCAACGGCGGCACGTTCCATATCGAGGACGTGCAGGACCACGTGGAACTGGCGCTGATGCGTTCGGGCGAACATGAGGTGGCCCGTGCGTACGTGCTGTATCGCGAGAAGCGTTCGCAGGAACGTGCGCAAGCCAACGCGCAGGCCGTGGCCCGCGTGCAGGAAGCCGGCGGCGTGGCCGTCAACGTGATGGATGCCGGTGTCGTGCGTCCGCTGGACCTGGTCGCGCTGCACGAACTGATCGACACCGCCTGCAGCGGTCTGGGCGAAGGCGTGAGCGCCGAGCCGATCCTGAAGGAAACGCTCAAGAACCTGTACGACGGCGTGCCGCTGACTCAGGTCTACGACTCGGCCATCCTGGCCGCCCGTACGCTGATCGAGAAGGACCCGGCGTACAGCCAGGTGACCGCCCGCATCCTGCTGCACACGATCCGCAAGGAAATCCTCGGCGCCGAAGTGACGCAGGCCGAAATGGCCGCCCGCTACGTCGAGTACTTCCCGAAGTTCATCGCGCGCGGCATCGAAGCCGAACTGCTCGACGAGAAGCTCGCCACGTACGACCTGGCCCGCCTGGGCGCGGCGCTGGACGCCTCGCGCGACTTCCAGTTCAACTACCTCGGCCTGCAGACGCTGTACGACCGCTACTTCCTGCACGTGGACGAGACGCGCATCGAGATGCCGCAGGCCTTCTTCATGCGCGTGGCCATGGGCCTGGCGCTCGAAGAGAAGGACCGTGAAGCGCGCGCGATCGAGTTCTACCAGCTGCTGTCGTCGTTCGACTTCATGTCGTCCACGCCGACGCTGTTCAACTCGGGCACGCGCCGTTCGCAGCTGTCCTCGTGCTACCTGACCACGGTGTCGGACGACCTCGAGGGCATCTACGAAGCGCTGAAGGAAAATGCGCTGCTGTCGAAGTTCGCCGGCGGTCTGGGCAACGACTGGACCAACGTGCGCGCGCTGGGTTCGCACATCAAGGGCACCAACGGCAAGAGCCAGGGCGTGGTTCCGTTCCTGAAGGTGGTCAACGACACGGCCGTGGCCGTGAACCAGGGCGGCAAGCGCAAGGGCGCGGTGTGCGCGTACCTGGAGACGTGGCACCTGGACATCGAGGAATTCCTCGAGCTGCGCAAGAACACCGGTGACGACCGTCGCCGCACGCACGACATGAACACGGCCAACTGGATTCCGGACCTGTTCATGAAGCGCGTGATGGAGGGCGGCGATTGGACGCTGTTCTCGCCGGCCACCTGCCCGGACCTGCACGACAAGGTGGGCAAGGCCTTCGAGACCGCCTACCTCGGCTACGAAGCCAAGGCTGCCAGCGGCGAGCTCAAGCTGTTCAAGAAGATTCCGGCCGTGCAGCTGTGGCGCAAGATGCTGGGCATGCTGTTCGAGACCGGCCATCCGTGGATCACGTTCAAGGATCCGTGCAACATCCGCAGCCCGCAGCAGCACGTGGGTGTGGTGCATAGCTCGAACCTCTGCACGGAGATCACGCTCAACACGAACGACAGCGAAATCGCCGTCTGCAACCTGGGCTCGGTCAATCTGGTCGCGCACCTGAAGCAGCAGGCCGACGGTTCGTACGTGCTCGATCACGACAAGCTGCAGAAGACCATCCGCACCGCGATGCGCATGCTCGACAACGTGATCGACATCAACTACTACGCCGTGGACAAGGCGCGCAATTCCAACCTGCGCCATCGTCCGGTCGGCATGGGCATCATGGGCTTCCAGGACTGCCTGCACGTGCAGCGCGTGCCGTACGCGAGCGATGCCGCGGTGAAGTTCGCCGACACGTCGATGGAAGCGGTGTGCTACTACGCGTACCAGGCTTCGACCGAACTGGCCGAAGAGCGCGGCCGCTACAGCACGTACACGGGTTCGCTGTGGGATCGCGGCATCCTGCCGCAGGACTCGCTGAAGCTGCTGGCCGAAGAGCGTGGCGGTTACCTCGACGTGGACCTGTCCTCGACGATGGACTGGGATTCGCTGCGTGCCCGCATCAAGCAGCACGGCATGCGTAACTCGAACTGCATCGCGATCGCGCCGACGGCAACGATCTCGAACATCATCGGCGTGTCCGCCTGCATCGAGCCGACGTTCCAGAACCTGTACGTGAAGTCGAACCTGTCGGGCGAGTTCACGGTGGTCAACGATTACCTGGTTCGCGACCTGAAGGCCCGTGGCCTGTGGGACGAGGTGATGGTTGCCGACCTGAAGTACTTCGACGGTTCGCTGGCCCGTATCGATCGCATTCCGCAGGATCTGCGCGACATCTACGCCACCGCGTTCGAAGTGGAACCGACGTGGCTCGTGGAAGCCGCCAGCCGCCGCCAGAAGTGGATCGACCAGGCGCAGTCGCTGAACATCTACATGGCCGGCGCGTCGGGCAAGAAGCTGGACGACACCTACAAGCTGGCGTGGGTGCGCGGTCTGAAGACCACGTACTACCTGCGCACCGTGGCCGCGACGCACGTGGAAAAGTCCACCGTGACGCGCGGTTCGCTGAATGCGGTGTCGTCGGGCGCTGACAACGGCGGTGTTTCGGCACTCGACAAGGCAGCGGCCTCGGCGCCGGCGATGCCGGAAGCCGACGGCGCGGTCTGCACGATGCGCCCGGGCGACCCTGGCTTCGACGAGTGCGAGGCCTGCCAGTAAGCATTGCCATGCGGGGCCGGTTTCGCGCCGGCCCCGCGCACCCCTCGGTGCACACATCGATGCACCCATCGATGCACCCTGAGCGCCATACGCGCGCGACGCAAACAATCGGAGAAACACTATGCTGAGCTGGGAAGACGACGCTCAAGCCACGCCTCAGGCCGCACCGCAGCCGGCCCTGCAACCCGCCATCCGCACGGCGGACGAGCAGGGTGTGCTGCCCCCGGCCGCCACGCAGCCGGGCATCCTCGGCGACAACCCGAACGCCGCCGCCGCGCAGAGCTCGCGCCGCGTGAACGCTGCCGACAAGCGCGTGATCAACGGTTCCACCGACGTCAACCAGCTGGTTCCGTTCAAGTACAAGTGGGCGTGGGAGAAGTACCTCGCCGGCTGCGCGAACCACTGGATGCCGCAGGAAATCAACATGTCGCGGGACATCGCGCTGTGGAAGGATCCGAACGGCCTGACCGAGGACGAGCGCCGCATCATCAAGCGCAACTTAGGCTTCTTCGTCACGGCCGACTCGCTGGCCGCCAACAATATCGTGCTGGGCACGTACCGCCAGATCACGGCGCCCGAGTGCCGCCAGTACCTGCTGCGCCAGGCCTTCGAAGAGGCCATCCACACGCACGCCTACCAGTACATCGTGGAGTCGCTCGGCCTCAATGAAGCCGAGATCTTCAACGCGTATCACGAAGTCGCGTCGATCCGCGCGAAGGACGAGTTCCTGATTCCGTTCATCGACACGCTGACCGATCCGTCGTTCAAGACCGGCACGCCGGAGAACGACCAGAAGCTGCTGAAGTCGCTGATCGTGTTCGCCTGCATCATGGAAGGCCTGTTCTTCTACGTGGGCTTCACGCAGATCCTGGCCATGGGCCGCCAGAACAAGATGACGGGCGCTGCCGAGCAGTACCAGTACATCCTGCGCGACGAGTCGCTGCATTGCAATTTCGGTATCGACCTGATCAACCAGATCAAGCTCGAGAACCCGCATCTGTGGACCGCCGAGTTCAAGGCCGAGATCACCGAGCTGTTCAAGGAAGCGGTGGACCTCGAGTATCGCTACGCCGAGGACACGATGCCGCGCGGCGTGCTGGGCCTGAACGCACCGATGTTCAAGTCGTACCTGCGGTTCATCTGCAACCGCCGCTGCCAGCAGATCGGCCTCGAACAGCTGTTCCCGAACGAAGAGAACCCGTTCCCGTGGATGAGCGAGATGATCGACCTGAAGAAGGAACGCAACTTCTTCGAAACCCGCGTGATCGAGTATCAGACGGGTGGGGCGCTGTCCTGGGATTGAGTTCAATCCCAGCCAGCCTCGCTGACGAAAACGCCTCCTGCCCGCAGGGGGCGTTTTTGTTTGGGCGCGTCCCGGCGAGTTGAGACGATCGGGCAAATCGTCGAGACGGATCGTCAATGCCGGGGAGCGGGGCGTTCCTAGACTGAAGTCACGCATCGCAATGATCGCGATACCCAGCGACTTCAGGAGCCCATCATGCAACACAACACGTTCAGCACTTCCGCACGGTTGCGTGCCCTTGCCACGGCTGTGGCGTTTGCCGGTGCCGCGGCGGTCTCGTTCTCGGCGCATGCGGCCGATGCCGCAGCCGGGGCCGATCGCGATGCATCGCCGGTGACGCATGCCAGCCTGATGCACGAGCTGCAGGAGCTGCGCGCGGTGGGCTACGACCTGCTCGACGACAATTTCCCGGAGTCGCTGCAGCGCGCGCAGCGCAAGGTCGAGGCGAAGCATCGTGCGGCGGAGCAGGCGAAGGCCGCGCAGCCGGCGTCGGCAGGCTGAGTGGACGGACGTCGTTTTATTTCACCCGGGTGTAATTGACATCCCGTATTTCACCCGGATAAAATCCACGCATCGTTCAATGCGTGGAGGTATCGATGTCATCCCCTCAACAGGCCACGGCCTTTGCCGGCGACCGGCGGCTGGCCAGTGGCACCTATCTGGACGTCGCGCTCGCGATCCGGGACGCCGTGGCGGCCGGATCCGACGCGACGATGCTGGCCTTCGACGATGTCACCGGCCGGCAGATCGATTTCGATCTGCGCGGCTCGGATGCGGACATCGCCGCGCGACTGGCGGCGCCCGAGCCCACCGGCACGGACAGCGCCCGCAAGCGCGCGGGACGGCCATCCCTTGGCGTCGCGGCGCGCGAGGTCACGCTGTTGCCGCGCCATTGGGAATGGCTCGGCGACCAGCCCGGCGGAGCGTCGGCCGCCTTGCGCCGGCTCGTCGATGCCGCGAGCACCTCGCCCGAAGCCGACCGGCGCCGCGCGCAGCAAACCGCGGACCGCTTCATGTCCGTGATGCTCGGCAACCAGCCCGGCTACGAGGACGCCTCCCGCGCGCTATACGCCGCCGACCGCGAGCGCTTCATGACGCTGAGCCGCCAATGGCCCAAAGACCTGCGCGAGCACGCGCGGAAGCTGGCGGCGGGAGCGTTTGCGCGGTAGATCGGACGAATGGCTATGAGAGGAGTCTGAAAGTCGCAGCGGGTAGCGATAGATCAAGAGATACGTAAATGGGGAGTTGGCGGGGTGATGGAGCGATGGCGACTGTGTTGGAATGGTGACGCTGGATCGAGGGAGAGCGGTAATAGGCCCGCGATGCCTCGGTCAGGCATGGAAGTCGCCCCCGACTGTCTGGAGTCAATCATGGCGCAAACAAACATCGCTGATCCTATTAGCGCAGCAGCCCCAAGCGCAGCAGCTCCAAGCGCAGCAGTCCCTGGCGCAGCAGTCCCCGGAGAAGGGGATTCGACCACGCGCGCTCCCTGCGCGGGCGATACCGCAGACCTGCGTGGCGGGCTGGCATACCTGCTGGATCTCTTCGCCGCCTTCCCTGCAGACTTCATGCAGCATGGCCGGGAACCCCTGCGGCATGAAGAAAGGGAGCCGCTCTGATGGCGAAGTACATGCTCGACACGAACATGTGCATCTTCCTCATGAAGAACCACCCAGAGCAGGTGGCACGGCGGCTCGCGCAATGTGGTGAGGGAGACGTCGTGGTTTCGGCAGTCACGCTGGCGGAACTGGAGTACGGGGTCAGCGTGTCGGCGAATCCTATGGCCTCCCGCAAGGCGCTTCGCAGGCTGTTGGACAAACTGCCGGTGCTGTCGTGGAGCGCGTCTGCCGCGAAGGCCTACGCGCCAGTACGGGCCGCGCGACCGAAGGGAAAGGCCGACGCCATGGACAAGCTGATTGCCGCCCATGCAATCGACCGGAAGGTCATGGTGGTGACGAACAACACGAAGGACTTTGCGTACCCTGGTTTAAGCGTCGAAGACTGGACGATCGTTACACGTGGCCATAACGGTGCGGGATAGCGGTGACGATCGTCCTGCGGCTCACGCAAACTTCCCCGTCAGCCCGCCATCGACCACCAGCTCCGTGCCCGTGACGTAGGCGGCGGCATCGGAGGCCAGGAACGCGCAGGCGTTGGCCACATCCCATGCGGTGCCCATACGGCCGAGCGGGACCTGTCTGGCGCGGGCGGCGCGCGCCTCGTCGAGGCTGGTTTCGGAGAACATCTTTGCGACCGTGTTGGCAATGCGGGGCGTATCGATCAGGCCGGGCACCACCGTGTTGGCGCGGATGCCGTTGGCCGCGTATTGCTGGGCCAGCATGCGCGTGAACTGGATCACGGCGGCCTTCGTCACGCAGTACGACAGGTGCGGGTATCCAAGGTAGCGCATGCCCGCGACGGACGAGATCGCGATGATCGCGCCGCGGCCCTGTTCGACCATGTCGGGGAGGACCTGACGCGAGGCCAGCAGCAGGCTGCGCACGTTGACCGATTGCGCGAGGTCGAAGTCCTCGAGCTTCGTGTCGAGCGGGCCGCCGGTCTTGCCGATGCCAACGTTGTGGTGAAGCACGTCGATGACGCCGAAGCGCGACTTCGCTTCGGCGAACATACGCACCACGTCGGCCTCGTCGGCAATATCGCCGACGAACGTATCGGACGTGCCGCCCTCGTCGCGGATGATCGCGGCGGTTTCCTCGGCCGACGCGCGATCACGGTCGGCGACGCAGACGCGGGCGCCCAGGCGCGCGTAGGTGACGCACGCCGCGCGGCCGATGCTCCAGCCGGGGCCGGCCGAACCACCGCCCGCGACGAATACCGTGCGATCGGACAGCCCCAGCCCCACCGGCCATGCAGTGGGCGCCGTCATCCGCCACGCTCCTTTCCAGCCGCGTTGCCGCCCGCTTTGCCACCTTCGCCCACATAGGGAATCGCGTGCTCGACGGTGTCCCAGATAAACCGGCCCGACGGGCTCTGCTGTTCCTCGACGATATGCGCCACGAGTCCCGCCGCGCGCGAGATCACCGCGAAGCCGCGCATCACGGCCGTGGGCACGCCGATTTCGCCGAGCAGCGCGGCCACCGCGCCCGTGGCATTGATCGTGATCGGCCGGCCGGCAACCTCGTCCACCGCCGTGGACAGGCGTTCGAGCGCGCGGATATGCCGGCCATCGAGATCCGGCTCCGCACGCCCGAGTTCGAGCAGCTTGTAGGCGCGCGGATCGACGGGTTTGTGCAGATGGTGGCCGAAACCGGGAACCGGGCTCTTCAGGCCCTTGTAGTGACGCGCGATGGCGAGCGCCTCCGCATCGGGATCCTCGGCGGCAAGAATCCGGTCGAGCAGCTGCGAACAGTTCTCCATCGTCCCCACGAACGAACTGCCGACCGCGAGCAGGCCAGCGGACACCGCGCCCTGCAGGTTCTCGGGCGCGCTCATGTAGATCAGCCGCGTGGCGATCGCGCTAGGCGTGAGGCCATGCTCCATCAGCACGATCAGCACGACGTCGGTGATGCGCATATCGACCGCGCGCGGCTCGCGGCCGAGGATCTGCATCAGCATCACTTCGGTGAAGGTCTTCTTGCCCAGCAGGTCCTCGACCAGATCGGCATCGCGGTAATGCAGGCTCGTGAGCGTGTGGGTGCAGAGACGGGTAACGGGGGTATCGTGTTGTGCCATGGATCGGGTCTCCTTCAGGCAGCGTTCCGGGCGAGCGCGAGCTCGCGCACGGAGGTCTTGAGTACCTTGCCGACGGTCGAGCGCGGCAGGCTGGTATGGAAGTGAATGCGCTTGGGCGTCTGCACGGGTCCGAGCCGCGCGCGCACGAACGCGATCAGTTCGTCTTCGGTCGCGGTGCTTCCCTCGCGCAACTGCACGGCGGCCTGAACGGCTTCGCCCCACTTGTCGTCGGGAATGCCGAACACCGCGCTCTCGTGCACGGCCGGGTGCTGGCCCAGCGCGTTCTCCACGTCGATGGGATAGACGTTGAAGCCGCCCGTGATCACCACGTCGCGCAGGCGGTCCTTGAGGTAGAGATACCCGCGTTCGTCGATCAGCCCGCGGTCTCCCGTATGCAGCCAGCCATCGACGATCGTCTTGCCGGTGAGTTCTGGCAGCCGCCAGTAGCCCGTCATGACGAGGTCGCCGCGCGCGACGACTTCGCCGACCTCGCCCGTGGGCAGCAGCGCGCCTTCGGGCGACATGATCGCGACATCGCTGAACCACGTGGTGCGGCCCACCGACGCGAGATTGGCGGGATCCTCGAAGTCCTCGGGCCGCATTACCGTGAGCAGCTGCGGTGCCTCGGTCTGGCCATAAGTGGTGGCCATCACGGGGCCGAAGAATTCGCGCGCGACGCGCAGCTTCTCCGCGGGCATCGGCGCGCCACCATAGATCAGCCGCCGCAGCCGCGGATAGTCGCCGCGCGATGCGCCCGGCAATGCCATCAGCATGTAGATCAGCGTCGGCGGCATGAACGCGATGGAGCCGCCACGCTCGCGAAACGCGGTACGGACCGCTTCCGCGCCGCTGCCGTCCATGATCACGTGGCAGCCGCCCTGCGCCAGAATCGGCACGACGTAGGTCGACGTGCCATGCGTGACGGGCGCGGCCACGACGTAGCGATCGTTTTCGTCGAAACCCCACACGTGGATCTGGTTGACGATGTTCGCCACCCACGCACGATACGGCTGCATGACGCCCTTGGGCGCGCCCGTGGTGCCGCCCGTGAACTTGATGGCCTGCGTGGCATCGCGATCGAGCGACAGCAGGGGGCGCGGGGCGCCCGTGTGCGGGAGGATCTCCGCATCGAGCCCGGCGGTCGTCACGCGCTGGCCCGGCGCGCCATCGAGCAGCGCGGCGCAGTCCTCGTCGAACACGAGGATCGACGGCTCGGTCGCATCGACGATGCGGCGCAGTTCGAACTGCGTGCTCTTGGGGTTCAGTGGCACCCAGATCTTGCCGCTCGCGAGCACGGCCAGCAGCGCGGTCAGATGCGCGGTGGAGTTGCCCGCGCAGATGCCGACACGGCTCTGCGGCGCGGGGTCGCGTGCCTGGAACGCCGTGGCCAGCGCGGCGACGCGTCCGGCCAGCACGCGATAGGTCACGGTGCCGTCCGGCGCATCGATGGCGATGTTGTCGGGCCAGCGATCCGCGGCGCGCCAGAAGAAATCGATCGGTAGCATAAATGGTTCCTTAGTTGACGCGCGCGCCCGACTCCTGCACGACATCGTGCCAGCGCTTGATCTCGGAGAGCGCGAACGCGCGGCATTGCTCGGGGGTGCCCGGCTCGGGCGTGGCCACGAGTTCCTGCATGCGCTGCCGCACGTCGGGCGTGGCCAGCGCCTTGTTGAGCGCGGCGTTGATCTTGTCGACGATTGGCCGCGGGGTGCCGGCCGGCGCGGCGATGGCGAACCACGACTGGACATCGAAGCCCGGAAAACCGGACTCGGCGACCGTCGGCACGTCGGGCAGCAGCGACGAACGTTGCGCGCTGGTGATCGCGATCGCGCGCAGGCGGCCCGCCTTGATGTGCGGCATGGCGGAGGGCGTGTTGTCGAACATCGACTGCACC
The DNA here is from genome assembly GCF_008693385.1 of Cupriavidus pauculus. Classification (NCBI taxonomy): domain Bacteria; kingdom Pseudomonadati; phylum Pseudomonadota; class Betaproteobacteria; order Burkholderiales; family Burkholderiaceae; genus Cupriavidus; species Cupriavidus pauculus. Next base: position 29,463 of record NZ_CP044065.1, read on the forward strand.
TGGCCGCCGAGCAGATCGGTCACGGCCGGCGCGCTGCCGCGATACGGCACATGCAGCATGTTGCTGCCGCTGCGCATGCGGAAGATCTCGCCGGACAGATGGATGGAAGAACCGGCGCCCGACGACGCGAACGTGACGCCGTTCGGCGACGACTTCGCAAAGCGGATGTACTCGGCCACCGTGTTGACGGGCAGCTTGGGATTCACGACGAGCACGTTCGGAATCTTGGCGATCATGCCCGCAAGCTCGAAGTCCTTGACCGGGTCGTAGCCGAGCTTCTCGTAGAGCGTGGCGTTGATCGTGTTGGCGATCGTGTAGACGTAGAGCGTGTAGCCGTCCGGCGGCGATTTGGCGACCACCTCGGCGCCCACGTTGCTGTTGGCGCCCGCGCGGTTGTCGATGACCACGGGCTGGCCGAGGTTCTCGCCGAGCTTGACGGCGACGAGCCGCGCAAGCACGTCGGTGGCGCCGCCGGCGGCATAGCCGACCACGAGCCGTACGGGCTTGGTCGGCCATGCGGGCGCCTGGGCGTGAGCGGGCTGGGCCGCGACGAGCTGGCTGCCGGATATCGCGGCGGCCAGCAGTAAGGTCCGGACGGATCGGAAGGTCATGGTTGTCTCCTGGATGGAATGCCAATCGCGCGCGTCCGTCTCTATACTGCGGACTGCATCGTCGACGTGGAAATTCTTTCCCATGCCTTCTCGCACTGCCACCAGAAACGTCCGCCAGGCGGACGTTGTGCCCCGCACCACGGACCCGGCCGAGGCCATGCCCGAGGAGGGCACCCGCGCGTTGCGGCGCGGACTGACCCTGCTCGACGCGATTCTCGCGGGTGGCCGAGAAGGGCTGCGTGTCGTGGATCTGTGCCGCGTGGCGGGCCTCGAACGGCCCACGGTCTACCGGCTACTGGCGACGCTGATCGAGGCGGGCTACGTGGCGCCGCGCGGGCGCTTTCGCTACGTCACGGGCCCGCGCCTCGCCGCGATGCCGCAGCGGCAGGCATCGACGGACGTGGCCGAGCGCATTCGCCCGGTGCTCTCGCGCGTCAGCCAGGCATGCGGCGACGCGGCATTCGCCATCGTGCGCGACGGGCCGCTTTCGCAATGCGTGGCGCGGCACGTCGGCACGCATCCGGTGCAGGTGCTGGTGATTCAGGTGGGCACGCGGCAGCCGCTCGGCGTCGGCGCGGCGGGGCTCGCACTGTTGTCGGCGCTACCCGATGCCACGGTCGGCGAGATCATGGCGGCCAACGCCGATGCGCTTGGTCAGTACAACGGCATGACGCCCGATCGCATGCGCATTCTCGTGCGGGCGACGCGCGAGCGCGGATGGTCGGTCATCGGCAATCACGCTACGCGCAACGTGCTCGCGGTGGGCATGGCCATCTCCAACGCCGATGGAGAGCCCGTGGCCGGCATCAGCGTGGCGACGACGCTCGCGCGGATGCCGCGCGAGCGTCAGCAGCTGATCGCGCGTGTCATGCGCGAGTCTGTGGGCGCGCTGCTGCCTGGCGGACTGTAGACCGGGGCTTGCGTTTCGGCTTGACCGCCCCCGCGCGCAGCGGCAGTTCGGGCCGGCCGATCTCCGCCTGCACGAAGTCGATGAACACGCGCAGCTTCATCGGCATCGCGGCGCGGTTGTAGTAGTAGAGGTAGAGCGCGGCGGGCGAGGTCCAGCCCTGCAGCACCTCGACGAGCCGGCCCTCGGCAAGCGCGGCGCCCGCCGACTCCTTCGCCAGATAGGCAAAGCCATAGCCGTCGCAGGCTGCGCGCAGCAGGAGCGCCGTATCGTTCGAGGACACGCGTCCGGTCACCGCGAGGCGCTGCGGCTTGCCCTTGTCCTGTCCCCGGTCCTCGAACTCCCACCGGTAGAGCGCGCCGCTGTCCGCGCTGCGATAGTTGATGCACTCGTGCTTGAGCAGGTCCCGCGGATGCCGGGGCACGCCCCGCGCGGCCACGTACTCGGGCGATGCCACGACAACGAACGGTACCGAGGCGATCAGCGGTATGGCCACCATGTCGTCGCCGAGCACGCTGTCGAAACGGATGCCCGCGTCGAAGCCCTTGGTGACGATATCGACGAGGCTGTTATCGACGGCGACGTCGAGGCTGATATTGGGGTGGGCGGCCAGAAAGCGGCCCAGCAGCGGCTCGATGATCAGGCGGCTGGCGGTGGATGGGATGTTCAGGCGCAGCGTGCCCATCGACACGTTCGACGCCACCGACACGTCGTGCATGGCCAGCTGCAGTTCCTCGAGCAGCGGCGCCACGCGATCCATGAACGCGCTGCCGGCCTCGGTCAGGCTGACGCTGCGCGTGGTGCGGTTGAACAGGCGCGCGCCGAGCTGCGCCTCGAGCGTGCGCACGGCATAGCTGGCCGCCGAGACGGAGATGCCCGAGGCATCGGCGGCGGCGGTGAAACTCTGGGTCTCCGCCACGCGCATGAACAGGCGTAGCGACTGGAAATCCGGCTCGCTCATTGTGAAATTCCATTGCAAGAAGCTCGCCGATTATCGTCGTTTTTCGCAGAAAGCGTGCAACGCGGATAGCGCTGCTCAGCCCTCCTTGCCGTCCACGCGCGGGCGCAGCAGCCACGGCGTGTAGCGGATCAGATACAGCACGAACGCGGCGATCCAGAGCACGCCGGCGCCGGCGATGGCGTAGGCCTTGAAGACGGGGAGGACGGCGGGCACGGCCACGCGAAGCAGGGCGGCCAGCGCGATGCACGCATAGGCCACATGTTCGAGACGTCCGGTGGCGAGCCTGCGGCCCGTATGGCCGAGCGCGGTGCGCGTGATCATCGCGAGGATCGCGCAGGCGATGGCGCCTGCGGTCAGCGCATGCAAGGCGGTGGAGCGGTCCACCCAGCCCGCCGATGCGGCGGCGATCAGCGCGAAGCCGATCGGCAGAAAGGCGTACGCGACATGGAGCATGGCGACGATCGGCGTGCGGCGTGTGCGCAGCGGGGCCCAGCCCGCGAGGCGGACCGCATGGACCGCCGCCGCTGCGGCCGCCAGCGGTATCGTCAGCCACGCGGGCGCGTGCGCGCTGTGGGCGCCAATCGAAAGCAGGGTCAGCACGACGACGGAACGTTCGACCCACGCGTACCGGTGAATGCTCGCGTCCGCGATCGCGTTGGCGGTGAACATCGGTATCACGCGGCCGCCGATAACGGTGATGAAGACGGTCACGAGTCCCGTGGCCGCTTCGGTGAGCCGCAGCGCGATATCGGCGCGGCCGGCGAGCATGGCGGCATGGAACCCCGCGTCGAGTGCGCCCAGGACGCCCAGCGCGATGGCCAGGCCGTAATTCCGGCGATTGTCCGCGCGCCGCAGCACGATAAAGAAACTCAGCGCGCAGGCGGGCAGGAACGCCGCGTCCACCGCGATGGCGAGCCACGCGGGCCCGGTCCACATCAGCACGCGCGCGAGCGTCCATAGCCCCGCCAGCGTGCCGAGCCAGATCCCTTGCGGCGTCTGCAGACCCGTCCAGTTCCTGCCCGCGGTGAACAGGAACCCGACCACCACGGCGGCCGCGAATCCGAACACCATTTCGTGCGCGTGCCAGAGCATCGTGCCGGTCCACGGTTGCGCGGACGGCTGCCACCCGCCGAGATAGAGGAGCACCCACATGGCGATGGCGATCGTGCCGAACGCGGCGGCCAGCAGGTAGAACGGACGGAAGCCCAGCGCGAGCGCGGGATGGCCACGGTAACGCGGATTCCGTTGGGCGGGAGACGGGATGGGAATCGAGATCGACATGGCACGCGGTGTGGTGAGTCGTATGTCGTCGATTCTAGTAAAGATATATTTGTTATGCAACATAAGTGAGAAAACAGCGGCAATGGCGCGCATTTTCTCGTCGTAGATGTCTTAAATCGCTCCGAAAGATTTCAGAATCTGCTCACATACAAGCGGCCCATCCGCTTCTACGATCGTGCACTTCGACCCTGCTTGGAGTGACCGGGATGCTTGCCGCTGTGATTCACCGTCTGGGGGATCTCCCCCGCCTCGATACCTTCGCCGAACCCCTGGCCGGTGCCGATGAAGTGCTCGTCCGCGTGGCCGCGGCGGCGATCAAGCCGCACGACCTCGCGCTCGCGCGGGGCCATCATCATTGCAGCCCGCTGGTGCTGCCCGCGATCTGCGGGACCGATGGCGTGGGTTACCTCGACACCGGCGAGCGCGTCTACTTCACCGGCGTGCGCGCGCCCTATGGTGCGCTGGCCGCGCTGGCACCCGCGCGGTGCGTAGCGATGATCCCGGACGACGTGGACAACGTGACGGCCGCGGCGATCGTCGATCGGGCGCTGATGGCCTGGCTGCCGCTGCGCTGGCGCGCGCGGATCGCCCCCGGCGAGACCGTGCTGGTGGTGGGGGCCTCGGGGCCGCTGGGCCAGATGACGGTACGGGCCGCGCGACTGCTCGGCGCGGCGCGCGTCGTCGTCGCCGGCCGCGGGACGGCCGAACTGGAAGCGCTGGGCGCGGACGCCGTCATCGACCTGCGGCTGCCGCCGACGCATCTGCATGAGGCCTTCGCAAGCCATGCCGTGGGCGGCATCGACGTTGTGGTGGATTTCATCTGGGGACCGATCTCGGAGGTGCTGATCGCCTCGCTCTCGGTGACGTCCGATCCCGGTGAACGGGGGGTGCGCATCGTCTCGACAGGCGAACTGATGGAAGGGCCGATCGAACTCGCGGGCGCGCACCTGCGCGACGCGCCGATTCAGCTGATGGGCGATGGTCCCGGCAATCGTCCGTCCCTACGCGAACTGGAAACGATGATCGAGGAGATCCTGGGGCATGTGGCCACCGGCGCGTTGCGCGCCGATGCCGAGGTCATGCCGCTGACCGATATCGCCGACGCCTGGGCGCGGGCGCAGGCGTCGGACAGGGAGCGGGCGGTCGTGGTACGGGTGGGATAACGACCGCTGCGCGTCAGGCGGCCTTGCGCTCCTCCGCCTTGCGCTCCTCCACCTGCCGCTCGCCACCGAGCGCATCGGTGATATCGCCGAGCAGCTGCGCGAGCTCGCCCGCCATCAGCGCGAAGTCGGCATCGAAGCGTTCGTCCTCGTCACGCGCGGTCGCGTCGTTCTGCTCCTTGATGACGTCGAGCGGCGCCACGCGCTTGATCGCGAGCGATTCGGTCATCACGAACGACACGCGGTCGTTCCACGTCATGGCCAGGCGTGTGCAGCGCTTGCCCGCGGCGATATGACGCTGCAGATCTTCGGGGTCGAGCGGATGGCGCACGTAGCGGACGGTGGCCTTGCTCTCGGCGCTCGACTGGAGCTCGATCTCCTGGTCGATCGTAAAACCCGCCGGTGCGGTGTCCGAGGCGAGCCATTCGGTCATCGCCGCCACCGGCGACTGGTTCACGTGCAGGCCGACCAGCGGCAGCGGATCGATGGCCTTGAAGAGCATGCCGCGCACTTCGTCGGCCTTGGCGGCGCCGGCCGCGTCGATCGCGAGCCAGCCGTTGACGGGGTCGATCCACACGCGCGTGTCGCGTCGGATGCTGAACGCGCGCGGCAGCAGTTCGTCGGTGACCTGCTCCTTGAGTTCGCGCAATTGCTTGCGGCCGGGCTTGAAGCCCTGCTGTTCCTCGAGCTCCGCCGCGCGGGCCTTGGTGACCTGATTGACCACCGTGGCGGGCAGCAGCTTCTTCTCGGTGCGCAACAGCAGCAGCATCTGCTGGTTGACGCAGTGCACGAGGGGGCCGTTATCGCGGGGGGCGGCCCATCCCTGCGTCTGGGGTTCCAGGCTGGTCCCGGGGAAAAATGCGTGTTTGGCGAGGCAGGCTTCCACCTCTTCCGCGCTCAGCGTCCACGGGGCGGAGAAGCGGTGCAGCTGAAGATTCTTGAACCACATGTGAATTCGGCGCCGGTCTCTGGCGAAAGGAGAAAGGGTCGAATTCTATCCGCTCGGGCGAACCATCCAGAAAAACGCGCCAAAAAAACGGGACGCCGCGGCGTTGCCGCAGTGTCCCGTTCACCGGATCCTGAAGTGTGCGACCGCTGACTTTCGTCAGATGTCGAGCTTCGAGATCTTCGTCCCTTCGAGGCTCAGGCCAGCCATCAGGCCCGCGTTGGTCAGCGCGAAGCCGACGATCGGCTGCTGTGCCGTGTTGGTGTCGAGCTGCCCGTTGGCGCCGATGGTGGCAAGTGCCACGGTGGCATCCGCGCCGGCCGTCCAGCCGCTGCTGTTCACAAATTTCTGGTACGCGTCCTGGGTCATGAACATCAGGACGAATGCCTTCGACTGGGCGCCGATCTGCCAGCCGATGGAGCCCGAGATGGCGCGATAGTAGCCACGGTTGGCGCCGCCCGAGCGCAGCACGCCGTCGCCGTATTCGCCGCCGACCACGAAACCTGCCGACAGCAGTTTCGGGAACACCAGAATGCCGCGGGCGCGGTTGGCAAGCTCCTGGGAGCCGCGGACAGAGCTGTACAGCCGGTTTAGCGTATCCGTCGCGCCTGCGTCGATCTCACGCCGTTTGGCGGCCTTGTCGGACGTTGCGTCGGGACCAGTGGTGGTACACCCCGCGAGCGACAGCGCGCCCAGGGACAGGCCAGAGATGCCCACGAGGCCGGCGCCGCCGGCGGACAGGAAGGTTCTACGTTTCATTGTTTCCTCCAGGAGGGGTTCGTGTGTTGCAACCGCCTCTACAGCATAGGCGTACGACGCACATCCGCCAATGCGATCTTGTCTGACACGGACAGGGTTCGCCTCTGACAAGCACAGACATACTTTCTTGCAATTACTTGCAAAAATCTGGCGATGGTTTGAAACAATGCAGGCTGCTGATACGCTTTTTCATCCTTCAACGATCCCCGAGATCGCCCTCCGAGACGCCCCCATGATTCAATCGATCCGCACACGCCTTCCTTCCCGTCATCGCGCCGCCGCGCTCGCATCGCTGAGCGCCGTGGCCGTGCTGTCGCTCGCCGCCTGTTCGTCCTCGAAGGCGCCGGGCGAGAGCGCGACGGCCGCCAGCGCCGAGGCCGCGGCGGCTGCGCCAGGTCCGGCCACGGCGCCGGGCGCCGATGCGGCATGGCTGAAGCAGCGCGCCCAGTACATGGATTGCGTGCAGGATCGCGCAAAGGCCAACCTGAGCGCCAAGGGCACGTCGAAGGACGTGGCCGCGGGCGCGATCGACGCGTGCAAGTCGCAGCTGTCCACGATGCACGACGCGTTCCAGGACTACCTCTCGGCGCAGATGTCGTCGTCGCATGGCAAGGCCAGCGCGCGGCAGGCCGCCGATCGCGTGACCAACGACACGCGCGAGAAGGCGCGTAGCTACCTGACGCAGTACGTCGAGCGCCAGCGCTACGAAGCAGGCCAGCGCTAGGACGACCGCGTCGCCCTACAGCATCGCCAGCGGCTCGGGCCCGCGTGGCGGTGGGAAGATCCCGTCGAGCTCCGTCAACTGCTGCGGGGTGAACACGATATCGAGCGCGCGCATGTTCTCGCGCAGCCGCTCGCGCTGAGCGGTCTTCGGTATCGCGACGACGTCGTCGAACTGGAGCAGCCAGGCCAGCGCGGCCTGCGCCGGCGTCATCCCATACCGGTCCGCGAACGCGCGCAGCGCGGGCTGGCGCAGCAGGCGCGCCTGCTCGATCGGCGAGTACGCCATCACGGGCACGCCATGCTCGCGCAGCCACGGCAACAGGTCGTACTCGATGCCGCGCCGGCTCAGGTTGTAGAGCAGCTGGTTCACCGCGACCCGGTTGCCGCCCGGTACCTCCCACAGTTCTTCCATATCGGCGAGGTCGAGGTTGCTTACCCCGAAATGCCGGATCTTGCCGGCCGCCTGCAGCCGCAGGAACGCCTCGATGGTTTCCTCGAGCGGTACGCCACCGCGCCAGTGCAGCAGGTACAGGTCGAGACGGTCCGTGCCGAGCCGGCGCAGGCTGCGCTCGCACGCGGCCACGGCGCCATCGAGGCTGGCGTTGTGCGGATACACCTTGCTGACCAGAAACGCCTCGTCACGCCGGCCGCGGATGGCCTCGCCGACCAGCGACTCCGACGCGCCTTCGCCGTACATCTCGGCGGTATCGATCAACCGCAGGCCCAGATCGAGCCCAAGTTGCAGCGTGGCGATTTCTTCGGCGCGCGTGTGGGCGTGATCTCCGACATGCCACGTCCCCATGCCGAGTGCCGGCACCTGTTCGCCGCCTGGTAACGCGACTTGTTTCATGTCCGGCCTCCGTCGTTGTGTTCAAACCAGCCCGGTCGTGTAGTAGACCGAGATCACAAAGAATACCGCGAGCGTCTTGATGACGGTCACCGCGAAGATATCGCGGTAGGACTCGCGGTGCGTCAGGCCCGTGACCGCGAGCAGCGTGATCACGGCGCCGTTGTGGGGCAGCGTGTCCATGCCGCCGCTGGCCATCGACACCACGCGATGCAGGACCTCGAGCGGGATATGGGCGGCCTGCGCGCCCTGGATGAACGCGTCCGACATCGCCGCGAGCGCGATGCTCATGCCGCCCGATGCGGAGCCCGTGATACCAGCCAGCGTGCTCACCGACACTGCCGCGTTGACAAGCGGATTCGGGATGCTGCGCAGCGCATCGCTGACCACGAGGAAGCCCGGCAACGCCGCGATGACGCCACCGAAACCGTACTCCGAGGCCGTGTTCAGCGAGGCCAGCAATGCCCCGGAAACGGCGCTCTTGGTGCCGTCCGCGAAGCGCGTGCGGACCGCGCCGAACGCCGTGACCAGCACCACGAGAATGCCCAGCAGCAGCGCGCCCTCGACGGCCCAGATCGCCGTCACGCCCGCGATCTTGGTTTCGATCGGATGCGGCAGGCCGGGTAACGACACGCTGTTCGACTCGCCGTACCAGAGCGGAATCATGCGCGTGAGCCAGAAGTTGGCCACGCCGACCACCACGAGCGGCAGCAGCGCCAGCAGCGGCGGAGGCAGCTTGCCGCCCTCGCTGTGCTGCGGCTCGTTGAGCAGGTTCGTGCCATAGCCCTCGCCACGCGCCATTGCCGCGCGGCGGCGCCATTCGAGGTACGACAGGCCCACGACGATGATGAACAGCGAACCGGCGACGCCGAGGATCGGCGCGGCCCATGACGTGGTCTTGAAGAACGTGGTGGGAATGATGTTCTGGATCTGCGGCGTGCCGGGCAGCGAGTCCATCGTGAACGAGAACGCGCCCAGCGCGATCGCACCGGGCATCAGGCGCTTGGGAATATTGCTCTGGCGGTAGAGCTCGGCCGCGAACGGATAGACCGCGAACACCACCACGAACAGCGACACGCCACCGTACGTCAGCAGCGCGCAGACGGCCACGATCACCGCATTCGCGCGCGAGCGTCCGATATAGCGGATGGCCGCCGCGACGATCGACTCGGAGAAGCCGGAGAGCTCGACGACCTTGCCGAACACCGCGCCGAGCAGGAACACCGGAAAGTACAGTTTGACGAAGCCGACCATCTTCTCCATGAAGATGCCCGAGAACACGGGGGCCACGGCCGCCGGTTCGGTCAGCAGGACGGCGCCGAGCGCCGCGATGGGCGCAAACAGGATCACGCTATAGCCGCGGTAGGCGGCAAACATCAGGAAGGCGAGCGCCGCCAACACGATGAGGAACGACATGAGGTCTCCAGATATGGGGATTGCAGCCCGGGCACTCTGCCACAGCCCCGAGGATTGTGTCCGCCACGTGCGTCAAACATAGGTCCGATTGACAGCCATGAGCGCAGGTGCGAGGACAGCCCCGGGGCCGTAACAAATTGTGATGGCCGCTGGTAATGCAAGCGGCCCGCTCGAAGCGGGCCGCGGCGACATCTATATATAGACGATTCTAGTCGGCTTGCATGTTCGCGTTCTTCGCGATGCGGCCCAGACGCTCGCGCTCGGACTTGATGAACGCGATGAAACTCTCCTGCGAGCCACCGGCCGGTTCGATGCCGTTCGGCAGCAGGCGATCGCGCGTTTCCTGCGTCTGCATCGCGGCCGTCATTTCGCTGTTGAGTTTTTTCAGAATGGCCGGGTCGGTGCCCTTGGGCGCGAAGACGCCGGCCCAGTGGCCGATATGGACATCGGCAAGGCCCTGCTCGGCGGTGGTCGGGATGTTCGGCGCCGCGCTCATACGCTTGTCCCACGTCGCGCCGAGCGCCTTGAGCTTGCCTGCCTTGATCTGCGGCAGGACCACGACGCTGGCTTCCGACGTCGCGGCGACCTGGCCGCCGATGACTGCGGCGATGCTTTCCGATCCGCTCTTGTAAGGCACCACGACGAGGTCCGCGCCTTTCTCCTTGAGCATCTCTTCAACGAAGTGCGGCGTGCTGCCGCTGCCGGCCGTGGCGAAGTTCGCCCCTTTCTGCTTCTTCGAATACTCGATGAGTTCCTTGAGGTTGTTCACCGGCAGCGAGGGCGTGGCCACGATCACCGACGGGCTCACCGCGATCAGCGACACCGGGATGAGGTCGTCCGGCGCGTACGGCATCTTGGTGCGGATGAGGCTGTTGGTGACGGTGCCCACCGCGCCGACGAGGAACGTGTAGCCGTCCGGCTTGGCCTTCGCGACATAGTCGGCGCCGACGACGCCACCGGCACCGGGGCGGTTCTCGATGATGACGGGCTGGCCGAGGCGCTTGCCGACCGCTTCCGCCGCGGCGCGCGCGACGAGGTCGTTGGCGCCGCCGGCCGTGAACGGTACGACGAACTTGATGACATGGCCTGGCCACGTCTCGGCGGCGGATGCCGCCGGGGAGAGCGTGGCGGAGGCGAGCGTGGCGAAAAGCGAGGCGGCGGCCAGCAGCGTGGCGCGCGAGGAGCATAGGCGCATCAGGTGTCTCCGGTAGTTGTGGAATGGTCGGAGATCCGATCTTACCGAAGCAGCCTGTCAATTGCCTGTGATGGGGCGGCGCGCGCGATGCGGGTTTGCCCGCATGCGGTGACGCGCGCCCGGCGCGTTACTGATCGCGTTCCCAGGTCTGGGTGCGGCCGATCAGGCTGATGCCGATGAAACCGCGCACGTTGAGCTTCTTGCCGTCGTCGGCGAGCGACATCTTGCACTTGTAGAGCTTGCCGGTCTCGGGGTCGAGGATCTCGCCGCCGGTCCACTCGTTGTCGCCCGTCTTCCGCAGGCCCGTCAGCAGCGTCATGCCCATGATGGGCTGGTCCTTGCGCGAGTCGGTGCACTTGTCGCAGACCTTCACCTTGGTGTCGGTGCTCTCCACGAGGCTGCGCACGAGCTTGCCGCTGTACACGCCTTCCTTCTCGGTGATCTCGATCAGGCCGCGCGGCTTGCCGGTGGCATCGTCGATGGTCTTCCACATGCCGGCCGGTGTCGCCTGCGCGAACGCGGCGGCGCTGCCGGCCAGCGCGAGCGTGAACAGGCTCGCGCGCAGAAGGGCTCGGGGTGTCAGGGTGCGCATTGCTATCTCCTTGGGTTATCTGGCGACGCCAATCTAACGGCGCGCGCGGATCCCTGCAATCACCAACGAACGTTTGCGTACGCACCAGCACGTGAGCGCGCGCGTCCCGCGGAGGCAGCGTGCACGCGGGATGTGCCGTTTTTTGTCATGCAACAAACCGCGAGCCGAAGTATTCCTCTAAGCGTCGCGTCGCGTTGCACCGAGAAAAGACAGACGACGCATCGGGGAGGTTTCTCTGTCGGTGCCTGGACGACAGACATCGACGGTAGCGATCGACGCGGCAGCGATCGAAGTCTGACCTCGCAAATGCCCGCATCGCATGCCGCGCGTCGACCGCCGATGTCCATCGACGCGGTCCAGCCCATGCGCCGACGGTGTCCGATCGCACGAAGTTGGCATGAGGTTGTGACAAACCGTTGCGTTGACGCATCACTCATCGGCGACGCGCGAGCGCGCGACCGTGCATGCGTCGTCGCGATCGTCGGACGCATGCGCGCGCGCTGCGTGCGCATCGATGCCAGAGCGTTCGCGCGATGCCCGCCGAGGCGCGCGACCGTCGCCGAAGCACGCTCGCCGCGCGTCGCTCGCGACGTGTGCGCGACGTGGGCCAACGGCGTTTGTGTTTCCCGCAAACGCACTGTTCATGCGGGTCTCGGGGAGACGCATCGCAATGTAGCGAGTGCATGTCGAGGGTGTCTCGCGCGATGCGCGTGGTATCGCGTGCGGTCGTCGCGCGGTGCGCCGGCGAGATAAGCGGCAGTGAAAATCGCGCGCCATCGAGAACCGAAATCGAGAGACGAAAGGAACTTCGACGCAGTGATGGAAGTCGAGAGCAACAGGTGGTTCGATGATGCCGACGCGTCGACGCGATGCGAGATCTAGTTGGAGTCGTTCGCACGCGCAAGTTTTTTTGCACTTTTTTCTTAACATCATCGAACAAACGAATTATGATTCGCCTTGACAAGCGTCTCACTTCATTGCAGCGAGCATCGAGACACGAAGCAAGAAGCAAGAAGTCGCGATGAACGAATGCAAGCGGATGATGCAAGCGGACGAATGCAAGCATACGAACACAAGCAGACGAACGCAGGCAGCAGATCGTGAGACGCAGGCAGTAGCAATACGCAGACAGTAGGGCGGGTAGTCGAACGGGTAGCCAAGGAGCACCAGAACTTTGACGCAGAACGAGCCGAGCTGGCTTTCAAAAACGCGTGCAGTGTCCTGTAGCCCAGTAACGGGGTGGGCGAACTACCCCCTGACGATTGCCATCCGCCGTGCGCGAGGCCTTGCCCGCACCGCGGAGCCGCTGACAGATATCTCCTCTTTCCGGACCGTGCGCCCAAGAGATGCGCGACGCGGACCGATCGAATTTTCCAGGGCACGGCCTGCCCGGGAAACCCGCGCGAAGACTGCCAATGCGGTCTTCGGCGATGTTCCCTGCAGCCGTTTTCGCACCGCGAATCGCGGTGTCCCTGCCACCGAATTCATTAGCGTGCGGCCAACGTTTTCCACGTGTTGCCGTGCGCCGATGAATCGCTCGCTCGACTGGGGTCAGTCTGTACCGTACCTCGGGTCGGTCGGGTCGCCAACTTAGGTCATTCGATATTCACGTTAGTGAAGGAGTTATCCATGGCAACTGCTGCAAAGAAAAAACCGGCGGCTAAGAAGGCCGCCAAGCCGGCCGCCAAGAAGGCCGCCGTGAAGAAGGTCGCCGCCAAGAAGGCCGCTCCGGCCAAGAAGGCTGCCGCCAAGAAAGTCGCAACCAAGAAGGTAGCGGCCAAGAAGGTTGCAACCAAGAAGGTAGCTGCGAAGAAGGTTGCAGCGAAGAAGGTCGCGACCAAGAAGGTAGCGGCGAAGAAGGTCGCAACCAAGAAGGTTGCCGCCAAGAAGGCGCCCGCCAAGAAGGCCGCGGTCAAGAAGGTTGCCGCCAAGAAGGTAGCGACCAAGAAGGTTGCCGCCAAGAAGGCTGCACCGGCCAAGAAGGCTGCTGCCAAGAAGACCGCCGCCAAGAAGCCGGCTGCGAAGAAGGCTGCTGCCAAGAAGCCTGCCGCGAAGAAGGCTGCCGCCAAGAAGGCTGCCCCTGCCGCGAAGCCTGCCGCTGCCCCCGCTGTTGCGCCCGCCGTCGTCGCCAAGACCGCGCTGAACCCGGCTGCGGCCTGGCCGTTCCCGACGGGCAACCGTCCGTAATCGTTTCGCCTTGCGCGAACGATCACGACAGCGAAGTACCTGCGCACGCCTCGTGCGTCGCAATGACCGGATACCTCGTATCCGGTCAGCATGACGGAAGTCCTGCAGACCCGCCGAAGCGCTTGCCCGGCGGGTTTTTTCTTTTGGGCTTGCGCCAAAGAAAAAACGCCGTGGCCTTTCGGCACACGGCGTCCCGTCCTGTCGGGCAGCGGAAACTCAGTGCGTCACGCGCGTCGTGCCACCCGAGGACAGCAGGCGCACGCGCTCGCCGGGACGGAATACCTCGTCCGCCTCCTGCGTGATCGCGCGCATCTCGCCGTTGTCGAGCCGCACGGTGATCTCCAGCCCGCGACGCTGCTGGAGCTTGCCCTCGGCCGCGCTGCCGGCAATGCCACCGAGCACCGCGCCGAGCAGGCCCGCCGCCACCGCACCACCGCCACCGCCGATCGTGCTCCCTGCCGCAACGCCGCCGATGGCGCCGCCCGCGATCGTTCCAGCCCCGGTCTGCGGACCCTGGATCAGCACCTCGCGCACGCCTTCGACCACGCCGTAGCGGACCGTCTGCTCGCGCCCTGCCTGACCGGTCGCATAGACGCTGTTGGAGTTCGACCAGCTCGCGCAGCCGGACACCAGCGTGACCGCCGCCAGTGCGGCGACCATCGCGAGACGTCCACCGCGCGTCGTGTGATGAGTGAAGTGGTTCATGGTATTTCCCGTAAAGCGATACTCAGCTGTAGCGGTAACCGAATGCCGACTGGAAGCGGTTGCCGATCTCTTCGCGCGACAGCCAATGGTTCTGCGGACCCTGTTGCGCGATCTTGAGCGCGCCCATCAGCGAGGCGAGGCGGCCCGTGGTTTCCCAGTCCAGACCGTTCTCGATGCCGTAGAGCAGGCCACCGCGGAAGGCGTCGCCGCAGCCCGTGGGATCGACGACGCGCTCGGCCGGAACGGCCGGGATCGCGATCTGCTTGCCGTCGGCAAACACGCTTGCGCCGCGTTCGCCGTGCGTCACGATAAACGCGCGCACCTTGGCGGCGACTTCCGCGCTGGTCCATGCCGTGCGCGACAGCAGCACCTGCGCCTCGTAGTCATTGACCGTCACGTAGCTGGCGAGTTCAATGAACTGCCGCAGGTCCTCGCCGTTGAACAGCGGCATGGCCTGGCCCAGATCGAAGATAAACGGGATATCGGCTTCGGCGAACTGGCGCGCGTGGTGCAACATGCCCTCGCGGCTGTCCGGCGCGACGATGCCGATGGCCGGGCGCTTGCCGCCCGCGAGCGCATCGCTCACGCTCGTCTGCCGGGACTCGCTCATCGCGCCCGGATGGAACGCGGTGATCTGGTTGTTGTCGAGATCGGTCGTGATCATCGCCTGCGCGGTGAACAGCTCCGGCAGCGTGAGGATGAAATCGGTACCGATGCCGAGGTCGCGCAGATACTGGAGATACGGACCGGCATCCTGACCGACGGTACCCATCACGATCGGATCGCCGCCGAGCATCTTCAGCGTGTAGGCGATATTGCCCGCGCAACCGCCGAACTCGCGCCGCATGCCGGGCACGAGGAACGAGACGTTCAGCATGTGAATCTGATCGGGCAGGATGTGTTCGCGGAAGCGTCCGTCGAACGTCATGATGGTGTCGTAGGCGACGGAGCCGCAAATCAGGCTGGCCATTCTTTCTCCAGATTTGCCCGGCGAGGCCGGGCGGTCAACATTGCAAAAAAGGCGCGAGGCCGATTACTTGAGGGCGGCGAGCGCGGCGTCGTAGTTCGGCTCTTCCTTGATCTCGGGCACGAGCTGGCTGTACGTGACGGTGTTGTTCTCGTCGAGCACCACCACCGCGCGCGCGGTCACGCCGGCGAGCGGGCCCGTCTTGATGTCCACGCCGTACTGCGACTTGAACTCGCCGCCGCGCATCAGCGACAGCGGCACCACGTTGGCCAGGCCTTCGGTCGTGCAGAAGCGGCCCATCGCGAACGGCAGGTCCGCCGAGATGGTCAGCACCACGGTGTTGTCGAGGCCGCTCGCGGCCGTGTTGAACTTGCGTGCCGACGCCTGGCACACGGGCGTGTCGAGGCTAGGGACGATGTTCAGCACCTTGCGCTTGCCCGCGAAGTCCGCGAGCGAGACGTCCTTGAGATCCTTGCCGACGAGTTTGAAGTCGGCCGCCTTGTCGCCGGCCTGCGGGAACTTGCCTGCGACTTCGATCGGGTTGCCGCCGAGGGTGACGTTGCTCATGGTTTGCTCCTGGTCTGATGTTGAATTCGAATTGGGATACGGAAACGGATGCGGAGACGGATACGCGCCCGCAGCGGACGTTGCCGCATGCCTACGCGCGGGCGCGCATTGGGGCCCGCCGGATGCTCGTGGATAACAATCTCAGGGGTAGAAAATCAGCACGCGGTAGTTGGCCGCCGCCTGCTGTGTCCGGAATCGTACCCGAACCGGCAGCTCGGTGCCCGCGCGGAGGCCGCTGGTGGCAAACGCGCGCTGCGCCGGTTCCAGATACTCGGCCGGCAGCAGCACGCGGCGCAGCAGCAGCTGATCCTGCAGATCCGTCATCACGAGTTCGATCGCGGGCAGCGCGGTGGTCGCGCGGCCCTGGTTGCGCATCGTGACGGCGAGCTGATAGACGTCGGTGGCTTCGTCCTGCTTCTGCAGCTGCGAGCTATCGATGCGCAATGCGTCGAGATCGCGCCACGGCGGCACCACGCAATGCAGCGGCGCGCAGGCGGCCTCGAGGACCGGGCGCAGCGCCGGGAACGTGCCGGCGAGCTGGCTGCGGGCGAGGTAGGTGGCTTCGAGCAATGCGCCCACCGCGAGCACGACGACGGCCACGCGTGCGAATACGCGCTTGTTCGCGGGCAGCGTGACCTTGTGTTCGCGCTGCCGCTGCGCGCCGCGCGTGTGGCGCAGGAAGTCGGGGGCGAAACCCGGTGTGCGCGGGGCGTTCGCGTCGCGACTGTCATCGCTGTCGCGTCCGTCGTGGCCGTCATGGGCCTGTAGCGCTTCGGTATCGGCTGTGCCCGACTGCGCGTCGTCGTTGCGTGCGTCCGGGCCCTTGTCGTGCGCGTCGTGGCGGCGGCCCATCCAGTGCTGCGCGGTGGAGGGGCGGGCGGCGAATCCGGTGAAATCGGGGGCATCCGTCGCGGTCACCGGGGGCAGGCCCTCGGGCGCCGACGCGTGATCGCCGCGCGCTTCGGCCGTTTCCGTGCGCAGGAATCCGCTCGCGCTCGGGATGACGGGGGCCGCGAAGGGATCGCTCGTGCTTGGAGTGACCGGTGTCCCGAAGGGATCGCTCGCGCTCGGGATGACTGGTGCGGCAGAGGGATCGCTCGCGCTCCGAGCGACGGGTGCCGCGAACGGATTGCTCGCGCTCGGGGCGACGGGTGCCGCAAACGGATCGCTCGTGCTCGGGGTGACCGGTGCGGCAAAGCGATCGCTCGCCGCCGCGGGGCTGGCACTGTATGCCCCTGCGGCCGGAATGCCCGCGGCGGGGGCCGGCGTCCGCACGGGCGGCGGCACGTCGCCGAACGCGCCATGGTCGAGGGCCGGCCAGGGGGCGGAGGGCGGTAAGACGGGCTCGGCCACCGCGGGCGGGAGGGTCGGCTCCGGCTCTGCCTCGGGCGCGGACTCGGTGCGAGACACTGCCTGCGGCGCGGCGTCGGCTTCCGACCCGCTATCCGGCTCGGCCCTTGACCCGGCATGCGGCTCGGCCCGTGACTCGGCGTTCGGACCGGCGTGCGACTCGGCGTTTGGTTCGGCGTGCGGTTCGGCGTTCGGACCGGCGTTCGGACCGGCGTTCGGACCGGCGTGCGACTCGGCGTTCGGACTGGCGTGCGACTCGGCGTTTGGACCGGCGTGCGACTCGGCGTTCGGACCGGCGTTCGGACCGGCGTGCGACTCGGCGCTCGGTTCGGCGTGCGGTTCGGCGTTCGGTTCGGCGTTCGGACTGGCGTGCGGCTCGGCTTGCGGACCAGCGTCCGGCTCGGCTTGCGACTTGGCTTGCGAGTCCGTCTGGGCCCCGGATTCCGTGTTCGCCTTCGCGTCCGCCCCCGGCTTCGTATCCGGCTCGTCGTAGCCGGCCATCGCCTCCGACTCGGCCATCATCATCGTCGGCGAATCGAGCGCGGGGACCTCATAGCCCGGGTCGTACCCCGGGTCGAACGGTCGCTGCATCTCCTGCGCGCGCGCATCGGCCTGCCGCCGCTCGGCATGCGCAAGCGCCGCTTCCACCGTCAGCGCGCCGGCGGCCGGCGCCGAGGGGGCCGTCACCGGCGGCGTGGCACGCGCGGGTGCCACGGGCACCTCGATCAGGTGCTCGCGCGCATCGAAGACGGTTTCACACTGGCCGCAGCGAACCAGGCCCTGGCGCAGACGCAACTGGTCCGCCACGAGCCGGAACGCGGTACGGCAAGCCGGGCAGCGCGTGACGAGCTTGGCGGCGGCCATGGGCGGGCCTCAGGGTTGCGTGGAGACGTGGGTGACGGGGCGGGTGCCGTGCAGGCAGACCCAGCCTTCCTCGCTGCGCCAGACCGACATCGGCAGCCATGGCGCATAGGCGGCGGCCACTTCGTCGGCCTGCCGCTCGAGCACGCCCGAAAGCACGAGGCGGCCGCCCGGGCGCACACGCGCACTGAGCATCGCCGCCATCAGCTTGAGCGGATTGGAAAGAATATTGGCGACCACGAGGTCGTGGGTCGCGTCGGAGACGGATTCGGGAAGCGCGAACTGCGCTTCCACACGGTTGCGTTCGGCGTTGTAGCGCGACGCTTCCACCGCGTTGGGATCGATGTCGATGCCAAGCGTGTCGCCCGCGCCGAGCTTCTTCGCGACGATCGCAAGGATGCCGGAGCCGCAGCCGTAGTCGAGCACGGTCTCGCCGCGATGCAGATGCTGCTCGAGCCACTGCATGCAGAGACGCGTGGTCGGATGGCTGCCGGTGCCGAACGCCAGGCCCGGATCGAGTTCCAGCACCACGGCATCGGGCTCGGGCGCGTCATGCCAGGACGGCACGACCCATAATTTCTCGCCCACGCGAATGGGCTCGAACTGAGATTGCGTGAGGCGCACCCAGTCCTGATCCTCCACCGCGCGCAATGCATGCGCGGGCACGGGGCTCACGCCGAGCGCATTGGCCGCGGCGGCCAGCGCAAGCGCGGGATCGACGTCGTCGCCAAACAGCGCGACCACCCGCGAGCGGTCCCACGCGAGGCGCGTGGGTTCCAGCCCCGGTTCGCCGAACAGCGGCTTTTCATCGGGCGTGTCGGCATCGGCGTCTTCCACCGACACCGACAGCGCACCCAGATCGAACAGGGCGTCGGACCAGGCTTCGGCCTGATCCTGGGCAACCTCGATCACACATTCCTGAAAAGCCACGGCTCTCCCTTGCAGCGATGCCTACGGCCTCAGGCCTTCTCGCCCTTGGCCACGGCCTTCTGGGCCAGGCGGTGTTCCAGATAATGGATGCTGGTGCCGCCTTCGACGAAGTTGGCGTCCAGCATCAGGTCACGGTGCAGCGGCACGTTGGTCAGAATGCCGTCCACGACCATCTCCGACAGCGCGATGCGCATGCGGGCGATGGCCTGCTCCCGCGTGGCGCCGTACGTGATGATCTTGCCGATCATCGAATCGTAGTTGGGCGGCACGAAGTAGCCATCATACGCGTGCGAGTCGACGCGCACACCAGGACCGCCCGGCATATGCCATGCGGTGATGCGTCCAGGCGACGGCGTGAACTTGAACGGGTCTTCGGCGTTGATACGGCATTCGATCGCGTGGCCGCGCAGCTGCACGTCCTTCTGGCGGAAACGGAGCTTCTCGCCGAACGCGATGCGAATCTGTTCCTGCACGATATCGATGCCGGTGATCAGTTCCGTGACCGGATGCTCCACCTGCACGCGCGTGTTCATTTCGATGAAATAGAACTCGTTGTTCTCGTACAGGAACTCGAACGTGCCGGCGCCACGATAGCCGATTTTCTTGCATGCCTCGGCGCAGCGGTCGCCGATGCGCTCGATCAGGCGGCGCGGGATGTGCGGTGCCGGTGCTTCCTCGATGACCTTCTGGTGGCGGCGCTGCATCGAGCAGTCGCGTTCGCCCAGCCAGATGGCCTGCCGGTGCTCGTCGGCCAGGATCTGGATCTCGACGTGGCGCGGGTTCTCGAGGAACTTCTCCATGTACACCTCGGGGTTGCCGAACGCGCGTCCGGCTTCCTCGCGGGTCATGTTGACCGCATTGATCAGCGCGGCCTCGGTGTGCACCACGCGCATGCCGCGGCCACCGCCGCCGCCCGCCGCCTTGATGATCACGGGGTAGCCCACGCGACGGGCGGTCGCGAGGATTTCCTTCGGATCGTCGGGCAGGGCGCCGTCGGAACCCGGCACGCAGGGCACGCCGGACTTGATCATGGCCTGCTTGGCCGAGACCTTGTCGCCCATCAGGCGAATGCTCTCGGAGGTCGGGCCGATGAACACGAAGCCCGACTTCTCGACGCGTTCGGCAAAGTCCGCGTTCTCGGACAGGAAGCCGTAACCCGGGTGGATGGCCTGGGCGTCCGTGACTTCCGCCGCCGAGATGATGGCGGGCATGTTCAGGTACGACAGCGGCGAAGGTGCCGGGCCGATACAGACGGCTTCGTCGGCAAGCTTGACGTACTTGGCTTCCTTGTCGGCTTCCGAGTACACCACCACGGTCTTGATGCCCAGCTCGCGGCAGGCGCGCTGGATGCGAAGCGCGATTTCGCCGCGGTTCGCGATCAGAATTTTTTCAAACATGGTCTCTCTCTGCGAGAACAGAAGCGAGCCCGCGCGTGGCCGGAGGCGGCGCGGGAGGGGCTCGCGGCCGGCGGCGCCGGCCCGGTGCGCATCAGCCGATGACGAACAGCGGCTGGCCGTATTCCACGGCCTGGCCGTTCTCGACCAGGATTTCCTTGATGACGCCAGCCTTGTCGCACTCGATTTCGTTGAGCAGCTTCATGGCTTCGATGATGCAGACGGTCTGGCCTTCCTTGACCGCGTCGCCGACGTTGACGAATGCCGAGGCACCCGGGGACGGCGCGCGGTAGAACGTGCCGACCATCGGCGACGTCACCACGTGGCCAGCCGGCACTTGCGGCGCGGCGGGCGCGGCTTCGGCGGCCGGGGCGGCAGCCGCGGCGGGAGCGCCCGGCGCGGCCGGCAGCGCCTGCATCTGCGGCATGGCGATCGGTGCCACGACCTGCGGCGGTGCCTTCACGATGCGCACCTTGCCGTCGCCTTCGGTCACTTCCAGCTCCGAGATGCCGGATTCGGCCACCAGGTCGATCAGCGTCTTAAGCTTGCGCAAGTCCATCTTCTTGTCCTCCAGAATCGGGTTGTCCGGTCGCCATTGCGCGGGTTGCGCGCAGGGCGGCGGGGAATCGTCCATGACAAAGGCGCCTGGCGGTCGCCATGGCGCCTTGTCGTCAAATGCGTCGTTGCGGGCTAGCCTTTCGGCGCGGCCGCTTCCTGTGCGAGCACGTAATCGAGCGCCAGCAGGTACCCCTGCCAGCCCAGTCCGCAGATCACCCCCACCGCCTGATCGGAGAAATAGGAGTGATGACGGAACGGCTCGCGGCGATGCACGTTCGAGAGGTGGACCTCGACGAACGGAATCGCCACCCCGGCCAGCGCGTCGCGCAGTGCCACGCTGGTATGCGTGTACGCGGCCGGGTTGATGATGATGAAGTCGACGCCTTCGGTGCGCGCCGCCTGAATGCGGTCCACGAGCGCGCCTTCGTGATTGGACTGGAACGTCTGCAGGTCCAGTCCCCTTTCGCTCGCGCGCCTGGCCAGCGCTTCATCGATATCGGCGAGCGTCGTGTGTCCATACGTCTCCGGCTCGCGCGTCCCCAGCAAATTGAGGTTCGGCCCGTGCAGGACCAGCACCTTGCGGTAGGGGGAAGCGGGGCCAGCGGAGCGGTTTGCGGACACGTTCGGCGTCACAGTACCTCGACCAGATCAACGAAATTGCGCGGAGATTACCGTAGCTTAGAGGGATTTGTCTAGCGTGGGATACAGCGGACCCCTGGGGCAGAGGCGCCTTTCGGCGCACTTTCGTCGTTTTTGCGCCCCCGGCGGCGCTTCTTTGCCTCGATCCATACGCATTCGGCGCGGATCGGGGGCGGTTGTGCGAAATTAGCAGCGAGATCGCGTTTTGGGCTCGCTTCGGTCTATCCGCACGGTCAGGTCTTCGGCAGCACGGCGCGCAGTTCTTCCATGTGGACACGCCCCAGTTTGGAGAATTTGACGGCTCCGTCCGGTGCGATCACGAGCGTATAAGGCAGGCCACCCTGCGCGTTGCCGAGGCTGCGCGCCAGTTCGGTGCCGGAGAATCCGGCGACGGCAAGCGGATACGCGACGGGTACCTTCTGCAGGAATTGTTCGATGTTCTTGGCAGAATCGATGCCGATGCCGACAAACTCGACGTTGCGCGCCGCATATTCCTTATGCAGCGCCGTCAGCTCGGGCATTTCCTCGACGCAGGGGCCACACCATGGCGCCCAGAAATTGACGACCAGCGTCTTGCCGCGCAGCTTGCCGAGATCGACCTCGCCGCCGGTCGGCGCGGGCAACTTTGCCTGGTAGAGCGCCTCCACGGCGCCGTCGGCGGCGGGCTTCGGCGAAAACACCGAATGGCTGGCCAGCGCGCCGGCGGCGGCGGCGATCACGGCCAGCACGATCCAGAGCCAGAGGCGGCTGCGGCGGGAGGCGGTCGAGGCGGAAGGAGAAGTCGTCATATTGGCAGCCGATGGACGGCACTCACTATATATAGAAGAGATGGAGCCCGGCGTCAGGCCGGATCCGCGGGATCGCCGGCCTCGATCAGCGCGTGCACCGCGGCCAGATCGGCCCGCGCCACCCGGCCGCTCGCATCGGCACGGACCGCGCCGCGTTCGTCGTCGGCATCGTAGAGCGCGATATGCAGCCCAACGGGCGCGCCGAGCGTCGAACGGACCTCGTCCGCGAGCAGGCGGGCCTCGCGCTGCGCCGGCCATTGCCCGCGCCAGAGAAAGCTCAGCGTCTCCACGTCGGCCCGGCCGCCGAAGTGCCGGGACTCGCTCGTGTCGAAGTCGAGCCCCGCATTGAGCAGGTGAAGCGCGACATCCTTGGGACTATCGCAGAAGCATTGCAGATAGATATCGGAGTGCTCGGTCGCGGTGCCGTTGAGCACCGCGCCGACCAGATAGGGGCGGAACGCGGCCAGGTCTTCCATCGCGAGCACGGCGACCCGGCGCAGCAGCGCGAGGATGCGCGGCTGGCTCTCGCCATGGAACAGCGCCTGGTAGGCCCGCACCTCGGCCTCGATGGTCTCGTTGTCGGGCAGCCATTCGCCCGCGACGCGGACGTCGCCGAGGAGCTGGCGCGCGGCCTTGCGCTTGGCCGTGGCGTAGTCGGCGCCATCCTCGGCAATCATGCGCGCGGCGGCCTGCGCGATTTCCTCGCGCAGACGGGTGGGGTCGGTGGGGACACGTCGGGACATGCCGAAATGATACCGGAGCCTTCAGACCATTTCCGGGGGCGGGTACAATCGACCGCTCTTCGCCCACCGGGCTTCCCCGATTCTCCCCCGACGCACCATGCATATTCACATTCTCGGCATCTGCGGCACGTTCATGGGCGGCCTCGCGGTCCTCGCCCGACAGGCGGGCCATCGCGTCACCGGCTGCGATGCCAACGTCTACCCGCCCATGAGCACGCAGCTCGAGGCGCAGGGTATCGAGCTGATCGAAGGGTTCGACCCGTCCCAGCTGTCGCTCGAACCCGATCTGTTCGTCATCGGCAATGTGGTCTCGCGCGGCAATCCGCTCATGGAAGCGATCCTCGACCGCAATCTGCCGTACACCTCGGGCCCGCAATGGCTCGGCGAGCATGTGCTTGCCGGCAAGTGGGTGCTCGCGGTGGCCGGCACGCACGGCAAGACCACGACCACGTCGATGCTGAGCTGGATCCTCGAGGATGCCGGCTACGAGCCCGGCTTCCTCGTGGGCGGCGTGCCGCAGAACTTCGGCATTTCCGCGCGCCTGACCGAATCGGACTTTTTCGTGATCGAGGCCGACGAATACGACACCGCGTTCTTCGACAAGCGCAGCAAGTTTGTCCACTACCGTCCGCGCACGGCGATCCTGAACAACCTCGAATACGATCACGCCGACATCTTCCCCGATCTGGCCGCCATCGAGACGCAGTTCCACCACCTCGTGCGCACGGTGCCGGGGCAGGGCCGCATCGTCGTCAACGGCAACGAGCCGAGCCTCGCGCGCGTGCTGGAGCGCGGCTGCTGGAGCGAGGTGGAGCAGTTCGGCATGGGCAACTGGCGCGAGGGCAATGCCGCGACGCCGGTGCCGGAAGGCAAGGACGGCTTCGACGTCTGGTTCGACGACAAGGGGCAGGAGACCCCGCAGGGCACCGTGATCTGGGACCTGCAGGGCACGCATAACCGCATGAACGCGCTCGCCGCCATCGCGGCCGCGCGCCACGTGGGCGTGCCGCCCGCGCGCGCGATCGAGTCGCTGGGGCGCTTCGCCAACGTCAAGCGCCGCATGGAAGTGCGCGGCGTGGCCAATGGCGTGACCGTGTACGACGATTTCGCGCACCATCCCACGGCGATCCAGACCACGCTGGAAGGCCTGCGGCGCAGGGTGGGCGAGGCGCGCATCCTCGCGGTGCTGGAGCCGCGCTCCAACACGATGAAGCTCGGCGTCATGAAGGCCCAGCTGCCGGCCAGCCTCGAAGGCGCCGACCTCGTGTTCGGTTATGGCGCGCCGAGCGGCAAGGACGCGCTGGGCTGGGATCTGGCCGAATCGCTCGCGCCGCTCGGCGACAAGGCCCAGGCGTTCCAGGATATCGGCGCGCTGGTCGACGCCGTGCGCGCGGCCGCCCGGCCGGGCGACCACGTGCTGGTCATGAGCAACGGCGGCTTCGGCGACGTTCATCGCAAGCTGCTCGACGCGCTGGCCTGAAGGGAGCCACGATGCTGCTGTATCTGCACGGCTTCCGGTCCTCGCCCCAGTCGTTCAAGGCGCGGCTGGTCCAGGAGCGCATGCGCGACTGGGGCGCCGGCAAGGCGTATGCCTGTCCGATGCTCGACGTATCGCCAGCCGCCGCGATCGCGCGGGCCGAGGCCGCCATCGCGGGCGCGCGTGCCGGGGGCGATACCGAGATCGCGATCGTCGGCTCGTCGCTCGGCGGCTTCTATGCGCGCTGGCTCGGCGAGCGCCATGGCTGCCGCACGGTGCTGCTCAATCCGGCCATCCATCCGTGGACCGATCTCGAGAAGTACCTCGGCGACCAGCCCTTGTGGCATGGCGGCGGTTCGGTCCGCGTGGAGCCGCATCATCTGCAGGAGCTGCTCGACCTGCGCGTCGATGCGATCACCGATCCCGCGCGCTACTACTTGCTTGCCGCGACCGGCGACGAGGTGCTCGACTATCGCGAGATGGTGGACGCGTATCCGGGCGCGCAGGTCCGCATCATCGAGGGTAGCGACCATGGCATCAGCGAATTCGCCGACTACGTCGACGATGTGCTGGCCTTCTGCGGCTATCGGCCCGCAGCATGACGGGGCCGCTCCAACGGCACGCGCGCCGCGGCGGCGGCGCGTGGCAGGCCCATCTGCCCTACGATGCGACCATTTCCCCGAACCTGCGGCGCTGGGTGACCGGCGACGCCGGGTCGCTGACCGCGCGGCTGGTCTCGGCGTCGTCGCGGTTCCGCGTGACGCGCCTCGCGCAGCGGCTGGCCATGCCCTATGCCGACGAATGGCAGGCGCTCGGCCTGCCGGCGCCCGCGCCCGTGCTCACGCGCGAAGTCATGCTGGTCTGCGACGACGAGACGGCCATCTACGCCCATACCGTGGTGATGGCGCGCCATGCGCGCCGGGACTGGCCGTTCCTGCGCGGGCTCGGCGAGCGTCCGCTCGGCGGCCGGCTGTTCGTGGATCCGCGCGTGTCGCGCACGCCGTTCGAATTCGCGCGGCTGCGGCCCGATCATCCGATGCGCGTGGCCATGCGCCGCGTGCTGCCCGATCTGGCGCGGACGCCGATGCTGCCCGCGCGGCGATCCGTATTCCATCGCGGCGGCGGCGCCATGCTCGTTACCGAAGTCTTCCTGCCCGATCTCCAGTCGCGGCCGGCGCCCGTGCGCCGTCCGTAAGCCGTCCCTGAGCCATCGCCCCGAATCCGGCCGGGGCACCGTTACGGGAGTGTGACGACGGCGGTGCGGTATCATTGCCCGCTCCCCCCTCCTCGCGCCCGGTGCGGTGTCCCGGCATTTCTGAAAGTACCGATCCATGCAGTTGTTGTTCGAAGAAGGCGGCGAAATTCGCGCCGGCACCGTGCTCGCCCAGCAGGGTGAGGCCTACCAGGTCGAGTTGCCCGCAGGCAAGCGGACCAAGGTCAAGTCGCGCGACGTGCTGTTGCAGTTTGCCCAGCCGTCGGCGATCGAACTCGTGCGGCAGACCGGCGACCTCGCGGCCGAGATCGACCTCGATTTCCTCTGGGAATGTGCGCCGGCCGACGAGTTCGGCTTCGCCGATCTCGCGGGCGAGTACTACGGCGCCGGTGCCGACGTCGTGAAGCAGGCCGCGCTCGCGATGGCCCTGCACGGCAATCCGGTCTATTTCCGCCGCAAGGGTCGCGGCCGCTACCAGCGCGCGCCCGAAGACCAGCTCAAGGCCGCGCTCGCCGCGCTCGAGCGCAAGAAGCAGCAGGCGCTCGTGCAGGCCGAGTACGAGGCCCAGCTCAAGGCGCTGACGCTGCCGGAATCGTTCCGCGGCAAGGTGCTGCAACTGCTGTTCCGGCCCGACAAGAACAGCCTCGAATACAAGGCGATGGACGCCGCGTGCACGGCGCTCGGCATGACGCCGATGCGGCTGATGGTCGCCGTGGGCGGCATCGCGAGCCCGCGCGCGCTGCACGAGGCGAAGTTCCTCGCCGAATGCTTCCCCAAGGGCACTGGCTTCCCCGACGTGACCGTCCCCGAGCCGTCCGGCGACCTGCCGCTGGCGGACGTGCAGGCGTTCTCCATCGACGACGTGACCACGACCGAGATCGACGATGCGCTGTCGGTCACGACGCTCCCCGACGGCAAGCTGCGCATCGGCGTGCATATCGCCGCGCCGGCGCTCGGTATCCAGCGTGGCGACGCGCTCGACGCCATCGCGCGTCAACGCCTGTCCACGGTGTACTTCCCCGGCGACAAGATCACGATGCTGCCCGATGCGGTGGTCGAGCGTTACACGCTGCAGGAGGGCCGCACGTGCCCCGCGCTGTCGCTGTATGTCACGGTCGATATGCAGGGCGCCGAGGGCGGCCAGCCGCTGATCGTCGGCAGCGAGACGCGCGCCGAGCGCGTGCCCATCGCCGCCAACCTGCGCCACAACCTGCTCGAGGACATCGTGACCGAGGCCGCGCTGGCCAACGGCACGGGCGACTACCCGTTCCGCGAAGCGCTCACGCAGCTGTATCACTTTGCGGGCTTCCTCCACGACGAGCGCCAGAAGGCGCGCCTCGCGAGCGGCCTGCGCCCCGAGTCCCACAACCGCGCCGACTACAGCTTCTATATCGATACGCTCGCTGACGGCAGCGAACGCGTGCGCATCGAGCAGCGCAAGCGCGGATCGCCGCTCGACAAGATCGTGGCGGAGCTGATGATCCTGGCCAACAGCACGTGGGGCAAGCTGCTGGCCGATCACGGCGTGCCCGGCATCTACCGCACGCAGAAGGCCTGGGGCATGCATCGCACGCGCATGCAGACGTACCCCGCGCCGCACGAGGGGCTCGGCGTCGCGCAGTATGCGTGGAGCACCTCGCCGCTGCGCCGTTACGTCGATCTGGTCAACCAATGGCAGATCATCGCGGTGGCGCAGCATGGGGTGACCGCCAAGCTCGTGGCGCCGTTCAAGCCGAAGGATGCCGACCTGCTCGCGGCCGTTGCCGACTTCGAGGGCACCTACGCGGCCTATGCCGACCACCAGTCGACGATGGAACGCTACTGGTGCCTGCGCTGGCTCGCGCAGGAGACGCGCGACCGCATGCTCGCCGCGGTGCTCAAGGATGGCGCGGTGCGTTTTGCCGAGATTCCGCTGGTCACGCGCGTGCCCGAGCTCGCGCAGGCTTCGCGCGGCACGCAGGTGATGCTCGAGATCGCGACCACCGACGAGATTTCGCTCGAGGTGTCGTGCCGCGTGCTGGAAGTGTTCGCCGGCGACGCGGTGCCCGAGGAGGACCTCGAGGCCGATGAGGAGACCGCGGAGGAGTCCGCCGAGGAGGCTGCCGAGGCCGCCGCGCAGCAGGCCGCCGAGGAGGCTGCCGAGGCGACCAGGGAAGGGACCGTGGAGGGGGCGCCGGAAGTGCAGGACGAGGCAGCCGCCGGGGGCGAGACCGACCCCGGTGCCGAGGCGTCGGCAACGCGCGACACCCCCCCTTCGCCAGCGCCCTGATCGCTTCGGAAAAGCGGTTGGCTCCCTTACAATCCAGTCTGCCCGCCAACCGCTTCCAGCCAACCGTCTCAGACCGTGAACGCCACCCTCGCCGCTCCCCGCCCGTCGGGACCTCAGCGTCCTCAGCGCCTGCTGCGCCAATGGTGGCAATCCCGCAGCACGCTGGTCAAGGCGCTCGTCGTCTCGGTGCTGATCCATGCGGTGCTGCTGACGGTCCGCATCGCCGCGCCGGAAGTCTTCGAGATCAAGCGCTCCGATCCGATGCTCGACGTGGTGCTGGTCAACTCGAAGTCGGCCGACAAGCCGCGCAACCCGACCGTGCTGGCGCAGGCCAACCTCGACGGCGGCGGCGATCACGACGTGCAGCGCGCCACCACGCCGCTGCCCGCGCAGACCGAGTCCAAGGATGGCGACCTCGTGCGGCAGGTGCAGCGCCGCGTGGAACTGCTCGAGCAGGAACAGCAGCGTCTGATGACGCAGGCTCGCGAGCCCGCGCCGTCGGTGCGCAGCCAGCCCCTCAAGCCCGGCGAGCAGCGCGTGGATCCGCTCCAGCGCGGCCAGGACGAGCGCACGAGCACCGACGAGATGGCCAAGCTCGAGGCCGAGATCGGCAAGAATCTCGAGCATTACGCCAAGCGTCCCAAGCGCATGCAGCTGACGGCGACGAGCGCGCAGGGCGTGGAGTACGCACAGTATTACGATCGCCTGCGCCGCAAGATCGAAGCGCGCGGCACGAGCGATTTCCCGCAGCGCAACGGCAAGCCGATCTACGGCCAACTGATCCTCGTGATCAACGTGAACCGCACCGGCAAGCTGGGCTACAACCGTGACGGCTACAACGTCGAGGCGATCGACGTGGCCAAGAGCTCGGGCGATCCCGCGCTCGACCGCCAGGCCGTGGCCATCGTGCGCGCGGCGGCCCCGTTCGGGCAATTTTCCCCGGAAATGATGGCTCGCCAGGACATCCTCGAGGTCATTTCCACGTTCAAGTTTTCGCGCAGCGGACTCGATGTCCGGCTGCAGCCGCGCTGATGACAGACTCCCAGACTCAGGCCGACCGCTATGTCGTGATCGGCAACCCGGTGGCGCATAGCCGCTCGCCGGCCATTCACGCCGCCTTTGCGCGCCAGACCGGCGAAGCGGTGCAGTACGACCGCCTGCTCGCGCCGCTCGACGGGTTTGCCGACACGGTGCGCCAGTTCTTTGCCGAGGGCGGCTACGGCTGCAACGTCACCACGCCGTTCAAGATCGA
The DNA here is from genome assembly GCF_008693385.1 of Cupriavidus pauculus. Taxonomy (NCBI): domain Bacteria; kingdom Pseudomonadati; phylum Pseudomonadota; class Betaproteobacteria; order Burkholderiales; family Burkholderiaceae; genus Cupriavidus; species Cupriavidus pauculus. The sequence continues at coordinate 58,761 of NZ_CP044065.1, forward strand.
GGCGCACGACATGGCGGACCGCCTGACCGACCGCGCGGCGGCGGCGGGCGCGGTGAACACGATGTGGATCGAGGATGGACTGATCCATGGCGACAATACCGACGGCATCGGCCTCGTGCGCGATATCCAGGACACGCTCGATACGCTGCTCGAAGGCCGTCGCATCCTGCTGCTGGGCGCCGGCGGCGCCGCCATGGGCGCGATGCTGCCGCTGATCGAATGCCGTCCGGACCGGATCGTCGTGGCCAACCGCACGGCCGCGCGCGCGAGCGACATGCTCGAGGCGTTCGCGGAAGCGGGCAATCAGTTCAATGTCGAACTCTGGGGCGGCGGTCTCGATGCGCTGGAGGGCCTGTCCGAGGACGAGGCCTGCGATGTGGTGATCAACGCGTCGGCCAGCAGCCTGCAGGGCGAGGTGCCGCCTGTGCCCGGGTTTCTGCTCGGTCCCGATGTGCTGGCCTACGACATGATGTACGGCGCGGCACCGACGGTGTTTCTTGCCTACGCCGCGCAATGCGGCGCGCGCACCAGCGATGGGCTGGGGATGCTCGTCGAGCAGGCCGCGGAGGCGTTCTACAACTGGCGTGGCGTGCGGCCGAAGACGGCGCCCGTGCTGGCGGCGCTGCGCGCGAGTCTGCTGGCCGAGGCGCAAGCCGACGTGCAGGGCGACGTGCAGGCCGACGTGCAGGTCAATCGCGCCCGCTGAGCGCACGCGAGATGCGCTGGCTCGGGTATGTGTGCGGATGCCTGCTGGCGGGCGTGCTCGCCATGCAGCTGTATTTCTTCCTGCAGATCGCGAGCTGGCAGTACATCAATCCGTCGTCGTCCTCGTTTATGCGCGCCGAGCAATGGCGCCTGTGCGGCTTCAATGTCTGGAGCTGCTCGCTGGACCATCAATGGGTCCGCTACGACGATATCTCGCGCAATCTCAAGCGCGCGGTCATCGCGAGCGAGGACGCGGACTTCGTCAATCACCCCGGCTACGAACTGGACGCGATGCTCGATGCGTGGGAGCGCAACAAGCAGCGCGGCCATATCGTGCGTGGCGGTTCCACGATCACGCAGCAGCTCGCGAAGAACCTGTTTCTCTCGTCCGAGCAGAACTACCTGCGCAAGGGCCAGGAGCTCGCCATCACGTGGATGCTCGAGTTCTGGCTCGACAAGCAGCGCATTTTCGAGATCTACCTGAATTCGGTGGAGTGGGGCGAGGGCGTGTTCGGCGCCGAGGCGGCCGCGCAGCATTACTTCAAGACGAGCGCGTCGAAGCTCGGCGTGGGGCAGGCCGCGCGCCTCGCGGCGGCGTTGCCCGCGCCGAAATGCTTCGACAAGAAGGCGTATTGCGCCAATGTGCGCGTGAACTTCCGCGTCAAGGCCGGCATCATCGCGCGCCGCATGGGCGCCGCGACGCTGCCTGACTAGCCGAGCCAGCCCTTCCGACGGAAATAGATCAGGGGCACGGCGGCCGAAACCGCCATGAGCCCGATCGCCCACGGATACCCCGCGGCCCAGTCGAGCTCGGGCATGATCTTGAAGTTCATGCCGTAGATGCTCGCGATCAGCGTGGGCGGCATCAGCGCCACCGACACCACCGAGAACAGCTTGATGATCTTGTTCTGGTTGATATTGATGAAACCGACGGTCGCATCCATCAGGAAGTTGATCTTGTCGAACAGGAACGCCGTGTGGTTCTCGATCGAGTCGATATCGCGCAGGATCTGCCGCGCCTCGTCCTGCTGCTCGGCCGATAACATCTGGCTGCGCATCAGGAAGGACACCGCGCGGCGCGTATCCATGACGTTGCGCCGAATGCGGCCGTTCAAGTCTTCCTCGCGCGCGATCATCTCGAGCACGTCGGCCGCGGCGGCATCGGTCACGTTCTCCGCAAGCACGCGGCGGCTCGCTTCCTCGAGCCGTTCATAGATCTCCTCGATCGAGTCCGCCGAATACTCGGCATCGGTCGCGTAGAGATCCATCAGCACGTCCTTCGCATTGCGCACCGAACCGGGCCGCATGCGCGCGCGCAGCCGCACGAGGCGGAACACGGGCAGGTCTTCGTCGTGAATCGAGAACACGACATCGCGCGTGAGCACGAAGGCCACGCGCACGTTGCGCGAGGTGCCTTCCTCGTCGAGCAGGAAATCCGTGCGAATGTGGATATTCTCGTCCTCGCCCTCGAAATAGCGGGCGGACGCTTCAAGGTCGCCAAGGTCTTCGAGCTCGGGCAGCACTACCCCGTAGGCTTCCTTGATCCACGCGAGCTCTTCGTCGTCAGGGCTGACGACGTCGATCCAGATCGGCTTGTGCTGCAGCAGCTCGTTGCGTTCGTCGACCTGCTCCTGGGCAAGCCGTCCTTTCTGGAGGACGAACAGGTTGATCATCCGTGATTCCTTGTAACTGATGACGCCGTGTCGACGCTGTCTCGACGCTGATTCGATACTCGATCGCTACCTAGTCGGGAAATGGGTTTCCCGGGATTCTGATGGCCGCGAGTGTAGCCCAACGCAGGGGGGCTTGTTAAGCGAAATCTGGCCGAAATTTGGCTCAGCGGTGCCGGCGCAGCGACGGCCCCAGCATCACGCTCGACAGGGCCGCGAACATCAGCACGATGGCCGCATAGTCCTGCCAGTGCGGGCGCTCGCCGAGCATCAGCATGCCCGAGAATACGCCGACCACCGGGATGAACATGATCGACAGGCTCGACACCACGGGCGGCAGGCTGCGCGCGAGCGCGAACCAGACCAGATGGCAATAGGCGAACACCACCACGGCGTTGTAGCCGATAGCCGTCCATTCGATGGCGTTGGGCATGCGCCATCCCGATTCCAGCAGCAGCGAGCCCGCCAGCAGGAAGGGCAGCGCGACCACCAGCATCCAGAACGTGAGCGCGCCGATCGGTACATCGATCTGCGTCCGCTTCATCAACTGCGTACCGAAGCCCCAGCCCGCGGCCGCGCAGAGCATCAGCAGCGTGCCCATCGGGCTGCCGGTGATCGCGGCGATCTCGCCCGACAGCAGCAGGATCGTGCCGACGAGCGCGCAGCCGATGCCGAACCACGCGGACAGCGCGATGCGCTCGCGAAACAGCAGCAGGCCCCAGACCACGGCCCAGATCGGCATCGTGTAGCCGAGGATGGCCGCGCGGCCCGAAGAGAGCATCTTGACCGCGCAGATGGCCAGCAGGTGCCACACGACCATGTTCGGAATCGCGAGCTTGACCACGGTGCCCCAGGCCGCGCGCGGCACCGCGAGCGATTCGCCGCGCAGGCGCAATGCCACGCCCAGCGCCACGACGCCGCCGGCCATGCAGAGCAGGCGGAACCCGAGGGCCGGGAAATGGGCCACGCCGATCTTCATGACGGGCCAGTTGATGCCCCAGGCGAGCGTGAGAATGACGAGGAGGGTGAGACCGCGGCGGTCCAGAGTCATGGGCGGGCGGGCGCTTGGCGGCATGCCGCAGCTTGCGCTTGTCTTGTTATCGAGGAGGGCGGGACGGCGGGTTCGACGCCATCTTGACGCCAACTTGACGCCAACCATAGCACGCGGCGGTAGAATTGACGGCAACGACCCTGGCGTCATCCTGATATCGAGTCTCCCATGACCTTCACCGAGCAGCTGTCCGCCGCATGGCAGCGCAACGATTCCCTGCTGTGCGTCGGCCTGGACCCCGATCCCGCCAAGCTGCCGATGTCTCTCACGGGCGCGGGCGGCGCGATCTTTTCGTTCTGCCGTGAAATCGTCGATGCCACGGCCGACCTCGTCTGCGCGTACAAGCCGCAGATCGCGTATTTTCACTCGCAGCGTGCCGAGGACCAGCTCGAGCAGCTGATCGAATATATCCACGACGCGCATCCGGGGATCCCCGTGGTGCTCGACGCCAAGCGCGGCGATATCGGCTCCACGGCCGAGCATTACGCGATCGAAGCGTTCGAGCGCTACAAGGCGGACGCGGTGACCGTGAGCCCGTACATGGGCTTCGACTCGATGGAGCCGTACCTTGCCCATCCGGGCCGCGGCGTGATCGTGCTGTGCCGCACGTCCAATGCGGGGGGATCCGACGTGCAGTTTCTGCAGGTGGACGGCAAGCCCGTGTATCAGGTGGTGGCCGAGTCCGCGCGCGAGCGCTGGAATACCAATGGCCAGATGGGCCTGGTGGTCGGCGCGACGTTCCCGGCCGAAATCGCGCGCGTGCGCCAGATCGTCGGCGATATGCCGCTGCTGATTCCCGGCATCGGCGCGCAGGGCGGCGATATCGAAGCCACGGTAAAGGCCGGCCGCACGGCGGACGGCACCGGCATGATGATCAATTCGTCGCGCGCCATCCTCTACGCAAGCCGCGACAAGGACTTTGCGGCGGCCGCCCGCAAGGTCGCGACGCAGACGCGCGACACGATCAACCGCTACCGTCACGGTTGATCATGAAAAAAGGGTGGCGTTATTGCCCCCTGGTCTTACGCTTCGTTCCGAATCAATTCCAGCAGTCCCCGCAACGCATGCTCCGCCGCCTGCCGGCGAATCTGACCGCGATCGCCGCGGAAGCGCTGGGTCGCGGTCAGCGTGGTAATGCGATTGCTCCAGCCGAAACAGACCATGCCGACCGGCTTCTCGGCGGTCCCGCCGCCGGGACCCGCCACGCCGGTGATCGATAGCGATACCTGCGCCCGGCTGTTGAGCAGCGCACCCTCGGCCATGGCATGCGCCACTTCCTCGCTGACCGCGCCATGGTCGCGGATCAGCTTGGCCGGCACCCCGATCATCGTGCTCTTGGCCTCGTTCGAGTAGGTGACGAAGCCCCGCTCGAACCAGCCCGAGGAGCCCGAGATGTCGGTAATGGCGGCCGACACGAGGCCGCCCGTGCAGGATTCGGCGGTGGCAAGCATCAGCGAGCGCTCGGAAAGCGCCACGCCGATCTGGACGGCAAGTTGGTCGAGCAGGCGACTGACGGACATGGTCGTGAAATCGGCAGGGAATAAAGTACCGGGGAGGCGTTCAGAGCGAACGCCACAGCGCGAAGACGAGCAGCGTGTAGAACGCGGCGAGCACGTCGTCGAACATCACGCCGAACGCGCCCATCAGGCCCGGACCCTTCAGCGTGCGGTCGTAGTAGCGGATCGGGGCGGGCTTGGCGATATCGAAGAGCCGGAACCACAGGAAGGCGGCGAACTGCCCCCAGAAGCCCGTCGGCATGACGAACAGCAGCACGATCCAGAACGCGACGATCTCGTCCCAGACCATGCTGCCATGGTCGAAGACGCCCATGTCGCGCGCCGTGCGCTGGCACGCCCACAGGCCGGCCAGGAAGCTGCCCACGATGATCCAGAGCCAGGTCAGAGGATCGGTGGCGGGGTCCACCCACATCGAGATCACCACGAACGACAGCCAACCGTAGAGCGTGCCGACGGTGCCGGGGCTGACCGGCGACAGGCCGGAGCCGAAGCCGTACGCGATCAGGCGTGCCGGATGGCCGAACATGAAGCGCGCGGTCGGTCGCGTGACGCGCACGGTCTGGCCCGCTTCGAGCGTGATGGGGTCGGCGCCGCCTGGAGCGGCGCCGGGTGGGTAGGCGGACATCTTGAAATCGGCTCGGTATCTAATGTTTTTGTCAGGCAGCCCGCAGGAAAGCGGGCCGCGCATGGCGGCATCATGACACGGCTTGCGTCGCCCCGTCATGCAGTAACGTCCGACCGGCGGGGTCGGCAGTCGCGGTCAGGGCGAAGCGAAGTGATCGAACCCCGCGCCGTCGAACCGGCAGGGATTGCCGTCGCGATCGACGAGCCGAAGTCCCGCCTCCGGCGTGATGGCGCCGACACGCGTCAGCGGCAGGCCGAGGCGCGTGGCGATGCCCGCGAGGGTCTCGCGCGCATCGGCCGGCGCCGTGAAGCAGAGCTCGTAGTCGTCGCCGCCGGTCAGCGTGCACAGCCGCTGGCAGTCCACGGGCTGGTTCGCGAGGATGTCCGAGCGCGGCAGCGCATCGACGTCGAGCCATGCGCCGACGGCCGAGCGGTCGAGGATATGTCCGAGGTCGCCCACGAGGCCATCCGAAATATCGAGTGCCGCATGCGCAACACCGCGCAGCGCCAGCCCGAGCGCGACGCGCGGCGTCGGCGTGTCCATGCGCGGCCGTACCGCGGTGAAATCGGGTTCGGGCAGCAGCCATTCGCCGCGGAAGTCGCCGAGCGCGAGGCGCGCGTCGCCGAGCGTGCCCGAGATCCAGATATCGTCGCCGGGCCGTGCGGCATCGCGCCGCAGCGCCTGGCGCGGCGGCACGTCCCCGAACACGGTGATCGACAGCGTCAGCGGCCCGCGCGTCGTATCGCCGCCAATCAGCTCGCAACCGTGCAGATCGGCAAGTTCCAGCATGCCGGCCGCGAGTTCCGCGAGCCACGGCGCTTCGGCGCTGGGAAGCGCGAGCGCGAGCGTGAAGGCGCGCGGCTCCGCGCCCATCGCGGCGAGGTCCGACAGGTTGACCGCCAGCGCCTTGTGGCCGAGCGAGCGCGGCGGGACGTCCGGAAAGAAATGCCGGCCGGAGACGAGCATGTCCGTGCTGATCGCCAGTTGATGGCCGGGTCGCCCCTCGATCAGCGCGCAGTCGTCACCGACGCCGAGCGCGGCCTTGTGGACCGGGCGCGTGAAATAGCGGCGGATCAGGTCGAACTCGGATAAGCGATCGGGGGGAGGGGCGGCGAGAGCGGGGGCGGGAGGGGAGGCGGGAGGGGGCATGGCGTTCGGGACAGGGAGGGTCGAGCGCCGTGGAGAATACGGCTGGTCAAGCCCAGCGGCATGCGGCATATTGTACCGAAACGCAAAGCTGCCCCGCGTAAAACGCTTATTGTGAAATAATATTTCACAATATAAAATGCGAGGCTCTTATACAGAGAGACAGCGGGTACGGAGCCGGCCCGCTTCGGTCCCCGTCACATTCACGTGCGGCTCCACCGATCGGAAGATGCGCAGATGACAAGTCCTCAGCAGTCCCCGTCCCAAGACGACCTGAAACAACAGCAGCGTGAGGCGCTGCGCAAGGCCGCACTCGAATATCACGAGTTTCCGACGCCGGGCAAGATTTCCGTTACCCCCACCAAGCCGCTTTCGAACCAGCGCGACCTGGCGCTGGCCTATTCGCCGGGCGTCGCCGCCGCGTGCGAGGAAATCGTTGCCGATCCGGCCAACTCCTTCCGCTACACCGCGCGTGGCAACCTCGTGGCCGTGATCACCAACGGTACCGCCGTGCTGGGTCTCGGCGACATCGGTGCCGCGGCATCGAAGCCCGTGATGGAAGGCAAGGGCGGCCTGTTCAAGAAGTTCGCCGGCATCGACGTGTTCGATATCGAGATCGACGAGAAGGATCCGGAAAAGCTCGTCGATATCATCGCCTCGCTCGAACCGACGTTCGGCGGTATCAACCTCGAGGACATCAAGGCCCCCGAGTGCTTCTACGTCGAGCGCAAGCTGCGCGAGCGGATGAAGATTCCCGTCTTCCACGACGACCAGCACGGTACCGCGATCGTGGTCGGTGCGGCCGTGATCAACGGCCTCAAGGTCGTGGGCAAGGATATCTCCAAGGTGAAGCTGGTGGCCTCGGGCGCCGGTGCGGCCGCGCTGGCCTGCCTGGACCTGCTCGTGGACATGGGCATGAAGCTCGAGAACATCTGGGTCACCGATATCGCCGGCGTCGTGTACGAGGGCCGTACCGAGCTGATGGATCCGGAGAAGTCCCGCTTCGCGCAGAAGACCGACAAGCGCAAGCTGGCCGAAGTCATCGATGGCGCCGACATCTTCCTGGGCCTGTCCGCCGCGGGCGTGCTCAAGCCCGAGATGGTCAAGGGCATGGCCGAGAACCCGCTCGTGCTGGCCCTCGCCAACCCGAATCCGGAAATCATGCCGGAGCTCTGCAAGGAAGTCCGTCCCGACGCGATCATCGCCACGGGCCGTACCGACTACCCGAACCAGGTCAACAACGTTCTCTGCTTCCCGTTCATCTTCCGCGGCGCGCTCGATTGCGGCGCCACGACGATCACGCGTGAAATGGAGATTGCCGCCGCCAACGCGGTCGCCGAGCTCGCGCGCCAGGAGCAGAGCGATGTCGTGGCCTCGGCCTACGGCATCCAGGACCTGTCGTTCGGCCCCGAATACCTGATTCCGAAGCCGTTCGACCCGCGCCTGATCGTCACGATCGCGCCGGCCGTGGCCGAGGCTGCCGCCAAGGGCGGCGTGGCCGCGCGTCCCATCGAGGACATGGACGCCTACAAGCTGCAGCTGCAGCAGTTCGTGTACCACTCGGGCACGCTGATGAAGCCGATCTACGCGGCCGCGCGCAAGGTGGAGATGGAGCGCAAGCGCATCGTCTTCGCCGAGGGCGAGGAAGAACGCGTGCTGCGCGCGGTGCAGGTCATCGTCGACGAGAAGCTGGCCAACCCGATCCTGATCGGCCGTCCGGCCGTGCTGACGCACCGCATCGAACGCTTCGGCCTGCGCCTGCGCATGGGCGTCGATTTCACGGTGGTGAACCCCGAGCACGACGAACGTTTCCGCGACTACTCGGAGACGTACTACAAGATGATGGCGCGCGAGGGCATCACGCCGCAGTACGCCAAGCTGGAAATGCGCCGCCGTACCACGCTGATCGGCGCGATGCTGATCAAGAAGGGCGAGGCCGACGGCATGATCTGCGGCACCGTGAGCAACACGGCCGCGCATCTGCGTTACATCGACCAGGTCCTGGGCGGCACGCACTGCGTGTACGCGGCGATGAACGGCCTGGTCCTGCCGGGCCGCCAGATCTTCCTCGTGGACACGCACGTCAATATCGATCCGACGCCGAACCAGCTGGCCGAGATCACGATCATGGCGGCCGAGGAGCTCAAGCGCTTCGGCATCGAGCCGAAGGTCGCGCTGCTGTCGCATTCGAACTTCGGTTCGTCGGATTCGCCGTCGGCGATCAAGATGCGCGACACGCTCAAGATCCTGCGCGATCGCGCGCCGGATCTCGAGGTCGATGGCGAAATGCACGGCGACAGCGCGCTCGACCAGAAGCTGCGCGATTCGCTGGTGCCGGATGGCGCGCTGAGCGGCGAGGCCAATCTGCTCGTCTGCCCGAACATCGACGCGGCGAATATCTCGTACAACCTGCTGAAGGTTGCCGCGGGGAACAACGTGGCGATCGGTCCCATCCTCCTGGGTGTGAACGGTCCGGTACATATCCTGACCCCGTCCGCCACGGTGCGCCGCATCGTCAACATGACGTCCCTCGTGGTCGTCGACGCGGCCGCCAAGCGCTAAGCACGCCTTTCAGCACAGCCGTATGAAAAAGCCGGGTCCGCCCGGCTTTTTCATTGTGTAATGGTTGCAATGTAAGTGTGTGCACACATATCAATAACATATTGAAACAATTGAAGAATTCCGGCGGCCACCCCTGCGGGGATTGATTAATCCGCGCCGGACGCGTAACCTTACGCCTTTGAATACTGGCGGAGTCCCCACGATGGCGAGAAGGCTGGCCCACGCATTGTCAGGGTTGGTGCTACGCGCTTCGTTGGCGGCTTCGCTGGCCGCTTCGGTGACCTTCGGCGCCGCGTTCTCGCTGGCGCCGCTGGACGCCATGGCCAGGCAGGCGCAGTCGGATGTGGCGGCGGGCATGGCGGGAACCATCGCCGTGCAGCAGTTGCCCAACGAGGCGCAGCGTACGCTGGAACGTATTCAATCCGGCGGACCGTTCCCGTATGACAAGGATGGATCGCGGTTCGGCAATTACGAACGCATCCTGCCCCAGCAATCGCGCGGGTATTACCGCGAGTACACCGTCAAGACGAATAGCCGGAACCGGGGAGCAAAGCGCATCGTATGCGGTGGTGATCAACGCGCCGCCAACGATTGCTATTACACGGAAGACCACTACAACAGCTTCAAACGGATAACCAAATGACGACTGACATTTTCGGATTGGGCGACGCCCTTGCCGCCCGCGACGAGCGCGGCGCCGGAGATGGCTGGCATCGGGCCCAGCATCAGGCCCAGAACCTCTACGACAATGTGCTGATGATGCCCCGACAAGAGCTCACGCACGGACTACCGCCCGCATGCGCGCCGATCGTGGTGCCCGGGTCCGAAGACGGCACCAACGAGGGAGCCATGAACCTGTTCAAGACGGTGCGCCCGAACATCGTCCAGTCGATCCGCGCGTTCCGCGTGCCCGAGCTGGCCCAGGCGGCCGCTGCCCTCAACCAGCATTTCCTCTACGCGAACTGCGCGAACTGCCAGAGCAAGGCGGAGATCCTGGAGACGATCGCTACCGAGTTCCTGTTCCCGAAGCATTTCGGCAAGAATTTCGACGCGCTGTCGGACTGCCTGACCGACATGATCCACAAGGCCGGCCCGCAGCCGGGCTTCGTGATCGTGCTGGAAGGCCTGCCGATCGCGCAGAAGTTCGACAAGGAAGCGCGCGAGGTCCTGCTCGACGTGTTCCGCGACGCCGCCGAGTTCTGGGGCGAGCGCAAGGTGCAGTTCCGCGTCTTCTACTCGTTTGCGTGATGACGCTGCACGCTACCGATTACGCCGCCGATGCAAAAACGCCCGCCTGAAGCGGGCGTTTTGCTTTGCGGCGACGGCCGCTCAGGCGTCCGGTACGCGGCCGTCGGGCGTCAGCCGGTCGATCAGCTCCGGTAGCCCGGCGCTGAGGCTGGCCGCCACATCCTCGTGCGACATTCCCGTGGTTTCGGCGAGCGATTGCAGCGCGCCGCTGCCGCCGAGCGCATTCGACAGCTCCGACGGGCTGATCGCCTCGTTGCTGCCGGTCCCGATCCACGAATCCACCTGATGGCCCAGTCCGGCCTGCGCGAGCACGTCGCGCAGCGCGCCGATGCCGCCCGCGGCGGCCCCCATGGCCTGCGCGCTGCCGGCCGCCTCGCCCTGGCCGCCCAGCAGGCCGCCCAGCAGCGAGCCGAGGTCGAGTCCGCCGGGCGCGGGTGCGCTGCCGCCGCCGAGCATGCCGCCAAACACACCACCCAATGCGCCGCCCAGTCCACCACCCAATCCACCACCAGGAGCGCCCGCCGTCGCGCCGTCCTTGTTGCGCATGGCCAGCATCGCCAGCAATCCCAGCGCCATCATGATCTTCGGGTCGAGCCCGCCGGCGCCCTGATTGCCTTGCGCGTCGCCCTGATGGCCGCCTAATTGGCCCAGCACGCCACCGAGTACGCTATCGAGTAGTCCCATGATCGACTCCTTGCAGGTGAGTAACGGAGAGGCCGTCAAAATCCGCCGAGCACGGCGTTCAGCGTCGCCAGGCAGGCCAGCCCGGCGGTTTCGGTGCGCAGGATGCGCGGTCCCAGTGACACCGCGGTGAAGCCCGCGCGCAGTGCCATGTCTTCTTCCTCGGGCGCCAGCCCGCCTTCCGGGCCGATCAGCAGCGTCACGCCGCCGGCCAGCCAGGCCTCGCGCTCCGCCGCCGCGAGCGCCGGCAGCGACGCGGTGGCGCGCGGCGATACCAGCAGCCGCGCGTGCGGCGAGGGCGAGGGCGAGGGCGGGGCCGCAAGCCATGCCTCCACGGTAGCTACCGGCGCGAGCGCCGGCAAGCGATTGCGGCCGCATTGCTCGCAGGCCGCGGCAATCAGCGCCTGCCAGTGCGCCTCGCGCTTTGCCGCGCGCTCGCCGTTCAGCCGTACCACCGAGCGGTGGGCCTGCAGCGGCTGGATCGCGGAGACGCCGAGTTCCACGGCTTTCTCGATCAGCCAGTCCATCTTGTCGCCGCCGGCCAGGCCCTGCGCCAGCGTGACGCGGAACGGCAGTTCGGCTTCGGCGGTATCGTGCGCGCCGATCTGGACCACGGCGCGGCGCTTGCCGAGCTCGACCAGCGTGGCCGCGTGGCTGCCGCCGTGGCCGTCGAACAGGGTCACGGCGTCACCAGGCGCCAGACGCAGCACCTGCGCATGGCGGACGACGGTTTCGGGCAATTCCAGCATGGCGTCGGCGGCGAGGGCCGCTTCGACGTAAAAACGGGGAGGCATCAGGGGGTATCGCGGGGGTTGTCGGGTTGTGCGAGGTGTTTGCCGAAGCCCCAGCGGTAGCCGTCCGGGTCCTCGACCATGCAGTAGCGGTCGCCCCAGAACTGGTCCGCGGGCGGCATGACGCTGGTGGCGCCCGCGGCGATCGCGCGCGCGAACATCGCATCGACGTCCTCGCAGTACACGTAGAACGTCTGCGACGCTTCCACGCCGAGCGAGCGCGGCGTGCGCGCGGTGCTGCCCCAGGCGCCCTCGGGCGCGAACATCACCACGAGCTGGCCCTGGTAATGCATTTCCGCGTGCGTCGGCACGCCGTTCTCGTCGAGGACGTTGTGGGCCGTGAAGCCGAACGCGCGGCTGTAGAAATCGAGCGCGGCACGTCCGCTGGCGACCGTCAGGTAGGGGGTGAGCCAGGGCGTATTGGGCGGTCTGGTCATGATGGTCTCCGCGAAGGTCTCCTCAGTAGGGCAGGCACATGTTACGCGGGCGCGCCGCCGCTGTCGCGGCCCCCGGCGGGCCCGCGCGCGGATGACAACTCGGCACTTGGCGCCGCGCTATGCGCGCGAGCGTCCGGAAACCGCCCGGAACCGCTGGCGGGCGGTCTGGCGGAACGCCTCCTTCTGCTAAAATTGCGGTTTTCCCGCCGCCAGGTTTCCGCCCGCATGTCTGCCCTCGCACATCCCGCCACTAGTCCCTACGCTTCCCAGCCCGCCCAGCTGATGGCCAACGCAATCCGCGTGCTCGCCATGGATGCCGTGCAGCAGGCCAATTCCGGCCACCCCGGCATGCCGATGGGCATGGCAGACATCGCCGTGGCGCTCTGGAGCCGCCATCTGAAGCATAATCCGGCGAACCCGCACTGGGCCGACCGCGACCGCTTCGTGCTGTCCAACGGCCACGGCTCGATGCTGCTCTACGCACTGCTGCACCTGACCGGCTACGACCTGCCCGTCAGCGAGCTGAAGAACTTCCGCCAGCTGCACAGCAAGACCGCGGGCCACCCCGAATACGGCATCACCCCGGGCGTCGAGACGACGACCGGCCCGCTGGGCCAGGGCATCACGAACGCGGTCGGCATGGCACTGGCGGAACGCCTGCTTGCCGAAGAGTTCAACCGCCCCGGTTTCGACCTCGTCAACCACCACACCTACGTGTTCCTCGGCGACGGCTGCCTGATGGAAGGCATCAGCCACGAGGCCTGCTCGCTGGCCGGCACGCTGAAGCTGAACAAGCTCGTCGCGCTGTGGGATGACAACGGCATCTCGATCGACGGCGACGTCGTGCACTGGTTCGCCGACGATACCCCGAAGCGTTTCGAGTCCTACGGCTGGAACGTGATCCGCGCGGTCGATGGCCACGACGTGGCTGCCGTCGATGCGGCGATCGCGCAGGCCAAGGTCAGCGACAAGCCGACGCTGATCTGCTGCCGTACCGTGATCGGCAAGGGTTCGCCGAACAAGGCCGGCGGCCACGACGTCCACGGCGCCCCGCTGGGCGGCCAGGAAATCCTCGCCACGCGCGAGGCGCTGGGCTGGGCCCACGCGCCGTTCGAGCTGCCCGAAGACGTGTACACGGCGTGGGACGCCAAGGCGACCGGCAGCGCGCTGGAAAAGGCCTGGAACGCGCTGTTCGACGCCTACGCCGAAGTGCATCCGTACGAAGCCGGCGAATTCAGCCGCCGCATGCGCGGTGAGCTGCCGCAGGGCTTCGACGCCGCGGTGGACGCCTTTATCGCCAAGTGCGAAGAAAAGGCCGAGACCATCGCCACGCGCAAGGCCAGCCAGAACACGATCGAGGCCTTCGGCCCCGTGCTGCCCGAGTTCCTGGGCGGCTCCGCCGACCTGACCGGCTCGAACCTGACCAACTGGTCGGGCAGCAAGGCCGTGCGCGCCGACGCATGGGGCAACCATATCAACTACGGCGTTCGCGAATTCGGCATGAGCGCGATCATGAACGGCGTGGCGCTGCACGGCGGCTACATTCCCTATGGCGGCACGTTCCTGACGTTCTCGGACTACAGCCGCAACGCGCTGCGCATGGCGTCGCTGATGAAGATCCGCACGCTGTTCGTGTTCACGCACGACTCGATCGGCCTCGGTGAAGACGGTCCGACCCACCAGTCGGTGGAGCACGTGGCCAGCCTGCGCCTGATTCCGAACATGGATGTCTGGCGTACGGCCGACACCACCGAGACGGCCGTGGCCTGGGCCCAGTCGATCCGCCGCGAGGACGGTCCGAGCTGCCTGATCTTCAGCCGCCAGAATCTGCCGTTCCAGAAGCGTGACGATGCCACGCGCGCCAATATCGCGCGCGGCGGCTACGTGCTCCGCGACGGCAAGAACCCGCGTACAAAGCGTCCCGACGCCGTGATCCTGGCCACCGGCTCGGAAGTCGGCCTCGCGGTCGGCGCGGCCGACCAGCTCGCGATCGACGGCATCCACGTGCGCGTGGTCTCGGTGCCCGCCACGACGGTGTTCGACAAGCAGGACGCCGCCTACAAGGCGAGCGTGCTGCCGGCCGGCGTGCCGCGCGTCGCCGTGGAAGCGGGCGTGACCGACTTCTGGTGGAAGTACCAGGTCCAGGCTGTGGTCGGTATCGACACCTTCGGCGAGTCGGCGCCTGCCGGCGTGCTGTTCAAGCATTTCGGGTTCACCGTGGAGAACGTCGCCGATACGGTGCGTGCCACGCTGGCCCAGTAAGCGCTTTTATCGATTCAACTGGAGATAGACATGACCATCAAGATCGGCATCAACGGCTTCGGCCGTATCGGACGCATGGTATTCCGCGCGGCCGTCGCCAACTTCAAGGACGTCGAAGTTGTCGGCATCAACGACCTGCTGGAGCCGGACTACCTCGCGTACATGCTGAAGTACGACTCGGTGCACGGCCGCTTCGACGGCGAGGTGTCGGTCGATGGCAACACGCTGGTCGTCAACGGCAAGAAGATCCGCCTGACCGCCGTGAAGGATCCGGCCGAGCTGAAGTGGGGCGAGATCGGTGCCGACGTGGTGGTCGAGTCGACCGGTATCTTCCTGACGAAGGAAGGCGCGCAGAAGCACATCGACGCGGGCGCGAAGAAGGTGATCATGTCGGCCCCGTCCAAGGACGACACCCCGATGTTCGTGTACGGCGTGAACCACGAAACGTATGCCGGCGAAGCGATCATCTCGAACGCCAGCTGCACGACGAACTGCCTGGCGCCGATCGCCAAGGTGCTGAACGACAAGTGGGGCATCAAGCGCGGCCTGATGACGACCGTGCACGCCACCACCGCCACGCAGAAGACCGTGGACGGCCCGTCGAACAAGGACTGGCGCGGTGGCCGCGGCATTCTCGAGAACATCATCCCGTCGTCGACGGGCGCGGCCAAGGCCGTGGGCAAGGTGATCCCGGTGCTGAACAAGAAGCTGACCGGCATGTCGTTCCGCGTGCCGACCTCGGACGTGTCGGTGGTCGACCTGACCGTCGAGCTCGAGAAGCCGGCCACGTACGAAGAAATCTGCGCCGAGATGAAGTCGCAGAGCGCCGGAGCGCTGAAGGGCGTGCTGGGTTACACGGAAGACAAGGTCGTCGCGACCGACTTCCGCGGCGACGCCCGTACGTCGATCTTCGACGCCGAAGCCGGCATCGCGCTGGACTCGACGTTTATCAAGGTCGTGAGCTGGTACGACAACGAATGGGGCTACTCGAACAAGGTGCTCGAGATGGCTCGCGTGGTGGCGAAGTAATCGTCGTCACCCGATAAGAAAGGCGCGGAATATTCCGCGCCTTTTTTTATTGCGATCCGCGCGGTGTCAGCGGTTGGGCATCGACGGCGGCGCCATCGACGATGAAATGGCCGCCCGCCACATGGTGAATGGTCCTGAGTTCGTCCTGTCCCTCGAAATGCCACCGGCCCGCGCTGAAGACACGCGTATCGGCATGGGCGGCGATCACCTCGCCGAGAAACAGGTCATAGGTCTGCTGAATCGCGGCCTCGGGCAGGAGCCGGCATTCGAGCCACGCCGCGCAGCCTTCCAATAGCGGCGCATCGATCACATCGCCCTGAAACGTCTGCAGCCCATAGGCAGCGAACTTGTCGGTCTGCTGGCTGGCGAGCGCCTGGCCCGAACTCGAGCCGAGCGCTTCGGTGATATCGACCTGCGCGACCGTGGGCACCTGCAGCGCAAAGGTCCCGCTGGCTTCCAGCAGCTGCCGCGTCCACGTGGACTTGTCGAGCACCACGGCGACCTTGGGAGGCGCGAAATCGAGCGGCATGGCCCAGGCCGCGGCCATGATATTGCGCTGCCCGCCGTGGGCCGCGCTAACGAGCACGGTCGGCCCGTGGTTGAGCAGCCGGTAGGCTTTGGCGAGTTCGACAGGGGCGCGGAAACTGGACATGGGGAAAACGGCTTACGCCGTAAGAAGTGTCGGCATTAGGGCATCTACTATAGCCACAAGGCAAAAACCGCGTCATAAAGTCAGACTTCGACATAATCTGTCGTGATCATGTCAAAGGCAGATCAAAAAGCCCGCCGCGAGAGTGCAAGAAATGCTGAATTTGCTTTCCGAGGCAGTTTTTTCCTCTTACACTAGAAGAATCTGTTGACATCTGATGTGCAGCCAGAGCAAATGGTGGGGCCATCGACGACGCGAATCTCGCGAATGAAATTTCGCAATTAATGTATCGAGCATGGACCGGGCCTGATCATGGTGAACGTTGATACCAAGCTGCTCGTTATCTTTACCGAGCTGCTAAGCAAAAGAAACGCCACTTATGTGGCGGAAAAAATGCACATGACCGCGCCGGCCGTGTCGCATTCGCTGGGCCGTCTGCGCGAGATCTTCGACGATCCGCTCTTTATCCGCGTGCCGCACGGGCTGACGCCGACGCCGCGCGCGCTCGAGCTCGGTCCCAAGATCCGCGACATGCTGGATCTCTGGTCCTCGATCAACGAGGGCGACGCCGACAATTTCGACCCGGCTGTGGCCACGGGCACCCTGAGCATCGGGTTTGCCGCCGAACTGGGCGACACGGTCTTCAACCGGTTTGTCCTGCGCATCAAGCAGATGGCCCCGGATCTCCATATCCGCCTCGTCGAATCCCATTCGTGGGAAGCCGACGTGGCATCGATGCGCGCGAATGAACTCGATGTCGCGTTCTCGCCGTTCCCGACCCGCCATCCCGAGATCGTCGAGGAGATGGTCACGTCGCTGAACCTGTGGGTCTGCGCGCGCAAGAATCATCCGCTGCTGAAGTCCGAATGCACGCTCGAGCAGTACCTCGATTGCAGCCATATCTTCATGGCCCATTCGGGGGGCGCGGGCCGTCCGGCGCCGGCGCTGATTCCGCTGGACTACGCGCTGCAGCAGCGCGGGCTGAAGCGCAATGCCACGCTGACCGTTCACTCGTGGCGCGCGCAGGCCGAACTCGCGGCCCAGACCGACATGATCTTCACGGTCAACGCGCTGACGAAGGACATGGCTTGCGAAACCTACGGCCTGAAGGCGTTCCCGTTGCCGGCCGAACTCAACACGATGCTGGGCCTGAACATGTTCTGGCACCGCAGCCGCAATACGCATCCGATGCTGGTGTGGGCGCGTGGCCTGTTCCGTCAGGTGGTGGGAGAGTTCGTAGGACTGCCCCAGGTATCGCGCGCGCAGCGTGCGGTGCTGGAGCAGGACATCCCGCAGGAGCCCTGAGCACGGGCATTTGCGGTGAAACCATAAAAAAACCGGCGCCTGGCGCCGGTTTTTCGTTGCATGGGCGTCCGGTCATGGCCGGCGCCACAGCTTATCTTTTGGGTTTGTGAGGGCACTCGTTCTTCGTGCAGTTGCCATAGAGCGACAACGCGTGTTCCTGCAGGGCAAAGCCACGCTCGCGCGCGATGCTTTGCTGGCGTTTCTCGATCTCGGAGTCGAAGAATTCTTCGACGCGGCCGCAATCGAGGCACACCAGGTGATCGTGATGCTTACCTTCGTTGAGTTCAAAAATGGCCTTGCCCGATTCGAAGTTGTTGCGCGACAGCAGGCCGGCTTGTTCAAACTGGGTGAGGACGCGATAGACCGTGGCGAGGCCGATGTCCATATGCTCGTTGAGCAGGATGCGGTAGACGTCTTCCGCGCTCAGATGGCGCTGTTCGCTGGTCTGGAAGATTTCAAGAATCTTCAGGCGGGGGACGGTCGCCTTGAGGCCTATATTTTTGAGGTCCGCCGGACTCGGCATGGGCGTGACTCCCTAGAGTACAATGTCTGGATAGCTGAATCATAAGGGTTTTGGCGACAAAAGTCGCCTCGGTGCCCAGACCGCCGCCGGTCATGGCGCGCCGTGCCGGGCCCGCCGCATCCGCCGCCTTCGACGCGGCGAAGCGACGCGCGCTCAGGTCACACGGCCCACCCCCTCCTTTTTTGAAGCTTTGAAGCGAGAGACATGCGTTCAAACCGTTCGACCGCCATGCGACCGACGCTGGTGACTTCCCTGCTGGCCGCCACGATGCTGGTGGGTGCCTGCTCGGCATATGACAGCACCTCGCGCAAGGTGGCCAACGCCATCACGCCGTACCGTATCAATATCGTGCAGGGCAACTTCGTGTCTCGCGAAGCCGCCTCGCAATTGCGGGAAGGCATGACGCGCGACCAGGTGCGCTTCCTGCTCGGTACGCCGCTGCTGACCGACGTGTTCCACGGAAACCGCTGGGATTACGTGTTCTCGTTCCGCCGCGGCAGCACGCCCGTGGTGCAGCAACGCCGCTATACCGTGTTCTTCCAGGACGACAAGCTCGTGAAGTTCGGCGGCGACGAACTGCCGTCGGAATACGAACTGATCGCGGAAATCGACGGTTTCAAGGCTGTGCAGAAGAACCAGACCGTGGGCAAGATCCTGACCGGCCGGAATACGGACGAACCGGTGGCGCCGAAGGTCGCGCCGGCGCCGTCGTCGGATGGATCGGCGCCCGCGCCCGCGCCCGCCACGGACGCATCGGCCCCTGCCGCCGCGCCGGCCGCGGCATCGCCGCAGACTTCCGAGGCACCGGCGGCCGCCGATACGGGCGTGGTCGTCAAGCCCGTCAACTAACGTCGCTCCGGCGCGCCGCCGCCGCCGCATCGCTGGAAGCCGGTCCGCACGGACCGGCTTTTGCATCCTCCACAGCCCCACTTACTGATACCGCCATGAATATCGCCATCGCAGGCGCTTCCGGCCGCATGGGCCGCATGCTGATCGAACATGTCCTCGACACCGAGGGCGCCACCCTTTCGGGGGCCCTCGATGTGCCGGGCTCGGCGGCGCTTGGACAGGATGCCGGCCTGCTGCTCGGCCGCCAGACCGGCGTGCTGTTGACGTCCGATATCGAAGCCGGCCTCAAGGGGGCCGACTGCCTGATCGACTTCACGCGCCCGGCGGGCACGCTCGCGCACCTCGAGGTGGCGCGCCGCCTCGGCGTGAAGATGGTGATCGGCACGACCGGTTTCGACGCCGCGGGCAAGGCTGCGCTGGCGGACGCCGCGAAGGAGATCGGCGTCGTGTTCGCCTCGAACATGAGCGTGGGCGTCAACGTCACGTTCAAGCTGCTCGAGGCCGCCGCGAAGCTGCTGTCCACGGGCTACGACATCGAGATCATCGAGGCCCATCACCGCCACAAGGTCGATGCGCCCTCGGGTACGGCGCTGAGCATGGGCGAGGTCATCGCCGACGCGCTGGGCCGCGATCTGTCGAAGTGCGCGGTGTACGCGCGCGAAGGCCACACCGGCGAGCGCGATCCGCAGTCGATCGGCTTCGCAACCGTGCGTGGCGGCGATATCGTCGGCGATCACACCGTGATGTTCGCGGGCATCGGCGAGCGCATCGAGATCAGCCACAAGTCGTCGAGCCGCCGTTCGTATGCCGATGGCGCGGTGCGCGCGGCGCGTTTCCTCGCGGACAAGCCGAACGGCCTGTACGACATGCAGGACGTGCTCGGCCTGAAATAAGCGTGGCGCGGGATGTCGGGCGCCAGCCCGGTCGCGCAAACGTATAATCGTTGCTTTCGCATCACCCCTGAATTCCGTCCCGATCATGCAAGACAAATACCTTCCGTCCGCCGTTGAACAAGCCGCCCAGCAGCACTGGCAGGCCACCGATGCCTATCGGGTGTCGGAACACGCGACGGGCCCCGACGGCAAGGCGCGCGACAAGTTCTACGCCTGCTCGATGCTGCCGTACCCGTCGGGCAAGCTGCATATGGGCCACGTGCGGAACTACACGATCAACGACGTGATGGCGCGCTACCTGCGCATGAACGGCCATAACGTGCTGATGCCGATGGGCTGGGACGCGTTCGGCATGCCCGCCGAGAACGCCGCGCTGAACAACGGCGTGGCGCCGGCCGCCTGGACCTACGACAACATCGCTTACATGAAGAAGCAGATGCAGTCGATGGGTCTCGCGATCGACTGGTCGCGCGAAGTGGCGACGTGCAGCCCGGACTACTACCGCTGGAACCAGTGGCTGTTCCTCAAGATGCTGGAGCGCGGCATTGCCTACCGCAAGACCGGCACCGTGAACTGGGACCCGGTGGACCAGACCGTGCTGGCGAACGAGCAGGTGATCGACGGCCGCGGCTGGCGGTCGGGCGCGGTGGTCGAGAAGCGCGAGATCCCGATGTACTACCTGCGCATCACCGACTATGCCGAGGAACTGCTCGGCGACCTCGATGGCCTGGGCTGGCCCGAGCGCGTCAAGGTGATGCAGCAGAACTGGATCGGCAAGAGCGTGGGCGTGCGCTTCGCGTTCCCGCACAAGATCGCGGGTGCGGACGGCCAGCCGATCCAGGACGGCAAGCTGTACGTGTTCACGACGCGTGCCGACACGATCATGGGCGTGACGTTCTGCGCGGTGGCCGCGGAACACCCGCTGGCCGCGCATGCGGCCGCGACCAATCCCGAGCTCGCCGCGTTCATCGAGGAATGCAAGATGGGCTCGGTCATGGAAGCCGATATGGCGACCATGGAGAAGAAGGGCATGCCCACCGGCCTCAAGGTCACGCATCCGCTGACTGGCGACGAGGTGGAAGTCTGGGTCGGCAACTACGTGCTGATGAGCTACGGCGACGGCGCCGTGATGGGCGTGCCCGCGCACGACGAGCGCGACTTCGCGTTCGCGCGCAAGTACGGCCTGCCGATCCGCCAGGTCGTGGACGTCAAGGGCCAGGCATACTCGACCGAAGCGTGGCAGGACTGGTACGGCGACAAGGAACACGGCACGCTGATCCATAGCGGCAAGTACGACGGCCTCGGGTATCAGGCCGCGGTGGAAGCGATTGCCGCCGATATCGCCGCGCTGGGCCTCGGCGAAAAGAAGACGACGTGGCGTCTGCGCGACTGGGGCATCTCGCGCCAGCGGTACTGGGGCACGCCGATTCCGCTCATCCATTGCGACAGCTGCGGCGTGGTGCCGGTGCCCGAAAAGGACCTGCCGGTCGTGCTGCCCGAGGACCTCGTGCCGGACGGCACGGGCAATCCGCTCGCGAAGGACCAGCGCTTCCTGGCCTGCACCTGCCCGTCGTGCGGCAAGCCCGCGCGCCGCGAGACCGACACGATGGATACGTTCATCGACTCGTGCTGGTACTACATGCGCTATACGTGCCCGGACGCGACGACGATGGTCGATGGCCGCAACGATTACTGGATGCCGATGGACCAGTACATCGGCGGTATCGAACACGCGATCCTGCACCTGCTGTACGCGCGCTTCTGGACCAAGGTCATGCGCGACCTCGGGCTGGTGAAGTTCGACGAGCCGTTCACGAACCTGCTCACGCAGGGCATGGTGCTCAACGAGACCTACTACCGCGAAGACGCGAGCGGCAAGAAGTTCTGGTACAACCCGGCCGACGTGGACGTGAAGCTGGACGACCGTGGCCGCCCCGTCGGCGCGACGCTCAAGGCCGACGGCCAGCCCGTGGTGATCGGCGGCGTGGAGAAGATGTCGAAGTCGAAGAACAACGGCATCGACCCGCAGGCGCTGATCGACCAGTACGGCGCCGATACCGCGCGTCTGTTCGTGATGTTTGCCGCGCCGCCCGAGCAGCAGCTGGAGTGGAGCGGTTCGGGCGTGGAGGGCGCATCGCGCTTCCTGCGCCGCGTGTGGGCCTACGGCCACGCCAATGGCGAGGCGATCGGCGCGGCGACGGGTGCCGCACCGGCGGCTGACGACGCCGCGCTGCGCCGCGAGATCCATACCGTGCTCAAGCAGGCCAACTACGACTACCAGCGCATCCAGTACAACACGGTCGTGTCCGCGACCATGAAGATGCTGAACGCGCTCGAGGGTGCCAAGGGCGCCTCGCCGGCCGCGCGCCGCGAAGGCTTCGGCATTCTGCTGCGCGTGCTGTACCCGGTGGTGCCGCACATCGCGCATGCGCTGTGGCAGGAGCTCGGCTATGCGCGCGAATCGGGCGAGCTGCTCGATGCCGCCTGGCCGCAGGTCGATGAAACCGCGCTCGTGCGCAGCGAGATCGAACTCGTGCTGCAGGTCAACGGCAAGGTGCGCGGCAGCCTGACGGTGCCGGCCGATGCCGACCGTGCCGCCATCGAGGCCATGGCCGCCGCGAGCGAGACCGTCGCCAAGTTTGCCGCGGGCGCCACGCCGAAGAAGATCGTGGTCGTGCCGGGCCGCCTCGTGAACGTGGTGCTGTAACGGCCATCGCCGATCATTGAAGGAATCCGCCAAGCCATGACCCGACCGAACCTGCGCCGCCGACTCGTTCTTGCCTCGACGCTCGCCACTGCGATGGCCGCCGGTCTGGCGGGTTGCGGCTTCCACATGCGCGGCACCGCCGACTTCGCGTTCAAGAAGCTGTACGTCGGCATTCCGCCCAATTCGCCGATGGGCGCCGACCTGCGCCGCACGATTCTCGGCGGCTCCGACACGATCATCGTGGAGGATCCGAAGCAGGCCGACGCGCTGCTCGACGTGCTGAGCGACACGCGCGGCCGCGCGATCCTGTCGATCACGACCGAAGGCGTGGTGCGCGAATACCGGCTGAGCCAGCGCTTCAGCTTCCGCGTGCGCGACCAGTCGGGCAAGGAACTGATTCCGCCCTCGACGATCCTGCTGACGCGCGATATCACGTACAACGAATCGGCCGTATTGGCGAAGGACTACGAAGAGCAGCAGCTTTATCGCGACATGCAGCGCGACATCGTGCAGCAGCTGATGCGCCGCCTCGCGGCGATCAAGTCGGCCTGACGGTTACGCGATGCAGCTTCGGCTCGACGGCCTCGATGGCCATCTGAAGCAGGCCCAGGCCAAGGGCCTCGCGCCGCTCTACGTCGTGCACGGCGACGAGCATCTGCTCGTGCTGGAGGCGGTGGACCGGCTGCGCCGTGCCGCGCGCGAGGCGGGCTATACCGAGCGCGACGTGCTCGTGGCCGAGCGCGGCTTTCACTGGAGCCAGCTCGTCGAGGCGCAGCAGTCGATGTCGCTGTTCGGCGACCGCAAGATCGTCGAGTTGCGGATTCCGTCGGGCAAGCCCGGCAAGGATGGCGGCGAGGCGTTACGCGCGGTGGCCGCGCAGCCGTCGCCGGATGTGCTGATGCTGGTCACGCTGCCGCGGGTCGATTTCGCGACGTCGAAGTCCGCATGGTTCCAGGCGCTCGAGGGCGCCGGGGTGTCGA
Organism: Cupriavidus pauculus; assembly: GCF_008693385.1. Lineage (NCBI taxonomy): Bacteria > Pseudomonadati > Pseudomonadota > Betaproteobacteria > Burkholderiales > Burkholderiaceae > Cupriavidus > Cupriavidus pauculus. The sequence continues at coordinate 82,391 of NZ_CP044065.1, forward strand.
TCAAGGTCGATACCGTCGATCGCACGCGCCTGCCGGCCTGGGTCGGCGAGCGGCTGGCATTGCAGCAGCAGCGCGTGGAGGGCGGCGAGCCCGGACGCCGCGCGCTGCAGTTCATCGCGGACAAGGTGGAAGGCAACCTGCTTGCCGCGCATCAGGAAATCCAGAAGCTCGGGCTGCTGTATCCGCCGGGCGAGCTCAAGTTCGATCAGGTGCACGACGCGGTGCTCAACGTGGCCCGCTACGACGTGTTCAAGTTGTCCGAGGCGATGCTCGCCGGCGACGTGCCGCGGCTCGTGCGCATGCTCGAGGGGCTGCGCGGCGAGGGCGAGGCGACGGTGCTGGTGCTCTGGGCGCTGACCGAGGAAATTCGCGTATTATCCAAGGTCCGGCAAGGGCTGGCGGCCGGCAAGCCGGCGCCGGTGCTGATGCGCGAGCTGCGCGTCTGGGGCCCGCGCGAACGGCTGGTGCCGCAGGCGGCCCAGCGGCTGTCGATGCCACAGCTCGAAGCCGCGCTGGCGCTGGCCGCGAGGCTCGACCGGCAGGTCAAGGGTTTGCCGGACCTGCCGCCGGGCGCGGCGGCGAGCCTGCCCGCGGAGCCATGGGACGGCCTGCAGCAGCTTGCGCTGTCGATTGCGCGCTAGCCGCTAGCGACGATCGGCACCTCCGTTCCCCACAAGACTGCACGACCGCCGGGACAGGACCCGGCCACGATCATGACCGAGTTCGATCTCAACCAATACATGGACCGCGTGGGCCAGCAGGCCCGGGCCGCATCGCGCGCGATGGCGCGTGCCTCCACAGCCGACAAGAACCGCGCGCTGCTGACCATCGCGGCGGCGATCCGGCGCGACGCCGACAAGCTCAAGGCGGTCAACGCGCGCGACGTCGAGCGTGCGCGCGCCAACGGGCAGGATGCCGCGTTCGTCGATCGGCTCACGCTGTCGGACAAGGCCATTGCCACCATGGCGGCGGGCCTCGAGCAGATTGCCGCGCTGGCCGACCCGATCGGCGAGATCTCGAACATGAAATTCCGCCCGACCGGTATCCAGGTCGGCCAGATGCGCGTGCCGCTCGGCGTGATCGGCATCATCTACGAATCGCGGCCCAACGTGACCATCGACGCGGCGGCGCTGTGCCTGAAGTCCGGCAATGCGACGATCCTGCGCGGCGGTTCGGAAGCCATTGAATCGAACACCGCGCTGGCCGCGCTGGTCGCCGAAGGCCTGTCGGCCGCGGGGCTGCCCGCCGAAGCGGTGCAGGTGATCGAGACCACCGACCGTGCGGCCGTGGGCCGGCTCATCACGATGACCGGGTACGTGGACGTGATCGTCCCGCGCGGCGGCAAGAGCCTGATCGCGCGGCTCATGGAAGAAGCGCGTGTGCCGATGATCAAGCATCTGGACGGCATCTGCCACGTCTACGTCGATGACGACGCCGATGTGGAGAAGGCCGTGCGCGTGTGCGACAACGCCAAGACCCAGCGCTACGCGCCGTGCAACACGATGGAAACGCTGCTGGTCGCGCGCGGCATCGCCGCGACCGTGCTGCCGCCGCTGTGCCGGATCTATCAGGACAAGGGCGTGGAGTTGCGCGTCTGCGCGGACACGCGCGCCACGCTCGAGGCGGCGGGTTTCACGGGCCTCGTCGATGCGACCGAGGACGACTGGCGCCTCGAGTATCTGGCGCCCGTGCTCGCGATTCGCACCGTGGACGGCCTCGACGCGGCCATCGCCCATATCAATACGTACGGCTCCGCGCACACGGACTCGATCGTCACCGAGAATTACAGCACCGGCATGCGCTTCCTCCGCGAGGTGGATTCGGCGAGCGTGATGATCAACGCCTCGACGCGCTTTGCCGACGGCTTCGAATACGGCCTGGGCGCCGAGATCGGTATCTCGAACGACAAGCTGCATGCGCGCGGCCCGGTGGGTCTGGAGGGACTGACGTCGCTCAAGTACGTGGTGTTCGGCCACGGCGAAATCCGGAGCTGACCGCATGCTCTGGATCAAGTCGTTCCATATTCTGTTCGTCATCTCCTGGTTCGCGGGGCTGTTCTACCTGCCGCGGATCTTCGTCAATCTGGCGATGGAGACCGATGCGGCCGCCACGCAGCGGCTGCTGCTGATGGCGCGCAAGCTGTTCCGCTTCATGACGATACTGGCGGTGCCGGCCGTGGTGTTCGGGCTGTGGCTGTTCCTCGGCTACGGCATCGGGCGCGGGGCGGGCCAGGGGTGGATGCACGCGAAGCTGGCGCTGGTGCTGGTGCTGATCGGCTACCACCATGGCTGCGGCGTGCTGCTGCGGAAGTTCGAAGCGGGCCGCAACACGCGATCCCACAAGTTTTATCGCTGGTTCAACGAATTGCCGGTACTCGTGCTGCTGGCGATCGTGATTCTGGTCGTGGTCAAGCCGTTCTGAACTGAGGACATGATGAGCAAGCAGGTCGAGTATTTCATGGCACCGCAGTCCCCGTTCGTCTATCTGGGGCATGCGCGCTTCGCCGAAATTGCCGCGCGCCACAAGGCGCAGGTCGTGCTCAAGCCGTTCGATCTCGGCAAGCTGTTCTCGGTGTCGGGCGGCCTGCCGCTCGCCCAGCGGCCTCCGCAGCGCCAGGCGTATCGCCTCGTCGAGCTCGAGCGCTGGGCCGAATTCCTCGGCATGCCCGTCAATCTGCATCCGACGTTTTTCCCGGTGTCCGGCGATCCGGCCGCGAAGATCATCATCGCGGCGCAGCTGGCCCACGGCACCACGCGCGCGCTTGCGCTCGCCGGCGCCTACTGCCGCGCGGTATGGGCCGAGCAGCGCAATATCGCCGATCCGGCCACGCTGACGCAGATCGCCGACGAGAACGAGTTCGATGGCGCAAACCTGCTGAAGGCCAGCGAGGCGCAGGCCGTGCAGGCCGCTTACGCGCAGAATACCCAGGACGCGATCTCGGCGGGCGCGTTTGGCGCCCCCTGGTTCGTGCTGGACGGTCAGCCCTACTGGGGCCAGGACCGCCTTGAATTTCTCGACCGCGCGCTGGCCGCCGGTTGAGGTCGTTTTTGTTTTGAGTCGCACATGTCCCTGAACGAACGGTCGCAGACCGAAAGCTTCTTCGCTCCCTGCCCGCGCGGTCTGGAAGCCGCGCTCGCCGAGGAGTTGCGCGAGATCGCGCAGCTGCCGGCCGTGGCCGCCACGGCGCCGTTCGCGGTGCACAAGGAAATGCCCGGCGGCGTGCCGTTCTCGGGGCCTCTGGCCGCGGCCTATGCGGTGAACCTCCATTCGCGCATTGCCAGCCGGGTGCTGCTGCGCGTGGCGCAGAAGCGCTATCGCCACGAGGACGACGTGTACGCGCTGGCGCGCGCGCAGCGGTGGGAGAACTGGTTCTCGCCCGACGAGACGCTGCGCGTCGATATCACCGCGCACAAGTCGCCGCTGCAAAGCCTGAATTTCGTCGGCCTGCGGGTCAAGGACGGCATCTGCGACGGCATGCGGGACCGGCTGGGTGCGCGGCCGAGCGTCGATACCGCGAGCCCCGACGTGCGCGTCTACGCGCATCTGACCGAGTTCGACTGCACGATCTACCTCGATACCACGGGCGAGCCGCTGTTCAAGCGCGGCTGGCGCATGGAGAAGGGCGAGGCGCCGCTCAAGGAGAACCTCGCCGCCGGTATCCTGCGGCTTGCCGGCTGGGTGCCGGGACAGACCGCGCGCCCGTTCTACGATCCGATGTGCGGCAGCGGCACGTTCCTCGTCGAGGCCGCGCAGGTGGCACTCGGCGTGGCGCCGGGCGCGGGCCGGACATTCGCATTCGAATGGCTCAAGGGCGCGGACACGCGCGCGTGGCAGGCGCTGCGCGCCGATGCCCAGCACGCGCGGGAAGCGGCACAGCGCATGGATCCGGCCACGCTGCGCGTGGTGGGCTCGGACATCTCCACGGGCATGCTCGGCATGGCGCAGGCCAACTGGGAGCGCGCGGGGCTGCCCGGCGAGGCGCAACTGAAGCAAGTGGACGCACGCTTCGTGCAGCCGCCTTTCGCGGAGCCGGGGATGCTGCTGATGAACCCGCCTTACGGCGAGCGGATCGCGGTGCGCGGCGAGCGGCGCCAGCCCATTGACGAGCCGCCGCGCGACGAGGCCGAAGAGGCCGCCGCGAACCAGTTCGCGAGTGCTTTCGCCACGACGCTGAAGCAGTCGTTCGCGGGATGGCAGGCGTGGGTGTTCACGGGCGATATGACGATGCCCAAGCGCATGCGGCTGAAGGAATCGCGCCGCACGCCGCTGTTCAACGGCAATATCGAATGCCGGCTGTTCCGGTTCGATATGGTGCGGGGCGGCAATCGCGCCGCCACCGAGGACAAGCCGGCGCAGGGCTGAGCGCGGACACCGCGGGCCGTCAGGCCTTGCGGTGCGTCAGCGCTTCCGGGTTGCGCGCGAATTCGGCGAGGAAGCTCTGCAGGCTGACCACGGGCTCCTGGAGCAGATGGCGCGGCAGGTCGAACAGCGCGTAGAAATATTCCTCCCGGCCCTCGCAGCGTTCGGCGGGCAGGCAGTACTGCTCCCAGTCCACACAGGCGGGCGTGTACATGCCGTTGCCGGGCCAGAAGAACGGCACGATGCGGCCTTCGCGCAGGCCCTCGATCAGCGCGGCCGGCGCTTCATACGCTTCCGCGGATTCGACCTGGTTCATCAGGCCCGCACGCGTCTCGATGACCATCAGCGTGGCATGGCCCTGCGCGGTCAGCAGCAGGATGCCCACCGGATTCGGATACAGGTAGTACTCGACGAAGTTGTAGCGGGCCACGGTCTGCCTCACGCGCTCGGCCATGACCGGATCGGACAGGAACGAGTACGAATGGCGTGTGAGCAGGTCACGCAGCGTGCGCGACAGCGTGGCGAAGTACTGCTGCTGCAGCGCTTCGATTTCCTGATCGAGCCGCGCGACCATGTTCGGGTCGTGCTTCTTGACGTAGCGGTCGATCAGCCCGTTGTTGAACCCCTGGATCGCGATGCTTTCGTCGGCCGTGCCCGTCAGCAGGATGGTCTTGCACGGCAAATCCGACAAGGCCTGGCAGAACTCGAGTCCGTCCATCTGCGGCATGGAGTAATCGACGACGATCACGCCGGGCTGCAGAAAGCGGTGGACGTCGTGGATCTGCCGATGGATCCGATCGACGTCTAGCTGCACGGTGCGACGCTCGCTAAGGAACGTCAGGTCGTCGTGCGTGACGCGCACGGGCAGGAAGCCCGGGTAGCGCGTGTCGTACGACTCGCGGATCCAGGCCAGCGCCTCGCGCGGATCGGTAAAGCTGACCACCGCACGCGATGCATCCATCTGGAAGGCCAGACTGTCGATAAACGACTTGCTGTCGTCTACGAGCACGGTCAGGACTGGGTGATGGAAGACCGACAGGTTTCTGTCGTGCGGGTTGAAAGTCATGGTGCGATAGGTTCGGCAAGCGTTTCGGCAAGCGTTTCGGCAAACGGCCGTGGCTGACGGCGGAAGGGCTGGAGCGAAGGCCAGTATAGCGCGCCAGCAAGTCCGTGCAACCCGCACACATGAAAGCAAGCGACCGGCGTTGTCAGCCGGCCGCATGAGTTCGATAACGTTGATTTCAGGTCTTCACGGCACTTTATTCTGAAGCGCCGGAACGCACGGAAATCCGCAGGGTCATTCGACGGCCTTGACCATGTCCTCGACCACCTTCTTGGCGTCGCCGAACACCATCATCGTCTTGTCCATGTAGAACAGCTCGTTGTCGAGGCCGGCGTAACCGGCCGCCATCGAGCGCTTGTTCACGATGATGGTCTTGGCCTTGTAGGCCTCGAGAATCGGCATGCCCGCGATCGGCGATTTCGGGTCGGTCTTGGCGGCGGGGTTGACCACGTCGTTGGCGCCGAGCACCAGCACCACGTCGGCCTGCCCGAACTCGCCGTTGATGTCCTCCATCTCGAACACCTGGTCGTACGGGACCTCGGCCTCCGCCAGCAGCACGTTCATATGGCCCGGCATGCGGCCCGCCACGGGGTGGATCGCATACTTCACGGTGACGCCGTGCTCGGTGAGCTTGGCGGTCAGTTCCTTGAGCGCGTGCTGCGCGCGGGCGACGGCCAGGCCGTAGCCCGGCACGATGATCACGGTCTCGGCATTGCTCATCAGGAACGACGCATCGTCGGCCGAGCCCGACTTGACCGGGCGCTGCTCCTGCTTGCCGGCGCTCGCACCGCCCGCCTCGCCGCCGAAGCCGCCGAGAATCACGTTGAAGAACGACCGGTTCATCGCCTTGCACATGATGTACGAGAGGATCGCACCGGAAGAGCCGACCAGCGAGCCCGCGATGATCAGCATCGGGTTGTTCAGCGAGAGGCCGATACCCGCCGCCGCCCAGCCCGAGTACGAGTTCAGCATCGACACGACCACGGGCATGTCCGCGCCGCCGATCGGGATGATGATGAGCACGCCGAGCACGAACGCGATCGCGAGCATGATCAGGAACGGCAGCCAGTCCTGCGACAGGAAGAAGATCACGCCGAAGCCGATCATCGCGATGGCGAGCAGCAGGTTCAGCCAGTGCTGTCCCGGAAAGACCACGGGCGCGCCCTGGAACAGGCGGAACTTGTAGCGGCCCGCGAGCTTGCCGAACGCGATGACGGAACCGGAGAACGTGATCGCGCCGACGAAGCAGCCGATGAACAGTTCGACGCGGTTGCCCGTGGGAATCAGGTGCGAGCCCGGTGCCGTGATGCCGAACGCGGCGGGTTCCGCCACGGCGGCCACCGCGATGAACACCGCGGCCAGGCCGATCAGCGAGTGCATGGCCGCCACGAGCTCGGGCATCTTGGTCATCTCGACCTTGCGCGCCACATAGGCGCCGATGCCGCCGCCGACGACGAGCGCCGCGAGGATCAGGCCGATGCCGGTGCCGATCGATTGCTGCGCGGCGCCCGCGGCCAGGAATTCATGCTTGAGCTTGACGATCAGGACCAGCGTGGTCACCGCGGCGATGGTCATGCCGGCCATGCCGAACGCGTTGCCGCGCCGCGCGGTGCCCGGCGACGACAGGCCCTTGAGCGCCTGGATGAAGCAGACCGACGCGACGAGGTACAGCAGCGTGACGAGGTTCATGCTGATGAGTTCCATCACGCACCCTCCTTGCCAGCTTCGGCCTTTGCCTTCGGTTCCTTCTTCTTGAACATCTCCAGCATGCGCTGGGTCACGAGGAAGCCGCCGAACACGTTGACGGCCGCGAGTGCCACCGCGAGCGTCCCCATCACGCGGCCCACACCGCCTTCGGTCAGGCCGGCGGCGAGCATCGCGCCGACGATGATGATCGCCGAGATCGCATTGGTCACGGCCATCAGCGGGGTATGCAGCGCGGGCGTGACGGTCCACACCACGTGGTAGCCCACGTAGATCGCCAGCACGAAGATGATCAGGTTGATCACCGTATGGTTCACCATCTCCATCGACTTCTCCCTCCGTTTGCTTGATTCTTGAGAATGCGGAAAACCGGGTCGACTTCTGTTGTTGCGAACGACATGTTGCGAACTACGCGGGCGGGGCGCCCCTGGCTCGGGACGCCCGGCACGGACCGGCGGATCAGGTCTGCTTGATTTCCTTGATGCCGTTCCTGTCGTTCACGAGGATGACCTTCGGTTTGTACGAGCGGATTTCCTCGTCGGTCATCGGCGCGTAGGTGCAGATGATCAGGTGGTCGCCAAGGTGCGCGCGGCGGGCCGCGGCCCCGTTCAGCGAGATCTCGCCGGTACCGCGCGCGCCCTTGATGATGTACGTGGAAAAGCGTTCGCCGTTGTTCACGTTGTACAGCTCGATCTTCTCGAATTCCTTCATGTCGGCGGCTTCGAGCAGATCTTCGTCGATACCGCACGAGCCCTCGTAGTTGAGGTCCGCCTGTGTCACGGTGACACGGTGGAGCTTGGCGCGGAGCATGATGCGTTGCATGGGTGATACGTCCTTCAGGAGTGAGACATGCGGCGCCGGTCCATGCCGGCGCCGTCGGTGGGTAAAGCGGGCGATGCGGTTGATGCGGGTCAGGCGGCCTGTCGGACGAGCTGGCCGTCGCGGCACATCAGGCAGGCCGCGACGATGTCGTCTTCGAGGTTCAGCACGTAGCGGCCATCCTTGTCGATGACGAGCTTGAGAAAGTCGAGCACGTTGCGCGCGTAGAGCGCGGACGCGTCGGCGGCGACCATGCTGGCCAGGTTGGTATGGCCGATCAGGGTCACGCCGTGGCGCTCCACGACCTCGTCGGCCACCGTCAGCGGGCAGTTGCCGCCCTGCGCGGCGGCGAGGTCGACCACGACCGAGCCGGGCTTCATCTGCTGGACGGTTTCTTCCTTCAGCAGCACCGGTGCCTTGCGGCCCGGAATCAGCGCGGTGGTGATCACGATGTCGGCCTGGCGCGCGCGCTCGTGCACGAGCTCGGCCTGGCGGCGCATCCAGTCGGCGGGCATCGGGCGCGCGTAGCCGCCCACACCCTGCGCGATCTCGCGCTCCTCGTCGGTCAGGAACGGCACGTCGAGGAACTTGGCGCCCAGCGATTCGATCTGCTCCTTCACGGCGGGACGCACGTCCGAGGCTTCGATTACCGCGCCGAGCCGCTTGGCCGTGGCGATCGCCTGCAGGCCTGCGACGCCGGCGCCGAGGATCAGCACGCGGGCCGCCTTCACGGTACCGGCCGCGGTCATCAGCATGGGCATGAAGCGCTGGTAATGATGGGCGGCGATCAGCACGGCCTTGTAGCCGGCGATATTGGCCTGCGACGACAGCACGTCCATGCTCTGCGCGCGCGTGGTGCGGGGTGCGGCTTCGAGCGCGAACGCCGTGATCGACGCCGCGGTCATGCGCGCGTTGTTCTCGGTATCGAACGGATTGAGCATGCCGATAAGCACGGTGCCGGGCTTCATCTGCGCGCGCTCGGCATCGTCGGGCGCGCGGACCTTGAGCACGATCTCCGCGCCATACGCCTCGGCGGCGGAGCCGATGCGGGCGCCCACGGCCTCGTATGCGCCGTCGGGCTGGCTCGCCCTGACGCCCGCGCCGGATTGCACCGTGACCTGGTGCCCCTGCGCGACGTACTTCTTGACGGTCTCCGGGGTGGCAGCGACGCGAGTTTCGCCTGCCCGCGTCTCCAGCGGGATACCGATGTGCATCGTTAATTTCTCCTTATGAGATATCAATCCGATACCGCAGTTTTTGCGCAGCTTACCCGAATATGGGTGGGGATGGTGGCTGACTCGTCGGATTTTTGTCGGATCGACACCACCCATTTTCAGTACGCATCAAACCGCCGAATTGATGCGGCATATCCCGGGCGAGGACGTCTTTTGACACCGAATTGATGCGCGGCTCCGTATCGTGCCGCTCACGCCGCCCAAGGCACCTCTGCCGGGCGGACGCATCGTTCAACTCGTCTCCCATCCTCATGATCGCCTCGCGTCTGTTTACCGCCGTCCCCGCCACCATCGTCCTGACCGCCTCGCTCGCGGTGCCGCTCTCGTCCGCCTTGGCGCAGGAGGCACCCGCCGCGGGCGTGTCCTCCGATATGCCCTCCTTCGATATGCCCCCCTCCGATACGCCCTCCGATAAGCCGGCGGACGTCTCGCCGCACACGTTCACCGCGAACGTGACGCTGGCCAGCGAATACCGCTATCGCGGCCTCATGCAGACCAACCGCCGTCCCGCGATTCAGGGCGGTTTCGACTATGCGCATGCCAGCGGCCTCTACCTCGGCAACTGGAACTCGAACATCAGCTGGCTCTCGGACAGCAACGCCGAGGTGTCCGCGCCGATCGAGATGGATTTCTACGGCGGCTTCCGCAACACCCTCGACGTGGCCGGGGCCGACATCGCCTACGACGTCGGCGTGCTCGAGTATTACTACCCGGGCGACTACCCGTCGGGCTTTACGCGTCCGTACACCACCGAGGTGTACGCGAGCGTCGGCTATGGCCCGGTGACGCTGAAGTACTCGCACGCGCTGACCAACCTGTTCGGCTTCGCGGACAGCAAGAACAGCTACTACCTCGACCTGTCGGCCAACGTGCCGCTCAACGTGTGGGACCTCACGTTCAACGCGCATGTCGGCTATCAGAAGGTGCGCAACGTGGTCGATGCCTCGTACACGGACTGGAAGGTCGGCGTGACCAAGGACTTCGGCAAGGGCCTCTCGGTCGCGGTGGCGTATCTGGACACCAACGCGGCGCGCGGCGTCTACACGAACTCGCATGGCCGCTACATGGGCCGCGCCACGGCGTTCGCGTCGATCACCAAGACGTTCTGATACGCCATGCGTCTTGACGCGTTTTTGATGCCGCCCCGGCGCATTGCTGCATCAAATTGAGATGCCCGTCCCTAGCATGGAAGCATGTTCAACAGACGACTCGCCGCTGCGCGGGTCAACGTCCATGCGACAGACCAGCCTTGCCATCGCCTTCGCTTCCGTGCCGCGACGCCGTCCGGCACCGGCCCCGCGCGCCACGCGCACCGAAGGCGATGGTCAAAGGATCCGCATCCGGCTTGCGGTGGCTTCCGCGCAGGTGTTCGCGCTGCGGCAGATCCTGCATCGCGCGATCGGCGAACTGGCGCGCGTCTACGTCGTGGAGGTCGATCATCGCCACGAAGAGACCACGCTGCATGTGGAAGTGGAACGCGGCGGCCGCGATGCGGCGATGCACGCGATCATGGCCGCGCTGCCGGCCGCCGAGTTTGGCGTGACGTCCGTGCTGGGATGCGATCACGTCGGGAGCGATCATGCCGCACACTGATGGCCCGCGCGGCGGCCTCTGGCTGCCGATGATCACGCCGATGCGCGGTGGCGAGCCCGACCTCGACTGCGCGCAGCGGCTGGCCGCATGGTACGCGGCGGAAGGTGTCGATGGCCTGATCGTGCTGGGCACGACGGGGGAGGGCGGGTTGCTCTCCGACGCCGAACGGCTGTCCCTGACCGAAGCCGTCTGCGAGGCCGTGCGGGGTGCCGTGCCCGTGATGGCGGGCGTGGGCGCCGTGGATACGCGCGCGGTCTGCGAACAGGTGCGCCGGCTCGAACGGTTCGACCTCGCGGGCTACCTCGTGCCGCCCCCCTATTACCTGCGCGTCTCGGACGAAGGCATCGCCTGGCACGTGCGCCGCGTGGCCAGCCAGACGCCGCGCGCGCTGATGCTCTACAACGTGCCCAAGCGCACGGGCACGTCGATTTCCGCCTCGCTGGCGCTGCGGCTGGCCGCGCATGGACAGGTGTGCGCGATCAAGGAGTGCGATCCGGCCAACATGCGGGCGCTGGCGGCGCCGTCGCACCGCCACGCGGGCCTCGACGTCTACTGCGGCGAGGATGCCGCGATGCTCGACCACCTGCTGGCCGGCGGCGCCGGCGCGGTGCCCGCCGCCGCGCATGTGCGTCCGGACCTGTTCGTGCAGCTGCTGCGGCTGGCGCGTGCCGGCGACGCGGCCGGCGCGCGTGCGCTGTTCGAGCGCCTGCTGCCGATGATCACGCTGTTGTTCGCCGCGCCCAATCCCGCGCCGGTCAAGGCCGCGCTGGCGCTCTGCGGCCTTGCGCGCGATGAAGTACGGCTGCCGCTGACCCCCGTCGATACGGCGCTGGTTGCACGCATCGAGGCCGCGCTGGCCCAGTTGCCGCCACGGATGTCGCTGCACGCCCGTGCGGCCTGACCGACCGGCTGGCTGGGCAGGAGCGTGAGCGGGACCGGTGCACGATCGTCCGGCAGCCGGTAAAATGCCGGATTGCTTAAAAATTGTGCATCATGTCACGTGACTGGAACGCCAGTGTCACGGTTGCCGCGGTCATCGAGCGCGGCGGCCGCTTCCTGCTGGTCGAAGAGGAAACGCCCGCGGGCCTGCGGCTCAATCAGCCCGCCGGCCATCTCGAAGCGGGCGAGAGCCTGATCAATGCCGTCATCCGCGAAACGCTCGAGGAGACCGCGCATACGTTCGAGCCGCGCGCGCTCGTCGGCTGCTATATGAGCCGCGGCCTGTCGTCGCGCGACCAGGGCGATACCACCTATATCCGTTTCGCGTTCACGGGGGACCTCGGCTCGCTCGACTCGGGACGTCAGCTCGATACCGGCATCGTGCGCACGGTGTGGATGAGCATCGAGGAATTGCGCGCCTGCCGCGACCGGCATCGCACGCCGCTGCTGCTGGCATGCGTCGAGGACTACGTCGCCGGCAAGCGGTTCGCGCTCGACGTGCTCTATACCCACCCGACCGCGGTGGCCACCGAGGTGGCGCCATGAGCGGACGCCGTGTGGTGGTGGGCATGTCCGGCGGCGTCGACTCGTCGGTCACCGCATGGCTGCTCAAGCAGCAGGGTTACGAGGTCATCGGCCTGTTCATGAAGAACTGGGAGGACGACGACGACAGCGAGTACTGCTCCACACGGCAGGACTGGCTCGACGTGGCGTCCGTCGCGGACGTGATCGGCGTGGATGTGGAAGCGGTGAACTTCGCGGCCGAATACAAGGACCGCGTGTTCGCGGATTTCCTGCGCGAGTATTCCGCCGGCCGCACGCCGAACCCCGACGTGCTGTGCAACGCAGAAATCAAGTTCAAGGCGTTTCTCGACCATGCGATGTCGCTGGGCGCGGACCTCATCGCCACCGGCCACTATGCGCGCGTGCGGCAGGCCGACAGCGGCCGTTTCGAGCTGCTGAAGGCGTTCGACCATACCAAGGATCAGAGCTACTTCCTGCACCGGCTGAATCAGGCGCAGCTGTCGCGCACGCTGTTTCCGCTCGGCGAGATCCCGAAGACGCGCGTGCGCGAGATCGCTGCGGATATCGGGCTGCCCAACGCGAAGAAGAAGGACTCGACCGGCATCTGCTTTATCGGCGAGCGGCCGTTCCGCGATTTTCTGAACCGCTATCTGCCGACGAAGCCGGGTCCGATGAAGACCGACGACGGCAGGGTGGTGGGCGAGCATATCGGGCTGGCGTTCTACACGCTGGGACAGCGCAAGGGCATCGGCCTGGGCGGCAGCCGCGATGGCAGCGGCGATGCATGGTATGTCGCGCGCAAGGACATGGCGAACAACACGCTGTATGTGGTGCAGGGGCACGATCATCCGTGGCTGCTGAGCGCGAAGCTCGATGCGGCGGACCTGTCGTGGGTCGCGGGCGAGGCGCCGGAGGCGGGGCTGGAGATTGCCGCGAAGACGCGCTATCGGCAGAGCGATGCGCCGTGCACGGTGGCCACGGCAAGTGGCGACGCGTTGCAGCTGGCGTTCGCCGAGGCGCAGTGGGCGGTGACGCCCGGGCAGTCCGCCGTGTTGTATGACGGCGAGGTCTGCCTGGGTGGCGGCATCATCCAGTGACGGCCGTATCAGGACGATTCTGGCGTCCTTGCGCGGCCTTGCCGTACCACTTGTACTGTCTGCGGCCGCGCGCCTAGCCAGAACCGCTACGCTTCGCCCTGATACAGCCTTGAAGTCTCAGGCGGTCGGCGGGAGCGTATCGAGGAACGACTGCCGTTTCTCGATCTTCTCCTGGAACGCGGCGAGCGTCGGATGGCGTTCGCGCCAGGGAATCTCCGGGAACCGGAAATCCAGATAGGCGAGCGCGCAGCCCACGGCCACGTCGGCGAGCGAGTAGTGGATGCCCGTGCACCACGGCCGGTCGCCGAGGCCGCTGGCCATGGCGACGAGCGCCGCGTCGATCTTGCCGCGCTGGCGCGCCACCCACGTTTCGCTGCGCTGGCTTTCGCTGCGTTGCGTGGTTTCCACGCGCACGAGCAGCGCGGCGTCGAGCAGGCCATCGGCCAGCGCTTCCCAGCAGCGGACCTCGAGCCGCTCGCGGCTGCCCTGCGGAATCAGGCGGCTGACCGGCGACAGCGTGTCCGCGTACTCGACGATCACGCGCGAATCGAATACCGCGCCGCCGTCTTCCATGATCAGGCACGGCACCTTGCCGAGCGGATTGAACTGGCCGATGGTGGTTTGCGGCGACCAGACGTCCTCCTCGATCATCTGGTAGTCGATCTTCTTCTCCGCCAGCACCACGCGCACCTTGCGCGCGTAGGGACTGGTCCGGGATGCATACAGCTTCATTCTTCTCCCCTTGAGCTTGTTATGAAGTGCATCGGCGCTCCGTGGCAGGCAGATGGCAGTCTTCCTGCCCAATGCACTTCATAACAGGCTACCGGAGCGGCGTGCGGGAGTATACCCGCGCACGCCCCGGAATGACGCACCATTGCGGCCTTGCGCACGGATGTCTGCACGACTGTTGTGCGGCGATCGCACAGGACGGGGCGCGGTGGTAAAATCCCGCCTTCCGTGATGCCGCCGGCCCCGCCTTGTGCGACGCATCGGTCGCTTCCTCGCGCATTTCCCCCTATTTCTCCCCGGTTGCCAGCATGTCCACGACGCCCCTTTCGCCCCTCACCGCCCTGTCCCCGATCGATGGTCGCTACGCCGCCAAGGCCGACGCGCTGCGCGAATGGTTGTCCGAGGCGGCCTTCATGCGCAATCGCGTCAAGGTCGAGGTGCACTGGCTGATCGCCCTGTCGCAGGCCGGCCTGCCCGACGTGCCGAAGTTCTCGGCCGAGTCGGAAGCGAAGCTGCTCGCGCTCGTGGAAAACTTCACCGAAGCCGACGCCGCGCGCATCAAGGACATCGAGGCCGTGACCAACCACGACGTCAAGGCCGTGGAGTACTGGCTCAAGGAGCAGGTCAAGGGCAATGCCGAACTCGAGGCCGCCAGCGAGTTCATCCACTTCGCCTGCACGTCGGAAGACATTAACAACACTTCGCACGGCATGATGCTGAAGGGCGCCCGCGAAGGCGTGGTGGTGCCCGCGCTGCGCCGCGTGCATGCGCGCCTCGTGGAACTGGCGAAGCTCAACGCCGCGCAGCCGATGCTGTCGCGCACGCACGGCCAGCCCGCGAGCCCGACCACGCTCGGCAAGGAAATGGCCAACGTGGCGGCGCGTCTGGAGCGCGCGATCGTGCGTATCGAGCGCGTGGAACTGCTGGGCAAGATGAACGGCGCCGTGGGCAACTACAATGCGCACCTGTCGGCGTATCCGTCGTTCGACTGGGAGTCGTTCTCGAAGTCGGTGATCGAGCAGCGCCTCGGCCTGACGTTCAACCCGTACACGATCCAGATCGAGCCGCACGACTACATGGCCGAGCTGTTCGACGCCGTGGCGCGCGCCAACACGATCCTGCTCGACCTCGACCGCGACGTGTGGGGCTATATCTCGCAGGGCTACTTCAAGCAGAAGACCAAGGCCGGTGAAATCGGTTCGTCGACGATGCCGCACAAGGTCAACCCGATCGACTTCGAGAACTCGGAAGGCAACCTGGGCCTGGCCAACGCGGTGCTGCGCCACCTCTCGGAGAAGCTGCCCGTTTCGCGCTGGCAGCGTGACCTGACCGATTCGACCGTGCTGCGCAATATCGGCGTGGCGTTCGGCTACAGCCTGCTGGCCTACGAGGCCTGCCTGCGCGGCCTGGGCAAGCTCGAGACCAATCCCGAGCGCCTGAACGAAGATCTCGACAACTGCTGGGAAGTGCTGGCCGAGCCCGTGCAGACCGTGATGCGCCGTTTCGGCGTGCCCAACCCCTACGAACAGCTCAAGGAGCTGACACGCGGCAAGGGCATCTCGCGCGAAGCGCTGCAGACGTTCGTATCCGGCCTTGCGATTCCCGACGATGCCAAGAAGCTGCTGCTGGAGATGACGCCGGGCAGCTATATCGGCAAGGCGGTCGAACTGGCCAACAAGATCTGATCCGCCGCTAAGGCAGATTCCCTTCGCGCGGCAGCCATGCCGCGTCGTCGCCGCCCAGCACCGGCGTTGGGCGGCGCCAGACCGGCGGGGTCTCGGAGAGGCCCAGCGCCGGTCCCAGCGTGCGAAGCGTCCCGTTCGGGCCCGTCTCCTCCATGTGCCATGCGCGCAATGCCTCGTCGTCGAGGCGTCCCGGCAGTTCCGCAAATCCCTCCGCCATGCCCTGACGCTGTACGAGCATCGCCGCACCGGCCAGCGCCGTTTGCACGCGATAGCCGCCGCCGTCGCGCGCGCGTCGCGCGAGCGCCAGCAGCGTCCCGTACGCGGCCAGATAGCCGGTGGTGTAGTCGCATACCGGCGCGAAGACGAGCTTCGGCTGGCCTGCTTCGATCGCCCGCCCCTGCGCCTCGCAGACGCCCGTCACGGCCTGCGCAACCTGCTCCCACCCCGCACGGTCCGCCCAGGGCCCGCCCGAGCCGTAGCAGCTGACCGACACGTGCACGAGCGACGGTTGCAGCGCGCGCAGCGTGGCGTCGTCGAAGCCCAGCGCGGCGAGGGCGCCCGGCCGGTAGCCATCGACGAGCACATCGGCCTCCGCGACGAGCGTGCGCAGGCGTTGCGCGTCGCCATCGCGGCGCAGGTCGAGGAAGCAGCTGCGCTTGCCGTGGCTCGTGTCGCGCACGTGCTCGGGGGTCTGCGGCAAATGCTTCGCGGTCACCATCAGCACGTCGGCACCGAGTTCGGCGAGCGTGCGCCCCGCGATCGGCCCGGCGAGGATGCGCGTGAGGTCGAGCACGCGGATACCGGCCAGCGGCTGCCTGGGCGAGGGCGTCCACGCGGGCGCCGGCGCGGCGACCCCCGCATCCACGCGGTCCACTTCGACCACGGGGCGGCCCGCCAGATATTGCCCCTGCGGATGGGCCAGCCATTCGTCGCGCGTGCGGATGGTGCCGCCGCACGCGCGCGCCGCGGCAATCGCGTCTTCGAGCGCATCGGCGTCCCATTGCGCCACTGCCGCGCGCACGGCCTCGGGCGTGCTGTCGCAGCGGAGCACGTCGAGCACGCGTCGCGAAAGGTGGGGCAGGTTCAGATGCGGCAGGAACCAGCGCCCGTCGCGCGTGCGCCACGGCTGCGTGACCTCGAGCATATGCGCCATGGCCTGCGGGATCGGCACATGCGCGAACACGCCGCCGGCATCGGGCGCCTGCGTGTAGTCGACGGTGCGCACGGTCGCCGCCGCATGGCGCACGTCGAGCGTCACCGACTGGCGGCGGCCCGTGCGGGCGGCCCAGATATCGTTGGCCGCCACGCCCACGGCGGCCAGCACCGCGGCCGTCGTTTCGCCGACGCGGAATGGCGTGGGATGGAACGGATCGCGCCCGTGGACCGTGACTTCCCCCGCGCGCGGCGGCGCATCGCCGCGCAGGGTCATGAGTTCCGCGAACGCCGGTATCGTGGCCATCGATCAGGCGCCTAGGCGTGGGAGAACAGCGGCGCGCCCGCGGCCGGCAGTTCGGCTTCGAGCACGGTGCCGCTGGCCGATTCGGTCAGCACGAGCTTGTTCGTGCCGGGCCGGAACGCGATATTGGTCACCGTGCCGCCGATCGGACTGCGGATGAAATGCGTGCACCAGCCATGCGCGTCGAGCACGAACGCGCCGCCGAGGCTCGCATGCGCGACCACGAGGCGGCCCTCGGCATCCATCGCGAGGCCGTCGGGGCCGCTGGTGCCAAAGAACGTCTGGAACGCGCCCGCCTTCGAGACGGAACCGTCGGGCAGCACCGGCATGCGCCACACCGCATTGGCGCGCGTCGCGGCGACGAACAGAAAGCGCTGCGAGGGATCGAGCACGATGCCGTTGGGACTCGGCACGTTCGACAGCAGCAGGTCCATCTGGCCCGAGGGCCGCAGGCGATAGACGCGGCCGGTCGGATCGTGCAGGCCCGTCTGACCCTGGTCGGTGAAGTAGAGGTTGCCCTCGGCATCGAACGTGAGGTCGTTGATGCCGCGAAAGCTTTCCGAGTTGCGATGCCCGCGCACGACCGTGACATCGCCATGCAAGGGCTCCACGCGCAGGAGGCCGCAGCGATAGTCCGCCACCCAGAGGCTGCCGTCGCGATGCATCGCGATGCCGTTGGGCCAGCCGGCGGTCTCGGCGAACGCTTCCCAGCGCAGATCGGGTGCGATACGGAAGATGCGGCCGTGCGGAATGTCGGTGACGAACAGATTGCCCTCGCGGTCGAAGGTCGGCCCCTCGAGAAAGCTATCGACGATCTGCCCGGGTTTGTTGGCGTCGGCCCATTCGCTGCGGCGGGCGATGCGCAGCGCGTCGGGCATGCGCGTCAGCACGCGTGCCTCGATGATTTGCGGGGGCGTGAAATTGACGTTCCACATGTCGCGGATCCTCTTTCGGTCTACAGTCTTCTGGCTTCAGTCTGCCTTGATGTTCGCGGCCTTGATGACCGCGCCCCAGCGCGTGATCTCGTCGTTCAGCAGCTTCGTGGCCTGGGCGGGCGTGCTGCCCACCGGGTCAAGCCCCTGATCCTGCAGGCTCTTGCGAATCTCCGGCGTGTTGACCGCGTCCACCATTTCCTTGTTCAGCTTGTCGATGACCGGTTGCGGAGTGCCCGCCGGCACCGAGAATCCGACCCAGAACTTCATGACCATCCTGGGCATGCCGACCTCGGGCGCGGCCGGCACGTCGGGCAGCACCGGCGAGCGCGTGTCGTTGGCGAGCATCAGCGCGCGCACCTTGCCGCTCTTGATATAGGGAAGGGCGGTCGGCAGCGAGGTGATCAGCGCCTGCACCTGTCCGCCCATCAGGTCCTGCATCGCGGCCCCCGCGCCGCGGTACGGCACGTGCACGAGGTTCACGCCGGCGAGGTTGTTGAACAGCGCGCCGCCGAGGTGGGTATTGGTACCGTTGCCGCCGGAGCCGTAGTAGTACTTGCCGGGGTTGGCCTTGGCCAGCGCGATGAACTCCTGCACGGTCTTCGCGGGCACGCTCGGATGGACCACGAGCACGTGCGGCATGGCCGCGGCTACCGTCACCATCTGGAACGCCTTGTGCGGATCGAACGGCAGCTTGGGCAGCAGCGTGGCCGCGATCGCATACGACATCTCCGTCGTGAGCATCGTGTAGCCATCGGGCGCCGCGCGTGCGACCGTGCCCCAGCCGATGACGCCGCCGCCGCCCGTGCGGTTGTCGACGAGCGCGCTGGTGCCGCGCGCGCTCATGCCCGTGGCGACGAGCCGTGCGACGAGGTCCGTGGAGCCGCCCACCGAGAACGGCACGATGATCGTGATTGGCTTGGAAGGAAAGGCGTCGGCCGCGAACGCGGGGGGCACCGAGGTGGCGCCCATGGCCGCGGCGATGAGCGTGGCGCAGGTACGGAGGAAGCGTCGACGGGGGATGCTGCGTGGCATGTTGTCTCCTGATGCAGGGTCGGTGCCTGCGCATGCTCTATGGCATGTCGCATGGGTGATGAGTAAAAAGGGGGGACTAGGTGCCCTGGCCGCGATGGCGGCCGCCCGCGTTGGAATGCGCGAGGCCCGCCGGCGTGAGCCCCGCCGGCGTGAGGCCCGCCGATGCCGCGGCCGTGCGTTCGCGAATGCGCGCGTTGACGGTCTGGCCATAGTCCATGGCTTCGCGCCAGCGCGTGATCTCGGCCGGAATCTTCTCCAGCGCGGCCTTCGTTTCGGCGAGCGCGACCGCGTCGAAGCCGGCCAGCCGCACGGCGAGTTCGGCCGCGCGCGCATCGAGCTGCGCCGGCGGAACGACCTCGTTCACGAGGCCCCAGTCCGCGGCGGTCGCGGCATCGATGCGTTCGGTGGTCAGCAGCAGCCAGGCCGCGCGTTTGCGCGTGAGCAGCAGTTGCGAGGTCGGGCCGGCCATGCTCGCGTAATTGGCAAAGCCGATCTCGGGACAGCCTAGCGCGGCCGTGGACGACGCGATGGCGAGGTCGCAGCTGTTGACGAGCGTGACACCGCCGCCCAGCGCCAGGCCGTTGACGGCCGCGATGAAGATGGCCGGATGCGCGCGCATGGCGAGGTTGAGTTCGATGGCTTCCTGGCCCGCAAGATCGGGTGCGCCCGCGGCGCGCTCTTCCTCGCGTTCACGCAGGTCGAGGCCCGCGCAGAAACTGGCGCCCGTGCCCGTCAGCACGATCGCGCGCGTGTCGCCCCGAAGATTCGCCAGCGCGGCCGCCAGCGCATGGCGCGTGGCGCGGTCCAGCGCGTTGCGCCGCGCTTCGCGGTCGATGCGAATCACGGCCCAGCCGGCGTGGCGGGTCACCCGGACGGTCTCGTCCATCGTGCGTCTCCTGCAAGGGTCTGTCTCGGTCCGCGCGTCTGTCGGCGCAGCCGTCCGCTCGTCGTTGGTTAATATGTTCTATAAGTCGGAACAACGTTCGAACTATCATCCGGCTGCGTTTGGCGCGTGTCAAGACGGGTCGATGCCGATGGCGCCGCAACGTGGAGGTGACGGGTGGCGGCTGCGACATCCGGTCACATCAAATCATTTGAACAACTTAATGAAGTTCGGACTTTCAAGCCGCACGCCGGTCCCCCAATAATGCGAGAATCGCTGGCGCAGCAAGTAGCCGGCCGCACAACAAGACCCCCCTCGAGCAGAAAGGGATGCATTCATGAATTCGACGAAGGTGCTACACGCAACCGCGACGCCGGGCGCCGTGACCCGCTACACCGCGACTGCGATCGGTTTCCACTGGCTGATTGCCTTCGGCATCTTCACCGCGTTTGGCCTCGGCCTGTACATGACCGGCATTCCCGGTTTCACGCCGACCAAGCTCAAGCTGTTCTCGTGGCACAAATGGCTGGGCGTGACGATTTTCGCGCTGGCCGTGCTGCGCGTCATCTGGCGCGCCACGCATGCGGCGCCGCCGGTCGCGGCGGGTACGCCCGCATGGCAGGCACGCGCCGCCGCGGGCGCCCATCATCTGCTGTACGTGCTGATCCTCGTGGTACCGGTGACGGGCTATCTCTATAGCTGCGCCGCCGGCGTGCCCGTGGTGTATCTGGGCCTGTGGAAGCTGCCGATGCTGATCGAGCCCGGCGACACGGCCAAGGTCGTGCTTCAGACCGCCCATATCTGGCTCAACTACACGATGGCGGCGATCGTCGTCGTGCATGCGCTGGCCGCCATCAAGCATCAGGTCATCGACCGCGATGGCACGCTGGCCCGCATGCTGCCGTTTCTTCGTTGAGCGTTTTCCCAAGCAAGGAGTTGCAGATGACAAGCATCACCCGCCGCGGCATGCGTCCGCTCGTCACCGGTGTGGCAGCCCTGGCGGCCGCCGCGTCGCTCGCCTCGGTCGCCGGACTCGCGTGGGCGCAGGTGGATACGGCCAAGAGCGCCGTCACCGCGACCGCGCGCCAGATCGGCGTGCCGATGGAAGGCAAGTTCAAGAAGTTCGATGCGACCGTCGACTTCGATCCCAACAAGCTTGCGACGTCCTCGGCCAAGATCGAGATCGACGTGGCCAGCTTCGAGATCGGCGACGCCGAGACCAGCAAGGAGGTCAAGGGCCGCGAGTGGTTCGACGCTGCGAAATTTCCGAAGGCAACGTTCCAGTCGACGAGCATCAAGAGCAGCGGCGCGGGCAAGTTCGACGTGGCCGGCAAGCTGACCATCAAGGGCAAGACCGTTGACGTGGTGGTACCGGCGACCTATCGCCAGGACGCCGCGGGGCAAGTGTTCGATGGCGTGCTGCCGATCAAGCGCACCGCCTTCAACATCGGCGAGGGCGAGTGGAAGGACACTTCCGTCGTCGCCGACGATGTACAAATCAAGTTCCATATCGTGACGGCGAAGAAGGGCTGACAGGGCTGATGCCCGCCTGCCTTCGTCCCGACCTTTCCATCCCTGAACCTATTCGCGAGAATCTTCTATGCAAATGCGTACCCTGACCGCATCCCTCGTCGCCGTTGCGGCCGCTTCCGCAACGTTCGTGGCCTCGGCCGCGCCGACCACGTACAACCTCGACCCGACGCACACGTACCCGAGCTTCGAGACCGACCACCTGGGCGGCCTGTCGGTGTGGCGCGGCAAGTTCGACAAGTCCAGCGGCGTCGTCACGCTGGACCGCGCGGCCAAGGCCGGCACCGTCGAGGTCAAGATCGACGCCGCGTCGGTGGACTTCGGCAACAGCAAGCTGAACGAGCACGTGAAGGGTCCCGAGATGTTCGACGTGCAGGCGTTCCCGGACGCCGTGTACAAGGGCAAGTTCTCGAAGTTCAAGGGTGACGTGCCGACCGAAGTCGACGGCGTGCTGACGCTGCGCGGCGTGTCGAAGCCCGTGAAGCTGGAGATTCATCAGTTCAAGTGCATCGAGCATCCGATGCTCAAGCGCGAAGTGTGCGGCGCCGATGCGTCGGGCACGTTCAACCGCGCGGACTTCGGCGTGGACTACGGCGCGAAGTACGGCTTCAAGCAGGACGTCAAGCTCGCCATCCAGGTGGAAGGCGTGAAGGCGGACTAACCGGTCCTGCCTGGTCATACACCGCGCGGGCCCCCGCGCGGTGCGCCGCAACCCTGCCCGCGGCAGGGTCGGCCCCGATCGGAGGCATCTCGCCCTCGATCGGTTTGAATGCCCATCTCCGGTGCGTGGCCACCGACCTCGGGCATACCCCACCAATTACGGTATCGGCGCGGTTGTACGACCGGCGAGAGCCACAGTACAATGGGTCGCCGCAGTCTCACCTCTCCGGGAACCGCTTCCGGGAATCGCTTCCCTTTCGCGCTTCCCTGTTTGCGTCCCTATTCGCATCCTAACCGCATAACAACCGGTCGCGCGCATACGACATGAGCCTTGGCTGCATTCCCTGATTCCGGTCACCCGCCGCGAGACCTCTTGCCCGAGCTGTACCCGGCCTGCCGTTCGCGGCGCCCTGGCGCGCAGCGTTTTTCGGATTTCCCTGGCGCGATACCGTGTACTCCAAAACGCAAATCGATCCGGTAGTTAGCTTCCGCAACTCGCAGGGCGAGCAGGTGCGCGGAACGATCATCAATCTCCAGAGAAAGTCTCTGGTGATGGAAATCTACAACCCATACTCGATCGTGCAGGTCAGCGAGGTGCTGAGCGAGCTCAGCGTCCGCATGGGCACGAAGAATGCGTACCTCGGCAAGGCCGTGGTCATGAGCCTCGTGAATACGGGCCTGACCGCAGTGGTGTCGCTGACGCTGATCGACGAGTGGCGCGAACTCACCGACGTCAACCACGAGCCGAAGTCCGTGGCGCGCGAGGCCGAGATGTTCGTGCAGGACTGGGACACGCGCTTCAACATCCGCCGCGATTATCAGATCGTGGTCAACGAGATGCGCGCGTACCTGTCCGAAGTGTCCCGCTGGGTCGAGCAGGTCGATCTGACCGAGTCGCTGCCCAAGGTGGAGGGACGCCTGCGCGAGGACGTGTTCTACGAACTCGCCACGCCGCTGATGACGAAGGTCAAGACCTACCTCGACTGGCTCGAGGGCGAGGCGCAGCGCGTGGATCCCGAGATCGCGCCCGTGCACCGGACGTACGCGCAGGCCGCGCTGCATCCGCTGCTGCTGCGCGCGCCCTTCGTGTATCGCACGTTCACCAAGCCGCTCGGCTATGCGGGCGACTACGAGATGGTGAACCAGATCCTCAGCGATCCGCAGCAGGGTCCGACCACGTACTTCCAGATCGTCAACACGGCGTTCCTGAAGGCGGCCGTGGCCACCGCCCACCGCAACCGCATCGATCTGCTCGTGGACTTCCTCACGCGCCAGGCCGAGCGCGCGCGCGCCGCGGGCCGGCCATTCCGCATCCTGAACGTGGGCTGCGGTCCCGCGTTCGAGATCCAGCGTTTCGTGCGCGAGTATCCGAATCCCGAACTGCTGTCGTTTCAGCTCGTGGACTTCAGCGAGGAAACGCTCGAGTACACGAAGAGTTCGATCGAACGCTCGGCCGCGTCGGCCGGCCGCAAGGCGTCGGTGGAGATGGTCCACCAGTCCGTGCACGATCTGCTCAAGCGCCGTATCGCGCCCGACGAGCCGGACTGGCGCGCGTTCGAGGCCGTCTACTGCGCGGGCCTGTTCGACTACCTGTCCGACAAGGTCTGCGCGCGGCTGCTCACGTATTTCGCCTCGCGCACCAAGCAGGGTGGCGAGTTGCTGGTGACCAACGTCCATTCCGACAATCCCGAGAAGTTCGGCATGGAGCATCTGCTCGAGTGGTATCTGATCTATCGCAACGAATCGGGGATGTCCTCGTTGTTGCCGGAGAACTCGCATGCACACCGACTCTATGTCGATGAAACCGGGGTCAATGTCTTCGCCGAAGCCACCATCCAGTGACAGCGAGGTCGAGCTTCCCACCCCGAACATGAGTGCCAATCAACTGTACGCCGGTTATCAGACCGAACTGGCGGAATTTCGTCTCGCGTTCTCCCGCGGGGGCGCCTACACGGCCATCGTGCTCGTGATGCTCGGCGTCGGGCTCGACTACGGCCAGTATCCGGAGCAGCAACTGCCGTTCGCGATTGCGCGCGTGCTCGTCTCGCTGCTGATCGCGGGCGTGGTCCTGGCGCTGCACCGCGAGGCCGGCCGGCGCTTCGCGCCGTGGCTCACGCTCACATGGCTGCTGCTGCCGCAGATCATGATCGCGTGGATGATCTCGCAGACCGAGGGCGTGCAGTCGCCTTACTACGTCGGGCTGAACCTCGCGATCTTCGCGTCGGGCATCGCGCTGCCGTTCGGACTGTGGCAGAACGTGGTGTTCGGCATCCTGTCGTATCTGCTTTATGCGGCCGCGTGTTTTATCCATCCGGGCGGCATCGAGCCCGTGGGGACGTTTATCGTCAACTCGCTGTTCCTGTTGTTCGCCGCGGCGGCGAGCGGCGTGTACACGTTCTTCAACGAGCGCGCGCGCTTCATGCTGTTCCGATTGAAGGCCGAGGTGGCCGAGAAGAACGTCGAACTCGAGGACATCAACCGCCAGCTCGTCGATATCAAGGGCCAGATGCTCCAGCAGGAGAAGATGGCGGCGATCGGTACGCTGGCGGCGGGTCTGCTGCACGAGGTGAACAACCCCGTGAACTTCTGCCTGATGGCGATCGAGGTCGCCATGGAAGAACCCGTCACGAAGAAGGAGCCGATGCTCGAGGAATGCCTCGTCGATGCCAAGCAGGGCATGCAGCGGATCCAGCATATCGTGTCGGACCTGAAGACGTTCGCGTACCGCAAGCCGGGCGCGGAGGTCGAGGGCACGCCGTTCCTGTTCGAGAAGGCGCTCGACTCGTCGGTCCGGCTGACCGCGCACGAGCTGCGCGGCGTCAAGATGACGCGCGAGATGCCCGACGACACGCTCGTGTTCGGCGACGAGGCGGCGATCATCGGCGTGCTGATCAACCTGTTCTCGAACGCCGCGCTGGCGATGCGCAAGGCCGGCACGCAGGGGCCGGCAATCCATACGACCGTGCGCTGGCTAGACGGCCGCCTGCATGTCCGCGTGCAGGACAACGGCCCCGGCATCGCGCCCGAGCATCTGGCGCGCGTGTTCGAACCGTTCTTCACCACGCGGGAAGTGGGGCAGGGGCTCGGCCTCGGCCTCTCGATCAGCTATGCCGTGGTCGAGCGCCATGGCGGCGTGCTGTTCGCGGAGAGCGAAGTGGGGCAGTGGGCGGCGTTCGCGTTCGATCTGCCGCGCGCGGAATGAGAATGAGGCTGTCATGAGCGATATCCCCCAGGTCCGGCCGACCGTTCTCTACGTCGATGACGAGGAGATGGCCTGCAAGTATTTCGCGCGTGCCGTCGGGGGCGAGTACGACGTGCTGCTGGCGAAGAGCGCGGACGAGGCGACCGAGGTCCTGCGCACGGACGGTGCACGTATTTCGGTGCTCGTGACCGACTTCCGCATGCCGGGGCGCGACGGTGGCTCCCTGCTGCGGCAGGTCGCCCAGGACTACCCGCAGATCGTCCGCATCCTCGTCACCGCGTATGCGGATAAGGATATGTTGCTCGAGACCGTTAACAACGGTGAGGTGTTCCGCATTCTCGAGAAACCGATTGCCGTGAACGGCGTGCGCGAGGTCCTGCGTCTGGCCGGCGAGCGGCATCGCGAGCGCGCGGTACGCCAGCAGCGGCTGATGGCGATCGACGAGACGCTCGCGTTTCTCGCGCACGAACTCAATACACCGCTCGCGGCGATCGCCAATTTCGCGCGCGGTATCGAGGCGCGCGTGAGCGGCGAGGACGGGGCGCAGCGGCTCGGCGAGATTGGCCAGGCCGCGGGCAAGATGCACGACAACGCGCAGTATTGCCTGGCGGTGCTGTCGTCGTTCCTGCAGTCGGTGCGCAACAGCGCCGGCATGTCGTCGGCACAGGGTACGCGTTCCGCGGCGTCGGGCGAGCCGGTTTCGGCGGGTTCGCTTGTGGCGTCGCTGCTGGACACCTATCCATTCGCGGATGCACAGCGCGACTGGGTCCAGGTGGAAGTACACGGCGATTTCCCGGTGCCGACGCTGCCCAACTGCGTGGCGCTGGTGTTGTCGTCGGTGATGAGCAATGGCTTGCGCGCGCTGGCCGATGTCCACGGTCCCGTGCTGCGGTTCGTGGTCGTGGCTGGCGAGCATCCCGAGATTCGTATTTCCGACAACGGGCCCGGCATTCCGCCCGAAGTCATGGAGCGACTGCTTGTCGACCCCGTCACGACGCACGCGGGCGCCGGTGGCAGCGGGCTCGGCATGATCTTCTGTAACCGCGTCATGCAGTCTTTCGGTGGCGGTATCCGGATCGCTTCGGCCTCCGGCGCCGGCACGACCGTGACGCTGGATTTCCCCAATTTCAAGAATCGTATGCACAGGAGTGATCGATGAGCGAACTGAATACAACGCAGGCACCCCCCGCGATTCTGTTCGTTGACGACGAGGCGACCGCCGTCAAATATTTCCAGCGGGCCATCGGGCAACTGGCGCCCGTGGTCACGGGCGGATCGGTGGAGGAGGGCAAGGCGCTGCTCGACGCGCATGGCGACAGCCTCGCCGTGCTGGTGTCGGACCAGCGCATGCCCGGCGAATACGGGAACGAGCTGCTGCGCTACGCGCGCGAACGCTACCCGCATATCGTGCGGATCCTGACCACGGCGTACTCGGAACTCGACCAGACCGTCGAGGCGGTGAACCAGGGCCAGATCCACCGCTATATCAAGAAGCCGTGGGACATTACCGCGCTGCGCATGGAGCTCAAGCAGGCGCTCGAGCTGTCGGGCCTGCGACGCGAGCGTGACCAGCTCGTGCGCGAAAAGCTGTCGGTGATGCAGAAGCAGACCCTGGCCGCGCGCATCGGCATGGTCCAGGCGCTGGCCGCGAGCCTGATCGGCCCGGGCCGCTTCCAGCCCGTGGAGACATATCTGGCCGGTGCCGATCTGGCCGGTGCGAAGAATCCGGAACCGGACTGGAACCGCGTCGATTATGCCGATCTGGTCGGTGCCGAAAGCCAGCGCAGCGGGGCGTTCGGCCACGCGGTCGGAGCGCGGCTGGCCGAACTGCGCACGAAGCTTGCCGGAAGGAGCGCCGCGGATGTGACGGCGGTGCTGGCCGAGGTGGTGGGCGAGGCCGTGCGCCGGGACGGTGACGTCGTGACGTGGACCACGCCGGCCCTGCTTGCCGAGTTTATCGAGAAGCCGGTAGACGATGCGGTGTCGCCCGCGCATACGAGCTGGCTGGCGGTGCTGCTGTGGATCGAGGAAGCCGGCGGCGCGCTGCAGCTGGTGCGCGAAGGCGATACGATTTCCGCACGTGTCGGTACCCGGGGCGACTGGTTCGCGCCCGACCGTCTGGCGGTGTGGATCGAGAAGATGCTGGAAGCGTAAGCCGCTTCGTTCCACTGGCCGCAAACAAAAACGCCCGGGATATCCCGGGCGTTTTTTCTGGTACTGGAATCGTCGTCAGGCTTGCGCGCCGAAGTTCGGATCGTTCCGATCCGTATTCTCGCCGCCCTTCTTCTCGCCCTTGACGAGGTCCTCGCGCTTGACGCCGAGCCACATCGCGAGTGCCGCGGCCACGAACACCGACGAGTAGATACCGAACAGGATACCGACCGTCAGCGCGAGCGCGAAGTAGTGCAGCGTGGGGCCGCCGAAGAAGAACATCGACAGCACCATCATTTCGGTCGAGCCGTGGGTGATGATGGTCCGCGAGATCGTGCTTGTGATCGCGTTATCGATGATCTCGTGCGTGGTCATCTTGCGGTACTTCCGGAAGTTCTCGCGAATCCGGTCGAAGATCACCACCGACTCGTTCACGGAGTAGCCGAGCACCGCGAGAATCGCCGCGAGCACCGACAGCGAGAATTCCCACTGGAAGAACGCGAAGAAGCCGAGGATGATCACCACGTCGTGCAGGTTGGCGATGATGCCCGCGACCGCGAATTTCCACTCGAAGCGGAACGACAGGTAGATGACGATACCGATCACCACGCACAGCAGCGCCAGCAGGCCGTCGGTGGCCAGTTCCTTGCCCACCTGCGGGCCGACGAACTCGACGCGCTGGAGCTTGACGTCAGGCGTCGCCGCCTGCAGCGAGGTCATGACCTGCTGGCTTTGCTCGGCCGAGGTCACCGGCTTGCCGTCCGCGCCCTTCTGGAGCGGCAGGCGGATCATCACGTCGCGCGAGGTGCCGAAGTTCTGCACCTGCACGTCGGTATAGCCGAGCTTGCCCACCTGGCCGCGAATCTGCTCCAGGTTGGCGGCCTGCTGGTAGTTGACCTCCATCACGGTACCGCCCGTGAATTCGATCGACAGGTGCAGGCCCTTGTGGAAGAGGAAGAAGACGGCTGCGGCAAACGTCAGGAAGGACACCACGTTGAAGACCAACGCGTGCTTCATGAACGGAATGTCGCGCTTGATGCGGAAGAATTCCATGATGTTGTCCTCTGTGTCCTCTTACTTCGCGACGGGCGGCTTGGCGGCAGGCGCCTCGGCACCCGGCTTCCAGATCTGGCCGATCGACACGCTTTGCAGCTTCTTCTTGCGGCCGTACCAGAGGTTCACGAGCCCGCGGTTGAAGAAGACCGCCGAGAACATCGACGTGAGAATACCCAGGCAGTGCACGACAGCGAAGCCACGCACCGGACCGGAACCGAAGGCCAGCAGCGCGAGGCCCGCGATCAGCGTGGTGACGTTGGAGTCGAGAATCGTGGCCCATGCGCGGTCGAAGCCGATCGCGATGGCCATCTGCGGCGAGGCACCCGCGCGCAGCTCTTCCCGAATCCGCTCGTTGATCAGCACGTTCGCATCGATGGCCATACCGAGCACCAGCGCGATAGCGGCAATGCCGGGCAGCGTCAGCGTGGCCTGCAGCATCGACAGCACTGCGATCAGCAACAGCAGGTTGACGGCCAGCGCGGCCACCGAGAACACGCCGAACAGCATGTAGTACAGCACCATGAACACGGCCATCGCGCTGAAGCCGTAGGCCACGGAGTCGAAGCCCTTCTGGATGTTGTCCGCGCCGAGCGACGGGCCGATCGTGCGTTCCTCGATGATGTCCATCGGCGCGGCCAGCGAACCGGCGCGCAGCAGCAGCGCGAGGTCGTTCGCGGCTTCGGTCGAGTAGGAACCGGTGATCTGGAAGCTCGAACCCAGTTCGGACTGGATCGTCGCCACGGTCAGCACTTCGCCCTTGCCCTTCTCGAACAGCACGATGCCCATCGGCTTGCCGATGTTCTCGCGCGACACGTCGCGCAGCACGCGGCCGCCCTGGGCGTCGAGCTTGATATTGACCGACGGACGCTGGTTCTGGTCGAAGCCCGCGGACGCGCTCTCGATGCGGTCGCCGGTAAAGATCACCTGCTTGCGCAGAATCACCGGCGCGCCGTTGCCCTGCGTGAACAGTTCGTCGCCGAACGGCACCGGGTCGCCCGCGCGCGGGTTGCGCGGCGCGTCCGGATCGGCCAGGCGCGCCTCGAGCGTTGCGGTACGGCCGATGATGTCCTTGGCCTTGGCGGTGTCCTGCACGCCCGGCAGCTGCACGACGATGCGGTCCGAGCCCTGCTGCTGGATCACCGGCTCGGCCACGCCGAGTTCGTTCACGCGGTTGTGCAGCGTGGTGATGTTCTGCTTGACGGCGGCGTCCTGCACCGCGCGGCGCGCGGCTTCCGTGAACGTGCCGACAATATTGTTGCCGTCGTTCGTGAATGCGAGTTCGCGGAGGTTGTCGGCCAGCACGCCGCGCGCGCGGTCGGCGTCGGCGGCGTTGCTGAAGCGCACGGTCAGGCGTTCGCCATCGCGCTCGATGCCGCCGTGGCGGATGTTCTTGTCGCGCAGCAGCGTGCGCGCGTCGCCGGACAGGCTGTCGAGCTTCTTGTCGGCCGCGCCCTTCATGTCCACCTGCAGCAGGAAGTGCACGCCACCGCGCAGATCCAGGCCCAGGTACATCGGCAGCGCGTGCAGCGAGGTCAGCCATTGCGGCGAGCCCGACAGCAGGTTCAGCGCGACCACGTAGGTCGGATCGTTCGCGTCGGGGTTCAGCGCGTGCGACAGCACGTCCTTGGCCTTCAGCTGATCGTCGGTCGTGCGGAAGCGCGCCTTGATCGAGCCGGACTGGCCCGAGACGTCGAAGAACACGCCGTCAGGGTGCAGCTGGTTCTGCGCCAGCACGTCCTCCACGCGTTTCTGCATGGAGAGGTCGACCTTGACCGTGGCCTTGCCCGAAGACACCTGGACAGCGGGGGCCTCGCCGAAGAAGTTCGGCAGCGTGTAGATGATGCCGATGGCAAGCGCCACCAGGATCACGATGTATTTCCAAAGCGGATAACGATTCATCTTTGGCCAGTCGTTGCGATTCGGCCTGCCGGGTCGCCGCGGAAAGCGGCTCGGCATGGCCGGACCGGTTGGCAAACAGCCGCCTGGCAGTCCTGGCGGGGCCTCGCGGACCCGTCTGGCTGGTACAGGCGGCTGCGGGGGCGCGCGGATGACAGGGAAATGTCAGCCGCGCGCCGGATTGCGGTTTGCCGGGGAAGACGCGCCGGTCAGAGCGACTTCAGCGAACCCTTGGGCAGCACCGTGGTGACGGCGTTCTTCTGGACCGTGATCTCGGTACCTTCCGAGATTTCCAGCGTTACGTAGTTCTCGTTCACCTTGGTGACGCGGCCGAGGATGCCGCCAGCCGTCACGACCTCGTCGTTCTTTGCCAGGGCTTCCAGCATGGCCTTGGACTCTTTCTGACGCTTCATCTGCGGGCGGATCATGATGAACCAGAGCACCGCGAACATCAGGATGATGGGCAGGAAGCTCATCAGGCCACCTGCCGCGCCACCGGCGCTGGCAGTCTGGGCAAAGGCGTTCGAAATCAGCACGTTACTTCTCCGTCACAAATATCAATCTGGGAATCGGGCATTCTATCACCCGGTCTATGTCCCGCCAGTGCATTCTAGGGCGATTTGCGGGTTTGTTCGGGGGCGTTCGGACGGCTTGGCGTCAGGTGACGCCGGCACGCCCGCGGAGCCCCGGAATTCGACAGCCGGGCGCCGAAAAGTTCGCGCGCCCGGTCAGATTTGGCGTTGCGGCGACTGCGCGTCTTCCGCGCGCTACTGCGCGCCGCGGGCGCGATGTTCGGCGAATTGCCGGCGGAACGCCTCGAAGCGGTGCTCCTCGATGGCCTCGCGCATCTCGCGCATGAGCTCGAGGTAGTAGTAGAGGTTGTGGATCGTGTTCAGGCGCGCGCCGAGGATCTCGCCCAGCCGGTACAGGTGGTGCAGATACGCGCGCGAGAAGTTGCGGCACGTATAGCAGCCGCACTGCTCGTCGAGCGGGCGCTGGTCGCTGCGGTGGATGGCGTTGCGGATCTTGACGTCGCCGAAGCGCGTGAACAGCCAGCCGTTGCGCGCGTTCCGCGTCGGCATCACGCAGTCGAACATGTCCACGCCCGCGGCCACGCCCGCGACGAGGTCCTCGGGTGTGCCCACGCCCATCAGGTAGTGCGGCTTGTCGGCGGGCAGGCGCGGACCCACGTGCGCGAGCACGCGCATCATGTCTTCCTTCGGCTCCCCCACGGACAGCCCGCCGATGGCGTAGCCGTGGAAGTCGAGGTCCGAAAGGCCGGCCAGGGACTCGTCGCGCAGGTCCTCGAACATGCCGCCCTGGACGATGCCGAACAGCGCGTTGGGGTTGGGACCGAGCTTGCCGCCATCGAATTCTTCGCGGGAACGCTTGCCCCAGCGCAGGCTCATGCGCATCGAGCGCGCGGCCTCCTCGTGCGTGGCCGGGCGGCCATCGATCTCGTACGGCGTGCACTCGTCGAACTGCATCACGATGTCCGAGTTCAGCGTGCGCTGGATCTGCATCGAGATCTCGGGCGAGAGGAACAGCTTGTCGCCATTGATCGGCGACGCGAACGTGACGCCCTCTTCGGTGATCTTGCGCAGGTCGCCGAGCGAAAACACCTGGAAGCCACCCGAATCGGTCAGGATCGGCTTGTCCCAGCCGATGAAGCGATGGAGGCCGTCATGCGCGCCGACGACGTCGAGGCCCGGGCGCAGCCACAGGTGGAACGTATTGCCGAGGATGATCTGCGCGCCGATCTCGTTGAGCTCGAGCGGCGACATCGCCTTGACCGAGCCATAGGTGCCCACGGGCATGAAGATCGGCGTCTCCACGACGCCGTGGTTCAGGGTGACGCGGCCGCGCCGCGCGGCGCCGTCGGTCGTGATCAGTTCGAAATTGAGCATGGGGGATCCGTGTGTCAGGGCCGGCGGGTCAGCAGCATCGCGTCGCCGTAGCTGAAGAAGCGGTAGCGTGCGTCCACGGCGTGGCGGTAGGCGGCGCGGATCGCTTCCACGCCGGCGAGCGCCGAGACCAGCATCAGCAGCGTCGACTTCGGCAGGTGGAAATTGGTGATCAGCGCGTCGATCAGGCGGAAGCGGTAGCCGGGCGTGATGAAGATATCCGTATCGCCGCTGCCGGCCGCAAGCGAGCCGTCTTCGGCGGCGGCGGACTCCAGCGCGCGCAGCGAGGTGGTCCCCACGGCGATCACGCGGCCGCCGCGCGCGCGCGTCTCGCGCACGGCCTGCGCGAGCTCCTCGGAGATGGCGTACCACTCCGAGTGCATGCGGTGCTCGGCAATGTTCTCGGTGCGCACGGGCTGGAACGTGCCCGCGCCGACGTGCAGCGTGAGGAACGCGCGGCGCACGCCGTGCGCATCGAGCCGCGCGAACAGCGCGTCGTCGAAATGCAGGCCCGCGGTCGGCGCGGCCACCGCGCCGGGGTTGCGCGCGTAGACGGTCTGGTAGCGCGTCTCGTCGTAGGCGTCCGGGTCGTGCGTGATGTACGGCGGCAGCGGCAGGCGGCCGTAGCGCTCGATCAGGTCCAGCGCGGGCGCGGGAAAGCGCAGCGTGAAGAACTGGTCCACGCGCGGGCCCACGGTCACCGCGAAGGCGCCATCGGCGAGATGCAGCTGGCTGCCTTCGGGCGGCGTCTTCGAGGCGCGCACCTGCGCCAGCACCGTATCGGTGTCGATCACGCGTTCGACGAGCACCTCGACCTTGCCGCCGCTGGGCTTCTGGCCGAAAAAGCGCGCCTTGATCACGCGCGTGTCGTTGAACACGAGCAGGTCGTCCGGACGCAGGTATTCGACGATGTCGCTGAACGCGCGATCGCGCATGCGCACGGCCTCCGCGGTGTCTTCCGGCGCGGTGCGCTCGACCACGAGCAGCCGGCTGGCGCTACGGTCGGGCAGGGCGGACTGCGCGATCAGCTCGGGCGGCAGCGGGAAATCGAAGTCGGATAGCGTCAGGGCGGACGCGGGAGGCGTGGGCATGGCAGGCAAACAACGAATCTGGAACGGAGTGCCGCGGGCGGCATGGGTACAATCGGCGGGTCCGACATTGTACATACACCCCTCGAACGCGCACCCGATGCCAGCAGCAGGTAACGCCACCCGGTCCGCCCGGGCCACCGACGCCGCCGAACCGACGCAGGAAGCCAGCCCGGCGCCCAAGGCGGCGGCCAAGCCGTCCACCGCCGCCGCGCGGCTGGCCAAGCTCGGGCTGCGCCGCAGCGTGGACCTGGTGCTGCATCTGCCCATGCGCTACGAGGACGAGACGTCGATCCTGACGATTCGCGACGCGATCGCCCGTGCCGGCGCGGGTATCGCGGCGCAGGTGGAAGGCGAGGTGGTCTCGAACGAAGTCACGTTCCGGCCGCGCCGCCAGCTCGTGGTCAAGATTGCCGACGAGACCGGCGAACTCACGCTGCGCTTTCTCAATTTCTACGGCAGCCAGACCAAGCAGATGGCCGAAGGCGCGCGGCTGCGCGTGCGCGGCGACGTGCGTGGCGGCTTCTTCGGGGCCGAAATGGTCCATCCGACCGTCCGTCCCGTCGCCGAGGGCGAAGGTCTGCCGGACCGCCTGACGCCCGTCTATCCGGCCACGGCTGGCATTTCGCAGGCCTATCTGCGCAAGGCCATCGGCGGCGCGCTCCAGCGCACGCCGATGCCCGAGACGCTGCCGCAGCCGCTGTTGCGCGGCCCGCTCGCCAGTCTGCGCCTTGCCCCGCTCGCGGATTGCCTGCGGCTGCTGCACAACCCGCCGCAGGGGGAAAGCGAGGCCGCGCTCGCGGACCGTTCGCATCCAGCATGGCAGCGGATCAAGTTCGACGAGTTGCTCGCCCAGCAGATTTCGCTGCGCCGCTCGCAGGCCGCGCGCCGGGAAAAGACGGCGCCCTCGATGCCACCGGTGCAGGACCAGCTGCGGACGCGCTTCCTCGCGGCGCTGCCGTTCGGGCTGACCGGCGCGCAGCAGCGCGTGGTCGCCGAGATCGCCGCCGACATGACGCACCCGCATCCGATGCACCGGCTGCTGCAGGGCGACGTGGGCAGCGGCAAGACCGTCGTGGCCGCGCTCGCCGCGTGCCAGGCCATCGACGCGGGGTATCAGGCCGCGCTGATGGCGCCCACCGAAATCCTCGCCGAACAGCACTACCGCAAGCTGTCCGCGTGGCTCGCGCCGCTCGGCGTGGCTGTGGTCTGGCTCGCGGGCAGCCTCAAGGCGCGCGAGAAACGCGAGGCCGCGGCGCGCGTGGAGTCGGGCGAGGCGCGGCTCGTCATCGGCACCCATGCCCTGATCCAGGACACCGTGCGGTTTGCGCGGCTCGGCCTCTCGGTGGTCGATGAGCAGCACCGCTTCGGCGTGGCCCAGCGGCTCGCGCTGCGCGGCAAGGCCGCCGAGGGCGAACGCGTTGCCGACGAGCGCGTCCCGCATCAGCTCATGATGTCGGCCACCCCGATCCCGCGCACGCTGGCCATGACCTATTACGCGGATCTCGACGTATCCGTGATCGACGAGCTGCCGCCGGGCCGCACCCCGATCGTCACGCGGCTCGTCAACGACGCGCGCCGCGACGAGGTCATCGAGCGCGTGCACCATGCGGCCGCGGAAGGCCGGCAGGTCTACTGGGTCTGCCCGCTGATCGAGGAGAGCGAAGCCCTGCAGCTGCAGACCGCGGTGGAAACCTACGAGACGCTGGTGGCCGCGCTGCCCGACCTGCGTGTCGGGCTGGTTCACGGCCGTCTGCCGCCGGCCGAGAAGGCCGCCGTGATGGACGAATTCAGTGCCGGGCGCCTGCAGGTGCTCGTGGCCACGACGGTGATCGAAGTGGGCGTGGACGTGCCGAACGCGTCGCTCATGGTGATCGAGCATGCCGAACGCTTCGGGCTGGCGCAGCTGCACCAGCTCCGTGGCCGCGTGGGGCGCGGCACGGCCGAATCGGTGTGCCTGCTCATGTATCAGGGGCCGCTGTCGCCGACCGCGCGCGAGCGGCTGGCGACGATGCGCGAGACCACGGACGGCTTCGAGATCGCGCGGCGTGACCTGCAGATTCGCGGGCCCGGCGAATTCCTGGGCGCGCGCCAGTCCGGCGAGGCGATGCTGCGTTTTGCGGACCTGGAAACGGACGCGTGGCTCGTGGAATACGCGCAGGAGGCGGCCGAGGCAATGCTGGCGCATTATCCGGAGGCCACGGAGGCGCATCTGCTGCGCTGGCTGGGCGGCCGCGAGCATTTCCTGAAGGCCTGATTTTGTGACGCGCGAAGGACTTTCGCGCGCCGGTCTGACAGCGACGGCAATAGAAGCTAAAATCTATCGCTTAACCGAACCTGATAAGTCATGACGCTCACCGAACTCAAGTACATCGTCGCCGTCGCTCGCGAACGCCACTTCGGCCGCGCGGCGGAAGCGTGCTTCGTGTCGCAGCCGACCCTCTCGGTAGCCATCAAGAAGCTCGAGGACGAGCTGAACGTGCAGATCTTCGAGCGTGGCACGTCGGAAGTCTCGGTGACCGCCATCGGGGAGCAGATCGTGGCGCAGGCGCAGCGCGTGCTCGAACAGACCATGGCCATCCGCGAGATCGCCAAGCAGGGCAAGGACCCGCTGGCCGGTCCGCTACGCGTCGGCGTCATCTATACGATCGGGCCGTATCTGCTGCCGATGCTGGTCAAGCAGATGATCGAGACCGTCCCGCAGATGCCGCTGATGCTGCAGGAAAACTACACGAACAAGCTCATCGAACTGCTCAAGCAGGGCGAGATCGACTGCGCGATCATGGCCGAGCCGTTCCCCGACTCCGGCCTGACCGTGCGCCCGCTCTACGACGAGCCGTTCGTCGTGGCCGTGCCGCGCGGCCACCAGCTGGCGACGCAGAGCCATGTGGACCCCGACGAACTCAAGCAGCAGACCATGCTGCTGCTCGGCAGCGGCCACTGCTTCCGCGATCACGTGCTGGGCGTATGCCCCGAGTTATCGCGGTTCTCGCAGGCCGCGGACGGCATCCAGAAGACGTTCGAGGGCTCGTCGCTCGAAACGATCCGCCATATGGTCGCCAGCGGGGTCGGCATCACGGTGCTCCCGCGCACGTCGGTGCCCGACCTCAAGCCGCGCAACGACCTGCTCGCCTA
This sequence comes from Cupriavidus pauculus, assembly GCF_008693385.1. NCBI lineage: Bacteria > Pseudomonadati > Pseudomonadota > Betaproteobacteria > Burkholderiales > Burkholderiaceae > Cupriavidus > Cupriavidus pauculus. The sequence continues at coordinate 119,067 of NZ_CP044065.1, forward strand.
TGTGCCGTTCGCCGATCCGGTCCCCGATCGCCGCGTGGTGCTGGCATGGCGCAAGAGCTTCACGCGCCTGCCCGCCATGGAAGCGCTGGCGACCGCGGTGGCCGCCTGCGAACTGCCCGGCATCCGCCGCATCTCCGACAGCCCGCTCCAGGAAGCCGTCGCCGCATAGCCATTACCTATTCGATAGTTAGAAACAAACAAATTCTGACTTTCGATAGTGTTAGGTAGACTTCCCTTATCGCATTCAGGGAGGTGCATCATGGTCAAGCTGTTCATCGAAGATTACGCCGCGCTCCGTCAGGACGCCGCCACGGCGCCGCGCGCTCAGGAAGCCGCGCGGCTTCGCCTCAAGCTCTACCGCAAGGAAATCGGGATGGCCGTCGTCGCGCTGGGCGCGATGGCGATGTTCGTCGATGCGGCGCGCGCGTTCGCCGCGCTGGCTACCTGAAGTCCCCCGGCTAGTACCGGCGGATAGTGGTGCCTGTATAACATCCGATGCGATAATGGCCGCAACCCCTCGTGGGTAATTTCCTCGTGGCATGACCCGCATTACCGGAACGGAGCTGACCTACCATGGCAAAGAAGAACGAGATGAGCGTGAACATCGGTATTTCCGACAAGGACCGCAAGAAGATTGCTGAAGGGCTGTCGAAGCTGCTCGCGGATACGTACACCCTCTACCTCAAGACCCATAATTTCCACTGGAACGTGACGGGTCCCATGTTCAACACGCTGCATCTGATGTTCGAGACGCAGTACACGGAACTGGCACTGGCCGTCGACGCCATCGCCGAGCGCATTCGCGCGCTCGGTTACCCGGCACCGGGTACCTACAAGGAATACGCGAAGCTGTCGTCGATTCCCGAGGAAGAGGGCGTGCCCGAAGCCACCGAAATGATCCGCAAGCTGGTCGAAGGCCAGGAAGCCGTGGTGCGCACCGCGCGCTCGCTGTTCCCGGCGATCGACGCCGCCGGCGACGAGCCGTCGGCGGACCTGCTGACGCAACGCATGCAGACGCACGAGAAGACCGCGTGGATGCTGCGCGCGATGTTGGCCTGATATCTGCCCGGCCGATGTCATGAAACGCGCCCCGGCTTACAATGCCGGGGCGCGTTTTTCGTTCTTGCCCCCATATCCTCATGTCCCAGCCCGCCGCCGCCCCCCACCAGCCCAGCCGCCTGGCGCTCTATGCCAGGCTGATCCGCATCGACAAGCCCATCGGCACGCTGCTGCTGCTGTGGCCGACGCTGTGGGCGCTGTGGATGGCCTCGGACGGCGTGCCCGACCTGGGCATCTTCGCGATTTTCTTTATCGGCACCTTTCTTATGCGTTCCGCGGGTTGCGCGATGAACGACTGGGCCGATCGCGACTTCGACAAGCACGTCAAGCGCACGAAGGAACGGCCGCTGACGGCGGGCCTGATCGCCGGATGGGAAGCGCTGGCCATTGCCGCGGCGCTCGCGCTCGTGGCGTTCGCGCTGATCCAGCCGCTCAACGCGCTGACCAAATGGCTGTCGGTGATTGCGGTGGTGCTGGCTGGCAGCTATCCGTTCTTCAAGCGATTCTTCGCGATTCCGCAGGCATACCTCGGTATCGCGTTCGGGTTTGGCATGCCGATGGCCTATGCGGCCGTGCAGGGTTCGGTGCCGCCGGTGGCATGGGTGATGCTGGCCGCCAATGCGTTCTGGTCGGTGGCTTACGACACCGCGTATGCGATGGTCGATCGCGACGACGACCTGCTGATCGGCATGAAGACGTCGGCCATCACGTTCGGCCGCTTCGACGTGGCCGCGATCATGCTGTGCTACGCGGTGTTCCTCATCACGATGGCGTGGGTCGGTGTCCAGCTCTCGCTGGGCTGGCCGTATCAGGCCGGCGTGCTCGCCGCGGTCGGCTGCGCGATCTATCACTACACGCTGATTCGCGGGCGCGACCGCATGCAGTGCATGACCGCGTTTCGCCATAACAACTGGCTCGGTGCCTGCCTCTTTGCCGGCACCGCGCTGGCCTATGCACTGAAATAAGCGTTACGGGTTTCCGGCCTTATTCTCGTCCGCGCTCCGCGCCCGTCCGAATTCCGCCCCCATTTCCTTGCCGCGTGCCGCCGCGGCATGCATCGCGCGCACGAATACGTCCGCGATACCGCCCGCATCCATCGTCGTCAGCGCCGCGTACGTGGTGCCGCCCTTCGACGTCACGCGCTCGCGCAGCGTGGCCACCGGTTCCGTGGACTGATCCGCGAGCGACGCGGCGCCGCGGAACGTTTGCACCGCGAGCTTGCGGCCCTGTTCGGCGGTCAGGCCGAGTTCGGTCGCCGCGCGCTCCATCGCCTCGATGAAATAGAACACGTAGGCCGGGCCGCTGCCCGAGATCGCCGTGACGGCGTCGATCTGCGCATCGCCCTCCACCCAGATGCACTGGCCCACGGCTTCGGCGACCGCGGTCGCGATGTCGCGGTCCTGCGCGGACAGCCCGGCCACGGCGGCCAGGCCCGTCATGCCCATGCCCGCGAGGGCCGGCGTGTTCGGCATCGCGCGGACGAGGCGCGCATGGCCGCCAAACCAGCGCTGCATGTCCTCGAGCCGGATGCCGGCCGCCACGCTGATCACGAGACCGCCGCCGCCCTGGCGCGCAGCCATCTGGGGCGCGAGTTGCGCGGCCGCTTCATGGAATTGTTGCGGCTTGATGGCGAGGACCAGTACATCGCTGCCGCCGAACGCCGCGTCGGGTGCCTCGAGCGTCTGCACGCCAAATACGCGCGCCAGGCGCTCGCGCGCCTCGGCGAACGGATCGACCACGCGAATGGACGCGGCCGGCACGCCGCGCGCGATCAGCCCGCCGATCAGCGCGGACGCCATATTGCCGCCGCCGAGGAAGCCGAAGGTAAGGGTATCGAGCATGTTGTCTGGTCCGTAGAAAGTGTGGGAATGCGTGAGGCGGCCCGTCGTGTCCGTTTCAGTCCTTCGGCGGCCGCGCGCCGAAGATGGCCGTGCCGATGCGCACCATCGTGGCGCCTTCGGCGATCGCGGCGTCCATGTCGCCGGACATGCCCATCGAGAGCGTGTCCACGTCGAGGCCGGCTTCGCGCAGCGTGGCCAGCAGCGCATGCATGGCCGCGAATGGCCGCCGCTGCGCAACCGGATCGTCCTCGGCTTCGGGAATCGCCATCAGCCCGCGCAACCGCAGCCGCGGCAGGGCCGCGATCTCCCGCGCGAGCGCCAGCACCTCGGCGGGGGCGACCCCGCTCTTGCTGTCTTCGCCGCTGATATTGACCTGGATGCAGACCTGCAGCGGCGGCAGGCCTTCGGGCCGCTGGTCGGACAGCCGCTGCGCGATTTTCAGGCGGTCGATCGCGTGAACCCAGTCGAATCGTTCGGCGACGGGCCGGGTCTTGTTACTTTGCAGCGGGCCGATGAAATGCCACTGGATTTGTGCGCGTAAATCGTCGAGCGCGGCAATCTTGTCCAGTCCTTCCTGCACATAGTTTTCACCGAAAGCGGTCTGTCCGGCCGCGAAGGCGGCCCGCACGGCGGCAGGGGAAACGGTCTTGGAAACGGCCAGCAGCAACACCGCGGAGGGGTCTCTGCCAGCCTGTTGTGTGGCCGCCGCGATGCGCTTTGTCACGGCTTGCAAGTTGGCGGCGATTACAGACATAATCCGGCGAACATACCAAAGAAGTACACAACAACAAGCAGTTATTTTTGGGTGGGGTCATTATAGATGGACATCGCGCAGCTATTGGCTTTCGCCGTCAAGAACAAGGCGTCCGATCTCCACCTCTCGGCAGATATGCCGCCGATGGTGCGTATCCACGGCGACATGCGCCGTATCAACGTTGCGGCAATGGGGCACAAGGATGTCCACGCCATGGTGTACGACATCATGAGCGACTCGCAACGCAAATCCTATGAAGAGCGGCTCGAGGTCGATTTCTCGTTCGAGATCGGCGGCCTCTCGCGTTTCCGCGTCAACGCCTACAACACGCAGCGCGGCGCGGCGGCGGTATTCCGTACCATTCCCTCGAAGGTGCTTACGCTCGACGATCTGCATGCGCCCGCGGTATTCGCGGACCTGTGCATGAAACCGCGCGGCCTCGTGCTCGTGACGGGCCCGACCGGTTCGGGCAAGTCGACGACGCTCGCGGCGATGGTCGATCACCGCAACGACAACGACATGGGTCACATCCTCACGGTGGAGGACCCGATCGAATTCGTGCACAACTCGAAGAAGAGCCTGATCAACCAGCGCGAGCTCGGTCCGCATACGCATTCGTTCGCGAACGCGCTGCGCTCCGCGCTGCGTGAGGATCCGGACGTGATCCTCGTCGGCGAACTGCGCGACCTCGAAACGATCCGCCTCGCGCTGACCGCGGCCGAAACGGGCCACCTGGTCTTCGCGACGCTGCACACGAGCTCCGCCGCGAAGACGATCGACCGGGTCGTGGACGTGTTTCCGCCCGAGGAAAAGGACATGGTCCGCACGATGTTGTCGGAATCGCTCGAGGCCGTGATCTCGCAGACGCTGCTCAAGACGCGCGACGGCAATGGCCGGACCGCGGCGCACGAGATCATGATCGCGACGCCTGCCATCCGCCACCTGATTCGCGAGAACAAGATCGCGCAGATGTATTCGATGATGCAGACGAGCAGCGGGCTCGGCATGCAGACGCTCGACCAGTGCCTGTCGGACCTGATCAAGCGCGGCATGATCAACTACAACGACGCGCGGGCGATTGCGAAGAATCCCGACGCCTTCATGGGCTGAGGAGGGCAGGGCGATGCTCGATCGAGATTCCGCTTCGAAGTACATCAACGACCTGCTGGAACTGATGGTCAACAACCGCGGCTCGGACCTGTTCATCACGTCCGATTTCCCGCCGGCCATCAAGGTCGATGGCAAGATCACGCCGGTTTCCCAGCAGCCGCTGAACCCGACGCAGGCGCTGGGCCTCGTGCGCTCGATCATGAACGAGCGGCAGGTGCAGGAGTTCGACAACTCGAGCGAATGCAACTTCGCGATCACGGCACCGAATGCGGGCCGCTTCCGCGTGTCGGCATTCGTGCAGCAGGGCAAGGCCGGCATGGTCGTGCGGACGATCAACACGCGCATTCCATCGGTGGAGGATCTGGACCTGCCCGAGTCGCTGCACGACATCGTGATGGCGAAGCGCGGCCTCGTGATCGTGACCGGTGCGACGGGCTCGGGCAAATCGACGTCGCTCGCGGCCATGCTCGACTACCGCAATGCGCATTCGTACGGCCATATCATCACGATCGAGGATCCGATCGAGTACGTGCACGCGCACCAGAACTGCATCATCACGCAGCGCGAGGTCGGCATCGATACCGAGTCGTGGCACGTGGCGCTGAAGAACACGCTGCGGCAGGCACCCGATGTGATCCTGATCGGCGAAATCCGCGATCGCGACACGATGGAGTACGCGATGCAGTACGCGGAAACGGGCCACCTGTGCCTGGCCACGCTGCACGCGAACAATGCCAACCAGGCGATCGACCGGATCGTCAACTTCTTCCCCGAGGAGAAGCGCCAGCAGCTGCTGATCGATCTGTCGCTGAACCTCAAGGCCATGATCTCGCAGCGCCTGCTGCCGCGCGCGGGCCAGAAGGGCCGCGTGCCCGCGGTGGAGATCATGATCGGCACCCCGATGGTGGCGGACCTGATCTTCAAGGGCGAGATCCACGAGCTCAAGGAAGTCATCAAGAAGTCCCGCGAGCAGGGCATGATCTCGTTCGACCAGGCGCTGTTCGAACTCTACGAGGCGGAGAAGATCGCCTACGAGGACGCGCTCAAGAACGCGGACTCGCTCAACGATCTGCGGCTCATGATCAAGCTCCACAGCAAGCGGCATCGCGATACCGACATCGCCGCGGGCACCGAACACCTCAACGTGATCTGAGCAATGCGTTATGCTGGCGGCTCCTTTTTCGAGGAGTCCGCCCCATGACCAACGATATTCGTAACGTCTACCAATTCGAGGCGAATGCCCTGACGGGCGAACCGGTCTCGCTCTCCGACTTCCGCGGCAAGGTCCTGCTGATCGTCAATACGGCCAGCGAATGCGGCTTCACGCCGCAATACACGGGCCTGCAGGCGCTGCATGACGTATATGGCGACCGTGGCTTCGAGGTACTCGGCTTTCCGTGCAACCAGTTCGGCAAGCAGGAGCCAGGCGATGCCGCGCAGATCGGCGCGTTCTGCGAATCGCGTTTCCAGGTCACCTTTCCGCTGTTCGCGAAGATCGACGTCAATGGCGCCGACGCGCATCCGCTCTATCGCTGGCTGACCGCCGAGAAGCCCGGCGTGCTCGGCACGCAGGCCATCAAGTGGAATTTCACCAAATTCCTCGTGCGCCGGGACGGCACCGTCTTCAAACGCTACGCCCCGACGACCAAGCCCGAGGAAATCCGCGGCGATATCGAGACGCTGCTCGCCGACCCGGGCGCCTGACGGGCCCTAGCCGAGCATCCGGTCCACGAGTTCCACCCAGTGCATCACCGGCGTGTCGGTGCCGCTCTGCAGATGCGTGATGCAGCCGATATTGGCGGACACGATGGTCTCGGGCGACGTCGCCTGTAGCCGGGCGAGCTTGTCGTCGCGCAGCCGGTAGGACAGCTCGGGTTGCAGCACGGAGTACGTGCCAGCCGAGCCGCAGCACAGGTGATTGTCGGCGCAGAGCTTGACCTCGATGCCGAGGCCCGTGAGCAGGCCTTCCACCTTGCCGCGAATCTGCTGGCCATGCTGCAGCGTGCACGGCGGATGCCACGCGATGCGCCGGCTGCTGCGCGGGACGGCACCGGCCAGCCGGTGCAGTTCGTCGGAGAACGCGGGCAGGATCTCGGAGATATCGCGCGTGAGTTCGGACACACGCGCCGCGCGCTCGGCATACGCCGGATCGTCGCGCAGCAGATGGCCGTAGTCCTTGACCATCGCCCCGCAGCCGGACGCGTTCATCACGATGGCTTCGACGCCGGCCTGGATATGCGGCCACCATGCGTCGATATTGGCGCGCATGTTGTCGAGGCCGCCCGCGTGATCGCCGGTATGGAAGCGGATGGCGCCACAGCAGCCTGCCTCGCGCGCGACCACGGTCTGCACACCGAGGCGGTCCAGCACGCGCGCGGTGGCGGGATTGATATTGGGCGACATCGCCGGCTGCACGCAGCCTTCCAGCAGCAGCATCTTGCGCGCATGCGTGGCGGTGGGCCACTTGCCGGGCGCGGCCATCTTCGCCGCCGCCGGCACCTTGTTGCGCAGCGTCTGCGGCAGCAGCGGCCGCACGAGTTGCCCCATGCGCAGCGCGGGGCGGAACAGCGCGGGCCGCGTCAGGCTCTCGCGCAATGCCCACCGTTTGAAGCGCTCGTTCGCGGGCCGCTCGACGCCGGCATCGGCCAGCACGTCATCGACGACCTTGCGGCCGATGTCGACGAGGCGGCCGTAGCGCACGCCCGACGGACATGTGGATTCGCAGTTGCGGCAGGTCAGGCAGCGGTCCAGGTGCAGGCGCGTGGATTCGGTCACGGGATGACCTTCCAGCATCTGCTTCATCAGATAGATGCGGCCGCGCGGACCGTCGAGCTCGTCGCCGAGCAACTGGTAGGTGGGGCAGGTGGCCGTGCAGAAACCGCAGTGCACGCATTTGCCGACGATCGACTTGGCTTCCTCGCCCTCGGGCGTGTCGCGCAGGAATTCGGCCAGGGTAGTTTGCATGGTGGGGACCTTGGCGTGGCGGTTCAGAGACCGGGATACATGCGTTGCGGGTTGAAGATGCCGGCCGGATCGAACGTCGCCTTCAGTCGTTGATGGATGGCCATGAGTGGCGAGGCAAGCGGCGTGAACACGCCCGCGTCCTTGTTGCCGTTGCGGAACAGCGTGGCATGGCCGCCGACGGCCTGCGCGGCCGCGCGCACGGCCTCGGCCGCGCTGTCACCGGCGTCGGCGGGCGCGATCCACCATCGCTGGCCGCCGCCCCATTCCACCAGTTGCGCGCCCGGCAGCGGCAGGATCGGCGCCGTGGTCGGCGTGGCGATGCGCCACAGTGCCGCGCCATCGTGCGCCGGCGCAAAGAACGGATGCGATTGTTCGCGCAGGGTATGCCACAACGCCACGGCCTCCGCTTCATGCACGCGTTCGCCCCCGAGCTTCTCGCAGGCCGAGCGGATCGCGGCGGTGGCGCCGGACAGGCGCACGTGCAGCACGCCGTCGTGCCATACCGATGCCGCCACCGGCAGCGGCTGGCCGCCCCACGTATTGAGGCGATCGAGTGCGTCCTGCTGCGAGGCCGCGAAGCGCAGCGTCGCATCGCCGAACGGCACCGGCATGACCTTGAGCGAGACCTCGAGGATGATGCCGAGCGTGCCGAGCGAGCCTGCCAGCAGGCGCGAGACATCGTAGCCCGCCACGTTCTTCATGACCTGCCCGCCGAAGCTCATGACCTGGCCGTGGCCGTCCATCAGCTGCGCGCCGAGCACGAAGTCGCGCAGCGCGCCGGCCGACTGGCGGCGCGGACCGGACAAGCCTGCCGCGACGGCGCCGCCGAGCGTGGCAAGGCCCGGCGCGCAGAAGTGCGGTGGCTCGAAGGCGAGCATCTGGCGGCAATCGGCCAGCGCGGCCTCGATCTCGGTCAGCGGCGTCCCGCAGCGCGCGGTGATGACGAGTTCGGCCGGATCGTAGTCGACGATGCCCTTGTAGGCCGTCGTGTCGAGCACGCTGCCGGCCAGCGTCTGGCCATAGAAATCCTTGCTGCCGCCGCCGCGCAGGCGCAGCGGGGTACGGGTTTCGTTGGCCGCGCGAATGGCCGCGCGAAAGTCGTCGAGAATCGCTTCCATGAAGGCTGTGGGGGTTGTCTCGTTGTCGTTATCGGTACTTCGGTATCTGCAGGGCCTTCAGAAACGCGGCAGGTCAGGGTGAGGCAACAGTCCGCGCTTCACATGCATCTTTCCGTACTCGGCGCAGCGCGCGAGCGTGGGAATCGCCTTGTCCGGATTGAGCAGGCGCGCCGGATCGAACGCGGCCTTCACGCCGAAGAACGCCTCGCGTTCCGCGGGCGAGAACTGCACGCACATCGAATTGAGCTTCTCGACGCCCACGCCATGCTCGCCCGTGACCGTGCCGCCGAGTTCGACGCAGGACTCGAGGATATCGGCGCCGAACAGTTCCGCGCGGTGCCACTCGTCCTGATCTTCGCCATTGAACAGGATCAGCGGATGCATGTTGCCGTCGCCCGCATGGAACACGTTGATGCAGCGCAGCCCGTACTTGGGCTCCATCTGCTCGATGCGCTTGAGCAGCGTGCCGATGTGCTTGCGCGGAATCGTGCCGTCCATGCAGTAGTAGTCGGGCGAGATGCGGCCCGCGGCCGGAAACGCGTTCTTGCGGCCGCTCCAGAAGCGCAGCCGCTCGGCTTCGCTCTGCGACACCGTGATGCGCGTCGCGCCCGAGGCGCGCAGCACCTCGCTCATGCGCTCGATTTCCTCGGCCACCTCTTCGGGCGTGCCATCGGACTCGCACAGCAGGATCGCGGCGGCCTCGACGTCGTAGCCCGCGTGCACGAACTCTTCCACCGCGGCCGTGGCCGGGCGGTCCATCATCTCGAGCCCCGCCGGGATGATGCCGGCGGCGATCACGTCGGCGACCGCATTGCCGCCTTTCTCCACGTCGTCGAAGCTGGCCATGATCACCTGCGCGAGCTGGGGCTTGGGGATCAGCCGCACGGTCACCTCGGTCACCACCGCGAGCATGCCCTCGGAGCCGATGACCGCGGCCAGCAGATCGAGCCCCGGCGCGTCCGGCGCTTCCGAGCCGAACACCACGACATCGCCTTCCATGGTCACGCCGCGCACGCGCAATACGTTATGCACGGTCAGGCCGTACTTGAGGCAGTGCACGCCGCCCGAGTTCTCGCCGACGTTGCCGCCGATCGAGCAGGCGATCTGCGACGAAGGATCGGGCGCGTAGTACAGATTGAACGGCGCGGCCGCCTCGGAGATCGCGAGATTGCGCACGCCGGGCTGGACCACGGCCGTGCGCGAGCGCGGATCGACCTTGACGATGCGCTTGAACTTCGCGAGCGACAGCACGAGGCCGCCGGCGATCGGCATCGCGCCGCCCGAGAGGCTCGTGCCCGAGCCGCGCGGCACCACGGGCACGCCGAGCTTGTGGCACAGGCGCAGCACTTCGCAGACCTGATCCTCGGTATCGGGGAGCACCACGGCATCGGGCACCTGCCGGTAGGCCGCGAGACCGTCGCATTCGTACGGCACCGTGTCTTCGGATTTCCACAGGATCGCGGTGTCGGGCAGGATGCGCGCGAGGCCGGCGAGCAGGGCCGCGCGGCGCTGCTCGGCGTCGGGCGCGTCCTTCATCAGTGTCTGGGCATCTTGCGGGGCGTTCATGGCAACTCCTGTAGCGGCCGGCAGGGTGCGCTGACTATAGCGCAGCCCCTCCGCCGCGAGCGCGTTTGTCCACGTGAATTCGGCATGGCAGACCGATCAAAACTGCTCATGCCGCGCGTGGCGCGAGTCCGGTATGTCTCCCTCCAGATTAGTCGCCGGAGCGGGGCAGAGGGGTTACCAGTCGAGGCCCAGCAGCCAGTCCACGAAATACCGCGCTTCGGGCTTGAGGGGCGCCTGCTCGCGCTCGACGATGTAGTAGCCGTGCGGGGACACGGACTCGATATCGAGCAGTTTCACCATCTGGCCGGCCGCGAGCCACTGGCGCGCCATGCGCTGGCGCACGAGCGCTACGCCCTGATTGGACGCAATGGCCTCGAGCAGCAGGCCGATATCGTTGAACTGGGGCCCGGTCTGCGGCTCCGGCCAGTCGAGGCCCGCCGTTTCGAACCACGGCCGCCACGGTTCGAGCGGACTGCGCAGCAGCACGAGGTTATGGAGGTCGGCGGGCTTCGTGATCGACCGCCCGTTGATGCGGTCGTAATACTCGCGCCCGCAGGCCGGAAATACGGGCTCCACGAGCAGTTTCGTGGTGCGCAGGTCCGGATAGCGGCCCGTGCCGTAGCGCACCTCCACGTCGGTGTCCTCGGCCTTCACGTCCACGAACGGGATGGCCAGGTGCAGTTCGAGGTCGATATGCGGGTAGAGCGCGCCGAATTCGGGCAGGCGCGGCACCAGGTGCTGCCGCCCGAACGTGGGCGGAATGGCCACGCGCAGGCGCGTGCGCATCTTGTTGTACTCGGGGCGGGCCAGCTCGTTCAGGGACTTGAGCGCATCCTGCACGTTGCGCTGGTAGCGCGCGCCGGCCGCGGTGAGCCGCAGCGCCGCGTTGGAGCGCACGAACAGGTCCTCGCCCCAGAGCTCCTCGAGGTTCTTGATGCGGTGCGACACGGCGCTGGGTGTCACCGACAGTTCTTCGGCCGCGCGCGCGAAGCTGCCCAGCCGCGCGGCGGCCTCGAACGCGATCAGCAGGTGCAGCGGCGGGACGCGATGGAAAACCGATGCCATGTTCTGCGCCCCCGGCCTAGCGCGCCGCGCTGAAGATCTTGCCGGGGTTGAGGATGTGGTTCGGGTCGAGCGCGTCCTTGATGGCGCGCATCAGGTCCAGCGCATCCTCGCCATGCTCCTGCACGAGGAACGCCTTCTTGTGCAGTCCCACGCCGTGCTCGCCGGTGCAGGTGCCGCCCATGGCCAGCGCGCGCTCGACGATGCGGCGGTTGATGGCCTCCGCTTCGGCCATTTCTTCGGGCTTCGCGGGATCGACGAGGATCGCCACGTGGAAATTGCCGTCGCCCACATGGCCGACGATGGGGCACGGCAGCGCCGAGGCGTTGAGGTCCCGTTCGGTCTCGGTCACGCATTCGGCCAGGCGCGAGATGGGCACGCAGACGTCGGTGGTCACCGACTTGCAGCCCGGCTTCAGCTGCAGCATCGCGAAGAACGCGGTATGGCGCGCGTTCCAGAGCCGGCTGCGGTCCTCGGGGCGGGTGGCCCATTCGAAGCCCTGTCCGCCATGCTCGGCGGCGATCTGCTGCACGGTCTCGGCCTGCTCGCGCACGCCGGCCTCGGTGCCGTGGAATTCGAAGAACAGGTGCGGCGTCTCCGCCATCGTCATGTTGTCGTGACGGTTGATCGCGCGGATGGCGAGCGCATCGACGAATTCCACGCGGGCCACGGGCACGCCGAGCTGGATGGTCTCGATGGTCGCGCGCACGGCGTCGCCCATGCTCGGGAACGCGCAGACGGCCGCGGAAATCGCCTCGGGCTGCGGATACAGGCGCACGGTCACCTCGGTGATGATGCCGAGCGTGCCCTCGCTGCCGACGAACAGGCGGGTCAGGTCGTAACCGGCCGAGGACTTGCGGGCCTGGGTACCGGTGCGGATGACGCGGCCGTCGGCAGTCACCACGGTCAGCGCGAGCACGTTCTCGCGCATCGTGCCGTAGCGCACGGCGTTGGTCCCGGACGCGCGCGTCGCGCACATGCCGCCGATCGAGGCGTCGGCGCCCGGATCGATCGGGAAGAACAGTCCGGTGTCCTTGATCTCCTGATTCAGCTGCTTGCGCAGCACGCCGGTCTGCACCGTGGCGGTCAGGTCCTCCGCCTGCACGGCGAGCACGCGGTTCATCTGGGACAGGTCCAGGCTGATGCCGCCGGCCACGGCCAGCAGATGGCCCTCCAGCGAGGAGCCCGCGCCATACGGAATCAGCGGCACCGCGTGCGCGTTGCACAGGCGGGCCACCTCGGCGACTTCCTCGGTGGTCTGGGCGAACACCACGGCATCGGGCGGCTCGGGCGGAAACGGCGACTCGTCGCGGCCATGGTGCTCGCGTACGCCGGCGGACGTGGTGAAGCGGTCGCCGAAGCGCGCGGCGAGCGTCTGCGCGACGATATCCGGCAGCGGCCGGCGCGCGAGCGCGGAGGCAGGGGTGGGGTGGTTCATGGCGGGCGTCTCCGGCGGGCTTCTTGAATGCCGACATTCTACGCCCGTGGCCGCGCGCGGCTTCCTGCCGTTCCCATGCGGCGCCATAATGCGCGCATTCCATCCTCGACACCGCATCGGACACCAAGGAGACCGCATGGGCAACCGCCTGTCGAAAATCGCCACGCGCACCGGCGACGCCGGCACCACCGGGCTGGGCGACGGCAGCCGCACCGGCAAGAACAGCCTGCGCATCGCCGCCATCGGCGACGTGGACGAGCTGAATTCGCATATCGGGTTGCTGCTGACCGAGCCCGGCGTGCCCGCCGACGTGCGCGACGCACTGGTTGCGGTACAGCACGATTTGTTCGACCTGGGCGGCGAACTGTCGATTCCAGGCTACACGCTGCTCCAGACCGAGCAGGTCGCGCAACTCGACACGTGGCTGGAACATTACAATGGCGCCCTGCCGCGCCTGGCCGAGTTCATCCTGCCGGGCGGCTCGCGTGCCGCGGCGGCGGCGCACGTCTGCCGCACGGTCTGCCGGCGGGCGGAGCGGGCACTGGTGGCGCTCGGCGCGACGGAGGCGCTCAACGAAGCGCCGCGCCAGTACCTGAACCGGCTGTCCGACCTGCTGTTCGTGCTCGCTCGCGTGCTGAACCGCGCGGCGGGCGGCAGCGACGTCCTGTGGCAGCGGGAACGAAAAAGTTAATAATAAGCCTCTTTAACGGGCAAATCCCTGCGGGTGTGGCGGGTCGATGACACGCGACGGGGTTGGATGGCATAACCGAGAAAATTACTCGGAAATGTCATTTTGACCCTTGAAAAGCCCTCGGACGGCCACATTTCGCACTCAGGTTGAATTGCAGTCCCCCAAAAGCGCGGGGCTCAATAGGAGAGAACAGAAATGGGTAAGATCATCGGTATCGACTTGGGTACCACCAATAGCTGCGTTTCGGTGCTGGAAGGCAATACGCCGAAGGTCATCGAGAATTCCGAAGGCGCTCGCACGACGCCTTCCATCATCGCCTACATGGAAGATGGCGAAATCCTGGTCGGCGCGCCGGCCAAGCGCCAGGCGGTGACCAATCCGCGTAACACGCTGTACGCGGTGAAGCGCCTGATCGGCCGCAAGTTCGAAGAGAAGGAAGTCCAGAAGGACATCGGCCTGATGCCGTACGCCATCGTCAAGGCCGACAACGGCGACGCATGGGTAGGCGTGCGCGACCAGAAGCTGGCACCGCCGCAGGTGTCGGCCGAAGTGCTGCGCAAGATGAAGAAGACCGCCGAGGACTACCTGGGCGAGCCGGTGACCGAGGCCGTGATCACGGTGCCGGCCTACTTCAACGACTCGCAGCGCCAGGCGACCAAGGACGCCGGCCGCATCGCGGGCCTGGACGTCAAGCGCATCATCAACGAGCCGACCGCGGCCGCGCTGGCGTTCGGCATGGACAAGAACGAGAAGGGCGACCGCAAGATCGCCGTGTATGACCTCGGTGGCGGTACGTTCGATATCTCGATCATCGAGATCGCGGACGTGGACGGCGAGAAGCAGTTCGAAGTGCTGTCGACGAACGGCGACACGTTCCTCGGTGGCGAGGACTTCGACCAGCGCCTGATCGACTACATCATCGGCGAGTTCAAGAAGGAACAGGGCGTCGATCTGTCGAAGGACGTGCTGGCGCTGCAACGCCTGAAGGAAGCCGCCGAAAAGGCCAAGATCGAACTGTCGAGCTCGCAGCAGACCGAAATCAACCTGCCGTACATCACGGCGGATGCCTCGGGTCCGAAGCACTTGAACCTGAAGATCACCCGCGCCAAGTTCGAGGCGCTGGTCGAGGAACTGATCGCCCGCACGATCGAGCCTTGCCGCATCGCGATCAAGGATGCCGGCGTGCGCGTGAGCGACATCGACGACGTGATCCTGGTCGGCGGCATGACTCGCATGCCCAAGGTGCAGGAACAGGTCAAGGAGTTCTTCGGCAAGGAAGCGCGCAAGGACGTGAACCCCGATGAAGCCGTGGCCGTCGGTGCCGCGATCCAGGGTGCCGTGCTGTCGGGCGACCGCAAGGACGTGCTGCTGCTGGACGTGTCGCCGCTGTCGCTGGGCATCGAGACGCTGGGTGGCGTGATGACCAAGATGATCACGAAGAACACGACCATCCCGACCAAGCATGCGCAGGTGTTCTCGACCGCCGACGACAACCAGCCCGCGGTGACCATCAAGGTCTACCAGGGCGAGCGTGAAATGGCGACCGGCAACAAGCTGCTGGGCGAGTTCAACCTCGAAGGCATTGCGC
This sequence comes from Cupriavidus pauculus, assembly GCF_008693385.1. Taxonomy (NCBI): domain Bacteria; kingdom Pseudomonadati; phylum Pseudomonadota; class Betaproteobacteria; order Burkholderiales; family Burkholderiaceae; genus Cupriavidus; species Cupriavidus pauculus. The sequence goes on from NZ_CP044065.1 coordinate 134,258, forward strand.
CGGCACCGCGCGGCACGCCGCAGATCGAGGTGTCGTTTGACATCGACGCGAACGGCATCCTGCACGTGGGCGCCAAGGACAAGGCAACCGGCAAGGAAAACCGGATCACCATCAAGGCGAACTCCGGTCTGTCGGAAGACGAGATCCAGCGCATGGTGAAGGACGCCGAGGCGAACGCCGAGGAAGACAAGAAGGCCCGCGAGCTCGCCGATGCGCGCAACCAGGCCGACGGTCTGATCCACTCCACCCGCAAGGCACTGACCGAGCATGGCGACAAGCTCGAAGCCGGCGAGAAGGAGAAGATCGAAGCCGCGATCCGCGAGCTGGAAGAAGCGGCCCGTGGCGGCGACAAGGCGGAAATCGATACCAAGGTGACCGCGCTGTCGGAAGCCGCGCAGAAGCTGGGCGAGAAGGTCTACGCCGATATGCAGGCGCAGGCTGGCGCGGCCGGTGCGGCGGGCGATGCGGGCGCGGCGGGTGCCGGCGGTGCGCATCAGCAGGCGCAGCCGCAGGACGACAACGTCGTGGATGCCGAATTCAAGGAAGTCAACGACAAGAAGTAAAGCGGGAACGGGCGGCGGCGCGGGTGATGCCGGCGCCGCCCCCGACCCGACGCCGGGCGACGGAGATTCGAGGATCGCGGTGAAAACCGCACCCGGATGCCGCGCTCGGCTTTTTGCTTATTTATCAGGTAAGAGCCACCATGGCAAAACGTGATTACTACGAAGTGCTCGGGGTAGGCAAGAACGCGAGCGACGAAGAGATCAAGAAGGCTTATCGCAAGCTCGCGATGAAGTACCACCCGGACCGCAATCCGGACAACAAGGACGCCGAAGACAAGTTCAAGGAGGCCAAGGAGGCCTACGAGATGCTGTCGGACGCGGACAAGAAGGCCGCGTACGACCAGTATGGTCACGCGGGCGTGGACCCCAACATGGCCGGCGGCTTCGGCGGCGGACAGGGCTACGGCGGCTTTGCCGAGGCCTTCGGCGATATCTTCGGCGACATCTTCGGCCAGCAGGCCGGCGGGCGCCGCGGCAACGGTCCGCAGGTCTATCGCGGGACCGATCTGCGCTACAGCATGGAGATCACGCTCGAGCAGGCCGCGCATGGCCACGAGGCGCAGATCCGCGTGCCGCACTGGGACGAATGCGACCACTGCCACGGCAATGGCGCGGAACCGGGTTCGTCGGTGGAAACCTGCCCGACGTGTAACGGCGTCGGCCAGGTACGGGTGTCGCAGGGCTTCTTCACGATGCAGCAGACCTGCCCGAAGTGCCACGGCAGCGGCAAGTTCATCCCGAAGCCGTGTACCAAGTGCCATGGCCAGGGCAAGCTGAAGTCGCAGAAGACGCTCGAGGTGAAGATTCCCGCGGGCATCGACGAAGGCATGCGCATCCGGTCGTCGGGCAATGGCGAGCCGGGCATCAACGGCGGTCCTCCGGGCGACCTGTACGTCGAAGTCCATATCAAGCCGCATGCGGTGTTCGAGCGCGATGGCGACGATCTGCATTGCCAGATGCCGATCTCGTTCGCGACCGCGGCGCTCGGCGGCGATATCGAAGTGCCGACGCTGAACGGCCGCGCGTCGTTCCCGGTGCCCGAGGGCACGCAGGCGGGCAAGACGTTCCGGCTGCGCGGCAAGGGCATCAAGGGCGTGCGCTCGGGCTATCCGGGCGACCTCTATGTGCACGTGGTCGTCGAGACCCCGGTCAAGCTGACCGAGTCGCAGAAGGAACTGCTGCGCCAGTTCGACCGCTCGGTCCACGAGGGCGGTTCGCGCCACAGTCCGCAGGAGCAATCCTGGCTGGACAAGGTGAAGAGCTTCTTCAGCTGATAGCCTGTCCCCGGGTCAGGAGGGCAATGCGCGATAATGCTTCGTCGTCGCGCATTGCCCTTTTTCTTTCCCCTTGCCTTCTTCCGTCCCCGTCCTCTCCCGTTCGCCCTTCGTCCTGCTCGACGATGCCACCGCGCCCGCGGCAGACCCGGTATCGCGCCTCTACACGGACTTCGTTCGCGAAGATGTCGTGCCGGCCGGCGCGAACGTGCGGACGCTCGACGCGCTGCTGAGCGCGGGCTGGCGCGAGGGGCTCCATGCCACGCTGTTCGCGCCGTACGAGTTCGGCGGCGCGCTGGTTGGCGCACCTGTCCACATGGGCGGCGCATTGCCGTTCCATGACGGCGCGCTGCGCGTGCTGTGGTTCCGCACGCTGCAGCGCATGACCGCGGACGATGTCGGTGCATGGCTCGCATCGAACGCGGCGGCGGGACCGGCCGGCGCGCTCGGCGTGCGCAGCGATACGCCGTGGCCCGCCTATGCGGACGCAATCGCCCGGATCCACGACTGGATCGAGGCCGGCGATACCTACCAGGTCAATTTCACACAGCGGCTGCGGTTCGCGATGTTCGGCGACCCCGTGGCACTGCATGCGGCACTGCGTGCGGCGCAGCCCGTACCGTACGGCGTGCTTGCGCGGCTGCCCGGCGACCGCTGGGTCTCGTCGCTGTCACCCGAGCTGTTCGTCGCGCACGACGGCAACGGCCATCTGCTCGCGCGGCCGATGAAGGGCACCGCGCCGCGCGGCGGCGATGCCGCGGAGGACGCGGAGATCGCGCGCGCGCTCGCGGCCGACCCGAAGAACCGCGCGGAAAACGTGATGATCGTCGATCTGCTGCGCAACGATCTCGGCCGCGTGGCGGTGCCGGGCAGCGTGCGGGTGCCGGATCTGTTCGCGGTGACGCCGTTCGGGCGCGTGCTGCAGATGACGTCGACGGTCACGGCCGAAGCGCGTGCCGGCACACGCTTCGGCGACCTGATGGCCGCGCTGTTTCCATGCGGGTCGATCACGGGCGCGCCCAAGCGCCGGACGATGGAGATCATCGCGGCGCTCGAGTCGTCGCCGCGCGGCATTTATACCGGTGCGATCGGCTGGCTCGATCCCGATGGCGCGTTCGCGATGTCGGTGGCGATTCGCACGCTCGTGCTCGATGCGATGGGGGACGACGGCTTGCGGGCCGGCGAGATGGGCGTGGGCGGCGGCATCGTGCACGACAGCGTGGCGGCCGACGAATATACGGAATGCGGGTGGAAGGCGCGCTTTCTTACCGCGCACGATCCGGGTTTCACGCTGTTCGAGACGATGCACGCGCGCGACGGCGTGTGCATCGCGCAGTCGCGGCATCTGGCGCGACTCGCCGCGTCGGCGGCGGCGTTCGGGTTTGCATTCGATGCGGAAGCCGCGGCGCGCGCCGTGCAGGCCGAGGCCGTGCGGCTGGGCGACGGCGACTGGCGTCTGCGTGTCAGCGTGGACAAGGCGGGCACGCTCGCCTTTGCGAGCGGTGCGCTTGTGCCGCTGGCGCAGCCGGTAGCGGTCGATATCGCGGCGGAGCCATTGCCCGACGCGGATCCGCTGCGGCGCTACAAGACGAGCGCGCGCGCGGTCTACGACGCGGGGTGGCAGGACGCGGAGCGGCGCGGCGCATTCGACCGGCTGTTCTTCAACACGCGGGGCGAGTTGCTCGAAGGCGGGCGCAGTTCGGTGTTCGCGAAGATCGACGGCGAGTGGCTGACACCGCCGCTGTCGGCGGACATCCTGCCGGGCGTGATGCGTGCACAACTACTGGAACAAGGTGTCAGCCAAGGTGTTAGGCAGGGCGACGCGACGCTCGACGGCCCCGCTCGCGAGGCCACGATCACGCGCGCGATGTTCGCGCGCGCGCAGCGGGTGGTGGTATGCAACGCGCTGCGCGGCGCGATGACGGCGGTCGTCGTGGACGCGTCCCAGGCCGGGTACTAGGCCGGGTACTGGGCCGGGTACTGGGCCGGTACTAGGCCGAGAACGTGTGTTCCGGCGCGGGGAAGCTGCCATCCTTCACCGCGGCCACATAGGCGCGCACCGCGCCTTCGATCGACGTCTGCCCTTCCATGAAGTTGCGCACGAACTTCGCCTTGCGGCCCGGGTAGACATTGATCATGTCCTGCAGCACGAGCACCTGCCCCGTGCAATCGACACCGGCGCCAATGCCGATCGTCGGCACCTTCAGCAGCGACGTCACCGTGGCCGCCAGCGCGGCCGGCACCGCTTCCATCAGCACGATCTGCGCGCCGGCTTCCTGCAGCGACACCGCATCGCGCTTGAGCTGCGCCGCGCCCTCATCGGTCTTGCCCTGCACCTTGAAGCCGCCGAGCGCATGCACCGACTGCGGCGTCAGTCCGATATGCGCGCACACCGGAATGCTGCGCTCGACGAGAAAGCGCACGGTCGGCGCCAGCCATTCGCCGCCCTCGATCTTGACCATATGCGCGCCCGCGCGCATCAGCGCGACGGCGCTCGCATAGGCCATCTCTGGCGTGGCGTAGGTACCGAACGGCAGGTCCGACATCAGCAGCGCGGTCTGGTTGCCACGCGCGACGCATTCGGTGTGATACACCATGTGCGCGAGCGTGACGGGCAGCGTGGTCTGCTGCCCCTGCATCACGTTGCCGAGCGAATCGCCGACGAGAATCACCTCCACGCCGCAGAAATCGAGCAGCGCGGAGAAGCTCGAGTCGTACGCGGTCAGCATGACGATCTTTTCGCCGGCATCGCGCATCGCCTGCAGCTTCGGGAGGGTGACGGTCTTGCGGGAGGGGTCGAGGAGGTAGCTCATGGGAATCCGTATCGTTATCGCGCGGCGAAATTCAGGAAGGCTCTGCGGCCCCGCATCGTTTCTATGCGCGACATCAGTGTACGGAAATCGTCGTCATTGTCCACCGGATTGAAATGCGCGGTATCGACGATCATGACCGGCGCGTCGTCGTAACGATGGAACAGTTCGCCGTACGCATCGACGAGGCGCTGCAGATACGCTTCATCGACATGGGACTCGCCCGGCAGCCCGCGGCGCGCGATACGCTCGCGCAGCAGCGAGGGCGTGGCCTGCAGCATGATCACGAGGTCCGCGCGCTGCGGACGCGGCGGCATGCGCGCGGCCAGCGCATCGTAGAGCGCGAGTTCGTCGGCCTCGAGCGTCAGCGCCGCGTAGAGGCGATCGCGCTCGTAGAGGAAATTGGTGACCATGCGCTGCGTGGCCAGCAGCGCGGCGTGCCAGTGTTCAAGCTGCTGGATGCGCGCGTTGAGGCAGGAGAGCTGCATCGGCAGCGCATAACGCTGCGGCTCGCGATAGAACCGCTCGAGGAACGGGCTGCGCCGCGCGCCGTCGGGCAGTTCGCCGGCCTGCAGGGTGCGCGCGAGGCGCTGCGCCAGCGCGCTCTTGCCGGAACCCACGGGACCTTCGATGACGATGCGGCGGAGATGTTCGAGCATGAGTCGGCGCGCGTGATTGGAAGGAATTCAGCAATACGGCGAGGTCCGCGGCGCGGACCGGCTCAGGAAGCGGCGGCGCCCTGTTGCGCGAGCCGCGGACACTTGCATGAGGAAAACTTCTCGATGCGCTGGTCCTGTACGCGCGGCAAATGATCGGCGGCGCGGCCGCGGCCCGGAATGACGAGCTCGGGATCGAGTTCCACCAGCGGCACCAGCACGAACGCGCGCTCGGTGATGCGCGGATGCGGCACCGTCAGCGGTTCGGTGTCGATGATGTCGGCACCGAACAGCAGCAGGTCGAGATCGAGCGTGCGCGGCGCGTTGCGAAACGGCCGCTCGCGTCCGAACTGATCCTCGATGTGATGGCAGATGCGAAGCAGCTGCGGCGCCGTGAACGGTGTTTCCACCTTCACCACGGCGTTGAAATAGTCGTCACCGCCGGCGTCGACCGGCGCGGTGCGATAGAACGAGGATTTGGCCACGACCGTGATGCCGACCTGCTGGGCCAGGCACACGATCGCGTCCTTCAGTGCCTGGCGGGCATCGCCAATGTTGGCGCCGATGCCGATATAGGCAAGTGTCATTTATGTGTCCTCCGGCTGGGCGCGGCCGGACCCTGATTCTGCGGCCTGACCCCCATCCGCCGCGTCCGTGTCGCCCCGCGTGGAGACTTTATCCGATTTCCGCGGGCCGCGCCGACGGCGCTTTTTCTTCACGGCGCCTGCCGGGCCGCTGCCCGGGCCGTCGGCCTCGGCCTGCGCGTTGCGCGACGGCCGCGCGGAGGCGATCAGATCCTCGCGCTGGTCGGGCGGCGCATTCTGGAAGTCGGCCCACCACTGCGCGATCTCCGCGGGCTGCTCGCCCGATTCGCAGCGCAGTTGCAGGAAGTCGAAGCCGGCGCGGAAACGCGGCGACTCGAGCAGCCGGAACGGCATGCGGCCCACGCGTTTCTCGAAACGCGGCTGCATGCCCCAGATGTCACGCATATCCGTCACGAAGCGGCGCTGGATCGCGAGTTGGCCGGTCTGCTTCTCCAGCACCATGTCCATCGCGGTATTGAGCGCGGCGATGGGGTGCTCGCCTTCCTCGCGCAGGCGCTCCCAGCGCTGCAGCACGTGGTGCCACAACAACGACGCGAACAGGAAGCCCGGCGATACCGGCTTGCCGGCCTGCACGCGGCGATCGGTGTTGTCGAGCGCCAGCTGCACGAAGCGCTGGCCCATCGGCTGCTCGATGGCCACGTCGAGCAGCGGCAGCAGGCCCTTGTGCAGGCCCGCCTTGCGCAGCTCCTGCAGCGAAGCCCATGCGTGGCCCGACATCAGCAGCTTGAGCATCTCGTCGAACAGGCGCGCGCTCGGCACATTGTGGATCAGCGAGGCCAGGCCCGCGATCGGCTCGCGCGTGTGTTCGTCGATCGTGAAGCCGGTCTTGGCCGCGAAACGCACGACGCGGAGCATCCGCACGGGATCTTCGCGATAGCGCGTGACCGGGTCGCCAATCATGCGCAGCGTGCGCGCGCGGATGTCTTCCATGCCGTGATGGTAGTCATGCACGGTCTGCGCGGCCGGATCGTAGTACATCGCGTTGATCGTGAAGTCGCGGCGTTCCGCGTCTTCGGCCTGCGAGCCCCAGACGTTGTCGCGCAGCACGCGGCCCGACGCATCGATCGCATGGGTCTTGCTGTCGAGCTCGCTGCGCTTGAGGCGGCGCCCCTCGGGCAGCGTCTCGCTGGCCACGGCATCCACGAGGGCGCGGAACGTCGAGACCTCGATGATCTCCTGCTCGCGGCCGCCGTAGAACGTCACGTGGACGATCTGGAAGCGCCGGCCGATGATGCGCGAGCGGCGGAACAGCGCCTGCACCTGGTCCGGCGTGGCGTTGGTCGCCACGTCGAAGTCCTTCGGCTTGATGCCGAGCAGCAGGTCGCGCACGGCGCCGCCGACGATAAAGGCCTGGTAGCCGGCCTGCTGCAGCGTGGAGGTGACCTTGACCGCGTTGCGCGAGATCAGCGAGGGATCGATGCGATGTTCTTCCACGCCGACGATGCGCGGCGTGTGCGCGCGGCCGAGAAGACGCTGTTTGGGCCCTGGCTTGCCCAGGAGCCTGTTGATGAGCTTCTTGATCACGTCAGAACAGGTCCATGATGCGCCAGCCGGCCGCGGCGGCGTGGTGGCGCAGGCGGTCGTCCGGGTTGGCGGCGATCGGATCGCTGACCTTCTCGAGCAACGGCAGGTCGTTGGCGGAGTCGCTGTAGAACGTCGTGGTGCCGAAGTCTTCCCAGCGCGCGCCGAGGCCCTTCAGCCACGATTCGACGCGCGTGATCTTGCCCTCGCGGAAACTCGGCACGCCGGCCACCTCGCCGGTAAAGGCGCTGTCGGGCTTGCCGTCCGCGGTTGCGGGTTCGGTCGCGATCAGGTGCTTGATGCCGAAGGCGGCCGTGATCGGCGCGGTGACGAAACTGTTGGTGGCGGTGACCACCGCGCACAGGTCGCCGGCTTCGAGGTGCTTGTACACGAGCGCGCGGGCCTGCGGCGTGATGACGGGGTCGATGACCTCGCGCATGAAGCGGCCGCGCCATTCCTCGAGGCGGTCGCGCGGGTTCGCGGCCAGCGGCGCCAGCGCAAAGCGCAGGAACGCCTGGATGTCGAGCGTGCCCGCCTTGTATTGCGCATAGAACTCGTCGTTCCTGCGGCGATAGGATTCCTCATCGACGACGCCCATGCGGACGAGGAAGCGGCCCCATTCGTGGTCGCTATCGGTCGGGATCAGGGTGTGGTCGAGGTCAAACAGTGCCAGATTCATGGGCGGCGATTTTACCTTAAGGTGCATGAGCCGGTCGGCTACGGACTTCATTGGGGCAGGCGGGCGGACCGGTGCGGGGGCGATGCACGAGCGTTGCAGGATGAAACCGAGGCGGTGTCACTCCCGTAATTCGGCGAACATCTCGCGCAGCAGCGGCAGCGTGACCGCGCGCTTGCGCTCGAGGGAATAGGTGTCCAGCGCGTCGAGCAGGGCCATCAGGCTCGGCATGTCGCGATAGTGGCGCGTGACGAGCCAGTGCGGGATTTCGGGGGACAGCTGCAGTCCGCGCTCGCGCGCGGCCTGGATCAGCGCGGCCATCTTGTCCTCATCGGACAGGGACGCGACCTGATAGACGAGCCCCCAGCCAAGCCGTGTGCGGAGATCTTCACGTACGGGCATCACACGGGGCGCCGCACCGCCCGCCACGACGAGCGCGGTACGAACGTGTGCACGCACTTCGTTATACAGCGAGAACACGGCGATCTGCCGCGCCTCGTCGAGCAATTCCACGTCGTCCACCGTGTAGAGCTGGCAGGACGGGTCGAAAATAAAATCGGCGAGCGCGTGGTGCGGGCTCAGGTAACGGCAGTTCAGGCCCGTATGGAAACCGGCGTCGCACAGCGCGTGCAGCAGATGCGTCCGGCCCGAGCCGACCTCGCCCCACAGGTAGATCAGGCGGTCGTCGGCATGCTCGGCCGCCACGGCCTCCGGCAGTTCGCGCAGGCGCTGCACGGGCTCGCGGTTCGACGCCACGACGAAGTTTTCGAACGTGGACGGCGGCGGGTTGCCGAGTTCGAGCGATAGCTGCTTGGGACGCGAAGACATGACGGTTGGAAAGCTCAGTTTCGATACAGATCGCTCGTGATATAGACGCGCCGGACCTGCCGCGCGCCGACCAGCAATACCGCGCAGGTGGGCAGCGCCAGCAGCACGCCGAAGAAACCGAACAGCTGTCCGAATGCCAGCAGCGCAAAGATGACCACGAGCGGGTGCAGGCCGATGCGCTCGCCCACGAGACGCGGCGTCAGGTAGAAGCTTTCCACGAATTGACCGATTCCGTATACCACCGCGACGGCCCCGATGCCGTACCAGTTGCCGAATTGCAGCAGCGCGGCCAGGATCGCGAGCACCAGACCGAGCCCGAAACCGATATACGGGATGAATACGGCCAGCCCGGTGAAGATGCCGACGGGCACGCCCACGTCGAAGCCGGCGACCGACAGGCCGACCGCATAGATCGCGGCGAGGATCACCATGACGAGGATCTGGCCGCGCAGGTACTGGGACAGCAGGGCATCGGTCTCGCTGGACAGTTCGCGGACCTTCGGCACCCAGCGGCGCGGCACCAGGCGCTCGATGCGCCGCATGACCATATGCCAGTCCATCATCAGGTAGAACATGACGATCGGGATGATGAACAGCATGCCGCCGATCTCGAGCAGCGCGGAGCCGGAGACGCGCAGGTACGTCAGCATGATCGTGAGCAGGTCCTCGGGACTGGCCGAGAAACGGTCCGACAGCATGCTGCGCAGGCCCGGGAAGTCGAAGCGGACCCGCACGCCCAGTTCGGCGAGGCGCGGCGCCACCACGTTGTTCAGCTTGTGCAGCAGCGCGGGCAGCTGATCGCGCAGTTGCGGGATTTCGCGCTGGAGCACGGCAATCAGCAGCAGGACCAGCAGCACGAGAATCACGGCGAGCAGGCCGATCATCAGCGTCACGCCGATAAAGCGCGGCACGCGGCGGCGTTGCAGCCAGTCCACGCCCGGATTGAGGATGTACGCGAAGATGAACGCGAACAGAAACGGCGTCAGGACCGGCGCCAGCGCCAGAATGGCGGCGAAAAGCGCGGCCGCCGCGGCAATCCAGACAAGGATCCGCTTGACGTCTTGCGAGAGCAGGGGGGCGTTCATCGGTGAGGCAATGGGCGAAGCTGGCGGGTGGGCAATCGGGCAGTACTGGAAGCCGGGTGCCGGTATCCGTTAAAATCGCGATTCTACTGGACTCTTGCCTGCTTCCCGCGTCACACGGGACCGGGCGGGGCCGTCCGGACCACCTCTTCCAAGTCAAGCAGGACTCTCATGAGCGCATCTTCGCCCACCGGCCAGGCAGGCCTTTCCTACCGCGACGCCGGTGTTGACATCGATGCCGGCGACGCGCTGGTCGACCGGATCAAGCCGTTTGCCAAGCGCACGATGCGCGAAGGCGTGATGGCTGGCATCGGCGGCTTCGGCGCGCTGTTCGAGCTGTCGAAGAAATTCCAGGAGCCGGTGCTGGTCTCCGGCACCGACGGCGTGGGTACCAAGCTCAAGCTGGCGTTCCAGCTGAACCGCCACGACACCGTGGGTCAGGATCTCGTGGCGATGAGCGTCAACGACATCCTCGTGCAGGGCGCCGAGCCGCTGTTCTTCCTCGACTACTTCGCCTGCGGCAAGCTGGACGTGGACACGGCCGCGACCGTCATCCAGGGCATCGCCCACGGCTGCGAATTGTCGGGCTGCGCGCTGATCGGTGGCGAGACCGCTGAAATGCCGAGCATGTACCCGGACGGCGAGTACGACCTGGCCGGCTTCGCGGTCGGCGCGGTGGAAAAGCGCAAGATCATCGACGGCACCACGATCACCCCGGGCGACGTCGTGCTGGGCCTCGCTTCGTCGGGCGCGCACTCCAATGGCTACTCGCTCGTGCGCAAGATCATCGACGTGGCGCGTCCGGACCTGAATGCCGACTTCCACGGCCAGCGCCTGCAGGACGCGATCATGGCGCCGACGCGCATCTACGTGAAGCCGCTGCTGTCGCTGATCGACACGCTGCCCGTCAAGGGCATGGCCCACATCACCGGCGGCGGCCTGACCGAGAACGTGCCGCGCGTGCTGGCCGACAACCTGACCGCCGTGATCCAGAAGGACGCGTGGACGCTGCCGCCGCTGTTCCAGTGGCTCCAGGCGCAGGGCAATGTGGCAGACGCCGAGATGCACCGCGTGTTCAACTGCGGGATCGGCATGGTCGTGATCGTGGCGAAGGAAGATGCCGATCGCGCGATTCGTCATCTGCAGGCGGCCGGCGAGGCCGTGTACCAGATCGGCGAGATCCGCGAGCGCGCCGAAGGCCAGGCGCAGACCGTGGTGGTCTGATCTGCCTCAGCGATAAAAAAAGCCGGCGCAAGCCGGCTTTTTTCATGCGCCGCTCCACGCCTCCTCGCTGATGCGCGCGGCCAGCGGGCGCCGCGGCTCGCGCGTGCGCGCCAGATGCTCGAGCGCGGGCTCGATGACCTCGGCGAGCTTGCGGAACGCGGGCGCGATCTCGGCCTCGGGCACGCATGCATAGCCAAGCAGCAGGCCCTGCTGCGCATGGGTGTCGTCCGTGTAGTAGCGCGACAGCGGCCGTGCCGACAGGCCCTGCGTGCGCGCCGCCATGCTGATGCCGAGGTCGTCCGCGCCCGGCGGCAGATGCATCACCATATGCAGGCCCGCCTCGTGCGTGGAGGTGGGCCAGTCCGCGCCGAAGCGCGCGGCAATGGCCTCGCGCAGCAGCGCCTGCCGTTGCGCGTAGCGCTGGCGCATGCGCCGGATATGCGTGGCGTAATGGCCCTCCTCGATAAAGTCCGCGAGCACGGCCTGCTGCACGAGCTGGCCTTCGCGATAGAGCTCGGACAGCGCGAGCGCGAAATGCGGCGCGAGCGGCTTGGGCAGGACCATGAAGCCCATGCGCAGGCCCGGGAACAACGTCTTCGAGAACGTGCCCATGTAGATCACGCGGTCGTGCTCGTCGAGCCCCTGCAGCGAGGCCACGGGACGGCCCTCGAAGCGGAACTCGCTGTCGTAGTCGTCCTCGATGATCCATGCGCCGCGCTGCCGCGCATATTCGAGCAGCATGCGCCGGCGCGACAGGCTCATCATCATGCCGAGCGGATACTGGTGCGACGGCGTGACGAAGATGAAGCGCGGCGGATCCTGCAGCGCCGCGGCACCCGGCGCGATGCCTTCTTCATCGACGGGCACCGGAATGGGTTCCACGCCCGCGCTGTGCAGCAGGCTGCGTGTGCCCCAGTAGCCGGGGTCCTCCATCCATGCGCGGTCGCCAGGGTCCGCCAGCAGGCGCGCGATCAGATCGACGGCCTGATGGATGCCCGTGGTCACCACGATCTGATCGGGCTCGCAACGCACCGACCGCACCACGCGCAGATGCTCGGCCAGCTGCTGCTTGAGCGGCGCGTGGCCGCCGTGGTGCGCATACGTGAGCAGCTGCGGACTGGGATTGCGCCAATGCTTGTTCAGCAGCCGCGCCCATACGCCGTGCGGAAACAGCGAGACATCGGGCACGCCCGCGACGAACGCGCCCCACTGGCGATCCGATGCGCTCGCGTGCGAGACCAGATGCTGCCCGCGCCGCGACAGCGCGGAGCGGTTCGTATGTGGATGCGTGCCGGCCTGCGATGCGGGCACATTCATGGTGCCATGACGCGCACTGCCGTTGTGCAATGCACGATGGTCGGGAACGGTATGCGACACGAAGGTGCCACTTCCGCTCGATGCCGTCACGTAGCCCTCGGCGAGCAACTGCTCGTACGCATAGAGCACCGTGTTGCGCGAGACCCCGATATCCTTCGCGAGCGCGCGCGACGCGGGGAGCTTGCTGCCTGCAGGCACAGCGCCAGCAAGGATTTCCGCGCGAATGATCGCGTACAGCTGGCGATTCATATGCGCGCTCGATTTCTCGGCCGGCGCGCCGCCGGGACGTTCGAGCCGTTGCAGCAGCAATTCCGAAAGCAGTGTCTCTTTCAAAGTGGCCCCGCGCAAAATTGAAGACATGGACCTACCGATGGTACCAACCATCGGCTAATTTTCCATCCGTGCCGATGTTGTTTTTCCGGGAGTGCCCATGACGCAAAGCGCGGTCGTTACGAACCTGACAACTGCTTCCATCGCGGAGGCCGTTCGCGAACTCGTACCGTATATGGTGGAAACGCTGTCCGATCTGGTGGCGGCGCCGAGTCCGTCGGGCAACGAGCAACCGGCCGTGGACGTCATGGAACGCGCGCTGCAGGACCTCGGCCTGCCGTCGGAACACATCGTGCTGAACACCGCGGCGCTGAAGGACCTGCCGCTGTATTCGCCGTCGTGCTGTCCCGATGGCGGCCGCTACAACCTGCTGGCGACGCATCGTCCCGCCACGCGCGGCGGCCGCTCGGCGCTGTTCAACGGCCATCTCGACGTGGTGCCCACCGGTCCCGTCTCGATGTGGCGCCGCGATCCGTTCGCGCCGTATATCGAGGACGGCTGGCTGTTCGGCCGCGGCGCCGGCGACATGAAGGCCGGCATCGTGTGCGCGCTGGCCGCGTTCAAGGCGCTGAAGTCGCTTGGCGTGCAGCCCGCGGGCGCGGTCGGCTTCAACGCCGTGCTCGAGGAAGAGAACACCGGCAACGGCGCGCTGGCGACCGTGGCCGCATTGCGCAGCGCCGTGGGCGCGGGCAAGCTGGCCTCGTTCGACACGGTGCTGATCCCCGAGCCGCTGGGCGAAGGGCTGATGAGCGCGCAGATGGGCGTGTTCTGGATGTTCGTGGAGCTCACGGGACGTCCCGCGCATGCCGCGTACATGACGACGGGCGTCAATCCGATCGAGGCCGGCATTGCGGTGATGGCGGACCTGCGCAAGCTCGAGGCGCAGTGGAACCTGCCCGAGAACCGGCCCGCCGTGTATCGCGATCACGCGCATCCGATCAATTTCAATCTCGGACAGATCCAGGGCGGCGAGTGGAACTCGTCGGTGCCGTGCACCTGCACGCTCGGTGTGCGCATCGGCTTCTATCCGCAGATGGATGTCGATGACGCCAAGGCCCAGGTGGCGGCCTGCGTGCGCGACACCCTCGCGCGGCTCGCGAGCAACCTCACGCTGAATATTCGCTACGAAGGCTTTCACGCGCCGGGTTGCGAGTTCGACCTCGACAACGCGCCCATGCAGGCGCTCGCGCGCGCGCACGAACAGGTCCACGGGACGCCGCCCGCGCGCGAGGCGACCACCGCGACCACGGACGCCCGTCATTTCCGGCTGACGCTCGATACGCCAGTCACATGCTACGGACCCGAGGCGCGCAATATCCACGGCATCGACGAATCGGTGTCGATCGACAGCATGGCGCGCGTGGCCACCACGTTTGCACTGTTCCTGCACGACTGGTGTGGCGTGGAGCCCGCCGTGGACTGACCGCACCGCCCATCGTTTTTCACCTCTGAAGTCCTTTCCCGGCTGACGGCCCGCGCAAGCGGCCGCAACCGGTTGCCCTCACTCGTCCACAACATTCGTCAGAACAAAAGGATTCGACCGATGAAACGCCTCATGAATTCAGTCGGCAGCAAGACGCGCATCAGGGGGAGCCTGATGTCCATGGTCATCGCGTCCGCCGCGGTGGTGGCGGGCTTTACGAGCGCCAGTGCATTCGCGCAGACGGCGGGCGGCACGCTGTCGGGCATCGTCCAGCCCGAGCCGCCGATTCTGGTGAGCGCGATGAACTCGCAGGCGCCCACGCAGTACATCGCGGGCAAGATCTACCAGGGCCTGCTCACCTATTCGCCGGACCTGAAGCCGCAGCCGGAACTCGCCAAGTCGTGGAAGATCTCGCCGGACGGCCTGACCTACACGTTCGAGCTCCAGAGCGGCGTCAAGTGGCACGACGGCAAGCCGTTCACGTCCGCCGACGTGGTGTTCTCGATCGACAAGCTGCTGCGCGAGGTGCACGTGCGCACGCGCGCGGTCATCAACAAGTACATGGCGTCGATTCGCGCGGTCAACGACACGACCGTCGAGATCAAGCTCAAGGAACCGTTCCCGCCGTTTATCTCGATGTTCGAGACCGGCACGATGCCGATGATGCCCAAGCATCTGTACGAAGGCACCGACTACCGGAACAATCCGGCCAACCAGAAGCCGGTCGGCACGGGTCCGTTCATGTTCAAGGAATGGAAGAAGGGCGCGTATATCAAGCTCGTCAAGAATCCGAACTACTGGAAGAAGGGCAAGCCGTACCTCGACGAGCTCGTGTTCTACGTGATTCCCGATTCGGCCTCGCGCGCGGTCGCGTTCGAGAAGGGCGACGTACAGGTGCTGCGCGGCGGCGACGTGGACAACGTGGACGTCAAGCGCCTGCGCGCGATCCCCAACGTCGAGTACACGACCAAGGGCTGGGAGATGTTCGCGCCGATGGCGAGCATGCTGCTCAACGAACGCAAGCCGCCGTTCAATAACGTGAAGGTGCGCCAGGCCGTGATGCATGCGCTCAACCGCAAGCTGATCGTCGACAACATCTTCTTCGGCATGGGCAAGCCCGCGGTAAGCCCGTTCGCGTCCAGCACGCTGTTCTTCGACAAGAACATTCCGCAGTTCGAGTTCAACCTCAAGAAGGCGCGCGAGGAGATCAAGGCGTCGGGCGTGGACGTGGGCCAGTACCCGATCAAGATCCTCTCGACGTCGTACGGCGCCAACTGGGATCGACTCGACGAGTACGTGAAGCAGATGCTCGAGCCGCTCGGCTTCAAGGTCAGCATCGAATCCGCCGACGCGGGTACGTGGGCCGCGCGCGTGGGCAACTGGGACTTCGATCTGACCATCACGTACACGTACCAGTACGGCGACCCCGCGCTGGGCGTGGAGCGGCTCTACGTGGCGCGCAATATCGTCAAGGGCACGCCGTTCGCGAACGTGCAGGGCTACAACAATCCGCAGGCCGACGAGCTGTGGACGAAGGCCGGCGTGACGATGGATCCCGCCGAGCGCCAGAAGCTCTATAGCGAGGTGCAGCGCATTCTCGTGAACGACGTGGCCAATGCGAACCTGTTCGAGATCGAGTTCCCGACGCTCTATCGCAAGAACGTGAAGAACCTCGTGACCACCGCGATCGGTCTCAACGAGTCGTTCGACAACGTATCGATCGAGAAGAACTGAGATCGAGAAGACCTGAGCGAGTCCGTCCCCTCGCCAGATGGCGGGGGGACATCGTTGACGGAGCGTGCGCCGTGAATTTCGTGTCCTTCTTCCTGTCCCGTCTCGGCAAGGCGCTGGTCGTCGTGCTGGGCGTGGTGATCATCAATTTCTTTCTGATCCGCCTCGCGCCCGGCGATCCGGCCACGGTGATGGCCGGTGAGGCCGGCGCCGGCGATGCCGCCTATGTGCAGCAACTGCGCGAGCAGTTCGGCCTCGACAAGCCCGTGGTCACGCAGCTGGCGATCTATCTGAAGGGCGTGGCGCACCTCGATCTCGGTTACTCGTATCGCAATCACCTGCCGGTACTCGACCTGATCCTGGACCGCCTGCCCGCGACGTTCCTGCTGATGAGTGGGGCGTTCCTGTTCTCGATCGTGCTCGGCGTGCTGCTCGGGGTGATTGCCGCGCGCACCCGCTACGAGAACCGGCGCCGCTGGATCGACAGCGCGGTGATGTCCGGCGCGCTGCTGCTCTATGCGACGCCGCTGTTCTGGCTGTCGCTGATGGCGATCATCCTGTTCTCCGTCGTGCTCGGCTGGCTGCCTGCGTTCGGCATGGAGTCGGTCGGTGCTGGCTACACGGGCTTCGCGCGCGTGCGGGACATCGCGCTCCATATGGTGCTGCCGACGATATCGCTGGGCTGCTTCTTCATGGCCGTGTACGTGCGGCTGACGCGCGCGTCGATGCTCGAGGTCATGGGCATGGACTTCGTGAAGACCGCGCGCGCGAAAGGCGTGCCCGCGCGGCGCGTGATCCGCGTGCACGTGCTGCGCAACGCGCTGCTGCCCGTCATCACGTTCGCGGGCATCCAGCTGGGCCAGATGGCCGGTGGCGCCGTGCTGACCGAAACCGTGTTCTCGTGGCCCGGCATCGGCCGGCTGATGTTCGACGCGCTGCTGCAGCGCGACTATCAGCTGCTGCTCGGCATCTTCTTCGTGACGTCGGCGCTCGTGGTGGTGTTCAACCTCGCGACCGACATCCTCTATCGATTTATCGACCCGCGCATCGCCGTCGGGGGCAGGGAGGCCGCCGCATGAAATCGTTCCTTCGACGCTATTGCCGCAATGTCGGTGCCGTCGCGGGCCTCGTGGTACTGCTCGCGGTGGTGGCGGTGTCGTTCCTCGCGCCGCTGCTGTACGAAGACTCCCCGTGGATGATGGTCGGAGATCCGCTGATTCATCCGTTCGCGGACATGGCCTACCCGTTCGGCACCGACATGCTCGGACGTGACATCACGGCGGGCCTGCTCTATGGCGCGCGCGTGTCGCTACTGGTGGGCGTGATCTCCACCGCGGTCGCGCTCGTATTCGGCGTGCTGATCGGCGCGGTGGCCGGCTACTGCGGCGGCCGCATCGACGATGCGCTGATGCGCTTCACCGAGTTCTTCCAGACGATTCCGCAGCTGGCGATGGCCGTGGTGATCGTCGCGATCTTCAACCCATCGATCTATTCGATCGTGGGCGCGATCTCGGTCGTGTCGTGGCCGCCGGTCGCGCGCCTCGTCCGCGGCGAGTTCCTGACGCTCAAGCAGCGCGAGTTCGTGCAGGCCGCCATCGTCATCGGGCAGCGTCCGTTACGGATCATCGTGACGCAGATCCTGCCCAACGCGATGTCGCCGATCATCGTGTCCGCCTCGTTCATGGTGGCGACGGCGATCCTGACCGAGTCGGCGCTGTCGTTCCTCGGGCTCGGCGACCGCAACATGATGAGCTGGGGCTTCATGATCGGCGCCGCGCGCACGATGATCCGCGAGGCCTGGTGGATGAGCGTCTGGCCCGGCGTGGCCATCCTGCTCACCGTGCTGGCCATCAACCTGATCGGGGAAGGGCTCAACGATGCCATGAATCCCCAGCTGCGCCGGCGCGGCGAGTAAGCAGACGATACGCGAGAGGGATTCCATGTCAGTCATCCAGGCCCAGCCGCTGTTGTCGATCCGCGACCTGTCCATCGCATTGCCGCCCGGCGGCGATCGTCCCTATGCGGTCCGCGATATCTCCTACGACCTGCACGCGGGCGAAATCCTGTGCATCGTCGGCGAATCGGGTTCCGGCAAGTCGATGAGCGCCAATGCCATCATGGGCCTGCTACCGGCTTACCTGAAGCCGGAGCGCGGCCAGATCCTGTTCCGCGGCCAGGACCTGCTCGCGCAGGACGAGGCCACGTTGCTAGGCATGCGCGGCAAGGACATCGCGATGGTGTTCCAGGAGCCGCTGTCGGCGCTCAACCCGGTGATGACGATCGGCGACCAGATTGCCGAAGTCATGCGCGTGCATCGCGAGTATCCGGGCGAGGCCCGCGCGCGCCGCGTGCTCGAGCTGCTTGCGTTCGTGGGCTTACCCGATCCGGCCACGATCGTGCATAGCTACCCGTTCCGGCTGTCGGGCGGCCAGCGCCAGCGCGTGGTCATCGCCATGGCGCTTGCGCTGGAGCCCGCGCTGCTGATCGCGGACGAGCCGACCACCGCGCTCGACGTCACCACGCAGGCGCAGATCCTCGCGCTGATCCGGCGCATCCAGGCCGAGAAGGGCATGGGCGTCATGTTCGTGACCCACGATTTCGGCGTGGTCGCGGAGATCGCCGATCGCGTGGCCGTCATGGAGAAGGGCGTGCTCGTCGAACTCGGCAGCGCGGAGCAGGTGCTCAACGATCCGCGGCATCCGTACACGCGCCGGCTGATCGGCGCGGTTCCGCACGGCCGCGCACGCGATGGCGGCCATGCCGACGACGGCACCGTGCTCGAGGTCCGCCACCTGCGCAAGACCTATGTTTCCGGCGGCGGCCTGTTCGCAAAGAAGCGCGTGACCCATGCCGTCGATGACGTGAGCTTCCGTGTGCGCCGCGGCGAGACGCTCGGCATCGTCGGCGAGTCGGGATCGGGCAAGTCGACGATCGGCAAGTGCCTGCTCAAGCTGACCGGCGTCGATGGCGGCGAAATCCTGTTCGACGGCCACGACCTCGCGCGCCTGTCCGAGCGGCAGTTCCGGCCGATGCGGCGCGCGGTGCAGATGATCTTCCAGGACCCGTTCGCTTCGCTGAATCCGCGCCATACGGTGGGACGCATCATCGCCGACGGGCCGATCGCGAGCGGCGTGCCGCGCGAGGCCGCCTATGCGCGGACGCGCGAATTGCTCGAACTGGTCGGCCTCGAGGCCTCGGCGTTCGACCGGTATCCGAACCAGTTTTCGGGCGGGCAACGCCAGCGGATCGGCATCGCGCGCGCGCTCGCGCTGGAGCCGCGCGTGCTCGTGGCCGACGAGTCGGTGTCGGCGCTCGACGTCTCCGTGCAGGCGCAGGTGCTCGCGCTGCTGGCCGACCTGCAGAAGCGGCTCGATATCGCGCTGATCTTCATTACGCACGACCTGCGCGTGGCCGCGCAGATCTGCCACGAGGTCATCGTCATGCATCGCGGACGCGTGGTGGAGGCCGGGCCTCCCGCGCAGATCTTCGATGCGCCCCGTCACGACTACACGCGCCGCCTGATCGACGCGATTCCGGGCAAGGCCTGGGATCCGACGCTCGTGCGCGCGGCCGCGTAATCCCCCTCATCCATCTGGAGCCACAATATGAAGAATGCCGAACTGCTGCGCCGCAAGGATGCCGCCACCCCGCGCGGGGTGGGCGTCATGTGCAACTTCTACGCCGAGCGTGCCGAGAATGCAGAGATCTGGGACGTCGAGGGCAAGCGCTATATCGACTTCGCGGCCGGCATCGCCGTGCTGAACACGGGCCATCGTCATCCGAAGCTCGTGGCCGCGCTCCAGCAGCAGCTGGAGCGCTTTACGCACACCGCGTATCAGATCGTGCCGTACGCGAGCTACGTCGAGCTGGCCGAGCGCATCAACCAGCGCGCGCCGGGCCGCTCCGCGCGCAAGACGGCCTTCTTCACCACGGGCGCGGAAGCGGTCGAGAACGCGATCAAGATCGCGCGCGCGGCCACGGGCCGTCCCGGCGTGATCGCGTTTTCGGGCGGCTTTCATGGCCGCACGATGATGGGCATGGCGCTGACGGGGAAGGTCGCGCCGTACAAGGTCGGCTTCGGTCCGTTCCCGGGCGAGGTCTATCACGCGCCGTTCCCGTCGCCGCTGCAGGGCGTGACCGTGGAGGACGCCAGCAAGGCACTCCAGCATCTGTTCAAGGCCGATATCGATCCGCGCCGCGTGGCCGCGATCATCTTCGAGCCCGTGCAGGGCGAGGGCGGCTTCAACGTGGCGCCGCCCGAGTTCGTGCGCATGCTGCGCGCGGTCTGCGACGAGCACGGCATCTTGCTGATTGCCGATGAAGTCCAGACGGGCTTCGGTCGCACGGGCAAGCTGTTCGCGATGGAGCATTACGACGTCGTGCCGGACCTGACCACGATGGCGAAGAGCCTGGCCGGCGGCATGCCGCTGTCCGCGGTGTGCGGGCGCGCGGAGGTCATGGATGCGCCCGCGCCCGGCGGCCTCGGCGGCACCTATGCGGGCAATCCGCTCGCGGTGGCCGCCGCGTTGGCGGTGCTCGACGTGCTCGAGTCCGAGCAGCTGATTCCGCGCGGCGCCGAACTCGGCGAGCGTCTGGTGACCCGGCTCAAGAGCCTCAGGCCGCGCGTGCCGCAGATGGCCGAAGTGCGCGGGCTCGGCGCGATGGTCGCGGTGGAGTTCCGCCGCGCCGACGGCAGCCCCGATCCCGAGTTCACGCGCGAGGTCCAGAACCGCGCGCTCGAACGTGGCCTGCTTCTGCTCTCGTGCGGCGTGTACGGCAACGTGATCCGCTTCCTGTTTCCGCTGACGATTCCGGACGCCGTGATGAACGAAGGCCTCGAGATTCTTGAAGACGTATTGACGCGATAAGGCGAACGATGACCCGACCCCAGGCAGTCCCGACCGTGCAGGTCGATAACGAACGCGTGACCGTCACCGAATGGCGCTTCGCGCGTGGCGCGGAAACGGGCCACCATCGCCACGGCTACGACTACGTGGTGGTGCCCATGACGAGCGGCCCGCTATTGCTGGAGACCCCCGCGGGACAGGTCACGAGCGACCTCGTCGCCGGCCGCGCCTATTACCGGCCCGCGGGCGTCGAGCACAACGTGATCAACGGTCACGATGGCGAGTGCGTGTTCGTCGAGATCGAGTTCAAGACGCCGTCGGAAACGCCCGGCGGCGCATGAAGACCGCATCCTTCACCGACCATGCCACCGACCATGCGCGCCTTCTTCTCGGATGACCAGTTATTGCATCAGCCCCGGCAGTTCATGCGCGTCGGCCGGCTATGCGAACCGACCGACGTTCCCGCCCGCGCGGCCGCGCTCCAGCGCGCGCTCGCCGCGCGGTCCATCGCCGTCAGCGCGCCGCCGGACTACGGACGCGCGCCGCTGGAGGCGGTGCACAGCCCGGCCTATCTCGAATTCCTGTCCACGGCCTATGCGCGCTGGATGGCGCTGGCGTCGCCGACGCTCGAGCCCGGTATCGAGGTTCTGCCGAACCTTTCGCCGTACCACAGCGGCCGCATCGACCAGTCGCGTCGCGCGCCATGCCCGTCGGACAGCATCATCGCGCAGACCGGCTATTACCTCGGGGACCTGAGCTGCCCGCTGGGGCCGGATAGCTGGCGCTCGATCGAACGCTCGGCCCATAGCGCGGTGGCGGCCGCGCGGCACGTCTCCGCACCCGATGCGGGTGGCCTGGCCTATGCGTTATGCCGGCCCTCGGGCCACCATGCCCATACGGATCGCGCGAGCGGGTTCTGCTACGTCAACAACTCGGCCATCGCGGCGCAGACGCTGCTCGAGCGCTTCGACAAGGTCGCGGTCCTCGACGTCGATGCGCACCATGGCGACGGTACGCAGCAGATCTTCTATCAGCGCTCCGACGTGATGACCATCTCGCTGCATGCCGACCCCAACGGCTACTACCCGTTCTATACCGGATATGCGACCGAGCGCGGCCATGGCGCGGGCTACGGCTACAACCTCAACTTCCCGCTTCCGCACGGCACCGCCGATGCGGGATTCCTCGCGGCGCTCGACAGCGCGCTCGACGCGTTGCGCGACTATCGTCCGCAGGCACTCGTGCTCGCGCTCGGATTCGATACGTACATCCATGACCCCATCAGCGTGCTGCGCGTGGGGCTCGACGCGTACCGCGGCATCGGCGAACGCATCCACGCGCTCGGCGTGCCGACCGTGGTCGTGCAGGAAGGCGGCTACGAGGTCGATGCGATCGGCCTTGCGCTCGAGGCATTCCTTGCCGGCTTCGTGCCGGCGACCGTCTAGGCCCGGAGGCAAGATGACAACGATGCGGATCGATGGCAAGCGGCTCTGGCAGTCGCTGATGGCACTCGCGGAAATCGGCGCCACGCCGAAGGGCGGCAATGCGCGGCTTGCGCTGACCGCGCTCGATGGACAGGGGCGGGACCTCGTCACGCGCTGGATGCGCGAGGCGGGACTGACCGTGACGGTCGATCGGGTCGGCAATATCTTCGGCCGCCGCGCGGGCCGCAACGACAGCCTGCCGCCCGTGATGACGGGCAGCCATATCGACACCCAGCCCACGGGCGGCAAGTTCGACGGCTGTTTCGGTGTGCTCGCCGGGCTCGAGGTCATGCGCACGCTGGCCGATCATGGCATCACGACGGAAGCGCCGCTCGAACTGGCGATCTGGACCAACGAGGAAGGCACGCGCTTCGTGCCCGTGATGATGGGGTCGGGCGTGTTCGCGGGCAAGTTCCCGCTCGAGGTGGCGCTGTCCGCCACCGACACCGCCGGCAAGCGCGTGGCGGACGAACTGCGGGCCATCGGCTACTCGGGCGAGCTCCCCGTGGGCGGCCGGCCGATCGGCGCCTACCTCGAGGCGCATATCGAGCAGGGACCGATCCTCGAAGCGGCCGACAACATCATCGGCGTGGTCACGGGCTCGCTGGGCCTGCGGTGGTATGACGTGACCGTGACGGGCATGGAGGCGCATGCGGGCCCCACGCCGATGCCGCTGCGGCGCGATGCGCTATACGGCGCGACGTTCCTGATGCAGGAAGTCATCCGCATCGCCAACGACCATGCGCCGCATGGCCGCGGCACCGTGGGCGTGGTGGACGTGCATCCGTCGTCGCGCAACGTCATTCCCGGCGCGGTCACATTCTCGGTGGACCTGCGTCACCAGGATGCGGACCGGCTTGCGGAGATGGATGCGCGCTTCCGCGATGCCTGCGCGCGGTTGCAGTCGGGCCAGACCACGGGCACCGCGCTGGCGGTGGAGGTCGTGGACGTGCAGCACTTTCCGCCGACGCCGTTTGCCGAATCGCTGGTGGCGCACGTCAGGGAAGAAGCCGGTGCCCGCGGCTACACGCATCAGGACATCGTCACGGGTGCGGGGCACGACGCGGTGTATATCGCGAGCGTGGCGCCCACGGCGATGATCTTCGTGCCGTGCAAGGACGGCATCAGCCACAACGAGATCGAGGACGCGCGTCCCGAGCATCTGGAGGCCGGCGCCAACGTGCTGCTCGGGGCGATGCTGGCGAGCGCGGGCCGATAGGCGAACCTAGGCGGCCCCAAGCCGCGCGAGTGCGTCGCCGGTGACGCGGCAGATGCGCCAGTCGGGCATCACGTCGGCACCCATGGCCTCGTAGAAGTCGATCGAGGGCTGATTCCAGTCGAGCACCGACCACTCGAAGCGGCCACAGCCGCGCGCGACCGCGAGCGCGGCCAGATGGCGCAGCAGGGCCTTGCCGATACCGTGGCCGCGCCATGCGGGCTCGACGAACAGGTCCTCGAGGTAGAGCCCCGGCTTGGCGAGGAACGTCGAGAAGTTGTGGAAGAACAGCGCGAACCCCACCGCCTGCCCCCCTTCCACCTCGGCGATCACGGCTTCGGCATGGGGGCGCTCGCCGAACAGCGCCTGCTCGATCTTTTCGGGCGTGGCCTCCACGAGGTGCGTGAGCTTTTCGTACTCGGCCAGTGCCGAGATCAGGTGACACAGCGTCGCGCTGTCGGCGGGGGTGGCGGGACGCAGCGTGCAGGATGGTTGGGCGGTAGGCATGGCTCGGGCGAGAAAGGTGAGGGCGATGGTTACGGTTGGGCCGATGCGAACGCGATGTCCGCCACCTGCCGCACATAGTCTTCGGCCAGGCAATCGACAGTCACGCGCTCGGGCGTGCTTCGCAGCCACGTGATCTGCCGCTTGCACAGCTGGCGCGTCGCCGCGATGCCGCGCTCGCGCATGGTGGCGTGGTCGCATTCGCCATCGAGGTACTCCCACACCTGCCGATAGCCGACGCAGCGAATCGACGGCAGCGCCGGATTCAGGTCGCCGCGCGCGCGCAGACGTTTCACCTCGTCGATCAGGCCGTGCGCGAGCATTGCATCGAAGCGCGCGGCAATGCGCGCGTGGAGCACCGCGCGATCGGACGGTTCGAGCGCGATCACGCGGAAGCGCGCATCGGCACTGCCGGTGAACGTGCGCGCGGCCGCTTCGCGCGCGAGCAGCGCCGACATCGGTTGTCCGGTCAGGCGATGGATCTCCAGCGCGCGCTGGATGCGCTGCGCATCGTTGGGCGCGAGCCGCGCGGCCGTCACGGGGTCCACTTCGGCGAGCATCGCATGCAGCGCGGGCCAGCCGCGTTCGGCCGCCAGCGCATCGAGCTCGGCGCGCACCGCGGCATCGGCGCGCGGCAGGTCGTTGAGCCCCTGCGTCAGCGCCTTGTAGTAGAGCATCGTGCCGCCCACGATCAGCGGCATGCGGCCGCGCGCGCGAATCTCGCCGATCAGGCGTTCGGCATCCTCGACGAACTGCGCGGCGGAGTAGCTGTCGGCGGGATCGACGATGTCGATCAGATGATGGGGCACCGCGTCGAGTTCGGCGCGCGAGGGCTTGGCCGTGCCGATATCCATCTCGCGGTAGACCAGCGCGGAGTCGAGGCTGATGATCTCGATGGGCGCGCGCTCGGCCAGCGCGAGCGCGGCGGCGGTCTTGCCCGATGCGGTCGGCCCCAGCAGGCAGACGATCGGCGCCTTCATGGCGGCATCACTCATGGACGACCGCGATCACTGGCCGCGCAGGAACAGCCGATCGAGCTCCGCGACCGATAACTGCACCCAGGTGGGCCGGCCGTGATTGCACTGGTCGGCGCGCTCGGTCTGCTCCATCTCGCGCAGCAGCGCGTTCATTTCCTCGACGGTCAGCTTGCGGTTCGCGCGCACGGCGCTGTGGCATGCCAGCGTGGCCAGCAGCTCGTTCTGGCGTTCGATCAGCACGCGCGAGCCGCCATAGGCATGGAGGTCGCGCAGCACGTCGCGGGCGAGCGCTTCCGCGTCGGCCTGCTTGAGCAGCGCGGGAATCGCGCGCACGGCGAGCGTGGTCGGCGAGACCGGCGCGATATCGAAGCCGAGCTGCCGCAACGTGTCCTGATGTTCCTCGGCGGCACCGATCTCCACCGCGCTCGCGGGCAGCGTCACGGGGATCAGCAGCGGCTGCACGGCCAGTTCGCGCGCATCGAGCGCGGTCTTGATCTGCTCGTAGAGAATGCGCTCGTGCGCGGCGTGCATATCGACGAGCACGAGCCCGCGCGCGTTCTGCGCCAGCACGTAGATGCCGTGCAGCTGCGCGATCGCATAGCCGAGCGGGTGGGCCTCGTCTTCATCCGCCGTGCCATCGAACGCATGGCTGCCGATGCGCGTGACCGTGGATCCGCCGATCAGGCCGGGCGGTTCGTCGGCGCGCGCGGCCTGCGCGTCCGCGAGCCATGCCGGCGGGCGCGATGAGGGTTGCGAGGATGGCTGCGATGAAGGCGCATAGCCGGGCAGGCCCTGCGCGGCGCCATCGAAGCCGTTGCCGCGCGCCCCGGCCGTGGCGTCGCGCACCATGCCGAGGTATGCCTGGCGCGGCTGCGCGATACCCAGCTCGGTCTGGCGGCCCGCCGAATAGTTGATCCACTGCGGCGCGGCACCCGCCCCCGAGGCTGGCCGCGCGGCCGGCATCGGGTACGCGCCGCCCGCTCCGGCCGGACCCTCGCCGGCATCGGTATGCAGGCTGTCGCCCTGTTCGCCGGCCTGTCGCGCGAGGCAACGCTGCACCGCGTGATAGACGAACTGGTGCACCGCGCGCGATTCGCGAAAGCGCACCTCGATCTTCGACGGGTGCACGTTCACATCGACCATCTCGGGCGGCAGGTCCAGGCAGAGCACGTACGACGGAAACCGGTCGCCGTGCAGCACGTCCTGATAGGCGCTGCGCACGGCATGGTTGAGCAGCTTGTCGCGCACGAAGCGTCCGTTGACGAAGAAATACTGCTGATCGGGCCGGCCGCGCGATGCCGTCGGCAGTCCCGCAAAGCCGTACAGATGCAGCGTGCCCGCTTCCTCGTCCAGCGGCAGCCGGGCGCGCGCGAAGTCGTCGCCCAGGACCTGCGCGGTTCGCGTGGCCACGTCGCCGGCGTTCCAGTGCTCGAGCGGCTTGCCGTTGTGGTGGACCGAAATCGTGACGTCGGGCCGCGCGAGCGCCACCCGGCGGACCATCTCCAGGCAGTGGCCGAGCTCGGTTTGTTCCGATTTGAGGAACTTTCTGCGCGCTGGCGTGTTGAAGTACAGGTGCTGCACGTCGACCATCGTGCCGACGCCGCCCGACGCGGGCTGCAACTGGCCGGAATCGGCACTGACCTGCGAGGCATGCGGCGCGTCTGCGGTGCGGCTGGTCAGCACGAGGTGGGAGACGGAAGCGATCGAGGCCAGCGCCTCGCCGCGGAAGCCGAGCGTCAGCACGGCTTCGAGTTCGTCGAGCGAGGCGATCTTGCTCGTGGCGTGGCGCATGAGTGCCACGGGGAGTTCGTCGGCCGGAATGCCGCAGCCGTTGTCGGTGATGACGATGCGGCGGACGCCGCCTTCCTCGAGCCGGATGCCGAGCTGGCTGGTGCCCGCGTCGAGCGCGTTTTCGAGCAGTTCCTTGACCACCGAGGCCGGCCGTTCCACCACCTCGCCGGCGGCGATCTGGCTGATCAGCTGGTCGGGTAAGGGCCGGATGGGCCTGAGTGTCCGGATAGGGCGGACGGGCCGGTCTGGCACGGCTGGCAGGGCGGTGTGGGAGGCGTCGGCAGGCATGCGGGCAATTATACGTGCGCGTCCGAACATTCTTGGGCGCGCCACCACGGGTGGCAGGGCTACAAGTGCGCAACGCGCCTTGCCGCTCTTGTATGATGGGCACCTTCATCTGGAGTGAGGACTGATTTGGATACCGTACTGCAACTGCTCGACATGGTGCTCCACGTCGATAAATTCCTGGGCCAGTTCGTCCAGGACTACGGCGTCTGGGTGTACGGCATCCTGTTCGCGATCGTGTTCGCCGAAACCGGCCTCGTCGTGCTGCCGTTCCTGCCCGGCGATTCCCTGCTGTTTATCGCGGGCGCCATGTGCGCCACCGGGGCGATGAACGAATGGATGCTGTCGGGGCTGCTGCTCGTGGCGGCCATCAGCGGCAATACCGTCAACTACATGGTCGGCAGCTGGATCGGCCCGAAGGTGTTCGAGCACGAATGGCGATTCCTGGACCAGAAGGCGCTGCGCCGCACGCACGACTTCTACGAACGCCATGGCGGCAAGACGCTCGTGATGGCGCGCTTTATCCCGATCGTGCGCACGTTCGCGCCGTTCGTGGCCGGGGTCTCGCAGATGACGTTCGCACGGTTCCAGCTGTTCAACGTGCTGGGCGCGCTGATGTGGGTGGTCGGTCTCGTGTTCGCCGGCTACTTCTTCGGCAACCTGCCGTTCATCAAGCAGTATCTGAACCTGATCGTGCTGGCCGGTATCGGCGCGGCCGTGGTGCCGCTCGTGCTGGGCGGCCTCTGGCGCCTCGTGCGTGGGAACAAGCGCCGGCCTTCGTCCGAACACTGACGCCTGAACACGGAAGCAAAGAAAGACGGGGCCCGCGGGCCCCGTTTTGCTGCCGGCTCAGCTCAGGCTGCGGCTCATCATGCGCAGCGCCGGCATGCGGTCGCGGATCTGCGTGGTGTCGGCCGCATCGGGCCGCGCCTGCACATAGGCCTCCAGATCTTCCAGCGCGGGCCGGAAGCATTCGAGGTTCGCGTAGGCGAGGCCGCGATCGCGCACTTCCTCGATCGAATTCGGCAGCAGGATCACGAGGCGGTTCTGTACCGCCAGCAGCCGCTGCCAGCGCGACTCCTGCAAATAGATGGCCTTCAGGTTGCGCAGCATGCGCGCAATGATCTCGCGGTGGCTCGCCACCTGCAGGAACAGGCCGAGCGGCACCTGATTGGGATCGTCGATGCCCTCGCGTTCGAGGTAGGGATCCAGCATCTCCTGCAACTGTTCCTTCGACAGTGTCTCGCCCGTCAGCGGGTCCAGCACCACCTCGCCCGCGGGAATCGTCATCCGCACGAGGAAATGGTTCGGAAACGACACGCCCTTGAGCGGCAGGCCGATCTGCTGCCCCAGCTCCATGAACAGCACCGCAAGCGAGATCGGAATCCCGCGCCGCTGCTTCATGACGACGTTGAGGTAGGAGTTGTCGGGATCGTAGTAGTCGTTGGCGTTGGCGCCGAACCCGAGATCCCGATAAAAGAAATGATTGAGCAGCCGCAGGCGCTGAATGGCCGGCGTGCCGTCGGCGATCCGCCGCTTGAGCCGCACCGCGAGCATGTCCAGCGCGGCCAGTTCGGCCTGCAGGTCCAGATCGGGATACGCGTCCTGGGCAATCGAGAGCGCGGTTTCCGTAAGCGGGATGCCATGCTCGTCCGCCACGAGACTGGCGAAGTAATCCAGGACTTTCGTGGATGTCATTGCGGGTTCCTGATGGCGGTGTCCGTGGTCTTCCGCCGAAACGCGGAGTACCTCAGCCCCATGAGCCACAGTGTACCGAAGTAGACCACCGCTGCAAGTACCAGGCACGACGCCATCAGTGCGATCCGCAACCCCGGTGTCGCGCCCAGTGCGATCCAGTCGAACGTGCGGGTAAACCAGAGCAGCATGCCCGCGAGGATCAGCACCGCGGCAAGCAGCTGCGCCAGGAACAGGCCCCATCCCGGCGCGGGCCGGTAGAAGCCGCGGCGGCGCAGCCCGAAGAACAGCAGCAGCGCATTGACGCTCGACCCGAAGCTGATCGATAGCGCGAGCCCGGCATGCGCGAACAGCGGCACGAACACCGAATTCGCGGCCTGCGTGATCACCAGTACGACCAGCGCGATCTTGACCGGGGTGCGGATGTCCTGCCGCGCGTAGAAGCCGGGCGTAAGGATCTTCACCGCGATCAGCGCGAGCAGACCCGTGCCGTACGCGACCAGCGCCTGCCGGGTCATCTCGACCGCATGGGCGTCGAAGCGGCCGTAGTTGAACAGGACGGCGGTCAACGGCTCGCCGAATACGAACAAGCCGACCGCGCACGGGACCGCGAGCAGGAACGTGAGCCGCAGCCCCCAGTCGAGCAGCCCCGAGTATTCCTCGCGATTGTCGTCGGCGCTGGCGCGCGACAGGCTCGGCAGCAGGATGGTGCCCAGCGCCACGCCGAGCAGCGCGGTCGGAAACTCCATCAGCCGGTCGGCATAGGTCAGGTACGACACGCTGCCCGCGGCCAGATGCGAGGCGATATTGGTATTGATGATCAGGCTGATCTGGGCCACCGACACGGCCAGCAGCGCCGGCAGCATCTGCCGGATCACGCGGCGCACGCCCTCGTTGGCCCAGGCCGCGCGCACGTCGAACGACAGCCGCGGCATCACGCCGAGCCGGCGCAGCGCCGGAATCTGGATCGCCAGCTGCAGCACGCCCCCCACGAGCACCCCCCACGCCTGCGCATAGATCGGCTGGGCCAGGTGCGGGCCCACGAACAGGGCCGCGACGATCAGGCACAGGTTCAGCAGCACCGGCGTGAACGCGGGCACGCCGAAATTGCGCCACGTGTTGAGAATGCCCGAGGCCAGCGCCACCATGGAGATGAGGCCGATATACGGGAACATCACGCGCGTCATGAACACGGCGGCGTCGTAGGTCTCGCTCTGGCCGCGGAAGCCCGTGGCCACGGCCGTCATCACGAGCGGGGCGCCGATGACGCCGAGCGCGGACACCGCCACGAGCACCCATGTCATCACCGTGGACACCGCGTCGATGAGCGCGCGCGTGTCCGCGAGCCCGCGGCGGCCGTGGTACTCGTTGAGGATCGGCACGAACGCCTGCGAGAACGCCCCCTCGCCGAACACGCGGCGCAGCAGGTTGGGAATGCGGAAGGCGACGTTGAACGCATCGGTCATGTCCGAGGCGCCGAACGCGCGGGCGATCAGGATTTCGCGCATCAGGCCGGTGATGCGCGAAAGCATCGTCAGGCTACTGATGGTGGCGAGCGCTTTGAGCAGGTTCAAGATGGTCGGGAGATGCGTGAACGGGCGGGAGTCTGACGCCCGCCGCGC
This sequence comes from Cupriavidus pauculus, assembly GCF_008693385.1. Lineage (NCBI taxonomy): Bacteria > Pseudomonadati > Pseudomonadota > Betaproteobacteria > Burkholderiales > Burkholderiaceae > Cupriavidus > Cupriavidus pauculus. The sequence continues at coordinate 164,719 of NZ_CP044065.1, forward strand.
CACAAAGTTGCCACGGCGCCACGGTGGCGGCGCGGGAAGTGACGCAAACGCGGTGCATGCGGCCCGATGTGGCGCCTATTATACGGACGGCGTCGCGGGCGACTGTCGCCCGGCACACGTTCCACAATCCGACCTTGCCTCAGTTCCGTGCGTGTGTGTATAATCGCCGATTCGCAAGGACAGTCGCGTTCCGGATTCGTATGTCGAAGCATCCCGGGCCGCACGATGTGGCCTGAGGGGTTTGCCCGAAGGTTGCGTCCCAGGCGTCCCAGATAAGTTATTCGCGTTGCCCCGGGGCACGCATCTGAATTCAGGAAAAGAGATCAAATGGCAAATTCCGCACAAGCTCGCAAGCGCGCGCGCCAAGCCGTCGCTCAGAACGCTCACAACTCCAGCCTGCGCTCGCGTCTGCGCACCGCCGTCAAGGCCGTTCGCAAGGCCATCGACGCCGGCGACAAGGCTGCCGCTGCTGAAGTCTTCAAGCAGTCGCAACACGTGATCGACAGCATCGCCGACAAGAAGATCGTGCACAAGAACAAGGCTGCACGCCACAAGTCGCGCCTGTCGGCCGCCATCAAGGCCATGGCTGCCTGATCGCTGTCCGCGTGGTTTGCCGCGGCTTCCCCGGGAGCCCGGCATAAAAAAGCTCGTCGCATGACGAGCTTTTTTGTTTTGGGCGTCTGCTGTTGCAGGGGCCGCCCGGTCAGTCGAGGTAGCAGGCCTCCACCAGCTGCAGATCGTTGTCGCGCGCGAAGTTCAGGACGAAGTCGAGCGCCTTGGGCTCGATGTCGCGCAGCCGCACGTCCACCACCACGTTCTTGACCCCGCCGATGATCACCGGCCGCACGTACGGCGAGTACGTATAGCGCGGATCGCCGGAGTCGCCCTCTGGCCGGAACTGTGCCATCACGCCGCACAGCCGTTCTGCCCAGTCGCTCGGACGAAAGGTCTTGCCTTCCTTGGTAATGCCTTGGATGAAATATTCGCGAACGTTGGAAGTCATGGGACTGCGGGGCGTCGGTATCTTCGGGGGCACTTTTGGTGCCGGGGCGGGCGGCGGCACTGGTATGCCAAGCCCCGCGTGAATCAGCGAGTATTATATCTTATATAAGAGTTGAGCATAAGGGCCTCCTGTCGCGACATGCGCCGGGGGAGCCGCCATGATAGCCGCCCGGCGGCCGGAGCATGGGGTGACTCCGGGCTCGCCAAAGGCTGAATAATCCCTTATGATCGTTGCAGTTAAATTGCGCAGGCGACGCGAAAGGCGGCTCCCCGAAGAGCCGCCTTAATTGTTTTATGAGCTCAACCCCGATCAAGCATTACCTGCAGTTCAACGACCTCTCCGCCGAGGAGTACGAGTACCTGCTGGACCGCGCGCAGATCCTCAAGGCGAAGTTCAAGAACTACGAGACCTGGCACCCGCTGCACGACCGCACGCTGGCCATGATCTTCGAGAAGAATTCCACGCGCACGCGCCTGTCGTTCGAGGCGGGCATCCATCAGCTCGGCGGTCACGCGGTGTTCCTGAACACGCGCGACTCGCAGCTGGGCCGCGGCGAGCCGATCGAGGATGCCGCGCAGGTGATCTCCCGCATGGTGGACATCATCATGATCCGCACGTTCGGGCAGGAGATCATCGAACGCTTTGCCGCGCATTCGCGCGTGCCCGTGATCAACGGGCTGACCAACGAATATCATCCGTGCCAGGTGCTGGCGGACGTCTTCACGTACATCGAGCAGCGCGGCAGTATCCGCGGCAAGGTCGTCGCGTGGATCGGCGATGCCAACAACATGGCGTACACGTGGATCCAGGCCGCCGAGCGGCTCGGCTTCACGTTCCATTTCTCGGCGCCGCCGGGCTATCAGCTCGATCCGGCCATGGTGCCGGCGTCGGCCGCCAGCCTCGTCAAGGTGTTCGCCGATCCGCTGGACGCCTGCGATGGCGCGCATCTGGTCACCACCGACGTCTGGACCAGCATGGGGTTCGAGGCCGAGAACGAGGCGCGCAAGCGCGCGTTCAAGGACTGGATGGTCACCACGGCCATGATGGACCGCGCCGCGCCAGACGCCCTGTTCATGCACTGCCTGCCAGCGCATCGTGGCGAGGAAGTCGAGGCCGCCGTTATCGACGGCCCGCGCAGCGTGGTGTGGGAAGAGGCCGAAAACCGTCTGCACGTGCAGAAGGCGCTGATGGAATACCTGCTCTGCGGCAAGTATTGAATTTCAACCCGTCAAGATCAAGTCAATGAGTCAGTCCAACCAGCCCGCCAACCAGTTCGATAACGTCAGCGTCGTCAAGAAGGCCAATCTGTATTTCGACGGCAAGTGCGTGAGCCACACGGTGGTGTTTCCCGACGGCACGCGCAAGACGCTGGGGGTGATCTTCCCGGCGGCACTGACGTTCGGCACGGGCGCGCCGGAGATCATGGAAATCAACGCGGGGTCGTGCCGCGTGCGCCTGCAGGGCGCCACCGAGTGGCAGACCTACGGCGCGGGCCAGCAGTTCCACGTGCCCGGCGACAGCAAGTTCGACATCGAAGTCACCGAAACGCTCGACTACGTCTGCCACTTCGGCTGACCTCACGGCTGAACCCCGCGGCTGACCCCCGCGGCTGACCCCGGCCACCCTGCTGTCGGGGCCGGTCGTCAGACGATGACGGGCTCCGGTTCGATTCGCACGCCGAATCGTGCCTGCACGGTATCGGCAATGCGGCCGGCCAGCGCGAGCAGTTCGCGCGCGCTGCCGCCGCCGTGGTGCACGAGCACCAGCGCCTGCTTGCCATAGACGCCCACGGGGCCGTCGCTCACGCCCTTGAATCCGCACTGATCGATCAGCCATCCGGCGGCCAGCTTGTAGCGGCCATCGGGCTGGCGATAGCTGACCAGCGTCGGATGCGCGGCCGCCAGCGCGTCACGCTGCGGCGCCTCGACAATCGGATTCTTGAAGAAACTGCCTGCATTGCCGATCACGGCGGGATCCGGCAGCTTGCGCGAGCGGATGGCCACTACCGCGTCGCGGATGCGCGCGGCGTCCGGCGTGTCCACGCCTTCCAGTTCGCGGGCCAGTTCGGCGTAGCCGAGCGCGGGTTGCCACGGGCGCGGCAGGCGAAGCGTCACGGCGGTGATGATGAAGCGGTCGCGGCCCGTGTGCTTGAACACACTGTCACGGTAGCCGAACGCGCATTGCGCGGCGTCGAGTTCGACAAAATTCCGCGTCTGCCGGTCGTAGGCGCGTACCCGGGCAAAGCGCTCGCAGAGCTCCACGCCATAGGCCCCGATGTTCTGGATCGGTGCGGCGCCGACGGTGCCGGGGATCAGCGCAAGGTTTTCGAGGCCGGGCAGGCCATCCTCGATCGTGCGGCCGACGAGTCCATGCCAGTTTTCGCCCGCACCGGCGGTAACATAGACAGCCTCGCCCGACGGTTCGGCCACGTGGTAGCCCGGAATCTCGATCAGCAGCACCAGCGCGTCGAGATCGCCCGACAGCACCACATTGCTGCCACCGCCCAGCACCACGACGGGCAGGCCCGCCGCGCGCGGATCGTCGAGCGCTTCGACGAGGTCCTGTTCGCTGCGGACATGCACGGCGAAGCGCGCCCGGACATCGAATCCGAATGTATTGTGGCGCCGCAGGGGATAAAATTCTCGGAAATCTGCCATGCAAGTGAACCCGTGTGGTGGGCAGGATTATACGTAACCGGTCGAGCGTGCCGTTGCCGCTTGGCCCAGGAGAAAGAAGATGCCGTCGTTCGACGTAGTATGTGAAGCAAACATGGTGGAAGTGAAGAACGCGGTGGAGCAATCCAACAAGGAGATCTCCACGCGCTTCGACTTCAAGGGATCCGACGCGCGCGTCGAGCAGAAGGAGGGCGAACTGACCGCCTTCGCCGACGACGACTTCAAGCTCGATCAGGTCAAGGACGTGCTGATCAACAAGATGGCCAAGCGCAACGTGGACGTGCGCTTCCTCGACCATGGCAAGGTCGAGAAGATCAGCGGCGACAAGGTCAAGCAGGTCATCACGATCAAGAAGGGCGTGACGGGCGACCTCTCCAAGAAGATCGTGCGCATGATCAAGGACAGCAAGATCAAGGTGCAGGCGAGCATCCAGGGCGATGCGGTGCGCGTGTCCGGCACCAAGCGCGACGACCTGCAATCGGTGATCGCGCTGCTGCGCAAGGAAGTCACCGACGCCCCGCTCGATTTCAACAACTTCCGCGACTGATCGCGACCTATCGCGCGCGGTCCTGCTCCCCGGTGCTTACTGCGCCGGGCGTGCCGCGGGCAGCCCGCCGATCTTCGCGCCGGGCTTGATCCCCTTCTGCGCGAACCACCCCTTGTTCATCTCGAGCGCGTAGCGCACGGCCGCGCGCGGGCAGTGGTTGTCCTCGGTCTGCGGCGCCATGTCCTCGATGTTCACGATGCTGCCGTCGTCGGCCAGGAAGGCGATCGACAGCGGCAGGTTCGTGTTCTTCATCCAGAAGCAGTGGCCCGCCTTTTCCTCGAACACGAACAGCATGCCGGCATTCGCGGGCATGTTCTGGCGGTACATCAGCCCGCGCTCGCGCGCGGCGGCGTTGTCGGCCACCTCGGCGTGAATGGCGTACATGCCCGCGTTCAGGTTGACGGTGGGCAGCGCGCCCTGGGCATGCGCCAGGGGGGCGAGGGCGGTCAGCGCGAGGGCGCTGGCAGCCAGCGAGGACTTGAGCACGGAAGGCATGGCGTGGACGTGGGATAGGTTCGACTGCAGACCGTGAGCATAGCGCAGTCAGGACGCGCCGGGCCAGACGTCGGACCGGACAGCAAAAAAGGCAGGCCGCCTGAGCGAGCCTGCCTTCGGGTCACGCGAATGCTGCGACGTCAGATCATGCAGCCGGTGCCGAAGCGGCAGCCTTCTTTGCATGCTTCTTGTGCGAGGTCTTCTTCTTGGCGGACTTGGTGGTCTTCGAGGCCGCAGCGGGCGCGGCGGCGTCGGCGGCAGGCGCCGAAGCTTGAGCGAAAGCGCCGGTAGCGAACAGGCCGACAACCAGGGCAGCGATCAGTTTTTTCATTTGCGAGTACCTCGAATTGGAGTGCAGTCTGGGAAATTGACGCGCTTGTTGGCGTGTCTGCCTCAAAAACGAGACCATCTCGCCCCTCGTTGACCACAGAAATGTACCTATTTGTAACGCCGTCTTACGGGCCTGGACGGTGTCGCCGGCGGCAGACCGAGGGTCGACGGGTCGATCTCGCGGGACTGGCCGGGCTGCAGGCCCAGGTCCGGGAGCCGCAGCGCCCCGATCGCCACGCGCACGAGGCGCAGCGTGGGATAACCGACCGCCGCCGTCATGCGCCGCACCTGGCGGTTCTTGCCCTCGCGGATCTCCAGCTCCACCCAGGTCGTCGGGATCGCGGCGCGGAATCGGATGGGCGGATCGCGCGTCCATAGCCAGTCCGGTGCGCCGACGATGCGCGCGCGGGCCGGCCGCGTCGTGAAATCGCCCAGATCCACGCCACGGCGCAGCCGCGCCAGCGCGGCGTCGTCGGGCACGCCTTCCACCTGCGCCAGATAGACTTTGGCGAGCTTGTGTTCGGGGTCGGCGATGCGCGCCTGCAGCACGCCGTCGTCGGTCAGCAGCAGCAGCCCCTCGCTGTCGGCATCGAGCCGGCCGGCCGGATAGACATCGGGGGTGTGCACGCAGTCCGCCAGCGTCGGCCGCGAGGGGTGCGGCGAGAACTGGCTCATGGTGTTGTAGGGCTTGTTGAGGGCGATCAGCGTCATGGGCGCAGATTATGGCGGCATGGCGCGGATTGCTGCAAAATGCCTCGCGACACAAATGTGGAGACGCTCATGTACCAGCACATCAGGATTCCCGCGGGCGAGAAGATCACGGTCAACGCGGACGGCTCGCTCAACGTGCCGGACAACCCGGTCATTCCGTACATCGAAGGGGACGGCATCGGCATCGACATCACGCCGGTCATGCTGCGCGTGGTCGATGCGGCCATCGCCAAGTGCTATGGCGACAAGCGCCGCATCGCATGGATGGAGGTCTATGCGGGCGAGAAATCGACGCGTGTGTATGGCCCCGATGTGTGGCTGCCCGACGAGACGCTCGATGCGGTGAAGGAATATGTCGTGTCCATCAAGGGCCCGCTGACCACGCCCGTCGGTGGCGGCATCCGCTCGCTCAACGTTGCGTTGCGCCAGCAGCTCGATCTCTACGTCTGCCTGCGCCCGGTCCGCTATTTCAAGGGCGTGCCGTCGCCGGTGCGCGAGCCCGAGAAGACCAACATGGTGATCTTCCGCGAGAACTCGGAAGACATTTATGCGGGTCTGGAGTGGGAAGCCGAGAGTGCGAATGCGAAAAAACTGATCGCGTTCCTGCAGAACGAGATGGGCGTGCGCAAGATCCGCTTCCCGGAGACATCGGGCATCGGCATCAAGCCCGTCTCGCGCGAAGGCACGCAGCGGCTCGTCCGCAAGGCCATCCAGTATGCGATCGACAATGACCGCCCGTCGGTGACGCTCGTGCACAAGGGCAACATCATGAAGTTCACGGAGGGCGCGTTCCGCGACTGGGGCTACGAGCTCGCGCAGCAGGAATTCGGCGCCGAACTCGTGGACGGCGGCCCGTGGTGCAAGTTCCGCAACCCGCGGACGGGTCGCGATATCGTGATCAAGGACGCCATCGCCGATGCCTTCCTGCAGCAAATCCTGCTGCGCCCGGCCGAGTATTCGGTGATCGCGACGCTCAACCTCAACGGCGACTACATCTCCGACGCGCTGGCCGCGCAGGTGGGCGGCATCGGCATCGCGCCGGGCGCCAACATGTCCGACTCGGTGGCGATGTTCGAGGCGACGCACGGCACCGCGCCCAAGTACGCAGGCAAGGATTACGTGAATCCCGGCTCGGAGATCCTGTCCGCGGAAATGATGCTGCGCCATATGGGCTGGACCGAAGCGGCCGACCTGATTATCGCCTCGATGGAGCGCGCGATCCTGTCGAAGAAGGTCACGTACGACTTCGCGCGCCAGCTCGAAGGCGCGACGCAGGTCTCTTGCTCCGGCTTCGGTCAGGTGATGATCGACAACATGTAATCGGCGCGGCCGCTCATTCCTCGATCTTGCGGTCGTACAGAGGCTGCAAGGGCCGCGCGTTCATCGGATAGAGCTGGCGGAACGCCGCCAGTTGCGCGGCCGAGACCTGCACGGGCTGCTTGAGGACGCGCCACTGCACGCCTTCGCTGCAGGGTGGGGTGGTCAGCGATCCGATGAACGCATAGAACGCGTGATCGGCGGGCAGGAAGGCCGTGGCATCGAGCGCGTGCGACAGCTTCGCGGACTTGCCCGCCCGCTTCGGCATGGCCGCGAACACGTCGGCCAGCGCCGCGTTTTCCTCCCCTTCCTCGAACATGACCGCCACCACGGCGAGATTGCCGGCGCTGTCGCGATGCACGAGGTGAGCGGCCATCGGATAGACCCTGCCGTCAAAGCGCTCCTCGCTGGGCGCGTGAAAATGGATGTTCGACAGTTGATAAGCCACCGCATCCACACGGATGCTGCCGCCATCCTGCACGTCGAACTCCACCGTGTGACCGTTGTTGACGACGGATGTCGCCCCCGCCGCGTAGGCGAAGCCGACCGGCATATGCCGGCCCGGTGCGGTGTCGCGGATATCGACGGGGGACTGGGCGTGCCCCTGCTTGCAGGCCGCGTAGGCGGGGTCGAACTCGGCCCAGTGGTCGGGGCCGGTCTTGCCGGTATAGCTCCAGTGCGCGGGGCCTGCCTGTTCGCTGCCCTGGGTGCTACCGATCCAGGCGGCGGAGCCGAGCATGGCAACGGCGAGGAGAATGCGTTTGATCATGACAGTGCAAATGGGAAAAATATGACCCGCCACTGTCGCGAACCCGGTGTCGCCGCATCTTGCGCTGGCGCAAGGGCTTGTTATGTTTAGGAAAAATACGATCTACAAAGCGGGGTGATGGCGCCTTGAAAGGCGCCTTGAAACGCAGAAAGCCCGGAAATTCCGGGCTTTCTGCTGGATGCTTGGCTGACCTGCGATACTGATCCCGTTCCGGAAGCGCACCCGCCGCCTCGCATCCGTGGACCGTCGAGCTCTATGGCCGGTACGGTCGGCGCACGATTCAAGCCGATTGCGCTTAAGCTGCGTCCTGAATGTTCGTGGCCTGCTTGCCCTTCGGGCCCTGGACCACTTCAAACGAAACGCGCTGGCCTTCCTTCAGCGTCTTGAAACCTGCCATCTGGATGGCCGAAAAGTGCGCAAACAGTTCTTCTTCGCCGTCGTCCGGCTTGATAAACCCAAAGCCTTTGGCGTCATTGAACCATTTGACGATACCGCTTGCCATAAACTCCCCCAACGAAATAACAGTTTCAAGCGGGGGACAGGGGTTCGGACGCGGAAATGCGCAAGGTCGCCGGGAAAACCGGCGCGCCACCGATGCCGCAAGCCTCCCGCTCACGGATCCATCCGGGCCGGCCTTGTCTGCGTGGCTCGCCGACCGTGCCTGAATGTGCGACCGATTTTTCTGGCAAACCAAATGGCTGTCAAGCTGGCAGATTCCCCACTCGGCGTAGGGTGTGGCGGGATTGAAACGGCTGGCGATGGTACCGTGGAGGGCGCGCACCAGACCGTGTCAGGCGGGTTGGGCAGGCTGGCGCCGTGGCGGTGCGGTTGCACCACGGGCGTGCGCGGGACAGGTAGGAGAGCGGGTGCCAGGCGGCGTTCAGTGCGCCGGCGCACGCAAGTTTTTTCGCAGCGGCGGGCTCTTGAATCCGGCGTCTTTTCCCCAAATTGCAGACTTGTGAGTAAGGGTTAGAATAAGGCCATGGTTACACGGCTGGCGAATACCCCACAACGCGAAGCAGGCACCGTCATCGAACGGCGAGAGCAGCAGCTCAAGCCCCCGGCGATGTACAAGGTGGTCCTGCTTAATGACGACTACACTCCTATGGAGTTCGTCGTGATGATCCTGCAACAGTATTTCAGCAGGGACCGGGAGACGGCGACGCAGATCATGCTCACCGTTCACCGGGAAGGCAAGGGCGTCTGCGGCATCTACACGAGAGATATCGCGGCGACCAAGGTGGAATTAGTGTCAACCCATGCGCGGCAGGCGGGGCATCCCCTGCAGTGCGTGATGGAGGAAGCATGATTGCGCAAGAATTGGAAGTGAGCCTGCATATGGCTTTCGTCGAGGCCCGCCAGGCCCGCCACGAGTTCATTACCGTGGAGCACCTGCTGCTGGCACTACTCGACAATCCCACGGCAGCCGAGGTGCTGCGCGCGTGCGCGGCCAACATCGAGGACTTGCGCACCAGCCTCAAGAACTTCATCGCCGACAACACGCCGGTGGTGCCAGGTACCGACGAGGTCGATACGCAGCCGACGCTGGGTTTCCAGCGCGTGATCCAGCGCGCGATCATGCACGTACAGTCGACTTCCAACGGCAAGAAGGAAGTGACCGGTGCCAACGTGCTCGTGGCGATCTTCGGCGAGAAGGACTCCCACGCGGTGTACTACCTGCAGCAGCAGGGCGTCACGCGTCTGGACGTCGTCAACTTCATCAGCCACGGCATCCGCAAGGACCAGGCCGAGCCGGCCAAGCACGGCGAAGGCAATGCCGAAGGCGAGGGCGGTGACGGCAAGGAAAGTCCGCTCGAGCAATACACGCAGAACCTGAATGCGCTGGCCAAGGCCGGCAAGATCGATCCGCTGATCGGCCGCGAGAGCGAAGTCGAGCGCGTGGTGCAGGTGCTGTGCCGCCGCCGCAAGAACAACCCGCTGCTCGTGGGCGAGGCTGGCGTGGGCAAGACCGCGATCGCGGAAGGCCTCGCATGGCGCATCACGAAGAACGAAGTGCCCGACATCCTCGAGAAGGCGGTCGTGTACTCGCTCGACATGGGCGCGCTGCTGGCCGGTACCAAGTACCGCGGCGATTTCGAGCAGCGCCTGAAGGGCGTGCTGAAGTCGCTCAAGGACAATCCGAACGCGATCCTGTTCATCGACGAGATTCACACGCTGATCGGCGCGGGCGCCGCGTCGGGCGGCACGCTGGATGCGAGCAACCTGCTCAAGCCGGCGCTGTCGTCGGGCCAGCTCAAGTGCATCGGCGCGACCACGTTCACGGAATACCGCGGCATCTTCGAGAAGGACGCGGCGCTGTCGCGGCGCTTCCAGAAGATCGACGTGGTCGAACCGTCGGTGGATCAGACCGTGCAGATTCTGCGGGGCCTGAAGTCGCGCTTCGAGGAACATCACGGCGTGAAGTATGCCGCCTCGGCGCTGACGGCCGCCGCCGAACTGTCGGCGCGCTTCATCACCGATCGCCATCTGCCCGACAAGGCCATCGATGTGATCGACGAGGCCGGTGCCGCCCAGCGCATCTTGCCGAAGTCGAAGCAGAAGAAGACCATCGGCAAGACCGAGATCGAGGACATCGTCTCCCGCATTGCGCGCATCCCGCCGCAGAGCGTGAACCAGGACGACCGCAGCAAGCTGCAGACGCTGGAACGCGACCTGAAGTCGGTGGTGTTCGGGCAGGACCCGGCCATCGAGGCGCTGGCCTCGGCGATCAAGATGTCGCGCGCGGGGCTCGGCAAGACGGACAAGCCGATCGGCTCGTTCCTGTTCTCGGGCCCGACCGGTGTCGGCAAGACCGAAGTGGCCAAGCAGCTCGCCTTCATCATGGGCATCGAGTTGCTGCGCTTCGATATGTCGGAATACATGGAACGCCATGCGGTGAGCCGCCTGATTGGCGCGCCGCCGGGATATGTCGGGTTCGATCAGGGTGGGTTATTGACCGAAGCCGTGACGAAGAAGCCGCATTGCGTGCTGTTGCTCGACGAGATCGAGAAGGCGCACCCGGATATCTTCAATATCCTGCTGCAGGTCATGGACCATGGTTCGCTGACCGACAACAACGGCCGGCGCGCGGACTTCCGCAACGTGATCATCATCATGACCACGAACGCGGGCGCCGAGACCATGAACCGGGCGACGATCGGCTTTACGACCGCGCGCGAGCAGGGCGACGAGATGGCCGACATCAAGCGCATGTTCACGCCGGAGTTCCGCAACCGTCTGGATGCGACCATTAGCTTCCGCGCGCTCGACGAGGAAATCATCCTGCGCGTCGTGGACAAGTTCCTGATGCAGCTGGAAGAGCAGCTGCACGAGAAGAAGGTGGAAGCCAGCTTCACCGAGAAACTGCGCAAGTTCCTCGCGAAGAAGGGCTTCGATCCGCTGATGGGCGCGCGGCCGATGCAGCGTCTGATCCAGGACATGATCCGCAAGGCGCTGGCCGACGAGCTGCTGTTCGGTCGTCTGGTGAGTGGCGGCAAGGTTGCCGTGGATCTGGACGACGAGGATCAGATCAAGCTGACCTTCTCCGAGGCCGATCCGGAACCGCCGGAGGCACCGGAAAGCGAGCAGCGCGCGGAGGCCTGAACGGCCGGAATATGTGCCATCGCCCGGCGTGGCCGGGCGACTAAATGGGCGATAGACGGGCGCAATGCCTGCAGAATGCATATTCCTCGTGCAAAATACAGGGCGGCGGCATGCCGCCCTTTTTCTTTTTTGCCTTGTTGCGGTCCCCGATCGCACTGCCAGAGTCTCCGATGTCCTCTCCCGAACGCACGCGGCTCCGCCGTCTGCTGCTGAAGTCCCTGCCGCTCGGCACCTCGTCGATCGCACTGGGATCGCTCTCGTCCCTCGCATCGCTGGCTCACGCGGAAGGGCCGGCCAATCCGGCCAGCAGCCGTCCCATTTCGATGGTTCTCCCGTTTCCGCCCGGCGGGAGCGTGGATATCGTTGCGCGGCAGCTACAGCCTGGCCTCAAGACCGCACTCGGTCAGACGGTGGTCGTCGATAACAAGCCTGGCGCGGGCGGCCTGATTGCCAGCAATACCGTGGCGCGTGCCAAGGCCGACGGCAATACGCTGCTGATGGCGTTCGATACGCACGCGATCAATCCTTTTGCGTACAAGAACCTGCCGTACGACACCTTCAAGGATTTCACTCCCATCTCTCAGTTGGTGCGTTTTCCGCTTGTGATCGCGGCAAATCCGGCCGTGATGGCGACCAATGTGCGCGAACTCGTGGAACTGGCGAAGTCGCGTCCCGACGGTGTGCGTTACGCGTCATCGGGCATTGGCAGTCTGAACCAGCTTGCCGCGGAGGCCCTCGCCACCGAGGCGAACGTGCATTTCCTCCACGTGCCCTACAAGGGCGGCGGTCCGGCCGTGCAGGCTGTGCTGGCTGGCGAAGTCGATATTTTCTTCAGCAGCTACGCCGCGGTGCAGGCCCATGTCGCGGCCAAGACGATCAAGGTGCTCGGCGTGACCGGGACCTCGCGGCTGCGTCAGCTGCCGCAGGTGCCGACCGTCGCGGAGCAGGGTTTCAAGGGTTTCGAAGCGTATTCGTGGATCGGTGTCTTCGGTCCCGCGAACGTGTCGCCCGACACGGTCACGCGCCTGCACGATGCGCTCGCCAGCTCGATTCGGCAGCCGCGCGTGGTGGAAGCGCTGCAGGCGCAGGGCTTCGAGATCGCGGTCGGCACGCCGGCCGAACTGGGCGCACTGGTCCGCCACGAGCATGACAAGTGGCAGGCCGTTGCGCGCAAGGCCAACATTCAGTTCGACTAATCCATGTCCGGCATCCTGGAACCGTACGACCACGCCGTCATCATCTGCCGCGATCTGGATGCGGCGGTCGAACAATGGAAGCGCCTGGGCTTTACGCTGACGCCGCGGGGCTTTCACACGCTGGGATCGCAGAACCACTGCATCATGCTGGCGCGCGACTACCTCGAACTGTTGCACGTGACCGCGCCGACGCCGAGCCGCCAGTATTACTGGGACGCGCAGCAGCGTGGCGGTGGTTGTGCGGCCACGTCGTGCAAGAGCCGGGATGCGTTCGCGACGGCCCAGCGCCTGCGCGAAGCGGGCATCGAACGGTCGGACCCGATCGAATTCTCGCGGCCCGTGCGTCTCGACGACGGCAGCGAGCACGCGGCGACGTTTCGTGTGACGGCAGTCGATGGCGCGCCCGGCGCGCGCTATTTCGTCTGCGAGCACCGCACGCCCGAGCTGCTGTGGCGGCCGGAGTGGATGTCGCATGCCAACGGCGCCACGGCGATTGCCGCGATGTACCTCGTCGTGCCGGCCGATCAGGTCGAATCGGCGGGCAGGACCTATGCGCTGATGACGGGAGGCGAGGCCTCGGCGTCGAATGGCGCGGTCCGTATCGCCATCGATGGCGCCGAGCTCGTGGTGACGTCCGCCGACCGGCTGGCGGCGCAGACGGGCACCGCGGAAATCGTGCGCGAGGCGCCCGGTTATGCCGCGATCCGGCTGCGTACGGCCGGTCTGGCGGCGGCGCGCGCGCACTGGCGCGACGCTGGCATCGAAGCGCGCGACCTCGGGCCGCGCGATACGCTGATTCCGGCCGACGCCGCGAACGGCGTGGCGCTGCTGTTCACGCAGGCTTGACGCCCGAATCGCCCGAATCGCCCGGATCGCCCGAATCGCCCGAATCGCCCGAACCGCGCGAATCGCACGAGCCGCGCGGGGTGGGCAGGATCAGCCCGCCTTGGCGTGCGACACGCCCGTCGAGCCGAAGCCGCCGGCGCCGCGGGCGCTGTCTGCCGAGAATTCCGTCACCGTCGTGAACACCGGGCGCAGCACCGGCACGAACATCATCTGCGCGATGCGCTCGCCTGGCTGGATCACGATCGGCTCGGTGCCCGGCGCATTGCGATTCCACACGCTCACCATGATCTGGCCCTGGTAGTCGGCATCGATCACGCCGATCGAGTTGCCGAGCACGAGTCCCTTCTTGTGGCCGAGGCCCGAGCGCGGCACGATCGTCGCGGCCATGTACGGGTTGCCCATATGCACGGCGAAGCCGGCCGGAATCAGCTGCGCGGGCGTGCCCGGCTCGATCGTGACCGGGCCGTCCACGCAGGCGTGCAGGTCGATGGCGGCGGCCATGTCGCTCTGATAGGCGGGCAGACCCCACTCGTTCAGGCGGTTGTCGAGAATCTTGATTTCGACGGATGGGTTCAGTGCAGCGGTCATGATGGTCGGAATGGCGTCGGGCCGTTGGGCAAAGACGCGATGTTAGCCTAGTCTGGCGCGCGGTCGGCGCCGCGGCGCGGTCACGCGTCGAGCTCGAATGCCTCGGCGAGCAACTGATAGGTCCGCTGGCGCGCCGCGTAGCTCGCCGTCACGCTGAGCACGACGAGTTCGTCGGCGGCAAAGCGCTCCTGCAGCGCGAGCATCTGCTCGGTGACGGCTTCGGGCGTGCCGCAGATCGTGCGCGGCCGTTCGCGTTCGATGATCATGCGGTCGCGCTCGGTGGGCGAGAAATCGCGCGCCTGCGCGAGCGAGGGAATCGGGGCATTGATACCGTAGGCCATCTGCACGCGGCGGATATCGACCGCGCGCATGAGGGCATCGGCCTCCGATTGCGTATCGGCACAGATCACGAAGACCGCCGCGGCGCTGTATGGCGCCTGCTCGTAGCCCGGCGCGAATGTCTCGCGGTACTGCCGGGCGACCGCATGGCCGTAGTGGGCATTGATGAAATGCGCGAACGCGAAGCGCACGCCGAGCTTCGCCGCGAGCGCACCGCCGAAATCGCTGGAGCCGAGCACCCAGATCTCGGGCCGCGTATCGATGGCCGGCTGCAGCAGCACGCCGTCGGCGATATGGCCGGGCGGCACCTCGCCGCTCAGCAGCCATGCAAGGTCCTGCACCTGCTCCGCGAACTGGTCGCCACGGTTGTAGTCGCCCATGGCGACGGCCTGCGCGGTACGCATGTCGCCGCCGGGCGCGCGGCCCACGCCGAGGTCGATCCGGTTCGGAAACAGGCCCTCGAGCATGCGGAACTGCTCGGCGACCTTGAACGGGCTGTAGTACGGCAGCATGACACCGCCCGAGCCCAGCCGGATGCGGCGCGTGACGCTGCCCAGCCGCGCGAGCATGACTTCCGGGGCCGGATTGCACACGCCCTGCAGGCCATGGTGCTCGGCGCACCAGTAGCGGGTATAGCCGAGGTCGTCGGCCATCTGGGCCAGATCGACGGTGGCGGCCAGCGCGTCGCGCGCGGTATGGCCGGCGATCACCGGGCTCTGGTCGAGGACGGACAGCCGCAGGCGCGGCCGGTTCGGGGTAGCGGTCATGCGGGGCTCCCGGAGAGGATGGCGGTCAGGACGATGGCGGTCAGGGCAGGCGGCGCGGCAGGCGGTCCGCGATCGCGCCGACGAGCTGGCGCGCGAGCGCGAGCTTGTCCGCGCGCGGCAGGCGCGTCATGCCCGCGGCGTCGAACAGCACGATCTCGTTGTCGTCCATGCCGAACGTGTGGTGGCCGATATTGCCGACGAGCAGCGGCACGCCCTTGCGGCGGCGTTTCTCCTCGCCATATTGCGCGAGGTTCTCGCTTTCGGCCGCGAAGCCGACGCAGAAGGGGGCATCGGCGCGCGCGGCAACCGTCGCGAGGATGTCGGGGTTCTGCACGAACTGCAGCGTCGGTGTGTCGGTGTCGTTGGCTTTCTTCAGCTTCTGGTCCGAGACCGAAGCAGGGCGCCAGTCCGCGACGGCGGCCACCGCGACGAACACGTCCACGTCGCGCAATTGCGCCAGCACCGCGTCATGCATCTGCTGCGCGCTGCGCACGTCGGTGCGAGCCACGCCGCGCGGCGTGGGCAGCGCAGTCGGGCCCGCGACCAGCAAGACGTCGGCGCCGGCCTCGCGCGCGGCGCGTGCGATCGAGAAGCCCATCTTGCCCGACGACAAGTTGGTGATGCCGCGCACGGGGTCGATGGCCTCGAACGTCGGGCCGGCCGTGATCAGCACGCGCTTGCCGACCAGCGGCTTAGGCTGGAAGAACGCGATCAGGTCCTCGACGATTTCCTCGGGCTCGAGCATGCGGCCATCGCCGATCTCGCCGCACGCCTGGTCGCCGCTGCCGGGGCCGAGGATGGCCACGCCATCGGCGCGCAGCTGTGCCGCATTGCGTTGCGTGGCCGGAGCCGCCCACATCTGGCGGTTCATGGCCGGCGCAAGCAGCAGCGGGCAATCGCGCGCGATGCACAGCGTGGTGAGCAGGTCGTCGCAGAGACCGTGCGCGAGACGCGCCATGAGGTCCGTGGAAGCGGGGGCGATCAGGATGGCATCGGCCTCGCGCGAGAGGTCGATATGCGCCATGTTGTTATCGACGCGCGCATCCCATTGAGATGTGTAGACCGGGCGCCCGGACAGCGCCTGCATGGTAACGGGCGTGATGAAGTGCGTTGCCGCCTCGGTCATGGCCACCTGCACGGTGGCGCCGGCCTTGGTCAGCAGCCGGACCAGCTCCGCCGACTTGTAGCAGGCGATGCCGCCGGACAGGCCGAGGACGATATGCTTGCCGTGCAGATCCATGGAAAGCTCTGTGGAAACGATGATGGCGCATCATACCGCCGCCGCGCGCCACGTGCCGGGCGCTCAGTGACGCCGGACCCGCCGCAGTTCGTCGATGATCAGCAGCACCGCACCGACCGTGATCGCGCAATCCGCGACGTTGAACGCGGGGAAGTGCGCGTTGCGCAGGTGGAAGTCGAGGAAGTCGATCACGTGGCCATGGATGACGCGATCGATCACGTTGCCGATGGCGCCGCCGAGGATCATCGAGATCGCCAGGCAGAACATCTTCTGGCCGTTATGGCGATAGAGCAGCCAGACGATAAAGCCGGCCACGACGACGGCCAGCGCCGTGAAGAACCAGCGCTGCCAGCCGCCGGCGTCGGCGAGGAAGCTGAACGCCGCGCCCTTGTTCCATACCAGCACGAGATTGAAGAAGCTCGTGACCGGGCGCGACTCGCCATACACGAACGTACGGCTGATCAGGATCTTGAAGAACTGGTCGAGGATCACCACGAGCACGGCAAAGGCCATCCACAGCAGCGGCGTGGTGCTGCTGCCGCGGGCGGCGTTGCCGTTGCTGCCGCCCTTGCGGGCGGAAGGGCGTGCGCGTGACGAGGACGATGACGTGGCCATCAGGCGTGGCTCCTGTGTTCACCGGCGCCGAACAGGTTGCTGTCGCAGCGGCCGCAGAGGGTGGGGTGGGCCGGATTGTGGCCCACGTCGGCGCGATAGTGCCAGCAGCGCTCGCACTTGGCGTGCGCGGACGGCGTGACCGTGACGAGCAGGTCGCCGCCTTCCGGCGCCGGCTCCACCTTGGCCGCGGAGGTCAGCAGCACGAAGCGCAGATCGTCGTCGAGGCTCCGCAGCGCGGCCAGCACCGGGCCGCCCGCGGCGATCGTGACTTCCGCCTGCAGCGACGAACCGATCTCGCCCTCGACGCGCACCGCTTCGAGTTGCCTGGTCACCTCGGCGCGCACGGCGCGGATCTCGTGCCACTTCTGCAGCAGGTCGTCCGCGGCATCGACGGCGGGCACCGCGTAGTACGTGCTCGTGAAGATCGTGTCCTTGTGCTCGGTACCGTGCGCGAAGATCTGCCACGCTTCTTCGGCCGTGAACGACAGGAACGGCGCCATCCAGTGCAGCATCGCCTGCGTGATGTGATACAGCGCGTTCTGCGCGGCGCGGCGTGCCTGCGAGTTCGGTGCCGTCGTGTACAGGCGGTCCTTCAGCACGTCGAGATAGAAGCCGCCGAGGTCTTCGGAGCAGAACGTCTGCAGCTTGGCCACCACCGGATGGAATTCGTACGCGTCGTAGTGCGACAGCACTTCCTTCTGCAGGCGGTCGGTCAGCGCCACCGCGTAGCGGTCGATCTCGAGCCATTGCGACGGCGGCAGCGCGTGCTGCGCGTGGTCGTAGTCGGTCAGGTTCGACAGCAGGAAGCGCAGCGTGTTGCGGATGCGGCGATAGCCTTCCACCACGCGCTTGAGAATCTCGTCGGAGATCGACAGCTCGCCCGAGTAGTCGGTCGAGGCTACCCACAGACGGATGATCTCGGCGCCCATCTTGTTCGAGATGTCCTGCGGCGACACGGTGTTGCCGACCGACTTCGACATCTTGCGGCCTTCGCCATCGACGGTGAAGCCGTGCGTGAGCAGCGCCTTGTACGGCGGCTTGCCGTACAGCATCGAGGCCGTCAGCAGCGACGAGTGGAACCAGCCACGATGCTGGTCCGAACCCTCGAGGTACAGGTCCGCGAGGCGGCCATCCGGTTCGTCGGCGGACGGATCGTAGAGATCGTCGCGGTGCGAGCCGCGGATCACGGTCCAGTGCGTGGTGCCCGAGTCGAACCACACGTCGAGCGTGTCGCGGTTCTTCTCGTACAGCGCGGCCTCTTCACCGAGCAGTTCCTTCGGATCGAGCGTCTGCCAGGCTTCGATGCCATGCTGTGCCACGCGCTTCGCCACTTCTTCCAGCAGCTCCGGCGTGCGCGGATGCAGCGCGCCGGTTTCCTTGTGCACGAAGAAGGCCATCGGCACGCCCCATTGGCGCTGGCGCGAGAGCGTCCAGTCCGGGCGATGCGCGATCATGTTGTGCAGGCGCTGCTTGCCCCAGGCCGGATAGAACTCGGTGGCCTCGATGCCCGCGAGCGCGGTCTCGCGCAGCGTCGGGCCGTCGTTGGTCGGCACCACATCCATGCCCGCGAACCATTGCGAGGTGGCGCGATAGATGATCGGCGTCTTGTGACGCCAGCAGTGCATGTAGCTGTGCTCGTACTTGTGCGAGTTGAACAGGTTGCCCGATTGTTCGAGCACCGCGACGATCTTCGGGTTGGCGTCCCAGATCATCTGGCCGCCGAACAGCGGCAGCGTGCTCGCGTAGACGCCATCGCCCATCACCGGGCTGATGATGTCCGCGTCGGGCATGCCATGCGCCTTGCACGACTGGAAATCCTCCACGCCGTAGGCGGGCGCCGAGTGCACGATGCCCGAGCCCGTGTCGGTGGTCACGTAGTCGCCGAGGTAGATCGGCGACAGGCGGTCGTAGCCGGCGTCCATCTTCGCGAGCGGATGGTGGAAGCGGATCTCCGACAGGGCCTCGCCGCGCGCGGTGGCCACGACTTTGCCTTCCAGGCCGTAGGTCTTGAGCTGCTCTTCCACGCGCTCGGTGGCGAGGATCAGGTAGCCGCGCGGCGTATCGACGAGCGCGTACTCGACCTCGGGATGCACGTTGAGCGCCTGGTTCGACGGGATCGTCCAGGGCGTGGTGGTCCAGATCACGATCCAGCCCGGCTTGGCCTCGAGCTGCGCGAGCGGCACGTGGAAAGCGTGCGCGAGCTTGTCGGTCTCGGCGAACGGGAAGCCGACGTCGATCGACAGGTCGACCTTGTCCTTGTACTCGACCTCGGCTTCGGCAAGCGCGGAGCCGCAGTCGAAGCACCAGTTCACGGGCTTCAGGCCGCGGAACACGTAGCCCTTCTCCATGATCTTGCCGAGGGCGCGCAGTTCGTCGGCCTCGTTGCTGAAGTTCATGGTCAGGTACGGGTGCGCCCAGTCACCGAGCACGCCGAGGCGCTCGAAGTCCTTCATCTGGCGCGCGATCTGCTCGGTGGCGTACGCGCGGGCCTTCGACTGGACTTCCTGCACGGGCAGGCCCTTGCCGAACTGCTTCTCGATCTGGATCTCGATCGGCATGCCGTGGCAATCCCAGCCCGGCACGTACACGGCGTCGAGGCCCGTCAGGCCGCGCGCCTTCACGATCATGTCCTTGAGGACCTTGTTGACCGCGTGGCCGATATGGATGTCGCCATTGGCATACGGGGGGCCGTCATGGAGCACGAATTTCTTCGCACCCTTGCGCGCCGCGCGGATCTTCTTGTAGAGCTGCTTGTCCTGCCATTGCTTGACCCATTGCGGCTCACGCTTGGGCAGGTCGCCCCGCATGGGGAACGGCGTATCCAGCAGGTTGACCGGATACTTGCTTTTCTCGGGCTTGGCGCGTTTGTCGTCGGACATGTCTTGATTCTCGGGATACAGTCGGGCGCGGCGGTAGTTGCGTGTCGCCGCGCGATCATTCGGATATCTGGCGGGTGAGGCGGAGTGGCGGGCCACCGGGGCCGCGGTATCACGTACCGGGCACCGGCTCCGCTACCTAATTCGGTCGGTTGCCGAGGTCGCGTCCGGGGCGGTCAGCCCAAAGAATGCCCGCGCGTCGGCACTGTCCTTCGCGATGGCGGCGGTCAGCTCGTCCAGGCTGTCGAAGCGCGCCTCGTCGCGCAGCTTCTTCATGAACTCCACGCGCACGAGCTTGCCGTAGAGGTTCGCATTGAAATCGAACAGATGCACTTCCAGCAGCACGCGGCCCGCGTCCTCGATGGTCGGCCGCACGCCGATGCTGGCCACGCCCGGCAACGGCCGGTCGGCGAGCCCATGCACCTGCACCACGAAGATGCCGTTGACGGCCGGGCGCTTGTGCGAGATACGCAGGTTCAGCGTCGGAAAACCGAGGTCGCGGCCGAGCTTGCGGCCGTGGATCACGTGGCCGCTGATCGCATAGCCGTGGCCCAGCAGCCGCCGCGCGTGCTCGAGGTCGCCTTCCTCGAGCGCCTGGCGCACCGCCGAGCTGGAGATCCGCACGCCACCTTCGGAGACGGAGCCCATCTGCTCGACGTCGAAGCCGTACTGCTGGCCCGCCTCGCGCAGGAAGTCCACGTCACCGGCGCGCCGCGCGCCAAACCGGAAGTCGTCGCCGACCAGCACCCAGCGCGCGTGCAGCCCGTGCCACAGCACGTTCTCGACGAAGGCTTGCGGCGACTGCGCGGCAAAGTGGGCGTTGAAGTGTTCCACCACCACGCGATCCACGCCATTGGCGCGCAGCGCATCCAGCTTGTCGCGCAGCAGCGCGATGCGTTTCGGCGCGCGGTCGGGCGTGAAGAATTCGCGCGGATGCGGCTCGAAGGTCATCACGCACAGCGGCAGGCCGCGTGCGTCGGCGGCCGCGCGGGCGCGCGCGAGCAGCGACTGGTGGCCGCGGTGCACACCGTCGAAATTGCCGATGGTGAGCGCGCAGGGCGCCCGGCTTTCGGCGTTGGGCAGGCCGCGGAAGACTTTCACGAGGACGGCGAAAAAGCAATTCGGGGAAAACGGGCATTATAAGGCGAATGGCCCCGTCTGCCCCATTTGGTGGCGCACCGGCGCCCGATCAAGGGCCAATGTGGGCGGAAAGCCGCCGAAGCATGGCGCGGCACGGCAAAAGGCGGCATGATATGCGCCACTCGGAATACCAATCGCGCGACACATGCAATGCTCGGTGCGCCTTGCCGATTCTGTCGTTTTTGGCAGTGTCGGGCAGGGGCGGGCGGCGCCCGCGGTGTCAGCGTCAGATCAGGGTCAACATTGAACGCGCTGCTCAACAAGTTACTGCCCCCGCCCGGGCCGCCGCTCGACACCGAGACGCGCGCAAAACTGCTGGCCACGGTCCATCGCGTCTCCCCGACGGGGATCGGCGCTTCGCTCGTGCTGCCAGGCCTGACGGCCGCGACGTTCTGGCACGAGGCCCAGCACACGGCGCTGCTGGCATGGTGCGCGGTCATGCTGATCCTGACGGCCACGGTCGCGTGGTTCTACTTCGGCTACAAGCGCGATGGCGGCCGCATGAGCCGTTCCGCCCACACGCGCAAGTGGTGGAACAACATGCGCGTGTACTCGTTCGTCACGGGGCTCACGTGGGGCAGCTCGGCGCTGCTGCATCTCTATACGGACTCGAGCGTGTTCTCGGCGGTGCTCTATCTGCTGACACTCGGCGTGCTGGCCGGCGGTGCCACGTCGCAGTCGCCGGTCCCGTCGAACCTCGTCTTCGCGGGGGTGCCGATCCTCGTGCCGAACGTGCTGCTCGCCGACTTCGCGTTCCCGGGGCACGGCGGCTATGTGCAGCTGTTGCTGATCGTCTACGCGCTGATGCTCGCGCGCCATGCGCTGAACCTCCAGCACGCGCTCGTGCGCGCCATCCAGCTCGAGAGCGGCAGCCGCCGGCTGGCCAAGCAGTTCCAGGAAGAAAAGGAACGCGCGCTCCATGCCAGCGAGGAGAAATCGCGCTTTCTCGCCGCGGCCAGCCATGACCTGCGGCAGCCCGTGCATGCGCTGGTCATGCTCGTGGAAGCGTTGCGCGCGCGCAACCAGTCGAGCGCGCTGCACCCGCTCGTGGAGCAGGTCGCGGCGGGCACGCAGACCATCGACCTGCTGTTCCGCTCGCTGCTGGACCTCTCCAAGCTCGAGGGCCGCAAGGTACTGCCCACGCTGGAGCCCTGCGACCTCAACGGGCTGATCCATGACGTGATGAGCCAGTTCGCGGCCGATGCGCGCGAGAGCGGCCTGTCGCTGAATCCGCGGGTTCCCGACGAGATCTACGCGATGGCCGAACCGGTGCTGCTGCGGCGCGCGCTGTTCAACCTCGTGCAGAACGCGCTGCGCTACACGAAGCGCGGCGGCATCCTCGTCACGGCCCGGCAACGCCGCAAGCATATTCGCCTCGAGGTGTGGGATACGGGCGCGGGCATCACCCCGGAGCATCTGCCCGATATCTTCTCGCCGTATTACCAGGTCCACAACCCGCAGCGCGATCCGTCGCAGGGGCTCGGCCTTGGCCTCGCGATCTTCAAGGAGTGCGTGCGGCTGATGCGCGGAACGTACGGCGTGCGGTCCGTGCCGGGCAAGGGATCGGTGTTCTGGTTCGCGCTCGCGCCGGCGCCGGCGGAATCCATCGCCAGCATCCGCGCGATGCGCGCCAATGCGCGCGCCGAGGAAGCGAAGCCGGAGCCGATGCGCGGCACCGTGCTCGTGGTCGATGACGACAATCAGATCCGCAAGGCGTGGATCGCGCTGATGGAAGCGTGGGGTATCCGCGTGGCATGCGCCGCGCATGGCGCCGAGGCCGACAGCCTGTTCCGCAAGGGGTTGAAGCCGGACATCATCTTCTGCGATCTGCGGCTTCCGGGCAGCGAGAATGGGCTGGACCTGCTCGAGCGCTGGCAGACCACGCAGCCGCAGGCGCGCAGTGCATTGCTCACGGGCGATCTGAAATCCGACGCGCTCGTGGCGGCGGAAGAGGCGGGGTACTTCGTGTTGCCGAAACCGGTCGATCCGGCGGCATTGCGCATGCTGCTGCGCCGTTGGCTGCATCCGGCCTGATTGGGCCTGATTGGGCCGGAGGGGGCCGGAGGGGGCCGGCGCCGTGTTACTGGCGCAGGCGGAAACGCTCCATGCGCGACATGACCTGCATGCGCGTACGCACACCAAGGCGCTGCAGGATCGCGGACACGTGTTCCTTGACGGTGTTTTCGGTCAGGCCGAGCTTGCGCGCGATGACCTTGTTCGGCAGCCCTTCCAGCACCAGTGCGAGCACCGAGCCCTGACGCGGGGTCAGGCCCAGTTCCGCCGGCGTGACGGGGATGCCATGCGCGGGCCCGAACTGCTGCGAGCGGCCGCTGAGCGCTTCATCGGTCGGAAAACTCGTATCGCCGGCGAGCACCTTGCGGACCGCCGCGGTGAACGCGTTGGCATCGAGGTGCTTGCCGACGAAACCGCACGCGGAGAGCGCGCGGGCACGGCCCACGATCTCGGGCGTGGCTTCCGCCGACATGAAAATAAATCGCGCGCCGGGGATCACGGTCTTGAACGTCTGCATGGCATCGAAGCCCGTGCCGTCGTTCAGCCAGATATCGAGCAGCACGATATCGGGACGCAATCCCTGTTGCAGCGAGTTGAGAGCCTCTTTGGCACTGCCGGCCGCGTGAACCGCGACGTCCGGCATGACTTCCGCGAGAAACGCGGTCGTGCCTGATAGGGCCATAGGATGATCATCGACCACCAACAGAGTCGGTGCAGTGTTCGACATGCGTATTCCCGTCTAATTTCCCAGCTCGTCCTTGTTGTCACCTCGCCTTGCCTAAGGGGGCGCGTGGACGTAACGGCCACTCTAACAGAGCGAGTGAGGCGTCACAATCCATCCATCGCAGGTATTTTCAACAGGTCCGCCGTGGGAAATTGCCGATGCGTGCAAATTTCCCGTGAATTAAGCACCTAATACGCTCGCTTTGCGAGAGTTTAGGCTTTCGCTTGGTAGAATTGCGCGATGAAAAATATTGTGATCCTGATCTCGGGCCGTGGCACAAACATGGAAGCCATCGTCCGTGCCTGCGAATCCGAGCGCTGGCCTGCCCGGGTTGCGGCTATCCTGTCGAATCGCGCGGATGCCGCAGGCCTGCAGTTTGCCGCCGAGCATGGTATCCCCACGATCGTTATCGACCATCAGCATTATCCCGACCGTGCCGCTTTCGATACGGCCATGCGCGACGCGATCGACGCATGTCAGCCGGATCTGGTAGTGCTGGCGGGCTTCATGCGCATTCTCACGCCGGCCTTCGTCGACCACTACGCGGGCCGCATGCTGAATATTCACCCGTCGCTGCTGCCGAGTTTTCCTGGCCTCAAGACGCATCGGCAGGCGCTCGATGCGGGCGTCAAGCTTCATGGCGCGACGGTGCATTTCGTGACTTCTGAACTCGATCATGGTCCGATCGTGATGCAGGGGGCACTCGACGTTCTGCCTGGCGACACACCCGAGTCGTTGGCCGAACGTCTGCTCGATTGCGAGCACATCATCTATCCGCGTGCCGTACGCTGGTTCATCGAGAACCGGCTGCGCGTGCAGGACGGCATCGTTCACGTTCACCCGGCCGAACCGCAGTGGTTCCTGGCCCTTTCAGCCAGCGCCGGCGTGGCAGGTATCTCATCATGACAATCAGTCGTAATCACGCAACACCCGAACAGAATCGACAGCGAAATCGCAGCAAGGGCAAGTCGAGCCCGATCCGAAAAGCGGGCGGCAAGCCCGATGCCAACGGTCCGCGCACCGGTACCGATGGCGCGTTCGCGCGCAGCAGCAGCGGCCTGCAGGCGTTTCATCTGCAGCACATCGATCGTCTGCTCGGCAAGGTGCTGCTGTTCGCGCGTCCCGCGGACAGCGTGGTCAGCCATTACTTCCGCGAGAACAGCAAGCTCGGCCACCGCGAGCGCGGCATCATCGCCGAGGCGATCTTCGCGGTGTTGCGCCGGCGCGTCGAATTCGGTCAGTTCGCCGAAAGCGGTACCGGTTCCGCCACGCGCCGCCTGGGCCTGCTGGGCCTCGCCGCCACGCTCGGCCGCGACGCGCTGACACCGTTCCTGTATCCCGACGAGGCCGAGTGGCTCGACCGCCTGACCACGATCGAGCGCGCGAGCCTCGCGCCGCGCGTGCGCGCGAACCTGCCCGAGTGGCTGTACGACGATCTGCTCGCCCGCCACGGCGAGGCCTTCACGGCCGCGCTCGGCGACGCCTGGCTGCGTCCGGCGCCGCTGGACCTGCGTGCCAATCTGGCCAAGGTGTCGCGCGAACAGGCCATCGAGGAGCTCGAGGCCGCCGGTATCGGCGCCGCGCCCACGCCGATGGCGCCGGCCGGCATCCGCCTCGCGGGCAAGCCCGCGCTGAACCAGTTGCCGCTGTTCATCAATGGCGGCGTCGAAGTGCAGGACGAAGGCAGCCAGCTGCTGTGCAACCTGGTGGCACCGAAGCGCGGCGAGATGGTTGTCGACTTCTGCGCGGGCGCGGGCGGCAAGACGCTCGCGCTGGGCGTGGCGATGCGCTCGACGGGCCGTCTGTACGCATTCGACGTCTCCGAAAAGCGTCTGGCCAACCTGAAGCCGCGTCTCGCGCGCAGCGGGCTGTCCAACGTGCATCCGGTGCTGATCGACTCCGAGCGCGACGCCAAGGTCAAGCGCCTGGCGGGCAAGATCGATCGCGTACTCGTGGATGCGCCATGCAGCGGCCTCGGCACCCTGCGCCGCAATCCCGACCTCAAGTGGCGCCAGACGCCCGAGTCGGTCGTCGAGCTGACCGAGAAGCAGCGCGCGATCCTCGACTCCGCCGCGCGTCTGGTGAAGGGCGGCGGCCGCATCGTCTACGCCACCTGCAGCGTGCTCGAGGCCGAGAACGAAGCTATCGTGCGCGATTTTCTGGCAACGCACGACAATTTCCGCCTGGTCCCCGTGCAGGAAGTGTTTGCCGAGCAGAAGATCGAAGTCCCCTCGTTGCCGGCCGATAGCGGCATGTTGGCGCTATTTCCGCATATCCACCAGACCGACGGCTTCTTCGCCGCGGTGCTCGAACGGACGCGCTGATGCCCGAGGCGGCAAGCGCAGTGGATGCGGCGGGTCCGGCGGGTGCGGTGAGCGGGTCTCCCGCCACGCGTCCTCCGTTCGGGAGGATGCTCGATGACCTGATCCGCGATGCCGGCGGGCAGGCGTTCTTCTGGCAGATCGCGGTGCTGGCGGGCTGCCTCGTGGTCGCGTGGTTCCTCGCGCGCCATGTCGTGAAACGGCTCGACGCGCGCTATGCCACCTCGAGCTTCGCGCTGCGCTTTGCCGCCGCCAGCCTCGAGCGGGCCATGTTCCCGCTGTTCGGCTGGCTGCTGGTGATGGTCGCGCGCTACGCGCTGGTCCCGCTGGGTTCGGTCAGCGTGCTGCGGCTCGCGCTGGTGCCGCTGTTCGGCATCACGTTCCTGTATTTCGCGTTCTACATCCTCCGGCGCGTCATGTCGGGCGACGGCCAGCTGCAGGGCATGCTCGTGCTCGTCGAGAAGGTGCTGACGACCCTCGTGTGGCTCGGCATGGGCCTGTATGTGATGGGGCTGCTGTGGGACGTCATCGGCTGGATGCAGGACGTACGCTTCTCCGTAGGCGGCAAGCAGGACGTGAGCCTCGCGAGCACGCTGCTCGGCGCGATCTGGATCCTGCTGACCGTGCTGGTGGCCATGTGGTTCGGCTCGTGGCTCGAAGACCGGCTGATGCGCGCACCGAGCCTCGATACCAACCTCAAGGTCGTGCTCACGCGCATCGCCAAGGCATTGCTGCTGGTCGTGGCGCTGCTGCTGAGCCTGTCGCTCGTGGGTATCGACCTGACCGTGCTGTCGGTATTCGGCGGCGCGCTCGGGGTGGGTCTGGGCCTGGGTTTGCAGAAGATCGCGAGCAACTACATCTCGGGATTCATCATCCTGCTCGACCGCTCGGTCAAGCTCGGCGACCAGATCACGGTGGACAAGTACACGGGTATCGTGGCCCAGATCCGCACGCGCTACACCGTGGTGCGAAACGGGGACGGGGAAACGCTGGTGCCGAACGAGCAACTCGTGGCCCAGTCCGTCCAGAATCACTCGTTCTCGAATACCAATGTGCGCGTGGCGACACGTGTGCAGGCCGACTACGCCGCCGATCCCGACACCGTGATCGCGCTACTCGAGGCCTGTGTGCGCGATCTGCCACGCGTGCTCCCCGAACCGAAGCCGACCGGGTTTCTGGTCGCGTTCGCAGAAAGCGGCATCGAGTACGAAATTGCCGTCAACATCGCCGATCCCGAGAAGGGCAAGCTCGGCGTGCAATCGGCGATGAACCGCGCGATCTGGCGCACGTTCAAGGCAAACGGCATTTCCATCCCGTATCCGCAGCGCGAGATTCGTGCGACGTCGGGGTCACTCGCGGAACAAACGCCTCAGGCGCCTCTCCAAGTCGGGGAAAAAGCGGATGTTCCACCCGCGCCGATCCGGTAGAATGAGGGGTTGTCGCGGGCAGGATTTCCAGGCAGGAATTTCCAGGCAGGAACTTCCGCGCCCCACACCATACAGACACATACAGACATACAGCCGCCAGATTGCAGCGGCTCGTACCGCGAACCGCCCGGGCCCCGATGTGCCGCCGGGCGCGTCGAGATAGCTATCGCAATCGATGATTCTTTCGCAGACGTTTTGCTGCGCACTGAGTGGGCTGGCACGACCCGTGCTGGGCTACAGACCTGTTTAATCGACGGAGAACAGTTTGTTCGACACAATTCTTGACTGGGCCGCCAACGGCCTTGCCAACTGGTCCTGGTGGGAGATCACCCTCTTCACGCTCGTGGTGACCCATATCACCATCGCGGGCGTCACGATCTTCCTGCACCGCTGCATGGCGCACCGGTCGCTGGACCTGCATCCCATCGCCCAGCATTTCTTCCGGTTCTGGCTGTGGCTGACCACGGGCATGGTGACGAAGGAATGGACCGCCATTCACCGCAAGCACCACGCCAAGTGCGAGACCGAAGACGATCCGCACAGCCCGCAGACGCGCGGTATCCGCAAGGTGCTGATGGAAGGCGCCGAGCTCTATCGCGAGGAAGCCAAGAACAAGGAAACCATCGCCAAGTTCGGCCATGGCACGCCCGACGACTGGATCGAGCGCAATGTGTACTCGCGCTTCGGCTGGCAGGGCGTGGGCCTGATGCTGATCATCGATCTCGCGCTGTTCGGCGTGATCGGCATGACCGTGTGGGCCGTGCAGATGCTCTGGATCCCGATCCACGCGGCCGGCATCATCAACGGTCTCGGCCACTGGTGGGGGTATCGCAATTACGATTGCGAGGACGCTTCGACCAACGTGTCGCCGTGGGGCATCATCATCGGCGGCGAAGAGCTGCACAACAACCACCACACCTATCCGACGTCGGCCAAGTTCTCCATCAAGTGGTACGAGTTCGATGTGGGCTGGTGGTATATCCGCGGCATGCAGGCGGTGGGTCTGGCCAAGGTCAAGAAGATCCCGCCCAAGGCACGTCTCGTCGAGGCACGCCCGGTCGATCACAACACGCTGGAGGCGATCATCGCCAACCGCTACGACGTGATGGCCCGCTACGCCAAGGCCGTGAAGGGCGCGTTCCGTCAGGAACTGGACAAGCTCAAGGAAGGCCGCGTGGCCGAGTACAGCAACCTGAAGCCCGCGCGCAAGTGGTTCCACCGCGAGGAAACCAAGCTTGCGGCGACGCAGCGCCAGCAGCTGGCCAGCATCGTCGAGCAGCACAAGGCGCTGCACACGTTCGTGGAAATGCGCCGCGAACTGGCCGTGATCTGGGGCCGCTCGAACATGACGCGCGAGCAGCTGCTGCAGGCACTGCAGGCCTGGTGCCACCGCGCCGAGGCCAGCGGCATCGAAGCGCTGCAGGACTTTTCGCTGCGCCTGCGCCGGTACGCCTGATACAATCGGCCGCAACCCTGAGTCGGTTGCACCCAGAAGCCCCGCACCTCGCGGGGCTTTTTTTCGTTTTACACTCTTGCCGTGTTCGATAGATGGCGCCGCATGCACGGCGCCGTGCGGTCGGCAGAGGAGTACCGCAGACATGACCCCACAAACGACTTCCCAAGCGCTCAAGACCGTCGAGTTCGAGAAACCGATCCTGACCGATGACGACAGCGCCGGCACGAGCTGCGTCGCGCATGCCTGGGCCAAGGTGCCCCCGGTGCTGTCGCAGGACGAGCGCGCCGCGCTCAAGGACCGTATTCGCCGCCTGCTGAAGGCGCGCAACGCGGTACTCGTGGCGCACTACTACGTCGATGCCGATCTGCAGGATCTGGCCGAGGAAACGGGCGGCTGCGTGTCCGATTCGCTCGAGATGGCACGCTTCGGGCGCGAGCACCCCGCGACCACGCTCGTGGTGGCCGGCGTGCGCTTC
Organism: Cupriavidus pauculus; assembly: GCF_008693385.1. NCBI lineage: Bacteria > Pseudomonadati > Pseudomonadota > Betaproteobacteria > Burkholderiales > Burkholderiaceae > Cupriavidus > Cupriavidus pauculus. The sequence goes on from NZ_CP044065.1 coordinate 194,192, forward strand.
ATGGGCGAGACCGCCAAGATCCTGAGCCCCGAGAAGACCATCCTGATGCCGGACCTCGATGCGACCTGTTCGCTCGACCTGGGCTGTCCGGCCGACGATTTCGCGGCATTCTGCGATGCGCATCCCGACCGCACGGTGGTCGTCTATGCGAACACCAGCGCGGCCGTGAAGGCGCGGGCGGACTGGATGGTGACCTCGAGCATCGGGCTCAAGATCGTAGAGCATCTGCATGCGCGCGGCGAGAAGATCCTGTGGGCACCGGACAAGCACCTCGGCGGCTTCATCCAGAAGCAGACGGGCGCGGATATGCTGCTGTGGCAGGGCTCGTGCCTCGTGCACGACGAGTTCAAGGGCATCGAACTCGATCTGCTGCGCAAGGAGCATCCGAACGCGAAGATCCTCGTGCATCCCGAATCGCCGGCCAACGTGGTGGCGCTCGCGGACGTGGTCGGCTCGACGACGCAGCTGATCACCGCCGCGCAGCAGCTCGACGCGAAGGAGTTCATCGTGGCGACCGACAACGGCATCCTGCACAAGATGCGGATGGCGGCGCCGGGCAAGCACTTCATCGAGGCGCCGACCGCCGGCAACAGCGCGACGTGCAAGAGCTGCGCGCATTGCCCGTGGATGGCGATGAACGCGCTCTCGAACCTCGCCGAGGTGCTCGAGAAGGGTCACAACGAGATTCACGTCGATCCCGAGATCGGCCGCCAGGCCTATACGTGTATCGACCGCATGCTCGATTTCGCCGCGAAGCAGAAGGCGAACGTGCGCCCATCGTCCGATCTCGCGCGCGAGTCGCAGCTGTTCCAGGGAGTGGGTCCGGCATGAGCGCGAATCCGGTATTCGACAGTTATGGCCCCGCGCTGCGCGCGGCGCTCGCGCAGAACGTGGCCGCGGCCATCGCGGAGGATGTGGGAACGGGCGATCTGACCGGCCTGCTGGTGCCGGCGGACAAGGCCGCCCACGCGCGCGTGATCGTGCGCGAGTCTGCCGTGTTATGCGGCCAGCCGTGGTTCGACGCCTGCATGCAGGCCGTGGACGCGCGGCTTGCGGTGCGGTGGTTCAAGGAGGAGGGCGCGCGCATGTCGCCCGACGACGTGGTGTGCGAGATCACGGGTCCCGCGCGCGCGTTGCTCACGGCCGAGCGGCCGTCGCTGAATTTCCTGCAGCTGTTGTCCGGCGTGGCCTCCGCCACGCGGCGCTATGCCGATCTGATCGACGGGACGCGCGCACGCGTGCTCGACACGCGCAAGACGCTGCCGGGGCTGCGCCTCGCGCAGAAGTACGCGGTAAAGATCGGCGGCGGCGAGAACCAGCGGCTGGCGTTGTATGACGGCATCCTGATCAAGGAAAACCACATTGCGGCGGCGGGCAGCATCACGGCTGCGATGCAGGCCGCGCTCGCGCTCGATACCGACGCGACCGTGCAGGTCGAGGTGGAGTCGATCGCCGAGCTCGAAGAGGCGCTGGCCGCCGGCGCGACCTCGGTGCTGATCGACAACTTCACCGTCGAGATGATGCACGAGGCCGTGCGCGTCAACGAAGGCCGCGCGTTGCTGGAAGTGTCGGGCAACGTGAACGCCGATACCATCCGCAGGTTCGCGGAGACGGGCGTGGACCGCATTTCGGTCGGCGCGCTGACGAAGGACGTCCGCGCGACCGACTACTCGCTGCGTATTATCGGCTGAACCTCTATCGGCCGAACTTCTATCGGCTGATCTTCTGCTTGCCGTTGCGGTGCGCTTCCGCGCGGCGGGTCAGCGGCTGCAGCACGGTCGGCAGCGCCTTCGGCAGGGTATCGGGATAGTCGCGGCTGAAATGGAGGCCGCGGCTCTCGTGCCGCGAGTACGCGCTGTCAACGATCAGCGACGCCACCTCCACGAGGTTGCGCAGTTCGAGCAGATCGCGCGTGACGCGGAAATTCGCGTAGTACTCGGCGATCTCCTCGCGCAGCAGGCCGATGCGGTGCTGCGCGCGTTCGAGCCGCTTGTCCGTGCGCACAATCCCCACGTAGTTCCACATCATGCGGCGCAGCTCGTCCCAGTTGTGCGACACCACGACTTCCTCGTCGGCATCCGATACGCGGCTCTCGTCCCAGGCGGGCAACTGGATATCGGGCGCGCCGGCCTTGTCCTGCGAGGCGATATCGGCGGCGGCCGCGCGGCCGATCACGATGCATTCCAGCAACGAATTCGATGCCAGCCGGTTGGCGCCGTGCAGGCCCGTGCAGGCCGTCTCGCCCACCGCGTAGAGATTGGAGAGATCGGTGCGGCCCGCCGTATCCGTCACCACGCCACCGCACGTGTAGTGCGCGGCGGGCACGACCGGAATCGGCTCGCGCGTGATATCGATGCCGAGTTCGAGGCAGCGCGCGTGGATCGTCGGGAAATGCTCCTTGAGGAATTCGGGCGGCTGATGCGTGATATCGAGGTACACGCAGTCGAGGCCGCGCTTCTTCATCTCGAAGTCGATCGCGCGCGCCACCACGTCGCGCGGCGCGAGTTCCGCGCGCGGATCGTGGTCGGGCATGAATCGTGTGCCGTCGGGCAGCTTCAGCAGGCCGCCTTCGCCGCGCACCGCTTCCGAGATCAGGAACGACTTCGCGTAGGGGTGATAGAGGCAGGTCGGATGGAACTGGATGAACTCCATGTTCGCCACGCGGCAGCCCGCGCGCCATGCCATCGCAATGCCGTCGCCGGTCGCCGTATCGGGATTGGTCGTGTACAGGTAGACCTTGCCCGCGCCACCGGCCGCGAGCACCGTGTGCGTGGCCGTGATGGTGCGCACCTCGCCCGTCGCGTCGTCGAGTACGTACAGGCCGTAGCATTTGTTGCCGGGCAGGCCGAGCTTCTCCGCGGTGATCAGGTCGATCGCGAACTGGTCTTCGATGATCGTGATGTTCGGGTGCCGGCGCGCCTGCTCGGCGAGGGTCGTGACCACGGCATGGCCCGTCGCGTCGGCGGCATGGATGATGCGGCGATGGCTGTGTCCGCCTTCGCGCGTGAGGTGGAATCCGAGCTCGGCCTGATCGTCGCGCGTGAACGGGACGCTACGGTCGATCAGCCACTGGATGGCGTCGCGGCCGTGCTCCACGATGAAGCGCGTCGCACCTTCATCGCACAGGCCCGCACCCGCGACCAGCGTGTCCTGCGTGTGTTCGTCGTAGCTGTCGCCGGAGTCCAGTACCGCGGCGATGCCGCCCTGCGCCCAGTCGCTCGCGCCCTGCGTCATCGCGCGCTTGGTGAGCATCGCCACCCGGTGAGTCTCGGCCAGTTGCAGGGCGACGGTCAGACCGGCCAGTCCGCTGCCGACGATCGCGACGTCATAATTCATGGTGCAGGTATCGCGCGGGGGCGCGTGGCAAGAAGGAAACTGGCAAGTGTACGCGCAATGCCCCATACCGGCGCCAGAAAACAAAAAACCCCGCATGAAGCGGGGTTCTTCGCGAAAGCAGGATCAATTACTTGATCTTGGTTTCCTTGTAAGCGACGTGCTTGCGGGCGACGGGATCGAACTTCATGATCTCCATCTTTTCCGGCATGGTGCGCTTGTTCTTGGTCGTCGTGTAGAAATGACCCGTACCTGCGGTCGATTCCAGCTTGATCTTGTCGCGTCCGCCTTTGCTGGCCATGTTGGACTCCTAATTAGACTTCGCCACGTGCGCGCAGGTCTGCGAGCACGGAGTCGATGCCTTTCTTGTCAATCAGGCGCAGACCGGCGTTCGAGACGCGCAGGCTCACCCAGCGGTTTTCCGATTCAACAAAGAAGCGGCGGTTCTGCAGGTTGGGCAGAAAACGGCGCTTGGTCTTGTTGTTTGCGTGGGAAACGTTGTTGCCGACCATCGGCGCTTTCCCGGTCACTTGACAGACGCGTGCCATGAAGCACTCCTAAATCTTTTTCGTGGACAATGTTCGCAACAGATCAACAAAAGGCGCGCGGCCCGGACTGCAGCGGTTGAGACTTCAGCAAAACGAGCATTATAGACCGGAAGCGCAAGGGGAATCAACGTCTTCTGCGCTTTTCCGTCAGGGAGTGTGGTGCCGTGCGCTGGGCGGCACATCCGGGCCCGGCATCAGGTCGTGCTCGGCAAACGAGTAGACGGCGTTGCCGGCCACGATGCAGTGATCGAGCAGGTCGATGTCGAGCGTGCCCAGTGCGCGCGCCAGCCGCCGGGTGGTGGTGACGTCGCTGCGGCTGGGCGCCGCCGCGCCGCCGGGGTGATTATGCGCGACGATCACGCCGGCCGCATTGTGGAACAGCGCCTGGCGCGCGACCTCGCGGGGATAGACGCGGGTCTGCCGCAGGGAGCCGCGGAACAGCTCCTCGCTGGCGATCAGCCGGTGGTGCGTGTCCAGATAGAGGCAGTGGAACGTTTCGTGCGGCAACTGGGACAGCGTCAGGCGCAGGTAGTCGCGTACGGCCCGGGACGTGCCGAGCGGGCGGGGCGCGCGCAGCGATTCGGCGAGCGCGCGGCGCGCCAGTTCGGGCACGACCTGCAGCTGCGCGAACTTGGCCTGGCCCATGCCCTTGAACGCGGCCAGGCGCGCGGGATCGGCGGCGAATAGCTGGGTGAGCGAGCCGAAGCTGCCGATCAGTTCGCGGGACAGGTCGAGGGCGGTCTTGCCGGCCGCGCCGACGCGAAGGAACACGGCGAGCAATTCGGCGTCGGAGAGCGTGGCGGCGCCCGCCTGCAGCAGCTTTTCGCGGGGCCGTTCGCTGACGGGCCAGTCGGTAATCGGCATGAATCGGCTCCTTGGCGGATCGGCGATGGGTGCGTCGGTCGGCGTCAGTTGGTCCAGTCGCATACAATACGGGTTGTTGACCGGTTGATCACCCATGAATTTGCAAAATATTGCGTCGGAAGCGGAGGGCGGCCTGGCGGGCCGCAAGACCGTCCAGGCGGACTCCTTCCTGACCCTGCACTACAGTGTTTCCCTTGAAAACGGTACCGAAGTGGTGAGCACCTTCGAAGAGAAGCCCGCCACGCTGCTGCTTGGACAGGGCCAGCTCGCACCCATGCTCGAGCAGGCGCTGCTCGGCATGCCCGAGGGCGAGCGCATGACGTATCGGCTCGCGCCCGAGCACGCGTTCGGTCCGCGTAATCCGGAACTGCTACAGTGGGTCTCGCTGGCGACGCTGCGCGAGAACAGCTCGTTCGAGGAGGATTACTCGCCGGGCGATCTCGTGGAATTCAATGCGCCGGGCGGCGGTAGCTACGCCGGCGTGCTCAAGGAGTTCGGCGAGACTGCCGCGCTGTTCGACTTCAATCACCCGCTGGCCGGACAGACGATCCTGTTCGATGTCCAGTTGATCGGAATTCTCTGATGTCCACCGTTGCGGAACGTCCCATGCTCGACAATCAGCCCGCCCTCGATGCGGAGATCCTGCTCGCTCAGCCGCGCGGTTTCTGCGCCGGTGTTGACCGTGCCATCGAGATCGTCGAGCGCGCGCTCGAGCGATTCGGTTCGCCGATCTACGTACGCCACGAGATCGTGCACAACGCCTACGTCGTGGAGAACCTGCGCCAGAAGGGTGCGGTGTTCGTCGACGAGCTCGACGAGGTGCCGTCCGGTTCGACGGTCATCTTCAGCGCGCACGGTGTGTCCAAGGAAGTGCGTGCCGACGCGGTGGAACGCGGCCTGACCGTGTTCGACGCGACGTGCCCGCTCGTGACCAAGGTGCACGTGGAAGTGGGCAAGATGCGCGCCGAGGGTTGCGAGATCATCATGATCGGCCATCGCGGCCACCCCGAGGTGGAAGGCACGATGGGCCAGTCGGAGCACGGCATGTTGCTGGTGGAGTCCGTCGAGGACGTCGGACGCCTCGAGGTCAAGGACCCGGCCCAGCTGGCCTACGTCACGCAGACCACGCTGTCCGTCGACGAGACCGCCGAGATCGTGAACGCGCTGAAGGCGCGCTTCCCCGAGATCCGCGAGCCGAAGAAGCAGGATATCTGCTATGCCACGCAGAACCGCCAGGACGCCGTGAAGTTCATGGTGCCGCAGGTCGAGGTGGTGATCGTCGTGGGCAGCCCCAACAGCTCGAACTCCAACCGCCTGCGCGAACTCGCGGACCGCCTCGGCGTGCCGGCGTACATGGTGGACGATCCCGCCCAGCTGCAGCCCGAGTGGGTCGCCGGCAAGCGCCGCATCGGCCTGACCGCGGGCGCCTCGGCCCCCGAGGCCCTGGCGCAGGCGATCGTCGAGCGCCTGCGCGCGCTCGGTGCGCGCTCGGTGCGCGCGCTGGATGGCGTGGAGGAGAACATGTCCTTCCCGCTGCCGCGGGGCCTGGCAAGCGTGTCGGTCTGAGACGCGTTTGAAACCCGCAAAAAACGGCACCTTTATGGTGCCGTTTTTTTTCGCCTCGTATTTCTGCCATCGGGTGTGCCGATGTGCATACAGCCAGACAATATCAGGGTAATCCCGCAATCACGGGTTTTCCCTATTATGGTGCGGCCAGACATTATGCACATTGGAGAGGCATTGCTAAATCAGAAATAAATGCCTATTTAAAACCGTGTCTATTATGAGGTGCGCGACGCGCGGCTTTAATGCCACTTTTCACGCTCCGGGCACGATTCTTGATAGCTATGCGGCGGGTCCATCCGGTGGGCTTAGATTGCCCCAATCTGTGCATTGGGGAAATTCCCTAGCGCAATTGATGGGAAAAAGGTTCAGGTTGTTGCGTCGCATATTGCATCCGCAAAAAAAGGGGATACAATGCGCGGCGTTTCAAATTGAAACTAAACAAAGGCTGTACAGGGGAGCGTTCGGGAGGGTCCAGTTCTCCCCTGTTTTTGTGAATCCTAGGAGATCACTCATGCAATTCACGTTTGCCAAGATTCTGCCGATCGCGGCTGCAGTGGCGCTGGTCGCAGCCTGCGGCAAGAAGGAAGAAAAGCCTGCCGATGCCGCGGCATCGGCGCCTGCGGCGGCCGCAGCGCCCGCGGCGGGCGGCGGCGAAGTCGTCGTCAAGATCGGCCACGCGGCTCCGCTGACCGGCGGCATTGCCCACCTTGGCAAGGACAACGAGAACGGCGCGCGCCTGGCCGTCGAGGAAGCCAACAAGGCCGGCCTCGAAATCGGCGGCAAGAAGATCAAGCTGGAACTGGTGGGCGAAGACGACGCCGCCGATCCGAAGACCGGTACCGCCGTGGCCCAGAAGCTGGTGGATGCCAAGGTCGTGGCCGTGGTCGGCCACCTGAACTCGGGCGTGTCGATTCCCGCCTCGAAGATCTACAGCGATGCCGGCATCGTGCAGATCTCGCCGTCCTCGACAAACCCCGACTACACGAAGCAAGGCTTCAAGACCACGTACCGCGTGGTGGCGACCGATGCCCAGCAGGGTCCGGCACTGGCCAACTACGCCGCCAAGAGCCTGCAGGCCAAGAGCGTGGCCATCGTTGACGATGCCACCGCTTACGGCAAGGGTCTGGCCGACGAGTTCGAGAAGACCGCGAAGGCTGCCGGCGTGAACGTCGTGGCACGTGAAGCCACGAACGACAAGGCCACCGACTTCAAGGCCATTCTGACCAAGATCAAGGGCAAGAAGCCGGACGTGATCATGTACGGCGGCATGGACGCCACGGGCGGTCCGTTCGCCAAGCAGGCCAAGGAACTCGGCATCGCGTCGAAGATCGTTGGCGGCGACGGCGTGTGTACCGACAAGGTGGCCGAGCTGGCTGGCGATGCCGTGCAGAACATCATCTGCTCGGAAGCCGGTCTGGCCCTGTCGAAGATGGAAACCGGTGCGGACTTCGAGAAGCGTTACCAGGCACGTTTCAACGCGCCGGTGCAGATCTACGCGCCGTTCACGTATGACGCCGTCAACGTGATCGTGGACGCCATGAAGCGCGCCAACTCGGTCGAGCCCGCCGCCATCCTGGCCGAAATGCCCAAGACGAACTACAAGGGCGTGATCGGCAACATCGCCTTCGACGAGAAGGGCGACATGAAGGAAGGCACCATCACGCTGTACGAGTACAAGGACAAGAAGAAGTCCGTCCTCGACGTCGTGAAGATGTAATACCGGGCTTATCGGCCCCGACGAACGGCACCGTGAGTACTTTGCGGTGCCGTTCTTTTTAGTCCGTCGTACGCGATTGGCATCCTTACAAGGATGGGAGCGGACGGGCGCAGCACACCCGCCTATATTTACACCACCAAACCCATCATCGACGACCTCCTCGTTCGTGGCATGCCAACCATGCCAGCCGAACCGGAGCTGAAGCAGGAGTTTTCATGGATATCTTTATCCAGCAGATCGTGAACGGTCTGGTGCTCGGCAGCATCTATGCGCTGATCGCACTGGGCTACACCATGGTCTACGGCATTCTGGGCATCATCAACTTTGCGCATGGCGATGTGCTGATGATTGGCGCGTTGACCGCGCTGTCCGCAATCCTGGGGCTGCAGAAGTTCGCGCCCGGACTGCCCGAATGGCTGACGCTGGTGATCGCCACGCTGATCGCCATGCCCGTGTGCGCGGTACTCTCGTACACCATCGAACGGGTCGCCTATCGACCGTTGCGGAATGCGCCGCGCCTCGCGCCGCTCATCACCGCGATCGGGGTCTCGATCATTCTGCAAACCATGGGGATGCTGATCTGGTCGCGTAACCCGCTGACCTTCCCGCAGCTGCTGCCTTCTGAGCCGATCGACATCGGTTCCACCGGCGCGACGATCACCGGCAAGGAAATGGTGATCATCGGCATGGCCGTGATGGTCATGTCCGGCCTGCTCGCCCTCGTCAACCGCACCAAGCTCGGCCGCGCGATGCGCGCGACCGCCGAGAACCAGAAGGTGGCGGGCCTGATGGGCGTGAACCCCAATTTCGTGATCTCCGCCACGTTCATGATCGGCGCCGCGCTCGCCGCGCTGGCAGGCGTGATGATGGCGACGAACTACGGTAACGCACACTTCTACATGGGCTTTATCCCCGGTCTGAAGGCGTTCACCGCGGCCGTGCTGGGCGGCATCGGCAACCTCGCGGGCGCGATGGTTGGCGGCATGCTGCTGGGCCTGATCGAAGCGCTGGGCGCCGGTTACATCGGCGACCTGACCAATGGTGTGTTCGGCTCGAACTACCAGGACGTCTTTGCGTTCATCGTACTGATCATCGTGCTCGTGTTCCGTCCGTCCGGCATCATGGGCGAACGTGTCGCGGACCGTGCCTGAGGAGAGCGAATCCATGAATACCCCGATTCCATCCACGGCCGTCGCCGCGCCGTCGAAAGTTCCGGCAAAGACGCTGGCCGCGCTGCTCGGCTTCCTCGTGATCGCCCTGTGCGCACCGTTCTTCGTGCAGACGTTCGGCGGCAACTACTGGGTGCGCGTGCTCGACTTCGCGCTGCTCTACATCATGCTGGCGCTGGGCCTGAACATCGTGGTCGGCTTTGCCGGCCTGCTCGATCTGGGCTATATCGCGTTCTACGCGGTGGGCGCCTACTGCATGGCGCTGCTCGGCTCGCCGCACCTGGCGAACCAGTTCGAAGCGATTCAGGCGCTGTTCCCCAACGGCATCCACCTGACCATGTGGCTGGTGTTGCCCATCGCGATCGCGGTGGCGGCGACGTTCGGCGTATTGCTGGGCGCGCCGACGCTGAAACTGCGCGGCGACTATCTGGCCATCGTGACGCTGGGCTTCGGCGAGATCATCCGGATCTTCATGAACAACCTGGACCGTCCGGTGAACATCACGAACGGCCCCAAGGGCATTACCGGCGTGGACCCGGTCCACATCTTCGGGTTCGACTTCTCGAAGTCGCATGAAATCTTCGGCATGAAGTTCACGCCGGTGTTCATGTACTACTACCTGCTGGTGTTCCTGGTCATCGTGATCGTGTTCATCTGCCTGCGTCTGCAGAACTCGCGTATCGGCCGCGCCTGGGTGGCAATCCGTGAAGACGAGATCGCGGCCAAGGCGATGGGCATCAACACGCGCAACATGAAGCTGCTGGCGTTCGCCATGGGCGCATCGTTCGGCGGCGCCTCGGGCGCGGTGTTCGGCGCGTTCCAGGGCTTCGTGTCGCCGGAATCGTTCACGCTGTGGGAGTCGATCTACATCCTCGCGATCGTCGTGCTCGGCGGCATGGGCCATATCCCGGGCGTGATCCTGGGCGGCATCCTGCTCGTGGGCTTCCAGGAACTGCTGCGCGTCGTCGCGGAACCGATGCAGACGGGCCTGTTCGGCCACGTGATCGTCGACGCCGAAGTGCTGCGCCAGCTGCTGTTCGGTCTGGCCCTCGTGGCGGTGATGCTGTTCCGTCCGGCCGGTATCTGGCCGTCCCCGCGCAAGGAAGATCGCCCGGTGGTGCGCCGTGCCGGCAGCATCGGCCGTCTGTGAACGAAGGAGGAAGACACATGAGCAACAACGAATTCCTCCTGTCGGTACAGGGGGTCAACAAGCGATTCGGCGGCCTGCAGGCCCTGTCCGAAGTGGGCCTGCAGATCAAGCCCGGCGAGATCTACGGCCTGATCGGTCCGAACGGCGCGGGCAAGACCACGTTCTTCAACGTGATCACCGGCCTCTACACTCCGGACTCCGGCGAGTTCGTGCTGGGCGGGCAGCCGTACCAGCCGACGGCCGTGCATGAAGTGGCCAAGGCCGGCATCGCCCGCACGTTCCAGAACATCCGCCTGTTCGGCGACATGACCGCGCTCGAGAACGTGATGGTCGGCCGCCATGTGCGATCGAAGGCCGGCATCTTCGGCGCCGTCTTCCGTCCGCCTTCGGTGCGGCGCGAGGAAGAGGGCATCGAGGACATGGCGCACGACCTGCTCGACTACGTCGGCATCGGCAAGTACGCCAACTTCACCTCGCGCAATCTCTCGTACGGCCACCAGCGCCGCCTGGAGATCGCGCGCGCGCTGGCCACCGAGCCCAAGCTGCTCGCGCTCGACGAACCGGCGGCCGGCATGAACGCCACCGAGAAGGTGGAACTGCGCGGCCTGCTCGACAAGATCCGCAGCGACGGCAAGACGATCCTGCTGATCGAGCATGACGTGAAGCTCGTGATGGGGCTGTGCAACCGCCTGACCGTGCTGGACTATGGCAAGGTGATCGCGCAGGGCCTGCCGCAGGAAGTGCAGAGCAACCCCGCGGTGATCGAGGCTTACCTCGGCGCCTCGGCGCACTGACCGACACGCGGAGGCGAATCGAGATGAAACAGACAGTACTGAAGATTTCCGGCCTGAAAGTGGCCTACGGCGGCATCCAGGCCGTCAAGGGCGTGGACCTCGAGATCCACGACGGCGAACTGGTCACGCTGATCGGCGCCAATGGCGCCGGCAAGACCACCACCATGAAGGCCATTACAGGCCTCCAGGGCTGGGCGGGCGGCGACGTGGAATACCTGGGCAAGTCCATCAAGGGCGTGCCCAGCTACACGCTGCTGAAGCAGGGTCTCGCGATGGTGCCGGAAGGTCGCGGCGTGTTCGCGCGCATGACCATTACCGAAAACCTGCAGATGGGGGCGTACACGCGCAACGACGAGGCCGGCATCAAGGCCGATATCGACCGCATGTTCGAGACGTTCCCGCGCCTGAAGGAACGTGCCAACCAACTGGCGGGCACGATGTCCGGCGGCGAGCAGCAGATGCTGGCCATGGCGCGCGCGCTGATGAGCCAGCCCAAGCTGCTGCTGCTCGACGAACCGTCGATGGGTCTCTCGCCGATCATGGTCGAGAAGATCTTCGAGGTCGTGCGCACGGTGTCGGCGCAGGGTGTGACGATCCTGCTCGTGGAGCAGAACGCGCGCCTGGCGCTGCAGGCCGCGCACCGCGGCTACGTGATGGAGTCGGGTCTGGTCACGATGAGCGGCGACGCGAAGCAGATGCTCGACGATCCGAAGGTCCGCGCGGCGTATCTGGGCGAGTGATCCACGGCGCCAGCGACCATGAAAAAGCCCCGCGTATGCGGGGCTTTTTCTTTGGCCGAGGGGCTGAGCGGAGATCAGGCCAGCTTCTTGAGCAGCGTGCGCAGCATGCCGATCATCTGGTCGATCTCTTCACGCGTGACATTCAGCGCGGGCATGAAGCGCAGCAGGTTCGGGCGCGGCGAATTCAGCAGCAGGCCTTCCGGACCCATGTCACGTGCTTCTTCCACGATCTGCGGGCCGATGTCCTTGCCGAGCATCAGCGCGCGCAGCAGGCCGTCGCCGCGCTCGCCCTGGAGGCCGAACTCGGCGGTCAGGGCCAGCAGCTGCTCGCGCAGGTAGCCGGCCTTGGCGCGCACGTCCTCGAGGAAGCCCGGTGCCAGCAGTTGCTCGATCACCGCTGCGCCGACCGCGGTCATCAGCGGATTGCCGTTGTAGGTACCGCCCTGATCGCCGGCCTCGAAGCTCGCGACGTCGGCCTTGCACAGCAGCGCGGCCAGCGGCACGCCGCCGCCGATACCCTTGCCGAGCGTCATGATGTCCGGCTCCACGCCCGACAGTTCGTACGCGAACATCGTGCCGCAGCGGCCGCAGCCCGTCTGCACTTCATCGACGATGAACAGCAGCTTGTGCTTGTCGGCCAGCGCGCGCAGGCCCTGCATGAATTCGCGCGAGGCGGGAATCACGCCGCCTTCGCCCTGCACCGGCTCCAGCATGATGCCGACGGTCTTGTCGTTGATCAGCGCTTCCACCGACGCCAGGTCGTTGAGCTCGGCCTTCGGGAAGCCCGGCACCTGCGGCGCGAAGATCTTGTCCCAGCCGGCCTTGCCCGACGCGCTCATCGTGGCGAGCGTGCGGCCGTGGAAGCTGTGGTCCATCGTGATGATCTCGAACGCGCCGCCCTTGTGCTTCTGGCCCCATTTGCGCGCGAGCTTGATCGCGCCTTCGTTGGCCTCGGCGCCGCTGTTGGCGAAGAACACCTTGTCGAAGCAGCTGTTGTCCGTCAGCAGCCGGGCCAGCTTGAGCATCGGTTCGTTGTAGAACGCGGGGCTCGGGTTCATCAGCTTGCGCGCCTGCTTTTCCAGCGCGGCGATCATGCCTTCGTTGGAATGGCCGAGGCTGTTCACGGCCCAGCCCTGTACGAAATCCAGATAGCGCTTGCCGTTGTGATCCGTCAGCCACGATCCCTTGCCTTCGGTGAAGACCAGCTCGGGACGGTTGGTGATGTACATCAGGGATTGGACGGGATACTCAGCAAATGCCATGGCGGACTCCTGGGGTCGGCATGAAACGATGAACAAAAAACAAAAAGCCACGGGGGCTGCCCGTGGCTCGTTGACCTGAACAAACGCTGTCGACGATCAGCCGCGTGGCACCCCGGAGAGGGGCAACGTACGGGATTGGCGTCGGTTGCGTCGTTGGTTCATGGCGGCCAATATAAGGCGCATGCGTCCCGGTGTCAAAACGAAATTTGTCAGACCCCGGTGGCATTGTTGTGTCGGCGGAACGGCCGGCGCGCCGGTCAGGCCGCACCCGGGGCGTGCAGATCGGCCTCGGACGTGAACGAATCGGCGAAGAACGCGTCCTCGTGCAGCTTGCACTGGGCCGTGAAATCCTGCCGCGCGGCGTTGACCATGACGGGCGCGCCGCACGCGTAGACCTCGTGGCCGGACAGGTCCGGATGGTCGGCGATCACGGCCTGGTGCACGAAGCCCGTGCGGCCGGTCCACTGGTCTTCGTCGGCCGCGTTCGACACCACCGGCACGTAGCGGAAGTTCGGCAGCTCGCGCGCCCACTGCTCGCACAGCGCGTGCATATAGAGGTCGCGCGGGCGACGGCCGCCCCAGTACAGCGTCATCGGGCGGTCGATGCCCGTGTACCGGGCATGCTCGACGATGGCCTTGATCGGCGCGAAGCCGGTACCCGAGGCCAGCAGGATGATCGGCTTGTCCGAGTCCTCGCGCAGGAAGAAGCTGCCGAGCGGGCCTTCGAAGCGCAGGATGTCGCGCTCCTTCATCGCCGGCGCGCCTTCCCTGGCCCCGAACACATAGTCGGTGAACGCGCCGCCGGGCATATGGCGGATATGCAGTTCGATCGGGCCTTCCTCGTGCGGCGCGGTGGCGATGGAATAGCTGCGGCGCTTGCCGTCGCGCAGCAGGAACTCGACGTACTGGCCGGCCAGGAACTGCATGCGCTCGGTGGCGGGCAGCTGCAGGCGGACGGACACGACGTCGTCGGCCAGGCGCTCGATGGTCTGCACGCGGCAGGGAATCTTCTTGATGGGGATGTCGCCGGCGCCATGCACCTCGCGGCATTCGATCGTGATGTCCGACGTGGCATTCGCGCAGCAGAACAGCGCGCGGCCCTCGGTTTTCTCCTGCGCCGTCAGTGCCGATGCGGCATGATCTCCCTGCTCGAACGTGCCGTCGATCACGCGGCCCTTGCACGAGCCGCACGCACCGTTCTTGCAGCCGTACGGCAGGCCGATGCTGTGGCGCAGGGCGCCGCCGAGGATGGTTTCGTCAGCAGCCACTTCGAACTTGTGGCCACTGGGCATGACGGTTACTTGATAAGCCATAATCGGATCTATGAGCCAAACTCTGTCGCCGCTTGCGGCAACGTCCTCTTTGTTGTCGTCTTCCTCGTCCGCGTCGTTCCCCGCGGCCAGGCCGAGGCGCCTCGGTCGTCCGCGCCTGCTGATCGTCGGGTGCGGGGACGTGGGGACGCGCTGCCTGCGCATGCTGGCGGCACGCATGCGCGTGTTCGCGATGACATCGCAGCCCGCGCGGCGGGAGGCATTGCGCGAGGCGGGCGCCGTACCGCTCGTGGCGGATCTCGACCGGCCCGCCACGCTCGCGCGGCTGCGAGGCCTCGCTGGCCGCGTGCTCGACCTTGCGCCGCCACCGGGGCAGGGCGAGGGCGATCCACGCACACGTGCGCTGCTGGCCGCATTGCGCCGGACTGCGTGGCGCCGGGCCCGTGCGGGCGGCGCCTGGCGGAACGGCGACGAGCCCGTCATTCTACCCGAGCGGGGCTGGCATCGGGCGTCCTTGCCGACCGGGGCGCACACGCCCGCCGGCGTGCTCGTCTACGCGAGCACGACCGGCGTGTATGGCGACCGCGGCGGCGCGCGCGTCCAGGAGTTTCATACGGTGCGCCCGCAGACCGCGCGGGCGCGGCGCCGGGTGGCGGCCGAGGGCTCGGTCCGGGCGTTTGGCCGCGATGCGGGGTGGCGCGCGAGTATCGTGCGCATTCCGGGCATCTATGCCGCGGACCGGCTGCCGATCGCGCGCCTCAACAAGCGCACACCGGCGCTCGCGCCGCAGGATGACGTGTACACGAGCCATATTCACGCCGACGACCTCGCGCGCACGATGATCGCGGCGTTATGGCGCGGCCGGCCGCAGCGCGTGGTCCATGCGAGCGACGACACCGAACTGCGCATGGCCGACTACTTCGACCTCGTGGCCGACCGGCGCGGATTGCCGCGTCCGCCGCGCATCACGCGCCAGCATGCGCGCGAGGTCATCGATCCCACGCTGCTGAGCTTTATGAGCGAGTCGCGCCGGCTGGACAACCGGCGGCTCAAGCGCGAGCTGCGCGTGCAGCTGCGGTATCCGACCGTGCGGTCGTTCTTCGACGCGTAGTCCGCGCTCTAACCGTCCCGGGCGACCGGGACGGTGGCACGACGCTTGCGTAGTCCTCCGCTGTCTATACAGGAGCGGTGCGCGGCGCTGCATGATGGTGCGTTTCGCCTCGATTATCGCCATGACGCCGGCGGGATCGGTGCAAACCCTCCGTTGACTTGTATAGACAGGTGCCGCTAGATTTCCATCACCGTCCTACAGGGAGCCGAGAGCAATGACCCGAGCCATGCTTGCAGTCCTGCGAGCCACCGCACTGCGCGTCACCACATTGGGAGCCGTCGCTTTCGCGGCGGGCGCCGTCCATGCGCAGAACGTGCCCGTGACCCTCGGCATGAGCGGCTGGACCGGCTTTGCGCCACTGACGCTCGCGGACAAGGCGGGCATCTTCAAGAAGAACGGCGTGGATGTCGAGATCAAGATGATTCCGCAGAAGGATCGTCATCTCGCGCTCGCGTCGGGCGCCATCCAGTGCGCGGCCACGACCGTGGAGACGCACGTGGCGTGGAACGCCAACGGCGTGCCCATCACCCAGATCGTGCAGCTCGACAAGTCCTACGGCGCCGACGGCCTGGCCGTGCGCGCCGACGTGAAGTCGTTCGCCGATCTCAAGGGCAAGACGGTCGGCGTGGATGCGCCGGGCACCGCGCCGTACTTCGGGCTGGCATGGATGCTCAAGAAGAACGGCATGACGCTCAAGGACGTGAAGACCACGACGCTGTCGCCGCAGGCAGCCGCGCAGGCGTTCGTCGCGGGGCAGAACGATGCGGCGATGACCTACGAGCCGTATCTGTCGACGGTGCGCGCGAATCCCGACAAGGGGCGCATCCTCGCGACGACGCTCGACTACCCGATGGTCACCGACACGCTCGGCTGCGCGCCCAAATGGCTCAAGGACAATCCCAAGGCGGCGCAGGCGCTCGTGGACAGCTACTTCGAGGCGATCGAGATGATCCGCCGCGATCCGGCGAAGTCCAACGAGATCATGGGCGCCGCGGTCAAGCAGACCGGCGAGCAGTTCGCGAAGTCGTCGGCGTACCTGCGCTGGCAGGACAAGGAGGCCAACCGCGCGTTCTTCGCGGGCGAACTCGCGAACTTCAGCAAGGAGTCGGCCGCGCTGCTGCTCGAGATCGGCGTGATCCGGCAGGTGCCGGACGTGACCACGCTCTATGACGCGCGATTCCTCAAGTAAGCCGCCGATGCCTTCGATCATCGAGTCTCCGCACCCCGCGCCCCACCCGGCCGCGCTCGCCTCGCCCGCGGCGGCGACCGTGCGCCGGCACCCGTGGCAACTGCCGCTCGAACCCGTGTCGCCGCGCGCGCGCTGGCTGCTCGGGCTGTCGTTCTTCGTGTTGTTCTTCGCGGTGTGGGCCGCGGTGACGTTCGGCGGCCTCGTGCCGAAGACGTTCCTCGCCGATCCGCTGACGATGGCGCGCGAGGGCGTGATGCTGTTCACGCAGTACGGCTTCCTCGGCGATATCGGCATGACGGTATGGCGCGTGATCGGCGGCTTTGTCCTGGCCGCCGCGTTCGCGGTACCGCTCGGTATCGCGATGGGCGCCTACAAGGCGGCCGAGGCCTTCTTCGAGCCGTTTGTCTCGTTCTGCCGCTATCTGCCCGCGTCCGCGTTTATTCCGCTGCTGATCCTGTGGGCCGGTATCGGCGAGACGCAGAAGCTGCTCGTGATCTTTATCGGCTCGTTCTTCCAGATCGTGCTGATGGTCGCGGTGACCGTCGGCGGCGCGCGCCGCGACCTCGTGGAGGCGGCCTATACGCTGGGCGCGACGCCGCGCGGCATCGTGCGCCGCGTGCTGATTCCGGGCGCCGCGCCCGAGATCGCCGAGATCCTGCGGCTGGTGCTGGGCTGGGCGTGGACCTATGTCATCGTGGCCGAACTGATCGGCTCGTCCTCGGGCATCGGCCATATGATCACCGACAGTCAGGCGCTGCTGAATACCGGGCAGATCATCTTCGGCATCATCGTCATCGGCTGCATCGGGCTGGTATCCGACCTCGTCTTCAAGCTGGCCAACCGCCGGCTGTTTCCATGGAGCGCCATCCGATGAGCGCCTTGTCCATCCAGCAGGTATCGCGCACGTTCACGAGCCCCAACGGCGGCGAAACGCAGGCCCTGCAGCCCGTGGACTTCGAGGTCCGCGACAACGACTTCGTGACGATTCTCGGCCCATCGGGCTGTGGCAAATCGACGTTGCTGCGCATCGTGGCGGGGCTGGACCGGCCGACCGGCGGGCGTGTGCTGCTCGACGGCCGGCCCGTGGTCGGCCCCGGCGCCGACCGCGGCATGGTGTTCCAGTCGTACACGCTGTTTCCGTGGCTGACGATCGAACAGAACGTGCGCTTCGGCCTGCGCGAGCGTGGCATGAGCGAGGCCGAGCAGCGCGAGCGCAGCGACTTCTTTATCGCGCGTGTGGGGCTGCGCGGCTTCGAGCGGCATTTTCCGAAGCAGCTGTCGGGCGGCATGCAGCAACGTACCGCGATTGCGCGCGCGCTCGCGAACGATCCGAAGATCCTGCTGCTCGACGAGCCGTTCGGCGCGCTCGACAACCAGACGCGCGTGCTGATGCAGGAGTTGCTGCTCGGGATCTGGGAGTCCGCGCGCAAGACGGTATTATTCGTCACGCACGATATCGACGAGGCCATCTTCATGGCCAACCGTGTCGCGGTGTTTTCCGCGCGCCCGGGTCGGATCAAGAGCGAGATCGCGGTGGATTTTCCCCATCCGCGCCATTACACGATCAAGACTTCGTCCGAATTTTCGGCCTTGAAGGCAAGGCTGACCGAGGAAATTCGCGCGGAGATACGCGCCGGGGCGACCGCCGACGCGCACTGAATGCCATGAACCACGCAGCCAGCCCGGCGTCCCAGACCGGCACGCCCAACGCCCCCGCCGCGCTCTACCAGCAGGTGAAGGACTACATCGCCCGCGAGATCCAGAGCGGCGCGTGGCGTCCGGGCGACCGCGTGCCGTCCGAGCAGGAGCTCGTGACGCGGTTCTCGGTCTCGCGCATGACGGTCAACCGCGCGTTACGGGAACTGGCCGAGCAGGGCAGGGTGGTGCGCGTGGCCGGCGTCGGCACGTTCGTCGCGGAACACAAGCCGCAGTCGACGCTGCTCTCCGTGGTCAACCTGCAGGACGAGATCCGCATGCGCGGGCACGACTACGCGTGCGACGTGATCCTCGTGGAGCGCGTGGCGGCCTCGATCGAGGTGGCGGCCGCGCTCGACCTGCGCACGGGCGAGTCCGTGTTCCACTCGGTCTGCGTGCACCGCGAGGACGGCGTTCCCATCCAGCTCGAAGACCGCTACGTCAATCCGCGCGTCGCGCCCGACTTCATTACCCAGGATTTCCGCAACACGCAGCCGGGCGAGTACCTGCTGCGCAATGTGCCCTACGACCAGGTGGAGCATGTGGTCGATGCGATTTCGGCAACACCCGAGCAGGCCGCGCAACTGGAGATGCCGGCGACGCAGCCGTGCCTGCTGCTGACGCGACGCACGTGGACGGCGGGCACGCCCGTGACGTTCGTGCGCTGCCTGCATCCGGGTAACCGGTATCGCCTTGGCAGCCGGTTCCGCGCGGACGGCAATCCCGCGTTCGGCTAGGGGCAAGGTACGTCCGTATTCCCATCGCGCCATTTTTTGGCTAAGCTGTATAGACAGGCTTATACAAGAGATTCGAGAGAGACATGACGACAACTTCGAACGACGCTTCCCATCACGGCGCGGATCGCCGCGCGCGGCTCGTGCTGACGCCCGGCGAGGTAACGCTGGCCGACCTGCGCCGCATCTATCGCGGCGAGGTACGTGTGGCGATGGACGACGCGGCGTGGGCCGGCGTGACCGCCGCGCAGGCGACCGTGCAGGACATCATCGAGGCCGACGCGGTCGTGTACGGCATCAATACGGGCTTCGGCAAGCTCGCGCAGTCGCGCATTCCGCACGACAAGCTCGCGGAGCTCCAGCGCAATCTGGTGCTGTCGCACAGCGTGGGCACGGGCCCGGACCTGGCCGCCGATACCGTGCGGCTGATTCTCGCGATCAAGGCGATCAGCCTCGCGCGCGGGCATTCCGGTGTGCGGCCCGAGATCATCGAGGCGCTGCTGGCGCTCGCGAACCACGACGTCACGCCATGCATTCCGGCCAAGGGGTCGGTAGGCGCGTCGGGCGACCTCGCGCCGCTCGCGCATATGTCCTGCACGCTGATCGGCGTCGGCGACGTGATGGTGGAAGGCCGGCGCGTGCCGGCGCGCGAAGGGCTCGCGCACGCGGGCCTCGACGTGTTTACGCTGGGCCCGAAGGAAGGGCTGGCACTGCTCAACGGTACGCAGGTCTCCACGGCACTGGCGCTGGCGGGTTTGTTCGCGGCCGAAGATGCGTTCGCGGCCGGCATCGTCGCCGGCGCGTTGTCGCTCGAAGCCATCAAGGGATCGGTCAAGCCGTTCGACGCGCGCATTCACGCGGCGCGCGGGCAGGCGGGCCAGATCGCCGTGGCCGGTGCCGTGCGCGCAATGCTCGACGGCAGCGAGATCGTCGATTCGCACAAGGCCTGCGGCCGCGTGCAGGATCCGTATTCGATTCGCTGCCAGCCGCAGGTCATGGGCGCATGCCTGGACAACCTGACGCACGCTGCGCGCGTGCTGCGCATCGAGGCCAATGCGGCTTCCGACAATCCGCTCGTGTTCGCCGAGGCCGGCGATGTGGTGTCCGGTGGCAATTTCCACGCGGAGCCCGTCGCGTTCGCGGCCGACATCATCGCGCTGGCGATCGCCGAGATTGGCGCGATTTCCGAGCGCCGGCTCGCGCTGCTGCTCGATACGGGCCTGTCTGGGCTGCCGCCGTTCCTCGTGCGCGATGGCGGCCTGAACTCGGGCTTCATGATCGCGCAGGTCACGGCGGCCGCGCTGGCGTCCGAGAACAAGGCGCTGTCCCATCCATCGAGCGTGGACAGCCTGCCGACGTCGGCGAATCAGGAAGACCACGTGTCGATGGCCACATACGGCGCGCGCCGGCTGGGCGAGATGGCGGCCAATACCGCCGTCATCGTCGGTATCGAAGCGATGGCGGCCGCGCAGGGCATCGAATTCCATCGCCCGCTGAAATCGTCCCCGCTGGTCGAGAGCGAGCTTGCGCGGATTCGCGCGCGCGTCGCGTTCGTCGAATCCGACCGGTATCTCGCGCCCGATATCGAAGCCATGAAGCAATGGGTGCAGCAGGGCGATGCCGGCGCCGGCTGGCCCGCCGCCGTGCGCGAGCTGCTGCCGACCGCCGCCCCGCACCCCGCCTGAAACTCGTCCGAACAACGCCTCCGACCGACGCTCCAGTTACCCAACAGGATCCCCCGACCATGAACACCAACGAACATCAATTTGCCCAGCAGACCGCAGCGCCGCAACGCGGCCGGCGCGAGGTGCGCGCCCCGCGCGGCAATACGCTGCATTGCAAGAACTGGCTGATCGAAGCCGCCTATCGCATGATCCAGAACAACCTCGATCCCGAGGTGGCCGAGCGTCCGGAGGACCTCGTGGTGTATGGCGGCATCGGCAAGGCCGCGCGCAACTGGGAGTGCTTCGACGCGATTCTCGACAGCCTGCGCCGGCTGGGCGAGGATGAATCGCTGCTGGTGCAGTCGGGCAAGCCGGTGGGCATCTTCCGCACGCATCCCGACGCGCCGCGCGTGCTGATCGCGAACTCGAACCTCGTGCCGCACTGGGCCAACTGGGACAAGTTCAACGAGCTCGATCGCGCGGGACTGATGATGTACGGCCAGATGACCGCGGGCTCGTGGATCTACATCGGCACGCAGGGCATCGTGCAGGGCACGTTCGAGACGTTCGTCGAAGCCGGTAACCAGCACTACGGCGGCGATCTCTCCGGCAAGTGGATCCTGACGGCGGGCCTCGGCGGCATGGGCGGCGCGCAGCCGCTCGCGGGCGTGCTGGCCGGCGCGTGCGTGCTGGCGATCGAATGCCAGGAATCGCGCATCGACTTCCGCCTGCGTACGCGCTATCTGGACAAGAAGGCGACCACGATCGACGAAGCGCTCGCCATGATCGCGGAAGCGACGAAGAACAAGGAGGCGATCTCCGTGGGCCTGCTCGGCAATGCGGCCGAGATCGTGCCGGAGCTCGTGCGCCGCGCGCAGGCCGGCGGCATGCGCCCCGATATCGTCACGGACCAGACGTCCGCGCACGATATCGTGAACGGCTACCTGCCGGAGGGCTGGACGGTCGAGCAGTGGGAGGATGCCCGCAAGCGCGATCCGAAGTCGGTGGAGGCCGCCGCGCGTCCGTCCATCGTCAAGCACGTGCAGGCCATGCTCGCGTTCCGGCAGATGGGCGTGCCGACGCTCGACTACGGCAACAATATCCGCCAGGTCGCGTTCGACGAGGGCGTGGCCAACGCGTTCGATTTCCCGGGTTTCGTGCCCGCGTATATCCGCCCGCTGTTCTGCCGCGGCAAGGGGCCGTTCCGCTGGGTGGCGCTTTCCGGCGATCCCGAGGATATCTACAAGACCGACGCCAAGATGAAGGAGCTGTTCCCGGACGACAAGCCGCTGCATCGCTGGCTCGATATGGCGCGCGATCGCATCGCGTTCCAGGGGCTGCCGTCGCGCATCTGCTGGGTCGGTCTCGACGAGCGGCATCGCGCGGGCCTCGCGTTCAACGAAATGGTGAAGTCCGGCGAGCTCAAGGCGCCGGTCGTGATCGGGCGCGATCACCTCGACTGCGGTTCGGTGGCATCGCCGAACCGTGAGACCGAGGCGATGCGCGACGGATCGGACGCGGTGTCGGACTGGCCGCTGCTCAATGCGCTGCTCAACACGGCGGGCGGCGCCACGTGGGTCAGCCTGCATCATGGCGGTGGCGTGGGCATGGGCTTCTCGCAGCATGCGGGCGTGGTCATCGTGTGCGACGGCACCGATGCGGCGGCAAAGCGCATCGAGCGCGTGCTGTGGAACGATCCGGCCACGGGCGTGATGCGCCATGCGGACGCGGGCTACGAGAGCGCGATCGAATGCGCGCAGGAGAAAGGGCTCGACCTGCCGATGGTGAAGCAGGGATGAACGTGCGGCGCTTTTCGCTCGACGGGATCGCGCCGATGGCCTGGAAGAACGGCGGCGGCATCACGCGCGAGATCGCGGTGTGGCCGCCGGGTGCGACGATGGATGCGTTCGACTGGCGCATCAGCGTGGCCGATATCGTGGCCAATGGCCCTTTCTCGGCGTTTCCGGGGATCGATCGGCAGATCGCGCTGCTCGATGGCGCGGGCGTGGTGCTGGACGCGCGCGATGGCTCGTTCGGGCACCGGCTCGATCGTGTCGGCGAACCGTTCGCGTTCACGGGCGACGTCGCGGTGGATGCGGCACTCATCGATGGGCCGACGCGCGACTTCAACGTGATGACGCGGCGTGGACGATGCCGGGCAGTGGTCGAGGCGCTTCGGACCCCGGTGCGGACCCCGGTGCGGACCCCGGTGCGGATCGCGGGCGATTGCGCGACGCTGGTATGCGTCGTGGCCGGAGACTGGCGAGATGCCGGCGGCGACCGGCTCGCGCCCGGTGACGGTATGCTGTGGACTGCCGCGCCGATGCCCGATACGACATTGACGCCCGATGGCGACGGCGCGCTATGCCTGCGCGTCTCGCTATACCAGGCGCAGACCGGAGAGCCAATATGACCCAGCTTGCAACCGCCGCCGATGGCATCTGGCACCACTGCCATCTGCTGCCCGACGGCGACCCCGCGCATGCGATGCGCGATGGCGCGCTTGTCGTGGCCGATGGGCGCATCGTGTGGGTGGGCGCCCATGCGGCACTGCCTGCCGAGTATGCGGGCGACGCCATGCCGCGCCACGATGCCGGCGGGGCGTGGATCACGCCCGGGCTCGTCGATTGCCATACGCATCTCGTCTACGGAGGCCAGCGCGCCGACGAGTTCGCGATGCGCCTGGCCGGCGCGAGCTACGAAGATATTGCGCGCGCGGGCGGGGGCATCGTATCCACGGTGCGCGCGACGCGCGAGGCGAGCGAACAGGCGTTGTTCGAGCAGGCCGCCGCGCGCCTGCAACCGCTGCTTGCCGAAGGCGTGACGGCGATCGAGATCAAGTCCGGCTATGGCCTGTCGCTCGAGGCCGAGCGCCGGCAGTTGCGCGTGGCGCGGCGGCTGGGCGAGGCGTATGGCGTGGCCGTGCATACGACGTTTCTCGGCGCGCATGCGTTGCCACCCGAGTATGCGGGGCGTGCGGACGACTATATCGCGCTCGTTTGCGAGACGATGCTGCCGGCGCTTGCGGAGGAGGGGCTCGTGGATGCGGTGGATGCGTTCTGCGAATCGATCGGCTTCTCGCCGGCGCAGACCACGCGCGTGTTCGAAGCGGCCGCGCGCCATGGCCTGCCCGTCAAGCTACACGCCGAACAGCTGACCAACCTCGGCGGTGCCGCGCTGGCCGCGCGTCATCGTGCGCTGTCGGCCGATCATCTCGAGCATCTCGATGAAGCCGGTGTGGCGGCGATGGCCGCGGCCGGCACGGTCGCGGTGCTGCTGCCCGGTGCCTACTATTTCCTGCGCGACACGCATCTGCCGCCCATCGCGCTCCTTCGCGCGCATGGCGTGCCGATGGCCATCGCGACCGATCACAACCCGGGCACCTCGCCGACCACCTCGCTGCTGCTGATGCTGAACATGGCCGCGACGCTGTTCCGCCTGACCGTGCCCGAAGCGCTCGCGGGCGTGACCGTGCATGCGGCGCGCGCGCTCGGCGCGGCGGACCGGCATGGCCTGCTGGCGGCCGGCCGCGATGCGGACTTCGTGCTGTGGAACGTCGCCTCGCCGGCCGAGCTCGTCTACTGGTTCGGCCGCAATCCGGCCACGACCGTCGTGCGGCGGGGCCAGGTGTACCGGGGAGCGTCGGCATGAACACACTGTTCGCACGGCAGGCGCTGCTGCCCATGGGATGGGCCAGCGATGTGCTGCTGGACTGGGACACGCAGGGCCGGCTGACGGCGGTGACGCCGAACGCGACACCGGGGGCCGGCGTCGAACACGCGGCCGGGCCCGTGGTGCCCGGCATGCCGAACCTTCATTCGCACGCGTTTCAGCGCGGCTTTGCGGGACTGACGGAGTTGCGCAGCGCGTCGGACGGCGACGATCCCGCCGGGGGCGATTCGTTCTGGAGCTGGCGCACGCTGATGTATCGCTTCGCGCTGCGGCTGTCGCCCGACACACTCGAGGCGATTGCCACGCAGCTGTATGTGGAGATGCTGCGCGCGGGCTATACCAGCGTGTGCGAGTTCCACTACGTGCACCACGATATCGATGGGCAGCCGTATGCCGATGCCGCCGAGATGTCGCTGCGCCTGCTGCGCGCGGCGCAACGCACCGGTATCGGCATGACGCTGCTGCCCGTGCTGTACCAGACCGCGGGTTTCGGAGACAAGCCCGCGCAGCCCGACCAGCGCCGCTTTCTCCATCGCACCGAAGCCATGCTCGCGCTGCTGCAGCGACTGGCGCCCGCGTGCGCGGCGCACGGCGCGCGGCTCGGCCTTGCCCCGCATTCGCTGCGCGCGGTGCCGCCCGCGAGCCTGCGCGAGGCGGTGGCAGGGCTCCATGCGATGGATGCGCGGGCGCCCGTGCATATCCATATCGCGGAACAGCAGCGCGAGGTCGATGATTGCCTCGCGCAGACCGGTACGCGGCCCGTGGCATGGCTGCTCGATCATGCCGACGTCGATGCGCGCTGGTGCCTCGTGCATGCCACGCATATGGACTGGGACGAACGCCGCCGCCTTGCGGAGAGCGGCGCGGTGGCCGGCATCTGCCCGACCACCGAGGCGAATCTTGGCGACGGCGTGTTCGAGGCCGCGCCCTATCTGGCGCAGCACGGCGCATGGGGCATCGGTTCGGACAGCCATGCGAGCGTGAGCGTGGCCGAGGAGCTGCGCACGTTCGAGTACGGGCAGCGGCTTGGACTGCAGCGGCGCAATGTGCTGGCATCCGGCGCGCATCCGCAGGTGGCGGACCGGTTGTGGCTCGAGGCCGTGGCCGGCGGCGCGCGTGCATCGGGCCGTGCGGTGGCGGGTCTTGCGGTGGGCCAGCAGGCCGATTTCGCGGTGCTCGATGGTGGCAGTGTCGCGCTGGCGGGCCTCGACGGGCCGCAGGCGCTGGCCGTCCACGTGTTCGCCAGCCACGGTCATGAGACACTAGCGGAAATTCGCACCGCCGGCGTCCGCCGCGTGCAGCATGGCGAGCATCCGCTGCAGGCGGAGGCCGGCCCGCTGTTCACCGCCGCGCGCGCGCGTCTGCTGACCGACTGAGACCCCATTCGTCCCTAATACGCCCCACACGTCTACCCTCGACGACAAGATGTCCACGATGTCCTTCACCACCGATACCCCCGCTTTCACGCTGCACCGCGGCACACGCCCGCTACTCGTGTCCATGCCGCACGTCGGCACCTACCTGCCGCCGTCCGTGGCCGCGCGCCTGACCGACGAGGCGCGCACCGTGCCCGATACCGACTGGCACATGGACCGACTCTACGATTTCGCGCGCGAGCTCGGCGCATCGATCCTCATGGCCACGCACTCGCGCTATGTGATCGACCTGAATCGCCCGCCCGATAACGCGAACCTGTATCCGGGCCAGGACACCACCGGCCTGTGCCCGGTCGATACGTTCGACAAGACGCCGATCTACGCGGATGGCACCAACGGCCCCGACGATGCCGAGATCGCGACGCGCCGCGACAAGATCTGGCATCCGTACCACACGGCGTTGCAGCAGGAACTGGCGCGGCTGCGCGCGGAGCACGGCACGATCGGCCTCTGGGATGCGCATTCGATCCGTTCGGTGCTGCCGCGCTTCTTCGAAGGCAAGCTGACCGACTTCAATCTGGGATCGGCGAACGGCGCCAGCAGCGATGCGGGCCTAGCCGCGCGCATGCTCGAGATCGCGAACCTCGTGCCGGGCCATACGGCCGTGCTCAATGGGCGCTTCAAGGGGGGCTACATCACGCGGCAGTATGGCAATCCGGCCGGTGGCGTACATGCGATGCAGCTGGAGCTGGCACAGAGCGCGTACATGATCGAGAGCTATCCGTTCGACTACGACGAGTCGCGTGCCTCGCGCGTGCAGCCCGCGATCCGGAAGATGCTGGAGACGATGCTGCAGTTCGTGGAGTCGAAGGTATAAGGCGAAGGGAGGGGGGCACCCCCCTCCCTGTCGCCTATTGCCTATTTCTTGACGACGTTCTTGTTCGCCTTGTTACCCGTCGCCTGGTTGTACTTCTCCACATATTCTTCGAACAGCTTGCGAATCGAGCGACCGATCTTCACGTAGTCCGATTCGTTCAGATTGGCCAGCGATACGCGCCCGGACGGATGGCGCGTGCCGAAGCCACGTCCCGGCAGCAGCACCACACCCGCTTCCTCGGCCAGCCGGAACAGCAGTTCCACGGGCTCCTGCGAACTCAGCACCCATTTCACGAAGTCCGGGCCGATGGCCTTGCCGCCGAGCTGCTCGATATCGAGCAGCGTGTAGTAATCGACGACATTCGGATCGCCTTCCTCGGGCGCGATGCCGATCTCGCGGAACAGCGCGGCCTTGCGCTTGCGGATGAGCCGCTTCATCGCCTGCTTGTACGCATCGGGCGTGTCCATGAGCGAGAACAGCGAGAACAGCACCATCTGCACCTGCTGCGGCGTGGAAAGCCCCGCCGTGTGATTGAGCG
This sequence comes from Cupriavidus pauculus, assembly GCF_008693385.1. Lineage (NCBI taxonomy): Bacteria > Pseudomonadati > Pseudomonadota > Betaproteobacteria > Burkholderiales > Burkholderiaceae > Cupriavidus > Cupriavidus pauculus. The sequence goes on from NZ_CP044065.1 coordinate 221,462, forward strand.
CGACCGTGCGGCTGTCCGCCACCACGCGATCGATGAACTTGAGCGTGTCCGGTGTGGTGGTGATGGAGTTGTAGCGCTTGTGCAGCGATGTGCGCTGGGCTTCGGGCAGTGCCTTGAGCTGTTCGTCGAACACGTTGTCGCGATGCGTGGCGATGACGCCGAGCCGCCAGCCCGTGGCGCCGAAATACTTCGAGAACGAATAGACGAGGATCGTGTTGCGCGGGCACAGCGCGAACAGCGACGTGAAGTCGTCCGCGAAGGTGCCGTACACGTCGTCGGTCAGGATGATCAGGTCGGGCCGCTCCTCGATGATCGAGGCGAGGTACTCGAGGCTCTCGTCGCTCATCCGCACCGATGGCGGGTTGCTGGGGTTGACGAGGAAGAACGCCTTGACCTTGGGGTCGCGCAGCTTGTCGAGCTCCTTGTTCGGATACTGCCAGCGCGCGTCTGCGTCGGCATCGATCATCAACTCCACGAGCTGGTAATCGTTGAGCTCGGGAATCTCGATATAGGGCGTGAAGATCGGCATGCCGAGCGCGATGGTGTCGCCGGCCTTGAGCAGATGATTCTCGCGCATCGAGTTGAACAGATAGGTCATCGCGGCCGTGCCGCCTTCCACCGCGAACAGGTCGAATTCGCCGATGAACGGATGATTGCCGATCATCTCCTTGCGGATGTATTGGCCGACGATCTCCTCGGAGAGCCGCAGCATGCGGTCCGGCACCGGATAATTGCACGCGAGGATGCCCTCGCACATCTCGTACAGGAAGTCGCCGGCGTCGAGGCCGAGCTGGTCGCGCACGTACGACACCGCGCCCGCGAGGAATTTCACGCCCGGCGCGTCCGCGCATTCGCGCGCGAACAGGTCGAAGCGTTCCTCGATGCCTTCGCGCCGCGGAAACCCGCCGACGCCCTCGGGCATGTACGAGAACGAGCGCTCGGACTCGCGCATCGCGAACAGGCCGAGCTGCCAGAAGCCATGGCGCGGCACGGTGGCGAGAAAGTTCGGATTGCCGCGGCCCGCATTCAGCATCAGGCAGTCGCTGCGGCTGCTGGCGAGCTTGATGAGTTCGTCCTTGAGTTCGAATGGCGACAGGCTGGCCAGCTTGGCGAGATCGGGTTTGCTCATGGTTTTCGCTCCTTTAGACGAGACCTAGACGAGACCCACGACCAATGGGCCGAGCAGGGTCAGCAATACGTTGGCGATGGCATACGTGATGGCGAACGGCACGGTCGGCACCGGGCTTTCCGCCTTGTCGAGAATCCCGCCGAACGCGGGGTTGGCGCTGCGCGAGCCGGACAGCGCGCCCGCGAGCAGTGCCGAGTTGTCGTAGCGCAGGACGTAACGGCCGAACAGCATCGTGAGGAAGAGGGGCAGCAGCGTGACGACCGCGCCGAGAATGAAGATCGTCAGCCCGGACTCCTTGAGCGTGGACACGGCCTGCAGGCCCGAGTTGATACCGACGATCGCGACGAACGCGGCGAGCCCGAAGTCCTTGAGCAACTGGCACGCGGCGGTCGGCATGGCGCCATACATCGGATGCTTCGACCGCGCCCAGCCGAACACGAGGCCCGATAGCAGCGCGCCGCCGCCCGAACCCAGCGTGAGCGGGATGGAACCGATGCGCACGACAAGCAGGCCGATGAGCAGGCCCACGAGCACGCCGGCGCCGAAGTAGACGAAGTCCGTCTTCTCGCTGGGCTGCAGTTCGTAGCCCGCGCGTTGCGCCGCGCGCTTGGTATCGGCGGGCGTGCCGTAGAACGTGATGATGTCGCCGTGCTGCAGATGCACGTCCGGCAGCAGCGGCAGCGGATGCTCGTTGCGCTCGATGCGTTCGAGGTACACGCCGTGGCGCATCTCTCGGCTGACATTGGCGACGATCTCGCCGAGCGTCTTGTCGTTCATGCCCTTGAGCGTGAACACCGCGCGCCGGGTCTGCATGACCGTGCCCATGCCCTCCGCATCGGCGACTTCCTCGCCGATCACGAGCGCCGTGGGTACCATCGCGTCGCGCCGGCCCACCATCAGCACGAGGTCGCCTGCCTGCAGCAGCGTGTCCTGCGTGACCTCGAGCGGCTTGCCCGCGCGCTGGATCTTCTCGACGGTGACGAGGTCGTCGCCGCCCATCTCGATCTGCGACACGGTCTTGCCCGCGGCGCCGGTCACGCGGAACAGGCGGCCCACGAGGCGGGGCAGTGCACCGGCCTGGCCCGGGCCGTACTGCGGCAGACCGCCGTGCATGGCCGCTTCCACCTTCTTCGCGTCCGTCTTGAGGTCGGAGCCCATGAAGCGCGGCAGGATGTTCACGCAGACGATGATCGCGCCGAGCGAGCCGAATACGTAGGTCACCGCATAACCAATGGCGACGTTGGCCTGCAGCGTCTTGACCTGGTCCGGCGGCAGGCCGAGCTTGGTGATGGCGTCGCCGGCCGTGCCGATGATCGCGGACTGCGTCATGCCGCCCGCCGCAAGCCCCGCCGCCAGGCCCTTGTCGAGGTGGAAGAGCTTGGCCAGCACGACGACGGTCACGAGGCCGGCCACCGCCATGAAGACCGCCATCGCGATCTCGCGCAGCGAGCTGCGGTTGAGCGAGTTGAAGAACTGCGGGCCGCTTTCATAGCCCACGGCGTAGATGAACACCGCGAACATCACGGCCTTCACACCGTTATCGATCTCGACGCCCACCTGACTGATGACGACTGCCGCGAGCAGCGATCCGGCCACGCCGCCGAGCTGGAACTTGCCGAACGTGATCTTGCCGAGGGCGTAGCCGACCGCCAGCGACAGGAACAGCGCGGACTCCGGTGATTTCTGGAAGATGTTGTGCAGCCATTCCATGAAGACCTCCTCTTTGTATTGCCGTGATGCGATGCAAATCGGGATCGTGTTCAACGGGCTGCCATGGCGGCGGCCATCGTGACGGCGATGGGGCCGAGAAGCGGTAGCAGCACGTTGGAGATTGCGTACGTGATCGTGTAGCCGATCACGGGCGTGCCGTTACCCGCGGCATTGGTCAGCGCCATGATCGTGGGGGTGCTGCAATGCTGGCCGGCAACGGCGCCGAGCAGGATCGGCAGGTCGAGCCGCAGCCAGCGGCGGCCGATGTAGAGCGAGATGGCCGCGGGAATCACCGAGATCAGCACGCCCGCGATCGGCAGCACGAGGCCGTACTGCGCGATCAGGCGCAGCGCGTCGGGACCCGCGCTCAGTCCCACCGCGGCGATGAAGGTGGCCAGGCCGAAGTCCTTGAGAATCTCCGCGGCGGGGCCGGGCAGCGAGCCCATGAGCGGCACGCGCGCGCGCAGCCAGCCGAATGCGAGGCCCGCGACGAGGCAGCCGCCCCCCGTGCCGAGCGTGAGATTGGCGCGACCGATATCGACATGCAGCGAGCCGATCCACATGCCGAGCAGGATGCCGATGCCGAGGAACACGAAGTCCGTGCGAACCGTCGGCACGATCGCGTAGCCGAGCTCCGGCACCGCGTGCTGCACGGCATCGCGCGGGCCGGACAGCGTGAGCACGTCGGCGCGCTGGAGCACGGTCTCGGGCAGCAGGGGCACGCGATGCTGCATGCGCGAGAGGTTCGCGAGGTAGACGCCGCGGCCCGCGCCGACATCGGCCATCTCGCGCAGGCGCGACAGCGTGAGGCCGACGACTTCGCGGCGCGTCAGCAGCACGCTTTGCTCGCACTGGATCACGTCCTCGAACTCGGCGGCCAGCGCGTCATGGCCGCCGGCCTCCGTGCCGATGCGCGGTACGAACGCGACCATGGCATCGCGGCGGCCGACCGCCAGCACGATGTCGCCGACATGCAGGACATCGTCCGGTGCGGGTTTCGTCGTTTCGCCATCGCGGAGGATGCGGCGGATGGTCACGCCCATCGCGACGCCGCGTTCGGCGTCGATGACCGTCAGCGCCTCGCCGGCCGGGCCCACGCGCAGCACGCGCGAGACGATGCGCGGCAAGGCATCGAGCTGGCCGTCCTGCCCGTCATCCTGTCCGCCAAGCTTCTGCCATAGTCGCTGCGCCGATTCGCGCAGGTTCTCGCGCAGCAGCCACGGCGCGAGCTGGCTCGTGAACAGCACGATGGCGATCAGGCCGAACAGGTACGTGACGCTGTACGCGGTGACGATATGGCTCTGGAGGACGCGGGTCTGCTCGGCATCGACGCCGAGGTGCGCGATGGCTTCCGAGGCGGTGCCGATGACGGCGGACTCGGTGGCCGCGCCCGCCAGCAGTCCCGCCGCGGTGCCGGGGTCCAGCCGCAGCAGCGGTACCGCGATGGCCAGCAGCGCGAGCAGTACGAAGACTTCGACGAGCGACAGCAGGCCGATGCGCCATTCCTTCGCGACGTTGGCGAAGAACTGCGGGCCGCCCGTGAAACCGAGCGCGAAGATAAAGAGTGCGAACGCGACGTTGCGTACGTCGTCGTCGAGCCGGACGCCGGCCTGCCCGATGACGAGCGCGGCGATGAGCGTGCCGCAGATGCCGCCGAGCTGGAACGGCCCGAAGCGGATGGCGCCTACCGCATGGCCGATCGCCAGCGCCAGAAAGAGCGCGATCTCGGGATTTCCGGCAAGCAGTGCGAGCGCAGGTTCCATGACGCGGTTGCGGCCTCCAGGTCGCCCTTGCAGTCACGATGACAGCCCTGCCTGCAAGGGTGTGGAGGATTATCCGCGCGGCGTTTCGCGTCAGGAATTGAAACGTTTCGAAGGTGATTTAAACGGCTTCAACAAGCTCGCCGCCAACACCTATTTGCCGCTGTTGAGCCGGTCCTGAATATGCTGGGCGCGCGCGGCGGAGCCCGGATGCGAACTCAGCAGGCTCGAGTTGCCGCCGTCGAGCTTCGCCAGCTTCTGGAACGCGGTGACGAGTGCCTGGCGGTTCTGCCCGTTCTTGGTAAGCAGATCGTAGGAGTAATCGTCCGCGGCGCTTTCCTGCCGCTGCGAGAACTGGGCATTGATAAAGGTCTCGCCGAGTTCGCCGACCTGCGACGACGACAGCGCCGTGAGCGTCGTGTTGCCCAGCGACCCGAGCAGGCCCCGCGCGGCCGCGGTGGAATACGCGACCTGCATCGCGGCCTTGGTATGGCCGAGCGCCACGTGTCCGATCTCGTGGCCGAGCACACCGCGCACCTCGTCGTCGGTCATCAGGTCCATGAGGCCGCTATAGACGCGCACGCAACCGTTGGCCATCGCCCATGCATTGACGTCCTTGGTCATGTAGACCTTGGCATCGAGCGGCAGCCCGGTGTTCTTGAGGCCGGCCATGATGGTGGTCAGCCGCTTGGCATAGGTGCTGTCCGCGGTCGCCACGGTGTTCTTCTTGTCCATCTCCGCGCAGGACTGGTCGGAGAGCTGCTTGACGTTGGCATCGGACAGCGACGCCGCGGAGAACAGGCTGCCGCCGGCCTGCGTGAGCCCATCGTAGTTGGTGCCGGCACACCCGGCCATCAGGAGCGCGCAGCCAAAGGCCGCCGCCGTCGCGGAGATGCGAGTCATGGTCGTTCCCTGAGGTTTGTGTTGTCGTTGGACGGTCCGCCGCACCATGGCGCCGGACCGCAACCCGCAGGATAGACCGTGAGCCAGACGCACGGAAGTAGGCGAAGTCTGACAAACGGCTGGCACGCCACGTGCCCGTGCATGGCGCTAGGTCGGGTCGGCCATGCCATCGAGCGCGGCGATGGCGTCATCGGGCAGCACCAGTTCGGCGGATGCGAGGTTTTCGCGCAAATGCAAGACCGAAGACGTGCCCGGAATCAGCAGGATATTGGGCGATCGTCGCAGCAGCCACGCCAGCGCGACCTGCATCGGTGTGGCCTGCAATCGCGTGGCCACCTCGGACAGCGTCGCCGACTGCAACGGCGAGAAGCCGCCCAGCGGGAAGAAGGGCACGTAGGCGATGCCCTCGCGCGCCAGGGCATCGATCAGCGCATCGTCGGCGCGATGCGCAAGGTTGTACTGATTCTGCACGCAGACAATCTGACAGATGCGCTGCCCTTCGCCGATCTGCGTGGGCGTGACGTTGCTCAGGCCGATATGGCGGATCAGCCCGCGCTGCTGCAGTTCGGCCAGCACAGTCAGGGGTTCTTCGAGCGAACCTTCCGCCGGGCCGTGCACGCTGAACATGCTGCGCAGGTTGACGACGTCGAGAACGTCCACGCCAAGGTTGCGCAGGTTGTCATGGACGGCCTGCGACAGATCTTCTTTCGACATTGCCGGAAGCCAGGACGCGTCGGCGCCGCGCTTCGCGCCGACCTTGGTCACGATGGTCAGATCCGCGCGATACGGATGCAGGGCCTGGCGGATGATCTGGTTCGTGATGTGGGGCCCATAGAAGTCGCTGGTGTCGATGTGGTTGACGCCTAGTGCGATGGCTTCCCGCAGCACGGCGAGCGCGGCATTGCCGTCCCTGGGCGGGCCAAAGACGCCCGGCCCGGCCAGCTGCATGGCGCCGTAGCCAAGGCGGTTGACGCGGCGATTGCCGAGAGCGTATGCGCCGCCCTTCGTGATGTTGTCGATGTTCGTCATGTGGATTCTCCCGATGGATATCGAGAATGTAGGTGCCATGACCCTGTGCGACAATGACCCATAAACCGGACGGGCTGTGCGGAAACCCGAACAATGAAACATGACCTGAACGATCTGAATGCGTTTGTCGCCGTGGCGCGTGCAAAAGGTTTTCGAGACGGCGCGCGGCTCGCGGGGGGCAGCGCTTCGAGCCTGAGCGAGGCCGTGCGCCGGCTCGAGGCGCAACTCGGCGTGCGCCTGCTCAACCGCAATACGCGAAGCGTGGTGCCGACGGAAGCGGGGAGCCGGCTGCTGGAGCGGTTGACGCCGGCGCTCGACGAGGTCGAGGCCGCGATCGACGTCGTGAACCAGTTCCGCAACCGGCCGATGGGCACGCTGCGGCTCAATGTGCCGGTCAGCGCCGCGAGGCTGGTCTTGCCGTCGATTCTTCCGGGTTTTCTCGCGGCCTATCCGGACGTCCGCGTCGAAGTCATCACCGAGGAAAGCTTCGTCGATGTGATTGCGGCCGGCTGCGATGCGGGCATTCGCTACGAGGAGCGACTGGAGCAGGACATGATCGCCATCCCGATCGGTCCGCGCGTGCAGCGCCTGGCGACCGCGGCCGCACCCGCGTATCTGTATAGCCGTGGCCGCCCGAAGCATCCGAAGGAGCTGCTGGACCACGCGTGTATCCGGGGCCGTTTCAGCAGCGGCGCGATCTATCCCTGGGAGTTCGGTCGCCATGGCAAGACGGTGACCATCAATCCTGACGGCCCGCTGCTCGTGCATGTCGGGGGTGGCGTCGATCTGGCCGTGGATGTGGCGATCGCGGGCACCGGCGTCATCCATCTGTTCGAGGATTGGCTGCGCCCGCACTTTGCTACCGGCGCGCTCGAACCGATCCTGGAGCCGTGGTGGACATCGTTTTCCGGGCCGTTCCTCTACTACGCCGGCCGACAGCTGGTGCCCGCGCCACTGCGGGCGTTCATCGACTTCATTCGTGCGATGCCGTCCCGGCCGGCGCCAGCACCAGCGCCGCCAGCACCGGTACCGAAAGCGAACGCGCGCGCCAGACGTTAAAAAGCCGTCCCGGCTTGCGCTGGGACGGCTTTCGAATTGGTGCCCGGGGTCGGACTCGAACCGACACGCCTTGCGGCGGGGGATTTTGAGTCCCCTGCGTCTACCTGTTTCACCACCCGGGCCTTGGGTGGGGCCGCTGCCAATGCAGTGCCCGCGATGAATCGGGGATTATGCCGGAAATCGGGGGGCGGAACAACGGGATTGGCGGTCAGCGGCCGCGGCGGGCGTTGGTGGTGCGGTTGCGGTCGTAGAAGCCCGGCGGCTTGCGCGCGATCCAGCGGATGAAGGCGGCGATGACCGGGTGGGCGCGCAGCGTGGGCCAGTCGTGATAGGTGGCCGCGAGTTCGGGTTCCGTAAAGACCGAGTGGATCTTCTGGTGGCAGATACGGTGCATGGGCACGACCTCGCGGCCGCCCTGGCTTTTCGGGATCGGGTGGTGCAGATCGGTGCTGGCGTCTTCGAGCAGCGGACGGCCGCATAGCGGGCAGCGCGCGTTGGCCGCCACCGGGATCGCGGGTGGGCCGAGTTGATCGTGCGCGTTGGCGCGGAGCCGGCGTTTGACGACCATGGCGGTATCCATGGGAAGGGTTCGAGCGGGTACGTTATCAGATCGTGTAGGATCACAGCGCCACCATCGTGATCTCATGACGAACGGAACCGCCATGTCTGCCCATCCCACCCTGGCCAGTCTCGCCGAACTGCCCTCGCAGGATCCTGCCTTCTATGCGCACGCGTACAACAACCGCGCGCTCGTGCCCGATCATCCCGTGCATATGGCCCGATGGGCAGCGGACTCCGCGCTCGTGCGCGCGCGTGTCACGTTTCGCGAGGGGCTCGGCTATGGCGACCCCGATTCCCCGTACGCCGACGCGGAGACGCTCGATTATTTTCCCGCGGTGACCAGCGTCGATTTCGCGCGGCCGCCGCTGCTGGTGTTTATTCACGGCGGGTACTTCCGCTCGCTCGACAAGAGCGACCACAGCTTTGTCGCGACGCAGCTGCCGCGCAAGGGCGTGTCGGTCGCGGTGATCAACTATTCGTTATGTCCGGCGGTCAGCGTCGAGACGATCGTGCGGCAGGTCCTGCAGAGCGTGGCGTGGCTCTACCGCGAGGCCGATGCGCTGGGGCACGACCGCGACCGCATCTATCTGGCGGGCCATTCGGTGGGCGGGCATCTCGTGGCGATGCTGATGGCGGCGCTCTGGCCGCAGTTCGGCGCGGACCTGCCGGCCGATCTGGTCAAGGGTGGGATGTCGATCAGCGGGCTGTACGACCTCGAGCCGCTGCGGCGCGCCGAATTCCTGCAGACGGATCTGAAGCTCAGCGCGGCTGACGTCGAGCGGCTCTCGCCGGCCTACCTGAAGCCCGCGACCGATGCGCCGTTCATCACGGCCGTGGGGGAGCTCGAGTCGAGCGAGTTCCATCGCCAGAAGGCGCTGATCCGGGCAGCCTGGCCCGACAATGTGCGCGAGGACATTCCGCTGCCGGGCCGGCACCATTTCAACGCGCTGGACGACCTTGCGCGCGAGGGCACGCCGTTGCTGCGCGCGACCCTCGCGATGGTGGGCGCGGTCTGATTACTTTCCGTTCTGCTGTTCGAGCACGCGCAGCAGCGAAGACGTATCGTCCTTGCCCCAGCCGTTGTCGATAAGCTTGTCGAGTTGCGCCGCGGTGGCGCGCATCGCGGGCAGCGGCAGCCCGAGTTCTTCGGCGATACCGTTGGCGAGGCCGAAATCCTTGTAGTGCAGGCGCGCTTCCATGCCCGGCGCGAAATCGCGCGAGACCATCTTCGGTCCGAGCAGATCGAGCATGCGGCTGCCCGCGAAGCCGCTGGCCATCGCGTTGAACACGCGCTGCGTGTCGACGCCCTGCGCGCCCGCAAAGCGCATCGCTTCCGCAATGCCTTCGATATTGACGACCTGCGCGATCTGGTTGCACAGCTTGGCCACCTGGCCCGCGCCATGATCGCCGATGTAGTTGATATGCTTGCCGATGACGGCCAGCAACGGGCGCACGCGCTCGAGCACGGCTTCGCTGCCACCGACCATGATCGTCAGCGTGGCCGCCTGCGCGCCGATCACGCCGCCCGACACCGGGCAGTCGAGCGCCTCGATGCCGCGCGCGGCAAGCGCCGCCGCGATCTCGCGCGTGACGATCGGGGAGATCGTGCTGTGGTCGATGCAGATCGTGCCCGGCGCGGCGCCGTCCACCACGCCGTTCTTGCCGAGCAATACCTCGCGCACGTCCTCGGACGATGTCACGTTGGTAAAGACGACCTCGGCGCCGCGTGCCGCTTCGGCGTGAGAGAAGAACGGTTCGGCGCCGAGCGCGCGCGCCGCCTCGGCGGCTTCCGGCCGGCGCACGGAGGCGCGCACGGTATGGCCGGCTGCGATCAGATGGCCGACCATCGGCGCGCCCATCACGCCGAGGCCAATGAATGCAACGGTAGTCATGAAACGGTCTCCACGTTCTAGGCTTTGGCGCGCAGTTTCCAGAGCGACGTCACTTCGGCCACGCGCGCGGCGTGCAGCGGATCGTCGGCATCGGCGGCCTTCGGGTGGCGCGGACGGATATCCGAGCGGCCGGCCACGACGAGCCCCGCCGCATCGATCCAGCCCTGCAGTTCCTCTCGCGTGCGCAGGCCCAGATGCTCGGCAAAGTCCGAGAGCAGCAGCCAGCCTTCGCCGCCCGGCTCCAGATGCGCGGCCAGTCCCGCGAGGAAACCGCGCAGCATGCGGCTTTCCGGATCGAACACGGCGTGCTCGATCGGCGAGCTCGGCCGGGCGGGCACCCATGGCGGATTGCAGACCACGAGCGGCGCGCGGCCGGCCGGGAACAGATCGGCTTCGGTGACTTCGACGCGGTCCGCGTAACCCAGCTGCGAAAGGTTTGCCCGCGCGCAGCCCAGCGCGCGCGGATCCTGGTCGGTGGCCACCACGCGCCGCACGCCGCGGCGCGCGAGCACGGCGGCGATCACGCCGGTACCCGTACCGATATCGAACGCGAGCGACTGCTTCGCCAGCCCGGCGGGCAGCGGCTCGGCGGCCACGAGATCGAGATATTCGCCGCGTACCGGCGAGAACACGCCGTACCACGGATGGATGCGGTCCTCGAGCGCCGGCACTTCCACGCCCTTGCGGCGCCATTCGTAGGCGCCGATCATGCCGAGCAGTTCGCGCAGGGAGGCCACGTACGGGGCATCGGTCTCGCCATGGACCTGCACGCAGGCCTCGTGCACATCGGGCGCGCGGCGCAGCGGCACCACGTGGTCCGCATCGAACGGAATCAGCAGCATGCCCAGCGTGCGCGCGCGCTGCGACTGCGCGAGCCGATGCAGATGGAAGGCCTCGGTCACGCTCGCGGGAGCCTTGGCCCCCTTGGGCGCGCGCCTGGGCTTGCGGTCCGTGCGGCGGGCCATGGCCTGCAGCAGCTGGCGCGCGTTCTGAAAGTCCCCGCGCCACAGCAGCGCGGTGCCCTCGCAGGCGAGACGATAGGCGGTATCGGCCGACGTGGTGTCGTCGGCGATGACCACGCGCCTGGGCGCGGGCACACCGGCCTCGGAGCGCCAGCGCGCCTGGCGCTCGGCACCGTCCTCGGTCCAGTGGATGATGGGTTCGGATGAATGGGTGGACATACTCAAGTCAACAGGGGCAATCAGAGCTCGTAGGCTTCGTGGTCGCCGGACATCGCCTGCTCGACCAGCTTGCGGTTCAGCGTGGGCGAGAACAGTTCGATGAAGGTGTAGACGAAGCTGCGCAGGTAGGCGCCTTGCTTGACGGCCAGATGGGTCACATTGGTACCGAACAGGTGGCCGGCCGGAATGCCACGCAGGTTGCGGTCGCGCTCGGGGTCGAACGCGACGCCCGCGACGATGCCGACCCCGAGGCCGATCTCGACGTAAGTCTTGATCACGTCGGCATCGACGGCCTCGAGCACGATGTCCGGCTGCAGCTGTCGCAGCTCGAACGCCTTGTCGATCTTGGGCCGGCCCGCGAAGTTCGGGTCGTAGGTAATGAGCGGGAAGGCCATCAGATCCTCGATCGTCAGGTGCTTGCGCTCGAGCAGCGGATGGTCGGGTGGCGTAACCACCACATGTTGCCATTGATAGCCGGGCAGGGACACGAGGCCGCGGTCGCGCGAGATCCCTTCCGTCGCGATCGCGATGTCGGCCTGGTCGTGCAGGACCATGTCGGCGATCTGGGCCGGGTTGCCCTGCTGGATGGACAGGCGGACCTTCGGGTAACGCTTGGTGAACTCGCCGACCACGCGGGGCAGGGCATAACGGGCCTGCGTGTGCGTGGTGGCGATGGTGAAGTTGCCCTGATCCTGTGCCGCATAGTCCTTGCCGACACGTTTGAGGCTCTCCACCTCCTGCAAAATCTTCTCCACGGAGGTCAGGATGCGCCGCCCCGGCTCGGTCAGGCTGCGAATCCGCTTGCCGTGGCGTGTGAAGATATCGACACCCAGCTCCTCTTCCAGCTCGATAATAGCCTTCGAGACGCCCGGTTGTGACGTATAAAGCGCTTTAGCCGCCTCGGTCAGATTGAAATTCTGACGGACGGCTTCACGGACGAATCGGAACTGGTGCAGGTTCATATAACTTCGGTCGTATAAACAAACAACTTCTTATTAGTTTGAGATATGAGGCCAGTTTATTACGATTTGCGAACTTTGTTAATGAATGGCCCAGTGTCTTCGCGCGCCGCCCCCCGCAGGCGCCCGAGCATCCCGGCAAGGGGCCTCGCCGAGAGCTTGCATGTCCCTCGCCTATACCGTTTCCGGTCTGCTGGTCGGTCTCCTCGTCGGTTTGACCGGCGTGGGTGGGGGTTCGCTCATGACGCCGCTGCTGACGCTGCTGTTCGGCTTCTCGCCCGCCACGGCGGTCGGCACTGACCTCGCCTTCGCCGCCATCACCAAGGGCTTCGGCACGATCGCGCACCGCGCGCATGGCCACGTGCAGTGGCACGTGGTGCGCCGCCTCTGCATCGGCAGCCTGCCCGCCGCGGTCGCGGCCATCCTTGTCCTCAAGAGTGCCGGCGAGCTCGACGCCCAGTGGCTGCACGCGATCCGCCTGACCATCGGCGTGTCGGTGCTGCTGACCGTCGCCTCGCTGCTGTTCCGCAAGCAGATGCTCGACTGGCTCGCGCGTCATCCCCGTTTCCAGCTCGAAGGCCGCGCGCAGACGATTGCGACGGTCATCGTCGGCGCCGTGATCGGCGTGCTCGTGACCGTGTCGTCGATCGGCGCGGGCGCGGTCGGCGCGACGCTGATCCTGCTGCTGTACCCCCATATGAAGCCGGCCGAAGTGGCCGGCACCGACATCGCGTACGCGGTGCCGCTGACCGCGCTGGCCGGCCTTGGCCATGTGTGGCTCGGTACCGTGCACTGGAACCTGCTCCTCGCGCTGCTGGTGGGCTCGATCCCCGGCATCTGGCTTGGCGCGCAACTGTCGCGGGCACTGCCCGAGCGGCTCGTGCGCGCGGCCCTGGCAACGACCTTGACGCTCGTCGCGATCAAGCTCGTCTCCTGAGCGCCCCCGATTAAACGACGAATACTGAACGGACCCACACCATGTATCAGTACGACCAGTATGACCAACGCATCGTCAACGAACGCGTTGCCCAGTTTCGTGACCAGGTACAGCGCCGTCTCTCCGGCGAACTGACCGAGGAAGAATTCCTGCCGCTGCGGCTGCAGAACGGCCTGTACATGCAGCGCCATGCGTACATGCTGCGCGTGGCGATTCCGTATGGCCTGCTGTCGTCGAAGCAGCTGCGCATGCTCGCGCATATCGCGCGCACGTACGACCGCGGCTACGGCCATTTCTCGACGCGCCAGAACATCCAGTACAACTGGATGGACCTCGAGCGCGTGCCCGACGTGCTGGCCGACCTCGCCAGCGTCGAGATGCACGGCATCCAGACCTCGGGCAACTGCGTCCGCAACATCACGACCGACCACTTCGCCGGCGTGGCGCCGGACGAGTACGTCGATCCGCGCGTGCTGGCCGAACTGCTGCGCCAGTGGAGCACGTTCCAGCCCGAATTCGCGTTCCTGCCGCGCAAGTTCAAGATCGCGATCAACGCCTCGGCGACCGATCGCGCCGTGATCCAGATGCACGATATCGGCATCGAGGCCTACCGCAACTCGGAAGGCGAGACGCGCCTGCGTATCTGGGCCGGTGGCGGCCTGGGCCGCACGCCGATCCTCGGCACCGTGATCAAGGAAGACCTGCCGTGGCAGCACCTGCTGTCGTACGTCGAGTCGGCCATTCGCGTGTACAACCGCTATGGCCGCCGCGACAACAAGTACAAGGCGCGTATCAAGATCCTCGTGAAGGCCATCGGCGCGGAGAAGTTCGCCAAGGAAGTCGAGGAAGAATGGCAGTTCAGCAAGGACGGTCCCGGCACGATCACGCAGGAAGAATTCGACCGCGTGGCGCAGTACTTCGCGCCCCCGGCCTACGAGAAGCTGCCCGATACCGATGCGTCCTACGAAAAGCATTTGCTCGAGGACAAGGCGTTCGCGCGCTGGGTCAGCCGTAACGTGCATGGCCACAAGGTGACGGGCTATGCGGCCGTCACGCTGTCGACGAAGCCCGGTCCCGCATCGCCCCCGGGCGACGCCACCGACGTGCAGATGGATGCGGTGGCCGATCTGGCCGACCGCTTCGGCTACGGCGAACTGCGCGTGGCGCACGAGCAGAACCTGATCCTGCCGGACGTGAAGAAGCGCGACCTGTTCGACCTGTGGCAGCTCGCGAAGAAGGCCGGCCTGGCCACCGCGAACATCGGCCTGCTGACCGACATCATCGCGTGCCCGGGCGGCGACTTCTGCTCGCTGGCCAACGCCAAGTCGCTGCCGATCGCGGCCGCGATCCAGGAGCGCTTCGAGGACCTCGACTACGTCTACGACCTCGGCGAACTCTCGCTGAACATCTCCGGCTGCATCAACGCCTGCGGCCATCACCACGTCGGCAATATCGGCGTGCTCGGCGTGGACAAGGACGGTTCCGAGTGGTACCAGGTGACGCTCGGCGGCGCGCAAGGCAACAACGCGGCGCTCGGCAAGGTCATCGGCCCGTCGTTCAGCGCCGAGGAAATGCCCGATGTGGTCAGCCGCATCATCGACACGTTCGTCGCCAACCGCGTCGAGGACGAGCCGTTCATCCAGACGCTGTCGCGCATCGGTATCACGCCGTTCAAGGAACGCGTGTACGCCGACAAGCAGCGCGAGCGCGCCGAAGCCTGAAGACCGGAGAAAACGAACATGGCAAAGATCATTCAACTGCAACGCAGCGCCACGGAAGTGCGTCCGGTCATCGTCGACGACAACTGGACCGTGCTGCGCGCGACCGAAGCGGAACCGCTCGACGAGGCGCGTATCGCCGCCGCCGCACAGGGTAAGGACGCCGTGCTGTTCCCGCTGTCGGTATGGAAAGCCAGCGAAGCGCTGCTGGCTGGCCGTGACCCGGCCATCACCGGCGTGTGGCTGGCCCCGGAAGACGAGCCGGCCGATGCCGAGGTCCTGTTCAAGCAGGTTTCGGTGGTGGCGGTGGACTTCCCGGTGTTCCGTGATGGCCGCGGCTTCTCGACGGCCTATCTGCTGCGCACGCGCTATCACTGGGCGGGCCAGCTGCGCGCCATCGGCGACGTGCTGCGCGACCAGCTCAACTTCATGAAGCGTTGCGGCTTCGATGCGTTCGCGGTGCGCGCGGACAAGAACATCGAGGACGCGATCAAGGGCTTCACCGAATTCACCGTGGCCTACCAGGCGTCGGTGGATGAGCCCCTGCCGCTGTTCCGCCGCGCCCGCGCGGAGGTAACGGCGCACGGGGCTGCGCATCAAGGCGGGGCGGCATGAGCGTCGTCCTGTCAGACATTCCCGTTGTCGATGCCTCCGCGGAGGTGTCGTCCCTGCGTCCCCCAGCGCTGTGGACGATGCCCCTGTACACGGGCTCGATCGAGGCCCTCGAGGCCAAGGAACAGGCGCTGGCCGAACGGCTGGCGGGCATTGCGTCGCGCTTTTTCCGCGCGCGCTTCGCCACGAGCCTGGCCGCCGAGGACATGGTGCTGACGGACGCGATCCTGCGCGGCAACGAAGGCGTGCGCGCGGGTATCCGCGTGTTCACGCTGAACACGGGCCGCCTGCATGCCGAAACGCTGGCGGTGCTGGACAAGGTGCATGCGCACTACGGCTACGTGATCGAGCAGTTCACGCCCGATGCGGAAGCGGTCGAGAACTACGTGAAGCGCCACGGCGAGAACGCGTTCTACGAGAGCGTGGACCTGCGCAAGTCCTGCTGCGGCATTCGCAAGGTCGAGCCGCTCAACCGCGCGCTGTCCCACGCCGATGCGTGGATGACGGGCCAGCGCCGCGAGCAGGCCGTCACGCGCCTGGAGCTGCCGTTCGAAGAGATGGACGATGCGCGCGGCATTCCGAAGTTCAACCCGCTGGCGGACTGGAGCGAGGCCGAAGTCTGGGCCTACCTGACGCGCCACAACGTGCCCGTCAACGCGCTGCATGCCAAGGGTTACCCGAGCATCGGCTGCGAGCCGTGTACGCGCGCGACCAAGGCCGGCGAGGATGTACGCGCCGGGCGCTGGTGGTGGGAGTCGAAGGACTCCAAGGAATGCGGGTTGCACGAACAGAACATCAAGCATTAAAACGAGGCCACACGACATGGGCATCATGAACGAAATCGCCGAAGCAGAAGTTACCGCCAACGTTGCCAGCAACGTCGAGCACCTGCTGCAGGTACAGAACGACCACCTCGACCGGCTGGAAGCCGAGTCGATCTACATCATCCGCGAGGTGGTGGCCGAGTGCCGCAATCCCGCGCTGCTGTTCTCGGGCGGCAAGGATTCGATCGTGATGCTGCACCTGGCGCTCAAGGCGTTCCGGCTCGGCGATCGCAAGACCGAACTGCCGTTCCCGCTCGTGCATATCGACACGGGCCACAACTATCCGGAAGTGATCGCGTTCCGCGACCAGCGCGTGGCCGAGATCGGCGCGCGCCTCGTGGTGGGCCATGTCGAGGACTCGATCAAGCGCGGCACCGTGCGCCTGCGCAAGGAAACCGACTCGCGCAATGCCGCGCAGGCCGTGACGCTGCTGGAAACCATCGAGGCGCACAAGTACGACGCGCTGATGGGCGGCGCGCGCCGCGACGAAGAGAAGGCCCGCGCGAAGGAGCGCATCTTCTCGTTCCGCGACGAATTCGGCCAGTGGGATCCCAAGGCGCAGCGCCCGGAACTGTGGAGCCTCTACAACGCGCGCATGGCGCAGGGCGAGCAGATGCGCGTGTTCCCGATCTCGAACTGGACCGAGCTCGACGTGTGGCAGTACATCGCGCGCGAGAACCTGGCGCTGCCGCCGATCTACTACGCGCACCAGCGCGAGGTCGTGCGTAAGAATGGCCTGCTCGTGCCCGTGACGCCCATCACGCCGAAGCAGGATGGCGACGAGAGCGAAGTGCTGTCGGTCCGCTTCCGTACCGTGGGCGATATCAGCTGCACGTGCCCGGTGGCGAGCACGGCGGCTTCGCCGGTGGAGATCATCGCGGAAACCGCGGTGACGGAGATCACCGAGCGTGGCGCGACCCGCATGGACGACCAGACCAGCGAAGCATCGATGGAACGCCGCAAGAAAGAAGGCTACTTCTGATCGCGACCCCCGACGCCACGGAACAGGATTACTCATGAGCACCCAATCGAATCACCAAGGCCTGCTGCGCTTTATCACCGCAGGCTCCGTCGACGACGGCAAGAGCACGCTGATCGGCCGCCTGCTGTACGACAGCAAGGCCGTGCTGTCCGACCAGCTGACCGCGCTGGCCAACGCCAAGAACAAGCGCACCGCGGGCGAGCAGATCGACTTCTCGCTGCTGACGGACGGCCTCGAGGCCGAGCGCGAGCAGGGCATTACCATCGACGTGGCATATCGCTACTTCTCCACCGCGCGCCGCAAGTTCATCATCGCGGACACGCCGGGTCACGAGCAGTACACGCGCAACATGGTCACGGGCGCTTCCACGGCGCACGCCGCGATCGTGCTCGTCGATGCGACGCGCGTCACGGTCACGAACGGCCGCGCCGAGCTGCTCGCGCAGACCAAGCGCCATTCGGCGATCCTCAAGCTGCTGGAACTGCAGCACGTGATCGTCGCGGTCAACAAGATGGACCTCGTCGACTACAGCGAACAGCGCTTCAACGAGATCCGCACCGCCTACACCGAGCTGGCCGAACAGCTGGGGCTGAAGGACGTGCAGTACGTGCCCGTGTCCGCGCTGCGTGGCGACAACATCGTGCATGCGAGCGATGCCATGCCGTGGTATCAGGGCGAGCCGCTGCTGCCCCTGCTCGAAGCGCTGCCGGTGCAGGACTTCGCGCCCGCGGGCGACGCGGCGCTGCGCTTCCCGGTGCAGCTCGTCATCCGCCAGGATGGCGCGCAATCGGACGACTTCCGCGGCTACGCGGGTCGCGTGGAAGCGGGTACCGTGCGCGTGGGCCAGAAGCTCCGCGTGCTGCCCGCGAACCGCGAGGCCGTGGTCGCCGAGGTGCTGACGCCGAACGGCAGCGCGGATGCCGCGCATGCGGGCGACACCGTCACCGTGCGCCTGTCCGAGGATGTGGATGTATCGCGGGGCGATATGTTCGTCGCCGCTGAGACCGCTGCCGTGGCGGCCAAGAAGCTGCAGGCGGACCTTTGCTGGTTCGACGACGAGTCGCTGAACCCGGCGCGCAAGTACGTGCTCAAGCACACCACGGCCAGCGTGTTCGCGCGCGTGTCGGCTGTGGATCGCGTGCTCGACGTTCATACCCTGTCGCATGAAACCGGCCGTCACGATATCCGTCTCAACGACATTGGCGCGGTGCAGATCTCGCTGCAGAAGCCGATCGTGTGCGATGCGTATGGCGACAACCCGGCGACGGGCGCGTTCGTGCTGATCGACGAAGCCACCAACCACACGGTGGCAGCGGGTATGATCCGTGCATACGCTTGACCGGTAACGCCACGCAGGCACTGAACATGAATTCCCCACAAGACAAGGCAAAACGGCACGCGCCGGGCAAGGTGTACCTGATTGGTGCGGGCCCCGGCGCGGCGGACCTCATTACGGTGCGCGGCGCACGCCTGCTGGGCGAGGCCGAGGTCGTGCTGCACGATGCGCTGGTGTCGCCCGAGATGCTCGCCTGGTGTCCCCAGGCCGAGCTGATCGAAGTGGGGAAGCGTTGCGGCCAGCGTTCCACCGCGCAGCTGTTCATCAACCGCCAGATCGTCGATCTGGCGGGCAAGTACGCGCGCGTGGTGCGCCTCAAGGGTGGCGATCCGATGCTGTTCGGGCGCGCCGACGAGGAGCTTCAGGCGCTGGAAGCCGCGGGCATCGAGTATGAAGTGGTGCCCGGCATCACGGCGGCCCTCGCGGCCGCCAGCGCGATCGCGCGCCCGCTGACCAAGCGCGGCGTGTCGCGCAGCGTGGCGTTCGCCACACAGGCCAAGGCCGCCGACGAGGTCGACGTCGATGCCGACGTCAAGGCAGACACCATCGTCTACTACATGGGACGCGATCAGGCGGCCCGTATCGCCGCTCAGCTGATCGCGCGCGGCAAGCCCGCTACCACCCCCGCCTGGGTCGTGGAAGCCGCCACCACGCCGCGCCAGCGCAGCCACCAGTTCACGCTGCGCGAGATGGCCGCCGGCGAGGCCGCGGCATGGATGGATCCGGTGCAGCCGAGCCTGCTGATGATCGGGGAAGCGCTGGGACAGCGCGAGACGGAAGCGGTACCCGCCGACGGTCGGCCGGACGCCATCCGCGCGGCCTGATCAGGCCCGGATCGACGCCGCGCAATACGCGGCAATGGCATCCAGTACGCTGTCCGATTCGCCCACAGCCGTTGCCGTATCGATCCGCATATCCGGATACTGCTGGCGGCACTGTTCCACGAGGGCCGGAAAGTCGCGCCGCAAGTGCCCCCCTTGCCCGAAGAACACCGGAACGATCGTGACGTGCGCACGGCCGTCCGCGGCGAGTTCGGCAAGCACCTCGGGCAATGCCGGCGTCATCAATTCCAGAAATGCGAGCCGCACGTCGCAGCCGGGCAGTAGTGCCGTGAGCTTGCCATGCAGCCGATCGAACGGCTCGCGCCAGCGCGCATCGCGCGCGCCGTGGGCGAACAGGATCAGCGCCTGCGAGGCGGGGGAGGGCGTGCCGGCCATGCGCTAGTGCCGATCCACCCAGCGCAGCGCCGTGAGGCCCACCAGCAGGTAGAGCGTCCCCGGGACCAGCGCCGAGATGATGGGCGGCCACGTGTGCAGCAGGCCGACGTGGGAGAACAGCGTGTTGGACAGGTGGAACGACAGGCCCAGCATGATGCCGCCGAACACCTTGACGCCCACCGCGCCGGCCCGCGCATGCAGGTACGCGAACGGCAGCGCCAGCGCGACCATCACGAACAGCGTGAGCGGGTAGACCACCTTTTTCCAGAACGCGATCTCGTACCGCTGCGTGTCCTGCTTGTTGTCGCGCAGGTGGCGGATATAGCGGAACAGGTCCACCGTGGACATCCGCTCCGGCGTCACGAGCAGCACCGACAGGATCTGCGGCGTGAGCTCCGAATGCATGACCATGTTCGGGAACCTGGCCTGCTCGGCGCGGAAGTCCGGCGCCAGCGCGTCGCGGCGAACGCCCGCTTCGTGCGGCAGCTCGATGAAGCGGGTCTCGTTGACCTGGTTCAGCTGCCAGGACTGGCCACCCTGGTAGCGGCCTTCCTGCGCCACGCGAATCACGCGCAGCCGGTAGTTGCTGTCGAACTCGTAGATCGTGATGCCGTTGATGCTCTGATCCGCCTTGAGGCCCTGCACGTTGACGAAGCGCGTGACCTCGCCGCCGGCGGCGCCGGGCGTGTTGTCCTTGTCGCGGTCCTTGACCCAGACGCCCGAGCGGAAGCCCGACGACACCGTCGCGCCGATCGCCTGAAGCTTGATCTTCTGCGCGTACTGCTCGGCCGCGGGGCCGATGAACTCGCCAAAGATGAACGTCGTGATCGCAAGCGGCACCGCGAGCTTGAACAGCGAGAACAGCGCCTGCCGCGTGTTGAGTCCCGCCACGCGGAAGATCGTGTACTCGGACTGGCTGGCCAGTTGCGAGAACACGTAGATCGCGCTGATCAGTACCGCGATCGGCAGCACCTCGTAGACGCGGGTCGGCGCCTCCAGCATCACGTGGAAGAACGCGATCAGCGACGTGTAACCGCCCTGCACGCTCTCGAGCTCGTTGAGCATGTCGAAGAACACGAACAGCGCGAGCACCGCGAAGAGGATGAACGAGAAGACGCCGTAGATCAGCCGCGCGAAATACCGCTCGTAGACGTAGAGGACCTTCATGCGCGGCCCCCGTTCGACTTGCGGCGGCCAAGGCCAAACACGGCGCGCCAGCCGCCGAGGCTGCGGTTCTGACGGTAACGGAACATCATCACCGCGCCGAAGAACACGATGAGGTGAACCGGTACGAGCGCGGTCCAGAAATGCAGCGAGCCCGAACGCACCCAAGCCTGGGCGAGGTTGATCACGTTGCTGTAGGTCAGGTAGATCAGTACCGCGAATACCAGCGGCGTGTACCGGCCGAGGCGCGGGTTCACGTACGCGAGCGGAATCGCGATCATCACGAAATTGAAGGCCAGGATCGGCAGCGAGATACGCCAGAGCAGCTCGCCCATGTTCTCGCGCGTCGGGTTGCGCAGCAGATCGAGGGTCGGGCGGCTCTTGGCCGGCAGGTCGGCTTCGGTTTCAGGCGGTTTGGTATCGACCTTGACCGCGTAGCGCTCGAATTCGAGGATGCGATAGTCGAGCTGGCCCGGCGTGCCCGCGTAGCGGCGGCCGTTTTCCATCACGACGAGGCGGTCGCCGTTGGGCATCGTCTCGAAGTGGCCCTGATGGGACAGCGCCACGCCGATCTTGTTGGCTTCGGCGTTGGCGACGAACACGTTCTGCGCGTTCTTCATCTGGCCGTCGATGCCTTCGATGAACAGCACGTAGTTGCCGTTGGCGGGCTCGATGAAACGGCCCGACGCGATCATCGACAGCACGCCGCGCTGCTGGAAGCGGTCGCGAAACAGCGCGCTCTGCTCGTTGGCCCAGGGCCACGCGAACATCCCCAGCAGCAGGGACATGACGATGAACGGCGTGGCGAACTGCAACACGGGTTTCACGAAGTCCCGCAGGGAGATGCCGGCGGAGAACCACACCACCATCTCCGAGTCCTTGTACCAGCGCGTCAGAACGATCAGCGTCGAGATGAACAGCGAGGCGGATAGCAGGATCGACAGGTAACCGATGGTCGCCAGTCCGATCAGCATCAGCACGTCGTTGGGGCTGGCCTTGCCGTTGGCGGCGAGCCCCAGGATGCGGATGACGAGCGACGTGAGCATGAAGGTCAGCATGACCAGGAACACCGCACCGGCGGTGTACGCGAGCTCGCGTCGCAGAGCTTGTTGAAAGATCATGCGGATTCGGTTCCGGGCTGCCGGCCGGAGCGGGCGATGTGCCGGGGCGCCGAGGAAGCTGGCAGGACCGCGGGGCTGTCAGCGTGGCGTGTCGGCGGCGGCGAGTCGCGGATGAAAATCGCGGATAATGGGGGCTTTCTTTTCGACGAGCCCCTGGAAGGAAGCGCGATGGAATTTAGCACAAAAGCCCTGGATTGGAGCAAGGCCGGCCAAAATGGTTTCCTGGCGACCAAGACCGACTGCCTCGTGGTCGGTCTGTTCGAAGGCCAGAATCTGGCCGGCGTGGCCAAGGCACTGGATGTTGCCACCAAGGGGCTGGTGGCACGTCTGGTCAAGCAGGGCGACTTCGAAGGCAAGCGCGGCACGCATATCATGCTGCATGAAGTGCCCGGAATCGGCGCCGCCCGCGTATTGCTCGTGGGTTTAGGCAAGGAAGCCGATTTTCACGACAAGGCGTTCGCGGAGGCCGTACGCACCGCGATTCGTGCGCTGGCCGGCACGCGTGCCGCCACGGCGCTGTGGGCACTGGCCCCGCAGGCCCCGACCCAGCGCGACGTGGCCTGGTCGGTGATCACGACGATCACGCTCGTGCGCGACGCCGGCTACCGCCTGCTGGAGCGCCATCCGGAGCTCAAGCGCGCCCCGCGCGGCGCCAACGGCGCGGACCGCCCGTCGCTGCGCAAGATCGTGCTGGCCGTGGATTCGGCGGACGCCAAGGCCGCCACCCAGGCCGTGGTGCGCGGTACCGCGATCGCCAACGGCATGGACCTGGCCCGCGACCTCGGCAACCTGCCGTCGAACATCTGCACGCCGACCTACCTGGCCGATGCCGCCCGCGGGATCGCCAAGCGCCACAAGCTCAAGGCCGAGATCCTCGGCCGCAAGCAGATCGAGGCGCTGAAGATGGGCGCCTTCCTGGCCGTGACCAAGGGCAGCGTGGAGCCGCCCCAGTTCATCGTGCTGCGCTATGACGGCGCGGGCGCCAAGCAGGCGCCCGTGGTGCTCGTGGGCAAGGGCATCACCTTCGATACCGGCGGTATTTCCCTGAAGCCGGGCGAGGGCATGGATGAAATGAAGTACGACATGTGCGGCGCCGCCTCGGTGCTCGGCACCATCCAGGCCGTGGCCGAGATGGGCCTGCGCCTGAACGTGATTGCCGTGGTGCCGACCTGCGAGAACATGCCGAGCGGCGTGGCGACCAAGCCGGGCGACGTGGTGACCAGCATGTCCGGCCAGACCATCGAGATCCTGAACACCGACGCCGAAGGCCGCCTGATCCTGTGCGACGCGCTGACCTACGTCGAGCGCTTCAAGCCGGCCGCCGTGATCGATGTGGCCACGCTCACGGGCGCCTGCATCATCGCGCTGGGCCATGTGAACAGCGGCCTGTACGCGCGCAACGACATGCTGGCCGACCAGCTGCTGGACGCGGGCAAGAAGGCGCTGGACACCGCCTGGCGCCTGCCGCTGGACGACGAGTACCAGGACCAGCTCAAGTCCAATTTCGCCGACATGGCGAACATTGGCGGCCGTCCCGCGGGCAGCGTGACGGCGGCGTGCTTCCTCGCGCGCTATACCGAGAAGTACGACTGGGCCCACCTGGATATCGCCGGTACCGCCTGGAAGAGCGGCGCGGCCAAGGGCGCCACGGGCCGCCCGGTGCCGCTGCTCGCGCGCTTCCTGATGGACCGCGTGGGCTGACGGGCACGGAGAGCGGAGCCGCACGATGACGCGTATCGACTTCCACAGCAACGTGCCCGACACGCTCGGCTATGTCTGCCGGCTGGTCCGCAAGGCCTATGGCGCCGGGCAGAAGATGGTGGTGCACGGCTCGCCCCAGCAGCTGTCGCAGCTGGACCAGCGGCTGTGGACGTTCTCCGCGCTGGACTTCCTGCCGCACTGCGGGCTCGACAGCCCGCAGGCGGCGGTGACGCCGATCGTGCTGGCCGCGACGCTCGACGGGGTGCCGCACCATCAGATCCTGATCAACCTCGAGGCGGAAGCGCCCGCGGAGTTCGCGCGCTTCGAGCGGATGATCGAAGTGGTCGGCGCCTCGCCGGAAGCGCGCGAAGCGGGCCGCGCGCGATATCGTTTCTACCGCGAGCGCGGGTATCCGCTCGCGCATCATGACATCGGACAGTCCGCCAAAGGAGAGTCGGCATGAGCGAGCGCACCACTTCGCGGGTGATTCCGCGGCCCGGGCCCCACGACAGCATTCCGCTGCTGACCGAGGTCATCGACCTGCCCGCGACGGATGCTGACGCGGCATCGCCGGGCGGCGTGATCGATACCACGGGCATGCCCGCATCGGGGGTGATCACGCATGTCGGGAATGTGGGCGACGGGAGCGAAGGGGCGAGCGATCTGGGCGACATGGTCGCGCTGAACGACGTGGTGGAGCTGACCGACGTGGTCGAGCTCACTGAGGTGGTGGCGCTCGACGACCGCCTCGAGGACGATGGCCGCGGTCCGCCGATTCTCGACGCCACGCCTTATCTGTCCGGGGAGGACGATCTGCGTGCCGTGCGCAGCGAGCTGCTGACGCGCGTGATGATGCGGTTCCGCACCGAGTGGCCGCAGGTCGTGGAGGCGCATACCGAGGCGACGCTGCAGTCGCGCCTCGCGCCGCTGACGGCGCAGCTGGCCGCGGAACTGACGCAGGCGCTGGAAGCGCGCCTGGTCGAATGGCTCGATGCCACGCTCGAAGAAATCGAGCGCGACCCGGGCGGGATGTAACGCAGGGTGTGACGCGCCTCAGGCGCGCGCCGCATCCCGGCTGCCGGCGCGGCGGTATGCCCACACCATCATGATCACGCCGGCCAGGATCATCGGCAGGCTCAGCCACTGCCCCATCGAGAAGTTCAGCGCCAGCAGGCCGAGGAAGTTGTCCGGCTCGCGCGTGTACTCGGCGAGGAAGCGGAACACGCCGTAGCCGAGCAGGAACAGCCCGGACACTGCCGCCGTGGGACGCGGCTTGCGCGAATAGAACCACAGAATGATGAACAGCGCGACGCCTTCGCCCGCAAACTGATACAGCTGCGACGGATGGCGCGGGATATTGTCGCCGGCCTGAGGGAAGATCATGCCCCACGGCAGGTCGGTCGGGCGGCCCCACAGTTCGCCGTTGATGAAATTGCCGATACGCCCGGCCGCGAGCCCGCACGGGATCAGCGGCGCGATGAAGTCGGTCACCTCGAACCAGCTGCGGCCGCGCAGGCGCGCAAACACCCAGACCGCGACGAGCACGCCGAGGAAGCCGCCATGGAAGGCCATGCCGCCTTCCCACACCTTGAAGATTTCCAGCGGATGCGAGAGGTAGTACGTGGGCTTGTAGAACAGCACGTAGCCGAGCCGCCCGCCGAGAATCACGCCCAGCACACCGTAGAACAGCAGGTCGTCCAGATCGCGCGTCGTCCAGCCGCGCAGGAAGTTATGCGGCTGGCGGACGCGCAGGCGGCCGAACCACAGGAACATGATGAAGCCGGCCAGGTACATGAGGCCGTACCAGCGGATGGCCAGCGGTCCCAGGTGGATGGCGACCGGATCGAATTGCGGGTGAACGAGCATGGGTTCCGAGAGAGTTAAATGGATGCTATGAGCGGGGTGCCTGCATCGTGCCAGCCTCATGCGTCAGCGCCATGGCGCCGGCGATGTCGATGAACGACCGCAATACCGGCGCCACGCCCGCGGCGCCTTCGCGCCAGACGAGACCGGTCTCGATATCGGGCCCCGCTTCCCGCAGCGCGAGGTACGAGACACCGGTCCGCCGCAGATTGCGCAGCGATGCGGGCACGAGTGCCACGCCCATGCCGGCCGACACGAGACTGACGATGGTCTGCATCTGGATCGCTTCCTGCGCGACCGTGGGCGTCAGCCCCTCGCGGGCATAGTAGCCCGTAATGATGTCATAAAACGCCGGCGCGCTTCGCCGCGGGAAGACGATCAGCGGTTCATGGGCGGCATCGCGGAGCGAGATCGCGGACGTCCCGGGCCGCCAGCCATCGGGCACGGCGAGCACCAGCGGCTCGCGCACGAGCGGCAGGTACGAGAGCCCGTGGGGCATAGCGGGCATTTGCGGGCGGATGACGAGCCCCGCGTCGATGGTGCCGTCCATCAGCGCGTCGAACTGGATGTCGCTCGTCGCTTCGCGCAGATGGAGCTGCACGTCGGGATGCCGCGCGCGGAAGCGCCGCAGCAGGTCGGGCAGGATGCCGTAGTCGGCCGTGCTGACGAACGCCAGCGTCAGCGACCCGATCTCGCCGCGCGCGAAGCGCTGGGCGAGCGCCGGCAGCGCACCGGCGTCGGCCAGCACGCGGCGCACCTCGGGCAGCCACTGCTGTCCGGCCGGCGTCAGCATGACCGAGCGGCGCGTGCGCGCGAATAGCCGGACGCCGATTTCCTCCTCCAGCGCCTGGATCTGTTGCGAGAGCGGCGGCTGCGTCATGGCGAGCCGCTGCGCGGCGCGGCCGAAATGCAGTTCTTCCGCCACCGTGACAAAGTACCGCAGTTGCCGCAGGTCCACGTGTTGCTCCCGCTATCGCTGATATGTTTTTCGACTCAATAAGGGTTGAATAATATATTTGACACCCGAACACGCAAAGGGCCATGCTGTCGTCCACAAGAAAACATCGGAGATCCCCACCATGGCATTCAACAAGCGGTCCCGGCACATCACGCAGGGCGTGGCCCGTTCCCCCAATCGTTCGATGTACTACGCGCTCGGCTACGAGAAGGAAGACTTCGACAAGCCGATGATCGGCATTGCCAACGGGCACTCGACGATCACCCCTTGCAATTCCGGCCTCCAGCGCCTGGCCGACGCGGCCGTGAACGCCGTCAAAGCATCGGGAGCCAACCCGCAGATCTTCGGCACGCCGACGATCTCCGACGGCATGTCGATGGGCACCGAGGGCATGAAGTACTCGCTGATCTCGCGCGAGGTCATCGCCGACTGCATCGAGACCGCGGTGCAGGGCCAGTGGATGGACGGCGTGGTCGTCATCGGCGGCTGCGACAAGAACATGCCCGGTGGCATGATCGCGCTCGCGCGCACCAATGTGCCCGGCATCTACGTGTACGGCGGCACGATCAAGCCCGGCAACTGGAAGGGCAAGGACCTGACGATCGTCTCGGCATTCGAGGCCGTGGGCGAATTCACGGCCGGCCGCATGAGCGAGGAAGACTTCGAGGGCGTGGAGCGCAATGCCTGCCCGTCGTCGGGCTCGTGCGGCGGCATGTACACGGCCAACACGATGAGCTCGTCGTTCGAGGCGCTCGGCATGTCGCTGCTGTATTCGTCGACGATGGCGAACCCGGACGACGAAAAGGTGGATAGCGCGGCCGAGTCGGCGCGCGTGTTGTACGAGGCCATCAAGCGCGACATCAAGCCGCGCGACATCATCACGAAGCAGTCGATCGAGAATGCGGTGTCGCTGATCATGGCGACCGGCGGGTCCACCAACGCGGTGCTCCATTACCTCGCGATCGCGCATTCGGCCGAGGTCGAATGGACCATCGACGATTTCGAGCGCATCCGCCGCAAGGTGCCCGTGATCTGCAACCTCAAGCCGTCGGGCCAGTACGTGGCCACCGACCTGCATCGCGCGGGCGGCATTCCGCAGGTGCTCAAGATCCTGCTGAACGCGGGCCTGCTGCACGGCGACTGCCTGACGATCACGGGCCGCACGCTCGCGGAGGAACTCGCGCACGTGCCCGACCAGCCGCGCGCGGATCAGGACGTGATCCTGCCGATCGACAAGGCACTCTACAAGCAGGGTCACCTCGCGATCCTCAAGGGGAACCTGGCCGAAGAGGGCGCGGTGGCCAAGATCACGGGCCTCAAGAATCCGGTCATCACGGGCCCCGCGCGCGTGTTCGACGACGAGCAGAGCGCGATGGATGCGATCCTCGCCGATCGCATCCAGTCCGGCGACGTGCTGGTGCTGCGGTACCTTGGTCCCAAGGGCGGCCCCGGCATGCCGGAGATGCTTGCCCCGACGTCCGCGATCATCGGCAAGGGGCTCGGCGAATCGGTGGGCTTCATTACCGACGGGCGCTTCTCGGGCGGTACGTGGGGCATGGTGGTGGGCCACGTCGCGCCGGAGGCGTACGTGGGCGGCACCATCGCGCTCGTGCAGGAAGGCGACTCCATCACGATCGACGCGCATCAGCTCAAGCTCCAGCTGAATGTGGACGACGCCGAGCTCGCGCGCCGGCGCGCCGCGTGGAAGGCCCCGGCGCCGCGCTACACGCGCGGGGTGCTGGCCAAGTTCTCGAAGCTCGCCTCCACGGCCAGCAAGGGCGCTGTGACGGATTGACCGCGCGGGAGCGGGCGCGGTGGCTCGAAGGGCTCGCATCGTGCGGGCCCTTCTTGTTTTCGTAGAAATGCTATTTAGTTGATTGCTGACGTTGCACAGAATGCAGGCATCTCAATCGTCCATCGCATTCCGCATCATGTCGCGTGCCGTTCCGAACCCCTCGCCCGACCGGGCACACCCGCCGTCAGCCAGACCGTCCCCCAGGCGATTGCTGCCACGTTGCGAGCGAAACCTCATCGCCGCATTGGCCGCGTTAGCCTCGCTGGCCGCCGGCATCCTCCCTGGCGCCGCCGCTGCGGCCAGCTCGACGCCGTTCTCCATCGGCGCCAGTCTCGTCCCCGCCTCGTGCAACGTCTCGCTCTCGCAGGCAACGCTCGACTTCGGCGACATTCCGGCATCCACGCTGAGCAAAACGACGTCCACGAAGCTGCCCGCGCGCGATGTCACCGTTACCGTGGCATGCGATGCGCCTGCCTCGGTGGCGCTGGCGATGACCGACAATCGCCAGGGCAGCGAATCGCGCGACATCGGCAATCCGACGCTGTTCGGTCTGGGCATGGTCAACAGCAGGGCCGTCGGAAATTTCACGCTGGCCACGCGCAATTCGGTCGGTGACGGCAACGCGACCGATCCGATCTCGCGCATTGGCGCCGGTGCATGGGCGCGCCTCAGCGGCGATCTGTCGGGGGCATCGGACTATCAGCTGTCGTGGGCGCCGAAAGGCGGCAACACGCCCGGCACCTTCACGACCCTGCAGCAGACATTCGCGGTCTCGCTCGAGATCGCCGCCATCAACGACCTGCCGCCGCTGAACCAGGGCGTGGCGATCGATGGATCGATGACGTTCTCGGTCGTCTACCTCTGACGCTCAGGGCAAGCGTCCCGCCTCACGAATCGTCTCGATCCGTTCGCGTGTGAGCGGGTGCGAGGCGAGGAAGTCGTTCTCTTCGTCTGGATTGCCCTCCGCGCCGTTTCGTGCCGCGGACTTTCCACCGCGCCGTCCGTGCGCATCTTCCAGCTTCTGCAGGACATCGGCGAGCGCCGACGGCGATAGCCGGTTCGCGCGCAGGACGTCGATCGCGAACGCATCGGCTTCGCGCTCGTGCTCGCGCGAATAGCGCATGGTCAGCATTGCCGCGGGCACGCCCGCGAGGATCGTCGAGAAGTCACCGAACACATAGGCGGCCGCGGCGCCGATCGCGGAGGCCTGGATCACCTGCTGCAGGCCGTGGCGCTGGGCCACGTGGCCGGCCTCGTGCGCGAGCACGCCCATCATGCCGGTTCCGGTGCCGATCAGTGCGACCAGTTCGTCCGTCACGACGATCGTGCCGCCGGGCAGGGCCAGCGCGTTGGGGCCGAGGCCCTTGCCCTTGCGAAACTGGATATCGTAGCGATGGCTGGGGTCCGCAGGCAGCGAGAGCGCCGCGAAGCGGTCGCGAATGGCCTTTTGGTCGGCGGCCGACAGCTCGCTCGGGCCGACCATCCGCGCATCGAGGGCGTCGAGCGTCGCCTGGCCCATCTGCGCCTCGATCGATGCGGGTACGGCATCGGCCAGTATGCGCGCGCCCCACGGCAGCACCAACTCGTAGCAGAGCACGCACGCGGCGACGAGGCCGACGGCTGCGAGACCGACGAGCCGCCAGCTGTTCTGCGCGCGCGCAACCCATCCCTCCCGGTAACCCGTTGCCGCCAGCAGCGCGTCGAACGCGACGTTGTCGGCGATCTCGCAATACGCGCCATCGCTGAACGTGACGAGGCGCGGCGCGCGTCGCGTGCGTTCGGACACGCGCAGCGAGGACAGCGGCGCGCGCCGCAGCTCCTCTCCGTTGCCATCGCGCAGCACGGCGTCGCCGCCGGCAACGTCCAGCGTGACCGCGTGCGCGCGCGACGAGCGCGTGTCGAAGTACGAGGCGGCAACCATGGCGGTCATCGGTCAGAGGGCGATATCGATGTCATACCATTCGGCCGCCGCATCGCCAAGCGCATCGACCTGGTCGATCTCTGCCGCAATGAAATGATCGAGCGGGCCGGCGGCGAACAGCGTCATCGATTCGACGCAATAGCGCGCCACGCGCACGCGCGCGAACGGCAGGAACAGGCCGAGCGTCAGCACGATGAGGATCGCGTTGGTCAGCATGATGAGGAACAGGCGGCCGGTGCGCACGTCGCTGCCGAAGCGATGTTCCGCGAGCGTCGTGGCGCGCCAGATCGTGTTCTGCAGCCGCGCGCGATACAACGGTGCCGCAAGCATGAACGCCAGCCAAAGGCCCAGGGCCGCGCCCGATACCGTGAGGACGGATGCGGCGCCTACCGCGGAGCCCAGCAGGGCGCCGAGCGCCGCGCCACCGCCAGCCAGCAGAACGCCCGTGAGCGACACCGCCACGTAGACGCGGTAGAACGCGCTCACCGGCGCGTGGAACGCGAACGGTGCGGTGCCGAATCGTGCGTTGCCGTGCTGGAACTGCTTGAGGCGCTGGTGCGCGAGCGGTGTGAGGATGCCGAGCGTCAGGACCGCGAGCAGCGGCCACAGCAGGAACGCCTTGTAGCCATCGCCATCGCTGCCACGAAACGCGAAGCGCAGGCCGCGATAGCTTGAATTGGCCATGCGGAAGCGCAGCGAACGCACGAGCAGGAACGGCATGACGGCGGCGACGATCAGCAGCGCGACGAGCGGGAGCAGCGGGCTGATGTAGCCGCCCATCTGCAGCGCGCCGAACAGCACGAATGCGATGATCCGGCCCTTGAGGATGGCCAGCGGATTGCCGTGGTAGTCGAACGTCGCGTTATCGACGCGCGTATTGCGATAGAAGTACTGGAGCGTGCGGACCTTGGCCCATGCCGTGTAGATACCGAGCGTAACGAGCCCCAGCAGTGTGTTGACGATCCAGATGCGAAAGTATTCCGACCCCGACCCCGTGAAGGCGAACGGCAACTCGCGTCCGCCCTCCTTGTTCTCCCATTGCATATCCGGATTCTCCGTTTTTAGTTGTTTCATCGATGCAACCGATCTGCGCGGCGGAACCATCCTCCCGAATGCGCCGGGCAACGCATTGTCGCACTCGCGCGACGTCCTGATGGGGCATTATGTGGCATATACCCGACAATTTGCCGCGTGATGCGTCGTGGCAACGCTTCGGACGGCCAGCCGGGTCGTAACGGGGGAGATACATTCTGTTACATGCCTAGGGAGATGTAACAAGTCTTCGATCGTCATCATCAATGAAATCAGAGGCTTAACCCTACTGGCACGGTCTTCGCTATAAAGTCTGTTACAAGAATCGCGATTCCACGGACGAAGAGCGGGAGAATCGGTGCCAGGCAGTATCGGCACTTGCACGGGGAGGCGTGGGACTGGCGCCGGTCGAACCAACCTGGTCCACGCGTGGCTGGCGCACTGCCGGTCCGCGATGAGATACGCGCGGCATTCTTTCAGGCGCGGGCGACGATCGTCAGGGAGGGCGACGTCGTCCGTCGCACCTCGGCTGGTGTCCTGCTTCACGTTCCCGCTTCACGTTCCGGCTTCATGCCCTTCTGGTTTTCCCTCGTTCGGGAAGACACCGGGTTGTCACGTCCCGGCCGCCGCTCATAATTATGAATTATTGCGGCTTGGAGGCGACATGCGAATCGTCCAGCAGGCGCTGTATCTCGAGGTGTCCGACCGGCTGCGCGCAATGATCGACGATCATGCGCTGATGCCCGGCGCATGGATCGACGAAGTCGCGCTGGCCGCGTCGCTGGGCATCTCGCGCACGCCGTTGCGCGAAGCGCTGAAGGTGCTCGCGGCAGAGGGGCTCGTGCGGCTGGAGCCGCGGCGGGGCTGCTTCGTCAACGAGCTGACCGAGCAGGACCTCGACGAGATCTTTCCGCTGATGGCGCTGCTCGAGGGCCGCTGTGCCTACGAGGCCGCGCGCAACGTCACCGAGGACGACCTCGACGCGCTGGAGGTGCTGCACGCCGAGCTGGCGCGCCACGCGGCCGACGAGCAGATCGACGCGTACTACGAGACGAACTATCAGATTCACGAAGCGATCCAGCGCCTGGCCGGCAACCGCTGGCTATCGGGCGTGGTCAGCGATCTGCGCAAGGTGTTGCGGTTGTCGCGCCACAAGAGCCTGAAGCTCGATGGACGCGTGCACGAATCGTGCGCCGAGCATCTGTCGGTGTTCTCGGCGCTCAAGGCACGCGATTCGGAAGGGGCGGAGGCGCTGATGAAGACGCACGTGCTGCGCCAGCGCGCGGCACTGCGCACGCTGGACGGCGCCGAGCGCTCGAACGTCGTGCGCATGCATGTTTCCTCGTCCGCACAGGAGACCCCATGAACGTCCTCGATACGACCGAACAGAAGGTCAGCGAGAAGGTCAGCGAGAAGGTCAGCGCGCCGCTCGATACCGAACGCGGGAGCGGGGACACGCTACTTGCGCGGTTTGGCCGCTGGTGGGGCCGGAAGGGCGAGGGCGAGCCGCAGGCGCCCGCGGCGAAGCCCGTCGCCCCCGAAGCCATCGCGCTATCGCCGCGCGTGCTGCGGCGCCAGCGCGAGCAACTGCGGCAATGCTTCGACGCGCGTCTGACCGATGGCGCGGCCAATGCTGCCGCGCAGGCGTGGCGGCAGGAGTACGAGGCCGCCGGCGAGGCCGCGCGGCAGGCCATGCTCGGCGTGCTGGCCGAGGTCGCGGCGCCCGGCAGCGAGGCGGCCACGGTCCACGCGAGCCTCTCGCAGGCGCTATCGAATGCGCGCATCCGCTTCTTCAAGCGGCTCGCGGCGCTGCATGGCCAGCACGGGGACAGCGTCTGCGGGCTGCATTTCCTGATTCACCTGCGCGCGGACATGCTGCGCTGGCACAAGCGCATTCCGGGGCTGCGCGCGCTCGATGACGACCTCGAGGCGCTGTTCTCGAACTGGTTCGACGTGGGGCTGCTCGAGCTGCAGCCCATTACGTGGGACTCGCCGGCGTCGCTGCTCGAGAAGCTCATCCGCTACGAGGCCGTGCACGAGATTTCCTCGTGGACCGATCTGCGCAACCGGCTCGATTCCGATCGCCGTTGCTACGCGTTCTTCCATCCGCGCATCCCGCGCGAGCCGCTGATCTTCGTCGAGGTGGCGTTTGTGCCCGAGATGGCGGCCAACGTGCAGGCGCTGCTCGACGAACTGGCGCCGCTCGAGGACCTGCGCCGGGTGAAGTGGGCGATCTTTTATTCCATCTCGAATACGCAGGCGGGGTTGCGCGGCGTGAGCTTCGGCAACTTCCTGCTCAAGCGCGTGATCGAGGAGCTTCAGCGCGAGTTTCCCAAGCTCAAGCAGTTCGCGACCCTGTCACCGATTCCCGGGTTTGCCGACTGGCTGCGCAGGCAGGATGCCGCCGCGGTTGCCGGGATGCTCGGCGAGAAGCGCCTAGCGCGCTGGACCGAACGCCATGGCGATGCGCCGGCGGACGGCGCGGCATGGTTCGCGGCGCTCGCGCCGGACAGCGCGGATGCCGTGGTGCGCGATACCGCGCTGACGCTGGCCGCGCACTACCTCGTGCGCGAGCAGAAAGACGGGCTTCCGGCCGATGCGGTCGCTCGCTTTCACCTCGGCAACGGTGCCTGCGTGGAGCGTCTGAACTGGGGCGCCGATCTGTCGCGCAAAGGCCGCGCGCAGGGGGGCGGGATGATGGTGAATTACCTTTACGTGCCCGACGCGCTGGATGACAATCTGGCACGCCTTGGCGCAGGGAATCCGCGCGTCAGCCGCGCGGTGGGCAAGCTGCTGTGATCGATTGACTTTCCGTATGAGAGAGAGAGGAGACAGTGCAATGGTTTTCCATCTGAAAGCGTGCGCGCGGGTGTTGGGGGTAACGGCCATGTTGGCGGGCGCGACGGCAATGAGCGCGGCGCCCGCGCAGGCCGATACGTGGCCGAGCAAGCCGATCACGGTGATCGTGCCGTTCCCGGCCGGTGGCGGTACCGACGCGTTCGCGCGGCCGCTCACGGCCCAGCTGTCGAAACAGCTCGGCAAGCAGTTCGTGATCGACAACCGCGGCGGCGCCGGCGGCACGGTCGGCGCGAGCATCGCGGCCAAGGCCGCGCCCGATGGCTATACGGTGTTTATCGGTGGCGCGCACCATGCGATCGCGCCGTCGTTCTATCCGAAGCTCGACTACGACATCGAGAAGGACTTCATTCCCGTCACCGTCATTGCGCAGCCGCCGCAGGTCGTGGTGGTGAACCCGAAGGTCCAGGCGAAGACGCTGCAGGAACTCATCGCCTATGCGAAGGCGAACCCCGGCAAGCTCAACTACGGTTCCGCGGGGAACGGTTCGTCGCACCATCTGGCTGGCGAACTGTTCAAGCTTGAAACCAAGACGTTCATCACGCATATCCCCTACAAGGGCGCGGGCCCGGCGCTGTCCGACCTGATCGCCGGGCAGGTCGATATCGTGTTCGACGGCCTGGGCTCGTCCGCGCAGCACATTCGCGGCGGCCGCATCAACGCGCTCGCGGTGGCGGCCACCAAGCGTTCGCCCGCGTTCCCGAACGTGCCGACCGCTGCCGAGGCCGGCGTGAAGAATTTCGAGGTGTCCACGTGGTACGCGATGTGGGTGCCGAAGAATACGCCGAAGGACATCGTCGACAAGCTCTACGCGGAAACGCGCAAGGCGCTCGATTCGCCTGAAATGAAGGCGATCTGGCTCAACAACGGCTCCGAGATCCCGAACTTCACGCCCGAACAGTTCGGCCAGTTCCAGCGCGCGGAGATCAAGCGCTGGGCGGAAGTGGTGCAGCGCTCGGGCGCGAAGATCGACTGATGCGCGGCACGGTTTCGTTTGCGCGCGAAGGCGCGGTCGCCACGGTCACGCTCGCGCACGCGGGCAAGCTCAATGCAATTTCCGTGGCGATGTGGCAGTCGCTCGCAAGCGGTTTTGCCGCATTGTCGGCCGATGCCTCGCTGCGCTGCGTGGTCATTCGCGGCGCCGACGGCAACTTTGCCGCGGGTGCCGATATCGCCGAGTTCCCGCAGGTACGCGGTGACGAAGCGGCCCTGCGGCACTATCACATGGAGACGATCGCGCCCGCGCTCGCCGCCATCGCCGGCTGCACGCACCCGACCGTCGCGATGATCGAAGGGGTGTGCGTCGGCGGCGGGCTCGAGATCGCGTGCAACTGCGACCTGCGCATCGCCGCGGACGACAGCCGCTTCGGCGTCCCCATCAACCGGCTCGGCTTTCCGATGGCGCCGGGCGAACTGCGCGGGCTGCTGGCCCTCGCGGGGCGCGCGGTGACGCTCGAGATCCTGCTCGAAGGCCGCGTGTTCGGCGCGGCGGAGGCCGAGCGCAAGGGGTTGCTCACGCGCGTGGTGCCCCACGCCGCGCTCGCGGAAGAACTGCATGCCACGGTAAGCCGGCTATGCGCCGGCGCGCCGCTGGCCGCGCGCATCAACAAGACGACGATCGCGCGTCTGGCCCCTGCGCCGGACCCGCTGACCGAGGCCGAACTCGACGCGCATTTCGCCTACGCGCGCAGCCGCGACCATGCCGAAGGCGTAGCCGCGTTTCTCGCGCGCCGGCCACCTGCTTTCACCGGGGAGTAAGATGTCGGCCGGCCCCAGTGGCGCCGCCTGCTTCCCGTTCTCACCGATCCACATTTTCATGAACGCCAATCTGTTCGCCCTGTTCGAATCCCGCTTTCCGGCCGACCGTACGGCCTGCTGCATCGAGACCCATGACGGCCTCTACTACACGTGGGATGACCTCGACCGCGCCACGGCCAAGCTGGCCAACCTGCTGACGGCGCTGAAGCTGCCCGCCGGCGCGCGCGTGGCCGTGCAGGTGGAGAAGTCGCCGGAAGCGCTGTTCCTGTACCTGGCCACGCTGCGCGCGGGTTATGTGTATCTGCCGCTGAACACCGCGTATCAGGAAGCGGAGATCGACTACTTCGTCGGCAACGCCGAACCGTCGGTGGTCGTGTGCAGCAGCGCGAATTTTGGCTGGGTGTCGAAGGTGGCATTCCGCCATGGCACGGAACATGTGTTCACGCTCGACGACGACCGCTCGGGCTCGCTGCTCGCGCGCGCGGCCGCGCATCCGGACAGGTTCGAGACCGTGGCCCGCGAGGACGACGACCTTGCCGCGATCCTGTACACGTCCGGCACCACGGGCCGCAGCAAGGGCGCCATGCTCACGCACCACAACCTTGCCGCCAATGCGTTGACGCTGCATGCGTACTGGGGCTGGCGCAGCGACGACGTGCTGCTGCACATGCTGCCGATCTTCCATGTGCATGGCCTGTTCGTGGCGTCGCATGGCGCGCTGCTGGCCGGTGCCAAGATGATCTGGGCGCCGAAGCTCGATATGGCGCAGATCCTGAAATTCCTGCCGCGCTCGACCGTGATGATGGGCGTGCCCACGTATTACGTGCGCATGCTGCAGGAGCCGCGCTTCGACGACGACACCTGCCGCCGCATGCGGCTGTTCGTGTCGGGTTCGGCGCCGCTGCTGCTGGAGACGTTCGACGCGTTCCGCGAGCGCACGGGCCATACGATTCTCGAGCGCTATGGCATGAGCGAGACCGTGATGCTCGTGTCGAATCCGTACGACAGCGCGCTCGGCGAGCGGATCGGCGGCACCGTGGGCAAGCCGCTGCCGGGCGTCTCCGTGCGCGTGGTCGATGGCGAAGGCCATGCCTGCCCGCCGGGCGAGATCGGCAATATCGAGGTCAGGGGACCGAACGTGTTCAAGGGCTACTGGCGCATGCCCGAGAAGACGGCCGAGGAATTCACGGCCGACGGCTGGTTCCGTACGGGCGACGTGGGCCGCTTCGGAGGCGCGATCGTCAGCCATGCGGGCGAGCGCAAGGTGCCCGACGACTACGTCACGATCGTGGGCCGCAGCAAGGACCTGATCATCTCCGGCGGCTACAACGTGTACCCGAAGGAGATCGAGAGCTTTATCGACGAGATGCCGGGTGTGGCGGAGTCCGCCGTGATCGGCGTGCCGCACAAGGATTTCGGCGAGGCCGTGGTGGCGGTGGTGGTGCGCAAGCCGGGCAGCGAGTTCGATGAAGCGGGTCTGATCGGCACGCTGAAGACGCGCATCGCCAACTTCAAGGTGCCCAAGCGCGTGCATGTCGTGGACGAGCTGCCGCGCAACACGATGGGCAAGGTACAGAAGAACGTGCTGCGCCAGCAGTTCGGCATGCTGTAACGCCGAGGCGCATCGAGGGGGTGTTCCCCTCTCCCGCCGGGAGAGGGGACGATGGGATTACTTCAGCATCTGCACGGAGCCGTTCACGGACACCGTGACCTGTGCCTTGCCGCCTTCGACGGGCACGGGCACCGCCGCATCGGCGGACATCGCCTTGGCCGCGTACATGCGCGGCATCGGCGGCATCACGCCGCCGGACTCGTTTACCGACACTTCCCGGATCGTATAGCTGCCGTAGCCGAACAGCTTCGTGGTCTGCTGCGCCTTGTCGCGGAACGAGGCCACGGCCTCTTCGGCGAGCTTGCTTTCGGCGGCCAGGCGCGCCTCGCGCGACAGCGAGAACGCGATGTTCTGCACCTGCATCTGGCTGGCGAGGTCACCGGCGAGCTTCGATACCGCGGCAAAGTCGCGCGACTTGAGGACGACCTCCGAGCGGCCGCGCCACGTGCTGATGCGGCCGTTGCGATCGGTGGTCGGCTGGATCGTGAAGCCGCCCGACTGCGCTTCCACGCCCGAGACGCGCTTGGCCTGCGCCAGTACCGCGGTGGTCTTTGCCGACAGAGCCGACGAGATTGCGCCCGGTTCCGCGCCTTCCTGCTCGGCGGCGAGCGTGACCTGCACGATATCGGTGGGTACTTCCGTCACGGCCTGCGCGGCGAGCGACAGCACGCCCGCGGGCGGCGGCACCGTTTGCGCGGAGACGCCCGTGGACGCGAGCGCGGCAGTACCCAGCAGCGTGGCGGCAAGCATGTTCTTCATATTGTTCTCCCGTTCAAATGTGGTGGCATTCAGACGCACTGGCGCGCGCTTCGTTCCGTAGGACGGGACTCGAGCGCGGGCGACAGTGTTTCCAGATGTATCACTTCATGAGTTTTTCGGTGATGAAGCGCCATTCGGCCGGCGTCACCGGCGTGATGGACAGGCGATTGCCGCGGCGAAGCACGACCATGTCCGCGAGCGCGTCGTACTCGCGCAACGCGGGCAGCGCGATCAGCGGCGTCTTCTTCACGAAGCGCACGTCAACGAGAGACCAGCGCGGGTCTTCCTGCTTCGATGCCTTGTCGTAGTAGTCGCTCTTTGCGTCGAACTGGGTCGGGTCGGGGTAGGGGGCCGAGCAGACCTCGGCCAGTCCCGCGATGCCGGGCTCGGGGCAGGACGAGTGGTAGAACAGCACGCCGTCGCCGAGGCGCATCTGGTCGCGCATGAAGTTGCGCGCCTGGTAGTTGCGGACGCCGGTCCAGGGCAGCGTGCCCTTGGCGGCGAGGTCGTCGATGCTGGCTTCGTCGGGTTCCGACTTCATGAGCCAGTACTGGCGGGCGCGAGTGGTCACGTGAGCGGTCACGTCAGGGATGCGGAAAAGGAAAAAGGCAGTGGTTTCGTGAAAAACCACCGCCTTTTTTGGGGGTCCCCGCCTCGGCCGCTAGATCGGCATCCTGAACCCAAGTGAGGTTCAGAGTGGCTGCGGAAGTCGTATTTCGGGTACATCACCCACTCAGGGAGTCCAGGCTTGGCCCAGACTATGAATGCGGCGACGCGCTCGCCCACACGACATGATCCCGCACCATGCAATGCATATCGGTTCAAGGAATTATGACCTTCACGAACCAGGCAGGGAAACTGTCAAACGTCTGACTTTCGACAAATCTATCGTATGTCAGACGTTTGCCGTTTCTTCAAAGGATGGGATGAGAACGGCGGCCCGGCACGGTAACCTGGCCATTTTCTGCTCCCTGCATTCACTTCGCTGACCGCGTCGTGGCTGCGTCGAACAGTGGCTCCACTATACACCGCGCTGCGGGCCATACCAAGTCCGTCCTGCCGTATGGTTACATTTTCCGCGGCGCAGTACACCCAACCACACTCGGGATATCGGTACGGCGCGATGAACTTCAAGGCTCACATGCCAGAAAAATTCAGCGTGCCGGTCAGCGCGAATCCGTGCCGACATGCGCGTATTGCCGCAATGCTTCGTCCGCGCGTTCGTTGAGTTCGCGAATACGCGCGCGCACCGCATCGACCGGTATCGTGCCATCCTCGTCCTGCTTGCGACGCAGGGCGAGCAGGTCCGACGCGATGCTGATCGCGGCCATCACCGCGACGCGCTCGACACCCTTCGCGGCCACGTTGCCCTTGAGCTTGTTCATCTGCGCATCGACGAGCGCAACGGCTTCCAGCAGCGCCGCTTCGTTGTCGGGCGCGATGGCGAACCGGTACGGCTGGCCGGCGATGGTGAGTTCCACTTGCTTGTTGCTCATGCATGTTCTCCGGGAGCCCGTTGTGTGCCTGGCGTGCCTGCCGTGCCCGCGGTGGCCGTCGCGCCGCCGTCGCCGAGCAGATCGAGCTGGCGCGCGTCGCTGGCGGTCGGCAGCTTGTCCAGGATCGACTGGATGCGCAGCTGCGCTTCCTCGATCTTGATATTGAGCAGTTCGCGATCGGCGGCCATGGCCTCGCGCTCGCCGCGCAGCTGGCTCGCTTCGTTCTGCAGGCGGTCGATCTCCGCGCGCAGCCGCTGGTTCTCGGCCGCCAGCGTGTCCGCGTGATGGAGTACGCGCCCGATCTTGGCAGCCAGTTGTTCAAGTTCAGTGAGCATAGTTGCCTGAGGTCCGGTTTTGAAGTCGGCGATTTTTTGCGTCGGTGTTCCGGATTCTAGCCGAATGGTGGACGCATTCCACCTGCGATGCCACGTCGGCCAAGCCGGGTCCGACCCGCATCGCGCGCGGAAGTTGCATCGGATGCGGGGGAAATGCCAGTTAACGGCACGCATCGTGCCGCATTGACGCCATCTGTGAAACTCCCTACACTCGCGCACGTTCCAGGTGCTCGCCCGGCCGATTCATGCGTCCGGGCAGTTCA
This sequence comes from Cupriavidus pauculus, assembly GCF_008693385.1. Taxonomy (NCBI): domain Bacteria; kingdom Pseudomonadati; phylum Pseudomonadota; class Betaproteobacteria; order Burkholderiales; family Burkholderiaceae; genus Cupriavidus; species Cupriavidus pauculus. The sequence continues at coordinate 261,905 of NZ_CP044065.1, forward strand.
ACGGGAAACAGGGAGCCAGCGCCGGCAGCAAGCCGGAGCCAGCCAACCTGTGCTGCCCCCGCAACGGTAAGCGACCGCGAACATGCCATATGTTCGCAGGGCTGTCCGGAAGCCACTGCATGCGCCATGCATGCGGGAAGGCGGCCGGCCTGATGTCGTCAGCCCGGATACCGGCCTGAACGCGGGCGCGCGCGCAAGTGCCGCCACTTCGCCAAACGGTCCGCGGGGGAACGGGCCTGGCACATCCACATCCCATCCTAGAAATGCGTGTATCGCTTCAACGGACCGCCGCGGCTCCCATGCCCAAGGTACGTCCATCCATGGCCGCCTGCAGGGGCGCGCTGATCTCCCTCGCCACCCTGAGCGCGACGGCCGCGCATGCGCAGGCCAGCGACGGCGGCGCTTCGCGCCAGCTCGATCCCATCGTCGTGACCGCTTCGCGCACCGCGCAGGCCGTCTCCGACGCGCTGCCCCATACCACGGTCGTGACGCAGGAAGACATCGTCAACTCGCAGGCGCCCGACCTGCGCAGCCTGCTGCGCAATCAGGCCGGCGTCGAGTTCGCGACCAACGGGGGCCTTGGCGCCAATACCACGCTGTTCATGCGCGGCGCCAATTCGAACCAGGTACTGATCCTGATCGACGGCGTGCGCGTCGCGGGCGTCAGCGGCGGCACCGCGCAGCTTGCCAATATCCTGCCGGACCAGATCGACCATATCGAAGTCGTGCGCGGCAATGTGTCGGCGCTGTACGGCTCCGACGCCATCGGCGGCGTGGTGCAGATCTTCACCAAGAGCGGCGCGGGCCAGGCCCCCGCCGGCAACGCGTCGGTGGAGTACGGCACCTACAAGACGCGGCAGGCTACCGCCGGTTACGGCGGACAGATCGGCGACACGTCGTTCAACGTGACGGGCTCGATCATCAAGTCCGACGGATTCTCGTCGATCAACGTCGATCAGTGGCGCCGCGACAATCCGCGCGTGCCGACCACGCGCGGGCCGAATCCGAACGACAACCCGTACGAGAACCGGAGCGTGTCGGGCCAGCTGCGGCACAAGTTCAGCGCGGACTGGGACGCGGGCGTGGCCGCCTATTATTCGAACAGCCAGCTCTCGTACGACAGCTCGAGCTCGACCGGCCGCTCGACCGACGACCTGCGCATGGACAGCGAGCTCTACACGCTGTCCGCATTCGTCAACGGCCGGGTCACGCCGGACTGGACCACGCACGTCAAGGTGGCGCAGAGCCAGGACCGCAGCGAGGGCACGAAGAACGGGCTGTTCGACAGCCTGTTCAACACGCGCACGCGCCAGGTCAACTGGCAGAACGAATACGCGCTGACGGCCGGGCACAAGCTGCTGTTCGGCACCGATTACCTGCAGCAGACGCTGGCCTCGAGCGCGTACGGCGCGCCGTCGCGCAACGTGTTCTCGGTGTACGGCGGCTATGAAGGCCGGATCGGCCGCAACCAGATCCAGCTGAACGTCCGGAACGACCATTACTCGGACTTCGGCAATCAGGCGAGCGGTTTCGCGGGGTATGGCTTCAACGTGACCGAGGCGCTCAAGCTGATCGCCAATGTCAGCAACGCGTTCCGCGCGCCGACGTTCAACGAGCTGTACTACCCCGGTTTCGGCCAGCCGAACCTGAGCCCCGAGCGCGCGAAGTCGGCCGAGGTCGGCGTGCAGTACGACACCGAGCAGACGGGCCTGCTGCGCGTAACGGCGTTCGAGACGCGCTACGACAACCTGATCGTCTCCACGGCGGTGGGCGGCGGCCTGTTCCTCGCGCAGAACGTCAACAGCGCGAAGGTGCAGGGCGTGGAAGCATCGTGGCGCGCCACGGTGTGGGGCACGGACCTCGGCGCGGCGGTGACGTTCCAGAATCCGACCGACGAGACCAACCACACGCAGCTCGTGCGCCGCGCGCGCCGGCACGCCTCGCTGGACGTGGGCCGCAATATCGGCCCCGTGCGGCTGGGCGGCGAATGGCTCGTGTCGTCGGCGCGGCTCGACAACGGCTCGCGCACGCTCGGCGGATACGGTATCGTGAACCTCACTGCCCGCTACAACATCACCAAGGAATGGTTCGTCGCCGCCCGCGTGGAAAACCTGTTCGACAAGAACTACCAGCTCGCGTATCCGTACAACACGCAGGGCAGGGCGGGCTACATCACGCTCGGCTGGCGGCAGAAGTGACGGGGCGCCATGGCTGAGTTCCGGCGCGCGCTCGCGATCTGGCTGGCCCTCGCCATGGCGGGGCTCGGCGTGTTCGCGCTCTCGCTGGCGCTCGGCAGCGTGCCGCTCGACGCGGCGCAGCTGTGGGCCGCGCTGACGGGCGCGGACAGCGGGACGGCCGGAGCGATCGTGCGGGAGCTGCGGCTGCCGCGCGCGATGGCCGCGTTCGCCTGCGGCGGGCTGCTCGCGCTCTCGGGCGCGCTGATGCAGGTGCTGCTGCGCAATCCGCTCGCCGAGCCGTACGTGCTCGGCGTATCGGGTGGCGCGGCCACCGGCGCGCTGCTGGCGATGCTGACGATGGCGCCGCTGTGGAGCGTGCAGGCCGGCGCGGCCGGCGGCGCGCTGTGCTCGATGGTGCTGGTGGCGACGCTCGCGCGGCGCGACCTCCTGCATCCGCAGGTACAGGGCGGGCATCACGAGGCCGGCGCGCGTCTGCTGCTCACGGGCGTGATCATCGCCGCGGGCTGGGGCGCGCTGATTACGCTGATTCTTGCCGTGGCGCCCGAGTCCCGGCTGCGCGGCATGCTGTTCTGGCTGACGGGCGATCTCGGCGGGACCGCGAGCTACGCCGCCGCGCTGGGCACGCTCCTGGTGTCCATGGCCGTGGTGATGCCGATGGCGCGCTCGCTCAACGTGATGCTGCTGGGCGAGACCGTGGCGCAGGCGCTCGGCGTGCACGTGGGCCGCGTGCGGGGCATCACGTTCCTGGTGGCGTCGTTCGCGATTGCCGCGGCGATCACGACCGCGGGGTCGATCGGCTTCGTCGGCCTCGTCGTGCCGCATCTGGTGCGGCTGGCGTGGGGCAACGACCAGCGCTTTCTGCTGCCGGCCGCGGTGTTGCTGGGCGGAACGCTGCTGATGGCCGCCGATCTGATCGCGCGGACGGTGATCGCGCCCGCGCAGTTGCCGGTGGGCGTCATCACCGCGCTGCTGGGCGTGCCGACTTTCCTCTATCTGCTGTTGCGGAGGCCACGATGAGCCCGTCTGCCGACTGGATGCTGCCGCGTGCCGAATGTCCGCGCCTCGTGCTGGACGATATCCGGCTGCGCGCGGGCGCGCGCGTGCTCGTCGATGGGCTGGGCCTGACCGTCGGCGCGGGCGAACTGTGGGTCGTGGTCGGACCCAACGGCGTGGGCAAGTCCACGCTGATGGGCGTGCTGGCCGGCCTGCGTGCCGCGGACGGGGGCGAGGCGCGGCTCGACGACGTGCCGCTCGCGCGCATCGCGCCGCCCGCGCTCGCGCTGCGGCGCGCCTATCTGCCGCAGGCGATCCACGACACGTTCTCGATGTCCGTAACGGACGCGGTACGCGTCGGCCGGCATCCGCACCTCTCCGGATGGGGCTGGAGCGGGCGCGACGACGATACGATCGTGGCCGATGCGATGACCGCGCTGGACCTCGACGGCTTTGCCGCGCGCGACGTCATGACGCTCTCCGGCGGTGAACGCCAGCGCGTGGCGCTCGCCGCGACGCTCGCGCAGCAGGCGCCGCTGCTGCTGCTCGACGAACCGGTGGCGCATCTGGACCTGCGCCATCAGATTCTGGTGCTCGATCTTCTGACGCGCCTCGTGCGCGCGGGCCGCCATGCGGCGGTGGTGATCGTGCACGACCTCAATCTTGCGCGCCGCTACGCGACCCATGCGCTGCTGATGGCCGAGGACGGCCACGCGCTGCATGGGCCCGCCGGCGACGTGCTTACGCCCGAACGGTGCTCGCGCGCGCTGCGCACGCCGATCATCAGTGTCACCGATGGCACGCAATGGGCGCTGATTCCCGATGGAACCCGACATGACGACCGATAACGAGAGCAACATCCCCGACGATGGCCGCGACGAGCGGCACAAGGCGCGCATGGAGCGCAAGAAGGAAGTGGTCGATCAGAAGATCGCGTCCGCGCAGATCGAGCGCGGCGTGATCGTGATCACCACGGGCAACGGCAAGGGCAAGTCGAGCTCGGGCTTCGGCATGGTGGTGCGCGCGATGGGCCACGGCATGAAGACGGCCGTGGTGCAGTTCATCAAGGGCGCGATTCCGAGCGGCGAGGAACAGTTCCTGCGGCGCTTTCCGGACGAATGCGCGTTCCACGTGATGGGCGAGGGCTATACGTGGGAGACACAGGACCGCTCGCGCGACGTGGCGAAGGCGGAAGCCGCCTGGGAAGTCGCGCGCGGACTGCTGTCCGACCCGTCGGTCGCACTCGTATTGCTCGACGAGCTGAACATCGCGCTCAAGCTCCATTACCTCGACGTGGATCGCGTGATCGCCGACCTGCGCGCGCGTCCGCCGATGCAGCATGTGGTGATCACGGGCCGGGGCGCGCCGCAGGCGCTGATCGATGCCGCCGATACGGTCACCGACATGACGCTGGTCAAGCACGCGTTCAAGGCGGGCGTGAAGGCGCAGCGCGGCGTGGAGATGTAGAAACGATTTACAGTTACGGAATATGCTCACTTCCCTGTCCGACTATTCGCTTCCGCTGCCGCCGATCGACGCGCCCGACGCCGCGCTGCGTCCCGTGCTGCAGGCCGCCATCGACGACAAGACCAAGCCGCTCGGCGCGCTGGGACGGCTGGAGGCCCTGGCATTGCGCATCGGCATGGTGCTCGGCACCACGAAGCCCGAACTGAAGCGTCCCGCGGTCATCGTGTTCGCGGGCGACCATGGCGTGGCCGATGCGGGCGTCAGCGCCTATCCGGCCGAGGTCACCGCGCAGATGGTGCTGAACTTCCTCGGCGGTGGCGCGGCGATCAATGTGTTTTCGCGACTGCACGGCATGACGCTCGAGGTCGTCGATGCGGGCGTGCGCGCGCCGCTGCCGGCGTCGCCGGGGCTCGTGAATTGCCGCATCGCCGATGGCACGCGGAATTTTCTTGAAGGCCCGGCGATGACGCCGGAGCAGACCGTGGCCGCGCTCAATGCCGGTATCGCGCGCGTGCTGCGGCATGCGCAGCAGGGCACCAACGTGATCGGCTTCGGCGAGATGGGGATTGCCAATACGTCCGCCGCCGCCTGCGTGATGAGCCGGCTGACGGGGCTGCCCATCGAGTCGTGCACGGGACGTGGCACGGGGCTCGACGATGCGGGGCTCGCGCACAAACGCGAGGTGCTGTCGCGCGCGCTGGCGCTGCATGCGGACGCCACGGCGCCGCTCGATGTGCTGGCCGCGTTCGGCGGTTTCGAGATCGCGATGATGACCGGTGCGTTCCTGGCCGCGGCCGCCAGCCGGATGGTGATCCTCGTCGATGGATTCATCGCGAGCGCCGCATTGCTCGTGGCCGCGCGCATCGCGCCGGCCGTGCTCGATTACTGCGTGTTCTCGCACTGTTCGCACGAGCAGGGACATCGCGCGCTGCTGGCCGAGTTCCAGGCCGAACCCGTGCTGGCGCTGGACCTGCGCCTTGGCGAAGGGACGGGGGCCGCGCTGGCGTGGCCGCTCGTCAATGCGGCCGCGGCGTTCCTGCGCGAGATGGCGACGTTCAGCGGCGCGGGCGTCAGCACCGCGAGCGCCTGAACGCCGACCACGGAGGACACCCATGCGCGTGGCCGACGAACTCCGCTTCTTCCTGACGGCGCTCGGCTACTTCACGCGCGTGCCGCTGCCGGCCGCGCTGGCGCGCTGGGTGGGCTTCACGCCGGAGCACCTCAATGCGGCCGCGCGCTACTTTCCGCTCGTGGGCCTGCTGGTCGGCCTTGCCGGCGCGGTGGCGACGTGGGCCGCCGCGCATCTGTGGTCGCCTTCGGTGGCGGTGCTGGTCGGCATGGCGGCGACGTTGCTGCTGACGGGCGCGTTTCACGAGGATGGGCTTGCCGATTGCGTCGATGCGTTCGGCGGCGGCTACACGCGCGAGGACGTGCTGCGCATCATGCACGATTCGCGCGTGGGCGCGTTCGGTGCGATCGCGGTGGTCATCGCGCTGCTGCTCAAGTGGCAGTTGCTGCTGCAGATCGGCACCACGGGCGGACTGGCCGTGCTCGTCGCGACGATCGTGGCGGCGCATGGCGCCAGCCGCGCGATGGCCATCACCTACCTGTCCACGCATGACTACGTGCGCGACGAGGGCAAGGCGCGTCCGGTCGCGCAGCGGCTGCGCGGCGCGGGACTGGTGTTCGCGCTGCTGTGCGGCGCGGCGCCGCTGGTGTGGATGTCGTTCGATTCCCTTCCCGTGGCGGCGGGCGGTAACGGCGTGGGCGTCGGTGCGGGACTGGCGTTCGCGCTGGTCGCCGTGCTTGCGCTGACGTTGCTGCGGCTGGCGCTGGGGGCGTACTTCGTGCGGCGCATCGGCGGCTATACGGGCGATTGCCTCGGCTTTGCGCAGCAGCTTGCGGAGCTCGCCGTGTACTTCGTGGCGGCTGCATGGACCTGGTACTGATCCGGCATGCGCGGCCGGCACTGCCGGCCGGCCAGTCATCGGTTTGCTATGGGCGGCTCGATCTGCCGCTGGCCGCGCCGTGTTCGCCCACGGCGGCGCAGATGGCGGGGCCGTTGCTGGCCTATCCGCCCGCGCGCATCGTCACGAGCCCTGCCATGCGTGCCAGGGACACGGCCGCGCTGTTGGCGCAGATGCAGGCTCAGATGCAGGCTCAGATGCAGGCTCAGATGCAGGCGCGGTCGTTGACGGGGCCGGTGCCATGCCAGATCGAACCGCGCCTGCAGGAGCTCGACTTCGGCGCGTGGGAAGGACAGCCGTGGGACGCCATCGCGCGCGCGGACCTCGATGCATGGGCGGCCGATCTGATGGGCGCGCGGCCGCATGGCGGCGAAAGCGCGGCGCAGGTCATGGCGCGCGTGAGCGAATGGGCTGGCGATGCCGAGACCGCCGACGACGCTTGCTGGTGGGTCGTGGCCCACGCGGGGCCGATTCGCATGCTAGCCGCGCACTGGCTGGGCGTGCCGCTGGCGCAAACGCTGCAATGGTCGCTTGGCTTCGGCGCATCCTGTTGCCTGCGGCTGCAGGCGCCGCAGGCGCAGCTGGTCTGGTGGAACCGTACCGTCGATTGATGCGACTGGATTGACGCGGTCTAGCGTGGCCGCCGCGAACGCGCGATATCGAGATTCTTGCAGATTTCCTCGGCGCCCCTGACCACGCGCGGGCCCGCGCGATTGACGAGGTCGCCGTCGATGATGAACAGGTTGTTGCGCGCGACGGCAGTGACCTGCTTCCATTTCTCCCACATCGTGAAGTCCGCGAGCGGCCGGTCGGGCCGCGTCGCGCCCATGCCCGCGGTGAGCATGGCTTCCGGGTTGCCCGCGACCACGGCTTCGGTCGAGACGGTGGGCACGAGCGGCGTCTCGTTCGCGAACAGATTGCGGCCGCCGCAGAGCGCGAGCATGTCGCTGATCAGGTGCTGGCCATTGAGCGTCATCAGCGGCTGCTGCCAGACCTGATAGAACACCGTGACGGGCGGGCGCGACGCGTAGGTCTTGCGCAGCGTATCGATCTGCTGACGGAAGTCCGTGGCCGCGCGGTTGGCCACCGTGCTCGTGCCCATCAGCGTGCCGAGCTTCTCCAGATTCTCGGGAATCGAATCGAGCCGGCGCGGTTCGCTGAAGAACAGCGGCATGCCCAGCGCGCGCAGCCGGTCGGTCTGCTTCTGCGCGTTGCCGTGCCGCCAGACGACGATCAGGTCCGGCTTGAGCGCGGCGATCCGTTCGAGGTCCAGCGCCTTGTTGTCGCCGACGCGCGGCAGGTCTTTCGCTTCGGGTGGGTAGTCGCTGTAGCTCACGGTGCCGACGATGCGGTCGCCGCCGCCTGCCGCGTACAGCAGCTCGGTGACATGCGGGGCGAGCGAGACGATGCGGCGTGCGGGCTGGGCGAGCGTGACGGTCTGGCCGGCATCGTCGATGACGGAGACCGCGGCGTGCGCGGGCGCGGCTGTCATGCATGCGCACAGCAGCGCGGGGGCCCACAGGGCGAATGGGGTGCGGGCAGGGTTCATGGTGCGAAAGCGCAGAGTGGCGGTCATCGGGCGGTCATCGGGCGATCATCGGGCGATCATCGGGCGGACGCGTGGCGACACGGCCGGCAGGGTGAGCGTGGGGCATGGGGCGGTTGCGCGAAGGGCCTGCGTGTCAGCTGCCCAGCGCATGGTCGAGGCGTTGCCACGCCTCCTCGCGGTCCGGGGGCAGGCCGAAGCGCAGGCTCGCGGGGCAATCGCCGGCCGCGTCGAACAGCCGCGTCCAGATGCCCGCTTGCGCGAGGGTGTCGTGCAGCGCGGGGGCGTCGGTATCGGGGACCCAGCAGAACAGCGGCTGCATGATCGCGGAGAAGCCGTGGCAGCGCAGCAGCATCGCGAGCCGTTCGCCTTGTTGCGCGAGGCGCAGGCGCGTGCTGGCCTGCCACGCGCGGTTGGTCAGCGCGTGCCGGGCGATGACGCGGGCGGGGCCCGAGACCGTCCAGTGGCCGAGGGCCTCTCGCAAGGGGTCCAGCACCGCGGGTTCCGCGAGCACGAAGCCGCAGCGTACGCCGGCCAGTCCGTAGAACTTGCCGAGCGATCGCAGCACGACGAGGCCGGGCAGATGCGCGCTCGCGGCGAGCGATTGCGTGGGATTGCAGTCGATGAACGCTTCGTCGAGCATCAGCGTGCCGCCGCGTGATGCCAGTTCGGCGTGCCACGCCGCGAGCGTGGCGGCGGATACGAGCCGGCCCGTGGGGTTGTTGGGGTTGACGACGACGAGGTGGTCGAGCGGGTGTGTCAGATCGGTCCGCGCGAAGTCGGCTTCGCTCAGCGGCACGACGGTGTGGCCCGCGCGCGCGAAGGCGGGTGCGTATTCGCTGTAGCCGAGCGCGGCGATGCCGACGCGGCCGGGTCTGAGCAGCGTGGGCAGGGTGCGGATGGCGGCCTGCGAGCCGGCCACGGGCAGCGCCCGGACGGTGCCGTACGCCAGCGCGGCGGCCTCGGCAAGGCCGTCGTCGTCCTGCGGCAGGCGCTGCCAGGCGTCGGCGGGCAGCGGGGGCACGGGATAGCCGTCGGGGTTGATGCCCGTGGAAAGGTCGAGCCAGTCGCCGGGGCTGCGGCCATACCGCCGCGCGGCCGCGAGCAGATCGCCGCCATGGCGGATGGGGGTGTTGGGCGGGTGGCTCATGCGGGTGGCGTGTGGGCTGCGCGCGCGGCGGCGCGGATATAGGCTTGCCGCGCGGACGGCAGGGCGACGGTCCGGTCGCCGCGTCCGCGCGAGAGCGGGAGGGCGGCGTGCTGCCCTGCTCGGCGGCCGATGTGTCGACGTGCAAGGGGGAAGGCGGTCATGCGGGGCCTCCGGGCAGGGCGAGGGGCAGGACGGTCATGCGGCGCCTCCGTGCGGGGCGAGTGGGAGGTGCGTTCAAGCGGGCGCTCCCAGCAGGGCGACGGTCCGGTCGCCGCGTCCGCGCGAGAGCGGGAGGGCGGCGTGCTGCCCTGCTCGGCGGCCGATGTGTCGACGTGCAAGGGGCAAGGCGGTCATGCGGCGCCTCCGGGCAGGGCGACGGGCGGTGCGTTCAAGCGGGGGCTCCCAGCAGGGCGACGGGCACGGTGGCCGCGGCCAGTGCCAGCCATAGCCACAGCGTGCGCCGCACGAGCTGCAGGCACGCGCGCACGTGCCGCGCGTCAGGCGCGTCGCCATGGCCCAGTGGCGGGCGGACTTCCCATTCGCCGTGGTACCGCGCGCCGCCCCCCAGCGCCACACCCACCGCGCCCGCGCCGGCGGCCATGACCGGCCCCGCGTTCGGGCTCGGCCATGCGCGCGCCTGCGTGCGCCAGCATCGTAGCGCGGGCAGCGTCTTGCCCAGCAGCGCATAAGACAGCGCCGTCAGCCGCGCGGGCAGCAGGTTGAGCGCATCGTCGATGCGCGCCGCGGCCCAGCCGAAATGCAACAGCCGGGGCGTGCGGTAACCCCACATTGCATCGAGCGTATTCGCAAGCCGGAACGCGATGACCGCCGGCGCCCCGCCGACAAGGAACCAGAACAGCGCGCCGAACACCGCGTCGTTGCCGTTCTCCAGCGCGGACTCGCAGGCCGCGCGCGCCAGCGCTTCGGCATCCGCGTCGGCCGTATCGCGCGACACGATTCGCGCGGTCAGCATGCGGGCCGCGGGCAGGTCGTTCCGCGCCAGCGCATCGGCGATCGGCGCGATATGTTCGGTGAGGCTGCGCGCGCCCAGCGCGAAGTACAACGCCACGGCATGCAGTGCCCACGCAAGCCATGGCGCGGACACGGCGACCTCGCGCAGCAAGCCCCATGCAAGCGCCACCGGAACGAGCACGAGCGCGGCCCACGCGCAGACACCGATCGCGCGCTGGATCCATTTGGTACGGGACGGGCGATTGAAACGGCGCTCGCAGGCGGACGCCATGTTGCCGAAGCCGACCAGCGGATGCCAGCGGCGTAGCTCGCCAAAAAAGCGGTCCAGCAGCACGCCGGCCAGCGCGGCGGCCACCGTGGCCGCCCAGGACAGCATGACCATACGACGTCAGCCTTTCACGTTCACCGGGAGGCCCGCGACGATCAGGCGCACGTGGTCGGCCGCCGCGGCGAGCTTCTGGTTCAGGCGGCCGAGCTCATCGACGTAGAAACGCGTGATCGCACCGGTCGGCACGACGCCGAAGCCGATCTCGTTGGTGACGAGGATCACGTGCCCGGGCGTGGTGGGCAGCGCCGCGAGCAGCGCGTCGATTTCCTCGGTGAACGCGGGCGGCGGCGTAATCACGCCGTGCTCGGGGTACGAGCGGTTCTCGTCGAAGATCAGGTTGTTGAGCCACAGCGTGACGCAGTCCACGAGGATGCAGCCGCCGTGGCGCGCATTGGCATAGATGGCGTCGGCGAGGCGCACCGGCTCCTCGACGAGCGCCCAGTCGGCGGGACGCCGCGCGCGATGGAGCGCGATGCGCAGTTCCATTTCCTCGTCGGGCGGATCGGCATCGTGCCGCGCGGTGGCGATATACGTCACGGGCCCGCCGGTGACCGTCGCATGATCGGTCGCGAGCTGCTCCGCGAAGTGGCTCTTGCCCGAGCGCGCGCCGCCGATCACGAGCGTGAGCTCGCGCGGCGCGCTGCCGCTTGCGGCCTCCAGCGGCGCGGTGGCGACGACGGGCTCGCTCGCCGCGGCGGTGGCGGGGGCGTCGGGCGTGACGGTGGAGGAGATGCCGAGGGCCTTGGTGTCCATCCGGCGTATTGTAGCGGTCGCATCGCGCACTCGCATGCATGGATATTGCAGACGCACGGCGATGGGGCTCCCGGCCTTCCGCCCTGCGATAATCGGCCCATGACCGCCCACAGCCCCATTCCCGTCCTCCCCTATCCCGCAGGTGACTTGCATGGCACCCTGATGATCCAGGGCACGACCTCCGACGCCGGTAAAAGCACGGTCGTCGCAGGGCTCTGCCGCGTGCTCGCGCGCGCCGGCGTCGCGGTCGCGCCGTTCAAGCCGCAGAACATGGCGCTCAACAGCGCCGTGACCGTCGATGGCGGCGAGATCGGGCGGGCGCAGGCATTGCAGGCGCAGGCCGCGCGCATCGCCCCGCATACGGACATGAACCCCGTGCTGCTGAAGCCGAGCAGCGATATCGGCGCGCAGGTCATCATCCATGGCCGCGCGCGCATGGACCTCGATGCGCGCGCCTATCACGCCTACAAGCCCACGGCCATGGCGGCCGTGCTGGAGAGCCATGCGCGCCTGCGCGCAGCCTATGGCGTGGTGATGGTCGAAGGCGCGGGCAGTCCCGCGGAGATCAACCTGCGCGCGCGCGACATCGCCAACATGGGGTTTGCCGAGCGCGTCGATTGCCCCGTGGTCCTCGTGGCCGATATCGATCGCGGCGGCGTGTTCGCGCATCTGCTGGGCACGCTGGACTGCCTGTCCGAGAGCGAACGCGCGCGCGTCACCGGGTTCATCATCAACCGGTTCCGCGGCGATATCGCGCTGCTGCAGCCGGGCCTGGACTGGCTGACCGAACGCACCGGCAAGCCCGTGTTCGGCGTGCTGCCGTACCTGCACGGCCTGCACCTCGACGCCGAGGACGCGGTGGTGGCCACGCAGGGCGCCAAGCACGGCGCGCCCGAGACGCTGCTGCGCGTGATCGTGCCCGTGCTGCCGCGCATCTCCAACCATACGGACTTCGACGCGTTGCGTGCGCATCCAGGCGTGGATCTGCGATTTATCGGCCCGGGCATGCCCATTCCGCCCGCGGACCTCGTGATCCTGCCCGGCAGCAAGAGCGTGCGCGCGGACCTCGCGTTCCTGCGCGCGAACGGCTGGACGCAGGCGCTCGCGCGCCATCTGCGCTACGGCGGCAAGCTCATCGGCATCTGCGGCGGCATGCAGATGCTGGGCCGGCGCGTGCACGACCCCGATGGGCGCGAAGGGCCGGCCGGCACGAGCGATGGCCTCGGGCTGCTCGATTTCGACACCACGCTCGCGCCCGAGAAGCAACTGCGGCAAGTGAGCGGCCACCTTTCTCTGGAGAACGGCAGCGCGCCGGTCAGGGGCTATGAGATCCACCTTGGGGTGACCGAGGGACCGGCGCTCGCGCGCCCCGCGCTGTGGCTGGCCGATGCGGGCCGCCGGCCCGATGGCGCGGTGTCCGACGACGATCAGGTGTTGGCCACGTATGTGCATGGGCTGTTCGACGACCCCGCCGCGTGCGGCGCGCTGCTGCGCTGGGCCGGACTGGGCGGCGCGCAGGGCGTGGACCTCGACGCGCTGCGCGAGGCGTCGATCGACCGGCTCGCGGACAGCATGGCCACGCATCTGGACCTGCGCGCGATGCTCGCGCCCCTGGCCAATGTGTCGGCCAGCCCACGATAAGGGTACGGAAGGGGCACGAAAGCCGCGGCGATCCCGCTACACTAGCGCGTGGCCCGCACAGGCCGCATGCATGGCAGCACTCTCGGACGATGGAGGACATTCATGCCGGTAGTCGTGATCGCCAATCCCAAGGGCGGTGTGGGCAAGACCACGCTGGCGACGAATCTCGCCGGTTACTTCGCGAGCCAGGGGCATGCGGTGATGCTCGGCGATACCGACCGCCAGCAATCGTCGCGCGCATGGCTCGGGTTTCGGCCAGCCTCGGCCCCGCCCATCCGCAGCTGGGACATCGACGCCGACCATATCGCGCGTCCGCCGAAGGGCACCACCCATGTGGTGCTCGACACCCCGGCCGGCCTCCATGGCTGGCGCTTCAACGACATCATGAAACTCGCGCACCGCGTCGTGGTGCCGCTGCAGCCGTCGATGTTCGATATCCTCGCCACGCAGGACTTCCTCGCCAGACTGGCCGACGACCGGCGTGTGCGGCATGGCGAGGCGAGCGTCGGCGTCATCGGCATGCGCGTGGATATCCGCACGCGCGCGGCGGAGCAACTGCAGCGGTTCGTCGAAGGGGTGGGCCTGCCGGTGCTCGGGTATCTGCGCGATACGCAGAACTACGTCCAGCTGGCCGCGCACGGGCTCACGCTCTGGGACGTCGCCCCCTCGCGCGTGGCGCGCGACCGCGAGCAGTGGCAGCCCGTCGTGCAGTGGCTGGCGACCGGAAAGGTCCCCGCGCCGGCGGACGCCGTGCCCGCGCCCGCGGCTTAACCGCGCTTCCCCGCCGTCAGCCGCGCCAGCAGCGCCTCGGGTTCCTGCCATGTCACGCGCCGCACCGGCATCATGTGGTCGGTGCCGGGGAACGGGTCCTCGAACACGGGCGCTTCCTCGCCGCCCAGCGCGCGATAGAACTTCCGGGCCTGCGTATTGCCGTCGAGCACGTACAGGAACAGCGGCTTGCCCGGCCATTGCTCGACGACGCGGCGCACGCAATGGGCCATCAGCAGCTTGCCGTAGCCGCCGCCATGATAAGCGGGCATGACGTGGAGGTTGTCGAGGTAGATACCGTAGCCGGGCTCGGCCAGCGGCATCAGGCAGCAGAACCCCGCTGGCTCGCCATCGACGCGCAGGATCGTGACTTCGATCGGCGCCTCCGCGCCTTCGAGCATGCGCGCGCGCCAGGTGGCCAGCCGCTCGGCGGGCGCGTGGGATTCCAGATAGGTGGCCGGGATCAGGCCTGCATAGGCGTGGCGCCAGCTGTCGCTGTGGAGGCGGGCCAGCAGGTCGGCATCCGCGGGCAGGGCGGGGTCGAGGGTGATTCGGTGTGACGTGGACATGGTATGCGTAAGTCAATCGGCGCCGCGCGCATCATACGGTACTGCTAGAATCGCGAATCCTTCGCATTTGCATTCTGAATGGCCGCTACCCGGCATCCTACGCTTACCACGTTCCGCCCATCGCCTTCGCCCCCATGGTTTCCGGTCGCCTGCGCACAGTTCTCATCAAGGTTCACCTGTATATCGGCCTGTCGTTCGGGCTGCTGTTCGTCCTGCTGGGCCTGACGGGCACCGCCATCGCCTGGCGCGACGAGCTCGATGCCGCGCTCAATCCGGAGCTGCTGGTGTCTTCCGCGCCCGCACGCATCCCCGTGGGCGGCCCATCGATTGATGCAATCTATCGAAAACTGTCCGCCGATCCGCATTACGGGCGTCCCAATACGCTGATGCTGCCGATGCACGAGGATGGCGTGTTCATCGCCGCCTATCCGATCAAGGGGCCGGCAGCCAGCCCGGGCCGGTCGCGCCAGGTCATGATCGACCCGATCACGCTCGAGGTGAAGGGCGAACGGTTATGGGGCGTGCCGGGGCTGTCGCGCGCGCAGCTGCTGCCGACGCTGTTCCACCTGCACCGCTATCTGCTGACGGGCGACACCGGCAAGACCATTATTGGCATGACCGGCATGGTGATCCTGATCTCGGTGATCGTCGGTCTGGCGCTGTGGTGGCCCAAGATGAACAAGCGCTCGTGGCTGCAGTCGGTCCGCATCACCCACGGCGGCTCGTGGTCGCGCTTCAATTTCTCGCTGCACCGCGCCGGCGGGCTGTTCATTGCGCCGGTGATGCTGGTCAGCGCGTTCTCGGGCTGGTATCTGAACCTGCCGAAGTGGGTCACGCCGCTGATCTCGAGCGTGATGACCGTGTCGCCGCCCGTGAAGCACCAGTCGGCCCCGGCCGCGCCCGGGGCCGAGACGCTGTCGCCGGCGCTGGCCGTGGCGGCCGCGCAGCGCGAGTTTCCGGATGCCCTGGTCACGCGCGTGAGCCTGCCCCGCAAGGCCGGCGACGCCTACGAGATCCGTCTGCGCCAGCCCGGCGAGATCCGCGAGGATTCGGGCGCCACGCGCCTCTGGCTCGACGCCCATACGGGGCAGCGCATCGCCGCGCGCGATCCGAAGCAGGCCGCGTCCGGCGATACGTTCATCAACTGGCTGTTCCCGTTGCACACGGGCGAGGCGTTCGGGATTCCGGGGCGCGTGTTCATGACGCTATACGGCCTGACGCCGCTGGCGTTCGCGCTGACGGGAATCCTGATCTGGTGGAAGCGCCGCTCGGGCCATCGACGGCACTTGCAGCGCGAGCAGGAGCGGGCGCGGACGCGGACGAAACTGACCCGCGCCTGACCGTCAGATCTCGAGGTTGTCGATCAGCCGCGTCGGGCCGAGCCTTGCCGCGGTGAGCACCACGAGCGGTTCGCCCGCGAGGAATTCTTCCTGCGTCGGCGCCTGGAGGTTGTTGCGCTTGCGGATGGACACGTAGTCGGGCTTCCAGCCACGGTCGGCAAGGCGCCTGACCGCATCCGCTTCCACCTCGGTCAGCGTGACATTGCCGCCCAGCACCGTGTCCCGCACCTCGTGCAGCGTGCGATAGAGCACCGGAGCCTCGGTGCGCTCATCGGCGCTCAGGTAGCGATTGCGCGAGGACAGCGCGAGGCCGTCGTCGGCGCGCACGGTTTCCGCGGGCACGATATCGATCGGCAGCGCGAACTGCTGCACCATGCGGCGCACGATCATCAGCTGCTGGTAGTCCTTCTTGCCGAACACGGCCACGCGCGGCTGCGCGCACGAGAACAGCTTCATCACCACGGTGCAGACGCCCTTGAAGAAACCGGGGCGGAACTCGCCTTCGAGGATGTCGCCGAGGTCGTGCGGCGGCTCCACGCGATATTCCTGCGGCACGGGATACATGTCGGATTCGGTCGGTGCAAACAGCACGTACACACCTTCCTTCTGCAACTTCTCGATATCGTCCTGCAGCGTGCGCGGATATTTGTCGAAGTCCTCGTTCGGGCCGAACTGCAGGCGGTTCACGAAGATCGATGCCACGACCGGATCGCCATGCTGGCGCGCCAGCCGCATCAGCGACAGGTGGCCCTCATGGAGGTTGCCCATGGTCGGCACGAACGCCACGCGATTCTGCCCGCGCAACTGGTCCCGCAGCTCTTGAACGGAGGAAATGACTTTCATGAATATCGTGTGCTGTCGTGATGGAAGCCCGGGAGAGCGGGCGCGCCGGCCCGGTGCATTGCCAGGCGGCTGTCGGCGGATTGTAGAACATGCGGGGCGCCGCCGGACATCGGATGGTCGCGAATGCGGCCTGGGGCAGCGCGATTTCAGGTCGGCGTGTACGCCAATCGCACATAAATTGGCGCGAACGGCTCGGCCTGCGTGATCTCGACCAGCGACTCGCGCGACAGTTCGAGCATGGCGATGAAGTTCACGACGACCACGGGCACGCCCTTGCCGGAGCGGATCGCTTCGTCGAACAGCTCCGTGAATTCCATGAAGCGCGCATGCTGGAGCCGGCGCAGGATCTGGCTCATATGCTCGCGCACGGACAGTTCCTCGCGCGAGATCTTGTGGTGCTGGTTCAGCTTGGCGCGCTTGAGCACGTCGGCCCAGGCCGACTGCAGGTCGATCGTCTCGACCTCGGGGAAGCGAGGCGCCAGGCTCTGCTCGATGAAGACCTGCGTGCGCAGGAAGTCGCGGCCGAGCTGCGGCACGTGGTCGAGGCGCTGCGCGGCGAGCTTCATCTGCTCGTATTCCAGCAGGCGGCGCACGAGTTCCGCGCGCGGATCCTCGGCTTCCTCGTCGCTGTCGGCCTTCTTGACCGGCAGCAGCATGCGCGACTTGATCTCGATGAGCATCGCGGCCATGAGCAGATACTCGGCGGCGAGTTCGAGGTTGGTCTTGCGGATCTCGTCGACGTACAGAAGATACTGCCGCGTCACCTGGGACATCGGGATGTCCAGGACGTTGAAGTTCTGCTTGCGGATCAGGTACAGCAACAGGTCGAGCGGACCTTCGAATGCCTCGAGAAAGATCTCGAGCGCATCGGGCGGGATGTAGAGGTCCTGCGGCAGCTTGAACAGCGGCTCGCCATAGAGGCGCGCGAACGCGAGCCCATCGACCATCTCGGCCGGGCCCGACGTGCCGCCGGAACCGGGAGCCACGCTGGGCAGCTCCACCGGCAGGGTCAGCTTTTCCTGAGACAACTCAGTTGTCGAGCGAGTAGACGTACGGCTTCTGCGCCACGCGCGAGTCGGCGGCGCGCTCGCGCTCGTCGAGGTCGATCGGCGCCTTGTCCCACAGCAGGGAGCGGCCTTCACGCTGTTCCGACTCGAGCGCCGGGCGCTCCTGCTTGAGGGTCTTGAGGAACTGGGTGATGTCCGATTCGTACATGGCCATGATGAAACCTGTGCCCGACGGGGCGAGTTGGTGTGGGTGGGGCTGGATTTTACCGTATCGGCGACGATCGCTGACGAAATTGCGCGGAATCGGGTCCGCGCGCGCGCCTTCGCCCCGAAAGCCGCCTCCATGGCCGATTTCTCGCAGTCGCGGGACGCCGGGTGTGGTCAAATAGCGACTTCGCTGGTTCGAACTGACGGATGACGAGAGACCGGGGCCGCCGCGCCGCCACGACCCTTCTTCTGCGCTTGTCGCGGCGCCCCCCGCCCGTGTTCCGGTTCGCGTGCGCGCCGTCGTGTGCGTTGGCGTGCGCGTTGTCATTGGCGTGCGTGTTGTACGCGGCGCCGGCCGCCGCGACCTACAAGGTCGTGGTGGACGCCCCGAAGCCGCTCGAGGACATGCTCAAGGAGCATCTGGACCTCGCGCGGTACGCCAGCCGCACGGACCTGTCCGACGACCAGTTCAAGTACATGGTGGAAACCGTGGGCGACCAGGTGCGCCAGTTCGCATCCACGGAAGGCTGGTTCGATCCGACCACGACCGCGCGCGTGGAAGGCGAGGGCGACGGTCGCGTGGTCCACCTGACCGTCGATGCCGGCGCGCGCACGCTGATCCGCAGCGTCGATGTGTCGGTTTCCGGCCCCGCGGCCACGCAGTCGCCCGAGCAGGTGGCCGAGATGCGGGCCAAATGGGGCCTGCCCGTCGGCGACCCGTTCCGGCAGGAAGACTGGGACAAGGCCAAGGACAACGCGCTGCTCACGCTGCAGAGCAAGAGCTACTACGGCGCGAAGCTCGCGTCGTCGCGCGCGCGCGTGGAGGCGGACGAGCATGCGGCAGACCTCACCGCGAAGTACGACAGCGGGCCGGCCTATATCCTCGGCCCGGTCAAGATCTCGGGCACGCGCCGCTATCCCGAGCAGATCATCCGCAACGTGAACCCGCTGTCGGTCGGCGAGCCCTATCGCGTGGAGCGGCTGCTCGAACTGCAGCGCGCGATCCAGAACCAGCCGTACTTTTCGAACGCGCAGGTAGACCTCGAGGAACCGGGTCCGGACGCGGCCGCGAGCGATACCGTGATCGCGCCCGTGAGCGTGCGCGTGCGGGAGTATCCGGTACACCGGCTCACGTCCGGTGTCGGCTTCACGACCGACACGGGTGCGCAGGTGGAAGGCCGCTATTCGTACTACAACCTGTTCAACCGCGCGTGGGTGTTCGACTCGCAGGCGCGGATCGAGCAGAAGCGCCAGTATGCGTTCCTCGAGACGGCGATGCCGCCGGACTCGCATACCTACCGCAACAGCCTGTACGGGAGCTACGAGCGCACGATCGACATCGAGAGCACGGACCTGACGAGCTGGCGCACGGGCCTCAAGCGTTCGCGCTCGCGCGAGAAATACGACACCACGTTCTCGCTCGATTTCTACTACGACAACCTCGTCCCGTACGGGCAGGACGCGCAGATCTCGAAGGCGCTGGTGCCCGCCTTCGCATGGACGCGCCGCGATGTGGACAACCCCGTGTTCCCGCGCCGCGGCAACGTCATCAATACGCAGGTCGGCGTGGCGACCAAGAACATCCTGTCCGATGCGACGTTTCTGCGGCTCTATGGACGCATTCGCCAGTACGTGCCCGTGGGCACGCGCGATCTTTTCATCGCGCGGCTTGAACTCGGCGCGGACCTGACCTCGTCCGATCCGGCCAAGATCCCGGCCTCGCTGCGGTTCCGCGCGGGCGGCACCGACTCGATCCGCGGCTACAGCTACCAGTCGATCGGCACGCCGGACGGCGCGAGCGTGCTGCCCGCGCGCTACCTCGGCACCGGCAGCCTCGAGTATCAGTACTGGTTCAAGCCGGACTGGGGCGTGGCGGTATTCTGGGATGTGGGCACCGCGACCAACTCGATCCAGGGCATCACGCTGTACAACGGCGTGGGTGTCGGCGCGCGCTGGCGAAGTCCCGTGGGGCCGCTGCAGCTCGACCTCGGCTACGGCATCCAGCAGAACCAGTTCCGGCCGCATATCTCGCTGGGGGTGGCGTTCTGATGAACAGACCGGACATGCCCCCCATGCCGCGCCCGGACGACGACGCGCCGCGCCCCGCGCGCCAGCCGCGCCGACGGGCATCGCGCATCTTGCGCGTGTTCGCGTGGATCGGCGCGGTCATCGCGCTGCTGGTGGTCCTGCTGATCGGCGCCGTCGTGCTCGCGCTGCGCACCGAGGGCGGCACGCGGCAGCTCTGGTCGGTGGCCACGCGGCTCTCCGCCGGCATGCTCGCGGGCGAGTTCGAAGGCGGCACCGTGGCCACGGGCCTCCGCCTGCGCAACGTGGTGTATGCGAGCGGCGAGGGCGATACCGCCACGCGCGTGGCCATCGATCGCATCGACGGCACGTGGTCGTTCGCATGGTCGCCGGCACGGCTGCATGTGCAGGACCTGCGTATCGGCAATGTCGACGCGAAGCTGCCGCCGGCGGCGCCCGATCAGGCGGACCGCGCACCGGCGCGCATGCCGGACTCGCTGTCGCTGCCGCTGGCCATCGATATCGACACGCTGACGCTCGCGCAGCTGTCGCTGGTCCAGGGCAATGCGCCGACGGCCACGCCGCTGGTCTTCAAGGCGCTGGCCGCGGCGCTGCATTCCGATGGCACGAACCATCGGCTGACCGTCGATCGGCTCGTCACGCCCTACGGCACGCTGCAGGCCAATGCGCAACTGGCCGGGCCAAAGCCGTATCCGCTCACGGCGGAAGCGCTGCTCGAAGGGCAGTGGCAGAAGGAAACGTTCGCGCTGTCCGCCAACGTGTCCGGCTCGCTCGACGCGCTGCGCGCGCAGGTGGAGGCGACCGGCGACCGGATTCGCGGCCGCGCCACGGCCGACCTCACGCCGTTCGGCGCGGTACCGTTCACGCATCTGCTCGTCGATGGCGAGCGCATCAATCCGCGCCTGTTCAGCCCCGGCGCGCCGCAGGCCAACCTGACCGTGCACGCGGAGCTGCGCCCCGTGGAGGCGGTGGCGCCGCCGCCCGTGATCGCACGGCCGCAGCCGGGCCAGACCGCGGCGAGTGCCGTGGCGGAGGCTTCGGCGGCGTCGGCCTCCGCGCCGGTGCCGACACCGGCGACCCCCGCGCCCGGCACGCCGCCGCTGGCCGTGGCGGGCGAGATCACGGTGCGCAATCTCGAGCCCGGTCCGATCGACAAGGAACGGCTGCCCGTGGAATCCGTGCACGCGCGCGTGGAGGTCAGCGAGGCCGCGCAGAGCGTGCGGGACCTGCGCATCGCGCTGTCGGGCAAGGGCGAGATTCTGGGGCAGGGCATGCTGCGCGACGGCCGCGGCGGCTTCGACCTCGACGTGCGCCGGCTCGACGTGGCCGCGCTGCATACCGCGCTCGTGCCCACGCGGCTCGCGGGCCCGGTGATCCTGCGGCTCGAGCCGGGCCGCCAGAGCGTGGCCCTCGATCTCGCGGGCGGCGAGCTCAAGCTGTTTGCCGATGCGCGCGTCGATGAGGATGCGGTCACGCTGACGTCCCTGCGCGCGGGCATCGGCGCGGGCACGCTGACCGCCGACGGCAAGCTCGCGCTCAAGGAGGAGCAGGCCTTCCAGTTCAAGGGCAAGCTCGCGAACTTCGATCCCGCGCGCGTTGCCAAGGTGGCGCCGGGCCGCATCAACGCGGACTTCTCCACCACGGGCTCGCTGGCCGCGGGGGCGAACAAGGACGCGCTGCGCGTGGCCGTGGATTTCGCGCTGCGCGAAAGCGAGTATGCGGGGCTGCCGATGACGGGCAACGGCAAGATCCGGCTCGAAGGCGAACGGCTGCTGCCGAGCGAGGCGTCGCTGAGCATGGCCGGCAACCAGGTGGACCTGCGCGGGAGCTTCGGCGCGCGCGGCGACCGCCTCAGGGTCGCGATCGACGCGCCGCAGCTGGACCGCCTCAAGTTCGGCGTGGCCGGCCGCGCGAAGGTCGATGCCGACATCACGGGGACGATGCGGCGGCCCGAGATCGTCGGCGATTACAGCGCGCAGGGTCTCGTGTTTGGCCCCCACAAGCTCGCGAGTGCCAGCGGCCACGCCGAACTGCGCGGCGGCCTCGACGGCACGCTGTCCGCGCAGCTGACCGCGCGCGACTATCAGGGGCCCGACGCGGTCATCCGCACGCTCGACGCGAACCTTGCGGGCACGCAGGCCAATCACACGTTCGAGGCGAAGGCAGCCGGCACCGTGCGGCGCCGGCAGGTGCAGCTGAACGTGGCGGGGCAGGGTGCATGGCAGGGCAGCGATCGAAACGGCGGGGGCTGGAATGGCACGATCCGCACGCTCGAGGAGCGCGGCGCGGTCAATCTGCGCCTGACCGCGCCCACCACGCTGCTGGTGGCGGACCAGCATATCAAGGTCGGCGCGGCGCGCTTCGCGTTCGATAACGCCGCGCTGGCCATCGACGGGCTCGACTGGGACCACGGCCGCATCCGCACCGCGGGGTCGCTCGATGGCGTGCGCGTGGCGCATGTGCTCGAACTCGTCGAACTGTTCAGCGGCGAGGCGCCGCCCGTGCGCTCGGACCTCGTGCTCGACGGCAAGTGGAACCTCACGCTCGCCGAGACGGCCTCGGGGTTTGCGGAAATCCGCCGGCGGTCGGGCGATGCCTCGATCAATGCGGGCCGGGGATGGACCACGCTCGGCCTCGGCGAGACGCAGCTGCGCGCCGATATCGCCGGCAATCGCGTCACGCTGCGCGGCGGCACCGTGGCCGAGCGCATCGGACGCATCGTCGTCGATGCGTCGGCGGGCCTCGTGACCGAGCAGGGCCTGCAGAACGTCGGCCCCGCGTCCACGCTCGATGGCACCGTGGCGTTCGATATCCCGAGGCTCAAGTCGCTCGAGGCGTTCACGGGGCCGCAGTACGCGCTCGAAGGCAAGCTCGCCGCGAATATCAAGCTCGCTGGCACCGTGGGCAAGCCGCTGCTGACGGGGAATGTCGATGGCAGCGGCATCGGCGTGACGCTTTACGACCTCGGCATCCGCCTGACCGACGGCATCGTGCAGGTCGTGCTCGACCAGAACACCGTGGAACTCAGGCAGGTGCGTTTCCGCGGCGGCGACGGCACGCTGACGGCGACGGGCGCGATCAAGCTCGGCGAGTCCGATCCGAACCTCACGGGCAAGATCGTCGCGGACAAGCTGCAGCTGTTCGCGAGCCCCGAGCGCACGCTCATCGTGTCGGGCGAGGCCGGTATCGCCAACGAGGACCGCAAGCTGGCGATTCGCGGCAAGTTCCGCGTCGATCGCGGGCTGTTCGACCTGCCTAAGGCCGGGGCGCCGGAACTCGGCGACGATGTGGTGGTGATCCGCCGCAGCGACCAGCGCGAATTGCCGACCGCCAGTGCGCCGGTGCCCGAGGACAAGCCCACGAGCCAGTTCAGCCCGGTGATCGACCTCACGATCGATCTCGGCAACAACTTCCGCTTCCGGGGCGCGGGCGCGGACCTGCTGCTCGCGGGACAGCTCGGCATTGCCAGCGCGCCGCTCACGCCGCTGCGCGCGACGGGAACGGTGCGCGTGGTCGATGGCACGTACGAGGCCTTCGGCCGCAAGCTCAATATCGAACGCGGCATCGTGAACTTCAACGGGCCCATCGGCAATCCGAACATCAATATCCGCGCGATGCGCCGCAATCAGGAGGTGGAGGCGGGCGTCGAGGTGACGGGCACCGTGCGGTTGCCGCGCGTGCGGCTGGTGTCCGAGCCCAACGTGCCCGACGAAGACAAGCTCTCGTGGCTGATGTTCGGCTACGGCGCGGAGAGCGCGGGCGCGGGACAGCAGCGGCAGCTGAGCGGCGGGGCGCTCGGGGGCGCGGCGCTCGGCATGATCGGCGCGCGCGCGGGCAAGGGCATCGTCCAGCATTTCGGCATCGACGAGTTCTCGATCGGGCCGAGTACCGCGGGCCTGAACGACCAGCAGGTGGTCAGCGTGGGCAAGGCCGTGACCGAGCAGATTTCGGTCGGCTACGAGCAGAGCCTGACGTCGGCGTCCAATATCGTCAAGCTGACGTGGGCGTTCTCGCGGCGGTGGTCGCTGATTGCCAAGGGCGGGTCGATCAACGGGCTATCGGTGCTGTTCAACCGCCGGTTCAACAACTGGAGTAGTCTGTTCGCGGGGAGCACCAACCGGCGGACGACCGATGTCGATCCGGATCTGTCGCCCGACGGCCGGCCGGCCAGCGAGCCCGCCGGCGATCCGGTCGAAGCCATCAAGCGTTGAGCGGTGGATGCCGCCCCTCTGGAGACGACATGCGAAACCCTGACGCGTCTGCCCGACGCCTTGCCGCCATGGGAATGATTGCTGCCTTGCTGGCGCTGGTCGGATGCGACCAGCAGAAGGTCGATGAAGCGATGAAGAAGGCCGGCGATACCGCGCGTGGCGTGTGGAACAGCGTCAAGCCGGACAGCCAGCTGTTCAAGGGCATCGAGATCGGCCGCTCGACCGAGGACGATATCCGCCGGCAGGCGGGCAAGCCCGAGATCGTATGGGAGGAATCGGACGGCGGACGCCGGCTCGAGTATCCGCGCGGGCCCGAGGGGGCCACCACGTGGATGGTGACGATCGGGCCGGACAATACCGTAAGAAAGATCGAACAGGTCCTGACGGCCGAGAACTTCGCGCGGGTGCGGCCCGGGATGACACAGGACGCGATACGCCGCCTGCTCGGCAAGCCGACAAAGATCGAGAAGTTCGCGTTGAAGCAGGAAGAGGTCTGGGGCTACCGCTGGTACGAGACGCCCAACGACCGGGCGTTCTTCAACGTGCATTTCGACCCGCAGGGGACGGTAACGACGACGTCTCGCAGCGACGATCCGTCGCGGCGGCAGGGCGGCTGAGGGCGATCGAGGGCGATCGAGGGCGATCGAGGGCCGGCGCCCCCAACCGTTTTACCCCTTAGCGAATGCGCATGCCCGGGACCGCGCCGTCGTGCGGTTCCAGGATCCACAGGCCCGGATTGGCCTTTTCGTCGGCCGCGCTGGCCGCGAGGACCATGCCCTCGGACACGCCGAACTTCATCTTGCGCGGCGCGAGGTTGGCGACCATCACGGTCAGCTTGCCCACGAGCTGCTCGGGCGAGTAGGCCGACTGGATCCCCGAGAACACGTTGCGCGTCTTGCCTTCGCCGAGATCCAGCGTGAGCTGCAGCAGCTTGTTCGAGCCCTCCACCTTCTGGCAGTCCACGATCTTCGCCACGCGCAGGTCCACCTTGGCGAAGTCGTCGATCGTGATCGTCTCGGCGATCGGCTCGATGGCAGGCGCGCCCGAGGCCGCCGGCGCCGTGGCCTGCAGCGACTCGCGGTTAGCCGCCAGCAGCGCTTCCACCTGCTTGCCATCGACGCGCGTCATCAGGTGCGAGTACGGCTGCACCGGGCGCGACGACGACAGTTGCGTATCGATCGCGCGCCAGTCGAGCGGCGCCACGTTGAGGAAGCGCTCGACGCCGGCCGCCATGGCCGGCAGCACGGGCTTCAGGTACACGGTCAGCAGGCGGAACGCCTCGAGGCACACCGAGCACGCCGCATGCAGGGCCGCGCGCTTCGCCTCGTCCCTGGCGAGTTCCCAGGGCTTCTCGGTATCGACGAACGCGTTCACGGTGTCGGTGAGTTCCATCACGAGGCGCAGCGCCTTGCTGTATTCGCGCGCTTCATAGAGCTGCGCGACCTGCGGCGCGGCTTCGCGTAACTGCAGCAGCAGCGGATGCGCGAGCGCGCCGTCATCGACCTTGCCGTCGAAACGCTTGACGAGGAAACCCGCCGCGCGGCTCGCGATATTGACGTACTTGCCCACGAGGTCGCTGTTCACGCGCGCGATGAAGTCGTCGAGGTTCAGGTCGAGGTCTTCCATGCTCGCGTTGAGCTTGGCCGCGAAGTAATAGCGCAGCCATTCGGGGTTCATGCCCGTGTCGATATAGCTCTGGGCCGTGATGAACGTGCCGCGCGACTTGCTCATCTTGGCGCCATCGACGGTGAGGAAGCCGTGCGCGAACACGTTGGTCGGCGTGCGATGGCCCGAGAAGCGCAGCATCGCGGGCCAGAACAGCGTGTGGAAGTACAGGATGTCCTTGCCGATGAAGTGGTACTGCTCGGCGGTCGAATGGGGGCCTACCCAGGCGTCGAAGTCGATGCCGCGCTGCTCGCAGAGGTTCTTGAAGCTCGCGTAGTAGCCGATCGGCGCGTCGAGCCACACGTAGAAGTACTTGCCGGGCGCGCCCGGAATCTCGAAGCCGAAATAGGGGGCGTCGCGCGAGATATCCCAGTCGGAGAGCGTCGAGGCCTCGCCGTCGCCACCGAGCCACTCCTGCATCTTGTTGGTGGCCTCGGGCTGCGCGAGATCGGCGACCCATTCGCGCAGGAACGTCTCGCAGCGCGGGTCCGACAGCTTGAAGAAGTAGTGCGTCGAGGACTTGCGCACGGGCGTGGCGCCCGAGACGGTCGAATACGGGTTGATCAGGTCGGTCGGCGCGTACGTCGTGCCGCACACCTCGCACGAATCGCCGTACTGGTCCTTCGCGTGGCACTTGGGGCATTCGCCCTTGATGAAGCGGTCCGGCAGGAACATTTCCTTGACCGGATCGTAGAACTGCTCGACGTCGCGCGCGTCGATCAGGTTCTCGGCCTTCAGCGCGAGGTAGATCTTCTCGCTCAGCACGCGGTTCTCTTCCGAGTCGGTGCTGTAGTAATTGTCGAAGGACACCAGGAAGCTGTCGAAATCGCGCTTGTGCTCGGCCCAGACGCGGTCGATCAGCTGCTTCGGGGTGATGCCTTCCTTCTCCGCCCGCAGCATGACCGGCGTGCCGTGCGTGTCGTCGGCGCCGACGTAGTAGACCTCGTTGCCCATCATGCGCTGGAAGCGGACCCAGATGTCGGTCTGGATGTACTCCACCAGGTGGCCGATATGGATCTGGCCGTTGGCGTAGGGGAGGGCTGACGTGACGAGGATGCGACGGGCGGTCATAGGGGAGCCGATGGGTGATGCAGAGAGGGGAAACGGCTATTTTAGCGGAAGCGCCGACGCTGGCGGATTTGAGCGCCGGGCAAAAAAAAAAGCGCCGGTCGATACCGGCGCAGCTTTCCACAACGGAAAAGGAGGAGAAATCAGGCACCGCCCGGGAGGTCAGCCACCTATCGCGAGCCAGCAATCGGTAGCAAGCGGCACCTGAACTCTATGACTCCGTTATCCCTGAATTGGTTTCAAAAATATTTCGACCCGGCGATTCTGGGCGCGTCCGGCCTCGGTGGCGTTGTCCGCCACGGGCTGCGTCTGGCCCCGGCCCTCGGCCGTCAGGCGGTTGCGCGCGACGCCGCGGTCACCCAGGTAGGACGCCACGCTCTGCGCCCGGCGCTGCGAAAGCTGCATGTTGTACTGGGCGTTGCCGGTGCTGTCCGTATGGCCCACGACATTGGCCGACACGTCCTGATGCTGGCCCAGCGTCTGCGCCACCTGATCCAGCACGCTGCGGAACGACGGCTTGATCGAGGCGCTGTCCGTATCGAACGTCACCTGGCTCGGAATGTTCACCTTGAGCGAGCCGTCCGGCTGCTCGGTGATCTGCGTGCCGGTACCGGCCGTATCCTTGTTGAGCTTGCCCCGGATCGCGTTCCAGTTGTAGCCCGTCGCGCCGCCCAGGGCGCCGCCCACGGCCGCGCCGACCAGCGTGCCGGTGGTATTGCCGCCAATCAGGTTGCCGAGACCGGCACCGACCGCGGCACCCACACCGGTGCCCACCGCGGTATGGGTCTGCTGTTCCGTGGCGCAGCCGGCCACCAGAAGCGTGGCGACCAGCGGAACGATGGCGAACTTCGCGTGCATGCTTTCTCCTTCTGAGATTTCCCTTGAATGTCTTACCGACTGCATACCGCATGGTAACGGGGTTTGTGCAGGTTCGGCTGTCAGCGTTCATCTGTATCGCGCGTACGGAATGCGACGGTGACAGGCGCACTACAATAGGCATATGCCGCGCCGTGCACAAGCGTCAGACTGTGAGAGATGTAAATGTCTGTAATCGCACACTCACTGCTAAGCTGGCGCCTGTGCGGGCACCGCGCGCCTCATACTCGACTAATTCATCCCCCTACAAGCGGAGACCGTCTTGAGCCTCACCACTGAGCAGGTAACCGAAGCCCTGCGTTCCGTCATCGATCCCAACACCGGCCGCGACCTCGTCTCGTCGCGCTCGGCCCGAAATATCCGCGTGGACGGTGCCGACATCTCCCTGGAAGTGGAGCTTGGTTATCCTGGCAAGAGCCAGATCGAGCCGATCCGCCAGCTTGTGATCGGTGCGCTGCGCAAGCTGCCCGGCGTGGGCAACGTGAGCGCGGCGGTGACCATGAAGATCGTCGCGCACGCGGTGCAGCGCGGCGTCAAGCTGCTGCCCGGCGTGAAGAACGTGATCGCGGTCGCGTCCGGCAAGGGCGGCGTGGGCAAATCGACCACGGCCGTGAACCTCGCGCTGGCGCTGGCCGCCGAGGGCGCCCGCGTGGGCATGCTCGACGCCGACATCTACGGGCCGAGCCTGCCGATGATGCTGGGCATCAGCGGCCGGCCGGAATCCACCGACGGCCAGACCATGAGCCCGCTCGAGGGCCACGGCATCCAGGCCAATTCGATCGGCTTCCTGATCGAGCAGGACAATCCGATGGTGTGGCGCGGCCCGATGGTGACGTCGGCGCTGGAGCAACTGCTGCGCCAGACCAACTGGAACGACCTCGACTACCTGATCGTCGATATGCCGCCGGGCACCGGCGATATCCAGCTGACGCTGTCGCAGAAGGTGCCGGTCACGGGGGCCGTGATCGTGACCACGCCGCAGGACATCGCGCTGCTGGACGCCAAGAAGGGCCTCAAGATGTTCGAGAAGGTCGGCATTCCGATTCTCGGCGTGGTCGAGAACATGGCCGTCTACTGCTGCCCGAACTGCGGCCACGTCGAGCATATCTTCGGCGAGGGCGGCGGCGCGCGCATGAGCGCGGAATACCACGTGGACATGCTGGGCAGCCTGCCGCTGAACCTGTCGATCCGCGAACAGGCCGACGCGGGCCGCCCGACCGTCGTGGCCGAGCCGGACGGCGCGATCGCGGCGATCTACCGCGAGGTGGCGCGCAAGGTGGCAATCAAGGTCGCGGACAAGGCGCGCGACATGACCAACAAGTTCCCGAGCATCGTCGTGCAGAACACCTGAGATCCGTGCGAGCTGTGATGCATCTATCACGATATCGCCCATAAGCCAGCGATAAAATCGCGGCCACTTTCACCGTGAGGAGGTTTGGCATGAAACGTGTACTTTTCGGTTTGGCAATCGGCGCGGCAGCCGCGGTCGTCGCGGGCTGCGGCAGCATGGGCGGCGACTCGGGTTCGGGCAGCATGGCGAGCGCGGCGGCCCCGGCGGGCGGCAGCGCAAAGGCCGCAGCCCCGCTGGCCGCCAAGAGCGGCACCAATACCGGGGGCCGCGTCACGTTCGAGCAGCAGTCCGGCGGCACGCTCGTCACGGTGTCCGTCACGGGCCTCGCGCCGGGCTCCGTCCATGGCTTCCATGTCCACGAGAAGGGCGATTGCTCGGCCCCCGACGCGATGAGCGCCGGCGGCCATTTCAACCCGACCGCAAAGCCGCACGGCCAGATGGCGATGGGCGACCATCACGCTGGCGACATGAACAACCTGACCGCCGACGCCAACGGCAACGTGCGCGTGCAGTTCGTGATGAAGGACGTGACCGTGGCGCCGGGCACCGCCAGCGTGGTGGGCCGCGCGGTGGTCGTGCACAAGGATCCGGACGACTACCGGACGCAGCCGACGGGCAACTCGGGCGGCCGTATCGCCTGCGGGGTGGTGGCGGCGATCTGATCGGGGACCGATCGGGTAGCGGGGAGCGGCTGGCGGGCTGGAGCGCCGGCGGGTCGGCGGATCGAGGGCGTTGTTGGCAGATGCCTGTACAATCCCGCCTCATCGCGCGGCAGGGGCCGCCGGCCCTCTTTCACTTCCTATGAGCATCAAGTCCGACAAGTGGATCCGCCGCATGGCGGAGCAGCAAGGCATGATCGAGCCGTTCGAGCCGGGGCAGGTCCGCGAGCAGGACGGCCGCAAGATCGTGTCCTACGGCACGTCCAGCTACGGCTACGACATTCGCTGTGCCGACGAATTCAAGATCTTCACCAATATCAACAGCACCATCGTCGATCCGAAAAACTTCGACGAGAAGTCGTTCGTCGACTTCAAGGGCGATGTCTGCATCATCCCGCCGAACTCGTTCGCGCTGGCCCGCACGATGGAATACTTCCGTATTCCGCGCAGCGTGCTGACGATCTGCCTGGGCAAGAGCACGTATGCCCGCTGCGGCATCATCGTCAACGTGACGCCGTTCGAGCCCGAGTGGGAAGGGTACGTGACGCTCGAGTTCTCCAACACCACGCCGCTGCCCGCCAAGATCTACGCGGGCGAGGGTTGCGCGCAGGTACTGTTCTTCGAGAGCGACGAGGTCTGCGAGACCTCGTACCGCGATCGCGGTGGCAAGTATCAGGGTCAGCACGGCGTCACACTGCCGAAGACCTGATCGCATACAATGCGGCCCGCCTTCAGTCCAATTTTCTTCGAGGACGCCCGATGAAATTCCGCTTTCCCGTCATCATCATCGATGAAGACTTCCGCTCCGAGAACATTTCCGGCTCGGGCATCCGCGCCCTCGCGCAGGCCATCGAGGCCGAGGGCATGGAGGTGATGGGCCTGACCAGCTACGGCGACCTGACGTCGTTCGCGCAGCAGGCCAGCCGGGCGTCCACGTTCATCGTGTCGATCGACGACGACGAGTTCGTGCGGGCCGACGATCAGCCCGAAGCGGCCGCGATCGAGAAGCTGCGCGCGTTCGTCAACGAAGTGCGCCGCCGCAATTCCGATCTGCCGATCTTCCTGTACGGCGAGACCCGCACCTCGCGCCATATCCCGAACGATATCCTGCGCGAGCTGCACGGGTTCATCCACATGTTCGAGGACACGCCGGAATTCGTCGCGCGCCATATCATCCGCGAGGCCAAGGTGTATCTGGACTCGCTGGCGCCGCCGTTCTTCAAGGCGCTGATCGACTACGCGCAGGACAGCTCGTACTCGTGGCACTGCCCGGGTCACTCGGGCGGCGTGGCATTCCTGAAGAGCCCCGTGGGCCAGGTGTTCCACCAGTTCTTCGGCGAGAACATGCTGCGCGCCGACGTCTGCAACGCCGTGGACGAACTGGGCCAGCTGCTCGACCACACGGGTCCGGTTGCCGCATCCGAGCGCAATGCCGCGCGGATCTTCAACTCGGATCACATGTACTTCGTGACCAACGGCACGTCGACGTCGAACAAGATGGTGTGGCACGCGAACGTGGCCCCCGGCGATATCGTCGTGGTGGACCGCAACTGCCACAAGTCGATCCTGCACGCGATCATGATGACCGGCGCGATTCCGGTGTTCCTGATGCCGACGCGCAACCACTACGGCATCATCGGCCCGATTCCGAAGAGCGAGTTCGATCCCGAGACGATTCGCCGCAAGATCGCCGCGCATCCGTTCGCGAGCAAGGCCGCGAATCAGAAGCCGCGCATCCTGACGCTGACGCAGGGCACGTACGACGGCGTGCTGTACAACGCCGAGCAGATCAAGGAAATGCTGACGACCGAGATCGACACGCTGCACTTCGATGAAGCGTGGCTGCCGCATGCGTCGTTCCACGAGTTCTATCACAACATGCACGCGATCGGCCGTGGCCGGCCGCGCAGCAAGGACGCGCTGGTGTTTGCCACGCAGTCCACGCACAAGCTGCTGGCGGGCCTGTCGCAGGCCTCGCAGATCCTCGTGCAGGATTCCGAGACGCGCAAGCTGGACCGCTACCGGTTCAACGAGGCGTACCTGATGCACACCTCGACGAGCCCGCAGTACTCGATCATCGCGTCGTGCGACGTGGCCGCGGCGATGATGGAAGCGCCCGGCGGTACCGCGCTGGTGGAAGAAAGCATTCAGGAAGCACTGGACTTCCGCCGCGCGATGCGCAAGGTGGAAGGCGACTACGTGGCCGACAACGGCGACTGGTGGTTCAAGGTGTGGGGCCCGGACGCGCTGGCCGAGGATGGCATGGCCGACCGCGAGGAGTGGATGCTCAAGGCCAACGAGCGCTGGCACGGCTTCGGCGACCTCGCCGACGGCTTCAACCTGCTCGACCCGATCAAGGCCACGATCATCACGCCGGGGCTGGACGTCGATGGCGAATTCAGCGATCGCGGCATTCCGGCGGCGATCGTCACCAAGTACCTGGCCGAGCACGGCATCATCATCGAGAAGACCGGGCTGTACTCGTTCTTCATCATGTTCACCATCGGCATCACCAAGGGCCGCTGGAACTCGCTGGTGACCGAGCTGCAGCAGTTCAAGGACGACTACGACCAGAACCAGCCGCTCTGGCGCGTGCTGCCCGAGTTCGTGGCGCGCCATCCGCAGTACGAGCGCATGGGCCTGCGCGACCTCTGCGATGCGATCCACAGCGTCTACAAGGCCAACGACGTGGCGCGCGTGACCACCGAGATGTACCTCTCGGACATGGAACCCGCGATGAAGCCGTCCGACGCCTGGGCGATGATGGCGCACCGCGAGATCGAACGCGTGCCCGTGGACGAACTGGAGGGCCGCGTGACCGCGATCCTGCTGACGCCGTATCCGCCGGGCATTCCGCTGCTGATTCCGGGCGAGCGCTTCAACCGCACGATCGTGCAGTACCTGAAGTTCGCGCGCGAGTTCAACAAGCTGTTCCCGGGCTTCGAGACCGATATCCACGGCCTCGTGGAAGACGAGATCGACGGCCAGAAGGCCTACTTCGTGGACTGCGTGAAGCAGTAACCCAGGAAGCTACGCGGCCAACCCGCTTATCGACGCGATCGCCGCGACCGCAGCTAGGGTCGCAGCTCGCGGCGATATTCGAGCGTTGACTCCCACGCCCGCCTATTCGCGTGCAACAGCCGCTGGAAGGTGTCCGCGTTGCCGAGAAAGCGGCCGAAGAACGCGCCGTAGTGCGACGCCGGGGCCGGGCTCGCGTCCAGTGGCCGGCGCACCGGTTCCGGCAGTCTGTCCGCGGTCTGCTCCAGCACGCGCAGGACCTCGCGCAGCGAGTGGCCGCCATCGCGCATCACCATCGTGGCCAGTCCCAGAATCATGTGGTCGATATCCAGCCGCGCCACGGCGCTTGCGGTCGCGGGTTTTGTCGCGGCATCCGCCAGGAAATGCAGCAGGAGATTGGTCGTTCCCGACGAGCCCCAGACACTGGGGCGTCCGGTCCGCAGCGCGGTATCGATCTCCGTCGTGCGCGCGCCGAAATCGGTCACGCTGGACAACACACCGCGCACGTCCTCCTTGTCGTCGTAGTTCACGAAGTTCGGGGAGATCTGATGGCGCATCAGTAGCCCGACATCCGGTCCTTCCTTGAAGCTGTCGTCCGGGAATTTCGCCGGTCCCCGCTCGTCGAGCAGCCGGTCGTAATTCTCGTCCGAGGCGTCCTTCCATGTCGCGACGTCCGGGACCTCGTCCTGCATGGCTGCCAGCACGCGGCAGGCGACGAGGTACGTGGCCATGCAGGACACCCCGTCCCTGACGGTGCGGTTCAGGAACGCTCTCAGCGCCATGGCGTCGTCCGGGCGCTCGCGCAGCCATGCGGTGGCCATGTCTGCGTCGAGCCAGTGTCCGGGATACGCGCTTTCGATGCGGTTCACCGCGTTTTCCGTGATGGCCTGCTTCTGGGCGGGCGTGCATGTTGCCAGGGCTGCCGACAATAGCCGGCGCAGGTTCGTCGCCGCGTCCAGCATCGCGGGCGACGGATTCTCGGCCAGCGCTTCCGCGAACGCGGATTCCCATCGCCGTCCGTTGACGTTGTCGTGGAGGCGGGTCGCCGCGGGACCCTCGGCACCGTGCGATCGCAATCCCTCGATCTTCTCCCCGATGTCCGTCGCGGCCTGCGCGAGCCGCGGGTCGCCGGTGGCCTGCAGGCCCTGCCGCATCGCCGTCAGGAAGGCGATGGTCGATGCCGTGTCGAGGCGATCGGTCAGCCAGTGCTGCTGGGCGCGCTGGCCAATGAGGGTAAAAGCTTGCTGGTGCCCGGGCGAGCCGCCGGACTCCCTTGCGCCGCGATCCGCGAGATCGACCAGCCAGGCGATGGCTTCGGTAGGCGTGGGTTTCGCCGGCGGGGCATCGACATCATCGTGCTGTGTGGAAAGGCGGCGGTCCTGGGCCAGCAACGGAATGTTGTCGAGCAACGCGACCGCGTGCCCGGCGGTCAGCGGCTCGCCGCTGAAATCCGCCTTGAGGTCCTGCAATTGCTGCGGCGGCAGATCGGTACCGCGGCCGGCCAGCTCGGTCCACGCGTGATCGAACATCTGCATCAATGCCTGCTGCGCAAGCGCTTCGGCCGGTCCGGGGGTATGTGTCAGCCGGCTGGTCATGACGATACCGCCACGGCCATCGAGGTAGGCCGAGAGATAGCTGCCCGGCGCGACGGCGTCCAGAAACGGCAGCAACTGCCCGCGGTTCCCGGGCGTCGGCGGCATGGGCAGCGTGACGGCGGGCGGAGTGGCGTAGCGTGCCAGGCGTGCCTCGATCTTTCCGGCGAGCGCCATCACGTCATTGGCATCGAGCGGCGCGGCATTGGGGCCAAAGCGCGTGAAGTCCTGCTCGGGAAACAGGATGCCGGGCGCATGGTCGTCGGCGTCCGGCAGCGCGCGGATGGCCTGATTCACGACGGCCTGGAGATAGGCTTTCGCTTCCGCGGCGCCGGCGAGCGGCTGTGTACCGGCCTCCGATCCGGCCTCCGATCCGGCCTCCGATCCGGCCTCCGATGCGGCATCCGACGCGGCATCGGGTGCGCTATCGGGTGCCGGTGCGGGTACCCATGCGAGGCGAGGACCCGCGGCGGTCTGCTGCAGGATCAGGTAATGCAACGACGACGACGGCGGGTCGTCGAGCGGGCCCAGCTGGCCGAGCAGGCGTTGCCAGCCACCGTCATCACGCGGCAACGGCGTGGACGACGAACCTTGCGTCGCGGGCTGGGGAAGGCGGCTGCGCGGAACGGGCCGGCGCGCGGCGCGCGGATGGGTGGGGGTCGCCACCGAGGGGGACATCGAGGGCGCCGCGGTACCCGCTTGCGGTGCCGTCCCGCCCGGCATGCCGGGCGGACGGGCGTGGGGGGCGCCATGCCGCCTGTGGTGTCGCGCGGGCGCGCCCGGCGCCGCGGGGTTCGACGTGTCTGGCTCGCCGTAGGCGTCGACGGCGGAGCGGGAAGAGACTTTGGGCATCACGGCTGTGCGATCGATAGTCCGAACGCCGACCATCTTCCGCGCCCGACCGGGCGCGTGGGACGGTAATGCGAAGACCCGTGTGCGTGGGCGAAGCCCGGTCGTCTTGCTGTCGTCTCTCCCGGTCCGGCGTCAGTTCTTCTTCTCGAACTCGAACTGCGGTGCCGCCGGTTCGCTCTCGCTCTGCTGCGGCACGTTGAGGTCCAGCGAGCCCGCGCTGGAGCCTGGCGCCGATGCCGGTGCCGTCGGTGGCGGCACGTTCTCCGCGCCACCCCCGCCCCCAAGCGGAATGCTGATCTCCGCCGAGTTGCTGTGTTTCATCGACCCCTTGTCGAGGAACATCGTCACCATGCCGGGCCAGAACATCACCAGCAGCACCATGATCATCTGCAGGCCGACCCAGGGCAGCGCGCCCCAGTAGATGTCCGAGCTCTTGACTTCCTTCGGCGCGATGCCGCGCAGGTAGAACAGCGCGAAGCCGAACGGCGGGTGCATGAACGACGTCTGCATGTTCACGCACAGCATCACGCCGAACCAGACCAGCGCGGCCGTGGCCGCCGCTTCGGGGTTGCCGCCCATCGAGTCCGCGACCACGGGGGCCAGCACCTTGACGGCGACCGGCGCGAGCATCGGCACGACGATGAACGCGATCTCGAAGAAGTCCAGGAAGAACGCGAGGAAGAAGATGAACAGGTTCACCACGATCAGGAAGCCGATCCAGCCGCCCGGCAGCGAGGTGAACAGGTGTTCGACCCATGCCCCGCCATCGACGCCCTGGAACACCACCGAGAAGCAGGTGGAACCGATGAGGATGAACACGACCATCGCGGTGATGCGCGCGGTGGACTGGTAGGCATCCACGATCAGCAGGCGCAGGTCGGTCAGCTGGCCCGCGCGCAGCAGCAGCCAGACCACCACGAGGTAGGCCACGGCCAGCGGAATGCGGAACGCGTGCGAACCGAACGCAAACACGCCGACCGCGGCGGCCACGAGCGTCGCGGCAATACCGATGCGGTAGATGTTGCGGTCGATACGGTTGAAGCCCTTGTCGCGGATGACGGCCAGCACCAGCGCGCCGACGGCGCCCATCGCGCCCGATTCAGTCGGGGTGGCGATGCCGAGCATGATCGTCCCGAGCACCAGGAAGATCAGCACCGCGCAGGGAACGATGCCGCGCAGGCACTTGGCCCACAGCGCCCACCCGCGCAGCGTGCGCGCTTCCGCGGGCACGGGCGGCAGCCAGTCCGGCTTGATGCGCGTGAGCACGAACGTGTAGAGCGCGAACAGCGCGATCTGCACGACCGACGGCCCCCATGCGCCGAGGTACATGCTGCCGACGTCTGCACTGCCGGCCGGCGTCTTGAGCTGGTCCGCCAGCACCACGAGCACGAGCGACGGCGGCACCAGCTGCGTGATGGTGCCCGACGCGGCCAGCACGCCGGTGGCGTACTTCATGTTGTAGCGGTAGCGCATCATCACGGGCAGCGAGATCATCGCCATGGCGATGACCTGCGCGGCCACGGTGCCGGTAATCGCGCCGAGGATAAAGCCGACGATGATCACCGAGTAGCCGAGGCCGCCGCGCACGGGGCCGAACAGCTGGCCCATCGAGTCGAGCATGTCCTCGGCGAGCCCGCATTTCTCGAGGATCGCGCCCATGAAGGTGAAGAACGGGATCGCCAGCAGCAGTTCGTTGGCCAGCACGCTGCCGAACACGCGGGTCGGCACGGCCTGCAGGAACTGGAGCGGGAAGTAGCCCCATTCGATGGCAAGAAAGCCGAACGCGAGACCGACGGCCGACAGCGAGAACGCCACCGGGAAGCCGATCAGCATGAACAGCACCAGGCCGCCGAACATCAGCGGCGGCATGTACTCCAATGGAATCATTGCACGGGCCTCTCGTATTTCGATTCGATGCGCACGAGGCCCTTGAGGGCGGCAAAGCGCTTGATGAGTTCGGAAATGCCTTGCAGCGTGAGGAAGGCAAAGCCGAGCGGTACCACGAGCTTGATGGGGTAGCGGGGGAGGCCGCCCGAGTTACCCGATTGCTCGAGGATGCGCCACGAGGGCATGAACAGCGAATCCCACGCCAGCCACGTGAAGAGGATGGTCGAAGGCAGCAGGAACACGACAATGCCGAAGATGTCGATCCAGTGCTGCGCGCGTTCGGACACGTTGCCGTAGATCAGGTCCACGCGCACGTGCTCGTTGCGCTGGAACGTGTACGACGCGCCGAACATCACCGCGACGGCGAACATGTACCACTGGAGTTCGAGCGGCCAGTTGTCGCTGAGATTGAAGCCGTAGCGGAGCAGGGCGTTCCCTGCGCTGATCAGGCACGACAGCAGGATCATGATGTTTGCAAGCCTGCCCGTGTGCTGATTCAACCTGTCGATCTGCCGTGACAGACCAAGCAAGTAGTTCATGGGTTGTCTCCCCCGTATTTTGCGGCGATTAGTGTATCTGTAACAAAATGCTGCGGCGCTCCGTAGTTGTACCTATCGATGGCGTGCGCGCAACGGACAGACATGAAAAAAGCCGCCGGAGCTTTCGCTCGGCGGCTTTTTGTTGCGCAGGCTTACGCGAAACTTACGACGATGGCGAGAGGCTCGCGCGCGCCGCCTTGATCGCCGCCCGCACCTGATCGGGAGCGGTGCCGCCGATATGATTGCGCGAGGCCACCGAGCCTTCGAGCGTCAGCACCGCATGCACGTCGTCACCGATCAGCGAAGCCTTGTCGCCAAGGCCCGACGCGTCGCGGAGCTCGGCCACCGTGAGGTCGGCCAGATCGCACTGCCGCACGTCGCAGGCGCGCACGGCGTGGGCCACGGCCTCGTGCGCGTCGCGGAACGGCAGGCCGCGCTTGACGAGGTAGTCGGCCAGATCCGTCGCCGTGGCATAGCCCTGCAGCGCGGCCGCGCGCATGGCATCGGGCTTGACCGTGATGCCGGGCACCATGTCCGCGAAGATGCGCAGCGTATCGACGACCGTATCGACGGTGTCGAACAGCGGTTCCTTGTCTTCCTGGTTGTCCTTGTTGTACGCGAGCGGCTGGCCCTTCATCAGCGTGAGCAGGCCGATCAGGTGGCCGTTGACGCGGCCGGTCTTGCCGCGCGCCAGCTCGGGCACGTCGGGGTTCTTCTTCTGCGGCATGATCGAGCTGCCCGTGCAGAAACGGTCAGCGATATCGATGAAGCCGACGCGCGGGCTCATCCACAGCACGAGTTCTTCCGAGAAGCGCGAGACGTGCGTCATCACGAGCGCGGCGGCCGCGCAGAATTCGATGGCGAAGTCGCGATCGGACACCGCGTCGAGCGAGTTGCGGCACACGCCGTCGAAGCCGAGCTGGCTCGCGACGAATTCGCGATCGATCGGATAGCTCGTGCCGGCCAGCGCGGCGGCGCCCAGCGGCAGGCGGTTGACGCGCTTGCGGCAGTCGGCCATGCGCTCGGTGTCGCGCGTGAACATTTCCACATAGGCCATCAGGTGGTGGCCGAACGTCACGGGCTGGGCGACCTGCAGGTGCGTGAAGCCCGGCAGGATCGTATCGGCGTTCTGCTCGGCGAGGTCGAGCAGCGCGCCGCGCAGGGCGCCGAGCAGCCCGATGATGTTGTCGATTTCGCTGCGCAGCCACAGGCGGATGTCGGTCGCTACCTGATCGTTGCGCGAGCGGCCCGTGTGCAGGCGCTTGCCGGCGTCGCCGACCAGCGCGGTCAGGCGTGCCTCGATATTCAGATGGACGTCCTCGAGGTCGAGCTTCCACTCGAACGCGCCGGACTCGATCTCGCCACGGACCTGCGCCATGCCGCGCTCGATCTCGGCACGGTCGGCCTCGGCGATGATGCCCTGCTTCGCCAGCATGGCCGCGTGGGCCAGCGAGCCCTGGATATCGAACAGCGCGAGGCGCTTGTCGAAGAAGACCGAGGCGGTATAACGCTTCACGAGGTCGGATACCGGCTCCGAGAAGCGGGCGGACCAGGCTTCGCCTTTCTTGGCAAGTTGGGAAGTCATGACGGCAGGGCGCAAAAACGGGAAACCGCGATTATAAGCCGAGGCGGCCTCCCGGCTGGCGTCTTGTCCCGATGCGACCGCTGGCCCATGCCGGCGCGTGTGACGAAAGCTACTCTCCGCAGGTGTCGAAGTAGACGGCGCCGTCGCGCACGAGCTTCCGCAGCGTCCGCAACCCCCCAAGCATCTCCACGCAATCGGAGCAATCCTCGAGATGATGTTCGAGCCGGACGCTGTCCCCCGCGCCGATCTCCCCGTCCGCACACACCTCCAGCAACTGGCGGGCTTCGTTACAGTTCATGGCGTGGAACTCCGGAGCAGGACGATGGTGGCGGCGAGCTGGCGCCGCGCGCGGGAGAGCGTGGCCTGCACGGCCTCGCGGGAGCTATCGGTGACGGCGGCGATATCGCGGTAATGGAGTCCCTCGAGCTCGCGCAGCACGATGGCCTCGCGCGCCGCAACGGGCAGCCGTTCGAGCGCGGCCTGCACGAGGGGGAGATCCTCTTCGCGCAGACGGAGCATCGGATCGCCCGCGCTGGGCGTGCCGAGATCCAGCGTATCGCGCTCGGGCATGGCGGGCTGCCGCGCGCGCCACGTCGCGTGGACCATGGCCAGCAGCCATGTGCGGGGCCGCTCGCCCTGAAAGCCGCCGATGGCTTGCTCGGCATGGCGCAGCGATGCGTGCGCGAGGGCATCGGCGTCCTGCGCATTGCCGCACAGCCAGCGCGCGAGATTGTGCGCGGCATCCGCGTGCGGCAGCACGAGCGCGTCGAAACGGTTGGTC
This sequence comes from Cupriavidus pauculus, assembly GCF_008693385.1. NCBI lineage: Bacteria > Pseudomonadati > Pseudomonadota > Betaproteobacteria > Burkholderiales > Burkholderiaceae > Cupriavidus > Cupriavidus pauculus. The sequence continues at coordinate 301,784 of NZ_CP044065.1, forward strand.
CGGGCGGACGACGTGGATGATGCAGACGAGGCAGACTGGACAGTCTGGTGAGACCACAGGCTCATGCGCTAACCCTCCCGCCGTCGGCATGACGGCGGGCCCAGTGTATCCGCGGCCCTTCCATTGCGCATCGACTTTCTGTCATGCGCCTGCCGCATCAATCGGGGTTCGACTCCGCGAGAGGCCGGTCGTGCGGGGCATGCGGCGATGCTGCACCGCCGCGAGCCAGGCGCGCGGCTTCGTGTGCTTCCGCACGCGCGGCCTTGCGCCGCATGTACCAGTAGTGCGCGCGATCGAGGTACAGGTAAACCACAGGTGTCGTGAACAGCGTGAGCAACTGCGAGACCAGCAGCCCGCCGACCATCGCGTAGCCGAGCGGGCGGCGCAGCTCGGAGCCCGCGCCGTGGCCGAGCATCAGCGGCAGGCCCGCCAGCAGCGCGCACATCGTGGTCATCATGATCGGGCGGAAGCGCAGCAGGCACGCTTCGTAGATGGCCTCCTGCGGCGTCAGTCCGCGTTCGCGCTCGGCCTGCAGCGCGAAGTCCACCATCATGATGCCGTTCTTCTTGACGATGCCGATCAGCAGGATCACGCCGATCAGCGCAATGACCGTGAAGTCGTAGCCGCCGAGCAGCAGCACGAGCACCGCCCCCACGCCGGCCGACGGCAGCGTCGAGAGAATCGTCAGCGGATGGATATAGCTCTCGTACAGCAGGCCCAGCACGATATAGACGGCGATGAGCGCCGCCGCGATCAGATACGGTTGCGAAGCCAGCGAGGCCCCGAACGCCTGCGCGGTGCCCTGGAACGCGCCCGAGAGCGCGGTGGGCTTGCCCATGGCCGCGAGCGCCTGGTTGATCGCGGTCACCGCGTCGCCGAGCGACGTGCCCTGCGACAGGTTGAACGAGATCGTCACCGCGGGGAACTGCCCCTGATGGCTGATCGACAGATACGACGTGCGGCCCGTGTCGATGCTGACGAACGCGGATAGCGGCACCTGCTGGCCCGTGATGGGCGAGGTCACGTAGAGCTTGTCGAACAGGCGCGGGTCTTCCTGCAGTTTCGGCGTGGCTTCGAGAATCACGTGATAGCTGTTGATCTGCGTGAAGTACTGCGCCACCTGCCGCTGGCCGATCGCGTCGTACAGCGTGGCGTCGATGAGCGCGGGCGTGATGCCGAAGCTCGAGGCGCGCGCGCGGTCGATCGTGATCATCGCGGCCGCCGCGGCGTTCTGCTGGTCGGACGCCACGTCGGCGAGTTCGGGCAGTTGCCGGAAGCGCTGCAGGATGCGCGGCGCCCAGCTGTTGAGTTCGGCGAGGTTGGCGTCGGTCAGCGTGAACTGATATTGCGTGCGCGACAGCCGGCCGCCGACGTTGATGTCCTGGCCCGCCTGCAGGAACAGGTTGGCGCCTTCCACCCTGGCCAGCTTCGGCCGCAGGCGCGCGATGACCTCGTCGGCGGTGGCCGTGCGGCCCTCGTCCTTCGGCTTCAGCGAGATAAAGAAGTTGCCCGTGTTGACGGTGTTCTGGCCGCCCGTCATGCCCACCGCGGCCACATCGGGATCCGCGCGCACGACGTCGGCCAGCGCGACCATGCGCGCATTCATCGACTTGAACGATGCGTCCTGCGCGGACTCGGCAAAGCCGAACAGGAAGCCGGTGTCCTGCTGCGGGAAGAAACCCTTGGGGACATACAGGAACAGCGCCACGGTCGCGGCCACGGTCAGGATGAACGCGCAAAGCGTGAGGAACTGGTGGCGCATCACGCGATCGAGCCCGTGCCGGTAGGCGTTGAGCATCGCGTCGAAGCCGCGTTCGAACAGCTGGAACAGCTTGCCGTGCTGCTCGGTGTGCCCGGGCGTATGGGGCTTGAGGAAGCGCGAGCACAGCATTGGCGTGAGCGTCAGCGAGACGATGACCGACACCGCGATCGTCAGCGTGACCGTCACCGCGAATTCGCGGAACAGCCGTCCGACGATGCCGCCCATCAGCAGCAGCGGAATGAACACGGCCACGAGCGACACCGAGATGGAGATGATCGTGAAGCCGATCTCGGCGGCGCCCTTGAGCGCGGCCTCCATGGGCGCCATGCCGTCCTCGACGTGGCGGTAGATGTTCTCGAGCATCACGATCGCGTCGTCCACGACGAAGCCCACCGCGATGGTCAGCGCCATCAGCGAGAGGTTGTCGCGCGAGTAGCCGAGCATGTACATGCCGCCGGCGGTGCCGAGCAGCGCGAGCGGCACCGTCACGCTCGGGATCAGCGTGGCGGGCAGGTTGCGCAGGAACATGAAGATGATCATCACGACGAGCGCGATGGTCAGCACGAGCGTGAACTCGACGTCCGCTTCCGACGCGCGGATATTCTGCGTGCGGTCCGCGAGCACGTTGACCTGCACCGACGCCGGGATCGACGCGCGCAGCTTCGGCAGCGCGGCCTTGATGCTGTCCACGGTGGCGATCACGTTGGCGCCGGGCTGCTTGGTCACCGCGAGGATGATCGCGCGGCCATTGTGGATGGTGGCGTCCTCGGGCACGGCCGCGCCCGCGAAGCCCCAGCCCGCGAGCTTGGCGTTCTCGGGGCCGTCGATCGCCACGCCCACGTCGCGCACGCGCACGGGCGCGCCGTTGCGGTACGCGAGCACCATGTCGTTCCACGCGGCGGCCTTGGTGAGCTGGTCGTTCGTGTAGACGTTGAACGCCTTGCTCGGCCCGTCGGTGCTGCCGGTGGGCGCGTTGACCGTGGTCGAGGCGATCACGCCGCGAATGTCCTCGAGGCTCATGCCGAGCGCCGAGATCTTGCCCGGGTCCACCTGGATGCGCACGGCCGGCTTCTGCTGGCCGCCGATATTGACGAGGCCGACGCCCGCGATCTGCGAGATCTGCTGCGCGAGGATGTTGTCCGCGTAGTCGTTGACGGCCGTGAGCGGCAGCGCGTCGGACTGCACCGCCATGACGAGGATCGGCGAGTCCGCGGGGTTGATCTTGCGGAACGAGGGCGGGCTCGGCAGGTTGGTCGGCAGCTGGCCGCCGGCCGCGTTGATCGCGGCCTGCACGTCCACGGCGGCGGCGTCGATGCTGCGGTTCAGGTCGAACTGCAGCGTGATCTGCGTGCTGCCCTGCGCGCTTTGCGAGGTCATCTGCGACAGTCCCGCGATCAGCGAGAACTGGCGCTCGAGCGGCTGCGCGACGTTCGACGCCATCGTTTCGGGGTTGGCGCCGGGGAGATTGGCCGTGACCTGGATCGTCGGGAAGTCGACCTGCGGCAACGGGGCGATGGGCAGCAGCGGCCAGGCGGCCACGCCGACCAGCAGCAGCGCCAGCGCGAGCAGCGACGTGCCGATCGGGCGCTTGATAAAGGCGGCGGAAATACTCATGAGCGGGGCGTGGCGGCGGTAGCGGTGGATTCGACGATCTTTGCGCCGGCGCGCAGCTTGTACTGGCCTTCGGCGACGACGCGGTCGCCCGCGGCGATGCCCTTGGCGATGACTGCGCGGTCGCCCTGCAACTCGGCGACATCGACGGGCTTCATCGCCACGGTGTCGTCGGCCTGCACCGCATAGACATACGTGCCCGCATCGTTGCGCTGGATGGCGGAAGAGGGCACCGTGATCGCCTGCGTGCGCTGGCCCAGTACGAGGCGCGCATCGACGTACTGGCCCGGCCACAGTGCATGGGTCGGGTTCGGAAAGCGCGCCTTGAGCTGGATGGTGCCGCTCGTGGTATCGATCGTGTTGTTCACGAGAATCAGCTTGCCCTCGCCGAGCCGCTTGCCGGACTCGCGCTCGTTGGCATCGACGGCCAGTGGGGTGGTGTCGTCGTGCGTGGCGTCATGAATGCGCGACACCGCTTCTTCGGGCAGCGTGAACACCACGTCGATGGGATCGATCTGCCGGATCACGACGAGACCCGTGGTATCGGTCGCGTGGACGATATTGCCGGGATCGACGAGGCGCGCGCCGACGCGGCCGGCCAGCGGCGCGGTGATCGTCGTGAAGTCGAGCTGCACACGCGCGAGCGCGATCTGCGCGTCATCGTTACGCACCGCGGCTTCGAGCTGCGCCACCGTTGCGCGCTGCGTATCGAGCGTCTGCTGCGTGGTCGCGTTTTCCGTGATCAGTCCCTGGAAGCGCGTGAGGTCCAGCTTCGCGTTGGCGAGGTTGGCCGCGTCGCGCGCGCGCGTGGCCTGCGCCTGCTGCAACTGCGCCTGGAACGTGCGCGGGTCGATGCGCGCGAGTACCTGTCCCTGCTTCACGTCCTGCCCCTCGACGAAGCCCACGCTCTCCAGCTGTCCGTCGATGCGCGGCTTGACCGTGACGGTCTGCATCGCCTGCACGGTGCCGACGCCGACGAGGCCGATATCCACGTCCTGCGCCTGTGCGCGGGCCGTGGTCACGCCGACGGGCGGCGTGGGGGGCTTGCCCGGCTTGGGCGCGAACACGCGCGTGGCAACGTACCCGCCCACGCAGACGAGGAGGATCGCCGCGATGGCGATGCGTGCGCGGGCGTGCTTGTGAGGTCGGGCTGCGGCGGTCATGGCAAGGGATCGGTTGGTATGCGGGGCGTATGAGAGCGGCGCGCGGTTCAGCGCTGGGCGGCGACGGCCGGTGCGTCGTGGGTAGTCATCGGCGGTGGAGACCGCAATGCATCGGTCTGCCATCCGCCACCGGTCGCCTTGACGAGTGCAACGCTGGCCGCGAACGCGCGGCCGCGCAGCGTGATGGCCGTGCGCTCGTTGGTCAGCGCCAGCTGCTGCGCGGTGATGACGGTCAGGTATTGCGCGGTGCCGGCGCGGTATTGCGCGAGCGACACGCGCTCGGCGCGCCGCGCGGCATCCACCGCGCGGTCTTGCACCACCACTTCCTGATCGAGCACACGCAGCGCGGACAGGCTGTCTTCCACTTCCTGCAGGCCCGAGAGCACGGTCTGGCGGTATGCGGCCGCGCTTTCATCATAGGCCGCGACGGCCTGATCGTTGCGCCCGCTGCGCAGGCCGCCGTCGAAGATGGTCTGCGCGAGGCCCGCGCCCAGCGACCATACCCGGCCCGGCGCGATAAACCAGTTGGCAAGGTTCGCACTGCTGCCGCCGCCCGATGCGGACAGCGTCAGCTGCGGGTAGTACGCGGCGCGCGCCACGCCGATCTGCGCATTGGCGGCCGCCATCCGGCGTTCGGCGGCGGCGATATCGGGACGGCGTTCGAGCAGCGTGGACGGCAGGCCCGGCGGCGGCGCGAGCAGCCGCATCGTGACCGGCGTGCCGGGTGCGGCCTGCGCGAGCGCGAAGGCGCCGGGCGCATGGCCCGTGAGCACGGCCAGCGCATGTTCGAGTTGCGTGCGCTGGACGTCGAGGTCGATGCCCTGCGCGCGCGCGGATTCGAGCGTGACCTGTGCCAGCGACACGTCCGCATCGGTGGCGATGCCCGCGCGGAACTGGCTCTGCGTGAGCTTCAGCGACTCCTCGTCGGCGGCGACCGTGCGCGCGAACAGATCCTTGAGCACGTCGGTCGTGCGCAACTGGACGTAGTCCTGCGCGACCTCGGCCTGAATGGCGAGCCGCGCGGCGGCCAGGTCGGCCGCCGTGGCCTGCTCGGTGTCGCGCGCGGCTTCCACGGCGCGGCGCACGAGGCCCCACAGATCGACTTCCCAGCTGGCATCGAGCAACGCGGCATGGCTGTTCGACACGGCCGGCACGCCATTCGACGACGCGCGGCCGCGGCCCGTCGAGACCTCCGCGCCGAGCGTCGGGAACAGCCCGGCCCGCGCCTGCTGCGTGAGCGCGCGCGCCTGCCGATAGCTCGCTTCCGCCTGCCGTAGCGTCTGATTGGCCGCCATGGCCGCATCGACGAGTCCATTCAGGGTCACATCGCCATAGGCGGTCCACCAGTCCTGGTTCGGATCGATGCTGGCCGGCTGCGCGACCTTCCACTGGTCGTCGGGCGGCGGCACCTCGCGCCAATTGGCCGGTAATTGCTGGTCGGAGAGCGTAGGCTTGACGTAGTCGGGGCCGACCGTGCATCCGGAGAGCGCCGCCAGCGCGGCGAGCGCGAGCGTGGTGAGGGTGGCGGCAACGGCGGCGCGCGCGGCACCTGGTGGGGGAGCGGTCATTGGCGGACTCTGTCGGTCGGGCTTGACGGGCAAGCAGGCGCGCGACGGTCTGCTCGGGGCAGCCATCGCGGACAGATTCACTGTAAGCCTCGCGGGGGTGCCCGTGTATGTCCGGTTACACGTGGCGTATTACGGTGTGTTTCTCCGTATTACGCCATGTTTCGCACTTGGTACCGAGTCGCTTCCCACGCGCTTTCCATGGGCTTTCCAACGAGGAGACATGACGATGCCAGCATTGCACGACCATCGCTATCCGAACGAATCGGCCGACTACCGCGCCGCGCGCGACGCGCTGCTCGAGGCCGAAATCGCGCTGCGCCGCCAGACCGAAGCCGTGGCCGCGATGCGCCGCGCGCTGCCGCCGGGCGGGCGCGTTGAGGAAGACTATCTGTTCGAGCAGGCCATGCCCGGCCAGCCGGGGCAGGTGCGGCTCTCGGAACTGTTTGCGCCGGGGCAGGACACGCTGGTGCTCTACAACTTCATGTACGGACCGAACATGAAGCAGGCCTGCCCGTCGTGCACGTCGATCCTCGATGCGATCGACGACGTGGTCCCGCACGCGCGCCAGCGCATCGGCTTTGCCGTGGTGGCCCGTTCGCCGCTGGAGCGCCTGCTCGCCTATGCCCGGCAGCGCGGCTGGGCACACATGCGGCTGCTGTCGTCGGCCAATAACGCGTATAACGCCGACTACCATGGCGAAACCGCCGAGGGCGCCCAGATGCCGATGCTCAACGTGTTCACCCGCCGCGACGGGGAATTGCGCCATTTCTACGGGACCGAGCTGATGTTCACCAAGGGCGAGGACGGCCAGGATCCGCGCCACGTGGATCCGATCTGGCCGCTCTGGAGCCTGCTGGACTACACCCCGGAAGGCCGGGGCGACTGGCGGCCGGCGCTGAATTACTGACTTCCCACGTGAATCTTTCAAGACATTAGGGAAAACCCGTATCAAGTTCCTGCCTTGAAAAGGACATACCCCGTCCTTATAATTAGCACTCGTCGGGCCTGAGTGCTAACAGCATTCACCCGCAGGCACGTGAAGCGTGCCAACCCCTTCCCGATGGAAACCTGATGGTCGTCCGGATGTTCAAGACTGGACGGCCATTTGTGGATCAAAACTCACTTTTTGTATTAGGAGTCCGTATGAATCTGCGTCCCTTGCACGACCGCGTGATCGTGAAGCGTCTGGACAACGAAACCAAGACCGCGTCCGGCATCGTGATTCCCGATAACGCCGCGGAAAAGCCCGATCAGGGCGAAGTGCTGGCCGTGGGCCCCGGCAAGAAGGACGACAAGGGCAACTCGATCGCCCTCGACGTCAAGGTGGGTGACCGCGTGCTGTTCGGCAAGTACGCCGGCCAGGGCGTGAAGGTGGATGGCCAGGAACTGCTGGTCATGCGCGAAGAAGACATCATGGCCGTGGTGCAGAAGTAATTTTTTCGCATCCACCTCGTACAGCATCAGGAGAATCAGAACATGGCAGCAAAAGACGTAGTGTTCGGCGACGCCGCCCGTGCCAAGATGGTCGAAGGCGTGAACATCCTCGCCAACGCAGTGAAGGTTACGCTGGGCCCGAAGGGTCGTAACGTGGTGCTGGAGCGCAGCTTCGGCGGCCCGACCGTGACCAAGGACGGTGTGTCCGTGGCCAAGGAAATCGAACTGAAGGACAAGCTCCAGAACATGGGCGCGCAAATGGTCAAGGAAGTGGCTTCCAAGACCAGCGACAACGCCGGTGACGGTACCACCACCGCAACCGTGCTGGCCCAGTCGATCGTGCGCGAAGGCATGAAGTTCGTGGCCGCCGGCATGAACCCGATGGATCTGAAGCGCGGCATCGACAAGGCCGTGGCCTCCGCCGTGGAAGAGCTCAAGAAGCTGAGCAAGCCCACGACGACCAGCAAGGAAATCGCTCAGGTTGGCGCCATCTCGGCCAACAGCGATGCCTCGATCGGCGAGCGTATCGCCGAAGCGATGGACAAGGTCGGCAAGGAAGGCGTGATCACCGTGGAAGACGGCAAGTCGCTGGCCGACGAGCTGGAAGTCGTGGAAGGCATGCAGTTCGACCGCGGCTACCTGTCGCCGTACTTCATCAACAACCCGGAAAAGCAGGTTGTTGCCCTGGACTCCCCGTTCGTGCTGCTGTTCGACAAGAAGGTGTCGAACATTCGCGACCTGCTGCCGGTGCTGGAGCAAGTGGCCAAGGCTGGCCGTCCGCTGCTGATCATCGCTGAAGACGTCGAAGGCGAAGCCCTGGCGACCCTCGTGGTGAACAACATCCGTGGCATCCTGAAGACCGCCGCCGTCAAGGCTCCGGGCTTCGGCGACCGCCGCAAGGCCATGCTGGAAGACATCGCCATCCTGACCGGCGGTACCGTGATCGCCGAAGAGATCGGCCTGACGCTCGAGAAGGCTACCCTGCAAGACCTGGGTCAAGCCAAGCGCATCGAGATCGGCAAGGAAAACACCATCATCATCGACGGTGCTGGCGACGCATCGGCCATCGAAGGCCGCGTGAAGCAAATCCGTGCCCAGATCGAAGAAGCGACCTCGGACTACGACCGTGAAAAGCTGCAAGAGCGCGTGGCCAAGCTGGCCGGCGGTGTTGCCGTGATCAAGGTTGGCGCTGCCACCGAAGTCGAAATGAAGGAAAAGAAGGCACGCGTGGAAGACGCGCTGCACGCAACCCGCGCTGCCGTGGAAGAAGGCATCGTCCCCGGCGGTGGTGTTGCACTGCTGCGCGCTCGCGCTGCCATCTCGGGCCTGACGGGCGACAACGCCGATCAGAACGCCGGTATCAAGATCGTGCTGCGCGCGATGGAAGAGCCGCTGCGCCAGATCGTGCTGAACGCCGGTGAAGAAGCCTCGGTCGTCGTGGCCAAGGTCATCGAAGGCAAGGGCAACTACGGCTACAACGCGGCCTCCGGCGAGTACGGCGACCTCGTGGAAATGGGCGTGCTGGACCCGACCAAGGTGACCCGCACCGCGCTGCAGAACGCCGCTTCGGTGGCGTCGCTGATGCTGACGACCGACTGCGCCGTGGCGGAAACGCCGAAGGAAGAATCGGCGCCGGCAATGCCGGGCGGCATGGGTGGCATGGGCGGCATGGAAGGCATGATGTAATTTGCCTGACAGCCGGCCTCCATCGGCCTGCTTCAAGAAAAACCCCCGCGGGTGCGAACCCGCGGGGGTTTTTTCATTGGCGTGCGGTTATTGCTGCTGGAGCTGGACCGGCGCGCCGGGCTTGCCGTCGGCCTGCGGCGCCACCATCAGGTAGCGGCGCTTGTCGGTTGCGGGATTGGTCGGCGCGTGGGTCGGCGCGTGGGTCGGCGCGTGGGTCGGCGCGTGGGTCGGCGCGTGGTCCGGCGTCACAACCTGGCGGATCGGGCCGATCGAATTGACGATGGCCGAGCCCGCGGGATTGGTCATGAACGACGCGAGCGGCTGCACGTTGCCGCTGCCGTCGGCGTTGTCGGCCAGCGCGAGCACATACGGCGCCCTGGGCTGCAGACCCGTCACCGATGCCTGCAGCACCTGCACGAGGCCCTGATCGAACAGCGAGACGCTGGTAGGGGCCGCGGCCGCGCTGGCACCGGCCGGCGCGAGCGTCAGATGCGAGACCTGCCCGGCCACGCCGAGCGGCTGCAGGTTCTGCGTGCCGTCGCCTTCGGGCACCGCGTCTGGCACGTAGGCGATGGCCTGCGGCGCCTGGCCGATCGGCACATTGGCGACCACGCGCTGCGTGGCGGTATCGATCGCGGCAAGCGCGTCCGCGTTCTCGAGGCCCACATAGATGCGCGTGCCATCGGCCGAGGGCCACACGCCGTGCGGGAGCTTGCCGACCGGAATCGTCGCCACCAGCGAGAAATCGTCGGTGCGGAAGACCTTGACCACGTTGAGGCCGCCGACGGTGATATAGGCGAACGTTCCCTTGGGCGTGCGCGCGAAGTTCACATGGTTGGTGATCGGGCCGGTGTCGATCGTCCGGATCGGCGCGAACGGCGGCCTGGCATCGAACACCTGCGTGCGGCCCACATCCTTGAGCGTGAACCAGACCTGCGTGCCGTCCGGCGAGGCGGCGATATTCGGGCAGAACGGGCTTTCCTGCTTCACGGTGCCGACGATCTTGTGATCGGCCACGGAGACGACCTTGGTCTCGGGATTGAACGACGAGCAGATATAGCCGTACTTGCCGTCGGGCGAGAAGATCTGCATGCCGGGGCCCGCCGGCGTGACGATGCGTGTCTTCTCTTCGAACGTGTTCGCATCGAGCACGGCCACGTAGTTCTCCCCGCGCACGGTGACCCAGACCTCCTTGCCGTCTGGCGTGTAGAAGGCCTCGTGCGGCGAGCGGCCGACGTAGGTCGTGTGCTTGACCGTATTGGTCTGCGTGTCGATGAACGTGACCGAGTTGGAGCCGATGGATACCACGGCGAGCGTGCGGTGGTCGGGGGAGAAGCCCATGCCGTGCACGAGCACCTGCCCGCGATAGAGCGGGCTGAAGTTGCCCGGGGACGGATCGCCGAGGCGGATCACGCCAAGCAGGCGGTTATCGGCGGGGTCCGTGACCGATACCGTGTTCGAGAACTGCTCGGCCGCGTAGAGACGGTCGCGGTGGCTGATGGGAATGTCGGCGGCGCTGGCTGCGCCCGGGGCCTGGCCGGCCCAGGCGGTGGCGGCGGTGGCGGTGAGGGCGATGCCAGCGGCGAGCGCGGCGGCGAGGCGGGTAAGCGGGTGATGTGTCATCGGGGCTTGGGTCGTTGGGATGTATGGGTGTGCAAGAGGACGCGTCAGTCGTGATGCGACATGGACATCGCGTGGGAATGCGTGCCCGATGGCGCGGTGGCGGCCGCCGGCGCCGCGGTCGGAGCCGCCCCACCCGGCGCGGTAGGGGCCGGGGCCGATGGCGGGGCCGGCTGGCCGAGCGCGAGCTGCATGGCGGCGATCTCCTGCTGCTGATCGACGATGATTTCCTGCGCGATGCGCCGCAGCTGCTCGTTCTTGCCATGGCGCAGCACGGCCTGCGCCATCTCGATGGCACCCTGATGGTGCGGCGTCATCATGGCGACGAAGTCGCGGTCGATGTCGCCGGTAGGCTGGATGTCCATGTCTTTCATCATCCTGGCCATGGCGGCATCGTTCTCGGCGATGAAAGCCGCCTCGCCGGCGGGCGGCGCCGCAAAGGCAGGAAGGACGACAAGCGGCGTCAGCAACGCCAGCAGGCCCAGCTGGCTTCGCGGCCGTCTTGTTCTCGGGGCCGGTGCTCTCGGGACCGGTGCTGTCGGGACCGGTGCTGTCGGGACTGGTGCTCTCGGGCCGGATGCGTTCGCGCGTCGTGGCATGGGATCTCTCCATCGGGGTTGTTGCCGGGTATACACGGCCGCCACGCGCTTATTCCGCCACGTGGCGCAAATAAAAAATTTGCCGGCACGCTGGAATAAACTCGCGGCTGCCCGTGTATGCCTCGGGTAAGGGCGGCTCGATGCCGCCGCCAACGGAAACCGACGATGAACATCCGGGATGTCCTGATCGACCATGTGCCGCGGCTGCGCCGCTACGCGCGTGCGCTGATCCAGAACCGGGAACTGGCGGACGATCTCGTGCAGGACACGCTGGAACGCGCGCTCGGCCATGCGCACCAGTACCGGCCGGACGGCGATGCGCGCGCATGGCTGTTCGCGATCATGCATAACGTCCACGCCAACCAGGCGCGGCGGGCATCCGCGCGCGCGCCGCATGTGGCGATGGAGGGCGATGTGCTCGATGCCGCCATCGACGCCGCGGGGTTTGCCGGCCTGGCGGGGACCCCCGACGGCCAGGCGCGCGCGCTGGAGTTGCGCGACCTCGACGCGGCGCTGGCGAAGCTGTCGGCCGAACAGCGCGAGGTGGTGCTGCTGGTCGGTCTGGAGGACATGAGTTATGCCGAGGTGGCGCAGACGCTCGGCATTCCGCTGGGCACCGTGATGTCGCGCCTGTCGCGCGGACGCGAACGGCTGCGCGCGCTGGTGGCGGGAGAAGCCGGCGACCTCGGGCAGGGCGCCGCGACGAAACTGAGGGTGGTGCGATGAACGACGAACGACCAACGGGCCCGGCCGACGCGGCCATCGGCGAACTCGAACTGCATGCCTATGTCGATGGCGAGCTGTCCGCCGAGCGGCGGGCGGCCGTGGAGCGCGCGCTCGAGTCCGATCCGGTGCTCGTGGCGCGCGTGGACGACTACCTTGCGCAGAAGCGCCTGCTGCATGCGCGATACGACGCCGTGCTCGACGAGGCCGTGCCGCGGCGATTATGGCCGGCCGCCAATGCGCGGCGCCGGTCGCGAATGACCGTGGCGTTTGCGATGGCCGCGATGCTGGCGCTCGGCGTAGGGATCGGCATCGGCATGGGTGGCGTCATGGGCGGCGTCATGGGCGGCGTCATGAGCGGCGGGCCGTCGTCGCGCGTGGTGGTGGCGTCGCAGGGCGGCGACGCCTCGTCGGGCTTTGCGCGCCGCGCGGCGCTCGCGCATGTGGTGTTCATGCCCGATATCGTGCGGCCGACGGCGATGGATGGCGGGCACGAGCAGGACTTCGTGAACTGGCTTGCGCAGCGGCTCGGGACCGATGTGCATCCGCCGATGCTCACGCGCAGCGGGTTCGAACTCGTGGGCGGGCGGCTGCTGCCCGATGCCAATGGCGATGTCGCCCAGTTCATGTATCGCGATGCGCAGGGGCAGCGGATCACGCTATGCGTGTCGCGGCGCAAGGCGGACAGTGGCACGACCGCGTTCCGGCTCTATCAGGATGGGTCCGTCAATGTGTTCTACTGGATCGATGGCGATTTCGGCTATGCCGTATCGGGCGGCATCGGCCGCGACGTGCTGCTCGAGTTGTCGCACGACGTGCATGAGCAGATTGCGAACAGGAAGCGTTAGCCGGCGCTTCAGCGCTCTCCGACGCTTCAGCGCTGTCCGCTTCAGATCTCCACGACGTAGTTCCAGTCGAACCGCGGGTTCTCCATCTCCCCCGTCCGTCGCGACCGGTAGCCGCGCGGGTTGCAGACCACACGGGCATCGTCGATGCGGTAGTCGAAGCCCGTATGCGTATGCCCATGCACCCACAAATCTGTCTGCATGACCAGGTCCGGCCGTTGCGAGAGGAAGCCCGCCGACACGATATCGTGCGCATAACGCGCATCGAGGCTGCCGATATCGGGGCCGTGATGCGTGACCACGACGGTCTTGCCGTCGAACGGCTGCGCGAGCGTTGCCTCGAGCCATGCCGTCGCGCGCCGGTGCCGGGCCAGCGCATCGGCGGGCGTAAAGCGCCGAAGCGTCCCGTCTTCCGAAGCCGTGTGGATCAGCCGATGGTCCACCATGACGCTCGCGCAGGCCGCCATCGCGTCGTCGAAGCGCGCCGCGCCGAACAGCTGGTAGTCGGTCCACCACGTGGTGCCGATGACGCGCACACGCGTCCCGTCGCGATCGGCAAATTCCGCCACCGCCTCGTTGAGCACGATCACATGGCCGAACTCGGCCGACGCGGCCGCGAGCTGCCGATCGACCAGCGCGAAATTGCTCTCGTAGTACTCGTGATTGCCCGGCACATAGACCACGGGCACGTCGAACGTGCGCGCGGCCCAATCGACGCCCTCGCGACCGTTGGCGATATCGCCGGCGAGGATCACGAGATCCGCGTCGCAGGTGGGCACGTCCTGCGGCATGTCGTGCTCGAGGTGGAGATCGCTGAGCAGGCGCAGCTTCATGGGCAACTCCCGGATGCGTGAAGGATCAGGCATCCGATTCTCCCACAGCTATTTGGAAATGCGCAGGATCTCCGAGGCCAGTTTCGCGAAGCAGGGACGCAGGTCGTTGATCGTGGCCGCGTAGCAGTACACGCCACTTGTCTGCTTGTTGTTGTAAGACGGGGCGTCTGGGGTATTGGCCATGTTCCGCAGCAGATCCGCGTCGAAGCCGCCGTTGCCGTCGAGGCCGAGCGTGAAGATATACACGCCCGCGTCGCGCATGGACGACGCCATGGCCAGCGGTACGTTGGCCGCCGCGTTGTAGACATTGCGTGCGAGATTGTTGCCGTTGGTGGCGGCCGTCACCGTGTTGGGCTTGCTGCCGACGATCAGGAACTCGGTATCGTTCGCGTTGTGCACGTTGTAGTAGGTGGGCATCTGCGTCGGCGCCTTGTTGCCATTGACCGCGTCGCAGTTGCCGCCCATGGTCGAGTTCTGCTTGTCGAACGTGTAGTAGCCGCTCGGCGTCGCGGTGGGGGAAGACGCCGTGATGCCGCCCGCGCAGGTGCGATTGCCGTTGAGCTGGTACGTGGCCGCGATCGTATTGGGCCGCCCGTCGGAGAAGAACACCACCACGCGCAGGCTCGACCGGTTGGTCTGCAGAATGCTGTTGAGCTGCGCGCGTGCCTGCCAGAGCCCCTCGGCATAGTTCGTGTTGCCGCCGTTGCTCATATTGGTGATGGTCGTCTGCATCGTGGGCCGGTCGAAGCCCCGCTGCGACGTGCGGATGGGAATGTCCGTGAGGCCACCCGACGAAAAATGTACCAGGCCCACGCGATCGGTCGTCGGGCTGAACTGGTTCAGGAAACTGTTGGCATTGGACCGCACGGTGCTCCAGACCGGACCCATCGAGCCCGACGAGTCGATCACGAAGATCATGTCGAGGTCTTTGCGGATCGTCGTGGACGTGGCCGCGACCGCGACGTTGTTGAAGCCGAGGACCTTGAGCAGCGTGAGGGGCATCGTGCTCGTGGCGGAAACCGAAATCGTGACCTTGCCCTGTTCGAACTGCACGGTCGGGGTGTTGAGCGACGGCGTGCCGCGCAGATAGCCGTTGGCGAAGTTCGCGTGGAAGAAGTCGGAGGCGGCCTGCTGTGCCGAGGCGGTCTGCTGGGCCTGCGTCGTGCCGTTGGTGACGGCGCGCGCGGCGGCCACGGCGGCCGAGTCCACGGCCGCGTTGAGGCGCGCCTTGGTGACGTACGCCATGCCGGCGTCCACCGCCAGCCCGACGATGCCCGCGAGTCCGATCATCGTCAGCGCGGCGATGATCGTGATCTGGCCTTGCTGACGTGCATGTCGTGGGGAGAGGGGTTTCATGGTGCCTCCTGCCGCTTGGCTTCGCTCAGAACACCGTCGAGGAATACAGGTTGGGGCCGAGCGTCGGCATCCGCAGCGTGCCGATGCCCAGACCCTGGAAGAACATGTTGAAGCTGTAGTACGACTCCACGACCCAGATGACCTGCCCGTCGGCGATCTTGCCGGGCATCGTGTTGGCGGTGGGCGAGCCGGTGCCGGGCGAGGGCAGGCTCGAACAGCTGCCGTCGTTGCCCCAGCGGCTGCAGCTGCCGTACGTCTTGCTGGCGGGCGCGCTGCCGCCCATGCTCCAGCCGCCCGTCCAGCGATATTGCTCGAGCACGATATTGCGGACCGTGCAGTTGGTGCCGGACTTGTTGCAGTTCTCGGCATTGCCCATCACCTTGGTCACGTAGATCATGCCGCGCCGGCCCATATCGAGCGGCGGCGTGGTCTGCGCGAGCGAGTTCATGATGACCTGCGGCGTCTGCGAACTGCGCGACGCCAGGCTGGCGCCTTCGCGCGTGAGGTTGACGAGGATGAGGTTGGCCTGGATCGCGCGGGCGAAGTCGATGACGGGCAGCGTGAGGAACACGAAGATCGGCATCAGGATCGCGAACTCGATCACGGCGATGCCGCGTTGCGTGCCACGCTGGGTCCGGAGGGTGCGTGCGGGAGTCATCAGAAGGCCTCGTTGCGCATGGTGGCCGCCACGCGAAAGCGGTACTTGCCGCCGGTGGAGGTGTAGAACGCGGCCACGACGGGGGTGAGCAGCGGCCAGTTGCAGGTGACCTCGATGATCACGATGTCGCCGGCCGAGCCGAACATGCCCGCGCCGCTGGCCTGCGAGGTACCGTTGACCCGCGTGGTGACCTGCGCGCCGGACATGTCGTACACCCCGAGCGAACTGTCGTGGATTTTCTCGAGCACGGCGCGATAGCGCTGCTGGCTGCTCGTGTTGGGGTCGAGGTTGGTCTGGCCCGTCACCGCATAGCGCGCGCCTTCGCGCACCGCGTGCTGCATGGTGAGGTTGGCCCACATCATCGCGCTGAAGTCGATGATGGAAAAGAACGTGAGGAAGAACAACGGGGCCACGAGCGCGAACTCGACGGCGCTGGCGCCACGCGTGCGAGCGCGACGAAGGATGCGTGCAGTCATGGGAATCCCCCCTTGCATGGCAGCGTGGGCGGCTATCCGCCCTGTCCCATCATGAACGGCATGAGCGCGCGATAGAACTGCAGCGCGGGCGAGCCGAGCAGTACGACCATCAGCGACGGAAAGATAAAGAAGATGAGCGGGAACAGCAGCTTGACCGCGATCTTCGCCGCGCATTCCTCGGCGCGCTGTCGGCGCCGTGTGCGCAGCGTATCGGCCTGCACGCGCAGCGACTCCGCGATGCTCGTGCCGAAGCGGTCCGCCTGAACGAGCATGCTGACCAGCATGTCCACGTCATCGACGTCCGTGCGCAGCGCGAGATTGCGCAGTGCCTTTTCGCGCGAGAGGCCGGCGCGCAACTCCAGCACCAGCAGTTCGAGCTCTTCGCCCAGCGCGCCGCGCTGGCTGCGCAGTTCCTCCACCACCTTGAGCAGCGCCGCATCGAGCGCGAGGCCCGCCTCCACGCAGACCGTGATCAGGTCCAGCGCATCGGGGAACGCCTCGAAGATTTCCTGCTTGCGCTGGCGGATGCGCCGGCGCAGGACGAGGTCCGGCAGGTAGAAGCCCGCGATGGCCGCGGCGAGCATCGCGATGGGCAACAGCCGCGGGTTGTCCTCGCTGACCACACCGCCCGTGGCGAGGAACACCGCAAGCGGGAACGCAAGTGCCAGCGCGGTCTTGGCCGCGAAGTAGACGGGAATCGCCGCGGGGCTGCGCCAGCCGGCGTTCATGAAGCGCGTGCGCAGCACCGAGCCGTCCCAGCCTTCCTTCGGCACGGCGAGCTTCGCGAGGGGCTTCGATGCCTGCGCGAGCCGTTGCAGCCATTCGTCCTGCAGGACCGACGGCGTGTCGTCCTCCCCGGCCGTGGCGCGCGAAGCCTCTTGGATGCGCTTGCGCGAAGCATCGGGCTGGAGCAGCAACATCGCCGCGAGCGCCGCGCCAAAGGCCAGCACGAACGTCAGCACCAGTACCGCGATCTGTTCGACTTTCATGTCGCACTCCTCATGGCGATCTCCCGGTGTCTAGATATGGATCCGCACGATCCGGCGCATCCACACGAGTCCCAGCGCCATCAGCAGCAGCGCATAGCCGACGATCCACGGTCCGGCCGGATCGTTGCGCAGCGGCTTGAGAAAGCCGGGGTTCACGAGGTACATCGCGCCCGCCAGCCCGAACGGCAGCAACGCGAGGATGATGCCGGACAGCCGCCCCTCGGCCGACAGCACGCGCACCTGGCCCATGAGCTTCATGCGTTCGCGAATGATGTAGGCGACGTTGCCGAGAATCTCGGCCAGATTGCCGCCCGACTCCCGCTGGATCAGCACCGCGATGACGAGGTAGCGCAGGTCGGGCAGCGGCGCGCGCTCGGCCAGGTTGGTCAGTGCATCGTGCATCGAGGCGCCGTAGTTGATCTCGTCGAACGTGGTGCGGAACTCGGCGCCGAGCGGATCGGACAATTCGGCACCGGCCATATCGAGCGCGCTCGAGAACGAGTGGCCGGCGCGCAGCGCGCGGCTGATCATGTCCGCGGCCTCGGGCAACTGCATCTCGATGCGTGCGAGCCGGCGCGCGCGGCGGCGCTGCACGTGCCAGAACGGCAGCACGAGCCAGCCGAGGCAGGCGACGGTCAGCATGAGGTCGGGCACGCCCAGCAGCCGGCCCAGCAGCCACAGCGCCACCGGCGGCAGGAACGTGATGGTCGTGAACGTCGAGACGTTCCACCGCAGCCCCGACTGCATCAGCATGCGGTCCAGCGCGTGGATGCGCGGCATGCGCTCGAGCAGCGCCGCGACGAATGGCGAGCGGCTGAACGCGCGGTCCTTGACGATGGAGCCGGCACCGTTGCCGTCTTCCTGCCAGCTCGCTTCCGACACCGCGCGCAGGCGGCGGTCGAAGCGGCGCGCGGCCGCGCTATGGCGGCGCATCCACCATTGATAGCCGAGCGCGAGCATCACGACGATGGCGATGAAGAGCGACAGCGCGAAGCCGATCAGCGTGTTGTCCATGGCGGTCTCCAATCAGACGTCGAACCGTATCGAAGGCTCGTAGAGCCGCTCGGGCACCGACAGCCCGAACGCGGCGAGGCGGTCCGAGAAGTGCGGCCGCACGCCCGTCGCGCAGAAGTAGCCCTTGACCCGGCCGTCGGCATCGACGCCCGAGCGCTTGAACGTGAAGATCTCCTGCATGTTGACGACGTCGCTCTCCATGCCCGTGACTTCCTGGATGCTCAGCAGCTTGCGGCGGCCATCGGTCAGCCGCGATACCTGCAGGATCACCGTGATGGCGGACGTGATCTGCTGGCGCATCGTGCGCGGCGGCAGCGAGAGGCCCGCCATGCTGACCATGTTCTCGAGGCGCGTGAGCGCGTCGCGCGGGCTGTTCGCGTGGATCGTGGCGAGCGAGCCTTCGTGGCCGGTGTTCATCGCGTGGAGCATGTCGAGCGCTTCCGCGCCGCGCACTTCGCCGAGGATGATGCGGTCCGGGCGCATCCGCAGCGCATTGCGCACGAGCGAGCGCTGCGTGATCTCGCCACGGCCCTCGATGTTGGGCGGACGCGTTTCCAGCCGCAGCACGTGGTCCTGCCGCAGCTGCAGTTCGGCCGCGTCCTCGATGGTCACCACGCGCTCGCTGGCGGGAATGAAGCCCGAGAGGATGTTCAGCATCGTGGTCTTGCCGCTGCCGGTGCCGCCGGAGATCAGGATATTGAGCTTGGCCTTGACCATCGCCTCGATCAGCTGCGCCATCGGCGGCGTCAGCGTCTGGAGTTCGACCAGGTCCTTGACCATCAGCGGATTCACCGCGAAGCGGCGAATCGACAGCAGCGGGCCATCGACGGCCGAGGGCGGGATGATCGCGTTGATGCGCGAGCCGTCGGGCAGGCGCGCATCGACCATCGGGCTCGATTCGTCGATGCGCCGGCCCACGCGCGAGACCATGCGGTCGATCACCTTGAGCAGGTGCGCGTCGTCGTGGAACGTCACGTCGGTGAGTTCGAGCTTGCCGCGCCGTTCCACGTAGACCTTGCTCGCGGTGTTGACGAGGATGTCCGAGATCGTGGGATCGGCGAGCAGCGGTTCCAGCGGACCGTAGCCGAGCATCTCGTCGCGCACGTCGGAGACGAGCCTGCGCCGTTCGGCCTCGTTGATCGGGATATTGCGTTCCTCGATGATGCGCTCGACGAGCACCGCGATTTCACGGCGTACCTGATCGGGCGTGAGGCGCTGCAGCTTTTCCAGTTCCACGCGCTCGATGATGGCCGCGTGGATATCGAGCTTGAGTTGCTGATAGGCGGCGTTGGCGCCCGACCCGGGGGGCTGGGCGCTACCGCCGCCCGGATGGCAGGCGTTGGCCGCGGTGCCGGTATCGGCGGCCACCACATGGTCCGGCATGGCCTCGCCGGCTTTCTCGAACAGTTGGGCGCGCAGGGACATGGCGGTTCTCCGTGGGGGTCTCGATCGGTGGCGGCGTCAGGCCTGCTTGCCGAGCGCGAGCGGCCGGGCCGGCGCGGCGCGGTGGCCCAGCAGCCGCGAGAACAAGCCTTCTTCGCGCGCGCCGGCCTGCGGGAACATGTCATCGACCATGCGCGTGAACGCGCGCGAGATCGCGCTGTGCGGCGCGAGCTGCAGCACGGGCACGCCCTGGTTGGCCGCTTCGCGCGCGGTCTTCGGATCGTGCGGCAGCGTATGGGCCACGCGCGCGCCGAGGGTTTCCTCGAGCGTGCGTCCGGTGATGGGTGCGTGGCGATCGAACTGGTTGACGACCAGCTGCGTGCGTTCGGCCGGGTAGCCGAGCGAACGGAAGATGTCCAGCAGATGGCGGCCCGCGCGCAGGTAGGGCAGCGACAGTTGCGTGACGCAGTGGATCGAGTCGCTGTGGTCGAGCACCATGATCGACGACGGATTGATCTCCTGCCCGACGTCGAACACGAGCACGTCGTACGCGGGTCGCGCGAGGTCGAGGATCAGTTCGAGATGCGCGGCCTTGAGATCGCCGGCCTTGACCGGATCGCCGGCGCCGGCGATCACGTCGAGATTCGGATGCGCATGCGTGATGCATGCATCGAGCAGCGCGAGATCGAGCCGGCCCGCCTGCTGGCAGATATCGGCAATGGTGGCGGGCGGCTTCTTGTCGGTGACGACGAACGCGGCGTCTCCGAACTGCTGCACGAGGTCCACGAGCAGCACGCGCTTGCCGCGCAGCGCGGCCACCGCATGCGCGAAGTTCGCCGCGACGAAGGTGGTGCCGGCACCGCCCTTGCACGAGGAGAACGAAATGGTGCGCGCCTCGGCCTGCATCTCGGCCGGTGTGCGCGCGGCCACGCGGCAGAGCTCGGCGTGGAATTCGCGCGGGTCGAGCGGCCAGCGCAGCACGCTGCGCACGCCCATGCGCATCGCGCGCATCAGCAGGTCCGCGGACGGCGCCGGCGTGACGAGGATGCAGGGCACGTCGCCCGGTTCCGGAAAGCGCTGGCGCAGCCGTTCGAGCACGTCGGCGTCGAACTCGTCCGCCTGCAGCACGAGGAAATCCGACGTGTGGATCAGGCCGGCCATGGCGAGCGCCTTGGCGGGCTCCGCGCACACGAGCTGCGGCTGGCGCTGGATGTCGGCCTGCTGGGCCAGCGCCAGCATCTGCCGTGCGCGGGTGTCGTCGGCCGACACCAGGATAAGCTTTGCCATGGCGAATCTCCGTTGGATGCAAGTTCAGGGCGAACCCACGCTGCCGCCGCCCACGCCGATCACGTACGCATTGGTGTCGGTCGGCGGATTGCGAAAGGACTGGTTGTAGCGGTCCATGGCGAACGTGGCCGCGCGGCCATCGACGCCCGTGACGGGGTCGGGGTTGTATGGCGCATTGGGATTGAGCGTCTGCATCATGCGCACGGTGCGCACGGCGTCACCGAAGTGCGCGTCCCAGACGGGCGAGGTGTTCATGCAGCCCCCGAGGCCGAGCGTGAGCAGCGCGCCGAGGACGGTGAGGGCGGTGGCGATGGGACGTGAGTTCATGTCGGTCTCCTTGACGATGCCGTGCGGACTACTGCGTGCTGCTGGCCGCCGCCAGCGAGGACGCCGTGGCGGGGGGCGCGGAGGGCGGCAGCGCGGCCGTCGGTGTGAAGCCGCCGCTCGCCGGTTGCTGCGGCGTCGGTGCCAGCGGCGTTGCGGTGACGGCAGGGTCCGCAACCGTGTTGACCGTTGCCGGCGCCGGCGCGATCGATGTGGTCGGGGGCAGGGCGCTGCCGGGGGCGGGCATCGGTTGCGGCTGCGGCACGACCATCGGCGGCGTGCGCGGGTGGCCTTCCATATTGCCGTTGATAAAGACCTCGCCCGGCGTCACTGGCCCGAACGAATCGGTCGGCATCGGATAGTTGGCCGGCAGCGGCTTGACCAGACGCGGCGTTACCACGAACAGCAGTTCGCTGCGGTCCTGCTGGAAGTTCGTGCTGCGGAACAGGTTGCCGAGAATCGGCAGCTCGCTCGCGCCGGGCAGTCCCTTGAGGCTGCCCGTCACACCGCTCTTGATCAGGCCGCCGATGGCGAAGCTCTGGCCGTCCATCACCTGCAGCGTGGTGGACGCGCGTCGCGTATTGATCAGCGGCAGGATCGTCGATCCGGACAGGTTCGGCGCGGTGAGCGCGACGCCCGTCGGCGACAGTTCGGAGACTTCCGGTGCCACCTTGAGGTTGATGCGCCCGTTGGCGAGCACCGTCGGCGTGAAGCGCAGGCCCACACCGAAGGTTTCTTCCTGCAGCACGATCGAGGTCACGCCGCCGAACGTCGATTGCGGCACGGGAATGAAGACCTTGCCGCCGGCGAGGAAGCTCGCTTCCTGCCCGCTGATCGCCATCAGGTTCGGTTCGGCGAGGATCTTGACGAGGCTGTCGCCCTTCTGCGCGTCGATCGCGACCTGGAAGGGCAGGTTGTTCGCCTTCGAGCCGGTGATCACGCCCGAGGCGCCCGAGAGGAAGTTCGCGAGCAGGCCGAACGACCAGCTGCCGAACGCGCCCTGCAGGTTCGCGGCCGCGCCGAGCTGGTCGATGAGCGTCTTCGACACCTCGGCCACCTTCACCTCGAGCATCACCTGCTGCGGGGCATCGACGGACATCATGTTGATGATGCGCGGGTTGCGAACGGGCATGCCGCCGTTGCTCGTGGCGGCAAGGTTGTTGGCCATCGGCATCATTGCACCGCCCATCGCACCGCCCATCGCCATGGCCGGCATCATCGGCATGCCAGGCGTGCCCGGCGTGGGCGCCGGCGTGCCCATCGGCTGCTGCGGCGCCTGCAGCGGGCTGCGGCTCTGGCGCTGCACGAAGGCGTTGGCGATATCCATGATCTGCTGCGCGACGATCGCGTCCGGCACATTGCCGGACAGCACGAGGCTGTCGGCCGCCGCGGAGACGCGCACCGCGCGGGCCTGCGGCAGCAGCGAGTGGAGCGCGGACTGCAGGCCGGCCGGATCGGCACCGACCGTCACGTCGATCACCGTGCAGCGGCCGCTGCGTCCCTGCACGATCATGTTCGTGGTGCCGACGTCGAGGCCGAGCACATAGAGTGTCTGCGGCGAGACCAGCATCGCCTGGACGATGCTCGGATTGCCGAGCGTGCGCGTGCGCACGGGCTCGGGCAGCGGCAGCATGCGCGACTTGCCGATGGGCACGGTGACCTGTTCGGGCTCGGCGGCGGCGCCGACGCAGCTGGGGCCGCGGCTGATGCTGCCGTCGGCCGGTGCTGCCGGCGCGGCGGCGGCGCCGATGGTCAGCTGGATCGGGCCCGTCGCCGCGATGCGTGTCGGCTGCCCCGCGGCGGCCGAAGCCGCTGCCGCTTCCTCCGCGGCCTGTACCTGCTCGCTGGCCAGCCAGACGCTGACGAACGCGAGGCTCGCGAGGGTGGTGGTACGCAGGACCCGGCGCATGCGCGGGCGATCGGTGGAGCGCGTAGACCGTGGGGTCCGCGCGGGCGTATGGCTGGCTTTCATTTCGATTCCCCCGGTGGATATGGACACGGTGCTTAGAAGCACTCCTGGTTCTGTTGCATGCCGCTGATCACGCCGACGCACTGGCTGTTGAGCTTTTTCTCGACGACGCGTTGCACGACCTGCACGGCACGGACGACCGGCGCGGGCGCGGCGGCCTGCACCACGGGCTCGTTGAGCAGGCTGCGCTTGGTGGCGCCCGCCGTATCGACGGGGCGCTGCTCGACCTGGTTGCGCAGCACGAGCGAGAGCGAGCCGACGCTACGCGCGAGGTCGAGTTTCTCCGCCTCGACCGGCGACACTTCGAGGGTTACCGCGTTGACGACCTTCGGCTTGGTTTCGTCGCGGTTCACTTCCTGCGCCACGGCGAGCACGAGGATCTTCTCGAGCACGATCTTCGAGATCGATTGCTCGGGTTGCGCGCCGTCGGGTTTGTCCTTTTGCGTATTGACGATGATGTCGACGAAGCTGCCGGGCAGCGCGAAGCCCGCCACGCCAACCACGTCGTTCACGCGCACGGTGATCGCGCGCTTGCCTTCGGCAATGACGGCCGAGAGGCCACCCTTGGTGCCCGCGGGCGTGAGCTTCGACTCGAGGATCGGCTCGCCGCGCATCACACTTGCCTTGGTCACGCGGCCGTCGATCGTGGCGACGTCGCGCATCGCGCCCGGCGGCAGGCTTTCGCGCGGCCAATCGACGAGCTTGACGAACTCGGGCGCGAGGCGTTGCCCGAGATTGATGTCGGCGGTAGCGACCGCGACCTTGGTGGTGCTGCCGGCGCTCTGCTGGACCATCCAGCGCGAGGCCATCACTACCGCCGCCAGGCCCGCGAGGGCTGCGACCAGCAGCATCACCAGTGTGCGTACGTTTCTCATTTCAAGGTCCCTCCGGTCTGTCGGTGCGAACGCATGCACGCCGCCCTGGCCGCGCCGGTTGCCGGCGCGCCATGGTCGTGATGCGGTGGTGCGGTAATGCGGGCGAGCGTCGCTGCGCTAGCGGAACATTCGGCCCGCGAGCTGCCGCATGTGGCGGCCCGCCTGCAGCGGCGCCTCGCCCTGCGGCGAGCGGCTCCAGAAGCGGGAGGGGCAGGGGCGCTGGCTGGCGGCGGCGGTGTCGCCGGCGTTGCTGTCGCCGTCCTTGCGTGCGTTGCGTGCGTTGCGGTCTGACCTGGCCATGATGTTTCTCCCGTTCCTGACTTCCCTGTGTTGCCTGTCGAATGCCCGTCGGTGGCCGGCGTCAGAGGACGCCCGTCATGACCAGCAGGACGCCGCCCGCGATGGCGACTGCATAGGGCAGCCGCGCGGTGGTCGTCATGTTCGTTTGCGCGGTGCCTTCGCTGCCGGCGCGCCAGCTGAACGGCAGCCACAGCAGCGTGCCCATCACCCCGGCCATCGTGCGGCGCACGTGCCGGCGCATCACCATGGTCCACACTGCCATCGCCCCGCCGCACAGCAGCGTGGCGATCAGAATCTCGAGAGCGGTCTCGGGGCCGACGAACGCGCCCACGCAGGCCATCAGCTTTGCGTCGCCCGCGCCCACCGCGCTGACGAGGTACAGCACGACGAAGGGCGCGATGCCGGCCGCGAGGCCGGTGAACCAGAGCCATGCGCCAGGGCCCGCCCCATGCAGCGCGATCTGCAGCAGCAGGGCCGCGATGGCGGCCGTGGCGACGAGCCGGTTCGGAATACGATGACTGCGGAAATCGGTCACGGCGGCCGTGCCCACCAGCGCCAGCAGGCCGATGGCGGTCAGCGCATCGAAGCGGCCCAGCTGTCCGGCGGTGGCCATGCCGGCGAGCGCGGCGAGCGGCTCCAGCAGGCGGGACAGCGAGCTGACGGGTTCGATGGCCATGATGCGATCCTTTCAATCGTTGAACGATGAAGCACGGAGGCGCGGCGCGAAGCCCGGAAAGTGGCGCACTTCCCGGGCCGCGCGGCGCACCGCCCGACCCGATCGACTCAGGTCGAAGCTGCCGTCAGGGCGGTCTGGATGCGGGTCCAGATCGTCGTGACCGCGGTTTCGATCGCCGGACCCGCGGCGACCATGCAGAGGGCCACGAATGCGAGCAGCAGCGCGTATTCGATGCCAGCGGCGCCGTCTTCCTCATGTGCAAAACGCTTGATGCCTTCGAACATGGTGTTCATGTCCTTCTCCTTCACGTCATGGTTGATGGGAAAAAAGCGCCCGCTGGAGACCGGGCACAAGCTTCGGCCGGCAATGCCGGCCGGGCCAAACCGGACCGCGGCCGCTGGCGCGAGCGCGTTCCCGTTCCACCCTGCCCAGGCGGCCCCGCCGCGGCCAGAGACCGCTGCGGCGCGCGTCGCCCGATGCGTGGCTGCTCCCGGCAGGCCATGCACCCCGTTGGGCGCCGCGGACCGGTCCGACCTTCTCCAGGGACCGGCCCGCGCCTGAATGTGCTGCTACCCGCGTTCGACGGTCCCGTTTCCGGGTCCCGCCCCGGGCGGCATTGCAGCGTGCCGCCCGGCCTTCCTCCCCCCGGGCGGACCTCGACTGCGATCCTTTGGCCCGTTCCCCGTCCCCACTTGTGCGTATCCGCTTTCTTGCGGCCGGTCCGCTGTGACGCTGGCCGTCCGTCGTGGTTGCGGGACATGGAGCGACGAACGTGCCATTAAGGCTAAGTCTTTGATTTATATAGAGGTGGGATTTGCCGAGTGCGTCGTTTTCGAGACTGTGTAACTAATTGTTTCTGTGTGGTTACTAGTCTTTTTGAGCACTTCAGCACGCGCGTTTGCTCGCTTTTTCATCATTTGTGATGGAAAAGGCGTATCAAACGCCGTCAAATGTGATCGGAACGATGATCGGGGAGGGGTTGTGCCCGATATGGTCCGTGCGGACCAAAACGTTTCATTTGTGAAGCGGCTAAACATCCATACGGCCGCGCGACGCCGGGAGAAACGCGACGGCTCCATCTTTTGGCGCGGCCGATCGCACGAGTCCCTCGGGCAACCGGATGTCCCTTCGGCGGCGTGGCATGGCGTTGCAACGGGGGGTTGCGCCACATATTGGGTGAGTCCCCACTCATCCTTTCAGGCGAGGCACAGGCTGGAAGGCTCTGCCACGCCACAACGGCATCGCCCAGAAGATGGAGGCAAGCGCTCGCTGCGGGCCCGAACGCGCGCGCGGCGAAATGGTTGCATCCGTGAAACCTCGGCCCCTGCCGGGCGCGAGTTGTTAAAAACGTGAAGCGCCTGACAGGCCATATGCCGACCGGTCGGTCCGGGATCTGTTTCAGTTCGGAAACGGCAGTGAAGATTGTTCAACCTGCTGGCACAGCCACTGGTAGAAGCGATGGATCGCGCGCTCGCGAGGATTGCCTTCGCGCCAGGTGACCCAGTAGTGGAGGCTGGACGGGATGCGCGTGGTCCCAACCTGCACGAGCTGCCCGCTGGCCAGGTAGTCGTGCGCGAGCTGCGCGCGCGCCGTGGCCACGCCGAGGCCCGCCACCGCCGACTGGAGCATCAGGCCGGCATCCTGGAAGATCGGCCCGCGCTCGGGCTCAACCGGCGGCAGGCCGGCCACCACGAGCCAGTCGCGCCAGGGCCGCAGCGCGAAGCGCAGCATCGGCAGCCGCGGCAGGTCGGCCACGGTGAAGCCGGGATACTGCGCGAGCAGCGCCGGGCTGGCGACGGCGATCACATAGTCCTCGATCAGGTTGTGACAAACGAAGCCGGGCAGGTCGATGCGCTGGTGCCAGATGCCGACGTCCACCGCGTAGGGGTCGGGCGGCGGCGAGATCTCGGCATGGAGCCGGAGATGCAGATCGAGCTCGGGCGCCTGTGCATGGAGGCTCGGCAGTCGCCGGATCAGCCACGCGTTTGCCAGGTCCGCCATCACGCTGATCTGCAGCTGGACGACGGGCGGGCCCGCGTCGTGGGTGGCCTCGCGCAGCGCGGACTCGAGGTCGTCGAGTGCGCTCCGCACCTGTTCGGCGAGCCGCGTCCCCGCGCTCGTGGGCGTCATCGAGCTGCCCGTGCGCTGGAACAGCTTGGTGCCGAGGCTATCCTCGAGCCCGCGGATATGGTGGCTGATCGCGCTGTGGGTGAGCGCAAGCTCCTCCGCCGCGCGCGTAAAGCTGCGGTGCCGCGTCGCGGCCTCGAGCGCGCGCAGCGCCTGCAACGCCGGCATGTGGAAGGGGCGCTGCGCGCGATCCGGGCGGGAAGACGGCGCGGCGGGGGTGGGAGGAGTTTGGGAATCGGCCATGGCCGTCAAATTCTACTCACAATGGGCGCGGGTATCTTTCGCTGGCCTTGCACTGTTTTGGTGACGACAATGCACGGCATGACCGCCACCAACGCTTCTTCCCCCGCCGTCGACGTGCGGCCGCCGGCCGCCGCCGGCAATGCGCGCTGGCGCGTGCTGGCCGTGTTCTCGCTCGGCTTCCTCGTCTCGTATATCTTCCGCGGCGTCAATCTGGGCTTCGCGCCGCACCTCGTCCGCGAACTGGGACTGACCGCGGGCGACCTCGGCCTGCTGACCAGTTTCTATTTCCTCGGCTTTGCCTGCGCGCAATTGCCCGCCGGCCTGCTGCTCGACCGCTTCGGCCCGCGCCGCACGGAGGCGGCCCTGCTGTTGCTGGCCGTGGCCGGGTCGCTCGTGTTCGCGTCGGCGCCGGGCATGGTGGGCCTGGCCGCGGGCCGCATGATGATCGGCATCGGCGTGTCGGTGTGCCTCGGCGCCGCGATCCAGGCACTGTCGATGTGGTTTCCGCTGTCGCGCATGCCGCTGCTGAACGGCGTGGTCATGGCGATCGGCGGCCTGGGCGCGGTCGTGGTCGGCACACCGCTCGCCTGGCTGCTGTCGTGGACCGACTGGCGCACGCTCAGCGCCGCCATGGGCGGCGTGTCGCTCGCGATGGCCGTCTTGCTGTGGTTCGGCGTGCCCGACGTCCCGCGTGTGGGACGCGAGAGCCTGGCCGAGCAGTTGCGTGGCACACGCGAGATACTCTGCAGCGAGCGCTTCTGGCGCGTCGTCCCGCTCACGCTGCTCAACCAGGGCATCTTCCTCGCGGTGCAGACCCTCTGGGTCACCGCGTTCATGCGCGACGTGCAGGGACTGGCCGCCGCCGACAGCGCGCGCTATGTGTCGGTGATCGGCATGGCGATGATGACGGGCTGCGTCGGCGCGGGCTGGGCCGCGCGGCACCTCGAACGCGCGGGCATCAGCCTCTATGCATTCGCGGGCTTCGGCATGATGGGCTTTATCGCGATACAGGGGCTGCTGATGCTGCGTGTGCCCGTGCCGCTCGCGGTGCTATGGGCCGCGTACGGCGTGTTCGGGTCGAGCGGTATCCTGACGTACGCGGTGCTCGCGCGGCGCTTTGCGGATGCCATGATCGGCCGCGCGACCACGGCGCTGACGCTGACGGTGTTTCTCGCGACGTTTGCGTTCCAGATCGGCATCGGCTTCGTGCTCGATTTCTGGCCGGCCACCGACGGCCACTATCCGCCGGCCGCGCACCTGTCGGTGTGGGCGGGGCTGGTCGTGCTGCAGGTGCTGGCCGCCGCGTGGTACCTGATGGGCCGCAGGCCCGGCTGAGACTGCGGGCCGAGACCGCGCTACAGCACGATCGGGCGGTCGTCGAGCTCGTTCGGGTTGTAGCCGCCGTCCGAGGGGTAATGCTCGATCAGCAGCGCGTGGATGCGCGCGATGGCATCGAGCACGGGCTTGACCGACAGATCCTTCGCCAGCCCGCGCGCGAGGTCGTCGCAGATCTGCCGCCACGCGGTCTGGCCGACGCGCGCGTCGATGCCGCGATCGGCGAGCAGCTCCACCGCATGATCGGCGAGGTTGATATAGAGCAGCACGCCCGAATGGTCCTCGGTATTCCAGACCTCGAGCGCGCCGAACAAGGCGCGCGCGCGCTCGCGCGGCGTGACGCCGGCCCACGCGTGGCCCACGGGCATGGCGGACTCGATTGCCACGCGCACCTCGCCGCGATGATGCTGTTCGCCGGTATGGACGGCCACCTGCAACTGGTGCTGGGCCTCGGGCGGAAACGCCTTGCGCGCGGCGCTCTGCGTGGTGCCGAGATGTCGCAATGCACGCTTGAACGATGGCATCGACCGGGCCTCCCGTTACCAGTTGCCCGAGGCGCCGCCGCCGTCGAACGTGCCGCCACCGCCGCCGCTGAAACCGCCGCCGCTGCTTCCGCCGCCAAAATCGCCACCACCGAGGCCGCCACCGAGGCCACCACCAAAGCCGCCGCTGCCGCGTCCCCAGCGCTGCCCGATCTCGTAGCCCGCGATACCGCCGAGCCCGCCCGCCGTCGTGTTCTGCCAGCCGCGCCGGCCCGTGACGATATGCGGCCCGCGCGACGCGCGCATCAGTGCCGAGAAAAAGAAGAACGCGATGATCGCCAGCGGAAACAGTACGGGCAGCCAGTCCTGCCACGACGACTGCTGCGCGCGCTGTTTCGCCTGCGGCGCGGCCAGGCCTTCCTTGTCGATGGTGGCCTGGATCGCCGTGATGCCCGCCGCGAGCCCGCCGTAGAAATCGTTCTGACGGAAGTGCGGGGCGATGACGTCCTGCAGGATGCGTTTCGACATCGCATCGGTCAGCGAGCCCTGTACGCCGCGCCCCACCTCCAGCCGCAGGCGGCGCAGATCGGGCGGGTTGTTCATGGCCACCAGCAGGATCACGCCATCGTCGATGCCCTTGCGGCCCGCGCGCCAGGCGTCCGCCACGCGGATGCTGTACGCGTCGATGGTCTCCGGCGCGGTGGTCGGCACCATCAGCACGAAGATCTGGCTGCCGCGCTGCTGATCGTATTCGGCCAGCACGTTCTCCAGCGCGCTACGCTGGTCCGCCTTGAGCGTGCCGGTCAGGTCGGTCACGCGCTGGGTCAGCGGCGGCACATTGACGAAGCCGTCCGTCGTGCCCTGCGCCCGCGCGGCACATGCAAACGCGCACAGCAGCACCATGCTCAGCAACTTCGTGGCGGCCGCGCGCCACCGCGCAGGTTGCGGCAACAGGCCCAGCGACGGACGACGGGTTTGCGGACAGGCCGCGCGCGCAAGCATGACGCGTCAGAATTTGACGGCTGGCGGCGTGGAGATCGCCTTCTCGTTTTCCACCGTGAACGACGGCTTGACGGGGTAGCGGAAGACCATCGCGGTCAGATTGGTCGGGAAGCTGCGCGCGAGCACGTTATAGGACTGCACCGCGGCGATATAGCGCTGGCGCGCGACGGTGATCCGGTTCTCGGTCCCTTCCAGCTGCGACTGCAGGTCGCGGAACCCCGCGTCGGCTTTCAGCTGCGGATAGTTTTCCGATACCGCGATCAGGCGCGACAGCGCACTCGAGAGCTGGCCCTGTGCCTGCTGGAAGCGCGCGAACGCTTCGGGATCGTTGAGCGTCTCGGGCGTGACCTGCACGCTGGTGGCCTGCGCGCGCGCCTTGGTCACGGCCTCGAGCGTCTCGCGCTCGTGGCTCGCGTAGCCCTTGACCGTGTTGACGAGGTTGGGAATCAGGTCGGCACGCCGCTGGTACTGGTTGACGACCTCGGCCCACGCGGCCTTGACGGCCTCGTCCTTCGACTGGAAGTCGTTGTACCCGCAGGCGGACAGCAGGCTGACGGCGCACAGCAGCGCCAGCCAGCGGAAAACGTTGATTCGGGCAATGGGGGGGACAACGGTCGGGGATGCGCGCATCGATGGCTCCTGAACACAAGGTGCGACAGCAACCAGTGTAGCGCAGGGCCGACGCGCGGCACCCCTGTCCTGGATCAATCGGCGGCGAATGCCCTGGCCGCGGCGGCCACGGTCGCGTCGATGATCGCGTCGTCGTGCTGGGCCGACACGAAGCCCGCCTCGTATGCCGACGGCGCCAGGTAGACGCCTTCGTTCAGCATCGCGTGGAAGAAGCGGTTGAAGCGGCCGACGTCGGATTCCGTGACTTCGGCGAAGCGCTTCGGCACCTCGTTGCGGAAGTAGAGGCCGAACATGCCGCCGACCGCGTCCGCGGAGAACGGCACGCCGGCCGCGCGCGCCGCGGCGGTCAGGCCGTCGGCGAGCTTGCGCGTCTGCGCGCCCAGGCGGTCGTAGAAGCCCGGTGCCTGAATCAGGCGGAGCGTCGTCAGGCCCGCGGCCACCGCCAGCGGATTGCCGGACAGCGTGCCGGCCTGGTAGACGCCGCCGAGCGGCGCGAGCTTCGCCATGATGTCGCGCCGGCCGCCGAACGCCGCCGCGGGCATGCCGCCGCCGATCACCTTGCCCAGGCAGGTCATGTCGGGCCGGATGCCGTAATGCGCCTGCGCGCCACCGAGCGCCACGCGGAAGCCAGTCATCACTTCATCGAAGATCAGCACGGCGCCGTGCTGGCTGCACAGATTGCGCATCGCGCGCAGGAACGCCTCGCTCGCGCGCACGAGGTTCATGTTGCCGGCCACGGGCTCCACGATCACGGCCGCGATCTCGCCCGCATGGCGCGCAAAGGCCTGCTCGAGCTGCTCCACGTCGTTATAGGCGAGCACCATCGTGTGGCGCGTCACGTCGGCGGGCACGCCGGCCGAGGACGGGGCGTTCTGCGTGGTGTCCGCGAACGTCAGCAGGCCGGAGCCCGCCTTCACGAGCAGGCTGTCCGCATGGCCGTGGTAGCAGCCCTCGAACTTGATGATCAGGTCGCGGCCCGTGAAGCCGCGCGCCAGCCGCAGCGCGCTCATGGTGGCTTCCGTGCCCGACGAGACCAGGCGGACCTGCTCGATCGACGGCACGAGCTTGCAGATTTCCTCGGCCATCTCGATCTCGCCCTCGGTCGGCGCGCCGAACGAGAAGCTGTGGGCGGCGGTCTCCTGCACCGCGCGCACCACGTCCGGGTGGGCATGGCCGACGATCATCGGGCCCCAGGAGCCGATGTAGTCGATATAGCGCTGGCCGTCCGCGTCCCACATGTAGGCGCCCTCGGCACGCGTGATGAAACGCGGGGTGCCGCCCACCGAGCGGAAGGCACGGACCGGCGAATTGACGCCGCCGGGGATGGTTTGCTGGGCACGATCGAAAAGCTGCTGGTTACGGGACATGGTCACGGGAGTGTCTTGAAGGTGCAAAAGAGGCGAAGCGCGCGCGATTTCGTTATCAACGGCATATAACAGGCGCGAACGCGTGAGAACTGGCCTGAATCTTGCGGCGCCACGCTGGCGCCTTGGGTATCGATTCGGGTACCATCATGCGCTGGATTTTAATGGAGAGTGGCAGAAGCCTGAATATGGAATACAAGACCTGGATGTGCCTGATCTGCGGCTGGATCTATGACGAGGCCACCGGCGCCCCCGAAGACGGCATCGCGCCGGGCACCCGCTGGGAAGACGTCCCGATGAACTGGACGTGCCCCGAGTGCGGCGCGCGCAAGGAAGATTTCGAAATGGTTGCCATCTGACGCGGCGTTTCGCCGCGCCCGGCGCGCCGTAGCGCCAAAGCGACAGATCGGCGGGCCGCGTCCGGGGCTCCGGATTGACGGCCCCTCGCCGAGAAGTCACACTCTGCGGCAAAACCGGATAACCGTCCCGACTCCCGGGGCGGCATGGAAATCCGGAAGCTTTGCAATAAAACAGAGGCCCTGAACCGGGCCCATGCGTACAGCGCCGGCTGGTCGGCTGGCTTTTTTTGACTGGGAAACAGGATATCGGGGGCCGCCGCCGCAGCGCTTTGCTGCGTCGTGCGGGTGTTCTCAAGTGAATACTGGCGCCTGCTTTCCGCAGGCAGCTGGTCGCGGGAACAACATGCGGGTCACGCAAACAGAAGACGTATCGGGTCAGGCGGCCGCGCGCCGCAAGGTGCTCGTCATCGACGACTCCAGCACCATCCGCCGCACAGCGGAGATTTTCCTGTCGCAGGCAGGCTGCCAGGTCATGCTCGCCGAGGATGGCTTCGACGCGCTCGCCAAGATCGGCGACATGCATCCCGACCTGATCTTCTGCGACATCCTGATGCCGCGCCTCGACGGCTATCAGACCTGCTCCCTCATCAAGAAAAGCCCGCGTTTCCACGCGATCCCGGTGATCATGCTGTCCTCGCGGGACGGCGTGTTCGACCGCTCGCGCGGCAGGCTCGTCGGCGCGCACGATCATCTCGCCAAGCCCTTCACCCGCGAAGCCCTGCTGCAGGTCGTCAATACCTGCCTGCCGGGCGGCGTACCGGAGGAGGGCGCGGCCGTGGCGGCCTGAACGGGGCCGCCACAGCATTCCCAGGAACGATACCAATGACCATCAGCAAAATCCTCATCGTCGACGACTCGCCCACCGAAGCCCTGTTCATGTCCGACCTGCTCGGCAAGAAGGGATTCAAGGTTTCCGTGGCCGGCAACAGCGACCAGGCCATGGCGCGGCTCGAGGCCGAAGCGTTCGACCTGATCCTGATGGACGTGGTGATGCCCGGCCAGAACGGCTACCAGACCACGCGCGCCATCAAGCGCGACGACCGCTTCAAGGACATCCCCGTGATCATGTGCACGAGCAAGGGGCTCGACACGGACCGCATCTGGGGCATGCGCCAGGGCGCGTCGGACTATGTCGTGAAACCCGTCGACGGCGAGGAACTGTTGTCGAAGATCGCCGCGCTGGCCCAGTAACCGGGCACCGGCCCGCCGCCGCACTGTTGTAGTCGCCACCTTGCCATCCCGGCGGCGCTGCGCCCATGCAGCCCGCCCTCCGCCTTGGGTATTCCGATCATGAACGCGCCGCGCCAAGACCTCCGAGCCCGCCAGACCAGGTTGCAGGACTATCAGGCCATGCTGGCCCGGCGCCTGCGCGAGGCGCGCAGCCTGCCCGCGGTGGACAGCTACCTCGGCGTGCAGATCGGCCAGCGCCACTGGCTGCTGCCGCTGCCCGAGACCGGCGAGGTGCTCGAAATGCGCCAGCCCGCGGGCGTGCCGCTGACCCAGCCGTGGTACCGCGGCCTGATCAACGCGCGCGGCAACCTGCTCGGCGTGATCGACTTCGGCATGTTCTGCGGCGAGGCGCCCACGCCGGTGCAGGCGGGCAGCAAGATCGTGGTGCTGTCGCGCAACGTGGAGCGCGCGTGCGGGATCATCGCGACGCGCGTGGTCGGCCTGCGGCACGCGGGCGACCTCACCCTGCCGCACGGCGAGCTGCCGCCCGCCGAGTCCGCATGGGAAGGCGCGAGCTTCGCGGACCGCGACGGCCGCGACTGGCAGGTGCTCGACATCCGCCAGCTGCTGGAAGCGCCGGCATTTCTGCAGGCCGGCCGCGTGGCAGCCTGATATCGGTTTGTTTTCGAGGGTAACTCCCGGCTCCGGACGGAGCGGGAGGCAGCAGATAAACAGGTCAGACGAATAACGACAAGAGGGTTGCTATGGGTATCAAGAAGATCAGCCTGGGACGCCGGGGAGCGGCGGCGGGCGCGGCCGAGGCCCCCGCGGGTATCGCGCCGGGAAGCGTGTTTGCCAAGCGCAAGGCGCCGAGCGGGCTGGGACGGACCCCCGTGGAGCAGATGTCGTCGTGGCTGTCGCGCATGCCGTTCGCCTCCCAGCAGCGCGTGCTGACCGGCGGCGTGGTGGTGTCGCTGCTGGCCCTGCTGGCCTCCGTGTACCTCGATAACCGCCAGGCGACCAACGGCGCGGCGCAGATCGAAATCGCCGGTAACATGCTCATGCACTCGCAGCGCCTGGGCAAGGCGGTGCCGGTGGCGCTGCTCGGCAATGCACAGGCTTTCACGCAGCTGCGCCAGTCCAAGGAAGAACTCGCGGCCGACCTCAAGGCGCTGCAGGACGGCAGCGACGAGCGCCACGTGCGCGCCACGACGGGCACGGCGCAGCCGCTGCTGGAACGCGCGATCGACTCGTGGAAGCGTTCCGAGAAGAGCGCGGGCGACGTGCTCGCGCAGCAGCCCATCCTGACGCAGATCGGCCAGACGCTGCAGATCTTCAACGCCTCGAACCCCGAACTGCTCGAAGCCGCCGAACAGGTGGCCGCCATCAAGCTGCAGGCCGGCTCCAACGCGCGCGAAGTGGCCGCCTCCGCGCAGCTGGTGATGCTGACGCAGCGTCTGGGCAAGAACCTCAACGAATTCCTCTCGGGCGAAGGCGTGAACCCCGAGACCGCGTTCCTGCTGGGCAAGGACACGAACACGTTCCGCGAAACGCTGGACGGGCTGCTCAACGGCTCCGAACCGCTGCGCCTCTCGGCCGCGGCCGACGCGGAGACGCGTACCTACCTGCAGCAGCTCTCGCAGCGCTTCGACGCGGTGCAGAAGACCACGCAGACCATTCTGCAGAACCTGCCCGGCCTGATCGCCGCCAAGCGCGCGCAGCAGCAGATCTTCAACGACAACGAAGCGTTGCGCGGGGAACTGGGCACGTTGCAGAGCGCCTACGTGGAAGCCGCGCGTTTCCGTCCGTGGACGCTCGGCGCGATGATCGTGTCGGCGCTGGCGACGCTGGTGTTCCTTGGCGGGCTGGCCGCGCTGTATCTGCGCGACTCGCGCCTGCGCGCGGTGGAAGCCGAATCGCGCGAGCGCGAGGCGGATGCCCGCCGAATGGAAGAAAAGCGCACCAACGACGCGACCCAGAAGGCCATTCTGCAGCTGATGAACGAACTGCAGGACATCGCCGACGGTGACCTGACGCGTCAGGCAACGGTGACCGAGGACATCACGGGCGCGATCGCCGACTCGGTGAACTACACGGTGGAAGAACTGCGCGAACTGGTGGGCCGGGTCCAGCAGACCGCGGGGGAAGTGCAGAACGCCTCGAGCCAGGTGCAGGAAACGTCGGTGCAGCTGGCCGCGACCACGGAAGAGCAGTCGCGCCAGATCCGCCAGACCGGCGAGTCGGTGGTGGAGATGGCGGACCGCATCACGCAGGTGTCGCGCGGCGCGGCGGAATCCGCGAACGTGGCGCGTGCCTCGCTGTCCGCGGCCGAGCAGGGCCAGCACGCGGTGCAGAACGCCATCGCGGGCATGAACGACATCCGCGAGCAGATCCAGGAAACGTCCAAGCGGATCAAGCGCCTGGGCGAATCGTCGCAGGAGATCGGTGAAATCGTCGAACTGATCTCGGACATTACCGAACAGACCAACGTGCTGGCGCTGAACGCGGCCATCCAGGCCGCATCGGCCGGCGAGGCGGGCCGCGGCTTCTCGGTGGTGGCGGAAGAAGTGCAGCGCCTGGCGGAACGCTCGGGCGAGGCAACGAAGCAGATTGGCGCGCTGATCCGCACGATTCAGACCGATACGCAGGATGCCGTGCACGCCATGGAGCGCAGCACGCAGGGCGTGGTCGAAGGGGCCCGCCTGTCCGATAACGCCGGTGCCGCACTGGTGGAGATCGGCCGCGTGTCGCGCCAGCTTGCCGAGCTGATCGAGCAGATCTCGCAAACGACGTCGCATGAGGCGGACCTCGCCACCAACGTGGCACGCCATATCGAAGGCATCCTGCAGGTGACCGCGCAGACCACCGCCGGCACGCGACACACCGCGAGCTCGGTGCGACAGCTGACGGCACTGACCGAAGAGCTGCGTAACTCCGTGTCGCGGTTCAAGATCGCCTGAGTCCTCACGCCCGGACGCGTCCGGGCACAACCCAAGCCGTCATGTCCCTGAATTCCACCGTCCCGAGCGCCCTGAACGAGCCAAGCGACCCGAGCGATCCGGCTGAGCCGCTTTCCACCCACGCCGCCGCTGACATCGACAGCGGCGCCCCGGTGGCGGCGCAGCGCGACCTGTCGGTCCTCGCCTGGCTCGCGCCGAGCCTGCGGGCCGCGCTCGACGATGCCGCGAGCGAACTCGGCCATTACATGGACGAGGTCCGGCAGACGCCCGAGGCGCTCGGCGCGCGCGACACCACGTCGCTGCGCCTGGCCGGCCAGCAGCTGCATCAGGCCGCGGGCGCGGTGCATATCGTGGGACTGCGCGGCGTGGACGTGTATTGCCAGGCCTTGCGCCGGCTGCTGGAGGCCATCGACGCGGGGACGGTGCCGGCGGGCGCGGAAGCGCTCGCGGTATTCCGCCATGGCGTGCAGGCACTGGCCGAGTACGTCGACGACCTGATGGCCGGCGACGCGGAAGATCCGTTACGGCTGTTCCGTCCGTATGCCGACGCGCTGGTGCTGATGAAGGAAGAGCGCATCCATCCGGCCGACCTGTGGGTCGAGGAGCTGCAGATGCTGCCGGGCATGGTGCTGCCGTCGCGTTCGGCCACCGCCGTCACGCGCGCGCGCCAGCGCTTCGAGGCCGCGCTGCTGCGCGCGTTGCGCCTGCCCACGCCGTGCCATGACGCGTCGCTGTTGCGCGAGGCGTGGCTGCCGCTGCAGACCGCGCTCGACGAGGTGCGCAACCACGAGCAGGACTCGCGCCGCTCGTCCGATCATCCCGACCGCGGTATCTGGCATGTGCTCGCGCTCGTGTTCCGCGCGCTCGCGCACGGGCTGCTGCCGTCGGACCTGCTGGCCAAGCGCTTCGCGGCGCGCGCGCATCTGCTGCTGCGCCAGTATCTGCAGGGCCAGGTGCGCGTGCCGCAGGCGCTGCTCAACGATGCGGTGTTCCTGCTCGTGTCCACGGGGTTGATGCCCGATCCGACGCCGGATGCCACCACGCCCGCGATGCAGGCCTCGCTGGACGTGCTGCGCATCGATATCGCGCGCTGCCTGCAGGCGTTCCGCATCGATGCCGCGCATGCGTCGGCGCGCGCGGACTTCCGTCTGCGCTACTACGGCTGGCTCGACCCGATCGATTCGCAGAACCTGCAGCAGGCCGCGGGCGCCATCGAGCGCGCGGCCGGTGGCGATGCCGCCGAATGGGAGCGCGCGCTCGCGGCGCTCGCGGAAGCCGCGATGCCGCTCTCGCAGCCCGCGTTACAGAAGCTTATCGCCACGGCCGCCGCACGCGGCGGCGAGGCCGGCGACAGTACCCGCGACGATGGCGGCGACGCCAGCGATGCGCGGGCCGAGGCGCTCGGACCGGCGGGGCTCGTCCTGTTTCTCTCGCGCGCGCTCGCCATGCCGTGGCGCGTGCATGGCAACTCGGGCCATCCGTCCGCGGCAGCGTTCGCGGCGCGCTGCGAGGCGCTGACGGCCTGCCTCGAGGACGCCGGCGCGGCTGTGCCCGACTGGTTCGCGGAGATGGTCGAGGCCGCGCAGGCGCAGACGCTGCGGACCGAAGCGGTCACGCAACTGCGCGCGCAGCTCGACAGCGGCGAGTCGTGGCTCGACACGTACGACCGCAATGCCGCCAATCCGGCGGGTCCCGGGGCGCCGGCCGTGTCCAGCGCGCTCGGCGACGCCATCGGCGCGTTCGACGCGCTGCGCGCGACGCTGGAACGCCTGCGCGACAGCGTCGCGATGCCCGAAGGCATCGACGCGGAAGCCGACGCCGCCCGCACGGCGATGGCCGCGGTACGCGAGCGCCTGGACGCGCTCTCCGCGCTCGGCGGTGCCACTACCGCCGAAATGCGGCTGGACCGGTTGTCCGCTATCGCGTCCGAACTCGGCGCGGTGCATGCGTTCGTCGATACGCTCGAGTTCGGCCGCGGCAAGCGCAATGCCGATCCGCTCGCCGATGTCGAGAGCCTGCTGACGGGCGGCGGCGCGCTGGAAGGCACGTCCGGCGCCGCGCTGAATCCGCTGGCGGCTGCGCGCGCGGCCGCGGTCGATGCGATCCGCGTGGGCGCCGGTGCCGATTCGACCGAGGTCGCGCGTCTGCGCGCGGCCCTGCAGGTGGTGTCCGACCAGGCCGCGATCGACGACGACGCGGCGCTGCGCAAGCAGGCCCACGATGCCACCACGCAATTGCATGCGTGGCTGGCCGGCAGCGAATCGGCCGCGGAGCGGCTGGTCGTCGCGCTCGCGGAGCCGATGCCCGCGCCCGCGTCCGCGGGCGAGCAGAAGCCGGGTGCGCCGATGCCGACCGATGCGGCGGCCATCGATGCCGAGCTGCTCGAGATTTTCCTGGCCGAGGCCGAAGAGGTGCTTGGCAATGTCGCGCTGGACCTGCCCGGCGGGCTCGATGCGTTCCGCAATGCCGACGTGCTGAGCCGCGTTCGCCGCGCGTTCCACACGCTCAAGGGGTCGAGCCGCATGGTCGGCCTGACGCGCTATGGCGAGGCCGCGTGGGCGATCGAGCAGGTCATGAACCTGTGGATCGCCGAGGCGCGCGAGCCCGTGCCCGCGCTGCTGGCATTGCTCGAACGCGCGCACGCGCTGCTGGGCGACTGGGTCGCCGCGCTCCAGCGCGATCCGGCATCGCTGCGCGATATCACGTCGCTGGTCGAGGACGCGCAGCAGCTGCGCGAGCCGTCGCAGGGCGGCGCGCAGGCCGCGGCGGAGGAGCCGCTGTCGCTCGATGCGCTGCTGGCCGCGCATTCGGAGGGCGCGACCGACAACGCGACCCACAACGCGACCGACAGCGCGACCGACGGCGCGACCGACGTGGCGGGCGATATCGATCCGCTGGCCGAAGCGAACGAGCCGTCCGCGACGATCGTGATCGCGCCGTTCAACGACGCCGGCGATGCCATCGGCATGACCGCGTCCGACGACAACAACGTGCTGCCGTTCCGGCTGCCCGATGCGCTGTCTAACGACGACGATCACTTCAAGGTCATCGGTCC
Source organism: Cupriavidus pauculus (assembly GCF_008693385.1). Taxonomy (NCBI): domain Bacteria; kingdom Pseudomonadati; phylum Pseudomonadota; class Betaproteobacteria; order Burkholderiales; family Burkholderiaceae; genus Cupriavidus; species Cupriavidus pauculus. The sequence continues at coordinate 341,662 of NZ_CP044065.1, forward strand.
GATCCGCATCGGCCTGCCGCTCTACAACGTGTACCTGCAGGAAGCCGACGACCTGCTGCGCCAGTTCGCGACGGACCTGTCCGAGTGGCGCCTGTCGGGCTATCCGTCGCCGAGCGACCTGTCGCTGCGCGTGGCCCACACGCTGCAGGGCAGCGCCTCGACGGTCGGCCTCGAACCCGTGCGCGAGATCGCCGGTGCGCTCGAGCGCCTGCTGCTGTTGCTCGGCAATCATCCGGTGGTCATGCATCCGGGCGACTTCCGTCTGCTCGAACAGGCCGTGGAACGGCTGCGCGGCATGCTGCATCAGTTCGCGGCGGGCGTGTGGCCCGATGCCGAGCCCTCGCTGTGCCGCAGCCTCGACGAGTTCGGCGACCGTGCGCTCGTGCGTCCGCGCGTCAACCTGCCGCCGCCGCAGGTCAGCGTCGGCAACGAAAGCTCCGTGGCGCAGCTGTTCGAACAACTGCCGCAGGCCTCGGTGCTGCCACTCGTGTCCGAGCCTTCGCTGCATGCGGGCACGGCATCTTCCGGCGCGCTGCCGTCGATCGATGCCGTCACGCCGCATCTGACGCCCGTTACCGAACTGCCACCCGTGCACGATGCGGTGGTGCTGCCGCTGCGCCAGCCGCAGGCCGCGACCCTCACGTCCTTCGCGCACGATCCTTCGCACAAGGAAGTCGTTGAAATCCGCGCGCCCGAGCCCGAGAACGATCCGTCGCTCGATGCCTCGCTGCTGGACCCGGCCCTCGTCGAGATCTTCCTCGAAGAGGCGCAGGGCAGCGCGCCCGAACTCGGCAAGCTGCTCCGCACGTGGGAGGCCGCGCCCGAGGAAACGCAGCATGGCGGGCTGATGCTGCGCGCGCTCCATACGCTGAAGGGCAGCGCGCGCATGGCCGGCGCCATGTCGCTGGGGCAGGCCGCGCATGAAATGGAAACGCTGGTCGAGGCCGCGGTGCGCGGCCAGCGCATCGAGCCCGATCTGTTCCGTCGGCTCTATGCCTGGTACGACCGTATCCTCGCGCACGTCGATGCGCTGCAGAACGGCCGCCTGCTGTCCGCCGACGACGCGGAAGTCGTCAACGGTCTCGTCGAGGCGCCCGCCGATCCTGCGGCGCCGCAGGGGCAGCCAGGCGAGGCATCGCAGGCGATCGCGGAGAGCGAGCCGGCGCAGGGTACCGGCGGTGCCGCGCTCGTGCCGGTGGCCGCGGCCTCCACGCCGCCCGCGACGCAACTGCCGGCGCAGTCCGATGGCGAGCGCCAGCGCGCGATGGTGCGCGTGCAGGCGCGCGCGCTCGACACGCTGATCAACGACGCGGGCGAGGTCGGTGCCACGCGTGCGCGGCTGGACAGCGAACTCGAGGCGCTGCGTTCGTACCTCGGCGAACTGAACGACAACGTCGCGCGTCTGCGCGGCCAGCTGCGCGAGATCGAGATCCAGGCGGAAACGCAGATGGCCTCGCGCATCGCGGACCAGCAGCAGAATCAGGAGTTCGATCCGCTCGAGTTCGACCGCTTTACGCGCTTCCAGGAACTCACGCGCATGATGGCCGAGTCGGTGAACGACGTGGCCACGGTCGAGCAGAACCTGCAGCGCGGTTTCGACCGCGCGTCCGGGGACCTCGCGGCGCAGGCGCGGCTCACGCGCGGACTTCAGCGCGGCCTGATGCAGGCGCGCATGGTGCAGTTCGATGCGCTGGCCGAACGGTTGTATCGCGTCGCGCGGCAGGCCGCCGGCGAGACCGGCAAGGAAGTGCGGCTGCTGATCAAGGGCGGTACGGTGGAGATCGACCGCTCGGTGCTGGACCGCATGGCCGGCCCCATCGAGCACCTGATCCGCAACGCGGTGGTGCACGGTATCGAGGACGCCGTGGTGCGGCAGGCCGCGGGCAAGCCCGCGACCGGTTCGCTGTCGCTGGAAGTGCAGCAGGAAGGCAACGAGGTCGTGCTCCATTTCTTCGACGATGGCGGCGGACTGGACCTCGCGCGCATCCGCTCGCGCGCCATCGAGCGCCAACTGCTGTCGCACGACGACGATGCGAGCGAGGCGCGGCTGACCGAGATGATCTTCGCGCCCGGTTTCTCGACGGTCGATGCGGTATCGGAACTCGCGGGCCGTGGCGTCGGCATGGACGTGGTGCGCGCGGAGACCGTGGCGCTGGGCGGCCGGATCAACCTGACCACCGAAGCCGGCCGCGGCACGCGCTTTACCGTGCATCTGCCGCTGACCACGGCGATTACGCAGGTGCTGCTGATCTCCGTGGGCAACCGTCTGTACGCGATGCCGAGCGGCATGGTGGACCAGGTGCATCAGCTGCGCTCGCAGCCGCTGCTCGAAGCCTACAACGCGGGCACCTATGCGGCGGCGGGCGGCGACGTGCCGTTCTTCTATTTCGGCACGCTGCTCGAGGAAGCCGCGGCCATTGCGTCGGGCCGCAAGTATTCGCCGGTCGTCGTCGTGCGCTCGGGTGCCGAGCGTGTGGCGGTGCACGTCGATGAAGTGGTCGGCAACCGAGAAGTGGTGGTGAAGCATATCGGGCCGCATCTCGCGCGTCTGGAAGGCATTGCCGGCGCGACGACGCTCGGCGATGGCGAGATCGTGCTGATCTACAACCCGGTGGTGCTCGCGCAGCGCTTCGTGCGCGAACGTGGCGACCAGCCGGCGGCACTGCCGATGCCGGCCACGGCCGAGGCCATCGGCGCGGTGGCCGAGATCGGCCGCGCGGGCGATGCCACGCCGGTGCCGGGTCTGGCCACGCGGCCGACCGTGATGGTGGTGGACGATTCGCTGACCGTGCGCAAGGCGAGCCAGCGGCTGCTGTCACGCGCGGGCTACCAGGTCGTGCTCGCGCGCGATGGCGTGGATGCGCTGAAGCAGCTGCAGGAGGTGATGCCCGATGCGATGCTCGTGGACATCGAGATGCCGAACATGGACGGCTTCGACCTGACCCGCAACGTCCGCGCGGACGATCGTACGCGGCATATGCCAATCATCATGATCACGTCGCGCACCGCGGAGAAGCACCGCAGCTACGCGATGGAGATCGGCGTGGACGTGTACCTCGGCAAGCCGTTCAACGAGGACGAACTGCTGCGCACGCTGCACGAACGCCTCGGCGAGCGCGCGGCTGGCACGGCAGGTTCCATCGCGCAGATGCTGGGCGAGTAATTCGCGTCCGGAAAAACAAGGGGCCCCGCGGGGCCCCTTTTCTATTTGCGGCTGACCATCGCCGCCGGCACGGAGAGCGCCAGCGCCGCACCGACCACCATGCAGGCCGCCAGCAGATACATCCCCGAGTCCGTACTCTGCGTGGCGTCCTTGAGCCATCCCACCGCATACGGGCTGATAAAGCCCGCGAGGTTCCCCAGCGAGTTGATCAGCGCGATTCCCGCCGCGGCGCCGGTCCCCGCGAGAAACGCGGTCGGCAGGCTCCAGAACAGCGGCAGCGTGGTCAGGATGCCGATCGTGGCCAGCGTCAGCGCCACCATCGCCAGGGTGGTATCGGCCCGCCAGTGCACCGACAGCACGAGCCCCACCGCACCGATCAGCGCCGGAATCGCGATATGCCAGCGGCGTTCGCCACGCCGGTCCGCGCTGGACGCAAAGAGCACCATGCCGATTACCGCGCAGCCGTACGGAATCGCGGTCAGCAACCCGATATGCAGCGCGCTGCTGACGCCGGTCTGCTTGATGATCGTCGGCAGCCAGAAGCTCACGCCGTACAGGCCCATGACGAAGCTGAAGTAGATCGCCGCCATCAGCCACACGCGCGGGCTCGACAGCACGCGGCCGATCGGCGGATCTTCCTTGTGCTGGTCCTCGGCCGCGATATTGCGCTCGAGCACGGTCTTCTCGTCGGCGGTGAGCCACTTCGCATGGCCGATGCGATCGTCGAGGTAGGCCAGCACCCACAGTCCCACGAGTACCGACGGCACGCCTTCGATCAGGAACATCCACTGCCAGCCGGACCAGCCGTTATGGCCGTCGAACGCCTGCATGACCCAGCCCGACAATGGTCCGCCGATCACCCCGGAGAGTGCGATCGCGGTCATGAAGTAGGTGGTGGTGCGCCCGCGCCGGGCGGCCGGATACCAGTAGGTCAGGTAGAGAATGATGCCGGGGAAGAAGCCGGCCTCGGCCACGCCAAGCAGAAAGCGCAGCACGTAAAACATGGTCGGCGTGGTCACGAACATCATGGCCGCGGAGATCAGCCCCCACGTGATCATGATCCGCGCGATCCAGATACGCGCCCCGACGCGATGCAGGATCACGTTGCTCGGCACCTCGAACAGGAAATAGCCGATAAAGAAGATGCCGGCCCCGAGCCCGTAGATCGTCTCGCTGAACTTGAGGTCGTTGAGCATCTGCAGCTTGGCAAAGCCCACGTTGACGCGGTCGAGATACGCGACCACGTAGCAGAGCAGCAGGAAGGGAACCAGCCGCCAGCTCACCTTGCGGTAGATGGCGTCTTCGGATGTCGTATTGACGCCGGAATCGACTGTAGCCGCGGTCATCGTTTGTCTCCTCGTTATAGGGATACCGCCAACAGCAAAAACAAAAACGGGTTTACACGCACCGGCCTCCGTCGACCTCGATGCACGTTCCCGTAATGAAAGCCGCCTCGTCGGACGCGAGATACAGGCACGCATTCGCCACGTCCGCCGGCGTGGACATGCGTCCCATCGGAATCGTGGCAAGAAATTTCGCGCGGTTCTCGGGCGTGTCCGGCATGCCCATGAACTGCTCGAGCAGCGCCGTGGCGCCGATGACCGGATTGACGCAGTTGACGCGAATATTGTCGGGCCCGAGCTCGGCCGCCATGGCCTTGCTGGCGGTGATGACCGCCCCCTTGCTGCCGTTGTACCAGACCAGCCCGGGACGCGGCCGGATGCCGGCGGTCGAGGCGATATTGACGAACACGCCGCCGCCGCGCTTGCGGAAATGGGGAATGAAGTGATGCGCGGCCCAGTAGATGCTCTTGACGTTGACCGCGTAGACGCGATCGAACTCGTCTTCCGAGATCTCGAGGATGGGCTTGTTGCGATGCGTGGTGCCCGCGTTGTTGACGACGATATGCACGTCGCCGAATGCCGCGAGCGTGGCATCGCGCATGGCGCAGACGTCGGTGCCGCGCGAGACATCGGCAGGCACGGCCTGCGCGCGTCCGCCATCGTCGCGAATGGCGGCGGCCACGCGTTCGGCCGCTTCGAGGTTCATGTCGGCCACCATCACCGCCGCGCCCTCGCGCGCGAAGGTCTGCGCGATGCCCGCGCCGAAACCGGACCCGCCGCCCGTGACGACGGCGACCTTGCTGGCAAGTCTCATCTGGTGTCTCCTCGTTGGGCCCGCCGCGGTCTGTCGCCGTCGATCGAAGCCGGTGGTTTCCCCTCTTAGTGCGAGAACGGTCCCCGTCCGCGCAGCGCGTTCGCCACCATCATCAGCGCGAGCAGGAACGGCAGCGCGACGTACAGGCACCAGTGGACGCGATCGCCCACGGTTTCGCCCCATTTGCGCTTGAAGACCTGGAGGCGCGGCATGCCGGACGGGTTGGTGGCGCGCTTGTTCTTCACGTGCCACGCCATCCAGAAAAAGAAGATGGCAAATGCGACCGACAGGAAATTGATGTTACCCATGTTGAATGGCGATGGTTTTCAGTGTGGTGAATCCGTACAGGGCCTCGAAACCCTTCTCGCGGCCGTAGCCGGACTGGCCCGCGCCGCCGAAGGGCAGCTCCACGCCGCCGCCGGCGCCGTAGTTGTTGATGAAGACCTGGCCCGCGCGAAGTTTGCGTGCAAGGCGCATCTGGCGGCCGCCGTCGCGCGTCCATACGCCCGCGACGAGGCCGTAGGGCGTGCCATTGGCCAGCGCGAGCGCTTCTTCCTCGGTATCGAACGGCATGGCCGCGAGCAGCGGGCCGAAGACTTCTTCCTGCGCCAGGCGGTGCGTGGGCGGGACGTCGCGGAACAGCATCGGGACCTGATAGTAGCCGGCCTCCGGCGCTTCGCCGACGATATGTCCCTGCGCGACCACGGCGATGCCGGCATGCTGCGCGTCGGACACGAAGTCCCACACGCGTTGCTGCTGCTTGCGGCTGATCAGCGGGCCGCATTCGAGGTCGAGCGCGGAGGGGCCCACGCGCAGCGACTCGAAGACGCCCGCGAGCTGGTCGAGCAGCGCGTCGTAGACGGGCCGCTCGACGAGCAGGCGGCTGCCGGCCGAGCAGGTCTGGCCCGCGTTCTGCACGATGCCGTTGACGATCACGGGCAGCAGCGCGTCGAGGTCCGCGTCGGCGAACACGATCTGCGGCGACTTGCCGCCGAGCTCCAGCGTGACGGGCACGTGATGCTCGGCCGCGAGCTGGGCCACGAGCTTGCCGGTCTCGGGCGAGCCCGTGAACGAGAGATGGTTGATGTCCGGATGGCGCGCGAGCGCCGCACCGGCTTCATGGCCGTAACCGGTCACGATATTGAGCGCGCCCTCGGGCAGCCCGGCTTCGGCGGCAAGCTCCGCGACGCGCAGCAGCGACAGGCAGGCGTCCTCGGCGGGCTTCACCACGCAGGCATTGCCCGCGGCGAGCGCGGCACCGACGCTGCGGCCGAAGATCTGCAGCGGGTAATTCCACGGAATGATATGGCCCGTCACGCCATGCGGCTCGCGCACGGTCAGTACCGTATAGCCGGGCTGGTACGGAATCGTCTGGCCGTGCAGCTTGTCCACGGCACCGGCGTAGAACTCGAAATAGCGGGCCACGGCGCGCGCGTCGGCCTGCGCCTGGCGCAACGGCTTGCCGGTATCCCGCGCCTCGAGCGCGGCCAGCTCGTCCTCGTGCGCGATCAGCGTCAGCGCCACGCGATTGAGCAGCCGCACGCGGTCGGCCGGCGCCATCGCCCCCCAGGCACCCTCATACGCGCGCCGCGCGGCGTGCACGGCCACGCTGATATCGGTGCCATTCCCGCGCGCGATCTCGGCAAACGGCTCCCCGCTCGACGGATCGAACACCTTGATCCGCAACCCGGAGTCGGGTGCGATCAGACGGTTGGCTACGAAATGCTGGGCGTGCATGAATGTCTCCAGCTCATGAATTGAGCGAATGCCAATGCGGCATTATCGCGCATTCGCGGGCCCGGCTATAATGCCCGCCATCCGACAACACCAGCCATCTGGAGAATCCGCATGAGCTTCAACCTCGTCTCCCCGGGCAAGGACATTCCCAACGATTTCAACGTCATCATCGAAATCTCCGCCCAAAGCGATCCCGTGAAGTACGAGGCCGACAAGGAAACCGGCCTGCTGTTCGTGGACCGCTTTATCGGCACCGGCATGCGTTACCCGGCCAACTACGGCTTTATCCCGCAGACGCTGTCGGGCGACGGCGATCCCGTGGACGTGCTCGTGCTGTCGCCGTTCCCGATCCTGGCCGGCGCGGTGGTGCGCTGCCGTGCCCTCGGCATGCTGAAGATGACCGACGAAGGTGGCGTGGACGCCAAGCTGGTGGCCGTGCCCGTGGACAAGCTGTCCCCGGCCACCGCGTTCATGAAGGGTCTCTCGGACGTGCCGCAGAACCTGCTCGACCAGATCAAGCACTTCTTCGAGAACTACAAGGCACTCGAGCCGGGCAAGTGGGTCAAGGTGGACGGCTGGGCCGGCATCGAGGAAGCCCACAAGGAAATCGCGGACGGCGTGGCGAACTACAAGAAGTAAGCCGCACCCAGTCAGCCGCACGCGCCCGGATCCCGGGCCGCAGGACAAAACCGCCAGCGATGGCGGTTTTTTTATGCCTCAGCGCCTGGCGAACGGATTCCGGTCGTCGAGCTCGTCCAGATAGGCGCTCATCCCCTCGCGCTCCCGCTCCAGAAACCGCTCCACGGCATCGGCGAAGGACGGATGCGCCAGCCAGTGCGCCGACCGCGTCGCCACGGGCAGGAACCCGCGCGCCATCTTGTGCTCGCCCTGCGCGCCGCCCTCGAACGTGCCGATCCCCTCGGCAATGCAGAACTCCAGCGGCTGGTAGTACGCGGTCTCGAAATGCAGGCAGGGATGGTGCTCGAGCGCCCCCCAGTAGCGGCCATACAGCGTGCTGACTGCCGGATCGGCGTCATAGACCACCAGCGACGTCGCAATCGGCCGGCCCTCGCGCTCGGCCACGACCAGCAGCAGGTTCTCGGGCATTTCCGCCCCGATACGGCGGAAGAAGTCGAGATTCAGATAGGGCGTGGAATGGTGCTCGCGATAGGTCTGCCGGTAGCACCGGTTGAACAGCTTCCAGGCGTCATCGTCGATCTCCGCCCCGCGCAGCCAGCGGAACGTGATGCCGGCCTCGGCCACGCGCCGCCGCTCGGCCCGGATGTTCTTGCGCTTCTTCTGCGACAGCGTCGCGAGGAACGCCTCGAAATTCGCGTAGCCGGCGTTGGTCCAGTGGAACTGCACGCCGTGCCGCATCATCATGCCGGCTTCCTGCAGCAGCGGCTCCTCCTCGGCGGAGGGGTAGAGCACGTGCAGCGAGGACATGCCCGATTCCTCGGCCAGGGCCAGCGCCACGCGCACGAGCCATGCGCGCGCCTCGGCGCTCTCGGCCAGCAGCCGCGCCCCGCGTACCGGGGTGAACGGAATCGCGGACAGCCATTTCGGGTAATACTCGACGCCGTGGCGCTGATAGGCGTCGGCCCAGGCCCAGTCGAACACGTATTCGCCGTAGGAGTGCGCCTTGGCGTAGAGCGGCATCGCGGCGGCCAGGCGCGCGTCGGCACCGTCGCCGGCCCAGAGCGTCAGGTAGCGTGGCGACCAGCCCGTCTCGTCGGTCGCGCTGCCGCTCGCATGCAGTGCATGGAGAAAGGCATGGCGCAGGAACGGCGTGGGTTCCGGCTGGGCCGCGAGCAGCGCGTCCCATTGCGCGGGCGCGATGCGGCTCAGGTCCTCGACAATCTCGGTACGGAAATCGGCAAAGCGGGAATCGGACATCATGTCATGAACTGCCGCGACGGCGGCGCCGGACGAGTCTACCGGATTTGCCCCACCGATGTTGGCCGCACTCGGGCCGCCGACGCCCACGCGACGTAGAATGCGACTATGCACGGCGCAAGCCAGACCATCGAGCCACAAAAGGCAACCATGACGCATCCGTTCTTCAACCTGTATTCCCACGGCTTTGCGCGCGTGGCGGTGGGCGTGCCCGAGTGCCGCGTGGCCGATCCCGCGTTCAACGCCGAACAGACCATCGCGCTCGCGCGCGAGGCCGCGGCCAATGGCGCCGCACTCGTCGCGTTTCCCGAACTGGGCCTGTCGGCCTACACCTGCGACGACCTGTTCCACCAGCGCGCGCTGCTGCGCGAATGCGAACTGGCGCTGCAGCAGATCGTCGAGGCGTCGGCGACCATGGCGCCGGCCATCGTCGTCGGCATGCCGCTGCTGGTCGAGCACCAGCTGTTCAACTGCGCGGTGGTCGTGGCGGGCGGCGCGATCCGCGGCGTGGTGCCCAAGAGCTATCTGCCCAATTACTGGGAGTTCTACGAGGCGCGCCAGTTCAGTGCGGCCGACAACGCGACCGTCTCGCGCATCTCGCTGCTCGGCGCGACGGTGCCGTTCGGCGCGGGGCTGCTGTTCGAGGTGGAAAACATTCCGTTCTTCCGTTTCCACGTGGAGATCTGCGAGGACGTGTGGGTACCCGTGCCGCCGTCGTCGTTCGCGGCGCTGGCCGGTGCCACCGTGCTCGTGAACCTGTCCGCGTCGAATATCGTCATCGGCAAGGCCGGCTACCGGCATCAGCTCGTGTCGCAGCAGTCCGCGCGCTGCCTCGCGGCCTATCTGTACACGTCCGCGGGCAAGGGCGAATCGACGACCGACCTCGCATGGGATGGCCAGGCCCTGATCTACGAAAACGGCGAACTGCTCGGCGAGTCCGAGCGCTTTTCCGACAAGTCGCATCTGCTGTGCGCCGATGTCGATGTCGAACGGTTGTCGCGCGAACGCATGCACCAGGTGACGTTCGGCCATTCGGTGCGCCGCCATCGCGAGGAAGTGGCGCGCTTCGAGGTCGTGTCGTTCCGCGTGGACGTGCCCACGACCGAGGCGCTGCCGCTCGCGCGCCATGTCGCGCGCTTCCCGTACGTGCCCGCGGACCCGCGCCAGCGCGACGAGCGCTGCATGGAGGTCTACAACATCCAGGTCCAGGCGCTCGTGCAGCGGCTTTCGTCCAGCAAGCTGTCGAAGGTGGTCATCGGCGTATCGGGCGGGCTCGATTCCACGCATGCGCTGCTGGTCTGCGCGAAGGCGATGGACCGGCTGGGCCTGCCGCGTTCGAATATCCTCGCGTACACGATGCCGGGCTTTGCCACGAGCGACCGGACGCTGAAGCAGGCGCGCGAACTGATGGCGCGCGTGGGCTGCACCGCAAGCGAGATCGATATCCGCCCGAGCTGCATGGCGATGCTGAAGGACCTCGATCACCCGTACTCGCGCGGGGAGCCCGTGTACGACGTCACGTTCGAGAACGTGCAGGCCGGCGAGCGCACCAACCATCTGTTCCGGCTGGCCAACCATCACGGCGGGATCGTGATCGGCACCGGCGACCTCAGCGAGCTCGCGCTCGGCTGGTGTACCTACGGCGTGGGCGATCATATGTCGCACTACAGCGTCAACGCGAGCGTCCCGAAAACGCTGATCAGCCACCTCGTGCGCTGGGTCGCGGACACCGGACAGGTCGTGGAGGAGGGCAAGGACGTGCTGCTTGCCGTGCTCGATACCGATATCAGCCCCGAACTCGTGCCCGCGGGCGCGAAGCAGGGCGGCGAGGCAGACAAGGCCCCGGGCCAGAAGACCGAGCAGATCATCGGGCCGTACGAACTGCAGGACTTCAACCTCTATTACACGCTGCGCTTCGGTTTTTCGCCGTCGAAGGTCGCATTCCTGGCGCAGTCCGCATGGGGCGACCGCGAGCGCGGCGTCTGGCCGAATGGCCCGGAAGTCGCGCGCAACGCGTACGAACTCGCCGAAATCAAGCGCATCCTCGCGATCTTCGTCGATCGTTTCTTCCGCACGAGCCAGTTCAAACGCTCCTGTATTCCGAATGCACCGAAAGTGGGCTCGGGCGGATCGCTGTCGCCGCGCGGCGACTGGCGCGCGCCCAGCGACGCCGAATCGGTGGTGTGGATGCGGGATCTGGCGCGGATTCCGGACTGATGGAAAGGGCGGGGCAAGGGGGGTGAAACCGCCCAAGGTGGGCCAGCGCACGCTTTTTTCGAGGTGCCGCTGGCGCCGCGCCCGATCCGTCAGAATCGTTTCGCGTTAAAATCGGGCATCTTTGACGACAAAACGCAGGGGCCAGACATGAAGCAGATTACCGCGATCATCAAACCGTTCAAGCTCGACGAAGTGCGCGAGGCGCTGGCCGATGTGGGCGTGACCGGTCTGACGGTCACCGAGGTAAAGGGCTTCGGCCGCCAGAAGGGGCATACCGAGCTGTACCGCGGCGCCGAGTATGTCGTGGACTTCCTGCCCAAGATCAAGATCGAGGTCGTGGTGGCCGAGAACCAGCTCGACACCGTGCTCGATTCGATCGTCAAGGCCGCGCACACGGGCAAGATCGGCGACGGCAAGATCTTCGTCACCGAGATCGAGCGCGTGATTCGTATCCGCACGGGCGAGCAGGACGAAGCCGCGGTCTGAGTCCTCGGACCCCGCAAAAAAAACCGGCCCCGGCCGGTTTTTTTTATGTCTGCGCGTCTTGCGTACTCAGCTCGGCAGTTTCCATCCGAACTGCACGGACACCAGCCGCATCGTCATGGTGACGAGCGACCCCGCCAGTAGTGCCACCTCCTGATCGGCGCGCAGCCACGTCAGTCCCACATAGACCCAGCAGCCGACGAATGAACAGGTGGCATACGGCGACCGGTCGCGCAGGATCATCGGCACCTCGTTGCACAGCACGTCGCGCACCACGCCGCCGAACACCGCGGAGATGATGCCCATCATGACGGCAACGGTCGGCGTCATCTGCGCAACCAGCGCGAGCGACGTGCCCGTGACGGAAAACAGGCCGAGGCCGATCGCATCGGCCACGAGCATCGCGCGGTCGGATGCCACGGAGCTCACCACACGAAAGACGATGGCCGCGCCGATCGACATCGCGAAGATCAGCATCACGTAGTACTCGTGCTCGACCCAGTAGAACGGCCGGCGGTCCAGCAGCACGTCGCGCACGGTGCCGCCGCCGAATGCGGTGGCGAAGGCAACGATAAACGTGCCGACGGCATCGAGCCGCTGCTTGCGCGCATCGACCACGCCGGAGATGGCGAACGCGAGCACGCCGATGACCTCCATCACGTGGAGGATCAGGGGCAGGCGCCCCATCAGCAGGTCGAAGGGCAGATGCAAATGCATCAAGTGCGAGGCTGACGCAGCAATACCATCACGGCGCCGGCGCCGCCCTGCGTCTCGCGGGCCTGCACGAAGGCGATGACCTCTTCTTTCTGCACGAGCCAGCTGCGCACCTTGCCCTTGAGCACCGGCAGCTTGTCGGGCGAGCCATTGCCCTTGCCGTGGATCACGCGCACGCAGCGCACGCCGTTACGCACGGACCGGCGCAGGAACTCGGCCAGCGCCTCGCGCGCTTCCTCGCGGCGCAGGCCGTGCAGGTCGATCTTGTCCTGCGGCACCCATTCGCCGCGGCGCAGCTTGCGGATGACGTCGAGCCCGATGCCGGGACGGCGGAACGACATCTCCTCGGTGTCGAGCAGATTCTCGATATCGAACTCGTCCGATAACGAGGCCTCGAGCACGGCCTGGTCGTTCAGCTGGCTTTGCACCGGAACTGGTGCGGGATGTTGCGGGGGATGGCTCACGCGATTGCGATCGCGCAGCTGATTGACGCCGCCGATGCTGCTGCGGAAGACGTTGGCTTCCTCGTGCGCGCGCTGCGCGGCCGCCTCGGCGGCAATGCGCTCGGCCTCGCGCCGTTCGGCATCGGCCTTCAGACCGTCGCGCAGGCTGGCGAGATCGCCAAGGCCAAGGCGTTGTCCGGAAGGGCGGTTGGATTTGGGGGCGCCTTGCGACATGGAAACTTCTCCGTAAGCACGACGCCGATTATAGCCATCGCCCGCCGCCCCGGCCCCACCCGTGGGGAGGGGCGCGGCGGCGGCGCGGCTGACGCCTGCGATTACTTCAGCGCTTCGACGTAGCGCTGCGCGTCGAGCGCGGCCATGCAGCCCGTGGCCGCGCTGGTGATCGCCTGACGGTAGATCTGGTCCTGCACGTCGCCGGCCGCGAACACACCCGGGATGCTGGTCGCGGTGGCGTCGCCGTTCAGGCCGCTCTTGGTCACGATATAGCCGTTGTTCATCTCGAGCTGGCCCGTGAACAGATCGGTGTTCGGCTTGTGGCCGATCGCGATGAACACGCCCGCGAGCTGCTTCGCCTCGACGTCGCCGGTCTTGACGTTGCGGATGTTCACGCCCGTCACGCCCGAATCGTCACCGGTCACTTCGTCCAGCACGCTGTCGAAGCGGATCTCGACGCGGCCTTCCTGCGCGCGTTGCAGCAGGCGGTCGCGCAGGATCGGTTCCGCGCGGAAATCGTCGCGGCGATGGATCACGGTGACCTTGCTCGCGATGTGCGACAGGTACAGCGCTTCCTCGACCGCGGTATTGCCGCCGCCGACGACCGCGACTTCCTGGTTCTTGTAGAAGAAGCCGTCGCAGGTCGCGCAGGCGGATACGCCGCGGCCCATGAACGACTCTTCCGAGGGCAGGCCCAGGTACTGGGCCGAAGCGCCGGTGGCGATGATCAGGGCATCGCACGTGTATTCGCCCGCGTCGCCGATCAGCCGGATCGGGCGTTCGGTCAGCTTGGCCGTGTGAATGTGATCGAAGATGATTTCCGTGTTGAAGCGCTCGGCGTGCTCCAGGAAGCGCTGCATCAGTTCCGGGCCCTGCACGCCGTTGGCGTCGGCGGGCCAGTTTTCCACGTCGGTGGTGGTCATCAGCTGGCCGCCCTGGGCCAGGCCGGTGACGAGAACCGGGTTCAGGTTGGCGCGCGCCGCGTAGACGGCGGCGGTGTAACCCGCGGGCCCGGAGCCGAGAATCAGCACTTTTGCGTGTTTGGACATGATGCGTTCCTTTACTGGCGCGGCTTCCTCGCTGTGGAAGCCTCACGCCGGCTTGAATTCGAAGCCGCCATTATAAGTGGTGCGGCATTTGCTCACTGTTGCAAATTCCAATGGGGGCGATAGCCGCCGGCGAGGGTAAAATGGCCGCCATCGTCCACATTCGGCACTCCGTCTCCTGCATGGCCCGAGCTACCACGACAACCCGTACCGACCCGTCCGCGCTGCCTTCCCGCATCGGCAAGCTGCTCGGCGAAGTACGCTGGTTCCTGCTGCTAGCCGTCACGCTGGGTTTCCTCTGCGTGCTGGCCAGCTACAGCAAGGCGGACCCCGGCTGGTCCCACGCCAACCAGGTGGCCGATATCCACAATCTCGGCGGCCGCGTCGGCGCCTGGCTGGCCGATGTGCTGTTCTTCATCTTCGGCTTCTCCGCCTACTGGTGGAGCGTGCTGCTTCTGCGCCGCTGCTGGCGCGGCTGGCGCACGCTGACGGCCGAACTCCCCGAACGCGCGCACGCCGATGCCGGCGAGGGCAGCGCCGCGGTCAGCTGGATCGGCTTCACGCTCACGCTGGTATCGAGCATGGGCCTCGAGGCCATCCGCATGTATCCGCTGCGCGCGGCGCTGCCGCGCGCGCCGGGCGGCGTGCTCGGCGACCTGCTCGGCGGCTGGCTGCAGATCGCGCTCGGCTTCTCCGGCGCGACGCTGCTGCTGCTGACGATGTTCGCGATCGGTCTGTCGCTGTTCTTCCATTTCTCGTGGCTCTCCGTGGCCGAACACGTCGGCGGGTTCGTCGAGTCGCTGTTCCTCGGCTTCAAGGCGCGCCGCGAAAGCAAGCAGGACCGCATCATCGGCGAGGCCGCCAAGGTCGAGCGCACCGAGACCGTCGAGGTCCAGCGCGTGCGCATCGAGGAAGCCACGCCCGTGCAGATCGTGCGCCCGCAGGCCGTGCCCAAGCACGAGCGCGTGGAGCGCGAAAAGCAGCAGCCGCTGTTCGCCGACATCCAGGACTCCGACCTGCCGCCGCTGTCGCTGCTCGATCCGATTCCCGCGCATCAGGAAACCGTCAGCGCGGAAACGCTCGAGTTCACGTCGCGCCTGATCGAGAAGAAGCTCAAGGACTTCGGCGTCGAGGTCAAGGTCGTGGCCGCCTACCCGGGCCCCGTCATCACGCGTTACGAGATCGAGCCGGCCACGGGCGTCAAGGGCAGCCAGGTGGTGAACCTCGCGCGCGATCTCGCGCGCTCGCTGTCGCTGGTCTCGATCCGGGTCGTGGAGACGATTCCGGGCAAGAACTACATGGGGCTGGAGCTGCCGAATCCCAAGAGGCAGACCGTGCGTCTGTCGGAGATCCTCGGCTCGCAGGTGTACAACGAGAGCGCGTCGGCGCTGACGATGGCGCTCGGCAAGGACATCGCCGGCAAGCCGATGGTGGCCGACCTGGCCAGGATGCCGCACTGCATGGTGGCCGGCACGACGGGCTCGGGCAAGTCGGTGGGGATCAACGCGATGATCCTGTCGCTGCTCTACAAGGCCAAGGCCGAGAGCGTGCGGCTGATCCTGATCGACCCGAAGATGCTCGAAATGAGCGTCTACGAAGGCATTCCGCATCTGCTGTGCCCCGTGGTCACCGACATGCGCCAGGCCGGCAACGCGCTGAACTGGGCCGTCGGCGAGATGGAGCGCCGCTACAAGCTCATGAGCAAGCTCGGCGTGCGCAACCTCGCCGGCTACAACAAGAAGATCGAGGAAGCGGCCGCGAAGGAAGAGAAGATTCCGAATCCGTTCAGCCTGACGCCGGACGCGCCGGAGCCGCTCGAGAAGCTGCCGATGATCGTGATCGTCATCGACGAGCTGGCCGACCTGATGATGGTCGTCGGCAAGAAGGTCGAGGAACTGATCGCGCGTATCGCGCAGAAGGCACGCGCCGCGGGCCTGCACCTCGTGCTGGCCACGCAGCGGCCGTCGGTGGACGTGATCACGGGGCTGATCAAGGCCAACGTGCCCACGCGTATCGCGTTCCAGGTCAGCAGCAAGATCGACTCGCGCACGATCCTCGACCAGCAGGGCGCGGAAGCGCTGCTGGGCATGGGTGACATGCTGTACCTCGCGCCGGGCACGGGCCTGCCGATCCGCGTCCATGGCGCGTTCGTCTCCGACGATGAAGTGCACCGCGTGGTGGACAAGCTCAAGGAAGCGGGCGAGCCCAACTATATCGAGGGCATTCTCGAGGGCGGGCTCGTCGATGGCGATGGCGCCGGCGACAGCCTGGGCGGCGGCGCCGGTATCGGTGGTGGCGGTGCCGAGGCCGATCCGCTCTACGACCAGGCCGTCGAGGTCGTGATCAAGAACCGCCGCGCGTCCATCTCGCTCGTACAGCGGCACCTGCGCATCGGCTACAACCGCGCCGCGCGGCTGCTGGAAGACATGGAAAAGGCCGGGCTGGTCTCGGCGATGTCGGGCAACGGCAATCGCGACATCCTCGTACAGGGCGGTGCCGCCGGTGCGGGTGCCGGCGCCCGCGACGACGAGTAGTCGGCCGGCTAACGCGCTGTTACGTCCGTCACAGGCTGGCCGGGAATCCCCCGGCCGCGCCGCGCTCTAATCGGACAGACACCGGACAGACCGGACAGACCGGACAGACCCCAGGGAAAGGAAATAGACTCATGCGATTTCGCGTTTTTGCGTCCACCGTCGCGGCAGTGACGACCATGCTGGTCATGACGCCTGCCGCCCATGCTGCCGCCACCGACCAGCTGCAGAGCTTCGTGTCGAGCGTGAAGAGCGCGCGCGGCGAATTCACGCAGAAGCAGGTCAAGGGGCAGGGCGATATCCTCAAGGTGGCCGGCCAGTCGAGCGGGACCTTCACGTTCGCGCGGCCCGGCAAGTTCGTCTGGCGCTATACCAAGCCCTACGACCAGCTGCTGCAGGCCGACGGCCAGACGCTGTACATCTACGACAAGGACCTGAACCAGGTGACCGAGCGCAAGCTCGATGGCGCGCTGGGTTCGAGCCCCGCGGCGATCCTGTTCGGCAGCAACGACTTCGAGAAGAACTTCAATGTCGCCAATGGCCCGACGCGCGACGGTATCGAGTGGCTCGAGCTGACGCCGAAGTCGAAGGACACGCAGTTCGAACGCATCGGCATCGGTTTCAAGGGGGGTAATCTGGAGGCCATGGAACTGCGCGACGCGTTCGGCAATACCACGCTGCTCACGTTCACGAATATCCAGAAGAATCCTTCGCTGCCGGCGGACACGTTCCGGTTCGCGGTGCCGAAGGGCGCCGATGTCATGAAGCAATAAGGTCGATCGATGTCCCACGCCTCCATTCGTTACCTGCCCTTTGTCTCGCTGAGCACGGCGGCGACGCTGGCCGCGCTCGGTGCCGCCACGCTGATGTCGGGCTGCGCCGCGCCCGGCAGCAGCCGTCATTTCGACGTCGACGCCTTTCTGCGCGGTTCGGACACCGCGCTGCCCGAGGTCATCGGCAATGCCGACTTCCTCAAGGCCACGCGTGTCTCCACGACCGAGTGCGCGACGCTGCTGCAATCGCCGACCAGCGGCGCGCTCGAGGACCTGCCGCCCACGGGCCTGCGCCCCGCGTGGCTGCTGCATCCGGCCGGCACGCCCGACAAGGTGTGGCTGATCGTCAGTGAAACGGGGGGCGAGCGCAGCTGCCATGGTCCGCTGCCGGCCGATGCGATGAAGACGCTGGCCGAGCGCGCCAGGGGCTGACATGACAAATTTGTAATTTGACCCCCCTGATGCGAATGATTATCGTCATCGGCTGACATCCGCTCACGGAGAAGACGATGAGGAAGCTAGGGGGAGGCGCGGCTGGGGTGGCCGCGGCGGCCGCGTTGCTGAGTATTTCCATGGGCCTGCCTGCACAGGCAGTCGCTCAGGAAAAGGTGCTCAATCTGTACACCGCGCGCCACTATCAGACCGACGAGTCGCTGTACAACAACTTCACGCGACAGACCGGCATCAAGATCAACCGCATCGAGGGCCAGGAAGATCCGCTGCTCGAGCGCATCCGCAACGAAGGCGCCAACAGTCCCGCCGACGTGTTCATCACCGTCGATATCGGACGGCTCTGGCGCGCGCAGCAGGCCGGCGTCTTCGCCCCCGTGAAATCGAAGGTGCTGGAGTCCCGCATTCCCGCCAACTATCGCGACCCCGCCGGCGAATGGTTCGGTTTCTCGGCCCGCGCGCGCGTCATCGCGTACAACAAGACCGCCGTGAAGCCTGGCGATATCACGCGCTATGAGGACCTTGCCGATCCGAAATGGAAGGGCAAGGTGTGCACGCGGTCGAGCGGCCATGTCTATAACCTGTCGCTGGTATCGAGCCTGATCGCGCACGATGGCGAGGCGAAGACCGAAGCGTGGGCGCGTGGCGTCGCGGGCAACCTCGCGCGCGCGCCCAAGGGTGGCGATACCGATCAGCTCAAGGCCGTTGCGGCCGGCGAGTGCGATGTCGCGATCTCCAACACGTACTACATCGCACGCCTGCTCAAATCGACGAAGCCCGAAGACAAGGCCGTCTCCGAAAAGCTCGGCGTGGTGTGGCCGAACCAGTCGAGCCAGGGCGTGCACATGAATATTTCCGGCGGCGGCATGCTCAAGCATGCGCCGAACAAGGAAGCCGCCGTGAAGTTCCTCGAGTACCTGGCCAGCGACGAAGCACAGGCTTACTTCGCCGATGGCAACAACGAGTGGCCCGTGGTGCCGAGCGTGAAGATCGCGAACCCGGCGCTCGAGTCGCTCGGCACGTTCAAGGCCGACAGGATCGGCGTCGCCGAACTCGGCAAGTACCAGCCGGAAGCGCAGAAGCTCGTCGACAAGGCCGGCTACCGCTAATCCAGCATCCCGCTCAGAGCAGGAAGCGGCGATTGTCGTTGGGCGGGTACTGGGTCTCGACCTTGCGGAATTTCAGGCGCGTGCTGCTCGTGAGCTTGCGCTTGGCCATGCGTTTCTGCAGCTGGCGATGGACGGCGCCGATATGGCCGACCGAGCCCTGCTCATAGGGCTTGCCGTCGGTGGCGCCCGCGAGCCCGCCGCCCGCGGCGAGCGCGGCATTGGTTTCCGCGGCCGACTTCGCGATCAGCACGTCGAGCGCCTGCCGCGCGCGCACGGCGGCCTGGAGCATCGCATCGCCGGGGTTCGCACGCGCGCGCACGGCATCCTGCGGCAGGCGCACGTTGCCGGCCACGCGACGCAGCGCCGCACGCAGTTCGCCGCCATCGAGCGCGGCTTCCTGCACGATCCACACGGCATCGTGGCGCAGCCAGCCCTCGACGTCCTGCAGGCGCCGCAGCAGCGCCGGCATGAGCATGCGGCCGCCGAAACGGCGTCCGCGGCGAATCGCATGCAGGCCGATACGGCGCATCTGCGGGTTGTCGCTGTCGATCAGATCCGCGATGACCCGGTCCGCGTCGTCCTGCGACTCCATCAGCTCGGCGAACTGGCCGGCCAGCGAAATCTCCTCCACATTGCTCAGCTTGTTCTTCGCCGCCAGCCTGGAAGTCTTGAACAACAACATGCGGTAACGCAGCATAAATACCCTCGAACGGAATAGCCGAAAAATACCTGCTCGTGGCCGCGCGTGAAGACAGGGGCCATTGGCGGTTGTCGGCATCTGCCGGGGAAACTTTAGCTAAGTGTTTACCCTGATCGCGCGTGACAGCAGGATCACAGGGAGGATGCCCACCGCGACGATGACGAGGGAAGCGGTGGCCGCCTCGGCCAGCCGCTCGTCGGCGGCGAGGTTGTACGCCTGCACGGCCAGCGTGTCGAAATTGAACGGCCGCATCACGAACGTCGCGGGCAATTCCTTCATGACGTCGACGAACACGATCAGCGCGGCGGTGAGCAGGCTGCCGCGCAGCATCGGCGCATGGACGCGCCGCAGCGTCGCGGCCGGGCCGTGTCCGAGGCTGCGCGCCGCGCTGTCCATGGCCGGCGTGATGCGCGCCAGTCCCGCATTGACCGACTGCAGCGCCACGCCCAGGAATCGCACGAGGTACGCGTAGACGAGCGCGGTCATGCCGCCCGTCAGCAGCAGGCCGACCGACAGGTCGAGATGCCGCTGCAGCCAGTCGGCCAGCGCGTTGTCGAGGCGCGCCACGGGCACGAGCACGCCCACGGCGATCACGGATCCCGGCAGCGCGTAGCCCATGCCGCAAAGCCGCGTAAGCATGCGCACGAAGCGCGCGCGCAGTCCGCCGGGCGCGCCGCGTCCCGCGTAGCCGATGGCCAGTGCCACGAGCACCGCGGCCGCGGCCGTCACGCTTGCGAGCGTAAAGCTGTTGCGCACGAGCGCGATAAAGCGCGGACCGAACTGTGCGTCTCCCTCGGCGAACGCCATGCGGCACAGCATCAGCGCGGGGATCAGAAAGCCCAGCAGCACGGGCAGCGCGCAGACGCCCGTCGCGAGCCAGCCATGCCAGCCCGCGAGCGTGCGCGCCTGCGGACGCCGGTGGCCGGCACGCGCATCGTCGTGAACCTTCGCGCGGCCGCGGTTCATGCGTTCGAGCCAGAGAATGCCGATCACGAACAGCATCAGGCAGGCCGACAGCTGCGCGGCGGCCAGCTTGTCGCCAAGCGAGAACCACGCGCGGAAGATGCCGGTCGAGAATGTCGGGATGCCGAAGTACGCGACGGTGCCGAAGTCCGCGAGCGTTTCCATGAGCGCGAGGACCGTGCCCGCGAGAATGCCGGGCCACGCGAGCGGCAGCGTGACGTGCCATGCCACGCGCCATGGGCCATGGCCGAGCAGGCGCGCGGCCTCGAGCGCGCTGGCACCCTGTTGCAGGAACGCGGCGCGCGCGGTCAGGTAGACGTAGGGATAGAGCACGAGCGTGAACAGCACGATCGCGCCGCCGATCGAGCGGATATCGGGAAACCAGTATTCGCGCGCGCGCCAGCCGGTGACCTCGCGCAGCCACGTCTGTACGGGCCCCGCGAACTGGAGCGCGTCGGTATAGGCGTACGCGATGACATAGGCGGGCATCGCGAGCGGCAGTACCAGCGCCCACTCCATCAGGCCGCGTCCCGGAAAGCGGCACATCGCGGTCAGCCAGGCCGTGGGGACGCCGATCAGCAGCACGCCCGCCATGACGCCGGCCAGCAGCACCAGCGTATTGCCGATGTACTCGGCCAGCACCGTCTCGACGAGATGCCGCCATGTGTCGGTGGCCGGTGCGAGCACGCTCGCGGCCACCACGCCCAGCGGAATGACGATCAGCAACGCCATCAGGCATGCGACGGTGGTCAGCGGCGGAGGCAGGAAGCGTCGGCGGTGGCGGTCGAGCAGGAGCATGGGAGAGCCGGAACGGCAAAGCGTCGGGATTCGCGCATTCTAGCGTCGTGGCTCCTTATAATCTCCGGCATGCGCACCGATCTTTCCGACCCCGCCATCGCCATGGCATCGCACCCCGCCATCGCACCGGCGCGGCCCGTCGTCGAACTCGATCGCATCGTCCACGGGTTCGGCCGCCACACCGTCGTCGATGGCCTGTCGTTCTCGCTCGCGCGGGGCACCATCGCGTGCCTGCTCGGCCCGAGCGGCTGCGGCAAGACCACCGTGTTGCGCGCGATCGCGGGGTTCGAGACCCTGCGCGGCGGCGAGATCCGCCTCGATGGCGAGGTGGTTTCGTCGGCCGGCGGCGGCCTGCCGCCCGAGCAGCGGCGCATCGGCATGGTGTTCCAGGACTACGCGCTGTTTCCGCACCTCGATATCGCCGCCAACGTGGGCTTCGGCCTCGTCGGCGACGACCGCGCCACGCGTGCGGCGCGCGTGCGCGAGATGCTGGCGCTCGTGGGTCTGCACGACGCGGGCGGCCGTTATCCGCACGAGCTGTCGGGCGGCCAGCAGCAGCGCGTGGCGCTGGCCCGCGCGCTGGCGCCGCGGCCCGCGCTGCTGCTGCTCGACGAACCGTTCTCCAACCTCGATATCGACCTGCGCGAGCGGCTCGGGCAGGAGGTGCGCGATATCCTGCGCGCGCAGGGTGCCACGGCCATTCTCGTCACGCACGACCAGCACGAGGCGTTTGCGATGGCCGACGAGATCGGCGTCATGCACGGCGGCAGGATCGAACAGTGGGGCGATGCGCACGCGCTCTATCACCAGCCGGCCACGCGCTTCGTGGCGGGGTTTGTCGGGCAGGGCGTGCTGCTGCCGGGCCGCGTGCGCGCGCCGGGCGAGATCGCGCTGAGCATCGGCACGCTGCCGTGGCGCAATCCGCTGGCGCTTGCCGATGGCGCGGGCGTGGATGTGCTGATCCGCCCCGACGACCTCGTGTACGACGACGGCAGCCCGCTGCGAGGCCGCGTCCGCGACCGGGCGTTTCGCGGGGCCAGCATCCTCTACACGGTGGAACTCGCGGACACCAGCCGCGTGCTCGCGCTGGTGCCGTCGCACCACGACCTCCCGGTCGGCGCGCCCCTCGGCCTGCGGCTGGAGGCCGATGACGTGGTGGCCTTCCCGCGATCGTCTACACTCTGATGCTTACCTAACGAGCAATACTGACCGTGGCGGACTCGCTGTTTTCTGACCCCCCCGACCGTTCCAGGCAACCGCTGGCCGAGCGCCTGCGGCCGCGCACCATCGACGAGGTGATCGGCCAGCAGCACTTGCTCGGCGCGGGCAAGCCGCTGCGTGTGGCGTTCGAATCGGGCGAGCCGCATTCGATGATCCTGTGGGGTCCGCCCGGCGTCGGCAAGACCACGCTCGCGCGGCTCATGGCCAATGCGTTCGATGCCGAGTTCATCGCGCTGTCGGCCGTGCTGTCGGGCGTCAAGGACATCCGCGAGGCCGTCGAGCGCGCCGAGCAGTACCGCATGCACGGCCGGCGCACGCTCGTGTTCGTCGATGAGGTGCACCGTTTCAACAAGAGCCAGCAGGACGCCTTCCTGCCGCACGTGGAAAGCGGGCTGTTCACGTTTATCGGTGCGACCACCGAGAATCCGTCGTTCGAGGTCAACGGCGCACTGCTGTCGCGCGCGGCCGTCTACGTGCTCCGGAGCCTCGACGAGGCCGACCTGACCGCGCTCGTGCGCCGTGCCACCGATGAGCTCAATGCCTCCGCGCCGGAAGGCGATCCCCCGCTCGAATGGGATGACGAGGGCGAGGGCAATGCCCTGCAGCTCATCGTGCAATCCGCCGATGGCGACGGCCGCAAGCTGCTCAACAATATCGAGATCGTCGCGCGCGCGGCGCGCAACGCGAAGCAGGCGCGCATCGACACGGCGCTGCTCGGCAGTGCGCTGGCGGAGAACCTGCGCCGCTTCGACAAGGGCGGCGACGCGTTCTACGACCAGATCAGCGCGCTGCACAAGTCCGTGCGCGGCTCGGACCCCGACGGCACGCTGTACTGGTTCTGCCGCATGCTCGACGGCGGCGCGGACCCGCGCTATCTGGCCCGCCGCATCGTGCGCATGGCATGGGAAGATATCGGCCTGGCCGATCCGCGCGCGGCGCGCATCACGCTCGACGCCGCGGAAACGTACGAGCGGCTCGGCTCGCCCGAGGGCGAACTCGCGCTCGCGCAGGCGCTGCTGTATCTCGCCGTGGCGCCCAAGTCCAACGCGGGCTACAACGCGTACAACGCCGCGCGGGCGTTCGTGTCCAAGGACAAGTCGCGGCAGGTGCCCGTGCATCTGCGCAACGCGCCCACGCGCCTGATGAAGGAGCTCGGGTACGGCCACGCGTATCGCTACGCGCACGACGAGCCGGAAGCGTACGCGGCCGGCGAGCATTACCTGCCCGACGATCTGGCCGACCAGAACTGGTACCGGCCCACGCCGCGCGGGCTCGAGGGCAAGATCGGGGAGAAGCTGCGGCATCTGCGCGAGCTCGACGAGGCCTGGCACCGCGAGCGCAAGGGAAAGAAGGGCGAGGGCTAGCCCGACCGGTGCTCCGGCGGGATTGCCACGGGGAAATTGCCACGGGGAATCGCCACGGGGAATTGCCATCAATTTGACCGGTGGTGTGCCCCGTCCGTGCAGTAAAATGTCCCGTTCTCCGGCAGATTGCCGAATTCAGCACATCTCACATCGCAACATGCTCGACATCCAGCTGTTCCGCAAAGACATCGACGCCGTGGCGCAACGCCTCGCCACGCGTGGCTATTCCCTCGACGTGGCGGCGTTCCAGGCACTGGAAGCCGAACGCAAGCAGTTGCAGACCCAGACCGAGGATCTGCAGGCGCGCCGCAACAGCCTTTCCAAGCAGATCGGCATGCTCAAGGGCAAGGGCGAAGACGCCTCGGCCGTGATGGCGGAAGTGGGCGGCATCGGCGACAAGCTGACCGCCTCGGCCGCGCGCCTGGCCGAGATCCAGTCGCAGATGCAGGACACGATGATGTCCATTCCGAACCTGCCGCACGAAAGCGTGCCGGTCGGCAAGGACGAGACCGAGAACGTCGAGGTCCGCCGCGTGGGCACCCCGCGCGAGTTCGACTTCGAGGTGCGCGACCACGTGGATGTCGGCGCGAAGATCGGCCTCGACTTCGAGACCGCGAGCAAGGTCACCGGTGCGCGCTTCACGATGCTGCGCGGCGGCGTGGCCCGCATGCACCGCGCGCTGGTCCAGCTGATGCTGGACACGCATACGCTCGAGCACGGCTACACCGAGACGTACGTGCCGTATATCGTCAACGCGGCATCGATGCGCGGGACGGGTCAGCTGCCGAAGTTCGAGGAAGACCTGTTCAAGGTGCCGCGCAAGATGGGCGGCGAGGGCGAGGACGGTCAGGGCCGCACCGAGAATTTCTACCTGATTCCCACGGCCGAAGTGCCGCTCACGAACATCGTGCGCGATACCATCGTCGCGGGCGATACGCTGCCGCTGCGCTTCGTCGCGCATACGCCGTGCTTCCGTTCGGAAGCGGGCGCGTACGGCAAGGACACGCGCGGCATGATCCGCCAGCATCAGTTCGACAAGGTCGAGCTCGTGCACGTGGTGGAGCCCGAGCAATCGATGGACACGCTCGAGCAGCTGACCGGCCATGCCGAGGCGATCCTGCGCAAGCTCGAACTGCCGTTCCGGACGATCGTGCTGTGCACGGGCGACATGGGCTTCGGCAGCACGAAGACCTACGATATCGAGGTGTGGATCCCGGCGCAGAACACGTACCGCGAGATCAGCTCGTGCTCGAACATGGGCGACTTCCAGGCCCGCCGCATGGGCGCCCGCTACAAGGTGGGCCAGGGCAAGCCCGAGCTGCTGCACACGCTCAACGGCTCCGGCCTGGCGGTCGGCCGCACGCTCGTGGCCATTCTCGAGAACTACCAGAACGCCGATGGTTCGGTCACCGTGCCGGCCGCGCTGCAGCCGTATATGGGCGGCGTGACGCGACTGGTTCCGGAAGCATAAAGAGGATGCGATCGGGGGGGCTTGCATTCCCTGCGGGGATATCGCTATAATCGCGGTTTCGCTGGAAACACGAAGCGACCAAGTTACCGCTGAAAGTTACCGGAGAGGTGGCAGAGTGGTCGAATGTACCTGACTCGAAATCAGGCGTACCGGCAACGGTACCGTGGGTTCGAATCCCACCCTCTCCGCCAAAATAAAAACCTGCTGCAAGATTCGACCACCAGCAAGGCCCAAACGTAGTAAATCTCGAACCGACGCCTGCGCAAGCAGCCGTCGGTTTTATTTTTGTGCCGCCGGTTTTGTGCCGCCGGTTTTCCGCGTCCCTACTCGCCGAACCCCTCCGCCGGCGGCAGCGGCGTGTCCGCCTCCGCGGGCAGCTTCGACACCAGCAGCTGGTCGATCTTGTGATGGTCGATATCGAGCACCTCGAAGCGGAACCCCGCCACCGTGAGCGACTCCGATTTCTTCGGAATCCGCTTGAGCGCATAGATCACGAGCCCCGCCGCCGTATCCACATAATCCTCGCCGGGCAGCGTATCGAGTTCGAGCGCCTTCTTCAGATCGACAATCGGCGTCAGGCCATCGACGAGCCATGACGAATCGTCGCGGCGCACGATCTGTTCGTCCTCGGTCGAGTACAGGATGTCCCCCATCAACGCGCCGACGAGGTCGTCGAGCGTGACCACGCCCACCACGAGCCCGTACTCGTTCATGACCACCGCAAAGTTCTCGTGCATCTCGCGAAAACGCGTAAGCGCTTCCGAGAGCGTGAGCGTATCGGGCACCACGAGCACGTTCTTGTCGTAGTGCTGGCCGATGTCGGCGAGCACGGCCGCGCTCTCGTTCGCGAGCAGCTGCTGCAGGATGTCCTTCGAGTCGATATAGCCGAGCACGTCGTCCAGATCCTGTCCGCAGACCGGATATTGCGCATGGGGCTGGGTCACGAGCTTGCGCCGTACGCTCTCGGCGGTCTCGGCGAGGGTCAGGTACACGACGTCGTCGCGCGGCGTCATGATCGCGGGAATGCCCTTGGAGTCGAGTTCGAACACGTTCTCGATCAGATGCAGCTCGTGCTTGCGCAGCACGCCGGCTTCCGCGCCGGCATCGACCATCGCCGCGATGTCCTCGGTGGTGATCTGGTCGACGGGCTTGGTCGGCAGGCCCAGCAACCGCAGCATCGCGTCGGCGGCGCCGTTGAAGATCCAGACTAGCGGCTTCAGTACCTTGAGCAGCGTCAGGATCGGGCCGATCACGCTGACCGCGCACGCTTCCGGGAACGTCATCGCGATGCGCTTGGGAATCAGGTCGGCAAACTGGATGAACAGCAGCGTGACGATCAGGAACGAGCCGATATTGGCCACGCGCTGGGCATGATCGACGCTGAGGTAGGGCAGCAACGCCTCATAGGCCAGATCCGATACATGCTTCTCGCCGAGAATACCGGCCAGGATCGCGACGCTGTTCACGCCGATCTGCACGATCGTGAAGAAATTGCCGGGCTCTTCCTTGAGCAGCATGACCTTGGTCGCGCGCAGGTCGCCCCGCTCGGACATGGTCTGGAGCTTGGTGCGGCGCGCGGCCGTGAGCGCGATCTCGGAAACCGAGAAGAACGCGCTGATCGCCACGAGCAGGAGGAGGGTCAGAACAAACATAAGAACGCCACGAACGGTATGTGATCGATAATGGTGCAGCCGCCATCGCGCTGTCAATGCGCGCTTGTCAGTGTGAATCGAAGTTGACGACCGGCGCATCCAGCCGCGACGCCAGTGTGGCCGATATCGCCTCGGCCGCCTCTGCGAACTGCAGGCGCATATCGTCGACGAGGCTCGACGTGGCCCGATGGCTCGCGCGCAGCAACTGCACTTCGAACGGCAGCGCCGGCGCGATGTCATGCAGCATCACGCGCGACGCATCGGCCGTCAGCGCCGTGAACTGGTCCAGCAGGCTGATGCCCAGTCCCGCATCGACGAGCGACAGCGCCAGCGAGTAGGTCTGCACCTCGAGCGTGGCATGCGGCTCCAGCGCATGGCGCGCGAGCGTCTGGCGTACGAGCAGGCCCAGCGACGTATTGTCGTCGTGCCCGATGAATGGGCGGTCCATCAGCCGTTGCATGGCCAGCGCCGCTCTGGCCTTGCCGGCGCGGCCGCCGGTGCCGCCCGTGGCTTTCTCGGGCACGAGCGGCTGCGCGCGCGGCACGGCCAGCAGCATGCGGCCCGCGGCCACGGGCTCGCTCGCGATGGCCTCGTGCCGCGGCGGCGCATAGGCAAAGCCGACATCGATCTGGTTCGACAGCAGCGCATCGACGATCTCGTCCGTATGGTGCGTGAGCACCTGCACCTGCGTCTCCGGATGCCGCGCGCAGAAGCGTCGCACGGCGGGAACCAGCAGCGGATTGGCCAGGCTCGGCGTGGCCGCCACGCGCAGCCGTCCGGCGCCCTTGTGCCGCAGGCTCTCCGAGACGCGCCGCACGCGCTCCACCTCGCCATATAGCCTTTCGACATCGCCGTAGAGCGCCACGGCCTCGGGCGTGGGCTGCAGCCGGCCGCGCACGCGTTCGAACAGGCGGAAGCCCAGCGAGGCCTCGGCATGCTGCAGCACGCGCGTGACCACGGGCTGGGAAACGTGGAGCAGGCGCGCGGCCTCGCTGACGGTGCCCGTCAGCATCACGGCGCGGAACACTTCGATCTGGCGCAGACGCATCGTCGTGGTGCGGAAGTTTTTCGGTTTTGGTGCGGGAAAACCCCGGTAGCGGGTATCCATAGCCTGAGGACATATTCTGGCACGTATTCGCATTGGGCAAGCCGCGCGGCGTGGCATACGCTCTGGCCCATCGTCTTGGGAAAGAAGGGTTCGGCCGGCAATGCATGTAGCGATCGTGGGAGCGGGCGTGGTCGGCATGACCACCGCGTGGCGGCTGGCCAATGAAGGGCACGCGGTAACCGTGCTCGAGCGCCGCGACGGCCCCGGCGAGGAAACGAGCTTTGCCAACGGCGGTCAGCTCAGCTACAGCTACGTGGCGCCGCTGGCCGGGCCGGGCGTGCTGTCGAAGGTGCCGGGCTGGCTGCTGCGGCGCGATTCGCCGATGCGCTTCCGGCCCAGCGCGGATCCCGCGCAGTGGCGCTGGCTGCTGGCGTTCGCGCGGGCCTGCAATGCGGGCACCAGCGATGCGACCACGCGCAAGCTGCTGCGCCTGGCGTTTCATTCGCGCGACCTGATGCAGGCGTTCGTGCATGGCGAGGAAGCACGGAACGAGAATGCGCTGGGCCATGTGCCCGGCGGCGGATTCGATTTTGCGCGGCGCGGCAAGCTGATCGTGCACCGTGACAAGGCGGCATTCGATGCCGCGCGCCGGCTGCTCGATTATCAGGCGAGCCTGGGCTGCGAGCAGATCGCGCTCGACCGCGATGCCTGCGTCGCGCTGGAACCGGCGCTGGAACGCATCCGCGGCGATATCGCGGGCGCGATCCATACGCCGAGCGAGGAAGTGGGCGATTGCCATCGGTTCTGCGTGGCGCTGGCCCGATTGCTGCAAGGGAGGCCCGACACGCAGCTGCGCTTCGGCACCCGCGTGACCGGTCTCAAGCGCGACCTCGGGCGGGTCACCGGCGTGCTGATCGCCGATGGCGAGGCCGAGCGCGCGATCGATGCCGATGCGGTAGTGGTCGCCGGCGGCATCGGCAGCGTGCCGCTGCTCCGGCCGACGGGACTGCGGCCGATGCTCTGGCCGCTCAAGGGTTACAGCATCACGGTGCCGATCGCGGACGGCGTGCGCGCGCCGCACGTCAGCGTGACGGACTTTGCGAACAAGATCGTCTACGCGCGTATCGGCAACACGCTGCGCGTGGCCGGCATGGCGGACCTCGTGCGCGGCGGCCCGACCATCGACGACGAACGCGTCGCGGCACTGGCCGCACAGACGCAGGCCGTGTTCGGCATCGGGGGCGCGGACGATACGGCGGCGTTGCAGCCGTGGGCGGGTTTGCGTCCCGCCACGCCGGGCGGCCTGCCGCTGATCGGCGAATCGCGCGTGCGCGGCCTGTGGCTCAACATCGGCCATGGGGCGCTCGGGTTCACGCTGGCCATGGGCAGCGCGAGCCTGCTCGCCGATGCGATGGCCGGCCGCCGCAGCGCGATCGATGCCGGCGATTTCAGCGCGCTGGCCGCATGAGGATGTCGAAGGTTTTCGCAGTTGCAGTGCCAAACGTAATACGACGTGCCACTAAACCAAGCTCATCCAAGGAGCGAAACATGAAGAAACTGCCCGCCTCTTATCTGCCGCGCCGCGTGCTGGTCACCGCTGCGCTCGCCCTCGTTGCCGCCGGCGCGCAAGCGGCCGATGGGGACACGCTCAAGAAGATCAAGGAAACCGGCGTGATCTCGCTCGGTCACCGCGAATCGTCGATCCCGTTCTCCTACACCGACGGCAAGGAGGTCATGGGCTATTCGCAGGACATCATGATGATGATCGTCGACAAGGTGAAGGCCGACCTGAAGATGCCGAACCTGCAGGTCAAGCTCACGCCCATCACCTCGCAGAACCGCATTCCGCTCGTGCAGAACGGCACCATCGACATCGAGTGCGGCAGCACGACCAACAACCTCGAGCGCCAGAAGCAGGTCGCGTTCTCGAACAGCATCTTCATCTACGGCATTCGCATGCTGACGAAGAAGGACTCGGGCGTGAAGTCGCTGGACGACCTCAAGGGCAAGAATGTCGTGACCACCGCCGGCACCACGGGCGAACGCCTGCTCGTGAAGATGAACGGCGAGAAGGCCATGAACATGAACCTGATCAGCACCAAGGATCATGGCCAGTCGTTCCTGATCCTCGAAACGGGCCGCGCGGCCGCGTTCGTGATGGACGAGCCGCTGCTCTACGGCGAGCGCACCAAGGCCAAGAACGCGAACGACTGGGTCGTCGCGGGCGAGCCGCTGCAGGTGGAGAACTACGCGTGCATGTTCCGCAAGGACGATGCCTCGTTCAAGGCGCTGGCCGATGGCGTGGTCGCGGACCTGCAGAAGAGCGGTCGCGCCGAGAAGCTCTACAACAAGTGGTTCATGCAGCCGGTGCCCCCGCGCGGCATCAACCTGAACTACCCGCTGTCGGACGACATGAAGGCGCTGTTCGCGTCGCCGAACGACAAGGCGTATCAATAACGTATCGATCGCGATCCGCAACCGGTCCAAAGTGCTATGGCGGTTATATAGCCATGATGGATCGTTATTTCTCTTTCGATAGCGTTTGCGGTAGTGTTGCGTGCGTTATAGGCTCGATGTGATCCTGTGACGCACCATAACTACAGCACGACTACCTGATACTGGAGAAACTATGCGATCGATTCGAACGGGACTGCTCTCGTCCCTGCTGGCCGTGGCACTGGCCGCGGGCGCCGCGCTGACGGCCACGGCGGCAAGTGCCGCCGACCTGCTGGACTCGGTGAAACAGGCCGGCGTGCTGAAGATCGGCATCGAGGGCACCTATCCCCCGTTCGGCTACCGTGGCGCGAAGAACGAGCTCGAAGGCTTCGACGTGGATGTCGCGCGCGCCGTGGCGGCCAAGCTCGGCGTCAAGCCCGAGTTCGTGACCACCGAATGGAGCGCGATCATTGCCGGCCTGCAGGCCGGCAAGTTCGACATCATCGTCAATCAGGTCTCGGTCACGCCCCAGCGCAAGCAGGCGCTCGATTTCTCGACGCCTTACGTCTACTCGGCCGCGCAGCTGATCCAGCGCAAGGACGACAAGCGCGAGTTCAAGTCGCTCGAGGACCTCAAGGGCCACAAGCTCGGCGTCAGCCTGGGCAGCAATTACAACGACCTCGCCAAGTCGGTGCCCGGTATCGACGTGAAGACGTACCCGGGCGCGCCCGAGTATCTGCGTGACCTGGCCTCGGAGCGCGTGGATGCGGCGCTCAACGATCGTCTGATGGTCAATTACCTGATCAAGAACGCCAACCTGCCGCTGCGGCCGGGCGCGGTCGTGGCCGGTGCCAGCTCGGAAGTCGCGATTCCGTTCCGCAAGGACAATCCGAAGTTCGCGCAGGCCATCGACAAGGCGCTGGACGACCTGCGCAAGGACGGCACGCTCGCCAGGCTGTCCACCAAGTGGTTCGGCTCCGATGTGACGAAGGCCGCAAAGTAATTTTCAAAGATTGGCAGGCCCTCCCATCGCGGCAGCGGGGGAGGGCCTTGTTGCATCCGCGCGTCGAGTATGATCGCGGCAATCGCCACGCGCGTCCCCCGTTTCTGCCCCCAAGCCCATGTCAGCTCTCACGCTTGTCACCGATTCGTTGCCGATCCTGCTACAGGGGGCACTGCTCACGCTCAAGTTCGCCGTGCTGTCGATGATTTTCGGGCTGACCATCGGCGTGGTGGTCGCGCTCATGGGCATCAGCCATTCGAAGATCCTCAACGGAATGGCGCGCACGTACGTCAGCATCATGCGCGGCACGCCGCTGCTCGTGCAGATCTTCGTCGTGTATTACGGCCTGCCCGGCGTCGGCATCGCGCTGGAACCCACGCCCGCGGGCGTGCTCACGCTGAGCCTCAACGTGGGCGCGTATCTGTCGGAAAGCATGCGCGGCGCGATTCTCGGGATTTCGCGCGGCCAATGGATGGCGGCGTACAGCCTCGGCCTCACGCGCGCGCAGACGCTGCGCTACGTGGTCGGCCCGCAGGCGCTGCGGCTGGCCGTGCCGAGTCTCTCGAACAGCCTGATCAGCCTGATCAAGGACACGTCGCTGGTTTCGGTGATCACCGTGACGGAACTGCTGCGCACCGCGCAGGAAATCATCGCGGCCACCTATCAGCCGCTGCCGCTCTATCTGGCCGTTGCGGCCATCTACTGGGTGCTCAGCACGGCGTTGTCGTTCCTGCAGCGCGGCCTCGAGCGACGGTTGTCGCTGCCGGGCCGCCACTGACAGGAACGGAGGGCGGGGACCGCTCAGCCCTCGGTGATGCGCTTCTCGATATGGCCGAGCGCTTCCTCGACCTGATCCACGAGGATCAGGCACAGGTCGCCCGGCTGCAGCGCGGCCAGTCCGGTATCGATGGCGAGGAACTCGCCGCGGATCTCGTCCACATGGCTCGTGCGCTGCGCGCCCTGCAGGCCTTCGCGCAGCAGGGCCAGCACTTCGCCGTCTTCACGGCCGCGCTGGCACTGGTCCTGATAGAGCACCACGTTGTCGAACACGCCGCCGAGGATCTGCGTCTGACGGCGGATATCCTCGTCGCGCCGGTCGCCGGCACCGCTGATCACGACCACGCGGCGCCCGGCCGGGATCGATTCCACCGCATTGCACAGCGCCTGGATCGCGTCGGGATTGTGACCGTAGTCGGCAATCAGCGTCGCGCCCTTGTAGTCGAACACGTTGAAGCGTCCCGGCGCGGTGGCCGCGTCGTTGACGAACGTGGCCAGGCCGCGGCGGATGACCGCCCAGTCGATGCCGAGCGCCCAGGCGGCGGCAACCGACGACATCGCGTTCTCGACCTGGAAGCCGATGCTGCCGTTGCGCGTGAGCGGAATGTCCGCCAGCGCGATGCGCACCTGCGTCTCGCCTTCGGACGCGACGATTTCCGCGCCTTCGACGAACACGACGCGGCGGCCCTGCGCGCGATGGAGCGCCATCGTCGGCAGGTTCGGGTCGTGCGCGAAGAACGTCACCGTGCCCGGGCAGGCATCGGCCATGCGCGCGACCATCGGATCGGCCGCGTTGAGCACGGCCATGCCGTGCGGCGCGACGTTCTGCACGATCACGCTCTTGAGCACCGCGAGGTCTTCCACCGTGCTGATGTACGACAGGCCAAGGTGATCGCCTTCCCCGACGTTGGTCACCACGGCCACGTCGCAGCGGTCGAACGCAAGACCTTCGCGCAGCAGGCCGCCGCGCGCGGTTTCGAACACGGCCGCATCCACGTCGGGATGCACCAGCACGTTGCGCGCGCTGCGCGGGCCGCTGCAGTCGCCGGTGTCGATGCGCTCGCCCTGGATATACACGCCGTCGGTTCCGGTCATGCCCATGCGCAGGCCGCTGGTTGCCAGCAGATGCGTGATCAGGCGGACCGTCGTGGTCTTGCCGTTCGTGCCCGAGACCGCGACGACCGGAATGCGGCCGTCGTCGCCATCGGCGAACATCGTCGAGATGATGGCTTCGCCCACCGCGCGGCCCTTGCCGTACGACGGCTGCAGGTGCATGCGCAGGCCGGGGGCCGCGTTCACTTCCACGATGCCGCCGGCCTGTTCCTCGAACGGCTTGAGCATCGTCTCGCACACCGCATCCACGCCGCAGATATCGAGCCCGACCATCTGCGCGGCCGCCACCGCGCGCGCGGCGATGTCCGGGTGGACGTCGTCGGTCACGTCGGTCGCGCTGCCGCCGGTGGAGAGGTTCGCGTTGTTGCGCAGGACCACGCGCGTGCCGTTGGCCGGCACCGATTCCGCGGTCAGGCCCTGCTTGGCGAGCACGGCCAGCGCGATATCGTCGAAGCGGATCTTGGTCAGCGACGTCGCATGGCCTTCGCCACGGCGCGGGTCGCGGTTCACGGTTTCCACGAGCTGGCGAACGGTATGGACGCCATCGCCGATCACCTGGGGCGGATCGCGGCGCGCGGCGGCCACGAGGTGCTTGCCCACCACGAGCAGGCGGAAGTCGTGGCCAGGGATGTAGCGCTCGACGATCACGTCGGACGAGATATCGGAGGCCACCTCGTAGGCGGTCATCACTTCCTCGCGCGTGCGGATGCGCACGGCCACGCCCTTGCCCTGGTTGCCGTCGCGCGGCTTCACCACGACGGGCGCGTCGATCTCCTGCGCGGCGGTCCACGCTTCCTCGGCGCTGCGCACCGAACGGCCGCGCGGCACCGGCACGCCTGCCGCATGCAGCAGGCTCTTGGTCAGTTCCTTGTCCTGCGCGATGGACTCGGCCACGGCGCTCGTCAGATCGGTCTCGGCGGCCTGGATGCGGCGCTGCTTGCTGCCCCAGCCGAACTGCACCATCGAGCCCTGCGTCAGGCGGCGGTACGGAATGCCGCGTGCCACGGCCGCGTAGACGATCGAACCCGTGCTCGGGCCCAGGCGCACGTCCTCGTCCAGTTCACGCAGGCGGTGCAGCGCGTCCTCGAGGTCGAACGGGGCATCGTCGCGCGCGGCAAGAATCAGTTGCTCGGCCAGCGAGAACGCGAGGCGGCCCACGTCCTCCTCGCTGTACTCGACGACCACCTGATAGGTGCCGGGCTCGACGGTCGGCGCGGTGTTGCTGAACGTGACCGGGCAGCCCGCGGCGGCCTGCAGCCGCAGCGCGGCCACTTCGAGCGCGTGCGCCATCGAGGGGGAGCCGGCTTCGTCGTCGGGCCGCAGCGGACCGATGGCCGGGAAGCGCGCGCGCAGGCGGTCTTCGAAACCGGGCAGCTCGGCCAGCAGGTGCGAGGCGTCGGAGCACGCCACGATCGCTTCGATCGCGGTATGCCGGCACCAGAGATTCGGGCCACGCAGGGCCCGGATGCGAGAGACTTCCATAGAATCGCTTATCCGTTGTTCTGTCCGGCGCCGCTCAATGGCGGCGCCCGCCGCGGCCCAGCCACTGGTGCACGAGCTCCACCGCCGACTCGGTCGACGCCTCGTCGCACTGGAGCACCAGCAGATCGCCGGCCACGAGCTGCGACAGCGCGGACTCGATCGCCGAGCGGCGGCCACCTTCGTCGATGATCTTCGTGACGCGCCGGCCTTCGTACAGGCCCTTGCGCAGCAGCGCGCGCGCCTCCACGTCGGGCAGGTCGCGCCGCACGCTGTGGTCCTCGCACAGGAACACGCGGTCGAACGCCTTGCCGATGATCTTGCCCTGACGCACGAGGTCCTCGTCGCGGCGCTGCACGCCCGCGCCGAACACCAGCATGCGGCGCTCGGACGGGAAGCGGTCCAGCGCGGCGGCCAGCGCCTCGAGCGCCGGCGCATTGTGCGCGTCATCGACGATGACGGTCGCGCCGTTGCGCTCGAACAGCGTGAAGCGGCCCGGCACATCCACCTGGCCCACGTCGAACGTCACCACGCCCGCGCGAATCAGGTCGTTGGAGATGCCCAGCGCCCAGCCCGTCGCGATGGCGGCCAGCACGTTCTCGATCTGGAACGCCACGCGCCCCGCGTACGTCAGCGGAATCGCCGCGACGTCCGTCAGCGCGGTCTCGCTGCCGCCGGTGGCCAGCACGACCTTGCCGTCGCGGACGTACACCGCGCGCTTGCCCGCGGCGCGATGCGCGGCAATCGCCGGCAGGTCCGCGCTCAGGCCGAAGAAGATCACGTCGCCATCGCACAGCTCGGCCATCTCCGCCACGCGCGGGTCGCGCGCGTTCAGCACGGCCACGCCGTCCTTGAGCACGACGTCCACCTGCGTGCGCAGGACGCTGACCATGCGGTCGATGTCTTCGACGTAGTAGTCGTCGAGGTGATCGGGTTCGTCGATGTTCGTGACCACGCCTACCTGGCAGCGGTCGTAGGCGAGGCCCTCGGAGAGGATCGCGCCGCTGTCGTTCTCGAACACGGCGGCTTCCACCGCGCGGTTCATCAGGATGCGATGGCCGGCTTCCCAGTTCGCGCGGTCGCCGCGCTCCACCTGACGGCGGTCCAGGAACAGGCCGTCGCTGCAGGCGAGGCCCGTATGCTTGCCCGACAGCTGCAGCAGCCGCGCGACCATGCGCGCGACCACGGTCTTGCCGTTGGTGCCGGTAATGCCCACCACGGGAATGCGGCCGTCATCGACCTGTCCGTCGCGTTCGCGGAACAGGTGATCGACGATCGCGCGGCCCACCGGGCGCGGCGTGCCGTCGGCCGGCTTGATATGCATGAGCAGGCCGGGGCCCGCGTTGACTTCGACGATCGCGCCGCCCTGTTCGGCGAGCGGGCGCGAGATATCCTGCGCCACGAGGTCCACGCCGGCGATATCGAGGCCCACCACGCGCGCGGCCAGCGAGGCATGCGCGGCCACGCTCGGATGCACGCGGTCGGTGACGTCGAACGCCACGTTGCCGTTGCGCTGGATCAGGATGGTCTTGCCCGCGGGCGGCACGGAATCGCCGTCCACGAGGCCCTGGCGGCGCAGCTCGAGGCGCGCGGCCGAGTCCAGGCGGACGCGGTTCAGCGGATGATCCTCGGTACTGCCCCGGCGCGGGTCGGAATTGATCTGGCTGTCGATGAGTTCGTCGATCGTCGATTTGCCATCGCCGACGACGCTCGCGGTCTCGCCCATCGCGGCGGCAACCAGCCGGCCGCCGACCACGAGCAGGCGATGCTCGTTGCCGGGGACGAAGCGCTCGACGATCACGCCGCCGCCTTCGTCGATGGCCACCGCGTAGGCGGTTTCCACTTCCTCGCGCGTCATCAGGTTCGTGAACACGCCGCGGCCGTGGTTGCCATCGTAGGGCTTGACGACGACGGGCACGCCGATGTCGGTGGCCGCGTCCCAGGCATCCTCGGCGCTCTCGACCATGCGGCCTTCGGGCACCGGCACGCCGCACGATTCGAGCAGGCTCTTGGTCAGGTCCTTGTCGCGGGAGATCGACTCCCCGATCGCGCTCGTGCGATCGGTCTCGGCGGTCCAGATACGGCGCTGGCGCGCACCGTAACCCAGTTGAACCAGATTGCCGTCGGAGAGTCGGAGAGAGGGAATGTCGC
Organism: Cupriavidus pauculus; assembly: GCF_008693385.1. Taxonomy (NCBI): domain Bacteria; kingdom Pseudomonadati; phylum Pseudomonadota; class Betaproteobacteria; order Burkholderiales; family Burkholderiaceae; genus Cupriavidus; species Cupriavidus pauculus. Next base: position 378,791 of record NZ_CP044065.1, read on the forward strand.
GATCGTCGGCGGCATCGACGATGCACGCGGTGCTCGGGCCCAGGCAATGCTCATCGACGAGGTCGCGCAGTTTTTCCACGGCGGCGGGCACGTCGAACGGACGATCCTCGATCGCGGCCATCACAAGGTCTCGCGCGGCGAACAGCGCGGCACGCGTGACTTCTTCATGCCAGGCCCGGACGATTACCTTGTAGACGCCCCGAACCGGCGTTTCGCGGGCCTTGCCGAAGCCGCCGGGCATGCCGGCGAGGTTCTGCAGTTCCAGTGTCACGTGCTCGAGGATGTGGCCGGGCCACGTACCTTCCTTGAGCCGCTGCAGGAAGCCCCCGCGTTCCCCGATGCTGCATCGATGCTCGATCAGTGTCGGCAGCCACGTGGACAGCCGCTCGTAGAAGCCCGGAATCTTGTTGGACGGAAAATCCTCCAACTCCCCGATATCGACCCATGCCTCCAGAACCGGCCGATATGTCCACATATTCGGGCCGCGCAGCGACATGACATCGAAAATCTCAATGTCCTTCTTTTTCATCGATTTAGCGATTTGAGCTTTAGGCTGTGGGCGGATGCCCGAGAACAAGAAGCCTAACCTTTCAGTAACGTTACATCCAACGATACGTTGACGTACTGGACCCTTTGCAGTCTTGTGCAATGCACAAGCGCTGACGAAGCGCACCCGCTGGTTTGCGTTATGTATACTTGCGGGCAAAATCGCGGGCCGCCAGTCGCCTCCCGCGCCAATTTGTTTCAAGTTATGTCTGTCTTTGACGTATTTTGCGCGTCATTCGGACGCTTTTTGCGCAACAACGCGCGTCAACAATGACCCAGCCTTCCCCGTCCGTCCCCCATGCTCCCGTCGTGCAGAACGTCTGGGAGACCGAACTCGACGCGACCCCCGGCACGCTGGCATCGGGCGAAACGATCCTGGCCGGACTGAGGCTGGATCTCGACGAGCGGCTGCATTTTACCCAAGGGTGGGTGATTGTCACCGATCGCCGCGTGATCGCCCGCGCGCCCGGTGAAACGGCCGTTTCGGCCTGGCCGATCTCGGCCGACCTCACGCTGACCCATATCGACCATGCCGGTGTCGGCACGCTCGAGCTCGTCAACGGTGCCGGCCGGCTCGCCCGGTGGCGCTATACGCTTGGTTACAATCCCGACGCGCTGCGGCTGGCCGACCAGTTCGACGCGCGCCGCGACCTGCTGGCCACGGGCCTTGCGCCGGCCGCGAGCGACGACGATATCTGCCCGAGCTGCAAGGCGCCGCTGCCGCCGGGCGAGGACGAATGCCCGCAGTGCAGCCGCGATCTGGAGACGCCGCCCTCCACGTGGGCGCTGCTCCGGCTGTGGCGCTTTGCGCGCCCCTATCGCTTCGAGCTGCTGGCCGGCTTTCTGCTGACGCTGATCGGCACGGCCGCCACGCTCGTGCCGCCGTATCTGACCATGCCGCTCATGGACAAGGTGCTGATTCCGTTCCAGAACGGCGTGCCCATCGACTACGGCCTCGTCACGATGTACCTGGCGGGCCTGCTCGGCGCGGCGCTCACCGCATGGGGGCTCGGCTGGGCGCGCACCTACCTGCTTGCGCGCGTGTCCGAGCGCATCGGCGCGGACCTGCGCACGACCACGTACGAACACCTGCTCAAGCTGTCGCTCGAATATTTCGGCGGCAAGCGCACGGGCGACCTGATGGCGCGCATCGGCTCGGAGAGCGATCGCATCTGCGTCTTCCTGTCGCTGCACCTGCTCGACTTCGCCACCGATGTGCTGATGATCGCGATGACCGCGATCATCCTGATCTCGATCAACCCCTGGCTGGCGCTCGTCACGCTGGTGCCGCTGCCGTTCATCGCGTGGATGATCCATCTGGTGCGCGACCGCCTGCGCCATGGGTTCGAGAAGATCGACCGCATCTGGTCCGAGATCACCAACGTGCTGGCCGACACGATTCCCGGCATCCGCGTGGTCAAGGCGTTCGCGCAGGAGAAGCGCGAGGTCGAACGCTTCCGCGAGGCCAACAAGCACAACCTCGCGGTCAACGATCGCGTGAACGCGGTGTGGTCGCTGTTCACGCCGACCGTCACGCTGCTGACCGAAGTGGGCCTGCTCGTGGTGTGGATCTTCGGCATCTGGCAGGTGTCGCGCAGTGCGATCACGGTGGGCGTGCTGGTCGCGTTCCTCACGTACATCAGCCGCTTCTACACGCGCCTCGATTCGATGAGCCGCATCGTCTCGGTCACGCAGAAGGCGGCCGCCGGCGCCAAGCGGATCTTCGACATCCTCGATCACGTGTCGAGCGTGCCGGAGCCCACGCGGCCCCAGCATCTGGAAAACGTGAAGGGCGCGATCGAGATGCGCGACCTCGGCTTCCGCTACGGCAACCGCGCGGTCATTCGCGGGCTGGACCTGTCGATCGCGCCGGGCGAGATGATCGGCCTCGTGGGACACAGCGGCTCGGGCAAGAGCACGCTCGTCAATCTGATCTGCCGCTTCTACGATGTGTCCGAAGGCGCCATTCGCGTGGACGGCATCGATATCCGCTCGCTGCCCGTCTCCGAATATCGCCGCCATATCGGCCTCGTGCTGCAGGAGCCGTTCCTGTTCTTCGGCACGATTGCCGACAACATCGCCTACGGCAAGCCCAATGCCACGCGCGAGGAAATCGTCGCGGCCGCGCGCGCCGCGCATGCGCACGAGTTCATTCTCCGCCTGCCGCATGGGTACGACTCGCTCGTCGGCGAACGCGGGCAGGCGCTGTCCGGCGGCGAGCGCCAGCGCATTTCCATCGCGCGCGCGCTGTTGATCGACCCGCGCATCCTGATCCTCGACGAGGCGACGTCGTCGGTCGATACCGCGACGGAGAAGGAAATCCAGAAGGCGCTCGACAACCTCGTGAAGGGACGCACGACGATCGCCATCGCGCACCGGCTCTCCACGTTGCGCAAGGCCGATCGCCTCGTGGTCATGGATCGCGGGCAGATCGTGGAAGTGGGCAGCCACGACGAGCTGATGCCGAAGGAGGGCGCGTACTACAAGCTATACCAGGCGCAGTTGCGCAATGTGGATGGCGAGGACGATGCGATCGGCGGCGGCAGCGAAGGCACGACGGGCGAGCGTCCCGTGGTGTCCGAGGCGGCCGCGGCACAGTGACATGACGACTATGCAGAACAACGACTTCACCCTCACGCGTAACCAGTTTGGCCGTCTGGTCATGACCATGGCGGACGGCACCACGCACGAAGGCGTGATCCCCGTGCGCGCGTTTCCGATCGCCGCGCCCGACGATGGCTTCGGCATGGTCAGCACCGATGGGCGCGAACTCGCATGGATTCCGCGGCTGGACGTGCTCGCGGCGAACGAGCGCGAACTGATCGAGCGCGAACTCGCGAGCCGCGAGTTCATGCCCGAGATCCAGCGCATTGTCGGGGTCTCGACGTATGCCACGCCGAGCATCTGGACCGTGCGCACCGATCGTGGCGAGACCACGCTGGTGCTGCGCGGGGAAGAAGATATCCGCCGGCTGTCGGGGGGCACGCTGCTGATCTCCGACAACCACGGCATTCACTACCTCATTCGCGATCTGTTCGCGCTCGACAAGCCGAGCCGCAAGATTCTCGATCGCTTCCTGTAGGCCACCGGGGCCCGAGGAGGCCCGTGGCCCTTCGCATCAGTGCAGGACGCGCGGCGACGGGCCATCGTCGCCGCCTTCTTCCTCGGCGTCGCCATCGTCCCCGTCGTCGCCATCCTCGGCGTCTTCCGTATCCTCGTCCCAGTCCTCGTGCAGCACGGGCGTGTCCGCCGCGAGGTCCCACACCATCGAATGCACGCGCACCGTGAACCATTCGCGGAACATCGCGAGCGTCAGCTGCCGGGGCCACAGCGCATCGGTGAACCACTCGCCGAGCATCAGTTCGAAGAACGAGCGCCAGCGCGCCTCGACCCACTTGACCGTGGACTCGACGTCGTCCGCGAACTCGGGCGGCACCAGAAAGACGGTCTCGTCCTCGCGCACGGCTTCCAAAGTGAGCGTTTCAATCGGGTCGGGATCGACCGCCAGGATCCAGTCGAGGAACGGTTGCTCGGGGACGAGCATGACGGCGGCGCGATTGATGGAAAAACGAGGGTGGTCGTGCATGATCTCAGGCCGCAGGGCGAATTCAGGGGTCTATTGTAGCCGCGCGCCGATACCCGGGAAGCAACGAGCGTTCTGTTGTGCAGAGCAAAAGTCATGAATGGCTGTTGCGTGCGCAGAACGGTTCGCGATACGTGCCTTTTTGGTGGGATCGTGCCGCGCTTATAATGGCCCGGCGCTTTTTCCGGGTGTGAGGGTCACAGTAACCGGCATGCAGCATCGATGCCGGACCGGAGAGAGACGCGGGCTGGCGCGGAACAAGCATGCGAACCATCGCACACCGACGCCTCGCCAGGCCACGGGTATGACGTGAATAACAAAAAGCGAGGTCAGTATGAGTTTCAAATTGACGGGTGTCGCCCTGGCATCGGTATCGGTTCTCCTGCTTTCGGCATGCGCGGACATGCAGATGGGCGCGAAGGATGCCAAGACCGTTGCCACCGGTTCCGCCGCAGGCAGCACCACGCAGAACGCGAACACCGGACTCCAGCGCTGCGACGCACCGCTCGGCACCGTTTCCATCATCGAGGACACCTCCGCTCCCTGGTACGGCATCCTCACCGGGCAATACAAGCTCGGCAGCACGGTTCCCGTGCTCAAGCTCCTGGTCCAGCAATCGAACTGCTTCGTCGTGGTCGATCGCGGCCGCGGCCTCGACGCCGCGATGTCGGAGCGCGCGCTCAACCAGACCGGTGAACTGCGCAAGACGTCGAAGATGCAGAAGGGCCAGATGGTGGCGGCCGACTATACCGTCAGCCCGACCATCACGTTCGCCGCCAACGACACCGGTGGTGGCGGTGCTTCGCTGCTCAACTATGTGCCGCACGTGGGCGGCATCCTCGCTGGCGTGGCCGGCAGCATGAAGAGCTCGGAAGCATCGACGCTGCTGACGCTCGTCGATAACCGTTCGAGCGTGCAGCTGGCTGCCGCCGAAGGCTCGGCCAAGAACATCGACTACGGCATGCTGGCCGTGTTCGCCAGCGACAACTCGCGCGGTCGCGCGGGTGCGTACTCGAACACGCCGCAAGGCAAGGTCGTCGTAGCGGCATTCACCGACTCGCTCAACAACCTCGTTGCGGCCGTCAAGCAGTACAAGGCCCAGAACGTGAAGGGCGGCCTCGGCGCCGGCGGTCAGCTGAAGGTCAACTGATCTTCCTGCCCGCATCCTCTGCCGTGCGCACGCGCGGCGGAGGATGCCAGCTGAATACGGGACGATTACAATCACGGCATGCGTCGATTTCTCAAGCCGTGGTTCCGTTCGTCCGCTGTGTCCATGCTGGCCGCGGTCCTCTTTCCCGTTGCAGCGCACGCTGCGGGTGACCCCGCGGCGGGCGAGCGCGTGTTCGCGAGCAAATGCGCGCAGTGCCATCGCGTGGGCCCCAGCGCGCGCGGGGGCTTTGGTCCGCAGCTCAACGGCCTGATCGGCCGGCAGGCGGGCAGCGTGAGCGAATACCGCTATTCCGACGCCATGAAATCCGCCGGCTTTGCCTGGAACGAAGACCGCCTGCGCGCGTTCGTCAAGTCGCCGGGCAAGGTCGTGCCCGGCAACAAGATGCTCTTCTGGGGCATGCGCGACGACAAGGACATCGACGACCTGCTCGCGTATCTGCGCACGTTCCCATAACGCGTACCTCATCCCCGCGTACCTCATGCCCGCGTGAATCACCCGCGCGGCTTCAGCAGATCCGCGAGGCCGACATTGCGGAACAACTCTGCCCGCACGCGATCGGCCACGCCATTGACGATTTCCGCGCCATCCTGCGACGGATCCACATGCACGCGGAACGGCCGCTTGCCATGCGGCAGGCCCACCACGCGCACGATCTCGCGCGCGACGTCCTCGGGGTCCGCATCGGCGGGCTCCAGACTTGCGAGCCCCTTCAGGGCCTGCTCGGCCACGCCCGCGTACGGACCGTCCTCGTACTCGGCCACGATCCGCGTGTCGGCCGGCTTGCCCGAGTGCGCGAAGTGGTTGGTGCCCTGGGTGAAGGCACCTGGCACCATGATCGTGGTCTCGATGCCCCAGCGCGACAGTTCCGAGGCGTACGACACGGCCAGCGCATCCATGGCCGCCTTGGCCGCGAAGTAGGGCGCGAGAAAAGGCGGCGTGCCGCCGCGCGTCGATGACGACCCCACCCACAGCAGCAATGCCTTGCCCTGCTTGCGCAGATACGGCAGTGCCGCGCGATTGACGCGCTGCGCGCCAAGCACGTTGACGTCGTACTGCTGGATCATCTGCTCCGGCGTGAAGGCCTCGGCGGGGCCGAACACCATATGCCCCGCGTTATGCACGATCACGTCGAGTCGGCCTGCATCGTCGAGCACCTTCGCGATGGCGGCGGCCACGGAAGCCTCCGATTGCACGTCGAGTTCGACCGCGCGCAGGTCGGCGTCGTGGTTCTCGGACCATTGGGCGATCTCGGCCACGCGCGTCGCGTTGCGGCCCGCGGTTTCGCGCATCGAGGCATACACGGTATGGCCGGCCTTCGCCAGCGCCCTGGCGGTCATGAGGCCGAAGCCCGACGATGCGCCGGTAACGAGGATGGTGTGGGACATGATGGTTCTCCAGAGTGGGAAGTTGCGTGCACGAGGAACGGTTCACTGCGTGGCAGGGGCCGGCGCCGCGTCCTGCGCGATGGCCCGATACAAGGAACGCCCCGCGTCAAGATGCCGCCCGAACGCAAAACCCCGCGCGACCATGTCGTCCATCTCGGCGCGCGCGATATGCATGACGTAGCTGTGCTCGGTGGCCACGAGCGCGAACGGCTGCGCCGCGAGCAGGTCCTGGTCGAACCATTTGCCCGGATCGGCGTGGCGGCTCGACACCGCGTGGTCGCCCACGCGCAGCGTCCAGCCACCGTCGAGCAGCACCCAGTAGCCGTCGCTGTCGCCGGGTTGCCGGCTGCTGGCGATCGTGCCGCCGGTCCGCACCTCCCATTCGCGGGAATGGGCGATGACCCAGCGCAGCTGATCGGTCTCGAGCGAGGTGAAGAACGGCGTATGCCGCAGCAGATGCAGATAGGTGATGGATGGCGTCATGGCGGGTCTCGTCGGTTTCGGGTTGGCGTGAACCCATTCTGGACTGTTCAACCGGAAAGATAATCGCTGGTATATTGCGATCACAATTCCATTTGCTTTAACTATCGGATGGACCGGTTTCGAGGGGGGAAACCATGGATCGCTTCAAGGAAATGCAGGTGTTCGTGCGCATCGCGGACCGCAACAGCTTCACGCTGGCAGCCGAGGATCTCCAGATCCCGCGCGCGACGGTGACCAACCTGATCAAGCGGCTGGAACAGCGAATCGGCGCACGGCTCCTCGAACGCACGACGCGCCAGGTCCGCCTCACGCACGATGGCGAGGCGTACTACTACCGCTGCGTGCGGCTGCTGACGGATCTGGAAGAAACGGAGAGCGCATTCCGCGACGCCCCGCCGAAGGGTTTGCTGCGCGTGAACCTGCAGGGCACGCTGGCGCGGCATTTCGTCATGCCCGCGCTCGGGGATTTCATGAACCAGTACCCCGATATCACGCTGCGGGTGAGCGAGGACGACAGACTGGTGGACCTCGTCCGCGAAGGCATCGACTGCTTGCTGCGCGCGGGCGTCTTGCGCGACTCGTCCCTGATCGGAAGACAGGTCGCGCAGATGCCGCAGGTCACGGTGGCGAGCCCAGCCTACCTGAAAGCGCACGGCATCCCGAAAACGCTCGACGACCTGAGCGCCCACCTGATGGTCAGCTACCTGTCGAGCGCCACAGGCCGCCCCGCGACCCTCGACTTCACGGTGGGCAAGGAGGTCGTCGAACGCCGCCTCGACGCCCGCATCGCGGTCACGGGCGCCGACCTCTACACGGGCGCGGCACTATCGGGCCTCGGCCTGATCCAGGTCCCGCGTTACCGCATCACGAACGAACTGGCCGAAGGCAATCTCCGCATCGTCCTCCCCAATCACCCACCCCCACCCATGCCGGTCTCGGTCCTCTATCCCCAAAACCGCCAACTGTCGGCACGCGTGCGGGTGTTCGCGCAATGGCTCGCGCAACGCTTTGCCGACGCGGGGTGAATGCTGGCGCCAGGGGAGGGGTAACGGTAATGCAATCGCATTGACATGGTAAGGCGATCGCATTACCATCCTCCATATCTGCACCTCATGCCCCCGAGAGAACCATGCCCGCCACCATCGAAGTTGAATCCACGCTGACCGATCGCTACCAAACCACGGTACCGGAAACGGTCCGGCGCGCGCTCGGACTCGGCAAGCGGGACAAGATCCACTACAGCATCCGCGCCAGCGGCGAAGTCGTCCTGACGCGCGCGGAGGCCTCCGAAGGCGAAGACCCCGTGCTCGAGCAATTTCTCAGTTTCCTGGAACGCGACATCGCAAGCCACCCCCAACGTGTTCGTCCGGTGGACGCAGCATTCGTGGCGCGTTTGCAATCGCTCGCAGGTGGCGTCAAGGTCGACCTCGATGCGCCGCTGTCGGAAGACGATGAATGAAGCAAGGCAGTTCTACCGCATTCGTCGTCCATGGCTGGACCGTCTACGCGCATCCGCTATTCGTCGCGCAGATTGAAGCGCTGGCAAAGCATGTCGATTCGCTGAAGCGAAAAGACCCGACGGGCTACGTAAAAAAGAACGCGACGAAGCGTCTGGCCGCCGTCACGGCGCTCGCGTTCGACATCATCCCGCAGGATCCAACCCGCGCGGAATATCGGCAGGGTGGCACGCTAGGCGCGGAACGCAAGCACTGGTTCCGGGCCAAGTTTTTCCAGCAATACCGATTGTTCTTCCGTTATCACGCAGCCAGCAGGATCATCGTGTTCGCATGGGTCAACGACGACGACACGAAGCGCGCCTACGAGAGTAGCGACGATGCGTATCGGGTGTTCCGCAAGATGCTGGAAAGCGGTCATCCGCCCGATGATTGGGATCAACTGCTGAGCGAGGCCTGCAGCGGAGGACATCGTCTGCAGGAGATCGATGCGGCAATCAGAAATTGATCGAAGACGGTGGACAAAGGTCCGGGAAGTTTTTTATTGAAAAACCCCAGAAACTTTCATTTCTGGGGTTTTTGTTACTTCGCTGTGATATTCAGTCTGGGGAAACTGAAATCAATATCTGGTGGAGCCGGCGGGAATCGAACCCGCGTCCGCAAGCCCTCCACAGAAAGTTCTACATACTTAGTTCTGTCATTTGATTTAACCGGCGCATCGCGGACGAACACGCTCTACGACGGCGAGTCACTAAGTTTTCGTCCCCCAGCCCGTGACACTCCGGGGGCTTATCTGACGTAAATGACCTCGCGTGGTCTTGCGACCCTAGCCCGTCAGCGAGCCAGTGCGAGGACGGCGGCCCTTAGGCTGCCAGTGCGTAACGTTCGTCGTTAGCAGTTATTGCATTCCCATTGATTAACGAGGTGACGGGTCCTCGGTATGCCCTCACTGCTTCGCAACCCACGTCGAAACCAGGTCGGCCCCAATGAAGAAGACGGATTGTACCCGCTTCAGTTCCCTATGTGTGGACATCTCCGCCCGGATCAAGCCCGGGCGGGGCACATTTCAGGAAAGCGCGAGCAGGGGGATCAGTTCGCTCGGATGGCGGATCAGATGGTCCGCGCCCCAGGCCTCGGGCGGCACGCCTTCGCCGCAATACCCGTAGGCGGCCGTAACCGTCATCATGCCGGCCGCCTTGCCGGCCTGGATATCGCGCAGGTCGTCGCCCACATAGACGCAGCGCTGCGGCGCCACGCCGCTGACCTCGGCCGCATGCAGCAGCGGGGCCGGGTGCGGCTTTGCGTGCGGCGTGGTGTCGCCGCTCACGATCGCCGACGCGCGCGGCGTCAGCCCGATCTTCGCGACCAGCGGCACCGTGAAGCGCGCGATCTTGTTGGTCACGATGCCCCACCGGATATCGGCGGCCTCGAGGCGCGCGAGCACGTCGTCCATCCCCTCGAACAGCCGCGTATGCACCGCGATGTCCGCCTCGTAGTAGTCGAGGAACGTATCGCGCAGCGTGGGAAACTCGGGGTCCTCGGGCCGCTTGCCGAATGCGGCGCCGATCAGGCCGCGTGCGCCATGCGAGGCCACGGGCCGTAACGTCTCATACGGCACCGGCGGATGGCCATGCTCGACCACGAGCCGGTTGGCGGCCGCGGCCAGATCGGGCGCGGTATCGGCCAACGTCCCGTCGAGGTCGAAGAAGACAGCGTCGAAGGATCGCATGGGTCTCAGGCGTGACGACGGAACGCCATCATGTAGTTCACGTCGGTGTCTTTGCCGAGCGCGTACACCTGCGTCAGCGGGTTATAGGTCATGCCGCGCATCTCGACGAGCTCGAGCCCCACATTGCGGGCAAAGCGCGCGAGCTCGGACGGCGTGATGAACTTGTCATAGTCGTGCGTGCCGCGCGGCAGCATGTTCAGCACGTATTCGGCACCGAGGATCGCCAGCGCGTACGCCTTGAGGTTGCGGTTGATGGTGGAGAAGAACACGAGGCCACCCGGTTTCACGAGCGTGGCGCACGCGCGCACGATCGACTGCGGATCGGGCACATGCTCGAGCATCTCCATGCAGGTCACCACATCAACGCTGGCCGGCATGCGCGCGGCGAGGTCTTCCACCGGAATCTCTTCGTATGTCACGGCAACGCCGGATTCCAGGCTATGGAGATCCGCGACCTTGAGCGCCTTGGACGACAGGTCGATGCCACGCACGGTCGCGCCCGTGCGCGCCATGCTCTCCGACAGGATGCCGCCCCCGCAGCCCACGTCGATCACCTGCTTGCCGGCCAGCCGCGCAATGCCATCGATCCAGCCCAGGCGCAGCGGGTTCAGCTCGTGCAGCGGCTTGAACTCGCTGTTCGGGTCCCACCAGCGGTGGGCGAGCTCGCTGAACTTGTCGATCTCCTTGGGATCCGCATTGCGGCCGGAGACGGGGGAGGAGGGGGTAGCGACGGAGGAAGGCGACATCGGGCAACTGTACCAAAAAACGGGATAGCAAAAAAAAAGCCCAGCTTTCGCTGGGCTTTCTTCATCGGAAAAAATCCGATTAACGTGCGCTGCGCGTACCGACCACTTCCACTTCCACGCGGCGGTTCGGCTGCTGGCAGGCGATCTGAGCGGTGCGGTTGCCCTTGCACGACTTCGGATCGACCTTCAGCTGACGCTTGCCCTTGCCTTCGGTGTAGACGCGGTTGGCTTCCACGCCCTTGCTCACCAGGTAGGCCTTGACGGATTCGGCACGACGGATCGACAGGCGATCGTTGTAGCGGTCCGAACCGAACGAGTCGGTGTGGCCAACGGCGATGATCACTTCGAGGGTGATGCCTTGCAGCTTCGAGACCAGATCGTCCAGCTTGGCCTTGCCTTCGGGCTTCAGGACAGCCTTGTCGAAGTCGAACAGCGTGTCAGCTGCGAAGGTAACCTTCTCGCTCGACACCACCGGTGCTGCCGGAGCCACCGGAGCCGCCGGAGCGGGTGCCGCGGCCGGGGCCAGGGCGCCATCGCACAGGGCGTTTGCCGTAGCCGGGGTCCAGGAGCTGTCGCGCCAGCAGAGCTCGTTCGTGCCGTTCTTCCACACGTACTCGCTCGTACCGTTGCCCCAGTTGTCGTTCACTGCCTTCTTTTCGTAGGGAACGGATTGGGCTTGAGCGGATGCAGCCATTACTGCGGTAGCTGCAACGAGCGCGAGCTTGGCAAATTTTTTCATATTTCTCCTCTCAGGATGAGATCACCGCAGGGTTACTGCGAGCAAATGGACGAAAACAAGTCATACATTCTTCGGAGTATAACATTCTCGATGTGGTGGATGCTCCACTTCGAACAACGTCTGGCTCTTCGCTGGGGAATTGTGCCACAAGGCTCGTTTCCTAAGAAGTAAATATATTCGATTCAACCAAGGCGTTTTAGGCCTGTGGTGTTTGTGCAACATCGCACTTGCGACGCCCGCAAACCCTTGTCCCGTCTGGCTTACCGGCGATGGGGGGTGCTCACCGGAAGGGCACCGCCGAGGCAGTGGAAGGGGGTCGGGGAGGGGTGTTCGCGCGTGATAGAATGGCGCGTTGCCCATCCCTCGCAGCGCGGTCTTCCGCCCGGCGGGAATCGGGCTTCATTCGCTTAAACCTGCCGCATAACCACGCCGCAATGGATCAATTCGCCAAAGAAACTCTTCCGGTATCGCTGGAAGAGGAAATGCGCCGCTCGTACCTGGATTACGCGATGAGCGTTATCGTCGGGCGCGCGTTGCCCGATGTCAGGGACGGCCTGAAACCAGTACACCGACGCGTGCTCTATGCGATGCATGAGCTCAATAACGACTGGAACCGCCCGTACAAGAAGTCGGCGCGTATCGTCGGTGATGTGATCGGTAAGTATCACCCGCACGGCGATACCGCGGTTTATGACACGATCGTCCGGATGGCGCAGAATTTCTCGCTGCGCTACATGCTCGTCGACGGTCAGGGCAATTTCGGTTCGGTCGACGGCGATAACGCCGCGGCCATGCGTTATACGGAAATCCGCCTGTCGAAGATCGCGCATGAAATGCTGCAGGATATCGACAAGGAAACCGTGGATTTCGAACCGAACTATGACGGTTCGGAAAAAGAGCCCGGTATTCTGCCCGCGCGTATTCCCAATTTGCTGATCAATGGCTCGTCGGGTATTGCGGTCGGCATGGCGACCAATATCCCGCCGCATAACCTGAATGAAGTGGTCGATGCCTGCCTGCATCTGCTGCGGAATCCCAGTGCGACCGTCGACGAACTGATCGAGATCGTGCCCGCGCCCGATTTTCCGACGGCCGGCATCATCTACGGTATCCAGGGCGTCCGCGAGGGCTACCGCACCGGCCGCGGCCGTGTGGTGATGCGCGCCCTGACGCACTTCGAGGATATCGACCGCGGCCAGCGCCAGGCGATCATCGTCGACGAGCTGCCGTATCAGGTGAACAAGCGCACGCTGCTCGAGCGCATCGCCGAGCTCGTCACCGAAAAGAAGGTCGAGGGCATCTCCGATATCCGCGACGAGTCTGACAAGTCCGGCATGCGCGTGGTCATCGAGCTCAAGCGCAACGAAGTGCCGGAGGTCGTGCTCAACAACCTCTATAAGAATACGCAGCTGCAGGACACGTTCGGCATGAACATGGTGGCGCTGGTCGATGGCCAGCCGCGCCTGCTGAACCTGCGCCAGATGCTGGACGCGTTCCTTTCGCATCGCCGCGAAGTGGTCACGCGCCGCACCGTGTTCGAGCTGCGCAAGGCGCGCGAGCGCGGTCACGTGCTCGAAGGCCTGGCCGTGGCGCTGGCGAACATCGACGAGTTCATCGCGATCATCAAGGCCGCGCCGACGCCGCCGATCGCGAAGCAGGAACTGATGGCCAAGTCGTGGGACTCGAGCCTCGTGCGCGAAATGCTCGCGCGCGCGGAAAGCGAGACCGCCGGCGGCCGCGCATCGTATCGTCCGGACGGCCTGCCGGCCCTGTTCGGCATGCAGCCCGACGGCCTGTACCGCCTGTCCGATGGCCAGGCGCAGGAAATCCTGCAGATGCGCCTGCAACGCCTGACGGGCCTCGAGCAGGACAAGATCGTCCAGGAATACCGTGAAGTGATGGCGGTCATCGCCGATCTGCTCGATATCCTCGCGCGTCCGGAACGGATCACGACGATCATCTCCGACGAACTGTCCGCGATCCGCGCCGAATTCGGTGACGCGCGCCGTTCGCAGATCGAGCTCAATGCGACCGAACTCGACACCGAGGACCTGATCACCCCGCAGGACATGGTGGTCACGCTGTCGCACAGCGGCTATATGAAGAGCCAGCCGATCTCCGAGTATCGCGCGCAGAAGCGCGGCGGTCGCGGCAAGATGGCGACGGCCACGAAGGAAGACGACTGGATCGACACGCTGTTCGTCGCGAACACGCACGACTACATCCTGTGCTTCTCCAACCGCGGCCGTCTCTACTGGCTCAAGGTCTACGAAGTGCCGCAAGGCTCGCGCAACGCGCGGGGCCGCCCGATCGTGAACATGTTCCCGCTCTCCGACGGCGAGAAGATCAACGTGATCCTGCCGGTACGCCAGTTCGACGCCGAGCACTTCGTCTTCATGGCCACCGCGCGCGGTACCGTGAAGAAGACCGCACTCACGGAATTCTCGAATCCGCGCAAGGCCGGCATCATCGCGGTCGACCTCGACGAGGGCGACTACCTGATCGGTGCCGCCGTGACCGATGGCCAGCATGACGTGATGCTGTTCTCGGATGCGGGCAAGGCCGTGCGCTTCGACGAGAACGATGTGCGCCCGATGGGCCGTCAGGCACGTGGCGTACGCGGCATGAACCTCGACGAGAGCCAGACGGTCATCGCGATGCTCGTGGCGCCGGCCGAGAATGCCGAAGCCGAAGGTGCGGAGGGCGCGAGCGCCACGGCCAGCGTCGCCACCGTGGGCAGCGTGCTGACCGCGACGGAGAATGGCTACGGCAAGCGCACGCCGATCTCCGAGTACACTCGACACGGCCGTGGCACCAAGGGCATGATTGCGATCCAGACGAGCGAGCGCAATGGCCGTGTGGTGGCTGCCGCACTGGTGTCGCCGGAAGACGAGATCATGCTGATCACGACCGGTGGCGTGCTGATCCGCACGCGCGTGGCCGAGATCCGCGAGATGGGCCGCGCCACGCAGGGTGTGACGCTGATCAACGTGGATGAGGGCACGCGCCTCTCCGGCCTGCAACGTATCGTCGAGAGCGACGCCGACAACGGCGGCGCGGACGATGCCGAAGGCGCCGAGGGGGCGATCGACAGTGCCGAGGGTGGCACGGAGGGCGGCGCGGCGGACGGCTCCGCGGATACCCCCGACGCGAGCGCCGAATCCTAATTTCGTCGTAATTTCCCCGATAGGCGTCTCGTTATCGCCCGGATTACATCGCAAATCACCGTAAATCGTAATCAGATGAAACAGTAGCCCGACGGCCCGGAACTCACTCATGGGCCGTCGGACTAATGGGACATATTTTCCAGGGAGTCATAATGCTCAAAACGTATCGACGTATCGCTGTTCTGGCTGCTTTCGTTCCGGTGTTCATGGTCGCGCAGGGCGCCCATGCGCAGGACGCCAGCGCCGCCGGCGCTGACAAGGACAAGACGGCAGCCATCAAGGAACTGCTGTCCGTCATGCAAGCCGACCAGGCCGTCAAGGGCCAGGCCGAGAACTGGCAGGCCGGCGCCAAGCAGGAAGCGCCGCTGGTGCTGGAGCAGGTGCTGGTAGAGAACAAGACGCTCGACGACAAGAAGAAGCAGGCAGCCGTCGAGAAGCTCAAGAAGAACGGTGCCGTGCAGCGCATGGTCGACGGCGCGGGCTCGCAGTTCTCGACCGACGGCTTCCGTCAGGACGCCCTCAAGGCGCACTACGACGCGTTCGGCAAGTACTACACGACGCAGGAAATCAAGGACCTGACGACGTTCCTGAAGTCGCCGACCGGCCAGAAGTTCATGGCCAACCAGGGCAAGGCGACGCAGGAAATCTGGGGTTCGATGATGCAGAAGTACGGCCCGCAGGTTGGCAAGTCGATGCGCGACGCCGCCGAGAAGGAAATCGCCGCTGCTTCGAAGTAAGCACGTCCGATAGCGGATCGATTAGCGGATCGGCTATCGGGCGCAGGTCCAACTGCGCGCGTGTTTGAGGGATAATGGCTGCCTGGCTCCAACCGGCAGCCATTTTTCCTTTTGCCGCTCCCTTTGTAGTTCCATTTCCACTCCATGAACGATCCACAGACTCCCGCCCTTGCCGGCCTCATGCAGCGCGCGTTGGCCGAGCGCGTGTACAACTTCTCCCCGGGTCCCGCGGCGTTGCCCGCCGAGGTGCTCCAGCAGGCGGCCGAGGAAATGCTGTCATGGCAGGGCAAGGGCGTGTCGGTCATGGAAATGAGCCACCGCAGCAAGGAGTTCGAGGGCATCCACAACGCAGCGCTTGCCGACTTCCGCGAGCTGCTGAAGATTCCCGACAACTTCCATGTGCTGTTCCTGCAGGGCGGCGCGATCGGTGAGAACGCGATCGTCCCGATGAACCTGATCGGCCGGCTCGGTGCGAAGGCGCCGCAGCCGAAGGTCGATCTCGTGATGACCGGGCTGTGGTCGGTGAAGACCGAGCAGGAAGCGCGCCGCTACGGCACGACGCATATCGCCGCCACGAGCGTGGACAGCAACTACCGCAATATCCCCGACGTCGCGTCGTGGAACCTGTCGGACGATGCCGCGTATCTGCATCTGTGCACGAACGAGACGATCGGCGGCGTGGAGTTCCACGAGATTCCCGATGTCGGCCAGACCGGCACGCACGACCAGGGCCGCATCGTCGTGGCCGATGCGTCGAGCCATATCCTGTCGCGCCCGATCGACTGGTCGCGCGTGCAGGTGGTCTACGGCGGCGCGCAGAAGAATATCGGCCCGGCCGGCGTGACGTTCGTGATCGTTCGCGAGGACCTGCTCGGCTTTGCGCATCAGCACTGTCCTTCGGCATTCAACTGGCGCATCGTCGCCGACAACAATTCGATGTTCAACACACCGCCCACCTACGCGATCTATATCGCGGGGCTCGTGTTCCAATGGCTCAAGCGCCAGGGCGGCGTGGCCGCGATCGAGCAGCGCAATATCGCGAAGGCGAAAGCGCTGTACGACTTCCTGGACCAGAGCGAGTTCTACCGTAACGATATCGATCCGGCCTGCCGTTCGCGCATGAACGTACCGTTCATCCTGCGCGACGAATCGCGCAACGAAGCGTTCCTGACCCAGGCGCGCGCGAATGGCCTGGTGCAGCTCAAGGGCCACAAGTCCGTGGGTGGAATGCGCGCGAGCATCTATAACGCGATGCCGCTGGAAGGCGTTTCCGCGCTGATCGAATTCATGCGCGAGTTCGAGCGGACGTCCGCGTAAGCGACGGCGCGCGGACGCACTCGCGCTCGATTCACCCCACCGGCCATGCCCGCGCATGGCCGTTCAGGTTTTCATCATGACAAGCGAAGACAAGCAAGACGCTGGCGCGAACGGCAGCGCCGGACCGAGCGAACAGGAACGCGCGCTGTCGGCGGACCTCGCCCCCCTGCGTGGCCAGATCGATGCCGTGGACCGCGAACTGCTTGCGTTGCTCAACCGCCGCGCGCAGCTCGCGCTCGACGTGGGCGAGGTCAAGAAGAAGTACGGTGCGCCGATCTTCCGGCCCGAACGCGAGCTGCAGGTCGTGCGCAAGGTACAGGGCGCCAACCCCGGTCCGCTGCTCGGCGAGAGCGTCGGTTCCATCTGGCGCGAGATCATGTCCGCGTGCCGCGGCCTCGAGAAGCCGCTGGAAATTGCATTTCTTGGCCCGGCCGGCACGTTCTCCGAGCAGGCGCTGTACGCGCACTTCGGCCACGAGGTGACCGGCGTGCCGTGCCCGAGCATCGACGAGGTGTTCCGCGCGGTGGAAGCCGGCACGGTCGAATACGGCGTGGTGCCCGTCGAGAATTCCACCGAGGGCGCGGTGTCGCGCACGCTCGACCTGTTCCTGCAGACCTCGCTCAAGATCAGCGGCGAGATCGCGATCAAGGTGCACCACAACCTGATGGCCTCCACGCCGGACATGCAGGGCGTCAAGGTCGTACGCGCGCATCCGCAGGCGCTGGCGCAGTGCCAGCACTGGCTCACCGCGAACTATCCGCATCTCGAGCGCCAGGCCGTCTCGAGCAACGCCGAAGCCGCGCGCATGGCCAGCGAGGATCCGACCGTCGCGGCGATCGCGGCGGAGGCGGCGGCCAATCGCTACCACCTGCATATCGTGCGCACGCATATCCAGGACGATCCGCACAACCGCACGCGCTTTGCCGTGATCGGCCGCTACGAGACCGAGCCGTCGGGCAGCGACCAGACGTCGCTGATCCTGTCGGTGCCGAACACGGCCGGCGCGGTCTATCAGCTGCTGGCGCCGCTCGCGCAGAATGGCGTGTCGATGTGCCGCTTCGAGTCGCGCCCCGCGCGCAGCGGCGCGTGGGAGTACTACTTCTACGTGGACGTCGAAGGCCATCAGCATGATCCGGCCGTGGCTCGCGCGCTCGAGGAACTGCGCCGCAACGCCGCCTACATGAAGGTGCTCGGCTCGTATCCGTCGAGCCGGTAGGAGACCGACCCAGTGAACGCATTGCATTTTTCCCGGGTGGTCATCGTCGGCGTCGGCCTGATCGGCGGCTCGCTGGCCCTGTCGCTCAAGCGGGCCGGCGTGGTCGGTACCGTCGTCGGTGTCGGACGTTCGGCCGCATCGCTCGAACGCGCGAAGTCGCTGGGCGTGATCGACGAGATTGCCCCGTCCATCGAAGCGGCCGCGCGCGGCGCGAGCGTGATCGTGCTGTGCGCGCCCGTCGCACAGAATTTCGCGCTGCTGCACGCGCTCGAGCCGCATCTGGAGCCCGGCACCATCGTGACCGATGCGGGCAGCACGAAGTCCGACGTGATCATGGCGGCCAAGACCGCGCTCGGCGACAAGGTCGCGCAGTTCGTGCCCGCGCATCCGATCGCGGGCCGCGAGCTCAGCGGCGTGGAAGCGGCGCTCAACGACCTGTATCTGGACAAGAAGGTCATGCTCTGTCCGCTGCAGGAGAACAGCCGCGCGGACGTGGCCGCGGTGCGCGCGATGTGGGAATCGACGGGCGCCGAATGCCATGTCATTTCCGCGGTCCAGCACGACGCCGTGTTCGCGGCGGTCAGCCATTTGCCGCACCTGCTCGCGTTCGCGCTCGTGGCCCAGATCGCCAATGCCGAAGATGCATCGATGAAGCTCGACTTCGCGGGCGGCGGTTTTCGCGACTTCACGCGGATCGCGGGGTCGTCCCCCGAGATGTGGCGCGATATCTGCATCGCGAACAAGGACGCGCTGCTGCGCGAACTCGATACGTACGAGGCCGTGCTCGGACACCTGCGCAAGCAGATTCGCGAAGGCGACGGCGCGGCGCTCGAACGCGTGTTCGCGCGCGCCAGCGAAGCACGCCTCAAATGGGGCGCCGCGCGCAATGCGGCCCGCAATGTCGAACCCTGAGTCTTATCTGAGTCTTACCTGAGTCGCCCATCATGGAACACCTCACGCTTGGTCCCCTGATCCGTGCCGCCGGCACGGTCCGCCTGCCGGGTTCGAAAAGCATCTCTAACCGCGTGCTGCTGCTGGCCGCGCTCGCCACGGGCGAGACGCGCGTGCGCGACCTGCTGGACTCCGACGACACGCGCGTCATGCTCGACGCGCTGCGCGTGCTGGGCGTGACGTGGCGCCGCGAGGGCGGCGACTGCATCGTGACCGGCGTGGGGGGCGACTTTCCGAACAAGTCGGCCGACCTGTTCATGGGCAACGCGGGGACCGCGATCCGTCCGCTGACCGCGGCGCTCGCGCTGCAGGGCGGCGAGTACAGGCTGAGCGGCGTGCCGCGCATGCACGAGCGGCCGATCGGCGATCTCGTCGATGGGCTGCGCCAGATCGGCGCCAGCGTGGACTACCTCGGTACCGAGGGCTACCCGCCGCTGGCGATCGGTCAGGCCTCGCTGCGTATCGATGCGCCGATCCGCGTGCGCGGCGACGTGTCGAGCCAGTTCCTGACCGCGCTGCTGATGACGCTGCCGATGGCCTCGGCGCCGGCCGGCCGTATCGAGATCGAGGTCGTGGGCGAATTGATCTCCAAGCCGTATATCGAGATCACGCTGAACCTGCTCGCGCGCTTCGGCATCGACGTCGAGCGTCAGGGCTGGGAGCGCTTCGTGCTGCCCGCGGGCGCGCGGTACCGCTCGCCCGGCGAGATCTACGTGGAGGGCGATGCGTCCACCGCGTCGTACTTCCTGGCCGCCGGCGCGATCGGCGGCGGTCCCCTGCGCGTGGAAGGCGTGGGCATTTCCAGCATTCAGGGCGACGTGCGCTTTGCCGATGCGCTGAACCGCATGGGCGCCAATGTGATGGCCGGCGACAACTGGATCGAGGTACGCGGGACCGAGCGCGACGATGGCCGCCTCAACGGCATCGAGCTCGATTGCAACCACATTCCGGATGCCGCGATGACGCTCGCGGTAGCGGCGCTGTTCGCCGAGGGCACGACCACGCTGACCAATATCGCGAGCTGGCGCGTGAAGGAAACCGACCGTATTACCGCGATGGCCACCGAGCTGCGCAAGCTCGGCGCCGAAGTGGAAGAGGGTGCCGACTACCTGCGTGTGACGCCGCCGGCATCCGCTGCGGACTGGCGTACGCCGGCCGACGGCATCGGCACCTACGACGACCATCGCATGGCGATGTGCTTCTCGCTGGCCGCCTTTGGCCCGCTGCCGGTCCGGATCAACGATCCGGGCTGTGTGGCAAAAACGTTCCCCGAGTATTTCTCCGTCTTTGCCGACGTGGCACGGTAGGCATACATTGAGACAGAGGCGCTTGAAAGGAGACGCCTCGTCCAAGCCATGAATAACTAATGACTATCATCGACGTCATAACGATAGACGGACCAACTGCATCCGGCAAAGGCACCGTGGCGCATCGCGTCGCCGACGCCGTGGGCTTCCATCTGCTCGACAGCGGCGCCCTGTATCGCCTGGTGGCGCTCGCGAGCGACCGCGCCGGCGTGGCGCAGGACGACGTGGACGCCCTTGCAAAAATGGCCATGCGCCTCGATGTGAAGTTCGGCCCGGACCGGGTCTGGCTGTCCGGCGAGGAAGTGAGCCATGCGATTCGCGCCGAGGCGATCGGCAACCGCGCCTCCGCGATTGCCGTCTACCAGCCCGTCCGCGACGCGCTGACCCAGTTGCAGCGCGACTTTCGCAAACTTCCGGGCCTCGTGGCCGACGGCCGCGACATGGGCACCGTGATCTTTCCGGATGCCCGCCTCAAGGTGTTCCTGACCGCAAGTGTCGAGGCGCGCGCCCGGAGGCGCTATAAACAATTGATTGATAAGGGAATTTCTGCTAATATCGAAGACCTTTTGCGTGACCTCGAGGCGCGCGACGCGCGGGACCGTTCCCGTGCCGCCGCCCCGCTGCGTCCCGCGGAGGATGCGCGACTGCTCGATACCTCCGATATGACGGTGGAACAATCGGTCGCGCAGGTGCTGCAGTGGTTCAACGCTTTGCGATGATCAAGCTGTAGGCACCATGGTGTCCGCATGCAGGTTCGTATGGTCTTTGATATGGCCTGCCTGCGGATGTTGGCTCACCTGACCCCGCTGCACTTGGCAGACTGCGCGCGATCCTCGCGCCGGCCCGTGTACCGCGGATTGATAACCCTACGTTTATGTCCGACCTGCAATCCAACGAATCCTTTGCCGCACTGTTCGAGGAATCGATCGCCCGCTCCAACATGAAGGCTGGCGAAGTGATCTCCGCCGAAGTCGTGCGTATCGACCACAATTTCGTGGTCGTGAACGCCGGCCTCAAGTCCGAGGCGTTTGTGCCGGTGGAGGAGTTCCTGAACGACCAGGGCGAACTCGAAGTGCAGGCCGGCGACTATGTCTCCGTGGCCATCGATGCGCTCGAGAACGGCTATGGCGACACCATTCTGTCCCGCGACAAGGCCAAGCGCCTGGCGTCGTGGCTCAACCTCGAGAAGGCGCTGGAAGACGGCGAAATCATCTCGGGTACCGTGACCGGCAAGGTCAAGGGCGGCCTGACCGTGATGGTCAATGGCATCCGCGCGTTCCTGCCGGGCTCGCTCGTGGACGTGCGTCCGATCAAGGACACCACGCCGTACGAAGGCAAGACCCTCGAATTCAAGGTCATCAAGCTCGACCGCAAGCGTAACAACGTCGTGCTGTCGCGTCGCGCCGTGGTGGAAGCCACGCTGGGCGAAGAGCGTCAGAAGCTGATGGAAACGCTGAAGGAAGGCGCGATCGTCAACGGTATCGTCAAGAACATCACCGACTACGGCGCGTTCGTGGACCTCGGCGGTATCGACGGCCTGCTGCACATCACCGACCTGGCATGGCGCCGTGTCCGCCACCCGAGCGAAGTGCTGTCGGTTGGTCAGGAAATCACCGCCAAGATCCTCAAGTTCGACCAAGAGAAGAACCGCGTTTCGCTGGGCGTGAAGCAGCTGGGCGAAGATCCGTGGGTGGGCATCTCGCGTCGTTACCCGCAAGGCACCCGCCTGTTCGGCAAGGTGACCAACCTGACCGACTACGGCGCGTTCGTCGAGATCGAAGCCGGTATCGAAGGCCTGGTCCACGTGTCGGAAATGGACTGGACCAACAAGAACGTGGCCCCGTCGAAGGTTGTCCAGCTGGGCGACGAAGTCGAAGTCATGGTTCTGGATATCGACGAAGACAAGCGTCGTATCAGCCTGGGCATGAAGCAGTGCAAGGCGAATCCGTGGGACGATTTCAGCCGCAACCACAAGAAGGGCGACAAGCTGACGGGCCAGATCAAGTCGATCACCGACTTCGGCGTGTTCATCGGTCTGCCTGGCGGCATCGACGGCCTGGTGCACCTGTCCGACCTGTCGTGGCAGGAAGCCGGCGAAGAAGCCGTTCGCAAGTACAAGAAGGGCGACGAAGTGGAAGCCGTTGTACTGGGCATCGACGTCGACAAGGAACGCATCTCGCTGGGCATCAAGCAACTGTCGGGCGACCCGTTCAACAACTTCATCTCGGCCAACGACAAGGGCTCGCTCGTGCAAGGCACGATCAAGACCGTGGACGCCAAGGGCGCCGTGGTGCAGCTGGCTGACGACGTGGAAGGTTACCTGCGCGCTTCGGAAATCTCCGCAGACCGCGTGGAAGACGCCCGCAACGTGCTGAAGGAAGGCGAGCAGATCACCGCTCTGGTTGTGAACGTGGACCGCAAGGCCCGCAACATCAACCTGTCGATCAAGGCCAAGGACAGCGCAGAGCAGCAGGAAGCGATGCAGAAGTTCCAGGCCGACACCGGCACGGCTGGCACGACCAACCTCGGCGCACTGCTGAAGGCCAAGCTCGGCCAGGACAACCAGTAATCACCGCAGGTCCGAACCCCGCGCGGAACCGCCATGACCAAGTCCGAGCTCGTCGAAAAACTGGCTGCCCGCTTCCCGCAGTTGCTGCTGCGGGATGCGGACATCTCGGTGAAAACGATCCTCGACGCGATGTCCGAGGCGTTGGCCGATGGCCATCGCATCGAGATTCGCGGCTTCGGCAGCTTTGGTCTGAACCGGCGGCCGCCGCGTGTGGGCCGTAACCCCAAGTCCGGCGAACGGGTGCTGGTGCCTGAAAAACGGGTGCCGCACTTCAAGGCGGGCAAGGAGTTACGGGAACGCGTGGATCGCCCGATGCCGCCGCAGGGTGGCATGGTCAACGGCAAGGTCATTGGCGCGGTGGGATTGTCTTCGGACAAGTCCGCCGCGGCGCATGGCCCGGCTGCCGCGTCGGGTACGCTCGACGAGGACAGCCAGTTGAACCTCGTGCGGTCCTGACACGCGTCTGCAATGCTGGATGTCTTTGGAAAGCGCTCCTCCGGGGGCGCTTTTTCATTGGTGCCGCGCCTGCGCCCGCACTTATCGGGCGTGAAGCGACTGGTTACCGTTTGCCAGAAGTGATTCCGCTACAATGCCGGGGTTCGCCAACCGCACCGCCAACCGCTAGCTGCCACTGCATGAGACTAGTCGCCTGGATCATCCGTATCGTCCTGTTCGCCCTCCTGTTCGTGCTCGCGCTGCGCAATACCGATGACGCCACGCTCCAGCTGTTCTTCGGGGCGGTATGGCATGCGCCGCTGATCCTGATCCTGCTGGCCGCGTTCGGCCTTGGCATCGTCGCGGGCCTCGCGGCGGTTGCGCCGGGGCTGATGCGCCAGCGCATGGAAGTGGCGAGGCTGCGCCGCGCGCTCAACGACGCGCGCGCGAAGGCGCCCGCCGGCACACCCGGCCCGGGCGGCAATCCGCCGCCTGAGGCGCAGGTATCTCCTTACAACGTTATTGGCCCGAGCGGCCCGAGAGTCTGACCGATGATGTTTGAAACCTGGTGGCTGCTCGCGCTGCCGTTCGTCTTCGGCCTGGGATGGATGGCCGCGCGCTTCGACCTGCGCCAGCTGCTGAGCGAGCAGGGCGCGCTGCCGCGCTCCTATTTCAAGGGCCTCAATTTCCTGCTCAACGAGCAGCCGGACAAGGCGATCGACGCCTTTATCGAGGTGGCACGTCTCGATCCGGAAACCACCGAGCTGCATTTCGCGCTCGGCGCGCTGTTCCGCCGCCGTGGCGAGACCGAACGCGCGATCCGCGTGCATCAGAACCTGGCGACGCGTCCCGATTTGCCGGAACCCGAACGTGAGCACGCACTCTATGAACTGGGTCAGGACTTCCTGCGCGCGGGGTTGCTCGATCGCGCCGAGGAGTCGCTGCGCCGGCTGATGTCGGGACCGTATGCGGCGTCCGCCAAGCGGGTGCTGCTGGAACTGTACGAGGTCGAGAAGGAGTGGCAGAAGGCCATCGAGGCCGCGCGCGAACTGCAGACGCTCGAGCAGAAGGACTATCGCGTGCAGATTGCGCAGTTCTGCTGCGAACTCGCGCAGGATGCGCTGCAGCGCAAGCGTCCGGAAGACGCCGTCGAATGGCTGCGCAAGGCGACGCAGGAGAATCCCGCCAACGTGCGCGCGCCGATCCTGCTCGGCGACGTGGCGATGGCGGCCGGCGATGCGCGTGGCGCGCTGTCGCACTGGCTCGGTATCGAGCAGCAGGACGCTTCGTTCCTGCCGCTGGTGGCGGACCGCGTGGTCAAGGCCTATGCGACGCTCGGCGAGCAGGGTCAGGCGCTGGCGTGGCTGCGCGAGCTGCTCAAGGGCAACCTTGCCGCGGAACTGCTCGACACCGCGTATCGCACCGAACTGGAAGTGAACGGTCCGGTCGCGGCCGCGACGCTGATGCGCGAGCAGTTGCGCCGTCAGCCGACGCTGCTGGCGCTGACCAAGTATTTCGAGGCGCAGGCCGAGCGGGCCAGCGCGACCGCGCCGGAGGGACAATCGCCGGAAGCTTCGCAGGAGACCTCGCAGGAGACCGCCGCGATTCGCGACCTGCTGCAGGCGCGCACGCGCAACCTCGCGCGCTATACCTGCCGCGAGTGCGGGTTCCGCGCGCGGCTGTTCTACTGGCAGTGCCCGGGCTGTAACCGTTGGGAAACTTATGCACCGCGTCGTACCGAAGCCCTCGGCTGAGCGTTATACGCACACTAGCCCATTGCTTCTGGAAATTCTGCTATGAAAGTCACAATTATTGGTAGCGGCTATGTCGGCCTGGTCACTGGCGCCTGTCTGGCCGAACTCGGCAACTCGGTGTTCTGCCTCGACGTCGACGAACGCAAGATCGCGCTGCTCAATGCGGGCGGCGTGCCGATCTACGAGCCGGGCCTCAAGGAACTGATCGAACGCAACCGCGCGGCGGGACGCCTGACGTTCTCCACCGACGTGGCCGCGAGCGTCGAGCATGCCGACGTGCAGTTCATCGCCGTGGGCACGCCGCCCGACGAGGACGGCTCGGCCGACCTCCAGTACGTGCTGGCCGCCGCGCGCAATATCGGCCGCCATATGACCGGCTTCAAGGTCGTGGTGGACAAGTCGACCGTGCCCGTGGGTACCGGCGACCGCGTTGCCGCGGTCATTCGCGAGGAACTGGCCGCGCGCGGCCTCGAGGACCTGCAGTTCTCGGTCGTGTCGAACCCCGAGTTCCTCAAGGAAGGCGCGGCGGTGGAAGACTTCATGCGGCCGGACCGCATCGTGCTGGGCTGCGACGCGAATGCCGCGGGCCGCCATGCGCAGGCGATCATGCGCCAGCTGTACTCGCCGTTCAACCGCAATCACGAGCGGACGTTCTACATGGACGTGCGCTCGGCCGAGTTCACCAAGTACGCGGCCAACTCGATGCTGGCCACGCGTATCTCGTTCATGAACGAGCTGGCCAACCTGGCCGACGAGGTCGGCGCCGATATCGAGCTCGTGCGGCTCGGCATCGGTTCCGATCCCCGTATCGGCTACAGCTTCCTGTACGCGGGCGCCGGCTATGGCGGTTCGTGCTTCCCCAAGGACGTGCAGGCGCTGATGCGCACGGCGTCGTCGTACGGCAAGCCGATGCGCGTGCTGGAAGCCGTGGAGGCCGTCAACGACAGCCAGAAGCAGGTGCTCGGCGCGAAGGTCGTGGCGCGCTTCGGCGAGGACCTGAGCGGCCGCACGTTCGCGGTGTGGGGCCTGGCGTTCAAGCCGAACACCGACGACATGCGGGAAGCGCCGTCGCGCGTGCTCGCGCGCGAGCTGGTGTCGCGCGGCGCGTCGCTGCGCGTGCACGATCCCGTCTCGATGGAAGAGGCGCGGCGCGTGCTGGAAACGGATCTGGCCGACATCGCCGGTGGCATGGCGCGCGTACACTTCTGCCAGCAGCAGATGGATGCGCTCGACGGTGCCGACGCGCTCGTGATCGTTACCGAGTGGAAGGTATTCCGCAGCCCCGACTTCGCGCAGATCCGGAGCCAGCTCAAGGAGCCGGTCATCTTCGATGGCCGCAATCTCTATGAACCCGATGCCATGGTCCAGGCCGGCATCGAATACCACGCGATCGGGCGTCCGACCCTGACGCGCTGATACGCGGACATCGCATGAGCAGAATCCAAATCCCGCAGGAACAGATTCAGCAGGCACAGGTCCTGGTGGTCGGCGACATGATGCTGGACCGCTACTGGTTCGGCAGCGTGGACCGCATCTCGCCGGAAGCGCCGGTGCCCGTGGTGCAGATCAAGCGCAGCGAGGAGCGCCTGGGCGGCGCGGCCAACGTGGCGCGCAACGCGGCGGCGCTCGGTGCACAGGTGGGCATGCTGGGCGTGATCGGCGACGACGAGCCCGGCCATACGCTCGAGACGCTGCTCGCGGAAAGCCACGTGCAGCCTTACCTGCATCGCGACCCGACGCTCAACACCACGATCAAGCTGCGCGTGGTCGCGCATCAGCAGCAGCTGCTGCGCGTGGATTTCGAGAACGCGCCGGCGACCGAGGTGCTCGCTTCGGTACAGGATCGCTTTCAGGCGCTCGTCGGCGACTATCAGGTACTCGTGCTGTCCGACTACGGCAAGGGCGGCCTGACGCACGTCGGCCGTATGGTCGAGGCGGGCCGGGCCGCGGGCCGTACCGTGCTGATCGACCCCAAGGGCGACGACTACTCGCGCTATCGCGGCGCCACGCTGATTACCCCGAACCGCGCCGAGATGCGCGCGGTGGTGGGCGCGTGGAAGACCGAAGCGGACCTGACCATTCGCGCGCAGAACCTGCGGCGCGCGCTGCAGCTGGAAGCGCTGCTGCTTACGCGCTCGGAAGAAGGCATGACGCTGTACACGGAGGCCGAAGTGCTGCACGTGTCGGCGCAGGCGCGCGAGGTCTATGATGTATCGGGTGCGGGCGATACCGTGATCGCCACGCTGGCCACGATGCTCGGCGCGGGCGTGCCGCTCAAGGAAGCCGTGCAGCATGCCAACCGCGCGGGCGGTATCGTCGTCGGCAAGCTCGGCACCGCCGTTGTCACCTATCCCGAGCTGTTCGGTTAAAGGGCTGTTCGGTTAAACAAGGCTGTTCGGTTCACTCAAGCATTCATCATGACCATCATCGTCACCGGTGCCGCCGGCCTGATCGGCAGCAACCTCGTCAAGGGTCTCAATGACCGCGGCGAGTCCGACATCATCGCCGTGGACAACCTCACGCGCGCCGAGAAGTTCAACAACCTCGTGGACTGCGAGATTGCGGACTACGTGGACAAGCAGGAATTCCTCGCGCGCTTCGCGCGCGGCGATTTCGGCAAGGTCCGCGCGGTGTTCCACGAGGGCGCGTGCTCCGACACGATGG
This sequence comes from Cupriavidus pauculus, assembly GCF_008693385.1. NCBI lineage: Bacteria > Pseudomonadati > Pseudomonadota > Betaproteobacteria > Burkholderiales > Burkholderiaceae > Cupriavidus > Cupriavidus pauculus. The sequence goes on from NZ_CP044065.1 coordinate 406,744, forward strand.
AGACCGACGGCCGCTACATGATGGAGAACAACTACCGCTACACGCTGGCGCTGATGGAGAGCTGCCTCGAGCAGGCCACGCAGTTCCTGTACGCGTCGTCGGCGGCCACGTACGGTGCCTCGACCACGTTCCGCGAGGAGCGCGAGTTCGAGCGTCCGCTCAACGTGTACGGTTACTCGAAGTTCCTGTTCGATCAGGTGGTGCGCCGGCGGCTGGCGTCGGCGCGCGCGACGGGCATGTCGCAGGTGGTGGGTTTCCGCTACTTCAACGTCTACGGTCCGCGCGAGGCGCACAAGGGCCGCATGGCGTCCGTGGCGTTCCACAACTTCAACCAGTTTCGCGCGGAAGGCACGGTCAAGCTGTTCGGCGAGTACGGCGGCTACGGCCCCGGCATGCACAGCCGCGACTTCGTGTCCGTCGAGGACGTGGTGAAGGTCAACCTGTTCTTCCTGGACCATCCGGGCAAGTCGGGCATCTTCAACCTCGGCACGGGCCGCGCGCAGCCGTTCAACGATATTGCGCAGACCGTGGTCAACACGCTGCGCGAAGCCGACGACAAGCCGCCCCTGTCGCTCGACGACATGGTGCAGGAAGGGCTGGTGGAATACATCAAGTTCCCCGACGCGCTGCGCGGCAAGTACCAGTGCTTTACGCAGTCCGATGTGTCGCGCCTGCGCGCGGCCGGCTACGAGGCGCCGTTCCTCACGGTGCAGGAAGGCGTGGCGCGTTACTGCAAGTGGCTGCTCGAACGCGCGGCCTGATTCAGAACGTTGCCGGTGAATTGACCCACAGGACGCGCGCGATACCCGTGCCCACGTTGCGATACCCATGCGCGACGTGGCTCGGGAAGTGGAACGCGTCCCCCGCCTGAATCACGTACGTCTCGTCGCCGAGCATCAGCTCGAGCGTGCCCTCCAGCACGTAGCCGACTTCTTCCCCCGCATGCACGATCTGCCCGTCGCTCGCCTCGCCGGGCGACACGATATGGATATTCGCCTGTAGCAGGCCGCCGCGCTGCGGCAGCACGAGCCGCTCCAGCGCGATGCCGCCCGCCCGGATCACGTGCCGCTCGCCGGCGCGGCGGATCGGGCTGTCGAGCGGGGCCTCCTCGCTCGTGAGCGCGGCGATATTGGTATCGAGCGCGACCGCGAGCCGGTGCAGCATCGCGAGCGATGGCGTGGCCAGTCCGCGTTCGAGTTTCGAGAGCAGGCTCTCCGAACAGTCGGCCTTGCGCGCGACCTGCAGCAGCGTGAGGCCGGCCACGAGGCGCGCGTGCTTGAGTCGCAGGCCGAGCGTCGCGGTCGGGCTCGGTGCGGGCCCCGCTGTCGGCGCCCGCGACTTCCTTGCGGCGGGCTTGCGTGCCGGTGCGGATCCGGCCGTGGATTTCGCCGTGGATTTCGCCGTGGATTTGGCCGCGGATTTGGCCGCGGATGTCGGCGAGGGCTTAACGGTCGGCATAGGCAAGCGCCGTCACGGTATAGGCAAGTGCCTGCGCGCCGAGCAGCAGCGACGGCGCGTCGGTGAACTCCGCCGCGTTGTGGCTGATGCCATTGCGGCTCGGCACGAAGATCATCGCGGTGGGGCAATGCCCCGCGAGGTACATCGCGTCGTGGAACGCCCCCGACGTCAGCCGCACCGGCGCGCCATGTCCCCCTTGCGCCAGCGCGCGCGTGCAGGCGGCCTCGACGAGCGTCTGCATCGCGGCCGGGAAATGCGTCGGCGCCTGCCGGAAGAACCCTTCGATCGTGATGTCCTGGCGCGGTGTGCGGACCTCGGCGATGGCCGCGTGCAATGCCTGCTCGAAGCGATCGAGCACGGCTTCATCGACGCAGCGCGCATCGACCGTGAAAGTGACGCTCCCGGGAATCGTGTTGACGGAATTCGGTGCCACCAGCCAGCGGCCCAGCGTCAGGCGCAACTGCGTGGCGGCCTCGGCCGCGGCATGGGCATAGAGCCGATGCGCGAGCGAGACCGCGCGGGCCATGGCGTCGGCGCGCTCGTCCATCGGCGTGGTGCCCGCATGCGCCATCTGGCCCATGCAGGTCACGCGATACCAGCGTACGCTCTGGATGCCGGTGACGACGCCGAGCGGCACGTTCGCGCGCTCGAGCACGGGGCCCTGTTCGATATGCAGTTCGACGCAGGACGCCATCGGACGCGCCATCGGCAGCACCGGTACGTCCGGCACCTCGGCAAGCGCGGCATCGAGTGCGTCGCCAAAGCGCACGCCGTCGCCATCGGCCGATGCACGGAAGCCGTCGAGCCGGGCCGGATCGACGAACGCGCTCGACCCCATGCAGCCCGGACCGAAGCGGCTGCCTTCCTCGTTGGTCCACGCCACGACCTCGATCGCACGCGGCGTGCGGATGCCCGCATCGTTGAGCGCGGCAATCACCTCGAGTCCCGCGATCACGCCATATGCGCCGTCGAGCTTGCCGCCCACGGGCTGGGTATCGGCATGGCTGCCGGTGAGGACCGGCGGCAGCGTGTCGTCGAGACCGGGCCGGCGGAAGAACAGGTTCGCGCACGCGTCGATGCCGACTTCGCAGCCGAGCGCGCGCGCACGATCGATCAGGTGGCGGCGCGCGGCGAGGTCGATGGGCGTCAGCGTCTGGCGCGATACGCCGCCGTCGTCGCGCGCCCCGAAGGCGGCGAGGTCGGCGATGGCGCGCTGCAGGCGGGCGTCATCGACGTGGTCCTGCGCGCGCGCGGCGGCGAGATCGGACGAGGCGCCGGTGCTGGCGGAGGAAGCGGGAATGCGGGGGGAATTCAAGCCGGGACTCCGTGGGTGACGGTGAGGCGTGGTCGTGTCGGGGATGGCATCAAAGGTCGTGCGCGAGCGCGCGCTCCAGCGCGTACGCGGCGGATAGCGCGGCGGCATCGCCATGGGCTGGCGCGATGACCGTGACGCCGACCGGCATGCCCGTGGCGCCGACGCCCGTCGGCACGTGCACGCACGGCACGCCGAGCAAGGTCCACATGCGATTGAACAGCGGATCGCCGGTGGCCTCGAGCCCGGCAGGCGCTTCACCGGGCGCGCTCGGGGCGACGATCACATCGACCTGCGCGAACGTTTCGGCCAGCGCGCGCCGCACCTCGGCCGCATGCGCGCGCGCGGCGGCATGGCGCGTGCCCTCGAGCGCGTTGCCGCTGGCGAGCAGCGACGCAAATCCCGTGCTGAAGCCGTCCGCGTGCGCGCGCGCCTCGGGCGCAAAGGCGGCGGCCGCCTCGATCGCCATGATGTCGATCTGCGCCTGCGTCAGGTCGGCGGTGAAGGCCGGAATCGTCAGATCGGCGACCGTCGCGCCCGTGCGTTCGAACGCGCGCGCGGCGGTCTCGAACGCGCCGCGGCCGCTGGCATCGACGCGATCCCAGTGTGGCGTGCGGAACAGCCCCACACGGAGCGACCGCGGTGCCTGAGGCGTCAGCGGCAGCCGCGCGAGCGTACCGATAAAGAACGCGGCATCGTCCACGCCGCGCGCGAGCACGCCGACGGTATCGAGGCTCGGCGCCAGCGGCTTGATGCCCGCGAGCGGCAGCGTGCCGTGCGTGGGTTTGTACCCGACCACGCCGCAGAACGCGGCCGGGCGGATGATCGACCCGGCGGTCTGGGTGCCGAAGGCCAGCGGCACCATGCCGGCGGCAACGGCCGCGGCGGATCCGCTCGACGAGCCGCCGGGCGTATGCGGGGCATCGGCGGGGGCACGCGGATTGCGCGTGGGCCCGGGCTGATAGGTTGCGAACTCGGTGGTCACGGTCTTGCCGAGGATCACCGCGCCCGCCTCGCGCGTGGCGGCCACGACGGCCGCGTCGTATTGCGGCCGATGGCCGGCGTAGATCGGCGAGCCATAGGCGGTCGGCAGATCGGCCGTGTCCATCAGGTCCTTCACGCCGACGGGCAGCCCGTGCAGCGCGCCCGTCACGGGACCCGCATCGAGCCGGCGCGCGGCCGCGAGCGCGCTGTCGGCATCGATCGCGGTCCAGGCACGCACATCGGGTTCGCGCGCCGCGATGCGGTCCAGGTGCGCGCGCACCACGTCCTCGGCGCGCAGTTCGCGCCGCGCGAGGCGGATGGCAAGCATGCGGGCGGGCAGGGTCAGCAGATCATCCATGGCGTTCCTCGTCTACGTTCCGTCAAAGCCGGTTCAGCCAAATCCGGTTCAGCCAAAATAAGCGGCGCGCACTTCATCGTTGCGCGAGAGCGCGTCGCAGGTATCGTGCGCGACCACGCGGCCCTGCGACAGCACGTAACCGTAGTGCGAGATCGCAAGCGTCTGGCGCGCATTCTGCTCCACGAGCAGCACCGTGATGCCGAGCTGGTTGATGCGCTCGATCACCTTGAAGTTTTCCTTCACGTACAGCGGCGAGAGGCCGAGCGAAGGCTCGTCGATCACCAGCAGCCGCGGCTGCGCCATCAGGCCGCGGCCGATCGATACCATCGCCTGCTCCCCGCCGGACATGGTACCCGCGAGCTGCTTCGCGCGCTCGCGCAGCCGCGGAAAGATCTCGTACACCTGCTCGAGCCGTTCCCGCACGCGCGGAGCATCCTTCTCCAGGAATGCCCCGAGCGCGAGATTCTCGGCCACGGTCATGCGCGGGAACACCTTGCGGCCTTCGGGAATGCAGGAGATGCCGCGCGCGATGATGTCGTGCGTGCGGCGGCCGGCCAGATCCTGCCCGTCCCACATGACCTGGCCCGCGCGCGGCGGCGTCAGGCCGAGAATCGCGCGAATGAGCGTGCTCTTGCCCGCGCCGTTGGCGCCGAGGATGCAGGTGATCTTCCCATCGGGCACGTCGATCGACACATCGTGCAGCACGTTGACCTTGTCGTATCCCGTGGTCAGTCCACGGACGCTGAGCGTGTTCATGCGGCATCCTCCCCGAGGTAGGCGGTCTGCACGGCCGGGTCCGCCGTGATTTCCGCGTAGGTCCCTTCGGCAATCTTGCGGCCGTAGTTGAGCACCACGCAGCGGTCGGTGATGCGTTCGATCACGTTCATCTCGTGTTCGATCAGCACGACGGTCAGGTTGCCGAGCTTCGCGCGCACATCGAGGATGTCGCGCATGAGCGCATGCGTCTCGTCGTGCGTCATGCCGGCGGACGGCTCGTCGAGCAGCAGCAGGCGCGGCTGGCTGATCAGCGCGCGGCAGACCTCGATGCGGCGGCGGTCGATCATGCTGAACGTTTCCACCGGTTCGAACAGCCGCTCGGCCAGCGGCGGGCTGAAGATGCGCAACAGCCCGAGCACCTTCTCCACGTACATGTCGTACTGCGCGCGGAACGCCTTGCGGCGCAGCAGATTGAACACGAGCCCGTGATCCATGCGCTGGTAGTCGCCGATGACGATATTGTCGAACACGGTCAGCGGCAGCGACAGGCGCGAACGCTGGAACGTGCGCGCGACCCCGGCGCGGTAGACCTCCTGCGGCGTCCTGCCGATGATATTGCTGCCGTCATAGGCAATGGTGCCGCTGGTGGCCTTGTAGAGCCCGGTCAGGACATTGAAGAACGTGGTCTTGCCGGAGCCGTTGGGGCCGAGCAGGCCGAGCACCTCGCCCGTGCGGATGGACATGTTCAGGCCATCGAGCGCGGTCAGGCCGCCGAAGCGCATGGTGAGGTCGCGGACTTCCGCCAGGGTCTGGGTCATTGCGATTCTCCTCGCGGCGCGCGCGCGCCGAAGAACAGCCGCGTGCGCCGCGGCAGCAGCCCGTCGGGGCGGAACAGCAAGATGACGATCACGAGCGCCGCGTAGAACAGGAAGCGGTACTCCTGGATGAACTGCAGCTTTTCGGGCAGGACGAGCACGATGATCGCGGCGGGGATGAGGCCCACCGCATTGCCGAGCCCGCCGAGAATCACGATCGACAGCATCAGCAGCGAATCCGCGAACGTAAAGTTGTTCGGTGCGACGAAGCCTGTGACCATGCCGTACACGCTGCCCGCCACGCCGGCGAAGAAGTTGCCGAGCATGAAGGCCACGACCTTCCAGCGCGCGATATGCAGGCCGAAGGTCGCGGCCGCGGTCTCGTCCGTGCGCACGACATCCATGGCCAGGCCGACCCACGACCGCTCGAGCGACTTCACGAGCGCGAACACGCCCGCGCAGATGCCGAGGCTCAGCAGCGCGTAGCTCACGTAGAACGAGGCTTCCACGCCGAACAGCGTGAAGCCGTCGTTCCACGCATAGCCGAACGTCGTCATGCCAGGCACCTGCATGCCCTGCGGACCGCCGAGCACGTCGTTCACCTCGATGAACGTGCGGAACAGGATACCGAACGCGATGGTGACCAGTGCGGCGTAATGGCCGCGCGTGCGCAGCACGGGCGTGATCAGCAGCGAGCCCACGAGCGCCGCGAGCAGGCCCGAGATCACGATGATCAGCAGCTGCGGCAGGCCAGTATGCGTGGCGAGCACGGCGGTGGCGTAGCTGCCGATACCGAAGAACGCGGCGCCGGCGAAGTTGGCCACGCCGGAGAAGCCGAACTGCAGCGTGAGGCCCAGGCACGCGGTGGTGTAGAGCAGCACCGTGCAGACCATCAGCAGCGCGAAGTGCGTATCGAAGAACGCGGCGATCAGCGCAAGCGCGCCGCCGAGCGCCCACAGCGCGGCCAGGCCCGGATGCCGGGCGCCGGCCTGCTCGATGGCGGCGATGGCGCCGACGCGGCGGCCGGCCAGCGTGGCCACCACGGCCACTGCCAGCAGCACGCCGACCGCGAGCTGCGATTCGGCATGCAGGAACGACCACAGGTACACCGTGAGCACGACGCTTGCCAGCGCGAGCACGGTCTTGGGGGAACGCAGGGATGTCCGCATGATGTCAGACCCGTTCACTGGATTTTTCGGCGATCAGCCCGGTGGGCTTCCACGCCATCAGCAGAATGACCGCGGCAAACGCGAACACGTCCTTGTACGCGCTCGGGATGTCGGGGACGAGCGCGGGCAGCAGCGCGCTGCCGAAGACCTGCAGCGCCGCGAACAGGAAGCCGCCGATGATGGCGCCGTAGATATTGCCGAGGCCGCCGAGGATGGCCGCGGCGAAGCCGATGACGCCGAGCAGCAGCCCGACGTTGAAGTTGATCTCGTTGTAATAGAGCCCGTTCATGACGCCGGCCAGCGCGGCCATCGACGAGCCCAGCGCGAAGGTCAGCAGCACCACGGCCTCGAAGTTGATGCCCATGAGCGTCGCGGTCTCGCCATCCTGCGCCACCGCGCGAATGGCCATGCCGAAGCGCGTGCGCGTGATGAGCAGATGCACGCCCGCGATGATGGCGATGCCCGTGCCCAGCAGGATCACGTTGTCCGCGCGCAGTGCAAAGCCGCCGAGGTCGATCGACGCGGTGGGCAGCAGCGGCGGAAACGGCTTGGGGTTCGAGCCGTCGGGATAGAACAGCCGCACGCATTCGCGCAGCACGGTGCCCAGCATCAGCGTGGCCAGCAGCGTATTGAGCGGCGGCGCCTTGCGCAGCGGCAGGATCAGGAAGCGCGCGATCACGGCGCCGAGCAGACCGGTCACGCAGACCGCGCAGACGACCACGGCCAGCAACTGCAGCCATGGCGCATCGATGTGCAGCATCACCATGCCGGCCGATGCGGCCAGGCCCGCGAACGCGCCGACCATCAGCGTGTCGCCGTGCGAAAACTTGATGACGTCGAGCACGCCGAAGAACAGCGTGAAGCCAACGGCGACCATTGCGTAGATCATGCCGAGCATCAGGCCGTTGAACACGTATTGGGCAATCAGGCTCATCGGAATTCCGGTGGGGTGGGGCGGCGCAAGGCCGCCCGGTGGATCGATTTACAGGCCGGCGAGCTTCTTCTTGCCTTTGCCGTAGCTGCTGTCTTCCCAGATCACCCACTTGCCGTCCTCGACGACATACTTGGTGACCAGCGGCACCACGTTCTGGCGATGGTCGTCGAACGTGACCTTGCCGATGACCGTGTCCGCGTCGCGCGTGCCGTTGAGCACGTCACGCACCTTCTTGCGGTCCGGGCCGACCTTCTCGATGGCATCGATGATCAGGTTCGTCGCGGCGAACGCGAACACGCCATAGGCCTCGGGCGGCTCGCCGTACTTCTGCTGCTGGTACTTGCCCGTGAAGAACAGGCCGCCGGGCAGCTTCTCCCACGGGGCGCCTTCGATGAATGCGAGCGAGCCTTCGGACAGCTGCTTGCCCGTGCCTTCAATATACGCATCGGACTTGATGCCGGAGGTGCCTTCGAACTGCGCCTTGATGCCGAGCTTCTCCATCTGCGTGCGGATGCGCACGCCGAGCGGCGTCAGGCCGCCGAAGTAGACGACGTCGGGCTTGAGCTCGCGGATCTTGGTCAGCTCGCTCGTGAAGTCCTGCTGGTCGGCGGTCACGCCGAACGTGCCGACGACGGTGCCGCCGTCGCGCTTCAGGAATTCGCTGAAGTACTTGTTGTGGCCCTTGCCGTAATCGGTGGTGTCATGAATGATCGCCCACTTCTTGTAGCCGAGGCCCGTCATGAACTTGGCGGCCACTTCGCTCTGGTTGATCATCGTGCCGTTGACACGATGGATCTCCTTGAAGTTGTTGCCGTACGTGATGTCTGGCAGCACCGCGCCCCAGACCACCACGGGCAGGCCGAAGCGGTTGTAGACGCCCACCGTGCCCATCGCCACCGCGGAGCAGAAATGCGTGACGCCGGCCACGATGCCGCGGTCCGCGCTGATCTTGGTGGCCACCTGCACGCCGACGTTGGGCTTGCACTCGTCGTCCTGCGTCACGAGTTCGTAGGTGTATTTGGTCTGTGGATCGGCATTGCGCAGCTTCACCGCGAGGTCCGCCGAGTTGCGGCCTCCCAGGCCGATCGACGACACGCCGCCCGTGAGCGGCCCGACGAACGCGATCTTGACGACTTCCTTGGCCGACACCGGCATCGACGCGATGGCCAGTGCCACCGACGTACCCAGCATCGCCGCCGCAACTCCGTATTGAATCTTTCGCACGCTGCTCCCCTTGATCGAGAATGGACTCAAGCGACTTGCGCTGAAGTACAGGGACATTCAAGGCATTCAAGTCACTTGAATGGCAGGGGTCGCAACAAGCGTGCCACGCGGTCGCCCGCGTTTTGCACCATGTTCTGCACGCATGCGACGCGCGCGCAGTGCAGCGCGCACCAGTCTCGGGCAGACACCTATCCACATCGCCTGCGTGGCAGTTTGTGTCGGACGCGTCCGATCGCGCAGCATGGACCTATGCTGTCGTGCGCCCTCGTTCAATCCAATGCAAGGAGAACGTTCCGATGTTCGATATGAGCAAGAGGCTGACGCTGGCAAAACAGCTGGCAAAACAGCTGGCAAAACAGCTGGCAACGCGGCAGTTGTGCCGGCTGGCGGCGGCCATGGTGCTGTCGTGCGCTGGGCCCGCCGTGCCGGCATTCGCGGGCGTGGACGTGAATACGGCCACCGAGGCCGCGCTGACCGATGTGCGCGGCATTGGCCCGGCCATGGCGCGGCGCATCGTCGAGGCGCGCGCGCAGGGCGGGGCCTTTCGCGATGCCGACGACCTCGTGGACCGCGTGGCCGGTGTGGGGCCGAAGTCCGCGGCGAACCTGCAGGCCGCGGGACTGACCTTCGGCAAGACCGGCGCGGCGCCACCGGGGAAGGGTGCGGCAAGGAGCGAAGGGAGGAGCGACGGGAGGGGCGGGACCTCGGCCGCCGGCAAGCGCTGATGTGCCGATGTCCGGACGCGCGGTATCATGCGGGCGCTGACGGCCGGGGCGATCCTCCGCGCCCGACAGCGCCATAACCATAGCCAGCGAAGACAGGGAGAAAAACATGAGCAATGGCGAGCGTGCAGACGACGGCGGGTTCCTGCCGACATGGCGGCTCAAGACAGAAGGCGTGATCGCGCCCGATGAGCGCCTGCCCGCGGGGCAGACCATCCTGGCCGGTATCCAGCACGTGGTGGCGATGTTCGGTTCCACCGCGATCGCGCCGATCCTGATGGGCTTCGCGCCCAATATCGCCATCCTGTTCTCGGGCATCGGCACCCTGATCTTCTTTCTCTGCGTGCGCGGCCGCGTGCCCAGCTACCTGGGCTCGAGCTTCGCATTCATCGCGGTGGTCATCGCGGCCACGGGCTACGGCGGCAGCGGTCCCAACGCGAATATCCCGCTCGCGCTCGGCGGCATCATCGCGGCCGGGGCGTTATATACGGTCATCGGCCTGATCGTGCAGGCCGTGGGCTATGGCTGGGTCGAGCGCCTGATGCCGCCGGTGGTGACGGGCGCGATCGTCGCGGCCATCGGCCTGAATCTGGCGCCGGTGGCGGTCAAGGCCGTCAGCGCCGCGCCGCTCGACACATGGATCGGCCTGCTGACCGTGCTGGCCGTGGGCCTGGTCGCGGTGCGCGCGCCCGGCATGGCGGGCCGGCTGCCTGTGCTGCTCGGCGGCCTAGCCGGCTACCTCGCTTACTTCGTGGCGACGAACCTGATGGGCATGGGCAAGCCGATCGACTTCTCGGGCGTGGCATCGGCCGCGTGGTTCGGCATGCCGGCGTTTACGGCGCCCGTGTTCGATGCGGGCGCGATGCTGCTGATCGCGCCCGTCGCGGTCGTGCTCGTGGCCGAGAACCTCGGCCATATCAAGGCCATCGGCGTGATGACGGGCCGCAATCTGGACCCGTACATCGGCCGCGCGTTCATCGGCGACGGCGTGGCGACGATGCTGTCCGCAAGCGGCGGCGGTACCGGCGTGACCACCTACGCCGAGAACATGGGCGTGATGGCGGTGACGCGCATCTACTCGACGCTGATCTTTATCGTCGCCGCGATCGTCGCGATCCTGCTCGGCTTCTCGCCGAAGTTCGGCGCGCTGATCCTGACGATTCCGGGTGCGGTCATCGGCGGGCTCACGATCGTCGTGTTCGGCCTGATTTCGGCCACCGCGGGCCGCATCTGGGTGCAGAACAACGTGGACTTCTCGAGCTCGCGCAACCTGATCACCGTGGGCGCCACGCTCACCGTGGCGGCCGGCGACCTCACGCTGCGGCTCGGCGGGCTGACGCTCGGCGGCATCGGCACGGCCACGTTCGGGGCCATCCTGCTGTATCACGTGCTGGGCGAAGGCAAGTCGGCGAAGGACGCCGCGCTGTAGGTCGCGCTGTGGGCCACATATCCGTGCTGGCTGCGGGGGTGTTTGTGGTGCATTACAATGGCCGCCGAACCCCCAAATAGCGCATCACATGGCCTACAAGACGATTGAGGACACCATCGGCAACACGCCGCTGGTCCGGCTGCAACGCATTCCTGGTGCCGCGCTCGAAGCGCGCGGCAATGTGATCCTTGGCAAGCTGGAGGGGAACAATCCCGCAGGCTCGGTCAAGGATCGTCCCGCGGTCTCGATGATTCGCCGCGCCGAGGAGCGCGGCCGCATCAAGCCCGGCGACACGCTGATCGAGGCGACGTCGGGCAATACGGGCATCGCGCTCGCCATGGCGGCCGCGATCCGCGGCTACCGCATGGTGCTGATCATGCCCGAGGACCTGAGCCTCGAGCGCCGCCAGAGCATGGCCGCATACGGCGCGGAAATCATCCTCACCCCCGTCAAGGGCGGTATGGAATACGCGCGCGACCTCGCCGACTCGATGGAGCGCGATGGCAAGGGCGTGATCCTCGACCAGTTCGCGAACCCCGACAATCCGCTCGCGCATTACGAGACGACCGGTCCCGAGATCTGGAACGATACCGAAGGCCGCATCACGCATTTCGTGTCGGCGATGGGCACCACCGGCACCATCACCGGTGTGTCGCGTTACCTGAAGGAAAAGAATCCGGCGATCCAGATCGTCGGCGCGCAGCCGGCCGAAGGCTCGCGCATTCCGGGCATTCGCAAGTGGCCGGAAGCGTACCTGCCCAAGATCTACGACGCGACCTTCGTCGATCGCACGGAACCCGTGAGCCAGGCCGATGCCGAGCACATGGCCCGCCGCATGGCGCGCGAGGAAGGCATCTTCTGCGGCATCTCGGCCGCGGGCGCGCTATGCGTGGCGCTGCGGGTCGCCGAGGAAGTGGAAAACGCGACGATCGTGTTCGTCGTGTGCGACCGCGGCGACCGTTACCTTTCCACGGGCGTGTTCCCAGCCTGATCGGCGGCCCGATCAGGCCATCGCGGCCTTGACGGCTTCGCCCAGCTGGTAGACGGCCAGCGCATAGAAGAAGCTGCGGTTGTACCGCGTCAGCACATAGAAATTGCGCAGGCCGATCATGTACTCGGTGGGCTGGTTCGGCGTGGGCAGGTCCACCACGAGCACACCGGTCTCGCCTTCGCGCGCCGTATCGATCGGCTCGTCCACCCGCAGTCCCGCGCGCGTGAGCTGATTCAGCGTGCGCGTGGGCCACGGCTCGCCATCGGCGGCGGCAATCGCCACGCCGCGGCTGCCGTCGTCGCCGGCGATGCGCCAGACCACGGGCCGGCCCTGTTCCCATCCATGCAGCTGCAGGAAGCGCCCGACGCTGCCGATCGCATCGACCGGGCTGTTGCGCAGGTCGATATGCCCGTCGTTGTCGTAGTCGATCGCGTATTCGCGCAGGCTGGTCGGCATGAACTGCGGAATGCCGATGGCCCCCGCGTACGAGCCCGTCACCGAGAACACATCGGTGCGCGTGTCGCGGCACCACAGCAGGTAGTCGGCCAGCTGGTCGCGGAACAGCTTCGTGCGCGCGTCGCGATTCGGCGTGTCGGGATAGTCGAACGCGAGCGTCGAGAGCGAGTCCATCACGCGGAACGAGCCCATGTCGCGGCCGTAGATCGTCTCGACGCCGATGATGCCGACGATGACGGAGGCGGGCACGCCGAACTCGGCTTCCGCACGGCGCAGCGTCTCGCGGTTCTGCTGCCAGAACCGGACGCCGGCATTGATGCGGATGGGTTCGATAAAGCGGGAACGGTACGCGCGCCAGCTCTTCTTGCCGGGCGTGGTCGGCGGCATGATCAGCCGCGCCACGGTGGCGGAGTACGCGGTCTGGGCAAACCAGCCCTCGATGTCCGCGCGCGCGAAGCCGTTGCGCGCGACCATATCGTCGATAAACGCCCGAGCCTGCGGATGATTCTGATAACGGCCCGGATCGATCTCCTCTTCCCGTACGCTGACGCGGCGCTTGCCGGCGGCCAGCAGGGTAGGAGAGAGGCCGGAGAGGCCCATTGCGGCCGCACCGAGCGCGGCGCCCAATAACGTCCGTCGATGAGAGGTACGTCGATGAGACGGGCGTCGCGGGGTTCGCTGTTTCTCGTTCATGTTGTCCTTTGCCAGTCGCGGACGAGTATAACGGACCCATCCGACGTCCTGTGCTAACGTAACGTTCGGAGACAAACTTGAACCCACAAACACGATGCCAACGGGCTATTACACTCACCCGGCGTTCCTGTTGCACGAGATGGGGCATTTCCATCCCGAATGCCCGGAGCGGCTGCAGGCGATCGAGGACCACCTGATCTCGCACGCGGTGGACGGCCTGCTCGACCACCGCGAGGCGCCGGCGGCCACCAGCGAGCAGATCGAGCGCGTGCATCGGCCCGACTACGTGAGCGGGCTGGCGTCGATCAGCCCCGCCGAGGGGTATTTCCAGATCGATCCCGATACCGCGATGAACCGCCATACGCTGACCGCCGCCACCCATGCGGCCGGCGCGGCCGTGGCGGCCACCGACGCGGTGATCGCGGGCGAGCTCGAGAACGCGTTCTGCTGCGTCCGCCCGCCGGGCCATCACGCCGAGCCCGGCCGCGCGATGGGGTTCTGCTTCTACAACAACGTGGCCATCGCCGCGCGCCATGCGCTGGCGGCCCATGGGCTGAAGCGCGTCGCGGTCATCGACTTCGACGTCCACCACGGCAACGGCACCGAGGCCGCGTTCCGCAACGATCCGCAGGTGCTGATGTGCAGCTTCTTCCAGCATCCGTTCTATCCGTACAGCGGCACGGACAACGTCGCGCCCAACATGTCGAACATTCCGCTGCCCGCGTATAGCAACGGCATGGCCGTGCGCGAGGTGGTGGAAACGATCTGGCTGCCGCGGCTCGACGAATTCAAGCCCGAGATGCTGTTTATCTCCGCCGGCTTCGATGCGCACCGCGAGGACGACCTCGGCCAGATGGGGCTCGTGGAGCAGGACTATGCATGGATCACCGCGCAACTGATCGCCGTGGCGCGGACCCATGCGCGCGGCCGGATCGTCAGCTGTCTGGAGGGCGGCTACAACCTCAGCGCGCTGGGCCGCAGCGTGCTGGCCCATCTGAAGGTCCTGCTGGAAACCTAAAGATGCATATAAAGCACTTTATGGTGTTTTATATGCCATCTATGCATAAGGGCATCGAAAAAATCTCGTTTGAGGTATGAAGGCGTTCGCATAAAATGCGGGCTTCGCCAAATCCAAGTGCGGCAACAGCGCTCGAGCCCGTCTCGCCTGTTGCCGTTTTCATTTCTCATGATCGAACTGCAAGGACTCTCGCAGCGCTTCCCCGGCGGGTCCGGTGAAGTCCATGCGCTACGGGATGTCAGCCTCGGCATCGCCGCGGGCGAGATCTTCGGCATTATCGGCCGCAGCGGCGCGGGCAAGAGCACGCTCGTGCGTGCCATCAACCTGCTGAACCGCCCGACCGCGGGCCGCGTGATCGTCGGCGGCCAGGACCTGACCGCGCTGGACACGGCCGCACTGCGCGAAGCCCGGCGCGAGATCGGCATGATCTTCCAGCACTTCAACCTGCTGTCGTCGCGCACGGTCTACGACAACGTGGCGCTGCCGCTGGAGCTGGCGGGCAAGTCGAAGCGCGAGATCGCCGAGACGGTGCTGCCGCTGCTCGAGCTCGTCGGCCTGTCCGCGCTGCGCGACCGGTATCCCGCGCAGATCAGCGGCGGGCAGAAGCAGCGCGTGGGTATCGCGCGCGCGCTGGCCAGCAAGCCCAAGGTGCTGCTCTCCGACGAGGCCACGTCCGCGCTCGACCCCGAAACCACGCGCTCGATTCTCGAACTGCTGCGCAAGATCAATCGCGAGCTGGGTCTGACCATCGTGATGATCACGCACCAGATGGAGGTCATCAAGCAGGTCTGCGATCGCGTGGCCGTGCTCGAGGCCGGCAGCGTGGTCGAGACGGGCCGCGTGATCGACGTATTCCTGCGGCCGCAGCACGAGGTCACGCGCGCGATGATCGGCGACGTGATCGCGCAGGAGCTGCCCCAGAGCGTGCTCAAGCGCGTGGAGTCGCGGCTCGGCAATGGGCGCGACCACGTCTATCGCCTGGCCTTCACGGGCGAGAACGTCGATCAGCCCGTGCTCGCGCAGGCGATTCGCCAGCATGGGCTCGACTTCAATATCCTGCACGGCCATATCGACGAGATCCAGGGCCAGGCCTTCGGCTCGCTCGCGATCATGGCGACCGGCGAACCCGAGGATGTGCGGGCGGCCATGGAATACCTGCGCACGCAGGGCGTGGTGGTGGAGGAGATCGATCATGTGGTCTGAAGAATTGCTGGACCTGTTTCTGGGATCGTTCGGCGAGACCCTGCTGATGGTGGGCATCTCGGGCGTGGTCGGCGCGTTGTTCGGCGTTCCGCTCGGCGTGCTGCTGCACCTGACCAACCGCGGCGGCGTGCTGTCGCACCCGCTGTTCAACCGCACCATCGGCGTGGTGGTCAACGCGGTGCGCTCCATTCCGTTCATCATCCTGCTGGTGGTCGTCATTCCGTTCACGCGCTTTATCGTGGGCTCCTCCATCGGGACCACGGCCGCGGTCGTGCCGCTGACCATCGCCGCAGTGCCGTTTATCGCGCGCCTCGTGGAAGCGGCGCTGCGCGAAGTGGACAAGGGCCTCGTCGAGGCCGCGCAGGCCATGGGCGCGACCACGCGCCAGATCGTCTGGAAGGTGCTGCTGCCCGAGGCGATGCCCGGCATCGTCGCGGGACTGACCATCACGTTCGTGAGCCTCGTCGGCTATTCGGCGATGGCCGGCGCGATCGGCGGTGGCGGTCTGGGCGACCTCGGCATCCGCTACGGTTACCAGCGCTATATCACCGAGGTGATGGTCGCGGTGGTGATCATCCTGATCGTTTTCGTGCAGGCCGTGCAGAGTTTCGGTGACTGGCTGGTTCGCCGCATCAGTCATCGCTGATCAACGCATCACATCATCAAGCTAGAGAGAAATCGACATGCAACGTCGCAACATGCTGAAGACCGTCGTCGCGCTGGGCGCGGCATCGCTGGTGCTGTCCACGGGCGCGAACGCGCAGGAGAAACCGATCAAGGTCGGCGTGACGGGCGGTCCGCACGCGCAGATCATGGAGCAGGTGAAGAAGGTCGCCGCCAAGGACGGCCTCAATATCCAGGTGGTCGAGTTCAGCGACTACATCCAGCCGAACGCCGCGCTGCAGGCCGGCGACCTCGATGCCAACAGCTACCAGCATCTGCCGTACCTCGAGGCGCAGATCAAGGACCGCGGCTACAAGTTCAGCAACGTGGGCTTCACGGTGACGTTCCCGATGGGCGTGTACTCCAAGAAGATCAAGTCGCTCGACCAGCTCAAGAACGGCGCGCGCGTCGGCGTGCCCAACGACCCGACCAACGGCGGCCGCGGCCTGCTGCTGCTCCAGGCCAAGGGCCTGATCAAGCTGCGTCCGGACGCGGGCCTGAAGGCCACGCCGCTCGATATCGTCGAGAACCCGCGCAAGATCAAGATCGTCGAACTGGACGCCGCGCAGCTGCCGCGTTCGCTGGATGACCTCGACGCCGCCGCGATCAACGGCAACTACGCCGAATCGGCCGGCCTCTCGCCGACGCGCGACGCGATCGCCACGGAAGGTCCGAAGGGCCCGTACGCGAACCTGCTGGCCGTGCGCACCGCGGACAAGGACAAGCCGTGGGTCGCCAAGCTGGTCAAGGCCTACCACTCGCCGGAAGTGAAGCAGTACATCACGACGACGTTCAAGGAATCGGTCATCGCGGCCTGGTGATCCGTCACCGACGAGCGGCATGCCTCGGGCCCTCGGGTTTTCCCTGAAGGCAACCGAGGTTTTCGTCGAAACGCTGTCCACGGGCCGGAACCTGCGGCACAATGGTCGGCGAATCTGGATCTGCCGGGCGATGCCCGGCAATCTTAGCCGGAAAAATAGTACGATCGTTCGGAAAACCGGATCGGCCTGAAGCCGGTGGGTATAATGGCGGGCGATTTCAAATCTTTGACTATCCAGCAATCAGTGGAGTGAGCGCATGAAAGTACTCGTCGCAGTCAAGCGGGTGGTGGACTACAACGTGAAGGTCCGCGTGAAGTCGGATGGCTCGGGCGTTGACCTGGCCAACGTGAAGATGAGCATGAACCCGTTCGACGAGATCGCTGTGGAAGAGGCGGTCCGTCTGAAGGAAGCCGGCGTGGTGACCGAAGTGATCGCCGTGTCGTGCGGCGTGACGCAGTGCCAGGAAACGCTGCGTACCGCGATGGCCATCGGCGCCGACCGCGGCATTCTGGTCGAATCCGCCGAAGACCTGCAGCCGCTGGCCGTGGCCAAGCTGCTCAAGGCGCTGATCGACAAGGAACAGCCGCAGCTCGTGATCCTGGGCAAGCAGGCCATCGACGACGACTCCAACCAGACTGGCCAGATGGTGGCCGCGCTGGCGGGCCTGCCGCAGGCGACGTTCGCCTCGAAGGTCGTGGTCGCGGACGGCAAGGCTTCCGTGACGCGTGAAGTGGATGGCGGTCTCGAAACCATTTCGGTGAAGCTGCCGGCCGTGGTGACCACCGACCTGCGCCTGAACGAGCCGCGCTACGTGACGCTGCCCAACATCATGAAGGCGAAGAAGAAGCCGCTCGAAACCGTCAAGCCGGAAGACCTCGGCGTGGACGTCAAGCCGCGCCTCTCGACCGTGAAGGTCGTGGAGCCGCCCAAGCGCAGCGCGGGCGTGATGGTGCCGGACGTCGCGACGCTGGTGCAAAAGCTGAAGAACGAAGCCAAGGTTATCTGAGCGCGGAGAGAGAAAACATGACTGCACTCGTCATTGCTGAACACGACAATCAATCGATCAAGGCCGCCACGCTCAACGTCGTGACGGCTGCCGCCCAGTGCGGCGGCGACGTTCACGTGATCGTGGCCGGCGCCAATGCCAAGGCCGCCGCCGATGCCACCGCGAAGATCGCGGGCGTGAGCAAGGTCCTGCTGGCCGACGCGCCGTACTTCGCCGACGGCCTGGCCGAGAACGTGGCCGAGCAGGTGCTCGCGATCGCCAGCGACTATTCGCACATCCTGGCGCCGGCAACCGCGTACGGCAAGAACATCCTGCCGCGCGTGGCCGCCAAGCTCGACGTCGCGCAGCTGTCGGATATCACGAGGGTGGATTCGCCCGACACGTTCGAGCGTCCGATCTACGCTGGCAACGCGATTGCCACCGTGAAGTCGGCCGACAAGATCAAGGTGATCACCGTGCGCGGCACGGCGTTCGACCCGGCCGCGACGGAAGGCGGCTCGGCCAGCGTGGATACGCTGCAGGCCGTGGCCGACGCGGGCATCTCCCAATTCGTGTCGCGCGAAGTCACCAAGAGCGATCGTCCCGAACTGACCGCCGCCAAGATCATCGTGTCCGGTGGCCGTGGCGTGGGGTCGGGCGAGAACTACACCAAGGTGCTGACGCCGCTGGCGGACAAGCTGAACGCGGCGCTGGGCGCCTCGCGCGCGGCCGTGGACGCGGGCTTCGTGCCGAACGACTATCAGGTCGGCCAGACCGGCAAGATCGTCGCGCCGCAGCTGTATATCGCGGTGGGTATCTCGGGTGCGATCCAGCATCTGGCCGGCATGAAGGACTCCAAGGTGATCGTCGCGATCAACAAGGACGCCGAAGCCCCGATCTTCTCGGTGGCCGACTACGGCCTCGTGGGCGACCTGAACACCGTGGTGCCGGAGCTGGTGTCCGCGCTGGGCTGATCCACCGGCACAAGAAGAAAAAAATAGCCGTTCCGGGCGCGTCCCGCGAGCGGCTTTTTTATACGTTCATACCGAGGACGAGGAGACATCGATGACCTACCGCGCACCGCTCAAGGACATGCTGTTCGTGATGAACGAGCTGGCGGGGCTCGAGGCCGTGAGCCAGCTGCCGGGCTTCGAGGAGGCCACGCCCGATACCGTGCAGGCCGTGCTCGAGGAAGCCGCGCGCTTCAACGAACAGGTGGTGGCGCCGCTGAACCGCATCGGCGACACCGATCCGAGCAGCTGGAAGGACGGCGAGGTCCGGACCACGCCCGGCTTTCGCGATGCGTTCCGCCAGTTCGGCGAGGGCGGCTGGCAGGGCGTGCTGCATCCGGCCGAATTCGGCGGACAGGGTTTGCCGAAGCTCGTGGCGACGCCGTGCAACGAAATGCTCAACACCGCGAACCTGTCGTTCGCGCTGTGCCCGCTGCTGACCGATGGCGCGATCGAGGCGCTGCTGACCGCCGGCACCGAGGCGCAGCGATCGACGTTCCTGCCGAAGCTGATCTCGGGCGAGTGGACCGGCACGATGAACCTCACGGAGCCGCAGGCCGGCTCCGACCTCGCCGCGGTACGCACGCGCGCGGAGCCGCAGGGCGACGGCACGTTCAAGCTGTTCGGCACCAAGATCTTCATCACGTACGGCGAGCACGACATGGCGAAGAACATCGTGCATCTGGTGCTCGCCCGCACGCCCGACGCGCCCGAGGGCGTCAAGGGCATCTCGCTGTTTATCGTCCCGAAGTTCCTCGTCAACGCCGACGGCAGCCTCGGCGCGCGCAACGACGTGCATTGCGTGTCGATCGAGCACAAGCTCGGCATCAAGGCGAGCCCGACCGCGGTGTTGCAGTTCGGCGATCATGGCGGCGCGATCGGCACGCTGGTCGGCGAGGAGAATCGCGGCCTCGAGTACATGTTCATCATGATGAATGCCGCGCGCTTCTCGGTGGGCATGCAGGGCATTGCGGTGTCCGAGCGCGCGTACCAGCAGGCCGCGGCCTATGCGCGCGAACGCGTGCAGAGCCGGCCTGTCGATGGCTCGGCGCGCCAGGCCGTGACCATCGTCCATCATCCCGATATCAGGCGCATGCTGATGACGATGCGCGCGCTGACCGAAGGCGCGCGCGCGGTGGCCTATGTGGGCGCCGCCGCAAGCGATGCCGCGCACAATCATCCCGATGCCGACGAACGCGCGCGCAACCAGGCGTTCTATGAATTCCTCGTGCCGGTCATCAAGGGGTGGAGCACGGAGATGTCGATCGACGTGACGAGCCTCGGCGTGCAGGTGCATGGCGGCATGGGCTTTATCGAGGAGACGGGCGCGGCGCAGCACTATCGCGACGCGCGCATCCTGCCGATCTACGAAGGCACGACGGCCATCCAGGCCAACGACCTCGTGGGCCGCAAGACGCTGCGCGACGGCGGCGCGGTGGCGCGTGACATCCTGTCGCGCATCGCCGAGACGGAGGCTGCGCTAAGCGGGCATCCGGCCGTGCGCAGGCAACTCGCGCGTGGCCGCGAGGCGCTGGCCGATGTGGTGGCGTTCGTGGTGGAGAACGCGAAGGCCGATCCCAATGCGGTGTTCGCGGGCAGCGTGCCGTATCTGCGGCTGTGCGGCATCGTGTTCTCGGGCTGGCAGATGGCGCGTGCGTTGCTGGCCGCCGAAGCGCGCCGGGGCGACGATCCGTCGTTCTACGATGCCAAGATTGCCACCGCGCAGTTCTATGCGCAGCATCTGCTGCCGCAGGCGACGGCGTTGCGCGATGCGATCGTCGAGGGCGCGGCTTCGGTCAACGCGCTGACCGAAGACCAGTTCTGAGGCGCGCGCCCCAAAGACAAAGGGCCCCGCAAGGGGCCCTTTGTCATTCGGCGGGTGCGATCGGGCAGGTAATCAGGCCGGTACCGGACGCAGATTGCCCTGCGAGCGCGGCACCTTGCGATACCGATCCACCGACAGATCGTCGGCGCGAATCGCGGGGCGCGTGCCGGACACCAGATCCGAGAGCAGCTTGCCCGAGCCGCATGCCATGGTCCAGCCCAGCGTGCCGTGGCCCGTATTGAGCCACAGGCCGCGAATACCGGCCGGCCCGACGACGGGCGTGCCATCGGGCGTCATCGGACGCAGGCCGGTCCAGAACGTCGCGCGGCTCACATCGCCGGCGCCCGGGAACAGATCGGTCACCACATGCTCGAGCGTGCGGCGCTTGGCCGGGTCGAGCGTGCGGTCGTAGCCAACGATCTGGGCCATGCCGCCCACGCGGATACGATCGTCGAAACGCGTGATGGCCACCTTGTAGGTTTCATCGAGCACCGTCGAGACGGGGCTGCGCGACGCGTCGGTCATCGGCACCGTGATCGAGAAACCCTTGAGCGGATAGACCGGCAGGTTCGACAGGCCCGGCAGCACATGCCGCACGAACGGCGTCGACCAGCTGCCGAGCGCCACGACGACGGCATCGGCCTGCATCGGCTTGCCTTCGATCATCGCGCCCGTGATGGCATCGCCTTCGGTCAGCAGACCGTCGATCGAGCGGTTGTACTGGAACGTCACGCCGATGGACGCGGCCATCGCGGCCAGGCGCTGCGTGAAGAGCTGGCAGTCGCCGGTTTCGTCGTTCGGCAGGCGCAGGCCGCCGGCCAGCTTGCCGCTCACGGCGGCCAGCGCGGGCTCGCAGGCGGCGAGTTGCTCGCGGGTCAGCAGTTCGTAGGGCACGCCGGCTTCCTCGAGCACCGCGATGTCCTTGGCCGCGCCTTCGTATTGCTCGGCCGTGCGGAACAGTTGCAGCGTGCCTTGCTGGCGGCCTTCGTAGGAGATACCGGTCTCGGCGCGCAGCGTGCGGATGCAGTCGCGGCTGTACTCGGCCAGACGCACCATGCGCTCCTTGTTCACCGCGTAACGGTCCTCGGTGCAGTTCCGCAGCATCTGCCACATCCACTGGAGCTGGAACAGCGTGCCGTCCGGCTTGATCGAGAGCGGCGCGTGTTCCTGGAACATCCACTTGATCGCCTTGAGCGGAATGCCGGGCGCGGCCCAGGGCGAGGCGTAGCCCGGAGAGATCTGGCCGGCGTTGGCAAAGCTCGTGCCGAGCGCGGGCGCGGCCTCGCGATCGATGACGGTTACCTCGTGACCCGCGCGGGCCAGATACCAGGCGCTCGTGACGCCAATCACACCACTGCCAAGGACCAGAACTCGCATTTTTTTCTCTCCCCGACCAGGCTGTCAGGCTTTCATGGATGGATTTAGGAAACATCTCTATATTATTGAGTTCAACCCAGTCAGAGTTACCGTATTTATCAAGGAAACAGGAATAGTTCATGAGAACGAGCCGTCAACCCGTACGTAGCCTCGACAAACTCGACCGGCGCATCCTCACGCTCCTGCAGAGCGACGGGCGGATGTCGATGAAGGACCTGGCCGAGGCCGTGGGACTGACCATCACGCCGTGCATCGAACGCGTGAAGCGGCTGGAGCGCGACGGCGTGATCATGGGGTATTACGCGCGGCTCAATCCGACGCTGCTCGGCAGCGGGCTGCTCGTATTCGTGGAGATCTCGCTCGGCAACAAGGCCGGCAACATGTTCGACAAGTTCCGGCGCGAGGTGCTGCGCATTCCGGAGGTGCTGGAATGCCATCTGGTGTCCGGGGACTTCGATTACCTGATCAAGGCGCGCATCCGGGAGATCGCGGAATACCGGCGGCTGCTCGGCGACATCCTGCTGCAGCTGCCCGGTGCGGCGCAGTCGAAGAGCTACGTGGTGATGGAAGAGATCAAGGAGACGCTCGAGATCATGGTGGAAGGGCGCGACAGTCCGCAGGGCTAAGGAGATTGCAATCGCCAAATCGCGCAGATCGCGCGCGATGGCTTGGATACTGTATAAATATACAGTATCATCGGTGCATGGACGCGCATGACGAGCATGACGAATTTCCCCCGCCGGATACCTACGCCGCAGCGCCCGTTCCCCGTGAGGTGCCTCGTAAAGGGCGCGGCGCGGTGGCCAACGTGCAGGGGCGGTTCGAGCGCGACCAGCGCGAGCGGTTCGACGACGGCTGGGCGGAAGCGAAGGGCGGCGGGGGCGATGGCAACGGCAATGGCGACGGCGATGGCAACGGCAATACGCCGCCGCGGCTCGTCACGCAGGTGTCCATCGAACGCGCGCGATCGATTCTCACGCATAATGCGTCGCCGGATATCCCGTTCGATACTTCGCTCAATCCCTACCGGGGCTGCGAGCATGGCTGCATCTACTGTTTTGCGCGCCCCACCCATGCGTACCTGGACCTGTCCCCGGGCCTCGACTTCGAATCCCGATTATTCGCCAAGACCAACGCGGCCGAACGGCTTCGCGACACGCTGGCCCGCCCGTCTTATCGATGCGAGACCATCGCGCTCGGCGTCAACACCGATGCGTACCAGCCGATCGAGCGCGAGCATCGCATTACGCGCGGCGTTCTCGAGGTGCTGCACGAGTGCGACCACCCGGTCGCGCTGATCACGAAGTCTTCGCTGATCGAGCGCGATATCGATCTGCTGGCGCCGATGGCGCGGAAGCGGCTCGCGGTGGCCGCGCTGACCATCACCACGCTCGATGCCGAGATGGCCCGCACGCTGGAACCGCGTGCGGCCACGCCGAGCCGCCGGCTGCGCGCGATTCGCACCTTGTCGGAAGCGGGCATACCCGTGGGCGTGAGCGTGGCGCCCGTCATCCCCTTTATCACCGAGCCCGATCTGGAGCGCATTCTCGAGGCCGCGCGCGAGGCGGGCGCGGTGTATGCGAACTACATCGTGCTGCGGCTGCCCTGGGAAGTGCAACCGCTGTTCGAGCAATGGTTGCAGGCGCATTTTCCCGACCGTGCGGAACGCGTGATGAACCGCATCCGCGATATGCGCGGCGGCAAGGCGTACAACGCGGATTTCGCCACGCGCATGCGGGGCAGCGGGATCTGGGCCGATCTCATGCGGCAGCGTTTCTACAAGGCCGCGGACAAGCTCGGCTTTCGCTACGACCGCTACGGACTCGATACCACGCTGTTCCGGCCGCCAACCGTCACCAAGGCGCCGGTGCGCGCGCCGCAGGCCGCCGCTGACGGCGCGCAGGGGTCGTTGTTCTAGCGGCCGTCTCGATTACTGGGACAGCGCCTTGGCGGCTTCCACCTGCGATTCGAAGAACGTCTGGAAGCTGATCGCGAGCCCGGCCATTAGCAGGCCGGTGCCGATCAGCAGCGACAGGATCACGAGGATCACGACGGGCCAGCCCGAGCGGGTCGGCTGGCCATGCGGGTTGTAGCGTGCGTCCCATTGTTCGTCGGGACGCAGGCCGAACACGATGGCCGTCAGGAATGCGCTGATCACGGAGATGCCGCCGGCAACGGCGAACGTCCAGTTCATTGCGGGATTGCCGGTGTCGAGCAGCAGCGAGGCGAAGCCGATCGCGCCGGCCACCGTGGCGAGCAGATGGAGCCAGCCGAACTTGTCGCCAACACCCTTCAGATAGAAACGATGCGCGCCCAGGCTGCCGGCCACGAAGGCCAGCGCGACGGTGATCAGCTTGGATTTTCCGCGTGGCTGGACGGCCGGCGCGAAGGCGGGGGACGCACCGGGAGACGCACCGGAAGGCGCACCGGAAGGGCGGGGGCTGGCGACAGGCATCGTTGCGGCGTGGGAAGCGCCGCCCAGAGCGGCATTGGCGCACATTGTACGCCGGCCGCCCGCGGGCGCCGCACGGGATGCAGGGATGGCGCGGGATCGGACTACCGCCCGCCGTCGCGGCTGCGCGCCTGCCAGCCGGGGCCCATGCCCGTGGGGCGCGGGTCGTTGCCGCCTTGCGCATCGGCCTGCGCCGAGCGGTCCGGCGCGCGCGCGGCACGTCCGTCGCCGCGGCCATCGTCGCGGCGGTCCGGATCGGGGCGGCCACTCAGACGGTCGTCGGCGCGTGCGCGCGCTTCCATGCGTTCGATTTGCGCGCGCACATGGTCGCGGCTTTCGGCGCGCACGCTGGCGACCTCCATGCCACCGGCCACGCGGGGACCGTGCGCGGTACCGTGCGTGGTATTGCCCCCCGCGGCGTGGCGGAGGTGTTGCCAGAAGGAGACTTGCGCATGACTGGCGGCAATTCCGCCGAGCAGCCCGGTGGCGACCAGGCTGCCCGCCACCAGTCTGCGAAGGCGAGAGCGGTCAAACATGCGAAATCCAGTAAGCCCGAACACAGATATCCAAAATGAAAAAACCGGGCGATGGGTTCATGTTACGCATGCGTCCGCGTGACCGCCTATGCCAATCCCGTTACCGGTGTAACGGATTGTTTCCCCGTTGCCGGAGGCACCGGAATCGCGCCGTGGTGGCCGGTTTCACGATCGATGGCAAGGCCGCGGCAGGGCGCGTTTCGGTGGGCGTTTCTGCGGGCGTTTCTGCGGGCGTTTGGGCAGCGGTTTCGACGGCAGTGCGGGGCGCCGATTCCGCCGAAACATGGCAGGCGGCGCGCGTGCGGCCGGCGCGTCGTTCCTACGCCACACCGGCGCCACACCCGGCGCTAC
The DNA here is from genome assembly GCF_008693385.1 of Cupriavidus pauculus. Classification (NCBI taxonomy): domain Bacteria; kingdom Pseudomonadati; phylum Pseudomonadota; class Betaproteobacteria; order Burkholderiales; family Burkholderiaceae; genus Cupriavidus; species Cupriavidus pauculus. The sequence continues at coordinate 432,247 of NZ_CP044065.1, forward strand.
ATCCAGACCCGCGTTGTCGGCTATGCGCCGCACGGGCCGGCGCGTTTGACGCCGGGGCGGCTATTTGTTTGTTCGGGGTCGGTTAATGGGCTATACTCTTGCGTTTCGTGTTCGCACACCCCCCGTTTTTTTCGAGGAATAACCCATGGTCGTAATCCGTCTGGCTCGCGGCGGCAGCAAGAAGCGCCCGTTCTTCAACATCGTTGCTACCGATTCGCGCAACCGTCGTGACGGCCGCTTCATCGAACGCATCGGCTTCTACAATCCCCTGGCCGCTGGCAAGGAAGAAAGCCTGCGCGTCGCGCAAGACCGCCTGACGTACTGGGAAGGCGTTGGCGCGCAACTGTCGCCGACCGTTGCCCGTCTGGTGAAGCAAGCCGCCAAGGCCACCGTCGCTGCCTGATTGATCAAGGCGCGTACGTGTCGGCTTCGGAAAGTGGGCGCCCCGCGCGCAAGCCACTGAATCTGCCGCCCCGGTCGTCCGCGGGCGAGGATCGCGCAGGCGGTCAGCCGAAAGCATTACCGCAGGCACTGTTGTACACGGAGCCGTTGCCCGATGATCTCATCGAGGTCGGCTACGTCGCCGCCGCGTATGGCATTCGGGGCTGGATCAAGGTTCAGCCGCATGCGGACGACGCCTCCGCGTTGCTCCATGCACGGCGCTGGTGGTTGCTGCCGGCAACCCCGCAACCCGACGGTGTCAGGGTCGCGTTGAAGATCGCGCAATCGCGCGAGCACAGCGGTACCGTCGTGGCCCAGGCCACGGGTGTCTCGGACCGCAATGTGGCCGAAGCGCTCAAGGGCCGCCGTGTCTGGATCCGGCGGTCGGACTTTCCGGCACCGGAAGAAGACGAGTTCTACTGGGTCGATCTGATCGGCTGCGCCGTGTTCAACGAACAGGGCGAGGCGCTTGGCGAAGTGTCGGGCCTGATCGACAACGGTGCCCACCAGATTCTGCAGGTGGCGTATCAAGGTGCCGATGGCAATGCCGACGAGCGGTTGATCCCGTTCGTGGACGTCTATCTGCGTACCGTCGATATTGCCGGCAAGCGGATCGTCGTGGATTGGGGACTCGACTACTGAAGCAAGGGAGGCGCGGATGCAGTTCGATGTGATCACGCTGTTTCCCGAGATGTTTCGTGCGCTGACCGACTGGGGTATCACCAGCCGGGCGGCCAAGCAGCAGCGTTACGCGCTGCGCACGTGGAATCCACGCGACTTTACCGTAGACAACTACCGTACGATCGACGATCGGCCGTATGGTGGCGGTCCCGGGATGGTCATGCTGGCCAGGCCGCTCGAGGACGCGATTGACGCGGCCGGCGCGGCGCAGTCGCAGGCCGGCGTGGACAAGCCCCATGTGGTGCTGATGTCGCCGCAGGGTGCGCCGCTAACGCATGCAAAGGTGATGTCGCTGGCACAACGGCCCGGACTGGTGCTGCTGTGCGGGCGCTACGAGGCGATCGACCAGCGTCTGATCGACCGCCGCGTGGACGAGGAAATCAGCCTCGGCGATTTCGTGCTGTCCGGGGGCGAACTGCCCGCGATGGCGCTGATCGACGCGGTGGTGCGGCATCTGCCGGGGGTACTCGGCGATGCGCAGTCGGCCGTGCAGGACAGCTTTGTCAACGGACTGCTGGACTGCCCGCATTACACGCGGCCGGAAGAATATGAAGGTGTGAGGGTGCCCGATATACTGCTGGGCGGCCATCATGCCGAGATCGAGAAATGGCGGCGCCAGCAGGCGCTGGCCAATACCGTGCGCAAGCGTCCCGACCTGATCGAGGCCGCGCGCGGGCAAGGTTTGCTGACCCGTGCCGACGAGAAATTCCTGTCGGAATGGGCTGCGAAAGAAGGGCGGGAGCCTGCTCCCGCCAAGTGATAACCCCATCCTCTGCCGGGGCCCGGAAAATCCGGGGCATTTAACGCCGGCACGATGGTCAAGGAGAAAACGATGAACATCATCGAGCAGATCGAGAAGGAAGAGATCGCCCGTCTGACCGCCAACAAGACCATTCCGGCATTCGCCCCCGGCGATACCGTGATCGTCAGCGTGAACGTGGTCGAAGGCAACCGCAAGCGTGTGCAGGCTTATGAAGGCGTCGTGATTGCCAAGCGCAATCGTGGCCTGAATTCGTCGTTCATCGTGCGCAAGATCTCGTCGGGCGAAGGCGTGGAACGTACGTTCCAGCTGTACTCGCCGCTGATCGCTGGCATCGAGGTGAAGCGTCGCGGCGACGTGCGTCGCGCGAAGCTGTACTACCTGCGTGAGCGCTCGGGCAAGTCCGCGCGTATCAAGGAAAAGCTGGTGTCGAAGGCTGCTGCCGCTGCAAAGGCTGCACAGTAAGGACCGGCATCCCCGCCGGGCAACCGGCGGCGCATGGCGTTGCGAAAGGCACCTTCGGGTGCCTTTTTTGTTGGTCCCTGCACCGCGCGCGGCGCTCTGTCATACTTGCGCCGTTATGCGCCCGATATTCGATCCCGAAACGCTGCCTGTCATCGACACCGACATCCGCGGCATTCCCCTTTCCCACGCCCGCATGGAGCCGGAATTCATCCGGCGCCGGCTGCAGTCCCCGCCACCGGCCTGGGAGCCGCTGCTGACGGACGAATCGCGCGTCTACGACAAATCGCGCGCGCTGCGCGATGCCTCCGTGCTCGTACCGCTGGTGGCGCGCGAGGATGGGCTCTGGGTCCTCTTTACGCAGCGCAATGCCAACCTCAACGCGCATGCGGGGCAGATCAGTTTTCCCGGTGGACGGCAGGAGGCATACGATGCCGATCGCGTGGCCACGGCGCTGCGGGAGACGGAAGAAGAAATCGGCGTCGGCCCCGATTACGTCGAGGTGCTCGGCACGCTGCCGGACTACATCACGGGTACCGGTTATCACGTGAGCCCCGTGGTCGGGCTGATGCGTCCCGGCTACGTGCTGCGCCCCGATGCGGGCGAGGTGGCGGAAGTCTTCGAGGTGCCGCTCGCCTTCCTGATGGATCCGGCGCGCCACGAGCGCCGGTTATTGCGCTGGGTCGATGGCGAGCGGAAGTTCTACGCGATGCCGTATCCGCGCGAGGAGGGTGGCCACCGCTTTATCTGGGGCGCCACCGCGGCGATGCTGCGGAATCTCTATTTGCTGCTGGCCGCCTGAAGCTCAGGTTCAGGCTCAGGCTCAGGCTGCGGCGCCGGCGGTTGCGACCGAGGCGCACTGCGGGCAGCTCTTGCCGACCACATACGCGGGATCCTGCTGCTGCTCGGCCGTCACCACGGCGCGGCACGCAAAGCACTGGACCGGGCCCGACGGCTCGAGGTTCGGGTTCAGCGCGGTCCGATAGTCGAACACGAAGCAGTCGCCGCGATAGTGGCTGCCGCCGACTTCCTCGAAATACTTGAGGATGCCGCCCTCGAGCTGGTAGACGTTCTCGATGCCGACTTCCTGCATATGGATCGCGGCTTTCTCGCAACGGATGCCGCCCGTGCAGAACGACACCACGGTCTTGCCTTCGAAATCGGCCCGGTGCTCGGCCACGGCCGGCGGGAAGTCGCTGAACTTGGCGATGTCGTACTCGACGGCGGCCTCGAACGTGCCCACGGCCACCTCGAACGCATTGCGCGTGTCGAGCATCACCACGGGGCGCCCGGCGTCGTCGTGGCCCTGGTCGAGCCAGCGCTTGAGATCGACGGGGCTGACAGACGGCGCGCGTCCGGCTTCGGGCCGGATCAGCGGCATCTTCATCGTGATGATTTCCTTCTTCGCCCGGACCAGCATCCGCTTGAACGGCTGGTTCTCGGACAGGCTTTCCTTCGGCGCGATGTCCGCGAAGCGCGCATCGGCGTGCAGCCACGCCATAAAGCCGTCGATGGCCTCGCGCGGGCCGGCCAGGAACATGTTGATCCCTTCGGGCGCCAGCAGGATCGTGCCCTTGAGCGAGAGCGCCTCGCAGCGCGCGCGCATTTCCGAACGCAGCGGTTCGATATCGTCGATGGAGACGAATTTGTAAGCGGAAATGTTGACGATCTGCATGGGAACACTGCTCGACCACGTGCCTGCGCACGTAGTAACTGCCTGATTGGAAACGCGAAATTATACGCTTCGGGCGCGCCCGCCGCATGATCGGGGACAAAAATCGCGGTCCCCGCGGGCGGGGGCTGCCGGTACAATGTCGGCCTGAGATTCCCTGCCCGCCAATGTCCGCGCTCCGCTACGTACACCTCCGCCTGCATTCCGAATACTCCATCGTGGACGGCATCGTCCGCCTGGAGGATGCCGTCAAGGCCGCCGCCGCCGACGGCATGGGCGCGCTCGCGCTGACCGACCTCGCCAACGCCTTCGGCCTGATCCGCTTCTACAAGGAAGCGCGCGGCGGCGGCGTCAAGCCGATCGTCGGCGCCGACGTCTGGATCGCCAATGGCGACGACCGCGACAAGCCGTCGCGGCTGCTGCTGCTCGTGCAGGACAAGCGCGGCTACCTGAACCTGTGCACGATGCTGTCGCGCGCATGGCTCGGCAATCAGCACCGCGGCCGCGCGGAGCTGGAGGCGGGATGGTTCGACGAGCCGGGCGAAGAGGGCCTGCCGCTCTCCACGGGCCTGATCGCGCTGTCCGGCGCGATGGGCGGCGATATCGGCCTCGCGCTGGCCAACGCCAATGTGGAAGGCGCGCGGCGCGCCGCGCAGCACTGGGCGCGCGTGTTCCCGCAGCGCTTCTACATCGAACTGCAGCGCGCGGGCCTGCCCGGCACCGATGCCTACGTGCAGCAGGCCGTGCAGCTGGCCGCATCGATGCAGCTGCCCGTGGTGGCCACGCATCCGGTCCAGTTCATGACGCCCGACGATTTCACCGCGCACGAGGCGCGCGTGTGTATCGCCGAGGGCGAGCTGCTCGCGAACCCGCGCCGCGTGCGCAAGTTCACGACGGACCAGTATTTCAAGACTCAGGACGAGATGTGCGAACTGTTCGCCGATATCCCGTCCGCGCTGCAGAACGCCGTGGAGATCGCGCGGCGCTGCAACCTGACGCTGGAGCTCGGCAAGCCGCGTCTGCCGCTGTTCCCGACGCCCGACGGCATGTCGCTGGACGACTACCTCGTGCTGATGGCGCGCGAAGGCCTCGAGCGCCGGCTCGAGGTGCTGTACCCCGACGAAACGGTGCGCGAGTCCAAGCGCGCCGAGTACCACGCGCGGCTCGACTTCGAGACTGGCACCATCATCAAGATGGGGTTCCCGGGCTACTTCCTGATCGTGGCGGACTTTATCAACTGGGCGAAGAACAACGGCGTGCCTGTCGGGCCCGGCCGGGGTTCGGGCGCCGGTTCGCTCGTGGCATACGCGCTCGGCATTACCGACCTCGATCCGCTCAAGTACGCGCTGCTGTTCGAGCGGTTCCTGAACCCGGAACGGGTCTCGATGCCCGACTTCGATATCGACTTCTGCCAGCACGGCCGCGATCGCGTGATCACGTATGTGAAGGAGAAGTACGGCAAGGACGCGGTATCGCAGATCGCGACGTTCGGCACGATGGCGGCCAAGGCCGCGGTGCGCGACGTGGGCCGCGTGCTCGACCTCGGCTACGGTTTCGTCGATGGCGTCGCGAAGCTCATTCCGTTCAAGCCCGGCAAGCTCGTGACGATCGAGGAGGCCAAGAAGGAAGAGCCGCTGCTGACCGAGCGCGAGAACAACGAGGAAGAAGTCCGCCAGCTGCTGGAGCTCGCGCAGCGCGTGGAGGGCATGACGCGTAACGTCGGCATGCACGCGGGCGGCGTGCTGATCGCCCCGGGCAAGCTCACCGATTTCTGCCCGCTGTACACGCAGGGCGCGCAGAACGACGGCATGAGCGGCGTGGTGAGCCAGTACGACAAGGACGACGTCGAAGCCGCCGGCCTCGTGAAGTTCGACTTTCTGGGCCTGACCACGCTGACGATCCTCGACTGGGCCGAGCGCTATATCCGCCGGCTCGATCCATCGAAGGCCGACTGGAACTGCAGCCATATTCCGCTCGACGACGGCCCCGCGTTCGACATCCTCAAGACGGCCAACACGGTCGCCGTGTTCCAGCTGGAAAGCCGCGGCATGCAGGGCATGCTCAAGGACGCCAGGCCCGACCGCTTCGAGGACATCATCGCGCTCGTGGCGCTGTATCGTCCGGGCCCGATGGATCTGATTCCGAGCTTCTGCGCGCGCAAGCACGGCCGCGAGAAGGTCGAGTATCCGGATCCGCGCGTGGAGCCCGTGCTCAAGGAGACCTACGGCATCATGGTCTACCAGGAGCAGGTGATGCAGATGGCGCAGATCATCGGCGGCTACTCGCTCGGTGGCGCCGATTTGCTGCGCCGCGCGATGGGCAAGAAGAAGGCCGAGGAAATGGCCAAGCATCGCGAACTGTTTCGCGAGGGTGCCGCCAAGAACGGCCTCTCGTCGCAGCAGGCCGACGATATCTTCGACCTGATGGAGAAGTTCGCGGGCTACGGCTTCAACAAGTCGCACGCGGCCGCGTATGCGCTGCTCGCGTACTACACGGCGTGGCTCAAGGCGCATCATCCGGCCGAATTCATGGCGGCCAACATGTCGCTGGCCATGGACGACACGGACAAGGTCAAGATCCTGTACGAGGACTGCCGCGTCAACGGCATCAAGGTGCTGCCGCCGGACGTCAATGCCAGTGAGTACCGCTTCGCGCCGACCGATGCCAAGACCATCCGCTACGGCCTGGGCGGCATCAAGGGATCGGGGCAGGGCGCCATCGAGGATATCCTGCGCGCGCGCGAAGAGGCGCCGTTCCGCGACCTGTTCGATTTCTGCGAGCGCGTCGATCGCCGGCAGGTGAACCGCCGCACGATCGAAGCGCTGATCCGCGCGGGCGCGTTCGACAGCCTCAACGACAATCGCGGCCAGCTGCTGGCGTCGGTGTCCATCGCCATGGAAGCGGCCGAGCAGAAGGCGGAGTCGGCCAACCAGGTCTCGCTGTTCGACCTGATGGACGACGCGTCCGCGGAAGCGCACCGGCCCGAGCTCGTCGATGAGCCGCGCTGGTCGATGAAGCGCACGCTGCAGGAAGAGAAGCAGGCGCTCGGCTATTACTTCTCCGGCCACCTGTTCGATGCATGGCGCGAGGAAGTGCGCCGCTTCGTCAAGGGCACGCTCGGCAACCTCGAGAAGGAGGTGCAGGGCAACGGCGGCGGCTACGGCCGCGACGTGCGCGGCAAGACCATCGCGGGCGTGATCGCGGGCATCCGCACGCAGATGACGCAGCGCGGCAAGATGCTGATCGTGGTGATCGACGACGGCACCGGGCAGGTCGAGATGACGGTGTTCAACGAGCTGTTCGACGCTAACCGGCATATGTTCCGAGAGGACGAACTGCTGATCGCCAAGGGCAATGCGCGCCACGATACGTTCACGGGCGGTGTGCGCTTCACGGCCGAGTCCGTGATGGACCTCGTGTCCGCGCGCGCCGAATACGCCGATGCGGTCTGCCTGGCCTTCAATGGCAATGCCTCGACCGAGCGGCTGCGCGAACTGCTGACGCCGTATCTGGCGAACGTATCGCGCACGCCCGGCGTGCCCGTGCGCATTCGCTATACCAATCGCAATGCGCAGTGCGAGGCGACGCTCGGCGCGCAGTGGCAGATCACGCCGTCCGACGATGCGCTGACGAGCTTCCGCAATGCGCTCTCCAACGATGGTGGCGACGGCGTGCGGATGATCTATGGCTGACGCATTGGGCCATCGCGACCCCCGCACACGCATCCTGTTCCACGTCACGCACTTCCTGCATGGCGGTATCGAGACCGCGCTGGTTTCGCTGCTTGCTTCGCTCGATCCGGCGCGCTTCGACGTCGGACTGACCGTGACCTATCCGTCGGACGCGCTGGAGAACCACTTTCGCGCGCGGCTGCCTTCGCATGTGAAGGTGCACGTGCTTGCCCCCGAACGCTGGCTGTCGCATTGCCGTCAGCTCAAGAAGGCACGCAAGCTCGGGCCGCTCGGAAAGCTGTACGAAGAGGTGCTGCTGCCGCCGGTGCGCAAGCCGCTGATGAATCGCCGCTTCCGGAAGATCCTGTCCGACCGGGCGTACGAGGTCGTGGTGGACTACGACATGTCGCTGTCGCGGCTGACCGGGCGCCTGCCGGTGCCGATGATCGGCTACCAGCATTTCAGCGTGGCGCACCTCGCGCAGGGCCATGGCCGCAAGCTGCGCAAGCTCCGGCACCAGTGCCGCGTGGACTACGATCGCGTGGTCATGCTCAACGAGAGCATGCTCGCGGACGCGAAGCGCCTGATTCCCGAAGCCGCCGACAAGTTCGTGAAGCTGTACAACGCATTCGATCTCTCGCGTATCCGCTCGCTGGGCGATGTGGCGCTGCCCGAGTTGCCGACGGCGCCGTATATCGTTTCCGTGGGACGGCTGGAAGAGAGCCAGAAGGACTTCACGACGCTGCTGAAGGCTTATGCCCGGCTCGTGCGCGATGGGGTCGCCGAAGATCTCGTCATCGTCGGCGAGGGCGCGTCGCGCGCGCAACTGGAGGCACTGACGCGCGAGCTCGGCCTCGCCGAGCGCGTGCGCTTCGCGGGCTTTCAGTCCAATCCGTTCCCATGGATGCGTCATGCAAGGCTGATGGCGTTCAGCTCGCGCATGGAAGGGCTGGGCAATGTCCTCGTGGAGGCGCTGGCGCTCGATCAGGTGGTGGTGAGCACCGACTGCCCCGTCGGACCGCGCGAAATGCTCGACGATGGCCGCGCGGGGCTGCTGGTGCCCGTGGGCGACGTCGATGCGCTGGCCGATGCCATGACGCGCGCGCTGCGCGATGCGGCGCTGCGTCAGACGCTGCTGGACCACGCGCGCGGGTTTGTCGCGGGCCTGGGGCTGGCGCCGACCGCCGAGGCGTTCAGCCGCGTGGTGGCGTCGCTGACCGGTCGTCCGGTTGCCGCGCCTGCCGGCACAGCAGCCACAGCTTGACGTACTTGTAGTAGCTGGCCTGGCCGTTCATCAGCGCCACGCCGAGCCCCTGCGCGCCGTCGAGAAAGCCGCGCCGGAATACCCACGTGCGCAGGAACGCCCAGACGCCGTGGCCGAGCGCGCTGGCTACCGTGGCCGTCTTGCCGCGGCGGAACGCCTGCTGGGCGCCCAGGGTCGAGTATTGGTCGATCTTGCGCAGGACCTGCGAGAAATCGTCGTAGGTGTAGTGGAGCAGCGGCGTGCGCAGCCTTGCCACGGGTTGGTCGGCGACCACGTTCTCGTGGACGAGGTCGTCGGTGAATCGGGCCTTGCCCACGCGGAACACGCGCGTCAGATAGTCGGGATACCAGCCGCCGTGGCGGATAAAGCGGCCGCAGAACCGGGAAAGACGCGGCATTTCATAGGCATCCGCGCCGCCGGATTCGATCGCGGCGAGGATTTCATCGCGCAGTTCGGGCGTGACGCGCTCGTCCGCATCGATCGACAGCACCCATTCGGTCTGGACCTTCGACAGCGCGAGGTTTTTCTGCGGGCCGAAGCCGGGCCACGTATCGGTCTGATAGACGTCCGCGCCGAGCGAGCGCGCGATCTCCACGGTGCCGTCCGTGCTACCCGAATCCACTATAATCGCGCGGTCGCACCAGGAAACGGACGCCAGGCACTCGGCGATGTTGTGAGCCTCGTTCTTGGTGATCAGGACGGCAGAGATTTTCATAGAGATGGTGGCGATGGAGCCCGGCCCGACCGGTTCGGCGAGGGCGCTCCCACAGACCCGCTATTCTAGCGGGACTTGTGTCCTCCACCGCGCCCCTGCGATCGGCCTTCGGCCGATGCCCCCGGATTAAGAAGCACTCCCCGCGCAAACGGGGTGGAGTCAATGTGAAAGACAAGCAAGCACAATCATCGTTGGTCAAGACGTCGCTGCAGGAGCGCGATACGCTCCGCCGCGTCTGGACCTACCTGCGGCCCGAGCTGCGCACCTTCCTCCTCGCGATTCTGGCGATGGGCGTGGTGGCGGCCAGCGAGGGCATCATCCCGAAGATCGTCAACGACCTGCTCGACAAGGGCTTTGGCGGCGCGTACGCGGGCAAGCTCTGGCACGTGCCGGCGCTGCTGACTGGCGTGGCGCTGATCCGCGGCGTGGCGCAGTTCACGTCGGGCTACCTGCTGAGCCGCGTGTCCAACAACGTGCTCAAGACGATGCGGCTGCAGATGTTCGAGCGCATGCTCCATGCGCCGGCGCTGTTCTATCACCGCAATACCGCGGCCTCGCTGATCAACGCGGTGGTGTTCGAGGTCAACCAGGTCATGCAGATTCTCACAGGCGTGCTCATCACGCTCGTGCGCGATTCGCTGACCGTGCTCGCGCTGCTGATCTACCTGTTCTACACGAACTGGCGCCTGACGCTCGTGGTGGCCGTGCTGCTGCCGTCCATCGGCTTCGTGATGTCGCGCGTGAATCGTCGCCTGCGCAAGCTCAATCGCGAACACCAGGCGATGACGAACACCGCGGCCTATGTGGTCGAGGAAGCGGCCGGCGGCTACAAGGTCGTCAAGCTGCACGGCGGCGAGGCGTACGAGATGGATCGCTTCCAGACCATGGCGGAGCGCCTGCGCGGTTATTCGATGCGCATGGCCGTGGCGGGCGGCCTGAATCAGCCCGTGACGGCATTCCTGGCGTCGCTGGCCCTGTCGGTGATCCTGACCATCGCCGTGGTGCAGTCGCAGGCCAGCCAGACCACGGTGGGCGGCTTCACGGGCTTCGTGATGGCGATGCTGCTGCTGATCTCGCCGCTCAAGCACCTGACCGACCTGAACCAGCCGCTGCAGCGCGGCGTGACGGCCGCGGAGATGATCTTCGGGCTGATCGACGAACCGATCGAGCCGCAGCAGGGCGGACTGCCGCTTGCGCGCGCCAAGGGCGATCTCGCGTTCGAGAACGTGGGCTTCCGTTATGGCGATGCGGGACGCGCGGCGCTGTCGAACGTCGCGTTCCGGGCCTCGGCCGGCGAAGTCGTGGCGCTGGTCGGGCCTTCGGGCAGCGGCAAGACCACGCTGGTCAACCTCGTGCCGCGCTTCTTCGATCCGACCGAAGGCCGCATCCTGCTGGACGGCCAGTCGATCGACGCGTTCGCGCTGGCCGATCTGCGCCGCCAGATTGCCTTCGTGAGCCAGGACGTGGTGCTGTTCAACGACACCGTCGCCGCGAACGTTGCCTATGGCGTGCATCCGGGCGAGCAGATCGACATGGCGCGCGTGGAGCGCGCGCTGGCGGCGGCCTACCTGACGGATGTCGTCAGCGGTCTGCCGGAAGGTCTGGAGACCAATATCGGCGACAACGGCATGAAACTGTCGGGCGGCCAGCGCCAGCGCCTGGCCATCGCGCGCGCGATCTACAAGGATGCGCCGATCCTGATCCTCGACGAAGCCACGTCGGCGCTGGACTCGGAGTCCGAGCGCCAGGTGCAGGCCGCACTCGAGTCGCTGATGGTCGGCCGCACCACGCTCGTGATCGCGCACCGGCTCTCCACCATCGAGAACGCGGATCGCATCGTCGTGCTCGAACATGGCCGTGTGGCCGAGCAGGGCAGCCATGCGGAACTGCTGGCGGCCAACGGCCTCTATGCGGGGCTGCATCGGATTCAGTTCGCGACGTCGCAGTAAGCCTCCGCGCCGGATGGCGGTAAGATGCGGCTTCAGACGGGGACCATACCCCGAGGAGACTCGCATGACCGCCATCAGCTCACTTCCTGTTAGCGGATTTCCCGTTAGCCGGTTTCCCGTCCCCGAACTGAAGGACCTGCCCGACGATATCCGCGCGCGGATCGTCGAGGTGCAGGAAAAGGCGGGCTTCGTCCCCAACGTCTTTCTGGCGCTCGCGCACCGTCCCGACGAGTTTCGCGCGTTCTTCGCCTACCACGACGCGCTGATGCTCAAGGAGACGGGCAGCCTGACCAAGGGTGACCGCGAGATGATCGTGGTGGCCACGTCGGGCGCCAATCAATGTCTCTACTGCGTGGTCGCCCATGGCGCGCTGCTGCGCATCTACGAGAAAAAGCCGCTGATCGCGGATCAGGTGGCCACCAATTACCGCAAGTCCGATATTTCGCCGCGCCAGCGCGCGATGCTCGACTTCGCGATGAAGGTCTGCGAGGACTCGCGCGGCGTTTCGGAAGCCGACTATGATGCGCTGCGGGAACACGGCTTCAGCGACGAGGACGCGTGGGACATCGCGGCCATCACGGCGTTCTTCGGGCTCTCCAACCGCATGGCCAATACGATCGCCATGCGTCCGAACGACGAGTTCTACCTCATGGGCCGCGTGCCCAAGGCAAGGTAGCCGGCGCGCCGTCCTATTTGATGTCCGCGCAGTTGCCGCTGCGCGGGTCGAACAGCACGGGCCACGCCTGCTCGTAGATGCCGGCCGTGCAATGCTTTTCGCAGCGCGCATGCGCGAGCGTGACGCGCCGCGGATCCTGCCAGACCATCAGCTTGCAGCCGCTGCCATCGAGCGCGACGAGTTCGATATGCGGTGTCTGCTGCGTCTGTTTGAATTCGGACAGATTGAATTCGCACGAGCCGCGCTTCGACACCCATAGCTTCCAGCTCAGCGTCTTCACGTCGTTGTGCGAGATGCGCATCATGGCGTCCTCGCGAAAGCCGTCTTCTTCCGTCCGCTTGCAGTCTCCGGCCATGTCGATGACGCGGGCGGGAATCGGGGTCGACCGGGTTTCGGGCGCGGGTGGGTAAGTCTTGGGCGCGCTCGGGCCCTGCATGGGCTTCGAGCGGTCGGCGAGCATCGGCGGCGTGCACGCGGCGCAGAGCAGCGTGGCCAGCAGCACGGCTGGCGCGGTAAGACGGGATGGCATGACGACTCCTCGACGGCCCCTACATGATCAGTTATAGGGGGCGCGCCGGGGAATGGGATGGGTGCCGGCGTCGGTGATTATCCTAGAGGCGGCGTCAGGGTAGCCGTCTATAGTCAGAGGATGCGCCGGCGACGTCAGGCGACAGCCGCCTGCGACTCCCGTTGCCGAACGCTTTCGCTTTCCATACGCTCGTTCGGATATCCCGCCGCGAACACCAGCCGTCCCGCCGACCACGTATGCGTGACCAGCGGCTGCCCGGCCACCGTCCTGACCGCGATGACGTCCGCGCGCGCGCCGGCGCGCAGGCGGCCGCGGTCCGACAGCCCGCAGGCATCGGCCGGATTGGCCGTGACCAGTGCCAGTGCCGCGTCGAGCGGCAGTTCGGCCTGACGCGCCGCCGCAAACGCGGCCGCGATCAGCGTCGAAGGCTGGTAGTCCGAACACAGGATGCTGGCCACGCCCGCGAGAATCGCATCGAGCGCCCGCATCGAACCGCTCTGGCTCCTGCCGCGCAGCACATTGGGCGCGCCCAGGATCGTGGGCAGCGCCACATCCCTCGCGGCGCGCGCCGTGTCCACGTTGATCGGGAACTCGCTCATCCGCACGCCGAGCGCATGCATGGCGGCGATGCGTTGAGGCGAATCGTCGTCGTGGCTCGCGGTCGGAATGCCGTGCAGGCGCGCGCGGTCCAGCAGGCGGTTGACGCGCTCGGGCGCGCCCTCGAGTTCGGCCTGCTTCTTCGCGGCGGCGTCCGCCGCCTCCTCGCGCGTCATGCCGTGGTTGCCCATCATGTACGCCAGGTAGGCATCCAGCGTCTTGAACTGGCCCTGTCCCGGCGAGTGGTCCATGACGGACAGCAGATCGACCGCGCCTTCGTCCATCAGCGCCTCGAGCACGGGTACGGCGGCCGGATCGGTGACTTCGTAGCGGCAGTGGATGCGGTTATCGACGAGGCTGTGCGCGTTGAATGCGGCCACGGTGCGTACGAGCGTCGCGGCCGTGTCGTTGTTGCGCACGCCGAACTGGTTGCTCGCGAACGACACCGCGTGATACGGCGTGGTGATGCCGGCCGCCGCGTTGCGGCGATCGACCTGCGCCACGGCGAAGTCGAGCGGAAACAGCACGCCCGCGCGCGGTTCGGCTTCCTTCTCGATGGCGTCGCAGTGCACGTCGATCAGGCCGGGCATGACCGTATGGCCGCGCAGGTCGATCACGCTGGCGCGCGACGGCACCTGTGCGGCATCGGGTTCGATGGCGACGATATGGCCGTCGTCGATCAGCAGCGCGCTGTCGGCGAGCAGCCGGTCCGGCAGCACGAGCGTGGCGTGCGTGAGGTAGCTTGTGGACATGTCGGAAGGTCCGAAGAAGGGGTCAGGCCGCCGCGCCGGTGGCATGCACGGCGGGCTGCAACGGCAGCAGGCGTGTGGCCACGGCGTCGCGCACGGCTTCGTCGTGGAAGATGCCGATCAGGCAGCGGCCCGCGTCGAGCGCTTCGCGGATAAGCGCCACCACGACCGCGCGGTTGTCGGCGTCCAGCGATGCGGTCGGCTCGTCGAGCAGCAAAATCGGGTGGTTGCCGATCAGGCCGCGCGCGATATTCACGCGCTGCTGCTCGCCGCCCGAGAACGTCGCGGGCGGCAGGTCCCACAGGCGGCGCGGCACGTTGAGCCGCGCGAGCAGTGCCGCGGCGCGTTCGCGCGCCTCGGGCAGGGCCGTGCCGCGCTGCTGCAGCGGCTCCGCCACCACGTCGAGCGTGCTGACGCGCGGAATCGCGCGCAGGAACTGGCTCACGTAGCCGATGACGTCGCGGCGCAGGCGCAGCACGTGCTGCTCGGGCGCATCGGTCAGCTCGATCCACGGGGCGCCTTCCTGCGCGGTGTCGCGCAGGCGGATGGAACCTTCCGTGGCCAGGTAGTTGCCATAGAGGCAGCGCAGCAGCGTGCTCTTGCCCGTGCCCGAGGGGCCGGACAGCACGAGGCATTCGCCGCGGGCCGCATCGAAGTCGATCGCCTGCAGCACGGGCAGGCGGATGCCGCCCTGGTTGTGCAGCGTGAACATCTTGCCGAGGCCACGGACCTCGAGCATGCGTTGGGAGTCGTCGTGCATTGCGATCAGCCTTGCAGGATGGAGGACACGAGCAGCTGCGTGTACGGGTGTTGCGGATCGTCGAGAATCTGGTCGGTCAGCCCCTGCTCGACCACGCGGCCACCCTGCATGACGATGGTCCGGTGCGCGAGCAGGCGCGCCACGGCGAGATCGTGCGTGACGAGGATGGCGGCGAGTCCGAGGTCGTTCACGAGCCGGCGCAGCAGGTCCAGCAGGCGCGCCTGCACCGAGACGTCGAGCGACGCGGTGGGTTCGTCCATGAACACGAGGCGCGGATGCGTGACGAGGTTGCGCGCGATCTGCAGGCGCTGCTGCATGCCGCCCGAGAACGTCGCGGGAATGTCGTCGAGACGCGCGAGATCGATCTCCATCTTCTCCAGCCATGCACCGGCGATTTCGCGCAGGTCGCCATAGTGGCGCTCGCCCACGGCCATCAGGCGCTCGGCGATATTCGCGCCCGCGCTGACCTGCATGCGCAGGCCATCGCGCGCATGCTGGCGAACGAAGCCCCAGTCCGTGCGCGCGAGCAATCGCATGCGCGCGCTCGACAGCGTGGCCAGATCGGTCAGCCCTTGTTCGCGTACGTCGTACCAGACGCTGCCGCGCTGCGGGGCGGCCTGCATCGACAGTGCCTGCAGCAGTGTGCTCTTGCCGGAGCCGGACTCGCCGACCACGCAGAGCACTTCGCCCGGATAGAGATCGAAATTGACGTCATGGCAGCCGTGAATGCCGTCCCACGTGCGGCTCACGTCGCGGACCGAGAGGAGGGGCGTCGCGCTCATGCTGCGGCTCCTTCGATGGATTGGCGGCGGTCCGCACAGTACTCGGTGTCCGAGCACACGAACATGCGCGTGCCCGCGTCGTCGGTGATGATCTCGTCCAGATAGCTGTCGGTGGCGCCGCACTGCGCGCAGCAGCTCGACCACTTTTCGACCGTGAACGGGTGATCGACGAAGTCGAGGCTCTTGACCGACGTATAGGGCGGCACCGCGTAGACGCGCTTCTCGCGGCCCGCGCCGAACAGCATCAGCGCCGGGCTGTTGTGCAGCTTGGGGTTGTCGAACTTGGGAATCGGCGAGGGACGCATCATGTAGCGCTGGTTGACGATAACCGGATAGTCGTACGTCGTCGCGATATGGCCGTGGTGCGAGATGTCCTCGTAGAGCTTGACGTGCATCGCGCCGTACTCGGCCAGCGAATGCATCGTGCGCGTTTCCGCTTCGCTCGACTCGAGCCAGCGCAGCGGCTCGGGAATCGGCACCTGGAACACCATGACCTGTCCCGCGCGCAGCGGCGTTTCGGGAATGCGGTGGCGCGTCTGCACGATCGTCGCGTCGTGCGTGCGTTCCGTGGTGGCGACGCCCGTCACGCGGCCGAAGAAGCGGCGGATGTTGATGGCGTTGGTGGTGTCGTCGGACCCCTGGTCGATGACCTTCAGCACATCGCGCGTGCCGATGATCGCCGCGGTCACCTGGATGCCGCCGGTGCCCCAGCCATACGGCAGCGGCATCTCGCGGCTGCCGAACGGCACCTGATAGCCCGGGATGGCCACGGCCTTCAGCAGTGCGCGGCGCAGCATGCGCTTGGTCGATTCGTCGAGGTAGCCGAAGTTGTAGTGGTCGTCGCGCGCCACCTTGGTGGCGGCGGCTTCGCGGTCGCTGAACGGATTCACGGACTGGCTCATGCGAGCGTCTCCTCTTGCGGCTGGGGAGCGATAGGGGTGTCGGTGTCGGCCGCGGGCGGTTGCCGCGAGGCCGGCGCCGACGCGTCGGCCTGTTCCGCGCGCAGGCGGCGCAGCAGTTCGAGGTTGGCCTGGAAGTCGACGTAGTGGGGCAGCTTCAGATGCTGGACGAAGCCCGAGGCCTCGACGTTGTCGCTGTGATAGAGCATGAACTCGATATCGTTGGCCGGTGCGTCGCCGGCTTCGCCGAGCTCCGCCGCGCGCATCGCGCGATCGGCCAGTGCCATCGACATGGCCTTGCGCTCGCCATAGCCGAACACGAGGCCATAGCCGCGGGTGAAGCGGGGCGCCTCGTTGGCGCTGCCCGCGAACTGGCTCACCATCTGGCATTCGGTCACTTCGATCTCGCCGATGGTCACGGCGAAGCCGAGCTCCTCGACGAACAGTTCGACCTCGGTGTTGCCATAGCGGATCTCTGCCGCGAACGGATGCGTATTGCCGTAGCCGCGCTGCGTCGAGTAGCCCATCGACAGCAGAAAGCCTTCGTCGCCGCGCGCGAGGTTCTGCAGGCGCGCGGCGCGGCCGGCGGGCAGCGTAAGCGGTTCGCGCGTGAGGTCGGGCGGTGCGGGATCGCCGGGCGGAATCGCATCGATCTCCACCAGCGATTCGGCTTCGAGCAGCGTCGTGACGCGCGGCATGGAGGCGGCGGGTTTGCCGGTCGCGACAGTGGTGGGAGCAGCGGTGGCAGCAGCCGTGCTGACTTCGGTATGGGACTCGGCATTGCCTTCGACTTCCAGCGAGAAATCGAGCAGCCGCTGCGTGTAGTCGTAGGTCGGCCCGAGGACCTGTCCACCGGGCACATCCTTGAACGTCGACGAGATCCGGCGGTGCAGGCGCATCGCGCCCGTATCGAGCGGTTGCGTATAGCCGAAGCGCGCAAGCGTGGTGCGATAGGCGCGCAGCAGGAAGATTGCCTCGACCTGATCGCCGGCCGCCTGTTTCAAGGCCAGTGCGGCCAGGTGCGGATCGTAGAGCGAGCCTTCGGCCATCACGCGCGAGACCGCGAGCGGCATCTGCTCGCGAATCTGCGCGAGCGTGAGTTCGGGAACCGCGACGTTGCCGCGCCGATAGGCGTCGAGCCGGCGGTACGAGTTGAGGATGGCGCGTTCGCCACCCTTGACGGCTACGTACATGTCAGGCCTCCAGATGCGTGGTGCGCGGCAGCGCGCAGAAGCGGTCGCCAGCGGTCAGCAACAGATCCACGCCGAGCGGGAAGCCCGCGTTGTTGGCGCGCCATTGCACGGGGAAATCGGTGGGCAGGCCGCTCGCGTACAGCGCTTGCATGGTCTCGATGCCGGGGCCGCGCAGCACGAACGTGTCGTCGGGCGCGGCCGTGTTCGCGAGGGACGACACTTCCACGAGCAGCGTGGCCGAGCGATCGGGGTAAGCGGGGTCGCCCTGCGCGCATTGCGCGAGCGGCGGCACGGCGTGGCCCGCGGGCACGCACACGAAGGTCGCCTGCCCCAGGGTCTCCGCCAGCGGGCAGCCGCAGTGGAAACGCAGGAACGCGCGCGCGGCCGGGCCGATATCGGCGGGCAGCCAGACGGGCGTGTCGCTGTCCGCGAGCGTGAGCAGCAGGGCGGTCATGGCCGGGGACAGGCCGTCCGGCAGTCCCGTGCTGGCGGCGGGCAGGGCCTGCAGCGTGCCGGGATGGGCAAACGCGTCGAGCGCCGCGCGGAAGACCTGCTGGGCGTCGTCGACGGGGTTGTCGAAGCCGGGCAGCAGCGACGGGCCCGTCGTGGCATCGACCCGAGCGGACAGGGAGGCCATCGTGGTGGTGTCGTGGGTATCGATAGGGGTCATGTCAGTCCTCGCCGCGTGCCATCGTGAAGAACTCCACGCGCGTGCGCGCGGCCTCGGCGGCCTCGCGCGCGGCGCGCGCGGCAAGTGCCGCGTCGAGCGGCGCGATCACCGACGCGTGGATACGGTCATGCCACGCGGGGAGTTGCAGCAATGCATCGAGCACCGCCGCGCGCTCCGCATGGCGCGCGCCACGGCCGCCGCAGCCTTGCAGATAGGCCACGCCCGCGACACCATCGGTGTCGAGCACCACGGCGCAGCGCGTGACGGACATCTCGCCGAGGTTGAACTGCGCCCCGGTGCCGCCGGCGCGCGCGCGGACCATCGTCATCCCGCTCTCGGGCTTGCGCAGGAAGCGGTAGGCGGGCATCTGCGCGCCGTCGGCGAGCAGGCGGTCCCATGCGGTGTCCAGTGCGTCCGGGCCCGACAGCGCGAGCGTGCGCATCCATGCGGCACGGGCGGCATTCGCTGCATTCGCCACGTTGGTATCGCCGGAATTTTGGGTCTTCATTCTTACCCCTATACGTCTATACGTTTAGATGTACACTATCACAACTGGGCGCTACTAGACCACACAGGGATGACGCTTTGATGACGCGCCCGACGATCCTTTCCACCCCGCACACCGGCTCGCGGCCGTCGCCGCACTGAGGCACAATCGCATGGTTTTGATGAATGCTTGATGACACGAGGCGGGACGAGATGTCTGAACGGGAAGTCGAACGCGGCTCGGGTGTGGCCGTGTGGCGCCAGATAGGCGAAGCGCTGGCGGATGACATTCGCAACAAGCTTTACGGGCCGGGCGAGCAGCTGCCGCCCGAACCCGAGCTGGCCACGCGCTTCTCGGTCAATCGCCACACGATTCGCCGCGCCATGGGCGAGCTGGAGCTGAGCGGGCTGGTCCGCATCGAGCAGGGGCGCGGCACGTTCGTGCAGGAGCATGCGATCGACTATGCGATCGGCCGCCGCACGCGCTTCTCGCGCAACCTTGCCGCGCAGGGCATGCGCGGGCATCTCGAAATCGTCGAGTCGCAGCTGCTGCGCGCGCCGGAAGTGGCCAGGCATCTGGGGCTTCCGCGTACCGCGCAGATCCTGCATGTGCAGATGATCGGCAAGGCCGAGGACCGGACGATCGATGTGGCCGAACACTACTTCGATCCCGCGCGGTTTCCCGGGCTTGCGGAGCGGTTGCACGAGACGAACTCGATCTCGCGCGCGCTCGCGCATTACGGCATTGCCGACTACACCCGCAAATGGTCGCGCATCACGGCGGCCATGCCTTCCGCGCCGGTCGCGCGCCTGCTGAGCCAGCCGAAGACGCGGCCGGTACTGCAGGTGGAGGCACTCAACGTCGATCTCGACGGCCAGCCGCTGCAGTACAGCATGACCCGCTTTGCGGGGGACTGGGTGCAGCTGACCGTCAGCGACACCGAGTAGAAACGCCTTGCGGGCGCGCGGCATGTGCTGCGTGCCCGGCATATTGGTCTAGACATCTGCTTGTCATGTCTCAGGAATAACGTGACGTTCATGCATACGACCTCCTACACTCATCAGCCGCTTGCCGGCATCACGGGCCGCCGCGTGCTTGGCACCGGCGGCATTGGCCCCGCAACGCTCGGTATCGACGGCACGCGCCTCGCCGAGCAGCCCGCGCGCGGCGGTGCCTGCATCGATGCGGGCAACCTGCTCGTGCTGCCCGGCATCGTCGATATCCACGGCGATGCGTTCGAGCGCGCGGTGATGCCGCGGCCCGGTGTGAGCTTTCCGTACGCGAGCGCG
The DNA here is from genome assembly GCF_008693385.1 of Cupriavidus pauculus. Taxonomy (NCBI): domain Bacteria; kingdom Pseudomonadati; phylum Pseudomonadota; class Betaproteobacteria; order Burkholderiales; family Burkholderiaceae; genus Cupriavidus; species Cupriavidus pauculus. Next base: position 452,493 of record NZ_CP044065.1, read on the forward strand.
CTGATCGACGTCGATCGCCAGCTGCTCGCGCATGGCATCACGACCGAGTTCCACGGCGTCACGCTGTCGTGGGAGGGCGGACTGCGTGGAGAAGCCTATGCGCTGCGCATGTTCGATGCGCTGGCGCAGCTGCGGCACGTGCTCGGTGCCTCGCACCGCGTGCATCTGCGCTTCGAGGCGTATCACCTGTCCGGCCTCGACACCGCCATGTCGTGGATTGCCGATGGCCGCGTGGGCCTGCTCGCGATCAACGATCACCTGCCGACGACGGCGCGCCGCATGACGGACGAGCGCAAGATGGCCCAGTACGCCGATCGCGCCGAGTGCGATGTGGAGACGTTCCGCGAGCGCCTGCGCACGGCCAGCCGCCATGCCCCCGACGTGCCCGCGGCGATGTCGCGCCTGATCGCCGCCGCGCGCGCGGCCGGCCTGCCCGTGGCCTCGCACGACGATCCCGATGTGGCCACGCGGCAGCACTACCATCAGCAGGGCTGCGCGATCGCCGAGTTCCCGCTGACCGTCGATGCCGCGCGCACGGCGCGCCAGCTTGGCAACGAGACCGTGTTCGGCGCGCCGAACGTCATGCGGGGGCAGAGCCATACCGGTGCCCCCAATGCGACGGAGATGGTCGGCGCGGGGCTGTGCACGGTGCTGGCCTCCGACTATTACTACCCGGCGCCGCTGCAGGCCGCGTTCAAGCTTGCGCAGCTTGGCGTCGTGGACCTCGCCGGCGCCTGGAACCTCGTGTCGCGCAATCCCGCGCGCGCGGGCGGCCTGAACGATCGTGGCGTGCTGCTGCCCGGCCTGCGTGCCGATGCGATCCTCGTCGATGACAGCCAGCCCGGCCTCCCGCGCGTGTGCGCCGCCATCGTCGGGGGCCAGCTGCGCCACGCGACGCTGCCGCTGCCGCTCGTGGAAGCAGGCGCGATCGCCGACGGTGCCGCCAGCCTCGCGGCCTGAGCGAGGGCGGTATGCAGGCACATCGCTACGCGATCTATCTCGCGCCCGCGGAACCGTTTCGCACGATTGGCGCGCAGTGGCTCGGCCGTTGCCCCGATGCGGGTCGCGCAGGCCTGACGCCGGCGTTCGACGACCCGCGCCGCGCGGCATGGGTGGAGGCGCCCGCGCATTACGGACTGCACGCCACGCTGAAGCCGCCATTCCGGCTCGCCGAAGGCACCGATGCCACGATGCTCGACGCCGCCGCGCGCGCGTTCGCGCACGGGCGCACCGCGTTCGACGCCTCGCTGGAACTGCACGCGCTGCGCGGCTTTATCGCATGGTGCCTCGGCGAGCATGGCGTTCAGCCCATGCATGCGCTGGCCGACGATGCGGTGCGCGCATTCGAGCGTTTTCGCGCGCCCGCCACCGAAGCGGAACTCGCGCGCCGCAATCCGGCACTGCTGAACGACGCCCAGCGCGCGATGCTCGCGCAGTGGGGCTATCCCTATCTGTTCGAGACGTTCACGTTCCATATCACGCTGACCGGCATGGTGCCGGAAGCGGAGCAGCGCGATGCGATGGCGCTGCTCGAGCGCCTGACGGCACCGCTGCGCGGTGTGCCGCTGCATGTCGATGGCATTGCGATCTTCGTGCAGCCGAAGCGTGGCGACGACTTCATGATCGCGCGGCACTACGCGTTCGACGGCGCCGTGACGGATGGCGCGGGCGCCGCGTACATGGTGTCATGACGGGTGCCGTCCGGCAGGTCGCCGCACCCATGCACGGTCCGAGCCGGGGCAGTGGGCTGTTCTACGTCATGGGCCCGTCGGGCAGCGGCAAGGACTCGCTGCTGCGCGCGCTGCGCGAGCGGCTCGGCCACGACGACCGTATCGTGATCGCGCATCGCTATATCACGCGCGAGGCCGATGCCAACGAGGCATCGGTCGCGCTGTCGCCCGAGGAGTTTCATCGCCGCGAGGCGCTCGGTTGCATGGCGCTGCATTGGCATAGCCATGGCCTGCACTACGGCATCGGCATCGAGATCGAGACATGGCTCGCGCAGGGCCTGCGTGTCGTCGTCAATGGTTCGCGCGAATATCTGCGCCATGCGGTGGCGCGCTATCCGGCGTTGTGCGCGGTGCATGTGCGCGTGCGGCCCGAGGTGCTGGGCAAGCGGCTGCGCCAGCGCGGCCGCGAGTCCGAGGATGCGATCGCGGCGCGCCTGGCGCGCGCGACGCAGCCGTTCGATGTGCCGGCGGAGTGCTGGCTCGTCGAGCTCGACAACAGTGGCAATCTCGACGACGCTGTCGAGCGGCTGGCGACGATCGTCGCCAGCTGACTTCTCCCGACGCGTCAGGCCGAAGCGCGCACGCAGCGCGCGGCCATCTCCATGTAGTGCGACAACGGCGGCGTCCGCTGGTCCACGATCTTCGCGAGATCGTCGTAGCGGCGCAGGCGCACCGCGGCTAGTGCATGCGGCTGCCGCGCGAACGCGTCGGCCTGCGCCGCGTCGAACGGCCCGCCCTGCAGCACCAGGCTGTGCACCGACGCCGGCGACAGCGTGTCGTGATACCCGGCATCGCGCGCGCACAGATAGCGCTTGGCGGCCACATGCAGGCGCACGGGCTCCGTCACGGCGTCGTCGAACAGTTCGGCGAGCGCGCCCGCCGCGGCTTCCTGATGGCGCATATCGGTGGTCGAGCTCTCGGCGAGCATCAGGTGGCCCACGTCGTGCAGCAGCGCGGCGACGATCAGCGCCTCGGGCTCGCCGGCCTGCTCGGCCAGCTGCGCGCATTGCAGCGCATGCGCGGTCTGGCTGATGGCCTCGTCGCCGTAGTAGTTGGTGCCGTGATTGGCGAACAGCGTTTCGATCTGGTCGAGTGTCAGCATGGGGACGTTGGTTCTTGTTGCGCGATGGCGTGGGTTACACGAGCACCTTGCGGATCTGCGCGGACAGCATGTCGATGGCGGTCACGAACAGCACGATGATGATCATCACCGCGCAGGTCTGCCCGTACTGGAAGCTGCGGATGATTTCCCACAGCACGGTGCCGATGCCGCCGGCACCGACGATGCCGACGACCGAGGCCGAGCGCACGTTGGATTCGAAGCGATAGAGCGCGAACGAGAGCCACAGCGGCAGCACCTGCGGAATCACGCCGTAGACGATCTCTTCGATCGGGCCGGCGCCGGTGGCGCGCACGCCTTCCACGGGGCGCGGATCGATGGCCTCGACGGCCTCGGCGAACAGCTTGGCCAGCACACCGGTCGTATGGACCCAGATGGCCAGCACGCCCGCGAACGGGCCGAGGCCCACCGCGACGATGAACAGCATCGCGAAGACCATCTCGTTGATCGCGCGGCACGCATCCATCAGGCGACGCGCCGGCTGGTAAATCCACGGCGGCACGATATTGGCCGCGCACAGCAGGCCCAGCGGCACCGCCAGCACGACGGCGAGCGCGGTACCCCAGACGGCGATCTGCACCGTGACGAACATCTCGTCGAGGTAGTGGCGCCAATCGCGGAAGTCCGGCGGGAAGAAGTCGGCGGCGAATTTCGCCATGTTGCCGGAGTCGTTCAGCAGGTCGAGCGGACGCATGTCCGCGCCATTCCACGATACGACGAGCGTCGCCAGCAGGATGGCCCAGATCAGCATCACGGCGAGCGACGTGCGCGGCGGGCGGGCCGTCGGGGGATTGGTGGGCGTGGCGGTCAGGGACATGGCGGGAGTAGGGGGATTCGGGTGAATCAGCGCACATCGGGCGCGGCGCAACGCGGCGCCACGCCCGATGGCGGCGTTACTGCGCGCTGGCGGCGAGCTTGTCGAGCTCGGCCAGGCGGCGGGAGACGTCGGCCAGCTGCTTGTCCTTGTCGGCGGCGGCGAGCGAGCCATCCTGCTCGATCCTGGCCTTTTCCTTGGCCAGGTCGAGCTGGCGAATCGGCACCAGCTGGGCGTCGGTGGAAGGACGGAAGCCCTGATACGTCAGCGTGGCAAGCAGCTGCTTCTCGCGCGCGGCGTCGGGACCCTTGCCGTAGTTCACGAAGAACGACTTGATCTTGGCCTTGGTATCGGCCGGCAGATCCTTGCGGTAGACCAGCGGATCCGCCGGGATCAGCGGCGACTTCCACAGCACGCGCACCTGGTCGAGCGCGTTCTTGCCGGTGCTGATGCGATAGCGCTCGATCGCCTCGGTGTTGGCGATCGCCACGTCCACCTGCTTGTTCATCACCGACAGCAGATTGGTTTCATGGTTGGCGATGCGCACGGCCTTGAACAGCGTCTTCGGCTCGACCTTGTTGGCGGCCCACAGGTAGTAGCCCGGCACCGCGGTGCCCGAGGTCGAGTTCGGATCGCCGGCGCCATACGACAGGTCCTTGCCGCGGCGGATCACGTCCTCGACGGACTTCAGCTCGCTGTCCTTGTTCACGAGCAGCACCGACCAGTAGCCCGGATTGCCGTCCTTGTCGATCACGGACGCGAACACTTCACCGTTGGCGCGGTCCACCGCTTCGATGGCGGCCTTGTTGCCGAACCAGGCCACCTGCACCTTGTTGAAGCGCATGCCTTCGATGATGCCGGCATAGTCCGATGCGAAGAACGGCTTGACCTGCACGCCGAGCGCCTTGCTCAGGTCGTCGATCACGGGCTGCCAGGCATTCTTGAGGTTCGACGACGACTCCGTCGAGATAAAGCCGATGTTCAGGACCTTGGCGTCCTGTGCCAGCGCGGGCGTGGCAACGGTGCCAGCCATCACGACGGTCACGGCCGCGGCCGCGGCGAAGAAGGTTCTGCGAAGCATGGGTGACTCCGGTGTGAAAACGTTGGGGTAAAAGCGCAGGAAAAGAAGCTGGTTCAGGCGGCCATCGATCAGACGGCCATCACAGTGGCGGGCACGCGTTCGTCGGCGCCGGCCTTGCCGTCATGGGCACCGTGGTGCGTGTCGTGCAGCAGCTCGTCGGCTTCCGTGCCGTAGAGATCGCGCAGCATCGACGCGGTCAGCGCGGCGGAAGGGCCGTCGTAGACCACCTTGCCCTGGCGCAGCGCCACCACGCGGGGGCAGTAGCGCATGGCCACGTCCACCTGATGCAGCGAAACGACCACGGCCACCTTGCGCGTGCGGTTGATCTGCGAGAGCAGCGTCATTACACGGCGCGAGGACTCGGGATCGAGCGAGGCGATGGGCTCGTCGGCCAGGATCACGTTGGCGTTCTGCACGAGCGTGCGGGCAATGGCGGCGCGCTGCTGCTGTCCGCCCGACAGCGTCGATGCCCGCTGAAACGCATAGTCGTCTATACCAACCTGAGCAAGGGCGTCGAGGCCGGCCTGCACTTCCGCGGCACGGAAAATGCGCAGGAGGCTGCGCCACTTCGGCACACGCGTGAGCATGCCGACGAGCACATTCGTCAGCACGGGCAGACGGCCCACCAGATTGAATTGCTGGAATACGAAGCCGATTTCGGCGCGCACGCTGCGCACATTGCGCGCCAGGCGGCCATTGCGCTGCACGATGCGGCCATTGACGAGAATCTCGCCCGCGCCGGCATCGCCCGTGATGAATCCGGCCACGTGCCGCAGCAGCGTTGACTTGCCGGACCCCGAAGCGCCAAGCAGCGCCACCATTTCGCCGGGCGCAACCTGCAGCGTGACGTCGTCGAGCGCCTTGCGGTCGGCCCGGAAAGTTTTCGAGAGTCCGCGGACCTCGATGGCATGCGTCATGTCCACTCCTCGTTGAATGACACGGCGCATTCTGGAGGGAGCGGATGACAGAACGATGACGGCTACATCAGGATGATGTCGTACTGTTCCTGATGAAACGTCGACTCCACTTGCAGGGAGATGGGCTTGCCGATGAAATCGCCGAGCATCGCCAGATGCTGGCTTTCTTCCTCGAGGAAGAGGTCGATGACTTCCTGCGACGCGAGGATGCGGAACTCGCGGGGGTTGAACTGGCGGGACTCGCGCATGATCTCGCGCAGGATGTCGTAGCAGACCGTGCGCGGCGTCTTGACCTGCCCCTTGCCGGTGCAAACCGGGCATTGCTCGCACAGCACGTGCGCGAGCGATTCGCGCGTGCGCTTGCGCGTCATCTCGACGAGGCCGAGCTGCGAGAAGTTGTTGACCGTGATGCGCGTACGGTCGCGCGAGAGCGCCTTCTTCAGTTCGGAGAGCACCTGCTCGCGATGCTCGGCGTTCTCCATATCGATGAAGTCGATGATGATGATGCCGCCGAGATTGCGCAGGCGCAGCTGCCGCGCGATCGTGTGCGCGGCTTCGAGGTTCGTCTTGAAGATCGTGTCGTCGAAATTGCGCGCGCCGACGTAGCCGCCCGTGTTGACGTCGATCGTCGTCATCGCCTCGGTCTGGTCGATCATCAGGTAGCCGCCGGACTTCAGGTCCACGCGCCGCGACAGCGCGCGCTCGATTTCGGCGTCGATATTGAACAGATCGAAGATCGGCCGTTCGCCCGTGTAGTGCGACAGGCGGGGCAGCACGGCAGGGGTGTACTCCTGCGCGAACTCGACGAGCTTGAGGTAGTTTTCGCGCGAGTCCACCTGAATCGAGCCCGTGGCCTCGCTGATGAAATCGCGCAGCACGCGCTGCGCGAGATTCAGATCCTGATAAAGCAGACTCGGCGCCGGCAGCGTCGTGGCGTTGAGCTTGATCGCCGACCAGATCTTGCGCAGGTACGCGATATCGTTGCCGAGCTCGTCGTTGCTGGCTTCCTCCGCGATCGTGCGGACGATAAAGCCGCCACGCTCGTCGGTAGGGACCAGGCCCTGCACGCGCGCGCGCAGCGCCTCGCGATCGACCTCGCCCTCGATGCGCTGGGAGATACCGATATGCGGGTCCTGCGGCAGATACACGAGTGTGCGGCCCGCGATGCTGACCTGCGTGGACAGCCGCGCGCCCTTGGTGCCGATGGGGTCCTTGATGACCTGCACCATCAACGCCTGGCCTTCGTACAGTGTCTTCTCGATCGCGAGCTGCACGCCGTTCTTGTTGTCGGGGTCGCGCGGGTGCCAGATATCGGCCACGTGCAGGAACGCCGCGCGTTCCAGTCCGATATCGATGAAGGCCGACTGCATGCCAGGCAGCACGCGCACGACCTTGCCCAGATAGATGTTGCCGACGAGCCCGCGCGTGAGCGTGCGTTCGACGTGCAGTTCCTGGACGGCGGCTTGCTGCACGATGGCGACGCGGGTTTCCTGCGGTGTGATGTTGACTAGGATGTCTTCAGTCATGGCGATGGGAAACGTGTCAGAACCGCAAGTCTCAGACCGCAAGTCTCAGAACCGCAATCCTGCCTCGCGCAACAGCGCGGCCGTCTCGAACAGGGGCAGGCCCATGATACCCGAATAGCTCCCCGAGATACGTTCGATGAACTCGGCGGCGCGGCCCTGGATGCCATATGCGCCGGCCTTGCCGAGCGGTTCGCGGCTCGCCACGTAGCGCTCGATCTCGTCGGCGCCGAGCTTGCGGAAAGTGACGTCGGAGATCGACAGCGCATGGCGCGTGCCGGCCACCGATACCACCGATACCGCGGTCAGCACGCGGTGGGTGGTGCCCGAGAGCGCGGCGAGCATCGCGGTCGCCTCGGCGGCGTCCGCGGGCTTGCCGAGAATGTCGCCGCCGCGGCAGACCGTGGTGTCCGAAGTCAGGATCGGCCGCGCGGGCAGGCCCCGGCGCTGACGGCGCTGCAACGCGGCCTCGGCCTTGAGCGCGCACACGCGCTGGACATAGGCGTCGGGCGACTCGCCAGGCAGCACGGCCTCGAGCGCCTCGGCATCTTCGGCCGCATCGGCCAGCAACAGTTCATAGCGCACGCCCAGTTGCGTCAGCAGTTCGCGGCGGCGCGGGCTTTGGGAGGCGAGGTAGAGAATGTCGTAGAGGGACAGGTCGATGGGCATGGGAAGAGGCCTGGCACCATGCCGGTCGGGCACGGCGCCTCAAACGCGATGATAGGGGTGGTTCTGCGTGACGGACCACGCGCGATACAGCTGCTCGGCCAGCAGCACGCGCACCATGCCGTGCGGCAGCGTCAGGCTCGACAGGCGGATGAGCGTGCTGGCGCGCGCCTTCAGCGCCGGATCGAGCCCATCGGCACCGCCGATCAGGAAGGCGACGTCGCCGCCCTCGCGCTGCCAGCCGGTCAGTTGCTCGGCCAGCTTGACCGTGGTGAGGTCCTTGCCGCGTTCGTCGAGCGCGACGATGCGCGGGCGCGTCAGCGCGCCCAGCGCGGCCTCGATGCGGGCCGCCTCGCGCTGCATCACCGTGGCGGCGTTATTGCTCGAGGAACGCGCTTCCGGCTTGATCTCGCGCAGTTCGATACGCAGCTCGGGCGGCATCCGTTTGGCATATTCTGCAAAGCCCGATTCGATCCAGGCAGGCATCTTGTGGCCGACGGCCACGATCACGAGTTGCATGCGGAAGTCGCCCGATCGTTACGGATGCCGCCTGTTCGGTCAGGCCGTACGCTTGCGTGCGGCCGTCTTGGCCGGTGCCTTCGCGGCTGTCTTGGTTGCCGTCTTGGTGGCCGTCTTGCGCGTGGCGGTGCCCGCCGTCGTCTTGGTGGCGGTCTTGGTCGCGGTCTTCGTCGCCGTCTTGCGTGCCGGGGTGCCCGCCGTCTTGCCGGCCGCCTTCCGCGCCGGCGCCGTCACCGGTCCCTTGACCGGCACGCCCGTCGAGGCCTTGCGCGTGACGGGCCTGCGGCCCATCGTCGCCAGGGCGTCCGGATCGGTGTCCTCGTGGCCCATCGGCGGCGACGGTTCCTTCATGCCCTCGGGCAGGCGCGCCAGCGCCGGCTTGAGGTTGGTCGCACGCCTGGCGCGCGGCGCACGCTCGGCGGTGTCCTCGTCGTCCTCGTCCATCGGCTCGCTGGCCTTGGCCAGGCCCTTGCCGCTCGCGAGCTTCATGCGCACCGGCTTGTCACCCCAGATTTCCTCGAGGTTGTAGTACAGGCGCAGCTGCGGCTGCAGGATATGGACGACCGCGTCGCCGCAGTCCACCAGTACCCACTCGCCCGTTTCCAGGCCCTCGACGGCCACGATATGGCCGCCGGCATCCTTGACCGTGTCGCGGACCGAGGCGGCCAGCGCCTTCGTCTGCCGATTCGAACTGCCGCTGGCGATCACCACCCGGTCGAACAGCTCGGTCAGGTGAGTGGTGTCGAACACCTTGATGTCCTGCGCTTTGACATCCTCGAGCCCGTCGACGATGGCGCGTTGCAGTTTGCGAATATCCATGGTGTGTTCTTGTTCAGCCTTGATTCGAGTTGGGAGGCGAGTCGCTCCGGGCCTTGTGGTAAAGACCGTGACTCGCGATGTAGTGTGCCACGCCGTCCGGTAACTGGTCATCCGCAGTGTCACCACTGGCCAGACGGGCGCGCAGGCCGGTGGACGACAGATCGACGGCAAGCGTCTGATCGAGCCACATGTGGCCGGAGGGCGTGGATTGTATCAGGTGCCTGTCCGCCAGCCGTGCGCCCATGCTGGCGCGCACCGGCCCCTCGAGCGTGGCGAGGTCGAATCCCGGCCGTGTGGCCACGCACAGGTGCACGTGTTCGAACAGGTCTTCCCATCCGTGCCACGTGTGCAGGCGCAGCAATTGGTCGGCGCCCATGAGCCACGACATCGACGCTTCCGGGCCGTACTGCTCGCGCAGTTGCCGTACGGTATCGATGGTGTAGCTGGGGCCCGCGCGATCGACCTCCATGCGGCTCACGCCGACTGCGGCGGCGGTCTCGCCCACGGCCGCGGCGGCCAGTTCCGTCATCGCGAACCGGTCGGCGGCGGGCGTTACATCGTCGCCTTTCTGCCACGACTGGCCCGTGGGAATCCAGACGAGCTCGTCGAGCCCGAGGTGTTCGATAAACAGTTGCGCGAGCGCGACGTGGCCGCGATGGGGCGGATCGAATGTGCCGCCGAGAATGCCGAGACGGTAGGGTCGTTGCAATGCGGGACGCTGCAATGCGGAATTCGGATGGGTCATCGCACCGCGCCCAGTGCCGCCCAGTCTCGCGGGGGCAGGAAGTCGCTGTATAGCGCGGCTTCGGGGGTATCCGGCGCCGGCTGCCAGTCGTAGCGCCAGCTCACCTGCGGCGGCATCGACATCAGGATCGATTCCGCGCGTCCGCCCGATTGCAGCCCGAACAGCGTGCCGCGGTCGAACACGAGATTGAACTCCACGTAGCGGCCGCGGCGATAGGCCTGGAATTCACGCTCGCGCTCGCCATAGGGCGTGTCCTTGCGTGCGGTCAGAATCGGCAGATAGGCATCCAGAAACGCGTCGCCCACCGATTGCATCATCGCGAAGCTGCGGTCGAAACCGAGCGCGGAGAAGTCGTCGAAGAACACGCCGCCGATGCCGCGCGCCTCGCCGCGGTGGCGCAGGAAGAAATACTCGTCGCACCACTGCTTGAAGCGCGGATACAGGTCGTCGCCGAACGGCGCGAGCGCGCGTTCGCACGTGCGATGGAAATGCACGCAATCGTCGGTTTCACCGTAGTAGGGCGTCAGGTCCATGCCGCCGCCGAACCACCAGACCGGTTCCGCATCGGGCTTCACGGCCACGAAGCAGCGCACGTTCATATGCACGGTCGGCACGTACGGATTGCGTGGATGGAACACCAGCGAAACGCCGGTGGCCTCGAAACTGCGGCCCGCGAGTTCGGGGCGGTTGGCCGTGGCCGAAGGGGGCAGCGTGTCGCCGCGCACGTCGGAAAAGCCCACGCCCGCGCGTTCCATCACGGCGCCGCCTTCGAGAATCCGCGTCCGGCCGCTGCCACGCAGGCGTTCGGTGGGCGGTTTCTCCCAGGCGTCGGTCAGGAACGGCTGGCCATCCACGGCCGCGATGGCATCGGTGATGCGGTCTTGCAGACCGAGCAGATAGGCACGGACTGCCTGGGTATCGATCATGATCGAAAAGATCGTAGGGGCCGGTAACAAAACCGCCGACGGATGGCATCCACTGCGTCGGCGGTCATCGTGGTGTCACGATTGTACCGGCTGGGCTGGCCCCACGTGCCGTGGAGCGCTCGCCGGTCGGGAAGGTGTCCGGCCGCCTCAGCGGCGGATGGCGCGGTAGCCAATGTCGGTCCGGTACTGCATGCCGTCGAACCGGATCTGTTCCACGGCCGCGTAGGCGTTCTTCTGCGCGGCCTTGACGGTGTCCGCGAGGCCCACCACGCACAGCACGCGGCCGCCCGAGGTCAGCAGCTTGCCGTCCTGGAGGGTGGTGCCCGCATGGAACGTCACGGCGTCGGCGGTCTCGGCCGGAATACCGGTGATCTCGTCGCCGTTGCGCGGCGTGTCGGGATAGTTGTACGCGGCCATCACCACGCCCAGCGCGGTCCGGCGGTCCCAGTCGAGCTCGACTTCGTCGAGGCGCATGGTCACCGCGGCTTCCATCACGTCCACGAGGTCGGTCTTCAGGCGCGCCATGATCGGCTGCGTTTCCGGATCGCCCATGCGGCAGTTGAACTCGAGCGTCTTCGGGTTGCCGTCCTTGTCGATCATCAGGCCCGCGTACAGGAAGCCCGTGTACGGAATGCCATCCTTCTCCATGCCGCGCACGGTCGGCATGATGATCTCGCGCAGCGCGCGCGCATGCAGCGCGGGCGTGACCACCGGCGCGGGCGAGTAGGCGCCCATGCCGCCCGTGTTGGGGCCGGCATCGGCGTCCAGCAGGCGCTTGTGATCCTGGCTCGTGGCCAGCGCGAGCACGTTCTTGCCATCGACCAGCACGATGAAGCTCGCTTCCTCGCCCTCGAGGAATTCCTCGATCACGACACGCGCGCCGGCATCGCCGAGCTTGTTGTCGGCCAGCATCATGTCCACGGCCGAATGCGCTTCTTCGAGCGTCATCGCCACGACCACGCCCTTGCCCGCGGCCAGGCCGTCGGCCTTGATCACGATCGGCGCGCCCTGGGCGTCGATATAGGCATGCGCGCGCGTGGCGTCGGAAAACGTCTCGTACGCGGCGGTGGGAATGTTGTGGCGGTGCATGAAGGCCTTGGCGAAGTCCTTCGACGACTCGAGCTGCGCCGCCGCGCGCGTGGGCCCGAAAATGCGCAAGCCGCGCGCGCGGAACACGTCCACGATGCCGCGGGCCAGCGGCGCCTCGGGCCCCACCACGGTGAAGGCCACGCCTTCGCGCTCGGCGAATGCGGCAAGCACTTCCGGGTCGGTCAGCGGCACGTTCTGCAGGCGCTTGTCGAGCGCCGTCCCGCCATTGCCGGGCGCCACGTAGACGACCTGCACCTTGGGCGACTGGGCCAACTTCCAGGCCAGCGCATGTTCACGGCCACCGGAGCCGACTACCAATACTTTCATGTTCCACTGCCAGATAAGAAACGGATGCGCGGAGGGACTGCGGCCGTTTCGGGAGTTTTCGGGGGTCGAGTCGCGCCGAGGCGTTACTCCTCGATGACCGCGTTGGTGAAGACTTCCTGCACGTCGTCCAGATTTTCGATGGCGTCCAGCAGCTTCTGCATCTTCACGGCATCGTCGCCCGTGAAGCTCACCTCGTTCTGCGGCTTCATCACGACGTCCGCCACCTCGGCCTTGAAGCCCGCGGCTTCCAGCGCCGCCTTCACCGCCGAAAAATCGTTGGGCGGGCAGGTGACTTCGATCGAGCCGTCCTCGTTGCCGACCACATCGTCGGCACCGGCTTCGAGCGCCGCTTCCATGAGCTTGTCCTCGGGCGTACCCGGGGCGAACAGGAACTGGCCGCAATGCGTGAACATGAAGGCCACGGAGCCTTCCGCGCCCATGTTGCCGCCGTGCTTCGAGAAGGCGTGGCGTACTTCGGCCACGGTCCGCGTGCGGTTGTCGGTCAGGCAGTCCACGATGATCGCCGCGCCGGCCAGGCCGTAGCCCTCGTAGCGGATTTCTTCGTAGTTGGCACCCTCGAGGCCACCCACGCCGCGCTGGATCGCGCGCTGGATGTTGTCCTTGGGCATGTTGGCGTCCATGGCCTTGTCGATCGACAGGCGCAGGCGCGGGTTGGAATCGGCATCGCCGCCGCCGAGCTTGGCGGCCACGGTGATTTCCTTGATGAGTCGCGTCCAGACCTTGCCGCGCTTGGCGTCAGCGGCGGCTTTCTTGTGTTTGATGTTGGCCCATTTGGAATGACCGGCCATGATTTCTTCTCTCCGAGGCGGAAACGCGTGACGGCGCGGCCAGCGCGCCATGTGATGGATGTGCCAATCTGCTGGCTATAATCAGCGCAGGATTTTATCACGCGGCCAACTCTCCCTGACGGCCGCACGTGCTTCCAGAGACTGCCATGGCCGATCCCATCCTCCTTGCCAAGAATGCCGAGCACGAACTGGTGCTGCTGCCCGAAATGGGCAACCGGCATGGCCTGATCACCGGCGCCACGGGCACCGGCAAGACCGTCACCCTGCAAACGCTCGCGCAGGGGTTCTCGCGGCTGGGCGTTCCAGTGTTCATGGCCGACGTCAAAGGTGACTTGACCGGCATATCCCAGCCTGGGCAGGCATCCGAGAAACTCAAGGCGCGGCTGGCCGAGCATGGCCTGCCGGAGCCGGTATGGGGCGGCTGCCCGACCACGTTGTGGGACGTCTTCGGCGAGAAGGGGCATCCCGTGCGCGCCACGGTCTCGCACATGGGGCCGCTGCTGCTGTCGCGCATGCTCGAGCTCAACGACACCCAGCAGGGCGTGCTGAACCTCGTGTTCCGCATTGCCGACGCCAACGGCCTGCTGCTGCTCGACGCCAAGGACCTGCGCGCGATGCTCCAGTACGTGGGCGACAACGCCGCGCAGTTCACCACCGAGTACGGGAATATCTCCGCCGCGTCCATCGGCGCGATCCAGCGCGGCCTCGTCGCGCTCGAGTCGCAGGGCGCGGACCAGTTCTTCGGCGAGCCGATGCTGAACCTCGAGGACTTCATCCAGACCGAAAAGGGGCAGGGCGTCGTCAATATCCTGTCCGCCGACAAGCTGATGAACGCCCCGCGCCTGTACGCGACGTTCCTGCTGTGGATGCTGTCGGAGCTGTTCGAGAAGCTGCCCGAGGCCGGCGATCTGGAAAAACCCAAGCTCGTGTTCTTCTTCGACGAGGCGCATCTGCTGTTCAACGACGCGCCCAAGGGGCTGCTCGACAAGATCGAACAGGTGGTGCGGCTCGTGCGGTCCAAGGGCGTCGGCGTGTACTTCGTCACGCAGAACCCGCTCGATATTCCCGATACGGTGCTCGGCCAGCTCGGCAATCGCGTCCAGCACGCGCTGCGCGCGTTCACGCCGCGCGACCAGAAGGCCGTGAAGGTGGCCGCGACGACGATGCGCGCGAACCCCAAGCTGTCGCTGGAACAGGCCATCGGCGAGCTCGGCGTGGGCGAGGCGCTGGTCTCGTGCCTCGATGCCAAGGGCACGCCGGGCATTACCGAGCGCGCGTGGGTGCTGGCGCCGGGCAGCCGTATCGGCCCGATCAACGACGACGAGCGCAAGCAGCTGATCGCCACGTCGCTCGTGGCGGGCGTCTACGAGCAGGCGATCGATCGCGAGTCGGCGTACGAGAAGCTGCGTGGGGAAGCGGCCAATGGCGGCCGCGGCAAGACCGCCGCGCCGTCCGCGAAAGTGCCCGCCGGCACGACCGCCGGCACCCCGCCGGAAGCCCCGTCCGAGGAAGGCGGCTGGCTCGGCCAGGCCGGCGATATCTTCGGCACGCTGACGCGCGGCACGGGCAAGAGCGGCCGCGGCGATTCCATCCTCGAGTCGATGGCCAAGTCCGCGGCGCGCACGGTCGGGTCGCAGGTGGGCCGCGAACTGATTCGCGGCGTGCTGGGCAGCCTGCTGGGATCGGGGCGCAAGAAATAGCGCGACATCCAGTAGCGCGACATCCGCCTCTCCAAATGGAACAAGGGCCGCCTTTCGGGCGGCCCTTGTTTTTGCTGCAAGGAAAGTTGAGCATCGATGAAAATGCCCGAAGCGAATCGTATTTTCTTTGTGGCGCGGAATGAATAAGCCAAACCTTATTTAAGTGAAACGCTTTGTCTTATTTTCGTTTATATAGATACATATCCTTGATTTTTAAGGGATAAATTTAGATAAAAGCGGTTTGTCCGGATGCAACAATGGCCCCGGGTGCCATTGAGCATATCAAATCGATGATTTCATAATTGGCTCGCTCGCAAGAATTGGCTTGCGAAAATATAAGAGAGCATATTTATGAAATTGAAGGTTCTGCCTATTGCTGCCGCAGCCCTGCTTTCCACGTCGGCATTCGCGCAGTCGAGCGTTACGCTGTACGGCGTGCTCGATGCGGGCATCGAATATCGCACCAACACGCCGGTGGGCGGCAAGTCCGTGCTCGGCATGACGTCCGGCGGCCTCGCCGGCAGCCGCTGGGGCCTGCGCGGCGTGGAAGACCTCGGCGGTGGGCTGAAGGGCGTCTTCGTGCTGGAAAGCGGCTTCGATATCGACACCGGGAAATCGGGCCAGAACAACCGCCTCTTCGGCCGCAAGGCCTATCTGGGCCTGGCCGGCAACTGGGGCCAGCTGACCCTGGGCCGTCAGGAAACTCCGGCCTTCGACTTTGCGTTGCAGTTCGATCCGATGGGGCTCGCCAACTACTCGCTGGCCACGCAGGACGGCGCGTTCGCGGGCCGTGCCGACAATGCCGTCAAGTACGCGGCGAACTTCAACGGGCTGACCGTGAGCGCGCTCTACAGCTTTGGCGCGAACACGGGCGGCGGCGGCTGGGGCGAAGTGCCGGGCAAGGCGAAGCTGGGCGCGGAGACGAGCCTCGGCCTCGGCTATGCGTCGGGCCCGTTTGCCGTGGGCGCGGTCGTGGACCAGCTCAACGTGGGGCAGCCCAATGGTACGGTTGCCCGGATGCCGAATTCGGAAGACATGAAGATCCGCCGCGCGGCGCTGGGCGGGTCGTACGCGATCGGTCCGGTCAAGATGTATGCGGGCTATCGCTGGGCCAAGGCCTACAGTTTCGCCACGCTGCCGGGTACCGATGGCAAGAACGCATCGAACCTGTACTGGCTGGGCCTGGGGTATCAGGTCACGCCGGCCCTGTCGCTGACGGGCGCTGCCTACTATCAGGACGTGCGCGGCTCGGGTTCCGATCCGTGGACCTTCGTCGTGTCCGGCGACTATGCGTTCTCCAAGCGCACGGACATGTACTGGAACCTCAGCTATGCGATGAACCGCGAACGGTCCACGATGGGCGTGGCAGGTGTGGGCATCGGCGGCAGCGGCTACGGCTCGGCCGCCATCGGCCAGAGCCAGTTCGGCTCGACCATCGGCCTGCGCCACAAGTTCTGATGGCCTGAGGTCGGCGCGGGCAGGCGGGATGTGGCCGCTCGCCCGCGCGATGCGCCCGGTCGATGCTAGTTTTTCGTACCGAACAGACGGTCGCCGGCGTCGCCGAGGCCGGGCACGATGTAGGCGTGCGAGTCCAGGTGGCTGTCCAGCGATGCCACGAACAGCTTGACGCCCGGATGCGCTTTCTGGAAAACCTCCACGCCTTCCGGCGCGGCCACGAGCGCCACGAACGTGATGGCGTCATCCTTCACGCCCCGCTTCTTGAGCACGTCCACCGCATGCGCGGCCGAGTAGCCCGTGGCGACCATCGGATCGCAGAGGATGAAGCTGCGGTCCTCGAGATCGGGCAGGCGCACCAGATATTCCACGGGGCGGTGCTGCTCGTCGCGATACACGCCGATATGGCCGATACGCGCCGACGGCACCAGTTCCACGAGCCCGTCGCTCATGCCCACGCCCGCGCGCAGTACCGGGACGATCGTGAGCTTCTTGCCGGCGATGACCGGCGCTTCCAGCGGTGTCAGCGGCGTCTCGATATGGCGCGTGGTCAGCGGCAGGTCGCGCGTGATCTCGTATCCCATCAGCAGCGTGATCTCGCGCAGCAGTTCGCGGAACGTGCGCGTGGACGTTTCCTTGTCGCGCATGTGCGAGAGCTTGTGCTGGATCAGCGGGTGGTCGAGGATGAACAGGTTGGGGAAGCGCGGATCTTGTTTCATGCTGGCAGTCTGGAGTCCCGCCGAGGGGACTCGGCTAATGAGGAGCGGGCGCCGCGCGGCATGCCGGCGCGGACCCGATGCAGCGCGATTGTAATGGCATTGACCGCCGGACGGTCACAACCGCGCCACCGGACGCCCGGTCCACCGCTCAGTCCACGGTAATGGCGGCTTCCTTCGCGACCTTGCCAAAACGCTCGTACTCGGTCTGCGTCAGCGACTGCAGCTCGGCCGCGCTCGATCCCTTCGGATTGAAGCCCGCCGCCACCAGCTTGTCGCGCACGTCCGGCCGCGCCAGCGCCTCCACGAACGCGGCGTTGAGCGCCTGAACCACCGGCGCGGGAAGGTTCGCCGGCCCGTAGACGCCGAACCACGGCTCCACCGAGTAACCGGCCAGGCCCGCCTCGGCAAGCGTCGGCACGTTCGGCAGCGACGGCGAGCGCGTCTTGCCCGCCACCGCCAGCGCGCGCAGCTTGCCCGCCTGGATATGCGGCAGCGAGGCCGGCAGGTTGTCGAACATCACCTGCAGGTGGCCGCCGAGCATGTCGTTGATGGCCGGGCTGCTGCCCTTGTACGGCACGTGCACGAGCCCTGTCTGCGTCATCTGCGAGAACATCGCGCCGGCGAGGTGCATCGAGGTGCCGGTGCCGGCGGTCGCGTACGTCAGGCCCGGATGCGCCTTCGCGTAGGCGACCAGCTCGGGCACGGTCTTCACGGGCAGGCTCTCGCTGACCTCGAGCACGATGGTCGAGGTGCCCAGCAGGCTGATCGCCGTGAAGTCCTTGCGCGGGTCGAACGGCACATGCTTGTAGATATGCGGATTCAGCGCGTTGGTCGAGATCGCGCCGAAGCCGATCGTGTAGCCGTCGGCCGCGGCCTTGGCCACCGCGTCCATGCCGATATTGCCGCCCGCGCCAGGCCGGTTTTCGATGACCACCGGCTGGCCCAGCTTCTCGGCCACGCGCTGGCCCACCGTGCGTGCGACGAGGTCGGTGGTGCCGCCGGCCGCGTAGGGCACGACGAAGCGGATCGGCTTGGCCGGATAGGCGTCGGCGGCGCGCGCGGTCAGGACGGAGAAGGGCAGCGCGAGCGCGACGGGCAGGGCGAGGGCGGACTGGATCAGCGTGCGGCGGACGCGCGCGCGGCGGTGCGCCGGGCGAAGGGTGTACGGCATGACTCGAATGTCTCCTGGATAGTTGTCTTGGCGCCGGGCCGCGCTTGTGACGCGGGCCGGGCGCGAGCCATTGTAGGGGATCGGGCCGCCCTCGTGCTTGCGCCTTTTGACATACAATCGGCGGGTCCCGGCGCCCCGGCCTACCCGGCGCCGGCCCGCCTGACCGAACGCCGCCCGTGCCCGCTTCCCAGAAAACCCTTCCCCTCGATGTCCCCGCCGCGCAGCGCTATGGGCTGGCCGTCGCCGCCGTCGGCGCCGTGCTGTTCTCCGCCAAGGCGATCGTCGCCAAGCTCATGTACCGCTACAACGTGGATGCCGTCATGGTCATCACGCTGCGCATGCTGTTCGCGGTGCCGCTGTTCATGGCCATCGGCTGGTGGCAGGCGCGCAAGCTGCCCGCGCTGTCGTGGGCCGATCGCGGACGCGTGGTGTTCCTCGGCTTTATCGGCTATTACCTGTCGAGCTTCCTCGACTTCGTCGGCCTGCAATACATCACGGCGGGGCTCGAGCGGCTGATCCTGTTCCTCACGCCGTCGTTCGTGCTGCTGACCACCGCGTTCCTGTTCCGGCGGCCCATCCACGCGCGGCAGTGGATCTCGCTGCTGCTGGCCTATGCGGGCATCGTGCTCGTGTTCGCGCACGACCTCGACGTGAGCGGGTCGCAGGTCTGGCTCGGCGGCGGGCTGGTGCTCGGCAGTGCGTTGTCGTATGGTGTGTATCTGATTCTGAGCGGCGAGCTCGTGCAGCGCGTGGGATCGCTGCGGCTCGTCGCGTATGCGATGTGCGTATCCACCGCGTGCTGCGCGATCCAGTACGTGGTGCTGGGCCGGCCGCTGGCCGAACTGGCGCAGCCTGCGCCGGTCCTCTGGCTGTCCGTCGTGAATGCCGTGTTCTGCACCGTGCTGCCCGTCTCGATGACGATGGTCGCGGTGGCGCGCATCGGCGCGCCGATGGCCTCGCAGGCTGGCATGATCGGCCCGGTGTCCACGCTCGCGCTGGCGTTCTGGCTGCTCGGCGAGCCCGTCACCGGCGTGCAGCTTGCGGGGAGCGCGCTCGTGCTCGGCGGCATGTACCTGCTGTCCGCGCGCAAAGCCTGATTTGTTTCACCAGACAACACCCAACGGAGAGAGAAGACATGGATTTCGGATTGCGCGGTAAGCATGCGCTGGTGTGCGGCGCCAGCAAGGGTCTCGGCTTTGCGTGCGCGGACGCGCTCGCGGCGGAAGGCGTCGATGTGGTCATCGTCGCGCGCGGTGCCGAAGCACTGGAGAAGGCCGCGGCCGATCTGCGCGCGCGCCACGGCCGCCGCGTGATCGCGGTGGCGACCGACATCACCACGCCCGAGGGCCGCAAGCTGGCGCTCGACGCGGTGGCCAAGCTCGGACAGCTCGATATCCTCGTGAACAACGCCGGCGGCCCGCCCCCGGGCAACTTCCGCGACTGGGAGCGTGACGACTGGATCGCCGCGATCGACGCCAACATGCTGACGCCGATCGAACTGATCAAGGCGACCATCGACGGCATGATCGCGCGCAAGTGGGGCCGCGTGATCAATATCACGAGCGGTGCGGTCAAGGCGCCGATCGACGTGCTGGGCCTGTCCAATGGCGCGCGCTCGGGTTTGACGGGCTTTATCGCCGGCCTCTCGCGCGAAGTGGCGCAGCATGGCGTGACGATCAACAACCTGCTGCCGGGGCCGTTCAATACGGATCGCCTGTACAAGACGATGGAAGGCGCGGCCAAGAAGGCCAACCTGACCATCGACGAAGTGTCGGCGCGCCGTGCGGCCGCCAACCCGACCCGCCGCTTCGGCGAGCCGGCCGAGTTCGGCGCGGCCTGCGCCTTCCTGGCCAGCAAGCAGGCGGGCTTCATTACGGGCCAGAACCTGCTGCTCGACGGCGGCGCGTTCCCCGGGACCATGTGACGCAGGAGCGGAACGAGATGGCACGTCCACGTATCGCGCTGATCGCGCACGATCACAAGAAGGACGACATCGTGGCGTTCGCGGGGCGGCATCGCGCGTTCCTCGCGCAATGCGAATTGCTGGCCACCGGCACCACCGGCGGCCGCATTGCCGACGAGACGGGCCTGACCGTCACGCGCATGCTGTCGGGACCGTGGGGCGGCGATCTGCAGATCGGCGCGCAGCTGGCGGAAGGGCGCGTCACCGCGGTGATCTTCCTGCGCGACCCGATGACACCGCAGCCGCACGAGCCCGATATCAACGCGCTCGTGCGCGCGTGCGACGTGCACAACGTGCCGTGCGCGACGAACCTCGCCACCGCGGAGCTGCTGATCGCGCAGCTCTCGCAGGACAGTCACTGAGGGGAGCGGGGCCCAGCGCGGTATTAGCGCGGTATTAGCGGTATTAGCGCGGCCTGACCGTGGTGGCGGTCGCGCGCAGGCTGGCCTGCCGCAGGATGTGAGGCGGCAGGCGCTTCAGCATCAGATGAACGGCGAGCGGAATCAGTACCACGTCATCGACGATGCCGAGGCCCGCGACGAAGTCGGGAATCAGGTCGATCGGCGACACCGCATAGACCAGCAGCGCGATGGTCGCCGGACGCAGCCATACGGGCGCGTCAGGGTGCCGCAGCGCAAACCAGAGCATCCGCCCGTCGCGGCGGATCATGGTCCACAAGGCGGAAAAACGTTTCCACATGGAAGGGCCTCCTCGATCACGCGGACCGTGCAAAGCACACGGCCCAGGCAATTAGCTTGGGCCGTTCTTCACTGCTTCAAGTTCCGCGCGCGGTATCAACCCGGCACGTTGCCCTCCACGCCTTCCACATAGAATTTCACGTTATGCAGGAACGCGTCGTCGGCCGTCTGGCCCGCGGCAACCTGTTCCTTGCCGGCGTTGTCCTTGATCGGACCCTTCCAGATCGGTGCCGAGCCGTCGGCGATGCCCTTCTTGCGTTCTTCCACGAGCGCCTTGACGTCCGCCGGCACGACGGCGTTGAAGCCCTTGAGGTCGATCATGCCTTCCTTCAGGCCCCACCAGATCGTGCTGTTCTTCCACTGGTTCTTCAGCACGTCATCGACGACCTTCGTGTAGTACACGCCCCAGTCGATCACGGACGCCGCGAGGTGTGCCTTCTCGCCGAACTTGCTCATGTCGCTGTCCCAGCCGAACGCGTAGACGCCTTTCTCCTGCGCGGTCTGGACCACGGCCGCCGAGTCGGTGTTCTGCATCAGCATGTCCACGCCCTGGCCGATCAGCGTGGTCGCGGCCTCGCGTTCCTTGCCCGGATCGAACCACTTGTTGACCCACACCACCTTGACCGTCGCATTCGGATTCACGCTGCGCGCGCCGAGCGTGAACGCATCGATATTGCGGATGACCTCGGGAATGGGCACCGAAGCCACCACGCCCATCTTGCCGCTCTTGCTCATCTTGCCCGCGACCAGACCGGCGAGGTACGCACCCTCGTAGGTGCGGACGTCATATTGCGCGAGGTTGTCGGCGGTCTTGAAGCCCGTGGCGTGTTCGAACTTCACGTCCGGGAATTCCTTCGCCACCTTGAGCATGGACTCCTGATAGCCGAACGTGGTACCGAAGATCAGCTTGTTGCCCTGGCTGGCCAGATCGCGGAACACGCGCTCGGCGTCCGAAGCGGACTCGGGCACGTTCTCGACGAACGAGGTCTTCACCTTGTCGCCGAACTTCGCTTCCACCGCCTTGCGGCCGGCGTCGTGCGCATAGGTCCAGCCCGCATCGCCGACCGGGCCGATATAGACGAACGCAACCTTGAGCGGCTCGCCTGCCGCGGCAGCGGGGGCGGAAGCGGGACCCGCCGAGGCGGCCGGCGCTTCTTCCTTCTTGCCGCAGCCTGCAAGCGCGAGCACGGTGGTCGCCGCGAGGGCCGCCAGCGTCGTTCTGCGTGTGATCTTCATGATCTCTCCTTATGTGATGTTGTGATAAGACTTCTTATGCATTGCCAGGGCGGAACGGCTTGCCCAGCGATGCCGGCATGTTGAGACGGATCCAGGCCGGATTGCGCGAAATCAGTGCGAGCACGACGATCGTCGCGGCATAGGGCAGCATCGACAGGAACTGCGGCGCCACCGCGATGCCCACGCCCTGCAGATAGAACTGCAGGATCGTCACGCCGCCGAACAGCCACGCGCCGATCAGCACGCGGCCCGGACGCCAGGTCGCGAACGTCGTCAGCGCCAGCGCGATCCAGCCACGGCCCGCGACGAGGTTCTCCACCCACATCGGCGTGTAGACCAGCGACAGATACGCGCCCGCCAGTCCGCAGCAGGCGCCGCCGAACAGCAGCGCACCGAAGCGGATCCAGCGCACGGGATAGCCGAGCGCGTGCGCGGACTCGGGCGATTCGCCGATCGCGCGCAGCGTCAGGCCCGCGCGCGTCCGGAACAGGAACCACATGATGGCCGCGCACAGCAGCAGGCTGAAGTACACCATCCAGTGCTGCTGGAAGAACGCGGGGCCGATGAACGGGATGTCCGCGAGGCCGGGCACGGCCTTCGCCTGCGCGGGCATCGCGTAGCCGACGAAGCGCTGGCCCATGAACGCGGAGAGGCCCGTGCCGAAGATCGACAGCGCGAGGCCGGTGGCGACCTGATTGGTGGCGAGGACCAGCGCGAGCCACGAGAACAGCGTGGCCATCAGCATGCCGGCACCGGCGCCGGCGATAAAGCCGAGCATCGGCGACTGCGTCTGGTAGCCGACCATGAAACCGAAGGCCGCGGCCACGAGCATCATGCCCTCGGCGCCGAGGTTGAGCACGCCGGCGCGCTCGTTGACGAGCAGGCCCAGCGCGGCCAGCAGCAGCGGGGTACCGGCATTGATCGCGGTGGCGATCAGGGGAGCGAGTTGTTCCATGTTCTTGTGAACTCCCTCAGGCGGCCGTGGCGCGCCAGCGCAGGCGGTTGTCGATCAGCGTGTCGCACGCCAGCAGGAAGAACAGCAGCATGCCCTGGAACACCCAGCCGAGTGCCGAGGGCAGGCCGATGCGCGACTGCGCCATCTCGCCGCCGATATAGAACAGCGACATCACGATGCCGCCGAACACGGTGCCCACGGGATGCAGGCGGCCGACGAACGCGACGATGATGGCCGTGAATCCGTACCCCGGCGAGATCGATGGCAGCAGCTGGCCGATCGGCCCCGTTACCTCGAACGCGCCCGCGAGGCCCGCCGTGGCGCCCGAGATCAGCAGCGCGCTCCAGAGCGACCCGCGCGCGGAAAAACCCGCGTAGCGCGCGGCCGCCGGCGCGGTGCCGCCGACCTGGAGCCGGTAGCCCGCGAAGCTGCGGAACACGAACACGGTCATGATGGCCACGAGCACGAGCATCACCGCGAAGCCCGCGTGCAGGCGCGAGCCCGACAGCAGGTTCGGCAGCAGGAACTCGGACGAGAACACCTTGGACTGCGGAAAGTTCATGCCCTGCGGATCCTTGAGCGGACCGTTGACGACCCAGAGGATGAGCTGCTGCGCGATATACGTGAGCATCAGCGAGACGAGGATCTCGTTGGCATTGAAGCGGTCCCGCAGCAGCGCGGTGATCGCGGCCCACAGCATGCCGCCGATGATGCCGGCGAGCGACGCCAGCACGAGTACCGGCAGGCCGCCGATCGTATGACCGGGCACGTCGAAGTAGAGCACGGTGGCGCCGGCAAAGATGCCGCCGAGAATCAGCTGTCCATCCGCGCCGATATTCCAGACGTTGGCGCGATAGCAGACGGCCAGGCCGAGCGCGCACAGCACGAGCGGCACGGTCTTCAGCAGCACCTCGCCGATCGCGCGCTTGTCGCGCAGCGGATCGACGAGAAACACCTTCAGCGCGGACGCGGGATCCTTGCCGAGAGCCACGAACAGTAGCGCGCCAAACAGCAACGTGAGCGCGAGCGCGATAAACGGCGAGGCATAGGCCATCGCGCGCGAGGGCGTGCCACGCGGCACGAGCGACAACGGCAGGCGGAACTCAGCCATGGCTCACCTCCGCGTTGGCCTTGTCCCGCTCGGTCGCGGGCCCGCCGGGCCATAACCCGCTCATCCAGAGGCCCACCTGTTCGCGCGTGGCGGTCTCCACGTGCATCGACGGCGACAGATGGCCCTTGGCGATCACGTGCAGCCGGTCGCAGATCGCGAACAGTTCGTCGAGTTCTTCGGAGACGACCAGTACCGCGCAGCCCGTTGCCTTGAGCGCGAGCATCTCGTTATGGATCTGCGCGGCCGCGCCGACATCGACGCCCCACGTCGGCTGCGCGACGATCAGCACCTTCGGGCCCGAAGCAATCTCGCGTCCCACGATGAATTTCTGCAGGTTGCCGCCGGACAGGCTGCGCGCAAGCGCTTCCGGACCGTTGGCCTTGACGCGGAAACGCTGGATCACGGTGGCCGCGAGTCCCGCCGCGGCCTTGGGCGAGATCAGCCCGCCGCGCACGAACGGCGGCGACTGGTGCGACAGCAGCGTATTCGCGGCGAGGCTCATGCCGGGCACGGCGCCGCGGCCAAGGCGTTCTTCGGGCACGAAGGCGAGGCCCGCGCGGCGGCGTTCTCGCGCGCCGAGCCGGCCCACCGCGCGGCCGTCGATCTGCACCGCGCCGCCCGTTTGCCGTCCATCCTCCCCGGACAGGGCCGCGAGCAGCTCCTGCTGGCCGTTGCCGGACACGCCGGCGATACCGACGATCTCGCCGCCATGCACGTCGAGCGCAATGCGTTCCAGTGTGGTGCCGAAGGCGTGCGAGCGCGGGAGCGACAGGTCGCGAACGGTGAGCCGCAGCGGCCCGCGTTCGGCGGCCACGCGCGCTTCACGCGGGGGTTCGCCGCCGATCATCAGGCGGGAGAGGGACGCCGCGCTTTCTTCGCGCGGATCGCACACGCCCGTCACGCGGCCCATGCGCATGACGGTGGCGCGATGGCACAGCGCGCGAATCTCGTCGAGCTTGTGGCTGATGTACAGGATGCTCGTGCCCTCGGCCGCAAGCTGGCGCAGCGTGACGAACAGCGTCTCCACGGCCTGCGGGGTCAGCACCGAGGTCGGCTCGTCGAGGATCAGCAGCTGCGGATTGGCCAGCAGCGCGCGCACGATCTCCACGCGCTGCCGCTCGCCCACGGAGAGCGTGTGCACGTGGCGCTGCGGCTCGAGCGGCAGACCGTAGCGTTCCGCCGTCGTGCGGATGCGGGCGGCCAGCTGCTTCATGTTGCCGGCATCCCTGGGCGGCAGGCCCAGCGCGATGTTCTCGGTGACCGTGAGCGTGTCGAACAGCGAGAAATGCTGGAACACCATCGCGATGCCCAGGTTGCGCGCATCGTGCGGGCTGGCGATCGAGACCGGCGCCCCGTTGAAGTGCACCTCGCCGGCATCGGGCCTTACCGCGCCGAAGATGATCTTCATGAGGGTCGATTTCCCGGCGCCGTTTTCGCCGAGCACGGCATGGATCTCGCCGGGCGCGACGGACAGGCTGACGTCGTCGTTGGCGGTCACGCCGGGATAGCGCTTGGTGATGTGGGCAAGCGCCAGCCTGGGAGGGGTTTGTAATGTCACTGAGGCGGCTCGAATTGTTGTGGCAGCAACTTTCCTAGGTCAGAAACCTAGGGCCGGACACGCGCGCCATCATCATGGTTGACGTATGCCCAATATTTGCTCCGGATTATATAAGTGTGCAGGGGTCTGGCCGCGCGTTTTGCACGACTTGCCGCGCCCTGCAACGGCTGGCGGGAGGTTGCAAGTCGCATGCCGGAAACAAAAAAGGCCACGGCATTGCGCCGTGGCCTTGGGGAAAGCACGCAGGAGATACGTCAGCCGTGATTCTCGGCCGGGATCTTCGCGAAGCGGCCGTCGCGGTAGTCGGCCAGCGTCTGGTAGATCTGGTCCTGCGTGTTCATCACGAACGGGCCGTACTGCGCGATGGGCTCGTTCAGCGGTTGCCCCGCGATCAGCAGGAAGCGCGCTTCGGCGGTGGCGTGGATCACCACGCCGTCGCTCACGCCCGCATTGTCGAGCACGCCCATGCGTTGCGCTTCCACGACGGCCGCGTTCTCTCCATCGCCAACCGTGACCTCTCCGCGATACACGTAGAGGAACGCGTTGTGCCCCGCCGGCAGCGTCTGCGCAAAGCGCGCGCCGGCCGGCAGATGGACGTCGAGGTACAGCGGCTCGGTCACGGGCCGCGTGACGGCGCCCGCGATGCCATGCGACGACCCGGCGATCACCCGTACCGTGCCGCCCGCCGTGTCACCACCGGGCAGCGCGACGGTCGGGATATCGCGCGATGGCACGTCGCGGTACCACGGCGTGGTCATCTTGTCGGCGGCGGGCAGGTTCAGCCAGAGCTGGAAGCCTTCCATGCGGCCGTCTTCCTGCTCGGGCAGTTCCGAGTGCACGACGCCCGAGCCCGCGACCATCCATTGCGCGCCGCCATTCTCGAGCAGGCCTTCGTGGCCCGCACTGTCGCGATGGCGCATGCGGCCGGCCAGCATGTACGTGATGGTCTCGAAGCCGCGGTGCGGGTGGTCGGGGAAGCCGCCGATATAGTCGTCGCGGTTGTCCGTGCCGAATGCGTCGAGCATCAGGAACGGGTCCAGGCGGCGTTGCAGGTTCTGCGTGAGGACGCGGGTCAGCTTGACGCCGGCGCCGTCGGACGTGGCAATGCCGCGCACGACGCGATCGACCGTGCGCGAGCGCGTAACGGTCTCTGCGGCGGTGGCGGGGGTGCGGGTTTCCATGTCGTTCTCCGGTTGAGGTGCTTGCATACCCATGCAATGTAAGGGTTTGGCGGAAATCCGGTAGAGGCCTCAAGGGCAAAAGATTGTTCCGTTGGCGGAACGGGGCAGCAACGCGGCCCGGCGGGCGGGGGAATCCGGCCGTTCGACAGGATTGCAGAAATTGTGTAGAATAGCCGCCTGTTTGTCACACGTTGCGCAGAGATCGCAACAATCCCGATGGCCATCGAGGCCGGCGCACCGACCACAACCCCGTGTGCTGCCCGGCTTCTTGCGCCGCTACCGGAACGACCACGCCGCCCTGTGGCCGCTCCATCCAAAGAGGTGCTCCGCCCAAGACCCTGAGGCGAAGCCCCGATAGTCCGTCCGCCGGCGCCCATGCCGGTCATGGCGGCAATGCAATCTGACCCGGCTCCGGCGGACATGTCCGCCTCGGACCCATTGTTTTTCGCTGTCGTCGTGTGGCGCTCCGTGCTCATGGAGTGCCATGGACCACCTTTGGCTTCAAGGAAAAGGACCCCATGACCAGACAAGCCGCTCGCCTCGCATGGGGTGGGCTTATTGCCATTGCACTGGCCGGCCTGATCGCCTGGATCGGCCCGGACGTCATCGCCGCCCATCGCGATCGCCTGCTGTACGACCTTGCCGATCATCTGCGCCTCGTGGCGATCTCGATGGTGCTCGCGCTCGCCACGGGCATTCCCGCGGGCATCGCGCTCTCCCGGCCGTGCATGCGCCGCTGGGCGGACCGGCTGATGCAGGTCTTCAACATCGGCAACACGGTGCCGTCGCTGGCCGTGCTGGCCCTGGCGCTCGCGGTGCTCGGCATTGGCGAGCGTCCCGCGATCCTCGCGTTGTGGCTCGCGTCGCTGCTGCCGATCGTGCGCAATACGTACGAAGGGCTGCGCAACGTGTCGCCCGCGCTGCGCGAAGCCGCGCGCGGTATCGGCATGACGCCGCTGCAGCGCCTCGCGCGCGTCGAATTCCCGAACGCGCTGCCCGTGGTGCTCGCGGGCGTGCGCATCAGCCTGGTGATCAATGTCGGCACGGTGCCGCTGTCGTTCCTGATCGGCGCGAACAGCCTGGGCGAGCTGATCTTCCCGGGCATTTACCTGAACAACCAGTCGCTGCTGCTGCTTGGCGCCGCGGCCACCGCGCTGCTCGCGCTCGTGCTCGATGCGCTGTTCGCGTATGCGGGGCACGTGTATCTGCGTCGCCGCGGGCTGGCGAATTGAAGGAGTCGGTACTCATGGCATGGAATCCGGAAACGGAGCGCAAGGCGTTCTGGATCTTCGCGATCGTTGGAGCGATCTTCGCCGCGCTGCTGCTCGGCACCGCGCCGGCGCACGCGCAGGCGTCGCAGCCCGATGTGGGCACCAACGCGAACGCCGCCACAAACGCCGCCACAAACGCCACGCCCCTGCGCGTGGGCGGCAAGAACTTCACCGAGCAGCTGATCCTGTCCTCGATGACCACGCAGTACCTGCGCGCGAAGGGCTTCGGCGCCGAACTGACGTCGGGCCTCGGCAGCACGCTCATGCGGCAGGCGCTCGAGTCGGGGCAGCTCGACGTGGTGTGGGACTACACCGGTACCGCGCTGATCGTCTTCAACCACGTGGAAGAGAAGCTCGATGGCCCCGAGAGCTATGCGCGCGTGAAGGCGCTCGACGGCGAGAAGGGCCTCGTGTGGCTCGCGCCTTCGCGTATCAACAACACCTATGCGCTCGCCATGCCGCGCGCGCGGGCGGAGGCGGCCGGCGTGACCACGCTGTCGGCGCTTGCCGCGAAGATGCGCGCCGGCCCCGACGACAAGCATCCGTTCGCGGTGGATATGGAATTCGCGGCGCGCCCCGACGGGCTCGAGCCGCTCAAGGCCGCCTACCAGCTGCCCTTCACACGCAAGGATGTCATCCAGCTCGATCCGGGCCTCGTGTACACGGCGCTCAAGAACGATCAGGTGGAACTGGGCCTCGTCTACACGACCGATGGCCGCGTCAAGGGCTTCGACCTCGCGCTGCTCGAGGACGACCTGCATTTCTTCCCGCCCTACAACGCGGTGCCCGTGGTGCGCCGCGCGGTGCTCGACGCCCATCCGGAACTGGCGGGGCTGCTCGACGCGCTGTCGTCGAAGCTCGACAACGCCGCGATGACCGAGATGAACTATCAGGTCGATATCGGGCAGCAGCCCGTCGACAAGGTGGCCGGGGATTTCCTGCGCGCCAACGGCCTGATCTGACGTGACGACGTGACATGAGGAACCCATGGACCTGATTGCCTACCTTCAACACAGCTGGCCCACGCTGCTGCGGCTCACGGCGCAGCATCTCGCGCTCGTCGGTGCCGCCGTGACGCTGGCCATCGTGATCGGCGTGCCGCTCGGCATCCTGATCACGCGCCATCGCTGGCTCGCCACGCCGCTGCTCGCGCTGGCCACCATCGTGCTCACGCTGCCTTCCATCGCGCTGTTCGGGCTGATGATCCCGATCTTCGCGCGCTTCGGCCACGCGCTCGGTTATCTGCCGGCCGTGACCGCCGTGTTCCTGTACTCGCTGCTGCCGATCATGCGCAATACGTACACCGCGCTCGTCAATGTCGACGCCGGCATTCAGGAGGCGGGCCGCGGTATCGGCATGACGACGTGGCAGCGCATGCGCCTCGTCGATCTGCCGCTCGCGGTGCCCGTGATCCTCGGCGGCGTGCGCACGGCCGTGGTGATGAACATCGGCGTGACGACGATCGCCGCGCTGATCGGCGCGGGCGGCCTCGGCGTGCTGATCCTCCAGGCCATCAGCCAGAGCAACATGAGCAAGCTTGCGGTCGGCGCGGCGCTCGTGAGCGTGCTCGCCATCGTCGCCGACCTGTGCCTGCAGCGCCTGCAGCGCGCGCTGACACCGAAAGGAATCCGACTATGATCGAACTCGACAAACTCACCAAGACATTCGTGCAGAAGGACGGCACGCGCTCCAATGCCGTGGATGCCGTCTCGCTCGAGGTCCCGCGCGGGGAAATCTGTGTATTCCTCGGTCCGTCCGGCTGCGGCAAGACCACCACGCTCAAGATGATCAACCGGCTGATCGAGCCGACGTCGGGCACCGTGCGCATCGATGGCGAGGATACCGCCGCGATCGACGGCGTGGCGCTGCGTCGCAAGATCGGCTACGTGATCCAGCAGATCGGGTTGTTCCCGAACATGACCATCGAGGAAAACATCATGGTCGTGCCGCGCCTGCTGGGCTGGGACAAGCGCCGCAGCCGCGAGCGCGCGCGCGAGCTCATGGCCATGGTGCAGCTCGACCCGGACCGCATGCTTGGCCGCTATCCGCGCGAGCTGTCGGGCGGCCAGCAGCAGCGTATCGGCGTGATCCGCGCGCTCGCGGCCGATGCACCCGTGCTGCTGATGGACGAGCCGTTCGGCGCGGTGGATCCGATCAACCGCGAGAGCATCCAGAACGAGTTCTTCCAGATGCAGCGGCAACTTGGCAAGACCGTGATCATGGTGTCGCACGATATCGACGAAGCGATCAAGCTTGGCGACAAGGTTGCCGTGTTCCGTCGCGGCCAGCTCGTGCAGTTCGATCATCCGGACGCGCTGCTTGCGCATCCCGCGGACGATTTCGTGCAGGCGTTCGTGGGCCACGACAACACGCTCAAGCGCCTGCTGCTGGTGCGCGCGGGCGATGCGGCCACGATGCCGCCGAGCGCGGCACCGGGCACCACGCTCGCGCAGGCGTTCGGCGTGATGGACGACGCCGACGTGCGGCATCTGCCGGTGGTCGATGAGGCGGGCAGGGCGGTGGGATATGTCTCGCGGCGCGACGCGCGCGCGGGCATGACCGGCGGCGGGACCTGTGCGGAGGTGCTGCGGCCGTTCGCGGCAACGGCCGCGTTCGACGAGCATCTGCGCATCGTGCTGTCGCGCATGTATCAGCACAACACGAGCTGGCTGCCGGTGGTGGATGCCGATGGCACGTACCTCGGCGAGGTCACGCAGGAGTCGATTGCCGACTACCTGAGCTCGGGCAAGTCGCGCGGCGCAAAGCTGGCGATGGCCGCATGATGCAAAAAGCCCCGCTTCCGTGAGGAAGCGGGGCTTCGAGGCGTCGCGCTAGGGCCCGCCGAGGGTCGCTTATGCGTGACCCAGTTCGCCATCCTTCAGGCGCCACAGGTTCAGCGGATTGCCATCCTTCACGGCTTCCGGCAGCAGGTCGGCCGGCACGTTCTGATAGCAGACCGGACGCAGGAAGCGATCGATCGCGGTGGTGCCCACCGAGGTCGTGCGCGTGTCCGACGTGGCCGGGAACGGGCCGCCGTGAACCATCGCGAAGCACACTTCCACACCGGTCGGATAGCCGTTGAACAGGATACGGCCCGCCTTGCGCTCGAGCGTGGGCAGCAGGCGGGCGGCCAGGGCGTGGTCGCCGGCGTCGGCCTGCACCGTCACGGTCAGCTGACCCTCGACGGCACGCGCCACGGCGACGAGGTCGTCGGCGTTACGGCAGGTCACGAGCACGGTCGACGGACCGAACACTTCGGCGTGCATGCGCTCGTCGGCCAGGAACTGCTGGGCCGATGCTTCGAAGAACGCCGGACGCGCCTGGTTCGGGCCCGTGGCCTCGAGGCCGCAGCCGACCTGCGACAGGCCGTTGATATCGGCCAGCTTGGCCACACCCTTCTCGAATGCGCCGTGAATACCCGGGGTCAGCATCGTCGCGGCGGGCTTGCCGCCGATCGCCGCGGTGGCCGCCGCGCGGAACTTGTCCAGTGCCGGGCCTTCGATCGCGAGCAGCAGGCCGGGGTTCGTGCAGAACTGACCCACACCCATGACCAGCGAATCCACGAGATCCTTCGCGATCGACTCGCCACGCGCGGCCAGTGCTTCGGGCAGCAGGAACACGGGGTTGATGCTGCTCATCTCGGCGTAGACCGGAATCGGCTGCGGACGGTTGTTGGCGACCTGCGTCAGGGCGAGGCCGCCGACGCGCGAGCCCGTGAAACCCACGGCCTGGATGGCCGGGTGTGCGACGAGCGCGGTGCCGACCGCGATGCTCGCGCCGCCGACCATCGAGAACACGCCTTCGGGCAGGCCCGCGTCCGCCACGGCCTTCTGGATCGCGCGGCCCACGAGTTCGGACGTGCCCGGATGCGCCGGGTGCGCCTTCACGACGACGGGGCAGCCCGCGGCCAGCGCGGAAGCGGTATCGCCGCCGGCCACCGAGAAGGCCAGCGGGAAGTTGCTGGCGCCGAACACGGCCACGGGGCCGATCGCGATCTTCTGCATGCGCAGGTCCGGACGCGGCGGCGTACGCTCGGGCAGCGCGCTGTCGAGCGTGGCGTTCTGCCAGCGGCCGTCACGCAGCAGGCGTGCGAACAGGCGCAGCTGGCCCGTCGTGCGGCCACGCTCGCCGGTCAGGCGCGCCAGCGGCAGCGCGGTCTCGGCATTGGCGCGCTGGAGCAGTTCGTCGCCCACCGCCTCGATGTTGTCGGCGATCAGCTCGAGAAACTTGGCGCGTTGTTCCGGCGACGTCGCGCGGAACGTGTCGAACGCGGCTTCGGCCAGCGTGCAGGCGCGGTCCACCTCGGCGGTGCCGCCACCATGGAACGTCGGGGTCAGCGCCTCGCCGGTGGCCGGGTTGATGGCTTGGAACGTGTCTGCGGTGCCGCGCACTGCGCTGGCGCCGATCAGCAATTCGCCGGTAATCGTCATGATGGGAAGTCCTGCTGGAAAGAAGGGGAGGAAATCGGAAGCGTTCCGCGTGGGAGGCAAGCATACAGGCGCATGCGGCGCGCCCCGGGAAAATCAGCTTTGCATTATCGACATGGGACGGTCGTCATAGGACATCATATGACATGGCGGGCCGGATCGCAACCGCGCGGCCGGGGCCGCGCCGCGCGCATTCAGGCGCCCGTCCCGGCGGCCATCGACGACGCCTTGCGCAGCCGCTCGCGGCTGTTGGTAAGGTGCATGCGCATCGCGGCCTTGGCCGCCTCGGGATCGCGCCGCTCGATGGCATCGTAGATGCTCTCGTGCTCGAAATTGACGCGCTCCAGATACTGCTCGCGCTCCGGCGTATTCACCTGCAGCCGGCTGCGCGGGATCACCATGGTACCCAGATGGCCCATGATGTCCGTGAAATAGCGATTGCCGGTCGCGCGTGCGATCGACAGATGGAATTCGAAGTCCGAGCGCACCGCATCGTTGCCCGCGGCCGCATTGCGCTTGAGTTCGTCGAGCGCGCGGCGCATCGCGTCCAGATGCTCGTCGGTACGGCGCGACGCAGCCAGGCTCGCGGCCTCGGCCTCGAGGCTCACGCGGAACTCGAGCATCGCGAGCACGTCCATCGCGGTGATCATCGCGGACGGATCGATGCGGAACGGCGAGTGGGTTTCGGCCGCACGCGCCAGCACGAACGTGCCGATGCCGTGACGGGTCTCGACCATGCCGCTCGCCTGCAGCCGCGACAGCGCCTCGCGCACCACGGTGCGACTCACGCCCAGCGTCGCCATGATCTCGGATTCGGTCGGCAGCTTGTCGCCGGGTTTGAGCTGGCCCTGCTGGATGCTTTCCGAGAGATTGCCGACCACTTCCTCGGCGAGCGTGCGGCCGCGGCGGCGCAGCGGTGCGGGAGGGGCGATCGTGGCGTTGGACATGATATTCAGCGGAGATTCGGCGGAGATTCGACGAAAGCGGGCGTTCAGACGGCGGAGACGACGCTTCATTATACGTTGTCATAGGTCATACGACGACCGATAACGCACACCTAGCGTATGCGCGATCTTGCCGGTTGGCAAGGATTATGGCAACGGTGGGACGACTCGGGAAATGCCGGAAGACAGGTGGCGGAAGGCTGGCGGAAGCGGTGAGATTCGAACTCACGGATGGGTCACCCCATCGGCAGTTTTCAAGACTGCTGCCTTAAACCACTCGGCCACGCTTCCATCGGGACTGCAGAGAAGAGCGCGCATTATACAAGCATGCGCATGAATAAAACGACGCTTCCGCCGTGTCAGTCTCCGTCGGACAGCGCGGAACCTTGTGGTGTGCGAAGGTCTCTTACCCGACGTGGACCCCTGAGTGGGTTACGCATCGATCAATGACAGAGGAGGGATCCCTTATGCGCACTTCCAACAAGACCCATCGACACGGCGCCTATCGGCATGGCGCCATCATCGCCACCGTCATGGCCGCCGCCGCGCTCGCCGGCTGTGCCCAGCCGGGCGGCTACGGCAACTCGGCCTACAACGCGCCGCCCCCGCCGGGATACAACCAGCCTGGCTACAACCAGCCCGGCTATAACCAGCCCGGCTATGGCCAGCAGCCCGGCTACCAGCAACAGGGACCGGCGACCTATCAGGCCCCCGCGGGCTCCGTGTTCACGGGCCGCGTGGAGTCGATCGAGCCGATCACGACCGAACAGAACAGCTCGGGCATTCTCGGCACCGTGATCGGCGGTGCGGCCGGCGGTCTGCTGGGCAACCAGATCGGCGGCGGACGCGGGCGTACCGCGGCCACCATCGGCGGTGCCGTGGTGGGTGCCGTCGCCGGCAATCAGGTGGAGAAGCGCACGGGCAGCAATACGAGCACCGTGTATCGCGTTAACGTGCGTCTGGACGATGGCCGCATGGCCAGCGTGACGCAGCGCGACGTCGGCGCACTGCGCATCGGCGATCGCGCGCGCGTGGCCAACGACATGGCCATGCCTTACTGACCGTCGGCGCCCGGACGGCCTACAGGAACATCTCCTGCAGGTCGTTCAGGAAGCGCCGTCCCAGCTCGGTCGGGCGGATCGTCGTCAGGTCCGCCTCGAGCAGTCCCTTCTTCTCCGCCGCCGCCAGTTGCTTGCTGATGGCATGCAGCGGCAATCCCGTGCAGTCGTGGAAGCTCGATGCGGGCACACCGTCGGTGAGCCGCAGCGCATTGAGCATGAACTCGAACGGCAGTTCCTTCGCGTCGACGTCGCGCGATTCCTGCACGGCCTCGCCCGCGAGCGCCTTCTCCATATACGTGGCCGGATGCTTGTAGCGCATCTGCCGCAGCACGCGATGCGGAAACGACAGCTTGCCGTGCGCGCCCGCGCCAATGCCGAGGTAATCCCCGAAACGCCAGTAGTTGAGGTTATGCCGCGCCTCGCGATGCGGCTGCGCATACGCCGACGTCTCGTAGTGGCGGAAGCCGGCCTGCGCCGTGCGCGCCTCGATCAGGTCCTGCATCTCGTACGCGATGTCCTCGTCCGGCAGCGCGGGCGGATATTTCGCGAACAGCGTATTCGGCTCAAGCGTCAGGTGGTACATCGACAGATGCGTGGTGCCGTAGCCCAGCGCCGACTCGAGGTCGTGCAGGCACTCGTCCAGCGTCTGCTGCGGCAGCGCGTACATCAGGTCCAGATTGACGTTGTCGAAGTGCCGCAACGCGATCTCGATCGCCGCGCGGGCTTCGCGCTCGCCATGAATGCGGCCCAGCGCCTGCAGATGCCGGTCGCTGAAGCTCTGAATGCCGATCGACAGCCGGTTGATGCCGCTCGCGCGGAAGCTCGCGAAGCGCTCGGCCTCGAACGTGCCGGGGTTCGCTTCCATCGTGATCTCGGCGTCCGCGTCCAGCGGCAGCAGCGCGCGGATATCGGACAGCAGGCGGTCCATGCCGGCCGCCGACAGCAGGCTCGGCGTGCCGCCGCCGATAAACACCGTATGCACGGGGCGGCCCCAAACGAGCGGCAGCGATTGCTCGAGGTCCGCGCGCAGCGCGTCGAGGTACATCGCCTCGGGAATCTCGTGCGTGCCGCCCGGTGCCGCGTGCGAATTGAAATCGCAGTACGGGCACTTGCGCACGCACCAGGGGATATGCACGTACAGCGACAGCGGCGGCGACCCCGGCAGGGCGATCTGCCCGGGCTTGAGCCACAGCTGCTGATTGTCGGCGGGGGAGAGCGTCGCGGGCTTGGCGCTGCCAGCGGGAACGATCGGAATCATGTACCGATCCGCATGCCGTGCGTCTGCAGGCGGGCCACCAGCCCCTGCAGCGCCAGCGCGCGATGGCTGACGGTGTTCTTCTCTTCCGCGCTGAGTTCGGCGGCGGTCCTGCCGATGCCGGGCAGCATGAAGTGCGGGTCGTAACCGAAGCCGCCGCTGCCGCGCGGCGCATCCACGACCTCGCCGGCCCACGTGCCTTCCGCGATCAGCGGACGCGGGTCGTCGGCATGCCGCACGAGGACCAGCACGCAGTAGTACTGCGCGCGGCGGTTGAGCTTGCCCGCCAGTTGCGAAATCAGGTGCGCGTTGTTGGCCGCGTCCGACTTGGGTTTGCCCACGCATTGCGCGTAGCGTGCCGAGTAGACGCCCGGCGCGCCGTCGAGCGCATCGACGCAGATGCCCGAGTCGTCCGCCAGCGCGGGCATCCCGGCCAGGCGGCTGGCATGGCGCGCCTTGGCCAGCGCGTTCTCGATGAACGTCGCATGCGGTTCCTC
Organism: Cupriavidus pauculus; assembly: GCF_008693385.1. Lineage (NCBI taxonomy): Bacteria > Pseudomonadati > Pseudomonadota > Betaproteobacteria > Burkholderiales > Burkholderiaceae > Cupriavidus > Cupriavidus pauculus. The sequence goes on from NZ_CP044065.1 coordinate 488,780, forward strand.
GGCCTCGGGAATGCCGAGCTCGCCCTGCGGCACCACGTCGAAGCCGAACGGCGCGAGCAGGGCGCCGAACTCGCGAAGCTTGCCGGCGTTGTTCGAAGCGAGGACCAGACGTTGCATGTTGCCTCCCACGCGTTTCAGAGTCCCAGCGCCTGGCGCTGATGGCGGACCAGTTCGGCGATGCCGGCTTCCGCGAGCCGCGTCATCGCATCGAGATCGGCACGCACGAACGGCGCGCCTTCGGCCGTGCCCTGGACCTCGACGAAACCGCCGCTGCCGGTCATGACCACGTTCATGTCGGTATCGCAGGTGCTGTCCTCAGCGTAGTCGAGGTCCAGCACGGGCATGCCATCGACCATGCCGACCGACACCGCCGCCACGAAGTCGCGGATCGGGCTCGCGGCGATCTGGCCGGCGGCCAGCATCTTGCTCACGGCGTCGTGCGCGGCCACGAACGCGCCGGTAATGGCGGCCGTGCGTGTGCCGCCATCGGCCTGCAGCACGTCGCAATCGAGGTGGATGGTGTACTCGCCGAGCGCGGCGAGGTCGAACACGGAGCGCATCGCGCGGCCGATCAGGCGCTGGATCTCCTGCGTGCGGCCGGTCTGCTTGCCGCGCGCGGCCTCGCGGTCCGAGCGCGTGTGCGTGGCGCGGGGCAGCATGCCGTACTCGGCGGTGACCCAGCCTTCGCCGGAGCCCTTCTTGTGCGGCGGCACCTTGGCGAGCACGCTGGCCGTGCACAGGACCTTGGTATCGCCAAAGGCACACAGCACGGCGCCTTCGGCGTGGCGCGTGTAATGACGGGTCAGGGTGACAGGTCGCAGCGCATCGGCTGCGCGGCCGCTCGGTCGCATGGGGGAGTCTTTCGTGGAATCGATTGAGACCGCGATTCTAACGCCGCCCGGGTATGCGTGCTGCCAGAGGCCGCTTACCGCATGAAATTGCTGGTCTTGTCGATGGCGGCGCGGATCTCGGCAATCGAACGTTCGATTTCTTCCTCGGACAGCAGGTCGCTGTCGTTACCCGTGCGCTCGAGAATCGACGTCGTGAACGCGTTGAGCGGCAGCGTGTCGGTCAGCACGGCTTCCTCGCTCGGCGTCGCGGTGTCCAGCTCCCACATCATCGCGATCGCGGTGGTGTTGTCGGCACCTTCGCCGGCATTGAGCAGCGCCTGCTCGATCAGGTCCGGAATGGCATGCACCACGGACAGGTTGGTCACCTTGTCCACGATGACCCGTTCCTCGATGCTGCCCCACAGGCCGTCCGAGCACAGCATCGCCACGTCGCCCGGTTCCAGCCGCACCGGACCGCCGATATCGATCAGCGGCAGGTTGGGCGAGCCCAGGCAGTTGTACAGCTTGTTGCGCTCGGGATGGTTGGCCACATCCATCGGCAGCACGCGCTCCTGCTGCAGCAGGTTCTCGATCTTCGAATGGTCGCGCGTGCGCGTCAGCAGGGCGCCCTTGCGCACGAGATACAGCCGCGAATCGCCCGCATGGGCCCAGTGGATCTGCCCCTGCTGGATCAGGCAGCACACCACGGTCGTGCGGGGGATATCCGCTAATCGGTTGGCTTCCGCGTAACGGTGGATCTCGCGGTGCGCGAGCATGATCGTGTCCTGCAGGAAGTCCGCCGGGTTGCGGATGGCCGGGCGGGCCTGTGCCTGGAACTGGCGCGCGAGCGTCTGCAGCGCCTGCTGCGCGGCGACCTCGCCGAGCGCGTGGCCGCCAAGGCCGTCGGCCAGCACCATCAGCAGGGCATCGCGCGTGAAGCAGTAGCCCATGCGGTCCTGGTTGATGCGGCGGCCGCCCTTTCGGCTTTCCTGATAGACGGAGAATCGCATGTTGGCTATTCGGTAACGTTCTGGGGCGCGCCGGCCGGGCAGTGGGCCACGCCGTCGCGCCGTGATTCAATCGGCGCCCGCGACTCGCGCGGCGCCCGTTCTTTGTCCGCTCAGTCGGTCCCCACCTCGCGGCGGCGCAGCAGCGTCATGAACCGGCTCGTCGCGCCGGGGCGCTCGGGCATCGGCGCCGTGGCGGGCGATGCGCCGGCCAGCGCGGCCGCGGCGGACTGCTCGCCGAGCGCATTGCTCTGGTCGCGCAGTTCCTTCTGCAGGCGAAACACGCTCTGCGGCCGCTCGGACGGCGTCAGCCGCAGGCACCATTCGACCAGATCGACGAGGCCGTTCGTGTACGTGCTGCGCAGGCGCGACATCGCCTCGCCCATGCGGTCGTCCTTCTCGCGCTGGTTCGCTTCCTGCGGCGGCATGCCGGCCATGCAGGCATAGAGCGTGGCGCCCAGGCTGTAGATATCGGTCCATGGACCGAGTTCGGAGTGCTTGCCGTACAGTTCGGGCGCGGCAAAGCCGGGCGTGTACATCGGCTGGAAGCGCGCGGCCTCCATGGTCAGGATCTGCCGCGCGGCGCCGAAGTCGAGCAGGATCGGCGACTCGTCCTCGCGCAGGTAGATGTTGCCGGGCTTGATATCCAGATGCAGCAGCTTGTGGATATGGACCTCGCGCAGCCCGCTCATCAGGTCGTGGAACACCTTGCGGATGAAGCGTTCGCGCAGCACCTTGGCGCGTCCCTGCTGCCGGGCCTGCAGGATATGCTCCTGCAGCGTCTTGCCCAGCTCGTAGTTCATGACCATGTAGACCGTGGAATTCTCGCGAAAGAAATTCACGACGCGTACCACGCTCGGATGGGAAATACGGGCGAGCGAACGGCCTTCTTCGAAGAAATACTTGAGCCCGAGCCGGAATGACGCGGCATTTTCGTCGGGCACCACGGGAATCAGTTCGCCCGGGCTGCGGCGCGCGAGCGAGGAGGGGAGATATTCCTTGATGGCGACGGGCGCGCCGGTTTCGTCGGTCGCGAGATAGACGAAACTGAACCCCCCGCTGGCCAACTTCTTTACAATGCGGTAGTTGGCAAGCAGCGTGCCGATTGGCAGCGGCGCACTCTTGGGTGGGTTAGCGCCCTTGGACTCTGTCATAGGATTCGGGACCGGATTTGCTCACGGATTGTCCGGGCTAATCGGTCACTTGTAAAGGAACGTGTAGCGGGGTGTTGTCGCGCGGTGTCGCCATTATCCAACCCTCGCCGAATTTCATTCCGGCCTGCTGTTTTGCATGGCTTTTTCCCTGATTTTCGATGCCGCCCGGCCGCATTTCCGGCCCGGCCACCGAGTTATTCGCGAGATTACCCAATGATTCACAGCATGACAGGTTTTGGTTCGGCCACGCGGCAGGCGCCGCTGACGAACGCGCAGGGCGAGCCCAGCGGGCGGACCGCATCGGTTTCGGTCGAGTTCCGGACTGTCAATTCGCGTTTCCTCGACCTGTTGTTCCGCGCGCCCGAGGAATGCCGCGCGTACGAGCCGGCGCTGCGTGAAATGCTGATGGGCGAACTGTCGCGCGGCAAGCTCGAATGCCGGATCAACCTGCAGCGCACGGACACCGGCGGCGCCACGCTGGCGCTGAACCAGGGCCTGCTGGACCAGATCCGCGCGCTGGAAACCACGGTAAGCGCCACCTTCGCGGGCGCGGGCTCGCTGCGCATGGGCGAGATCCTGCGCTGGCCCGGCGTGCTGGTGGAGCCGGAACTCTCGCAGGACGCCCTGCGCGAGGCCGTGATGGGCGCCGCCCGCGATGCGCTGAAGCAGTTGCTGGAAGCGCGCCGCCGCGAGGGCGAAGCCCTCAAGGCCACGCTCGAGGAGCGCGTCGATGCGATGCTCGCGATCGTCGAGCGCCTGACGCCGACGATTCCGCAACTGATCGCGCATCATCAGGAGAAACTGACCGAGCGGCTGCAGGAGGCGTTCAACCTCGCCGCGCCCACGGGCATGCCCTCGATGAGCCGCGACGAAATCGCCGAACGGATCCGCCAGGAAGCCACGGTGTACGGTATCCGCATCGATATCGCCGAGGAACTTTCGAGGCTCCAGGCCCACCTGAATGAAACGCGGCATATCCTGAAGAAGGGCGGCCAGGTCGGCAAGCGGCTCGACTTCATGATGCAGGAGCTCAACCGCGAAGCCAACACGCTGGGTTCGAAGGCAGCCGCCAAGGAACTCTCCGACGCCTCGATGGAGCTCAAGCTGCTGATCGAGCAGATGCGCGAGCAGATCCAGAACCTCGAATAACGATTTACCCGATCCACACGATTCACGATCATCATGAGCGACTCGACCCATACTGCCATCGACACCGCCTATCCCGGCAACCTGTTCATGGTGGTCGCGCCCTCCGGGGCCGGCAAGTCCACGCTGGTCAATGCGCTGCTCGCGCAGGACCCGGCCATCCGCCTGTCCATTTCGCACACCACGCGCGCGCCGCGTCCCGGCGAGCAGAATGGCCGCGAATACCATTTCACGACCATCGACACGTTCCGCGCCGCGCGCGACCGCGGGGACTTCCTCGAGTGGGCGGAAGTCCACGGCAACTACTACGCGACGTCGCGCGTGTGGATCGAGGAACAGATGGCGCAGGGCAACGACGTGCTGCTGGAGATCGACTGGCAGGGCGCGCAGCAGGTGCACAAGCGGTTCTCCAATGCGATGGAGATCTTTATCCTCCCGCCGTCGCTGACGGCGCTCGAGGAACGGCTCAAGAAGCGCGGCCAGGACGAGCCCAACGTGATCGTGCGGCGCCTGCTGGCCGCGGGGAGCGAAATGGCGCACGCGAGCGAGTCCGACTACGTGATCATCAACGAGGTGTTCGAAGACGCGCTGGAGCAGCTCAAGAACGTCGTTCGTGCGACACGTCTGCGCTTTTCGTCGCAGAAGGCGCGTCACGCGGAGCTCTTTATCGAGCTCGGAATCCACTGAGAACTTCAGTGAGTCATGGGCGGCCGGACCCGTTTCGGCCGCGTGCTGTAAAATGGCGGCCTGTCGAACAGGTTTTATCCCAAGGTGGATTTGATATGGCGCGTATTACCGTCGAAGATTGTCTGAAACACATCCCGAATCGTTTCGAGCTCGCGCTCGCCGCGACGTACCGTGCACGCCAGCTGGTGCAGGGTCACACGCCCAAGGTCGAAGCGAAGGACAAGCCCACGGTCGTGGCACTGCGTGAAATCGCCTCGGGCCAGGTCGGCATCGAGATGCTGAAGAAGGTCCCGACCTGATTGGTCAGGCGGCCCATCGTGTGTCCTCGCTACCAGCCGGATTCCATAGGCCGCCATCATGTCTTCCCTGCCGCCTGCACCCCCTGCTTCCTCCGGCCCCTCCGGTCCGGCCGGGCGTAGGCAAGGCAACCCCGGCTCGCCCTCAGTGACGGCACGCACCGGCGCACCCAATCTCCCCGATCCGCTCGGCAACGACGTTGTCGGGGAGCGGGCGGTCGTCCCGCCCATCGCGCAAACGAAGGCGCAGACGAAGTCCCGCGCCGCCACCGAGACCGAAGAGCTGCTGGCGGAGCCGCCCGCGAGCGTGCCGCCGCCGGCGCCCGGCAGCGACCTCTATATCGACGCGGTGCTGGCGCAGTCCTACCGGCACTTCTTCGGCCCCACGTCGCAACCCGCGGTCCCGCCGCGGCAGCAGGTCATCTCGATCGCTCGGCTCATGGAGAAGCTGGCTTATCTGAAGCCAGCCGATCAGGCCGTCGTGCGCGAGGCATTCCAGTTCTCCGACGAGGCGCACCTCGGCCAGTACCGGCAGAGCGGGGAGCCGTACATCACGCACCCCGTCGCGGTGGCCGAACTGTGCGCGGAGTGGAAGCTCGACGTGCAGTCGATCATGGCCGCGCTGCTGCACGACGTGATCGAGGACCAGGGGATCACCAAGAGCGAGCTCGCGGAGAAGTTCGGTCCCAAGGTGGCCGAACTCGTCGATGGGCTGACCAAGCTCGACAAGCTCGAATTCCAGAGCCGCGAACAGGCGCAGGCGGAAAGCTTCCGCAAGATGCTGCTCGCGATGGCGCGCGACGTGCGCGTGATTCTCGTCAAGCTGGCCGACCGCACGCACAACATGCGCACGCTCGGCTTCGTGCCGCCCGAGAAGCGCCGCCGCATCGCGCTCGAGACGATGGAGATCTACGCGCCCATCGCGCACCGTCTCGGTCTCAACACGATCTATCGCGAACTGCAGGAGCTGTCGTTCAAGGTCGGCTCGCCGTTCCGCTACGCCACGCTCGAGAAAGCCGTGAAGGCCGCGCGCGGCAACCGCCGCGAAGTGGTCAAGCGCATTCTCGAGGCCGCGCAGCATGCGCTGGCCGACGCGGGCATCGTCGCCGAACTGTCGGGCCGCGAGAAGACGCTCTACAGCATCTATCGCAAGATGCACGACAAGCAGCTGTCGTTCTCGCAGGTGCTCGACGTCTACGGTTTCCGCGTGGTCGTGGAAACGCAGATGCACTGCTACATGGCCATGGGCGCGCTGCACGGCCTGTACAAGCCGATGCCGGGCAAGTTCAAGGACTACATCGCGATTCCGAAGATCAACGGCTACCAGTCGCTGCATACGACGCTGGTGGGTCCGTTCGGCACGCCCGTCGAGTTCCAGATCCGCACGCGCGGCATGCACCAGATCGCCGAGGCCGGCGTGGCTGCGCACTGGATGTACAAGCATCAGGCCGATCACGCCAACGATATCCAGCAGCAGGCGCACCAGTGGCTGCAGTCGCTGCTCGATATCCAGAGCCAGACCGGCGATTCGCAGGAATTCCTCGAGCACGTCAAGATCGACCTGTTCCCGGACGCGGTCTACGTGTTCACGCCCAAGGGCCATATCCGCGCGCTGCCGCGCGGCGCCACCGCGCTCGACTTCGCGTACGCGGTGCACAGCGACCTCGGCAACCAGTGCGTGGCCGTCAAGATCAACAACGAGCTGCTGCCGCTGCGCACGGAGCTCAAGAGCGGCGATATCGTCGAGGTGGTGACGGCGCCGTACTCGAAGCCCAATCCGGCGTGGCTCGCGTTCGTGCGTACCGGCAAGGCGCGTGCGGCGATTCGCCACTACCTCAAGACGACCAAGCTCGACGAGGCGATCCAGCTCGGCGAGCGCCTCCTCGAGCAGGCGGCGCGGCAGCTGGGCATCGAACTCAAGGCGGTGCCGCAGGCCGTGTGGGACCGCATGATCCAGTGGACCGGCAACAAGCATCGCGAGGATATCTTCGCGGACCTCGCGCTGGGCCGCCGCGTGCCGGCCGTGGTGGCGCGCCGCATGGAAATCCTGCTGCAGGAGTTGTCCGGCGATGTCGATAGCGCGCTGCTGGCCGCCGTGCAGACCTTCGCGGGCGAGGAAGCCCCGGCCGTGGCGATTACCGGCGACGAAGGCATGTCGATGATCTTCTCGGCATGCTGCCGCCCGATTCCCGGCGATTCGATCGTCGGCTATCTCGGCAAGGGAGAAGGCCTGCAGATCCACGTGCAGGATTGCAAGGTGGCCAAGCGGCTGCACAGCAAGGATCCCGAGCACTGGATCGAGGTCATGTGGGCGAAGAAGACCACGCGCGCGTTCGACGTCTCGATCAAGGTCATGGTGCACAACGTGAAGGGCATCGTGGCGCGCGTCGCTGCAGACCTCACGTCGGCGGACGCCAACGTGGCCCACGTGTCGATGGAGCAGCAGCAGGGCGGCCATCAGGAAGCCACGTACATGCAGTTCGTGATCCAGGTGCAGAACCGTCTGCACCTCGCCAACGTCATGCGCGCGCTGCGCCGCAATCCGGACGTGATCCGGATCTTCCGCGACCGTAACGACGGCTGACCCGCCGGTCAGGCCTCCGCTTGCCCCCGCTTCGGGTAGCGGACTTCCAGAATATCGATCTGTTCGATGCCGGCCGGCGTTCGCAGCGGCACGGTATCGCCCTCGCGCGCCTTGATCAGTGCCTTGGCGATCGGCGAGATCCAGCTCACGCGATGGGTGTCGAGGTCCACCTCGTCCATGCCGACGATGGTGATCGTGGTCTCCTCGCCGGCCTGGTTCGCATAGGTCACGGTGGCGCCGAAGAAGATCTGGTCGTTGTCGCCCTGCAGGGAGGGATCGACGACCTCCGCCTTATCGAGCCGGCGCGTGAGAAAGCGGATGCGCCGATCGATCTCGCGCAGCCGCTTCTTGCCATAGAGGTAGTCACCGTTCTCCGAGCGGTCGCCATTCGATGCGGCCCACGACACGATCTGCACGACGTCCGGCCGATCCACGTCGATCAGATGCATGAGTTCGTTGCGCAGGCGGTCGTAGCCGGTGGCGGTGATGTAGTTCTTGGTTCCCGCCGGAATCGGTGTGGCGCCTTCCGGAAGGTCGTCGTCGTCCTCGTCGGACGACTCTTTGACAAATGCCTTGTTCATGGTCGGGATCACTTCATGAGGCTGTCATTATAGAAAGTTGCGGCTCTGCGGCCCCGATGGCGAAAAAAATGCACGAAGGGGCTTCCCAAAAATCAAAACTTCTATATAATCTCTTTTCTCGCGTGCGGCTGTAGCTCAGTTGGATAGAGTACTTGGCTACGAACCAAGGGGTCGTGGGTTCGAATCCTGCCAGCCGCGCCACCTATAGAGACGAAGGGCTTCCGGAAACGGAAGCCCTTTTTCTTTTCCGCTTCCTTTTCCGCTTCCCTTTTCCGCTTCCTTTTCTCGCATCTTCCTCTCATTCCCGGAACGCCTTCCCGTCGCCAGGCTCCAACCTCTGTGATCACACACGGGAGAGACCTCATGGCAAGCGATGACTGGCGCGTGGAGCAATACCGCGGCAAGGACGCCTACGTCCTGATTTCGCCGCAGCGAGAGCACATCGCGGGCAGCGTCGATGAGACGCAGCTGTGGACCTACGAGGTTCGCATCGCGGAGGAGGGCACCGATCCTGCCGACGCGGGCGATACCGAAGTGCTGCAGAGTGGCAATCATGTCTTCGCGACGCGTCATGCGGCCGAGACCGCCGCGTTCGCCGCGGCGTACGCGCTGATCGACAAGCTGCTCGCATAATCCACCTTCCGCGCGCCATTGCGGTTCTCGCAATGGCGCATGTCGACAGCCATTGCCGCGCGTTTGACGCGGATCATTTTTGTCGCGAAGGGTTGGACCTACGCTGGAATTGGACGCGGAGTTGCGCGTCGCAGTGGCAGGAGCCAACCATGAAGGAGTACGACGGATACAAGATCCTCTACGAAGTGATCGCCATGCCCAAGGGCAAGTGGGCCATCATGATCGAGGTCATTCATCGCGAGAGCGGCACGACGATCGCAGAGCGGCACAACCCGTTTCCCGTGCACGCATTCGACACGAAGCTCGAAGCGCTCGGACACGTCAATCGACATATCGAGACGCTCATCGATGCGCATGGCGCACAACTGCGGCGCATCGCATGACCTGAAATGGGACGCGCGCCGCGGCAATCCCCATCGCTGTGCAAATAACGATTGCGTCAGCGATGGGTTTCAGACATAATTGCCTTCTTCAGACGCGGGGTGGAGCAGTCTGGCAGCTCGTCGGGCTCATAACCCGAAGGTCGCAGGTTCAAATCCTGCCCCCGCAACCAATCCTCTGCAGTACAGTCTCTCAGTGGTCGTCGCAGTGCAGCCCTCTCGGGTGTAGCGTGCACAGATCCCTGGGACGCGCCAAGTCAGTTTCCTGCGACCCGTCTTCGCAAACTTCCTTTTTCGCGAACTTCCCAGCAGTGATGTGATCGCCGTTGCGACGCCGTTGAGATTTACTTCGCCAGCGTCGCCGCTTTCGCGAACGTATCGCGTACGAGTGCCTGTCCTTCGCGTTCGGCCGCTTCCGCGCGTTCGTGCAGCCGCTGCGTGAGTACCTGAAGCGTGGCCGCATCGGCGCGCGATGTCGCCTCGCGCATCGTCTGCGCGAGTTCGCTGCTCACGTCGGCGCCATCGAAGGCGCTGACGGAGAGGGCGGAAATGCGTTCGAGGAAATTGTTGACCAGCGCCTCATCGTGTTTCGGTTCGGACATATTGCATGCTCCTGAATGATGAAGAGGGTGGCGCCGGCCAGAGGCCGGACGTCAGTCGCGCGGCGGCGGCAATTGTCCGGGGTAGTTCGCGGTCATGCGCCGCCGGGCGGGTTTCATCGCGCGAGCGGGCCAGAGCACGTAGTTGGTATGCGGGTCCATCGGCTTGCCGAAATAGGACACCCACACTTGTACGCCATGCTCGGTTTCCGAGACGATGGCAGCGACGGCACGCGCCGCGACGGACGGGGACTTCAACAGATCGGCCAGCGCTTCGACGCCCTGGACCACATGATGTTTCACACCCCTGAACCACACGTATTGACGCATGGCAGCAAGAAAACTTTTGGTCATGAGTTCGACTCTTCCTGTGTCTATGCGATGTTTGAGACAGCAGCTTACACAAGAAGTTGTGACGGTCTTGTAGGGGAGCGTCTGATTTTTCCCATTCGCGCACGATGCGTCACACGCAGGCTCTGTGGGCTGTCAAATTGACAATCGCGGGACCTTGCATTACGTTCGATCACATCGGGCCCATCATGGAGGCATCGTGGCGATCGTGGCAGGTTCGGACGCAAGACGGGCGCGCGGCAAGGCATTGCGGCAACATGCGCCGCGCAGTCTGCACGCCGCCATCGGCCACGTGGATCGCGACCCCATCCGGCTGCTAGAGATCAGCAGCGCCGGCCGTGTCGATCGGCTGATTCCGCTGCGCTACGGGCGCATGCTCGAATCCCCCTTTGCATTCTTCCGCGGCAGCGCGATCGTGCAGGCGCACGATCTGGCCGGCACGCCGTATTCGGGCATCGTCCAGCAGATCTGCGGCGACTGCCATGTGGCCAACTTCGGCGGCTTTGCCACGCCCGAGCGCGCGCTGCTGCTCGACGTCAACGACTTCGACGAGACCGCCGAGGGGCCATGGGAATGGGACCTGAAACGGCTGGTCGCGAGCTTCGTCGTGGCGGCCCGCCATCTGCGCCATTCGCGCGCGACCGCCGATACGCTCGTGCGGCAGGCCACGTCCAGCTACAGCGCCCGCATGGCGACGTACGCGGATATGGGCATCCTCGATACCTGGTATGACCACATCACGTTCGAGCGGCTGCTGAACGAGGCCACCGACCCCGACGCGCAGCGCGCGATCCGCCGTGGCATGGAGCGCGCGGCCGATCGCACGCATGCGGCATTGCTGCCCAAGCTCGGCGTGCAGGTCAACGGCCGCTGGCATATCCTCGACGCGCCGCCCGCGGTGTTCCACGTGCGCGGCAATCAGACCCTGTTCGCGGCGAGCGACGACTGGATGAGCGTGAAGGATGTGGAGGCGGTGCTCGACAAGTTCCACGCCGAGTACCTGACCACGCTCGCGCCCGACCGCCGTCAGTTGCTCGCGCATTTCACGCGGCACGACATGGCGTTCAAGGTGGTGGGCGTGGGCAGCGTGGGCACGCGCTGCCTCATCCAGCTGATGATCGATACCCACGGCAAGCCGCTGTTCCTGCAGGTCAAGGAGGCGGGGCAGTCGGTCGTGGCGCGGTATTTCAAGGCCCGGCGCGCGGCCGCGGGGAAGCGCGGCGCAGGGCGGTCGGTCCGGCCGGCGGCGGCACCCGTGCACGAGGGCCGGCGCGTGGTCGAAGGGCAGCGCCTGATGCAGGCCGCGAGCGATCTGTTCCTGGGCTGGGCCAAGGGGCCCTTCGGCCGGTGTTTCTATCTGCGCCAGCTGCGCGACATGAAACTGTCGCCGCAGCTCGAACTCATGGACGCCAACCTGCTGGGCCGTTACGCGTCCACCTGCGGGTGGGTGCTCGCCCGCGCGCATGCGAAGGCCGGCGGGCAGGCGGCGGAGATCAGCGGCTACCTGGGCAGCGGCGATCGCATGGCCGAGGCGCTGGTGGAGTATGCGAACGCGTACGCGGATCAGGTCGAGCGCGACTATGCGCGCTTTGTGGAAGCGTGCCGCAAGGGCGATCTGCCCGCGCGCACCGACGAGGATATGGCCGCCGAGTTTAGGGTCTAGCAGGGTGTAGCAGGGATTAGCAGGGATTAGCAGGGACTAGCAGGGTTTGATCACAGAGGGACGACAGGAGCTTGCCGATGACCGAGGAAATGCTGCTGCAACTGATGGCCGAAGTCGAGAAGGAGGACCCGATCGACTATGCGGACCTGCCATTCGACGACGCCGGATTGCGCGAGATCGCCTGCCGCCTGATCGCGGCCCGCTCGCAGGAAATCGAGGCGTCCGGCATGTCCGTGGACGCGCTGCTGGCCACGCTGTGGGCATCCACCGCCAAGCTCGTGCTGGAGAACATCGTGCTCAACGCGCGCCTGCTGACGTTGCAGGGGGCCCCCGAGGACGCGCGTGCGCTGATCGACCGGATTGCCCGCCAGTCGCGCGACACACCGCCCGGATCGGAAGATTCTTGATCGGAATCAAAGGTGCCGGCTCGTGCACACAGTGCGGCGCCGTCATCATTTCGCTAAAATACCGATCTTTCGCCGGGGACGCCTTGTCAGGCCGCGTCTCGCGGTGCCTGACTGGAGGATTCTCGGGTGATCAAGTGGCTAATCGTCGCCGTCTATGCCGGCGCTATTCTGTACGTGCATTTGCGCGGCAAGGTGAGGCTGCCGTTCATGCGTCAGTTGCTGGACCACTCCGCCCTGGTCGCGCCGGTCAACTGCTTCATGTACATGTTCTCGGGCGTCCCGACCACGCCGTATATCCCGACCGAGCGTTTTCCCGATCTCGAGAAGCTGCGCGCCGCCTGGCCGCAGATTCGCGACGAGGGGCTGGCGCTGATCGCGATGCGCAAGATCAAGGCCGCGGACAAGAACGACGACGCCGGCTTCAACTCGTTCTTCAAGTACGGCTGGAAGCGCTTCTACCTCAAGTGGTACGAAGCGCAGCATCCGTCCGCGGAAACGCTGTGCCCCAAGACCGTGGCGCTGCTGCGCGAACTGCCGACCGTGAAGGCGGCGATGTTCGCGGAGCTGCCGCCTGGCGGCAAGCTCAACCCGCACCGCGACCCGTTCGCGGGCTCGCTGCGTTACCACCTGGGGCTGTCCACGCCGAACGACGACCGCTGCTTCATCGAAGTCGATGGCGAGCGCCATAGCTGGCGCGACGGGCATGGCGTGGTGTTCGACGAGACCTATCTGCACTGGGCCGAGAACAAGAGCGAGACCGACCGGCTGATCCTGTTCTGCGATATCGAGCGCCCGATGCGCTATCGCTGGGCCGCGGCGTTCAACCACTGGATGGGCCGCAAGGTCATGACGGCCGCCAGTTCGCCGAACGACGAGGCCGACCAGACCGGCGCGATCAACAAGCTGTTCCGCTTCGTGTGGCTCGGCGGCCAGCATCGCCGCCGCTTCAAGGCGTGGAACCGGCCCCTCTATTACGTGACCAAGTTCGGCCTGATCATCGGCGGCGTCGCACTGATCGTCTTCGTCTGATCGCTTCTCCGCCAGACTTCACTCGTCGCCGGACTGGCGGCGTTCGTTGCCCATCTTGGCGTAGTGCGCGCGCTTGGCCTCGTACATGCGCGCGTCGGCGATCTTGCAGGTGTCCGTCAGGCGCTCGCCCTGCGCGCAGGTCGCGGCGCCGATCGAGAACGACAGCCGCACGCCCGGGTAGAAGCTGTTGTTCAGTTCCACGACCTGTTCGATCTGCTCGACGACCGTCGAGGCGCCGCGCTCGTCGCGGCCGGGCAGCAGCACCATGAATTCGTCGCCGCCCGTCCGGGCCACGCACGCCTGTTCCCCCACCGCCTTCTTCAGGACCTCGCCCGTACGGCGCAGCAGCGCATCGCCGTCGCTGTGGCCGAACTGGTCGTTCACGACCTTGAGCCCGTTGAGGTCCACCGCGATGACGCTGACCGGCCACGGTCCCTTGCGGCCGAGGCGCGCGAGTTCGTCCTCGTAGTACGCGCGGTTGAACAGCTTGGTCAGCACGTCGTGCTTGCCGAGGAATTCGACGTAGGCCTCGGCCTTCTTGCGCGCGGTGATATCGGTCAGCGATACGAGTACCTGGTCCCAGTCCGCCTCGCGGCCCGGAAACACCGACCATTGCATGAACACGTCGACGGCGCGGCCATCGAGCGCGTAGTTGATGACCTCGCGCTGCTGCCACAGCTTCTCGTGCCACAGGTCGACGAGCTGCTCCGCGAAGTGGATGCGCATGTCGTCGCGGAACACGTCGCCGAGCCGGGAGAGCAGGATGTCCTTGGTCGGCGCGCTGAACATCGACAGTGTCTGCTGGTTGACGTCGAGCACGCGGATTTCCTGCATGCAGCGCGTGACGAAGTCCGGATGCACGTTCAGGAATGTGCGGAAGTCGGTGATGCCCGCCGCGCGCACTTCGTCGAGCAGCATCTTCACCGCGCTGAAGTCTTCCACCCACAGCGAGACCGGCGAATGTTCGAACAGCCCCACCGCATACTGCTGGCTCCGGCGCAGGTCGCGTTCCGTGCGGACGCGCGCGGTAATATCCTCGACCGACAGCAGCACGCGCGACCAGTCCGATTCGTGCCCGGGCATGACGCTGGCTTCGAGCCGGATGTCGAGCCGCTCGCCGTCGAGCGTGTAGTTCACGGTCTGGCTCGAGAAATGATTGCCGCCGTCCCAGAGCTGGCCCAGTTCCTCGACATGCTGGTCGAACATGTCGTCACGGAACACCGCATCGAGGTTGGCCACGAGATCGCCAAAGTCCGCCGCGCGGAAGAGGGTGAGCGTGCGGCGGTTGACCGAGACGACACGGATGAGCGCGGAGCAGCGCGCCACTTCCGCGGGGTTCGCGCGCAGGTAGGCGCGCAGATCGGTCACCCCTTCGGCGCGCAACTGCTCGAAGGCCTCGCGCACGGCGCTGAAATCCTCGAGCCAGAGCGATACCGGCGCCAGCTGGAACAGCGTCTCGTAGTCGTTATCGATCGTGGCGTTGATGGTGTCTTCGAGCGGCGTGGCAGCGCGTTCGCTATGCAAATCTCTTCTCCCGGAATCCGCTGGGGCGGCCTGTCTGTACTAGCGCATTAGGATAGGCGAGCGCGCCCGGATTGGGGGAGAAAACTTGCAGGTCGATGCCTGCTTCCAACACTTCGCGGCCGGAATCCGCTCAGCGCGCGCCCTGCAGGACGATGGTGGCGAGCGTATCGAGCGCGCGTTCGATCTCGTCCGACCGCGGCGCCCCGCAATTGACGCGCAGATAGCGGTCGTAGCGCGTGGAATTGGAGAACATCGCTCCCGGCAGCACGCGAATGCCCTGCTGCAGCGCGCGGTCAGCGATGCGCGAGCCCGACAGGTCTTCCGGCAGCGCGATCCACAGGTGCATGCCGCCGCGCGGCAGCGTCAGCCGCGTGCCTTCGGGGAACGTGCGCGCGATCCTGCCGGCCACCCATTCCCGCTGCGCGCGCAATTGCACGCGCAGGCGGCGCAGATGGCGTTCGAGGCCGCCGTCGTGCATGAAGTCCGCGGCAATGATCTGCGGCAGCGCCGCGTTGGGCCGGGTGATGCCGATCTTGATCATCTCCACGCGCGCCTGCCACTTGCCCGCGGCCATCCAGCCCAGCCGCAGGCCCGGCGCGAGGACCTTGTTGAGCGACGCGCAATAGATCACGTTGCCGGTCGTATCCCACGCCTTGGCGGCCGCGAGCGGCACGTCGTCATCGACGGTGCCCGAGAAGCAGTCGTCCTCGATCAGCGCGAGGCCGCGCCCTTCGCACCAGGCGACCAGCCGCGCCTTGTTCGCGTCCGGCATGATGCAGCCGAGCGGATTCTGCAGGTTCGGCACCACCACCACGGCCTTGATGTCCGCATGCGTTTGCGCCGCGAGTTCGAGCGCCTCCAGCGAGATGCCGGTCTGCGGGCTGCAGGGTACCTCCACCGCGCGCAGGCCGAGGCTTTCCAGCGTCTGCAGCAGGCCGTAGTACGTGGGCGACTCCACCGCGACGGCATCGCCGGGCGACGTGACCGCGCGCAGGGCAAGGTGCAGCGCCTCGGTGCAGCCGTAGGTGATGGCGATATCCTCGGGCGCCACGCGAATGCGCGCGCGCATCGCATGACGGGCCACGGCCACGCGGAAGGGCGCGTGGCCATCGGCCTGCACGACATGGCCGTACAGGTCGGGATGGCGGCGCAGCGCGCGCGTGGCGGCCGTGCGCAGCGCGTCGTTCGGATATAGCGCGGGCGCGCAGAACGCGCCGCCGAAATCGACGCGGATCTCGTGGCGCTGCCAGCTGGCCATGATCGACGAGATGCGCGCATGGATGCCCGCGAACTGCCCCGCGAGCTGATCGGCATCGGGCAGCGAGAGGTCGGGCTCCGCCAGCGGCCGCAATGCGGGACGCATGGGCGCGCAGACGAAATAGCCCGAGCGCGGCCGGGCCTCCAGCAGCCCCGCGGCTTCGAGCTCGCGGCATGCCTGCAGCGCCGTGGAGAGGCTCACGTCGTGCAGGCCCATCAGCGTGCGCACGGACGGCATGCGGTCGCCGGGCGCGAGCGTGCCGGCGTGAATGGCCTGGCGGTAGCGGGTGGCGAGTTGCTGATAGAGCGGGGCGGTCATGCTGGTGATGATCGGTGAACGCGGGCGACAGGAACAGATACAGACGCGGGGGCTCTGTATCGTAACAGAGCAGATTTTTCTTATCTGTTCCGATTCAGGACACCAATCCTTGTGTCTGTCTCGGCCGGTGGCGGGCCGATACGCTGGAGTCCATGCCATCCCCACCGGAGCACGCCATGGACAGGCCACCGCGACTGACAACCCAACATATCGATCTCGCACCGGGGCAGGTGCTGCGTACGCACCTTCCGCGCGGCGCGGTGCTGCATGTGGCCTTGGGCCGCGTGACGCTGACGGGCGCGCCCGAATGGCTGGCGGAAACCGTGGTGCGGCCCTTCATGACCCTGGGCGGGGGCGCGACCGAGGTGGCCGGACACGGCGGCTGGGTCACGATCGCCGCGGCCGGTCCGGCTTCGCTGCGATTGATTCTGCCGGCGCCGCATCGATGGTGGCACTGGCTGATAAAATCGCGGCCTGGCCGTTCTGGACTCCTGCCGGGTAACACCTGGCCACCAGACACACAGGCCGACGTTTCATCAGGTCCCCATGCTACGACTCAGCGAAGTAAAACTCCCGCTCGACCATGACGAGGGTGCGATCGAGGCCGCCGTGCGCGCGGCTCTTGCGCAGATCGGCGTCAAGAATGACGGTCTTGTCGGGTTCACGGTCTTCCGGCGCGCGCACGATGCGCGCAAGCGTTCCGACATCAAGCTCACCTACATCATCGATATCGAGGTGAAGGACGAGGCGGCGGCCATCCGCCGCATGGCGGGCAAGCCGAACTGGAGCATCACGCCGGACATGACCTACCGCTTCGTGGCGCAGGCGCCCGCGGGCGGGCCGGAGAAGCGTCCCGTGGTGATCGGGCTCGGGCCGTGCGGCCTGCTGGCCGGGCTGATTCTCGCGCAGATGGGGTTCCGTCCCATCATCCTCGAACGCGGCAAGGAAGTGCGCGAGCGCACGAAGGACACGTTCGGGCTGTGGCGCAAGAGCGTGCTGAATCCGGAGTCGAACGTGCAGTTCGGCGAAGGCGGCGCGGGCACGTTCTCCGACGGCAAGCTGTACAGCCAGATCAAGGATCCGAAGCATTACGGCCGCAAGGTGCTCGAGGAGTTCGTGCGCGCGGGCGCGCCGGACGACATCCTCTTCAAGGCACGGCCCCATATCGGCACGTTCCGCCTCGTGAGCATGGTCGAGAAGATGCGCGCGGAGATGCTGTCGCTGGGCGCGGAGATCCGCTTCGAGACGCGCGTCGATGATTTCGACATCGACAAGGGACAACTGCGCGGCCTCAAGCTGTCGACCGGCGACTATCTGCCGTGCGAGCACGTGGTACTCGCGGTGGGCCATAGCGCGCGCGACACGTTCGAGGTGCTGCACGAACGCGGCGTGTTCATGGAGGCCAAGCCGTTCTCGCTGGGCTTCCGCATCGAGCATCCGCAGGGCATGATCAACCGCAGCCGCTTCGGCAAGTTCGCGGGCAACAAGCTGCTTGGCGCGGCCGACTACAAGGTCGTGCATCACTGCAGCAATGGCCGCGCGGTCTACAGCTTCTGCATGTGCCCGGGCGGCACCGTGGTGGCCGCGGCATCGGAGCCTGGGCGCCTCGTGACCAACGGCATGAGCCAGTATTACCGTGCCGAGCGCAACGCCAACGCGGGCATCGTGGTGGGCATCACGCCCGAGCGCGATTACCCGGGCGGCCCGCTCGCGGGTATCGCGTTCCAGCGCAAGTGGGAAGAGCGCGCATTCGAGCTCGGCGGCAGCGACTATCGCGCGCCGGGGCAGCTCGTGGGCGACTTCCTCGCGCGGCGTCCCTCGACATCGCTCGGTTCGGTGGAGCCGTCGTACAAGCCCGGCGTGACGCCGACCGACCTCAGCACGGCGCTGCCGGACTACGTGATCGACGCGATTCGCGAAGCGTTGCCCGAGATCGACAAGAAGGTGGCCGGCTTTGCGATGCACGACGCGGTGCTGACCGGCGTGGAGACGCGCACATCGTCGCCGCTGCGCATCGAGCGCGACGACAGCTACCAGAGCGTCAACGTCAAGGGCCTGTATCCGGCCGGCGAAGGCGCCGGGTATGCGGGCGGCATCTATTCCGCGGCGATCGATGGCATCGAGGTCGCGGAAGCGGTGGCGCTGGCCATCACCCACGGCGCATAAGTGCGGCCGCTATCGCTTCAGATAGTCGGCGGCACCCATGCCCGCCACGCGCCCGCTGCCGAAGCACGCGGTCAGCAGATAGCCGCCGGTCGGCGCTTCCCAGTCGAGCATTTCCCCCGCGCAGAACACGCCCGGCAGGGCGTTCAGCATCAGGCGATCGTCCATCGCCTCGAAGCGGACGCCGCCGGCCGAGCTGATGACCTCGTCGATCGGCCGCGCGCGCTCGAGCCGCAGCGGCAGCGCCTTGATCGCGGCCGCCAGCGCGACGGGATCGTGCATGGCCTCTTTCGACAGCACTTCGCGCAGCAGGCCGGCCTTGACGCCGGCAATGCCGAGGCGGCTCTGCAGATGGCTGGAAACCGAACGCGAGCCGCGCGGCCGGCCGATCTCGCGCGCCACGTCTTCCGCGGCGCGGCCCGGTGCGAGGTCCAGCGTGATCGTGGCATGGCCGTCGGCCTCGATGCGATCGCGGATCGGCGCGGACAGCGCGTACACGAGGCTGCCCTCGATGCCGGACTCGCTGATCACGAACTCGCCGAGACGATGCCAGGGGGTGCCGTCGAGGGCGGTCACCGACATCGCCACGGACTTCACCGGTTCGCCCGCGTTGCGCGCGCGAAAGACATCGCTCCACGCAATCTCGAAGCCGCAGTTCGCGGGGCGCAGCGGGGCGATATCGACGCCGCGCGCGGCGAGCATCGGTATCCACGCGCCATCGGAACCCAGTCGCGCCCAGCTGCCACCACCGAGCGCGAGCACCACGGCGCGCGCATGGACGGTCGCCTCGCCATCCT
The DNA here is from genome assembly GCF_008693385.1 of Cupriavidus pauculus. Lineage (NCBI taxonomy): Bacteria > Pseudomonadati > Pseudomonadota > Betaproteobacteria > Burkholderiales > Burkholderiaceae > Cupriavidus > Cupriavidus pauculus. The sequence goes on from NZ_CP044065.1 coordinate 508,187, forward strand.
TCGTGGCAAAGCGCAGCGCGTGCCTGCCATCGGCCAGTCCGTCGCGGGCGGAATCGAATCCGAGCCATCGGTGCCGCATGTGAAAGCGCACGCCGCGCTCGCGCAGCCGGTGCAGCCACGCGCGCAACAGCGGCGCGGCCTTCATGTCGGTGGGAAACACGCGGCCCGAACTGCCGACGAACGTGTCGATGCCGAGCGCATGCACCCAGTCGCGCAACGCCTGTGCGCCAAAGGCTTCGAGCCACGGCGCGATGTCCGGCGCGCGGCTGCCGTAGCGGCCCAGGAATGCATCGGCCGCTTCCGCGTGCGTGAGGTTCATGCCGCCCTTGCCGGCCATCAGGAACTTGCGGCCCACCGAGGGCATGGCGTCGTACACGTCCACACGCAGCCCGTTTGCCGCAAGCATCTCGGCGGCCATGAGGCCGGCCGGACCGCCGCCGATCACGATGGCATCGCGGCGATCGTCGTCGGCATGGGGGGCGTGGGGAGCGGCAGCGGACATGTGGGAGGAGGGTGGCGTGAGCGGTGGGGATGCGCGGCGGGTGGGGCGGGCCGATTATAAGCGTTGGTCCGCATTGTCGGCAGTAGAATGGCGTTTTGCCGCGCCGTGCCACCATGTTCCCAGAATCTTCCACGCCCACCGACGAACGCGTCGTCGCCGACACGCGCCACTGGCTCTCGCGTGCCGTGATCGGCCTGAACCTGTGCCCGTTCGCCAAGAGCGTGTACGTGAAGGAGCAGGTGCGCTACGTCGTGAGCCGCGCCACGGAAGAGGGCGCGCTGATCGACGACCTCGAGCGCGAACTGCGCTGGCTTGCGGAGGCCGATCCGGCGCAGACCGACACGACGCTGCTGATCCTGCCCGATGTGCTGCAGGACTTCCTCGCCTACAACGACTTTCTCTATCTGGCCGACAGTCTGCTGCAGAGCCTGCGGCTCGATGGCGTGCTGCAGATCGCCAGCTTCCATCCGCGTTACCAGTTCGAGGGTACCGGCCCCGACGATATCGAGAACTTCACGAACCGTTCCCCGTGGCCGATCCTGCATCTGCTGCGCGAGGACAGCATCGAGCGCGCTGTCGACGCGTTTCCCGATGCGGCCGATATCTACGAGCGCAACGAGGCCACGATGCGGAAACTCGGCCCCGAAGGCTGGCGCCAATGGATGGACGGCGACGCTCAGGCCTGAGCCGTCGTAAAGAAGCGCTCGCGCATCTCCTGCAGGCCGAGCGTGGCCAGCACGTCGTCTAGCCGCTCGGCCGGGCGGCGGCGCGGCAGGTCCTTGAACTGCGCGACGATCAGTTCGTTCTTCATCGAGTGTTCCCAGCCCACGAGTTCGGTCACGCTGACCTGATATCCGTGCGCTTCCAGCTGCAGGCAGCGCAGCACGTTGGTCACCTGGCTGCCGAACTCGCGCGTGTGAATCGGATGCCGCCAGATTTCCGTCAGCGGATTGCCGGCCAGCTGCACGCCCTTGTTCTTGCGCAGCACCGCGGCCACCTCGGCCTGGCAGCACGGCACCAGCACGATATGGCGCGCCTGCTTGGCGAGCGCGAAGCGGATGGCATCGTCGGTGGCCGTGTTGCACGCATGGAGGGCCGTGACCACGTCGATGGTCTCCGGCAGCGCGGGCGAGGTGATGGAGTCCGCGACGGACAGGTTCAGGAACGACATGCCCCCGAAGCCGAGCCGACCGGCCAGTTCGCGCGATGTGGCGACCAGTTCCTCGCGTGTCTCGATGCCGAAGATATGGGAATCGTCCTCGAGCGCCTTGAAGAACAGGTCGTAGAGGATAAAGCCCAGGTACGACTTGCCCGCGCCATGATCGACGAGCGAGACGCGGCCCTTCGCTGCTTTCACGTCCGCCAGCAGCGGCTCGATGAACTGGAACAGGTGATAGACCTGCTTGAGCTTGCGGCGGCTGTCCTGATTCATCTTGCCGTCGCGCGTGAGGATGTGCAGCGCCTTCAGCAGCTCGATGGACTGGCCGGGACGGATATCGTTGGGATCCGACGGCGCCGTGGCGGGCGTGGCGGACTTTCCGGACTTGCCGGATCTGGCGGGCTTTGGGGAGTTGGCTGGCATGGCGAGGCGGGAATACAAGGCGACAGTTTACCGAAGTCCTGCCGCGCAGGCGCTGCCCGGCAAAAATATGAAGTACTAGGCGCTTTAGTGCCTTTTATGTGATTCCCCACTTTTGTGGGCTCAAGTTCACCCAGAACCGTCCGTCAACCAAAGATCGACGACAACTATTAGCAGGACGACCAAGGTGGACCCCGAGCGGAGGGGTCGTGGGCCGACAGGCCGCACCGGCGTCCGGCATGGCCAGAAAGAAGCGGGGACACATGATTGCCGACGGGGGTTTGCGTCTGGAGTTGAGTCAGCCTGGGGAGCAGGTTCGTGCCTGCTTCGCGCCGGTGGCGGATCGCATGCCGCCGGACCGCACCGCGCTGCAGGAAAGCCTCGTGGCGCAGGGCTGGCAGGACGCGCGGCTCGATGCCGACGCGGTCAACGCGTTTCTCGCGCAGTGCCAGCTGGCCGAGCACGAGATCGACGCGGTCATCGGCACGCTGCTCGACGGCGAATTCGAACTCGAGGTGTCCGAGGACAAGCTCGTGCTGCGGCTGACGCTCGTGCCGCCCGAGGGCGGCAAGCCGATCGAGCTCGAGGATATCCGCGCGGCCATCGCGGGACTGCAGGTCACCGCGCCGCTCGACCTGCCGGCCATCACGTCCGCGCTTGCCACCGGCAGCTGCGAGAACGTCGACATCGCGCGCGGTACCGCGCCGGTCCCCGGCACGCCGGCCCGCTTTACGAGCATGGTGCAGCCGCGCAAGCCGGTCATGTCGGAAGGGGAGGACGGCCGCTTCGATCTGCGCGATCTCGGCAGCCTGCTGCTCGTCAATCCCGGCACCGCGCTGATGCGCCGCACGCCGGCCGTGCCCGGCCGCGAGGGCGTCGATCTCTTCGGCAAGCCGATTCCCGCCGAACTTGTGGAAGACGTGCCGTTCGACGACGATCTGACGGGCGTCGCGGCCGACCCCAACGATGCCAATCTGCTGCTCGCCGTGATCGCGGGCTCGCCCAAGGTCGTGCCGCGCGGCGTGACCGTGAGCCCCGTCGTGGACGTGGAGGCGGTGGACCTGCATTCGGGCAACGTGACGTTCGACGGCTCGCTGCGCGTGTCCGGCGACATCCGCACGGGCATGTCCGTGAAGGTGACGGGCGACGTCGTGGTCAATGGCACGATCGAGGCCGCGCACGTGGAAGCGGGTGGCGACGTGATCGTCAAGGGCGGCATCATCGGCAAGGCCGAGAGCGCGCATGGCGACAGCGACGAGATCGCGAGCGTGCGTAGCCGGGGCGCCGTGCATGCGCGCTATATCCAGAACGCGATCGTCGAGGCCGTGACCGAGGTGATCGTGGAGTCCGGCATCCGCCAGAGCGATGTCTCGGCGGGCGAGCGCGTGGTGGTCGGCACGCCCACGGGCCAGGGCAGCATCAGCGGCGGCCGCACGCGCGCGATGGCCACCGTCAGCGTGGCCACGCTGGGCGCGCCGGCCGGTACCGCGACCGCGGTGCAGGTGGGCCTCAACCCGTTCGCGGACCAGCAGCGCGCCGAACTCGAGGCGCAACGGCGCAAGGTGCTCGAGGATCAGGCCAAGCTCCAGCAACTGGTGGCGTTCTTCGCCAAGCATCCCGAGCGGGCCACGGGCGAGGTCCGCGAGAAGGCGCGCGCGACCATGCACAAGATCAACCGCGACCTGTTCGAACTCGAGGCCGAGATCGCGCGCATGACCGAGCAGATGAAGCCGGCCGCGGACGCGGTGATCGTGGCGGGCAGGCGTATCCATGGCGGCGTCACGCTGCAGGTGGGCCACAAGGTGCTCAAGGTCATGGAGGACAAGCCCGGCGGCCAGGTGCGCGTGCTCGACGACCGGATCCAGGTGAACTGACAGCCTGCGTTACGGGTGTCGTGACACGTTACGTCAGGCGTAACGTAACGCGCCCCTGGGCGCGCGGGGTGTCCCGAGCACCGGCCACGCGCGCGGCCACGTGCCGCGTCGCCCGGCGCGCCGCGCGTCCGGGTGCGAAAGCCAGTCGTGACAAGGGATTGCCGGTCGCGGCGCGCGCTGGAACGCGCGAAGCGCAAGAGCCGAACGCGGGTCGGAAGGGGTGACGAATTCTGGCAATGTGGCTGGCACGGCGTTTGCGGTATGTCTCCCGACAGAAAACAACTACGGGGAGAGGAAACATGTCGACGATGGTCATCGAATCGCATCCGCTCGTGCGCCTTGGCATGCAACGCATGCTCGAACGCATGCCGGGTGTGGGCGCCGTGCGCAGCCTGGAGCCCAGCGCCGTGATGGGCCTGCGGGAGAGCCCCGAGGAAGCGCTGGTCCTCTTCGGCATGTCCGAGGATGCGACCGACAACTGGTATCTGCTGCGACGCCTGCATCAGGCGATGCCGAACGCGCGCATCCTGCTGCTGTCGGACAACATGTGGCTGCGCGTGCCGTCGTCGCTGCAGACCTGCGGCGTGGTGGAACACCTGCCGAAGTCCGCGTCCATCGAGCGCATGGAAGCCGCCATCCGCAACATCCTGGAAGACGACTACATGCCGCTGCCGATGCCGGGCCGCCACGCATGGGAGGCCGTGCAGCACCAGTGAATTACTGACGCCACACCACGTGCGCGACGGCGGCGCAGGTCGCCATCGCGCCCGTCCACTTTCTCTCCGTCACGGTCCGGATCTGCTGTGCCTCGGGCATGGCGATCGGCCGCTGACGCCGCTCCGCCAGATTGTTCGCGATGTTCGTCGCGACGGTCCGGCACTGCGTCTCCGCGGTGCTACGCCGCAACACGAAATCCGGGTAGCGGTAATTCATCGTCAGCATGAAGCCATCCGCGACATACTCCACCGTGTATTCGGTGGACATGTCGTACGTCGACATCTGACGTGTGGAGGCCGGCGGCGGGGGTGTCGTCGTGCTGCACGCCGTGGCCAGCGCGCATGTCGTTGCGGCCAGCGCCAATCTGATCTTCACTGCGGGGCTCCCGGTTGTCTGCCATCAGCCCGCGATGGTAGCGCGATTACAGATAACTGAGCGAGATCGTGGCCAGGCCGTCGATCTGCACTTCCTGATCGAGCGGCGGCAGATCGCCGGTCTTGCCCAGTGCGAGCGTGACCTTGATCGGTTGCGTGATGACCTTGTACGCGGCCGGGGGACTGGAGCTCGACGGCGCCCATGCGTGCAGCCGCACGCCCGGTTGCGCGGGCCCCAGCAGCGAGCTGATCCATTGCTTGCCGCCATCCTGCGAATAGACGGCCGTCACGCTGGCGCCATCGGCCGTGGCCTGCACGCCGGCATTGGAGCCGAGCATCAGCGAATAGGCGCCGATGGTCTTGCCGCCGATCGCGCCGACCCCGAACGTGTACCCCGGCGTGGAAATCAGCGCGGTGCCCGCGGCCTCGTTGACGGTGCCGGCGCGGTTGTCGGTGGTGGTGATGCCGACCTTCGTGGCCGTGTTGCAGGTGATGGTCAGCGTCACGATCTGCGCGGGAAGCACCGTGGCCGCGGTCGCGCTCAGTGCGCGCGCGGAGATGGTGCCGAAATCCGCGATGGCACCGCCGGACAGGGCGGTACTGCAGGCAGCGGGACGGATGACGCCGGTTACGGTGAGGTCGGCGGAACCGGCTGCGTGCGCGCCGATGGGGGCGAGGCAAGACACCGCGGCGGCGATGACAGCCGCGGCGCGCGCGATCCGGCGAGGGCCGCGCAAGTCGGGATGGGGAACGTTGGAATGGTGAAAGACGGGATGGATTAAGCGCGTGTGCATGATGGTGCGGGGGCGGAATGGCGAAGACCTATGCATTCTCGTTGCCGTCGCGGCCTCGATGAATCGCTGTTTCTTTAAAACGAACGCAAAGTGACGCGCAAACAAAAATGCCGCCCGGCGCAGACCGAGGCGGCATCGAAGGTGTCCTGCCCGCTGACGCGAGCAGGGAAGTGCAAATTCAATGAACGACCATGTGCGTGAACGGCGGCACATAGGCCTGGAGCGTTACGAAAAGTCCGACCAGAATCGCGAGCGCGATCGAGTGGAAGAACACGTAGCGAAGGATGTCGCCCTCGTGGCCGTACCACTTCGTCGCGGTGGAGGCCACGACGATCGACTGCGCGTCGATCATCTTGCCCATCACGCCGCCCGAGCTGTTGGCCGAGGCCATCAGGATCGGCGACAGGCCCAGCTGCTCCGCGGTGGTCTTCTGCAGGCCGCCGAACAGCACGTTGGAGGCCGTGTCGGAACCGGTCAGCGCCACGCCGAGCCAGCCCAGCATCGTGCCGAACAGCGGGTACAGCACGCCCGTCTGCGCGAACGCGAGGCCGAGCGTCGCGTCCAGGCCCGAATAACGGGTCAGGTAGCCGATGCCGAACATCGCGCAGATCGTCAGCAGCGAGTAACGCGTGAGCTTGATCGTCTCCCAGTACTCCTTGATCAGGCGTGGCACCGAGTAGCCCATCAGCAGGCCGCCGACGATGGCCGATACCAGGATGCCGGTACCGGCCATCGACAGCACGTTGAACGTGAAGACCGCGCCTTCGGCGGTTTCCTTCGGCACCACGGGCGGCCCCTTGAGGACCATCTTGTCGAGGCCCGGAATCGGAAATTTCCACTGCCACAGGCCGTCCATCAGTTTCTTGAACTCCGGGATCCCCCACATAAATACGAAAACGGTGAGGATGACCCACGGCATCCATGCCTTGACCACCGAGATGCCCGCCGACGCGGCGGTCGCCCTGGCATCGGCCTCGATCGCTTCCGCGTGATCGACCTTCGAGTCGTCATCGCGGCCGAGAATCTTGGTCGAGGTCCAGATTTCCTTCGGCTGCCAGATCTTCAGGAAGCCTGCCAGGCAGCCCATCGAGATCAGGGCCGAAATCACGTCCACGAGCCACGGGCCATGGAAGTTCGACACGAGGAACTGCGGAATCGCGAAGCTGACGCCGGCCACGAGAATCGCGGGCCAGATCGCGAGCATGCCGCGGAAGCCCGCGAACGCCCAGATCAGCCAGAACGGCACGAGCACCGAGAAGAACGGCAGCTGGCGGCCGATCATCGCGGACAGCGCGGTCTGCTCCAGGCCCGTGACCGCGGACAGGCCGATGATCGGCGCACCGAGCGCACCGAAGGCCACGGGCGCGGTATTGGCGATGAGCGCCAGGCCCGATGCCGCGAGCGGCGAGAAGCCGAGGCCGATCAGGATCGCACCGGTCACCGCCACCGGCGTGCCGAAGCCCGCCGCGCCTTCGAAGAACGCGCCGAAGCTGAAGGCCACGAGCAGCAGCTGGAGCCGCCGATCCTCGGTGATGCCCGAGATCGAGTTCTGCAACACCTTGAATGAGCCGTTCAGGGTGGTGAGCCGGTGCAGGAAGATGATGTTGAGCACGATCCAGCCGATCGGGAACAGGCCCGATACGATGCCGAGACCGGCCGCCTTGCTGGCCATCTCCGCCGGCATGCCGAACACGAACGACGCCACGATGACACCGACCACCAGCGCCAGGCCGGCGGCGAAGTGGGCCTGCAGATGGAAAAATGCGAGCGCCGCGAGCAGCACGGCGACAGGGACACCCGCGGCAATGGTCGACAGCGCCATATTGCCTAGCGGGTCATAGACTTGACTCCACACGATGACTCCTCCTCTGGTGTTGGCGGCCGCCTTGCCTCTTTGTGCCTGGACGACCGTTTTGCCACGTGCGGCGACCGCCGCTTGTATGGCAAATGTCGGATTTTAAGGAGCGGTCTATCGCGAACGGCCCAAATTCCGGTCACGGACTCCGTGAATCGGATTCAGGGATCAGGGTTTGCTCGGGGGAGCGAGGGCATCGCGACGCACGTTCCTGGGACCCAACGGGAGGGTACTCCTCAAACGCGCGTTCGATTTCGAGGGAAATTACTGGAGGGGGAGGACGAGGATGCCGGTCGCGGCCGGGCGGGCGCGCATGGCGGCAAGCCAGCGCTCGAGATGCGGTCGCGCGGCGTGGGGTGCGGGTGTGCCGAACCAGCGATGGGCGGCGCAGGCGAGCGAGATGTCGGCCATGGTGAAGCGGTCGCCGCCGATGAATTCCTTGCCTTCGAGCGCGGCGTCAAGCATGGCCGCGAGCGGCTCGGTACGGGCGCACGAGGCCGCGATCACGGCGTCGTCGCGGGCGTCGGCCGGCGCACGCACGAGGTTCAGGAAGGCCGGCCCCATGGCGGGGCTGAAAGCGGTCGTCTGCCAGTCCATCCACCGGTCCGCGGACGCGCGCGCCTTGACGTCGGCGGGCCACAGCGTGCCCTCGCCATAGCGCGCGCACAGATAGCGCACGATCGCGTTCGACTCCCACAGCACGAACGGTTCGCCACCGACGTCCGTGCCGCGGAAATCCTCGATCACGGGAATCAGGCGGTTCGGGTTGAGCCGCACATAGGCTTCGGTGTCCAGCTCCCCGCGCACGTGGCCGATATCGATGCGTTCGTGGTCGAGGTGCAGCTCGCGCGCGCACCAGACCACCTTCTGCACGTTGATCGACGAGAGCCGGCCCCAGATGCGGAGCATGCCCTGGCCCTGTCCGTCGTCTGCACCGAAGTCTGGCTGTGCCATCGCGCGGGTTCCCGTGTTCGCTATGTGAGGTCGATCGGTCGATCGGTCGATCGGTCGATCGGTCGATCAGGCCGCGCGGGCCTGCGGCGCGGCCTGCGCGATCGCTTCGCGGAACAGCTCGCCAAGGATCGTCACGCCCTGCTCGATGCGTTCCGGCGGTACCGTCACGAACGCGAGGCGCAGCGTGTTCTTGCGCGGCGCGCCCGCATAGAACGGCGCGCCCGGCACGTAGGCCACGTTGCGGCGCACGGCTTCCTCGAGGATCTTCATGCTGTCGAGGCCTTCGGGCAGCTCCACCCAGATGAACATGCCGCCTTCGGGGCGGTTCCAGGTCACGCCCGCGGGCATATGGCGCGTCAGCGCGTCGAGCATGCACTCGCACTGCTTGCCGTACAGGTCGCGGATGGTCGGGATATGGCGCTCGAGCAGGCCGTCGCGCACGCTCTCGTACGCGAGGCGCTGCGTGAAGCTGGGCGTGTGCAGGTCCGAGGCCTGCTTGGCCTGGCATAGCTTGAAATGCAGGTCGGGCGGGGCGATCACGAAGCCGAGGCGCAGGCCGGGGGCCAGGATCTTCGAGAACGAGCCCATGTAGATCACGCCGTCCGGGTTCATCGACAGCAGCGTCGGCAGCTGGTCGCCGGTATAGCTCAGTTCGCCGTAGGGATCGTCTTCCACGATCAGCAGGTCCAGTTCCTTCGCGCGCGCGATCAGCGCCTGGCGGCGCTCGAGCGGCAGGCGGCGGCCGGTCGGGTTCTGGAAGTTCGGCAGCGCGTACAGGAAGCGCGCGCCGCTGGTCAGTTCACGCGTCAGTGCCTCGGGCAGCAGACCGCGTTCGTCGGTCGGCACCGACACGAATTCGGGTTCGAACAGCGAGAAGGCCTGCAGCGCGCCGAGGTAGCTCGGCGTCTCCACCAGCACGGGGCTGCCCGGGTCGATCATGACCTTCGCGATCAGGTCGAGCGCCTGTTGCGAGCCGGTGGTGATGAGCACGCGTTCCACCCCCACGTTGTAGCGCTTCGCCACGAACTCGCGCAGCGGCAGATACCCCTCGGTGGAAGCGTACTGCAGCGCGGCCTGCGGGTTGTCGGCGAATACACGGGCTACCGCGGCTTCCATTGCCGCTACCGGGAACGATGCCGGAGAGGGCAGGCCGCCGGCGAAGGAAATGACTTCCGGACGCTCGGTGACCTTCAGGATTTCGCGGATGGCCGAGCTGGTCAGTTGCTGTGCCCGGCGGGAGATAGCCCATTTCATGATGTGTCTCTACTGGTCGTGGGGGTGAATCGTGTGGGGTGCTAGGTTACTTCACTTCGACGATCATTTCGATCTCGACGCAGGCGCCGAGCGGAATCTGCGCCACGCCGAAGGCGCTACGCGCATGCTTGCCCTTGTCGCCGAACACTTCCACGAGGAATTCCGAGCAGCCGTTGGTCACCAGATGCTGTTCGGTGTACTCGAGCGTGGAGTTGACGAGGCTCATGACCTTGACGATGCGCGTGACGCGGTTCAGGTCGCCCACATGGGCGTGCAGCGTGGCGAGCAGGTCGATGGCGATCGCGCGCGCGGCGGCCTTGCCGGTTTCGGTATCGACGTCCTTGCCGAGCTTGCCGACCCAGGGCTTGCCATCCTTCTTCGCGATATGGCCCGACAGGAAGACCGTGTTGCCGGTCTGCGCGGCCATCACGTAGGCGGCGGCCGGTGCGCCCGCGGTGGGCAGTTCCACGCCGAGGCGCGAGAGGGTGTCATAGACGGACATGCATTCTCCTTCAGTGAAAACGTCCCGGGGCCGTGGGCCGGGTATCGAGGCGGGTGTTCAGGCTGGTATTCGGTCTGGCATCCGGGCCAGAGCCTGGCTGGCCTGCCGGGGCCGCGCCGCCCACGGCCGCCCGCCGGCCCAGCGCCACCACGGCGATGACCGCGATGGCAAAACCGATCGTCGCGGCGTCGAGCGGCTCGCCCAGAATGAGGGCGCCGCCCGCGAGTGTAAGAAACGGTTGCAGCAATTGTATCTGGCCGACGCGGGCCACGCCGCCTTTTGCCAGTCCGGCGTACCAGAACAGGAAGCCGACGAACATCGAGAACACGGACACATAGGCCATGCCGAGCCATGCGCGCGGAGACGCGGCGGCAATGGCGGCGGCGTCCGCGTGCGCGAGCCAGCCCACCACGGGAAGCAGCAGCGGCAGCGACACCACGAGCGCCCAGCTGATGGTTTCCAGTCCGCCGAGTTCGCGCGAGAGCTTGCCGCCTTCGGCGTAGCCGAGCGCGCCGAGCACCACGGCCGCGAACAGATACCAGTCGGCGTGCTGCAGGCCGCCCGCACCTTGCCACAGCGCAAAGCCCACCACGAGCGCGCTGCCCGCGAGCGCGGACAGCCAGAAGGCGAACGAGGGGCGCTCCTGCCCGAACCATGCGGCGAACACGGCCGTGGCCAGCGGCAGCAGGCCGATGACGATCGCGCCGTGCGCGGCGGGTACCTCGCGCATGGCCAGCGACGAGAACACCGGGAAACCGGCCACGACGCCGACGGCCGTGACGATCAGCCGCGCCCATTGCCGGCCGCGCGGCCGCCGGTCCGCCGCCAGCGCGCCGCGCAGGGCCAGCAGGCCGAGCGCGAGCACGGCGGCGATGACCGCGCGCCCGAGCGCCACGAATAGCGCGTCGAACTCGGCCACGGCCATGCGCGTGAACGGCAGCGTCTGGCTGAAGATGGCCACGCCGATGAATCCCAGCAGCATGCCGCCGCCGGCGGGGGTGTTCGTGTGTTGTGTCATGGCGCAGGTCTCCGTCGTCGTGCTAATGGGCACCGGGGCGGGCGCCCATGGCGATCCACAGCGCCGTGGCGCCGAGCGCGAGTCCCATGATCCGGTTGAACCACGCCACGCGGTTGCCGTGCGAGAGCCATTGGCGCAGCGACGCGCCGAGCACGCCGTAGAACCCGTTGCTGATAAAACCGAGCGTCGCGAACACCGCGCTGACGAGCGCCGCGCGATGGAGCGTCGAGGGCGCGCCGGCCATATAGGACGCGGCGACGGCCAGCGACAGCATCCACGCCTTGATGTTCGCGTACTGCAGCGCCGCCGATTGCCACACGGTCATCGGGCGCAGGACCTGCTTCTCCGAAAGCCTGGTGCCGCGTGCGATGCGTGCCGCGAGCCACAGCAGATAGATCACGCCGGCCACGTGGATGAGCGTGGCGAGCCACGGGCTTGCGAGAATCAGCGCGCCGACACCGGCCGCGCAGAGCGCGACGATGCTCGCGAACCCGATCGACACGCCGAGGCTGTGCGGCAACGTGGCGCGCGCGCCGAAGTTCGCGCCGGTGACGGCGGCGATGGTCGTGTTCGGGCCGGGGGTGAACGTACCGACGACCAGCAGCGTGACGAGCGCGAGAAACTGTTCGGGGGGCAGACCGGCAAGCCAGGCGTTGTTCATGCGAAATTCACGACCACGCGTCGGTTGGTGCGGCTCTTCTTCTCGATCTTCGTGACGACGATCGCGCCGATCTCGCGCGTGTTGGCCACATGCGTGCCGCCGCACGGCTGGCGATCGACGCCGGGAATCTCGATGATGCGGATGGTCTCGGTACCGGCCGGCGGCGCGGCGCCGATCGTGCGCACGAGGTCGGGCTGCGCGGCGAGCGCTTCCGGCGTGATGCGGTCGATGCGCAGTTCCGTCTGCGCGTCGATCAGGGCGTTGAGCCGTGTGGTCAGGTCCGCCTTGTCGAGCGTCGACTCGGGCAGATCGAAGTCGATGCGCGCGGAGTCGGGCGAGATGCCGCAGCCCGTCACGGGCACGGGAATCAGCGAGCCCAGCAGATGCAGGCACGTGTGCAGGCGCATCAGGCGATGGCGGCGCGTCCAGTCGATGGTCACCGTCACGCGATCGCCCACGGCGGGGCGGGCTGGGTTCGAGGGGGCGTCGGATGCCAGCACGTGCACGATGCGCGTGCGATCGTCGGCGTAGACCGTATCGGCGATCGCCAGCGTGCTGCCGTCGGCGAGCGTGAGCGTGCCGGTGTCGCCAGCCTGTCCGCCGCTGCGCGCGTAGCACACGGTCTGGTCGAGTTCGATGCCGTCGTCGCTCGCGGCGATCACGGTGGCCTCGCACGAGGTCAGGTAGGCATCGTCGTCGAAGCGCTTGCGGGTGGGGGCGGACATCCGGGGTCTCCGTTCTTCTGGGTGCTGGGGCTACTGCAGCGTCTTCACGCCGTTCGGGGTTTCGATTTCGGCGCGCAGCAACGGCACGCCATCGGTCTGTTCGATCGCGATCAGGTGGTCGGCGCCGATCCACGCGAGGCCCTGGCGCAGCAGTTCCGCATGCGGATGGCTGCCGTGCAGCCTGCGCAGGGCGAGGTCCTGTCGCGGCAGGCTCCTGCCGGGATAGTCGGCCACGTCCCACTGGATCAGCGTCGGGAACACGCCCTCGCCGGCGCTGGCCGCCTCGCCGCGCCACGCGGGCAGCGAGCCGTCGTCCGGCACCGTGAGGCGCCAGTGCAGATGGCCGCGCGACATGGGAATGGCGGGGGCGATGCGGTCCGGATACTGCGCCTGCCAGCGCGACAGGTCGGCGGGGCGTTCCACGCGCGCAGCCCAGTGCAGCAGGAACGGGCCGTCGCGCAGGCGCTGCTGCACGAGTTCGCCATCGAGGCCGAACCAGCGTGGCCGCTCGGGCGCGTGCTGGCCCGTTGCCGCGGGATCGATGGCGATGACTTCGAGATAGACGCCGCCATACATGCCGAGCACGCGGTTGTGCGTGCCCATGCGCGCATGGGCGCCCCCGCCGGCCGGCGCAACGCCGAGCGCGGCGGCTACGTAGTCGGCACCGGTGTCGAGGTCCGGCGCGGCAATCACGAGGTGGTCGAGGGCGAGTGTCATCGTGGGTTGATGGTAGACAAGGTTCTCGGTACAGTACCGGTACAGTTCTGCGGATCGTATTCTGTACAGTTGCGGGAGCACCACATGGAAAGCATCCAGGACGGCACCGAGCGTGCCGGCCAAGACCGCAAGGATAGTGAAAAAGGCGCCGGAAAAGCTAGCGCTGGCGCCCGATCCTTGCGTCTCGTCATGCCCGGGACCGAGCGCCTGCCCGACCCGGTGCCATCGGCCCAGATGACGCTGGTCGAGCAGCTCACCGAATGGGCCCGGTTGCGCATCGACGAGCGCGTGTTCCGCGCGGGCATGCGCATGCCCTCCATCCGGCAACTGGCGCAGGAAAAGGGCATCTCCCGCTTTACGGTGGTGGAAGCCTACGAGCGGCTGGTCGCGCTCGGCTACCTCGAGTCGCGCCGCGGTTCGGGCTTTTACGTGCGGGAGCGCGCGAGCCAGCATGCGGCGGCCATCGCGGCCACGCCGCCGACCTCGCGTGCCATTGACGTCACATGGCTGCTGCGCAGCATGTTCCACTCGGCGGAGCCTCACAAGGCGCCCGGTTGGGGGTTCCTGCCCAACGACTGGCTCGACGGCGAGCTCGTTGGCAGCGCGCTGCGCGGTCTGGGGCGCCAGCCCGGCAATCACTTCCTCGCCAGCGGTACGCCCCAGGGCTTTCTGCCGCTGCGGCAGCAGTTGCGGACGCGGCTGGAAGAGCTCGAGATCGGCGTCACACCCGAGCAGATCGTCATGACGTCGGGCATCACGCAGGCGTTCGACCTGATCGCGCGGCAGTTCCTGCATCCCGGCGATGCGGTGCTCGTGGGCGATCCCGCGTGGTTCGTGATGTTCGCGCGCTTTGCCGCGCAGGGTGCCCAGGTGATCGGCGTGCCGTACACGCCCGATGGGCCGGATCTGGAAGCGCTCGAGCGCATCGTGCAGGCGCATCGGCCCAAGCTGTTCGTGGTCAATTCCGTGCTGCACAACCCGACCGGCACCTCGCTCTCCGCGGCGCGCGCGTTCCGGCTGCTGCAACTGGCCGAGCAGTACGACTTCCTGATCGTCGAGGACGACATCTACTGCGACCTGTGCCCGCCCGGCCATGCGGCGACGCGGCTGGCCAGCCTCGACCAGCTGCGCCGCGTGATCTACCTCGGCAGTTTTTCCAAGACGCTCGCGGCCAACCTCCGGGTGGGCTTTATCGCGGCCAGCCCGGACCTCGCGGTCACGCTGACCGACAGCAAGCTGCTGACCGGCATGGCCACGCCCGAGATCAACGAGCGCGTGCTCTACAAGGTGCTGACCGAGGGCCACTACCGCAAGCACGTGGAACGCGTGCGCATGCGGCTGGACCGCGCGCGGGACGAGACCCGGCGCGCGCTCGAGGATCTGGGCCTGCGCATGTTCCCGGGGCAGTCGGCCGGCATGTACCTGTGGGCCGATTCGGGCGTGGACACCAATGCCATTGCCACGGCCGGCCACGAGGAGGGGTATCTGTTCGCGCCGGGCAGCCTGTTCTCGCCGTCGCAGCTGCCGTCGGGCTGGATGCGGTTCAACGTGGCCAGCAGTTCGGATCCCGGGATGCTGCGGTTTCTGGCCGTCCAGCTCGACCGCCGGCCTTGAAAATCCCGGGCCGCGTCCCTATTTCACCGCACATCGACCCCGCGCCGCTTTGACCGGCCGGGGCATTGACCTGTCGATTGTTTCGTTTTCAAGAGGAGAACCATGACCGCGCCGCACGAGACGATGAGCTTCCAGGCGGAAGTGAAGCAGCTGCTGCATCTGATGATCCACTCGCTGTACAGCAACAAGGAAATTTTCCTGCGCGAGCTGGTATCCAACGCCTCCGACGCCACCGACAAACTGCGCTTCGAGGCCATTGCCAATCCGTCGCTGCTCGAGAACGACGCCGATCTGGCCATCCGCATCGAAGCCGACGCCGCCACGCGCACGCTTCGTATCACCGACAACGGTATCGGCATGAGCCGCGACGAGGCGATTCGCAACCTCGGCACGATCGCGCGTTCGGGCACGAAAGAGTTCTTCCAGCAACTCTCGGGCGATCAGCAAAAGGATGCGGCGCTGATCGGCCAGTTCGGCGTGGGCTTCTATTCGGCATTTATCGTCGCGGACAAGGTCACGGTGGAAACGCGCCGCGCGGGCCTGGCGGCCGACGAGGCCGTGCGCTGGGAAAGCGCGGGCGATGGCGAATTCACGATCGACGCGATCTCGCGCGCCGAGCGCGGCACCACCATCACGCTGCATCTGCGCGAGGGCGAGGACGACTTCCTGTCCGCCTACCGCCTGCGCCATATCATCCAGAAGTACTCGGACCATATTTCGCTGCCGATTCGCATGCCCAAGGAAGAGTGGGACGCGGAGTCGAGCACGCACAAGGTCACGGGCGAATGGGAGAGCGTGAACCAGGCGAGCGCGCTCTGGACGCGTAACAAGAGCGATATCACCGACGAGCAATACCAGGCGTTCTACCAGCACCTGTCGCACGACAACCAGGCGCCGCTGACGTGGACGCACAACCGCGTGGAAGGGCGCAGCGAGTACACGCAGCTGCTGTACATTCCCGCGCGTGCGCCGTTCGATCTGTTCGATCGCAACCACAAGGCCGGCCTCAAGCTGTATGTGAAGCGCGTGTTCATCATGGACGATGCGGACCAGCTGCTGCCGGCGTACCTGCGCTTCGTCAAGGGCGTGGTGGACTCGGCGGACCTGCCGCTGAACGTGTCGCGCGAACTGCTGCAGGAGTCGCGCGATGTGAAGGCGATTCGCGAAGGCTGCACGAAGCGCGTGCTGTCGATGCTGGAGTCGCTGGCGGACAGCGAGGACGAAGCCGATCGCGCCAAGTACACGACGTTCTGGGAACAGTTCGGCCAGGTGCTGAAGGAAGGCACGGGCGAGGATCATGCAAACACCGAGCGGATCGCCAAGCTGCTGCGCTTTGCGTCGACGCATGCGGATACGGCCGAGCAATCGGTGTCGCTCGCCGCGTACGTGGGCCGCATGAAGGAAGGGCAGGACAAGATTTACTACGTCACGGCCGACACGTACGCCGCGGCCAAGTCGAGCCCGCACCTCGAGGTGTTCCGCAAGAAGGGTATCGAAGTCCTGCTGCTGACCGAGCGCGTGGACGAATACATGCTGTCGTTCCTGAACCAGTTCGATGGCAAGGACCTCGTCTCCGTCGCGCGCGGCGACCTCGACCTCGGCTCGCTGGCCGATGCCGAGGAGAAGGCCGAGCAGGAGAAGGCCGAGACCGAATGGAAGGAAGTGGTAGACCGCGCCAAGACCGTGCTCGAGGGGAAGGCCAAGGACGTGCGCGTGACGCTGCGCCTGACCGAATCGGCCTCGTGCCTGGTGTCCGACGACGGCGACATGAGCGGTTATCTGCAACGCCTGCTCAAGCAAGCTGGCCAGAAGGCCCCCGACGCCCAGCCGATCCTGGAACTGAACCCGGAGCATGCGCTGGTGAAGAAGCTGCGCGACATCCCCGACGGCGAAGCCTTCGGCGACCGCGTGCGGGTGCTGTTCGATCAGGCGCTGCTGGCGGAGGGCGGGATGCTGGACGATCCGGCGGCGTACGTGCAACGCGTGAACCGTCTGCTGGCCTGAGGTAGCGGAACGAGAGCCGGGGTGAGGGCACATTGACGACCAAACGGTGCTTTCCCCCGGTGGTGGACGCGAACACACGCGTCCTGATCCTCGGCAGCCTGCCGGGCGAAGTCTCGCTCGCGCAGAGCCAGTATTACGCGCACAAGCAGAACCGCTTCTGGCATCTGATGAGCGAGATCCTCGAACGGGATCTCGTCGGCATGGAGTACGCAAGCCGTCTTCAAACGCTCTTGCAACATCGCATCGGGCTTTGGGACGTGGTAGCGGAAGCGCAGCGCGCAGGCAGTCTGGACAGCAGCATTCGCAATCATGCGAGCAATGACCTGATCGCGTTGATCGAGACTTTGCCGAAGCTGGAAGTGATTGCGTTCAATGGCGGCACCGCGGAGAAGATCGGCACGCGCGCGCTCGGTTCGCTGACGGAGCGCTATCGGGTCATGCGGTTGCCATCCAGTAGTCCCGCTTACGCGGCGGTGCCCTATCGGGCGAAGCTGTCGGAATGGCTTCGCCTGCGAGCGTGCCTTGCCGCGTGACGCGACGGTACGGCTGCTTTCCCTATACACCGTTGTCAGTAGTTTTACTGTTCCGCCCTCTGTGCGCGGATCGCGGCAACCATCAGCCATTCGATCTACGTCACGAACCACGTCTCCCCGCAAAATGATGGAGCACACTGCCCCGCCTGATGGTCGTCGCGCCTTGCGAAATACAACATAGATGTTGTATCATCCGCTAGCCCCCCACATCAAACGGGGGATACATGAAGTACAGCGAGTTCCGACGCTGGCTGGCCAGGCAGGGTGCGACGTTCGAGAAGCACAAGGCTGGTTCCAGCCACTACCGAGTCACCCTGAATGGCAAGACAACGATCTTCCCTGATCACGGCGCCAGGGAAATCGGTACCGGCCTCGTCGAAGCCATCAAGAAGCAGCTCGGGATCAAATGACGCGATGCTCGCCCCGCGTTCTTGCGGCAGTTCTTCGCCATCCACGACAGGAGTTCCCATGTTTGCGTATCCAGTGAATTTGACGCCCGATGACAATGGCACGCTGCTGGTTACCTTCAAGGACGTGCCAGAAGCCATCACGGCAGGGGAATCGGAAGACGATGCACTGACACAAGCCTTGGATGCGCTGGAAGCGGCCTTCGAGATCTATTTCGCGGAGAAGCGGCCTATCCCTATGCCCTCCAAGCCGAAGCGAGGCCAGCGGGTGGTCCAGTTGCCGGTACTGACGGCCACCAAGGTGCTACTCGCTAACGAAATGTTGGCGCAGAAAGTACGCAAATCCGACCTGGCACGCCGAATGGGCATCAATCAAGTCCAGGTGGACCGAATGCTGAAGATGAACCACGCGACGCGTGTTGAATCGCTGGAAACGGCCCTTGGTACGCTGGGCCGGCATCTCGAAGTCAGCCTCGTCTGATCACGATTCATCGAGCGCCTTCGTCAGGCGCTCGATGTGCTTGACTGAATCCCACGCGAAGCACGCCGGCCGCCGCCAGTGCCGCGACGGCATACACGATGGCAAGCGATGTCGCGGTACCGTCGTATGCCAGACTGGCAATCAGCGCCGCCGCACCGCCGACCAGTGCCAGAAATCCGTTGAGCGTGCCTGCGATGGCGGTGCGACTGTCTTCCGGCACATCCATCGCTCGGGCGTTTGCTGTGGGTACGACCATGCAAAAGCCGAGTTGTGCCGTCGCGAGCGCGAGCATGAACAGCGGCAGCGAGACGTGTGGCTGCACGGTCAGCGCGATCAGTGCGCATGCGCATACGCCCTGCAGGAACACGCCGGCGCGCATGCAGCGAAGCGGGGCGATACGCGCCATCAGTGCGCCAGTGGCGAGGTAGCCGGTGACGCCGACGCAGGCGAAGCCGGACAGTACAGCACCGACGGCAACGACGGACATGTCGAAGCGGTCCATCAACAGGAATGGTGCGGCCACCAGCAGCGCGGTGTAGCCGGCGTGCGTTGCGCATAACAGCGCGATCGGCGGGAGCGATGGATGGTGCCACCAAACCTGCCCGGTGCCGTGACGTCGCGCGCGGCATGTGCGAGTGCGCTCTCTCGTCCCTGCGAGCGTGGGGACGAACCATCCGATCATCGGCACGATCAGCAGCAGCGCGATACAGAACACGGCGAAGGTCGTACGCCAGCCCCACGCGATTGCCATGACACCCGCGGCAAGCGGTGCCACGGTACACGCCGTTTCCAGCGCGGCCTGCCCGTATGCATATACCTTTCCATAACCTTCCGCGCCGGATAGGTCGCGCAGCAACGCCCGTGCGGCAATTGAGCCCATGGCGTTCACGACGAGTATGGCAGGCAAGATAACGGCGTAGCCAAGGCCGGAAGTCACCGCCGTGCTCAGCAGTCCGAGCGCGCAAACGAGCACTGCACTCATCGTCACCATTGTCCGGCGGCCCACACGGTCGACGATCGGGTGGCCAAGCAGGGAGACACCCGCCGTCATGATCGTTGCCGCCGAGAGCAGCGATTGCAGCAAGTCCGGGCCGAGGGCGAGATCGCGGCCGATAAGCGGGAGGAGCGGTTGCAGGACTTCGAAGAGGACCGTTACCAGAATGATGCGCAGGTACAGGCAGGTGCAGGCGAGCGCCACGCTTGCGCGGCGCGACATTGGGACATGGCTGGACATGGCAGGCATGGCGACACGCGCCGGGACGTCGTTCGCCGCGGCGCATGCATGCGTCGTGTCAGACGGCGGCAGCCATCGTGGCGGCATCGGCGCCATGCCGGCCCTGTGCGCGGCGTCGCGCGCTGCCCGCGCACCAGGTTTCGATCAGTTGCCGGTGCTGCGGATACCGCCTGCAGAAATAGTCGGAGAATGCTTCCCAGTGGTCGTCCTTCAGCATGCCGTGCAGCATGCCCAGGTCTTCGACGGGAAAGGTCAGGTCCATATGCATGCGGAACGCGGACATCTGGTCCGGCGTTGCGTGATCGCATAGCACTTCGGCATTGAGTCGATGTTGGCCCATGGAAGGCGCTCCTTTGGCGTAAACAGGAAGGGGGCGGCAATGGGACGCGGTGTTCGCGCCCGACGCAGCGCTATGGCTGCCTGATCAGCTTAAGAAACGCAGAGGCGCGTAGCGATAGCGGTTCAACGGAAGTTGAAATGGCTGGCGAGGGAGGGGAGAGGGGAGGTAGGGGGCGCGGGGTACGCGGCGCCGTGGTGGGCGCCGCGCAAGGATCCGTAGGGCCGGATCGGAAAAGGCGGGTCGAGGCGGGTCGAAGGGGGGGGAGCGGATTCAGACCGTCGTATCGACGTTGTTCCCCACCATGCTGCCACTTTCCTGCTGAATCGCCTCCGCCAGCTTCGCCATGGCCGCCCTCAACGCGCCCTGCAGCGTGTTGGCCTGCCCCTGCAAGCCGGCCAGTTGCGTCGCCTTGAGGCGTTCGTCCATGTCGCTCGACTGGATACTCTGGATCTGCTGCTGCACCACCGCCAGCTGTTTCTGGATCTGTTCGATCATCTCCTTGATCGTCTTGATCGTGACCGACTCGTTGCTGTCGTCCTCGGTTCCCTGTGCCGCGCCGCCGGCCGAGGCTGCGCCGCCGGCGAGGGTGGGGCCCTGGATGCGGCCGCTGCGGTCGGCTTCGCCCGTGGTGGTGCCGGTGGCGGCGTCCGGGGTGGAAGTGGCCGCTGACTTATTGGAGGCCTGCTGCGCGGCGATGGTGTCGCGCGGCGTCAGGACCTGTGGCGTGATGTTGGCGAGGCTGGTGCCGGAGACGCTGGTCATTGCTGTAATCCTGTCGAGGGAAGAGCCTGTCACGGAGAACGGCACGAAACTGCGAAAACTTTAGTGGCCACCGAGAGACCAAAGACAGGGGCGTGCCGCGCCCGGCGAGAGCCAGCCGGCCCGCATCTGTCACAATCGCGTCCGTGGCGCCGCATTCCGTCTTCCCGACCCGCGCCGCGTGCTAAACCCGATTTCGGATTGATCCATGTCTTCTTACCTCGGATTCGGTGGTATCGGCCTGCATGTCATCGTGGCGATCTTCTTCGCCGTGCATGCCGTGCGTACCCACCAGAACATGTACTGGCTGCTGCTGCTGTTCATTTTCCCGGGCCTCGGCAGCATCGTGTATTGCTTCGCCATTTATCTGCCGAGCCTGCGCCAGACGCGCGGGGCCCGGGCGGCCGGCCGCGCCATCCGGCAGATCGTCGATCCGAACCGTGCCGTGCGCGAGGCGCGCGACGCGTTCGATCGCGCCCCCACCGTCGATGCCCGTATGCGCCTGGGCGCCGCGCTGCTCGATGCCGGCAACCCGGCCGAGGCGCTCGAGCACTACCAGGCCGCCGCGAACGGGCCGTTCGCCGCCGATCCGGCGCTGCTGCTCGGCCTGGGCCGCGCCCAGTTCGCCACGGGCCAGCACGCGGCCGCGCGGCAGACGCTGGAGCGGCTGTTCGAGGTCAATCCGATCTCGCGCGAGCAGTCGGATCCGACACTGCTTTATGCGCGCACGCTCGCGGTGCTCGGTGCCGATGGCACCCGGGCTGCCTTCGAGCAGGCGCTGACGAGCGCCAGCGACGTGGCGGCACGTTGCCTGTTCGCAGACTGGCTGGCCAAACAGCCCGACGCAGCGGACCGGGAACGCGCTAAGGCGCTCTATACCGAGATCGTCCACGACGCGCGCCACTGGCCGCGTCATGCCCGCGAGCACAATCGCGAATGGCTGCAGCGCGCGCAATCGGCGCTGGGCTGAATGATTTCACGCGCCGTTGGCGCATTCCTCCGCAATATGACGCTTCTGAAACGCAAATCGATCGAGGCGGTGGCCTCCCGCCGTCCCGCCCGGGGCACCCGCTCCAGCGAGGGTACGCGCGAACCGCGCGCCGCGCGCCACGACTTCGGCGACGAATCCCGCATGACGCCGCGCTTCGCGCCGGTGACGTTCTCCGAGATGGACGGCGTGCGCTATCTCCATTTCGGTACCGAGTGGGTGCAGGGTGCGATGCGCCTGCGCAAGCCCGATGCCATCGAGCTCGAATATGCGCAGCAGATGATGGCGTGGCTGCTGTTCCAGTCGCCGTCCGCCGACGGCTTCCATGTGGCGCAGCTCGGGCTTGGCGCCGCGGCGCTGACCAAGTTCTGCCATCGCTATTTCGCGCGCGCGAAGGTGACGGCCGTCGAACTCAATCCCGCGGTGATCATCGCGGGACGCAGCATGTTCGGCCTGCGCGAGGACGATGCGCGTCTGACCGTGCGCGAGCAGGACGCGTGGGACTTCGTGATGGATCGCGCGAACATCGCGAGCATCGACGCGCTGCAGGTGGACCTGTACGATGCCACCGCGCGCGGCCCCGTGCTCGACACCACCGCGTTCTACAACGCATGCCGGCGCGTGCTGAAGGCGCCGGGCGTGATGACGATCAACCTGTTCGGCGACCACGAGAGTTTTCCGAAGAACATCGTGCGCATCTGCGAAGCCTTCGACAATCGCGTGCTCGTGTTTCCGGAAGTCCACGACGGCAACATCATCGCGATGGCTTTCAACGGCCCGCGCATCGACGTGTCGTGGGACACGATCGAGGCACGGGCCGAGGTCGTCGAGGCGACGACCAGATTGCCCGCGAAGGATTGGGTGAAGAAGCTGCGCGCGGCGAATGCGCGGCAGGAAGCACGGCTCGTGATCTGACGGAAAGGGTGCCCCGCGCGGGCACCTTCGCCATTACTCCTTGTGGAAGAACTGCGCGAGCGACCACTCGTCCGTGCGGGCCTCGTAGCGAACGCCCTTGCGCATCGCCCACATCGCCAGCTGGCTATGCGAGGGAATGATCGCGTGGTCGTCGAGCGCGAACCTTGCCGCCGCGCGCGCGTTCTCTTCGCGCGCCTTGTCGCTGCTGACCGTCGTCAGCGAGGTCTCGATAAGCTTGTCCAGCTGCGGATTGCTGTACTTGCCCCAGTTCCACGTGCCGTAGCCCGTCTGCGGATTCGGCGTGCCGGTAATCGAGCGCAATGCCACGTCCGCGGCCGCCGAGCCCCATCCCAGCATCTGGAACGAGAACTCGCCCTGACGCGCGCGCGTGAAGTACGCGGCCACGGGCATCGTTTCCACCTTGGTCTGAATGCCGATACGCGTCAGCATCGCGGCCGTGGCCTGCGCCACCGCGTTGTCGTTCAGATAGCGGTTGTTGGTCGCATGCAGCGTCAGCCCGAAGCCATTCGGATACCCGGCGGCGGCCAGCAGCTTTTTCGCGCCTTCGGGATCGTAGGCATCGGGTTTGGTCCCCGGATGCCCGAAGATCTGCGGCGACACGATCGACGAGGCCGGCACCGCGAGCCCTTCCATGATGCGGCTGACGATTGCATCGCGATTGAGCGCCTTGCTGATGGCGGCCCGCACACGCGCATCCTTGAACGGATTCTTGCCCAGTGGCTTGCCGGCCTTGTCGGTGACGAACGGCGGATTGTCGCGCGACTGGTCCATCTGCCAGAAGATCGTGCGCCACGATACCTGCTGCTCGATGCGGAACTTGGTGTTCTGCTTGAAGCGCGCGACGTCTGCCGCCGGCACGGATTCGATCACGTCCACATCGCCAGAGAGCAGGGCGGCCGTGCGCGCGCCGTTGTCGGTCAGGATGCGGAACGTCACGCGGTCCCAGTCGACCTTCGGTCCCCAGTAATCGGGATTACGCTGCATCACGATTTCCTGCCCGCGCGCAAAGCGCACGAATTTGAACGGCCCCGTGCCGATCATCAGCTTGCCCGAGTCGAAGTCCGCCTGCGTGAGCGTGGCGGCCACCGCCTTCGGCATGATCGGCACGCTGTTCAGGTCGTTGGCGAGGTTCGCGTAGTTCTGCACGTTCATCGTCAGCCGGACCGTGAGCGCGTCGGGCGTGTCGATGCTCTTGATGGGCTTGGTGTAGCTCGTGAACGTGCCGGGGCTGTTCACGAGTTTCTCGGGGCGCTCGAGCGAGGCCTTCACGTCGGCGCTCGTGAACGGCGAGCCGTCATGCCATTTGACGTTCGGCCGCAGCTTGATCTCCCACGTGGTGGGATTGACGGGCTTCCACGACAGCGCGAGGCCGGGGATATAGCGTGCGTTCTTGTCCATGAACACGAGCGACTCGAACACATGCAGCGCGATGGCATTGTTCGGGCCCGCGTTGTTCCATTGCGGATCCATCGATGTGACGTCGGCGGCGAGGCCCACGCGCAGGTCTTCGGCCAGGGCCGCATGGCCCGGGACCAGCAGGGCCGTGCCGAGCGCGAGTGCCGCGGCGGCGCGTGCGAACCATTGGCCAACTTGGTGATAGATCTTCATCGGAAGCTCCTCTGCGGTCGTCAACTCGGCATTGTGCCGCCAAACTTACATCGACGCGAGCGCGCCGGCCAGTTACGAATGCCCGCCGGTTGCCAGTAAAATCGGCGCCCATGTTCGCCAATTCCCGCACCATCGCCTCCGCGCAGACCGATATCCACGATCATCTGGCCGCGCGCGTGGCCCGCCACCTCGCCGAGCCGTTCCGCAAGCCCATCGGCGACGCCAGCCGTCACGCCATGGACGAGGCGCTGTCCGCATGGCGCCGCGCGGGCGGTGGGGGAGGGGATAGGCCGCTGATCCTCGATGCCGGATGTGGCGTCGGCGAGAGCACGCTGCGCCTCGCGCGCGCCTATCCTGACCACTTCGTGATCGGCGTCGATCAATCCGAAAAACGGCTGACCGCGGGCAAGGACTGGTGGGAAGGGGAGATGCCCGGCAATTACCACTGGGCGCGCGCGGACCTCGTCGATGTCTGGCGCATGCTCGTGGCGGATGGGGTGCCGGTGGCGCGCCATTACGTGCTGTACCCGAACCCGTGGCCGAAGATTGGGCATCTGGGGCGGCGCTGGCAGGGCCACGCGGTGTTTCCCGCGCTGGCGGCGCTGGGCGATTATCTCGAATGCCGCAGCAACTGGAAGATCTATATCGACGAGTTCGCGGCCGCGCTGGAGATGGTGGGCCGCCCGGCAGTCACGGAACCGTGGCTGCCCGCCGTCCCGATGACGCCGTTCGAGCGCAAGTACGGCGCATCGGGCCACGATCTGTGGCGCTGCGTGAGCAGCCCAACGAAGGTCCCAACGAGCGGCTCAGTGAAATAACGGCTGCTGCGTCGGCGCGTCTTCGGGCAGTTCCGCATGCACGATCTCGCCGGTGCGATCGGCGTAGAGCGGCGTGCCGCAGTCCTCGCAGTACTCGGGATCGAACAGCGCGGCGTGGCGGAAGATGTCTTCCACGCCGACGTTACGCAGTTCCTCGCAGATCTGCTCGAGCGGATTGCCCTTTTCCTCGGCATCCACCTCGCCCGCCTCGCGGCCATACACGGGCCAGACGATGCCGTAGATCACGTCCTTTTCGCCGCGGATCGTGAAGCCCACGCGGTATTCCTCGACCACTTCCTCGCCGAACGACGCGACCACGGCGGCCAGCTGACCGGCCGGCATATCGAGCGTGCCGCTCAGGTAGTTGACGGCCGCGCGCACGGTCAGCGGACGAATGCTCTTGTCGGACTCGCGGCAGGACAGGAAGAACGCGTCCGGCAGCAGAAGCTCGAATTCGCAGCCCGGCAGCATCATCGCCACCGACGGTTGCACCTGCGTGCGCCATTGTTCGAGGCAGACCGAACGCTCGGCGTGGTGCTCCTTGGCGTCTTCCTGCCAGCGGAACAGCGCGCCTTCGTGCGGGGCGACGACCACGGCCAGCAGATAGCGCGGATCGGCGAGAATCGGGGCGGTTTCCGGCAGGTCGCGCAGATCGACCTTGGGCACGGCGCCCGCCAGCGCGGCGGCGGCCAGCTTGTGGGTCAGTGCGAAGGTATCGCTATGCGTGCGCGGCAGCTGGTCGATGCTGTACAGGTAAGGCGACAGCGCGACCTTGGTGCCGTTGGCCAGCACGTGGGCCTGCAGATGCACGGACAGCGTCTGGGCCACGTCGCCCTTGAGCGCGCCCGACGGAATCGCATAACGCGTATGGGCCAGGATCGGCGCGGCGATCAGCAGCGCGTCGTAGCGCACGCCGTCCACCTCGATCGTCGCGGACTCCGCGAGCGTCTCGGCCTGTTCCGCGAGCACGTCGGAGGCGTCGGCATTGTGCTTGAACAGGTGTTCGAGCGCCGCGTCGAGCGCGGTCTGGCTGCCATTTTTCAACAGACGCCCGAGGCGCTGAGAGAGACGGCGCTCCCAATAGCCGTCCTCCATGCGGCTGCCCGAGGCGTCGAGCGCCAGTGCATCGGCCACGAGCCGTTCGGCGTCGGGCGAGAGTCGGGGGGAAGCCTTGGGACGAAAACCTGCCATAGATAGAAACCGTCTGTTTTGCGTAAAACGGTATTCTACTCGCTGCGTTGGCAAAAGAAGGCCCCAGTCGGGCCTCTCGTGTATCCGCGAGTGCGGGGATGCCGCACGATGGCAGCCAGCGCGGTTATTTCTGCGTGGCGGGGGCGTGGGTTTCGGTGCCGTGCTGCTCGCCGGCGATGGACACGTCGTCTCCGCCCTTGGTGAGCAGATAGAGGGCGGCGCCCGCGACGACCACGAATGCGATCACAATCTTGACCATGCTGTCTCCTGGCTAATCGTTATATTGTCAGGAGGCAGTCTGGCAGTGCCGGCTTGCGTGGAACTTACGGGGCGGATCGGGGAAATCCCTTAAGAAAATCCCCGATCCGTGGCCGCCGTGGCCGATCAGCGGTCGATCAGCGGTCGATCAAGCCGCCAGCAGCTGGCGCAGCACGAACGGCAGGATGCCGCCGTGGTTGTAGTAGTCCACCTCGATCGGCGTATCGATGCGCAGCAGCACCGGCACGCGCTGGGTGTCGCCATTGCTGCGATGGATCACCAGCACCACATCCTGCTGCGGCTTCAGTTCGCCCTCGATGCCCTCGATGTCGAACGTCTCGCTGCCGACGATGCCCAGCGACTGTGCGCTGTCGCTGCCCTTGAACTGCAGCGGCAGCACGCCCATGCCCACGAGGTTCGAACGGTGAATCCGCTCGAAGCTGCGCGCGATCACGGCCTTCACGCCCAGCAGCTGCGTGCCCTTGGCCGCCCAGTCGCGCGACGAGCCGGTGCCGTATTCCTCGCCACCGAACACCACCGTGGGCGTGCCCTCGGCGATGTACTTCATCGCGGCGTCGTAGATCGACATTTCGTCGCCGGTCGGCTGATGCAGCGTAATGCCGCCTTCCACGCGCGAGCCGTCGGCCTTCGGCGGAATCATCAGGTTCTTGATGCGCACGTTGGCGAACGTGCCGCGCATCATCACCTCGTGGTTGCCGCGGCGCGAACCGTAGCTGTTGAAGTCGGCCTTGAGCACGCCGTGGGAGAGCAGGTACTTGCCCGCCGGCGAGGTGTCCTTGATCGAGCCGGCCGGGGAAATATGGTCGGTCGTCACGGAGTCCCCGAACACGCCCAGCGCGCGGGCGCCGCGCACGCTGGCGCTCGCGGCCTTCGGCTCGATGTCGAAGTCCTGGAAGAACGGCGGCTCGGCAATGTAGGTCGAGTCCGGCCAGTCGTAGACCTGGCCCGTCGTGCCCTTGATCTTCGCCCACAGCGGGCTCGGATCCTTGACCTTGCCGTAGTTGTTCTTGAAGACCTTGGCATCCAGCGCGAACTTCAGCAGGCCGTGGATTTCTTCCGACGTCGGCCAGATATCGCCGAGCCAGACGTCCTGGCCGTCCTTGCCCTTGCCCACGGGCTCGGTCATCAGGTCGCGCGTCATCGTGCCGGCGATCGCGTAGGCCACGACCAGCGGCGGCGAGGCCAGGAAGTTGGCGCGGATGTTCGGGTGGATGCGCGCCTCGAAGTTACGGTTGCCGGACAGCACGGCCGCGGCCACGAGGTCGTTCTCGACGATGGCCTCGTTCAGCGGCGCGGTCAGGTCGCCCGCGTTGCCGATGCAGGTCGTGCAGCCATAGGCCGTCACGCCGAAGCCGAGCTTCTCGAGGTACGGCAGCAGCTTGGTCTTGGTCAGGTACTCGGTGACCACGCGGCTGCCCGGGGCGAGCGAGGTCTTGATATGCGGCGCCACGGTCAGGCCGGCTTCCACCGCCTTCTTCGCGAGCAGGCCCGCGGCCAGCAGCACGCTCGGGTTCGACGTGTTCGTGCACGAGGTGATGGCGGCGATCAGCACGTCGCCGTTCTTCACCTTCACGCCGTCGGAGGTCTCGTACTGCGCCGTCAGTTCCTCGGGCTTCTTGTTGAAGCCGTTCTCGGAGACGGGCTTGCTGAACAGCGACGCGAACGTGCTCTTCACGTGGCCGATCTCGATGCGGTCCTGCGGACGCTTCGGGCCTGCCAGCGACGGGGCCACGGAACCGAGATCCAGCGTCAGGTTCACGCTGTAGTCGATCTCGCCCGGGCCGGCCACGCCGAACAGTTCCTGCGCGCGGAAGTAGCCTTCGAACGCGGCGATTTCCTCGTCCGTGCGGCCCGTCCCCTTGAAATAGTCGATGGTCTTCTCGTCCACCGGGAAGAAGCCCATGGTCGCGCCGTATTCGGGTGCCATGTTGCCGATGGTCGCGCGGTCCGGCACGGCGATGTTCGCGGTGCCTTCGCCGTAGAACTCGACGAACTTGCCCACGACCTTCTCGCGCCGCAGCATCTCGGTGATCGTCAGCACGAGGTCGGTGGCGGTCACGCCCTCGCGCAGGCGGCCCTTCAGCTCCACGCCCACGACGTCCGGCGTCAGGAAGTACACGGGCTGGCCCAGCATGCCGGCCTCGGCCTCGATGCCGCCCACGCCCCAGCCCACCACGCCGATGCCGTTGATCATCGTGGTGTGCGAATCGGTACCCACGAGCGTGTCCGGATAATAGACATCGCCCTTCTTGTGCACGCCACGGGCCAGGTATTCGAGGTTCACCTGGTGGACGATGCCGAAGCCGGGCTGCACCACGCCGAACGTGTCGAACGCCTGCATGCCCCACTTCATGAACTGGTAGCGCTCGTTGTTGCGCTGGAACTCGAGCTGCATGTTCAGATCGAGCGCCTTCTTCTCGCGGAAGTGGTCGATCTGCACCGAGTGGTCGACCACGAGGTCCACCGGCACCAGCGGCTCGATCTTCTTGGGGTTCTTGCCCATCTTCTCGGCCACGTTACGCATGGCCGCCAGATCGGCGAGCAGCGGCACGCCCGTGAAATCCTGCAGCACCACGCGGGCCACGACGAACGGGATCTCGTCCACGCGATCGGCGTTGGGCTTCCAGTGAGCCAGCTGCCGCACGTGTTCCTCGGTCACCTTCTTGCCGTCGCAGTTGCGCAGCACGGACTCGAGCACGAGTCGAATCGACACAGGCAGGCGCTCGATCGCGACGCCGAGCTCCTTGCCCAGCTGGGGCAGGGAATAGAACTGGCCGCTACCGTTGCGGCCGATCTTGAACGACTTCAGGGTATTTTTGAGATTGTGGGGCATTACCTGGCTCCAATGAAGGAATGACGCGGTGCTACGGCTTCTTGTTCTTGAGAGACCCCGGCGCGCGCCCGAGGTTCGTCACGGGGTGCGCGCCGTCACAGCAAACACTTATTGTGCGCGAGGCGAAGAAACTCTGCCACGCTGCAGGCCATCGTGATCGTCAATCACGATGGCGAGACGCTACGGTAATGGCGTTTCTTTACTGCTTCGGGGCAACCAGGGCCGCAGGCTGTGCCTGGGCGGCCGGTTGCTGCTGCTGGGCATCGGCCTGCGGTGCGGCCGGGGCGGCCAGCAGCGGCGTGGCCACCGGCGCGCGCAGCGCGCCGGCGACGGTCGGCGCGGAGCCGCCAGCCTGCATGTCGGCGTTCTGGCACTCGTCGGCCAGGCGCTGGCCCAGGTTCTTGTTGAACAGCATGGCCTTGCTCGGGATCACCACCAGGTCGAGGCCGCTGCGGGCATCGTAGTAGCGGTCCGCACCGGTCACGGTGGCCTGGCGCGGCAGGCGGTATTCCTTGGCCTCCCAGTTGACGACGATCACTTCGTCACGGCGCATGTCGCCGGCGATGTAGATCGCATGGCCCAGTTCGCATTGCCACTTCTCGCCGTTCGGCGTGACGGGCACTTCGGCGACCGGCGTGGCCTTCTTGGAGGACTTCTTGGCGGGCGCTTTTTTGGTCGCGGCCGGCTTCTTGGCGGGTTCCTGGGCCAGCGCTGCACCGGCGGTCAGGGTCATGGCGCCAATGCAGGCTGCGAGCACGAGGTGTTTCATTGCTGGTTCCTTTTCGGATATCAAAATAGTAGACCGCGGTATCGATGGGGTGCGGCAAGGGGGGGGGCAGTCATAGTTCGCCGCTATTCTCTACGATTTGCAAAGCCCGGCGTAGTACATCATGGGTTGGTTACACAATTGCACGGATTCGGATCACATCGTTGTTTCCATGTGCGCGACAACGGTGCCGGATCACGCGAAAAACAGCTCGGCGGCCGGCGGCGGCAGGGCCGTGCCCGTGGCCTGTGCGCGCTGCAGCAGAGACCAGTAATAGCGGTAGCTCGCGCGGTCGTGCAACTGCCCGTCATGGCGGATGGGCCCCCAGTTGTTCCGGTGCGCCGCGAGCAGGATCTCGCTGGCCGCGCCGATTTCCGCGTCGCTGGGCCGGAAGGCCGCCACGATCGGCGCGATCTGGCCCGGATGGATGCTCCATTTGCGCAGGTAGCCGAATTCGGTACGCGCGCGCAGCGCATCGTCGCCCGCGCGCTGCGGCATCTGGACGTCGGTGCTCACGTTGTGCGAGGGCACCTTGCCATGCCGGTGGCAGGCCGCCGAGATCTCCAGCATCGCGCGCCGGATCAGCGGCTGCTCGAATTGTTGCGGCGAGCGCATCGCCTCCCCGGGGATTGCCCCATGATGCGCAGAAACAAAATCCATGAGGCCGAACGATAGACACTCCACCTGCACCAGCGCGGCGATGTCGAACGCCTGCTCGAGGGCGGCATGCGTCTCGATCAGGACATGGATCGGGATATGGCGCGCGATGCCGGCCATGCGCGCGGCATGGTTGACGTGATCCGTCACGCGGGCCACCTCCACCACGTCCGTGACCTTCGGCACCACGACGTAGGCCAGCCGGGCGCCGGCGGCGGTGACGAGGATGTCGATGTCCTCGCGCCACGCGGGGTGGGCCGGGTCGTGAATGCGCACGCCCACGCGGTTGAACGCGTTCTCGCGGCTGTTGATCAGCTGCGCGCAAAGCGCGGCGTGTTCGCGTTCCTGGCCGACGGCGGCGCCGTCCTCGCAGTCGAACGTGATGTCGAACACGGGGCCAAGCTCTTGTTGCAGGCCCAGCGACTTGCGCATGAGCTTCTCGGTGCCGGCATAGTGGTCACAGACCGGTAGCTGGACCGGAATCGCTTCGCCCTGGAACAAGACCTCGGATGGATGCACGTTGATCGAGAAGTAGAGAGTTAAGACAGGCCGAATAAAAAAACCGGGGCCCGCGCCGATTCACGAAAATCCTGAATCGATGCAAGGCCCCGGTCTGTCATCGGAGGCGACTGGCGATCAGCCCAGCAGGTGCTGCACGCCGGCACGCTCTTCTTCGAGTTCCTTGAGCGTGATATTGATCTTTTCCTGGCTGTAGGCGTCGACTTCGAGGCCCTTCACCACTTCGTACTTGCCGTTGACCGTGGTCACCGGGAAGCCGAACATCGTGTCTTGCGGAATACCGTAGTCGCCGTTCGACGGGATGCCCATGGTCACCCACTTGCCGTTCGAACCCAGCACCCAGTCGCGCACGTGGTCGATGGCGGCGTTGGCGGCCGAAGCAGCCGACGACAGGCCACGGGCCTCGATGATCGCGGCGCCGCGCTTGCCGACGGTCGGCAGGAACACGTCGTTGTTCCAGGCGTGGTCGTTGATCAGCTCCTTGACGTTCTTGCCGTCAACGGTCGCGTAGCGGTAGTCGGCGTACATGGTCGGGCTGTGGTTGCCCCACACGAACAGCTTCTCGATGGCCGACACCGGCTTGCCGGTCTTGGCGGCGATCTGCGACAGCGCGCGGTTGTGGTCCAGGCGCAGCATGGCGGTGAAGTTCTCGCGCTTCAGGTTCGGCGCGGACTTCATGGCGATGTAGGCGTTGGTGTTGGCCGGGTTGCCGACCACCAGCACCTTGACGTCGCGGCTGGCCACTTCGTCCAGGGCCTTGCCCTGCACGGTGAAGATCTGGGCGTTGGCTTCGAGCAGGTCCTTGCGTTCCATGCCCTTGCTGCGGGGACGCGCGCCCACCAGCAGTGCCACGTCGGCGTCCTTGAACGCAACCTTGGGGTCGTCGGTGATCACGACGCCGGCCAGCAGCGGGAACGCGCAGTCTTCCAGCTCCATCACGACGCCCTTGACGGCGGCTTGGGCTTGCGGGAGGTCCAGCAGTTGGAGGATGACCGGCTGGTCTTTGCCGAGCATGTCGCCATTGGCGATGCGGAACAGCAGGGAATAGCCGATCTGGCCAGCGGCGCCGGTCACTGCGACGCGCATTGGGGCTTTAGCCATGGGAAAGTCTCCAAACGATGAAAAGGGGTGTGTCGCCACGGGGGCAGGGCGGCCATCCGCCGACAAGCCGTAAGTCTACTACTGCTATGTGGCGGCGCGGGGCTGCGGGAGTGTAGGTCCGGGCGGCGGACCCTGTCAAATAAGATGTCTTATATAAGACATAAGACATTTCATAGTTCGCTGGACGCGTTTCTCGCTTTTGTGGTGAAATCCGGGCTATGTCAACCCTGCCCACGTCCCTGGCCGCCGCGACCGCTAATGGCGCGCCGGAATCTGGCGCCGCTCCGTCCGGTGCCGGGACGCCGCCGCCCGCTTCGGGCGCGCCCGCCGCCTCGCCGGCGCCGTCGCCCGCCGCCCCGCCCGTCATCTCGAATTCGCCCACGTTCAGCCCGCTTTACCAGCAGATCAAGGCCCTCATCATGCAGAGCCTGCAGTCCGGCGAGTGGAAGCCTGGCGACATGATCCCGAGCGAGATGGAACTGGCCGCGCGCTACAAGGTGAGCCAGGGCACGGTCCGCAAGGCCATCGACGAGCTGGCTGCCGACAATCTGGTGGCCCGCCGCCAGGGCAAGGGCACGTTCGTCACGACCCATCACGAGGATGTGGTCAAGTTTCGCTTCCTGCGGCTGGTGCCGGACGAAGGGGAGCCGCACTACGGCGCGAGCCGGGTGCTCGAATGCAAGCGCCTGCGCGCGCCGGCGGAGATCGCGCGTCTGCTCGACCTGCGCACCGGCGACAGCGTGGTGCAGATTCGCCGCGTGCTGACGTTCTCGGGCGAAGCGACCGTGCTCGACGAGATCTGGCTGGTCGGCGCGAGCTTCAAGGGCCTGACGGCCGAGAAGCTCACGGAATGGAAGGGCCCGATGTACGCGCTGTTCGAGGCCGAATTCGGGACGCGCATGATCCGGGCCACCGAGAAGATCCGGGCGGTGGCGGCCGACGAGACGGCGGCGTCGCTGCTGTCCGTCCCGGCGGGCTCGCCGCTGCTGTCGGTGGAGCGGGTCTCGTTCACGTATGGCGACCGCCCGGTGGAAGTCCGCCGCGCGTTGTATGTCACAACACGCCACTACTATCAGAACGATCTGAGCTGACCCGTGAGTTGACCCGTGAATTGTCGAGCGGAAATGTCGAAAAACCACGCCGGGGTAGTGGAATTGTCATGCTCCAGGCTGGTGCGTGGCGATGTGGCGTGCGATTGTCGCGCACGCCGTGGTGGTGCGTGATAGCTGAAAATTATTGGTGCGCTGCGCAACAAAGGCGCTAAAATCATGTGGATTTGCCCCAGTGCATTCCTCTGTATGCAGTGCCGATATGCATGAATCATCGTGACGCGATGACCGTGGATTGGCAAGGGGTGATGGCAGTTTCGTTCTTTGGTAGTTCTTTTCTTACCGCAAATGGGGTCTCGCATGGCTGAAGCCGTCAAACAAGCCAGGCCGGAGTTCCGGAACATCCATGTCGCGCAACTCGCGCGATACAGGTTGCCCTGGGCCGGCAAGGTATCCATCCTGCATCGCGTGAGCGGTGCGTTGATGTTCCTCCTCCTTCCGTTCGTTCTCTTCCTGTTCGAGCAGAGCGTTACGTCCGAAATCAGCTTCGCCCGTTTCTCGAGCCTGCTGTCCAACGGCTTCGTCAAGCTGGTCGTGCTGGCCCTGATCTGGGGTTACCTGCATCACTTCTGTGCCGGTATCCGCTTCCTGCTGCTCGATCTGCACGTGGGTGTATCGAAGCCCGCTTCCGGCAAGTCTGCCATTACCGTGCTCGTCGTCAGCCTGCTGCTTACCCTGATTTTCGGGCTGAAGCTTTTCGGCCTGTTCTGAGGAGAGTATTCAAGTGGCAAATAACAATATCGGTCCCAAGCGCCTCGTCGTCGGCGCGCACTACGGTATCAAGGACTGGCTTGCGCAGCGCGTGACTGCGGTGATCATGGTGGTCTTCACCGTGGTCCTGGCCATCGCCTTTCTCGCCTTTGGCAACCCCACGTATGAAGGCTGGGCAGGTCTCTTCGCCAATCAATGGATGAAGATCCTGACTTTCCTGACCATCCTCTCGCTGCTGTACCACGCCTGGATCGGCGTGCGCGACATCTGGATGGACTACGTCAAGCCGATGGCCGTGCGCCTCGTGCTGCAAGTACTAACGATTCTGTGGCTCGTCGGTTGCGCGGGCTACGCTGCTCAGATTCTCTGGAGGGTGTAATAAATGGTCGCAGTCAAGACTGGATTGCCGCGTCGTCGATTTGACGTGGTCATCGTCGGGGCGGGCGGCGCCGGGATGCGCGCATCCCTCCAGCTCGCGGAAGCCGGCCTGAACGTGGCCGTGCTGTCCAAGGTTTTCCCCACGCGCTCGCACACCGTGGCCGCCCAGGGCGGTATCGGCGCCTCGCTCGGCAATATGAGCGAGGACAACTGGCACTATCACTTCTACGACACCATCAAGGGTTCCGACTGGCTCGGCGACCAGGATGCGATCGAGTTCATGTGCCGGGAAGCGCCGAAGGTCGTGTACGAGCTCGAGCACTTCGGCATGCCGTTCGACCGCAATGCCGATGGCACGATCTACCAGCGTCCGTTCGGCGGCCACACGGCCAACTACGGCGAGAAGCCCGTGCAGCGTGCCTGCGCCGCGGCCGACCGTACCGGCCACGCGCTGCTGCACACGCTGTACCAGCGTAACGTCCGCGCCAAGACCCACTTCTTCGTCGAATGGATGGCGCTGGACCTGATCCGCGACCAGGACGGCGACGTGCTGGGCGTGACGGCGCTGGAAATGGAAACGGGCGAAGTCTATATCCTCGAAGCCAAGACCACGCTGTTCGCCACGGGCGGTGCCGGCCGTATCTACGCCGCATCGACCAACGCGTTCATCAACACCGGTGACGGCCTGGGCATGGCGGCGCGCGCCGGTGTGCCGCTCGAGGACATGGAGTTCTGGCAGTTCCACCCGACCGGCGTGGCCGGCGCGGGCGTGCTGATCACCGAAGGCGTGCGCGGCGAAGGCGGTATCCTGCGTAACAAGGACGGCGAACGCTTCATGGAGCGTTACGCGCCGACGCTGAAGGATCTGGCGCCGCGTGACTTCGTGTCGCGCTCGATGGACCAGGAAATCAAGGAAGGCCGTGGCTGCGGCCCGAACGGCGACTACGTGCTGCTGGACCTGACGCACGTCGGTGCCGAGACCATCATGAAGCGCCTGCCGTCGATCCGCGAAATCGGCATGAAGTTCGCCAACGTGGACGCGATCAAGGAACCGATCCCCGTCGTGCCGACCATCCACTACCAGATGGGCGGTATCCCGACGAACTTCCACGGTCAGGTGGTGGTGCCGAAGAACGGCAACCCCAACGAAGTGGTCAACGGTTTCTACGCGATCGGCGAATGCTCGTGCGTGTCCGTGCACGGCGCGAACCGCCTGGGCACGAACTCGCTGCTCGACCTCGTGGTGTTCGGCCGTGCCGCCGGCAACCACATCGTCGCCAGCGCGCTCAAGCAGAAGGAACACAAGCCGCTGCCGGCCGATGCCGCCGACCTCGCGATGTCGCGCCTGGCCAAGCTGCAGGCGACGTCGTCGGGCGAGTACACGCAGGACGTGGCAAACGACATCCGTCGCAACATGCAGTCGCACGCGGGCGTGTTCCGTACGCAGAAGCTGATGGACGAAGGTGTCGAGCGCATCCTCGAAGTGGCGGAACGTGCCGACAACATCCACCTGAAGGACAAGTCGAAGGTCTTCAACACCGCGCTGGTGGAAGCCCTCGAAGTGGCCAACCTGGTGGAAGTGGCCAAGGCCACGATGATTTCGGCCGCGGCCCGCAAGGAATCGCGCGGTGCGCACGCGCACAGCGACTTCCCGAACCGCGACGACCAGAACTGGCTCAAGCACACGCTGTTCTACAGCGAAGGCAACCGCCTCGACTACAAGCCGGTGAAGATGGAACCCCTTACGGTGGAATCCGTTCCGCCGAAGGCTCGTACCTTCTGAGCACCGCATCGTAGAGAAAACAGGACCCACAGAAATGAAGCGTATCTTCGAAGTCTACCGCTACGATCCGGACAAGGATGCCGCCCCGCGCATGCAGACCTACGAGGTCGAGCTGGACGGTCACGAGCGCATGCTGCTGGACGCGCTGGTCAAGCTGAAGAAGCTGGACGAGACCATCTCGTTCCGCCGTTCGTGCCGTGAAGGCGTGTGCGGTTCGGACGCGATGAACATCAACGGCAAGAACGGCCTGGCCTGCCTGACGAACCTGCGCGAGCTGCCGGACCGCATCGTGCTGCGTCCGCTGCCCGGCCTGCCGGTGGTGCGCGACCTGATCGTCGACATGACGCAGTTCTTCAAGCAGTACAACTCGATCAAGCCGTTCCTGATCAACGACGAGCCGCCGCCCGAGAAGGAGCGTCTGCAGTCGCCGCAGGAACGTGACGAGCTGGACGGCCTGTACGAGTGCATCTTGTGCGCGAGCTGCTCGACGTCGTGCCCGTCGTTCTGGTGGAACCCGGACAAGTTCGTCGGCCCGGCCGGCCTGCTGCAAGCCTACCGCTTTATCGCGGACAGCCGCGACCAGGCCACCGGCGAGCGTCTGGACAACCTGAACGACCCGTACCGCCTGTTCCGTTGCCACAGCATCATGAACTGCGTCGATGTGTGCCCGAAGGGTCTGAACCCGACGAAGGCCATCGGCAAGATCAAGGAGCTGATGGTTCGCCGCGCGGTATAAGCGGCCGTGGCGGAAGCGGTCTAAACTGTCTTTCGCCACATGACTTAAGCGTAGTAGCGACGTAGTAGCAAGCAATGTAGTAAGCGGGGTGCAAGCCTGGGCGGTTATCGTCGGGGTTCGTGCTCCGCAGCACGAAGGCTGACCATGAGTCTTTCCACCACTTTCTCCCATCAGGCTGACCCGCACAAGCGCGCGCGGCTTCGCTGGCGTGCCCGCCGCGGCCTACTGGAGAACGACATCATCGTCGAGCGATTCTTCAACCGTTACGAGGAAAGCCTGTCCGACGAGGACGTGGCTGCACTCTCCGAGCTCTTCGAGCTCAGCGACAACGAGTTGATGGACCTGCTGCTTGCCCGCAAGGAGCTTGACGGTGAGCTCGACACGCCCCCGATGCAACGGCTGATTGGCCTGTTGCGTTCGGTCTGAGTTTGGTCAACATATTATTCACAGCATTTGAAGGAACCGACATGACGCCGTCCGATGTGAAAGCCACGCTATCGTTTTCCGATGGTTCCCCCAGCGTTGAGCTGCCGATCTACAAGGGTACCGTTGGCCCGGACGTGATCGACATTCGCAAACTGTACGGTCAGACCGGCAAGTTCACCTACGACCCGGGGTTCATGTCGACCGCCTCCTGCAACTCGAAGATCACCTACATCGACGGTGACAAGGGCGAGCTGCTGTACCGTGGCTACCCGATCGAGCAACTGGCCGCGAAGTGCGACCACCTCGAGACCTGTTACCTGCTGCTGAAGGGCGAGCTGCCGAACGCCAAGCAAAAGGAAGACTTCGTCTTCAACGTGATGAACCACACGATGGTTCACGAGCAACTGCAGTTCTTCATGCGCGGTTTCCGCCGTGACGCCCACCCGATGGCCGTGCTGACGGGCCTGGTCGGCGCCATGAGCGCGTTCTACCACGACGCGATGGACATCGACGATCCGCATCAGCGCGAGATCTCGGCCATCCGCCTAATCGCCAAGATGCCGACCCTGGTCGCCATGGCGTACAAGTACAACATCGGCCAGCCGTACATCTACCCGCAGAACGACCTGTCGTACTCGGGCAACTTCCTGCGCATGATGTTCGGCACGCCGTGCGCGCCGTATCACGTGAACCCGGTGCTCGAGCGCGCGCTCGACCGCATCTTCATCCTGCACGCCGACCACGAGCAGAACGCGTCGACCTCGACCGTGCGCCTGGCCGGTTCGTCGGGCACGAACCCGTTTGCCGCCATCGCCGCCGGCGTGGCCTGCCTCTGGGGCCCGGCTCACGGTGGCGCGAACGAAGCCGCGCTCAAGATGCTGGAAGAAATCGGCAGCGTGGACCACATCAACGAGTTCATCAAGCAGGTCAAGGACAAGAACTCGGGCGTGCGCCTGATGGGCTTTGGCCACCGCGTGTACAAGAACTACGACCCGCGCGCCAAGCTCATGCGCGAAACCTGCCACGAAGTGCTGAACGAACTGGGCCTGCACAACGACCCGCTGTTCAAGCTGGCCATGGAGCTCGAGAAGATCGCGCTCGAGGACGAATACTTCGTGAGCCGCAAGCTGTACCCGAACGTGGACTTCTACTCGGGTATCGTGCAGCGCGCGCTCGGCATCCCGACCTCGCTATTCACCTGCATCTTCGCGCTGGCACGTACGCCGGGCTGGATCTCGCAGTGGGAAGAAATGATCACCGATCCCGAGTACAAGATCGGTCGTCCGCGCCAGCTGTTCAACGGCGCATCGAGCCGCGACGTGCCGGACATGGCCAAGCGCTGATCGAGGCTGTTGCCGCGCAGGTTGCGGTACAGGAAGCCCCCGACCCGGTCGGGGGCTTTTTTTTGCGTGCTTTCTCCGTGGTGGTGCAAGACTGCCGGCGCAATTAAATGCGCACCACAATCGTGATATCCCGTTTCTGCGCCTTATTCTGCCGTACAGTGGTTGCAATCGTCGGCATTTATTGTGCAAATTTCCGTATTGATGGGAATCTCTGCTTCAATGCGGTGCAACTTCTCCCTATAATGGCGGCTGCTTCGCCGACGGCAGCCGGGCCATCCCTCCGGTCCTGACGTACCGGCCAAGCGGGGCAGGCGACGCGCTTGCGCAAGAGACAACGACAGTTGCTTGTCTTACCGAACATGACGCCCGGGCACCCCCGGGCGTCAGCACAGGCCGGGCCCCGCATCTCTCCATTTCCCTCGCTGGCCCGCATCCCTCCGTTCGATTGCGCGAGTCGCCCGACTCTGCCCGGCTGACCCACATCTACCTAGAACAGAGGAGCTCCTGATGACGTCTTCCCGTCTCACGTCCATCTCCGTCGCCGCTGCCATGGCGACGGCTGCCGCCTTCGCTGCGTCCGGCGCCAGCGCGGAAACCGTCAAGATCGCCATCGCCGGTCCGATGAGCGGCGCGGTCGCCCAGTACGGCGACATGGTCAAGGCCGGCGCGCTGACCGCCATCGAGCAGATCAACGCGGCCGGCGGCGCCGGCGGCAACAAGCTCGAAGCCGTGCTGATGGACGATGCCTGCGAGCCGAAGCAGGCCGTGGCCGTGGCCAACAAGATCGTCAGCCAGAACATTCGCTACGTGATCGGGCATGTGTGCTCGGGCTCGACGATTCCCGCATCGGACATCTACGAGAACGAAGGCATCGTGATGGTCACGCCGTCGGCCACCGCGCCGCAGCTGACCGAGAACAAGAAGCGCAAGTTCATCTTCCGCACGATCGGCCGCGACGACCAGCAGGGCCCGGCCGCCGCGCAGTACATCATCGGCAAGGTCAAGCCGAAGAAGGTGGCGATCCTGCACGACAAGCAGTCGTACGGCCAGGGTATTGCGAGCTCGGTGCGCAAGGATCTGGAAGCGGCCAAGATTCCGGTGGCGGTGTTCGAAGGCATCAATGCCGGCGACTCCGACTACTCGGCCGTCATCACCAAGCTGAAGTCGCAGGGCGTGGACTTCGTCTACTTCGGCGGCTATCACCCCGAGATGGGCCTGCTGCTGCGCCAGGCGCGCGAACAGGGCGTCAAGGCCACGTTCATGGGCCCCGAAGGCGTGGGCAACAAGGACGTGACCGCGATCGCGGGGCCGGCCTCCGAAGGCATGCTCGTGACGCTGCCGGCCGACTTCTCGGCCGATCCGGCCAACGCGGGTCTGGTCAAGGCGTTCGCGGACAAGAAGCGCGATGCGAACGGCGCGTTCCAGATGCCGTCGTATGCGGCCGTGCAGATCATCGGCGACGCCATTGCCGGCGCGAAGAGCACGGATCCGGCGAAGGTGGCCGCATACATGCACAAGAACGCGTTCCAGACGCCGATCGGCAAGGTCGAGTACGACGAGAAGGGCGACCTGCGCGCCTTCAAGTTCGTGGTCTACACGTGGCACAAGGACGCCACGAAGACCGCAGCCAACTAAACGGCAGCCAACCCAGTCGCGCCCCGCCGGCCATGTGCCGGCCGGGGCGCGTCGCAATGGACGCGCCCATGAATGAATTCCTCCCACAATTCACCCAGCAGCTGGTCAACGGCCTGACGCTGGGTGCGATCTATGCGCTGATCGCCATCGGCTACACGATGGTCTACGGCATCATTGGCATGATCAACTTTGCCCACGGCGAGATCTACATGATCGGCGCCTACGTGGGCCTCGTCACGCTGACCGCCATCGGCGCGCAGGCGGGCTATCCGCTCCCGCTCGTGCTGGGCGCGGCGCTGATCGTCTCGGTGGCGGTCACGGGGCTGTATGGCTTTGCCGTCGAGCGCGTGGCGTATCGCCCCTTGCGCGGCGGGCCGCGGCTCGTGCCGCTGATCTCGGCCATCGGCATGTCGATCTTCCTGCAGAACTATGTCCAGATCGGGCAGGGCGCGCGCGACGTGTCCGTGCCCCAGCTGATCTCGGGCGCCATCGAATTCCAGATGGGCGGCGACTTCACGGTCACGGTGCCGTATTCGCGCCTGCTCATCGTCGGCGTGACGCTGGTGCTGATGATCGCGCTGACGCTGTTTATCGGCCGCTCGCGCATGGGCCGCGCCTGCCGCGCCTGCGCGGAAGACATGCGCATGGCGAACCTGCTCGGCATCGATACCAACCGCGTCATCTCGTTCACCTTCGTGCTCGGCGCGATGCTGGCCGCGGTGGGCGGTGTGCTGAT
Organism: Cupriavidus pauculus; assembly: GCF_008693385.1. Taxonomy (NCBI): domain Bacteria; kingdom Pseudomonadati; phylum Pseudomonadota; class Betaproteobacteria; order Burkholderiales; family Burkholderiaceae; genus Cupriavidus; species Cupriavidus pauculus. The sequence continues at coordinate 549,638 of NZ_CP044065.1, forward strand.
CGGCCTGACCATCGGCAAGCTCAATCCGTTCATCGGCTTTATCGCCGGCATCAAGGCGTTCACCGCGGCCGTGCTCGGCGGTATCGGCAGCATTCCGGGCGCGATGCTCGGCGGCGTGCTGCTGGGTCTCGCGGAGACGTTCGCCTCGGGGTACATGCCCGCAGAGTACAAGGACGTGGTCGCGTTCGGCCTGCTGGTGCTCGTGCTGCTGTTCCGTCCCACCGGCCTGCTCGGCAAGCCGGACGTCGAGAAGGTGTAATCCGATGACCCTGTCCATCAAGAATGCCGTCACCGCCGCGGTGATGACGGCCATCCTCACCATCCCGATCCTCGGCCTGCAACTGAAGCTCGAGGGCTACAAGGTCGTGCTGGAGCCGCACTGGCAACCCGTGTGGATCGCGGTCGGCGCGGTCTTCCTGTTTCAATTGTTCCGTCCGCTGTTTGGTCCGCTGTTTGGTCCACTCTTTACGCGCGCGGGCACGGTGGCCAGACTGCCCAGGGTGGAACTCGGCGCGCGCCAGCAGCGCGTCGTCATCTGGGTGCTGCTCGCGGTCGGCCTCGTGTGGCCGTTCTTCGGTTCTCGCGGCGCCGTCGATGTGGCGACCCTCGCGCTCATCTACGTGATCCTCGGCCTCGGCCTCAATATCGTGGTGGGCTATGCGGGACTGCTCGACCTTGGCTACGTGGGCTTCTACGCGGTGGGCGGCTACACCTACGCGCTGCTGAACCAGTACTTCGGCCTGACGTTCTGGGAATGCCTGCCGCTCGCGGCCGCGCTGTCCGCGGCGTTCGGGTTCGCGCTCGGTTTCCCCGTGCTGCGCCTGCGCGGCGACTACCTCGCCATCGTCACGCTCGGTTTCGGCGAAATCATCCGCCTGCTGCTCAACAACCTGACGAGCCTCACGGGCGGCCCGGACGGCGTGTCGGGCATTCCGAAGCCGACCGTGTTCGGTATCGAGATGGCGCGCAGCGCAAGCGTGGAAGGCACGAAGACGTTCCACGAGCTGATCGGGCTCGACTACAGCGGCCAGCACATGGTGATCTTCCTGTACCTGCTTGCGCTGTTGCTCGTCGGCTTTACGCTGTTCGTGACGAGCCGCCTCGTGCGCATGCCGATGGGCCGCGCGTGGGAAGCGCTGCGCGACGACGAGATCGCATGCCGCTCGCTTGGCCTCAATCCCACGCGGATCAAGCTGTCGGCGTTTACGCTCGGCGCGTCGTTCGCGGGTCTCGCGGGCGCGTTCTTCGCGGCGCGTCAGGGCCTCGTCAATCCGGAGTCGTTCACGTTCATCGAGTCGGCGCTGATCCTCGCCGTCGTCGTGCTCGGCGGCATGGGTTCGCAGCTTGGCGTGATCCTCGCCGCGATCCTGCTGACCGCGCTGCCGGAAGTCGCGCGCGGATTCGCCGAGTACCGCATGCTGATCTTCGGCCTGGTAATGGTGTTGATGATGATGTGGCGTCCGCAGGGCCTGCTGCCCGCGAGCCGTCCGCACGTGGAGCTACCCCGATGAGCGCGGAACTGCTGAAAGTGTCGGGCCTGCAGATGCGCTTCGGCGGGCTGCTGGCCGTGGACGGCATCGACTTCGATGTGCGTCGCGACGAGGTCTTCGCGATCATCGGCCCGAACGGCGCGGGCAAGACCACGGTGTTCAACTGCGTCGGCGGTTTCTACAAGCCGACCGCGGGAGAGGTGTCGCTCGACGGCGATGCCATCGCGGGCCTGCCGAGCCACCTCGTGGCGCGGCGCGGCCTCGTGCGCACGTTCCAGAATATCCGCCTGTTCAAGTCGCTGACGGTGGTGGAGAACCTGCTCGTGGCCCAGCACCTGCAGGTGCGGTCCGGCCTGCTGCGCGGCCTGTTCGCCACGCCCGGATATCGCCGTGCCGAACGCGAGGCGCTCGAGCGCGCCGCCGTGTGGCTCGAACGCATGAACCTGACGTCCGTGGCCAACCGCGAGGCGGGCACGCTGTCGTACGGCCATCAGCGCCGCCTCGAGATCGCGCGCTGCATGATCACGAAGCCGCGCCTGCTGATGCTCGACGAGCCGGCGGCCGGTCTCAACCCGCAGGAGAAGGTGGAGTTGCAGCAGCTGATCGACGGGCTGCGCCGCGAGTTCAATATCTCGGTGCTGCTGATCGAGCACGACATGAGCCTCGTGATGGGCGTGTCCGATCGCATCCTCGTGATGGAGCACGGCCGGCCGATCGTGATCGGCGAGCCGGAAGCGGTGCGCAACGACCCGCGCGTGATCAAGGCCTATCTGGGAGAGGACTGATGCTGAAGCTGGAAAACGTCCACACCCACTACGGCGCCGTGGAAGCGCTGTCGGGCGTGTCGATCGAGGTCAACAAGGGCGAGATCGTCACGCTCATCGGCAGCAACGGCGCGGGCAAGACCACGCTGATGATGACCGTGTGCGGCACGCCGCGCGCGTCGAGCGGCCGCGTGCTGTTCGAGGGGCAGGACATCACGCAGATGGACACGCACCGCATCATGCGGCTCGGCATGGCCATCTCGCCGGAAGGCCGTCGCGTGTTTCCGAGCCTGACCGTGCTCGATAACCTCAAGATGGGCGGATTCTTTTCGAACCGGGAGGAAATCGAAGCCGGCATCGCGCACGTGTTCAAGCTGTTTCCGCGGCTGGCGCAACGCGCGACGCAGCGCGCCGGCACGATGTCGGGCGGCGAGCAGCAGATGCTGGCGATCGGCCGGGCGCTGATGAGCCGGCCCCGCCTGCTGCTGCTCGACGAGCCGACGCTGGGCCTCGCGCCGCTGGTCATCGCGCAGATCTTCGACATCATCCGCACGATCCGCGAAGAGGGCGTCACCGTCTTCCTGGTCGAGCAGAACGCCAACAAGGCACTGCAGGTCGCCGACCGTGGCTATGTGCTGGAAACCGGCCGTGTGGTGCTGGCCGATACCGGCGCCAATCTGCTGGCCAACGACCGCATCCGCGCCGCGTATCTGGGCGGCTGATCCCCAGGCTGGTAGCGGCGCTACCAGCCTGAATCGCCCGGTTTTTCTCTTTTCGTCAACGACGAAATCCCCCCTTCGCCAATCACATGCGGCAGGTGCCCTCCCGGGGTGCCGGCTGGCCGCTGCATGGGCGCTTCACGTGGCATAATCGCTTGTGATGTCAAGCAATCGCCGTCGCCACCGAAAAGGCTGCACAATCGGACTGCACAGCGGCGGTGACATCGCCGGTAAAAACAATCCCCTGCAAACCACATTGCGGATCGCTTGTGTCCCTTGCCCGGACGTGACGGTTCGCCCCCCTGCATCATGGCCAAGACGCTCTACGACAAACTCTGGGATGACCACACCGTCCACGTCGAGGAAGACGGCACCACGCTGCTCTACATCGACCGACACCTGCTGCATGAAGTCACGAGCCCGCAGGCGTTCGAAGGCCTGAAGATCGCATCGCGTCCGGTATGGCGCATCAGCGCCAACCTGGCCGTGTCGGACCACAACGTGCCGACGACCGATCGCACCCAGGGCATCGCCGACCCCGTGTCGCGCCTGCAGGTCGATACGCTCGACGCCAACTGCGACGCGTTCGGCATCACCCAGTTCAAGATGAACGACCACCGCCAGGGCATCGTGCATGTGATCGGGCCCGAGCAGGGCGCGACGCTGCCCGGCATGACCGTGGTCTGCGGCGACTCGCACACGAGCACGCACGGCGCGTTCGGCGCGCTCGCGCACGGCATCGGCACCTCCGAAGTGGAGCACGTGCTGGCCACGCAGACGCTGCTGGGCAAGAAAGCCAAGAACATGCTCATCCGCGTGGAAGGCAAGCTGCCGCGCGGCTGCACGGCCAAGGACATCGTGCTCGCGATCATCGGCAAGATCGGCACCGCGGGCGGTACCGGCTACACGATGGAATTCGCGGGCTCCGCGATTCGCGACCTGACGATGGAAGGCCGCATGACCGTCTGCAACATGGCGATCGAAGCCGGCGCGCGCGCGGGCCTCGTCGCGGTGGACGACGTCACGCTGGAATACGTGAAGAACCGTCCGTTCGCGCCGCAGGGCGTGGAATGGGAGCAGGCCGTCGGCTACTGGCGCACGCTGCATTCGGACGCCGGCGCCCATTTCGACAAGGTGGTCGAGCTGCGTGCCGAGGAGATTCGTCCGCAGGTCACCTGGGGCACGTCGCCCGAGATGGTCGTCAGCATCGAGGACCGCGTGCCCGATCCCGAGAAGGAGAAGGATCCGGTCAAGCGCGGCGCGATGGAACGCGCGCTCGAGTACATGAACCTCGAGCCGAACGTGCCGATGGACGCGATCAAGATCGACAAGGTCTTTATCGGTTCGTGCACCAACAGCCGCATCGAAGACATGCGCGCGGCCGCGTGGGTCGTGCAGAAGCTCGGCCGCCGCGTGGCGTCCAACGTCAAGCTGGCCATGGTCGTGCCGGGCTCGGGCCTGGTCAAGGAACAGGCCGAGCGCGAAGGGCTGGACAAGGTGTTCAAGGCCGCCGGTTTCGAGTGGCGCGAGCCGGGCTGCTCGATGTGCCTGGCGATGAACGCCGACCGCCTGGAGCCGGGCGAGCGCTGTGCCTCCACCTCGAACCGCAATTTCGAGGGCCGGCAGGGCGCGGGCGGCCGCACCCATCTGGTAAGCCCGGCGATGGCTGCTGCCGCAGCCATCGAGGGCCATTTCGTCGATATCCGTAAGCTCGGCTGACCCCGGGCATCCCATCCCATCCTGTCTACGGTTATTTCGAAAGGCTTGAAGATGAAAAAGATCCTGATCGCGCTGCTGGCATGTGTCGGCATCCTGCAGCTGGCGGGCTGCAACACGGTCGCCGGATTCGGCAAGGACACCCAGGCTGCCGGTCACGCGCTCGAGCGCGCCGCCAACAAGTAACGCGCAGCCACCAAGCGAGGCAATCCGCATCATGGAAAAATTTACGGTTCACAGCGGCCTGGTTGCGCCGCTCGATCGCGAGAACGTCGATACGGACGCGATCATCCCCAAGCAATTCCTCAAGTCGATCAAGCGCACGGGCTTCGGTCCGAACCTGTTCGACGAGTGGCGCTATCTCGATGTCGGCCAGCCGGGCCAGGACAACACCAACCGGCCGCTGAACCCGGACTTCGTGCTGAACCAGCCGCGCTACCAGGGGGCGTCGATCCTGCTGGCGCGCGACAACTTCGGCTGCGGCAGCTCGCGCGAGCACGCACCGTGGGCGCTTGCGCAGTACGGCTTCCGCGCGATCATCGCGCCGAGCTTCGCCGACATCTTCTTCAACAACTGCTACAAGAACGGCCTGCTGCCGGTGGCGCTGACCGCGCTGCAGGTGGACCACCTGTTCAACGAGACCAATGCGTTCAACGGCTACAAGCTGACGATCGACCTGGACAAGCAGGTGGTGATCACGCCCGATGGCACGAGCTACGCGTTCGATATCACGCCGTTCCGCAAGTACTGCATGCTGAACGGCTTCGACGATATCGGCCTGACGCTGCGCCAGTCGGACAAGATCAAGACCTATGAAGCCGAGCGTCTGACGCGCATGCCGTGGCTCGGAAACCGCGTGGTCGGCTGATCGCACACGCACACGCATACGCACACGTACAGGAATCAGAAAGATGAAGATTGCAGTCCTGCCGGGCGACGGCATCGGCCCCGAGATCGTCGCGGAAGCCGTCAAGGTACTTGGCGCGCTCGACGAGAAGTTCGAACTGGAAACCGCGCCCGTGGGCGGCGCGGGCTACGAGGCCGAAGGCCATCCGCTGCCGGACAACACGCTCAAGCTGGCCAAGGAAGCCGACGCCATCCTGTTCGGCGCCGTGGGCGACTGGAAGTACGACAAGCTCGAGCGCGCGCTGCGCCCCGAGCAGGCCATTCTCGGCCTGCGCAAGCACCTGCAGCTGTTCGCCAACTTCCGCCCGGCCATCTGCTATCCGGAACTGACCGGCGCCTCGAGCCTGAAGCCCGAGCTCGTCGCCGGCCTCGATATCCTGATCGTGCGCGAGCTCAACGGCGATATCTACTTCGGTCAGCCGCGCGGCCTGCGCGAGGCGCCGGACGGGCTGTTCAAGGGCGCCCGCGAAGCCTTCGACACGATGCGCTACAGCGAGCCCGAGATCCGCCGCATCGCCCACGTGGCGTTCCAGGCGGCCGCCAAGCGCGGCAAGAAGCTGTGCAGCGTGGACAAGGCCAACGTGCTGGAGACGTTCCAGTTCTGGAAGGACGTCGTCATCGACGTCAGCAAGGAATATCCGGACGTCGAGCTGTCGCACATGTACGTGGACAACGCGGCCATGCAGCTGGTCAAGGCGCCGAAGAGCTTCGACGTGATCGTCACCGGCAACATGTTCGGCGACATCCTGTCCGACGAGGCGGCAATGCTGACGGGTTCCATCGGCATGCTGCCTTCGGCGTCGCTCGATGCGAACAACAAGGGCCTGTACGAGCCGTCGCACGGCTCCGCGCCCGATATCGCGGGCAAGGGTGTCGCCAACCCGCTGGCGACGATCCTGTCGGCGGCGATGATGCTGCGCTACTCGCTGAACAAGGCCGAGCAGGCGGACCGCATCGAGAATGCCGTCAAGAAGGTGCTGTCGCAGGGCTACCGTACCGGCGATATCCTCACGCCGGGCTGCAAGCAGGTCGGCACGCGTGAAATGGGCGACGCCGTACTCGCCGCGCTGTAAGTCGTATCAGGCGGGGCGGGCCGTATGGCCCGCCCCGTCGTATTTCCGTGCGGCATCGCCGCAAAATATCGTGTAGACTCCCCCGCATGGTCATCTCCCAGTCTATCCAGACTGCACTCTCCATCGCTGCTATCACCACGCGTGATATCGTCACCCCTGATTCGGGCGGCGTGGAGTCGCATGGCCCCGCGGTTACCGCAACGACGATTAAAACCATTACCAAAACGATCCCCTAGATCGTTCGTCGTGCCTGCCCGTCTTCCCCGCGCAGCCACGCCGGGCGAGGAAAATGGCGGGGAAGTTCACATCACATCCGAGGTTTGTCATGATTGTAGGTCTCGTCGGTTGGCGGGGAATGGTTGGCAGCGTCCTGATGCAACGCATGCAGGAAGAGCGCGATTTCGACCATATCGAGCCCATTTTCTTCAGCACGTCCAACGCTGGCGGCAAGGCGCCGGCGATGGCGAAGAATGAAACCACGCTCAAGGATGCCAACGACATCGAGGCGCTGAAGAAGTGCGACGTGGTGCTGACCGCCCAGGGCGGCGACTACACCAACGACGTCTTCCCGCGCCTGCGCGCGGCCGGCTGGAACGGCTACTGGATCGACGCGGCCTCGTCGCTGCGCATGAAGGACGATGCGATCATCGTGCTCGATCCGGTCAACCTCGGCGTGATCAAGGATGCGCTGGGCAAGGGCGTAAAGAATTTCATCGGCGGCAACTGCACGGTGAGCTGCATGATGATGGGCCTCGGCGGCCTGTTCCAGCACGACCTCATCGAGTGGATGACCTCCATGACGTACCAGGCGGCCTCGGGTGGCGGCGCGCAGCACATGCGCGAACTGCTGACCCAGTTCGGCACGCTCAACGCCGCGGTCAAGCCGCTGCTCGACGACCCGGCTTCGGCGATCCTCGAGATCGACCGCCAGATCCTGGCGACCCAGCATGGCCTGTCCGCGGACGAGACCAAGCAATTCGGCGTGCCGCTGGCCGGCAACCTGATTCCCTGGATCGACAAGGACCTGGGCAACGGCGTGTCGCGCGAAGAGTGGAAGGGCGGCGCCGAGACCAACAAGATTCTCGGCCGTGGCGAAGGCTTCGTGGGCGCCACCGGCGCGGCCCCGATCGCCGTGGACGGCCTGTGCGTGCGGATCGGCGCGATGCGCTGCCATTCGCAAGCGCTCACTATCAAGCTGCGCAAGGATGTGCCGATCGACGAGATCGAAGGCATGCTCGCCGCGAACAACCAGTGGGCGAAGGTCGTGCCCAATACGCGCGAGGCCAGCATGACCGACCTCACGCCCGCTGCCGTGACTGGCACGCTGACCATTCCGGTGGGCCGTCTGCGCAAGATGCAGATGGGCGGCGAGTACCTGTCCGCGTTCACCGTGGGCGATCAGCTGCTGTGGGGCGCGGCCGAACCGCTGCGTCGTATGCTGCGCATTCTGATCGAAGCCTGACCGTTCCGGCTGCCCGGCTGCAACGCGAGCATCGGCGTTGCGGCCAGGCAACAAAATGGGTCACTTTCCTCGCAACGCCGCGCCCCCGCGCGGCGTTGTTACGTTCCGGCGCGTTTTTTTCGCAGGGTTGCGTCACAATACAGCCGGCATAAGCCCATGCCGAGGGGGGAGGTCACCCTCGATCGGGCGCGCCTGTTTTTGGGGTCGGGTCAATTCTGTTCATTAGAAAACAAACGGAGCACGAGGTGAGTGTGAACCTACATCGCCGGAAAGATGCGCCTACTGTCCGTCAGCGCTGGTCAACGCTGGCCGTGACGGCTCTCGGTCTGCTGCTTGTACAGCCGGCCGCGTATGCCGCAGGGTTTGGACAACTACGGGTACAGTCGAGCCTGGGGCAACCGCTTCAGGCTGAAATCGATATCAGTGGCGTCGCGCCGGAAGAGGCCGAGAGCCTCGTCGTCAAGCTCGCGTCCCCGGCCGCCTATGCGCGTGCGGGACTCACGTACCTGCCGGCCGTCGGCAGCGTGCGCGTCAACGTCGAGCGCCGTCCGAACGGCAGCTACGTCGCCTACGTGCGCTCCAACCAGCCGATCAGCGAGCCGTTCGTCGATATCCTCGTCGATATGGCCTGGTCGAGCGGCAAGGTGACGCGCGCGTACACGTTCCTGCTCGATCCGGCCGGCAGCAAGCCTTCGCCGCAGTCGTTCGCGCCGACCACGGTCGTGCAGGCGGCGACGCCGGACGCTTCGCCCGCCGAGAACAATGCCGCGCCCGCACCGCTGGCCGCCCCGACGCCGTCGGCCGCGCCGATCGCCGGTGCCGGCGCCAATCCGGGTGCCGAACCCGCACAGCCGCGCCAGCGCCCGCAGCGCCGCGCGCAGCAGCCCGCACCGGCCGCGCCTCCCGCTTCCCCCGTCGCCGGCAGCTACACCGTGCAGCGTGGCGACACGCTGTCGTCCATCGCCGGCGAAGCGACCCAGGGTGCGGAGTCCGTCTCGCTCGACCAGATGCTGCTCGCGCTGTACCGGAACAATCCGAACGCGTTCATCGGCGGCAATATCAACCGCATCAAGTCCGGCGCGGTCCTCAAGGTCCCGACGACCGAGCAGGCGCAGTCCGTGAGCCCCCGTGAAGCGCGCCGCGAAGTGGTCGCTCGCACGCAGGGCTTCGACAGCTACCGTGCGCGTCTGGCCGCCGCGGCTGCCGCCAAGTCCGTCGAGAGCGGCACGGGCCGCGAGCAATCGGGTGCCGTGACCGCACGCGTGCAGGAACAGGCCGCACCGGCCGCCGGCCCGCGCGACGAACTCAAGCTCAGCAAGGGCGAGCAGGGCGCACAGGCCAAGGCGAATGCCCAGGCCGAAGCCAATGTCGCCAACGAGCGCAAGCTCAAGGAAGCCGAGTCGAAGCTCGCGCAGCTCGAGAAGAACGTCACCGACATGCAGCGCCTGATGGAGCTGAAGAACGCGGAGATCTCGAAGCTCGCGCAGGCCAATGACGCGGCCAAGTCGTCCGCTGCCGCCGCGACGGCTGCCGCCGCAGCCACCGCCGGCGCTGCCAGCACGGCCACCAACGCTGCACCGGCGCCCGCGCCGACCGTGGTGCCGGCGGCACCGGCCAAGGCCGATGCCGCGACAACGCCGGCTGCTCCGGCCGCACCGGTTGCGGGCACGACCACTACCGCAACGACCACCCCGGGCACCGGCGCCGCTGCGGCATCCGATGCCGCCGCGCCGGCCGTGACGGCTGCCGCCGCTTCGGCACCGCAGGCCACCGCCGCGGCGTCGAGCCCCGCTGCCGCCACCGCCACGCCGGCGAAGCCGGCGGTGCGTCCGCCGGCACCGCTGCCGCCCGAGAAGTCGTTCCTCGACGATCTGCTCGAGAACCCGATGCTGCTGCCGGGCGCCGGCCTGCTCATCGCGCTGCTGGGCGGCTATGCGATCTACCGCCGCCGCCAGAAGCAGAAGGCCAGCGAAGGCCACGGCTTTGGCGACAGCATCCTCTCGCAGGAAAGCACGGTGATGGCCGGTGGCCATTCGCTGTTCGGCGCGGCCGGCGGCCAGAGCGTGGACACGTCGCAGCACAGCGTGTTCGGCGCGGACTTCCGGATCGGCAGCAACTCGCCCGAAGCGACCGAGGTGGATCCGATCGCCGAGGCCGAGGTCTATATCGCCTACGGGCGCGACGTGCAGGCAGAGGAGATCCTGCGCGAAGCGCTTCAGCAGAACCCTGAGCGCCAGGCCATTCGCCTGAAGCTCATGGAGATTTACAGCACTCGTCAGGATGTGGAAGGTTTCCGAGTGATCGCAGAAGAAATGTTTGCCCAGACGGGCGGACAAGGCGCGGACTGGCAACAGGCCGTGGAGATGGGCCGCAAGCTCGATCCGAGCAATGCGTTGTATTTGACGGTCGCGCCCGATGCGGCCGGGGATCAGGACACGAAGACGCCTGCCGCCGATCAGTGGCGCACGCAGGATCCGGCGATGAACCTGCAGCAGCAGCCGGCGGCAGTGCCGACGCTCGGCGATATCGCCCTGCCGCTGGACGGCTTTCCGGCGCCCGCCGCGGGGGAGCCCATCGTGGCGCCGCAGTCGGCCTCGCTCGTGTTCGGTGGTGACCTGAACGCGACCGAACCGGCGGCACGATCGGTGGATGTTCTGGACGAGCGTTTCGACGACGGCCTCGACCTGCCCGAGTCGGACGCCGGCCGCCCGGCCGAGGTGGCCTCGTTCGATGCCCCCGCGCTGGACACCCCGACGCGCTCGCGTCCGCTGGAGTTCGACATGTCGGGCCTTTCGCTCGACCTGAACGCGGACCTTGGCGCCGCTGGCGGTTCGCTGGGTCAGGACACCGTCCGCGAGGACGCGCCGGCACCGCAGCGCGTGCCGCAGCTCGACGAAGCGACGGTACCGCTGCCCGCGCCGACGATGCTGCAGGACGGCAAGCTCGTGGAGCCGATCGACCTGTCGCGCGTGACCTCCGAGCACCGCAGCGAGCACACCAACGGCGTGGCACCGAGCACGCTGTCCGCGGTGGGCATCGATGGCGGCCGCGACATGCAGATCAAGCTCGATCTGGCGCGCGCCTATATCGAGATCGGCGACAAGGAAGGGGCCCGCGAACTGCTGCAGGAAGTCGTGGACCAGTCGCAGGACCCGCTGCAGGCCGAGGCCCGCACGCTGCTGCGCGAGGTCGCCTGACCTGAGCCGGATCGTGCTGCGCTGAGCGGTCCCGCGCTGCGCTATCATTGCGGTTCGCGAACGATGCGCCGGAAGCGTTCCTTCCGGCGCATTTTCTTTTGACCCCCATGAATCGCATCGCCATCGGCCTCCATTACGACGGAGCCGCCTTTTCGGGCTGGCAGTCCCAGCCGCACCGCAATACCGTGCAGGATCACCTCGAAGACGCGATCGAGCGTTTCGCGGGCGTGCGTCTGGCGACGACCGTCGCGGGCCGTACGGATACCGGCGTGCATGCGCTGGGGCAGGTCATCCACCTCGATACCGAACTGTCGCGCGAGCCGTTCTCGTGGGTGCGGGGCGTCAATGCGTTCCTGCCGCCGTCGATCGCGCTGCAGTGGGCGCAGCCCGTCGATGACGGTTTTCACGCGCGCTTTATGGCCTACGAGCGCATGTATTACTACGCGCTGTACACGGGCCCGCATCGCGTGCCGATGGTGCACGGCCGTGCCGGCTACCTGATGCTGCCGCCGGGCCGGCGGCTCGACGTCGAGGCGATGCGCGAGGCCGCGGCGTGCCTGGTCGGCGAGCACGATTTCTCGTCGTTCCGCGCGGCCGAGTGCCAGGCGAAGTCGCCCGTCAAGACGATGTACGACGTGACGCTCGCCGAGGACGGCAACTGGCTCTTCCTGCGCTTTCGCGCCAGCGCGTTCCTCCACCATATGGTCCGCAACCTGATGGGCGGGCTCGTCGCGGTAGGGCGGGGCCGCTATCCGGCTGCGTGGATGGCCGAGCTGCTGGCCGCGCGCGACCGCCGGCGTGGCGCGCCGACCTTCATGCCGGATGGGCTGTATCTGGTCGACGTGAAGTATCCTGAGCCTTATGCCCTTCCGGCCGCGGATACGTCCGCGAGCCTGTTTCACGGAGTATTTGCCGATGACGGCGCCAGATAGCCCAACCTCCACCCCGCTGGTGACGATGCCCCACCGCACGCGCATCAAGATCTGCGGCCTCACGCGCGAGCAGGACGTTGCCGCCGCCGTGGATGCCGGCGCCGACGCCATCGGCCTCGTGTTCTACCCGGGCAGCCCGCGGCATGTCGATGTGGCGCGCGCCGCCGCGCTGGCCGAGCGCGTGCCGCCGTTCGTCTCGGTGGTCGGCCTGTTCGTCAACGCCGATGCCGAGGAGGTCGCCCATGTGGCCGAGCGTGTGCCGCTGACACTGCTCCAGTTCCATGGGGACGAGACGCCACAGCAATGCACGGAGATCGCCCGCCGCTGCCGGCTGCCGTTCATGCGCGCCGCCCGTGTTCGGCCGGGCCTCGATTTGGTAGAATTCGGCCATCAATATGCCGACGCCGCCGGCCTGCTGCTCGATGCCTTCGTGGAAGGGTATGGCGGCGGTGGCCACGTCTTCGACTGGACCCTGATTCCCCCTCGATGGCTCCCGCCAGCACCTACAGTGCCTGCAACGACAGGCAGCCCGACCGCAAGCGACGCTCCTCGCATCGTTTTGAGTGGTGGGTTGAACGCGCAAAACGTCACTGAGGCGGTCGCACGCGTGCGCCCCTACGCCGTCGATGTCAGCAGCGGCGTGGAGGCAGCCAAGGGCGTCAAGGATGCCGCCCGTATTGCCGCGTTCGTGCGCGCGGTCCGATCCGCCGAGGCGGGTTAAGCAGGACGGCTTCCCAGCCACGCCGCCGTCCGCTCCCCGCCTACGGCCCCTCCGGCATTACGTCCCCGCGCCATCGCGCCGGGACCCTCTCTGAAGAGACTGGACATGTACGATTTGCCCGATTCCCGCGGCCACTTTGGCCCCTATGGCGGTGTTTTCGTTTCCGAGACCCTGATGCACGCGCTCGACGAGCTGCGCCAGGCCTATGCGCATTACCAGAAGGATCCGGAGTTCGACGCCGAATTCCGCCGGGAGCTCAAGCACTTTGTCGGCCGCCCGTCGCCGATCTATCACGCGCAGCGCTGGAGCGAGACGCTCGGCGGCGCGCAGATCTACCTCAAGCGCGAGGACCTGAACCACACCGGCGCGCACAAGATCAACAACGTGATCGGCCAGGCGCTGCTTGCGCGCCGCATGGGCAAGAAGCGCGTGATCGCCGAGACCGGCGCCGGCCAGCACGGCGTGGCCGCGGCGACCATCGCCGCGCGCTTTGGCATGGAATGCGTGGTCTACATGGGCTCCGAGGACGTCAAGCGCCAGGCCGCCAACGTGTACCGCATGAAGCTGCTGGGCGCGACCGTCGTGCCCGTGGAAAGCGGCTCGCGCACGCTCAAGGACGCGCTCAACGAAGCGATGCGCGACTGGGTGACCAACGTCGAGAGCACGTTCTACATCATCGGTACCGTGGCGGGTCCGCACCCGTATCCGATGCTCGTGCGCGACTTCCAGTGCGTGATCGGCGAGGAAGCCAAGGTGCAGATGCCCGAACTGACGGGCCGCCAGCCGGACGCGGTGATCGCGTGCGTGGGCGGGGGCTCCAACGCGATGGGCATCTTCTATCCGTACATCGACCACAAGGACGTGCAGCTGATTGGCGTGGAGCCGGCCGGCGACGGTATCGAGACGGGCCGTCACGCGGCATCGCTCACGGCCGGCGTGCCCGGCGTGCTGCACGGCAACCGCACGTACCTGCTGCAGGATGCGAACGGCCAGATCATCGAGACGCATTCGGTGTCCGCCGGCCTCGACTACCCGGGCGTCGGCCCCGAGCACGCCTGGCTCAAGGACAGCCAGCGCGCGCAGTACGTGACCATCACGGACGATGAAGCGCTCAAGGCGTTCCACGACTGCTGCCGCATCGAAGGCATCATCCCGGCGCTCGAGTCGAGCCATGCCATCGCGTACGCGTGCAAGCTCGCGCCGACGCTGCCCAAGGACAAGCTGCTGCTCGTGAATCTCTCGGGCCGTGGCGACAAGGACATGCACACCGTGGCCGAACGCGCCGGGATCAAATTCTGATGCAAGCTGCCGACCCGACCGCTGACGTGCTCGACACGCCCAATCTGCGCCTGTACCAGGAAGACATGCTCGAGGGGCTCGCCCGCATTCCGGACGGCTCGATCGATCTCGTGGTCGCCGACCCGCCTTACGGGCTCGGCAAGGACTACGGCAACGATTCGGACCTGCTCTCGGGGCAGGCCTATCTCGACTGGTCCGTGCGCTGGATGGACGCGCTGATTCCGAAGATCGCGCCGCGCGGCTCGCTGTACCTGTTCTGCACGTGGCAATACTCCCCGGAGCTGTTCGTCATGCTGAAGCAGCGCATGACGATGATCAACGAGATCATCTGGGACCGCCGCGTGCCGAGCATGGGCGGCACCACGCGCAAGTACTCCTCGGTGCACGACAACATCGGCTTCTTCGCCCGCCAGCGCGACTACTACTTCGACCTCGACCCCGTACGCATTCCGTACGATGCCGAGACGAAGAAGGCGCGCAGCCGCCCGCGGTTCGAGGGCAAGAAGTGGCTCGAGGTCGGCTACAACCCGAAAGACCTGTGGAGCGTGCCCCGGATCCATCGCCAGGATCCGGAGCGTGCCGATCATCCCACGCAGAAGCCGCTCGAAATCGTCGAGCGCATGGTGCTGGCCAGCTGCCCGCCGGGCGGCATCGTGCTCGATCCGTTCTCGGGCAGCGGCACCACGGCCGTCGCATGTCTGCGCCACGGCCGGCGCTTCGTCGGCTTCGAGATCAACGCCACGTATATCGACGTGGCGCGCCAGCGCGTGGCCGCGACGCAGCCCGCGCTCGCTCCCGCGGCCGAAGCAGGGGATGACGCCGCACAGGCCGAAGCATCCAATACCACCGACGCGGCCAACGACGACGTTGCGTCCGCGAGCGGCACCCTAATCTGAGGAGTTGAGGACCCCATGTCCCGCATCCAGAAAACGTTCGCGGCACTGACCGCGCAGAACAAGAAGGGCCTGGTACCGTTCATCACGGCGGGCGATCCCGCGCCGGCGCTGACCGTCGAACTCATGCACGCGCTGGTGGCCGGTGGCGCCGACGTGATCGAGCTCGGCGTGCCGTTTTCCGATCCGATGGCCGATGGCCCCGTGATCCAGCGCGCGTCCGAGCGCGCGCTCGCGCAGGGCGTCACGCTCGTGCACGTGCTCGAGTGGGTCGCCGAATTCCGCAAGACCGACAACGAGACGCCCGTGGTGCTGATGGGCTATGCGAACCCCGTGGAGCGCATGGGCATCGAGCGCTTCGCGGCCGATGCGAAGGCGGCCGGCGTCGATGGCGTGCTGATCGTAGACTATCCGCCCGAGGAGTGCGAGGCGTTTGCCGCGCTGATGCGCGCCAACGACATGGACCCGATCTTCCTGCTGGCGCCGACGAGCACCGATGCGCGCATCGAAGCCGTGGCGCGCGTGGCCAGCGGCTATCTTTACTACGTGTCCCTGCGTGGCGTGACCGGTTCGGCCGCGCTGGACCTGGACAGCGTGGCGCAGCGCATTCCGCTGATCAAGCGTCATGCGAACCTGCCGGTGGGCGTGGGCTTCGGGATTCGCGACGCGCAGAGCGCGCGCGCGATCGGCGAGCTGGCCGATGCGGTCGTGATCGGCAGCCGGATCGTGCAGCTGCTGGAAGACACGCCGCGCGAGCAGGCCGTGGAGGCGCTGCGCGCATTTATCGCCGAGATCCGGACGGCACTCGATCGGTAATTGTGCTTTAAAAGTCTCAAAAACCGCGAAATACCAGGGCTGGCTGCGGCGGGGAACCCCCCGCCGTGGTAAATTCGCGGCCTGAATTCCGTAAGGAGCTTTCATGAGCTGGTTGGATAAACTCCTGCCTCCCAAGATTCAACAGACCGACCCCTCCACCCGCAAGGGCATTCCGGAAGGGCTGTGGGTCAAGTGCCCGGCGTGCGAATCGGTCCTGTACCGGACCGACGTCGAGGCCAATCTGCACGTCTGCCCGAAGTGCGATCACCATATGCGTATCCGCGCGCGCGAGCGTCTGGACGCGCTGCTGGACGCCGAGGGCCGCTACGAGATCGGCCAGGAGATCGTGCCGGTCGACGCGCTGAAGTTCAAGGACACCAAGAAGTATCCGGACCGCATCAAGGCGGCCATGGACGAAACCGGCGAGACCGACGCGATGGTCGTGCTCGGCGGAGCGATCCATACGATCCCGGTGGTCGTGTCGTGCTTCGAGTTCGAGTTCATGGGCGGCTCCATGGGCTCCGTGGTGGGCGAGCGCTTCGCGCGCGGCGCACAGGCGGCGCTCGAGCAGAAGGTGCCGTTCATCTGCATTACCGCCACGGGCGGCGCGCGCATGCAGGAAAGCCTGCTGTCGCTGATGCAGATGGCCAAGACCACGGCCATGCTGAACCAGCTGTCGAACGCCAAGCTGCCGTTCATCAGCGTGCTGACCGACCCGACCATGGGTGGCGTGTCGGCGAGCTTCGCGTTCCTGGGCGACGTCGTGATCGCCGAACCGAAGGCGCTGATCGGCTTTGCCGGCCCGCGCGTGATCGAACAGACCGTGCGCGAGAAGCTGCCGGAAGGCTTCCAGCGCGCCGAGTTCCTGCTGCAGAAGGGCGCGATCGACATGATCGTCGATCGCCGCAAGCTGCGCGCGGAAATCGCGCAACTGCTCGCGCTGCTGCAGAAGCAGCCGGCTGACGCGGTGGCCTGATACGGCCGCCGCCGCAATACGGAACGGCGCGGGCGGTTGACGCGCCGTTTTTCATTTGGAGCGCGCAGTTGCCCCGCACTGTTTGCGCTCCCGCAGGTCCAACGCTAGTACGATCCTCCGCCGCCCCGCTGAAATGCCCATCTTCCACAATCTTCCCGACTGGCTGACCCATCTGGAAACCGCGCACCCTGTCGGCATCGACATGGGCCTGACGCGCATCACGCGCGTCAAGGAAGCGCTCGGCCTGCGCATCGACGCCGTGGTATTCACGGTGGGCGGCACCAACGGCAAGGGCTCGACCTGCGCGATGCTCGAGCGCATCCTGCTCGAGGCCGGCTACAAGGTGGGCTGCCATACGTCGCCGCACCTGATCTCGTTCAACGAACGCGCGCGCATCAATGGCGAGTTCGCGACCGACGCGCAGCTGCTGCCGCACTTCGAGGCCGTGGAGCGCGCGCGCACGAGCTTCGCCGATCCGGTCAGCCTGACGTACTTCGAATTTACGACGCTCGCGATCATCCACATGTTCGCGCAGGCGGGCCTCGATGCGATGGTGCTGGAAGTGGGGCTCGGCGGCCGTCTGGATGCCGTCAACGTGATCGATACCGATTGCGCGGTGATCACGAGCGTCGATATCGACCACACGCAGTACCTTGGCGACACGCGCGAGAAGATCGGCTTCGAGAAGGCCGGCATCTTCCGCCCGCATGTGCCCGCGATCTGTGGCGATCCGATGCCGCCGCAGTCGCTGATCGCGCATGCCGAGGAAATCGGCGCCGACCTGTGGCTCGTCGGCCGCGATTTCCAGCATCAGGCCGCCAAGGGCCAGGAGCGCCAGCAGTGGGACTGGAGCGGCCGCGACCGCAAGCTCAACGGGCTTGGCTATCCCGCGCTGCGCGGGGCCAACCAGCTGCTCAATGCCTCGGCCGCGCTGGCGGCGTTGCAGGCCATGCGCCCGCGCCTGCCGGTGAGCGCGCAGGAAGTGCGCAACGGGCTGGCCTTCGTCGAACTGCCAGGCCGATTCCAGGTCATGGCGGGGCGCCCGACCGTGATTCTCGATGTGGCCCATAATCCGCATGCGGCGGCGACGCTGGGCCAGAACCTCGAGAATATGGGGTTTTTCCGCTACACCTATGCGGTGTTCGGCGCGATGCACGACAAGGACATTGCGGGCGTGCTGCAGCACGTCGGCGACAAGATCGACCACTGGTGCCTGTGCGATCTGCCCAGCGAACGCGCGGCCAGCGCGGCCGAACTGCTGGAGAAACTCGAGGCCAGCGGATTCGAGGCGGGACCGGATAATTCGGCCGCGTGTTTTGCGAGTCCCGAACTGGCGTATCGGGACGCCATCGGCAGAGCGACCGAGAATGATAGAATTCTGGTCTTCGGATCGTTCTACACGGTTGCAGGCGTGCTCGCATACCGCGCCACGCAGGCAAATTGATCAACGCTGATCAACGCTGATCGACCTCGAACCATTTTTCTAGGCATCCATGGGCCTGCTTTCGCTGTTCTCGTCCCGCAAGGGCAAAGATTCGACGAGACAATCGACGGGAAGAGACGTCAATCCCGAGCGGGGGCGGCGCTCGCGCACGGATTCCGCTCCTCCCTCGCGTGGCCGCGCCAGTGCGTCGAGCGAGTACGCCGACGACACCCTCGATCCCGATTTCCCGCAGAAGCAGCGCGCGCGCCGTCGCCTGATCGGTGCCGTGGTGCTGCTGGCCGTGGCCATCATCGTTCTGCCCATCATCTTCGAACACAAGCCGCGCCCGGTGTCGGAAGACATCGCGGTGAAAGTGGCGAACGGGGCGGCGCAGGGGCAGAAGCCCAAGGTCGAGCCGCGCAAGGCGGATCCGCTGCCGCCGGCCCCCGCTGCGTCCTCGCGCAACGATGCCGCGCTCGATGCCGGCGAGGAAATCGTGAACACAACGGGCGGCAACGCTGCGGCCGCGGCCAGGCCCGCCGAGGCGAAGCCGGCCGAGGTGAAGGTTGCCGACAAGCCCGCCGCCAAACCTGCCGACAAGCCCGCGGACAAGGTCGGCGACAAGGCCACCGGCAGCGGCAAGTACCTGATTCTGATCGGCGCGTTCGCCTCCGAGGAACGCGCGAAGAACTGGCTGGCCAAGCTCAAGGAGAGCAAGGTGCCGGCCTATGTGGAAAAGAAGACGCTTGCCGATGGCGAGCGCAACCTGTTGCGTGCGGGCCCGTTCAGCGATCGCGAAGCGGCCGAGGCGGCCGAGAAGCGCGTCCGGGCCATTGGCCTGACATCGAAGCTGGTGGAACAGTAAGCGGCCATTGCAGGCTGTCCGATCGGCCCCATCTTCGAGGAACGCGCGGTAGCGCCCATGACAGGCATGGCACTGACTTTTTTTGACTACGGCGTTGCCTTCATTCTGGTGGCGTCGGCATTGATCGGCATCCTCCGCGGACTGGTGCGGGAGCTGCTGGCGCTGGTGGGCTGGGTGGTGGCGCTCGTGGTGGCGTATCACTTCGGCGCGACGGTCGCGGCCTGGATGCCCGAGTCGCTGCCGGGCGGCCAGCTGACGCGCACGGCGCTGGGCTACGTGGCGGTGTTTCTCGCGGTCTGGATCGGTGCGGCGCTCGCGGGCACCGTGCTCGGCCAGCTGCTGGAGACCACGGGCCTGAAGCCCGCGGATCGCGGGCTGGGCCTGATCTTCGGGCTGGCGCGCGGCGCGTTGCTGATCATGGTGATCGTCACGGTCGCGAGCCTGACGAAATTGCCCGAGGAACCGTTCTGGCGAGACGCGGTTTCCCGGCCTTACGTGACCCAGGCCATCGAGGCCGCGCGGCAGTGGCTGCCGCCGGAGCTGGCCAGGTACGTGAGGACCTGAACATCGATTTACGGGAACCGTGCCACAAGCGGGTTTCCGAACAACGCGGGTTCGCTCTCAGGGCGGGCCGCGCCCCCTGAATTCTTTGCAATTTTGCATTCCGTTGGGAGCTTGGCATGTGCGGTATCGTCGGCGTGGTGTCCACTTCGCCTGTCAATCAGTTGATCTATGACAGCCTGCTGCTGTTGCAACATCGCGGGCAAGATGCAGCCGGCATCGCCACCGCCAACGGCAGCACCTTCCACATGCACAAGGCCAACGGTCTCGTGCGCGATGTCTTCCGTACCCGCAACATGCGCGGCCTGCCCGGCGCGGCCGGTATCGGCCAGGTACGTTATCCGACCGCGGGTTCCGCCTCCAGCGAGGAAGAGGCCCAGCCGTTCTACGTCAATGCGCCGTACGGCATCATGCTGGCGCACAACGGCAACCTGACCAACTGGCGTCAACTGCGCGAGGAAATGTTCCGCCGCGACCGTCGCCACATCAACACGCATTCCGATTCGGAAGTGCTGCTGAACGTGCTGGCCGACGAACTCCAGCGCGCGAGCAACGGCAATTCGCTCGACCCGGAAGTGATCTTCCGCGCCGTGGCCGGCATGCACCGCCGCGTCAAGGGCGCGTACGCGATCACCGCGCAGATCGCGGGCTACGGCATGCTTGCCGTGCGCGATCCGTTCGGCATCCGTCCGCTGTGCCTGGGCAGCATCGATACGCCGACGGGCAAGGAATACATGGTCGCGTCGGAATCGGTGGCGCTCGAGGGCATCGGCTACACGATGGAGCGCGACGTGGCGCCGGGCGAAGCGATCTTCATCGACCTCGACGGCAAGCTCTACAACAAGCAGTGCGCCGACAATCCGGTGCTCACGCCCTGCATTTTCGAATACGTGTATCTGGCGCGTCCCGACTCGTGCCTCGATGGCGTGCCCGTCTACGACGCGCGCCTGCGCATGGGCGACTACCTGGCCGAGAAGATCCGCAAGGAAATCTCGGGTGGCGATATCGACGTGGTGATGCCGATTCCCGATTCGAGCCGTCCGGCCGCCATGCAGGTGGCGAACAGCCTCGGCGTGGATTATCGCGAAGGCTTCTTCAAGAACCGCTACGTCGGCCGCACGTTCATCATGCCGGGCCAGGCCGTGCGCAAGAAGTCGGTGCGCCAGAAGCTCAACGCGATGGGCGTGGAGTTCAAGGGCAAGAACGTGCTGATCGTCGATGACTCGATCGTGCGTGGCACCACGTCGTTCGAGATCGTCCAGATGGCCCGCGATGCCGGCGCCAACAAGGTGATCTTCGCTTCGGCCGCGCCGCCCGTGAAGTTCCCGAACGTGTACGGCATCGACATGCCGACGCGCAGCGAGCTCGTGGCCCACGGCCGTACCGACGAGGAAGTCGCGCAGATGATCGGCGCCGACAAGCTCGTGTACCAGGACGTGGAAGCGATGAAGCAGGCCGTGCGCGACATCAACCCGGCGCTGCGCGACTTCGATGCGTCGTGCTTCGATGGCAAATACATCACCGGCGATATCGACGAAGCCTACCTCGAGCGCCTCGAGACCGCGCGTAGCCAGGCCGATCGCGACGGCACCAGCGCCAGCGGCGACACGGAGCGTTCGCAACTGCATCTGCAGCGTTCGGGCACCAACGAGTAATCGAAGACCATAACCACAAGATGAGCGAACCGTTCGATCCCAATGCCCTCGGCATCGACACGCTGGGCGTGCGCGCCGGCACCCTGCGCAGCGAGTTCCAGGAGCACTCGGAGGCGATGTACCTGACCTCCAGCTTCTGCTTCGCCAACGCCGCGGAAGCCGCCGAGCGCTTTGCCAACTCGGAAGAGGCGTACACGTACTCGCGCTTCACGAACCCGACCGTGTCGATGTTCCAGGCGCGGCTGGCCGCGCTCGAAGGGGCCGAGGCCTGCCAGGCCACGGCCTCCGGCATGAGCGCGATCCTGTCCGTGGCGCTGGCCACGCTGCAGTCGGGCGATCATATCGTGAGCTCGCGCTCGATCTTCGGTTCGACGATGACGCTGTTCAACACGGTGCTCGGCAAGTTCGGCGTGGAAACGACCTACGTCGATGGCGGCGATGTGTCGGCGTGGCGTGCGGCCGTGCGTCCCAACACGAAGCTGTTCTTCCTCGAGACGCCGTCGAACCCGCTGACCGAGGTGGCCGATATCGCCGCCGTGGCCGATATCGCGCACAACGCGGGCGCGCTGTTCGTCGTCGATAACTGCTTCTGCTCGCCGGCGCTGCAGCAGCCGCTGAAGTTCGGTGCCGACGTCGTCGTGCATTCGGCGACCAAGCATATCGACGGGCAGGGCCGTGTGCTCGGCGGCGCGATCGTCGGGACGCGCGACTTCATCATGGGCAAGGTGTTTCCGTTCGTGCGCACCGCGGGTCCGACGCTGTCGGCCTTCAACGCATGGGTCATGCTCAAGGGCATGGAAACGCTGGCCATCCGCATGGAACGCCATTCGTCGAACGCGCTCGCGCTGGCCGAGTTCCTGGAGTCGCATCCGGCCGTCGCACGCGTGTTCCATCCGGCGCTGAAGTCGCATCCGCAGTACGAGACCGCCAGGCGCCAGCAAAGCGGTGGCGGGGCGATCGTCTCGTTCGAGCTGAAGGGCGCGACGGCCGAGCAGCAGCGCGCCAACGCATGGCGCGTGATCGACAGCACGAAGCTGTGCTCGATCACGGGCAATCTCGGCGATACGCGCACGACCATCACGCATCCGTACACGACCACCCACCTGCGCGTGACGCCCGAGGCCAAGGCGGCCGCCGGCATCAGCGAAGGCCTGATCCGCCTGTCGGTGGGCCTGGAGTCGGTCGAGGACCTGAAGGCGGACCTGCTCCGCGGCCTCGGTCAGTAAAGGCTTTGCCCTCTCCCTGCGGGGAGAGGGGCCTCCCTTCCTTCTTTCCCGTCTTTCGCTTACTTCAGCATCCGCCGGCGCAGCAACACCAGCGCCAGCACCAGCGCGACCACCGCATAGACCAGCAGCACGCCCAGATGCAGGCCCACGTGCTGTACCGGCGTGCCCAGCATCAACGGACGGATCAGCGCCACGGCATGCGAGAGCGGCAGGAAGGCCGTGGCCGTGCGCACGCCTTCCGGTAACTGCTCGAGCGGGAAGAACACGCCGGACAGCAGCAGCATCGGCGTCATCACGAGCGTCTGGTAGAACATGAAGAAGTCGTAGCCCGGCGCCAGCGACGTCACGATCATCGCGAGGCTCGCGAACGTGATGCCCGCGAGCACGATCACGGGTAGCGCCATGAGCGCGCCAGGCATCTTCGCATAGCCGAGCGCGCCCGCCACGAGCATGATGGCCACGCCGGACAGCACGGCCTTGCTGGCCGCCCATACGATCTCGCCCAGCACGACGTCCCCGAGCGTGAGCGGCGCATGCATGATGGCCTCCCACGTGCGCTGCACGTGCATGCGCGAGAACGCCGAGTACATCGCCTCGAAGCTCGCCGACATCATGACGCTGGACGCCGTGGTACCCGCCGCGAGAAACGCGATATACGACACGCCGCTGACCTGGCCGACCAGCAGTCCCAGCCCGAGCCCCAGCCCGAACAGATAGATCATCGGGTCGGCGAGATTGCCGATCATCGAGGGAATCGCGAGCTTCTTCCACACCATGAAGTTGCGATACCAGACCATCATCCAGTTGCGCGCATTGCGCGGCAGCAATGGCTGGGGGTAGTGCGTGGGCACGGCCGCGGCGCCCGCTATCGAGGCGGTGCCCGCGCGGTTCACGCCGGTATTGGGGGGATCCTGTTCGCTCATCTCAATCTCTCATGTCGCGGCCGGTCAGCTTGAGGAATACGTCCTCGAGATTCGCGGGCCGGTGCAGATAACGGATGCCCGCGCGGCCATGGAGCGCGGCCAGCAGCGGCGCGGGCTCGCGCACGTAACAGTACAGGGTCTCGCCACGCATCTCGCAGCGCTGGCCGAGGGGGCGGACCACTTCGTGGATCGGCCCCAGCTCGTCGCCATAGATCTCCACGACGTCGCAGCCGATCTCGCTGTCGATCAGCTCATGCGGCTTCCCCTCGGCGATCTTGCGGCCCCCGTCGATCACGCACAGGTGGTCGCACAGGCGTTCCGCTTCCTCCATGAAGTGCGTGGTGAGCAGAATGGTCTTGCCCGCGGCGATCAGCGACTTCAGGCGTTCCCAGATCAGGTGGCGCGCCTGCGGATCGAGGCCGGTCGTCGGCTCGTCCATCACGAGCAGATCGGGATCGTTGATCAGCGCGCGCGCGACCGTCAGCCGCCGGCGCATGCCGCCGGAGAGATCGCGCACCTGCGCCTTGGCGCGGTTCTCGAGCCGCGCGAACTCGAGCAGCTTCGGCACGCGCTCCTCGATCACGGCGGACGAGAGACCGAAGTAACGGCCGAAGATGCGCAGGTTCTCGATCACCGAGAAATCGGGATCGAGGTTGTCGAACTGCGGCACCACGCCAACACGCATGCGTGCCTGCGGCGCGCGCTGCGGAATCGGTTCGCCGCACAGCGTAAGCGTGCCGGAGGCGGGCGTGGTGAGCCCCAGCAGCATGCGCAGCGTGGTGGTCTTGCCGGCGCCATTGGGTCCCAGCAGCCCGAAGCACTGGCCACGCTGGACTTCGAGGTCGAGGTCGTCGACCACGACGGTGTCGCCGTAGAGCTTGCGCACCTTGCGCAGTTGGAGGATGGCAGTCAAGGCTGGCCTCGTTGGATGCAATACCCGCCATTATGCCGATCGTCGCGTGCCGCAATGCAGCACCAATAACATCGGCAGGGGACATGCAGACAGCGGGCGAGCTTTGTACTACGCTGTGGCGACTACAACCTTCGACGCAGGGGACAGAAAGATGTCGTTCGAACACTGGCTCGCATTCGTGCTGACGAGCATCGTGATCCTGATCATCCCGGGACCGACGATCCTGCTCGTGATCGGCGATGCGCTCGCGCATCGCGGCCGCAGCGCCTTCGCCACCGTGGCCGGCGTGGCCGCCGGAGACCTCACCGCGTTCACGCTGTCGATGGCGGGGCTGGGCGCGGTGCTCGCGGCCTCGGCCACGCTGTTCACCGCGCTCAAATGGGCCGGCGCCGCCTATCTCGTGTATCTGGGCGTACAGGCGCTGCGATCGGCGGGCAGGGCGGAGGCCATGCAGGTATCGTCGCAGGCCGGCAGCGGCCGCCAGCGCTTTGCCAAGGCGTGGCTGGTCACGGCGCTGAACCCGAAGAGCATCGTGTTCTTCGTGGCGTTCGTGCCGCAGTTCCTGGACCCGCATCTGGGGTTCTGGCAACAGGCCGTCGTGCTGATTCCGACCTTCGTCGTGATGGCGAGCGCCAATGCGATGGTCTACGCGCTGCTGGCGCGATCGCTGGCCACACGGCTGACCACGCGCCGTGCGCAGTCGAACGTGCAGCGGGCCGGCGGCATCACGCTGATCGGGGCCGGTGCGCTGATCGCGGCCAAGAGCTGAGATAGAAACCCGGGACGAAAAAAAACCGCCAGCTTGCTGGCGGTTTTTTTACTTGCTGATCCGAATCAGTACAGCTTCTTCGGCAGCATTTGCATGCGGAGACGCTTGCGCAGGCGCGATTCAGCAGCCTTCTTCTTGCGCTTGCGCTCGGTCGTCGGCTTTTCGTAGGCCGTACGGCTCTTCAGTTCCACGATCAGGCCAGTCTGCAGAATGGCGCGACGGAAACGACGCATTGCAACTTCAACGGGCTCACCCGGTTTCAGAACGATCTTAGTCAACTCAGTCCTTTAGGAAATGCCGCGGGCAGCGGCGGTTCATACGGGGGGAAACGTCGTCGCAGTCCGGCTCCGGAGCCTTGGGCGACTGAGGTATGCACGCTACGGCGAGTGCCGCGGTGCCCCCCGAGGACCTGCAAGAGAGCGATCGGGGTGTTCTGGCCAAATTTTCCTACGTAGGTAAAAACTTGGCGGGGCCTACCTGTTTCCTTGGATATTGCGCAAGTAATACGCCGGTAAGCTTTTACAGGTTTACGGGTCGGGCGTCAAGTGAAAGCGCCCTGAACGGGTCAGGCGGCGCCGCCAAGTGCGGCGGTGTCCCTTCGGAAGTTTCGGAAGGCGGCGATGGACCCCGGATATCCCCGCGTATAGCTTTCAGCACACGACTGCGATGCGGGGGATGTCATGCGCGAGGGTGGCTGGCGAGGGATGCTGTGCAAGGTGTTGATCGGCGCCGTGGCGGCCTGGGGCCATCCGCGGGTATCGCTGGCCGCGCTGGCCGCGTCAAACCCCTTCGATGCCGTGGCGGCCTGCTATCGCGGCGTGGCGCGCATCCAGACGGATATGGCGGAGCTCGAACGGCATTATCCGCAGCTAGCGCGCGTGGCGCTGGTCGGGCAGACGTGGAGCCAGCGCCAGATTCAGTCCCTGCGCGAGCTGGTGGGGCGCATCCTGCCGGCACGTGTCCTGCCGGTGCATGTCGAGCGCGCGCGCCGGCACGGCATCGTGGCGCTCGTGCTCGGCAACCGTGCGGGCCCGCCGCGCCGCGACAGGCCGCGCATGGTGATCACGGCGGGATTGCACGCGCGGGAGCTCGCATCGTCCGAGGGCGCCATGCGGTTCGCTGAATGGCTGTTGCGAAGCTATGGTGAGGATCCCACCGCGACATGGCTGCTCGATCGCCACGAATTCCACATCATCGTCCACGCGAATCCCGATGGCCGTGTCATGGCGGAGCAGGGCGTTCTCTCGCGAGGCGGCGGCTGGCGCAAGAATCTCAATGTCGTGGACGGTCATTGTTCCGCCTCCCCGATCGATTCCGGCGTCGATCTCAATCGCAATTTCCCGCACGGCTGGGGTCGCAGCACGCAGGCATCGGCGAGCGATCCGTGCGACGAGACCTATCGCGGTCCGGCACCGCTGTCGGAGCCTGAGACGCAGGCCATCGTGCGATACATCGCCGGCGTGCGTGACGGCGATGGCAGATATCGCGGCGGCATAATGTCTGACTTGCGGTCTGACCTGCGCGCGGGCTGGCCCGCGCCGGCCGATTACCCGGGCCTCTACGTCGATCTGCACAGCTTTGGCGGATGGATCCTGTGGCCCGATGACGATGCGCGCGCGATGACCGCGCTTGCGCAGCGCATGGCCTGGCTCACGCGCTATCGCGCGGTGCAGCGTCTGGGCTATGCCGTCGATGGCGATGCGGCGGCCATGTTCCGCGCGACACTGGGTGTGCCGTCGCTCGTGATCGAGATGGCGAAGTCGTTCTACGAGCCATGCTACGAATTCCAGCGCACCAGCCTGCCGCCGGTTCTCGATGCACTGCGTTACGCGGCCCGCACGCTCGGTGCGCCACAGGCGCTCTCGCGTGGTCCCGATGTGGCGCAGATCCGGTTATCGGCGTCGCGCGCGCGACAGGGCGAGGTCGTGACCGTTTCCGCGACGCTCGACAGCGATCGGTATCGATACGATCGCGGCTTGCGCGGTCAGCCGCCCGTCAGGCGCACGGTGCCGCGGATCGCGGTGGCGGGGCACGCCGCGGTGCGTGCGATGCCGGGAGACGTGGGTGCCGTGCCTGTCGTGCTGCGCGTGAATCGGCGATCGGGCGCGACGGCCGAGGTATCGGGCACGCTGGAGACCGCGGACCTGCCGGTCGGGCGGCATCTCGTGTTCGTGCAGGGGATTGGGCTGGGAGGACTGCGCGGCGCGCCCGATGCCGTGTTCCTCGATATCGAGGATTCTTGAAGCACGCACAAACGAAGCGTGTACCAAAGAAAAAAGGCCGATGCTTTCGCATCGGCCTTCCTTCTCTATCGGTTGGCTCCCCGACCTGGGCTCGAACCAGGGACCTACGGATTAACAGTCCGGCGCTCTACCGACTGAGCTATCGGGGAACAGCTGAGAAAGAGATTATAACCAGCTTCTCTTCGTTTCGTCAACAACTTTTTGACGTTTTGCTTTCGTGTGAATGCATGTCGGAAGTCGCTGCTGAAACTCTGGTTCGCTGTTTGTCCTGCTCAACAGCGAGGCCGCATTATAGCGACGCTTTTTGGTTTGTGCCAGAAAAAAACCGCCCGGAGGCGGTTTTTTCTTTCGCGACCGGAAACGATCAGTCGAACACCGGCGAATCGACGCCGAGGATCTTGTGCAGCTTCGGCGAAGTCGTCGTGTACTGCATGTGGATCTTCTTCTCGGGGAAGATGTACGGCGCGGCGCCGAACGCTGCCAGCGCGCACTCGTGGAAGCCCGACAGGATCAGCTTCTTCTTGCCCGGGTAGGTGTTGATGTCACCCACCGCGAAGATGCCCGGGACGTTCGTCTGGAACTTCTCGGTATCCACCTTGATCTGCTTGCGCTCGAGGTCCAGGCCCCATTCGGCGATCGGGCCCAGCTTCGGCGACAGGCCGAAGAACACGAGCAGATCGTCGAGCGGCAGGCGGCGCGTCACGCCGTCGGCACCGGCCACCTTGATCTCGGTGAGCACGCCGTCCTTCTCTTCGTAGCCGCTGATCTGGCCGACCAGGAACTGCATTTCCATCTGGTCGCACAGCTCCTTCATCTTGGCCACCGAGGCGGGTGCCGCGCGGAAGCCATCGCGACGGTGCAGCAGCACGATCGACTCGGCCTTGCCGTGCAGGTCCAGCGCCCAGTCCAGTGCGGAGTCGCCGCCGCCGACGATCACGAGGTTGCGGCCGTGGAAGCGGCTCGGATCCTTCACGCGGTAGAACAGCTGCTTGCCGTCGAACTTGTCGATGCCCTCGACCTTCACGGTACGCGGCTGGAACGAGCCCACGCCTGCGGCGATAAAGATGGTCTTGGTCAGGAAGCGCGTTCCGAGCGAGGTCTCGACGAAGAAGCGGCCGTCTTCACGGCGCTCGACGATCGTGACTTCCTGGCCCAGGTGGAACGTCGGTTCGAACGGCTCGATCTGCTTGAGCAGGTTGTCCGTCAGTTCCTGGCCCGTGCAGATGGGCACGGCGGGGATGTCGTAGATCGGCTTGTCCGGGTAGAGTTCGACGCACTGTCCGCCGACCACCTTGAGCGAGTCGATCACGTGCGCCTTGATCTCGAGCAGGCCCAGCTCGAAGACCTGGAAGAGACCGACGGGGCCGGCACCCACGATCAGCGCGTCGATTTCCAGCGGCTGGCCGCCGGCGTTGCCACCGTTGCCTTGCTGCGTCGCGTCGGCCACGGGATTGGGAATGCTCAAGTCCATATTCGTCCTGATACGTTGTGGGCACCGGGTGCCCGGCATTGCGGGAAAGCGCGTGGGGACGGCTTTCGTATTGCTTGTTGGTTGGTCTTAGCGCTGCAGGTATTGCAGCTTGTCGGTGGCGTCCTTCCACTCCTCGGCCTCGGGCAGCGGGGCCTTGGTCTTGGTGATGGACGGCCAGCTACGGGACAGCTCGGCATTCAGATCGATGAAGTGCTGCTGATCGCCGGGCACGTCTTCCTCGGCGTAAATCGCGTTCACCGGGCACTCGGCCACGCACACGGCGCAGTCGATGCATTCGTCGGGGTCGATGGCCAGGAAGTTCGGGCCTTCGCGGAAACAATCGACCGGACACACATCAACGCAGTCGGTATAGCGGCAACGGATGCAGGAGTCGGTGACAACGTGAGTCATTTCGGTTCCAGAAAAACGGGCGGTCTTCGATGGGGAAACTGGTTAGGCCACTTGTGTCGAGCGCAATGGTTTGACGCAAAGGCTTGAACGCGCAGGCTTGAACTCATAGGCGAGCGCGGGCCGTGGCCTTTCAAAGACCGCTATTGTAGCCGAGCCTTCCGGCAAGGATAGCGACTCTATATAGCTGGGTCAGACAGTTTTCTTATTTCTTTATGTGCTTCCGGTGCAAAACTGCCCGGAACGCCGCCTCGGACCGTGCATTCCGAACATTTGACGAGTGATTCCGGCCTACTATTCCCTTATATTTCCCGGGTCTTTAGGAGTTTTGCCCGATGCTGTTTTCCTCCCGCACGCGTATGCAGCTGCTTGCCGCGCCATGGATCGCGATGGCCGTCGCCGTCCCGCCCGCCGGCGAGGCGTCGGCCCAGACGCTGGCCGTATCGAACACGACCGACAGCGTGGTGGCGCGGCTCGTGGCATCGCGCGCCCGCGACGACCAGCCCGTCATGCTGTCGTCCCTGACGCCCTTCGAGTGGGACAGCTTCAGCGTGATCCGGGTGCCGGCGGGGGAAAGCATGGCCAACTGCGGCCGGCAGGGGTTCCTGCCGTGCGGGCCCGAGCTTCGCCCGTCGCCGGACGGCGTGGTGCAGGTGCTGCGGTTCGACCGGAACGGCGAGGCCGTCTACGAGGAGCGCATCATGGCGGCGTCGGGCCGGTTTGCCGACCCGTTGCCGAACGCCGTGCCGCGCGCGCACGCGACGCTCGTATCGTGCCCGGGGCCGGCGCGGCAGCCGGTCTGGTGCGTCAAGCCATACGGACCGCGCCCCGCGCAGCGCTTTCTCGACGGCGGCTGAGCGGGCCGGTGTGTGCGCCCGCGCGCGGGACTTCGGTTAGGATGTCTGCCTCCGCGGGTGCTGGCGCCCGCTTGCCTCATGGCCCGTTATGATCATTCGCTCGCTGCTCGACACCGACCTGTACAAGTTCACGATGATGCAGGTGGTCCTGCACCATTTTCCGCAAGCGCAGGTCGAGTACCGGTTCAAGTGCCGCAACAAGGTCGACCTGACGCCGTACGTTGACGATATCCGCGACGAGATCGCGCAACTGTGCGAGCTGCGCTTCACGGAAGAGGAGCTCGACTACCTGCGCGGCATGCGCTTCATCAAGAGCGACTTCGTCGACTTTCTCGCGCTGTTCCATCTCAACCAGAAATACGTGACCGTGGCGCCGTCGGCGAACGGCAACGGCGAGATCGACATCACGATCCGCGGGCCGTGGCTGCACACGATCCTGTTCGAGGTGCCGCTGCTCGCGATCGTCAACGAGGTGTACTTCCGCCGCACGCAGCCCGAGCCCGATCTCGCGGAAGGGCGCCGCCGCCTCGATAGCAAGCTCGCGCTGCTGCAGGCCGCCCCGTATGCGGACTGTGTGATCGCGGACTACGGCACGCGCCGGCGGTTCTCGCGCGACTGGCAGGAAGAGGTGCTGCTGACCGCGCGGCAGACGCTCGGCCCGCAGCTTGCGGGCACGAGCAACGTGCACTTCGCGCGGCTGCACAACATGACGCCGCTCGGCACGATGGCGCACGAGTACCTGCAGGCCTGCCAGGCGCTGGGCCCGCGCCTGCGGGACTCGCAGGTGTTCGCGCTCGAGAACTGGGCGCGCGAGTATCGCGGCGACCTCGGCATCGCGCTGTCCGATACCTATGGCTTCGATGCGTTCCTGCGCGACTTCGACCTGTACTTCTGCAAGCTGTTCGACGGCGTGCGCCACGATTCGGGCGATCCGCTCGAATGGGGCGAACGCATGCTCGCGCACTATGCGGACAATCGCGTCGATCCGCGCGGCAAGACGCTGATCTTCAGCGACAGCCTGAACATTCCGAAGGTCATCGAGCTGTACGAGCGGTTTCGCGGCCGCTGCCGGCTCGCGTTCGGCGTCGGCACCAACCTCACCAACGACCTGGGCTATACGCCGCTGCAGATCGTGATCAAGATGGTGCGCTGCAACGGCCAGCCCGTGGCCAAGCTGTCGGATACGCCCGAGAAGACGATGTGCGACGACCCTGGCTATCTGGCCTACCTGCGTCAGGTGTTCACGGTTCAGCGCGCCGCTTAGGATTATTCATGACGCCGCGCGCGCGAGCGAGGCTTGCGCGGGCGCGCGCGGGCCTATAATCGCCCGACCGCACTTCGCTTACCGCTCATCGCCTATCCGCCCGCCGACCATGGACACCACTGCCGCCCGCGACCGAATCCTTGCCCGCATCCGTTCCGCCCAGGGGCGTTCGCCGCAGGTCGGGCCGGGCGAGCGGGAAGCCGTGGCGGATTACCTCGCGCGGCATCCGCAGGGGCCGCAGCCCGCGCTGGGCGGCGATGTCCCGCAGGTGTTCGCCGAGCAGGCGCAGAAGATGGCCTCGACGGTCGATCGCGTGGCCACGCTGGCCGACGTGCCCGCCGCGGCCGCGCACTATCTCGAAGGGCTGAACCTGCCGCGCCGCGCCATTGCCTGGGAGACGCTGGGCGACCTGCCATGGCAGGCGCACGGGCTCGACGTCGAGGTGCGGCCGCCCGTGCGCGATGCGCGCGGCGATCTCGAGCATGGCGATCTCGTCGGCATCACGGGCTGCTTCTGCGCGATCGCCGAAACGGGCTCGCTGATGCTGTTGTCGGGGCCGCAGACCTATGCCTCCGCGGCACTGCTGCCGGAGACCCATATCGCGGTGGCGCCCGTTTCGCGCATCGTCGCGAACCTCGAGGCCGCGTTCGCGCTGATGCGCGCGGAGCGCGGGGAGCTGCCGCGCGCCACCAATATCATCAGCGGTCCCTCGCGCACGGCCGATATCGAGCAGTCGCTCGTGCTCGGCGCGCATGGGCCGTATCGCGTGCACGTGATTCTCGTCGACGAGGCATAAGGCGCGAGCGGGGCTCGATTTGGCGGTATTGCGATGCCGATTTTGAGACCAGTCTCATAGGGCTTTGCTTTACACTGGGCCTTCCTTACGTCACAGGAAAGGCCTGCCGATGCCGGTGCTCGTCTTCCGTTTGCTGTCCCTCCGATTGCTGTCGCTCCGCTTGCTGTCGCTCCGCTTGCTGTCGCTCCGCTTGCTGTCGCTCCGCTTGCTGCCGCGCCGTCTCCTGTCGCTTGCGGTCGTCATGGCTGCTGGCGTCATGCCTTCGCTCGCGCTTGCCGCCGATGTCGATGGCGCGGCATTGTCCCCGCTGTGGGGGCTGCCATTCGCGGGCATCCTGCTCTCCATCGCGCTGTGCCCGCTCGTGATGCCATCGGTCTGGCATCACCATTACGGCAAGATCGCCGCGGGGTGGGGGGCGCTGTTTCTCGTGCCATTCGCGCTCGCGTTCGGCGCGCACGCGGCGGTGGCCAACGTCGTGCACGCGCTGTTCGCGGAGTACCTGCCTTTCATCGTGCTGCTGACGGCGCTCTACGTGGTGGCGGGCGGCATCTGCGTGCAGGGCAACCTGCATGGCTCGCCGAAGCTCAACACCTTCCTGCTCGGGCTCGGCACGGTGCTCGCGAGCGTGATGGGCACGACGGGCGCGGCCATGCTGCTGATTCGCCCGCTGCTGCGCGCAAACGACAACCGCCGCCATGTGGCGCACGTCGTCATCTTCTTTATCTTCCTCGTGGCGAATGCGGGCGGCGCGCTGACGCCGCTCGGCGATCCGCCGCTGTTCCTCGGCTTTCTGAAGGGCGTCGATTTCTTCTGGACGCTGCGCCATATCCTGCCCGAGACGCTGTTGCTGTGGGTCGTGCTGCTCGTGTTGTTCTACTTCGTGGACCGGCACTATTACGTGAATCGAGAGGAGTTGCTGCCGGTCGATCCGACGCCCGATTCGGGCGGACCTCGCGCCGGCATCCGCATCGAAGGCAAGGCGAACTTCGCGCTGCTGGTGGCCGTGGTCGTGCTGGTGCTCATGAGCGGCCTGTGGAAGCCTGGCGTCGTGTTCGACATCATGGGCACCGAGGTGCCGTTGCAGGCGGCCGTGCGCGATGGCCTGCTGATCGCCGTCACGCTGGTCTCGCTCGCGGTCACGCCGCGCAGCGCGCGCACCGGCAACGAATTCAACTGGGAGCCGATGCTCGAGGTGGGCAAGCTGTTCGCGGGGATTTTCCTGACCATCATTCCGGTCATCGCGATGCTGCAGGCCGGCACCGACGGTGCGTTCGCGGGCATCATCCACATGGTCAGCGACACCAATGGCCAGCCGATCGACAGCATGTACTTCTGGGCCACCGGTATCCTGTCGTCGTTCCTTGACAATGCCCCGACGTATCTGGTGTTCTTCAATACCGCCGGGGGCGATCCGGCCACGCTGATGACGCGCGACGCATCGACGCTGGCCGCCATCTCGGCGGGCGCCGTGTTCATGGGCGCCAATACCTATATCGGCAATGCGCCCAACCTGATGGTGAAGGCGATCGCGGAAAGCCGTGGCGTGCGCATGCCGAGCTTCTTCGGCTATATGGCATGGTCCGGCGCCATCCTGCTGCCGATCTTCTTCGTGATGACGTTTCTCTTCTTCCACGTGTGAGCGCTATGAAGCCTTCCATCCTCGTGACGCGCGCGATCTTTCCCGATGTGATCGATTGCCTGGCGCAGTATTTCGACGTCGACAGCAACCAGGAGGACGCGGTGCTGGACGCGGCCGCGCTGCGCGAACGGCTGGCCGGCAAGGCGGGCGTGCTCGCCAATGCCGCGGACCGTATCGATGGCGCGCTCGCGGCCGAGCTGCCGCAGCTGCGTGCCGTATGCAACATGGCCGTCGGCTACAACAACCTCGACGTGCCCGCGCTGACGGCGGCTGGCGTGGTGGCGACGAACACGCCCGACGTGCTGACCGAGACCACGGCCGATTTCGGCTGGGCATTGCTGATGTCCACCGCGCGGCGCGTGACCGAGTCCGAGCACTATCTGCGCGCGGGAAAATGGGAGCGCTGGAGCTATGACATGCTGGTGGGCATGGATGTGTTCGGCGCCACGCTCGGCATTCTGGGCATGGGCCGGATCGGTCAGGCCATCGCACGGCGCGCGTCGGGTTTCGGCATGCCCGTGATCTATCACAATCGCAGCCGCCTGCCCGCCGATACGGAACAGGCGCTCAACGCGCGCTACGTCGGCAAGGACGAACTGCTTGCGCAGGCCGACCATCTGATTCTCGTGCTGCCCTACAGCCCGGAGAGCCACCACGCGATCGGCGCGGCGGAGCTCGCGAAGATGAAGCCGACGGCCACGCTGATCAATCTCGCGCGCGGGGGCATCGTCGACGATGCGGCGCTGGCGAATGCGCTGCGCGCGCGGCAGATCTTCGCGGCAGGCCTCGACGTGTTCGAAGGCGAGCCGAGCGTGCATCCCGATCTGCTGACGGTGCCCAACGTCGTGCTGACACCGCATATCGCGAGCGCTTCCGAGAAGACGCGGCGCGCGATGGCGAACCTGGCCGCCGACAACCTGATTGCCGCGCTCGACGCAGGCCCGAACGCCGGACATCCGCCTTCGGTCATCAACCCCGACGTGTTGCCACGTCGTCGCTAGGTATTTATGGACTGGCTGCAAATCCTCACGTTCTTCGTCGCGCTGATCGGCGTGGCGCTACTCGTTGTGTTGCTGGCGCGCACGCGCACCGCGTCGTCCGAAGTCGAACTCGCACGCCTGCTTGCCGGTTCGCTGGCGGAACTGCGTGGGCAGGTGCGCGACGATGCGTCGCGCGGATTCGAGCGCGTGGAGCGCGAGCTGCGTCACGAGATCGACGAGACCGCGCGCGCGAGCCGTGGCGAGGCGGGCCAGCAGATGATGCGGCTGCAGCAGGCGCTGCTGTCGCAGCTGACCGAGATCGCGCGGCTGCAGAACAATCAGATCGACACGTTCGCGCAGCAGCTGGGGCGGCTGACCGAGTCGAACGAGCGCAGGCTCATCGAGGTGCGCGCGACCATCGAGCAGAAGCTGCGCGATATCGAGTCCAACAACGCGACCAAGCTCGAGGAAATGCGCCGCACCGTGGACGAGAAGCTGCACGCGACGCTCGAGCAGCGGCTCGGCGAATCGTTCAAGCTGGTCTCCGATCGGCTCGAGCAGGTGCATCGCGGGCTCGGCGAGATGCAGATGCTTGCGCAGGGCGTTGGCGATCTCAAGCGCGTGCTGACGAACGTGAAGACGCGCGGAACGTGGGGCGAAGTGCAGCTGGAAATGTTGCTCGAGCAGATGCTTACGGCCGAGCAGTACGCCAAGAACGTCGAGACCGTGCGCAATTCGGGCGCGCGCGTCGAGTTTGCGATTCGCCTGCCGGGCAAGGATGTATATGGCGAACCGGTCTGGCTGCCCATCGACGCCAAGTTCCCGAAGGAGCAGTACGAACGTCTGGTCGATGCGCAGGAGCGCGGTGACGTCGAGGGCGTGACGGCAGCGGGCCGCGAGCTCGAGGTGGCGTTGCGGGGCGAGGCGCAGAAGATTGCGGAGAAGTACCTCTCGCCGCCCGCGACGACCGATTTCGCGATTCTGTTCCTGCCGACCGAAGGCCTGTATGCCGAGGTCCTGCGGCGTCCGGGTTTGACCGACCTGCTGCAGCGGAACTATCGCGTGACCGTGGCGGGGCCGACGACGCTGACCGCGCTGCTCAACAGCCTGCAGATGGGGTTTCGCACGCTCGCGCTCGAGAAGCGCTCGAGCGAGGTCTGGGAGGTACTGGGCGCGGTCAAGACCGAGTTCGGGAAATTTGGCGAGGTATTGGCCAAGACGCGCGACACGCTCGTGCGGGCGGCGCGCAATATCGAGCAGGCGGAAGTCCGCACGCGGCAGATGGAGCGCAAGCTGCGCAACGTGGAGGCGTTACCGGGGGAACTGGCGGAACAACTATTGGGGACGGTGCAGCCGGATGCGGGGCGGACCGCCGCGGGACCAGAGCAGCCCGCAGTGCCCAGCGAGCCCACAGCGCCCAGCGAGCCCACAGCGCCCACAGCCGATTGATGGCAGCGCGGCGGGATCAGTCCTGCCGCGTCAGTTCGCGGACGTGAACTTCGATGCCGCCGAAACGGGCGGCCACCCAGTTGTAGGCCTTGCAGCCCAGCCACAGGAGGCCAAAGCCGATCAGCGCGTTGAGAATCAGCGCCGTGAAAACGGTGATGCCCGGCAGGTCGCCATAGCGGACGAAGGCCACGAACAGGCCCATCGCCACGATCGGCACCGAGAAGCACAGATAGACCAGCACCAGCGCGCGGGCGGTCTTCACGGGGTGGAGGTAAGCAATCTCCTGGTTCATGACGGGGGTATGGGGTGAGGAGGGTGTATGCATTTTCGTGCTGCAAGTGTAGCGACTGGGATTATGGCCGCATAGCCCGCCAAAGGAGCGTATGCGTAATTCCAAGGTTTGGTGCGTTCACGCGGCCAGCGAATGGTGCACAAAAACGACAGATTGGCGTGACCGCTTAGCGCTCATCGATTTTGGTGATCAATGTGACGGATCCATGTCAGGTCCGCCACTCAGATCAGCCCATCGAACAGCATCACCTCGACCGCACCGCCCGCGGAAACCGGACCCTGGTCGTGGCCCAGCACGATAAAGCAGTTGGCCTCGCTCATCGAGCGCAGGACGCCCGACCCCTGCTGGCCCGTGATGCGGACCTCCCACTCGCCATCGGCACCGCGCGCGAGCACGCCGCGCTGGTACTCGGTACGGCCCGGCTTCTTGCGAATCGGCCCCGCGCTGCGCACGCGGAACAGCGGCAGCGGCGGGACCTCCGCGCCCATCTGGCGATGCAGCGCGGCGCGCACGAAATGGTAGAACGTGACCATGACCGCGACCGGGTTGCCGGGCAGGCCGAACAACAGCGCATCGTGGCCATCGGATGTGATGCGGCCAAATGCCATCGGGCGGCCGGGCCGCATCGCGATCTTCCAGAACGTGACTTCGCCAAGCCGCGACATGGTCTGCTTGGTAAAGTCCGCTTCGCCGACCGACACGCCGCCCGACGTGATGATCGCGTCCGCGTTTTCGCAGGCGGTGCGGAACGCCGTCTCCAGCGCATCGGGATCGTCGCGCACGACGCCCATGTCGATCAGGTCCACATGCAGGCGGCGCAGCATGCCATGCAGCGTGTAGCGGTTGGAGTCGAACACGCAGCCGGGGTCGAGCGGCTCGCCGATCGAGCGCAGCTCGTCGCCCGTGGAGAAGAACGCCACGCGCAGCCGGCGCCGGACCTTGATCTCGGGAATGCCGAGCGAGGCCAGCATGCCGATATCGGCGGGGCGCAGGATGCGACCGTTCTGCAGGGCGGCCTGGCCGCGGGCGAGATCCTCGCCGCGCAGGCGGCGGTTGTCCCCCGCGCGCACCGCATCGGCGGCGAAGCGGATGCGCTGGGTGCCCGCGCCGTCGTCGATCACCTCAACGAATTCCTGCGGAATCACGGTATCGCACCCGGCCGGCATGACGGCACCGGTCATGATGCGCACGGCCTGCGTGGCCGAAGCCGTGACGCCGATGGCGCCGCCGGCGAAAGACGTGCCGGCGACGTCGAGCGTGACGCCATCGGCCGTGGCGGTGGCCAGCGCGGCGCTCGAGAACGCGTAACCGTCCATCGCCGCGTTGTCGTGAGCGGGCACGTCGATCGGCGAGACGATGTCTTCCGCGAGCACGCGGTCGAGCCCGGCGCGGATGGCGACCTGCTCGATGCCGCGAATCGGCTCGATCACGTCGGCGAGGATCGATGCGACCTGATCGACGGACATCGCGGAAGGATCGTAGTCGGACAGGCAGGAGATAACGGATTGCAGGGAAGGCATCGGTCGGGGTCAGCGCGCTTCGAAGGCACGCAGTTCGTCCAGCGTGTTGATATTGGCGAAGGCGCCGGCATCGTCGAATGGCACATCGACGCGCGGATGGCTCGCCGCCCATGTCTCGATCTTGCGTTCGCCGCGATCCAGATAGTCGCGCAGGCTGTCGCGCAGGGACACGGCCATCAGGCAGAACGCCGGCTGCGGCTGGCGGCGGTCACCGGCGAGGGTCACGGGCATGGCGATCTTCGCGCCGCTGACGACGATCGCCTCCGCGAGCCGCGCAACGAGGTTGGTGGGCAGGAACGGCGTGTCGCAGGGAGAGGCGACCATCCATGCGGTGTCGCAGCGTACGAGTCCGGCGAGCATCCCGGCCAGCGGGCCGTCGAAGCGGACCGCGTCGCCCGGCGCGTCGTCGCTGACGACGGGCACGCCGAATGACGCATAGACATCGAGATGGCGATTGGCGTTGATGAGCTGGGTGCCGGTCTGCGGGGCAAGCCGGCGCAGCGTGTGGAGCGCCATCGGCGTGCCGTGCAGCGTCTGCAGGCCCTTGTCGACGCCGCCCATGCGGCTGCCGCGGCCGCCAGCCAGGATCAGTCCGGTGATGTCGGATCGGTCGATCATGAGATGCCCATCGCTCAGCCGCCGATGTACGACATCTCGATCTTCTGTTCGGCGCGCGCGAGCCGCACGGCGGGGTCGCTACGCTGTTCCGAATAGTTGTC
Source organism: Cupriavidus pauculus (assembly GCF_008693385.1). Classification (NCBI taxonomy): domain Bacteria; kingdom Pseudomonadati; phylum Pseudomonadota; class Betaproteobacteria; order Burkholderiales; family Burkholderiaceae; genus Cupriavidus; species Cupriavidus pauculus. The sequence goes on from NZ_CP044065.1 coordinate 588,575, forward strand.
GGTGCGCCCGCGCCAGACCTGCGCGATCGCATTGGAAACCTCGAGGTCGCTATGGCCCCCGCGCAGCAGCGCGCGCAGGTCGTAGCCTTCGGTCGCAAACAGGCATTGATACAGCTTGCCCTCGGTGGACAGGCGAATGCGGCTGCAGTCGCCGCAGAACGCGTGCGTGACGCTCGAGATCACGCCGATCTCGCCCGCGCCATCGCGATAGCGCCAGCGCTCGGCGGTCTCGCCCGTGTAGTTGGCGGCGATCATCTCGAGCGGGAACGCTTCGTCGATCCGGCGCACGATTTCGTCCGAAGGCATGACTTCGTCCATCTGCCAGTGATTGCTGGCACCGACGTCCATGAACTCGATAAACCGCACGATGATCCCGGTATTGCGGAAATGGCGCGCCATGGGCACCACTTCGGCGTCGTTCGTGCCGCGCTTGACCACCATATTGACCTTGATCGGTGCGAGGCCCACGGCCTGTGCGGTCTCGATGCCGTCTAGCACGTCGCGCACCGCGAAGTCGACGTCGTTCATGCGCCGGAAGGTCGCATCGTCGATCGCATCGAGGCTGACGCTCACGCGCGTCAGGCCCGCGTCGCGCAGCGCGCGCGCCTTGCGGGCGAGCAGGGAGGCATTGGTGGTCAGCGTCAGGTCGAGCGGCTTGCCGGACACGGTCTCGATGCGCGCGAGCATTTCCACGAGCCGCTCGATGTTCTTGCGCAGCAGCGGTTCGCCGCCAGTCAGCCGGATCTTCTCCACGCCGTGCGCGACGAACAGCCGCGCGGCCCGCTCGATTTCCTCGAAGCTCAACAGCGCCGAGTGCGGCAGGAAGGTGTAGTCCTTGTCGAACACCTCCTTCGGCATGCAGTAGACGCAGCGGAAGTTGCAGCGGTCGGTCACCGAGATGCGCAGGTCGTGCAGCATGCGGCCACGCGTGTCCGTCACCAGCCCCGTGGGCGGGGTGAGGCGGGCGGGAATGGCCGGCACCATCGAACGATATCGATGTTCGCGCAGGTCGAGGATCGGAATGACGGTGTCGGTCATGAGCGGGGGCGTTCGCGACGGCACAGGCCGCGGCTATGGATGCCATTCTAGCCGACACCGTCAAACTACCGCGCCGGGACGGGCATACACCTGGGGCGACAGTTCAGGAGTACAGATGTTGCGGTGCGCCGGAAGTCGTCCGGTTTCGCCAAAAAAAAAACCGGCAGGCCTTGCGGCGCTGCCGGTTCGTCGTGCTGTCGCGGCCCCTCCGGAGAGCGGCCGCGAAGGCGCGTTACTGCTGTTGTTGCTGTTGCTGCTGCGTGGCCGGGTCGGCCTGGCGGCTGCCCGTTTCGACCAGGACCATCGGGCCCTGGGGCAGCGGCGGCAGCGGCTTGCGCTCGCGAGGCACGCGCGGTGCCGGCACGATGCGGGCAGCGGCTTCCTGCGCGGCGCGGTGCTTGCTGTCGTCGGTGTGCACCCATTGCAGGCCTGCCGCGGCGAGCATCGGCTCGAGCGCGGCCTTGGCGATGCCGGCCGTTGCGGCCGGGGCTGCAACCGGAGCTGCAACCGGAGCTGCAACCGGGGCTGCAACCGGGGCGGCCGTCACTTCGGGCGACACGATCGCCGGTTCCGGTGCCGCGGCGGCTGCCGGGGCGGCGATGGGCGCTGCCACCGGCTCGGCTGCCGGTGCCGGCGCCGCTGCCGGTGCGGAATAGCTCGCCGCAACAGGCTCGGCTTCCGGCGTCACCGGTGCGAACACGGGCTCCGGGGCCACCGGGGTGGCGGCCGGGGCCGGGGCCGCCGGCACCGCCACGGCCGTGACCGGCTCGGCAGCGGGTTGCGCCACGGGCTCCGCCGCCGGTTGCGACACCGGTTGCACTGCCGATTGCGATACCGGCTGGGCGATCGGCTGCGATACCGCCGGCGCGGCCGTTTCGACAAACTCGGACTCGGATTCGGTCACGCCCGCTGCCACCTCGGCGAGGTTGGCGACGTTGTCGCCGTCCGCGCCCTGTGCCTCGTCACGCTCGCGACGGTAGCGGTTGCGGCCACGGCGGTTGCGGCGGCGGCGCTCTTCACCCTCGCCACCTTCCGTCGCCACGCCTTCCAGGCCTTCGGCACGCTCGAGCGCATCGGCGCCTTCCGCGGTGTCGAACGTCTGGGCGATCGTCGCCGGCGCGGACTGGATGGCCTCGAACGCGGTCTGCGGCGCGGCGGCCACGGCGTTCAGTTCATCGGTCGTCTCGCCTTCGCGCGACTCGCCGCGCTCGCGCTGACGTTCACGCTGGCGTTCGCGGCGTTCCTGATTGCGCTCGCGACGGCCGCCTTCCGGACGGGCCTCGGTACCCGCGGCGGCATCCGCCTGACGGGCTACGGCCGGCGTAGCCTGCGCATCGCGCGGGGCACGGGCCGGGCGCTCACCGCGCTCGGCACGCTCGCCACGCGGTTCGCCACGCAGGTCGGCGCGTTGTTCGCCACGCGCCTCGCGCGGCTCACGCTGCTCCTTCTCGCCACGCTCGCCGCGTTGGCCACGGCCTTCGCCGCCACGCTCGCCGCGCTGGCCACGTTCGCCACGTTCACCGCGCGCCTCGTTGCCGGCACGGCCACGACCTTCGCCGCGCTGGCCACGCTCACCGCGCTCGCCACGCTCGCGGCGGCCTTCACCACGACCTTCACGACCTTCACGGCCCTCGCGACCCTCACGGCCTTCGCCGCGCGCTGGCGTCGAGGCGGCTGCCTTGACGGGCTCCGCCGCCGGCGCAGCCGGACGGGCACCGAACAGGCCCTTCAGCCAGCCGATAAAGCCGCCGGCCGCCACCGGCTGCGTGGCCGGAACCGGACGCGCAACGGGGGCTTCCGGACGCGGCGCGCGCTCGGGGCGCGGCACCGACACCGGCGCGGGCGCGTCGGGCGTGATGCCCTTGACGGCCGCTTCCTGGCGCGGACGCGCGTCTTCCTTCTTGCGGCTGCTGTAGCTCGTATCGGCTTCCAGTTCCTTGGCCGCGGCTTCCGCCATGCGGTAGCTGGCCGTGGAATCCTCGAGGCGCGGATCGTCGTGACGCAGGCGCTCGAGCTTGTAATGCGGGGTTTCGAGGTGCTTGTTCGGGATCAACAGCACGTTGACCTTGAAACGCAGCTCGATCAGGTTGATTTCCTGGCGCTTCTCGTTCAGCAGGAACGCCGCGACTTCCACGGGCACCTGGCAATGGATCGCCGCGGTGTTCTCCTTCATCGCCTCTTCCTGGATGATGCGGAGCACCTGCAGGGCGGACGATTCGGTATCGCGGATATGGCCAGTACCGTTGCAGCGCGGGCACGTGATGTGCGAACCCTCGGACAGCGACGGACGCAGGCGCTGACGCGACAGTTCCATCAGGCCGAAGCGGCTGATCTTGCCCATCTGCACGCGTGCGCGGTCGTGGCGCAGCGCATCCTTCAGGCGCGTTTCCACGTCCTTCTGGGCCTTGCCCGACTCCATGTCGATGAAGTCGATCACGATCAGGCCGCCCAGGTCGCGCAGGCGCAGCTGGCGCGCGATTTCGTCGGCGGCCTCGAGGTTCGTGCGCAGCGCCGTTTCCTCGATGTCCGCGCCCTTGGTGGCGCGCGCCGAGTTCACGTCCACGGAGACGAGTGCTTCGGTATGGTCGATCACGATCGCGCCGCCCGAGGGCAGCATGACCATGCGCGAGTAGGCCGATTCGATCTGGTGTTCGATCTGGAAGCGCGAGAAGAGCGGCACGTCATCGCGGTACTTCTTCACGCGATTCATGTTGTCCGGCATCACCACGCTCATGAAGGCGCGGGCCTGCTCGTAGATCTCGTCGGTATCGATCAGGATTTCGCCGATATCGGGCTGGAAGTAGTCGCGGATCGCGCGGATCACGAGGCTCGATTCCAGATAGATCAGCAGCGGGGCCTTGTTGTCGCCGGCGGCGCCGTCGATGGCCTTCCACAATTGCAGCAGATAGTTCAGATCCCACTGCAGTTCCTCGGCCGCGCGGCCGATGCCCGCGGTCCGGGCGATGATGCTCATGCCGTCCGGCACCTGCAGCTGCGCCATGGTTTCGCGCAGTTCCTGACGGTCTTCACCCTCGATGCGGCGCGACACGCCGCCGCCACGCGGGTTGTTCGGCATCAGCACGAGGTAACGGCCGGCCAGCGAGATGAACGTGGTCAGGGCGGCGCCCTTGTTGCCGCGTTCTTCCTTTTCGACCTGGACGATCAGTTCCTGGCCTTCGTGCAGCGCGTCCTGGATGCGCGCGTTGCGCACGTCCACACCTTCCTTGAAATACGCGCGGGCGACTTCCTTGAACGGCAGGAAGCCATGGCGCTCTTCGCCGTAGTTGACGAAGCACGCCTCGAGCGACGGCTCGATGCGCGTGATCACGCCCTTGTAGATATTGCCTTTGCGCTGTTCGCGCCCGGCAGTTTCGATGTCGATGTCGATCAGCTTCTGACCATCGACGATCGCGACGCGCAATTCCTCTTGTTGCGTCGCATTGAACAGCATGCGTTTCATCGCAATACCTCACTCCAGTGTCGCGCGGGGCCGAAAGCCAAAGGGTGGCCGTGCGCGCAACGATCCATGGAGCACGCGAGGAAAGAGAGCAGGGTGGGAGAATTGCCAGGGCACCGGCGCGCAAGACATGCGAACCGGCAAGGGCACGGGTGAGGGAGAGGCGATGACGTCGAGGCAGTCGTCCGCTGGCAGGGAGGGGCACCAAACAAGTCCTGCTCCTCGTGCAGCGGCTCCGGCGAACTCCCGGATGCCAGCGGCGGCGCGCCAGCACTGCATGCCTGCGGCATGGGTGCCTCGCACCGCGGCTGGCCGGGACGGCCCAGACGCGTCAAAGAGCAAGTTTTTCGGACACGGCAGGCGAAACACTCGCCCACCTGACTTCTCCTTCTGGGCGCGCTGGCTGCTTCTTGGAGTTCTGCGACCAGGCGCGTGCGTCAGGCCGGCGCGGCGCAAACCACATCAACGACGCGGCGCCGGCATGACAAGTCAGGTGGCAGTTCAACCTGCCGGCCGGCACCGGATTCCCGGTGCAGGCGGTCTTCTCTCACCATTTGCGGATGCCACCTGGCATCCGCATCCAAATTCTGATCTACCTGATAGCTCTGTTCCCACGAGCCCGCCGTCTTCGCCGAAGTCGCCTGTGGGCGGCTTCCTGCGCGCCGGCGTGGCGCGTGCGTGCTGCTGATGCCGTCATTCACCCATCGGCGCGCGCGAATATATGTGCGTTTGCGCGGGACGGGCCGGGCTGGCGGCAACCCGAAGTGTAAAATGCGGAATTACGCAAAGTCACACTGGCTTTTGCGTTGCTGGCGTCTCGCCGGCAACAGCGGGGAAATTATATTGAAAATGAATGAGTTACGCCATCAAATTGAAAAGGAGCCGCGTTCCACGTCGAACGCCCTCCAGGTGGCGTATGTCACGATCGACGAAAGTGGCGACGGGCAACGTATCGACAACTTTCTGCTGAAGGTTGCGCGCGGGGTCCCGAAAAGCCATATCTATCGGATCCTGCGTTCGGGCGAAGTCCGCGTCAACAAGGGTCGCATAGATGCTACCTATCGATTGAAGATCGGCGATATCGTTCGGATTCCGCCGATGCGGGTCGCCGAACGGGCCACGTCCGCCGAAGCCCCGCCCAGCGAATTCCCGATCCTGTTCGAGGACGCGCACCTGCTGATCGTCAACAAGCCGGCCGGCGTGGCCGTGCACGGTGGCTCCGGCGTCGCATTCGGCGTGATCGAGCAGCTGCGGCGCGCGCGGCCCGAGGCGAAGTTCCTCGAACTCGTGCACCGGCTGGACCGGGAGACCTCGGGCGTGCTCGTGCTGGCCAAGAAGCGCTCGGCGCTGGTGAACCTCCACGAACAGATCCGGGGCGACGGCGATGCGCCGGGCATGGACAAGCGCTACTTCGCCTGCGTGGCCGGCGAGTTCACGAACCAGCGCCAGCACGTCAAGCTGCCGCTGTTCAAGTACAGCACCGCCGATGGCGAGCGCCGGGTACGCGTGCAAGCCGACGGGCTGCCGTCGCACACGGTATTCAACCGCGTGGAGGCGTTTCCCGGCTACACGCTGCTCGAGGCGGAGCTCAAGACCGGCCGCACGCACCAGATCCGCGTGCATCTGTCCCATTCGGGCTTCCCGATCGTCGGCGACGACAAATACGGGGACTTCGCCCTGAACAAGGCGCTCGCGCGCGGCAACGCGCGTCCCGGCATCAAGCGTATGTTCCTGCACGCGCACCGGCTGACGCTGACGCACCCGGCCACTGGCGAGCCGCTGACCGTGTCCGCGCCGCTGCCGCCGGAGTGTGTCGATTTTCTGCAACAATTGCGGGAGCCCGGCGCGGCGGCCTGACGGCCCGGCGCCGAAAAGTCTCCCTACAAGGACCCCAATGGCCAGGCAGCGCTTCGACCTGATCGTGTTCGACTGGGACGGAACCCTCATGGATTCCACGCCCACCATCGCCAAATGCATCCAGCTGGCCAGCCGCGATCTGGGGCTGCCCGTGCCCGACGACAGCGCGGCCAGCCACGTGATCGGCCTGGGCCTGAAAGACGCGCTGTCCTATGCGGTGCCCACGCTCGACCCGGCCGACTATCCGAAGCTGGCCGAGCGCTACCGCTATCACTTTCTGACGCGCGATGCGGACCTCGTGCTGTTCGACGGTGCGCGCGAGATGCTGGAGGCGCTGCGCGCCGAGCATTACTTCCTCGGCGTCGCCACGGGCAAGACCCGGGCCGGGCTGGACCGCGCACTCGCGGCCACGGGCCTCGCCAGGCTGTTCGACGCCACGCGCTGCGCCGACGAGACGTTTTCCAAGCCCCATCCCGCGATGCTGCACGAACTCACGCGCGAGCTCGGGCAGGATGTCGAACGCACGGTCATGATCGGCGACACCACGCACGACCTGCAGATGGCGCTCAACGCGGGGGCGCACGGCCTCGGCGTGTGCTACGGGGCGCACCCGGAGGATTCGCTGCGCGCCATGACGCCCGTGCACTGCGCGACGTCGATCGAAGACCTGCACGGGTGGCTGCTGACTCATGCCTGACATGGCCAGCGCGCGGCGGGTCTGCGCGTCCGGAGACCTCGCCGATGGCGGCATGGGCGTCCGCTTCACCGTGGCGGTTGCCGCGCGGGAGTCGATGCGCGACGTCGGCGCCTTCGTCATCCGCTACGACGGCGTGGCCCACGGTTATCTGAACCAGTGCGCCCACGTGCCGATGGAGATGGACTGGCAGGAAGGCCAGTTTTTCGATAGCGCGGGCCTATACTTGATGTGTGCGACACATGGCGCGGTCTACGCGCCAGACACCGGTCAATGCATGGGCGGCCCTTGCCGGGGCGCCGCGCTGGCCAAACTCCGGATCGAGGAACGCGATGGCGCCATTTACTGGCTGCCCGAGCCGCCTTTTTTCCCGCCCGAAGACCAATGAAGGACGGGCGGCACAGTCTGAACCCAACGAGTCCATTGCATGACAGAACAGCAGAAACCGCCGGTCGATCCGACGTCCGCCGACGCGGGCAATACGACACCTGACGATGCACAACGGCTCGACGTGGCGCGCGAAGCCGCGCATCCGCTCGAGAACGACCTGCGCGCCGGCGACGAAGCCGCGCGCAGGGAGGCCGACGCACGCCGCGCGCGCATGGCGGGCAAGGGCGGCACCGCGCCGGTGGGCGCGCCGGGCGCGCGCTGGGAGCGCGACGTGCTCGAGCGCGTGCTGATGGCGACGCTGCGCGAGCAGCGCGCGGCACGGCGCTGGCGCATCTTTTTCCGCTTTATCGGGCTCGGCATCCTGGCGCTGATCCTGTTCGCGGTGTTCGACTTCAAGGGCGACGGCGCGCTGAGCACGTCGGGCCGCCACACGGCGATGGTCACGCTCGAGGGCGAGATCGCGGCGGGCACGCCGGCCAGCGCGGAGTCGATCAATGCCTCGCTGCAGGCCGCGTTTGCCGATACCACGGCCGCGGGCGTGATTCTCAAGATCAATTCGCCGGGCGGCTCGCCGGTGCAGGCCGGCATCATCAACGACGAGATCCATCGCCTGCGCACGCTGTACCCGAGCAAGCCGTTCTATGTGGTCGTGGAAGAAATCTGCGCATCGGGCGGCTACTACGTGGCGGCCGCGGCCGACAAGATCTATGTCGACAAGGCCAGCATCGTCGGCTCGATCGGCGTGCTGATGGACGGCTTCGGCTTCACGGGGCTGATGGACAAGCTCGGCGTCGAGCGCCGCCTGTACACGGCCGGCGCCAACAAGGGCATGCTCGATCCGTTCTCGCCGCAGGTGCCGCGCCAGAAAGCCTATGCCGAGACCATGCTCAAGGAGATTCACCAGCAGTTCATCAATGTGGTGAAGGAAGGGCGCGGAGACCGCCTCAAGGACGACCCCGATCTGTTCTCGGGCCTGTTCTGGTCGGGCGAGCGCGCGGTGGAGCTGGGCCTTGCCGATGGCGTGGGCAGCGCCGACTACGTGGCGCGCGACCTCTTCAAGGCCGAGGACATCGTGGACTACACGGTCAAGGAGAATATCGCCGAGCGCGTGGCCAAGCGGTTCGGCGCGGCCATGGGCACCGCGGCGATGAAGGCCATGATCTACGGCGGGGCCCGCATCGACGCGATTCGCTGATCCGACGGCTCAGGCGGCCAGCAGCGAGAAGATCGCCGGCCGCTTGTGCAGCGCAAGCCGCTCCGGCGTCCACGCCGACAGCGGCAGCGTGACGATCGACTCGGTCGGCAGCGTCAGGTCCACGGCCACCGACAGCAGCGTCGTGCCGGCGCAATGCTGGCGCAGCGCCTCCAGCAGCGCGCCGTTGCGGTACGGCGTCTCGATCCACACCTGGGTTTGACGGTCCTTGCGCGAGCGCGCTTCCAGCTCGCGCAGGCGGCGCGCGCGCTCGTCCGGATCCACGGGCAGGTAGCCATTGAACGCAAAACTCTGGCCGTTCAGGCCGGAGCCCATCACCGCGAGCAGGATCGAACTCGGACCCACGAGCGGGCGCACCGTGACGCCGCGCGCATGCGCGAGCCGGACCAGATCCGCGCCCGGATCGGCCACGGCCGGCACGCCGGCTTCCGACAGCAGGCCGCCGTCGCGGCCCGCGGCAATCGGGTCCAGCAGTGCGCCGAGGGCGTCCGCGCGCGTGTTGACGTTGAGTTCGCGGATCTCGATCTGCTGGATCGGCCTGGCGAGCGGGCACGTCTCGCCGAGCTTCTTCAGGAACGCCCGCGCGGTCTTGGCGTTTTCCGCCACGAGGTAGTCGAGTTGCGCGGCGATCTGCTGCACGCCGGCGGGCAGCACGTTCGGCAGCGGATCGAATTCGTCGCGCTTGCCGAGGGTGTTCGGTAATAGATAGAGCGTGCCGCTCATGGCCGGTCCCCCGGCTGGACCTCATTCAGCGGATAGCCCGCGTGGCGCAGCATGCCGGTCAGCGCGATCAGCGGCAGGCCGATCAGCGCCGTGGGGTCGTCCGATTCCACGCGCGCGAGCAGCGTGATGCCGAGTCCTTCCACCTTGGCGCTGCCGGCCACGTCGTACGGCGTCTCGCGCCGCAGATAGGCGTCGAGCTCGGCGTCGGGCAGGTCGCGGAACGTCACCCGCGTCTGGACGTCTGCCAGTTGCGCCTCGCCGGTGCGGCTATCGAGCAGGCACAACGCCGAATGGAAGGTGACCGTGCGGCCGCGCATGCGCTGCAGTTGGGCGAGCGCGCGTTCGTGGGTGCCGGGTTTGCCGAGTTGCGCGCCATCGAGCGTGCACACCTGGTCCGAGCCGATGATCAGCGCTCCCGCCGCGCCCGGATGGCGGGCGGCAATCGCCTCGGCCTTGCGGCGCGACAGGCGCAGCGCGGTGGCTTCGGGGGCTTCGCCGGGGAGGGGCGTCTCGTCGATATCGGGCACCGCCACCTCGAAGGGCAGGTGCAGGCGCGTCAGCAGCTCGCGCCGGTAAGGCGAACTCGAGCCGAGGATCAGGGGAGGCCGCGAGGGGTGTGGCATATGAGTAACTATCTGAAGCGAAAGGAAAACGGTGGAACGGATCTTTGGCGGGTCAGGCCGGTAAACTTTGCTGTGCGGACGAAAGCGTCGTATAATCGCGCGTTTAGCTGCTCGCGTATCGCAGGAGATCAACATGACTCCATCGACCCCGCCCACCCCGCCGACTGGTGCAAACGTCGCTAACGTGGCGAATGTCGTTGAATTCGATTTGCGCGAGACCGACATTTTCGCGTTTTGCCGCAAGGGCGGCAGCGCGGAAGGCGAAATCGCGGTGCGCGATTTGCCGCGCATCTTAGCCGAGACGGCCGAAGACGCGCCAGCGACGGCACCCGACGAGACGTTCCGCTATACCATCCGGGGCTTTGTCCAGGAAGACGCGGCGGAACCCGGAGCGCCGGCGGTCCAGCGGCTGTATCTCGACGTGACGACGGCAGGGCGTGTATGGCAGGACTGCCAGCGCTGCCTGGCGGCATTCGCGGAGCCCATCGACACCGATATGCGGTTCGAGGTGATGGCCAGCGACGAAGAGGCCGATGCCGTGCCCGACGAGGACGAAGACGTGGATGTGATCGTCGGTTCGCGCCGGTTCTCGGTGCTGGAACTGATCGAGGACGAGGTTCTGCTGGCGTTGCCGGTGGCGCCGAAGCATGAAGTCTGTCCGACCGTGCACGAGTCGCTCGTGACCGGTGTGGATGGAGAGGTGGAGCCCGAGGCGCCGCCTGAAGAGGAAAAGCGGCCATCGCCCTTTGCGGCGCTGGCTGGCCTGAAGACGACGAAGCACTGATGAAAGCATCGGCGCCGTCAGTCAGAGGGTAGTAAGTTGAAGCATCCGGCCGGGCCCCGGCTACGCCTTGTGCAGGGTGCGTGTGTTAATATCGCAAAATTCTCGAAGGAGTCATCATGGCTGTTCAACAGAACAAGAAGTCGCCGTCCAAGCGCGGCATGCACCGTTCGCACGACCATCTGTCGGCTGCGCCCCTGGCTGTCGAGCCGACCACCGGCGAAGCGCATCTGCGTCACCACGTGAGCCCGAACGGCTACTACCGTGGTCGCAAGGTCATCAAGACCAAGAACGACTGACCAAGTCGTTCGGCGTGACCTTGCGTCTCGCTCGCGAACGTTGTCAGGTATGAAACAGGAAAGCGGCAAGCTCGTTGCCGCTTTTTTGTTGGGCGCTCGGCCTTCGGGCCGGCAGCGCGTTTTCCGTACCAGGAAACAATGACGATCAAGCTCGCCATCGACTGCATGGGCGGCGATCACGGCGTGTCCGTGACCGTGCCCGCAGCGATCAGTTTTCTATCCCGTCACGACGATGCCGAGATGGTGCTGGTCGGCCTGCCCGACGCCATCGAAGCGCAGCTGAAGAAGCTGCATGCGCTCGATCACCCGCGCGTGACCGTCGTGGCCGCCACCGAGGTCATCACGATGGATGATCCGGTGGAAGTGGCGCTCCGCAAGAAAAAGGACTCCTCGATGCGCGTCGCAGTGACGCAGGTCAAGGAAGGCCGTGCGGGCGCCTGCATCTCCGCCGGCAACACCGGCGCGCTGATGGCGGTCTCGCGATACGTGCTCAAGACGCTCGAAGGTATCGAGCGTCCCGCCATCGCCACCACGATTCCGAACGAGCAGGGCTGGGGAACCACCGTGCTCGACCTTGGCGCCAATGCCGATTGCGAACCGGAGCATCTGCTCCAGTTCGCGCGCATGGCCGAGGCAATGGTTGCCGTCGTCGATCACAAGGCGCATCCCACGGTCGGCCTCCTCAATATCGGCGAGGAAGTCATCAAGGGCAATGAAGTGGTCAAGGCCGCGGGCGAACTGCTCCGCGCGTCCGAGCTCAACTTCTACGGCAACGTCGAAGGCAACGACATCTTCAAGGGCACCACCGATATCGTCGTCTGCGACGGCTTTGTCGGCAATGTCGCGCTCAAGAGCAGCGAAGGGCTGGCGAAGATGATCGGCAGCATGATCAAGGACGAGTTCACCCGCTCCTGGTTCACCAAGCTGCTGGCCGTGATCGCGATGCCGGTGCTCAAGCGACTGGCCAACCGGCTCGACCCGGCCCGCCATAATGGCGCGTCGCTGCTTGGCCTGCGCGGCCTCGTGATCAAGAGCCATGGTTCGGCCGACGCCCGCTCTTTTGAATGGGCGATCAAACGCGGGTATGATGCCGCCAGTAACGGCGTCATCGAACGCATCGCCAGGGCTTTCGCCAACAAGGCCGGCGCCACCAGCGCCGCTGCTGGCGACCCCGCCGGCGGCCCGGAGACAAATTCGCCCGATCCTCATTCCAGCAAGCATGCGGCCTGACACGGCGTCCGAGAGGGCGCCGGGCGCGCGGCGTTTGTGGCAGCGAGCCGCGGCCCGGACCACACGATCCGACACTACATGACCAAGTACGCAAAAATCATCGGTACGGGGAGCTATCTGCCTCCGCGGCGCGTCACCAATCAGGAACTCGCCGCCCAGCTCGCGGAAAAGGGCATCGAGACCAGCGACGAATGGATCCTCACGCGCAGTGGCATCTCGGCGCGTCACTGGGCGGAGCCCGATGTCGGCAGCAGCGACCTCGCGGTCAAGGCCGCCGAGCGCGCGATCGAAGCCGCGGGCATCGACCGCCAGGACATCGACCTGATCGTGGTGGCCACGTCCACGCCCGACTTCGTGTTCCCGAGCACTGCCTGCCTCGTGCAGAACAAGCTCGGCATCACGAACAACTGCGCGGCCTTCGACATGCAGGCCGTGTGTTCCGGCTTCGTGTACGCGCTGGCCACGGCGGACAAGTTCATTCGCAGCGGTTCGCACCGCAATGTGCTTGTCATCGGCACCGAGGTATTCTCGCGCCTGCTCGACTTCAACGACCGTACGACGTGCGTGCTGTTCGGCGATGGCGCGGGCGCCGTGGTGCTGACGGCCTCCGACGAGCCGGGCATCCTGTCGTCGGCGATGCATTCGGACGGCAGCCATGTGGATATTCTCTGCGTGCCCGGCAATGTCTCCGGCGGCAACATCACGGGCAACGCCTTCCTGCATATGGATGGCCAGGCCGTGTTCAAGCTGGCCGTGACCGTGCTCGACAAGGTGGCGCGGGAAGCGATCGCGCTCGCGGAGATGCAGCCGGAGCAGATCGACTGGGTCGTGCCGCACCAGGCCAATATCCGCATCATGCAGGGCACCACGAAAAAGCTGGGCCTGTCGAACGAGCGCATGGTTGCCACGGTGCACGAGCACGGTAATACTTCGGCCGCGTCGATTCCGCTGGCGTTCGACGTCGCGGTGCGCGACGGCCGCATCAAGCCGGGACAGACCGTGCTGATGGAAGGTGTGGGCGGTGGTTTCACGTGGGGTGCGGTGCTGCTGCGCATGTAAGCAGGTCCCGATCGAATCCAGCAAAGATCCAGTAAAGATCCAGGAAAGAATCACCCATGACATTCGCATTCGTATTTCCGGGCCAGGGCTCGCAGGCAGTGGGCATGCTCAATGCCTTCGCCGACAATGCGGTCGTGCGCGCGACGCTCGAGGAAGCATCCGCGGCGCTCGGCCAGGACATCGGCCGCCTGATCGCCGAAGGTCCGGCGGAAGAACTGAACCTCACCACGAACACGCAGCCGGTCATGCTGACCGCCGCGGTGGCCGTGTACCGTGCATGGCTCGACGCGGGCGGTCCGCGTCCGGCGCTGGTGGCCGGTCACAGCCTCGGTGAATACTCGGCGCTGGTGGCCGCGGGCGTGATCCCGTTCGCCGACGCCGTGCCGCTCGTGCGCTTCCGCGCGCAGGCGATGCAGGAAGCCGTGCCGGTGGGCGAGGGCGGCATGGCCGCGATTCTTGGCCTCTCGGATGACGACGTGCGCGCGGCCTGCGCCGAAGCCGCATCGGCGGGCGTGGTCGAGGCCGTCAACTTCAACGCGCCGTCGCAGGTCGTGATCGCGGGCCACAAGGGCGCGGTCGAGCGCGCGTGCGAGATCGCCAAGGCGAAGGGCGCCAAGCGCGCGCTGCCGCTGCCGGTGTCCGCGCCGTTCCACTCGTCGCTGCTGAAGCCCGCTTCGGACCGCCTCAAGGAACGCATGGCGACGCTGACGTTCGCCGCGCCGCAGATCCCACTCGTGAACAACGTCGATGTGGCCATCGTCAGCGACCCGGAGCAGATCAAGGATGCGCTCGTGCGCCAGGCCGCCGCACCGGTGCGCTGGGTCGAGTGCGTGCAGAAGATCGCCGCAGAGGGCGTGACCCACGTGATCGAATGCGGTCCGGGCAAGGTACTTGCCGGCATGACCAAGCGCATCGACGGCAACCTCGTCGGTGGCGCGATCTTCGATCCGGCATCGCTGCAGGACACACTGGCGCTGCTGAAGTAAGCCGCCGCAACTGAACGCAACTACGCAACAACGCAAGATGAGCAAGCTTCTCGACAATCAGGTTGCACTGGTCACCGGCGCATCGCGCGGCATCGGCCGTGCCATCGCGATCGAACTCGCGCGTCAGGGCGCCTACGTCATCGGCACCGCGACCAGCGAAGCCGGCGCCGCGACGATCGGTGAATACCTCGCGGCCGAAGGCCTCAAGGGCAACGGCGCCGTGCTCAACGTCAACGACGCCGCACGCTGCGACGCCCTCGTCGAGGAAATCGTGAAGACGCATGGCGGCCTGAACGTGCTGGTGAACAATGCCGGCATCACGCAGGACCAGCTGGCCATGCGCATGAAGGACGAGGACTGGCTCAACGTCATCGACACGAACCTGACGGCCGTCTTCCGCCTGTCGCGCGCCGTGCTGCGCCCGATGATGAAGGCGCGCGGCGGCCGCATCATCAATATCACCTCGGTGGTCGGTTCGACCGGCAACCCGGGCCAGATGAACTACGCGGCGGCCAAGGCCGGCGTGGAGGGCATGTCCCGCGCGCTCGCGCGCGAGATCGGCAGCCGCAACGTCACGGTCAACAGCGTGGCGCCTGGCTTCATCGATACCGACATGACCAAGGTCCTGTCGGAAGAACAACATGCCGCGCTGAAGTCGCAGATCCCCCTCGGCCGTCTGGGCCAGCCGGAAGACATCGCGAACGCGGTGGCTTTCCTGGCCGGTCCGCAGGCGGCCTACATCACGGGCACGACGCTGCACGTGAACGGTGGCATGTATATGTGAAAGGCTTTTTCCGGCTTCGAGGGAGAAGCCTTACGAAGCCGGCCGTAGCAGTCGTTTTTCAAACCAAACGGGCGCGATTCTTGCAAAGACCGCTAAGCGGATTTTTTGCGGTCCAAACCTGCTAAAATGCGCCCACTTTTTGTCGAACTTCCCTGGAGGGTTACATGGACAATATCGAACAACGCGTCAAGAAAATCGTGGCTGAACAGCTTGGCGTGGCCGAGGCAGACATCAAGAACGAATCGTCGTTCGTGAACGATCTCGGCGCCGACTCGCTGGACACGGTTGAACTCGTGATGGCGTTGGAAGATGAATTCGGCATGGAGATTCCGGACGAGGAAGCCGAGAAGATCACGACTGTGCAACAAGCGATCGATTACGCTACCGCACACGTCAAGGCCTAAGCCTGTCGTCTCTGCTGCCGTCTCGGTATTCATTCGAGCCACAGAAGGCACGGCGGCCGGCCAGTCCGGTCCGTCAAGCTGCTTTCTGTGGCTTTCGTCTGTTCGACGAAGCGAGATTCCGTTTCGCTTCACGCACCTCGTAGGAAAAGATAGTGAGCCGTCGTCGCGTCGTCGTCACTGGGCTTGGCCTTGTGTCTCCGGTTGGAAACACGGTCGCCGAAGGCTGGGCCAATCTGGTTGCCGGCAAGTCCGGCATCGCCACCATTACCAAATTCGATCCTTCCGCATTCGCCTGCCATTTCGCCGGTGAAGTGAAGGGCTTCAACGCCGAGGATTACATCCCCGCGAAGGAAGCCCGGAACATGGATACGTTTATCCATTTCGGCATTGCGGCAGGAACCCAGGCGCTGCGCGACAGTGGCCTGGAGGTGACGGAAGCCAACGCCGAGCGCATCGGCGTGCTCGTCGGCTCGGGCATCGGCGGCCTGCCGATGATCGAGGATACGCAGATGGTGCTGGCCAATCGCGGCCCGCGTCGCATCTCGCCGTTCTTCGTCCCGGGTTCGATCATCAACATGATCTCGGGCCACCTGTCGATCATCCACGGCGTGAAGGGCCCGAACATCGCGGCCGTCACGGCGTGCACGACGGGCCTGCACAGCATCGGCCTGGCCGCGCGCCTGATCCAGTATGGCGATGCGGACGCGATGCTCGCGGGCGGTGCCGAGTCGACCGTCTCCCCGCTGGGCATCGGCGGCTTTGCCGCGGCGCGCGCGCTGTCGACGCGCAACGACGATCCGGCGGGCGCCTCGCGTCCGTGGGACAAGGACCGCGACGGCTTCGTGCTGGGCGAGGGTGCCGGCGTGCTCATGCTCGAGGAGTACGAGCACGCGAAGGCGCGCGGCGCACGTATCTATGCGGAGCTGACCGGCTTCGGCATGAGCGGCGACGCGTTCCACATGACCGCCCCGAACACGGACGGTCCGCGCCGCTGCATGGTCAACGCGCTCAAGGATGCCGGCGTCAACCCGGACGAGGTGCATTACCTGAACGCGCACGGCACGTCCACGCCGCTGGGCGACAAGAACGAGTCCGACGCGGTCAAGCTGGCCTTCGGCGATGCCGCCTACAAGCTGGCGGTGAATTCGACCAAGTCGATGACGGGCCATCTGCTGGGCGGTGCCGGCGGCCTCGAGTCGGTGTTCACGGTCCTGGCGATTCATCACCAGGTCTCCCCGCCGACGATCAACCTGGTCAACCAGGATCCGGAGTGCGATCTCGACTACGTGGCCAACACAGCACGCGAGATGAAGATCGATGTTGCCGTGAAGAACAACTTCGGTTTTGGCGGCACCAACGGCACGCTTGTCTTCAAGCGCGTCTGATACCGCTCCCGCCTGCGCGCCGGCGCCCCCGGAAGGGGCGCGCCGCGTGCAACCCTTTCCCCGCGCGACGCGCGCATCACGTGCAAGGAACGTTTCTTGCGCAGTGATGGTCACAGAATGCGCTGCGCAACACACGGCAGTTTCGCGAACGTAGGTAAAATACAACGCTTGTCGTGACGACGAAACCAAGAGATACACTGCAGGTGAACCATTCGTGAGCGAACGCGAAGCCGATCAGCTTCTTGTTGAACGCGTCCAGCAGGGCGACAAACGGGCATTTGAATTGCTGGTGGCCAAGTACCACCGCAAGATCATTCGCCTGATCTCGCGCCTCGTCAGGGACCCCGCCGAAGTGGAGGATGTGGCGCAGGATGCCTTTATCAAGGCATATCGCGCCTTGCCCCAATTCCGGGGCGAATCCGCTTTCTACACGTGGCTGTACCGGATTGCGGTCAATACTGCCAAGAACTATCTGGCGACCCAGGGCCGGCGCCCGGAGGCCTCCAGCGATATTGACGCCGAAGAGGCTGAAACTTTTGCGGACGGTGAACAACTAAGGGATATCAATACGCCGGAGTCGATGCTCCATACGCGGCAGGTGGCCGAGACGGTCAACCGGGCGATGGAGGCGCTGCCGGAGGAATTGCGTACCGCCATCACCCTTCGCGAGATCGAGGGCCTCAGTTACGAGGAGATCTCCGAGGCGATGGGGTGCCCCATCGGCACGGTGCGCTCGCGGATCTTCCGCGCGCGGGAAGCCATTGCCGAGAAATTGCGGCCCTTGCTGGGAACGGCAGAGGGCAAGCGGTGGTAAGAAGAATGTCGTGCAGCCAGCGTTGCAGCCTATTCCTGCATCGATAAACGACAAGCAGTAGTACGGGATTTATCGGTGTTCAATGGAATTTCTTGGGGTTGGAAATGGGTCAGGCTCATAAGCAGTCGGTTCATGCGGTTCAGGTAGTGGAAGCATCGGAGCAAATCTCCGTATTGATGGACGGCGAGCTGGCGCCGAACGAAGTCGATGCAGTACTGGCGCTCGCCAAGGGCGATGCCGGCATGGCCGACTGGTCAACCTATCAGCTGATTGGCGATGCCCTGCGGTCCGAGGAACTCACGCATGCCGGTTCGACCGATGCGTTCCTCGCCCGGTTTTCCGCGACGCTGGAAGCCGAGCCGCACGTGCTGGTTCCCGCGGTTGCCGCGGCGAGCCGCCAGCGCATGCTCGTGCGCCCGTCGTGGGTACGCCGCGTGATGCCGGGCACCGCGATCGCGGCCGCCGTGGCCGCGGTGAGCTGGGTCGTCGTGCCGCAGATGCGCGGCCCCGCCGACATCGGTGCGCCGGATGCCGTGGTGGCACGCGCGGAACAGCCGGCGGCAGCCGTGCAGTCCGTCGTCGCCAAGCCTGCCGCGAGCGGTGCGCTGGTGACCGTCGCGGCCGACAGTTCGCAGATGATCCGCGACCCGCGCCTCGACGAGTACCTGCGCGCGCACCGTACGTCGGTGGCGACCGATGCCGTCGTGCCCACCATGCGCACGGTGGCCAACGGCGCCAATTTCACCCAGGATAATTCGCAGGAATAATGCCGGACATGCATAAGGGACACACGCCTGCCAACGTAGCAGGCGGATACGGAATGAAGGGCCTGCGCAGGTCCTTTTTTCTGGCCTTGTGTCTGACCGCTGCCGCAGCGACTGCGCAGCCGGACAGCACGCTGAACCGCCGCGACGCCACCGCATGGCTCAACAAGATCCATCGGGCGGCGCAACGCGAAAACTACGTTGGCACGCTGATCTATCAGCGTGGCAGCGTGATGCACGCCTCGCGCATCCAGCACTACAGCGACCTCGTGCACAACGAGTACGAACGCCTCGAAACGCTCGATGGCAAGCCGCGTGAAGTGCTGCGTCAGAACGACGTCGTCCACAGCCTGATTCCCGAAGCGAAGCTCGTGGTCGTGGAGAAGCAGGAAGCAAAGGACCGCTTCCCGGCGCTGCTCGCGACGAACAAGACCGACGTGCTCGATCTGTACGACATGCGCAAGCTGCCGGCGGAGCGCGTGGCGGGCGTCGAGTGCGAGGTGTTCGCGCTGGAGCCGCACGACAGCGCGCGGTATGCGGTGCGCCTGTGGGCGGACAAGAACTCGGGATTGCTGATGCGCGCGCAGACGCTGGGCGAGGGCGGCAAGGTGCTCGAGCAGGTCGCGTTCTCGCAGGTCGATATCGGCGTGCCGTCGGAGAAGCAGCGCATTCTCTCGGCGATCAAGAACTCCAGTTCCTGGAACCACTACGAGGTCAACTACCAGCCGGCCAACCTGGCCGACGAGGGGTGGACCATCAACCCGCCGCTCAAGGGTTTCCAGAAGATTCGCGAAGTGCGCCGTCCGCTCGGCGAGCTGCGCGCGCCCGCCCAGGACAGCAAGGACGGGAACAAGGGTCAGGTGTTCGAGGTGCTGCAGGTCGTCTACAGCGACGGCCTTACCGGTCTGTCGATCTTTATCGAGCCGGTGTCGGAGCAGCGTACGCGCCGCGAAGGCGTGGCCTCTCTCGGCGCGACCCAGGTGGTCGTGCGCCGCGTGTCCGATTACTGGATCACCGTCGTCGGCGAGGTGCCGGCCGCCACGGTCAAGCAATTCGCAACGGCCGTCGAATACCGTCCGCCCAAGACGGTACACTGAGCCGGTTCGGGGCGTCCCATGGGACGCTCCTTGCATTTCTTTCTCACTGCATTCCTTTCTCGCTGCAATCCCGGGAGCCGTCGATGATGATGAAATCTCCATCCGTGGTGCGAACCATGGTCATGGTGGCCATGCTCGTGCTTGGCCCGGCCGTTTCCATGTCCGGCCACGCACAAGCCGCGGCATCGAACTACAACCTGCCGGACTTTACCGATCTGGTGGAGAAGGCCAGCCCCGCCGTCGTGAATATCCGTACCACCGAACGCGTGCGCGCGCGCGGCAACGGCACGCCCGACGATGACGAGATGGCCGAGTTCTTCCGCCGGTTCTTCGGCGTGCCGATGCCGGGCCAGCCGACGCCTCCGGGCGGTGGCGGCAATACGCCGCGCCGCGGTCAGCCGCCGCAGGGCGAGGAGCAGAGCCGTGGCGTGGGGTCGGGCTTCATCATCAGCCAGGACGGCTACGTGATGACGAACGCCCACGTGGTGGCCGATGCGGAAACCATCTACGTGACGCTGCCGGACAAGCGCGAGTTCAAGGCCAAGCTGATCGGCTCCGACAAGCGGACCGACGTGGCGCTGATCAAGCTGGAGGCGACGGGCCTGCCGCGCCTGACGCTCGGGGACTCGGACAAGATCCGCCCGGGCGAATGGGTGCTGGCCATCGGCTCGCCGTTCGGGCTCGACAACAGCGTGACGGCGGGCATCGTCTCGGCCAAGGGCCGCGACACCGGCGACTACCTGCCGTTTATCCAGACCGACGTGGCGGTGAACCCGGGCAATTCCGGCGGCCCGCTGATCAACCTGCGCGGCGAGGTCATCGGCATCAACTCGCAGATCTACAGCCGCAGCGGCGGCTATATGGGCATTTCGTTCGCGATTCCGATCGACGAGGCGATGCGCGTGGTCGAGCAGCTCAAGACGTCGGGCAAGGTCACGCGCGGCCGGATCGCGGTGGCGATCGGCGACGTGACGAAGGAAGTGGCCGATTCGCTGGGGCTGGGCCGCGCGCGTGGCGCGCTGGTCGGCAGCGTCGAGCCGGGCGGCCCCGCGGAAAAGGCGGGTATCGAGGCGGGTGACATCATCCTGAAGTTCAACGGCCGCGATATCGAGAAGGCCTCGGATCTGCCGCGCATGGTGGGCGACACCAAGCCGGGCACGCGCGTGCCGCTGCAGTTCTGGCGCAAGGGCCAGACGCGCGACGTGTCGATCACGGTTGCCGAACTGGAACCCGACAACGCCAAGGTGGCGCGCTCGCGCGGCGGCGACAAGAAGGGCGGCGACGAGGGCGCCCAGCAGGCACCGAAGCCCAATGCGCTCGGACTGGTGGTAAATGACCTCGCCGAAGCGCGCCTCAAGGAGCTCAAGGTCAAGTCGGGCGTCGAAGTCGATACGGCAGACGGTCCGGCGTTGCGGGCCGGGATTCGTCCGGGCGACATCATCCTGCGCCTCGGCGACACGGACGTTACGGGCGCGCGCCAGTTCAACGATCTGGTCAAGGCGCTCGACAAGAGCCGCATCGTGGCCATCTTCGTGCGCCGCGGCGACGCCACGCAGGTGCTGACACTGCGCCCGAACGGGCAGGCCCGCTGAAGCGGGCGCCCCGGCCCTCGTCTTGCTCAGATGCAGGGCGATGGCGGGGGAAGCCGGACAATGTGGCACAACGTGGCCAGCCAACGTCGCGCGAGAAGCGCGGCGTTTTTTCTTGATGCGCACCGAGTGTTGTGTGGGCCACCCGGCCCGGTGGAGCCGGACCATTTGAAGTCACGGAACCCTTTGAAATTCCTGTAAAATCTCGGTTTGGCGCGCGGATTGCGAAACACCCGCACATGCGCGCCGCCCCGCATCCGGCCAGACAGACCGACCCGGCCGCGCCACGCTTCCCAGAACTTGTAGATGGACCATATCCGTAATTTCTCGATCATCGCCCACATCGACCATGGGAAATCGACCCTGGCCGACCGGATCATTCAGCTTTGTGGGGGCCTTTCCGATCGCGAGATGGAAGCGCAGGTTCTGGACTCGATGGACATCGAGAAAGAGCGCGGCATCACGATCAAGGCCCAGACCGCCGCGCTGAGCTACAAGGCGCGCGATGGCAAGCTGTACAACCTGAACCTCATCGACACCCCGGGACACGTCGACTTCAGCTACGAAGTCAGCCGTTCGCTGTCCGCGTGCGAAGGCGCGCTGCTGGTCGTCGACGCGTCGCAGGGCGTGGAAGCCCAGACCGTGGCCAACTGCTATACCGCGATCGAACTCGGCGTGGAAGTGGTGCCCGTGCTCAACAAGATCGATCTGCCGCAGGCCGATCCCGCGACCGCGATCCAGGAGATCGAGGACGTGATCGGTATCGATGCGCAGGACGCAACGCCGTGCTCGGCCAAGACCGGCCAGGGCGTGGAAGACGTCATCGAGGCGCTGATCGCCAAGGTGCCGCCGCCCGAGGGCGATCCGAGCGCGCCGCTGCAGGCGCTGATCATCGACTCGTGGTTCGACAACTACGTGGGCGTGGTGATGCTCGTGCGCGTGGTCAACGGCACGCTGCGTCCCAAGGACAAGATCCTGCTGATGGCAACGGGCGCGCAGCACCTGACCGAACAGGTCGGTGTGTTCTCGCCGAAGTCGATCCCGCGCGATTCGCTGTCGGCGGGTCAGGTCGGCTTCGTCATCGCCGGTATCAAGGAGCTGAAGTCCGCGAAGGTGGGCGACACGATCACCACCACCACGCGCAAGGCCGACGCGCCGCTGCCGGGTTTCAAGGAGGTCAAGCCGCAGGTGTTCGCTGGCCTCTATCCGGTGGAATCGAACCAGTACGAAGCCCTGCGCGAGTCGCTCGAGAAGCTGCGCCTCAACGATGCCGCGCTGCAGTTCGAGCCGGAAGTCTCGCAGGCGCTGGGCTTCGGTTTCCGCTGCGGCTTCCTCGGCCTGCTGCACATGGAAATCGTGCAGGAGCGTCTGGAGCGCGAATTCGACATGGACCTGATCACGACCGCGCCGACCGTGGTCTATCAGGTGCAGCTGCGTGATGGCTCGATGGTCACCGTCGAGAACCCGGCCAAGATGCCCGACCCGAGCAAGATCGAGGCGATCCTCGAGCCGATCGTCACGGTCAACCTCTACATGCCGCAGGACTACGTGGGTTCGGTGATCACGCTGTGCACGCAGAAGCGTGGCTCGCAGATCAACATGAGCTACCACGGCAAACAGGTGCAGCTCACGTACGAGATCCCGATGGCCGAGATCGTGCTCGACTTCTTCGATCGCCTGAAGTCGGTGTCGCGCGGCTATGCGTCGATGGACTACGAGTTCAAGGAGTACCGCCCGTCGGACGTGGTCAAGGTGGACATCCTGATCAACAGCGACAAGGTGGATGCGCTGTCCGTGATCGTGCACCGTTCGAACTCGCAGTACCGCGGCCGTGAAGTCGCCGCGAAGATGCGCGAGATCATCCCGCGCCAGATGTACGACGTGGCCATCCAGGCGGCCATCGGCGCGAACATCATCGCGCGCGAGAACGTCAAGGCGCTGCGCAAGAACGTGCTGGCCAAGTGCTACGGCGGCGATATCTCGCGGAAGAAGAAGCTGCTGGAAAAGCAGAAGGCGGGCAAGAAGCGCATGAAGCAGGTGGGCACGGTCGAGATTCCGCAGGAGGCGTTCCTCGCGATCCTGCAGGTTGACGACAAGTAAGAACACAAAGAAACCGACAATCAAAACGCCGTCATGAATTTCGCCTTGATCCTTTTTGTGCTGGTGGTCATTACGGGCATTGCCTGGGTCGCGGACAAGCTCGTCTTCGAGCGCCAGCGCCGCAGTGTGGCGCAGCTGGCGCTGGCCGAGTTCGACGCGAACCGCAGCCAGCTTGCCACGACGCATGGTGGCGCCGAGCTCGATACCTCGCGCGCCCGGCTGGCCGAAGAAAAGATGCGCCAGCCCTGGTGGCTCGAATATTCGGCGAGTTTCTTCCCGGTCATCCTCGCGGTGTTCGTGCTGCGCTCCTTCGTGGTGGAGCCGTTCAAGATTCCGTCGGGCTCGATGATCCCGACGCTGCTGATCGGCGATTTCATCCTCGTGAACAAGTACGACTACGGCATTCGCCTGCCGGTGATCAACAAGAAGGTCATGAACGTGGGCGAGCCGCAGCGCGGCGACGTGATGGTGTTCCGTTACCCGAAGGACGAATCGCTCGACTACATCAAGCGCGTGATCGGCGTGCCCGGCGATGTGGTCCGGTACGAGAACAAGAAGCTCACGATCAACGGCAAGCCGGCCGAGTACCAGCCGCTGCCCGACTACCTCGACGAAGAGCGCCTCACGTATTCGAAGCATTTCACCGAGACGCTGCCCGGCGGTCCGTCGCACGGTATCCTCAACGACGCCGACCGGCCCGCGTTCGTGGCCGGCGCCGACCCGGATTTTCCGTTCCACGAGAACTGCACTTACAATCAGCAGGGGCTGACGTGCAAGGTGCCCGAGGGTCATTACTTCGTCATGGGTGACAACCGGGACAACAGCCTCGATTCGCGGTACTGGGGATTCGTACCGGATAAGAATGTGGTGGGAAAGGCATTCGTGATCTGGATGAATCTGGGCAATTTCGGACGCGTGGGAACGTTCAAATAGCAGGGAACAGGCGTTCTTTTCGCGCCGCGCAAACACTCACATAGAAGAGAGAAGCGCATATGGGTCAATGGGTCAGCATCAACAGGAAACAACAGCTTCGTGATGTGATGTATAAGTCGCATCGATCGCGAGGTTTTTCGATGGGGTCGTTACTCATCGTCATCGTCATACTGATCTGCGTGATCTTGCCCGCAGTGAAGTCGATACCGAGTGTGCTCGAATATTTCTCGGTGCGGCGCGCGGTGACGTTTGCGAAGGACCACGCCGCGAACCGCAAGGAAGTGGCGACGTACTTCGACAAGCAGGCGCAGATCGACCAGATTTCCTCGATCAAGGGTGAGGATCTGGACGTGCAGGAAGATGAAGGCGGTCGCGTGCGCGCGATCGATTTTTCGTACCGGACCGAGATTCCCGTCTACGGCGCCGTGAGTCTATTGATTACCTATTCGGGAACGCAGCACTGACATGAACCTCGACGCATTGCAGCAACGGCTCGGCTACCGATTCAGCAAGCCCGAATTGCTGCAACAAGCGCTGACGCACCGCAGCCACAGCGCCCAGCACAACGAACGCCTCGAATTCCTGGGCGATTCGGTGCTCAACTGCGCCGTGGCGGACATGCTCTACGGCATGTTCGGCAAGCTCGACGAAGGTGACCTGTCGCGTGTGCGCGCCAACCTCGTGAAGCAGCAGGCGCTGTACGAGATCGCCCAGATGCTGCAGCTGTCCGACACGCTGCGGCTGGGCGAGGGCGAGCTCAAGAGCGGCGGCTTCCGCCGTCCGTCGATCCTGGCGGACGCGCTGGAGGCCATCGTCGGCGCGGTGTTCCTCGACTCTGGCTTCGATGCGGCGCGCGGATTGATCCGCAAGCTGTACATCCCGATTCTCGAGCAGGTGGATCCGCGCACGCTGGGCAAGGACGCCAAGACCCTGCTGCAGGAGTATCTGCAGGGGCACAAAATCGCGCTGCCGCAGTACAACGTCGTCGCCACCCATGGCGCCGCGCACAGCCAGCAGTTTGAAGTCGAATGCACGGTGCCTAAACTGGAAGTCAGCGTGTTCGGCACGGGCGCCTCGCGGCGCGCGGCCGAACAGGCGGCAGCGAAGCTTGCACTCGACGAAGTACAGAAGCTCGTGCCGCAGCTGCTCAAGCGCAGCCGCGCCGAGCGCACGGGCAAGACACGCAAGCAACCTGTGCCACCCGATCCCCAGTTGTCTCTCAGGTTGAAGGAATGACCGAATTACAGCCTCCGTCGCAAGAAGCGGCGGGCAACCCCGATGCCCCGGCGTTCCGCTGCGGCACGGTGGCCATCGTTGGCCGTCCCAACGTCGGCAAGTCCACGCTGATGAACGCGCTGGTCGGCCAGAAGATCAGCATCACGTCCCGCAAGGCGCAGACCACGCGCCACCGCCTCGTCGGCATCCAGACCACCGACGACGCGCAGTTCGTGTTCGTCGATACGCCGGGCTTCCAGACGCGCCATGCCAGCGCGCTCAATCGTTCGCTGAACCGCGCGGTCACGTCCACGCTGTCGTCGGTCGACCTCGTGCTGTTCGTGGTCGAGGCCGGGTATTACGGCCCCGATGACGAGAAGGTGCTCGCGCTGCTGCCGAAGAATACGCCGGTGCTGCTCGTGACCAACAAGCTCGACCGGCTCGGCGAGAACCGCGCCGAGGTCATGATGCCGTTCCTGGAAAAGATGGGACACCAGTTCCCGTTCCGGGAAGTGGTGCCGATGTCGGCCAAGACGCGCGACCATATCGATCGCCTGATGGCGATCATCCGTCCGTACCTGCCGGAAGGCGAGCCGATGTACGACGCGGACGCGATGACCGATCGCAGCGAGCGTTTCCTCGCGTCGGAAATCATCCGCGAGAAGGTGTTCCGCTGGACCGGCGACGAGCTGCCGTACACGAGCACGGTGATCATCGACAAGTTCGAGACCGAAGGCCGCCTGCGGCGCGTGTTCGCGACGATCCTCGTCGAGCGCGACGCGCACAAGGCGATGATCATCGGCAACAAGGGCAGCAAGCTCAAGCAGATCTCGACCGAGGCGCGCCTCGACATGGAGAAGCTGTTCGACGGCAAGGTCTACCTGGAGATGTGGATCAAGGTCAAGAGCGGCTGGGCCGACAACGAAGCGGGACTGCGTGCCTACGGATACGAGTAAGGGGCATGGCTGAAGCGCGCCGCGGCGCCGGCAACGTGCGCCGCGCCGATCCCATTGCCGAGGAGGCCGCCGAGCTGCTTGCCACGCAGGCGGTGCCGTCCATGAGCGCTTCCGTCGCGCTCGGGCGCGAGATGATGGACCGCGCGATGCGCATCGTGCCCGCGCGCAGCGAGGCGCGCGTCACGAACGAGACGGGCTTCGTGCTCCATGCCTATCCGTACCGCGAAACGAGCCTGATCCTCGATGTCTTCACGCGCGATCATGGCCGGATGGCAATGGTCGCCAAGGGCGCCAAGCGTCCGCACTCCGCGCTGCGCGCCGTGCTTCAGCATTTTCATCCGATCTCGCTGTCCTGGAGCGGCCGCGGCGAAGTCAAGACGCTGACGAAGGCCGAGTACGTCGGGGGCATGCTGCCGATGGCCGGCGATGCGCTGCTCTCCGGCTTCTACCTCAATGAGCTGCTGCTGCGGTTCTGCCCGCGCGAGGATGCCCATCCCGCGCTGTTCAAGCATTACATGATCACGCTCACGCGGCTGGCCCATGGCGAGGCCGCGGGGCTCGTGCTGCGGAGTTTCGAGCGCGTGCTGCTGCAGGAGACCGGGTTTGCCGTGGCGTTCGACCGCTGCGCGGGCACGGACGAACGCGTGCAGCCCGGCCTCGACTATGTGTACCAGCCCGAACGCGGCGTGCGCCGCGCGCAGGCGAGCGATCCGTCCAGCTGGCCGGTGGTGTCGGGCCAGACCCTGCTCGATATGGCACAGGACGATTACGGGCGCGCGCAGACCGTCGCGCAGAGCCGTGGCCTGATGCGGTTCCTGCTGCATTATCATTTGCAGGGCGTGCCGCTGAAAACGCGGCAGATCCTGATCGACCTGCAATTCCTCTAATGAAGACAGCATGATTTTCCACGCGAATCCCGGCGTCATCGACCTCGGCGTCAACATCGACCACGTGGCCACGCTGCGCAACGCGCGCGGTACGGTCTATCCCGATCCGATCCAGGCCGCGCTGCAGGCCGAGGAGGCTGGCGCGGATCTGATCACGCTGCACCTGCGCGAGGACCGTCGCCATATCCGCGATGCCGACGTGCGCGCGCTGCGCCCGAAGCTCGCCACGCGCATGAACCTGGAATGCGCGATTACCGCCGAGATGCTCGATATCGCATGCGAGATCCAGCCCCAGGACGTCTGCCTCGTGCCCGAGAAGCGCACGGAGGTCACGACCGAGGGCGGTCTCGACGTGGTGGGGCACTACGCGCAGGTGGAAGCCGCATGCCGCCAGCTTGCGGCGGCGGGCATCCGCGTGTCGCTGTTCATCGATCCGGATCCCGAACAGATCGCGGCGTCGAAGGCCGTCGGCGCGCCCGTCATCGAACTGCACACCGGCCGCTATGCCGATGCGCACGATGCGGCGGAGCAGGCCGCGGAACTCGAGCGTGTGGCGGCGGGCGTGGTCGCCGGCGAGAACCACGGCCTGATCGTCAATGCCGGTCATGGCCTGCATTACACGAACGTGCAGCCGATCGCGGCGCTGCCGGGCATCAAGGAACTCAATATCGGCCATGCGATCGTCGCCCACGCGGTGTTCGCGGGCTGGCAGAACGCGGTGCGCGAGATGAAGGCCATCATGGTCGCCGCGCGCCTCGGTACGCGCTATCCGTCGGTTTCGACGTTCGCCGGAAAGTCCGCGTGATCTCCGGCATCGGCACCGACATCATCGAGATCGACCGCGTGCGCGGCGTGATGGAGCGCACGCGCGGACGCTTTGCCGAGAAGATCCTCGGCCCACGCGAACTCAAGATCTATCACGCACGCAAGGCACGCTCGGAAAAGCGCGGGCTCGCGTTCCTGTGCACGCGCTTCGCGGCCAAGGAGGCGTTTTCCAAGGCCATCGGCCTCGGCATGCGCTGGCCCATGACGTGGCGCGCGATGGAACTGGTGAACCTGCCGTCGGGCGAGCCCACGCCGGTCTGCTCGGGCGAGCTGGCCGAGTGGGTTCGGGAACGCGGGCTGACCATTCGGGTCAGTGTCAGCGACGAACACGCGTATGCGGTCGCCTTCGCGATCGCCGAGCGTGGCGTGCCCTCCAACGAATCCAATCAGACACTATGAACAAGAAGACCTCCGGCAAGCGGCCGGGCCCGGTAGTGCTCGACGTCGTCGGCAAGCAGCTCGATGACGAGGATATCCGCCGTATCGCGCATCCGTTGACGGGTGGCGTGATCCTGTTCGCGCGCAACTTCGAGTCGCGCGCGCAACTCGTGGCGCTCACGCGCGCCATCCGCGAGGTGCGGCAGGACGTGCTGATCTGCATCGACCACGAAGGCGGCCGCGTGCAGCGCTGCAAGACCGACGGCTTCACGCATCTGCCCGCGATGGCAAAGCTTGGCGCGCTGTGGGATCAGGACGTGCTGGCGGCCACCAAGGCCACGATCGCGTGCGGCTACGTGCTGGCAGCCGAGCTGCGCGCCTGCGATATCGACCTGAGCTTCACGCCCGTGCTCGACCTCGATTACGGCAGTAGCGGCGTGATCGGCGATCGCGCGTTCCATGCGGATCCCCGCGTGGTGACGATGCTGGCGAATCACCTGACGCATGGCCTGCTGCTCGCGGGCATGAGCAACTGCGGCAAGCATTTTCCGGGGCATGGTTTCGTCGCGGCGGACTCGCACGTCGCGGTGCCGGTGGACGAGCGTTCGCTCGACGAGATCCTCGAACGCGATGCACGTCCCTACGACTGGATGGGGCAGGCGCTGGCATCGGTGATGCCCGCGCACGTGATCTATCCCAGGGTCGATCCGAATCCGGCGGGCTTCTCGCGCTTCTGGCTGCAGGACATCCTGCGCTCGCAGCTCGGTTTCGAAGGCGTGATCTTCAGCGACGACCTCAGCATGGAAGGCGCCAGCGTTGCGGGCACCGTCACGCAGGCCGCGCGCGCGGCGATCGATGCCGGCTGCGACATGGTGCTGATCTGCAATCATCCCGATCGCGCGGACCAACTGCTCGCGGAGCTGGACGTGCGCATCGGCAAGGCGTCGCAGCGCCGTATCCGCAAGCTGTTCGGCCGCAGGAAGCCGCTCGAGTGGAATCGCCTGCAGCAGGAGCCCGAGTACCGCGCGGCGCTGGCG
Organism: Cupriavidus pauculus; assembly: GCF_008693385.1. Lineage (NCBI taxonomy): Bacteria > Pseudomonadati > Pseudomonadota > Betaproteobacteria > Burkholderiales > Burkholderiaceae > Cupriavidus > Cupriavidus pauculus. Next base: position 618,093 of record NZ_CP044065.1, read on the forward strand.
CTGCTCAAGAGCCATGACCTGATCGCATGACCGGGCGGGGACAACAATAAAAAAAGGCAGCCGAGGCTGCCTTTTTTATCGAGCGTGCGAGATCAGTTCGCGCGGCTGCGGTATTCGCCGGTGCGCGTGTCGATTTCGATCTTGTCGCCGATGTTGCAGAACAGCGGCACTTGCAGTTCGAAGCCGGTGTTGATCTTGGCGCCCTTGAGCACCTTGCCCGACGAGGTGTCGCCCTTGACGGCGGGTTCGGTGTAGACGATCTCGCGCACGAGGGTCGTCGGCATTTCCACCGAGATGGCCTTGTCGTTGTAGAACACCACTTCGACGTTCATGCCGTCTTCGAGGTAGTTCAGCGAGTCGCCCATGCTGTCCTTCTCGACTTCGTACTGGTTGTAGTCGGTGTCCATGAACACGTACATCGGATCGGCGAAGTACGAGTAGGTGCACTCGCGGCGCTCGAGCACGACCACTTCGAACTTGTCGTCGGCCTTGAACACCGACTCGCCCGGGGCGTCCGTCAGCAGGTTCTTGTACTTCATCTTCACGACGGCGGCGTTACGGCCCGACTTGTTGTATTCGGCCTTCTGCACGACCATCGGGTCCGAGCCAATCATGAACACGTTGCCGACGCGGAGTTCCTGTGCGATCTTCATTTGATCCGTTTCCTGAAAAAATCTGTCCGGGGGGTGGTTGCGTCCCCGGAGTATCGTGTAAGGCGGGCGACGCTGTGGCTGCTCACTGACTCGCCACGGAAATCAACCGGCTATTCTACCTGAATTTCACAAAACGACACCAGGTTGGCGGCCAGATCGCCCAAGTGCTGAAGCTGCCGCTGCCAGCGGTCCGTGCCCTTGGCGAGGGCCGGCAATTGTGCGCGAAACGCCTCCCATGCGGCCACTTGCCGTGCCGGATCGGCGTAGTCGTCGTAGGCGTTCCACGCGTGGCACAGGCCGGTCATGGCCGCGGCGGTCTCCGGGGCCACGCCGGCGCGTGCGAAGCGCGCCAGCCACGCGTCGAGCTTGACGCGGTGCGCATGCTCGTCCTGCGGATAGATATGCCACGCAAGCGGCCGCGCCGCCCATAGCCCCCGCACCAGCGAGTCTTCGCCGCGCACGAAGTTGACGTCGCAGGCCCAGAGCAGTTCGTCGAACAGTTCCTGCCGCACGAACGGCACCACGTTGAGCGTCAGGTTGCCCTGCGCATGACGGGTGCCCGGCGTGGCCGCCGTGCCGAGCACCTGCGCGGCCTGCTGCGCGGCGAGTCCCTGCGGGACGAGGCACTGCACCGGTTCCGCGCCGTCGCGCCACTGCGCGAGCAGGGTGGGGAGCATCGGATTCTCGTAGGCGAACAGGCTCACCCGCAGCGCCCCGGCGACGGGCTGGAAGCCGAGCCGATGCCAGAGCGCGGCCAGCGCGGCCGGGCTCGACAGGAACGCGTCGCGCTGCGCGCCGAGCATCGACTCGCGCAGCAGGCCGCCGGTATCGTGCGCAAAGCCCGGAAAGAAGAAATGCTTGACGAGCGGCAGGCGCGGATGCGGCGATGCCATGCGATGGTGCTCGGCGACCCAGGACTCCGCGCTCAGGTACTCGAGGTTGATCCATACGGGTTTGCGCGGCGCGGCGGCCATGCGCTGCAGCAGCGCATACGGCAGGTCGCAGGCGAAGGCCTCGACCACGACGTCGTGCGGCAGGAAACCGTCTTCGGCCGGGAAGGGGGCATCGGTCCCCTGTTGCCATGGCCGGACTTCCACGCCCGACAGGCGTTGCGTGGGGGCGGTGGGATCGATTTCGGGCGCCAGGCGCGCAAAGCTGTGCAGGTCATCGACCCAGAGGCGGACCGCGTGGCCGTGCTCCTGTGCAAGCTGGCGCGCGAGGCGCCAGCAGACGCCGATATCGCCGAAGTTGTCGACGACGGTGCAGAAGATGTCCCAGGAGCGGATAGTCATGCGGGAGGCCGGCAAAGGAATGCTCTAAACTTGCGATTCTAGAACGTCCCCAGCCTTATCCCCAGCCTTACCTCCATTCGAATCCGATGCCCGAGCAGGATCCCGCCACGCCCGCAGAACCCAAGATTGCCGATGCGCTGACCGACGCGGACGCCGCCGAGCAGGCCGATCCGGCCGAGCCGGTAGAGCCGGTCGGGGAGGCCGTGTTCGACGCGCGGCCGATCATCGCGCGCCTGCCCGGCCTGCCCGGTGTCTACCGCTATTTCGACGCGGCCGGCAACGTGCTGTACGTGGGCAAGGCGCGCGACCTGAAGAAGCGCGTCTCCAGCTATTTCAACAAGACGCAGCTGTCGCCGCGCATCGCGCTGATGGTGAGCAAGATCGCCCGCATCGAGACCACGGTGGTGCGCACCGAGGCCGAGGCGCTGCTGCTCGAGAACAACCTGATCAAGGCGCTCGCGCCGCGGTACAACATCCTGTTCCGCGACGACAAGTCCTATCCGCTGCTCAAGCTGACCTCGCACAAGTTTCCGCGCATGGCGTACTACCGCGGCGCGACGGACCGCAAGCACCAGTACTTCGGGCCGTTCCCGAGCGCGTATGCGGTGCGCGAGAGCATGCAGATCCTGCAGAAGGTGTTCCAGCTGCGCACGTGCGAGGACACCGTCTTCAACAACCGCACGCGTCCCTGCCTGCTGCATCAGATCCATCGCTGCACGGCGCCGTGCGTGAACGCGATTACCGAAGAGGACTACGCGCGCGACGTCGGCAATGCCGCGCGTTTTCTCCAGGGCCACGAGAACGAGGTGCTGGCCGCGCTGCAGGCCAAGATGGAATCGCATGCGATGCAGCTGGAGTTCGAACAGGCCGCGGCCGTGCGCGACCAGATCGGCGCGCTGTCGACGGTGCTCAAGCGGCAGGCCGTGGAGGAAGTGGGGCAGGCGCGCGATATCGATATCCTCGCGGTGGCCGTCGAGGGGGGGCGCGCGTGCGTCAACCTCGCGATGGTGCGCGGCGGGCGGCATTTAGGCGACAAGGCCTATTTCCCGGCGCATGCCGACGAGGCGGCGGTCATCGTCGAGGACGGCGAGGAAGCGGAGGCCGTGGAGGTCGTGGAGGCCGGGGCGGACTTATCGGTGGATCGCGCAGTGGATCGGGTCGCCGCGCGCGTGCTGTCGGCGTTCATGATCCAGCATTACCTCGACCAGGGCGCGCCGCCGATCATCGTGGTCAGCCATATGCCCGCCGATGGCGCGGTGGTGGAGGCGCTCTCGATGCAGGCGGGCCGCAAGGTCGCGCTCGTGCGCCAGCCGCAGGGCCAGCGGCGCGTGTGGCTCGAGATGGCGCAGCAGGGCGCCGCGCTTGCCCTGTCGCGGCGGCTGGCGGAGCAGGGCAGCCAGCAGGCGCGCACGCGCGCGCTGGCCGAGACCATCGCCCTCGATCTGGAGGACCTTGCCACCCTGCGCATCGAGTGCTTCGACATCAGCCATACCGCGGGCGAGGCCACGCAGGCGTCGTGCGTCGTGTTCCATCACCACGCGATGCAGAACGGCGAGTACCGGCGCTACAACATCAACGACATCACGCCCGGCGACGATTACGCGGCGATGCGGCAGGTGCTGACGCGACGCTACCAGAAGCTCGTCGAGCAGATGCAGGAAGACGCCGGCGCGGAGCCTGGCACGGCCGTGGCGGAAGAGCGCTCGAAGATGCCGCGCATCGTGCTGATCGATGGCGGCAAGGGGCAGGTGGAGGTCGCGCGGCAGGTGTTCGAGGAACTCGGGCTCGATATCGGCCTGCTCGTGGGCGTGGCCAAGGGCGAAGGCCGCAAGGTCGGGCTCGAGACGCTGATCTTCGCGGACGGCAGGCCCTCGCTCGAACTCGGGCAGGGCAGCGCGGCGCTGATGCTCGTGGCGCAGATCCGCGACGAGGCGCACCGCTTCGCGATCACGGGCATGCGCGCCAAGCGCGCGAAGGCGCGCACCACGTCGCGGCTGGAGGAGATCGAAGGCATCGGTGCGCGCCGGCGTCAAAAACTGCTGACGCGATTCGGCGGCCTGCGCGGCGTCATGGCGGCGAGCATCGACGAACTCGCGAGCGTCGAGGGTATCTCGCGCGCGCTGGCCGAGGAGATCTATCGCCAGCTGCATTGAGGGACCGGAAGTCACGAATTGGCATGCGGTGGCGGAAATCGGCGACAATCGCGGCATTCCATTGATCGACCCGGCCCAGCCTCCGTCGCCCTCCGCTCCATGCCACTGAACATTCCCATTCTGCTGACCTGGCTTCGCGTGGCCATGATTCCCCTCGTGGTGGGCGTCTATTACCTGCCCGAGGCATGGATGCCGATGCCGATGAAGAACGTCACCGCAGCCACGTTCTTTATCGTCGCCGCCGTGACGGACTGGCTCGATGGGTTCCTGGCCCGGCGCTGGAACCAGACGTCGGCCTTCGGCGCGTTTCTCGACCCCGTGGCGGACAAGCTCATGGTCACCGCAGCGCTGCTGTCGCTGCTGGCACTGGGCCGCGTGGCCGACCTGATCGCGCTGGTCATCATCGGCCGCGAGATCACGATTTCCGCGCTGCGCGAGTGGATGGCGCAGATTGGCGCCTCGCGCAGCGTGGCCGTGAATTTCCTGGGCAAGCTCAAGACCATGGTGCAGATGATCGCGATTCCGCTGCTGCTGTTCCATGACTCGCTGTTCGGCTTCGATGCGTCGGTGCTCGGCGGCTGGATGATCTACGTGGCGGCGGTGCTGACGCTGTGGTCCATGTTCTACTACATGAAGCTCGCATGGCCGCAGATTCGCGAGCGCGCCAGTGTCGTGAGTGGCGCACGCACGCAAAAGTAAATCGGATTAAAAAAGTTGTTGACGGGGCCGTTCGGTCTTTGCAATAATCTCGTTCTCGCTGCTGCTGACGCAAACGAATCGAGCAAGATTAAACGGTTTTGGCGTCGGAACGAAGCACGATAATGCGTAGTTAAAAGATGTTGCGCGATTGTCTGCTTTTCAGTAGTATGCAGGACCCTGCGGGAGTAGCTCAGTTGGTAGAGCGCAACCTTGCCAAGGTTGAGGTCGCGAGTTCGAGACTCGTCTCCCGCTCCAGGTTAAGTTGTTCGACGGTTTGCATACGCCGGCGAGCATGTTGTAAAGCAAGTCGTATGCGGGAGTAGCTCAGTTGGTAGAGCGCAACCTTGCCAAGGTTGAGGTCGCGAGTTCGAGACTCGTCTCCCGCTCCAGTTCCCTAAGGCGGGGTGGCAGAGTGGTTATGCAGCGGCCTGCAAAGCCGTGTACGCCGGTTCGATTCCGACCTCCGCCTCCAAGTGTTCTGTTTTGCCGAACGGCGTCGTGAAAACGACGCCGTTTTGCTTTGGTCCGTTTTGCTTTGGCATTACGCACTGATTCCCGGCGCCGCCGCGCGCAGGTACTCGCTGAACGCGAGCAACCCCTGCGTCGGATACTTGTCCTGATGCACCACGAGCTGCAGCGGCCGGATGATGGGCGGCAATCCTTCCCGTAGCGGCAGCAGCAGCCCGCGCGCGATCTCGTCGCGTACCACGTGCAACGACAGGCAGCTCACGCCGAAACCGCTCATCACCGCGCGCTTGATCGCTTCCGCATTGCCCAGTTCCAGCGCATAGCGCAGCGTGCCTAGCGCGGGCACGAGCCGCGACTCGATGATCTCGCGCGTGCCCGAGCCCGGTTCCCGCACGATCCAGTCGGCTTCCCGCAGCATGTCGTGCAGCGTCTCCGGCCGCTGCGACGCCAGCGCCAGCGGATGCGAAGGCCCCACCACGACCACCATTTCGTCGTCGCACCAGTGCACGCTGCGCAGTTCGCGCTCGTGGCTCGTGCCTTCGATCAGCCCGATATCGACCTCGAACTGCAGCAGCGACTGCAGGACGTCTTGCGTATTGCCGATGCGCAGGTCGAGTGAGCAGGGGCCCGGCTGCGCGTTGCGGAAGCCCGCGAGCAGAGGCGGGAGGATATAGCTGCCGATGGTATTGCTGGCGGCGATGCGCAGTGCGACGCCGCTTTGCGCGGAGAAGCGCTCGAGCTCGTGTGCCTGGTCGAGCAGCGATAGCGCGCGCGGAAAGAACTGGCGCCCCGATTCGTTGATGCTGAGCCGCCGCGCCACCCGGTCGAACAGCGGGCCGTCGAGCGCGCGTTCCAGTTCCGCGAGCGAGGCGCTGACCGCGGACTGCGACATCGCCAGCGCCTCGGCGGCCGCGATGGTGCTGCCGTGCTGGGCGACGGCCACGAACACGGAAAGCTGGCGCAGGGTGAGACGAAGCGGGCGGTATTCCATTGTTCTATCGATAAAACAGTTAAGGCATAACGATATTACCCGTTTTACTGATTGAGCGGCGATCACTACGCTTAGGGACATCGACGCAGACCTCCCCCCACTGCCATGTCCTCGAACCCCATTTCCGCGCCCGCCGCTGCTTCCACGCCGTCCACGCCTTCCGCTCCGGCCGTCGCCTCGTGGCCGACGCGTCTGATCGCGCTGGTTCCGCTGGGCGGCATCGCGTGGCTGATGATGACGCTGGCCGATCATCCGGCGGTGTCGCGGTATGGCCTGAGCGCGCTGACGCTGGCGATGTGCGCGGGGATGGTCGCGGCCAACACGATGCCGCGGCACTGGCTCGCGCCGCTCGGCCCGGGCATGCAGCTCGCGCGGCATCATCTGCTGCGTCTGGGTGTGGCGCTCTACGGCCTGCGCCTGACGTTCGGCGCCATCGCCGCGCTGGGCGCGGCGGGCGTCGTGGTGCCGCTGACGATGCTGGTGGCGACGCTGCTGCTCGGCACGTGGGTGGGCTCGACGTTCTTCGGTCTGTCGCGGCGCGAGGCGATTCTCGTCAGCGCGGGGAGCGCGGTGTGCGGCGCGGCGGCGGCGATTGCCGTGTCCTCCGTGGTGCGTACCGACGATCGGCAGACGGCGGTCGCGGTCGCGACCGTGGTGCTGTTCGGCACGGTCGGCATGTTGCTCTATCCGTGGCTCTACGAACTGGCCACGCAGCACTGGCATCTGGCGATCACCGAGCGTGCGTTCGGCATCTTCACGGGGGCAACGCTGCACGAGGTGGCGCAGGTGATTGCCTCGGGCAAGATGGTCAGCGACGCGACCGCCGATGCGGCCGTGGTGGCCAAGATGGTGCGCGTGCTTGCGCTCGGTCCGCTGCTGCTGATCATGGCGCTGTGGCCGCAGGGCAAGGCTGCCGAGGGCGATGGCGAGGCTCGGGCCAAGGCGCGCGACTGGCGCGCGCTGCTGCGCGCGGTGCCCTGGTTTGCGCTGGGGTTCGTCGCGGTGATGGCGCTCAACTCGGCATCGCTGGTGCCGCAGGACTGGAAGACGCCGCTGATCGCGCTCGACAACTGGATGCTGGCCTGCGCGATGCTCGCGATCGGTCTGCACACACGCATCGGCGATCTGCTACGCGCGGGGCGCAAGCCGCTCGGCCTGGCGGCGGTGCTGTTCGTGTTCCTGATGGTGGGTGGCGCGCTGCTCTGCTACGCGGTGATCTGAGGCGATCCGAGGCGATCCGAGGCGGACCCGAGGCCGAGGGTGGGGCGATGGCGGGGCGGTGGTGGGGCGATGGTGGGTGCTCTGGTGCGGCCGACGGGACTCGAACCCGTAAGCCTGGAAAGGCGGCAGATTTTAAGTCTGCTGAGTCTACCAATTTCTCCACGGCCGCATGGCAAGCCCGATATTGTGGTGGCTTAGGCGCGACTCCGCAAGCACGACGCATCGCCGGCATCATGTGATCTGGCTGTTACCGGCGGTAACAATGTAGCGCGTGCGGTTTCACCTGAATTTTTGCCGAGCGCTAGAATACGCCTCATCAAAGCTCACTTTACGAGGCAACGATCATGAAACGCTGGTTCCTTGCAGCATTTGGTGTGGCCGCCGCGCTGGCGTCTGGCGCTGCAATGGCCCGTGTGAACGTGGACATCGGCATTGGCGTCCCTGGCGTCGTCGTCGGCGGTCCCGCGTACTACCCGCCTGCGCCCGCCTACTACTCGCCGCCGCCGCCCGTCGTGGTGGCCCCGGCCCCGGTCTACTATGGCCCGCCGCCGGTGGTGGTACGTCCGGCCCCGGTCTACTACGGTCCTGGCTACTATGCTGGCCCGCGCTACTACTACGGCCCCGGCTATCGCGGCTACGGCCACTATCACGGCGGTTACCACGGCGGTCACGGCCACCGTTGATTCGAAATACATGCCTGCGAAAAAGCCCCTTCGGGGGCTTTTTTGTTGGATGCACACGGTTCTTTGGTAGAGGGGCGTCAGCATTTTCCGACATTCGATGAATGGAAATTGCGCGTGTCGGTTCCAACTAAAATTCGACGCTCAATTTATTTGACCAGACCGATCAATCACATTGGCCGAGTGGCTCAGGGTTACCACCTACACTGCTTTCGTGACATCGCTGCTGCACTGCAACGATGCCGTGTCACCAACGAACAGCGTCCACGAACGCAGAGGATTCCCAAATGTCCATCCAACGCATTGCTACCGCAGTCGCTTCTGTCGCGCTTCTTGCACTCGGTGCCGCCTCGGCATCGGCCATCGCCGCGCCGATGAACGCCGACAACGCATACTCCACCACGAACCGCGTGGCCGCCCCCGATCCGTACACCGATGGCGCGCGCATCAGCAATCGGGATGGCTACGTGCCCGACGGCGCGCATGGCCGGGCCGATCCGTTCACCGACGGCGCGCGCGTGACCGATCGCCGCGATGCGTTCACGGACGGCGCCTGATCGTCCGCCGGCGATTTCCCCTCGCTGAAGAAGCCCGCCGCCAGGCGGGCTTTTTTTGTGCGATGTTCGCGAGCGGCGGCGCGATGGGACGCGCTTTGTCGGCGGGCGCGCGCACGTCGCACGATATACTGCGGCCTCGACCTTGATGACACACCTTAGGAGAGGGTATGCAGCAAAAGACCGTACTGACGGCTGACGACGTGAAGAAGCTGGTTGCGGCCGCCGAAGCGGAAGCCAAGCTTCATAACTGGGCTGTCACGATCGCCGTGGTGGACGATGGCGGCCATCCGCTCGCCCTGCAGCGACTCGACGGCGTGGCACCGATCTCGGCCTATATCGCCACCGAGAAAGCGCGCACGGCCGCAATGGGCCGCCGCGAGTCCAAGATCTACGAGGACATGATCAACAATGGCCGCTACTCGTTCCTGACGGCGCCGAACCTGCAGGGCATGCTCGAGGGCGGCGTGCCCATCGTCGTGAACGGCCAGTACGTGGGTGCCGTCGGCGTGTCGGGCGTGAAGTCCACCGAAGACGCGCAGATCGCGCGCGCCGGCATTGCCGCGCTGGGCATCTGAGCCATTCAGCGCCCGTAGCACAATGAAAAACCCCGCGGGCGCAATGTCCGCGGGGCGATGTTTCGGCAGGTCGGCAGGTCTTCTATCCGGCGAACCTACTTCGTCAGGATCAGCTTCCCATAGCGCGTGATGCGCAGCGTATAGACGTCGCCGTTATGCAGGATCGGCAGCGTCGTCGCGCCTTGCATCAGCGATTCCAGCGGCACGGCGGGCGCAGTCGTCTGCGCGGCCGGCGCAATGGTTTCCACGCGCATCAGCGCTTCCAGGCGGGCGGGCAGGGCGGCGACCGCCGAGCGGACCGACGCCATGGCCGAAGAGGCTTCGCGGCGGGGCTGCTGCGGGGCAACCTCCACACGACGAAGCGACAGACGGCGACGCGAGACTTCTCGCGGTTGCTGCATTGGCAGGCTGAGAGTGCTCATGTTCTTCTCCAGACGCGATCCATTGATCGATTGATGGAGTGATCATAAATGAGAACCGTTATCATTACAAGCGTGTTCACATCCATTTACACGGTTGTTCGATCGGCGCGTCGGTGGCGTGCGGCGAATAAAAAAGGGCATCCACGCGGATGCCCTTTTTTTGCCGAAACCCCCGCGCTCAGCGCTTGGGCTCGGTGATGAAGCCGATCTTGCCCAGGCCGCCATGCTGCGCGGCGGCCATGACTTCCGCGACCGCCTCGTAGCGGACGTCGCGGTCCGCGCGCAGATGCAGTTCCGGTTGCGGCTGCAGCTGCGCGGCCTGCGCGATGTTCGCTTCCAGCGTGGGCTGGTCGACCTCCTGCTGGTTCCAGTACACCTTGCCCTGCGCATCGACGACCACGTTGATGTTTTGGGGCTTCGTGTCGTTGGGCTGGTTGGTCGCGCGCGGCAGATCGATCTTGACCGCGTGGTTGATCACGGGAATCGTGATGATGAAGATGATCAGCAGCACCAGCATGACGTCCACCAGCGGCGTCATGTTGATCTCGCTCATCACCTCGTCATCGTCCCCGTCGAGCGTGCCGAATGCCATGATGGATTCCTCTTTGCAGCTTAGTTCTTGACGGCCAGGCGCACCGAAGCGTCATCGGAGGCGGCGCCACGGGCGGTCGGGCGCAGGCGCGCGCCGGTGATGAAGTAGGCGTGCAGGTCGTGCGCGAAACGGTTGAGCTTCGAGATCACGCCCTTGTTGCCGCGCGACAGCGCGTTGTAACCGAGCACGGCCGGGATGGCCACGGCCAGGCCGAAGGCGGTCATGATCAGCGCTTCACCGACGGGGCCGGCCACCTTGTCGATGGTCGGGACGCCCGAGGCGCCAATGCCGATCAGGGCATGATAGATGCCCCACACCGTGCCGAACAGGCCGACGAACGGCGCGGTGGAGCCCACCGATGCCAGCACGGCGAGGCCCGACTGCATGCGCGACACGGCTTCGTCGATCGAGCTCTTGAGCGAGCGCGTCAGCCAGTCCGAGATATCCATCGCGTCATGCAGCTGCGGCTGGCTTGCGCGGTGATGCTGCGCGGCTTCCTTGCCGGTCAGCGCCAGCATGCGGAACGGGTTGCTGTCGTTCGAGCCCAGCGTTTCCAGCGCGTGGTCGAATTCGTCCGAGTGCCAGAAGCGCTTTTCCGCGCCATGCGCCATCTTTTTGAGACGGACCAGATCCCACGCCTTCGTGAGAATCACGATCCAGGACAGAAGGGACATGATGAGCAGAATGATCGCGGTCGCGCGCATGACGAAATCGCCTTGCGTCCAGAGGTGGGAGAGTCCGAGGTCCTGCATGGTTGTTCCTGATGAGTCTGTTGTTTGGAGATCCGGGCGAACCGGGCACTTACGTTGATGGGATGGCTACTTCAATTCGAAATTGATCGGCTGCACCGCGGTGACCGAGATCGGCCGGCCGTTGTCCATATAGGGCTGGCAGCGCATGCGGCGAACGGCGTCGAGCGCGGCCTCGTCGAGTCGCGACGAACCGCTCGATTGCGTGATGCTCGATTTGGAGATACGGCCACCTTCGTCGATCGTCAGGCGAATCATTGTCGTGCCGGTCTCGTTGAGGCGGATGGACTGGCGCGGATAGGTCGGGGCCGGCTGCGAGCACTGTACCTCGCCGATGCCGATGGCGCGCGGCGCGGCGCTGACCGGGGGCGGCGCGGGGGCGGGCTCGGGCGCGGGCGGCGCAGGCGGCGCGGGCGGTGCCTCGATCGCGGTGGGCGACGGCGGCAGCGACGGCGCCGGCTCGATCGCGGGCTTCGGCGGCTGCGGCGTCGGGCGCGGCGTGACCACCTTCACCTGCTTGGGCGGCGTCTCGGGCTTGGCCTTGGGAGGCTCCGGCGCGGGCGGCGCCTTGGGCGGCTCCATCGGAATGATATGGGCGATGATTTCCGGCGCGATGATCGCCTCGGTCATCTTGCGGCCGAGACCGCTCTGGATCAGGTACAGCAGCCCCGCGTGAAACAGCAGAACAGCAACGGTGATCTTGAGAAAACGTTGATCGAACATGTGAAGGGCAACTAGAACTACCGCGCGTTACTTGCGATAGAACAGGATCAGCGAGATGCCACAACCAACCAGCAGGCTAAGCAGCAGTTCCATGATAAACGCTCCGAAAGGCACTTCGAAATACACGAATCCGAAGGGGAAGCGCCACTCTGGGGCAGCGTTATCAGCGCAGCAGTATAAACGATAATGATTCTTATTTGTTGCGCATTGTGCAATGCACGCAGCGGATCGTTGTGGCCGAAGGTTCCATTCCGCAATGTGGCCGCCCGCTCCAAACGTCCGTGCGACGCGCCCTGCGCGGGTTCTCGCGGATGTCACGCAAATCCTAAAGCGCGCTACGATTAACAGACTGCGAGAGAACACCGCGAACGTAACCGGGTAGGCAGGCGCGACGCGACAAGGGTCCGCCGGCTACATCCCGTGCGAAGGGAACAGGCATGGACTTCACACGCTTCGCCGAAGACGATCGCTCCACGCTGCTACGTCCGACGACTGGGGCGGCGTCGAGTTCCGCGCTCGACTGGATGTGCGCGCAGTTTGCGCTGCGCGTGGTCTGCACGCTGGGCCCGCGCTTCAACCTGCGCAGCAATATCAACGACGTGCTGACCGTGAGCGCGCAGGAAATGGTGTGGCCATACGGCGTGGTGCTGCGCGTGCAGCGGTTCCTCGCCGCGCGCTGCGCCGACATGCCCGCGTGGAAGGGCGCCTCGCGCCTGACGCCCGAGGAATTTCTCGACCGGCATGGCCAGTGGAACAGCGCCTTCGACGAAAGCGCGCTGTTCTATTACCTCGACGAGTACGTGAAGCACCATGCGAAGGACATGTTCGCGGTGTTCGACGCGTCGGCCTCCGCGATCGCGGGGCGCCTGCAGGGCGAGCGCGTGCTGCTCGTGCGCAATATCGACATGCTGAGTCACGTGCTCAACCTGCCCGACCATGAACGCAAGCTGCTGCTCTATGCGGCGCTGGCCAAGTACAAGCGCGACCTGCGCGCGGTGATGGTCGATTGCAAGGTCGCGCACAGCCAGGAGGCGTTCCAGATTCTCGCGGGACTGACCGGTGCGAGCGCGGGGGAGGTGGCCATGTCGCTGCGGCCCGGCTCGCGGCTGGAGACGCTGAACCTGATCGAGCAGCCGCTGCCCGAGAACAGCGTGACCGATCTGGGCGACCTGATGCGCCTGTCCGACCGGCTGCTGCATGTGCTGCTCGGCAACTATGCGACCGAGGCCGAGATGATGGCCGTCTTCACGCGGCCCGCCGCGGCGCCGACACTCGGCACGGGCGACTATCCGCATGTGGAAACCGATGCGCGGTACCTGTCCGCGCTGCTCGGCAACGCCACGCGCCAGAGCGCGGCCGGCGTGAACGTGCTGATCTACGGGCCGCCCGGTACCGGCAAGACGGAGTTCGCGCGGCTGATCGCGCGCGAGGCGGGGTGCGAACTGTACGAGGTCGATTGCCTCGATCGCGACGGCAACAGCCTGTCCGGGCGCGACCGCTATCGATCGCTGCAGGTATCGCAGGCCTTTCTGCGCGGGCGGCCGCGCACGGCATTGCTGTTCGACGAGGTGGAGGACGTGTTTCCGGGCAGCGCGCGCGAGCTGATGAGCCTGTTCGGGCAGGAGGATACGCGCGCGTCCGTGAACGGCAAGGCGTGGGTCAACCAGACGCTCGAGCAGAATCCGGTGCCCGTGATCTGGATCTCGAATTCGATCCGCCAGATCGATCCCGCGTATCTGCGTCGCTTTCAGTTCCACCTGGAACTCAAGATTCCGCCGCCGCTCGTGCGCGAGAACATCATCCGCAAGCATCTGGGCGCGCTCGACGTGAGCGATGCGTTCATTGCCACGCTGGCCGCGCGCAAGACGCTGACGCCGGCGCAGGTGCAATCGGCGGCGCGGTTCGTCGAGCTCGCGCGGCCGAGCGTGGAGGAGCCGACCGAGGCGCTGATCCTGCGGCAACTGGAGCATGCCGACCGCGCGATGGGCATGCGGCCCGAGGCCGAGGCGCGCGCGGTGGTCACGCACTATCGGCTCGACAACCTGCACCTCGAGACGCGTTTTGCCGTGGACAAGATCATTACCGCGCTCGGGGCGCGGCAGCGCGGCACGCTGTGTTTCTACGGGCCGCCGGGGACCGGCAAGACCGCGCTGGCCGAACATATCGCGAGCGCGCTCGACCTGCCGCTGATGATCCGCCGCGCATCGGACCTGATGAGCAAGTACGTGGGCGAGACCGAGCAGCAGATCGCCGCGATGTTCGCGCGCGCGGAAGAGGATGGCGCGGTGCTGCTGCTCGACGAGGCCGACAGCTTCATGCAGAGCCGGCAGCGCGCGGTGCGCAACTACGAGGTGTCCGAGGTCAACGAGATGCTGCAGGGCATGGAGCGTTTCAACGGCATCTTCATCTGCACGACCAACCTGTTCGATCGTATCGACGAAGCGGCGCTGCGGCGCTTCTCGTTCAAGATCCGTTTTCAGGCACTGCAGCCCGCGCAGCGGGTACGGATGTTCGTCGAGGAAGCGCTGGCAGGCGACGAGGCGGCCCTGACCGATGCGATTCGCGCCGAGCTGCTGGCGATGGACTGCCTGACGCCCGGCGACTTCGCGACGGTCAAGCGGCAGGGCGTGGTGCTGGGGGAAGCGCTGACGGCCGACGAGTTTCTGGCGCAGCTGCGGCAGGAGCATGCGGTGAAGCCCGAGGTGCGGCAGCATCGGCCGCTCGGCTTTACGCAGTGAGGTCGGTACCGATCGTCACAGTTTCGGCGGCCGCATCGACGCCGAGCAGTGCTGCCGCCATGGCCCGCAGATGCGCGGCGTCGCGCGTGGAGACATAGCGGTCTCGCGGTGCGGCGTCGGACGGGGCGGCAAGATCGAACTCGGCGAGCTTGCGCGCAAGCTGGCGCGCGATGGCCACGCCGGTATCGACGATGGTCAGGCGGTCACCGACCATCTCGCGGATGGTTTGCGTCAGAAACGGATAGTGGGTGCAGCCGAGCACCAGCGTATCGGCGCCCGCGTCCAGCATCGGCGCGAGCAGCGACTGCAGGCGCGCGCGCATCGCGGCGCTGTCGATATCTCCCTGCTCGATCATCGGCACGAGGCCGAGTCCCGCTTCGCAGACGAAGCGGCTGGCGTGCTGCAGCGTGCCCAGCAACCGGTTGAACTTGTCGCTCTTGAGCGTGTTGGCGGTGGCCAGCACGCCGACCACCTTGCTGCGGCTGGCCGCGGCCGCGGGTTTGAGGCCCGGCTCGACGCCGATGACGGGCAGCGTGGTGAAGCGCGCGCGCACGGCCTGCACCGCGTGCATCGTCGCGGTATTGCAGGCGATGACGAGGGCCTTGCAGCCTTGCGCGACCAGCCATTCGCAGACGTCCAGCGTGCGGGATTCGACGAACGATTCGGGTTTTTCGCCGTAGGGTGCGTGGCGCGAGTCGGCGACGTACAGCAGCGATTCGTGCGGCAGCAGCGCGCGGATCTCCCGCAGCACGGAGAGGCCGCCGAGGCCGGAATCGAAGACGCCGATCGGGGAGGGGTTCAACGCAGAGGGGAAGTGGCCCCTCTCCCGGGGGAGAGGGGGGACATCGGGGATGTATTACGCGGTGGCGACGGGGATCTTGCCGATCTTGGCCTGCCATTCCGCGGGGCCGGTCTTGTGGACCGAGGTGCCCGAGCTGTCCACGGCGACGGTCACGGGCATGTCCTTGACGTCGAACTCGTAGATGGCTTCCATGCCGAGGTCTTCGAAGGCCAGGACCTTCGCGCCGCGGATGGCCTTGGACACCAGGTAGGCGGCGCCGCCGACGGCCATCAGATATGCCGACTTGTGCTTCTTGATGGCCTCGATGGCGACGGGGCCGCGTTCGGCCTTGCCGATCATCGAGATCAGGCCCGTCTCCGAGAGCATGGTCTCGGTGAACTTGTCCATACGGGTAGCGGTGGTGGGACCTGCCGGGCCAACCACTTCGTCACGGACCGGATCCACGGGGCCGACGTAGTAGATCACGCGGTTCGTGAAGTCGATGGGCAGCTTCTCGCCCTTGGCCAGCATGTCGGCGATGCGCTTGTGCGCGGCATCGCGGCCGGTCAGCATCTTGCCGTTCAGCAGCAGCGTCTGGCCCGGCTTCCACGAGGCGACTTCCTCGGGGGTGAGCGTGTTCAGATCGACGCGCTTCGACGTTTCGGTGTCCGGTGCCCATTCCACCTTCGGCCAGGCCGACAGGTCCGGCGCTTCCAGCTGGGCCGGGCCGCTGCCGTCCAGCGTGAAGTGCACGTGGCGGGTGGCCGCGCAGTTCGGGATCATCGCCACGGGCTTCGAGGCCGCGTGGGTCGGGTAGCCCATGATCTTGACGTCGAGCACGGTGGCCAGGCCGCCCAGGCCCTGCGCGCCGATGCCGAGCGCGTTGACCTTCTCGTACAGCTCGACGCGCATTTCCTCGATCCAGTCCTTCGGGCCGCGGGCGATCACCTCGTGGATGTCGATCGACTCCATGAGCGATTCCTTGGCCATGACCATGGCCTTCTCGGCGGTGCCGCCGATGCCGATGCCCAGCATGCCGGGCGGGCACCAGCCGGCGCCCATCGTCGGCACGGTCTTGAGGACCCAGTCAACGATCGAATCCGACGGATTCAGCATCACGAACTTGGACTTGTTCTCCGAGCCGCCGCCCTTGGCCGCGACCTGGATATCCACGGTGTTGCCGGGGACCACTTCATAGTGGATCACGGCCGGGGTGTTGTCCCTGGTGTTCTTGCGGCCGCCTTCGGGCGGGTTCACGATCGACGCGCGCAGCACGTTGTCGGGGTGCGTATAACCGCGGCGCACGCCTTCGTTGATCATGTCCGTCAGGCCCATGGTGGCGCCATCCCAGCGCACGTCCATCCCCACCTTGACGAAGATCGTGACGATGCCGGTGTCCTGGCACAGCGGACGCTTGCCTTCGGCGCACATGCGGCTGTTGGTCAGGATCTGCGCGATCGCATCCTTCGCGGCCGGACTCTGCTCCAGCTCGTAGGCGCGGCCCAGGCTGGTGATGTAGTCCATCGGATGGTAATAGCTGATGTACTGCAGGGAATCGGCGACGCTCTGGATGAGGTCTTCTTGCTTGATGACTGTCATTTTGTGGGGGTGGGGCTGCGGTGAAACACAGCCCCGGATGATACACCGTGCGCGGCGCGGCTGCCCGGTTGCATACAGGCGTCGACAGCCATTTTCGTGTCCGAGAGGCGCCCGAGAGGTGCCCGAGAGGTGCCCGGATGTGGGGCCGGGGCGACATCGGGCGGCCGGACGATCGCCCTGGGCCGTCCGACGGGTGTCAGTGATCGGCCGTGGCGGGAGCGCCCGCCGTGCCGGCGGGGTCGTGGGCCGGCGCGGGATGCGACGTCATGCGGTCCACCCATGCCATGGCGACCGCCGACAGCAGGAAGGCCAGATGGATGATGACCTGCCACATGATCGTGTGTTCCGACCGCTGTTCGGCGTCGATGAAGGTCTTGAGCAGGTGGATCGACGAGATGCCGATCAGCGCCATCGACAGCTTGACCTTGAGCACGCCGGCGTTGACGTGGTCGAGCCATTCCGGTTCGTCGGGGTGGTTGTCGATGCCGAGGCGGGAGACGAAGGTCTCGTAACCGCCCACGATCACCATGATCAGCAGGTTCGAGATCATCACGACGTCGATCAGGCCGAGCACCACGAGCATGATCTTGGCTTCGTCGAACGTGGCCGCATGCGAGACCAGATGCCAGACCTCGATCAGGAAGTGATAGACGTAGACACCCTGCGCGACGATCAGGCCGAGGTAGAGCGGCAGTTGCAGCCAGCGCGAGGCGAAGATGATGCTGGGGATGGGACGCAGGGGAGTGTGGGCCATGGAGGATGCGGACGGTTGGATGGCGGACATTCGTTGCAGACATTCAAAGCGGCGTCGATTGTACCGTCTGCCTGCCGTTTACCCTACCTTTTCGGCCCCGCTGATTCGCTACCGATTGTTTCAGCGCGGGGGGCGGCCATCGCGCGCCGCGCGATCGGCCCGGGCCAGCTGGCGATGGCGATGCCCGCCAGCACGCAGGCCAGCGCGACGCCATGCGCCCAGCCTGGCCGCTCGCCCAGAAACACGATGCCGTAGACCGCCGCCGCGATCGGCAGCACCGAGGTGAACACGCCGGCCAGCTGCGCGGGCACATGGCGGATGCCCTTCATCCAGAGCCAGAACGAGAAGATGCTTGCCGACAGCGCGTACCAGACGATCTGCGCCCAGACATGCGGAGAGACGGCAGCCGCATCGAACGACAGCAGCGGCACGATGCCGAGCGGCAGCATCAGCAGACCGCCGATCAGGTGCGTGTACGCGCAGATCTCGATCGCGGCGAGCGACTGGGACAGCCGCCGCGACAGGATGACGTAGATCGATTCGCAGACCACGGCGCCGAGGATCATCAGGTTGCCGAGCAGTGCATGCGTGCCGCCATCGGCGGCGTGGCCCGCACCATGGCCATCGCCACCGCGCGCGATATTGAGCACCGCGATGCCGACGACCGCCAGCAGTACCGAGGCGACGGTCCGGCGCGACAGCGCCTCGCGCAGCAGCAGCCATGACAGCAGGGCCACGGTCGCTGGGATCGTGCTCGTGATCACGCCCGCGGCCATCGCGCTGGTCAGCCGCACGCCGCCGAGCATCAGCAGCGTGAAGCCGAACGTGCCGAAGAACGCCATCAGGAAGAGGTTGCGCCATTCCGCGCGCGAGACCGCGCGCATGCGGGCGGGGCGATACCACGGCACGAGGCAGACGATGGCGATGACGAACCGCAGCAGCGCGAACAGCAGGACGGGGACCTCGGCGATGATGGACTTGCCGAGGCCGACGTTGCTGCCGACGAGGGCCATCGCGGCGATCAATAACAGGGCGTGGAAGGACACGTTGGCGAAGCAGGGAGGCGTGCGTTGGCGCAATACGGTCTGCGCGATTGCGGGTGGCTCGCGGCATTGTAGCTGTGCTAGCCTAATGGAGCCGACTGCACATGCGCGCCCGGCTTGCTGCTGCGTCGCAGCATGCCGCCGAGCGAGACCGTTCCTTCGACCGTCAGGTTTGAGTAAGGCGCCGGGCGTACCTTGCAGCCAAAAGCATTCCATCCAGATCAGGAGACAACCTCATGTCCGCCATCGAGTCGGTGATGCAGGAGCATCGCGTTTTCAATCCTCCCGAGTCGCTCGCCAAGACCGCCTCGATCCCGAGCATGGAGGCCTACCAGGCGCTGTGCGACGAAGCGGCCCGCGACTACGAGGGTTTCTGGGCGCGCCATGCGCGCGACCTGCTCCACTGGCACAAGCCGTTCACGAAGGTCCTCGACGAGAGCAACGCGCCGTTCTACAAGTGGTTCGAGGACGGGCAGATCAACGCGTCGTACAACTGCCTCGAGCGGAATATCGAGAAGGGCATTGGCGACAAGACCGCGATCGTGTTCGAGGCGGACGACGGCGCCGTCTCGCGCGTCAGCTACAACGAGCTGCTCGCGCGCGTCAGCCGCTTTGCCAACGGGCTGAAGGCGCTTGGCATCAAGAAGGGCGACCGCGTGGTCATCTACATGCCGATGTCGGTCGAGGGCGTGGTGGCCATGCAGGCGTGCGCGCGCATCGGGGCCACGCATTCGGTCGTGTTCGGCGGGTTTTCGGCGAAGTCCCTGCAGGAGCGTCTGGTGGACGTCGGCGCCGTGGCGCTGATTACCGCGGACGAGCAGATGCGCGGGGGCAAGGCGCTGCCGCTGAAGGCCATTGCCGACGAGGCGCTCGCGCTGGGCGGCTGCGAAGCCGTGAAGCATGTGGTCGTGTATCGCCGCACGGGCGGCAAGGTCGCCTGGACCGAAGGCCGTGACCGCTGGATGGAGGATGTGTCCGCCGGCCAGCCGGATACGTGCCCGGCCGAGCCCGTGGATGCCGAGCATCCGCTGTTCGTGCTGTACACGTCGGGGTCCACCGGCAAGCCGAAGGGCGTGCAGCACAGCACGGGCGGCTATCTGCTGTGGGCGCTCATGACGATGCGCTGGACGTTCGATATCAAGCCGGACGACCTGTTCTGGTGTACCGCCGATATCGGCTGGGTCACGGGGCACACCTATATCGCGTACGGTCCGCTGGCGGCGGGCGCGACGCAGGTCGTGTTCGAGGGCGTGCCCACGTTCCCGAATGCCGGCCGCTTCTGGGACATGATCCAGCGCCACAAGGTGTCGATCTTCTATACCGCGCCGACCGCGATCCGTTCGCTGATCAAGGCGGCCGAGGCCGACGAGAAGATTCATCCGCGCCAGTACGATCTGTCGAGCCTGCGCCTGCTGGGCACGGTGGGCGAGCCGATCAATCCGGAAGCATGGATGTGGTACTACAAGAATATCGGCGGCGAGCGTTGCCCGATCGTCGATACGTTCTGGCAGACCGAAACCGGCGGGCACATGATCACGCCGTTGCCGGGTGCCACGCCGCTGGTGCCGGGTTCGTGCACGCTGCCGCTGCCGGGCATCATGGCCGCGATCGTGGACGAGACCGGGCAGGACGTGCCGAACGGCAGCGGCGGCATTCTCGTCGTCAAGCGTCCGTGGCCGTCGATGATCCGGACGATCTGGGGCGATCCGGAGCGCTTCAAGAAGAGCTACTTCCCGGAAGAACTCGGCGGCAAGCTGTATCTGGCGGGCGATGGCTCGATCCGCGACAAGGACACCGGATACTTCACGATCATGGGCCGCATCGACGACGTGCTGAACGTGTCGGGCCACCGCATGGGCACGATGGAGATCGAGTCCGCGCTCGTGGCGAACTCGCTGGTGGCCGAGGCCGCCGTGGTGGGCCGCCCCGACGACATGACGGGCGAGGCGATCTGCGCGTTCGTCGTGCTCAAGCGTTCGCGGCCGACGGGCGAAGAGGCCGTGAAGATTGCGGCCGAGTTGCGTAACTGGGTGGGCAAGGAGATCGGTCCGATCGCCAAGCCGAAGGACATCCGCTTTGGCGACAACCTGCCGAAGACGCGCTCGGGCAAGATCATGCGTCGTCTGCTGCGGTCTCTGGCCAAGAACGAAGAGATTACGCAGGACACGTCCACGCTCGAGAATCCGGCGATTCTCGATCAGCTGAAGCAGGCACAGTAAGTTCTGTCCGCCGAGGCTGGGCCGAGTGCCTGACGCCATGCGCCCCTCTGCCGCCTAGCGGGAGAGGGGCGCTTTTCTGTCCGCGCTTGTCTGGCATTTTGCCGAGCGCGTTCTTCATCGGTCGCCACCTTCATGTCTGACGCGCAGTCGAAATTCCGCCGCCGGTTGATGCTCTACTACAGCCTCTTCACGCTGGGGCTGCTGGGCTTCGTCGCGATGATGGGGTTGCTCGAGCATTCCAATGCCGATGCGCTGTGGCTTGGGTATGTGTTCCTCTTCGTCACGATCGCGATCTATGCGTGCATCGGGCTGATCTGCCGAACTTCGGACCTCAACGAGTATTACGTCGCGGGGCGGCGCGTGCCGGCGATGTTCAACGGCATGGCGATTGCCGCGGACTGGATGAGCGCGGCATCGTTCATCGGGCTCGCGGGCATTCTGTTTGCCTCGGGGTATGAGGGGCTGGCCTACGTGATGGGCTGGACCGGCGGCTATTGCCTCGTGGCGTTTCTGCTTGCGCCGTATCTGCGCAAGTATGGCGGCTACACGATTCCCGATTTCCTGGCGGCGCGGTATGGCAATGGCAAGCCGGGCGGCAATCTGCCCGTGCGCGCGATCGCGGTGCTGGCGGCGTCGCTGTGTTCGTTCGTCTATCTGGTTGCGCAGATCCAGGGCGTGGGGCTCATCGTGACGCGCTTTATCGGCGTGGAGTTCGCGGTCGGGGTGTTCTTCGGGCTGGCGGGCATTCTGGTGTGTTCGTTTCTCGGCGGCATGCGGGCGGTGACGTGGACGCAGGTGGCGCAGTACATCATGCTGATCGTCGCGTTTCTGCTGACCGTGTCGCTGATTGCCTGGAAGCATCATGGCGAGATCCTGCCGCAGGTCAGCTATGGGTCGCTGCTCAGTCAGCTGGACAGGCAGGAGCAGGCGCTCGAACAGTCGCCGGCCGAGATCCAGGTCCGCGAGATCTTTCGCCGGCAGGCGGGGGCACTCGACGAGCGGATCGCGCGTCTGCCGCAGTCGTTCGACGAAGAGCGCGCCGCGCTCGATGCGCGGCTGCTGGAGTTGCGGGTGCGGAATGCGCCGTTGCGCGAGATCAAGACCGTCGAGCGGGAGCGGGCGACGTTTCCGGTGGACGCGGCCGATGCGCTTCAGCAATGGACGCTGATGCGCGACGAGGCGCTGGCACGGAGCCAGCCCTCGACGCCGTCGACGGAGCCTTATCCGGCGGCGACCGAGGAGGAGCGCGCGACCAAGCGGCTGAACTTCGTGCTGCTGGTGTTCTGCCTGATGCTTGGGACCGCGAGCCTGCCGCATATCCTGACGCGGCTCTATACGACGCCGTCGGTGCGCGAGAGCCGCAATTCGGTGGCGTGGGCGGTGTTCTGCATCGCGCTGCTATACGTCTCCGCGCCGACGCTGGCGGCGCTGGTCAAGTACGAGTTCTTTCACCATCTGGTGGGCACGTCGTATGGCGATCTGCCGCAGTGGGTCGTGCAGTGGCGCAAGGTGGATCCGCCCGTGTTCGGCATTCGGGATATGAACGGCGATGGCATCGTGCAGTGGGCCGAGGTGCTGATCCAGCCGGACATGATCGTGCTGGCGGCGCCGGAGATTGCCGGGTTGCCTTACGTGATTTCGGGTTTGATCGCGGCGGGCGCGCTGGCGGCGGCGCTGTCCACGGCCGACGGGCTGCTGCTGACGATCGCCAATGCGTTGTCGCACGACGTGTACTACCACATGGTCGATCGGCAGGCGAGTCATCAGCGGCGGGTGACGACGGCGAAGATCGTGCTGCTGGGGGTGGCGCTGTTTGCGTCGTACGTGACGTCGCTACGGCCGGGGAACATCCTGTTCCTGGTCGGCGCGGCGTTCTCGCTGGCGGCGTCGAGCTTCTTTCCGGTGCTGGTGCTGGCCATCTTCTGGCGGCGGACGACAGCGGCCGGGGCGGTGGCGGGGATGGCCACGGGACTGGCGGTCGCGGTCTATTACATTTTCGTCAACTATCCGTTCTTCACGCGCATCACGGGGATCTTCGGCAACCGCTGGTTCGGCGTGGACCCCATCGCGTCCGGGGCATTCGGCGTGCCGGCAGGCTTTGCCGCGGCCATCATCGTGAGCCTGATTACGCCAAGGAATGCACCGGTGATCGACCGGCTGGTGAGTTATCTTCGGCGCGGGTAGGGCGCCTCTGGACAGCGCGAGTGGCTCTGCTATAATCGCGGACTTCCCGGAGAGATGGATGAGTGGTTTAAGTCGCACGCCTGGAAAGCGTGTATAGGTTAATAGCCTATCGGGGGTTCGAATCCCCCTCTCTCCGCCAGATACCCTTCCTAGCAAGTCCTTCACTGTCCCGCAAAATCCCCGTCAATCCCGCCAAATATGGGATTTGTGGGGTAACGCTTGTCTCGGGACGTTCTTCGCCGGCTTACATAACTTCGGCGTGCGCGCACGCATCGCAGGGCGCCTAAGGCGATTAGACTTCGCGAGTCTTTTGGCGTGCAGTGGCAAGAGGTATTGCTAGCGCAGCGATCGCATATACTCGTCCAGGCGCCTGCGGTATTCATGCTGCGATATCGCCGGCCCGACAGCTATTGCGTCACCGTCGGCGCGGAATCTCGTCTCCACAAAGCCGAATAGGCTGCTCGATTCGACGTGCCCATATTGGCTGACAATCGTGAACTTATCGGCCAGCGGGCTGATCGTCGGCGCCCAACAGGCCCGCGTCAGCTTGCGACCTTGGAACAGTTCGGCGGCCTGCATATTCGGTGCGGCGGCGATGGGCAGACTGCAGGGAACGTGAGAGTAGAGTACATAGATCATGTCGTCCCGCCTAATAACGTCGCCCGGCGATACATTGCCCCCACCGCGACTGAATACGTATCCCGTGATCTCGGTTGATTTAGCCGGAGCTGCGACGCCGGCGTGGCAACGCTGCCACACGCGCTGATAGCCGTAATCACTTTCCTTTCCATAACACCATCCCGCCTTTTTAAGGCGGGTGATAACGGCGTCTCGTTGATCGCACGCACGCATCGTGGCAGGGTCGTCTCCAGATCCTCCGCGGCATCGGTCGTTCAATCGCTCCGCCTGTTCGAATAGCTGTGCTTCCGGATACTCGCTCCGGCCGTGGGCCGAGGGTGCGGCAAGCACGATCACGGCAAACAACGCAGCAAGGGTTCTCATAGTGAGTGGGGGGAGCGTATAGATGATGCCGAAACAGGACTTCGAGTGGCGAGCCGGGATGTCCGAGATGGACATCGGATCGGACAGGTGAACGCGGTTTCAGCCTCTCCGGAACGATCGAAATTCGATTCTGCTGACGCAGAATTCTGCGCGACGGGTTCAGTCCTGCTCGTCGGCCGGTGCCTCGACGGACAAGTCGATAGCCGCACCAATCTCCCGCATACGCGCTAGCACGCGTTCTAACTCTTCATCGGACAGCGCCAGCCGCGCCGCGCCAAAGAACAGCATCTGTGGCGCCATCTCGCGCGGCTGAGCGCCGCCGGTGTACTTGCGCCATTGCTGGCCGCCGGCCACGCCGAATAGGTCGGCCATTTCTTCGCCGGTGCGTCCGAGGTCGTTCTTCAGGCGTTGGAAGTCTGCTGCTTTGGGAGGGGAATAGCGCATAGGAAAAAGCCGCCTTTCGGCGGGTCCGGGACTCTCAATGGAGAAAGATTTTTGCTACCCTGATGCCCGCCGCCAGTAGGCCGGTGGCGTACACAACTGGCATCCAGGGCGTTCTCGGTGCATCTTGGCTGCCTCAGCGTTTTAAACCGCTCGGGCCTTTTGCTTCGCCAAGCTATCTACGTTCTCAAGTCACCGCGTACAGCATCCTGTGGGAGTTGACCCGTCGCGAGTCACCCCGTTTGCCATTAGCTGTCTCTGTCAATTGCATCCGTAGGGGCCGCACTGCCGGCTGAAGCTGCGGCCATGCGAATCGGTTCCGTAGGTGCTGGTGTAGCCGTTCCCATAGTTCTGCGTCGTGCTGTTCCAGCTATTACCATTGGATGCCGTCCCCGTGGTATGGGTGCTGTTGCCGTAATGCTGCGAAGACTGATTCCATGACGAACCGGTTTGCGCGTTGTAGCCGTTCATCGTGGTCACGTTGCCCATGCGATTGACCTGATACGAATTTCCCGAGCTATCGTTGCAGGTGTACATGTTCTGAGAGCCGAAGCAGGCTGCCCATGTGGGCGTGGCAACGAGGAATGCCATCACGGCCGCCGCCGTGCTTCTCATGAGGTTCATCTTTATACCCGTCCAAATCGTTACCGCGACTGCGACCTGTAAACCTATCTTGGTTCGTGCAAGTACTGTCGTTTCTCCGCGGCAAGGCGGCAATCCCTCTTTGGAGGTAGCGGCCATGCTCGCCGGCCCATATTGATGTCGTGGCGAACGTCGTCTAGCATGGGGTTAGCGCATCGCATCGGTGCGACTTCGCGTTGCCTCTTCCACAGCCCGCCATGAGCGGGCTTTCGCACATTCGGCTTATGAAACGTGGAAGGATGACGAATGGAAAAGGGAAGAGCGTATCGGCGGGCGCAGATTGCGCGGTTGAAGGCGAAGCGGCGGGGCTATCACGGCGGTGCGCGAGATGCGCGCGAGTTGGGGCGATGGGTGGGGGCGGCGGCCGTCTGTAGTTGCTGGATGTGTGGCAATCCGCGGCGGCATTTTGGTGAGCGGACGATTCAGGAGCGGCGATTCGAGCAGCGGATGGGCCTGGGGTTTGGGTCGTAGCGGTAGTATTTCGTATCTCGCCGCGACGGGCGGCTGCGTGTCCAAATGCCCGCGCAAGCGGGCATTGTCGTTTCTGGATGCGCGGCGCCGTCCTTATGCCGGAGGGTCCTGCTTCGTCTTGGATGTCGATCTTGGTTTTCTGGACCTGTTCGTTGCGGCGAACGTGTCGACTTCGTCGGCGTTGATCTGGAGCCAGACGTTTCTGTCGCGGATGAGGTTGAAGCTTGTGTAGCCGCCCCTGCGCAATGGCGCGAGTGCGGCGGCGAGGCTTTTGCGGACCTTGGGGCAGCGCCACATGGCCAGCGTGCGGGGGTCTACCCCTTCGAAGGGTTTGTCGATGGCGCGATTTGCGAGCCGTCGTCTGGCGGCGGCGACCTCGTTGGGAGGCAGGCCGCGCAGATGTCGCAGGAACCAGATCAGTCCGCACATCGGCGCGGCGAGCAGAAGCAGGACGCTGACGGTTGCTACTTCGCTGCTCGCGCGCGTGCCAAACGAGGTCTTCCGCGTTTCGTCTTCCACTTGCAGAAACCTGACGCCGAAGTATCCCGGCTTTACGCCCCTGTGGACCTCCACGCGTAACCGCTTCGTATTGCCGTGGACCGCTGACATCACGGCCGTGAACAAGTCGGTGACGGCCACCAGGGCCGGCACGAGAACGATGGTATTGGCGTGGCGGCGTGCGGGCACGGGGCCGTCGTAGAAGACCTGAAAGACTTCGATTTCTCGCGTGGCCATCGGTGGGCGCCTTTGGAATGTCGGAAGCCCGATGATGATCGTGGCCGCACTATGCGGCTATCGGAATGCGGCCATTTTTCGCGCGAGTCTTCCGACAAGGGCCCGGCAGGCACTACCGCAGCAGATTCGTTTTCGCCAACTCCACCAGTTCGTCCGCGCGGCCGTTCATGACGGCCTTCAGGGCCCACAGGCTGAAGCCCTTGACCTGTTCGGCCTTCAGTGCGGGCGGCATCGCCAGTTCCTGCGTGTTCGTGACCACGTCGAGCAGGGCGGGGCCGTCGTGTTGCAGCATCGCGTCGATGGCGGCCGGGAGGTCGCGCGGGTCTTCCACGCGCTGGCCCCAGATGCCGATGGCGCGGGCCATGGCACCGAAGTCTGGATTGTCGAGGGCGGTGCCGGTCTCCAGCAGGCCCGCGGCTTTCATTTCCAATGCGACGAAGCCCAGCACGCTGTTGTTGAAGATCACGACCTTCACGGGCAGCTTCTGCTGAGTGAGCGTGAGGAAGTCGCCCATCATCATCGCAAAGCCGCCGTCGCCGGACATGCTGATGATCTGGCGGCCGGGATAGGCCGATTGCGCGCCGATGGCCTGCGGCAGGGCGTTGGCCATCGAGCCGTGCGCGAGCGAGCCGATCAGCCGGCGCTTGCCGTTCATGCGCAGATAGCGGGCCGCCCAGATCGTCGGGGTGCCGACGTCGAACGTGAAGACGGCATCTTCCGACGCCTTCTCGCTCAGTAGCCGCGCGACATGCTGCGGGTGGATCGGCTTGCGGCCGCTGTCGCCGCTGGCCAGGTCGTCGAGCTCCTTGCGCGCGCTGCGATAGTGGCGCACGCACGCATCGAGGTATGTGGTGTCGGTCTTCGCGGTCAGCAACGGTTGCAGCGCATCGAGCGTGGCGCCGACATCGCCGACGAGGCCGAGATCGAGTCGCGTGCGCCGGCCCAGATTCTCCGCGCGGACATCGATCTGGATGACCCTCGCATGCGACGGATAGAACTGCCGATACGGGAAATCGGTCCCGAGCATCAGCAGCGTGTCGCAGTTCTCCATCGCGTGATAGCCCGAGCTGAAGCCGATCAGCCCGGTCATGCCGACATCGTACGGATTGTCGTACTCGATGTATTCCTTGCCGCCCAGCGCATGCACGATGGGCGCCTTCAGCGTTTCGGCAAGACGCACGACCTGATCGTGGCTGCCCGCGCAGCCTCGCCCGCACAGCATCGTGACCTTGCCGCTGTCCGCGAGCATCTGCGCCAGCGTGGTCAGCGACGCCTGGTCGGGTACGACCACCGGCTCTTTCGGGATCAGTGCGGCCGGCGCGGACATGCCTGCGGACACCTGCCGCAGCGCCACGTCGCCGGGAATCACGACGACCGCGACGCCGCGCTTGCCGACGGCCGTGCGGATGGCCGTCTCCAGCACACCGGGCAACTGATCGACGCTCGTGACGAGCTCGCAGTAGTGACTGCATTCGCGGAACAGGTTCTCCGGATGCGTCTCCTGAAAATAGTTGCGGCCGATCTCGGCACTCGGAATATGCGCGGCGATCGCCAGCACCGGCACCCGCGATCGATGGCAATCGAACAGGCCGTTGATCAGATGCAGGTTGCCCGGCCCGCAACTGCCCGCGCACACGGCGAGGTCGCCGGTCAGATGCGCCTCGGCGCCCGCGGCAAATGCGGCCGCTTCTTCATGGCGCGTGTGGATCCAGTCGATGTCCTCGCGTTTGCGCAACGATTCCGTAATGCCGTTGAGGCTGTCGCCGACGACGCCATAGATGCGCTGTACACCGGCATTGGCGAGGACGGCGGTGATGAGATCGGCTGCGAGGGTGGCGGGCATGCTGGCTCCTTGATGACTGGCAATCGACGGTGTGCGGCAAAGGTGGTCTGGAAGTGTCGACGCGCGGGGGCGCGCCGGAGTTCCGTACCGGCGTCCCGCCCGCACGATGTTTCACTGTAGTGCCTGCCGAGGCGGTTCGTTGTCGCGTGTGGGACGCATTGGCCGTAAAGCGTGCCGGACATAAAAAAAGCGGGCTTTTCGCGAAGCCCGCTTTTTGTCTGGATTGCCGCCTGCAGTATCAGGCGCCCACGCGTGCCCCCGCCGATGTGGTGGCCGCCTCCGAGGCGAACAGCCGTTTCGACGATGCCACGTGGCTGGCCAGCACCGGTCTCAGTACCGTGAAGGCGAGGAAGGCCGCGGTCAGGTCCATCGCGGCGACGGTGTAGAGCACCGTCGACCACGTGCCCGTGGCTTCCATCATCAGGTTGCCGATCGGCACGAACAGTGCGCCAATGCCCTTCGCCGTGTAGAGCACGCCGTAGATCTTGCCGATGTGCTTGGTGCCGAATGCATCGCCGGCCAGCGCGGAGAACAGCGAGTACACCTCGCCCCACGCCAGGAACACGACGCCGGACAGGATCAGGAACGCGTACGGATTGCTGCCCCAGTAGCCAAGCGCGATGATGCCGAAGCCTTCGAGCGTGAACGCGATGACCATCGTTTTCTCTCGGCCGATGTTGTCCGAGATCCAGCCGAACAGCGGGCGCGAGATACCGTTCATGATGCGGTCCAGCATCAGCGCGAGGGGCAGCGCGGCCATCACGAAGAAGTGCAGGTCGACCTGGAACTCCTTGACGCCGAGGTCCTTCGCGATGACGCCGAGCTGCGCCACGGCCATCATGCCGCCCGTGACCACGAGCACGAACATGACGAGCATCAGCCAGAACAGCTTGGTGCTCATGGCCTCCTTGAGCGTGTAGTCGCGCGTGGCCTGTGCCAGCTTGCTCGATGCGCGGACCTCGGTAGCCTTCGGTGCACGCAGGAACCAGGCCGCGACGAACGCGATGGAGCCCTGCAGCAGCCCGAAGAACAGGAAGGTTTCCTGGTAGCCGGCCGATTCGATCATCGACGCGATGGGCAGGATCGTCGCCGCGGAGCCGGCGCCGTAGCCGCCCGCCGTGAGGCCGACCGCGAGACCGCGCCGGTCCGGGAACCATTTGAGCGCGTTGTTGATACAGGTGGCGTAGATCGAGCCCACGCCGATACCGCCGACGGCCGCGCCGATATAGAAGCCCATGAGCGTGGTGGCCTGCGCGTTGATGACCCATGCCGTGCCGATCATGATGGCGCCGAACGCGACCATCAGCCGTGGCCCGAACTTGTCGATAAAGTAGCCCTCGATCGGTGCCAGCCACGTCTGCACGAGTACGAACAGCGTGAAGGCGACCTGGATCTGTGCGCGGGGCCAGCCGTAGGTTTCCTCGATTTCCGGGACGAACAGCGTCCAGGCGTACTGGATGTTGGCCGTGGCCACCATGCAGACCACGCCCGCGATCAGCTGGAGCCACCGCTTGTTGTCCGTTGGCTGGTTGGGGGAGAGCGTTGCCGATGCGTTATTCATGTCTCGATGTCTCCTATATTGATGGCGATAACCGTTGATTAATCGGCATCAATCGGAAGACGATCGAAAACCAATCGAAATCAATCGGGAATTCGCACGCGAAGTAAATCGCGGCAAACGCCTTTTATGTGGGTGCATAGGAATTGCCGATCCCTCTCGCATTGCAGGCAAAACGGTGTCCTGGCCACTCCATTGGGTGGCTGTTGCCTTCTCGCGGGTGCAGCATTAACAAAATGCGTGGGGAACGGCTACACAGTATGTGATATACCAGCGAAGAGCAAGATAAAGCCGTGGCAGGGTTTTCACCAAATGAGGGGATTATTCCGCGATTAAATGGATATTATCCGTTCACGCCGTTACGGAATAAA
The DNA here is from genome assembly GCF_008693385.1 of Cupriavidus pauculus. Taxonomy (NCBI): domain Bacteria; kingdom Pseudomonadati; phylum Pseudomonadota; class Betaproteobacteria; order Burkholderiales; family Burkholderiaceae; genus Cupriavidus; species Cupriavidus pauculus. The sequence continues at coordinate 648,249 of NZ_CP044065.1, forward strand.
TTGGCAAAAAAAATGCCCGCGGGCCGGCCTGCGGGCTGAGTCGTGCGATGTGACACCAGTCCACGGCACGTTTCTCCTTTATAAATGAAACGCGTACGCCTGCGGGAGGTTTTTTCATTACATTTTGGCAATGTAGCGAAGGGTATTAACATTACAGCTTTGTCATAATCGAACATTACAAAACTGTCAGAAATGGATCGGGTAATGGCGGGCGGTGCGGACAAGAACTCGTGCGCCTCCAGACAAGTCTCCTGGCGACGGGTTTTTTAGACTCCGGAAAGCGGTAGCCGGGGCGGACAACGGTGTTCGCCGGGGCCGCAACAAGGGAGTCCTGAGCCATGAAGAGCCTGTTCGCCGCCTTCCGTTGCGGCATCCACCGCGGCATCCGTCGCACCCTCATGCTTGCGTGCGCGATCGGTACCGGCGGCATGCTGACCCTGTCCAGCGCGCCGGTCCATGCCGAGGTATTCACGCCGCCCGCGGCCGAATGCGCGGCGCTGCAGGCCAGGTACCCGCAGTTCAAGGGCAAGACGCTGGTCAACGCCATCAATCCGCATACGCCCGGCTACGAAACGATCGATCCGAAAGACCCGAGCCGCTATATCGGCTTCGATATCGACCTCGGCGAAACGCTCGGCGCCTGCCTCGGCTTCAAGGTCACGTACAAGCCGGTGACGTTCGCGGCGCTGCTGACCACGCTGCAGGCGGGCCAGGCGGACTTCGTCATCTCCGATATCTACGCGACCGAAGAGCGCGCGAAGGCCGCGGACTTCATCACGTACTCGAAGGTGTTCGACGGCGTGCTCGTGGCCAAGGGCAATCCGAAGAAGATCACGGGTATCAACGCATCGTTGTGCGGCACGGTGGCGGCCGAGAACACCGGTTACGTCGAGGTGCCGCTGATCCAGGCGCTGGCCGCGCAATGCAAGGCGCAGGGCAAGCCCGAGCCGCAGGTGCAGCTGTACGACAACAACCAGAGCTGCATCCAGGCGATTCTCGCAGGCCGTGCGGACACGTATATCAACGACGTGAACACGGTGGATGGCGCGGTCAAGGCGTATCCGGACAAGCTCGAGAAGGCGATCGCCGTGACGATTCCGTACTCGGTGGGCATCGCCGTGCCGAAGAACAAGACCGATTTCCGCGAGGCGATGATGGCCGCGCTGGTGGTGCTGCAGAAATCCGGCGTGCAGACCGCGATGCTCAAGAAGAACAACCTGCCCGAGGAGAATCTCGAGGCGCCGCGCCTCGTGCTCGCGAACAGCGCAGCCAACAGCGCGGCCAAGTAACGGCGCGCCGGCGATGGAACTGTTCTTCCATTACCTGACGCTGCCGTACCTGCTGGCCGGTGCCGAGTTCACGCTCGGCGCGACGGCGATCGGCCTGGTGGGCGGCACGCTGATCGGGCTCGTACTCGCGGCGATGCAGCTGAGCCGCTTTCGTCCGCTGGCGACGTTCGCGCGCGGCTACGCGGTGATCTTTCGCGGCACGCCGCTGATCCTGCAGATGGTGTTCGTCTACGACGCGCTGCCGCATGTGGGCATCAAGCTGCCGGGTCTGCTGGCGGCGGGCGTGGCACTGGCGTTCAACGAGGCGACGTTCATCGCGGAGATGTTCCGGGCCGGCGTGCTCGGCGTGGATCGCGGGCAGCTGTCGGCCGGGCAGGCGCTCGGCATGACACCGTCCGTGCTGATGCGCCGGATCGTCGCGCCGCAGGCGCTGCGCGCGATGATCCCGGCGATGGGCAACGAGGCCGTGAGCACGCTCAAGAACTCGTCGCTGGCCTCGGTGATCGCGGTGCAGGAACTCACGCTGCGCAGCACGCAGCTGGCGTCATCGACGTTCGATTTCTTCTCGATCTTCTTTGCGTCGGGTGTCATGTACCTCGTGCTGACGGGCGCGGTCGGGCTCGTGCAGGTGGCGCTCGAATCGCGGTTCGATCTGGAGAAGCATGGCACGCGGACCGGCATCGCGCGGTGGCTGCCATGGGTGAGGGCCCAGAGCGTGGTGGCCGTACAGCCGCCCGTGACGCCCGCACAGGCGTCGGCAGAGGCCGTCATCGCGAGGGCGGACGGGCTGCCGGACGCCGCGGCAGCCGTGGCGGCCCGCGCGCAGCGGCTGGCGCAGGCGCCCGTGGCGGTGCGCGTCAACGGCGTCACGAAAGCCTACGGCGCGCAGGCCGTGCTGACCGACCTGAGCCTGACCATCGGCGAAGGCGAGGTGGTGGCGTTGCTCGGGCCCAGCGGATCGGGCAAGAGCACGCTGCTGCGCTGTATCAACCATCTGGAAGGATGGGATGCCGGCCATATCCACGTGCACGGCAAGCGCCTCGGTTACCGGCCCGACGGGCAACTGATGCGGCCCGCCGATCTGGCGCGCGAGCGCGCGAGCCTTGGCGTGGGCATGGTGTTCCAGCAATTCAACCTGTTCGCGCATCTGACCGCGCGCGAGAACATCGCGGGACCGCTGCGGTGGGTGCATGGATGGTCCGACGAAGCGGCCGACGCGCGCGCGCTGGGCCTGCTCGAACGCGTGGGGCTGTCGCACCGCGCCGATGCGCTGCCGCGGCATATGTCGGGCGGCCAGCAGCAGCGCGTGGCCATCGCGCGCGCGCTGGCGCCCCATCCGCGCGTGCTGCTGCTCGACGAGCCGACGTCCGCGCTGGATCCGGAACGCGTCAACGAGGTGCTCGACGTCATTCGCACGCTCGCGCGCGAGGACGGACTCACGATGATCATCTCGACGCACCAGCTGCGCTTTGCCGCGGAAGTGGCGGACCGCGTGGTGTTCCTGGCCGACGGCCGCATCATCGAGAGCGGACCCGCGCGGCAGGTGCTGACGCAACCTTCGCATCCGCAGACCGCGCGATTCCTGAGCGTGATGACCGCGGACGCCTGAATCTTTCCAGCCATATCATTCAAATCGAACCATGAAGCAGCATACTCTTCGCGTGTCGCCGCAGACCGTGCACTGGGGCTATTTCAGCAAGGCCGTCGCCCCGTCGCTGACGGTGCGATCGGGCGATCGCGTCACGATCGAAACGCTCACGCACCATGCCAACGACGACTATGAACGCATGATCGCGGGCGACCCCGGCGCGGAGTCGGTGTTCGCCTGGACGCGCGAGCACAAGGCGATATCGCGCCGGGGCGCGGGGCCCACCACGGGCACGTTCCAGTACGGCGAAGGCGAGGGCGTCGGCGTGCATCTGCTGACGGGACCCGTGGCGATCGAGGGCGCGGAGCCCGGCGACGTGCTCGAGGTGCGCATCCTCGACGTGCGGCCGCGGCCCAGCTGCAGCGCCTGCTTTGCCGGGCGATGCTTCGGATCGAACGCGGCCGCGTCGTGGGGCTTCCATTACCGCGATCTGATCGAGGAGCCCAAGCCCCGCGAGGTCATCACGATCTTCGAACTCGATACGTCGGGCGAGCCCTATGCGCGCGCGGTCTACAACTACATCTGGACGCCGCAGACCGATCCCGATGGCGTGGTGCATCCCACGATCGACTATCCGGGCGTGCGCGTCGACCATAGCCTGGTGCGCAAGCGCGAGAACATCCTGCGCGATGTGAAGGTGCCCGCGCGGCTGCATTTCGGCACGATGGGCCTCGCGCCCTCGGAGTCCGATTTCGTGAGCTCGATTCCGCCGAGCTATACCGGCGGCAATATCGATGACTGGCGCGTCGGCAAGGGCGCGCGCATGTACTATCCGGTGGCCGTGGCCGGCGCGTTCTTCTCGGTGGGCGATCCGCATGCGGCGCAGGGCGACAGCGAGCTCGGCGGCACCGCGATCGAAACGTCGCTGACCGGCGATTTCGAGTTCGTGCTGCACAAGAAGAACCAGCTGGAGGGCACGATCCTCGAGGGGCTCGATCATCCGATGCTCGAGACCGACGAGCAGTGGTCGGTGTACGGCTTCACGTTCCCGAACTATCTGGCGGCGCTGGGCCCCGATGCGCAGACCGCCGTGGCGCAGCACTCGTCGCTGGACCAGGCCATGCGCGATGCGTTCCGCAAGCTGCGGCGCTTTCTGATGCAGGTGCATAGGCTCAGCGAGGACGAGGCCATTGCGCTGCTATCGGTGGCGGCCGATTTCGGGGTGACGCAGGTGGTGGATGCGAACTGGGGCGTGCATGGCTCGATCCGCAAGGAGGTGTTTGGGCGGCAGTTCGGCCGATAGCCCGGTCATGCGGACGGCTGCCTGTCCCGCAGCCGTTGCCGGAACATCGCCTTGCGCACCACCGCATGCACGCCCCAGTTGCCGTCGACGACCTGCGTCACGCCGAAGTCGACGGCCACGGACATCAGCGAGATCGCTTCGTCCTCGGTCAGGCCCATTGCGGTCATCAGGAAGCGGCGCGTCTTGCGGAACGCATCGCGCATGGCGGGATCCAGCGACGAGTTCTCGTAGACGAGGCTGCGTGCCTGATCGCCGAGATCCTTGAGATAGTTGGCGTGCGAGAAGCCGTGCAGCACCCACTCGTCGGCGGTTTCCACGAGCGGGTAGTCGATATCGGCGAACGGCTCGGTGGTCAGGTCCCGCGCCTTGTGCAGGACGATCTGGAACACGCCCGTGAGCGAGCATTCGATCGCGGTGCCGCACAGTTCGCTGTCGCCTTGCGAGGCATGCGGGTCGCCGACGGATAGCAGGCCGCCATCGACGCCCACGCGCAGATAGACGGTGGCGCCCTTGGCGATGCGCCAGTTGTCGAGATTGCCGCCGAAGTAGGACGGCGGAATTGAATCCACCACGCCCGTTTCCGCGGGCGCGAGCGCAATCACGCCGAAGTGCGGCCGCACGGGAATCTCGATGCCGGCGAGCACGCCGTGGTTCTCGACGATCGACGCGCGGTCGATCGGCACGCCGGGATAGTCGATGGTCGGATGCAGCGTGCCGCTGGGATCGCGCTGCGGCGTCCAGCGGAAGTTGTAGACCGCGTGCGCGCACGTGCGGCCGGGCTCGCAGTTGACCTCGTAGATGGTGATGACCTCGCGCGGCCTCGGCGCTTCGATGAGGTCGTCGTAATGAAAACCCCACCAGGTGGCCGCGTTGCTGCCGAAGGCGCGCTGCGCATAGCGCGCGTTGGCCGTAAGCCGCGGCGCGAGGTCGAGAATGCGCACCTCGAGCACGTCGCCGGGCTCGGCGTCCTTCACATAGATCGGTCCCGTGCAGATATGCACGCCGAAGCCTTCGCCGCTGCCGCGCCCGTAGATGGACGCATCGGTGGGTCCCGCGCCGCGGCGGTCGATGGCCTTGTGTTCGCGCGTCCACTGAAACACGCGCTCGGCCCCGGAGTCCCCCTTGATCATGCGGTCGTAATCGTCGTACGCATGCTGTGTGAGCGTTTCGATGGTGACGATGTCGCCCGAGTCGATCGTGAGCACCGGCGGGATGGTCTGGCTGAAGTAGCCCCAGTGGATGGTCTCGGGCGTGGCGGGCAGGTGATGATGGCGGCCGGCTGGCGATTCGGCGATGGCGGCGGAAGCGTCCCTTTGCGGCGATGTCGCCGTGGCGACGCGCGCATCGGCCGGCGCTTCCAGTGGCACATCGGGCTGTGTCTCGAAGTATCCCGAGGGCCAGCCGCGCCGGATGCGCTTGCGCAGCGTCTGCTGGCTGGCCTCGTTGGCCTGCTGCCGGTACTGCCGTGGCGACATCTTGTACCGGTCGCGGAACGCATGGCTGAAGTGCGCCGCATCGTTGAAGCCCCACCGAAAGCAGATATCGGAGATGGACAGGTGCCCGTACTGGCGGCTGCCGAGATCGGCGCGGCATTGTTCGAGGCGGCGCTGCCGCACGTAGCCGGTGAACGTCTGTCCCGTGCCTTCGAATAGCTTCTGCACGAGCCGCTCGGAGATGTTCTCGTGCGCGGCGACAAGGGCGAGCGAGAGGGCGGGATCGCTGAGCGCGCTTTCGATGAACTGGCAGACGCGGCGATAGGTGGCGGCCTGCGTGCTGCCGATGGCGGCGGTGGCATTGTCGTGCCGGTCGGCGAGACTCGTGGCCACGTAGTCGAGCAGCGACGATTCGACGGTGGAGACTTCGTCGTCGCTGAGCGTGTCGAACGCGTCGGCCAGCGCGCCGAGTGTGCCAGCCAGCAGGCGTCCCATGCCCGCCTGGCCCGACAGATGGCCGGTCAGCAGCGCCTGCGCGTCGGGCAGGCGCGATTTCAGGGCCGCCGCGGGCACGGAGACGAGGAACTGGCGAAAGTCGGAATCGAAGACGAGGCGCGCGGCCGTATGCGTGGGCCCGTAGACGATGTCGCCCGGCGACAGCGCGACGGCCTGGTCCCCATCGTGGAGCGCGGCGCGCCCGGTTTGGTGCAGGGCGAGCCAGATCGCGTCGCCGCCACGGTCGGCCCGATCGAGGTCCGCGGCGCCACCCGCGTGCGCGAGCGTCTGCGCACACGAGGCAATGCGCACGAGTCCCACGCCCCGGCCCGTGCGCGCCGCCGTAAGCTGACCGAAGATCTGTGGCGCCAGCAACGGCGAGGCTTCCGAGGCGATGGCGGACTGCAGCTGGTGCGGACGCAACGCTTCCCGCCAGACCTGCGCGCGCTGATGGATCGGATAGGACTCGGTGGTGAACTGTTCGATGCGCACTGCCGGCTCGCTGGGAAGGTCCGTCGCGAGACAGCAAGTCTTATGCCATTGCCGCGGTGCCTGCGGTTCGCCCGCACCCGGCACGCCATGCGCGCCCGATCCCTCGACGCGTCCCCACCCGGGCCGCACTTCACTGCGCATTACGCACCCCCGTGCCGCCCCGATGTTCGCTATCGAAAGGGCTTTCCCACGCAAGTGTAGACGTGTGCACCCCGGCGATTGCATGCGCGAATGTCTGCTGCGTTTACACCACGAAAGCGCGACGGAAACGCGTCGAAACGCAACGAGAACGCCAGATTGAAGTGGGCCTCGAATGTGGGGGCATCGAACGCGCGAGGCTGCGTGCTACCCTTCAGCTTTTGCCAAGAATGCCGTAATTGGACTATCTGGCTTTGGAGAAACGTAGTGAGCCTCCTGTCCAACTTTCCTGCCTCTCTCGCGATGGATCATATCGGTGAACGTTTTGCTGAGGCAGATCTCATCACAATCCGTGAAGAGCGCTGGGCCGCACAGGCGGTCATCGCGCTCGATACCGGCGATCTTCATCTCGTGGGTCTGGTCCTGTTCAAGGCCATCCAGGAATACGGTCTCTATCAGTTCGCGGAACTGGTCGGCGAGGCGCCGATTCGTTTGCAGCGTCTGTGGATGCCCGGCGTCCTGACGACCCTGGAACGCGCGCTGGAGCTCTTTACGGCGCTTGGCGTACGCCTGCCGATCGAGCCCTATCACGCGACGCTCCTCGCGAATTTCTCCGCGACGGGCGCCTCGATTCACTGAGCTTCCACCGCGACCTGGTGGCTGGCTCGGTGGCCTGCTCAGTTGCTCGCATAAGGGAACTCGTACTTCGTACTCATCTGCGCGAGCACGTTGCGCGTGCGCGAGAGTTCCGCCTGCAGACGCCGTGACAGGAAAGCGAACGAGCCCGTGGTCGTCGCCGGTAACCCTTCATTGCCGTTCGTCGCGGGCAATCCGGCCGCCGCCGGCGCCATGTCGATATCGTCCGGCGCATTCCCGCTTTCCAGCGAATCCGCCAGCGCGAGCATCGCGCTGCGAATGCCGCGATCGTCCTCACGCGGGTGATCGGCGTTCGGTTCGATCGCCGCCATCAATTCCAATGCACTGATGCACACGCGCGCCGCGTGCTGGATTTCCTCGAGCTGGGCCGCGGGAACGTCGGTCTCCTTGGCCACCGACGGAATCAGGCTGCGCAGCTGCACGAGCTGCATGCCCAGCTGCATCATCTCCTTCTGCAGCGTGGCCGAATCGATGTCCCCGCGCTGCACGCGCGCATGCACCGCGGCGCTCGCGCGCAATAGCGCGGCCAGCTTGACGCGCCACGAGTACGACGCGTAGGCAGGCAGCGCGAACGAGAATACGAGCGCAACGGCGGTGCCGATCAGCACATCGACGGTCCGCCACAGCGCGTCGAACACGTCCTGGTCGCCATGGCCCGCGGTAATGACGACCGTGATGGCGGTGAGCAGCGCGATATAGCCCCCCTTGCCGATCGCGTGATACGCGCAGTAGCCGCAGACCAGCGCCATCAGTACATAAGTGACCAGTGGCGAATGGAGCAGCCAGGACTGCTGCGCGATCAGCGCGAGGCCGATCACCGCGCCCAGCAGCGTGCCGACGCCGCGCTCGGCCGCGCGCCGGCGGATATTGCCGTGGTGCTGCAGGCCGCCGATGACGACGAGCACGGTGATCGACGCCCATTCGCCGTGCGGAATGCGGATGCCCGTGGTGAGCGCGATCGAGACGAGCAGGGCGAGGGCCACGCGCATCGCGTGGAACAGGCGCGCCTGGCTATATCGCCGGTTCGGATCGAGCAGCACGTTGGAGGTTTTGCGGAAGGCGTCTCGCATGGCGGGCGACAGGGACGAATAGAACGACGAAGCGGAAGAGAATGACAGCACGGCAGTAACCGGAAATCACAGTGTAGAGCATGCTTCGTGCCAGCGGCGGTTTGAATAATTGCGGAAGGCTTTGGCGGAAGGCACGGTCGCGGGCGCCAAGGTGGGGCAACATGGCTTGTCCGTGTGCGCGCGTGCCACCAGAATGGCCGCTTGTTTCTCGCGCAGCGGGGCGCTCGCCCCGGAACGACATCGATGCACGCAGACCCGTCCACCGCGCTCATCGCGCCCACCGCACTCACCGCGCCCACCACATCCCATGCCTCCACCCGTCAGCGCGTCGCCGTGATCGGCGCCGGCGGCGTGGGGCTGTCCGTGGCCGCATGCCTTGCCGTGGGCGCGCGGCATGACGTGATGCTGTGCGCGCGCGCGCCGATCGCCGAGATCGGACTCGAGGCCGCGGAGGGCGCCCGGCGCGTGCCCGTGCCCACGCTCACGGACCCCGCCGCGGCGACGCCCGTCGATTGGATCCTGCTGTGCACGAAGGCGCAGGACACCGCGTCCGCGGCGCCTTGGCTCGCGCGCTTGTGCGCGCCCGGAACGCGCGTGGCGGTTCTGCAGAACGGCATCGGCCACGTCGCGCGCGTGGCGCCGTGGCTGCCGCTCCCGCGCGATGCGGCAGAGGCGGCGGTGGTGCCCGCCGTCGTCTATTTCAACGCGGAACGGCTCGCACGCGATCGCGTGCGGTTCGGCGAAGCGGGCGACCGGCATCTGTCGGTGCCGGACGACGAAGGCGGCCGCGCGTTGTCGCGGCTGTTCGAGGGCTCGCGCATGCATGCGCATCCGAACGCGGATTTCGTCACGCTGCAATGGCGCAAGCTGCTGCTCAATGCGGTGGCCAACCCGATGACCGCGCTGACGCGCCAGCGCATGGCCGTGCTCCATCATGCCGACGTGCGCGCGCTATGCATGGACGTGCTCAATGAGGCGGTAGCCGTGGGGCGCGCGAGCGGGGCGCACTTTCCCGACGGCGAAGCGAGCGCCATGCTTGCCACGGTGCTTGCGCTGTCGCCCACGTTCGGCACCTCGATGTATGCGGACTGCCTCGGTGGCCGGCCGCTCGAGGTCGACGCGCTGACCGGCGCGATCGTCGCGGCGGGCGAGGCCCTTGGGGTGCCGACGCCCGTCAACCGCACGATGCTCGCGCTGCTGCGGGCGATCAGCGATGCCAATGCGGCAGCGGGAGTCGATGCGGCTGCGGGAGCCGAGGCCGCGGTAACGGTCAGTCGCCGCTGACGAGGCCGTCCGCGCATACCACGCGGTTGCGCCCGGCGCGCTTGGCGTCGTAGAGCGCCTCGTCCGCGCGCGCATAGGCACTGACGAAGCTCGTGCCGCGCGCATTGCAGCTGATGCCGAAGCTCGCGGTCACCGGGCCGGTGAGCGGCGCCGGGAACCGATGCCCGGCAATGCGGCCGCGCATGCGTTCGGCCAGTGCGATCGCGTCGTCGCAGCCGGTGTCCGGCAGCAGGGCGGCGAATTCCTCGCCGCCCACGCGGCCCAGCAGGCCGCCCGCGGGCATCTCGTCGTGCAGGCAGGCCGTGACCTCGCAGATCACGATATCGCCCACGGGATGCCCGAACGTGTCGTTGAGCCGCTTGAAGTGGTCGATATCGAGCACGATCAGCGCGAGCGGGCCGCGATCCAGCGCCGCGGCCGCGCGTTCGATCACGGCGCCGCGGTTCAGCACGCCGGTCAGCTGGTCGTGCGTGGCGCGGTGTTCGAGTTCCTGCGCGAGCTCCTGCAGCCGCGTGTTGAGCCGGTTCATTTCCAGCTCCTCGCGGTCGCTGCGCCGGATCAGGCGGCGCGTCTCGCGCATCAGGCGTTCGTAATGGACGATCAGCTCGCCGAGCGTCGCGCGATACGTGGCCGTGCTCGCGCCGGCATCGAGGTAGATGCCGCGCGCGTGCGCCAGGGCGCTGTTCTCCGTATCGAACAGATCGGGTTCGGCCATGGAGGCGTGTGAAAGCGCGTTCAACCGTTCGTCGTGATGTGGTCGGTGAAATCGATGGCCGGAAAGTCCGCGTGCAACTCCTGGCCGAACTCGAGGATCGTGTCGTCGTCCTCGTCGTGATACCAGTTGACGGCCACGTGGTTGCCGCGCTGGGACGCTTCGTCGAGCGCGTCGAAGATGCTGAACAGGATCTTCGTGCTCGAACTGTTGAAATAGGTGAGCGCGACGTTGACCGTGATGTCGGTGTCCTCGCACAGGCTCAGGTACTTGCGCAGGCGCGTCAGCGCCTCGCCGTAGAACACCGCGGCGTTCTCGGGGTAAGACTCGCCCTTGAGCGACAGCGTGTGCTTCTGGAAGTCGAAGTTGACTTCCGGCGAGGCTTGCGTGGCGGCAATGAACAGATTTTCCATGGCTGATGCTTCCCGATGGCGTCAGATCGTGGCGACGAGCTGGAACATCGTCGAGACCGGGTCCGCGTCGATCGGCTGAAAGTTGTATTCGAGCGGGGCGCTGGCGTCGCGGGCCATCGTCAGGAGTCCGAGACCCGCGCCCTTGCTGCCCTCTGGCGCTTCCGCGCGCAGTGTCTCGCGATAGGCGGCCTTGATCTCGTCGAGCGTCATCGTGCGCAGGGGCTCGAGTGTCGCACGCAATTGCTCCACCCGCGCGGTAGCGACGGGATTCGAGCAGATGAGCCGGTAGCGGTCGTCCACGCGGCTGATGCAGACCGAACCGTGGCGGAGCTGGCCGTCGTCCTGCGTGGACGGCGTGAGCGCATCGGAAGAATAATGCACGATGTTCTGCGCCATCTCGACGAACGACGAAAACAGCTTGCGGCGCGTGCCGCCATCGACCCCGCTCACCGCGAGCTGCAGGCGCACCGCGTCCGACATGGCGGCGATGATGTTCTGCGAGAAATATCCGACGTAGTAGAAGATCACGTTGCGTTCCCGGGCCACGGCGAAGAATGCCCCATATTCGTTGTCTATCGAGGAGGGTGTGGTGGCGGACATGGATGATTGTTCTGGCGGGCGTCCCGATTAGCGGACGCGAAAGCAGAAATAGGTGAGGTCGTCGCGGCGGCGGTTATGGCCCTGCCACGCGAGGTGCGCGTCGAGCACGGCCTGGCTCAGTGCCGCGGTGGGCAGCTCGCGGCTCGCGCGCAGCGCCTCGCGCACGCGCCGCTTGCCGAATGCGATTTCCTTCGGCCCGCCGATCTGGTCGATCAGGCCGTCGGTCGTGACGAAGACCACGGTGCCGGCCCGCGTGTCGACATGGCGGTTGGGCCAGGCGAAATCCATGGCGGTGTCGATATAGCCGACGCCCTTGCGCTCGCCGTCGATTACGTGGTCGTCGGCTTCGCCGGGATGCAGCACGAACAGCGCGCAGCGCGCGCCCGCGAAGGTCAGCCGGCGCGTGGCGTTGTCGAACCAGAAGAACGCGGCGTCCATGCCGTCGTTGGACTCGGCCGTCATGGCGTCGCTGCCGTCGCTCTGGCCGAGCATCTGCTTGATGCCGCGGTTGACGGCCGCGAGCAGCGCGCCGGGGTCGCGCGGGCCTTGCTGCTCGATGGCCTGCGTGAGCAGCGACGAGGCGATGAGCGTCATGAACGCGCCCGGCACGCCGTGGCCCGTGCAGTCGGCCAGCGCGGCGAACCAGCCGTCCTCGAAAGCGACAAAGTGATAGAAGTCGCCGCCGACGACATCGCGCGGTTCCCAGACCAGCGACGCATCGGGCAGCGTGTGGGCGAGTGCGTCACGCGAGGCACGCAGCATCGCGCGCTGGATGATGCTCGCATAGTCGATGCTGTGCATGATCTGGCGGTTGCGCTCGGCCTGGATGTCGGCGACCACGCGCATCAGTTGCAGTCCGTGGCCCACGCCGAGGAAGCGGCCTTCGCTCGCGATGATAAAGCCGTCGGTCAGCGCTTTCTCGCCGTATTCGACGGTGCGGAACGTCAGCGCCTCGATGCTCATGGCGGCGTCCACGACCAGCGGCTCCTTGTCCATGAACGCGATGCAGCTCTTGCGGTTGTAGAGCTCGCGGTGGTACGGCTTGCTCATCTGCGAGAGGAAGATCGAGCGATTGATCAGACCGATCGGGCGATCGTTTTCCGTCACCGGCAGCGTGGCGAGTTCGCGATGCTCGGTGAAGACCTCGAGCACATCCTGGTTGGTGTGATCGGTGGTGACGGAAGGGGTGGCCACGCAGAGATCCTCCGCGCAGGGCTGCCGGAACCGTGGACGGGCGGCGGAGGAAGCGGGCGAGACGCTGGACATGCCGAGCCAATGGAGCCATGGGAACGGCGGCCATTCTAGGCCTTCACGATGTCGGATCCATGACGTGATCGGCGGAAGATCGGCGAGTTACGCCCTACCGTAGGGGGATTGCGGGCGGAGGGTGGGGGTGTCCCCCCACCCTCCGCCCTTGGGCGACAGGGTTGCCCTCTCCCCCGGCCCCTCTCCCCGGGGGAGAGGGGGGCACACCATCGCCGGGTTTTGGCTCGGGGGGGGAGCAGTCAGAACGGCAATGCCGCCACCGCCGACTGCGGCGGCACGGGCGGGAACGCAATCGCCCCGTTCTGTTTCTGGAGCGCGTACCGCACGTAGACGCCGGCATACCACTGCCGGTAGTCGCGCGCGTTGTCGATGCCCAGCGTGCCGCCGACGAACAGCTGCTGCGCGGCCTGGTATTCGACCGAGCCGACGAGGTTGTACGCGAGCCCCGTCTTGGACTGCCCCGGATACACGGCCGACGTCTGGCTCGTCAGGTTCTGCTGGTTGGCCACGGCCACCGCCGCGTTTGCCGCGGTCTGCTGGCCCGGGTTGGTCGGGAAGTAGTCGGCATCGTCCTCGCGGAACGCCTGGACGCCGAGCGCGCCGCGCACGTGGTATGCCACGCGGCCCGAGCGGCCCGACAGCGCGAGCGGCACGGTGACCGCGAAGTAGGTCTGCGGGCTGAAGTAACCGCCGTGGCCCAGTGTGAAGTAGCGCAGGTTCTCGCTATAGCCCATCGACGTGAAGTTGATGCCTGACGTGAGCCGCTGCACTTCGTCGTCGATCAGCCGCATGTAGAACCCGCCGCCGCCTTCCCACTTGTTGTTGCGCTCGACGTCGTGGCCCGCGAGCACGCTGTAGCCGCCGTACCCGTAGATGCCGAAGAAGCCGTCGTCCCAGCCGAGGTCGGCGCGGCCGCCGCTCTGCATGACGCCGCCCCATGTGGCGCCGGTGCGCTCGTCGCGCGCGCCCGCGTACGACAGCAGGCTGTCCGTGACCGGACGGCGCGAGCCCGAGAGGGCCAGCGTGCTGCGCTGCGTGAGCGGGAAGTTCACGCGGCCGCCCGCGGTGACGTCGGTGTAGCGGAAGCCGAGCGGCGTCGATCCCACGTCGAGGCTGAAGCGATCGCTTTCGTACGCGATGCCGAGGGCCACGCCGAATGCGCTTTGCGATCCTGCCGAAGTGGAGGGCAGGGTCTGGTTGAACAGGTTCCTGCCTGTGGAGGGCAGCGTGTAGGCGAGCGGGCCGCCGCCGAAGCGGCTGGCGGTGTTGTAGTCGCCGCCGAGGTTGCCGGCATCGAGCGCGACCGGCGTGACGCGGCCGATCAGCTTGCCGTCGCCCACGGCCTTCTTGCCTTCGGCGACGACCTGGAGCTCGGTCAGCTGGCTCATGCCCGAGTCGCCATTGCGGCCGCGGAGCATGGGGCCGCCGGCGAGGGTGGTCGTGCGCTGCTGCTCGATCTCGCGCAGCTCGTCGAGTGCGGTCTTGGGGCCGGTGCGCTGCGGCTGGCTGTCGTCGGCGTCGGCGAGCCATGGGAGGCGGGACTGCGCGCCGTAGGGTTGCGGGGCGCTTTGTGCCACGGGCTGCGCGGGTTGCTGGGCCGCGTAGGCCTGCGGCGAACCATAGCCGGGCTGCTGGGCGGGCGCGTTCTGCGCGTACGCCTGCGGTGGCGCATACCCTTGCGCGGCGGGCTGTGCATAGCCAGGCGGCGTTTGGCCCTGCTGTGGATAGCCGGCTTGCGGGTACGCGGACTGCGCATAGGCTTGCTGCGGGTACGGCTGCACCGTGGCTGGCGTCTTGCCGCGCGCCGAGGTGGCACCCGCGCGTGATGTCGTCCGCGCGGTGTTCGTGCCGGGCGGCAGCGCCGCACGCGCGCCGGCGGGATAGTAGGCCGACGGGGCCTGCATGCCGGCTTGCATGCCAGCCTGCATCTGCCCGCCGGTCTGGCCGGCCGAGACGGGCATCGGGATATACGGCTGGCCTGGCATCGCCGCCGCGACGGGCATCATGCCCTGCGGCTGCGCCGCGCTCGGCACCGCCGCGTAAGTGGCGCCCTGCGGCAGCGCGCCGGGACCGCCGGCATAACCGCCGCCGCCTTGCAACGCGGAAGCGGGCACGCCCGCGTAACCCAAGCCCTGCGGCGCGGCCGTCTGGGGCACGGCGGCGTACGGCGCCGCCGAACCCGGGGGTGGGAGCTGCGACGCGCGCCGCTGGCCGGGCATGCCGACGAAGGGGTTCGCGGGAACGCGGTCGAAGCCCGCGCCCGGGGGCCGCGTGCCGTCGGCGAGCGCGTTGCCCGTGGCCGCCTCCGCGGCGACAGCCTGCCGGAAGTACTGCTCGGCCTTCGCATTGCGGCCCTGCGCGCGGTAGAGGCGACCTGCCGCCGTGAGCACGGCGGCCGAGTTCGGCGACTGTTGCAGCGCGGGCTGCAGGGCCTGCTCGGCCCAGCGATACTCCTTCGCGGCCGTCGCGGTGCCGATCGCGGCGAGCCGCAGATCGAGGTTGTTCGGCTCGCGCGAAAGCACGCTCTGGTAGATATCGAGCGCCTGCTTGTTCTCGCCCGCCTGCGCATACATCCGCGCGAGGCTCGCGCGCACGGCGCTGCTGCCGCCGCGCTCTGACAGCGCGGGCGCCAGCATGTCGTAGGCCGCCACGAGGTCGCCCGCTTCGGTCAGCGCGTCGGCCTGCCGCACGATATACGCGACGCGCAGATCGTCGTAGTCGCGCCGCTGCCGCGTGGTCATCTGCGCGCCGGCGAGTTGCCGCAGCAGCCCCGCCAGTTCCATGTCCTGCCGCGTCTTGAGCAGGATGGCCGCATATTGCAGCTGCGTGCCCACGTCGGGCAGCACGGAACGGCTCATCGCGCCGCGCATCAGCGAAAGCGCGCGCTGGTCGTCGCCTGCATCGGCATAGCCCTGCGCCAGCGCGCCGATCAGCTCGGGATCTCCCTGCGCAAAGCGTTCTGCCTGTTGCAATACGCCGAGCGCGGCCGGCTGCTGGCCGGCACTGGCGAGACCGCTCGCGCGTTCCGCTTCGGCGTGCACCCACAGCCGGCGCTGCAGCGTGCCCATCTCGGCCGTGCGCTGCGCGGCGGGAATCTGCTCGAGCAGATCGAGACCGCGCTGCCACGCATTGGTCTCGGCCGCGAGCAGGGCGCTCGCGAAGAGCGCCTCCACGTTGTTCGGCGCGGAGGCGAGCAGATTGTCCATCACGTTCCGCGCCTGCTCGGGCATGCCCATCGCCACGTAGTTGCGCGCCACGTCGAGCCGCACCCATGGATTCATCGGGTCTGCGGCCATCGCGTCCTCGAGCAGGCGCCGCGCGCCGGCCGCATCGCCGGCCTGCAGTGCCTGACGCGCTTCGGCACGTGCCTGATCGGCGCGCAGGCGGCCCACGGAGCCCACCTTGTCGCGCTGCGCGGGCGTCATGCGATCGACGAGCGCGAGCGCCTCGGTGCTCTTGTTCTGCGCCGACAGCACGCTGACGAGGCCGCGCTGCGCATCGGGATTGTCGGGCTGGCGCTGCAGCACGCGGCGGTAGGCGGCCTCCGCCTGCGCGTACTGGCGGTCCTCGGCCAGCAGATCGGCGAGCGCGACCTGCGCGCTTACCTCATTGGCGTCGAGCCGCACCGCGCGCTCGAGCAGCTGGCGTGCCTGGGCACGGTTGCCGGATTCGCGCGCGGCCGTGGCCTGCTGCACGAGCAGCCAGTACTGCGCGCTGTTCTGCGCCTGCCGATAGCGCGTGCCCGCGCCATTGCGCGCCGCGCGTTCGAGCAGGTCGCTGGCCTCGGCGAACTTCTCCTGCTTCAGGCGCAGCACGCCCATGCCCGCGAGCGCATCGGGATCGTTGGGCCGCTGCGCGAGCACGCTCTGGAAGCGTTCCGCGGCACGCACCTGGTCACCCGCATTGAGCGCGGCAAAGCCCTGCTGCGCCACCGCGCGCAACGGATCCGCGGCGGGCGTGGATGCGCGCTCGGTCTCGCTCTGGCGCGTGATCGCGTCGAGCTTCGCGCGAATGGTGGCATCGTCGGCATGCGTGGCGAGCCATGCCTGATAGAACGGTGCGTCGGCGGGGCGGCCGCCGAGCCAGTTCAGCGCGCGGCGCCATGCCTCGGCCGCCTGCGCGCCGACGTCGGGACGCGCGGCCAGCGTCTCGAGCTGGCGAATGCCGTCGCGCCGCGTGGCATCGCGATAGGTCAGGTGTTGCGCGAGCGCGAGCTGCGCGCGCGCATCGGACGGGTTGTTGCGCGCGATCTGCTCGAGCCCACGTCGCGCCTGATCCCAGCCCTGCGCGGTGCCGCCGAGCGTCTGGTAATACTCGAGCGCGAGGTCGCCCTGCGGCACGGCGCCGCCGGCGGCCTGCTCGTATCGCTTGACCGCTTCCTCGGCCTGGCCGCTGCGCGCGAGCTCGCGCGCCTGTTCCACCTGCTGGCGCGTGCCTGCCGAGCCACGCTGGATGGATTGCGCGAGCTGCCGAGAGAGCGCGGAATTGGGCTGCACGCGGTTGAGGCGGTCGAGGTAGCTGCGCGCGCTGTCCGCGCGGCCCGCCTCGAGTTCCGAGACGCCCATGCCATAGAGCGCCTCCGGCTGGTTCGGATCGAGCCGCAGGATCTTCTGCCACGACTCGGCCGCGCGATCGGCGCGGCCGCGCGCCTGCCAGTACTTGCCCTGATCGACGAGCACCTTGACGGGGTCTTCCTGCGCGCCGGCCGTCGAGGCCAGCGTGGCCAGCAGACCGAACATCAGTGAACGTGCGGGGGCCATCCTTCGTCTTTTCAGGCTGTCTTGCCGCGACATGGGCCCTCCCGTTTTTCCGATGGCTCCCACTCCATCTCCAGTTGCCCAGACGGGCCGAATCGATAGCGGCCTTCGATATGACCGAGGCCGAACAGTCCCAATACCGTGTCGTAGTACGCGGGTGCGGCAGGTCCCGCTGGCGCACCGACCATCGCCTCCGCGCGCGCGCGCTGCGTGGCGAGGGCGGGCGAGTCCGCCAGCTTGAGGAACGGCAGCAGCGCGGCCGAGAATCCCGGCGGGCCATTGCCTTCGAGCGCGCCCGTGTCCGCATGCATCTTCTCGGGCGGCGCCGCGCGGCCATCCATGCGCTGTGCGTTGGGCAGCAGCGCGCGCATCAGCGTGCGGCTCGCGCCATCGGCCGCGGGCGTCATGCCGGCCCACAGATAGACGCGGATGGCGTCGTAGCTGCTCAGGTCGCCCGTGGCCGGATCGGTGATGAAGCCCGACGCATCGCCACCCGTACCCCGCGCACCCCCTGCACGATAGGCGGACCAGTCCGGCACGATGCCCTGCCTGGCCACGGCCTCGATAAATTTCGGCGTCTGCGTCGCGAGCGCGCTCCATGGGCCGTTGCGATCGAACGCGGCAAGGCGGCGGAGCACGGGTACCGGCAGATAGCTGGCGTTGAGGCGCCATGTCCGTTGACCATCGGGCTTGCCCTCGACGAACCCCTGCGGGCCGGGCAGCAGCATCGTGCCGAAATCGGGCAGCGTCACCACTTCCTGCTTCGCGACGAGGGTCAGCAGCGCGCGCGCGGCATCGCCATAGGCCGGTGCTTTCCAGACACGCGCGGCCTCCGCCAGCGCGAACGCGAACCAGAGGTCGGCATCCGATGCCGGATTGGCATCGATCACGCCCCACGAATTGTCATTGCGGCGGCCCCATTGCCAGGCGGGCAGCTTGTCGGCGAGATTGCCGGCGCCGAGATTGGCCACGCTCCATTGCCACAGCCGGTCGAACGTGGCGCGGTCGTTGGCGATCAGCGCGAACACCATGCCGTACGACTGGCCTTCCGACGTGCTGTGCTGCGCGGGCGTGGAGGGATCCACCACGCGGCCGTCGGCCTGCACGAAGCGCGACAGGAACTGCTGATAGAACGGCCAGGGGCAGGGCGCCGCGGCCCGTGCCTTGCCCGCGGGTGCCGCGCAGGCGGCCAGCGGTGCCGCAAGCAGTGCGGCGCCCGCCGCGCCGAGGCGGGCGAGCTGGACGAGGTGGCGCCGTCGCGCGCGATTCGCCATCACGCCTGACCCGCCTTGCGCCGGCGCGCGAGACTGCGCAGCGACAGGAACAGCAGCGCCGCGAGCAGCAGCGTGGCGCCGCCGGCCATCAGCACGAGCGCGAGCGGGCGTTGCGAGAGCCACCATTGCAGCCATGTCCACGGCGACAGGCGTCCCACTTCATAGGTCTGCTGGGCGGCCAGGCTGTCCACTTCCTTGCCGCGCACGAGCACGAGGCTGCCTTGCACTTCCTTCAGGCGATCGGGGTCGAGCAGCGCGTCGGTAACGTTATGGAGACCGTTGGTCGCGTTGCTGGTGACCACGACGACGCTGCGGCCCGATTGCAGCGGCGACTCGAAGCCCGCGAGCGCGGCATCGGTACCCGCGCTGCTGATGGAGAGCTGCGTCTCGGCGCGCGCGTTGCGCGTGCCGTCGGCACCGTTCCACCAGCCGAGGATCGACGAATACACGTCCGTCAGCGTAAAGCGCTTGGCATTGCCCGTGAGCGAGACGGGCATGCGGTCCGCCCATTGCGTGAGCAGCGGCTGCCCCTGCGTGGTGCCGATGACGAGCAGATCCTTCGCCGCGACCTTGGCCACATCGTCGGGGCCGACGACGGATACGCCGGTGGCGGGGTAACCCGTGGACTCGCCCATGCGGCCGAGCAACGTGAGGTACGTCGAGTAATCGTCGGCGGAAGGTTGCGACGGCAGTACGACGGCGCTGTCGGACAGATCCGCCATGCGCGTGAACGGAAAGCCGCTGTTGCCGAACACCGCGAGGTCCGGCAGCGAGATGAAGTGCGGCAGGCCGGAGACGTCGATGGTGGAATCGGGATCGATCGCGCCCTTGACGTTGTCCAGCAGCACGTCCTTGCACGCGCCCTGCTTGAGGTAGTCGTAGTAGAAGTGGAACTGCAGCTGCGTCTGCGCGGGCAGCATGAACAGCGGCAGGTCGAGGCGATGCTGCGCGGGCGCGGAACCGTCGGGCAGCACGCTTTCCAGCAGGCGCGTCGCGCGGCCCTGTTCGTCCTTGAGCGCGCGCAGCGGGTAGGCACGCAGGAACTGCCGGTTCACGTTGATGTTCAGCGTCGATTTG
This sequence comes from Cupriavidus pauculus, assembly GCF_008693385.1. Taxonomy (NCBI): domain Bacteria; kingdom Pseudomonadati; phylum Pseudomonadota; class Betaproteobacteria; order Burkholderiales; family Burkholderiaceae; genus Cupriavidus; species Cupriavidus pauculus. The sequence continues at coordinate 668,097 of NZ_CP044065.1, forward strand.
TCGACGGTCGGGCGCGGCGTGTAGCGATACTTCAGATCGACCGGAATGCCCTTGCTGCGCCAGCCGAACAGATCGGGCGGCAGGCGGAAGCCCACGCGCACGAGGTCGGGGTTGTAGCCCGACACGTTGAGGTCCGCCACCGGCGTGAGCTCGCCGAAGCGGACGGGGCGGTCGCTGCGCAGCCAGTTCGGCGCGTCGTACGGCTCGCGCGGCTTGACGTCGTCGAGCTTGGTGATGGTCGCGCGCGGACCGGACAGCGCGCGCGCACCGAGCGTCAGCGCGCGCGCGGCCACCTTGAGGTCCGCGCTGTTGGCGCCCATCACGAGCAGCAGCTTGGCCGACGGATCGGACGGATTCGGCACGATCGCGAGCGACGGGCCGTCGATGGCCGGGAGCTCGACGCCAGCCGGGCGTTCCTGGCTCGTGGCGAACACCACCGCGTTGCCGGACGACGGCACCTGGTTGAGCGCGGCGGGGAACGTCGCGCCGCGATAACCGGCCAGGCCGCCGAACCACGACGATACGGCCCCCGCGGCCTCGAGCGTGGCCGGCGAGGGCGCACCCGCGAACACGAATGGCAGGTTCAGCTGGCGCACGTCGCGGCGGTCGAAGAACGGCAGCGGCAGCAGCGACAGTTCGTTGGCGAGCGCGACCGGCGTGACGGTCAGCTCGAGCACGCTTGCATTGCTGACCGTCGCCCAGAGACTCGAATGGAACGGGTCCTCGCACTCGGTCGTGTAGTGGCCGATCAGCTGCAGGTTCAGGCGGTTGAACTCGCTGATCAGACGCGGCTCGAGCGTGACCTCGCGGTCGAGGCTCGTGCCCGCCGTTTCCTTGGGCACCGGCACCGTGGCCGCGACTTCGCCATTGATGATCACGTTGATATGCGACAGCGCGGGAATCAGCGCCGGCGAATAGTTGTAGCGCAGCTTGAGCTTCGCGCCCGTCACCACTTCGTCGGCGCGCACCGAGAACGGCACGCCGTTGATGCCATCGACGCCGCGCAGCTGGAACGGGCCGTCGGCGCCGAGCTGCTTGAGCGTGACCGCGAGCGTGCGGGACGCGCCGCGCGCGGGTGGCGCGGCGGGAACCGGGGCGTTCGAGAGCGGGGCCATGACCGCGGCCGTCCCCGTGGAGCGCGGCGACGGATCGGGTTGCGGCTGGGATTGCGCGAGCAGCGTCTGCGCATGCGCGGGCATCGTCGCGGGCAGCAGCGTCAGGCAGACGAGGGCGGCGGCCAGTCTCGAAGGCTTGGCGGACTTGGCGGAGGAATCGGTCGTGCTAGACGTATCGGGCGTCATCGATCGGATGAAATCGGGTTTCCGGTTCCGGCGGTCACGGGACATGTGCGGCCGGTCATGCGTGCTGAATGCGAGCGTAACGGGTGTGGGTCAGCGTCCCGCCTGCCCGCCGGACGCGGCGGGCGTGGCGGACTTGCGGCGGAACAGATGCCGCATCTCCCGGCTCAGGTGGAACATCACGTTCTGGAAGCCCATGAGGCCGATGCGGAAGATCTGGCTCGCGGCCATGCGCGGCGCGTCGCGGCGCTTGTTCCCCCACGAGTCGATCCACGCATCGGCGCGCGAGAACGTGCACTGCACGAAGGCCATCTCTTCGCGCGGCGACATTTTCGCGAGCTCGAGCCCCGTGTGCCGCGCGCCATGGAAGACCACGCGCGCGGGGAACGTATGCTCGGCGTTCTGCAGGTAGAGCGAGATCTGTACCGAATCGCCGACGCTGGCCGGCACGCCCTGCGGCAGGCGGATACCGAGGCCGCCTTCGGCGAAGTCCACGGTCTCGCAGACGACCGCGCGGCCATCGGCGAAGCGCAGCGTGGCGGGGAGCTTCATCGCCACGCGATGGGCCACGCGGATCTGGCGCGATTCGCTGGCCACCGCGATGGATGCGCCGAGGATGATCAGGTTGTAGACGGTCCAGATCAGGTTCAGCACGACCGTGGTCGCCTCGTGCGTGTTCCATACCGTCAGCCGCCCGATGCCGATGCCCACGCCGATGAGGTTGGCGAGCAGCAGGATCAGGTAGGGCCGCGAAATGATCCAGTCGAAGTACGCTTCCTCGATCACGCCGCCCTTCGGCGTCACGTTGAACTTGCCCGCCGCGGGGTTGAAGAATGCGACCATCGTCGGCCGCATGATGTACCACGCGAGCACCGACTCGTAGACCTCGTTCCAGAACGAATGGCGGAACTTGCCCTGCACGCGCGAGTTCGTCATGTTCGCGTGCAGCAGGTGCGGCAGCGCGAAGATCGCGATCGTCAGCGCCGGGGCCTGGATCACGTGCGCGCCAAACAGCAGGTAGGCCAGTGGCGCGGTCAGGAACACGAGCCGCGGCAACCCATAGAAGAAGTGCAGCATCGCGTTGAGGTAGCACAGCCGCTGCGGCAGCTTCAGGCCGGGGCCCAGCAGCGGATTGTCGAGCCGGCAGATCTGCGCCATCCCGCGTGCCCAGCGAATACGCTGGCCCACGTGGCCCGACAGGCTTTCCGTGGCGAGGCCGGCCGCCTGCGGAATGGCGAGGTAGGCGGTGCCGTAGCCCTTGCGGTGCAGCTTGAGCGCGGTGTGCGCGTCCTCGGTCACGGTCTCGATGGCAATGCCGCCCACTTCCAGCAGCGGCGCGCGGCGGATGACCGCGCACGAGCCGCAGAAGAACGTGCCGTTCCAGAGGTCGTTGCCGTCCTGCACGAGGCCGTAGAACAACTCGCCTTCGTTCGGCACGTCCTGGAACGTATTGAGGTTCTTCTCGAACGGGTCGGGCGAGAAGAAGTAGTGGGGCGTCTGCAGCATCGCGAGCTTGTGGTCCTTGATGAACCAGCCCATGCAGACCTGCAGGAACGAGCGCGTGGGAATGTGGTCGCAGTCGAAAATCGCCACGTACTCGCCGTTGGTGCTCTTGAGCGCTTCGTTGATATTGCCGGCCTTGGCGTGGCGATTGTGATTGCGGATGACGTGCGTGACACCCACTTCCTCGCAGAACGCGCGGAACTCCTCGCGGCGGCCGTCATCGAGCACGTAGACGTTGATCTTCTCGCGCGGCCAGTCGAGCGACATCGCCGCGAACACGGTCGGCTTCACCACCGACAGCGGTTCGTTATAGGTCGGAATGAAGATATCGACCGTCGGCCACGTCGAGACGTCCCTGGGCATGGCCGCGGGCTTCCTGTTGAGCGGCCATGCGGTCTGGAAGTAGCCGAGCAGCAGCACGAGGAACGCGTAGATTTCCGCGAGCACGAGGCCGAAGCCGAACGCCGCGTCGATCCAGCTCTCGAAACCGACGGTCTCCGTCAGCCGCCAGTACATATAGCGGCTGGACGCGGCGATCGACAGCAGCACGAGCATCAGCGTGGCAAGGTGGCCGCGCACGCGGTTCAGGTAGATCGCGAGTGCGAAGCTGACCGCGGCGAACGCGATCTGCTGGTAGAAGTCCAGCGGCACGCTGATCACGAGCGCGAACATGAACAGCCCGAGCAGCAGCGCGATCGTGCGGACGATCGCGTTGTCCCAGAGGGGGAGCGCGATAAAGCGGTCGATCAGGCGATGGACCACGCCGCTGCCCGAACGCGCGCGGCGCCGGGCCGACGGTTTCGCGCCCGCCTTCGCTTTGCCCGTGTTGGCCTTGCCCGCGTTCGCCTTGTCTTTCGCCGTCGCGCTCACGCGGTCTCTCCCTGGACGGTGCTCAGTCGTTGCCGCAGCCACGCGGCGCATCGCTGGATATCGTTGCCCGCCTGGCTGTGCGGGCTGTACTCGAGCACGCTGCGGTCGTAGGCCAGCGCCTCGGGCACGGCCTGGTCCTGATGCACGACGCCGAGCACGCGGCTGCCGAGCTGGTCGCGCAGCACCTGCACGACGTCCTTGCCGAGCTGGCGGCTGACGTCGACCTGATTGATCACGTGCACCTGGCCGAGGAAGTCGGGGCGGCTCGCGCAATAGGTGTGGATGAGGTCTTCCATCAGCGGCAGCGTGGCGTACGACGCGGCATCGGCCAGCGTCACGGCCACGCAGAGGTGCGCGTTCGTCAGCGCCTGGCGCATATAGGGCGAGGGGCCCGGCGGCGTGTCGATGACGACCACGTCATTGCGGCCCAGGCCCAGTGCGTCCAGCTGGCTGCGCAGCCAGTTCGGATGCGTGGCCAGATGCTGTTCGAAGTTCGCGCGATCGATTTCGGTCAGGCTGCCGAACGGCAGCACGAGCACGCGCGAGCGGCCCTGATAGATACTCTCGACCCACCGCTCGCCGGCGAGCGTCGCGCGCGCATGGCCGGCCACGTCCTGCGGCGGCATGCCGAAGTGCAGGCGCAGCGCGTTCTGCGGGTCGAGGTCGACCGCGAGCACGCGTTCGCCGGCCTGGGCGAGCGACTCCGCGAGATTGGCGGACAGCGTGGTCTTGCCCACGCCGCCCTTGGCGGAAACAACGGCGATGATCTTCACGAGCGATTCAGTCGGTCGAGGAAAGAACGGCGAACGGGGGCGCGCTCGGCCGTGGCCGGCGCCTCGGTACGGCCCTCGAGCCGTGCGAAAACGTTCTGCAGGGTGCCCGGCGCCGGGCTTGCCGCGCGCGGTGCGTGTGCGTGTGGGTGTGCGTGTGCGGGGGGCTCGAGCGGCGGCAGGGCGGGCGCGGCGACTGGCGATGCGGGTTGCCACAGCGGCTGCGCGGGGGATGCTGGGGCCACCGCCTGCGGCGCTGCAGCGACCGGAGCGGCCGGAGCGACCGGAGCGACCGGTGCGACCGGAGCGGTAACGGCGTCGGGCGCCGAAGCCGCGAAGCGCGCACCGATCCCGCTATCGGCCTGGGCGGCGGACACGGGCTGGATGCCCGATGTCAGCGACGCTGCCTGCACCGGCGGCGTCGGCATCGACTGGTCCGCGCGCATCGCGGCAAGCAGCGGCCAGCGCTCGCGTGCCTCCTTGGCGGCGTCCTCGCGCACGATCTCGCGGTAGGTATCTTGGCGGCCGCCGAAGCGGTCGAACAGCTTGGTGAGATCGTCTGACTGGCTCATGGCAATTTACTTTCCTGGCGGCTGCCGCCGGATACGCTCCGGCTTGCGGGGCGCGCCAGTCATCGTCCGAAGCGAAACTCCACACTCCCTGTCGCATCCACGGCAGATTGCTGGGAAACCTGAAGCGTTTCCGAAGAGCCGAGCATGCGGAACCAGTGCTGATAGGCGCCTTGCAGAAACGCGCTGCTCCACGCGTCGGATGACTCGCCGAATGCCGTGCGCAGCGGCGCGCAATGGTGGCGGATGACGAGCGCGTCGCCGTTGTCCTCGATGCCGGTCCATCCCCAATCGACGTCGAGCCAGACCTGCGCGATCGCCCGCTCGAGTTCGGCGAGCGTGCCGCACGGGCCGAGGTCGAAGCGCTGGGCGAAACGTGCACCAATACGCGCCATGAATTCACGGGCGCCGTCGGGGCTCATCTGCGCGACGAGTTCTTCGCCGAGCGCACCCAGGAAGTCGCGCCACTGCGTGGCGCAGTGACGCTCGGTCAGGTATTGAAGAGCCGCTTCGTTCACTTGTGAGTTCCCATCTTTAGCCGATCGTTTCGCCACAGACGGGCGTTTTGATGTTGTCCGAATTCATTGCACGAAGCAAAGGAATTGAAATTAATACATAGGGCGTGCACTGAGCTCTGTTTCACGGAAGCAACACTCTCATCGATCATAGGCGGCGGTATCGCCACCCCGCCGTCTGAAACGCTCGTTCGAGCAGGAAACATGCCGTCTACAGACCGGTCGCGGCGCACGGTTTCAGTGCATTTGCGAAGATTGCGGTCGCGCGAAAAAGGCATGCCGTTTTTGCATGGAGGCGCCCCGCGCGGTGTGGAAGAATCGTGGCATTCCTCCTCCTCGCCTTTACGCGACATCGCCTCAGCCATGACCGAACCCGTCGTCTATCTCAATGGGGAAATGCTCCCCCTGTCCGAAGCGCGCATCCCCGTCCTCGACCGCGGCTTTATCTTCGGCGACGGCATCTACGAAGTGATTCCGCTGTACGACGCCAAGCCGTTCCGCGCGCAGCAGCATCTGGCGCGCCTGCAGCGCAGCCTGGCGTCGATCGGCATTCCCGATCCGTTCTCGACCGCCGAATGGCTGGCACTGATCACGCGCGTAGTGACTGCTAACGCACTGGGCGATCAGATGGTTTACATCCAGGTCACGCGCGGCGTGGCCAAGCGTGCACATGCGTTCCCGAAGGATGTGACGCCGACCGTACTCGTCATGACCAATCCGCTCGTGCTGCCCTCGGCGGAACTGCGCGAGAAGGGCGTGGCGTGCGTGACGATGGAAGACCGCCGCTGGCTCAACTGCCAGATCAAGTCGACGTCGCTGCTGGGGAATGTGCTGGCGGCGCAGAATGCGGCGAAGCACGGCGTGACCGAAACGATCCAGTTCCGCGACGGCTTTCTGACCGAGGCATCGTCGTCGAACGTCTGGGTGGTGAAGGGCGGCCGTGTCGCGGCACCGCCGAAGGACAACCTGATTCTGGAAGGGATCCGTTACGGCCTGATGGAAGAGCTGTGCGCGGCGATGGATATTTCGCTGGAGGCACGCCGCATCACCCGCGACGAAGTTTTCGCCGCGGATGAAATCATCATCTCGTCGGCCACGAAGGAGATCCTTCCGGTGGTCACGCTCGACGGCAGCACGATCGGCAGCGGCAAGCCGGGCCCCGTGTTCGCGAAGCTGTATGCGGGTTATCAGGCCGCCAAGCTGGCATCGAGCGACGAGCTGACCGCGTCCTGACCGATCGCGGCATGCGTGCTACGATGCCCGCGGACGAACCACCGATTGGAGGCCAGTCATGGCCAAGCGCGGACGTAGCTGCCGTGTCCTGAAGGAAGAAGTCAGCCGGCGCGTGCACCAGATCGACGAGATTGCGGACGACGGCGCGCATATCCGCGTGCCCGATCCCGTCCCCCATGCACGCGATGCGCGCGGCCGAAACTGGGACATGGCGCGCTTTGGCAATGCGCGCGGCTACGAAGCCAGCATCCGCGCCGTGGTGGATGACGTGCGCGACGAGTTCGACCTCGTGGACGAACCCGAGTCGCGCGTGCCGAATCCTTTCGAATAAGCGCGTTCGAATGATCGAACGCGTTCAGTCCACCGTCACGATGATCGCCACGCGCCGGTTCTCGGCGCGTCCCGCGGCGGTCTTGTTATCGGCCACCGGCCGCGACTTGCCGAGTCCGCGCACCTCGATGTGATCGCGCGCGAAACCCGCCTCCACCAGCAGCCTGACCACCGCCAGCGCGCGGCGTAACGACAGTATCCGGTTGTACTCGTCGGTACCGACGTCGTCGGTGTGCCCGTCGACGCGCACATGCTCGATGCCGGCCCGCGACAGCGCACGCCCGACGTCGAGCACCGAATACCGGCGGGGGCCGCTGATGGTGTGCTCGTCGAAACCGAACAGCACCTTGTGCGGCATGCCCAGTTCCCAGCCCTGATCCGTCAGCGCGAACCCTTTCTCCTTGAGCACCGTGACCTGTGTGGGGCTCAGTTTCGGCGGTGGCGGTTCGGGCGGCGGCGCGGGCGGCACGGTCTGGCAGCCCGCGATCGCGACTGTGCAGACGAGCAGGGTCACGGCGAGCCGGGCGAGGCGCGCGAGCGGGAGCGGCATCGGCGAAGACTCCTCAGACCAGCGTGTCGGGCGGCGTCGGCTCGGCGCTGCGCCACGTGGCGCCCGAGTGCCGCTTGGCCCCGTACATCGCGACATCGGCCGCATGCAGCAGGCCCTTGGCGCTGCGCGCATGCACCGGGTAGATCGCCAGGCCGATGCTCATCGGCGCGACGATCGTGCCGCCGCTGGGGAGCAGCAGCGGCGATTGCATGGCCTCCAGGATATGTTCGGCGATCTGCGCGGCATCCTCGGGCTGACGCAGCCCCGTTGCAAGCACCGCGAATTCGTCGCCGCCGAGACGCGCCACGAGGTCGGTCTCGCGCATGCAGCCTCGGATGCGCTGCGCGATGCCGATCAGCACGGCATCGCCGGCCGCGTGGCCGTGGCGGTCGTTGATGTTCTTGAAGTCGTCACTGTCTAGATAGAGCACGGCGGTATGCTGGTTACGCGCGGCGGCACTGCGAACCGCGAGTTCCAGTGCCTCTTCGAATGCCGCGCGGTTGAGCAATCCTGTCAGACCGTCGTGCGTCGCACGGTGCGCGAGCGAACGGTTCTCGTGCTGCATCTGGCTCTGCCATGCCTCGAGCTCGTCGAGCAGGCCGTTGAAGTCCTCGCCCAGCGCGTTGAGTTCCGCGATGCGCGCGGGCGGCATGCGCTGATCGAACGCGCGTTGGGAACGCACGGCATGGGCCACGCGCATCAGGTTACGCACGGGGTCGATGATATGGACGAGCATGCGGCTGGACATGTAGTGCGCGCCGATGGCCGTGAGCAGCAGGCAGGCGAGCAGCCCCAGCGTGCCCTGCACGAGGAAGTGCAGCAGCGCGACGGGATCGCCCGCCACCTGCACGCTGCCGACCTGCTGCGACTCGTGATAGATCGGCTGCTCTACGGGGCCCGACGTCAGCAGGTCCGTGGCCAGCCGCTGCAGCGCCGGAAAGCGGTGCGAGTCGGCGCGCTGCCAGGCCGCGAGCGGCTGATGGTCGCGATCGAAGATCTTCGCCATCGCCACGTCCTCGGTGGCCGCGATGAGCGAGAGCGTCTCGGTGGCGGCCGCGGTGTCGCGGAACACGACGGGCGCCTCCACCGTATAGGCGATGGATCGCGCGACCAGCCGCAGGTTGTGATCGGCATAGGCACGCAGCGCGGTGAGCCCGAGCGCGGTGAGCGAGATGCCGGCCGTGCAGACGGCGATCAGCGCCACGCTCAGGTGAATGCGTCGCAGCGTGCCATACAGGGTCGGCCGCGCATGCGTCTTTCGGGCGGGGCGCGCCTTGGGCGTCGTCACCGGAGACGACTGTGACGAAGACGGCTGTGACGAAGACGGGTTGCGCGGCGCGTTCATGATGCGGGCGCCTTGCGCCGGCCGAGCTGCAGCACGCCGGGATGGACATGGATGCCGCTGCGCGCGATCGAGTCCAGATTCACGCGGAACGACACCTGGTTGTCGCGGATATTGAGGCAGAACATGCTGCCCGCCTCGCACTCGAAATCTTCCTCCGCGATCACGAGCACCGGCTTGCCCGCCAGTTCGTCCGCGAGGCGCTTGCGGCGGGCGTCGGAGACCGTGCCGACGTACAGCGCGTCGCACGCGGGCGCGATGGCTTCGGTCATCAGGTCGATCCGGCGCGACTCGACGAAACGGCCCGTCGTCAGCGCGCCGCCTTCCATGAGCTTGCCCGCGTAGCGCGTGCCGGTGTCGACGCACAGCCGCACGGTATCGCGCTCGGTGGGCCAGCGCGCGTAGCTGAGCAGGCTCAGGACCACGCGCGCCACCGCGTCCTGCCGGGAGCCGGGCGCCGAGGGAGACGCAGAGGGGGACACGGAGGGCGGCGCCGGCGGCAGTCCGGTGACGGCGGAGCCCTGCGCGAACGCGATCGGCGACGGCATTGCCGCCTGGGCGGTCACGAGTGCCAGCGCCAGCCCGGCGCGGCAGAAGAAGTGGGCGGCCATGTCGAAGTGAGGGCGCGCGGCGCCGGGGCGAGAAAAGGCGATAGCAGTCAACGAATGATCGACATCGATGATCGACACTAAACGGCACGGCGTGATGGATACGGTAGTCCGCTCTCATGGCGGCGTCGGTGGTCCAGGGCACGCAGGGCCTCACTACTTTTCGGCGCGACTCGCGGGAACTGTAGACCTAAATGTCTGCGCCCGGCATCGGTCAAACGCCTGCGGCTTCGTAATTTCCCGATACCCTTTCTTACATAGAAGCGGCGAAAGGGTGGCTAGACTGCGATCAAATGCTTCCCGCACAAGACAACAACATGAGGGTTTATATGCTTTGTCGCCGTTTCAATCGCCGCATCCTCGCGCTGGCGGGTCCCGTAGTGGCCGCCGCCGCGGCCCTGCTGGCCATCGCGTACGTGCCGTCGGCGCAGGCGCAGGTCAACGTCGCCATCGGCATCAACACGCCGCCGCCGGCGCCGATCTACGAGGTGGTGCCCGGCCCGCGTCCCGGTTACGTCTGGCAGCCCGGTTACTGGGGGTGGGACGACCACCATCACCGCCACCACTGGCGCAAGGGCCGCTGGGCCCATGCGCGGCCCGGGTATGTCTACCAGTCGCCGCACTGGGTGCATGGCGGCAATGGCTGGGTCATGCGGGGCGGCGGCTGGGACCGCGGGCATGGCGGCTACTACGGCGGTCCGCGGCATGGCTACGGGCCGGGATACGGCCATCCGCCGCGCCATCATCCGGGCCATGGCTTCCACGGCGGCCCCGGGCGGGGGCATGGAGGCGGTCATGGGGGCGGCCACGGCCACGGCGGGGGACACCGCGGCGGCGGGCATGGCGGCCATGGTGGGCACGGCGGCGGTCACGGCCATCGCTGACCGCGCCATGGCGCCATGCTAGGATGCCCGCAGCGGTCCGAACATGGAGGCATGACATGGCGAAGCAGGTCTTCTCGCGCGCGCAGTACCTCGATATTCTCAACGACAGCCTGCGCAAGCATCCGGGCTGGCAGCCCGGCATGGCGTTCGTATTCCTGCCCCCGGGCGCGGATGCGAGCCAGGCTTCAGGCGTCGGCTGCACGGGCCCGCTCGAGGCCATGCCCGTCTATTGCGAGATCGAGCGCGTGGCGTCGGGACTCATCGAGGTCCGCGCCGGGTAGAATGGCGCCCTTTATTGGCTCTGCTGGGAATATACGGTCGTGAAAAAGACGGATCTCGAAAAGAACAAGGGTCTCAAGATCAACAACGACATGAAGCACGCGGCGGCCGTGCGCGGTGGCGCCGGTGGGCAGGGCGAGAAGATCGACCGCCGCGAACAGCGCCGGCTCGACCAGGCCGCCGGCCTCGTGCCCTTCGCCTGCAAGCTGGACGGCAAGCTCGTCGCCCGGCTGCAGGAACTGGCCAAGGATCACCCGGGCGGGATCAATGGCCTGATGGGCGAAGTGGTAACAAAAGGTCTCGGAGACTGATCAGTCTTCCTCTTCCTCGTCGAGGAATTCGCGGCGCAGCATCCAGTTGGCGATGGCTTCGTCGCAGACCTTCTTGAGCTTGTTCTTCTCCGGCAGCTTGTCGAACAGCTGGAAGTTCACGAGTGCCATGCCGGCATCGGTGATGTAGAACAGGCGGTCGGGCTCGTCGTAGTGCACCACGCGTCCGTCGATGCCGCTTTCGTCGCTGTCGGCGGGCATGTCCTCGAGTTCGACCACGCGGCACGTGAAGCGCGGGCTGCGCGTGTGCGTGAGGTACTCGAATTCGTCGTGCGTGATGTCGCCGCCCTTGTCGGTGGCGATGGCGAAGCCCCAGATAAAGCGGGGCATCGGCAGATCGGACAGATCGTCAATCTCGTCCATCTCGTCCATGGTGTTCTCCGTGATGCGATAGCCCGCATTATCGCCGAGTTATCTCGCCGCGTGGCAGTTCGCGAACACGGGCGGCGCGTCCTGCGCGGCCATCAGGTCGCGCAGGTTGCCTTCCTCGCCCTTGGTCCACCATTCGTAGCGGCCCGCCGCGTAGCGCGCGCCCGATCCGCTCATCACGTTCACGAACAGCATCGGCTTGTCCTCGATGCGCATCAGCGCCAGCCTGTTGTCGGCGCTGTTGAGATACCGCACGGCCAGGCGCCGGCCGCCGTCGCACTGGTAGGACACGGCCCGGTTGTCCTGGAACCGCAGATTGTCGAGCCGCGGCTGGGCGGCCGCGGGGGCGATTCCCGCGATGGCCAGTGCCGCCAGCATGGCCGGCATGACCGGTTTGAGCGTCGCAAAGCATGGGCGTGCGTGCATGGTATCCCCCCCCTTCTTTCGTTACGACTCGAGCATGTACCCCTTGGCCAGCGCCCCGAACGAGGCCACTTCGGTTTCCTGCCATGCGGCATCGTGGCCCAGCTCCTCCGCGAGGATTTCCGCGACGCGCGGCGCGCCGGCCACGGCCGCGCGGGCATCGAGGAACAGCGCGCGGTTGCGGCGGGCGAGCACATCCTCCACGCGGCGCGCGAGTTCATGGCGCGCGGCAAAGCGCACGTGCGCGGCCGTCAGCCCCGCCGCGGGCACGATGATGTCGTCGTTGCCCGGCAGCGCGCGCAACAGCGGCAGATCGGAACCATAGTAGCGGTCCGGGGAGCCGGAGTTGGCCGCGGGCAGGTCGGCCGGCAGGTCGGTCGCGCCATGCAGCGGCAGCTCGGCCGTCACGCCCGGCGCCGCCTTGAGCAGCTGGCGCTGGATCGCGGTGCCGATCACGTCTTCGGCCATCTTGCGATAGGTCGTCCACTTGCCGCCCGTCACCGTGATCAGGCCGGCCTTCGACACGAGGATCGTATGTTCGCGCGACAGCGAGGCCGTCGACGATTCGCCCGTGGCCTTGACGAGCGGACGCAGGCCCGCCCACACGCTGGTCACGTCCGCGCGCGTGGGGTCGCGCGAGAGATAGCGCGAGGCCGTCTCGAGAATAAAGTCCACGTCGTCGCCGGTCGCGCGCGGTTCCAGCGGCAGGTCCTGTCGCGGAGAATCGGTCGTGCCGACGATCGTGTGGCCGTTCCAGGGCACGATGAACAGCACGCGGCCGTCGTCGGTCTTCGGCACGAGGATCGCGCGATCGCCGGGCAGGAAGCTGCGCGGCAGCGTCAGGTGCACACCCTGGCTCGGCGCGACCATCGTGCGCGCCTGGCCGTCTTCCATCTGGCGGATGGCATCGACCCACACGCCCGTGGCGTTGATCACGCAATCCGCGCGGAGTTCGAACGTGCGGGTTTCGTCGATGGGGCCGATGACATCCTGCGCGGTCACGCCCGTGATCACGCCGTTCTTCTGCTGCAGGCCCGTCACACGCATGTAGTTGAGCGCCACGCCGCCGACATCGAACAGCGTGCGCATCAGCGCCGTGGCCAGCCGGGAGTCGTCGAACTGCCCGTCGAAATAGAGATTGCCGCCACGCAGCGGCCGGCCGCCGACATGTTCGGCCAGCGTCGGTGCCGCAGCGAGCGCCTCGCGATGGCTGAGCCAGCGGCTGCCCGAGAGGTTGAGCCCGCCCGCGAGCATGTCGTAGACCTTGAGGCCGATGCCGTAGAACGGCTGGTCGAACATCTGGTAGGCCGGCACCACGAACCCGAGCGGCCAGACGAGGTGCGGGGCGTTGCGCGCGAGCAGGCCGCGCTCGTGCAGCGCCTCGCGGACCAGGCTGATATTGCCCTGTGCGAGGTAGCGGACGCCGCCGTGTACGAGCTTGGTGGCCTTGCTCGAGGTGCCCTTGGCGAAGTCGGCCGCTTCGAGCAGCAGCGTGCGATAGCCACGGGATGCGGCATCGACCGCGGTGCCGAGGCCGGTGGCGCCGCCGCCAATGACGATGACGTCCCAGCGCGGTTCGCGCTCGAGCGTGGCGAGCAGCTCGGCGCGCGAAGGTGGCTGGACGGAAGGTACGGGTTTCTGCATGACAGTAGGGATCAACGGTATTCAGGAGGGCCGGGCGGCAGGGCGGCTGTCGCCGCTGTCGTGCTCGTCATCGTCGCGGGCCCAGTCGCGTGCGCGCGCCACCGCGCGATGCCAGCGGCGCAGGCGCTGCGCGCGCTCGTCGGCGGAGAGCCGCGGCTCGAAGCGCTGCTCCACCTGCCATTGCTGGCGAATCTCTTCGGTATCGCTCCAGTAGCCGGTGGCGAGGCCGGCCAGGTAGGCGGCGCCGAGGGCCGTGGTTTCGGTCACGCGCGGGCGTACCACGGGGGTGCCGAGCAGGTCGGCCTGCATCTGCATGAGCAGGTCGCTGCGCGACGCGCCACCATCCACGCGGAGCTCGGCCAGCGGCAGGCCCGCGTCTTTCTCCATGGCCTGCAGCACGTCCACGCTCTGGAACGCGATGGACTCGAGCGCCGCGCGCGCGATATGCGGACGGCCCGTGCCGCGCGTGATGCCGACCATCGTGCCGCGCGCGAACGCATCCCAGTGCGGCGCGCCGAGGCCAGCGAAGGCGGGCACCAGCACCACGCCCCCGGTGTCGTCGCACTGGCGCGCGAGCGCTTCCGCCTCGGGCGCGCTCTCGATGATCTTCAGGCCGTCGCGCAGCCACTGGATCGTCGCGCCGCCCATGAACACGCCGCCTTCGAGGCAATACTGGGTATCGCTCCCGATCTGCCAGCCGATGGTCGTGAGCAGACGGTTCTGCGATGCCACGGGTTTGTCGCCCGCGTTCATCAGGATGAAGCAGCCCGTGCCGTAGGTGTTCTTGGCCATGCCCGGCGACAGGCAGACCTGCCCGAACGTCGCCGCCTGCTGGTCGCCCGCGATGCCCGCGATCGGAATCTCGGTGCCGAACAGCCGCGCCGAGGTCCGCGCGACTTCGCCGCTCGACGGCGCCACGTCCGGCAGCAGGCTCTTTGGAATATCGAGCACGGCCAGCAGGTCGTCGTCCCAGCGGAAATCGTTGATATTGAACATCAGCGTGCGCGCCGCGTTGGACACGTCGGTCACGTGGCGGCGGCCCTCGGTCAGCTGCCAGATCAGCCAGCTATCGACGGTGCCGAACGCGAGCTCGCCACGCTCGGCGCGCGCGCGGGCGCCTTCGTAGTTGTCGAGCATCCAGCGCAGCTTGGTGCCCGAGAAATAGGCATCGATGATCAGGCCAGTCTTCTGCTGGAACAGCGGGCCATGGCCGTCGTTCTGCAACTGCTCGCACAGCGGGGCGGTGCGGCGGTCCTGCCAGACCAGCGCGCGGCCGACCGGTTCGCCGGTCTTGCGGTCCCATAGCACCGTGGTCTCGCGCTGGTTCGTGATGCCGATGGCGCGCACCTGCGTGCCGCTGACGTTGGCCGCGGTCAGCACCTCGTGCGCGACGGCGAGCTGCGACTGCCAGATCTCGTACGGATCGTGCTCGACGTGGCCGGGATGCGGATAATATTGCCGGAATTCGCGCTGGGCGATGCGCACCACGTTGCCCGCGTGATCGAACAGGATGGCGCGCGAGCTGCTCGTGCCCTGATCGAGCGCCAGGATGAAAGTTGGCTGTGAAGACGTGGTGCTCATGCGTGCCCCGTCGAAATCGAATCGAACATGTCAGAAATGAATGAAGTCGCCGCGCGAGCGGCACGCGCCGGTCTGGTGGAACGTACGGCGGCCGGCGTGGCCGCGCGCAGTCCATTCGATGCCGATTCGCATCTGCGGCTGATTGTCGAAGGCTGCCACGTCGGCTGGCTGCCGCGCGCGCACGCCATCGTGCTGCGGTCGATGCAGGCCGAGGCGGCCGCCGAGGGCACCGGGGCCATCGAATGGGTGGGGGCGGAAGCCCATGGCACCATCGCGCTGCTGCCCGGCCGCCACGACTTTGCGAGCCGCAGCGCCGCGCTGGCCCGGCTCGCGAAGCGGCTCGCGGACGCGGGCCACGTGCGCGGCTGGCGCAACGAGCTCTTCGCGGTGACGCCCGCGCTCGACGCGCCCGCGTTCGCGACCATCGAGCGCGCCGCGGCCCGGTACCTGGGCCTGCTGACGTTCGCCTCCCATATGAACGGGATCATCGACACGCCGCCCGGGCAGCCGCCCGCGCTGTGGGTGTCGCGGCGCAGCCCGTCCAAGTCGGTGGACCCCGGCATGTGGGACAACCTCGTCGCGGGCGGCATGCCGCATGGCAGCGCGCCGCTGGAAACGCTCGTGCGCGAATGCGACGAGGAATCGGGCATTCCGCAGGCACTGGCCGCGCGGGCCGAGGCCCACGGCATGATCGAGGTCCTGCGCGAGATCCCCGAAGGCGTGCAGTGGGAACAGGTCTTCGTGTACGACCTCGTGCTGCCCGCGGACTTCGTGCCCGTGAACCGCGATGGCGAGGTGGCCGAGCATCGGCGGATCGCCCCGGCGGCATTGCTTGCTATCATGGCGGACCGCGCGATGACCGTGGATGCCACGCTGGTGACGCTCGATGCGCTCCGGCGGCGAGGCTGGGCCTGAGATTTCAGGTACCCATCCCAGCCCCGTGTCCCCACGGCCTGCCCTGAACCCAATCGCTTACGATGAGCAACACCGGATTTATTCTCACCATTTCGTGCCCGGACCAGCCGGGCATCGTCCATGCCGTTTCGGGCCTGCTGTTCCAGCACGGCTGCAATATCGTTGACTCCGACCAGTACGGCGACGCCTTTACGGGCCGCTTCTTCATGCGCGTGCATTTCAGCACCGCCGCGGGCGGTCCGGATCTTGCCGCACTGCGCACCGCGTTCACGCCGGTCGGCGATCAGTTCGGCATGCAGTGGGAAATGTTCGACGATTCGGTCAAGCCGCGCGTCATGATCATGGTGTCCAAGATCGGTCACTGCCTCAACGACCTGCTGTTCCGCGCCAAGGCGGGCGGCCTGCCCGTCGAGATCGCGGCGATCGTCTCGAACCATCGCGACTTCTACCAGCTGGCCGCGTCGTACGACGTGCCGTTCTTCCACCTTCCGCTGATGAACGCCTCGGGCGAGCAGAAGGCCGCGCAGGAAGCCCGCGTGTTCGAGGTCGTGCGCGACCAGAACATCGACCTCGTCGTGCTCGCGCGCTACATGCAGGTGCTGTCGGACGATTTGTGCCGCAAGCTGGCCGGCCGCGCGATCAATATCCACCATTCGTTCCTGCCGAGCTTCAAGGGCGCCAAGCCGTACTACCAGGCGCACGACCGCGGCGTGAAACTGATCGGCGCGACGGCCCACTACGTGACCGCGGACCTCGACGAGGGCCCGATCATCGAGCAGGAGATCGAGCGCGTGGACCACAGCATGGACCCCGACCAGCTCACGGCCGTGGGCCGCGACGTCGAGTGCGTGGCCCTTGCGCGTGCCGTCAAGTGGCACGCCGAACACCGCATCCTGCTCAACGGCCACAAGACGGTCGTCTTCAAGTAAGCGGACCGCCGCGGGCCCCATCCCCTTACTCGGGGTCCGCGACCACACAGCTCACTCCACTGTCGCCCAGCATCTGCACGAACGGTTCGCGCAGCGGTTCGTCCGTGAACAGGCGATCGACGCTCGAGAGCGGCGCCAGTTCCACCATGGCCTGGCGATTGAACTTGCTGGCGTCGGCGGCCAGCCAGATCTCGCGCGAATGTTCCATGATCGTGCGCGCGACCTTCACCTCGCGGAAATCGAAATCGCGTAGCGTGCCGTCGGCCTCGATGCCCGAGATGCCGATCAGCCCGATATCCACCTTGAACTGACGGATAAACTCGACCGTGGCCTCGCCGATGATGCCGCGGTCGCGCGAGCGCAGCACGCCGCCCGCGACGATGACCTCGCAATCGGGATTGTCCGCAAGGATATTGGCCACGTGGAGGTTGTTCGTGATGACGCGCAACCCGCGATGGTGGATGAGCGCGCGCGCGATTTCCTCGACCGTGGTCCCGATATTCAGGATCAGCGAGCAGCCATCCGGCACCGCCGCGGCCACCGCGCGGCCGATGCGCGCCTTGCCGTCGGCATTGAGCAGTTGCCGCTGCCGGTAGGCAATGTTCTCCGTCGTGGAGTTCTCCATCCGCACGCCGCCGTGGAAGCGCGTGAGCATGCCATTCTCGGCCAGCAGATTGACGTCGCGGCGCACCGTCTGGAGGGTCACGCCGAACTTGCGCGCGAGCGCGTCGATGGAGGCGAAGCCCTGGCTGCGTACCTCTTCGAGCAGGGCAGTCTGGCGGGGATTGAGGATCATGCGGGCATTCTAGAACAAACAGAAACGAAAACAAATGATGCGCCGCACAGTTGTATTACGTTCGCTTTTTTGCTAAAACGAGCAGGACACAGAAAATAGTGCATTGCAGCGCCCACAGCGGTTACGCGTGAGAGTGCTGAATAAGGCATAAGAACATATTGGAGACTGGATGCAGCTCAGCCTGGAAGGCGTTGCGCAGCAGGTCGGTTCGCAACCCTATCTTTATCCGATGTCGCTCGCGCCGGTACCCGGCGCCGTCACGATTCTGCTTGGCGCCACGCAGGCCGGCAAGACTTCGCTGATGCGCGTGATGGCCGGGCTCGACCGGCCGACCGCAGGCCAGGTGCGCGTCGATGGCACGGACGTGACCGGCGTGCCGGTGCGCGACCGCAACGTGTCGATGGTGTACCAGCAGTTCATCAACTACCCGTCGCTCACGGTCTTCGACAACATCGCTTCGCCGCTGCGCCTGCGCAAGACCGGGCGCGACGAGATCGCGCGGCAGGTGCGCGAACTGGCGGCGCGGCTCCATATCGATCATCTGCTGCAGCGCTATCCGGCCGAGCTGTCGGGCGGCCAGCAGCAGCGCGTGGCCCTCGCACGGGCGCTGGCGAAGAACGCGCCGCTGATGCTGCTGGACGAGCCGCTCGTCAACCTCGACTACAAGCTGCGCGAGGAACTGCGCGAGGAGCTCACGCAGCTGTTCGCGCATGGCGACGCCACGGTCATCTACGCGACCACCGAGCCCGCCGAAGCGCTGCTGCTGGGCGGCTATACGGCCGTGCTCGATGCGGGCGAACTGCTGCAGTACGGGCCGACGCCGCAGGTCTTCCACTATCCGGACTCGCTGCGCGTGGCGCGCGCGTTCAGCGATCCGCCGATGAATCTGATCGCCGGGACGTTCGCCGCGGGGCGCGTGACGCTGCCCGGCGGGATCTCGCTGCCCGTGCCCGAGGCCGCGGGCTACGAGGGCGCGGTAACGATGGGCGTGCGCGCGGCCGCGCTGCGGCTCAAGCCGACCGCGTCCGCGGACGGCGAGGGCGCGAGCGTCGATGTGCCGGGCCGCGTGGCGCTGGCCGAACTGTCGGGTTCCGATACGTTCGTGCACGTGGACACGGCCGCCGGCAACCTCGTGGCGCAGTTCGCGGGTGTGCTCGACTTCGCGCTCGGCGCGCAGCTGTCGCTGTATCTGGACCCCGCGCAGATCTATCTGTTCGATGCCGCCGGCGCGCGCATCCACGCGCCGCGCCGGCCGGGCGCGCTGGCCGATGCGGTCAGCACGCCGCTGTCCGCCGCGTTGTCACCCACGGCAAGCGGAGGCTGAGATGGCACGTATCGATCTCGACCTCGCCCATGCCTACGGCCCGAACCCGCAGCGCGACGAGGACTATGCGCTGCTGCCGCTGCAATTCACGTTCGAGGACGGCGGCGCCTATGCGCTGCTCGGCCCGTCGGGGTGCGGCAAGACCACGCTGCTCAACTGCGTGTCCGGGCTGCTGCGCCCGTCGCATGGCACGATCCATTTCGATGGCAGGGACGTGACCGCGGCCTCGCCGCAGGCGCGCAATATCGCGCAGGTGTTCCAGTTTCCGGTGATCTACGACACGATGACCGTCGGCGAGAACCTCGCGTTTCCGCTGCGCAATCGCGGCGTGCCCGATGCGCAGGTCAGGGAGCGCGTGGGCCGCGTGGCGGAGATGCTCGACCTCTCGTCGTCGCTGGACCGCCGCGCGAGCGGGCTGGCCGCCGATGCCAAGCAGAAGATCTCGCTCGGGCGCGGCCTCGTGCGGCAGGACGTCTCGGCCATCCTGTTCGACGAACCGCTGACCGTGATCGACCCGCACCTCAAATGGCAGCTGCGGCGCAAGCTCAAGGAAATCCATCACGAGTTCCGGCTCACGCTGATCTACGTCACGCACGACCAGACCGAGGCGCTCACGTTCGCGGACCAGGTGGTCGTGATGTCGCGCGGCAAGGCCGTGCAGGTCGGTTCGGCCGATGCGCTGTTCGAAAAGCCCGCGCACACGTTCGTCGGGCACTTTATCGGCTCGCCGGGCATGAATTTCCTCTCGGCCACATGGCGCGACGGGGCGATCGAGGTGGAAGGGGGCCATGACGGGCGCCGCTACACGCCGGCACTCGAACCGCATGTCGCGGCCGCGCTGCAGGCCGCGGGCACGTTCCGCATCGGCGTGCGGCCCGAATACCTGGGCCTGTCGGGCGAGGGCGATCCGCTCGCGATGCCGGTGCGCGTGACGCGCGCGCAGGACATCGGCACGTACTGGCTCGTCACGGCGGGCGTGCGCGGCGCGGAAACCGCCACGCTGCGCGCCCGGCTCGGTACCGAAGCCGCGGCGCTGAACGCGGGCGATGCCGCGTGGCTCACCGTGTTCAACCGCCATACCTGCTACTACGTCAACGAGGAACTGGTCCAATGAAGCCCGTCAACCAGAAAGCCTGGCTGCTGGTCCTGCCGGTGGTGATCTGCGTGGCGTTCTCCGCCATCCTGCCGCTGATGACCATCGTCAACTACTCGGTGCAGGACATCATCTCCCCCGAGCGCCGCGTGTTCGTCGGCACCGAATGGTTCGCCACCGTGCTGCGCGACGCGGAGCTCCATGACGCGCTGCTGCGTCAGCTCGGGTTCTCGCTCGCCGTGCTGGCCGTGGAGATTCCGCTCGGCATTCTTCTGGCGCTGGCCATGCCGGCCGCGGGCTGGCGCGCGTCGGCGACGCTCGTGGTCATCGCGCTCTCGCTCCTTATTCCGTGGAACGTGGTCGGCACGATCTGGCAGATTTTCGGCCGGACCGATATCGGCCTGCTCGGCGCCTCGCTGGCGGGGCTCGGGTTCGACTACAACTACACGGGCAGCGCCGTCGATGCGTGGGTCACCGTGCTCGTGATGGACGTATGGCACTGGACGCCGCTGGTCGCGCTGCTCTGCTACGCGGGCCTGCGCGCGATTCCCGACGCCTACTACCAGGCCGCGCAGATCGATGGCGCCTCGCGCTTCGCGGTGTTCCGCTTTATCCAGCTGCCCAAGCTGCGCGGCGTGCTGATGATCGCGGTGCTGCTGCGCTTCATGGACAGCTTCATGATCTACACCGAGCCGTTCGTGCTGACCGGCGGCGGGCCCGGCAACGCGACCACGTTCCTGTCGCAGTATCTGACGCAGAAGGCAGTGGGGCAGTTCGACCTCGGCCCCGCCGCGGCGTTCTCCATCGTGTACTTCCTGATCATCCTGCTGACCTGCTTCGTGCTCTATAACTGGATGCAGCGCGCCGGCACGGCCGGCAGCGAGGAGGTGTCCCATGGCTGAGAAGCAACCTGGCCAGCGCACCAGCGCATGGCGTCCGGTCTTCCTCACGATCTACCTGCTGTTCGCGATCGTGCCGATCTACTGGATGGTGAACATGTCGTTCAAGACCAACGAGGAGATCGTGTCCACGCTGTCGCTGTGGCCCGCGAGCTTCACGTTCGAGCATTACGTGACCATCTTCACCGATGCGTCGTGGTACTCGGGCTATATCAACTCGATGATCTATGTCGCGCTGAACACGGTCATCTCGATCTCCGTCGCGCTGCCGGCCGCGTACGCGTTCTCGCGCTACCAGTTCATCGGCGACAAGCACGTGTTCTTCTGGCTGCTGACCAACCGCATGACGCCGCCGGCCGTGTTCCTGCTGCCGTTCTTCCAGCTCTACACGACCATGGGGCTCATGGACACGCACCTCGGCGTGGCGCTGGCGCACCTCGTGTTCAACGTGCCGCTGGCCGTATGGATTCTGGAAGGCTTCATGTCGGGCGTGCCGCGCGAGATCGACGAGACCGCCTACGTGGATGGTTATTCGTTCCCGCGCTTCTTCCTGACCATCTTCCTGCCGCTGATCAAGGCCGGCGTGGGCGTGGCCGCGTTCTTCTGCTTCATGTTCAGCTGGGTGGAGCTGCTGCTCGCGCGCACGCTGACGTCGGTGGAGGCCAAGCCGATCGTGGCGACGATGACGCGCACGGTGTCCGCGTCGGGCATGGACTGGGGCGTGCTGGCCGCGGCCGGCGTGCTGACCATCGTGCCGGGCGGCATCGTGATCTGGTTCGTGCGGCACTACATCGCGAAGGGCTTCGCGATGGGTCGCGTCTGAGGGAGGGCGATCGATGCTGAGCTGGATGGTATGGACCACCCCCGTGGCGGTGTTCTTTGCAAGCGTGGTCGTGATGCTCATCGGCATGACGATCTGGGAAATGCGCGCGCCCACGGTATTGCGCAAGGGGTTCCTGCCGATTGCCACCACGCGTGGGGACCGGCTGTTCATCGGGCTGATGTGCGCGGCCTGGATCAACCTCGCATGGGTGGGTCTCGGCGAAAAGATGCAGGCGTGGTTCTCGCTGGCCGAGGAACCGTCGGTATGGATCAGCGCGGGCATCTCGCTGCTGGTATTGCTGGTGATCATGCGCAAGGGCTGATTCGTTCGTTCTTGCCGCAAGTTGTCCCATTCGATGGGCTGTGCCGCCTGTTCTCTTCCCCGGGGCGCCATCCCAGAAACAGAAATCCGGGGAGGGGGTTCCTGAGGAGACATTGATGAAACAGCACGTAAGGTTGGGGATGTCGGCCCTGGCGTTTGCGGCGGCGCTCGCGTGCGGGCACGCGTCGGCAGGGGAAGCGGAAGCGAAGAAGTGGGTGGACAACGAGTTCCAGCCGTCCTCGCTGAGCAAGGACAAGCAGCTCGCGGAGATGAAGTGGTTCATCGATGCCGCGGCCAAGCTCAAGGCCAAGGGCGTCAACCAGATCAACGTGGTGTCGGAAACCATCACCACGCACGAATACGAGTCCAAGACGCTGGCCAAGGCGTTCGAGGAAATCACGGGCATCAAGGTCAACCACGACCTGATCCAGGAAGGCGACGTCGTCGAGAAGCTGCAGACCTCGATGCAGTCCGGCAAGTCGATCTACGATGGCTGGATCTCCGACTCGGACCTGATCGGCACGCACTACCGCTATGGCGCGATCCTGCCGCTGTCCGACTATATGTCCGGCGCGGGCAAGGAGTTCACGAACCCCGATATCGACCTCAAGGACTTTATCGGCACCAAGTTCACCACGGCCCCGGACGGCAAGCTCTATCAGCTGCCCGACCAGCAATTCGCCAACCTGTACTGGTTCCGCGCGGACTGGTTCGCGCGCAAGGACCTGCAGGACAAGTTCAAGGCCAAGTATGGCTATGACCTCGGCGTGCCGACCAACTGGTCCGCATACGAGGACATCGCCAACTTCTTCTCGAACGACGTGAAGGAGCTCGACGGCAAGAAGGTCTATGGCCACATGGATTACGGCAAGAAGGATCCGTCGCTGGGCTGGCGCTTCACCGACGCGTGGCTCTCGATGGCGGGTACCGCCGACAAGGGCCTGCCGAACGGGATGCCCGTGGACGAGTGGGGCATTCGCGTGGGCGCCGACAAGTGCACGCCGGAGGGTGCGTCGGTGTCGCGTGGCGGCGCCACCAACAGCCCGGCCGCGGTCTATGCGCTGACCAAGTACATCGACTGGATGAAGAAGTACGCGCCGCCGCAGGCCATGGGCATGACGTTCTCC
This sequence comes from Cupriavidus pauculus, assembly GCF_008693385.1. Classification (NCBI taxonomy): domain Bacteria; kingdom Pseudomonadati; phylum Pseudomonadota; class Betaproteobacteria; order Burkholderiales; family Burkholderiaceae; genus Cupriavidus; species Cupriavidus pauculus. The sequence continues at coordinate 691,421 of NZ_CP044065.1, forward strand.
GAAGCCGGCCCGGTGCCCGCGCAGGGACAGGTCGCGCAGCAGATCTTCTGGTACACGGCATTCACCGCCGACATGACCAAGAAGGGCCTGCCCGTGGTCAACGCCGATGGCTCGCCCAAGTGGCGCATGGCGCCGTCGCCGTATGGCCCCTACTGGAAGCAGGGCATGCAGAACGGCTATCAGGACGTGGGTTCGTGGACGTTCTTCAAGAACACCGATCCGAACCGCCTGGCCGCCGCGTGGCTCTACGCGCAGTTCGTGACCGCGAAGACCGTGTCGCTGAAGAAGTCGCTGACGGGGCTGACCTTTATCCGCGACAGCGATATCAACAACGAGTACCTGACCAAGAACGCGGCCAAGTACGGCGGCCTGATCGAGTTCTATCGCAGCCCGGCGCGCGTGGCGTGGACGCCGACGGGTAACAACGTGCCCGACTATCCGAAGCTCGCGCAACTGTGGTGGAAGAACGTGGCCACCGCGGTGACGGGCGAGAAGACGCCGCAGGCGGCGATGGACACGCTGGCCGAAGAGATGGATCAGGTGATGGCACGGCTGCAGCGCGCGGGCATGAGCCACTGCGCGCCGAAGCTCAACCCGAAGAGCGATCCGTCGAAGTGGCTGTCGTCGGAACACGCGCCGTGGAAGAAGCTCGACAACGAGAAGCCGAAGGGCGAGACGATCGCGTACGACAAGCTGCTGCAGGCGTGGAAGGAAGGGAAGGTGCGGTAACCTCAGGACATCGTCGCCGGCGCCGGACTGGCCGGCGACGCATGTCGCGCCTTCCCATGGCGCTTGGCCTCGTACAGCGCCATATCCGCCCGCATGAACAGCTCGCTGATCGAGCTCCCCGTATGCGGATGGTGCAGGGCACTCCCCACACTCGCGGTCGCCACGAACGGCTGGTCGCCGATGACGAGCGGCCGCATCGCGGCCTGCACCACGGTGCGGGCCAGCCGATTGACCGTCGCGGGCGTGCCCACGTTCTCCAGAATGATCGCGAACTCGTCGCCGCCGATGCGCGCGACCGCGTCGCCCTTGCGCACGCAATGGGTCAGCCGCTCCGCAAAGGCCACGAGCAGACGGTCGCCGACGGCATGCCCGTAGGTATCGTTGACGGCCTTGAAGTCGTCGAGGTCCACCAGCAGCAGCGCCGCGCGCTGGCCGCCGGCATCGGCGCGCGTCATCACCTCCGCCAGCCGGCGATCGAACCCCTTGCGGTTGAGCAGGCCGGTCAGATGGTCCGATAGCGTCTGCGCCTCGAGTTGCCGCAGCCGCGCGCGCTCGTCGGTCACGTTGCGCGCGAACATATGGAGCCCGGTCAGCGCATCGCGCGCTTCGTTCCACGCCGGCTGGTAGGTGACCTCCACCCATTCCCCGTCGGCACACTCGCGCGTCACGGTCACGGCCTCGCCCGCGCGGGCCTGCGCGAGGTAAGGCTCGTTGGCCACGTACTCCGTGGTCCCCCACAGCTCGCGCAGCGTCAGCCCGACGATCTGCTCCGGCGCCACGCCGAAGTGATTCGCGTAGGCCTGGTTGACGTAGGCGAAGCGTTCGGTGGCGTCGATAAAGGACACATAGTCGGGCACATGGTTGGCAATGGCCTCCATGCGCTTCTCGCTCGCATCGGCGCGGTCTTTCGCGGCCTCGAGCGCGCGCTCGCGCTCGGACAGCTGATGCATGACCTCGCGGAACGCCGTGGCCAGCTCGCCGATCTCGTCCTCGCGCCCGATCGGCAGCTCTTCCACCGCGGTGGGCTGCGTCGTCACCTGCCGCACGGCGCGATGCAGGCGTTCGAGGGGCGCAAGCATCTGCCGGATCAGCAGCCACATCAGCACGCCTGCGATCAGCAGCGAGATGACGGCGGCCGCCATCGCGCGCTGGCGAATCTCCATCAGCGGCGCAAACGCTTCCTTTGCCGGCAGCACGGCCACCACCTGCCATCCGTTGGCCTCGAGCAGATGCCGCGCGACGATCGGCTGTCTGGGCGACAGCCATTCCCATGCGGACTCGGGCTGCTCGGCCCCGCACGACTCGCCGGCCGCGCGCGCGGGCTGCAGGACGTTGCTGGCCACGGGATGGAGCGCGTAGCGCGGGCTGGCCGTCGAGGACACCAGGCAGTAGTAGCCGGTGACGCCGACCCGGCTGCGTGCGACCTCGCGCAGGAAGTTATGACCGCTGAGATTCAGCACGCCGCCGACCACGGCGAGCAGTTCGCCGTTCGGCCCGCGCAGCGGTATCGCGAGAATCACGCCGGGCGAGTTCGAATAGCGGCCCTGGATCAGATCGGAGACGACGAACGGCGCGCCTTTCAGAATGGCCTGAAAGTATTCGCGTTCGCCGACGTTGGGCTTGTACCCCTCGGGCACCGCGGTGCTGAAGGCCAGCGTGCCGTCGGGCCAGGCCATGAGCACCGCGTTGAAGCTTTCGGGCATGTCCACGGTGTCCGTGGCAATGCGGCGCAGTTCCGAGGTGGGGCGGGAAAGGGCGGGGGCGAGCTGCTTCGCCAGCCGGCGCAGCACGATCTCTCGCGACTCGAGCTTTTCGTCGAGCTGTTCGGCGACCATCTTGACGAGCGTGTCCTGCTGGTCTTGCAGCAGGCCCTTGAGGCTGTCGTACGCGTAGTACTGGGAAAACCCCGCGCGAACCACGAGGACCAGCGTGACCACGAGCGCAGTCGCGACCGCCATCCGGTACTTCAAAGAGTGCCGCATGTTCATGTTCTTTTTCATGCACGCTCGCGTATCGCCTGGGATATCGCAATACTGGCGCGCACTGACCCGTTCTCGGTGCCTGGGCTTTTGTCCGGCAACCCCGCCCATTTTTCGGCAACCGGTTCGCAGCGTAGCAGATGTGCACCCACGTAAACGCGGACTAATCCAAATGGATGTGTTCAGCCGTACGTGATGTGATGCGTACGGAACGGTGAAGCCGCGCGTGAAGTGGATTAGTATCGACGTTTTGACGAAAGGACCCGTCTACCATGTCCGCTCCCTTCACCCTGCTCGACGCCGCCGGCGCGAGCCGCAAGCCCGCTGCCTGGCAGGACGCCGTGCTGGTCGTCGTCGACCACCAGCAGGAGTACGTCGATGGCCGGCTGCCGCTGGTCGGCATGCCATCCGCCATCGCGGCCTGTGCCGAACTGCTCGCGCTCGCGCGCGAACATGGCACCCCCGTCGTGCATATCGTCCATCACGGCAAGGCCGGTGGCGCGTTCGACCCCGGCACCCGCTTCGCGCAGATCATCGACGGCCTGACGCCGCAGGGCGACGAGGCGACCGTGGTCAAGCATCTGCCCAACAGCTTTGCCGGGACCGAGCTCGCGGCGCGGCTGGAGGCGCTGGGCCGCAAGGAGCTGATCGTCGCGGGCTTCCAGACGCATATGTGCGTGAGCGCCACCGTGCGGTCCGCGCTCGACCACGGTTACCGCTGCACGGTGGTGGCCGCGGCCTGCGCCACGCGCGATCTGCCCGATCCGCTCGGGGGCGAGCCGGTGCCGGCCGCCGCGCTGCACCGCGTGACGCTGGCGGCGCTGCACGATCGCTTTGCCACGGTGGTGCCGGACGCCTCCGCCTGGCGGTAAGCGTTGCCAGTCCAGAGAGGCTGGAGGTGACGAGTGCGCGCGCGCGCTCAGGCATACTAGCGGCTTCGCCAATTTCACCGGTTCCAGCCGCCGCCCCCGCATGAAGCGCATCCTCGTCATCAAGATCACCTCGCTTGGCGATATGGTCCACACGCTGCCGCTGATCTCCGATCTGCGCCGCGCATATCCGGAAGCGAAGATCGACTGGGTCGCGGATGCATCCTGCGCGGACATCCCCCGCTGGGCCGTCGGGGTCGATCGCGTGATCTCGCCCCCGCTGCGCGGCTTCAAGAAGCAGCGCAGCCTGAAGAACCTCGGCGGCATCCTCAAGGCCATCCGCCAGCTGCGGCGCGAGAAGTACGACGCGGTGGTCGATGTGCACGGCGTGATGAAGAGCGCGATCGTCGCGCGGCTCGCGCGCGCGCCGCGCCGCTACGGCTATGCCGCCGAATTTCTGGGCGAGCCGCAGGCCGAGGTCTTCTACACCGACATCTACGGCCCGCATGGCGACGCCACGTGCCGCCACAAGATGCGCATGGTCGTGGCCAACGCGCTGGGTTACGAGATCGAGCCGCGCGAGACCAACGCGCTGCGCGTGCCGGCGCCCGCGACGCCGCTCAATGCGGACGGCGTGCCGCGCTGCATGCTGTTCCATGCGACGTCCGCCGAGATCAAGAAGTGGCCGCAGGCCAGCTGGGTCCGCGTGGGGCAGGCCCTGACCGCGCGCGGCTATCGCATCCAGCTGCCGTGGGGCTCCGACAAGGAGCGTCAGGAATCGGAGGCGCTGGCCGCCCAGATTCCGGGCGCCGAAGTGCTGCCGCGCATGTCGATCACCGAAGTCGCGCAACGCGTCGATGCCGCCGCGCTCGTCGTGGGCATGGACACGGGCTTCGTGCACCTGGCCGATGCGCTTGGCAAGCCGTCGGTGATGCTGTTCACGGCCACGGACCGGCAGCATTTCGGCATCCATACGGAAGGGCAGTCGCTGTCGATCGGCGATCGCGGCGCGCCGCCGACGGTCGAGGACGTGATGGCCGCGGTGGATAAGGTGACGGCGCCTCATGACGCCAGCCCGGCCCTCCATCAGGCGGCCGGCGCAAGCGCGATGCAATCCCCCGCGTAGTGCCAGTATTCGAAGCGCAGCACCGTCAGGCCGTCCGCGCTCGTCATCACGTCCAGCACATGCGGCACCTGCCGCAGCCACATCAGCGATGAGAATCGGGCCACGCCGGTCAGTCCCGCCGGCGGCGGCAGCCGTTCGCCATGCCGCAGCGCCAGCCGCAGGATATGCACGGGCACGAAGTGCGCGCGGTCCTGCATGCGGGCGAGGGCGGGTTCGGTAAAGAACAGCGGTTCCTGCGCCATGGCCATGAAGTGCCGGCGCAGCGCGCCCACCGCGTCGGGCCCGACCGGCGCGCCGCTGCCGATTGTGCCCAGCGGCGTCATGCCGCGGACCCGCGGCGTCCAGAGCCCGCCCGTGACCAGCACCGTGTCGGCGATATCGGGTTCGGGCAGGAACGCATTGCAGGCCCATACCGCAATGACGTCGCCATCGAGGTTCATCAGCTGCACGCGCCGCGCGTGCGCGCGCAGGTAACCGACCATGCAGCCAAGTTCGTCGTCGTAGACGGGCAGCGCATCGCGAGGCAGCCGCGGGGGCCGTACCTCGAAGGGACCCGCCGACGCGGGATATCGCCCCGCCCAAGCGCGCGCGTGCGCGCAGGCAACATCGATCGCCCACATCCGGTCACCACTCCGTGGCCATTGGAAAGCTCGTACGCTATACCGGCGCGGCGGCGCTGACGATCGCTGTCTTCTTATTTCGGGCGAATCATCTCGAACTTGTCCCCGGTCTGTGCATACTCGGCGCGATAGCCGGCGCGCATGATCGGCTGGGCGCGGAACGTATCGAACAAGCCGTCCGTGAGGAATTCGTCGCGGATATGCACGCCGACCACCTGCCCGAGCACGAGCCAGTTGGACATGGGCTCGCCGTCGATATTGGTCAGCCGGATCACCTGCATGACCTTGCATTCGAGCGCGGCGGGAGACTCGGCCACGTGCGGCACATCGACGGCCTGGCCGGGCACGGGCGTCAGGCCCGCAAGCGCGAACTCATCGACGTCGCTCGGCACGCTGGCCGAGGTCGCGTTCATCTTCTCGGCCAGCGACAGGCTCGCCATGTTCCAGACGAATTCCCCGGTGGCCTCGACATTGCGCACGGAGTCCTTGTAGCCCTCGCTGGAGAATCCGATAACGGGCGGATTGCCCGCGAACGCGCCGAAGAAGCTGTACGGCGCCAGATTGAAGCGGCCCTCCGCGTCGCGGCTGGAGATCCAGCCGATCATGCGCGGCGCCACGATGGCCTTGAACGGATCGTGCGCGAGCCGATGGCCCGCTTCGGGGCGATAAAAATGCACACCGGCGGTGCGTGTGGAATCTGTCATGGAGATCTGCCGAAGCGGCGGCCCGAGTGAATAAACCGCTAGTCTCGCATGGCGCGCGAAGGCCTGCTTGACGAGTCAACAGCCGCAGTCGACACTCACGCAACCCGAGGGCGGTTACTTCAAGAAAATCAGGCAGCGTCTCATGCCGGAGATGGCGATGAACAAACATAGGAGTTATCCGCTTCATGTCTATCTGTGGGCGCTGTTCGGCTCGCTCGTGCTGCTGGTCTGCGCGCTGACCTCCGGCATCAATTTCCTGATGACCAAATCCGCGCTCGAGGCCTCGGCTTCGGAGGCGCGGCACCGGCTGAGCCGCGAGACGCTCGACGACGTCGAAGCGCTGCTCGGGCCGGCCCAGCTCGCGGTCCGGCTCATCGCGCACAGCTCGCTCGCGGAGGCGACGACCGTGGCCGAACGCCTTGGCCGGCTGCCGCTCGTGCGCGATGCGCTGGAGACATCGCCGGTGCTGCAGGCGCTCTACGTCGGCTATGGCGACGGCGGGTTCTTCTTCGTGCGGCCGCTGCGCGATGACGCGGAACGCGCGCTGTACCAGGCGCCGCGCGAGGCCGCTTATGTCGTGCGCAGTGTCGAGCGGATTGGGTCGGGGGAGGGCGCGCGCCGTGTCGGTCAGCTCTTCTTTCTCGCCGACGACCTGTCCGTGATCCACACGGCCGCGATTCCCGAATTCGCCGAGCGTTACGACCCGCGCACGCGCCCCTGGTACCGCTCGGCCATGGCCGCAGGCGCGATGGTCCGGACCGAGCCCTACACGTTCTTCTCCGATCAGGACTCGGGCGCCTCGCTGGCCATGCCCGTTGGCGGCAACGCGGTAGTGGGCGGTGACTTCCGGCTCAATGCGCTTGGGCAGATGCTGGCCATCAAGAAGACCACGCCGCGGTCGATGCTCGCGCTCGTGGACCAGCAGGGCAGGTTGATCGCGATCGACCGCAAGGTCGACAGCGTCGGCGGCTCGTCGCCGGGCGAGGTCGGAGATTACGCGCTGCCGGTGCTGGCGCAGCTCGTGGCGCGCGTCGGTCAGCTCGGCACCGCCACCGGCCTGCAGGAGACGCTCTCCGCCGGCGGCGAGTCGTGGTACACGACCATCGACCGGCTGACGCCGAACGGCGGCAAGTCGCTCTACCTGCTGTCGGCGATTCCGCAGGACGAACTGCTGCAGGCGGCCATGCGGCAGGCGCTGACCGAGATCGGCGTTTCGGCCGTCATCCTGCTGCTATCGCTGCCGCTGATCTGGTTTGCGGCGCGCGCGGTGGCCCGGCCGCTGCAGTCGCTCGCGCGCGAGGCCGATGCCACGCGGCGCTTCGATTTCGTGCAGCCCTTCGTTATCCGCTCGCGCGTGCGCGAGCTCAACGAGCTCGGCGTTCGCATGAACGAGATGCGCAGCACGATCCAGCGCTTTCTGTCCGTCATGCAGACCGTGTCCGCGGAGACGCGCCTCGAAGACCTGCTGCCCAAGCTGCTGCGCGAGATGCTGACGGCCGCGGGCAGCCACTCGGGCGTGCTGTATCTCGTCGATGACACCGACATGCGCGCGGAGGTGGCGTTCGATCGCGAAGGCCGCGAAGTGGCCGGCACCATCGCGCGCACGACGCTCGCGCGGACCGTGCCGCTGATCCGCACCGCGGCGGGGGATGGCACGGCGCACGCGCAATGGCTCACGCAGGACGTGCTGGAGGAAGCGGCGCTCGGTGGCCTGACGCCATCGGCCGCCTGCCATGCGGCGGCCATTCCGCTGATCAACCATCAGCGGGAACTGCTCGGCATGATCCTGATCTTCCGCGACACGCCGATGGAAGATGCGCAGCTCGCGTTCGTCAGCACGCTGGCCAATCTCTGCGCGGGCGCGCTCGAGGTCCAGGCGCTCACGCGCGCCCAGCACGATCTGTTCGATGCGTTCATCAAGCTGCTGGCGGGTGCGATCGATGCCAAGAGCCCGCACACCGGCGGGCACTGCGCGCGCGTGCCGGAGCTCACCAAGATGCTGGCGCGCGCGGCCTGCGATGCGCGCGAGGGGCCGTACGGCACGTTCGCGCTCGACGAATCGCAATGGGAGGCCCTGCACGTGGCCGCGTGGCTCCATGACTGCGGCAAGGTCACGACGCCCGAGTACGTCATCGACAAGGCGACCAAGCTGGAGACGCTGTACGACCGCATCCACGAGGTGCGCATGCGCTTCGAGGTGCTCAAGCGCGATGCGGAGATCGCGTATCTGCGCGGCGTGGCGGCCGGCGACGACGCGCGGTCCGCGCGCGAGCGCCGCGATGCCTTGCTGCGCGAACTCGACGACGATTTTGCATTCGTCGCGGCGTGCAATCTCGGGGTCGAGAAAATGGAAGAGGCGGACCGGGACCGCCTGCGCGCGATCGGCGCGCGCACGTGGCTGCGCACGCTCGACGACCGGCTCGGCGTCTCCTACGAGGAACGCGCGCGCAAGGGGCGTACGCCGCCCGCGCCGTTGCCGGTCGTGGAGCCGCTGCTTGCGGATCGTCCCGACCATATCATCGAGCGCGGCCCGCGCGACGTGATTCCGCGCGACAACCCGTGGGGCTTCCGCCTCGATACGCCGGCCAACCTGTATGATCGCGGCGAACTGCACAATCTGCTGGTCTCGCGCGGCACGCTGAGCGAGGAGGAGCGGTTCAAGATCGAGGACCATATCGTCCAGACGCAGATCATGCTGTCGCGGCTGCCGTTTCCCAAGCATCTGCGGCAGGTCCCGGAGATCGCGGGCGGCCATCACGAGAAGATGGATGGCACGGGATATCCGCGCGGCCTGCGCCGCGAGGAAATGAGCCCGCTCGCTCGCATGATGGCGATTGCCGATATCTTCGAGGCGCTGACGGCGGTGGACCGGCCCTACAAGCGGCCGAAGTCGCTGTCCGCGTCCGTGGAGATCCTGTACCAGCTCAAGCTGAAGCAGCATATCGATCCGGAACTGTTCGACCTGTTCATGACGTCGGGCGTGTACCGGCAGTATGCGGAACGTTTCATGGCGCCCGAGCAGATCGACGAGGTCGATGTCGGACGCTACGTAGGAGAAGGTGTTGTCATCTGAAGCAGGACCGCCGGGCGGCGCATTCAACGAATCCGAGCGCGACGCGCTGTATCGGATCATCGCGGCACGACGCGACTGCCGCCATTTCACGCCGGGCCCGCGGCTGCCCGACGCGCAGCTGGAACGCCTGCTTCACGCCGCGAACCAGGCACCCTCGGTCGGCCTGATGCAGCCCTGGCGCTTTATGCGGCTAAGCACCGCCGCATGGCGCGAACGCCTGCTGCCGATCGTGGAGGCGGAACGCCTCGCCACTGCACAGGCGCTTGGCGAACGCGAGGCCGAATTCCTGCGGATCAAGGTGGAGGGCATCCGCGACTGCGCGGAACTGCTCGCCATCGTACTGCCGCCCGACGACGGCACGATCTTCGGCCGCCGCACCATGCCACAAGACATGGCGCTCGCTTCCGCATCCTGCGCGGTCCAGAACCTCTGGCTCGCCGCCCGCGCCGAAAACCTCGGCCTCGGCTGGGTCTCGATGTTCGACCCCGAGGCCCTCGCGCGGGCGCTGCAACTCCCCGAAGGCGCAAGACCCCTCGGCCTGCTGTGCCTGGGGCCGGTGCCATCGTTCTACGATGCCCCGATGCTGGAACAGATCGGCTGGCGCGAACGGAGGCCTCTGGGGGAGATGCTGTGGAACCGCCCCGGCGACGCGCCTTGATCTCGTGCGCTGCGGCAAGCTTCGGGTACGAACGCAAAAAAGCCAGCGCGAGGCTGGCTTTTTTATCGAATTCTGGTGGGCGGTGCAGGGTTCGAACCTGCGACCCCTGCCGTGTGAAGGCAGTGCTCTACCACTGAGCTAACCGCCCAATCGGATGCTGCAAGACTGGTTGCAGACCGGTTGGGTTTCCCCGGGTCGTTCGCCGCGGCGCTGCGTTTGACCGCTGTGCGTGCTGCGAAGAAACGAGATTATGCAGACCGGACAGTATCTTGTAAAGCCCTTTTTCGAACTTTTTTACTCGAATCTGTCACTGCACCGAGGCAGGTGCGGTCATTGGTGCGCCCATTTCGCCGGGCATGTCTTTCCACACGGTCTTGCCGCCGCTGGCCTTGTCCAGTTCCTTCAGCACCGACGCATGCGCGGTGAGCTCGTCGTCGGTAGCCAGCAGGACCGGCAGCGTCAGCACGGAGAGGTCGGCCGTGGAAGCCGCCACGCCTGCGCCCGCGTTCGTGTCGATCATGTCGATGACCAGCGAGTTCTGGCCGCGCGTCATGGCCAGGTAGACCTCGGCCAGCAGTTCCGCATCGAGCAATGCGCCGTGCAGCGTGCGGTGCGCATTGCTCACGCCGAGCCGGTCGCACAGCGCATCGAGCGAGTTCCGCTTGCCGGGGAACATCTGGCGCGCTTCGCGCAGCGTGTCCACCACGCCGCCCACGCACTGGCGGAACGACGGCAGGCCCGCCAGCTGGAATTCCATTTCCAGGAAGCCCATATCGAATGCGGCGTTGTGGATGATCAGCTCGGCGTCCTGCACGAACTCGCGAATCTCGTGCGCGATCTCGGCGAATTTCGGCTTTCCGATCAGGGACTCGAGCGTGATGCCGTGCACGGCGATCGCTTCCTCCGGAATATCGCGTTCCGGGTGCACGTAGTAGTGCAGGCGGCGCCCCGTCAGGCGCCGGTTGACCATTTCGACGCAGCCGATTTCGATCAGGCGGTCGCCGGCGTTGGCATTGAGGCCGGTGGTTTCGGTATCGAGAATGATCTGTCGCATGGGCGGCATTCTACTGGATGGGTCAGCTGCCGATGGACGCCACGCCGCGATTGGCGAGCGCGTCCGCGCGTTCGTTGCCCGGGTGGCCGTTGTGGCCCCGGACCCAGTGCCAGCTGATCTCGTGCGGCTGCACGAGCTCGTCCAGCTGCTGCCAGAGGTCGGCATTCTTGACCGGTTTCTTCTCGGCGGTCAGCCAGCCGCGCGCCTTCCAGCCGCGGATCCACTCGCTGATGCCTTTCTGCACGTACTGCGAATCGGTATAGACCTTGACCACGCACGGCCGCTTGAGCGCGCGCAGCGCCTCGATGACCGCGGTGAGCTCCATGCGGTTGTTCGTGGTCGGGTTTTCACCGCCAAACAGTTCCTTTTCGTTGCCGCCGGCAACGAGCACGGCGCCCCAGCCGCCGGGGCCGGGGTTGCCCTTGCAGGCGCCATCTGAATAGATCGTGACTTCTTGCATGAATTCTCGAATAAGACGCGGACGCCGCGATCAGCGGTCCTCGCCGGGGGTCTTGCCATGGGTGCCGGTGGGCGTGGCCACGGGCGCGGAGACGGGCGCCAGCGCGGGCTTGGAGGTCTTCCAGGCCGGGCCCACCAGCCGGATATTGCGCACGCGCTTGACGGCCGAGATCATGTAGACCGAGCCGAAGATCGGCCACCAGCGGTCGCCGGCCTTCTCGAGGAAGGCCATGCGCTGGAGCCAGCGGTCGGTCCGGTAGGGCGGGCAGTAACAGCCGAAGCGGCCGCGGATGATATCGAAGCCGAGCAGCTTGAGCCAGTCCTTGATCCGGACGAAGCCGATCGTCTGGGCATCGCTGGGCAGGAAGGGCGACGCGCCGAGCCGGTTCAGGCCCTGCCGCGCGCCCCACAGGCTCATCGGATTGAAGCAGGTGACCACCACGCGGCCCTCGGGCATCAGCACCCGCGATACCTCGCGCAGCACTTCGTGCGGGTCTTCCGAGAACTCGAGGATGTGCGGCAGCGTCATCAGGTCGATACTCTGGGTATCGAACGGCAATTCGTCGAAGCGGCACAATAGCTGGCGCGCGTCGATATGACCCTCGCGCGGGCCGTGCGGCCCCGCGCGGCCGTCGAGCGCGAGCGCGGAGAACGGCATGCGGTTCTCGCGGAGCGTGTCGATCGCCGGCAGGCCCATCTGGACCGCGTGGTAGCCGAAGATGTCCGCCACGGTCCGGTCATACTGCCGGCTTTCCCAGTCGAGCATGTACTGCCCGGGAGGCGAGGCCAGCCAATCTTCCCAATTTATAATCGGACGGTTGGACATAAGGAGCACACATGTTGAAGGTGGAGCCAATCCCCGCATTCCAGGACAACTATATCTGGGCGATCCACGATGGGCATAGCGCCGCGATCGTGGACCCGGGTGAAGCCGCGCCCGTCGAGCGATTTCTCGCGGATCGGGGCCTGGCCCTGGGCGCTATTGTAATCACCCATCACCATGGGGATCACCAGGGCGGGGTCGCGGACCTTCTGGCCGCGCATCCGGACGGTCCCGATGGCGCCCCCGTTCCCGTGGTCGGCCCGGCCGGCGAACGCATCGGCGGCCGCACGCAGGCGGTGCGGGAAGGCGATACCGTCGCATTGCGGCATCCGGCGCTGACGCTGCGCGTGCTCGACGTGCCGGGCCACACGGCCGGCCACGTCGCGTACGTCGGCGAGGCGGACGGCCCCGCGCTGTTCTGCGGCGACACGATGTTCGCGAGCGGCTGCGGGCGGCTGTTCGAGGGCACGCCGGCCCAGATGCTGGACTCGCTGGACAAGTTCGCCGCGCTGCCGGGCGACACGCGCGTTTATTGCGCGCACGAATACACGCGCAGCAACGTGAAGTTCGCGCGCGCCGTGGAACCGGGCAACGCCGCGCTGGCCGCGTGGTCCGATCGCGTGGAGGCGCTGCGCGAGGCGGGGCAGCCGACGCTGCCGACGACCGTGGCGCACGAGCGCGCGGTCAATCCGTTCCTGCGATCGCGCGAGGCGTCGGTGCGGCAGGCCGTGCAGGCGCAGGGCGGCCAGACCGCCGATGACGCGTCCGCGTTTGGCGCGTTGCGGGCCTGGAAGGACAGCTTCCGCTAAGCGGCGGCCAGCAAAAAACGGGGTCTGGCGGGCGTCGATGGGGAAAATCTCATTGACGCGTCCCCGTCATTTCCATAGCATCATGCAAACTTTTTGGCGTCACTTTCCGAGAACTTAATGAAATTTGGTCGTCTTCTGGCGGTTTTTGCATGTGCCGCGCTGTTAGCAGCCTGCGCCAGCACACCGACCCCGCCCACCGGCAGCAGCGCCGGCGCTTCGACCGCCCTGGTGGACAGCAGCAAGAAGGATCCGCTCAACACGCTCAACAGCACCGGCACCGCGGGCAGCCTGTCGAGCAGCACCGTGATCAATGTCGATGAGGTCAGCGTGGACTGGATGCGCGGCCCGTCGACCGATATCTGGGACCGCATCCGCCGTGGCTTCGCGATGCAGGACCTCGAAGGCACGCTCGTTGACGATCGCACGCAATGGTATGCGGCGCGGCCCGAGTACATGGAGCGCATGGTCGGCCGGTCCAGCCGGTACCTGTACCACATCGTCGAGGAGCTCGAGCGGCGCAAGATGCCGACCGAGCTTGCTCTGCTGCCGTTCGTCGAAAGCGCGTTCAATCCGCAGGCGGAGTCCACGGCCAAGGCGGCCGGCATGTGGCAGTTCATCCCGAGCACGGGCAAGACGTACAACCTCAAGCAGAACATGTTCCGCGACGAGCGGCGCGACGTGCTCGCGTCCACGGACGCGGCGCTCGACTACCTCGGGCGGCTCTACGACATGTTCGGCGACTGGCACCTTGCGCTGGCGGCGTACAACTGGGGCGAGGGCGCGGTCTCGCGCGCGATCGCGCGCAACCAGGCGCGCGGCCTGCCCACGGACTACGCCAGCCTGACGATGCCGAACGAGACGCGCTACTACGTGCCGAAGCTGCAGGCGGTGAAGAACATCATCGCCAACCCGGCCGCGTACGGCGTGAAGCTGCCCGATATCCCGGACCATCCGTACTTCGTCACGGTGACCACGTCGCGCGATATCGACGTGGCGCTGGCGGCCAAGCTCGCGAACATGCCGATCGAGGAATTCAAGGCGCTGAACCCGTCGTTCAACAAGCCCGTGATCCTTGGCGCGGCAAATCCGCAGATCCTGCTGCCGTTCGATAACGCGGAACGCTTCCAGTACAACCTCAATACGTACCGGGGCGGCCTCTCCAGCTGGACCGCGGTGACCGTGGACAGCCGCGAGCGCGTCGAATCGCTGGCCGCGCGGCTCAACGTGGATGCCGACACGCTGCGCGAGATCAACCGGATTCCGAAGGGCATGCGCCTGAAGGCCGGCTCGACCGTGATGATTCCGCGCACGGGCCCGCACGATCAGGACATCAGCGCCACGCTGGCGGAGTCCGCGATGATGCTCGTGGAACCGGATGTGCCCGACGCGCAGCGCATCGTCGTCAAGGCGGGACGCCGCGATACCGTGTCCAGCGTCGCGCGCCGGTACGGCGTGTCGGTGCGCCAGGTGCAGTCGTGGAACAAGCTGTCCGGCAGCAAGCTCGTATCGGGGCAGAGCCTCGTGCTGATGGTGCGGCCGTCGGTGGCCGCGCGCGCGGCGGCCGAGCCCGATCCGCCCCCGCGCGTCGATGCACCGGCGGCAAAGGGCCGCTCCGCGCGCGCCGCGCACGAGGTGCAGGCCCATGGCAAGGCGCGCGCCGAGCCCGTGCGCCGCGTCGCCGCGGAACCCGCCGCGCGCAAGTCGGCCAAGCCGACCGGCAGCGCCAAATCGGGCGCGACCAAAGCGGCCGCGCCCGCGCCGGCCAAGCCCGCGCCGAAGGCGAGCGCGAGCAAGCGCGCGCATTGAATTTCGGCGAACGACGATCTGAAAAGCTGCGCGATATGCGCCGCGCTTGATTGGGATCAAGCAAGTGCGGCGCGCCGGGGCGAAACCGGGCACCGCCGCACGGGGTTGCACTCTGACGAAGACCTCGTCAACGGAGTCAACCATGTCGCGCAGGCGTTTCACCACGTTGTTGCTGATGTCCACGAGTGTCACGATGGCGGCGTCCTGTTCGCCCACCGTGGTGCTGCCGGCAGCGGTGCCTTCCACCGCGCCTTCGACTGCAGCGGGATCTCCGGCGCCGTCCGGCAAGACGTCCGTGTCCCCCGACACTTCTGCCAACGCGAGTCCCCCGGCCCCACCAAGCTTCCCCCGGCTCGTCGCCCACCGCGGCGGCACGCAGGACCGGCCCGAGAACACGCTCCTGGCCATCGAGACCGCGCTGGCCAATGGCTCCGACATGATCTGGCTCACGGTGCAGCTGAGCGCGGACGATGTGCCCGTGCTCTACCGTCCCGCCGACCTGTCCAGCCTGACCGAGGGCAAGGGCCCCGTGGCCGGCATGACGTTCGCGCAGCTGCAGCAGCTGAACGCCGGCTGGAACTTCACGGGCCCCGTTGCCACACAGCCCCCCATCTATCCCTATCGCACGCGTCCGGTCCGCATCCCGTCGCTGCGCGAGGCCTTGCAGCGCATTCCCGACGCGGTGCCCGTGGTGCTCGACATGAAGGCGCTGCCGGCCGCCGCGCAGACGGTGGCCGTGGCCAAGGTGCTCGATGCGGAGCGCGCCTGGGGGCGGGTGCTCATCTACTCGACGGAAGCCGACTATCAGCGCACGTTCGGGTCGTATCCCAGGGCACGCCTGTTCGAGTCGCGCGACGCCACGCGGCAGCGGCTCGTCGATATGACGCTGGGCGGGCGCTGCGATGCGCCGGGCAACGGCACCTGGGCCGGGTTCGAGTTGCGGCGCAAGGTCACGGTCACCGAGACGTTCACGCTCGGCAAGGGCGAGACGACGACGAACGCGGCGTTCTGGAATGCGCGGACCGTTGCCTGCTACCGTTCGCGCAGCGCGGTGAATCTGGTCGCCTTCGGGGTAAACGACGAGGCCGGATATTGCGAGGCGATGCGTCTCGGCGTGGATGCAGTCATGGTAGATTCTCCGACACGAATGCGCGCGATACGCGCCAGGCTCAAGACGTTGCCCGCACCCTGCGTGCGGGACGGCGCGAGTGCCCTGAATACCCCTGGCGCCCCGGTCACACCGAACAAGTAGCCGGCCGGCCCGCCATCCCTCGGGCGTTGGCAGGCACGTGCCGGCAGGATTTGCAGGCAACGCAGGAGGAGACGACATCATGACGGCAAGCCGTGCCATGCACGCGCGGTCGCTCGCCGACCCCCAGGGGTTCTGGGCCGAGCAGGCGGCGCGTATCGAGTGGGAAACACCGTTCGAGCGCGTGCTCGACGACAGCCGCGCGCCGTTCGCGCGCTGGTTCGTCGGCGGGCGCACCAATATCTGCCACAACGCGATCGACCGGCACCTGCCCGAGCGGGCGCAGTCGCGCGCGCTGGTCTACGTATCGACGGAGACCGGCGACGAGCGTGTCTACACGTACGCGCAGCTGCACGACGAGGTGCAGCGCATGGCCGCGATACTTCAGGCGCTCGGTGTGCACAAGGGCGATCGCGTGCTCGTCTATATGCCGATGATTCCCGAGGCGCTCTTTGCGATGCTCGCCTGCACGCGCATCGGCGCGATCCATTCGGTCGTGTTCGGCGGGTTTGCCTCGGTCAGCCTGGCCGCACGCATCGACGATGCGCGGCCGGCCGTGATCGTCAGTGCCGACGCGGGCTCGCGCGCGGGCAAGGTCGTGCCCTACAAGCCGTTGCTGGACGAGGCCATTCGGCTGGCATCGCACAAGCCCGAAAAGGTGCTGCTCGTGGATCGCAAGCTGGCGGACATGCCGCGCGAGGCGGGCCGCGACGAGGACTACGCAGGCTGGCGCGAACGTGTGGCCGGCACCGAGGTGCCGTGTGTCTGGCTCGAATCCAGCGAGCCGTCGTATGTGCTCTACACCTCGGGCACCACGGGCAAGCCCAAGGGTGTGCAGCGCGATACCGGCGGCTATGCGGTGGCGCTCGCGACGTCGATGGAATACATCTTCTGCGGGAAGCCTGGCGACACGATGTTCACGGCGTCCGACGTTGGCTGGGTGGTCGGCCACAGCTATATCGTCTATGCGCCGCTGCTCGCGGGCATGAGCACGGTCATGTACGAGGGCACCCCGATCCGGCCCGATGGCGGCATTCTGTGGAAGCTCGTGGAGCAGTACGGCGTGAACATGCTGTTCACCGCGCCGACCGCGATCCGCGTGCTCAAGAAGCAGGACCCGGCGCTGCTGCGCAAGTACGACCTGTCGAGCCTGCGGCTGCTCTTTCTGGCCGGCGAGCCGCTCGACGAGCCGACCGCCCGGTGGATTCAGGATGGCATCGGCAAGCCCGTGGTGGACAACTACTGGCAGACCGAATCGGGGTGGCCGATCATCGCGATCCAGCGCGGGGTGGAGGCGCTGCCCGCCAAGCTCGGTTCGCCCGGGGTGCCGGCCTATGGATATGACCTGCGCATCGTCGACGAGACCACCGGCGAGGAGTGCCCGCCGGGGCAGAAGGGCGTGGTGGCGATCGACTATCCGTTGCCGCCGGGATGCATGAGCACGCTATGGGGCGATGACGACCGCTTCGTGCGCACGTACTGGACCGCGGTGCCCAATCGCCGCTGCTATTCCACGTTCGACTGGGGTGTGCGGGACGAGGATGGCTATGTGTTCATCCTTGGCCGGACCGACGACGTGATCAACGTGGCCGGGCACCGGCTCGGCACGCGCGAGATCGAGGAGAGCCTGTCCTCGCACGCGGGCGTGGCCGAGGTGGCGGTGGTGGGCGTGCAGGACGCGCTCAAGGGGCAGGTGGCGATGGGCTTCTGCATCGCGCGCGATGCCGGCCGCACGGCAACGACCGCGGACCGGATGGCGCTCGAGGGCGAACTGATGAAGACCGTAGACCAGCAGCTCGGTGCCGTCGCACGGCCGTCGCGCGTGTATTTCGTGAATGCGCTGCCGAAAACGCGCTCGGGCAAGCTGCTGCGGCGCGCGATCCAGGCGGTGGCCGAAGGGCGCGACCCCGGCGATCTGACGACGATCGAGGATCCGACGGCGCTGGAGCAGATCAAGGCGGCGATGGCAGAGTAACGCCGCTGGGGGGGGGCAGGGGGAGATCCCCCTTGCCACGCGCCGAACCCTGTCCTAATATTTTAGACATCAACTATTTAACCCTAATAAAAAACAGCGGCAGGAGGCGGAGCAATGCGCGTGCTGTGCATCGGCGGTGGCCCGGCCGGCCTGTATTTCGGGCTGCTGATGAAACTGCGGAACCCCGCCAACGAGGTGGTGGTGGTTGAGCGCAACCGCCCGTACGACACGTTTGGCTGGGGCGTCGTGTTCTCCGATGCCACGGTGGACAACCTCCGGCAGGCCGATGCCGCCAGCGCGCGCGATATCGATGCCGCGCTCAACCACTGGGACGATATCGATATCCATATCGCGGGCCGCACGATCCGCTCCGGCGGCCACGGCTTTATCGGTATCGGCCGCAGGAAGCTGCTCAATATCCTGCAGGGGCGCTGCGAGGCGCTTGGCGTGCGGCTGGTGTTCGAAACCGACGTCGCCGACGACCAGGCGCTGGCCAGGCAGTACGGCGCGGACATCGTGATTGCCGCCGACGGTATCAACAGCCGCATCCGCGCGCGTTATGCCGAAACGTTCGCGCCCGATATCGATACGCGCCGGTGCCGCTTCGTCTGGCTTGGCACGCACAAGCGCTTCGACGCGTTCACGTTCGCGTTCGAACGTACCGAACACGGCTGGTTTCAGGCCCACGCCTATCGCTTCGACGACGACACCTCGACGTTTATCGTCGAGGCACCCGAGGCGGTCTGGCAGGCGGCAGGCATCGACCGCATGAGTCAGGAGGAGGGCGTGGCGTACTGCGAGCGTCTGTTCGCGCGCTACCTTGACGGGCATCGTCTCATCAGCAACGCCACGCATCTGCGCGGCTCCGCCAACTGGATCCGCTTTCCGCGCGTGATCTGCAAGCGCTGGGTGCACTGGCATACGTTCGACGACGGCCGTCGTGTGCCGGTGGTCCTGATGGGCGATGCCGCCCATTCCGCGCATTTCTCGATCGGGTCCGGTACCAAGCTCGCGCTCGAAGATGCCATCGACCTTGCGGCCGAGATCGCGCGCGAGGGCGGTGACGTGACGGGACTTGCCGCGGCGCTCGCGCGCCATGAGGCCACGCGCGGTGTCGAGGTGCTCAAGATCCAGAACGCCGCGCGCAACTCCACCGAATGGTTCGAGAACGTCGAACGCTACGCGGGGCTGGCGCCCGAGCAGTTCGCCTACTCGCTGCTGACGCGTTCGCAGCGCATTTCGCACGAGAACCTGCGCGTGCGCGATGCCGCCTACGTCGGCGGCTACGAGCAGTGGCTCGCGGGCCGCGCGGGGGTGGACGGCCGCGTGCCGCCGATGTTCACGCCGTATCGCGTGCGCGGGGTGACGCTGAAGAACCGTGTGGTGGTGAGCCCGATGGCGATGTATTCGGCCGTGGATGGGGTGCCCGGCGATTTCCACCTCGTGCACCTCGGCGCCCGCGCGCTCGGCGGTGCCGCGATGGTCATGGCGGAGATGACATGCGTGTCGCCCGATGCGCGCATCACGCCCGGGTGTCCGGGTTTGTGGAACGACGCGCAGCGCGATGCATGGCGACGGATCGTGGATTTCGTGCATGGCGGTAGCGACGCGCGCATGGCGATCCAGCTGGGGCACGCGGGGCGCAAGGGATCCACGCAGGTGGGGTGGGAACGCATGGACCATCCGCTGGCGGATGGCAACTGGCCGTTGATATCGGCCTCGGCACTGCCATATCTGCCGGGCATCTCGCAGACGCCGCGTGCGATGACGCGCGCGGACATGGACCGCGTGCGGGACGACTTCGTGGCCAGTGCGCGGCGCGCGGCGGAGGCGGGATTCGACTGGCTCGAGCTGCATTGCGCGCACGGGTACCTGCTGTCGAGCTTTATCTCGCCGCTGACGAACCGGCGCGACGATTCGTACGGTGGATCGCTGGCCAACCGGTTGCGGTATCCGCTCGAGGTATTTGCCGCGGTGCGGGCCGTGTGGCCCGAGGCGCGGCCGATGTCGGTGCGGATCTCCGCGCACGACTGGGTGGAGGGCGGTATGACGGCCGACGATGCGGTGGAGATCGCGCGCGCGTTTCGGCTTGCGGGGGCGGACATGATCGACTGCTCTTCGGGGCAGGTGAGTCCGGATCAGGCGCCCGTGTATGGGCGCATGTACCAGACACCGTTCGCGGACCGGATTCGCAACGAGGCGGGCATCCCGACGATCGCGGTCGGGGCGATCTTCGAGGCCGATCACGTGAACGGCATCATCGCGGCGGGCCGCGCGGACCTGTGCGCGATCGCGCGGCCGCACCTCGCCGATCCCGCGTGGACGCTGCACGAAGCGGCCCGCGCCGGCGTGCGCGACGTCGCGTGGCCCCGGCAGTATCTGGCCGGCAAGCAGCAGCTGGAAACCAACCTCGCGCGGGCGTCGGCGCCCACGCCGGGTCATTGAGCGTGACGATGAACTCGCCGAGGGAAGCTTCCACTCTGGCCGGCCGCCACGCCCTCGTCACCGGCGGCAGTCGCGGGATCGGTGCCGCGATTGCGCGGCGGTTGCTGGCCGATGGCGCGGTCGTCACGCTGCTCGGCCGCAATGCGAGCGCGGCGGCCACGCTCGAGGCGACCGCACACGCATTGCGCGCCGACACCGGTGGCCGCGTGCATACGGTGACGGCCGACGTGACCGATGCCGACAGCATCGCCACGGCGATGGCGCACGCCGCGCGGCAGGCGGGCCCCGTGCAATTGCTCGTCAACAACGCCGGGCAGGCCGCCAGCGCGCCATTCGGCAAGACCGGCCTCGACACCTGGCGCCGCATGCTCGACGTCAACCTCACCGGCACCTTCGTCTGCACGCAGGCCGCGCTGCCCGCCATGCTCGAAGCCGGCTGGGGCCGCATCGTCAACGTGGCGAGCACTGCCGGCCTCGTCGGCTACAGCTACGTCAGCGCGTACTGCGCGGCCAAGCATGGCGTGATCGGCCTGACCCGCGCGCTCGCGCTCGAACTGGCCACGAAAGGGGTGACCGTCAACGCGGTCTGCCCCGGCTATACGGACACCGACATCGTGCGCGATGCCGTGGCCAATATCGTCGGCAAGACTGGCCGTACGGAAACCCAGGCACGCGCCGAGCTCGCCGCCCGCAATCCGCAGCGGCGCCTCGTGCAGCCCGAGGAAGTCGCCGACGCCGTCGCGTGGCTATGCCAGCCCGCCGCCGCCGCGATCACGGGGCAGGCCATTCCGGTGGCCGGGGGCGAAGTGATGAGCGGCTGAACATTCGAACAAACGAGCGAGACCCGACATGAGCGACCTCCCATCCCTCGCGAAAGCGGACACGGATCCCCCGATGCACCATCACAAGCGCGACCTCGCCGCCTATCGCGCCACCCACTTCCTGTGGTCCGCGTCCCCCGACGGCAAGATCGGCACGATCACGCTGAACCGCCCCGAGCGCAAGAACCCGCTCACGTTCGACGCCTACGCGGAATTGCGCGACCTGTTCCGCGCGCTGGCCTACGCGCGCGATATCAAGGCCGTGGTGGTGACCGGCGCGGGCGGCAACTTCTGCTCGGGCGGCGACGTGCACGAGATCATCGGCCCGCTCACGCGCATGACGATGCCCGAGTTGCTCGACTTCACGCGCATGACGGGCGACCTCGTCAAGGCCATGCGTGCCTGCCCGCAACCGGTGATCGCCGCGGTCGATGGCGTCTGCGCGGGCGCCGGCGCGATGATGGCGCTCGCATCGGACCTGCGCCTCGGCACGGCGCGGGCCAGGACCGCATTCCTGTTCGTGCGTGTCGGCCTGGCCGGCGCGGACATGGGCGCCTGCTCGCTGCTGCCCCGCGTGATCGGGCAGGGACGCGCGGGCGAGTTGCTCTACACGGGCCGATCGATGTCGGCGGAAGAGGGCCTGGCATGGGGCTTCTTCAATGCGCAGCACACGCCCGATACGCTGCAGGAGGCCGCCTGCACGCTGGCCGCGCAAATCGCGTCCGGCCCGACCTTCGCGCATGGCGTCACCAAGAAGCTGCTCCATCAGGAATGGAACATGGGACTCGACGAAGCCATCGAAGCGGAGGCCGAAGCGCAGGCCATCTGCATGCAGACGCGCGACTTCCGGCGCGCCTACGATGCATTCGTCGCGAAGCGGCAGCCCGTGTTCGAAGGCGATTGACCCACCGAGGCGCATCGATGGCTGACCGAACCTATCTCGACCTGCCGTTTCTCGACGACGCCCACCGCGCGCTCGAGCGTGACCTCGATGCATGGTGCGAGCGCGCGCTGCGGGATATCGATCATGCGGACACCGATCGTGCCTGTCGCGCGCTCGTGCGCGCGCTCGGGGAAGCGGGATGGCTGCGCTACTGTGTACCCGCCGCGCACGGCGGCGCGCTGCCCGCGCTCGATTCGCGCGCGCTGTGCATCGTTCGCGAAACGCTCGCGCGGCACGACGGGCTTGCCGATTTCGCATTTGCGATGCAGGGTCTGGGCTCGGGGGCGATCACGCTTGCGGGCGACGACGCGCTGCGCGCGCGCTATCTGCCACGCGTCGCGCGCGGGGAGGCCATCGCCGCGTTTGCGCTGTCCGAGCCCGATGCGGGTTCCGATGTGGCCGCCATGCGGTGTCAGGCCACGCTGTCGGCCGACGGCAGCCACTATGTGCTCGACGGCGCCAAGACGTGGATCTCCAACGGTGGGATTGCCGACTTCTACTGCGTGTTCGCGCGTACCGGTGAAGCGCCGGGCGCGCGCGGCATCACGGCCTTTGTCGTCGACGCCGATACGCCGGGACTGACGATCGCCGAACGCATCGAGGTGATCGCGCCGCATCCGCTTGCCACGCTGCGGTTCGACCGGTGCCGCGTGCCCGTCTCGCAGCGGCTCGGCGAGGCGGGGCAGGGGTTCAAGGTCGCGATGATGACGCTCGATATCTTCCGCGCGTCGGTGGCCGCCGCCGCGCTGGGCTTCGGGCGTGCAGCGCTCGACGATGGGCTGGCGCGCGCGACATCGCGCGAGATGTTCGGCGGCAAGCTGGCCGACCTGCAGCTGACGCAGGCTGCCATCGGCGAGATGGCCACCGCGATCGATGCGGCGGCGCTGCTCACCTATCGCGCGGCGTGGCTGCGCGACGTGCGGCAGGTGCGCACGTCGCGCGAGGCCGCGATGGCCAAGATGGTCGCGACCGAGAACGCGCAGCAGGTCATCGACCGCGCGGTGCAGATCTTCGGCGGGCTCGGCGTCAAGGTTGGCACGCGGGTGGAACGGCTATACCGCGAGATTCGCGCGCTGCGCATCTACGAAGGCGCGACCGAGGTCCAGAAGCTGATCATCGCGCGCGAGACGCTGCGCGCGTTCGCCGACCCACGTGCCGCGGCGGCAGCCCGCTCGCGCGCCGGGGGGCAGACCGAAGCGCCAGTCCCCGCCGGGAGGCCCGCATGAGCGCCACCACCGACACCGCCCACTACGACACGTTCGCGCGCGACCGGCTGCCGCCGCGCGACGCGTGGCCTGCGTTCCGGTTCAATGCCGACACCGGCTATCCCTCGCGCCTCAACTGCGTAACCGAACTGCTCGACCGCCACATCGCGGAAGGGCGCGGCGCGCGCGTCGCCATACGGCATGCGCAAGGCACCGTCACCTATGCCGAGCTCGCCGCGCGCGTCGACCGCATCGCACACGTGCTCGTCGGCGAGATGGGGCTCGTGCCCGGCAACCGCGTGCTGCTCCGCGGCCCGAACAACCTGATGATGGCCGCAAGCTGGCTCGCCGCGGTCAAGGCCGGCATGATCGTCGTGCCGACCATGCCGCTGCTGCGCGCGAAGGAACTCAGGCAGATCATCGACAAGGCCCAGGTCTCGGCGGCGCTGTGCGACGCCCGCCTGCGCGAGGAGCTCGATGCCAACCTCCGGCCCGACAGCGAGTTCTACTGCCCAACCCTCACGGCCGCGCCCGGCAAGGTGCGCTACTTCAACGGCGAGGGCGAGGGCGCGCTCGAAACCTCGATGGCCCGCGCGGCGCAACAGGGCCCGTTTCCCGCATGCGACACCGCCGCCGACGATATCTGCCTGATCGCGTTCACCAGCGGCACCACGGGCCAGCCCAAGGGCTGCATGCATTTCCATCGCGATGTGCTCGCGATGTGCGACACGTTCCCGCGCCACGTCCTGAAGCCCACCCCCGACGACGTGTTCTGCGGCACGCCGCCGCTGGCCTTCACGTTCGGCCTCGGCGGCATGCTGTGCTTCCCGTTGCGTATCGGCGCGAGCGCGGTGCTGGCCGAGCGGCTCACCCCCGAGACGCTGCTCGCACTGATTCAGACGCACCGCGCGACGATCGTCTTCACCGCGCCCACCTTCTATCGCCAGATGGCGGCACTCGCCCCGACATTCGACCTGCGTAGCCTGCGCAAGAGCGTGTCCGCCGGCGAGGCGCTGCCCGATGCCACGCGGACCGCATGGCGCGCGGCCACCGGCATCGAGATGACCGACGGCATCGGCGGCACGGAGATGATGCATATCTTCATCTCGAGCGCGGACGCAGACGTGCGCCCCGGCGCCATCGGCCGCGTGGTGCCCGGCTACGAGGCACGCATCGTCGATGAGGACATGCAGCCCGTGGCGCCCGGCACGCCGGGCCGGCTCGCGGTGCGCGGCCCCACAGGCTGCCGCTATCTGGACGACCCGCGCCAGCAGGCCTATGTGCGCGACGGCTGGAACCTGCCCGGCGACACGTTCGTCGCCGACGCCGACGGTTACTACTTCTATCAGGCGCGCTCGGACGACATGATCATCTCGGCTGGCTACAACATCGCGGGCCCGGAAGTGGAGGGCACGCTGATGCAGCATCCGTCCGTCGCCGAGTGCGGCGTGGTCGGCGGGCCCGACGCGGAACGCGGCCAGGTGGTAACGGCCTATGTGGTGCTGCGCGAAGGCGTGCCCGCGAACGAGGAGACGCGCGCCGCGCTGCAGGACTACGTAAAGCGGCATATCGCGCCGTACAAGTATCCGCGCCGGCTCGAGTTCGTGAGCGCGCTGCCGCGTACCGAAACCGGCAAGCTGCAACGATTCCGGCTGCGCCAGATGGCGCAGGGGCAGGCATGAGCGCCGTCGTGGGCAATGCCTTCCGCAGCACGGTGCGCGTGCGCTTCGGCCACTGCGACCCCGCGGGCATCGTGTTCTACCCGCGCTACTTCGAGATGCTCAACGATTTCGTCGAGGACTGGTTCGCGCAGGCGCTGCACTGGCCGTTCGACGTCATGCACGCGACGGACCGCGCGGGCGTGCCCACCGCGAGCCTCGAGTGCCGCTTCCACGCGCCGAGCCGGCTCGGCGAACCGCTGACGCGCGAACTGCGCGTCGCGCACGTCGGGCAGTCGAGCTGTGTGCTCGACATCCGCTTTGCCGGTCCCGCCGGCGATATCCGATTGACCGCGGCGCCGCGGCTGGTCTGCGTGGACCTCGACAGCCTCGCGCCTCGGCCGCTGCCCGCAACCGTCCGTGCCGCCATGGACGCCTTTCATATGACGGAGACCCGCGCATGAAGACGCTGCAACCGCCCGGCTGGGCGCCCCCGCGTGGCTACGCCAACGGCATCATGGCCGAGATGCAGGCCGGCAGCCGGTTACTGTTCGTCGGCGGCCAGATCGGCTGGAATGCCGACCACGTGTTCGAGACCGACGATTTCGCGCAGCAGGTCGCGCAGGCGCTGCGCAATGTCGTGGCCGTGCTGGCCGCGGGCGGCGGCAGGCCCGAGCACATCGCGCGCATGACGTGGTACGTGACGGACCGTGACGAATACGTGGAAGCCTACAAGGCCGTCGGCGCGCATTACCGCGAGATCATCGGTCCGCATTACCCGGCCATGACCGCCGTGGAGGTGTCGGCACTGGTCGAGCCGCGCGCGCGGGTGGAGATCGAAGTGACTGCTATCGTGCCGCCCCCAGCCGCGCCATGAGCGCCGCCAAGTCCTTGAAAACTTGAGAAATTGGGCGGCGCAGGATATAATTCGAAAGTTTCGCTTTCAGAACCCTTCACCCTAGCGCCTACCGCCAACTACCGGAACTCCAACCTTCCGCCGTCCTCGGTCGCCCGTGACTCAGGCGAGCATTTTCCACATCGCACGATTCGGTTATTCGATACGTGCCAATGTGACGAAAACGCTGCCCACCGTCGCGACCCCGGGCAGGATGCGTTGAGCAGGTCGGTCACGGGGTGAATCCAGCAGGAGCCTACCCGTGTTACCGTCTTTTCCGTCCGCCATCCTCGCGCTTGCAGACGGCACGGTCTTTCGTGGCTATTCCATTGGCGCTTCCGGCCATACCATCGGCGAAGTGGTGTTCAACACCGCCATCACCGGTTATCAGGAAATCCTCACCGATCCCAGCTATTCCCGGCAGATCGTCACGCTGACGTATCCGCATATCGGCAATTACGGCGTGAACGTTGAGGATGTCGAAGCCACGAAAGTCCATGCCGCCGGCCTGATCATCAAGGATCTGCCGATCCTGGCCTCCAATTTCCGCAAGCAGCACACGCTCGGCCATTACCTCAAGCAGGAGAAGGTCGTTGCCATCGCCGGCATCGACACGCGCAAGCTCACGCGTATCCTGCGCGAGAAGGGCGCCCAGAACGGCTGCATCCTGGCCGGCGAGGACAATGTCCAGAAGGCCATCGACCTCGCGCGCTCGTTCCCCGGCCTGGCCGGCATGGACCTGGCCAAGGTCGTGTCCGTGCGCGAGCCGTACGAGTGGACGCAGTCGGAATGGTCCATCGAGTCGGGATACGGTACGCAGGACAAGCCGCAGTTCCACGTGGTCGCCTATGACTACGGCGTCAAGTTCAACATCCTGCGCATGCTCGCCGCGCGTGGCTGCAAGGTAACCGTGCTGCCCGCGCAGGCCACCGCCGCCGACGCGCTCGCGCTGAATCCGGACGGCATCTTCCTGTCGAACGGCCCCGGCGATCCGGAGCCTTGCGACTACGCGATTGCCGCGACGCGCGAGTTCATCGCGCGCGGCATTCCGACGTTCGGCATCTGCCTGGGCCACCAGATCATGGCCCTCGCGGTGGGCGCCAAGACGCTGAAGATGAAGTTCGGCCACCACGGTGCGAACCATCCGGTCAAGGACATGGACGACGGTCGTGTCGTGATCACCTCGCAGAACCATGGCTTTGCCGTGGATGCGGACACGCTGCCGTCCAACGTGCGCGTCACGCACACGTCGCTGTTCGACGGTTCGCTGCAGGGTTTCGCGCTGACCGACAAGCCCGCGTTCTGCTTCCAGGGTCACCCGGAAGCCTCGCCGGGCCCGCACGACGTGGCGTACCTGTTCGACCGCTTCATCAAGCTGATGAAGGACGCGAAGCAGTAAGCCACCGGACGAGAACGAGACGAAAAGAGACGCGATGAACGCCTTCATGCACGCCAGCCTCGGCATTACCGATTTCTGGACCTTCCTGCTCGGCACGATCTTTATCGTGCTGCTGCCGGGGCCGAATTCGATGTATGTCCTGTCGGTCGCGGCCCAGCGCGGTATCCGCGCCGGCTATCGCGGCGCGTGCGGCGTGTTCCTCGGCGATGCGATCCTGATGGTGCTGTCCGCCGCGGGCGTCGCGTCGCTGCTGAAGGCGAGCCCGGGCCTGTTCCACGTCGTCAAGTACGTGGGCGCGGGCTACCTCGCGTGGATCGGCCTGCAGATGCTGCGCGGCGCGGTGCGCGCGTGGCTGCGCCGTGGGGAGACCGCGGAGGCGGCGGTGGAGCAGGTGCCGGCCGTGGGTGCATCGCCAAGCCCGTTCCGCAAGGCACTCGTCATCAGCCTGCTCAATCCGAAGGCGATCCTGTTCTTTATCTCGTTCTTCATCCAGTTCGTCGATCCGCAATTCGGCTACCCCGCGCTGTCGTTCGTCGCGCTGGGGCTCGTGTGCCAGGTCTGCAGCTTCGCGTACCTGACCACGATCATCCTCGTGGGCGCGCGGCTTGCCGACGCGTTCCGCCGGCGGCGCCGCCTTTCGGCGGGCATGACGAGCGGCGTCGGGGCGATGTTCCTGGGCTTCAGCGCCAAGCTGGCCACGGCCACCCTGAACTGACGAGCGGCCATATCCTGATATCCGGCGCGGTGCGCGACAGTTTCGCGCCACCGGCCAACAAAGAGAGCGTGCAATGCCAAAGCGCACAGACATTCAAACCATCCTCATCATCGGCGCGGGCCCGATCATCATCGGCCAGGCGTGCGAATTCGACTATTCGGGCGCACAGGCCTGCAAGGCGCTGCGCGAGGAAGGCTTCCGCGTGGTGCTGGTCAACTCGAACCCGGCCACGATCATGACGGACCCGAACACGGCCGACGTGACCTATATCGAGCCCATCACGTGGGAAGTCGTGGAACGCATCATCGCCAAGGAGCGCCCCGACGCGATCCTGCCGACGATGGGCGGCCAGACCGCGCTGAACTGCGCGCTGGACCTGCATCGCCACGGCGTGCTGGACAAGTACAAGGTGGAGCTCATCGGCGCGTCGCCCGAGGCGATCGACAAGGCCGAGGACCGCCAGAAGTTCAAGGACGCGATGACCAAGATCGGTCTCGGCTCGGCCAAGTCCGGCATCGCGCATTCGATGGACGAGGCGATGGCCGTGCAGGGCCGCATCGCGCAGGAAACCGGCACCGGCGGCTATCCGATCGTGATTCGCCCGTCGTTCACACTGGGCGGCACGGGCGGCGGTATCGCCTACAACCGCGAAGAGTTCGAAGAGATCTGCAAGCGCGGCCTGGACCTGTCGCCGACGCGCGAACTGCTGATCGAGGAATCGCTGCTCGGCTGGAAAGAGTACGAGATGGAAGTCGTGCGCGACCGCAACGACAACTGCATCATCATCTGCTCGATCGAAAACCTGGACCCGATGGGTATCCACACGGGCGACTCGATCACCGTCGCGCCGGCCCAGACGCTGACCGACAAGGAATACCAGATCCTGCGTAACGCCTCGCTGGCCGTGCTGCGCGAGATCGGCGTCGATACCGGCGGCTCGAACGTGCAGTTCTCGATCAACCCGGTCGATGGCCGCATGATCGTCATCGAGATGAACCCGCGCGTGTCGCGCTCGTCGGCACTGGCCTCCAAGGCCACGGGCTTCCCGATCGCGAAGGTCGCGGCGAAGCTGGCCGTCGGCTACACGCTCGACGAGCTCAAGAACGAGATCACCGGTGGCCAGACCCCGGCATCGTTCGAGCCGTCGATCGACTACGTGGTGACCAAGATCCCGCGTTTCGCGTTCGAGAAGTTCCCGCAGGCCGACAGCCACCTGACCACCCAGATGAAGTCGGTGGGCGAGGTGATGGCCATGGGCCGCACGTTCCAGGAGTCGTTCCAGAAGGCGCTGCGCGGCCTCGAGGTCGGCGTGGACGGCCTGGACGAGAAGTCCACCGACCGCGACGAAGTGATCGAGGAAATCGGCGAAGCCGGTCCGGACCGTATCTGGTACGTCGGCGACGCGTTCCGCCTGGGCATGTCGCTGGAAGAGGTGTATGCCGAGACCGCGATCGACCCGTGGTTCCTGGCCCAGATCGAAGACCTGGTCAAGACCGAAGGCGCGGTGCGCGCGCGCACGCTGGAAAGCCTGTCGGCCGCCGAGCTGCGCCACCTGAAACAGAAGGGCTTCTCGGACCGCCGCCTGGCCCGCCTGCTCAAGACCGACGCCAAGGCCGTGCGCGAAGCGCGTATCGCCAGCAACGTGCGTCCGGTCTACAAGCGCGTGGACACCTGCGCCGCCGAATTCGCGACCAACACCGCGTACATGTACTCGACCTACGAGGCCGAGCATGGCGAGTGCGAAGCGGATCCGACCGGCAACCGCAAGATCATGGTGCTGGGCGGTGGCCCGAACCGGATCGGCCAGGGCATCGAGTTCGACTACTGCTGCGTGCACGCGGCGCTCGCGCTGCGCGAGGATGGCTATGAAACCATCATGGTCAACTGCAACCCGGAAACGGTTTCCACCGACTACGACACCTCGGACCGCCTGTACTTCGAGCCGCTGACGCTCGAGGACGTGCTCGAGATCGTGGACAAGGAAAAGCCCGTCGGCGTGATCGTCCAGTACGGCGGCCAGACCCCGCTGAAGCTCGCGCTGGATCTGGAAGCCAACGGCGTGCCCATCATCGGCACGAGCCCGGACATGATCGATGCCGCCGAAGACCGCGAGCGCTTCCAGAAGCTGCTCAACGAGCTCGGCCTGCGCCAGCCGCCCAACCGCACCGCGCGTGCCGAGGACGAGGCGCTGCGCCTGGCCGAGGAAATCGGCTACCCGCTCGTGGTGCGTCCATCGTACGTGCTGGGCGGCCGCGCGATGGAAATCGTGCACGAGCCGCGCGACCTCGAGCGCTACATGCGCGAGGCCGTCAAGGTATCGAACGACTCGCCGGTGCTGCTGGACCGCTTCCTGAACGACGCGATCGAGTGCGACGTCGATGCGCTGAGCGATGGCCAGCGCGTGTTCATCGGCGGCGTGATGGAGCATATCGAGCAGGCCGGCGTCCACTCGGGCGACTCCGCGTGCTCGCTGCCCCCGTACTCGCTGTCGCAGGAGACCGTGGACGAGCTCAAGCGCCAGACCGCCGCGATGGCCAAGGCGCTGAACGTGATCGGCCTGATGAACGTGCAGTTCGCGATCCAGCAGGCCGACGGCAAGGACACCGTCTACGTGCTGGAAGTGAACCCGCGCGCCTCGCGTACCGTGCCGTACGTGTCCAAGGCCACGGGCCTGTCGCTGGCCAAGATCGCCGCGCGCTGCATGGCCGGCCAGACGCTGGACTCGCAGGGCGTCGGCGCCGAGGTGGTGCCGCCGTATTTCAGCGTCAAGGAAGCGGTGTTCCCGTTCAACAAGTTCCCGGGCGTCGATCCGGTGCTTGGACCCGAAATGCGCTCGACCGGCGAAGTCATGGGCGTGGGCAAGGTGTTCGGCGAGGCGCTGTTCAAGAGCCAGCTCGCGGCCGGTTCGCGCCTGCCCGAGAAGGGCACCGTGCTGATCACGGTCAAGGACAGCGACAAGCCGCGCGCGGTGGGCGTGGCCCGCATGCTGCACGACCTGGGCTACCCGATCGTGGCGACGCGCGGCACGGCTTCGGCGATCGAGGCGGCCGGCATTCCGGTACGCACGGTCAACAAGGTCAAGGACGGCCGTCCGCATATCGTGGACATGATCAAGAACGGCGAACTCGCGCTGGTCTTCACGACCGTCGATGAGACGCGCACGGCCATCGCCGATTCGCGTTCGATCCGGATCGCCGCGCTGGCCAACCGCGTGCCTTACTACACCACGATCGCCGGCGCCCGCGCCGCGGTCGAGGGGCTCAAGCACATGCAGAGCCTCGAGGTGTACGACCTGCAAAGCCTGCACGCGTCGCTCGCCTGACGGGGCCTTCCCGCCGGTTCCCATTGCAACCCAACGTTGCACCGGGTTGATACCGGCGGGCGTAATGGCCTACACTACGTCGAATTCGCCGTTCGGTGAGTGTTGCGCCTGCGCATCACCCCGAACCTTCATCTGAAAGCCGCGGTCGAGCGGAAGTGCCTCTGGGGGAGCATCCCGGATGCATGGTTCCAGCTCCGCTGCGGCTCATTTTTTTGTTGAACGAGACATGAGCACCATTCCGATTACCAAGCGTGGCGCGGAACTCCTGAAGGAAGAGCTGCAGCGCCTCAAGGCCGTCGAACGCCCCGCGGTGATCAACGCCATCTCCGAAGCGCGCGCACAGGGCGACCTGTCCGAAAACGCCGAGTACGATGCCGCCAAGGAAAAGCAGGCGTTCATCGAGGGCCGGATCCTGGAAGTGGAAGCCAAGCTGTCCGCCGCGCAGGTCATCGACCCGACCCAGCTGGACACCGACGGCCGCATCGTCTTCGGCGCGACCGTGGACCTCGAAGACCTCGAGTCCGGCAAGAACGTGAGCTACCAGATCGTCGGCGACGACGAGGCCGATATCGACTCGGGCAAGATCTCGGTGAGCTCGCCCATCGCGCGCGCGCTGATCGGCAAGTTCGAGGGCGATGTGGCGACCGTGCTGGCCCCGGGTGGCGAGCGCGAATACGAAGTCGTGACCGTCCGCTACGTCTGACGGGCGCCCGGCTGTGTTCTCGTCTTCCTATTCGAACCTGCCCCCGCTACCGCATCGCATCTTCCTGCTGTTGACGGTGGTCTGGGCGGGCAGCCTGTGGACCGTCGGGTACATGGTCGCGCCGACGCTGTTTTCGGTGCTGCCCAGCCGGGAGACCGCCGGCATGATTGCCGGCCATCTGTTCCGTACCGAGGCGATTCTCGGCGTGACGATCGGCGTGC
The DNA here is from genome assembly GCF_008693385.1 of Cupriavidus pauculus. Lineage (NCBI taxonomy): Bacteria > Pseudomonadati > Pseudomonadota > Betaproteobacteria > Burkholderiales > Burkholderiaceae > Cupriavidus > Cupriavidus pauculus. Next base: position 723,681 of record NZ_CP044065.1, read on the forward strand.
TCCAGCTCGTGCTGTGCAACGTGATGATCCGCCGCGGCGCGGCACGCTACCGCGCGCTGCGCTGGATCGTGCTGGCGATGCTGGTGTGCGTGCTGGCGGGGTATTTCGGCGTGCAGCCGTTTATGGAAAGCCTGCGCGCGAAGGCCCAGGCTGCCGGCGTGGGCGTCTCCGAATCGCAGTACAAGTCGCAGTTCGGCATGCTGCACGGCGTGTCGAGCGTGATCTACCTCGTGCACAGCGTGCTGGCGCTGGTGCTGGTGTGGCGCGCCTCGGCGCCGCGCTCGGCAGGGGAGTAGTGCATGCCCCTCTCCCGTGGGGAGAGGGCGAGAAGCATCGGTCCGGCGGAATCAGCCGAGCGACTTCTTCTTCTGGCTGGCGGGACGGGCGCGCGAGCGCTTGACCGTGCCGCCCGCGGTAACGCGTTCGTTGCCCAGTACGGTGACTTCCTTGCGCGTCGGGCGGCGATTCGGTGCCGCGCTGGGCTTGCGGATGGTCACGGTACGCGGCGCGGAGCCGCCCGAGCGCTTGAGCAGGCGGCGGCCGGTATCGTCGGCCTGGTTTTCCTTCAGGCGGGCCGGACCCGGACGCCAGACGACCAGCAGCTTGCCGATGTGCTGGATCGGGGCGGCGTCGAGCTCGTCGCAGATCGCTTCGTAAATGGCGATACGCGCGTCGCGTTCGTCGCCGAACACGCGGATCTTGATGAGATCATGTGCCGCCAGGCTGCGGTCGATCTCGGCCAGGACCGCGCGCGTGAGGCCTTCGCCGCCGACCATCACGACGGGATTGAGGCCGTGGGCACGGGAGCGGAGTTCGGAACGCTGGGCGGGAATCAGTTGTAGTGCGGGCATGGGATCTGCAAAGGCAAAGTGGCGCGTATTATCCGCCAAAACCGCGTCCGCAGGCGGTAAACATCAGGAAAAAGGGACAGATTCCTGCGCGAGATCATGAAACCTCGCACGGGGAACGGCACAGCATGGCCAAGAACAAGTTCAACCAGTCGTGGCTGCACGACCATATCAACGACCCTTACGTGAAGATGGCCCAGCGCGAGGGCTATCGCGCCCGGGCCGCCTACAAGCTCAAGGAAATCGACGAGCAGGACAAGCTGATCAAGCCGGGCAGCGTGGTCGTCGACCTCGGCGCCGCGCCGGGCAGCTGGAGCCAGTACGCCCGTAACCGGCTTGCGGCCTCGCCGCGCGCCAGGGACGGGAAAATCGACGGCGCCGTGGTGGCCATCGATATCCTGCCCATGGACCCGGTGGCCGACGTCACATTCATTCAGGGCGATTTTCGGGAGGAGTCGGTTTTCCGGCAGCTCGAATCGGTCGTGCTGGAAGCGTCCGGCGGGTCGAGAATCGACCTTGTTATCTCGGACATGGCCCCCAATTTGTCCGGTGTGGCCTCGGCCGATTCGGCGCGCATCGAGTATTTATGCGACCTGGCGCTGGAATTTGCCCAGGCGCACCTGAAGCCTGATGGTGCTTTGCTGGTAAAGTGTTTCCACGGTAGCGGCTACAGCCAGATCGTGGAAAAGTTCAAACGCCAGTTCAAGGTGGTCGCGAAGCGCAAGCCCAAGGCGTCGCGCGACAAATCGTCGGAAACCTTTATTCTTGGGCGGCATCTGAAATCGGTTGATTGAGGGGTCGATTGCGCCTATCCAGGCACTATCGCCCCGATAGTTTTGCGTTTCACCCCCAGGAACGGGCACTGCATTACAATGCAATGCAGCTATCCCGTTGGCAAGGCAATTGCAAAGGAGTTCGGCCTTGAATAACAACCTGTTTCAAAAGGCGGCAATCTGGCTCGTGATCGCGCTGGTATTGTTCACCGTCTTCAAGCAGTTCGACAAACCTCGCGCCCAGGACGGCGTCACCTATTCGCAGTTCATGGATGACGCAAAGAATGGCAAGGTGAGCCGCGTCGACGTGCAGGGCCGGAATCTGGTGGTGACACCGAAGGAAGGCACCAAGTACACCATCATCTCGCCGGGCGACATCTGGATGGTCGGCGATCTGATGAAGTACGGCGTGCAGGTCACCGGCAAGGCAGACGACGAGCCGAATGTCCTCGTACAGGCGCTCTATTATCTCGGGCCCACCCTGCTGATCATCGTGTTCTGGTTCTACATGATGCGGCAGATGCAGGGCGGCGGGAAAGGCGGTGCCTTCTCGTTCGGCAAGTCGCGCGCGCGCCTGATCGACGAGAATCAGAATGCGGTCACCTTCCAGGACGTTGCCGGGTGCGACGAATCCAAGGAAGAAGTGGTCGAGCTGGTCGATTTCCTGAAAGATCCGCAGAAATTCCAGAAGCTGGGCGGCCGTATCCCGCGCGGCGTGCTGCTGGTGGGCCCTCCGGGTACCGGCAAGACGCTGCTGGCGCGTGCCATCGCCGGCGAAGCCAAGGTGCCGTTTTTCAGCATCTCGGGTTCGGACTTCGTTGAAATGTTCGTCGGTGTGGGCGCCGCCCGCGTCCGCGACATGTTCGAAAACGCGAAGAAGCAGGCCCCCTGCATCGTGTTCATCGACGAAATCGACGCGGTCGGCCGCCATCGTGGCGCCGGCATGGGCGGCGGTAACGACGAGCGCGAACAGACGCTGAACCAGATGCTGGTCGAGATGGACGGCTTCGAGGCGAACTCGGGTGTGATCGTGATCGCCGCGACCAACCGTTCGGACGTTCTCGACAAGGCGCTGCTGCGTCCGGGCCGTTTCGACCGCCAGGTCTACGTCGGTCTGCCGGATATCCGCGGCCGCGAGCAGATCCTGAAGGTCCATATGCGCAAGGTGCCGATCGGCAACGACGTGGACGCATCGGTGATCGCGCGCGGTACCCCGGGCTTCTCGGGCGCCGACCTGGCCAACCTGGTCAACGAGGCCGCGCTGTTTGCCGCCCGCCGCAGCAAGCGTGTGGTGGACATGCAGGACTTCGAGGACGCGAAGGACAAGATCTACATGGGTCCGGAGCGCAAGTCGACGGTCATGCGCGAGGAAGAGCGCAAGGCCACGGCTTACCACGAGTCCGGCCACGCGGTGGTGGCAAAGCTGCTGCCGAAGGCCGATCCGGTGCACAAGGTCACGATCATGCCGCGCGGCTGGGCGCTGGGCGTGACCTGGCAGCTGCCGGAGCATGACAAGTATTCGAAGTACAAGGACAACATGCTCGAGGAGATCGCGATTCTCTTCGGCGGCCGTGCGGCGGAAGAGGTGTTCCTCAACGCCATGAGCACGGGGGCGTCCAACGACTTCGAGCGCGCCACCAAGATCGCCCGCGACATGGTGACCCGCTTCGGCATGAGCGACTCGCTCGGCGCGATGGTCTACGTCGATACCGAGCAGGACGGCATGTTCGGCAAGCTGTCGTCGAAGACCGTGTCCGAAGCCACGCAGGTGAAGGTCGATAGCGAGATCCGCCGCATAATCGACGAGCAATATGCGCTGGCCAAGCGCCTGCTCGAAGAGAACCGCGACAAGGTCGAAGCGATGACCAACGCGCTGATGGAGTGGGAAACGATCGACGCCGACCAGGTCAACGACATCATGGCCGGCAAGCCGCCGCGCCCGCCGCGTGGCGTGTCGGGTCCGAACGGTGGCGGCAACACGCCTTCGGGCGGTTCGCCGGTGACCCCGCCGAGCAACGCGCCCGCGACGGCCTGAACGTCCGCGACGCTGGAAAAAAAGCCGGTGCCTTTGGCACCGGCTTTTTTTCTTTTCGTTTTTTGGTACTCTCCCGTCGATGAGCACTTCCGTATTCCAGTGCGGGCGCTATCGCTTCGCCCGCGACCGCCGCCCGCTCGTGATGGGCATTCTCAACGTCACGCCCGATTCGTTTTCCGATGGCGGCCGCCATGCCTCGCGCGACGCCGCGCTGCGCCATGCGGAGCAGATGATCGCCGAGGGCGTGGACATCATCGATATCGGCGGCGAATCGAGCCGGCCCGGCTCCGCGGCGCTGCCGCTGGACGAGGAGCTCGCGCGCGTGATGCCGATCGTCGAGGCGCTGACCGACTGCGGCAAGCCGCTGTCGATCGATACCTACAAGCCCGAGGTCATGCGCGCCGCGCTGGCGGGCGGAGCCGATCTGATCAACGATATCTGGGGGTTCCGCATGCCGGGCGCGGTGGAGGCCGTGGCCGGGGGCGACGCAGGGTTGTGCGTCATGCACATGCAGCGCGATCCGCAGACCATGCAGGAAGACCCGCAGTACACGGACGTGGTGGGGGAGGTGGCCGATTTCCTGCGGGAACGCGTGTCAACCCTGCGGACGGCGGGCGTGAGCGAGGCGCGCCTCTTGCTCGATCCGGGCTTTGGCTTTGGCAAGACACCGGATCATAATCTGCGTCTGCTCGCACAGTTGCCGCGGCTCGCGATCGATGACCTGCCGATTCTGGCGGGATTGTCGCGCAAGTCGACGCTCGGTGCGATCATCGGGGGCAAGCCGCCGATGCAGCGCGTGGCGGCGAGCCTGGCGGCCGCGGTCTGCGCCGCGGAGCGCGGCGCCTTTATCGTGCGCGTGCACGATGTAGAACAAACGGTGGACGCCCTCAGGACGTGGTGGGCGATCCGTCACGAATCGGTTGCCGCCGCACGCTGAGTGGCCTTGCACGGCGGTGGCACTGGGAGAACGAGAACACATGACACGTAAATATTTCGGGACCGATGGAGTACGTGGCCGGGTCGGCGAGTCGCCGATCACGCCGGATTTCGTGATGCGCCTCGGCTATGCCGCGGGCAAGGTGCTGGCGCTGAGCCAGAAGACCACGCAGGGCAAGCCGACGGTGCTTATCGGCAAGGACACGCGGATCTCGGGCTATATGCTCGAAGCCGCGCTGGAGGCGGGCTTCACGTCCGCCGGCGTCAACGTGCTGCTGACGGGGCCGCTGCCCACGCCGGGCATCGCGTATCTGACGCGTGCGCTGCGCCTTGCGGCGGGCGTGGTCATTTCGGCCAGCCACAATCCGTACTACGACAACGGCATCAAGTTCTTCTCGTCGAATGGCGACAAGCTGCCCGATGCCGTCGAGTCCCAGATCGAGGCCGCGCTCGAGGAGCCCATGGTCTGCGTGCGCTCGGACGACCTGGGCCGCGCGCGGCGCATCGACGATGCCGCCGGCCGCTATATCGAATTCTGCAAGAGCACGTTCCCGTACGAACAGGACCTGCATGGCCTCAAGATCGTGGTGGACTGCGCCCATGGCGCCGCCTATCACATCGCCCCGCACGTGTTCCATGAACTCGGGGCGGACGTGGTGTCCATCGGCAACCAGCCCGACGGCCGCAATATCAACGCCGGTTACGGTGCCACCGCGCCGGACAAGCTCGTGGAAGCGGTCAAGACGCATGGGGCGGACCTCGGCCTCGCGTTCGACGGCGATGCCGACCGCCTGCAGGTGGTCGATGCCACGGGCCGCCTCTACAACGGCGACGAGCTGCTGTACGTGATCGTGCGGGATCGCCAGGCCGCGGGACAGAAGGTGGAAGGGGCGGTGGGCACGCTGATGACGAACATGGCCGTGGAGCTCGCGCTCAAGCGGCTGGGCGTGGCGTTCGTGCGCGCGAACGTCGGCGACCGCTATGTGCTGGAAGAGCTGAACCGCAACAAGTGGACGCTCGGCGGCGAAGGCTCCGGCCATCTGCTCTGCCTGGACCGGCATACCACGGGCGACGGCATCGTCTCCGCGCTGCAGGTGCTGGCGGCGCTGCGCCGAAGCGGCAAGACGCTGGCGCAGATGCTCGAGGGCGTGAGCCTGTTCCCGCAGACGCTGATCAACGTGCGCGTGGAGAAGGGTTTCGACTGGAAGACCCACGCGGGCCTCGCGGCCGCGCGCGCGACCGTGGAGCCCGAACTGGAAGGCCGGGGCCGTGTGCTGATTCGCGCGTCGGGCACCGAGCCCGTGGTGCGGGTGATGGTGGAAGCGGAGCAGGTGGAGACCGCCGAGCGGGCGGCACAGACGCTCGCCAAGGCGTTGCAGTCGTGATGCGCTGATTTTCCGCTCCCTCCCGAAAAGGCCAGCCTTGCGCTGGCCTTTTTATTTGCCAGTTTATCAATTAACCGCCTCCATATGGCACCCAACCGCGGGGTTGCGCCTGGGACACTGGCTACCCGCAAACGGCCAGCTGAAGCCACTTTCAAAGAACATTGCGTGATGTCACGGAACTGTCATACAGACCGCATACAGTTCGACTTGTCAAAAATTTGTCATTCCCCAACCATGTTCTCTGGAGGACATATGAAGCTGGTCAAGACTGCCGTGGCAGGCATCGTTTCGATGGTGGTAGCGGGCACTGCGTTCGCGGCGGAAATTACCGGTGCAGGCGCCTCGTTCCCGGCGCCCGTGTATTCCAAATGGGCAGACGCCTATCAAAAAGCAACGGGTAACAAGGTCAACTATCAATCCATCGGTTCGTCGGGCGGCCTGAAGCAGATCGGCGCCAAGACGGTCGATTTCGGTGCTTCGGACGCGCCGCTGAAGGACGACGAACTGGCCAAGCAGGGCCTCGTCCAGTTTCCGACGGTGATCGGCGGCGTGGTGCCCGTGATCAACCTGCAAGGCGTGAAGCCGGGCGAGCTCGTGATTACCGGCGAAGTGCTGGCGAACATCTACCTGGGCAAGATCAAGAAGTGGGACGATCCCGCCATTGCCTCGCTGAACCCGAAGGTCAAGCTGCCGAACCAGGACATCCTGCCGGTGCGCCGCGCCGACGGTTCGGGCACGACCTTCATCTTCACGAACTACCTGGCCAAGGCCAGCGCCGACTGGAAGAACACGGTGGGCGAGGGCACGACCGTGAACTGGCCGGGTGGCGGCACGGGCGGCAAGGGTAACGAAGGCGTCGCCGCGTTCGTGCAGCGTCTGAATGGCGCGATCGGCTACGTCGAGTACGCGTACGCCAAGCAGAACAAGATGACCCACCTGAACATGAAGAACACGGCTGGCGAAACCGTGCAGCCGAGCGACGACGCGTTCCGTGCGGCCGCCGCCGGTGCGGACTGGAGCAAGACGTATTACCAGATCCTGACCAACCAGCCGGGCAAGGGTGCGTGGCCGATCGCCGGCGCGACCTTCATCCTGGTCCACAAGAGCCAGGAGAAGGCCGCGCAGGGTACGGAAGTGCTGAAGTTCTTCGACTGGGCCTACAAGAGCGGTGGCGCCATGGCCACGGACCTCGACTATGTGCCGCTGCCCGAGTCGGTCGTGACGCAGATTCGCAATACGTGGAAGACGTCCGTGAAGGACGCTTCGGGCAAGGCGCTGTACTAAGCCCTGTCCAACGGCCGGGCCGCGGCGGTATCGCGGCCCGGCCGGGTTCCTCCGGGTCTCATCGCTTCATCGGTTTCAACGCAACCCCAATTCCACCATGGCGACTTCGTCCGATCTTCCGGCCGTACGGCCACCAAGCCGCACCGGCGACATTCTGTTCGGCGGGCTGACACGCGGCGCCGCCATCGTGACGCTGCTGCTGCTGGGCGGCATCATCGTTTCGCTGGCCATTAGCGCGTGGCCGTCGATCAAGCAGTTCGGCATCGGCTTCCTGTGGAACGCCGAGTGGGATCCACCCGCGGACGTGTACGGTGCACTGGTGCCCATCTACGGCACGATCGTGACTTCGCTGATCGCCCTCATCATCGCCGTGCCGGTCAGTTTCGGCATCGCCCTGTTTCTTACCGAGCTGTCCCCGGCGTGGCTGCGCCGACCGCTCGGTACCGCCATCGAGCTGCTCGCGGCCGTGCCGTCGATCGTGTACGGCATGTGGGGCCTGCTCGTGTTCGCGCCGCTCTTCGGCGAATATTTCCAGAAGCCGCTGGCCGCGACCATCGGCCAGGTGCCGGTGATCGGCAAGCTGTTCCAGGGCGCGCCGCTGGGCATCGGCCTGCTGTGCGCGGGCGTGATCCTCGCGATCATGATCATCCCGTATATCGCGTCCGTGATGCGCGACGTGTTCGAAGTCACGCCGACGCTGCTCAAGGAGTCCGCGTACGGCGTGGGTTGCACGACGTGGGAAGTGATGTGGCGCGTGGTGCTGCCCTACACCCGCGCCGGCGTCATCGGTGGCGTGATGCTCGGCCTGGGCCGCGCGCTCGGTGAAACGATGGCCGTCACCTTCGTCATCGGCAATACCAACCTGATCGACAGCGTCTCGCTGTTCGCGCCGGGCAACAGCATTACCTCGGCACTCGCCAACGAGTTCGCCGAAGCCGGCGCCGGCCTGCATACCGCGGCGCTGATGGAACTGGGCCTGATCCTGTTCTTCATCACGTTCGTGGTGCTGGCCCTGTCGAAACTGCTGCTGCTGCGCCTTGCCAAGAACGAGGGGGGCAAATGAACCAAGCTAGCAACGCCATGGCGACGTCTTCCATTCCCGCAGTCCGGCCCGATGCCGACGCAGTGCGCATGCGCCTGCAGGGCTCGCGCCGCCGCATGAACCTGTATGCGCTGACCGCCTCGCTGGCCGCGATGGGGTTCGGCCTGTTCTGGCTGATGTGGATCCTCTGGACCACGATCTCGCTCGGTATCGGCGGCCTGTCGCTCGATCTGTTCACGCAGATGACGCCGGCCCCGAACACCGCCGGCGGCGGTCTGGCCAACGCGATCTTCGGCAGCTTCGTGATGGTGGGAATCGCCACGCTGATTGGCACGCCGCTGGGCGTGCTGGCGGGCATCTACCTCGCCGAGTACGGCCAGAAGAACATGCTGGCCAGCTTTATCCGCTTTATCAACGACATCCTGCTCTCGGCGCCGTCGATCGTGATCGGCCTGTTCGTCTACGCGCTCGTGGTGACCCGGATGGGCCATTTCTCGGCCTGGGCCGGCATCTGCGCGCTGGCGCTGCTCCAGGTGCCGATCGTCGTGCGGACCACCGAGAACATGCTGAACCTGGTGCCGAACGCGCTGCGTGAGGCGGCCGTGGCCCTCGGCACGCCGAAGTGGAAGATGATCATGTCGATCACGGTCAAGTCCTCGTACGCGGGCATCATCACCGGCGTGCTGCTGGCGGTGGCGCGTATCGCGGGCGAGACCGCGCCGCTGCTGTTCACGGCGCTCTCCAATCAGTTCTGGAGTACGGACCTCGACAAGCCGATGGCCAACCTGCCCGTGACGATCTTCCGCTTTGCGATGAGCCCGTTCACGGAATGGCAGCAACTGGCGTGGGCTGGCGTTTTCCTGATCACCGTCGGTGTGCTGGCGCTGAACATCGTCGCGCGCATGCTGTTCAAGAAATAACCGAATTCAAGCGAGACATGAGCATGACCTCTACCGTCATCGACATTCCCGATACCGTCCGCGCCAAGATCGATGTGCGCGACCTGAACTTCTACTACGGCCAGTTCCACGCGCTCAAGCACATCAACATGTCGATCCCGGACCGCAAGGTCACGGCGTTCATCGGTCCGTCGGGCTGCGGCAAGTCCACGCTGCTGCGCACGTTCAACAAGATGTTCGCGCTGTACCCGGAGCAACGCGCCGAGGGCGAGATCAACATGGACGGCGAGAACCTGCTGACGAGCAAGCAGGACATCGCGCTGCTGCGCGCGAAGGTCGGTATGGTATTCCAGAAGCCGACGCCGTTCCCGATGTCGATCTACGACAACATCGCATTCGGCGTGCGCCTGTTCGAGAAGCTGTCGCGCTCGGAGATGGACGACCGCGTGGAGTGGGCGCTCTCCAAGGCCGCGCTGTGGAACGAGGCCAAGGACAAGCTGCACCAGTCGGGCTACGGCCTGTCCGGCGGCCAGCAGCAGCGGCTGTGCATCGCGCGCGGTATCGCCATCCGCCCCGAAGTGCTGCTGCTGGACGAGCCGTGCTCGGCGCTGGACCCGATTTCCACGGGCCGTATCGAGGAACTGATCGCCGAACTCAAGGACGAGTACACCGTGGTGATCGTGACCCACAACATGCAGCAGGCCGCGCGCTGCTCGGACTACACGGCGTACATGTACCTGGGCGAGCTGATCGAGTTCGGTGAAACCGAGAAGATCTTCATCAAGCCGCACCGCAAGGAAACGGAAGACTACATCACCGGCCGCTTCGGCTGACGCAACCGACGGCGCAACTGCCGACGCAACATCGCGCGTAACATACGCATAGCGGCCAGGAGAACACCATGACTGACAAGCACCTGTCGACGCAGTTCGACGCCGACCTCAACGCGATCAACACCAAACTGCTGCAGATGGGCGGCCTGGTGGAGTCGCAGATCGAATCGGCCATGCGCGCGCTGGCAGATTTCGACGGCGAAGTCGCTGATCGCGTGATCGCGCGCGAGCTGCAGCTCAACGCGCTGGAAGTGGAAATCGACGCGGATTGCGGCAATATCATCGCGCGCCGCCAGCCGACGGCGCGCGACCTGCGCCTCGTGATGGCGATCTCCAAGACGATCACGAACCTCGAACGCGCGGGCGACGAGGCCGAGAAGATCGCCAAGCGCACCAAGCACATCATGGAAGACGCCGCCGCGCACACGATCAACTATTCCGAGGTGAAGCTGTCCGGCGAGATGGCCATCTCCCTGCTGCGCCAGGCGCTGGACGCGTTCGCGCGGCTCGATACCGTGGCCGCCGCCCGCATCGTCAAGGACGACAAGGCGATCGACGACGAATTCCGTGCGTTCGTGCGCAAGCTGATTACGTACATGATGGAAGATCCGCGATCCATCTCGGTGGCGCTCGATTTCCTGTTCATCGCCAAGGCGGTGGAGCGGATCGGCGATCATGCCAAGAACATCGCGGAGTTCATCATCTATATCGTGAAGGGTACCGACGTCCGCCACGCCTCCCGTGAAGACATGGAGCGGGAAGCGCTGAGCTGACGCGGTACTGGACTGACGAAGAGCGGAGAAAAATTACATGCCAAGCAGTATTCTCGTTGTCGAGGACGAACCGGCGATCGCGGAACTGATCGCCGTCAACCTGCAGCACGCGGGACATTATCCGATCCGGGCATACAACGCCGAGCAGGCCCTGTCGCTGATGAGCGACGTTTTGCCGGACCTCGTGCTCCTGGACTGGATGCTCCCGGGCAAATCGGGTGCGACCTTCGCCAAGGAGCTGCGGTCCAACGACCGCACCAAGCAGATTCCGATCATCATGCTCACCGCGCGCAGCGAGGAGCAGGACAAGGTCATGGGTCTCGAGGCGGGGGCCGACGACTACGTGACCAAGCCCTTCTCGCCGAAGGAGCTGCTCGCGCGCATCAAGGCCGTGCTGCGCCGCCGCGCGCCGCAGCTGACCGATGACGTGGTGGCGATCAACGGCCTGCGCCTGGACCCGGCCACGCATCGCGTGACGGGCCAGGACGACGCGGGTCCGCTGAAGCTCGACCTCGGTCCCACCGAGTTCCGGCTGCTGCACTTCCTGATGACGCATCCGGAGCGCGTGCATAGCCGCTCGCAGCTGCTGGACCAGGTGTGGGGCGATCACGTGTTCGTCGAGGAACGCACGGTGGACGTCCATATCAAGCGCCTGCGCGCGGCGCTCACGCCGGGCGGCTACAGCAACATGATCGAGACCGTGCGCGGCAGCGGGTACCGTCTGGCCCGCTCGCCAAGCCACTGAGATGCATCCGGTGCCATCGCATCCGCCCGGCGGCGATGGCATCTGCGGGGAATCCGCCATGTGCCACCGGTTTGATTCCGTGGCACACTCCGTCGCAAACGCGGTCCAATCTCGCATGAGCGCCGTCTGAAGCCGTTCGATTCCCTTACCTCCGCATGAATATCATCTGGGCCCGATCCGCGGCCGCCCTGATCAGCCTTGCCGTCATCGCCGCCGGAATCTACCTGTTTGCCGGCGCATTGGCCGCACTGCTCGCGCTGTGCGCGATGCTGTTCCTGCTGCTGGGGTACTACCTGTTCCAGATCAACCGGCTGTGGAAGGTGCTCGACGCGCCGGCCTACGGCGAGATTCCGAGCGCGCTCGGTATCTGGGGCGAGGTCTATTACCGCCTGCACCGGCTGGTCAAGCGCTGGCGCACGCAGGTGCTGCAGGTGGAGCAGCAGCACACGCGCTTTATCCAGGCCATTCAGGCATCCCCTTACGGCGTGCTGATGCTCGACGATGCCGACCAGATCGAATGGTGCAACGGCGTGGCCGAGCATCATTTCGGGCTCAATGCGCGGCGCGATGTGCGCCAGCGCATCACGCACCTGATTCGCCGGCCCGAGTTCGTCCATTACCTGACGCGCGAGCGCTACGACGAGCCGCTCGTCATGCGCGACATGGGTGAGCACAAGCGCAACGTGACGGCCGTGCAGATCCTTCCCTATGGCGAGAACCGAAAGCTCGTGCTGACCCAGGACATCACCAAGGTGGAAAACACCGAAGCCATGCGGCGCGATTTCGTGGCGAACGTCTCGCACGAACTCAAGACGCCGCTGACCGTGCTGACCGGCTTTCTGGAAACGGTGCGGGACCTGCCGGTCTCCGAAGAGGATCGCCATCGCTATATCGACATGATGCTCGTGCAGTCGATGCGCATGCAGCGCATCGTCGAGGATCTGCTGGCGCTGGCCAAGCTCGAGAGCGATGCGCAGGCGCCGACGTTCGACCGCATCAACGTGGCCGCGCTGGCCGCGCACCTCGTGCACGACGCGGAGGCGCTGTCGCAGCAGCGCCATCGCATCGAGGTGGAGATCGATCCCGCCGTGGTGCTGCGCGGTGCCGAGCAGGAACTGCTGTCGGCGCTCGGCAATCTCGTCTCCAACGCGGTGCGCTACACGCCGGACGGCGGCCGTATTGCCATCCGCATGAAGTTCACCGACGGCCATTCGGTGTTCTCGGTCAGCGATACGGGGCTGGGCATCGCGCCCGAGCATATCCCGCGGCTGACCGAGCGGTTCTATCGCGTCGATCGCAGCCGCTCGCGCGACACGGGCGGCACGGGCCTGGGTCTCGCCATCGTCAAGCACGTGCTGTCGCGCCACCACGCCGATCTGCGCGTGACCAGCGAGCTCGGCCGTGGCAGCACGTTCCGCATCATCTTCCCCGCGGACCGCAGCGGCTACGAGCCCGAGGACGCCGCGCGCCAGGTTGCCTAGCGGTAGTCGAGCGTCACGGTCACCTCCGCGCGCACGGCCCCGGCCGTGACCACGCTCCCGGTCTGGTAGAGGCGCGCAGCGAGCGGAATCGCATAGTCGGCGTCGCGGCGCGTGTCGTAACCGGGCACGTCGATCGGCGTGCCGAGCCGCATGGGGTCGCCCGCGGCATCCAGCAGCTGCACACCGACGCCGGTGGCGCCGGACGCGGCATTGAGCGCGACCACGGCCTTGTCGGCGGCCACGATGGCGGAGCGCGCATCGATCCGGTATGTGATGCCGTTCAGGCCGGCCGGGCAATCGTTGAGCGCGAACTGAAACAGCCTGGGTGGCGTCGTGGATCCGGGGCCCGTGAAGCGGTGCGTCATATGCGTGCCGAGGTCGACGACCACATCGGGCGTGCGACACGTGGATGGCTGCACCGCGGTGGCCGATATCCGGAAGGTGACCGGTGGCGGCGTCGTCTGCGCGACGTCGCCGATCACGGCGGCGCCTTCCGCGACGAGCTCGGACGGCAGCGTGCCCGCCGTGACGGGGCCGGTCTTGACCAGCATCACGCCGAACCGCACCCCGGTCGTTTCCATGCCGCCTGGCTGTGTCGCTGTGCCCTGTGTGCGCGTGCGGTCGACCTGCCATGACGCGGCATTGCCCGGCGTGCCGGCGCGGTGCCAGCCCGCATAGACCCGGTCGCCGATCTTCACGTCGCGGCGGATGGCCATGCCCACGCCCGCAAGCCCCGTCCGATAGACGGCATATGTGACACCGTCCGACTGGATATCGAGGCCAGCTTCGCGCACGCCGGGCAGGCGCGAGCCGATGCCGGCGTCGGCGCCTGCCGCGCAGGTGTAGTGGTCGTTCACGGCGGGCGAATCGATCCAGCCCGTCAGCGCGGTGCCGACCGACGCCGTAGGCAGGACGCGGATCGTGGCGGGCAGCATCAGCACGTAGGTCTGCCCGCCGCCTGTGCATGCGGCGGACCACGCGACGCACGGCAGGGACAGCAGCCCGGCCAGCATGGCCACGCCGCGCGCGCGCATGTCCGGTGGGCCCGGCGATCTCATAGCGGCGCGGCACATCGGCCTTCTCCGACGGCGAGGTCGCTGGTGGCGCGCGTCAGCGCGGCATCGCGCGTGCATTGCCGATGCGGATCGCCGTCCGGCGGGGGCACCATGGCCACGCCGCGCGCGCGCATGTCCGGTGGGCCCGGCGATCTCATAGCGGCGCGGCACATCGGCCTTCTCCGACGGCGAGGTCGCTGGTGGCGCGCGTCAGCGCGGCATCGCGCGTGCATTGCCTATGCGGATCGCCGTCCGGCGGGGACATCATGGCCACGACGCGCGCGCGCATGTCCGGTGGCCCCGGCGATCTCATAGCGGCGCGGCACATCGGCCTTCTCCCACGGCGAGGTCGCTGGTGCCCCCCGTCAGCGCGACATCGAGCGCGCATTGCTGATGCGGATCGGCGCCCCACGTCACGGTGAGCGTTCTGGCGTCCGCCGGCAATCCGCGCAGGAGCGAGCGCGCTGCGCGACAGTACCGATCGCGCGGTGGCCCTGGCGATCTCATAGCGGCGCGGCACATCGGCCTTCTCCCACGGCGAGGTCGCTGGTGCCCCCCGTCAGCGCGACATCGAGCGCGCATTGCTGATGCGGATCGGCGCCCCACGTCACGGTGAGCGTTCTGGCGTCCTCCGGCAATCCGCGTACGAGCGCGCGTCCGCCCTGCGCGACAGTACCGATCCGGCGGCCGTCGGCGGCGAAGACCTCGGCGCCGAAGGGCAGCGGCTGGCCGTCCGCCATGCGCGCGCGGATCAGCGCCGCGCGGCCCATGCGATGGGTCTCGAAGCGCGCGCGGACCACGGCGCCTTGGGTCGGCGCCACATGACGGGTGTCCTCCCCGAGTTCCACGCTCAACGGCAGTCCGCGCGGATCGATCTCGATAGCATTACGCGCGAACGGCTGCAGGTTCGAGACCACCGCGCGTCCCCATGGACCGATGCGCGTGCCGCTTGCCGAGGCAATGCGCGCGCCGGGAATATCGTCCGCTTCCACCACGGCCAGCGTGTCGCCCTGCGCGGGCGACGCGGCCACGCCACCGGCGTAGCCGACGATCACCCCCGAGACGCCGCCGCCTGCCTGGCGATAGCCCGATGCCGCGCCCGCGTTGCCATTGACCGTCGCCATGGTACCGAAATAGGTGGCGTTGGCGCTGGCGCCATACGCTTCGCCGGGGTCGTTGCCGTCGGCCGTGCGGCTCGCGCGGGTCGCGTTCGCGGTCAGCCCATAGGTCAGCGTCGGCGCGTCGCCGATGCTGCCGGTCAGGCTCTGCTGCGCGATCGTGCGGCCGCGCGGATCGTAGGTCAGTGCGGCCGCCGCGCTCGCCGTCGTCGCGCCCTGGCCGAGCGGCATGCCGAGCGTCAGCATGATGCGGTGGTTCCATCGGCCGGTGTCCACGCTGAAATCGCGCGATGCCGCGAGGCTGTAGCGCAGTCGGCCGAACGCATGGGTGTAGCCGAGCTGGAACTGCGTGCCGAGGCCACCGCGATGCCGCTGGGCCTGTACCGCCGCGGAGACATACAACGCGCCGAAGCGGTCGCCCAGCGGCTGATTGACGAGCGCCTGCAGGCGCCGGACCGGCCTCGGCGACGGGGCTTCGCGACCCGCGGGGACATGCCGAAGCATGACGGCATCCGCGAGCGAGAGATAGTTACCGCCCATCTGGTGATCGCCGGACACCGACACGCTCGTGCCGATGCCGGGGAACAGGCGCTGATAGGCCAGCCGCAGGCGCTGGCCGCGTACGGACCCCGCGAACGTCTGCACGAGATCGGCGGAGAGCGCGCCATACGCGGTGTTGAGCGCGATGCCGCCCGCGAGGGCCGCATAGTCTCGCGAGGCTGCCACGCCGCCCTCGAGCGTCACGACGTTGTTCAGCCCATGCCGCAGCACGCCCTGCGCGAGCCAGGGCGTGTCGGCGACCGATGGATGGCGATACTGGCCGGCGGTGACCGAGAAGCGCGTGACGCCCGGCGCAGCGCCTTGACCGTGGCGGAAAACGGCACGCGCCAGGTGCGCACGCTGCCGTCCGCCTCGGTGGCGATGACCTCGAGGTCGCCACCGTAGCCCGTGGGGTACAGGTCGTCGATCTCGAATGCGCCCGGCGCGACGGTGGTCTCGAGAAGCAGGTTGCCACCCTGGCGGATCTGCACGCGCGCATTGGTATTGACAATGCCGCGCACGATGGGAGCAAAGCCGCGGCGCGAGTCGGGCAGCATGCGGTCGTCGCTCGTCAGCTGCACACCGCGGAAGCCCGCGCTATCGAACAGCGTGCCTTCGGTAAAGCCGTCGCCGAGTATCAGCAGGCTGTCGAGCGGCGCGATGGCGCGTTGTACGTAGGTCAGCGTGGGCGTGTAGCGCGCGCTCGCACCCGCGTGCGTGCTCGTGCTCAGGTTGCCGACATGGCGCAGGCGCCAGGGGCCCAGGTTGATGCCGCCGCGAAGGCCGAGGTAAGCCTGCATGGCGGAGCCGGCGGCGGAGGCCTGTGTCGTCCGCGTGGCGAAGACACTGCCGTCATAGCGCAGGATGGCCGCGGGCACTCCATCATCCCAGTACGCCGGATCGGTGTAGCCCCGCGCGTGCCGCGCGAGCGCGATCTGCGGAACGCCGACATCGAGGCGGAAGTCGCTCATGTCGTAATGCGCGGTGGCGCCCTCGACCAGCGCGCCCACGGGATCGCAGCGGTCGTCTGCGCTGACGAGGGCGGCGCTCGCAGCCGCGGAAAGGCGGGCCAGATCGACACCGATCCGCTGCAGCAACGCGCGATCGAAACACGGCAGCGGGAGGGCACCGTGGTCCGCGACGGTCGCGAGCCGGATGGCCGCGCGGCCCACGCGCTGGCCATTCACGTAGAGCGTGAGCGTGTGGACACCGGGCTGGACGGGATTGCCGTACGCAAATCGCGAGCCGTCGATGGGCGGTCCGTCACCATGCAGGAATCCCATGTTGAACTCGACCGCGGCAAGCGTCGTGGTGGCGTCGCCTGCCGCGAGTGACGGCGCGGATGCGGCGATCGCGACGAGCGCGGCGGGTGCGAGGGTCAGTGCCGCGGCGCGGCTCACGGCAACACTTGCGCAGGCAACACCAATCGTCCCGATGCGCCTACTGTGCCTATTGCACCGACGCTTCGCCGTACCATGTGCCGCCCTGATCGTTGATGGCACCGAACCTGACGCGCGTTCCCGCAGCGGGATCGACCCCGTTCCGCACGACACCCTCCAGCCGGAATTGCCGGGATGCACCGGGGCCGAGCATGCCGCCGACGCGGTGGGGCGCCGGGGCGGCGTGCTTCGGTTCGGCAAGCGAAATGTCGATGAGCGTCACGTGGTAGGGCGTGGGATTCGTGGCCTCGAGCGTCAGCCCGCGGTCGCCGTCCACCGCGCGGCCGGTCACGCGCCATGTCACGCGCGTGGGGGCCTCCGCGGCAGCGTCGGGAAGCGATGCGGGGCGAAAGAACAGCTTCAGGCGCGTGCGGAACGCCATCTGCAGCAGATTGCCCTGTGCCGCTTCGCCCGTGGGCCTGGGGGGCACTTCGAGGACGTTGAGATAGAACAGGGACTCGCGATCGTCCGGCAGCGGTTCGCCCGTGTACACGATACGTAGCGTCTGCCCCTTGTCCGGGTCGATACGCGCGATGGGTGGCGTCACGACGAACGGCGCATCGGCCGAGGCGGGCGACGCGGTGGCGTCGCCATCGTCGATCCAGACCTGCGCGAGCGAGGGGTGCCTGCCGCTGTTGGTGAGGCGGACCGTCGCCTCCGCCTCCGCCGCGCGATAAACCACGCGCGTGTTGTCGATGACGATGGAGGCGTGCGTGAGCCCGCTGGCGAGAAAGCCCGCGACGGCCGTGGCAACCTTCGCTACTCGCGCGAATCGGAACGACATGACTGCGATGGATGTCCGCGCTTACTGGTAGACGATCGTAAAGTTCACGCGTGCCGTGGCCTTGCCACCCTGGGCCTTGCCCGTGGCCACGTATTGCGCGGCGTAATGCAGCGTGGCCGAGCCGTCGGTACCGATCGGCACCGCGGTGGGAATGGGGGCGTTGCCATTCAGGGGAATGGAGTTGCCGCTGGCATCAAGGAGGGCGATCTGTACATTCTTGGCGCCGGCGGTGGACTCCAGTTTCAGATGGCCGGACTGCGGATCCGCATCGTTGCTGCCTTCGAAATGCACATACGCGCTGCCGGCAGGATCTGTATTGCAGTCCGAAAGACGGATATCGAATCGCGTACGCCCGGCCGTCGCGCCGCTGGTGGAAAGCGCATCGGCCGAGACATGCGGGAGTGGCACCGTGAAGTTCGCGGCGCTATCCTTCAGGTCGTTGATCTTGCAGGTGTTCGTCTTGACCTCGCCGCTGAACGTGATCGTGCCGCTGACGGCATGGGCCCGCGTGGCGAGGAGTGCGCTACCGGCGACGAGCAACAACGGAATGAGCTTGGCTTTCATGAGATGGCAATCGCTGATGAGGATTGCGCCAGTCTAGGAACGTGAGCGCTCCCGCTGGCCGATCCCAACACATCTTTGCCATCTCCGCGCCGCCGGCGCGCGCCGCGAAACTAGCCGCCAAACATGCCGAGCAGTTCCACCTGGCTCACGTACGCCTTCTTCGCGCGGGAAGGCTTCCGCGCATACTCGCCGTCGGGCTGCATGATCCACGCCGACGCGTTGTCGCGAAGATGGACCTGCAGGCTTTCCTTGATGACGCGGGCCTTGAGCGCGCGGTCGAGAATCGGGAACGCGACCTCGACGCGGCGGAACAGGTTGCGGTCCATCCAGTCGGCGCTGGACAGGTACAGCACGTCCTCGCCGCCCGCGCGGAAGTAGTAGACGCGGTGGTGCTCGAGGAAGCGGCCGACGATCGAGCGCACCGTGATGTTCTCGGACATATCGGGCACGCCGGGCCGCAGCGCGCAGACGCCGCGCACGATCAGGTCGATCTTCACCCCCGCGCGGGACGCCTTGTAGAGTTCCTCGATGATCGAAGGCTCCAGCAGCGCGTTCATCTTGGCGATGATGCGCGCGGACTTGCCGGCGCGCGCGTTGCGGGCCTCGTTGCGGATATGCTCGACGAGGTTGCTGTGCATCGTGAACGGCGACTGCCACAGATGATTCAGCCGGATCGTGCCCGCGGTGCCGGTCAGCAGCTGGAACACGTGATGCACGTCCTCGCAGACCTTCTCGTTGGCCGTGAGCAGGCCGAAGTCCGTATAGAGCCGCGCCGTGCGCGGATGATAGTTGCCCGTGCCCAGATGGGCGTAGCGGCGCAGCTGAACGGACTTGCCCTTGACCATGCTCTTGCCGTCGCTGGGCTCGCGCCGCACGATCAGCAGCATCTTGGCGTGGCACTTGTGGCCGACCACGCCGTACACCACGTGCGCCCCCGCCGATTCCAGCCGCTCGGCCCAGTTGATATTGGTCTCTTCGTCGAAACGCGCGAGCAGTTCCACCACGACCGTGACTTCCTTGCCGTTGCGCGCGGCGGACATCAACGCTTCCATCACCGCGGACTCGTTGCCCGTGCGGTAGACGGTCTGCTTGATGGCCACGACGTTCGGATCGGCCGCCGCCAGCTGCAGCAGGTCCAGCACCGAGCTGAAGCTTTCGTACGGGTGGTGCAGCAGCACGTCCTGATGGCGGATCACGTCGAACATCGGCGCGCCGGGCGGAAACGCCTTGACCGGCGCGGCCACGTGCGGCGGGTACTTGAGCAGCGGCCGGTCGATCAGGTCGGGAATCTGCATCAGCCGGACGAGGTTCACCGGCCCGCTCACGCGATACAGGTCCTGCTCGCCGAGTCCCGACTCCAGCAGCAGCCGGCGCGCGAGCGGGGCGGGGGTGTCGGACGAGACCTCGAGCCGCACCGTGTCGCCGAAATGGCGCGCGGGCAGCTCGCCCTGCAGCGCTTCGCGAAGGTCGGTGATGTCGTCCTCGGAAACGAACAGGTCCGAATTGCGCGTGACGCGGAACTGATAGCATCCCTGCACGTCGATGGCGGGAAACAGCTCGTGCACGAACGCCTGCATGAACGACGAGAGCATCACGAAGCCGTAGGGGTAGCCCGACAGCTTCTCCGGCATCTTGACCACGCGCGGCAGCGCGCGGGGCGCCTGCACGATGGCGAGGTCCGCGTCGCGGCCGAAGGCGTCCTTGCCGGACAGTTCGACCACGAAGTTCAGGCTCTTGTTGAGCACGCGCGGGAACGGATGCGCGGGATCCAGGGCGATCGGGGTGAGGACCGGCCCGAGTTCGCGCACGAAGAAGTCGCGCGCCCAGCCGCGCTGCGCGTCCGTCCACGTGCCCATGAGGTGGAAGTAGACGCCTTCCCGCTCGAGCGCGGGGAATATGACGTTCTGCAGCATGTCATACTGCGAGGCCACGAGGCGCTGCGTGCGCTCTGTGACCAGGTGATAGGTCTGCAGGAACGAGAGGCCGTCGGGCGTCGTGCCCGATGCATTGTCGCGGATCTGCTCCTTGAGACCCGCCATCCGAATTTCGAAGAACTCATCGAGGTTGCTGGAAACGATGCAGATGAACTTGAGCCTTTCCAGCAGCGGGACGTTGGGGTCGGCGGCTTGCGCCAGGACGCGCGCGTTGAATTCTAGGATGCCCAGCTCGCGGTTAAGCAGGGTGCCGGGCGCAGTCGTCGACATGGTCATGAATGTTCTTTTTCGGAATGTGGCGACTTTTCCATAGTTGTGTGTCATTTACATGACACTGTGGATTTGTCATGCTCCGGACATGACGAAGACATAATTTACGGGGTTTGATGCGGTGGCGCCACCCGGTCGATCCCGCCACCCCCGTGCTTCACACTAGCAATGACACAGACACCACGCCTGCTGGCCGCCGTAGACATGGGCTCGAACAGCTTCCGCCTGATGATCGGGCGCGTTGACGAGACCCCGACGGCGTCCGGCCCAGCCAGCCAGATCTTTCAGGTCGATGCCCTGCGCGAACCCGTGCGCCTCGCGGCCGGCCTGACCCCCGACAAGTACCTCGACCAGCCCGCGCGCCGCCGCGGCATCGACGCGCTGCGCCGGTTCGGCGACCGGCTGCGCGACTTCGCGCCCGAGCACGTGCGCGCGGTGGCCACCAATACGCTGCGCGTCGCGCGCAATGCCCCCGAGTTCCTGATCGAAGCGGAGCATGCGCTCGGCTTCCCGATCGAAGTGATCGCGGGCCGCGAGGAAGCGCGCCTGATCTACCTCGGTGCCTCGCACGATGCGCCGGCATGCCAGGGCAATCGCCTCGTCGTCGATATCGGCGGCGGTTCGACGGAATTCATCATCGGCAGCGGCTATCAGTCGAAGCTGATGGAAAGCCTGTATATCGGCTGCGTCTCGCACAGCCGCCAGTTCTTCCCGAGCGGCAATGTCGACGAGTACGCGATGAAGCAGGCCGAACTGGCCGCGCGCCGCGAGATCCAGGTGCTCGTGCGCCAGTACCGCGCCGCGGGCTGGCAGCAGGCCGTGGGGTCGTCGGGCACCGCGCGCGCGCTGGCGGAGCTCATCGAGCTCAATGGCATGAACGACAATCCCGCCGAGCATGGCATCACGCGCGAAGGGCTCGAGCGACTCAAGCGCGCGCTGATCAAGGCGGAGAACGCGAATCGCGTCAAGCTTGCGGGGCTCAAGGCCGATCGCATCCCGGTGCTGCCGGGCGGGTTGTCGATCATGCTCGGCGTATTCGCCGAACTCGATATCGACCGCATGGACGTTACCGACGGCGCGCTGCGTCTCGGCGTGCTGTACGACCTGCTGGGCCGCAGCCATCACGAGGACATGCGCACGGTCACGGTCGATCAGTTCATGCGCCGCTACGCGGTGGATCGCGCGCAGGCGGACCGCGTGGGCGCGGCCGCGCGCGAACTGCTGGCGCAGTTTCCGGAGCCGGCGCACGAGCGCCGCGAGGACAACCTCGCGCTGCTCGGCTGGGCGGCGAGCCTGCACGAGATCGGCATGTCGATCTCGCACGGCGGCTATCACAAGCACTCGGCCTATATCGCGACGCACGCGGACATGCCAGGCTTCTCGAAGACCGATCAGGCGCGGCTGGCCACGCTGTTGCTCGGCCATGCGGGCAAGCTCGGCAAGCTGTCCGGCAGCGGCAAGTTCCTCGACTGGCGCATGCTGTTCAGCCTGCGCCTGGCGTTCGTGCTGTGCCGCCGCCGTTCGGATGCGAAGCTGCCGGACATCCGCGTGAGCCAGCGTTCGGAAGCGCTCGACGAGGGCTTCGAGGTGCGGCTGCCGAAGAACTGGATCGACGCGAACCCGCTGGTCGAGTACAGCCTCGCGCAGGAAGCCGACGAGTGGGAGCGCATCGGCAAGCGCTACAAGGTCGTGTACGTGTAAAGAAAAAAGCCGCGCGACGCGCGGCTTTTTTTACTTCAGACCCAGAAAGTGCCGCGCATAGCGCGGGTTCATGTCGCGCACGCGCAGCAGCGTGAGGAAGTCCGCGACGTTGAAGTCCGGATCCCACGCGGGCAGGCCGCAGATCTTCGCGCCAAGGCGCAGATAGCCCTTGATCAGCGCGGGCGGATCCACATCCAGCGTCTGGTTCAGGTCGTCCACGGGCAACGGCACGCGCGGGAACGCGTGGTACTCGATGGGGGCCAGCGAACGCTCCGCGAACTGGCGGTAGAGGCTCGCGGCGTAGTGGCCGCCATCGCTCATCGGCACGCTCGCGCAGCCGAGCAGCGACTCGAGGCCGTAACGCTGCAGGTATTCGCCCAGACCGCCCCACAGGGCCATGATCACGCTGCCGCTGCGAAAGTCGCGATGCACGCACGAGCGGCCGACTTCCAGCATCTTGGGGCGCAGGTGGTTCAGGCGCACGAGGTCGAACTCGGATTCCGCATAGAGGCAGCCGATGCGCTTGGCCTGATGCGGCGGCAGGGCGCGGTAGGTGCCCACCACCTTGAGCGTTTCCTGGTCGCGGACGATCAGGTGGTCGCAATAGGCGTCGAACATGTCCACGTCCATGTCCGGCGTCGAGGTCTGGAGGCGCGCTCCCATCTCCTCGGCAAACACCTTGTAGCGCAGGCGCTGCGCTTCTTCTACTTCGTCCTGATGGCGTGCCCACGCCACGCTGAAAGCAGGCGCTGCATTTGTTGCATCTTGCTGACGAGGAAGACGCCTCCGCGCCGATTGGCCGGTCTGGCCAGTCGGCAAAGAGTCGAAGAGCGGCTGAGTAGGCGTCGGAAGGTCTCGCATTGTGTGTCCTTTCGGTGTCCTTTCGGTGACGAAACGGCTTCGAAACAATGTAGGCAATGTAGGGACGCCCAGTGACAACGCCGTGGCACGAACATGACGATTCCGTGACCAGAACGGTGTTGCGTGGGTGCTGGAAATGACTCTAACCGGCTTGGAAGCCACGCGCCATAAGCTTTACGTGAAATGTGAAGCTTACGATACAGATTTATGACACGTGCAACGTGCGAAGTCGAACACTGCGTGGCAGTCAGAGAAAATCGGGATGGATGACGGCGCGCAGGGCGACTTGCGCGTCCGAGTCGCGCGTCCGTCCGGTGAGCCACCAGACGCCGCTCTTGCGCACGCTCCAGGGCATTTCGCGGCCGGCCAGCACGCGGCTGGCCACGCGGCCGAGCCACGGCTGATGGCCCACGACGACGACGGTCTGGGTGGCCGCGTCGTCCGTGCCGGGCCAGCCGACCGTGGCCAGCACCTCGGTGACGCTGGCACCGAGCCCGAGCACGTCCAGCACCTCGGCATCGCTGCAGAGCGCGGCGGCGGTCTCGCGTGCGCGCACGGCGGGGCTGCAGACCACGCGATAGGGGGCGGGGAGGTGGTTGCGCAGCCATTTGGCCGTGGCTTCGGCTTGCTTGTGCCCGCGCGGGGTCAGCACGCGCTGGAGGTCCGCGTTGCGGGACAGGCTCATTGCCGAAGGCAGGTCTTCCGCTTCGGCGTGGCGCCACAGGATGAGATTCATGAGCGGACGGTGGCTGGTCGAGTCCCGAGTATGGTCAGGCACCCAGCGGGGCGCAAGAGGGGAGACCATGAGGGACCCGGCGGATGGAGGCCAAAAAACAAAACGGGCTGCCGGAGGCTCGAAGAGCCTGCGGGCAGCCCGTCAGTCTGCGGCGCGGGGATGACACCACTGTGGTCACATCGGTGACATCCCCGCCCGAAGGGCGGACAACTCAGGACAACTCAGGACTTGTGGCGGAAATTGATGCGGCCCTTCGTCAGATCGTAGGGCGACATTTCCAGCGTCACACGGTCGCCGGCCAGGATCCGGATGCGGTGCTTCTGCATCTTGCCCGAAGCGTATGCCCAGATTTCCACGCCGTTTTCCAGCGTCACGCGATAACGGTTGTCGGGGAGGGCTTCCGACACCACGCCGCCAAATTCGATGAGTTCTTCCTTAGCCAATCTTGTAGTCCTTTGCTTGCAGCCAAAGGCTGCACGAGTTGAGTGAGATCCTGCGACGCGCGCACCGGACGTGAAAACGCGGTGTCGCGCGGGTTCAGGCATCGCCGAGGGAATCGTGGAGGGGAGGTCTTGATGGCCGCCGATCTTGACGTGCCTGGCTTCCGGGAGTGCTCACGTACCCCGGAACTGATCTCCGTATTGTATCACGACGGGGGCAAACACGCCGTGGCGGCGTCGTGCGGCGGGCACAGCGCGCGTGCCGGCGCGCGTCCCAAAGAAAAAGGGCTCACGTCGCTCGACGCAAGCCCTTGTCCGGTCTGGCTTTACTACTGCAGTACGACTGCAAAACTGGTCGGAGCGATAGGATTCGAACCTACGACCCTCTGATCCCAAATCAGATGCGCTACCAGGCTGCGCTACGCTCCGAAGCCGGCGATTGTAGCGCCTTGTTACCGCGTGGGTCAAATGCGACGGTGAGGGCGGGCGGAGTGCGGGCTTCGCCGCTGGGAGGCACCCTGCTTCAGACGGGGTGGGATTCGGCTTGACTTGGGGCGTCGCGCTGACATAATCCGCACACCGCCAGGGTCCGACGCTCCGTTCGCCACGGGGCCAGGGCAGATCTCTTCCGGACCCGGTCCCGACAATCACAACAATGGCACGCCAGTCTTCGCGAGCGACGCGGGGGCACGGCTGTAGCCTGAGCATCGTTCGCTCGCGCGCCGCCCGGCGCGTTCGGCGGACCGCATCCGGAACCTGCGGAACAACAATAGGACGGCCCATCGCAGGCCGCAACATCAGGGCATCATGGCCGTGCGGAGCCATGCAGGGCCCTTGTGAACGGGAAAGAAGATGTTTCAGTCGCAGGTGGTGGTGCTGATCGCAGGCTTGTTCGCGCTGCAGATGGCGGTCGTCTGCGCCGTGCTGCGGCGCTCGCCGGGGATGGATCGCAGTGGCCTGAGTTCGTGGGCCGCCGGCGATCTGATCGTGGCCCTGGCAGTCGTGCTGCTCGCGGCCCACACGATGCGTCCGGCCTTGCCGCTCGAGGCGGTGCCCGAGCTCGTGCTCACGGCCGGCCTCTCCATGATGGTCTATGGCATGCGCCATTTCGTCGGCCGCCCCGGGCGCGGCCTGGTGCTGCTCGCGCTCAATGTGCCCGGCCTCGCGGCCCGCGGCGCGCATGCGCTGGAGCATGGTTTCACGCCGGCGGCCCACGGCATCGCCGTGCTGAATGCCACCGCCGAGCCCGCGGTGGCGTCGCTCACGCTTGCCGCGTCCGTCGTGCAGATCCTGCTGTTGCTCGAACTCGTGCGCATTACGGTGCCGTGCGTGCCGATGAAGCGCGGCACGGGCCGGCTTGCCGCGTTGTCGCTGGTCCTGGTGGCGCTGGCGTGCACGGCGCTGATCGGCATGCTGATCGCGCCCGCGGTCGTCATGCTCGTGGATCTGCGCCATCTGCCGGCCCTCGCGCAGAGCGCGCCGCACGACGGCATCCTCGTGCTGCTCGTCTTCGGCATGGTCGGCCTGTCGGTCAGCTTCGCGCTGATGGCGCACGATCGCCTGCGCCGCATGCTCGAGCGCCGCGCGCGCCATGACGACCTGACCGACGTGCTCTCGCGCGGCGCGTTCTGGGAGGAACTCGAGGCCGCGTGCAGGAAGGCCGAGCGCGCGCAGCAGCCGCTGACGGTCGCGTTCATCGATCTCGATCACTTCAAGGCCATCAACGACGTGTACGGCCATCTGGCCGGGGACAGCGTGCTACGCCATTTCGCGGGACTGCTGCGCCGGAACGCGCCGCCGGGCGCGATCGTCGGGCGCCTGGGCGGCGAGGAGTTCGCGGTCGTGATGCCCGCCACCACGATGGAAGCGGGGCGCGCCGCCAGCCTGCGCCTGAACACGCTCGTGCGCGCCACGCCGTGCCCGTCGGAGCCCGATCCGATTTCCTACACGGTCAGTATCGGCATGGCGGAGCGCCAGCCCGGCGAGAACGCCGATGCCGTGATGCGCCGCGCGGATCGCGCGCTCTACGACGCCAAGCTGATGGGCCGCAACTGCGTGTCGTCGCACGACAGCGGCGATGCGCCCGGCATGCCGCGCCGCCCGCGCGTGCGCGAGGACGAGCGGTCCGCGCCCGATGGCGCGGGCAAGCCGCAACCGTCCGCGCGGCCGTAAGCCACGCCGCGGACCGCCGGGTCTTCTTGCGCGGCGGCGTGTGCGGTAGAATGCGGGCCTCTTCTCCAGGCCGCCCTTAGCTCAGTTGGATAGAGCACTCGCCTTCTAAGCGAGCGGTCACACGTTCGAATCGTGTAGGGCGGGCCAACTCAATTCCGGGACCGGTGGCGCGATGACCAAGGGTGGCGCGACGAAGGTTGTCGCAACGAAACGGCTGACCAGTATCGACATCGCCCGGCTGGCCGGTGTGTCCCAGACTACCGTGTCTCGCGTGCTGCAGGATCTGCCGTCGGTCAAGCCCGAGACGAAGGCGCGCGTCCTGAAGGTGATTCAGGACCAGGAATATTCGCCGAGCGCCGCCGCGCGCCAGATGAAGACCCGCCGCAGCGGCACCGTCGCGGTGGTCGTCGCCAGTCTTTCCAATCCGCTGTATCCGCTGTTGCTGCAACTGCTGGTCGAGCGTCTGGCGCTGCGCGGCTTCCGCACCACCGTGTGGGAAGTCGACGGCAAGATGGACGAAGCCACGGTGCGCGCGCTCGCCGAGAGTGCGACCGATGGCGTCATCTTTGCCGCGGCGCTCGACGAATCGCGCGAGATGCTTGCGCGCGTCGCCGCGGACAAGCCCATCATCCTGATCAACCGTTCCGTGGGAACGGACCTGTTCGACACGATCGTCAGCGACAACTACGCGGGCGGCCGGCGCGTGGCGGAGTATTTCCGCTCCGCGGGGCGCAAGTCCGTGGGGCTGATTTCCGCGGCACCGGGCAGGGGATCGAAGGCCAGCACGATTCGCGAACGCGAGCGCGGGTTCATCGAGGGGCTTGGCGACCTCATCGATACGGATGCCTTCGTGCGGGCCGATGCCACCGACTTCGGCTACGAGTACGGCATGCGCGCGATGCAGACGCTGCTTGCCGAACGTCCGGCACTGGACGCGGTGTTCTGCACCAACGATATCGTGGCGATCGGGGTCCTCGATGCGGCGCGGCGTTGCGGCAGGCAGGTGCCGGACGACCTCTGGATCGTCGGCTACGACGACATTCCGATGGCGCGCTGGGATTGCATCAGCCTGAGCACCGTGCAACAGCCGCTGCCGGCGATGGTCGAGCAGGTGGTGGAACGGCTCGAGGATCGGATGGGGAAGCCGGATCTTCCGCCGCGCGCGTTCGTGCTGCCGAACGACCTCGTGCTGCGGCGCACGACGTCCTGAGGTTGGCGGCCAGATTTTTTTGCGTATAATGACTACGTAACCATTTAGGTTCAAGCGCGTAAAAGTGGGAACGGCAACGGATCGCGCATTTTTTGGAGAAAAAATGACTACGTATTCATACGGCATGGTGTCCGAGCCCGCTCGGTCCACGCCGGTCTTCCGCGCCGCCGACGTCTGCGTGGTGGGCGGCGGCGCGGCGGGCGTGGCGGCCGCGATATCGGCCGCGCGCGCGGGCGCCAGGGTCGTGCTGCTGGAACGGGAGGGCTTTCTCGGCGGCACGCTGACCTCGGTCAGCCTCGGCAGTATCTGCGGGCTCTATGCCGTGACCGAGTCGCAGGTCACGCAGATCGTGAGCGGCTTCTGCGACGAGGTGATCGAGCGCCTGCGCTGGCTCGACGGCCTGGGCACGCCCACGCGATGGCTGGAGACGGCGTCGCTGCCGTACGACCTGTTCGCGATGAAGGTCGCGCTCGATCAGTTGATTCAGGAAGCGAAGGTCGAGGTGCTGTTCCATGCGATGGTGGTCGGCGTGGCCACGCGCGACCGCGAGGTCGATGCGGTGCTGATCGAGACCAAGGAAGGGCGTCTTGCCATTCGGGCGAAGGCGTTCATCGATTGTTCGGGCGATGCGGACCTCGTGAGCTTTGCCGGCGCGCCGTGCGAGATCTCCGACGGCGACCTGCAGTTTCCGACCACGATGGTGCGGTTCGGCGGCGTCGATACCGACGCGCTGGCCACGCTGAGCCGCCCCGCGCTGCGCGAGCGGCTGGAGCAGGCCGTGGCCGACGGCTACGAGCTGCCGCGCACCGCGGGCGGGGTATTCGCCGAACGTCCCGGCCTGGCGCACCTGAACATCACGAAGGTGGCCGTGGACGGCAAATCTCCGAATCCGTTCGACCTCAGCGTGATGTCGCGCGCGGAGATGGCGGGACGCGAGCAGGTGTGCACGTACCTGAAGGCCTTTCGCAATTACGTGCCCGGATTCGCATCCGCGTTCGTGATGGACACGGGCGCCGTGATCGGTATCCGGGAAAGCCGCCGCACCGTGGGCAGTTACGTACTGACCGACCGGGACGTGCTGGAAGGCGCGCGCTTCGACGACGTCATCGCGTGCTGCGCATGGCCGATGGAGGACCACGCGGCGGGCCGCGCCACCAAATGGATCTGGCTGCCGCCGGGGACGTACTTCCAGATTCCGCTGCGCTCGCTGCTGCTCGAGGACTTCGACAACCTGATGGTGGCGGGCCGCTGCGCATCGGCCACGCACGGTGCGCAGGCATCCATCCGTGTGACCGCGCAATGCTTCGCGATGGGCGAGGCGGCAGGCCTGACCGTCGCGGCCGCCGTCGATCGCGAAACGAGCGTGCACCGCGTACCCGCTACCGACGTCCAGCAGATGCTGGAGAAGAACGGCGCCTTTCTTGGAGACTTGCAATGACCGCCCGCAACTACCGCAGCAATTTCACCCCGGGCACCACGCGCTGGGCCCTTCGCAAGGCGCAATGGCAGGCGCTCGGACTGAGCGACGCGGATCTCGACAAGCCGAAGATCGCGGTGGTGAACACCTCGTCCGAACTGTCGAGCTGCTTCAGCCACCTCGATGGCGTGGCCGAGCACGTGAAGACCGCGATCCGCGCGGCGGGCGGTGTCCCCTTCGAGGTGCGCACGGCCGCGCCGAGCGACTTCATCACGAGCGCGGGAAAGCAGGGCCGCTACATCCTGCCGTCGCGCGATCTGATCGTGAACGACATCGAGGTGCAGGTCGAGGGCGCGCAGCTCGATGGGATGGTGTGCCTGGCCTCGTGCGACAAGACGACGCCGGGGCAGATGATGGCGGCGGCGCGGCTCGATATCCCGACGCTCGTCGTGATCTGCGGCTATCAGGCCAGCGGCCACTACAAGGGCGAGCACGTGGATATCGAGGACGTGTTCGAGAAAGTCGGCATGCATGTGACGGGGCAGCTCTCGTTCGAAGACCTCGACGGCATGTGCAAGCGCGCGGTGCGCAGTCCGGGCGTGTGCGCGGGCCTCGGCACGGCAAACTCGATGCATATCGTCTGCGAGGCGCTCGGCCTGACGCTGCCCGGCGCGAGCCCCGTGCTCGCCAATTCGCCGGCGATGGTCGATCAGGCGCGCGCGGCCGGCGCGCGCATCGTCGAGATGGTCAACGAGGGCCTGAACCCGCGCAGCATCCTGACGCCCGCGGCGTTCCGCAATGCCGTGCGCGTGGCGCTGGCGCTGTCGACGTCGATCAACGTGCTGCGGCATCTGCAGGGCGTGGCGGAAGAAGCGGGCACGGACGTGGATCTCTACGAGCTGTTCGATCGCCTCGGTCGCGAGGTGCCGCTGCTGGCGACGGTCAAGCCGAATGGCCCGCATCGCACGGAAGAGCTCGAGGCGGCGGGCGGCACGCTGGGGACCATCAAGCGGCTTGCGCCGATGATCGAGCAGTCGTGCATGACCGTATCGGGCAAGACGTGGCAGGCGATCCTCGACGCCTACGAGGCGCCGTCGCCATCGATTCTCCGCACGCTCGACGATCCGGTGTCGACGAAGCCCTCGCTGGTGATCCTCCGGGGCTCGCTCGCCCCCGAGGGCAGCATTCTCAAGCTCGGTAACGCGGGCGAGAAGGCCGAAAGCTTTCGCGGCAAGGCGCTCGTATTCCACTCGCAGGAAGAAGCGATCGAAGCGCTGGCCAGCGGCCGTATTACCGAAGGGACGGTCGCGTGCCTGCGCGGCATGGGGCCCATCGGCGGGCCGGGCGTGGCGCTCGCCTCGTCGTTCGTCGCCGCGGTCGAGGGTGCCGGGTTCAACGGCAAGGTCGCGGTCGTGACCGACGGCCAGCTGTCGGGCCTCAATCGCGGCGTCGCGGTGGGACAGGTGTGTCCCGAAGCGGCGGCCGGCGGTCCGCTCGCGCTCGTGCAGGACGGCGACGAGATCGAGATCGACATTCCGGGCCGCCAGATCAACCTGCTGATCGATGCCGCGGAGATGGAAGCTCGCCGCGCATCGGCAACCCCGATCCGCGGTGCCAGCGAGCAGGGCTGGCTCAATATCTACAGCAGGACAGTCAAGCCGCTCGCCAGAGGCGCTGTGCTGATTCCCATCCAACCCCGATAATCAGAACGTGGAGGAGACAACCATGAAAACCATCAACCGACGCACGATCGTCCAAGGCTTGCGCATGACGCTCGGGCTGGCCACGCTGCTCTCGGGCGTGGCCTTTGCCGCGTATCCCGACAAGCCCGTGCGCATCGTCGTGCCTTACCCGCCGGGCGGCGCATCCGATACCACCGCGCGCGTGCTCAGCGAGAAGCTCAAGGACGTCACGGGCGGCACGTTCGTCGTCGAGAACCGGCCGGGCGCCAATGGCAATATCGCGGCGGAACTGGTCGCGAAATCGCCGGCCGACGGCTATACGCTGCTGATGGCGAACGTCGGTCCCAATGCGATCAGCCAGACGATCTATCCGAACCTGAACTACGACGTCAACAAGAGCTTTGCACCGATCGGCCAGACCACGACCGTGCCGATCGTGCTGGTGGCGGGGCCGAAGGTCAGCGCGACGGACATCAAGGGACTGGTGGCGGAGGTCAAGGCGAATCCGGGCAAGTACACGTTCGCCTCCGCGGGCAACGGTTCGTCGAATCACCTCGTGGGCGAGATGTTCAAGTCGGGTCTCAAGCTCGACATGATGCACGTGCCGTACAAGGGCGACGGCCCCGCGATGACCGATGTGATGGCGGGGCAGGTGTCGATGATGTTCACGACGGCCGTGGCCGCACGGCCGTATGTGACCGGCGGCAAGCTCAAGCTGATCGCCGTGGCCAGCAAGAAGCGCGTGCCGGCGTTTCCGAATGCGCCCACGATCGACGAGTCGGTGCTGAAGGGGTTCGACGCCTCGTCGTGGGGCGGGCTCGTCGCGCCGGCCGGCACGTCGCCCGAGATCGTGAAGCAGTTGAACGAGGCCATGGTGAAGGTGCTCGCGATGCCGGAGGTGAAGAGCAAGCTCGCCACGCTCGGCGCGGAAGTGGTGGCGACGAAGCCCGACGAGTTCGCCGCTTATATCCGGAGCGAGACGGACAAGTGGGGTGCCGTCGCGAAGGCGGCCAACGTCGTGGCGGAGTAAGGAAGGGTGGGCCGGGCGGCATGGTGTCGAGACGCGTACAGGCCGAGCTGACGGGCACGGCAGCGGACTGCATCCGACTGCCGCGTACGGCAGCCGATATCAGCCGACCGTGTCGTGCCGCAGCCGTTCGATCAGCGCCGCGGCCTGCCGCAGGTCGGCCGTGCCGTGGCCTTCGGTGAAGCGCGACAGCACGCCGTCCAGCGCGGTGGCGGCTTCCGCTCCGCGCCCATGGGCGCCGAGCAGCTGGCTGTAGCTCGTCATCGCCCGCAACTCCCACGACAGCGCATGGCTTTCGCGCGCGGTGCTGATGGACCGCAGGAAGCAGGTCTCCGCATGCGCATCGCGCGATTCCGTACGCCACAGCTCGCCCTTGATGCGCAGCAGTTCCGCCATGCACCAGCACTCGCCGCTGGTGACGGCCGCACTGATGGCGGCATCGATCGTGGCGTGGGCACCCGACAGGTTGCCCTCGGCGCCGAGGCCCTGGGCCAGCGCGCCGAGAAACGCCGGAAAGCGCAGCCGGATTCCGCAGTCGTCGAGCGTGTCCAGCGATTCGCGCAGCATCGCGATGCCGCTGCGATCGCCGAGCGCGATCCGCAGCAGCCCGTCCAGCGCGACGCTCAGCGCATTCCAGTAGCCGATGGGATGCAGCGCAAGGTGTTCGCGCAACAGCGTGAGGCCATGGCGGGCCCCCGCGTAGTCGCCCACATGCAATGCAATGGAACAGGTGGCGTGCACGAGCGCGTTGGAGATGGACAGCGCGTGCGCGGTCATCTGCGCATGCGTGAATGCGTTCCTGGCCGTATCGACCGCGCGATCGGGATAGCCGCGCAGCCACAATACGTTGGAGAGCGTGCCGTAGGCGGCCGCGCGCTGGTCGAGCTGAAAGCGCGCGATATGCGAGCCGCGCGCGGGCGCCACGTAGGCGGACAACATGCGTTCCAGATGGCTCTGGGCCTGTGTCTGGTCGCCGAGATAGCGCAACGACGTCGCCATCATGCGATCGACGCTCGATTGCGCGGACGCGTCGCCCGCCGCATCCGCGAGCGCGCGGAAACGTGCCTCGAGTTCGAGCGCGGTGCGGTGCTCGCCGCGATAGGTGTGATAGACCGACAGTCCCCACAGCGCGCGCAGGCGATGTTCGGCATCGTCGTTGTGCTCGGCGAGGGCGAGCGTGCGCTGCCAGGCGCTACCGGCCTCCGGCGTGGAGCCCGTGGCGTAGAGCAGGGCCGCGGCCAGGGCGCCCGTGAGCTTCATCGCCACCACGGACTCGCGTTTCGCATCGACGATCCGCAGTGCGCGGCGGACGAACTGCTGGCACTCGTCGTAGAGAGACAGATGCATCCATAGCGGAATGGCGGCCAGCGTCAGCGAGAGCGCCATGTCCTTCGTGGCCGCGTCCATCGCGCCGTCCGCGCCGTCCGCGCTCCGGGACGTGAACGCCCATTTCAGCGCGGCGCGCACGTCGTCGATCTTGTCGTGATGGTCGCGGAGCCATTCGTCGGCGGGCCGCGCGTCCCATTCGGATTCGGCCTTCGCCAGCCGCTGCATGGTCAGCTGCGCATGGTGGTGCAGCCACAGGTCGAGTTCGCGCGCTTCGTGCAGCTTGCGTTGCCCGTACGCGCGCGTGGTGTCGAGCAGCCGGTAGCGCACGGCATTTCCGCCGAGATCCGCGACGACGAGGGACTTGGCTACCAGTCGCGCCAGCTCGTCGACGATGCATGCGGAATTCGGCATGTCGCGCGCGCCGTGCTGCCGGTGCAGCGCGATGGCGGACTCCAGCGTGAACGGCGCGACGAAGACCGACAGACTGCGCAGCAGCGCCTGTTCGTCGGGCGGCAGCGCGTTGTAGCTCCAGTCGAGCGCGGCGCCGAGCGTGCGGTGCCGGGGCAGGGCGCCGCGGCGATCCTGCATCAGGATGCGGAAACGATCGTCGAGCAGCAGCTGGAGTTCGCGGATGCCGAATGCATCGACGCGCGTGGCGGCCAGTTCGATGGCGAGCGCGATACCGTCGAGCCGCCGGCAGATATCGGCGACGATGGGCGCATCGTCGTCGCGCAGGCGAAATTCGTCCACGCATTCGGACGCGCGCCGCACGAACAATTCCACGGCGGCATAGGCGAGCGCCTGTTTCGCGGTCAGCGTGGGCGCGAGTGGCGGGAGTTCGAGCGGCTGGAGCCGATAGACGCATTCGCCACGGACGCGAAGCGTCTCGCGGCTCGTCGCGAGGATGCGCAACTCGGGTATCGCGCTCAGCATCCGGTCCGCATGGGCGGCCACTTCCTCGATGACGAGTTCGCAGCTGTCGAGCACCATCAGCGTGGGACGGCCGCGCAGGGCCTGCGCAAATGCTTCCACCAGCGCGGGGATGGAATCGCCGCCCTGCGGCGTGAGGCCGGCCGCCGCGGCAATCGCATTGCCGACGAACCGGCTGTCGCCCAGCACGCCGAGATCCGCGAAACAGACATGGGTATCCTGCCGCCGCGCAACGGCCGTTGCCACGCCGAGCGCGACGGTCGTCTTGCCGATACCGCCCGACCCCAGCACCGTCACCAGACGATGCTGTTTCAACTGGTGTCCGATGGCCTCGATGGCATCGGCGCGGCCCACGACGCAGGTAGTCAGTGCCGGCAGCCGCGACGCCAGTTGCGGCGGCATGGGCGACTGCATCGGGGAATGCCCGCTCACCACCGGCGAGACGAATCGATAGCCGCGCCCCACCACGGTCGCGATATAGCGCTGGCCCTCCTGGCCGTCGCCAAGCGCGCGCCGCAGCGCGGTCATATGCACCTTGAGGTTGCTCTCCTCCACGACGGTGTTGGGCCACGCGCGGCCCATCAGTTCGGCCTTGGACACGAGTTCGCCGCTGCGTTCCGCGAGCGCGGCCAGCAGCTCGATCGCGCGCGCGCCCATATGCACGGGGGTATCGTGTTTCAGCAGCAACTGCTGCGCGGGAAAGAGGCGGAACGGGCCAAAGGAGAGGACCGACGCGCTGGCAACGTCCTGCGCCGGTGGAGAACAAGGTGGCTTGCCGGTTTCAGGCTTCACGATGCGCTGGGACAGTGGAGGGTCTGTCAACGCCACGCAGGGCGGTGCGTGTATCCCAGGAGTATAGGAGAACGCTGCTACGGCAGCGTCTGACGATGGGCGTCGCGGGCGCCTGCTCGTCTCCTTTAATACTCGTCTGCCCACTGCGCGCCTCCGCCTTGCCCGCGCGCCCACGGATGCGCGGGCTGCGGGCGGCCGCAGAGTTCGATGCCCGCATGGCGTGGCCAATAGGGATCGTCGAGAATCGCCTGGTCGATGGCGACGAGATCGGCATCGCCGGTCCCGATGATCGCCTCGGCCTGTGCGAAACCCGTGATCGCGCCGGTGGCGATGACGGGCAGACCGGTCTCCTGCTTCAGCGCGCGGGCGAGGGGCACCAGATAGCCCGTGCCGTACGGCGCGTCTTCCGACGCGAGCAGGCCGCCCGCGCTGACGTAGAACACATCGCAGCCCTGCGCCGCGAGGCAGCGCACGAACACCGAGGCCTGCTCGAGATCCCACCCCTGGCTCATCCAGTCCTGCGCGGGAATGCGGCAGGCGAGGGGGCGCCCGGCGGGCACCGCCTCGCGTACCGCGGAGAAGACCTCGAGCGGAAACCGGAGCCGGTTCTGGAGCGTGCCGCCGTACAGGTCGTTGCGGCGATTGGAGAGAGGGGAAAGGAACTGATGCAGCAGGTGGCCGCCGGCGGCATCGATGAACACGGTGTCCACGCCCACGCTCACGGCGCGGCGCGCGGCGGCCACGAACGCCTCGCGAATGACGCGCA
This sequence comes from Cupriavidus pauculus, assembly GCF_008693385.1. NCBI lineage: Bacteria > Pseudomonadati > Pseudomonadota > Betaproteobacteria > Burkholderiales > Burkholderiaceae > Cupriavidus > Cupriavidus pauculus. The sequence continues at coordinate 759,482 of NZ_CP044065.1, forward strand.
GGTCCTGATGGTCGAGCGCTTCCGGGAGGACCTGGCCGGGCTCGTAGGCCAGTGCCGACGGTGCCACGGTCTGCCAGCCGAGCGCTTCCGTCGGCGCGATCTGCGCGTGGGCGCCGAGATTTCCGGGGACATCGGTCGATGCCCGGCGCCCCGCGTGGCTCAGCAGGATGCCGATCGGCATGTCCGACCATCGGCGCAGGCTCTCGATCGTGAGACCCATCGCGGCCTCGGTCATGCTGTTCCACAGGCCGAGGTCCGCATGCGTCGATCGGCCCTCGGGCAGCACCGCCGTGTGCTCGATCGAGAGCAACGCCGCGCCCGATAGCGCGAGCCGGCCCAGATGGATCAGGTGCCAGTCGCTCATGCAGCCGTCGTTCGCCGCGTACTGCCGCATCGGCGCGATGACGACGCGATTGAGCAGTTCGAGTCCCTCGATCACCACGGGGCGCAGCAGGCGTGGCCGGCGCGGCGCGCGGCCGCGTCGGCACGCCTGCCGTGGCGACACCGCGGGCGCCAGCGTTGCGGTGGCGAGCGCGGACGTGCCGAGGGCGGATGCGGCGAAAGCGGAAAGTCCCAGTACGGGCGATCCGTTGCAAGGCTTGGCGGTCATGGGGACCCCTCGTTCATGTCCGGCCTTCATGTTCGGGATTACGCTGCGCAGATTGCCGCCGCGATCACTTTCTTCAGCCTAGGGGAGTACGGCGGGCCGCATGGGTTAAACGTTGTGAATTACCGTGACGCGCGCGTTCCGGTTACAGGCGGGTCGCCGCGTATAGCCGCGTGGTGTCGAGCAGTCGCAGCGTGGTGCTGCCATCGATCGCATGGACCGCGATCAGCGATTTCTCGATCAGGTCCGCAATGGACTGGGTGACCGCGGTGGTGCCGAATTCCGGCGCCGCGGCGGCCACGGCCGCGTCGATCGTGAACTCGCTCGGAAAGGCCGCCAGGCAGCGCAGCACCCTGCGATCGCGCGCGGGCAGCAGGTTGCAGCTCCAGTCGAGCGTCGCCTCGACGGTGCCCTGCCGCGCGGGCGCGTCGCGGCGCCCGCGCCATGACAGCGCAAGCTGGTTGCCGAGCAGTTCGGCCACGCCGTCGATGCCATAGAGCGCGACGCGGCTCGCCACGAGTTCGATCGCGAGCGGATTGCCATCGAGCCGGCGGCAGATCGTCGCGACGGTCGGCGCGTGTTCGTCCTCGAGCGGCGCGTCGTAACCGCCTGCCGTGGCACGGTCCATGAACAGCTGGATCGACGGAAACACCATGGCCTGGTCCGCCGTGAGCGCGCCAGCCATCGGCGGCATGCCCAGGGGCGGTATCGGATAGAGGCGCTCGCCGCGCACGCGCAGCGGCTCGCGGCTCGTGGCCAGCACCTGCAGGTTCGGCGCGCTGGACAAAAGCCGCTCGACCAGGCGCGCCACCTCGTCCACGACGTGTTCGCAATTGTCCAGCACGAGCAGCGTCCGGCGCGATGCAATCGTTTTCAGTACCTCGCCGACGAGCGCTTCGTCCAGGCGCCGGCCGGGTCCTTCGCATTCGCTGTCGCCGGCGTCGAGGCCGAACGCCGTGGCGAGCGCGCCGCCCACACGCTCGTCATTCGCACGCGCGATATCGATGGCCCCGAGGTCCACGAAGCAGACGGCACCGGACAACTCGCGCAGCGTATGGCAGAGCAGCGTGGCCAGCGTGGTCTTGCCGGCACCGCCGGGACCGACGATGGTCACCGCGCGTGCGCCATACAGTGCGCGCGACAGTTCGACCAGATGCTCGCATCGGCCGATGGGCGGACTCAGCGGTGCCGGCGCGGGCCGCCAGCCGTCATGCGGGCGACGCGGGACTCCCGCGCGATCGTCGGAGGCGGCCGGCAGATTTTGCAGGGGAGCGACGAAGCAGTAGCCGCGTCCGGAAATGCTCGCGATGTACTGCATGCCGTTCTGCCCGCAGCCGAGGATGCGCCGCAGCTTGGCCATCTGCACGCGGGCGTTGGATTCCTCGACGACCAGTTCCGGCCACGCGAGGGCCATGAGCTCGCGGTGCGACACCACTTCGCCCGGCCGCTGGACCATGGCCACGAGTATGTCGAAGGCGCGGCTGCCCATTGCGATCACCGCGCCCCCACGTTCGAGGACGCGCGACTGCGTATAGAGCTGGAAGGGCCCAAACGAATAAGTTTCGCTCATTGATTATTCCTGTACGACTGGCCCGGAGGTAAGTGGAAGGCAAGAGACAGAACGTTCCTCCCCACAGGCTTTGTTGTAACCGCAGTCGCTGGAAGACGTGGTTAAGCTGGGTTAATTTCAGTAAAGCCGGCCGGCCGAATCGCCGCCGTTCACAGGTGTTCACCAGCATTAACGGGCCATGGCAGGGGGCGCGTGCCACATTGGAATCGGCCCGGTGCCGATGGGGCGCCGGACGCGCAGTCATTGCAGTCAATTCCCTGGAGAGTGAAATGAGCATCCGCGACACGCTTCCCAATGGTCCGCTAGGCTTCGGCGCCGCGCCGCTCGGCAACATGTTTCGCCAGATTCCGGACGCCGAGGCCGAGGCGACCGTCGATGCGGCATGGGATCTGGGCACACGCTATTTCGATTCGGCACCGTTCTATGGCGCGGGACTATCGGAGATTCGCCTCGGCAAGGTGCTGTCGAAGCACAAGCGGGACGATTACGTGCTGAGCACCAAGGTGGGCCGGCTGATCCTCGACGAGATCGAGACCGGCAAGCGCGAGTTCGGCGAGAAGGGCGGCCTGTTCGAACATGGGCGACCCAACAAGATCGTCTACGACTACACCGAGCGCGGCGCCATGCAGTCCATCGAGGACAGCCTGAAACGGATGGGTGTCGATCGGCTCGACTATGTGTGGATCCACGATATCGCCAAGGATTTCCATGGCGATGCCTGGCTGCAGCAGTTCGAGACGGCACGCACGGGTGCGTTCCGCGCGCTCAGCCGGCTGCAGGAGCAGGGCGTGATCAAGGCCTGGGGCCTCGGCGTCAATCGCGTCGAACCCTGCGAGCTGGCCGTCGATCTCGACGAGCACTGCCCGACGGCGCTGCTCGTGGCCGGGCGCTATTCGCTGCTCGATCATGCCTCGGCGTTGCAGCGCCTGATGCCGCTCTGCGAGAAGAAGCACGTCGAGGTCGTGGTCGGCGGACCCTATAGCTCGGGCGTCCTCGCGGGCGGCACCCATTTCGAATACCAGAAGGCGTCGCCCGAGATCCTGGCAAAGGTCGAGCGCATTCGCGCGCTTGCGGACAAGCACAAGGTGCCCATCAAGGCGGCCGCGCTGCAGTTCTCGCTCGCGCATCCGGCGTCGGTCGCGGTGATTCCCGGCGCGAGCAAGCCCGAGCGCATCGCGGAGGACCATGCGGCGCTGAAGGCATCCATTCCCGCCGAATTCTGGCGCGATCTGCGCGCGCAGGGGCTGGTGTCGCCCGAGGCGCCGCTGCCGACCGATCGCTGATGGGCCCGCAGCAGGAGAGATGACATGGCAACAGCATCCACGAGCATCGAGGTCGCCGTCGCGCCCGATACCGTCTGGAACCTGATCGGCGGATTCGATTCGCTGCCCGACTGGCTTCCCTATATCCCGAAGAGCGAGCTGTCGGAGGGCGGGCGCGTGCGCCACCTCGCCAATCCGAACGGCGAGGCGATCGTCGAACGGCTGATGGCGTTCGACCAGAACCAGCGCAGCTACAGCTACGCGATCCTGAAGGCGCCGTTCCCCGTGACCGACTACCTGTCGACATTGCGCGTGATTCCCATCGACGGTGGCAAATCGTCGCGCGTGGAGTGGTCGGGAGAATTCACGCCGAACGGCGTGAGCGACCAGGAGGCCACCGCGATCTTCCAGAAGATCTACGAGGATGGCCTGAAGGCGCTGGCGGACGGCCTGGCCCGCTAGCCCCATCGCCGGCCGACGGCAGCATCGCTGCTGTCGGCTGCCGCCGTTACTGCGTCATCGGCTTGGTCATCTGCTTCTTCTGGGGCTTTTGCTTCTTGGCCGCCTTCGACTTGTCATCGACGAGCGCGCTGCCGGTGCTCGACCGTGCGCCCTGCGTGTACGGGTCGAACTTGTCGCCCGCGCGATTGGCGTCGGGCGTGTAGCCGTCCCGGTTGCTGATGCGCTGCGGATCCGAGCCGCCCGTGCTGCTGTCGGAGCGGTTGTAGCGGTCGTGGGGCGTGCCCGCGAGGGCGGTGCCCGCGGCACCCGCGGTGAGGGCGGCGACCGCCGCCAGCGTGATGAAAGTTTTCATTTGTGACTCCTGCCGGTTTGGGTGGATGCACCGCCCGGGCGATGGCCCGTTTGGCGCGAGGTGGGAATCCGTACGAAAAAGCATGAAGGTTCAGGACGCCGCGGGCAGGGCCGGCGCCGCTGTCCGGTGCAGCAGTACCGGGATGGACTTCGACGTGGGCGTATTGCAGACGTCGGCGACGCTGTCGAGCGGGACCAGCGGATTCGTCTCTGGATAGTAGGCGCCAATGCAGCCGCGTGGAATGTTGTACTCCACCAGCAGGAAGCCAGGCGCGCGCCGTTCCACGTCGTCATCCCATACCGTCGTGATATCGACCCATTCTCCGGCCCGCAGGCCGAGCATGGCCAGGTCGTCACGGTGGATGAACACGACTCGGCGCTGGCCGAAGACGCCACGGTAGCGGTCGTCGAGCGCATAGATCGTGGTGTTGTACTGGTCGTGGGAGCGCGTGGTCATCAGCACCATCACGCGTTCACCAAAGCGGGCCTGCGCGCGGCGGATCGGCGTATCGACCACCAGCGGGTTGACGAGGAACTCGGCCTTGCCCGACGCGGTATCCCATTCCCGCTCGCGCGCCGCCACGCGCATATGGAACCCACCCGGATGGGCGACGCGCTCGTTGTACTGCTCGAAGCCATCGACCACCGCCTCGATCTTGTCGCGAATGCGGCTGTAGTCCTGCGCGTACCAGCGCCATGGAATCTTGTCTTCGCCAAGCGTCGCGCTGGCCATATTGGCCACGATCGCGGTCTCCGACATCAGCATCGGCGTCGCTGGCTGCTTCATGCCGTACGAGATATGCACCATCGCCACCGAATCCTCGACCGTCACGCCCTGCGCGACGCCGTTCTGCATGTCGATCTCCGTGCGGCCGAGCGTGGGCAGGATCAGGGCCGCCTTGCCGTGGATCAGGTGGCTGCGGTTGAGCTTGGTCGCGATATGCACGGTCAGGTCGCACGATCGGAGGGCATCCCACGTGATCTCCGAATCGGGCGTGGCCATCGCGAAGTTGCCGCCGAGCGCGATGAATACCTTGACCTTGCCTTCGCGCATCGCTTCGATGCTCTCGACCACGTCATAGCCGTGCTCGCGCGGCGGCTCGAAGTCGAACACGCTGCCCAGCCGGTCCAGAAAGGCCTGCGTCGGCTTCTCCTCGATGCCGACCGTGCGGTTGCCCTGCACGTTCGAATGCCCACGAATGGGGCATAGTCCCGCGCCTTCGCGGCCGATATTGCCGCGCATCATCATCAGGTTCGACAGCAGCTGGATGGTCTGCACCGAATGCTTGTGCTGGGTCAGGCCCATGCCCCAGGTGCAGATCACGCGCTTGCCGCGCGCGTAGATGAGCGCCAGGCCCTCGATGTCCTCGCGCGCCACGCCGGACTCGGTCTCGATGGTTTCCCACGTTTCCCTGCGCAGGTCGTCGGCAAACGATTCGAAACCGTGGGTATGCGTCGCAATGAATTCGACATCCAGCACGCGCTCGGCATTCGCCGCGACGGCTTCGTCGTCGAGTTCCAGCACGCGCTTGGCCACGCCCTTGATCAGTGCAAAGTCGCCGCCGAGCTTCGGCTGGACGAAGACGGAGCAGATATTGGTGCTGGACAGCGTCAGCATCTCCACCGGGCTCTGCGGGTTCGTAAAGCGCTCGAGCCCGCGCTCGCGCAGCGGATTGATCGACACGAGCGTGGCGCCGCGCTTCGCGCATTCGCGCAGCTCGCCCAGCATGCGCGGATGGTTCGTGGCCGGGTTCTGGCCGAACAGCAGCAGCGTGTCCGCGCTTTCGAAGTCGCGCAGCGTGACCGTGCCCTTGCCGACGCCGACCGAGAACGGCAGTCCGCGGCTGGTCGCTTCGTGGCACATGTTGGAACAATCGGGGAAATTGTTGGTGCCATAGGCGCGCGCGAACAATTGATAGAGGAACGCCGCCTCGTTGCTCGCGCGGCCGGACGTGTAGAACGCCGCCTCGTCGGGGGAGGGGAGCGCGCGCAGGTGCGCCGCAATCAGATCGAAGGCCGCCTGCCACGCAATCGGGCGGTAGGTGTCCGTCATCGGATCGTAGGCCATCGGCTCGGACAGCCTGCCGTGCTGCTCCAGTTCGAAGTCCGACTGCTTCATCAGCGCCTCGACGGTATTGGCCGCGAGGAATTCGCGCGTGACGCGCTTGCTCGTGGTCTCCGCCGCGACGGCCTTGACACCGTTCTCGCAGAACTCGAACGTGGATGCATGCTCGCGATCGGGCCATGCGCAGCCGGGACAGTCGAAGCCGTGGGGCTGGTTCTGATAGAAGAGCGCGCGGTAGTTGAGCCCGTTGACGCGTTCGCGGAGCAGACTGAGCGCAACGTACTTGATGGCGCCCCAGCCTGCGGCGGCATGCGTGTAAGGGGCAATGCGTGGCTTCTCTTGGCTCATCGTTCGCTCCGGGGGCTGCGGCTGGCGGGCTCGTGCCCGCTGATGTGGCCCATCATGCGTCCACCCTCACGCCGAGCCTGTCGTGCATCCGCGCGCGATTTCAAGAACGCACGCTTTCGATACGTCACTAGCTGCTGAAACGATAGCGCAGCGGCACATCGGCCGCGAGCCCGGTTTGCATCTTTTCACGGGGCTTAACCGACGGCTGGGCGCGCGGCGTTGCGAAGCCCGCGTTCGCCGCCTACGCTGAGTACGCCAATCACGCGAAGAAGGGAAGCTCGGCATGCTATCGACCGAACACCAGCACATCGTCAAATCGACGGTCCCGCTGCTCGAAGCGGGAGGGGAGGCGCTGACCTCGCACTTCTATGACCTGCTGCTGACCGAACGCGCCGATCTGCGCGGCATGTTCAACAGCGCGCACCAGGCCACCGGCGCGCAGGCGCGCGCGCTGGCGGGCGGCGTGCTGATGTATGCGAAGCATATCGACGAGCTCGACGCGCTCGGGGAGCTGGCAGGGCGCGTCGTCAACAAGCATGTCTCGCTGCAGGTGCAGCCGGAACACTATCCGGTCGTGGGCGAGTACCTGCTGCGTTCGATCCGGGAAGTGCTGGGTCCCGATGTGGCCACGCCCGTCGTCATCGAGGCATGGGGCGCGGCGTATGGGCAGCTGGCCGACATGCTGATCGCCGCCGAGCACGATATGTACGGTACGCAGGCCGCGACCGAAGGCGGCTGGCGTGGCTTTCGGCGGTTTCGCGTGGCGGAGCGCGTCGTCGAGTCGGAAGAGATCGTGTCGTTCCATCTGGTGCCGGAGGACGGCGGGCCGGTCATGGTCAATGCGCCGGGGCAGTACATCGCGATACAGGTGATCGTGGATGGCGCGCCGCTGCGCAGAAACTATTCGCTCTCGGCGGTTTCGGATGGCACGCGCTATCGCATCAGCGTCAAGCGCGATCCCGGTGGCGTGGTGTCGGGCTTCCTGCACGACCACGTGAAGGCGGGCGATATCGTCGAGCTCACGGCGCCCGCGGGCGTGTTCCAGCTTGCGGAAACGACGCGGCCGCTGGTGCTGATCGGCGGTGGCGTCGGTCAGACGCCGCTGATGGCGATGCTCGAAGCCGCGGCGGCGCAGGGGACGCGCGATATCCGCTACCTGCATTTCGCGCGCAGTCCGGCGGTGCAGGCGTTCCGCATGCGCGTGGAGCAGCTGGCTGCCGAGTATCCGCGGGTGACATTCGCGTTCTTCTACGACCACGATCCGTCGGTGCCGGGCGGCCTGCCGCCGGGGCGCGTGTCTCGCGACCTGCTGGGCGCGTCCCTGCCGGCCGATCGCGACGTGGATGTCTATATCGTGGGTCCGGCACCGTTCATGACGACCGTGGTCCAGTCATTGCGGGAACTCGGCGTGCCGCCCGAGCGGTGCATCACCGAGTTCTTCGGGCCGCATCAGGCGATGGCCATCGACTGATCGCGCGCCGTGCAGGAACGCGCCGCTGCGGCCGAACACGTGAAACTTTTCTGCATGTCGGAACTGCGGCCATTTGTTCCGCCGCGTATCAATTCATGTTCTCCTGCGGCCGTTTATCCGCGCGGCGCTGCTCCCTATAGTTCGAGCCACATGCAACCGAGAGGTATCGATCATGAATGGCATAGCGAGGCAGGCAGGCGTATGGATGGGCATGATGGCGGGCCTGGCGGGCGCATTGCCCGCGCCGGGCCACGCGGCGGGGCTGTCGCCGAAGGAGAACGGCGCCATCCGTCAGGAAGACATCAAGTGGTCGGCTTTCCCGGCGTTTCCGAAGGGCGCGCAACTCTCGGTCCTCGTCGGCGACCCCGCGCGGCCGGGACCCTACGTCGTGCGCGTGAGCGTGCCGGCGGGCGTGAAGCTGATGCCGCACGTGCATCCGGAAGACCGCATCTATACCGTGATCTCGGGCGTGTTCTATATCGGCCTCGGCGGCGAGTTCGATCCGCAGAAGCTCGTGGCCTATCCCCCGGGCAGCGTGATCGTGCTGCCGGGCGGCACGCCGCATTTCCACTGGGCGCGCTCCGGCGGCTACGTGACGCAGGTCACGGGTACCGGTCCGCTCGGCATCGACTACGTCCATGCCGACGACGACCCGCGCAACAAATGATCGAAGGACACGTCATGACGCAGGAACTCGAACTGATCTATATCGGCGACCCGATGTGCTCGTGGTGCTACGGATTCGGCAAGGAGATGACGGCCCTGCAGGCCAAGCTGGGCGAGCGGTATCCCGGCCTGCCGCTGCGCATACTCGTCGGCGGCATCCGCGCGGGCGCCACCGACGTGCTCGACGACGCGGGCAAGCGCTTTCGTCTGCAGCACTGGGCGCGCGTGGAACAGGCCAGCGGCCTGCCGTTCAACCGCGAGGCATTCCTCGCGCGCGAGGGCTTCGTCTACGATACCGAGCCGATCTGCCGCGCGGTGGTGGCGGCGCGTGGCCTTATGCCCGACGCCGATCTGCTGGCCGTCTTCCGCGCGCTCCAGCGGGCGTTCTACGTCGAGGGACGGGATACGACGGACGGCGCGGTGCTGGCCGAGGCCGCGGTCGCGGCGCTGACCGCGCAAGGGCACGATGTGACGGCCGAGGCGTTCCTCGCGGCATGGCGAAGCGACGCCGTGATGGCCGAGACCGCGCAGGATTTCCGCACGGTACGGCAGTGGGGCGTCAACAGCTTTCCCGTCGTCGCCCTGCGCGCCGGGCAGAACCTATATCAGGTGGCGGCCGGCTATACGCCCGTGGAAGCGCTCGTGAACCAGTTCGAGCGGGTCGTGGAGAGCGCCCGATCTTCCAGCGCAGCCGCATGACGTTTTCACGATCGCCGCATGATCTTTCCAGATAGAACGAAATATGATGTCGATGGCCGCCACGTTGCCCAAATGCACGGGGCGAATGCCATCGAACACATTTCGACTGTCTGGAGAGCGTAATGAAATACCGGAAGCTTGGCAGGACCGGGCTCGACGTTTCCGCCGTATGCCTCGGCTGCATGACCTATGGCGTGCCCGAGCGCGGCGCGCACCCGTGGACGCTGGATGAAGAACAGAGCCGCCCGCTGATCCGGCAGGCGGTGGAAGCCGGCATCAACTTCTTCGACACGGCCAATGTGTACTCGGATGGCACGTCGGAAGAGATCGTCGGACGTGCGCTCAAAGACTTCACGCGCCGCGAGGAAGTGGTCATCGCGACCAAGGTCAACGGCCGCATGCACAAGGGCCCGAATGGCGCCGGGCTGAGCCGCAAGGCGATCCTGCAGGAGGCCGACAACTCGCTGCGGCGGCTCGGCGTCGACTACATCGACCTGTACCAGATCCATCGCTTCGATTATTCGGTGCCGATCGAGGAAACGCTCGAAGCGCTGCACGACCTCGTCAAGGCCGGCAAGGTCCGCTATATCGGCGCATCGTCGATGTTCGCGTGGCAGTTCGCGACGATGCTGCATACGTCGAAGGCCAATGGCTGGACGCGCTTCTCCACCATGCAGAACTACGTGAACCTGCTCTATCGCGAGGAAGAGCGCGAAATGCTGCCGCTGTGCCAGGCGGAAGGCATTGGCGTGATTCCATGGAGCCCGCTCGCGCGCGGCCGCCTCACGCGCCCGTGGGACGAGAAGACGAGCCGTACCGAGACCGACGAGTTCGGCAAGAACCTCTACGCCCACACCGCCGATGCGGACCGCAAGGTCGTGGAAGCGGTCGCACAGGTGGCCCGCGCACGCGGCGTGCCGCCCGCGCAGGTGGCGCTCGCCTGGGTGCTGTCCAAAAGCGGGATCTCGGCCCCGATCGTCGGCGCGTCGAAGCCGGGCCACCTCGAGGACGCCGTGGCCGCGCTGGAACTGACGCTGACGAACGAAGAGCTCGCGCAACTCGAGGCGCCCTACGTTCCGCACGCGGTGGTGGGCTTCTCCTGATCCGTCTGTCGCGGCCTCAGGTCACGATTGTGCCGTCCACCGCCGGTCCGGATAGTAGAGCGTCAGGCCCGCAGCGACTAAATGGCCGCCCAGTGCTGTACGCTCAGTCGCGCGAGAATTTCGCGCCGCTCCCCGGCCGGATATAACGCGGCACCGGCAATCCCATCGCCCTGGCCGCATTGAGAATGCCGTCTTCGATCGCGCCCGCGTCGCGCACGCCCTGGAACTCGCCATCTTTGAAGATGACGTTCGCGCCGTACACGACCATAAAGCCCTCCGCGGGCTCCTTCGCGTCGGCCGGTACCGAGAACGTATGGATCGAGCCGCCCGGTTCGTAGAGATAACTCCCGGCGGTCTGCCGGTCGTCGGGATACTCGACGTAGTTCCATTCGCCGCGCGTCGTGAAGAAATGCACGGTTCCCGTGTGGAAGTGGGGCGGCAGCGTGGTGCCGGGATCGAACTTGCCGTAGAGCACCCAGACGCCGTTCTCGCGATCGAGAAACAGCGGGATGATGGTCGAGCCGGCCTCGGAGCCGGGGAACGGCGTGGCGTCTCCGATATTGACCGAGAGCAGGCGTTCCTGATGCGTAAAGGACTTGGGCAGTGCCATGATGGGTCTCCCGGGATTAGAGCAAGCCGAGCGCGCGCAGCTTGGCGTCGGGCGCCGAGTATGGACGTTCGCAGACGATCTTGTCGGAGCCCGGCGCGAACTCGAAAGTCGCCGCCATGCGCACGCGGAACGTGCGGCCGGTCGGCGCGAAGACCTTGCCATTGGCGCGCAGCGGTCCAAGATGGGTGCCCTGCAGCCAGAACTCCACGAGCACGGTTTCGTCGGCCGCGGCAATCGCGATGATCTCGTTCTTCAGGTCGGGAAAGGGCTCGCGCGAGGCATCGAAGTAGCCGCGTACCTCCGCTTCGCCGTCGAAGATCGCGCCGGTGCCGTGCATCTCGTAGCGCGGATGCGCGAACGTGCCGATGACCGCGTCCCAGTCGTGCACGCATTCGAGCGCCATATGATCGCGCACGGTCTGGATGCGTGCGGCGTCGAGTGTGGTCGTCATGAGGATTCCTGTGGTGACTTGTGTAGAGGGTGTCGAGGGTGCGGACAGGTTTCAGTCGAGGCTGATATTGGCCTGCCGGGCGATCTCCTTCCATATCGGGATATCGCGCGCGTTGATGGCCTGCTGCTCGGCGCCGGAGAGGTAGCGCGCGGAGATGCCGAGCGACAGCAGCTTGTTCACGACCTCGGGCTCCTTGAGCGTGCCCTCCAGCGCCGCGGACAGCTTGTCGACGATCGGCTTCGGCGTCTTGGCCGGCACATACGCGGCCCAGTTGAGCTCGCGGTCGAAGTCCACGCCCTGTTCCTTGTAGCTCGGCACCTGGGGCAGGCTCGGCGAACGGCGCGTGCAGACGGCCAGGGCCTTGACCTTGCCTTCCTTCACGAAAGGCGTGGCGGTGACCATATCGACGAAGCCCACGGCAATATGGTTGCCAAGGATGTCGGTGATGATCTGCGACGTGCCCTTGTACGGCACATGCTGCATGGCGATGCCCGTCTTCTGGCGCAGCACTTCGCCGCAGAAGTGGCCGGTGGAGCCCGCGCCCCAGCTTGCATACTGGATCGGCGCGGCCTGGCCCTGCGCCATCTGCCTGCGCGCCATCGCGATCGTCTCCGCGAGGTTGTTCGCGGGATAGCTGTTCGACGCCACCATCACGATCGAGGAACTGCCGATCGCGCCCAGGCTCTGGAAATCGCGCAGGGGATCGTAGGGGAGCTTTGCATAAGTCGCCGGCGCAAGCTGATGCGTCGACATGCCGCCGATCATGATCGTGTAGCCATCGGCCGCGGCCGTGGCCACCGCGTGGGTGCCGATGGTGCCCGCCGCGCCAGGCTTGTTCTCGACCACGACGGGCTGCCGCAGCCGCGCGGACAGCCGCTCGGCCAGCAGGCGCCCGAGGATGTCGCCGCCGCCGCCGGCCGAGAACGGCAGCAGCATGCGGATCGGGCGGTCGGGATAGTCGGCGGCGTTATCGGGCGCCGCGATCGACGCGGTGGATATCGCCAGCAGCAGGGCGGCGGCGAGCGTGGTCTTCATGCGGGGTCTCCATGAGTCGTCGCCCGTCGTCGGTCGCTGCGCGGGCGTTCTTGATTTCGCAAACGTGTGGAAACGTTTCCATAAAGTTTCGATCGAGGCGTCAGCAACGGCAATCATGGTTAACGCTATATGCTTGAACCGCCGCTGCTGCTCTACACTCTGAGATTGGAAACGTTTCCACAAATATTGCAGAGAACAGGGAGACCGGCATGAGCCAGCAGTTCGGCGGCGTGCGCCAGATCGGCTACGTCGTCCACGACATCGAACGCGCCATGCGCCACTGGAGCGAAGTCCTCGGCGTCGGCCCGTGGTTCTACAAGGAAGCGGTGGGCACCACCGAGTTCCGCTACTACGGCAAGCCATCGGCACTGCCGGACCTGTCCATCGCGCTGGCCAACTCCGGCGGGGTGCAGATCGAACTGATCCAGCAGCGCAACGACGCGCCGTCGTTGTATCTGGACTCGCTGGCACGCGGGGGCGAGGGCATGCAGCACATCGCCTACTGGACCGGCGACCGGTTCGACGTGTATGCCGAATGGCTGTGCGCGCGCGGCTATGTCGAGGGGCACGGCGGCCGCATGGGCATGCGCGGCCGTTTCGCGTACTACCTGCATCCGGACCTGCCCGGCAATATCGTCGAGATCTCGGAGATGGCGGGCGGCAAGGGCGAGTATTTCGCCACGATCGCCGCCGCCGCGCAGGCATGGGACGGCACGGACCCGATCCGGCGGATCGCGGTCCCGGCACCGGCGGTGAACGTATGAGCACGCTCGCCATCGACCCGCCGGCCTCCCGCGTTGCCGTGATCACGGGCGCCGCGCGCGGCATCGGCCTTGCGATCGGCCAGCGGCTGGCGGCCGAGGGCAGCGCGGTAGCGCTATGGGACCGCGATGCCGCGGCGCTCGATGCCGCCGCGGCGGCACTGCGCGAACGGGGCGCGCGCGTTCATGCGGTCGCCGTCGATATCACCGCCCGCGCGCAGGTGGAGCAGGCGTTCGCGCAATCGGTGGCGGCACTCGGCACGCCGACCGCGCTCGTCAACAACGCCGCGATCCTTGCGCGCAGCGGCCCGACGCTCGAGGCTTCGCTCGACGACTGGAAGCGCGCGTTCGACGTCAACGTGTTCGGCGCACTGACGTGCGCGCAGGTGGTCGTGCCGTCGATGGTGGCGGCCGGCTGGGGACGCGTGGTCAATATGGCCTCGGTCGCCGGCAAGGACGGCAACGCGTTCGCGGGTGCCTACGCGGCCTCGAAGGCGGCGCTGATCTCGCTGACCAAGAGCCTCGGCAAGGAACTCGCGGAGCTCGGCGTGCTGGTCAACTGCATCACGCCGAGCGCGGCCGATACCGAGATCTTTGGCATGTATCGCGAGGAAGAGCGCGAGCCGTTGCGCGAACGCCTGCTTGCGCGTGTGCCGATGAAACGCTTCGTGCGCGTGGAGGAAGTCGCAGAGATGGCCGCGTGGCTGTGCTCCGCGCAGTGCAGCTTCAGCACGGGCGCGGTGTTCGATATCAGCGGCGGCCGCGCGGTCTACTGATCGGTGCCCGACCCGATCGGCGATAATCCCACGCACCACTGCCCACCACGCTCACTCGTTCATGCGCCGCACGCGACCGCCCGATTCGGACAAGCCCGCTGACAAGGCCATCGCCAAGGCTGCAACGCGGCCCGTCGTGTCCCCCCGCGTCACGATCCGTGACGTGGCGCGCGCGGCCGGCGTATCGCTGGGCACCGCCTCGCGCGCGCTCAATCGCAGCGGTCCCGTGAGCGAAGCGGCGCTGCAGGCCGTCGAGCGCGCGGCCAGGGAACTGGCTTACGCGCCCGATCCCATCGCGCAAAGCCTGCGCACGGGGACGTCGGGGGTCGTGGGCCTGCTGGTATCCGACCTCGCCAACCCGCTCTATGCGCGCATCATCACCGCCGTGGAGATGCGTCTGCAGCGCGAAGGGTATGCGATGGTCGTCGGTAACACGCACAACAGCAATGCGCGCGAGGACATGATGGTGGAGCTGTTTCGCCGCCGTCGCGTGGATGGCCTGATCCTCGGCCCGTGCGAGGTCGAGCGTCCGGACCATTTGCGGCAGCTTGCGCGCGACCTGCCCGTGGTGGCGCTCGACCGCGACTTCGGCGACGAAGGTGCCGGCGTCCATGTGGACCACTTCGGCGGGGCCCGCGACGCCACGCAGTATCTGCTCGACCTTGGCCATACGCGCATCGCGCTGATGACCTCCGACGGCGCGCTGCGTCCCGGCCGCGAGCGCATCAACGGCTATCGGCACGCGCTCGCGGGTCGCGGCGTCACGGTCGATGACACGCTCGTGCGGTCGAGCCGCTCGGCCATGGACTTCTCGTTCAGCGATGCGCTGGCGTTGCTGTCGGCCCCGGATCGTCCCACGGCGTTTGTCTGCCTCGGCACGCGCATTCTGTCCGGCGTGCTGCAGGCCATGAAGCAGACCGGCCTGCGTGTCCCGCACGATGTCAGCCTGATCTGCGTAGGCGATGGCGATCTGCCGCAGCTGTACTCGCCCGCGATCACGGCGGTGAGCTGGGATCTGGAAGCCGTGGGCACCGCCGCGGCCGAGGTGCTGATGGGAGCGATCGGCGGCAGCGGGACGGCAGCTACGGCGACCGAGGCAGCCGATACCGCGGCCTCCGCCACGATCGATCCCCGCGCGCGCCGGGAGATCCGGCTGACCACGCACGTGATCGTGCGCGAGTCGTGCGCGCCGCCGCCCGCGCGGGCGTAGCGTACAGGCAGACGCCAGCGGCGGCCATCACATCACCGCCTGCCAGATCAGCAGGCCGTTCAGCGCGACGATCAGCACCGCCGCGGCCGACGCCGCCACCAGCACCCGGCGCTTCATCGCGAACTCGCCCATCACGCGGCGGCGCGCGCCGAGCACGAGCAGCGCGATCATCGGCAACGGCAGGGCCATGCTCAGTACCACCTGGCTCGCGATCATCGCGTTCGTGACGTTGCAGCCCAGCGCGACGATCGCGAATGCCGGGGCGATCGTCACCACGCGCCGCACCCACATCGGAATGCGCACGCGCACGAAGCCCTGCATGATGATCTGGCCGGCCATCGTGCCGACCACGGAACTCGATACACCCGAGGCCAGCAGCCCGATCAGGAAAATCACCGCGGCACCGCCGCCGAGGATCGGAATCAGCGTGTGATAGGCCACGCCGATGTCGTCGATGGCCGGCGCGCTCTTGTGGAAGACGGTAGCCGACATGACGACCATCGCCATATTGACGAGCGCCGCCGCGCCCAGCGCGAGCACGACCTCGCGGTTCGAGAAGCCGATCAGCCGTCGCCGCTCGTGCACGTTCGCCGTGACCGCGCGGTGCTGGGTAAGACCGGAGTGGAGGTACAGCGTATGGGGCATGATCGTCGCGCCGACGATACCGACCGCGAGCATCAGCGCATCCTTGTCGCGCAGATGCGGGACGATGGCATGCACGGCCACGGCAGACCAGTCGGGCGGGGCGATCAGCAGTTCGCATACGTATGTGCCGCCGATCACGGTCACGAGCAGCGCGATGGCGATCTCCAGCGGCCGAAAGCCGCGGGACTCGAGCGACAGCAGCGCGAAGGTGACCACGGCGACGATGCCCATCGCCGCGAGCATCGGCAGATGGCACAGCAGCGATAGCGCGAGCGCGCCGCCGAGAAACTCGGCAAGATCGGTGGCGATCGCCGCGACCTCCGACGCGACCCACATCGCGAGCGATACCGGCCGCGGGAAGTGTTCACGGCAGAGCTCCGCGAGATTGCTGCCGGTCACGATGCCCACCTGCGCCGACAGCGCCTGGAAGAACATCGCGATCAGGCTCGACAGCAGCACCACCCACAGCAGCTCGTAGCCATAGCGCGAGCCTGCCTCGATATTGGTGGCGAAGTTGCCGGGATCCATATAGCCGACCGAAGCGATCAACGCCGGGCCGACGAACGGCAGGAACGCGCGCAGGCCGTTGCGGCGCCCCTCGAGCGCCGCGCGCATCGAGCGCGACGTCCGGTCGGTCAGCGAAAGAGTGGTACTGGACGTTGTCATCGGTCGCACGGCATGTTCCCCCTGTCATGTGTGGCGCCTGTTATTGCTTGTTGTCCTGCGGTGTTGTCTTGCAACGCAGCGGGCGGCCGCGGCCGCCCGGGTGCCGCGCCGGCTTATTCCGGCATGATGTCGGGCCGGTCGCTCGGGAATTGTGCGAGCGTGGCGGCATCGATGTTCAGCGTCTGCATGACCATCTCCGGCGGGGTGTGCGCGAGCCAGTCGGACAGGCCCACCTCGGCGAAGTGATCGGCCTTGAAGACCTCGACCATGATCAGGTCCGTATTGCCGACGTTCTGCACGTAGTGGCCGAGGCCTTTCTTCACGTAGCCGATATCGCCCGCGTTGAAGTCCGCCGTCATCGCCTTGGGGCCGGTGTCGAACACCGTCATGCGACCCTTGCCCTTGATGTAGTACTGCCATTCGTCGGCATTCGGATGCCAGTGCAGTTCACGCAGGCCGCCCGGCTTCACCGTGACGAGCGCGGCGGCAACGTTCTGCGAGATCTTGAAGTTGCGGCTGTCGGCAATCTGCACCTGGCCGCCACGCGTCTTCTTCACGGGTGCGGAATCGGAGAGCGAGAACACCACGGGCAGCGCGGGCGGGCCCTTCTTCGATGCCGACGCGCGCTGCGCGGCGGCCAGCGGACCGGGCTCCTTGCCCTGGAAGATCCAGAGGTTATCGACGGGGATGTTCTTGAACGCGTCCGCGGGCACGCCGAAGTTCGCGGCCAGCACTTCGGGCGGCGTATGCGCGATCCAGTCGGTCAGCAGCAGCGTATTGAATTCCGATGCCATGCCGTTGTCGAACGCGATCAGGAATTCGGCGCCCGTGGTGCCCGCGCCCTGCAGCGAGTGCGGCAGGCCCGGCGGGAAGTACCAGAGGTCGCCGGCCTTCACGTCCTGCACGGACGGACGGCCTTCCTCGTCGAGCGTCGTGATGCGGCACTTGCCGTCGAGCATGATCGCCCACTCGGCTTGCTGGTGCCAGTGCATCTCGCGAATGCCGCCCGCGGACAGGCGCATGTTCACGCCCGAGATGTCTTTGGAGATTGCGAAGTCTTCCTGCGTGACCTCGCGTGCCCAGCCGCCGTTCTGGATGCGCTTGTGCGCATTGTTGAACGAGGCCCAGAACAACGGCATGCCGTTGACGTCGGTCGCCGGCGCGTTCTGGAACGAGGGGAACTGTTCCTGCAGCGCGGGGTTGCCCGGACCGGGATCCGTCAGGCCATTGCGATTGACCGCGTTGATGGCGCCTTCGGGCGGCCGGTCGGGGTTGCCGAAGGAGGCTGCATGGGCGGAGGCGGCAGCGGCGGCGAAGGCGGTGGTGGCAGCACCGATCATTACCTTGCGTCGGTTCAGGTCAGTCATGTTGTTCTCGCTGGTAGAGGAGGGGCTATTCGGCTATCTGGACTCTCATCGGTGAGTGATGAAGAGTTGAATCCAGTATTGGCCCGCGGCACTTTCCTCTGACTGACCGAACTATTACAAAACCGTCACTAAGCGGCGCACATCGGAAACCGGTACGTCATCGCGACAAAAACGCCGCCACCGATGGGAAGACCCCGCGCCGGGCGTCCGGCAACGGCGGTCACGTGGGGATATAGCTCAAGGCCACCTTGCGCAGCAGCGCGCCGAACGCGGTCTCCAGCGGCGCGCGCGCGCGGCGGCTGCTATAGATCAGGCCCGTCGTGCGCGTCGGACGCGGACTCTCGAGCGGGATGGCCTTCAGCGGAGAGTCCGGCGTCAGCGCATAGCGCGAGAGGATCGTCGGCGCGCCGGTCTCGCGCACGAGGTTCAGCAGCGACGGAATCGTGCCGGACTCGATGATCACGTTCGGTACCGTGCCGGCGGAAGCCAGCGCATCGTCGATGATCTGCCGCGTCTTGTAGCGCGCGGACAGCATCACCATGTCGCGCCCGTGCAGCTCGATCATGCGCACGCGCTTGCGCCGCGCGAGCGCATGGTCGCCCGGCAGAAACAGCACGAGCTCTTCGTCGCATAGCGGCTCGAACACCATGTCGTGCGCATCGGTCGGCTGGTAGGCGATGGCGAGGTCCATCTCGTTCCCCCGCAGCGCGCGCGTCATATCGGCCAGCGTCAGTTCCTCGATGGTCACGCGCACGTTCTCGTGCTGCTGCCGGAACAGCAATACCGTGCGCGGCACGATGGCCAGATTGAACGTCTGCGACGTGGCGATGCGCAGATGCCCCGACAGTGTGGCCGACGCCTTGAGCAGCGCGGTGCCGCTGTCCAGCGTTTTCAGCGCCTCGATGACCTTCGGCAGAAACAGCATGCCGGCCGCCGTCAGGCTCACGCGCCGCTCGGTGCGCTCGAACAGCACCATGTCGAGCTCGTTCTCGAGCTGCTTGATCTGGTGCGACAGCGTCGGCTGCGTGACGTGAACCTGCTGGGCGGCCGCGGTGAAGTTCAGCCGCTCCGCCAGCGCCACGAAATATCGCAGATGCCTGAGTTCCATGTTCGGGCTCGTATTCGCTATAGATGGTGTCGATGATTAGCATACAAATAATCTACTTTGTCAATCTAGCGCGTCTCCTTAGAATCTTCTCGAAACAAAGCGTGCAGACAACGCAGGAGGAGACATGAGAATCGGCAGGCAAGACGACCCGCATACCGCCATCTGCATGGCCGATGCGGACCACATCACCATCCGGGGCAAGGACCTCTGCGACGACCTCATCGGGAGGATCGGCTTCGCGGATTTCTATGTCTTTCTGCTCACGGGCAGCACGCCCACCGCCGCGCAGAGCCGGCTCGTCAACGCGGCCCTGGTCGCCATCGCCGAGCATGGCCTCACGCCGACCGTGCTCGCCGCGCGCATGACCTACGATGCCGACCCCGCCGCGCTGCAGGGCGCGGTCGCGGCGGGCATCCTCGGCGCGGGCACGGTCGTGATGGGAACGTCGGAGCTGTGCGGACGCTTCCTGCACGAGATCGTCAGCGCGCACGCGGCATCGGGCGACACGCTCGACGCCGTGGCGCAACGCGCGCTCGCGGCGCGCAAGGCCGCGGGGCAGACCGTGCCCGGCTATGGACATCCGCTCCATGCCGGCGGCGATCCGCGCACCGCGCGCCTGCTCGCGCTGGCCGAGGAACTGCAGGTCCGCGGCCCGTACCTCGATGCGCTGTTCGCGGTGGAGCGGCTGATTCCGTCGGTCTATGGCCGCCAGTTGCCGATCAACGCATCGGGCTCGATTCCGGCGGTGCTGCTGCAGGCGGGCTTTCCGGTTGGCGCGCTCAAAGGCATCCCGATCCTCGCCCGTACGGCCGGCTTGCTCGCCCATCTGTACGAGGAATCGGCCCGGCCCATCGGCTTTCTGATGGCCGACCGCGCCGACCGGTCGATTGCCTACGACGGCCCCGCGCGCTAGCGGTTCCGCCAAACAGACGACAGCGGACGCAACGACGTCCGCGCACCATCCCAAGAGGAGGAGACAAGATGACCCGAACCACGCCCCGCGCTCGACCGGGCGCCATGCCAGCGATGACAGGCGGCCGGCGCGCACTGCTGCTCGCCGCCTGCGCCACAGCCTGTGCGCTCGCATTTCCCGGCGCCCCACGCGCGCAGTCCGGCAAGACCACGCAGGTCATCGTCCCGTACTCGGCCGGCGGCACCACCGACCGCATCGCGCGCATCGTTGCCAACGGCCTCTCGCAGGAACTGGGCGAAACGTATGTGGTGGTCAACAAGCCCGGCGCGGGCGGCACGCTCGGCACCGCCGAAGTCGCGCGCGCAAAGCCCGACGGCAGCACGCTGGGCGTCGTGTTCGATTCGCAGGCCGTCAACCAGCATATGTTTCGCGCGCTGCCGTACGACACGTTCAAGTCGTTCACCTATGTCACGCTCGTCGTCTCCGCGCCGCACGTGCTCGTCACGAGCAAGCCCTACGCGTCGCTGGCCGCGCTGACGCAGGCGGCGAAGGCAAAGCCGGGCACCGTGTCGTTCGGGTCCACGGGGCAGGGCACGTCGAATCATCTGTATCCGCTGCTGCTAGGCAATCTGGCTGGCGTGGACCTGCTGCCCGTCCCGTATCAGGGCGGTGGCGGGTCGTTTCTGCCGGACCTGCTTTCCGGCCGCTACGACATGGCATCCGGCACGCTCGGCTACTTTCTGCCGTATATCAAGGACGGCCGCCTCCACGCGCTGGCCACCGGCGGCGTCAGGCGATCGCCGTTGCTGCCCAACGTGCCGACCGTGGCCGAGACCTATCCCGGGTTCGAGGCCTCGTCATGGGTGGGCCTGATCGCGCCGGCCGGCTTGCCGAAGGAGGCCGCCGACCGGTTGCGCAATGGGGTCCGCCGCGCGCTGGCCAACCCGGCGCTCAAGGAGCAACTGCTCGCCGAAGGCTACGACATCGAGGTCTCGTCGTCGGAAGACTTTGTCGCGCGCGTGCACAAGGAATCGGATCGGCTCGGTGCGCTGATCCGCGAAAAGAAGCTTGGCGAGCAATGATGGCGAATTCCGATTCACTGCTGTACTCGGCCGCCGGTGTCGGCGACATGATCGTCAACGCGCTCGAGCGCCACGGCCCGCGGACTGCGTTCGCCTGCCGCGGCCGCGCGGTGACCTATACCCACGTGGCCGAGCAGATCAGCCGCACGCTGCAGCATTTCGAGGCCATCGGCCTCAGGCGCGGCGATGCGATCATGCAGCTCACGAGCAATCGCCACGAGATGTTCGTGATCATGGCGGCCGCGTTTATCGGCGGCTATGTGTCCGTGATTCCGAACTACTCGGCCAGTCTCGACGATCACCGCTATATGCTCGAGGACAGTGGCGCGGTGCTGCTCGTCGTTGATGTGGCACGGACCGCGCGCGGTCAGGCACTCGTGAAGGACGCGAGCCCGACGTCGCAACAATCGTTGCGGCTGGCCTCGCACGATGCCGTGCCCGGCATCGCCGATTTCTGGCGCGAAGTTTCCGGCTACACACCGCGGCCGCTGAAGGCGTGCGAGGCGCCCGACGACAATATCCGCCTGATCTACACGGGCGGCACCACGGGCGTGCCCAAGGGCGTGATCACCGAGAGCCGCGCGCTCGCGTTTGCGTCGCTGCTCCATATCGCCGAACAGGGATTCGATAGCTCGACGCGGCTGCTCGTGTCGTCGCCGCTGTCGCATGGCGCGGGCGCGCTCGTCATTCCGGTACTGGTCCGCGGCGGCACGGTCGTCGTCCACGACGGCTTCGACGCGGACCGCACGCTCGATGCCATTCACGCGGGCGATGCGACCACGCTGTTTCTGGTCCCGACGATGCTCTACGCGCTGATGGACCACCCGCGCATCGCGGCGGTGAATCTCGGCAGCCTGCGGCGCATCGTCTACACGGCCGCGCCCATCTCGCAACACCGCCTCGCGCAGGCGCTCGCGCTGTTCGGGCCGATCCTGCACCAGAACTACGGGCAGACCGAGGTGCCGGGCACCATCCTGTCGCTGACCGCGGAAGATCATCTGCATCCGCGTGGCGACAAGCTGACTGCCGCGGGCAAGCCGTATCCGTGCGTGTCGGTGCGGCTCGTCGATGACCTGGGCAACACGCTGCCGCGCGACGGTGGCATCGGCGAACTGTGCGTCCGCGCGCCGCACGTGACACGCGGCTACTGGAACAAGCCGGAGGCCACGCGGGAACTGCTGCGCGACGGCTGGCTGCATACGGGGGACATGGCCTATCAGGACGCCGACGGGTACTTCCATATCGTCGATCGCAAGAAAGACATGATCATTTCCGGCGGCTTCAATATCTACCCGCAGGAACTGGAGAACGCGCTAGCGGGTCACCCTTCGATCGCAAGCGCGGCCGTGATCGGCGTACCCGACGAGAAGTGGGGGGAGGCGGTCAAGGCCATCGTGGTCCTGCGCACGGGCGCGGCAGCCACGGCGGAGGAACTCATCGCGTTCGTCAAAACGCGAAAGGGGCCGGTGATGGCCCCCAAGACGGTGGAATTCACGACATCGCTACCGCTGACCCCACTCGGCAAGATCGACAAGAAGGCATTGAGAGCTGGCTATTGGGAGGGACGCGCGAACGCCGTGGTGTAAGTCGATCACCCAACCTGATGCACCGCGGTCCGCGACAACGCATCCGCATACCCATGATTCACATCGCGGTGCCCACACTCGTCCTCCCGCACCGCCACCACCACATCCCGCAGCCGGGCCGTCGGCGCGAGGTTCCAGTAAGCGATGGCGATATCGGGCGCCGGCACGTTCTCCACGCGGCCCGCGTCGATCTCCGCGAGGTACAGCGTGTAGCTGATGACGGCCTGCTCCTCGAAGTACCCCACCAGCCGATGCGCGGTGCGCGCCGACACCAGGTACAGCACGAAGAACGCCACGAAGAACACCGCCTGCACCACCAGAATCACCGCGCGCTCGAACCAGCTGGGCCTGGCGATCTCGATAAACGTCATCAGGTGCATCCGTTCGTTCTCGGCCTCGTCCAGCAGCGTGCGAATCCAGTCATGGTCGTCGATCATCCACCGCAGGCACTTCAGGTGCACGAGCATCGCGCCGACCATGCCGGGCACCGCGGCCACGGTCTCCAGCACGATGGCCCGGTTGCCATAGCGCTTGGCGAAGAACGTATCCGCAAAGAACCGTAGCGTCAGCGTGATGCCAAGCGCGATACGGTCCGAGAGGCTGCGGGTTTCACGATGCAGATCCAGGCTGAGGGGGGTGTTGTCATGGGCTTCCATGATGCGCTCCGTTGAGTCGTCGTCGTTTAATGTGTATTCACGATACATCTTTAAACGGACGACAGCAAGGACATTTTGCTGCCCCGCAACAGTAGCGAACCGCTAACCGAGAAACCCCCACCAGGCCGAGCCGAACAGCAATACCGCCATCAGCCGGTCGAACCGCTTCACCCAGACCGCCGACCGCAAGAGCCGCGCGGCCGCGGCACCGAGCCAGGCCCACACGAACATGCAGGGAATGGCCACGCAGAAGAACACCAGCGACAGCAGCGCGACGTCATGGGTCTGGTCGGCGTCATGCCCGGCAAACAGGCTGACGACGGCAATTCCCATCACCCATGTCTTCGGATTGACGAGCTGCAGCCCCGCCGCGCCGAGAAAGCCAAGCGGCCGCGCGGCCGGCGCGCCGCTGACTTCCACGCCGGTGGGCGCGCTGCGAAACAACTGCCACGCCATGCGCGTGAGCCAGAGCGCGCCGGCCAGCGCCATCGCCCGCTGCAGATCGGGATGCTCGGCCAGCGTATGGCCAATGCCGAGCCCCACGGCCAGCACGAGCAGCGCGGCACCGCCGCAGCCGCCGAGAATCATCGGCACCGATGCGGTCACACCGCGCCGCGCGCTGTTGGAGAACACGAGGATATTGGTCGGCCCGGGCGTGATCGATGCCACGAAGGCGAACAGGAGAAAGGGGAGGAGGGCGGGATTCATGCGCCCAGTATTGCGGCGCGGCCTAGGGGGCGTCTGGAACGTTTGAGCAGCGCTCACGGTAGTGCGCGGGCGTCATGCAATAGGTGCGCCGGAACCAGCGGCCGAGGTGGCTCTGATCGGCAAAGCCCGACGCCGCGGCCGCATCCGCCGGTGTCGCGCCCGTGGCCATGAGCCGCCGCGCATGCGAGAGCCGCAACTGCACGAGGTAGGCATGAGGCGCAAGCCCGAACGCGGCCTTGAACGCGCGTGTCAGCCGATAGCGATCCACGCCGGTCGCGCGGACCAGATCGTCGAGCCCGATATCCTCGGCGGCATGCTCGTGCAGGAACTCCCGCGCGCGCTGCGCCACCACGGGCAGCCGCGGATCTTCCCCGATGCGCCTGCGCCAGTGCACATGCGCGGTCAGCCGATCGAACAGCGCATCGAGCGCGGCATCGCGGACGATGCGGAGCTCGGGATCGTGCGTGGCCCGGAAGGCGTCGGCCGCCGCCGTCGCCAGCGCGGCATCGGGCATCAGCGTATGGGCGAAGCTCGGCTGAAAACGATCGGGCATGTCGGGAAACAGCGCGCGCAGGCGCGTATCCACCATGTGCGGATCGAGGCAGAGAATGGAGTAGGTGAACCCGTCGGGCGCTACCGCGTGGCCGTCATGCACCTCGCCGGGTTCGAGCATGAACACCTGGCCCGGCGTGCTGCTGATCAGCGACTTGCGGCAATGGAACTGCTGGATGCCCTGCTCGGTATAGCCGACCATGTAGTAGTCGTGCCAGTGCGGGTCATAGGCGTGCCCCTCGAAGTGCGCGCGCAGCGTCTCGATCCCCGAGGCAGCATCGTGCCGGAGGTCGATCCAGTTGCGGGAGGGGGTAGCGGTGTCCATGACGGTCGGGAGGGCGGCGGAACGAC
Source organism: Cupriavidus pauculus (assembly GCF_008693385.1). NCBI lineage: Bacteria > Pseudomonadati > Pseudomonadota > Betaproteobacteria > Burkholderiales > Burkholderiaceae > Cupriavidus > Cupriavidus pauculus. The sequence goes on from NZ_CP044065.1 coordinate 784,563, forward strand.
GATGTTACCGCGCCCCGCGCCGGCCGGTCTGGAACGTTTGTGCAGCACCTGCGCGCCCCGCTCGTCGAAGAGCGGGGCCATCGGGCGCAGGTCCTAATGCACGGACGTCAAGGCACGGACATTACTCGTCGTCGACGCTCGCGCCAACGATATTGAAGCCGCCGTCCACATACGTGATCTCGCCGGTCACGCCGCTCGACAGGTCGGACAGCAGGAACGCCGCCACATTGCCGACTTCGTCGATCGTCACGTTGCGGCGCAGCGGGGCCACGTTCTCGAAGTGACCCAGCAGCTTGCCGAAGCCCTTGATGCCCGACGCCGCGAGCGTCTTGATCGGACCGGCCGAGATGCCGTTCGCGCGAATGCCGCGCGGGCCGACCGACGAGGCGAGGTAACGCACGCTCGCCTCGAGCGATGCCTTGGCCAGGCCCATCGTGTTGTAGTTCTGCACGACGCGCTCGGAGCCGAGGTACGTCAGCGTGACCAGCGATGCCTTGTCCGACAGCAGCGGCAGGGCGGCCTTCGCGAGTGCAGGGAAACTGTAAGCCGAGATATCGTGCGCAATGCGGAAGCCTTCACGCGACAGGCCCTCGAGGAAGTCGCCGGCGATCGCCTCGCGCGGCGCGAAGCCGATCGAATGCACCAGACCGTCGAATTTTTCCCAGCGTTGCCCCAGATCGGAGAACAGCGCGGCGATCTGCTCGTCGCTGCCGACGTCGCATTCGTACACCATGTCCGTGCCGAATTCCTTGGCGAAGTCGTTGATGCGGTCCTTGAAACGTTCGCCGACGTAGGTGAAGGCCAGTTCGGCGCCTTCGCGCTTGCAGGCCGACGCGATGCCGTAGGCGATCGAGCGGTTGGACAGCAAGCCAGTGATCAGGATCCGCTTACCTGCCAGAAATCCCATTAAATTCTCCAAGGTGTAATGTCTTGCGGGCATGCTTCATGCACGCGCATGCCAAAGGGAATGTCCGGATGGCTGGTAGCTATCCGGACCCATGTAAAATTGTCGCACATCTTTGCCTGGCCTCTGGCGGCCAGGTGGGGTCGGGATATGTCGGGATATTCTTGGAGGTCTGCATCGGGATGCTGATTCGCGCACGTTGGCCGCTTCAGGCGGCAAGGCAGTATTTCCGTCGTGGCGCGGTACTGCAGTGGGGTCTGGCACTGGCGCTCGTGCTGGCTTCGGGTTTTCCCCTATCGGGTTACGCGGCGCATGGCTTTGCGCTGCACGGCGATCTCAAGTATCCGGCCGATTTCAAGCAATTCGACTACGTCAATGCGGACGCGCCGCAGGGTGGCACGCTCACGCTCGCCAACCCGGACCGCCGTACCAGTTTCGACAAGTTCAACCCGTTTACGCTCAAGGGCACGTCCGCGCCGGGCCTGAACACGCTGATGTTCGAGTCCCTGCTGATCAGCAGCGCCGATGAAACCGCCAGCGCCTACGGTCTGCTTGCCGAAGATGTCGCCGTGGCCCCGGACGAGATGTCCGTGACCTTCCGCATCCGCCCGGAGGCGCGCTTCGCCAACGGCGATCCGGTGCTGGCATCGGATGTCAAATACTCCTACGACATGCTGATGGGCAAGTGGGCCAGCCCCGGCTACCGCAGCATGTGCATGGACGTGAAGGCGGTCGTGGTCACGGGCGAGCGCACGGTTCGCTTCGACTTCAAGCAGCGCAACGGCGAACTGCCGCTGATCGTGGGGTCGCTCCCCGTGTTCTCGAAGAAATGGACGGCCAAGGTGCCGTTCGAGAAGCTGACCTTCGAGGAGCCGATCGCCAGCGGGCCCTACCTGATCGAGCGCTATGACGCCGGTCGAGGCATCACGTTCAAGCGCAATCCCGCCTACTGGGGCAAGGACCTCGCCGTGCGCCGCGGCACGTTCAACTTCGCGCGTGTGGTCTATCGACTCTACAAGGACGAGACCGCGCGGCTCGAGGCATTCAAGGCGGGCGAGTTCGACGCGATCGTCGAATACCGCGCGAAGAACTGGGCCAAGAGCTACGACGGCCCGCGCTTCCGCGACAAGGATCTGATCAAGACCGAGTTTCCGCATCGCAACGGCGCCGGCATGCAGGGCTTCGTCATGAACATGCGCAAGCCGGTGTTCCAGGACGTGAACGTGCGCAAGGCGCTCATTCTCGCCATGGATTTCGAGTACCTGAACCGTCAGTTGTTCTATGGGGCATACAAGCGCCTCGACAGCTGGTTCTCGAACAGCGAACTCGCGGCGAGCGCCACCTATGACGGGCGTCCCGGTCCCGGCGAAATGAAGCTGCTGGAGCCGCTGCGCGCCGAGCTGCCGCCCGAGGTGTTCGGCCCCGAGGTCGTCCAGCCCACCACGAATCCGCCACGATCGCTGCGGGACAATCTGCGCGAGGCACGCCGCCTGCTCGCGGCCGCCGGCTGGACCTACGAGGATGGTGCGCTGCGCAATGCCAAGGGCGAACCGCTGGTCTTCGAGTTCCTCGACGACGGCGGGGCGATGAGCCGCGTGATCACCACGTACGTGCGTAACCTGCAGACGCTCGGCATCGAGGTGCACCAGCGCACGACCGACTTCGCGCTGTACCAGAAGCGGCTCGAGGACTTCGACTTCGACATGGTCTCCATCCGTTTCCCGGACTCCCAGAGCCCCGGCAACGAACTGCGCGACCGTTTCTCGTCGGAAGCGGCCGCCATGCCGGGCTCCGACAACCTGTTCGGCCTGAAGTCGGCGGCGGTGGACAAGCTCGTGGACGCGGTGCTGCACGCGGAGTCGCGCGGCGAGCTGATCACGGCCGGCCGCGCGCTCGATCGTGTGCTCATGCACGGTTACTACATCGTGCCAAACTGGTACAGTGCATCACACCGGGTGGCGTATCGGAAAGCCCTGTCGTACCCGAAGCGCCTGCCGTATTACTACACGGCCGAAGGCTGGGTCCTGGGCAACTGGTGGCGCAACGATCTGCAGCAGGCCACGCAGTAAGCAACGCAACGCGCGCCATGCGCAATCGACGACGGCCATGATCGCCTACCTCCTCAAACGCATTCTGCTGATGATCCCGACGCTGGTCGGGGTCATCACGCTGACGTTCATCGTGATCCAGTTCGTGCCCGGCGGCCCCGTCGAGCAGATGATGATGGAAATGAAAGGGCGCGGCGGCGCCGGCGAAGCCAGCGGTGGCGGTGCCGAATATCGCGGCCGCCGTGGCGTGGATCCCGAGAAGATCAAGGAGATCCAGGCGCTGTACGGCTTCGACAAGCCGCCCATCGAGCGCTACTTCCTGATGCTCAAGCGCTTCGCGAGCTTCGACCTCGGCCAGAGCTATTTCCAGCACCGCAGCGTGTGGGAACTGGTCAAGTCCAAGCTGCCGGTGTCCATCAGCCTTGGGCTATGGACGTTCTTCCTCAGTTATCTGATCTCGGTCCCGCTCGGCATCTCCAAGGCCATTCGCGCGGGCAGCCGGTTCGACGTCATCAGCAGTCTCGTGGTGCTGGTCGGTTACGCGATTCCTGGCTTCGTGCTCGGCGTGCTGCTGCTCGTGCTGTTCGGCGGCGGCACCTTCGTGCAGTGGTTCCCGCTGCGCGGCCTGACCTCCGACAACTGGGACCAGCTCTCGATGATGGGCAAGGTCATGGACTATCTGTGGCACCTCGTGCTGCCGATCACGGCGTCGGTCGTGGGCAGCTTCGCGGTGGTCACGATGCTGACCAAGAACGCGTTCCTCGAGGAAATCCGCAAGCAGTACGTGCTGACCGCGCGCGCCAAGGGCCTCGCGGAACGCCGCGTGCTGTGGAAGCACGTGTTCCGCAACGCGCTGATTCCGCTCGTCACGGGTTTCCCGGCCGCATTCATCGGCGCGTTCTTCACGGGGTCGCTGCTGATCGAGACGCTGTTCTCGCTCGACGGCCTGGGCCTGCTGTCCTATGAGGCGGTGCTGCGCCGCGACTATCCGGTCGTGCTCGGCACGCTGTACCTGTTCACGCTGATCGGCCTGATCACGCGGCTCATCTCCGATGTCTGCTACGTGCTCGTCGATCCCCGCATCCATTTCGAAGGGATGCCCCGATGACCGCCCACGCGCCGCACGCGCACTCGCTTCCCCATTCGATGTCGCCGCGCCAGCGCGCGTGGCAGCGCTTCCGCCATAACCGGCTCGGCTACTGGAGCCTGATCCTGTTCGTGCTGCTGTTCGTCTTCAGCATGGCCGCGGAGGTCCTGTCCAGCGACCGCCCGCTCGTGGTCCGCTACAAGGGCGACTGGTACTTCCCGATCGTCAAGGTCTACCCGGAGACCACGTTCGACGGCGATTTCCCGACGCGCACCGACTATCTGGATCCGTTTATCCGCGAGCGCATCACCACGCATGGCAACTTCGCGGTGTTCCCGCCCAACCGCTATTCGTACGACACGCTCAACTATTTCGCGAAGGAGCCGAACCCGGCGCCGCCTTCGTCCGAGAACTGGCTCGGCACCGACGACCGTGGCCGCGACGTGCTGGCGCGGCTGCTTTACGGCTTTCGCGTCTCCGTGCTGTTCGGCATGGCGCTGACGGTGATCGGCGTGCTGATCGGCACGCTCACGGGCGCGCTGATGGGCTTCTTCGGCGGCCGCTTCGACCTGATGTCGCAGCGCGCGATCGAAGTCTGGAGCTCGATGCCGGAGCTGTACCTGCTGATCATCTTCGCGTCGATCTTCGAGCCGAGCCTGAGCCTGCTGATCATCCTGCTGTCGCTGTTCGGCTGGATGGGCTTGTCCGATTACGTGCGCGCCGAGTTCTACCGCAACCGCTCGCTGGACTACGTCAAGGCGGCCCGGGCACTGGGTTTGTCCAACGCGCAGATCATGTGGCGCCATATCCTGCCCAACAGCCTGACGCCCGTCATCACGTTCCTGCCGTTCCGCATGAGCGCGGCGATTCTCGCGCTGACCAGCCTGGACTTCCTGGGCCTCGGCGTGCCGCCGACCACGCCGAGTCTCGGCGAACTGCTCGCGCAGGGCAAGGCCAACCTCGATGCCTGGTGGATCTCGGTGTCCACGTTCGCCGTGCTCGTCATCACGCTGCTGCTGCTGACCTTCATGGGCGACGCGCTGCGCGATGCGTTCGACACGCGCATGGGCCTGGCCCAGCTGCGCGGCCGCGTGCGGCCCAAGGTGCCGGCTGCCGCCGCGCCCGCGCCGGAGGTGGTGTCATGAGCCTTGCCGCATCGCGCATGCCATCATCCAACACGCCACCCGGCGATGCGTTCGAACCCGTGGCCGCGCCGGCCCCCGGCACCACGCTGATGTGCGTGGAGAACCTGTCCGTGACCTTCGGTCACGGGGAGGGCGCCACGCGCGCCGTGCGCGACGTGAGCTTCGACCTGCGCGCGGGCGAGCGCTATGCGCTCGTCGGCGAGTCGGGCTCGGGCAAGACCGTCACCGCGCTGGCCATGCTGCGCCTGGTCGAGGACGCCCACTACGAGGGCGCCATCCGCTTCGAGGGGCGCGACCTGCTCGACGTATCGGACCGCGAGATGCGCGGCATTCGCGGCTCCGAGATCGCGATGATCTTCCAGGAGCCGATGACCGCGCTGAACCCGCTCTATACGATCGGCAACCAGATCGTGGAGACGCTGGCGCTGCACGAGGGGCTGGACCGCCGTGCCGCGCGCGACCGCGCCATCGCGCTGCTCGAACGCACGGGCATCAGCGACGCGGCCAACCGCTTCAACAGCTTTCCGCACCAGCTTTCGGGCGGCCAGCGCCAGCGGGCGATGATCGCCATGGCGCTCGCGTGCCGGCCCAAGCTGCTGCTGGCCGACGAGCCCACCACGGCGCTCGACGTGACCATCCGCGCGCAGATCCTCGACCTGCTGCGCGACCTCCAGGCCGAGTACGGCATGGCGGTCATGCTCATCACGCACGACCTGAACCTCGTGCGCGCGTTCGCGCAGCGCGTGGGCGTGATGGAGAAGGGCGTGCTCGTCGAGACCGGCGAGACCGCGCAGGTGTTCTCCAACCCGCAGCATCCCTATACGCGCAAGCTCATCGACAGCCGGCCCCGGCGCGAGGTGCTGCCGCTGGTGCCGCTGGCGCCCGTGCTGCTCAACGTGCGCGACCTGTCGGTCAACTACGCGCGCAAGAAGGCCGGCATCGCGGGCTGGTTCGGCAAGGAACAGTTCCCGGCGGTCAAGGGTGTCGGGTTCGAGCTGCGCGAGGGCGAGACCATCGGCATCGTCGGCGAGTCCGGCTCCGGCAAGACCACGCTCGCGCACACGGTGCTGGCGCTGCAGAACAAGAGCGGCGGCACCATCGACTTCCTGGGTAGCGACCTGCATAGCTGCACGCGCAAGAAGCGCAGCTCGCTGCGGTCGCGCATGCAGGTGGTGTTCCAGGATCCGTTCGGCTCGCTGGCGCCGCGCATGACCATCGAGCAGATCGTCGGCGAGGGGCTTGCGCTGCATCAGCCGGGCCTGTCGCGCGAAGCCATGCGCGAGCGCGTGATCGAGGCGCTGCGCGAAGTCGGGCTCGACCGCACGGCGCTCGGCCGCTATCCGCACGAGTTCTCGGGCGGCCAGCGCCAGCGTATCGCCATTGCGCGCGTGCTGATCCTCAAGCCGCAGGTACTCGTGCTCGACGAGCCCACGTCGGCGCTCGACGTCTCCATCCAGCAGCAGGTCCTGGCGCTGCTGTCCCAGCTGCAGCACAAGTACAACCTCAGTTATCTGTTCATCAGTCATGACCTGGCCGTCATCCGCGCGATGGCGCACCGGGTCCTGGTCATGAAGAACGGGGAGGTCGTCGAGGCAGGGGAAACGGAAGCGGTACTCGGCGCGCCGCAGCATCCATATACGCGCAAGCTGATGGCCGCTGCCGCGCTTGGGGCTACCTGAGTGATGTGCGTCGCAGCATCCCGAAAAACGCGTGCCTTAGCACGCGTTTTTTATGCGGTATGCGAGAAAGAAGATGCGTTTTTCACGCTAGCTCGTTGATTCGCATAGTGAATCGACGAAATTTGTAACGATCTTTGACAGATCAACGGGTAAGCCTTTAAGATCCCGCGATACCTATTTTCGGGGGTGGTTCGTCCGTTGCATACGTGACCAATAACGAGTTGCGACGCACGGCGATGGTGCAAACGGTAACCAGTTGGTAACAACTTGGGGATCGGAAAGTGACCAGACCGTACTTGTGGGGGGCAAAAGCCATCTGGCCTGCTTCTTGCGTACGAACCGCCCTGATGTTTTCAGCCTGTCCGGCGATGTCCGACATCCCGGTCAGACATGTCCGACTCATCAGGAGAACCAATGCAGCGAACGGTACTTCATTCCCTGGCAAAGGTCGCCATTGGAATTGCCTTTGCCTGCGGTGCGACGGTGTCGAACGGTGTGCTGGCGGATACGGTGTTCAAGGATCCCGACTCCCGCGTCGAAAGCCGTGCTGAACTGAGCACGGATTCGCATGTGGAAGGCAAGCGCGGCTTGCTGTCCTCGGTGATGAACTCCACCAGCTCGGTGGCCAGCAAGGCTGGCGACCTCGTCATGAATGCGCTGGGCCTGATCGGCGTGCGTTACCGCTTCGGCGGTAACAGCCCCGAATCCGGCCTCGACTGCAGCGGCTTCGTCCGCTACGTGTTCAACGACACCTTCGGCTTCATGCTCCCGCGCCGCTCCGTGGAAATGAGCCAGGTTGGCACGACGGTTGCCGTCAACGACCTGCGCCCCGGCGATCTGGTGTTTTTCAACACCATGCGCCACACGTTCTCGCACGTCGGTATCTATATCGGCGACAACAAGTTCGTGCACGCACCGTCCACCGGCAGCAAGATCCGTGTCGACGATATGCGCGCGAGCTACTGGGTCACGCGCTACAACGGCGCCCGCCGCATCGACGAGTCGGCGCAGGGCGGGGCAGGCGACAGCATGGGCAATATGGTCGAGACGCTCAAGCGCTTCGATCCGGCTGCTCAGGGCCGCTCGCTGTATGGCGGCTGATGGAAATCGGCCTGCCCAAAAAAAGGACTGCCTTGGCAGTCCTTTTTTTTTGCCTCCTCTTGCCCTCTCTTGCTCTCTCTGCCCTTCTGCAGGATGACAAGAGCTGTCACCCCACTAACGAGGGGTGACACCCGCTGTCACTGATCTGACAACCGATGTCATTTCCAGAAACGCACGCCCATCGCGCCGGTCACTGCGCCACCACGGTGCCGACCGGCGCGCTGACCGGCCGCTGACGCAACTGCGCCAGCTTGTCCCGCAGCGCGGGCAATACCGCCGCCGTCGCCACCTCGCCCGCGAGAATCGCGCGATTGCGCGACGTAAAGTCGCTGCCCGCCATATCGGGCAGATCGGGCCGGATCACCACGTCTGCGCGCGCCAGCGCCACGCGATTGATCGATTGCCCCATGATGGCCGTCGTCTGCAGCAGCACGCCGCTCTGGCCACCGTTCTTCTGCGAGGCCGGGTCCGCCGAGATGTTCACGGCGATCACGAAGTCCGCGCCCATCTCGCGCGCGGCGTCCACGGGCACCGGCTCGACGAGGCCGCCATCGACATAGTCGTGGCCGGCGATCGATACGGGCTGGAACACGCCCGGCACGCTGCTGGACGCGCGTACCGCCTGCCCGGTATTGCCGCGGCGGAAGAGAATGCGCTCGCCCGACTGGAGGTCGGTGGCCACGATGCCGAGCGGCAGCTTCATCGACTCGATGGGCTTCTGCTTCACGAGCCGGTTCACATAGTTCTGCAGCGCCTCACCCTTGAGCCATCCGCCGAAACGCGTGCCGAAGGGCAGGGCCCAGTCCGCGATCGTGGCCTCGTCCATGGTCAGTGCCACCTTGTTCAGCGCAAAGCCGTCCATGCCCGACGCATACAGCGCGGCGACCACGGACCCCGCGCTCGTGCCCGTGACGATATCGGGATGGATGCCCTGGGCCTCGAGCGCCTTGATCACGCCGATATGGGCAAAGCCGCGCGCGGCGCCACCGCCCAGCGCCAGGCCGATGCGGATCGGGCGCGGCGGCGTGGCGACGGCCGGGGGGACGTTGACCGGTGTGGCGGCCACCGGCGGCGTGGCCGGCTTCGGGCCAAAACTGCAGGCACCCAGCAGCAGCGCGGCAGGCGCGGCACCGAGAAAAAGGCGTCGTTTCATAGGGGAGGGATCGTTCAGCGGAAAGTGATGCACGTGGCATCCGGCACCCGCTCGCTGGCGAGCGGCCGCCGATTGAGACTCCACGCAGCATAAATGATTCCGCGAGTGCGTTGCTATAATCACTCATTCAACGCATCCAGCCTGCGCGCATCCGTGCGCGGGCTTTTTTGTTTTCCCCAGCCCATGACACAACGCGTCCGCACCCGCTTCGCACCGAGCCCCACCGGCTTTATTCACCTCGGCAACATCCGCTCGGCCCTCTACCCGTGGGCCTATGCCCGCCGCATGCAGGGCGACTTCATCCTCCGTATCGAGGACACCGACGTCGAGCGGTCGTCGCAGGAAGCCGTGGACGTGATCCTGGAAAGCATGGCCTGGCTCGACCTCGATATCGACGAAGGTCCGTTCTACCAGATGCAGCGCATGGACCGGTATCGCGAGGTCGTGAAGCAGATGCTCGACGGCGGTCTGGCGTACCACTGCTACATGAGCACGGAAGAGCTCGACGCGCTGCGCGAAGCGCAGCGCGCCGCGGGCGAAAAGCCGCGCTACAACGGCTTCTGGCGTCCGGAACCGGGCAAGGTCCTGCCCGAGCCGCCGGCCGGCGTTACGCCGGTGGTGCGATTCAAGAACCCGATCGGCGGCAGCGTGGTCTGGGAGGATGGCGTCAAGGGGCAGATCGAGATCTCGAACGACGAGCTCGACGACCTCGTCATCGCGCGTCCGGACGGCACGCCGACGTACAACTTCTGCGTCGTGGTCGATGACCTCGACATGCGGATCACGCACGTGATTCGCGGCGACGATCACGTCAACAACACGCCGCGCCAGATCAACATCATCCGCGCGCTCGGCGGCACGCCGCCCGTGTATGCCCACCTGCCGACCGTGCTGAACGAGCAGGGCGAGAAAATGAGCAAGCGCCATGGCGCGATGGCGGTCACGGGCTACCGCGATGAAGGCTATCTGCCCGAGGCGGTGCTGAACTACCTCGCGCGTCTGGGCTGGGCGCACGGCGATGCGGAAATCTTCTCGCGCGAGCAGTTCGTCGAGTGGTTCGACCTCGAACACCTCGGCAAGTCGCCGGCGCAGTACAACCCCGAGAAGCTGGCCTGGCTCAACAACCACTACATCAAGGTGGGCGACAACGCGCGCCTGGCCACGCTCACGCAGCCGTTCATTGAAGCGCTCGGGGGCACCGTGGAAGGCGCGCCGCTGCCCGAGGTCATCGCGCTGGTCAAGGATCGCGCCAACACGCTGAAGGAAGTCGCGCAGACCGCGCTGCTGTTCTATCGCGGCGAACCGCAGCCCGATGCGGCGCTGAAGGCCGAGCACCTGACCGACGAGATCCGCCCGGCGCTGGCCGCGCTGGCCACGCAGCTGGCCGCGCTGCCCGAGTGGAAGCGCGAAGCCATCGGCGCGACCTTCAAGGCCGTGCTGGCCGAGTTCGGCCTGAAGATGCCCAAGCTTGCCATGCCGGTGCGCCTGCTGGTGGCGGGGCAACTGCAGACGCCGTCGATCGACGCGGTGCTGGAATTGTTCGGCCGCGACACCGTGCTGAGCCGGATGCAGAAGGGCCTCTGAGATGGAAAAAAAGTTTCGGCGGGGGCTTGCGCTCCGGCCGGGACTTCAGCATAATCTCGTTCTCCCTGCAGCGCGGTTGAAAAACAAAGCGAGCTGACCGAGTTTCCCGATTATCGGGTCGTTATGCGGTAGTAATGCGAACGACGAGATAGCAGAAACAAAGTTAAAAAAGGGGTTGCAAAAAAACAAGGTTGCTTTATAATCTTGTCTTCGCTAGAAACAACGACGAGTTAATCGAAGTTGAAGTCAGCGAGAGTTGAAAGTAGGTTGCAGTATCATGGGGCTATAGCTCAGCTGGGAGAGCGCTTGCATGGCATGCAAGAGGTCAGCGGTTCGATCCCGCTTAGCTCCACCAAGATACAGTGAAGTGTTGGTAGTAAAAAGCAGTAAAAAAACACTTCACAAACGCTGCAAAGTTAGTTAGAATAACGGACTTCGCAGCGTACAGACAGAACGACGTTGTCAAACAAGTTTCTGTCCCCTTCGTCTAGAGGCCTAGGACATCACCCTTTCACGGTGAGTACAGGGGTTCGAATCCCCTAGGGGACGCCAAATAGCAGAACGTAACCAAACGTTCAGCAAGGCGTCTCAGGCAAAAGCCTGAGACGCCGCCGACTAAGGAGTGGTAGTTCAGTCGGTTAGAATACCGGCCTGTCACGCCGGGGGTCGCGGGTTCGAGTCCCGTCCACTCCGCCAAAACTAAGCCCGCTTGGATAATACCAAGCGGGTTTTTTCTTTTGTCTTTCCCATTTTCGACTCGCCTGTAGATAATCGCCGGAACGCCGTCACCAGCGTCCCACGATAATCGCGCCGAGCGCTCCGCCAGCGAGATTCACATAATCAGCGTTCGACGCGGCTTACCAGCATGAAATATCGCACGAGCAGCGCGCCGGCAATGCCCAGGCTGATGCTGTTGGCGAGCCAGAACCCGGCGGCACCGTGCGTAAATGCCGGCGCGCCGGGAATCAGCCCGAACCCCAGCAGATATCCGCCGCCGAGCCCGACGCCCCACAGCGACGTCGCGTAGATCAGCGTCGGGATCAGCGCGATCTTGTAGGCGCGCAGGATGAATGCGCTCATGACCTGCACGGCATCGAACGCCTGGTAGCACGCGATAAAGGCCATCAGCGGCAACGCCTTGGCGATCACGGCCGGATCGGTCGTATAGAGGTGGAGCAGGGGCTCGCGCGCGAACCACAGGATCGTGCCCATGACCATGGCCAGTGCCGCGGCCAGCCGGATGCCGCGCCACGAGATACGCCGCGCGGCGGCGCGATCGTGCGCGCCGATCGATTGCGCCGCCAGGGTCGATGTGGCAATGCCCAGCGACAGCGGGAGCATATAGGCCACCGCGCCGAGGTTCGCGATGATCTGATGCCCGGCCAGCGTGACCAGGCCCATGCGCGTGATGAACACCGCCATCAGCGTGAACGAGGTGATCTCGATCAGATAGGTCAGCCCCATCGGTACGCCAAGCCGCAGCAGGCCGCGAATGCGGTCCCACTGCGGGCCCTCGCACGTGCTGAAAATACCGAGCGGCCTGTAGCGGCGGTCGAAGCGGAGAATGAGCAGGCCGACCACGAACCAGCAATAGCTGATGAGGCTCGAGGCGAGCGCGCAGCCGGGGCCACCCATCGCGGGTACGCCGAGGCCGCCGTGGATAAACCACGCATTGAGCGGCACCTTGAGGGCGAGACCGAGCAGTTGCAGCGCCGTGACCATGATCGGCCGCGACAGCGCGTTGTTCAGTGCCTGATAGAGCCGGAATGCGAGCGCGGCGGGAAGCCCGAACGCGACGATATGCAGATAGTGCGAGGCTTTCTCCACCAGTTCGGGCGACGCCTGCGCAAAGCGCAGCAGCGGTGCCGGAAAGGCGAGCAGCAGGATGCCCGGAATCGCGAGCGCGAGCCCCAGCCACGCGGCCTGCCGCACCTCGACGCCGATCTCGGCCAGGCGGTTGGCGCCGTAGAGCTGCGCGGCGATCGGCGCCAGCGCCTGCAGCACGCCCATCAGGCTGATATAGATCGTGACGTAGATGGAACTGGCGAGCCCCACCGCGGCGAGGTCGGCCGCCGAAACGCGGCCGGCCATCACGGTATCGATGACGCCGAACGAAACGAGTGCCAGTTGCCCGACGAGCACCGGCGCCGCAAGGTGCGCGATGCGGCGGACGTCCTGCAATGCGCTTGTCATGTCAGGGTTGTCGGGGCAGTCGGCGCGGACGCGTGGGCGCTACGACGGGCGGGGCCTCGACGAGCCGGTACATGCGGAACCGTTCGTCGCGGTCGGCGGGGCGGCGACCTTCCCAGATCAGGCGCCATTCGAAGTGCGAGAGATTGCTGGGCGCGCCGTAATCCACGGCATCGTGGCGCAGCAGGATGTCGCAGCCGTCGGCCGGGCCGCCGAAGCGGATATGGCCAAAGTATGCGAACGACGCCAGCTGCGCATTGCCCATGCGGATCGGCTGCACGCACTGGTACGTCGGCGGCAGCGCGAGGGCGGCGGCCTGCGCGACATCGCGATAGGTCTTGCCGTAGTTGATGGACGGCAGCCACAGCGTCATGGCGATGACCCACATCAGCGTGGTGCCGGCGGCCGAGATCACGACCGGGCGCCAGATCTGCTTGGGCGCGCGCGACAGGCGCCAGCGCACGACGACCACCCAGCATGCGGTGACGACGAGCGCGCAGATCACGGCGCTGATCGTGAACGAATGCTGGAAGCCCGGTAACTGGCGGAATACGTTGTTGGCGATCTTCGGCGGCCAGCCTGTGGTCTTGGCGATCCACAGGAACCACACGGTCCCGCCGAAAATGGTGAACAGCAGCAGCGCGAACCAGTCGATCGCGTTGATCGCACCGCGCGTGAGCGTGGGCAGCGCGAACGCGGCGAGCACGGCCATCGGCGGCAGCAGCAGGATGAACTGCACGTCGCCGGTCTGGCGCTGCGCGATCAGCAGCAGGAACAGCAACAGCAGCAGCGAGAGGGGCAGCGCGATATGGGCGGCCCGGCGCATGCCGCGCCAGGAGAACCATGCCCACGCGGCGATCGGCCACACCGGCCACGAAAACAGGAAGAAGTTGCGCGCGATAAAGCCGAGGCTTTGTCCCGACGGGCCGCCATAGTTGCGGCGGTCGTAGCGCGTCCATTCGCGGATGAACGACACGGCCTCGTCGCGATCGGCCGCGCCGAAATAGGTCGCGGCAAACCATGCGGCCACGATCGCGAGCGCGAGGGGCAGGCCGATCGTCAGCAGCTTGCGCAGCGGTACCGGCTGGCACACGGCCCCCCCGACCAGCGCGGCGACGAACAGCGCGATCGGCAGGATCGGGCCGCTGGACAGGCACAGCGCGCCCAGCGCGAAGCCCACCCAGAGGCTGCCCTGTATCGGCTTGTCCAGGCTGCGGACCATCCCATACAGCATCATCGCGATAAAGCTGACCTGGCCGACCTGCGGCGTGGTCTCGTGGCCGCGCATGGCCAGGCCCACGCAGGCCAGCAGGATCAGCAGCGCGCCATCGGCGAGCGCGCGGCCGTAGTCGCGCGCGTCGGGCTGGCCGCCGAACGCGTAGGCGAACGGCTGCACCTCGTCGCGGCGGCCCAGCAGATAGGTCGCGTACCAGACGAATGCGCAGGTCGCGAAATAGAACAGCAGTGTCGACAACCGCGACGCGTCGGGCGCGCCGAGCAGACCGCCGAACAGCTTGATCATGAGCCCGCCGACCCAGAATACGAGCGGGCCGTCCTCGCCGAACGGACGGCCGGCGATATTCGGCATCAGCCAGTCCTGCGTGCCGCCCGTGGCCATCTGCCACATCACGCCGAAGCCGGCGGCATCCTCGTTCTTCCAGGGGTCACGGCCGAACAGGCCGACCAGGCCATAGACCACGCAGATCGCGAGCAGCAGCACGCGCGGCAGTGCGCCGGTGTTGGCGGCGGTCAGTTGGACGGGGGAGGAGGACTTCGCTGGAGGCATCGACGGGGAGTACAAAAACAAAGAGGCAGCCGATGCTGCCTCTCTGGAGCTTGCTGGTCGCAGCGATTACTTCTTGACGCTGGCGAGCTTGCTGCCGAACTTCTGGCGGAACTTCTCCACGCGGCCGGCCGTGTCCATGATCTTCTGGGTGCCGGTGTAGAACGGGTGCGATTCCGACGAGACTTCGATCTTCGCCAGCGGGTATTCCTTGCCTTCGTGCGTGATCGTTTCCTTGGTCTGGATCGTCGAGCGCGTCACGAACTTGAAGTCGTTCGACACATCGTGGAACAGGACTTCGCGGTAATTGGGGTGAATGCCTTCTTTCATGGTGTTTCCTTTCTGGTTGGGTAGCCAGTCCGCTGCGCGTTGGTGCCGGATGTTGGTGCGGGTAATGCGGGCGCGCGGACCACTTGCCGATAACGGGCAAACCGGGATTATGACAGAAAAACAAGACCTTGGGCAATGCTCATGGCATCGCCGCGCCGGGATCCTGCCGGTAGAACGTCGCCAGCGCCGCGTAGACTTTCGGCCAGTGCTGACGCAGGCCGTAGGGCTCCACGAAAAATGACTCCGACGCCACGGCAAAGAACTCGGAAGGGGCTTCCGCGCCATAGGGATCGATAACGCGCATGCGCGGCGGCAGGCGCTCGGGGTGGTCCCACGACCGCTCCGGCACCGCATCGCAGGCATCGGCGAACGTGTCGTACTCGGCCAGGAAATCTTCCGCCCATTGCCCGGCGTCGACGTCCGGATGCAGCACGCGCGAGAACGGCGGCACGCCGTCGGCCTCGCCATCGAGCATGTCCAGCTTGTGGGCGAACTCGTGGATCACCACGTTGTAGGTGTCCGGCGGCGAGCCGTCCCCGGCCAGCCCCGCGCCGGGCGTGCTGACATCGGGCCACGACAGGATGACCGGGCCATGCTCCCACGCTTCGCCGCTGGCTTCTTCCTCGACGCCGTGCACGAGGCCGTATTCGTCCTCGACGGTCTTGCGGATCAGAAATTCGCCCGGGTAGAGCACGATGCCGTGCCAGCCGCGGTACCACGCCATACCGAGCCGCAGGACCGGCACACAGGCCTGCACGGCGACGCTGACCACCATCTCGTCGGTCAGCGGCAGGTCGTGCGCGGTGGAGTATTCCTTGTCCGCGATAAACAGCGTGGCCAGCTCGCGCAGGGCGGCGCGATCCGCGTCGCCATAGCGCGCGACGAAGGGCAGGGCCGCGATCGTGCTGGCCCAGAGGTCATCGGGGATTGCGTATTGCTCGAGCTTGCGCGCGCGGGAACGGCTGCGCAGGAATTGCGAGAGCTTGCCGAACATGGCCTCGTTTCATGGCAGAAATTGGCAACAAAAACGCGGCGACAAAAAACGCCCCGAAGGGCGTTCCGTCATGATCAGCCGCCGCGGCGCATCATGTCGAAGAACTCGGCGTTGTTCTTCGTCGGCTTCATCTTGTCGAGGATGAACTCCATGGCCTGCACTTCGTCCATGTCCGAGATGAACTTGCGCAGGATCCAGATCTTCTGGAGGATTTCCGGCTTGATCAGCAGTTCTTCGCGGCGCGTGCCCGACTTGTTCAGGTTGATCGCGGGGTAGACGCGCTTCTCGGCCAGGCGGCGCTCGAGGTGCACTTCCATATTGCCCGTGCCCTTGAACTCTTCGTAGATCACGTCGTCCATGCGGCTGCCGGTTTCGATCAGCGCGGTGGCGATGATGGTCAGCGAACCGCCTTCCTCGAGGTTACGCGCGGCGCCGAAGAAACGCTTCGGGCGTTGCAGCGCGTTGGCGTCCACACCACCGGTCAGCACCTTGCCCGAGGCCGGCACCACCGTGTTGTAGGCGCGGGCGAGACGCGTGATCGAGTCCAGCAGGATCACCACATCGCGCTTCAGTTCGACCAGGCGCTTGGCCTTCTCGATGACCATTTCGGCCACCTGCACGTGGCGGATCGCGGGTTCGTCGAACGTCGACGCCACCACTTCGCCGCGCACGGAGCGCATCATTTCGGTCACTTCTTCCGGGCGTTCGTCGATCAGCAGCACGAACAGATCCGCTTCCGGATGGTTGTTCGCGATCGCATGCGCGATGTGCTGCAGCATCACGGTCTTGCCGGACTTCGGCGAGGCCACCAGCAGTGCGCGCTGGCCGCGGCCGATCGGGGCGATCATGTCCACGATACGGCCGGTGATGTTTTCTTCGGCGCGGATATCGCGTTCGAGCTGGAGCGGCCGGTTCGGATGCAGCGGCGTCAGGTTCTCGAACATGATGCGGTTCTTCACCGCTTCGGGCGGCTGCCCGTTGACCTTGTCAACCTTGACGAGCGCGAAGTAGCGCTCGCCGTCCTTCGGCGTACGGACCTCGCCCTCGATCGAATCGCCGGTATGGAGATTGAACCGGCGGATCTGCGAGGGACTGATATAGATGTCGTCAGTGCTGGCGAGGTAGGAAGTCTCCGGCGAGCGCAGGAAACCGAAGCCATCGGGCAGAACTTCCAGGGTGCCGTCGCCGTAGATGGTTTCGCCCATCTTGGCGCGCTTCTTCAGGATCGCAAACATCAGTTCCTGTTTGCGCATCCGCTGTGCGTTGTCGATCTCGAGCGTTGCCGCCATTTCGAGAAGCGCAGACACGTGAAGCGATTTGAGTTCTGTCAGGTGCATAGACGAGGGGTACAGAAGGGAGTAGGGGAAGCCACTTGGGTGCCCGTTGGTGTGCACCGATCGGGGGTGCCCGGAAAGGACAGCGGGACGAAACCTAAGCGGAAAGGGGGGAAATATGAGCGAACGCTCGGGGAAATTGTTGGAGGCATCTTAGCACAATCCAGCCGGCGCGCCAGAGTTGGCGCACGCACGCGGGATCATGCTTTGGGATGATGCCCCCCGCATGGAGGGGCATCCCACGGCCGAACGACCGGAAAACCGATTACAGGTTACCGTCGAGGAATGCCGTCAGCTGCGACTTCGACAGCGCGCCGACCTTCTGGGCGGCAACCGAACCGTTCTTGAACAGGATCAGGGTCGGAATACCGCGAATGCCGAACTTGGCGGGCACTTGCTGGTTTTCGTCCACGTTGATCTTGGCGATCTGCACCTTGTCGCCGTAGTCGCGCGCGACTTCGTCGAGGATCGGGGCGATCATCTTGCACGGACCGCACCATTCGGCCCAGAAGTCGAGCAGCACGGGCTTGTCGGACTTGAGAACGTCGGCATCGAACGACGCGTCGCTTACATACTTGATTTGTTCGCTCATGGCGGAAAACCTCAGGTTTCGCTCAAATTACGTTGAAGGGCGATTGTTGAAGGCGGGGGATCTGGCGATTTGGCCTGCTCGATACCATACACGAGATTCCGCGGGCTCGCCGGACGGCACAAAGCCACCAGAAGCCTTGCTCGAAACCGATATGTTACCAGCTTGTCAAATTTCAAGACCCCCGCCTGAACCCGCACCGGGTAAGGCACTCACGGTTCAGATTGTGCCAAGATTCGACGCCGGCCGTGAAACATTGTTTTAATCGGATCGAGAGTTTTGGCCAATCGCCATGCGCATTCCAGGCGCGTTGCCTGCCGCAGGGATTTCCCTGAATATGGGGCGGCTTGCATGCTCTAGAATGCACTTATAGTGTTCACTTACCGAGGCTAGCCGACATGACTCCCGACTCCCCCGAATCCCGCGAGCGAGCAGTGGAAGACAGGCCCGACGCCGCGCACCTTGGCGATGCGCTGGCGCATCTGAATACTGCCGTCGAATCCAACAGCATCGCCACGGGCGCTGCCCGAGGCCTGGTCTACAGCGTGATGGAAACGCTCGGCACGCTGATCGGCGACCCGGATCTGCCCGAGCATGCGCGCTCGGGCTACGAAGGCCTGCTGGAAACGGCGCGCGAGATCCGCGCGCGGCTCGAAGGCACGGATCGTTGAGCGTTGCGCAAGCCGGGCCGACGGCCCGGTGCGCCCCCGCCTGCCCGCAACCCTGCCCGCCGCCTTACCTCCCCCACTTGCCTCTCGTTTGCCCCTTACGTGCCGCTTACGTGCCCCTTGCCCGCGCCGACACCCGGCCCCATCATCCACTGCTGTAAACTTTTGCGCCCGACGCCAACCGGCCCGCTGTCCCGCACGACGCATCGCGCGGGACAGCGGGCCTGCTGTTTGACATGACCCGGCTTCTGTTTCCTCCCGGCCCCGCCTTCCTCGAGCAGGCCGCCGTCTCCGCCTGGCACTTCCTCGACCACTGCGGCCCGCTCGCGGCGGCGGCGCATGTGGTCGTGCCCACGGCCGCGCAGATTCCCGGAGTGCGGGCCGCGCTCGACGCCGCCGCGCGCGCGGGCGGCGCGCCGCGGCTGCTGCCGCGCGTGGTGACGCTCGGCCACTGGCTGCAGGACCTGCCGCCCGATCTCGAGACCGAGCCGCTGCCCGTGCGCAGCCATGCGGCGCGGCTGCTGTCGGTGCAGCAGGCGATTCGCTCGCAGGAATGGCTGCGGGCCTCGTTCGGGGCACAGACCGAGGCGGCCGCGTGGGGACTCGCGCAGACGCTGCTGTCGATCAGCGACGAGCTCAGCGCGCGGTGGCTCGAGGATGCGGCCGTGCGGGACGACGACGAGATTCCCGGTGACGATCGGGCCGAGCTGCTGCAGGGGGCGCTGGAGCGCACCTATGCGCATCTGTCGACGCGCTTTCTCGGGCAGGAGGCCCAGATCGTGCTGGCGTTCTGGCAGCAGTTGTCGGGGCCCGACGATCCGTTGCCCGCGCGGCGGCGGGCGTTGCAGCGGCTGGCGGCGACGATCGACGGGCCGGTGATCTGGATCGCGCCGACACCGCCGGTGCCCGTCGAGGCCGTGTTTCTGGCCCGTGCGGCCGAGCAGGTGCCGACGCTGGAGATTGGCTACGACTGGTCGGGCGGGGCGGACGATGCCGTGCCCGATTGGTATGGCACGCTGCTCGCGCTATGGCCCGAGGCGCGTCGCGCGCCGGACGTGGAGGAAGGCGAGGAGGATGGCTACGCCGATGCCGGTCCCGACTTCCGCGATGGCGACGAACGCGGCCCCGTCACGGGCATGGACATGGGCACGGGCACCCGCGCGGCCGCACGCCACGCGACGCTGCCCGACATCCTGCCGGCGCAGCGTCCGTCGGTACGCGTGATCGGCAGCGCGCGCTTCGAGGACGAGGCGATTGCCGCGGCCGACCAGCTCGTCGCATGGCTCAACGAAGGCCGCCGGCACGTCGCGCTGGTCGCGCACGACCGGATCGTCGCGCGGCGCGTGCGCGCGCTGCTCGCGCGGGCCGGCGCGCCCGTGCGCGACGAGACCGGTTGGAAGCTGTCGACCACGCGCGCGGCGGCAGCCCTGATGCGATGGTTCGACGTGCTCGCGCGCGATGGCGACACCGGCGCGTTGCTGGACCTGCTCAAGAGCCCATTCTGTTTGCCCGACGCCCCGCATCGCGGCGCGGCGATCGCGCTGATCGAACGACAGATCCGCCGCGAGACGATCACGGGCGGATGGCAGCGGCTGCGGCACCTGCTGCCTGCGCGAGAGGACGAACGCGAGGCGGCCGGCGACGGCGCTTCCGCTGCCGATGCTGACGCCGCCGATGCCGACGCCGCGCGGGCCGAGCGCGAGGCGCGGGCCGCGGCGCGGGCGATCATTGCGCAGCTGGCCGACGAAGCCGCCCAATGGCCGCGCGGCCATGCGCAGCAGCCGCTGTCGGTCTGGCTCGCGCGCCTCGACGCCATGCTCGACGCGCTCGCGATGCGCGAAGCGCTCGCCGCCGACGATGCCGGCCGGCAGATGCTCGACGCCCTCGCGCGTCTCGCCGAGTTGCCCGGCGACGAAACCGGCGCGCATGCCACGCTCGCCCAGCACGAGTTCCGCGCGATGCTGTCGGCCATCCTCGAATCGGTCGCCTACAAGGAACCCTCCGAACCCAGCACGTCGCGCATCACGATCCTGCCGCTCAACGGCGCCCGCATGCGACGCTTCGACGGCGTGGTCGTCGTCGGCTGCGACGACGCGCAGTTGCCGTCGAGCGCGGCCGAGCTCATGTTCTTCTCCAACCAGATGCGCCGCGAACTCGACCTCGAGGACCGCGAGGCGCGCTTCGCGCAGCAGGCGCGAGACCTGGCCGAAGTGCTGCTCAACAACGACGACGTCGTGCTGACATGGCAGAAGGTCGGCGCCCGCGGCGAACCGCATCACGTGTCCGGCTGGATCGAGCGCTTGTCGGCATGCTGCCGCCGCGCCGGCGCCCCCATCGAGGCAAGCGCCGCCCCGCGCGCGTTCGAAGCCGAAGCGCGCCCCGCGCGCATGCCCGCGCCATCGGCCCCGGAACGCGTGCCCGCGCGCTGGAGCGCGGCGGCCTACAACATGCTGCGACGCTGCCCCTATCAGTTCTTCGCGGGCCGCATGCTCGGTCTTGCGGGGCTCGAGGACATGAGCGACGACCTCGAGAAGCGCGATATCGGCACGCTGCTGCACCGCGTCCTCCATCGCTACCACCAGGAAATGCGCGATCGCGACGAACGCGACAACGAACGCCGCCTGGCACGGCTGCGCGAGATCTCGGAGCACGAGTTCGGCGCGCTGATCCGTGACGACGGCAACGCGCTCGGCTACTACTGGCGCTGGCGCGAGGTCCTGCCGTCGTACGTGCAGTGGCAGGCCGCGAGAGAAGCCGAAGGCTGGCACTGGCAGGGCGGCGAAATCGACGTCAGCGTCGATATCGCGATGGAGGACGGCGTGCCGCTGCGGCTCACGGGCCGTATCGACCGCATCGACGCGGGCGCCGACGGCAGCCGCGCGGTGCTCGACTACAAGACGCAGAGCGCGTTGCGCCTGCGCAAGAAGGCCGGCGATGTCGAGGAGGATTGCCAGCTGCCGTTCTATGGCCTGCTGCGCGCCGATGCGCACGCGGGCAGCTGGGTGGCGCTCGAGGGCGTGAAGGAAGGCGGCAGGGAGCCCGCGGGGCAGCAGCGCGAAGTCGATCTGCCGGACTTCGACGCCGCGGTGGATCATCTCGCGCGGCAGCTGCGGCAGGACGTCATCCGCCTGCGCCGCGGCGCGAAGCTCGCCGCGTTCGGCGACGCCTCGGCCTGTACCTATTGCGAAGCGCGCGGCCTGTGCCGGAAGGGCTTCTGGGAATCCACCGCGCTGCCAGATCTGACATGAGTGCAAACGCCTATCTGCGCGACGGCCTGCCCGTCGCCGAATCCGAATTCACGCGCGCCGCGTGCGATCCGTCGCGCTCCGTCGTGGTGGAGGCCTGCGCGGGCAGCGGCAAGACGTGGCTGCTCGTGGCGCGCCTCGTGCGGCTGCTGCTGGCGGGCGCGCAGCCGCACGAAATTCTCGCCATCACGTTCACGCGCAAGGCCGCCGAGGAAATGCGCGAGCGTCTGCTCGAAGTGCTGTCGGAACTCGCGAGCGCCGGCGACGACGCGGTCATCGAGGCGCTTACCATGCGCGGCCTGACGCCCGACGCGGCGCGCGACGCATTGCCGCGCGCGCGGCAGCTGCACGCGCAGGTGCTGGCGTCGCCGGGACGCATGGCCATCGACACGTTCCACGGCTGGTTCGGCACGCTGCTGCGCGGCGCGCCGCTCTCGTCGGGCATCGTGCCGGGCGCGATGTTGCGCGAAGACGCCCTGCGCATGAAGCGCGAAGCCTGGGCGCCGTTCTGGCGCGCGCTGGCCTCGCCGCAATACGAAGACCTGCGCGCGGCCTACGCCGAGCTCGTCGATGCGATCGGCGAATTCCAGACGCGCGCGCTGCTCGACCGCATGTTCCATGCGCGCAGCGAGTGGTGGGCCCTGCGCGAAGACGGTGGCGATCCGGCGGCGAAGCTCGCGGCGGATCTCGGCGACGATGCCGTGACCGACGTGCTGGTCGAGGCGTTGTGCGACGAGGACTGGCTCGACGATTGCCAGCAACTGGCGTCGCTGCTCGGCACCGGCGGCAAGACCGAGCAGGGCCATGCCAGCGCCCTCGGCGCCGGCCTGGAAGCCATTCGCGCGTGGCAGGCCGCGGGCCGGCTGCCCGGCGCGAGCGCCGCCGACGCGTTTGGCCATCTGCGCGCGGCGTTCTTCACGCAGGCCGGCAAGCCGCGCTCGCTGCGCCGCACGGCCGCGCTCGTCAAGGCCGCGGGTGGCGAGGGCGCGGTGGAAGATCTGCTCGCGCGGCATGCGGACCACTGCGCGCGGCTCGACAGGATTGCGGCGCGCCGTTGCGAGGCCGCGGTGCTCGCGGTGAACCTCGCGCTCTACAAGCTCGGCGATGCGCTGCTCGATCGCTATCAGCAATACAAGAGCGAAGCGCGCGCGATGGACTTCGCCGACCTCGAATGGCTGGCCGCGCGGCTGATGTCCGACGAGGAAACGGCCACCTATCTGCAGGTGCGGCTCGACGCGCGTTACCGACATCTGCTGCTCGACGAGTTTCAGGACACGAACCCGCTGCAGTGGCGCATTCTGCAGGGCTGGCTGGCCGGATATCAGGGGCTGGCGGAGCGGCCCACGGTGTTTCTGGTGGGCGATCCCAAGCAGTCGATCTATCGCTTCCGGCGCGCGGATGCGCGGTTGTTCGGCACCGCGAGCGCGATGCTCGAGGCGGAGTTCGGCGCGACGGTACTGCGCACGAATCGGACGCGCCGGAACCGGCCGGAGGTGCTCGACTGGGTCAATGCGGTCTTCGATGCGGGCCGCGCCGAAGGGCGCTATCCGCTCTACGAGACGCAGACCACGGCGCTGGACACACCGGGCGGGCCCGTGTGGCAGTTGCCGCTGGTGGAAGCCGAGGAGGTCGCGGGGAACGCGGGGAACGCGGAGGACGCGGGCGAGGTGTCCGATGCCACTGGGCATCGCGACACGCTGCGCGAGCCCCGCACCGCGCTCGGCGACTCGCTGCGCTTCGAGGAAGGCCGCCGCGTGGCCGCGTGGCTCCATCACATCCGCGACAACATCCCCGTGCAGGACGGCAAGACCCAGCGCCGCGCGTGCTGGCGCGACATGCAGTTGCTGGTCCGCCGCAAGTCGCATCTGGCCGACTATGAACGCGCGTTCCGCGAAGCCGGCATCCCCTGCCTGAGCCCGCGCCGCGGCGGCCTGCTCGCCACGCTGGAAGCGCTCGATATCTCGGCGCTGCTCGCGTTCCTGATGACGCCCGAGTCGGACCTCGATCTCGCGCATGTGCTCAAGAGCCCGATCGTCGGCGCGTCCGACGACGACCTGCTGTTGCTGGCCGGCGCAGAGGCCACGCGCGGCTGGTGGGCGCGCATCGAGGCGACGGGCCTGCCGCCCGAGGTCTCCGACGCGGTGCGCGGGGGCGTGGCACGCCTGCGCGCATGGCTCGCGCTCGCGCCGCACAAGCCTGTGCACGATCTGATCGACCGCATCTATCACGAAGGCGAGATCCGCCGGCGTTATGCGGAGTCCGCGCCGGCCGCGATTCGCGAGCAGGTGCTGGCCAACCTCGACGCGTTTCTCAAGCTGTCGCTCGACCTCGACGGCGGCCGCTATCCGAGTCTGCCGAAATTTATCGACGAGCTGCAGGAGATTCGCCGCGGGGACGAAGACGAGAGCCCCGACGAGGGCGGCATGGGGGAATCGGTGGACGAAGGCGAAGCCGAGCCCGAGACCGATGGCGACAGCCAGCTGGATGCCGTGCATATCCTGACCGTGCATGCGGCCAAGGGTCTCGAGGCGCCGTTCGTGGTGCTGCTCGACGCCAACCATAGCGACCCCGCGCCCGATCGCGCCGGCATTCTCGTCGATTGGCCGCCATCGGCGCGCGTGCCGACGCATTTCTCCGCTTACGGCAAGCAGGCCGAGCGTGGCCTTGCGCGCCAGCCCATGTTCGATGCGGAGGCCGCGCTGGCCGAGCGCGAGAACTGGAACCTGCTGTATGTGGCGATGACGCGCGCGCGGCAGGGGCTGATCGTCAGCGGCGTGAAGGGCCGCGCGAGCAAGGAGAAAGAGCAGAACGCGAGCGAGATCGCGGGCAGCTGGTATGTGCGATTGGCGGCGGCGGGCGTCGGCGAGGCCGTTGACGCGTACCCCGACGCCGCGACGCATGCCGAGGCCGACATGCGCGCGGTGACGGGCGCGCCTGGCGAACGCATCCGCTACACGGACTTCCGCGAACGCTTCCGCGATGCGGTGACGCCCATTTCGGCGGAAGAGGCGGCAATGGCCGGCCTGGGTGACGAGGATGGTGAGGAAGAGGGCATCGTGTTCGACGCGGCCGCCGCACGCCACGGCGAACTCGTGCACGCGCTGCTCGAACGCATCACGCGCTATCCGCAGGCCTTCGGCAGCGTGCCCGACGCGGACACGGTCCTGCGCTGGTTCCCGGCAACGGGTGCGGGCGCACCGGGCGCGCGCGAACAGTGGCACGAACAGATCGTGCTGGCCGTCTCGGAAGCCGCCGCGATGCTGAAGGCGCCGGCGCTACGGCCGCTGCTGTTCCCTGACGCGGCGGTGTCCGCGCGCAACGAGGTCGAACTCTACGACGCGCGCGGCCGCCTGCTGCGTATCGACCGCCTGGTCGAATTCGAAGATCGCGTGGTGATCGTGGACTACAAGCTGCGACTGCTGCCGCAGGAGCATGCGGCATACGGCGCGCAGCTCGCGCGTTATGTGGCGGCGATTACGCCGATGTTTCCGGGCAAGCGCATCGAAGCGGGTGTGGCGACGGCGGAAGGGGAATGGATCGACGCGTCCGCGCTGCGGCCCATGACGGCGCAAGGCGAGCAGGGGTCGTTGTTCTGAAGCGTGTAAGCTTGGAGGCAGATCTTAGATAAAAGCAGATCTGGAAAGCGGAAGCTGTTGAAAATACTGGGAAGGGGGACGAGCCTGACCCTCGGCACTGGCGGAAAACGGTTGTGGCTGCTTCGTTCCCGACCTGACCAGGTTGACCGCGCCACCATGCGAGGAGGCCCGTCCGACCGGCATTGTATCTCAAGCCGCGAATCGAGGTTGTGTTTTCTCCGGAACAGGATCGACACATGAACGCCAACGACCAGATTCTCCATGGCGGGCTGGCCCCGCAGGACATCTCCACCGAGGTGTTGCTGGAAAAGTATGCGAAGGGCGAAGAGACGACCATCGCCGATGTGCGTGACCGTGTCGCGCGCGCGCTGGCCGAGGCGGAAGCGCCGGGGCAACGCGAGGCATGGGCCGCGCGATTCCGGTGGGCGCTCGACAGCGGTTTCGTTCCGGCGGGCCGTATCAACTCGGCCGCGGGCACCGGTATTCAGGCGACGCTGATCAACTGCTTCGTGCAGCCCGTGGGCGATGCCGTATCGGAGCCCCACGCGGGCAAGCCGAGTATCTACACGGCGGTGGCGCAGGCCGCGGAGACGATGCGCCGCGGCGGCGGGGTCGGCTACGACTTCTCGGCGATCCGGCCTTCGGGTGCGTTCGTGCGCGCCACGCATTCGCGCGCCTCGGGGCCGGTGTCGTTCATGAAGGTGTTCGATGCCTCGTGCGCGACCGTGGAGTCCGCCGGCGCGCGGCGCGGCGCGCAGATGGGCGTCCTGCGCTGCGACCATCCCGATATCGAGCAGTTTATCCATGCGAAGGATCGCGGTGACCTGACGAACTTCAATCTCTCGATCGGCGTCACCGATGCCTTTATGCAGGCGGTGGAGGCGGGCGAGGACGTGGAACTCGTGCACGACGCCGAGCCCGCGAGGGAACTGATCGACGCGGGCGCCTACCGCCGCGACGACGGCAAGTGGGTCTACCGGCGCGTGCCGGCGCGGCAACTGTGGGACCAGGTCATGCACGCGACCTACGATCACGCGGAGCCCGGCATCCTGTTCCTGTCGCATATCAACGCCGACAACAACCTGTATTACTGCGAGACGATCGAGGCGACCAATCCGTGCGCGGAGCAGCCGCTGCCGTCGTATGGCTGCTGCTGCCTCGGTTCGATCGACCTGACGCAGTTCGTGCGCGAGCCGTTCACGCCGCGCAGCGGGTTCGACTTCGCCGCGTTTGCCGAAGTGGTGCGCGTGTCCACGCGCATGCTCGACAACGTGCTCGACATCACGTACTGGCCGCTGGCCGAGCAGGAAGCGGAGGCGCGCGCCAAGCGCCGCATCGGGCTCGGTTTCCTGGGGCTCGGCAGCGCGCTCGTGATGCTCGGCCTCCGTTACGACTCGGAGGCCGCGCGCGACGTGGCGGCGCGTATCGCGGAGACGCTGCGCGATCAGGCCTATCTGGCTTCGACGGAGCTGGCGGCGGAGAAGGGCGCGTTTCCGCTGTTCGATGCGCAGAAATATCTGGCCGGCGGGTTCGTGAGCCGGTTGTCCGCGCCCGTCCGCGAGGCCATCGACACATACGGCATGCGTAACTCGCATCTGCTGTCGATCGCGCCGACGGGCACGATCACGCTCGCGTTCGCCGACAACGCGTCGAACGGTATCGAGCCCGCGTTCTCGTGGACGTACAACCGGCGCAAGCGCCGGCCCGACGATACCTACGAGGTGTTCGAGGTGGCCGATCACGCGTGGCGGCTGTACCGGCACCTCGGGCACGACATGGACAAGCTGCCGGAGAGCTTCGTCACGGCGTTGCAGATGTCCGCGCTCGACCATATGCGCATGCTCGAGGCCGTGCAGCCGTTTATCGATACGAGCATCAGCAAGACCGTGAACGTGCCGGAGGACTACCCGTACGAGGCATTCCGCAATCTGTATCTGGAGGCGTGGCGCGCGGGGCTCAAGGGGTTGGCGACGTACCGGCCCAACAGCGTGCTGGGTGCAGTGCTGTCGGTGGCTGCCCCATCCGCGACGTCCACACCGGCGACGTCCACACCGGCGGCCGTGTCCGCCGCGCCGGCCGACGACGATCCGCTGCTGCGCCATTTCAACAGCCGGCCGCTCGGCGACCTCGAGGGCGTGACGTCCAAGGTCGAGTACATGACCTATGAAGGGCACAAGACCGTTTACCTCACGGTCAACTTCCTGCGGGTGTCGGGTGTCGTGGGCGGCGAGGTGGTGACCATCGAGCGGCCGATCGAGTTTTTCATGCCTGCGGGGCAGCGGACCGAAGGGCAGCAGTGGATCACCTCGACCATGCGGCTGCTGTCGATGGTCGCGCGGTCGGGCGGGCCGGTGGGCAAGGCGCTGGCCGATATGCGCAATGTCGTCTGGGACAAGGGCACCGTGCGGTATGGCACGCTGACGCGGCCCGACGGCAGCGAGATTCCGCGATTCCACGACTCGGAAGTCGCCGCGATCGGCTATGCGCTGCAGCGGATCCTGATCAAGCGCGGGTTCCTCGACCAGGAGGGCGGCGCGATGTCGGCGCCGCAGCTTGCCGCGCGGCTGGCGGAGCGCGAGGGCGGGGGGCAAGGCGGGGCGCAGACCGGTGCGCCGGGGCTGGCCACGAACGCCGGCGGCACGGCTGGCGCGGCGGGCCGGGGGGTGGGACGCCGGGCGGCGCGGTATTGCCGGCGGGCGCGCCGGGCGTGGGTTCCGGCAAGCCGTGCCCGGAGTGCGGCGCCCATGCGCTGCACCGGATCGACGGCTGTGCCAAATGCGCGAACTGCGGCTATGTGGGCGAGTGTGGGTAGGCGTTGCCTTTTGCTACAATCGCCGCCATGAGTTACCAAGTTCTAGCGCGCAAATGGCGCCCCAGGGATTTCACCACGCTGGTCGGACAGGAGCACGTGGTCCGCGCGCTCACGCACGCGCTGGAACAGCAACGGCTGCACCACGCCTATCTGTTCACCGGCACGCGCGGCGTCGGCAAGACCACGCTCTCGCGGATTCTGGCCAAGGCGCTCAACTGCACCGGCGTTGACGGCAGCGGCGGCATCACGGCCGAGCCGTGCGGCCAGTGCAAGGCCTGCCAGGAAATCGACAGCGGGCGGTTCGTCGACTACATCGAGATGGACGCGGCCTCCAACCGCGGCGTCGATGAAATGGCGCAGCTGCTCGACAAGGCGGTGTATGCGCCGACGGTCGGCCGCTTCAAGGTCTACATGATCGACGAAGTGCACATGCTGACCAACCACGCCTTCAACGCGATGCTGAAGACGCTGGAAGAGCCGCCCGGGCACGTCAAGTTCATTCTCGCCACGACCGATCCGCAGAAGATTCCGGTCACGGTGCTGTCGCGCTGCCTGCAGTTCAACCTCAAGCAGATGCCGCCGGGACATATCGTCTCGCACCTCGACCATATCCTCGGGCAGGAAGGCATCACGCACGATGGCAATGCGCTGCGCCTGCTTGCGCAGGCCGCCCATGGGTCCATGCGCGATGCGCTGTCGCTGACCGACCAGGCCATTGCGTATAGCGCGGGGCAGGTGTCGGAGGAAGCGGTGCGCGGCATGCTTGGGGCGATCGACCAGAGCTACCTCGTGCAGTTGCTCGACGCGCTGGCGGCCGAGGATGGTGCCACGATGATCGGCATCGCGGATTCGATGGCGGACCGCAGCCTGTCGTTCGCGGGCGCGCTGCAGGATCTTGGGTCGCTGCTGCACAAGGTGGCGCTCGCGCAGGCGGTGCCGGCATCCGTGCAGGACGAATGGCCCGAGGCGGGCGATGTGCGCCGCCTGGCGGGGCTGTTCGATGCGCAGGAAGTGCAGCTGTTCTACCAGATCGCGAATATCGGCCGCAACGAACTGGCGCTCGCGCCGGACGAGTACGCGGGCTTTACGATGACGCTGCTGCGGATGCTTGCGTTCCGGCCGTCGGCGGCGACGCCGGCACCGGTGACGGGGCAGGGCGGCGGCCAGACCGCGCGCCCGCGCGCACCGGGCGTTGCCGCGCCGGCCGCGGCGCCGGCGATGCGAGTGGCTGCGGCGGTGGAGGCGGCAGTGGAAGCGGACCCGCCCGCGGTGGTTGCCGTAACGGAGCCGAAACCGGGCCCGGCGGCCGGCGTCGCGGAGATCGCCCCGCAGCCCGAAGCCTCTGTTGGGAGCGAGGGGGTCGAAAAGGTCGAAATGGCCGCTGAAGCATTCGAGTCCACTCCCGTGGCCGCTGTGCCGGACGCCGCGATGTCGCCGGCACGCGCGGCGCTGCTGGCTGCGCGTCAGGCGACGGCCGGACGCGGTGGACGGAGCGGGGCGCCGGCGGGCGCACCGCTGCCTGCGGCGGCTGCGAAGCCTGCCGCACCGCCTGCTCGTCCCGCTGCGCAGCCGCTGCGCCCGCCGGCCGCCAACCGGCCCGCCGCCGCGGTGGTGCCTGCGCCGGCGACGCTTGCGCCGAATGTTGCGCCGAGTGCCGCGCCGAGTGTTGCGCCAAGTGCCGCGCCGAGTGTTGCGCCGAGAGCGTCCGAGCGGCCGCAGCGTGCCGCGCAGGCTAGCGACTCGGTACCGCCGTGGGAAATGGCCGGTGGCAGCGATGTGCCGCCTTGGGAGGAGATGCCGCCCGATCTGCCGCTGATCGGCCCGTATGGCAGCGATCCCGGCTATGACGCCAGCATGATGTTCGATGCGCAGGACATGGCACCGGAAGATACCGGCCGCCGCGCGTCATTCGACCGGGGCCAGCAAGACCGCGCCCCGCATGATCGGTCCCACCAAGATCGGTCCCACCAAGATCGGGCACAGCAGGATCGGGCACAGCAGAGCTGGGCGTCCCAGAACGGCGGGTCCCAGAACGGCGGGTCGCAGAACGGCAGGTTCCAGAACGGTGGATCCCAGAGCGGCGGGTCCCAGAACGGCAGGTTCCAGAACGGCGGATCCCAGAACGGCGGATCCCAGAACGATCGATCCACGAACGGTACGCCGCGCCCGGCCGCTGCATCGCAGCCGCAGGCCCCCGCCGCGCCCGCCGTCCGCGCGGCCCCGGTCGCCCCGGCGGCCGATGCCGACGGCACGCCGCCCGTATTCACCGGCACCGCCGCCGACTGGCCCGCGCTGGCCGCCAGCCTGCCGTTGCGCGGCCTGGCCCAGCAGCTGGCCTATCAGAGCGAACTCGCGCGCGTGGTGGGCCGCACCGTCTTCCTGCGCGTGCCCGTGGCCGCCATCGCCGAAAACGGCGTGGCGGACCGCATGCAGCAGGTATTGAGCGAACATTTCGGCGTTGACGTGCGCGTGCAATGCGAGATCGGCGCCGTATTCGAGACCGCCGCCGCCGCCGATGCGCAGGCACGCGCCGAGCGCCAGCGCGAGGCCGAAGCCAATATCGAAGGCGACCCGTTCGTCCAGGGCCTGCTGCGCGAGTTCGGCGGGCAGATCGTGCCGGGCTCGATCCAGCCGCGCGCCGCCTGACCTCCACACAACAGGGCGGCCGCAAGGGACAGGGACCAACGCACCGGGACGGCCGCTCCCCTCGACACTGACACGACTACAGGAGCAACACCATGATGAAAGGTCAACTGGCCGGGCTGATGAAGCAAGCCCAGCAGATGCAGGAAAACATGAAGAAGATGCAGGATCAGCTCGCGCTGATCGAGGTCGAGGGCCAGTCCGGCGCCGGTCTCGTGAAGGTGCTGATGACCTGCAAGAACGACGTCAAGCGCGTCACGATCGATCCGAGCCTGCTGGCCGACGACAAGGACCTGCTCGAGGATCTGGTCGCCGCCGCGTTCAACGATGCCGTGCGCAAGGCCGAAGCCACCACGCAGGAAAAGATGGGTTCGATGACGGCAGGCATGCCGGGGCTGCCCCCGGGCTTCAAGCTCCCGTTCTGAGCATGAGGGCTGCGCCCCCGACCTCGCTGCAGGCACTGATCGAGGCGCTCAAGGTATTGCCCGGCGTGGGGCCGAAATCGGCCCAGCGCATGGCATACCACCTGCTCCAGCACGACCGCGACGGCGCGCGCAAGCTCGGCGACGCGCTGCGTGGCGCCGCCGATGGCATTCGCCATTGCCAGCGCTGCAATACGTTCACGGAGCAGGATCTTTGCGAGACCTGCCGCGACGAGGACCGCGACGCCTCGCTGCTGTGCGTCGTGGAGACGCCTGCCGACCAGATCATGATCGAGCAGACGCTGACCTTCCGCGGCCAGTACTTCGTGCTGATGGGGCGCCTCTCGCCGCTCGACGGCGTGGGCCCGCGCGAGATCCATCTGGACCGTCTGCTCGCGCGCGCCACCGAGCCCGAGCTCGGCGGCCCGGTCTCCGAGGTGATCGTCGCCACGAACTTCACGACCGAGGGCGAGGCCACCGCGCACTACATCGGCGAGATGCTCAAGTCCCGCGGCCTCAAGGTGTCGCGCCTCGCGCGCGGCGTACCGGTCGGTGGCGAACTCGAATACGTCGATGCTGGCACCATCGCGCGCGCCGTGATGGATCGCCGCAGCCTGTAGACACGGACTGCCAGCCTCCCTCCCTCCGCCGATCGCTCCCCGCGCCATGAATCTCGCCCGCTTCGACCTCGTCACACTCGGCCTGTTCGTGGCCGTCGTGCGCCATGGCAGCATTTCCGCGGGCGCGCGCCAGTCGCATCTGGCCGTGGCCGCGGCCAGCAAGCGGATCTCGGACCTCGAGACCGCGGTGGGCGCGCCGCTGTTCTTCCGCCATGCCGCGGGCGTGCAGCTGACCGAAGCGGGGCAGGCGTGCTACCACCACGCGCTGACCATCCTCCAGGACGTGGAGCGCATGGCCGGCGTCATGTCCGACTATGCGTCGGGCGTACGCGGCCAGGTGCGCGTGTGCGCCAATACGTCGGCCATCACGCAGTTTCTTCCGGACGATCTGGCCGAGTTCATGCGCCAGCATCCGACCATCCGTATCGAGCTCGAGGAGCAGAACAGCGCCGATATCGTCGCCGCGCTCGTCGAGAACCGCGCCGACGTCGGCATCTTCGCGGACCGCACGCCTTGCGCGGGGCTCGTGACGGTGGAATACCGGCAGGACGAGCTCGTCATCATCACGCCGCACGGCCATCCGCTCGCGCAGCGCGGGCCGGTGCATTACGCCGACACGCTCGACTACGACTTCGTGAGCCTGCCGCAGGTGACGTCGCTCGCGGCGCGACTGCTCGAGGAAAGCAGCCGGCTGGAGCGGCCGTTCCGGCTGCGTATCCAGGTGCGCAGCTTCGACGCGATGTGCCGCATGGTCATGGCCGGCCTCGGCGTGGGCGTGCTCCCGCGCATCGCGGCGGAGCCGCACGTGAAGTCGATGGGCCTGTCGCTGGTCTCGCTGCAGGACCCGTGGGCGCGGCGTTCGCTGTTGATCGGCATGCGCGATCCGGCCGCGCTGACCGTGTCGGCCCGGCTGCTGATCACCCATCTCTGCGGCGACCGCGCGCCGTTCTGACGGCGCCTCCCGCGCCGCCTCCGCGTTTTCCCTAACCTTCGCGTTCCGAGAAAGCCCGCTTTCCGGATTGCCGATTCCGTCGCCCGCCCCGGCTGGGGCACACTCGCCTCCGACATAACAGGAGACAACCGACATGGCGCGACAGATTCTCGAAGGCATTCGGGTCCTCGAACTGGGCCAACTGATTGCCGGCCCGTTCGCGGCCAAGACCCTCGCCGATTTCGGCGCGCAGATCGTCAAGGTGGAGCCCCCGGGCCAGGGTGACCCGCTGCGCAAATGGCGCATGCTCCACGAAGACACCTCGGTGTGGTGGGAAGCACAATCGCGCAACAAGCAATCGATCTGTATCGATCTGCGCCAGCCCGAAGGCCAGGCGCTCGTGCGCAAGCTCGCCGCCGAGGCGGACATCCTGATCGAGAATTTCCGCCCGGGCACCATGGAGAAGTGGGGCCTCGGCTGGGACGTGCTGCATGCCGACAATCCCAAACTCATCATGGTGCGGGTGTCGGGCTACGGCCAGACCGGCCCGCGCAAGGACGAGCCCGGCTTCGCGGCCGTGGCCGAGGCCATGGGCGGCCTGCGTTATCTGACGGGTGAGCCGGGCCGTGCGCCGGTGCGCGCGGGCCTGTCGCTCGGCGACACGATCGCCGGCCTGCACGGCGCGCTGGGCGTGCTGCTCGCCCTGTACGAGCGCGATGCGCGTGGCGGAGAAGGGCAGGTCATCGACGTGGCCCTCTATGAATCGCTGTTCAACCTCAGCGAAAGCCTGTTGCCCGAGTATTCGGCGTTCGGCGCCGTGCGGCAGCCCGCGGGGGGCGCGTTGCCCGGCATCGCGCCGTCCAATGCCTATCCCTGCGGCTGCGGCGAGTATGTGCTCATCGCCGCCAACGGCGATGCGATCTTCCGCCGCCTGATGCAGGCGATGGGCCGTCCGGACCTCGGCGAAGATCCGTCGCTCGCGCAGAACGACGGCCGCGTGAAGCGCGTGGAAGAAATCGACGCGGCCATCGCCGCCTGGACGCGCACGCAGACCGTGGCCTCCGCGCTGGAGGTCCTGCGCGAGGCGCAGGTGCCGTCGGGCCGCATCTATACCGTCAAGGACATTGCCGAAGATCCGCACTACCGCGCCCGCGGCGTCATCGAATCGGTGACGTCCGCCAGGGGACTCACGGTGGAAGTGCCGGGCGTCATGCCGAAGCTGTCGGGCAATCCCGGCGCGATCCACGACCGCGCGCCGACGCTCGGCGAACATACCGACACCGTGCTGTCGCAGGCCGGCTTCGATGCCGATGCGATCGCCGATCTGCGTGCACGAGGAGTGATTGCATGAGCGCCGGCAACGCGTACCCATTGGCGGGCCCGGCCCGCGTCGAGATCAACGACGTGGCGCCGCGCGACGGCCTGCAGATCGAGCCCGTGGTGGTGCCCACCCATGGCAAGGTCGCCTTCGTGAATGCGCTGTCGCACTGCGGGTTTGCGCGCATCGAGGCCACGTCGTTCACCTCGGCCAAGGCGATTCCCGCGCTGGCCGATGCGGAAGCGGTCATGCATCAGATCGAGCGCGTGCCCGGCGTGCGCTACACGGTGCTGGTGCCGAACCTGCGCGGCCTGGAGCGCGCGCTGTCGTGCCACCCCGATGAAGTCAACCTCGTGATGTCGACGAGCGAGACGCACAACCGCGCGAACCTGCGCATGACGCGCGAGCAGTCGCGCGCCCAGCTGCTGGCGATGATCGCCGAAGCAGGCCGCGCCGGCGTGCCCGTCAACGTGTCGCTGTCCACCGTGTTCGGCTGTCCGTTCGAGGGCGAGGTCGGCGTGGACGACGTCATGGGCTTTGCGCAGGCGTTCGCGGAGGCGGGCGCGGCCGGCATCACGCTGTGCGACACCACGGGCATGGCGTTTCCGACGCAGGTGGCCGCGCTCTGCGAGGACTTCCAGAAGCGCCTGCCCGATACGGCGCTGACCATTCATCTGCACAACACGCGCGGCATGGGCCTGGCCAATGCGATGGCGGCCTGGCAGACCGGCGTGACGCGCTTCGACGCGGCGGCCGGCGGCCTCGGCGGTTGCCCCTACGCACCCGGCGCCAGCGGCAACGTCAGTACCGAAGAGCTCGTGCATATGTTCGCCGCGATGGGCGTGGACACGGGCGTGGACCTCGACGCGCTGCTCGACGTGGTGGCGAGCCTGCCGGCACTGGTCGAGCGCGAGATCTCGAGCCAGCTCCTGCGCGCGGGACCGCGCCTGCGCACGCATCAGCCACCGGCCTGGATGGCCGCGCATTTTCAGGGTCAGTAGATTTTCCCCATCCTCACAAACCTCGAACAAGACATACGGAGACAACTCATGCAACGCAACCTCTCTCTCGTGGCGGCCTCGCTGCTGCTCGCGGCGGGCGCCGCCCACGCGCAGGACGGCACGTACCCGAGCCGTCCGATCACGCTGGTCGTGTCGGCCGCGGCCGGTGGCACCACCGATATCGCCGCGCGCATGATTTCCGAGCCGCTGTCGAAGGCGCTCGGCCAGCCCGTGGTCGTGGACAACCGTCCCGGCGGCAACGGTGGCATCGCCGCCTCGGTGGTGCAGCGCTCGAAGGCAGACGGCTATACGCTGCTGCTGCAGTACTCGGGCTTTCACGTGATCACGCCGCTGCTGACCAAGGCCTCGTGGGATCCGGTCAAGGACTTCATGCCCGTGGCCAACGTGCTGTCCGCCCCGCAGGTGCTCGTCGTGCGCCCGTCGCTGCCGGTCAAGTCGCTGAAGGAACTGGTGGCCTATGCCAAGGCCAATCCGAACAAGCTCAACTACGCGTCGTCGGGTAACGGTTCGCTGCAGCACGTGTCCACCGAACTGCTGAACCAGATGGCCGGCATCCAGATCACGCACGTGCCGTACAAGGGCACGGGCCCGGCGATGACGGACCTGCTCGGCGGTTCGGTCGATCTGACGATCACCACGCCGCCGCCGCTGATGGGCCATATCGCCGCGGGCAAGCTGCGTCCGCTCGTGGTCACGAGCAAGGAGCGCTTGCCGAGCCTGAAGGACGTGCCGTCGGCACCGGAAGCGGGCTATCCCGACCTCGACGTGTCGTCGTGGTTCGCGATGTACGCGCCGGCCGGCACGCCCAAGCCCGTCATCGACAAGCTGACCGGCGAGATCGACAAGATCATGAAGACCGAGGCATTCCGCAAGAAGGCCGAGGAACTGGGCGCCGAGGCCAAGTACATGAACCCGCAGCAGCTGGATCAGTACCAGCGCGCGGAGCTTGCGCGCTGGGGCAAGGTCATCAAGTCGGCCGATATCCACGCGGAATGATATTTGCGTAAGCAAACGCTTAAGTAGTGATCCCGATGCGGAGAGGGCGCCACTCGCGTAGCATGCGAGGGCGCCCCTTTGCATTGTGGCGACGGCTCGAAGCACGACAGTTGGAGACAATGCCATGTACAACAAGAAATTCTGGAAGCAGCTGCTGATCGCCCTCACGCTGTTCCTCGCCGGCTGGTTCACGTTCGGCTACGCGCTGGCCCAGGGCAAGCCCGAAAAGCCCAAGGTCACCGTGGCGGTGGGCGGCAAGAACCTGTTCTATTACCTGCCGCTGACGATCGCCGAGCGGCTGGGCTACTTCAAGGAAGAGGGCCTGGACGTCGAGATCGTCGATTTCGCCGGCGGTGCCAAGGCGCTGCAGGCCGTGGTCGGCGGCAGCGCGGACGTGGTGTCCGGCGCGTACGAGCATACGATCAACCTGCAGGCCAAGGGGCAGCAGTATCAGGAGTTCGTGCTCCAGGGCCGCGCGCCGCAGATCGTGCTCGTGGTCTCCAGCAAGACCATGCCGAACTACAAGTCGATCGCCGACCTCAAGGGCAAGAAGATCGGCGTGACCGCGCCGGGTTCGTCCACGAACATGATGGCCAACTTCGTGCTGGCCAAATCCGGGCTCAAGCCGTCGGACGTGTCGTTCATCGGCGTGGGCGCGAGCGCCGGCGCCGTGGCCGCGATGCGTTCGGGCCAGATCGACGCGATGGCGAACCTCGACCCCGTGATCTCGATGCTGACGCAGAAGAACGAGGTGAAGATCGCCTCCGACACGCGCACGCTGAAGGAAACCGAGGCCGTGTTCGGCGGCAATATGCCGTCGGGCTGCCTCTACGCGTCCACCGCATTCATCCAGCAGAACCCGAACACCGTGCAGGCCATGACCAACGCGATGGTGCGCGCGCTCAAGTGGCTGCAGAAGGCGGGTCCGTCCGATATCGTCAAGACGGTGCCCGAGAGCTATCTGCTCGGCGACCGCGCGCTCTATCTGGCCGCTTGGGAGAAGGTGCGCGAAGCGATCTCGCCCGACGGCGTGATGCCGGCCGATGGCCCGCGTACCGCGCTGAACACGCTGCAGCAGTTCGACCCCGAGATCAAGGGCAAGCCGATCAAGCTGGAGAACACGTTCACGAACGCGTTCGTGCAGAAGGCCAACGCCAAGTACAAGTAAGCCACAAGTCAGCCGCATCCGCGTCGCCCCATGACCACGCCAGCCCTGTCCCTCGAGAACGTGACCTGCACGTTCGTATCGCGCGAAGACCGCAGCCAGCGCTACACCGCGGTGCGCGATACCACGCTGACCATCCAGCCCGGCGAGTTCGTCTCGGTCGTCGGCCCCACGGGCTGCGGCAAGTCCACGCTGCTCAACGTCGGCGCGGGCCTGCTCGAACCCTCGAGCGGCACCGTGCGCGTATTCGGCGAGCCGTTACATGGGATCAATGCCCGGGCCGGTTACATGTTCCAGGCCGAGGCGCTGATGCCGTGGCGCAACGCGCTCGACAACGTCATCGCCGGACTCGAGTTTCGCGGCGTGCCGCGCGCGGACGCCGCGGCGCAGGGCGAGGAGTGGCTGCGCCGCGTGGGCCTGGGCGGGTTTGGCGACCGCTATCCGCACCAGCTCTCGGGCGGCATGCGCAAGCGCGTGAGCCTCGCGCAGACGCTGGTCCTGGACCCCGACATCATCCTGATGGACGAACCGTTCTCGGCGCTCGATATCCAGACGCGCCAGCTCATGGAGAACGAGGTGCTCGACCTGTGGGCCGCGAAACGCAAGGCGGTGCTGTTCATCACGCACGACCTCGACGAAGCCATCGCGATGAGCGACCGCGTGGTGGTGCTGTCGGCGGGGCCGGGCACGCATCCGATCGGCGAATTCGAGATCGATCTGCCCCGTCCGCGCGACGTGGCCGAGGTGCGCAACCATCCGCGCTTCGTGGAATTGCATGCGGCCATCTGGGACGTGCTGCGCGAAGAAGTCCTGAAAGGCTATGCTCAACAACGCAAGGTAGCCTGATCATGGCGATGCGACCCAACTCTCCCGCCATGCTGCGGGTCTGGCAACTGCTGGTCCTCGTGGTGATCCTGCTGGCATGGCACCTCGCCACGCGCTCGCAGCAGGTGGCCTTCTTCTTCGGCGAACCGCTGATGGTGGCCCAGCGCATCCGGAGCTGGTTCATCACCGAGGGCGATATCTACAAGCACCTCGGCGTGACGCTGATCGAGACCGTGCTGGCATTCGGCATCGGCACCGTGGCCGG
The DNA here is from genome assembly GCF_008693385.1 of Cupriavidus pauculus. Lineage (NCBI taxonomy): Bacteria > Pseudomonadati > Pseudomonadota > Betaproteobacteria > Burkholderiales > Burkholderiaceae > Cupriavidus > Cupriavidus pauculus. Next base: position 823,012 of record NZ_CP044065.1, read on the forward strand.
CCTCGGCGTGGGGCTGTGGCTCGCGCTGAGCCCGATGACGGCCGCGGTCCTCGACCCCTACGTCAAGGCGATGAACTCGATGCCGCGCGTGATCCTGGCCCCGATCTTCGCGGTCTGGTTCGGCCTCGGCATCTGGTCGAAGGTGGCGCTGGCCGTCACGCTCGTCTTCTTCATCGTGTTCTTCAACGTCTATCAGGGCGTCAAGGAAGTGAGCCCCGTGGTGCTGGCCAACGCGCGGATGCTCGGCGCGAACCGCCAGCAGCTGCTGCGCCACGTGTATCTGCCGAGCGCGACGAGCTGGGTGTTCTCGTCGCTGCATACGTCGGTGGGGCTCGCGTTTGTCGGCGCCGTGGTGGGGGAATATCTGGGCTCCGCGAGCGGGGTCGGTTATCTGATCCTGCAGGCGGAGGGGACGTTCGACATCAACACGGTGTTCGCGGGCATCGTGGTGCTGACCGCATTCGCGCTGATTCTGGACTGGATCGTCAGTCTCTTCGAAAAGCGGCTGATGAAGTGGCAGCCGCAGAGCGGAGAGACCGAGAAGCTCTGATCCGCGGGGTTTGTTACGGCACGATGACGATCTTGCCCGTCACCTTGCGCGCTTCCATGTCCTTGAGCGCCTGCGGCGCCTGCTCGAGCGGGTAGCGCGCCGAGATATGCGGGCGGATCTTGCCTTCCTTCATCCAGCCCAGCATCTGCGCCATATTGGCCTGGTTGTGCTTGGGCTCGCGGCGCGCGAAATCGCCCCAGAACACGCCCACCAGCGACGCACCCTTGAGCAGCGCGAGATTCAGCGGCATCTTCGGGATTTCGCCATTGGCGAAGCCCACCACGAGATAGCGGCCGCGCCAGGCGATGGAGCGGAACGCGGGCTCGGCATAGACGCCGCCCACCGGATCGTAGATGACGTCCGGGCCCTTGCCATCGGTCAGCGCCTTGATGCGCTCGCGCAGGTCTTCGGTCGTGTAGTTGATGACCGCATCGGCGCCGTGCTCCTTGCAGACCGCGAGTTTCTCGTCGGTGGACGCCGCGGCGATCACGCGCGCGCCGATCGCCTTGCCGATCTCGATCGCGGCCAGTCCCACGCCGCCCGCGGCACCCAGCACGAGCATCGTCTCGCCGGCCTTGAGTTCGCCGCGATCGACCACCGCGTGGTGCGAGGTGCCGTACGTCAGCGTGAACGCGGCGGCGGTCTCGAAGTCGATGCCCGGGGGCATCGGCACCACAGACGCCGCCTTCGCGCGCGCCTGCGAGGCGAACGCGCCATTGCCGAGGTAGGCGATCACCGCATCGCCAGGTTTCACGTGCGTGACACCGGCACCGACCGCATTGACCACGCCCGCGAGCTCGGAGCCCGGAGAGAAGGGCAGTTCGGGCTTGGCCTGGTATTTGTTCTGGATGATCAGCACGTCGGGGAAGTTCACGCCGGCCGCTTTCACGTCGATGATCACCTCGCCATCGCCGGGCACGAAGTCCGGCAGCGTTTCGAGGACGAGCGAATCGGGCGGGCCCCAGGCCTTGCACAGTACGGCTTTCATGATGTCTCCGGAGTGGTGGTGAGTGTGTTGCCGGTGCAGCGTGCGGGCAAGTGTAACGCAAAAAAGCACGATCGTTCTGTTTGCCGCCGTGCCGTATTTTTGGGCCTGTTCGACGCATGCCGCACCGCGTCGCTCGGGTACAATCGCGGCCATGCATATCCTTCTCGCCAACGACGACGGTTACCTCGCGCCCGGCCTGGCGGCGCTGCACGCCGCATTGACGCCGCTCGCACGCGTTACGGTCATCGCACCGGAACAGAACCACAGCGGCGCCTCGAATTCGCTGACGCTGCAGCGTCCGCTCTCGGTATTCGAGGCGCGCGAGGGGGTGCAGAAGGGCTTCACGTTCATCAATGGCACACCGACCGACTGCGTGCACGTCGCGCTCACCGGCCTGCTCGAGGACCGGCCGGACCTCGTGGTCTCGGGGATCAACCAGGGCCAGAACATGGGCGAGGACGTGCTGTACTCGGGCACGGTCGCCGCGGCCATCGAAGGGTATCTGTTCGGCATTCCGTCGATCGCGTTCTCGCAGGTCGACAAGGGCTGGGAGCACCTCGACGCGGCCGCGCGCATCGCGCGCGAGGTGGTCGAGCACGTCATCTCGTCGCCGCCTTCGTTTTCATCCTCGTCGCCGTTCCTGCTGAACGTGAATATTCCGAATCTGCCTTACGAACATCTGCGCGGACTGCGCGCGACGCGTCTTGGCAAGCGGCACCCGTCGCAGCCCGTGATCACGCAGGTCAATCCGCGCGGCGACACGAACTACTGGATCGGGCCTTCGGGCGACGCGCTCGATGCGAGCGAAGGCACGGACTTCCACGCGGCCGCGGAGGGCTTCGTCTCCATCACGCCGCTGCAGCTCGATCTCACGCATCGCGCCCAGCTCGCACAGCTGGGGCAATGGCTGGAGCGCAATTGAGCCGCCGGCCGGCCCGCGCAGCGGCACGCTGCGTATCGATGATGCGGAGCGCGTTCGCATGACGGCACCGCCGCGATCCCGCTTTCCGCTCACGCTCGACGCGGTGGTCGAGCGCAAGCCCGCGCCCGAACGCACCGCGGGCATGCCCGCGATCGATGCCGCGCGCAAATCGGCGGTGCCCGTCGTGCCCGCCGCGCAGACTCCCCCGAATGCGCTCAAGCCGCTCAGTTCCGCACTGAGTTCGGCCGTGCAGCGCGGACGCAAGCCGGCATTGTCGGCCACCACGCCGCAACCGGTGACGCCGGGCAGCGCCGTCGAGGCCCGCACCTCGGCCGCGACGGCCGGCGGCGGCGGCATGGCCTCCGATCGCGCGCGCGGCGCGCTGACCGCGCGGCTGCGCGCATCGGGCATTCGCGACGAACGCGTGCTGCGCGCGATCGGTACCGTCCCGCGCCATCTGTTCATGGAGCCGGGCCTCGCGTCGCAGGCCTATGAAGATGCGGCGCTGCCGATCGGGCATCAGCAGACCATTTCCAAGCCGTCCGTGGTGGCCCGCATGATCGAGCTGCTGCGCGACGGCCTTCCGCCGGAACAGCCGCTCGCGCGCGTGCTCGAGATCGGTACCGGCTGCGGCTATCAGGCGGCCGTGCTGAGCCTCGCCGCCGAAGAAGTTTTCTCGATCGAACGAATTCGCCCGCTCCACGAGCAGGCCAAGGCGAACCTGCGGCCGTTGCGCCTGCCTAACGTGCGGCTGCATTACGGCGACGGCATGCTGGGGCTGCCTCAGGCGGCGCCGTTTTCGTCGATCATTCTCGCGGCCGCGGGCATGGAGGTGCCCGAAGCCCTGCTGGAGCAGCTCGCGATCGGCGGCAGGCTCATCGCGCCCGTGGCGGTGCCCGCGGGGGCGGGCGGCCAGGGCGGCGCGCAGCAGTTGCTGCTTATCGAGCGCCTCAACCGGCATCGCTTTCATCGGACCGCGCTTGAAGCTGTTTTCTTTGTGCCCTTAAAATCGGGCACCATCTGAGTCGAACTATGCACAACAACGTGAAATCGGATCATTTCGCTCGCGCAGGACAGGTTCTCGTCGTCACCGCCATGGCCGCGCTGCTCGGCGCATGCGCCAATTCGCCCATGCCGGCCCCCGCGCCTGTGGTCGACCGCACATCCACCGCCGGCACGCCTGGCGCTTCAACGACCGAACCGGCGCCGCCGGGGTACTATCGCGTCAAGCGTGGCGATACGCTGTATCGCATCGCGCTGGAGAACGGTCAGTCGTATCGCGATGTCGCGGGCTGGAACAATCTCGGCAACGTTAACCAGATCGAGGTCGGCCAGCTGTTGCGCGTGGTGCCGCCGAGCGCGGATCCGAACGCGGCGGCGGGCGTGGCGACGGTGCCGATCAATGCCGGCAACGTGCAGGCGCAGCCGATCGACGCATCGCGTCCGGTGGGCACGCCGATGTCGGCCGCATCGGCCGCCAGCGCGCCCGCGACGACTGCCGCGGCACCGGTGGCGACGCCGCCCGCGGCGGCGGCTTCCGCGCCTTCGGCAGCCTCGGCCGCAGTGGCCGAAGGGTCGATGCGGATGGCATGGCCGGCGACCGGTCAGCTGATCGGGAAGTTCGATGAAAAGGGCAACAAGGGCATCGATATTGCTGGCAAGAAGGGGGATCCCGTACTCGCCGCGGAGGAAGGTAAGGTGATTCACGTAGGCCCCTTGCGCGGCTACGGGAATCTTGTCATCATCAAACACAATGAAACGTATCTCACCGCATACGGGCATAACGACAAGGTGCTGGTGGCAGAGCAATCAACGGTTCGGAAGGGCCAGAAGATTGCCGAAATGGGTAACAGTGATACTGACAGGGTCAAGCTGCACTTCGAGGTTCGAAAGAACGGAAAACCGGTCGATCCAATGCGGTATCTGCCGCCACAGTGAGGTTTCATGCCACGCCAGAAAACTGTTTCATCCGGAGTTGTCAGCAGGACCCGTCGTCCCAAGCAGCCGGAAGGAAAGGCTGGCGTGGTGGCGCAGGCTGACGACGCAGTCGACGACGGCGTAGTGGCCGCGGTCGACCCCGAGATGTTCGACGGCGACCCCGCCGCCGAGATGGTGCCTGCGACCGACGAGCCGATTACCGCGGTATCGCGTGCGGGTTTGCGCGAAGAGCCCGTCGCCGAAGATGACGACGACGAGGACGAAGAAGACGAGGAAGAAGAGGGCGGAGCCGAACCCGCCGCCGAACCCGACGACTTCAAGACGGTCCTGCATACCGAACTCGCCGCCGATACGGTCCAGCACTATCTCAATCGCATCAGTATCAAGCCGCTGCTGTCCGCGCCGGAGGAGCTGCATTTCTCGACGCTCGCGAAGGAAGGCGATTTCTCCGCGCGGCAGGTGATGATCGAGCGTAACCTGCGCCTCGTGGTCAGCATCGCGAAGGGCTATCTCAATCGGGGCGTGCCGCTGCTCGACCTGATCGAGGAAGGCAACCTCGGCCTCATGCATGCGATCGAGAAATTCGACCCGTCGCGCGGGTTCCGTTTTTCCACGTACGCCACATGGTGGATCCGCCAGAGCATCGAGCGCGCCATCATGAACCAGGCGCGCACGGTTCGCCTGCCGGTGCACGTGATTCGCGAACTGAACCAGGTCCTGCGCGCCAAGCGCCACCTCGAAAAGGGTGGCACGGATGGCCGCGACGCCAGCCTCGAGGACATCGCACATCTCCTCGGAAAGACGCCTGACGAGGTGCAGGACGTTCTGGCACTCAATGAACACACCACCTCGCTCGATACGCCGTTCGATCTCGACCCGGGCTCGAGCCTGCTGGACTTCCTTTCCGACGAGCACAATGCCGCGCCGGATCAGGAGGTCGCTCACCGCGAGCTGGAAAACCTGATGAAGCTCTGGCTCGCACGCCTGTCGGAGAAGCATCGCTATGTGGTGGAACGCCGCTTCGGCCTCAACCACATCGAGCCGGCCACGCTCGAGGAGCTGGCCGAGGAAATGGGCCTGACGCGCGAGCGCGTGCGCCAGATCCAGCAGGAAGCGCTGGTCAAGCTCAAGCGGCATTTCGCTTCGCAAGGTGTAAGGAAGGACGCTGTTTTATGACACCTGTGCTGGTATTCGACATCGAGACGATTCCCGATGTCGCCGGCCTGCGCCGTTTGCATGACCATCCCGCATCGATGAGCGACGCCGAAGTCGCCGAGCATGCGTTTGCCGCCCGCCGGGAGAAGACCGGCTCCGATTTCCTGCCGCACCATCTGCAGCGCGTGGCCGCGATTTCATGCGTGCTGCGCCGGACGCAGCGCGACGGTTCGGCCAGCTTCCATGTGGGCTCGCTCGGCACCGTCGAGGACACCGAGGCCACGCTGATCCAGAAGTTCTACGAACTGATTGCGCGCTACAGCCCGCAGCTCGTGTCGTGGAACGGCGGCGGTTTCGATCTGCCCGTGCTGCACTATCGCGGACTCGTCAACGGCGTGTCCGCGCCGCGCTACTGGGAGATGGGCGAAGGCCGCGACGACGACAGCCGCGACTTCAAGTGGAACAACTACATCAGCCGCTATCACATGCGGCATCTGGACCTGATGGACCTGCTGGCGATGTACCAGCCGCGCGCGAGCGCGCCGCTCGACGACCTCGCCAAGCTGTGCGGATTCCCGGGCAAGCTCGGCATGGACGGCAGCAAGGTATGGGAGGCCTATCAGGGCGGCCAGCTCGACGCGATTCGCGCGTATTGCGAGACCGACGTCGTCAACACGTACCTCGTGTACTGCCGCTTCCAGCTGATGCGCGGCGGCCTGTCCGCGCGCGAATTCGATCATGAGGTCGCGTTCGTGCAGGAATCGCTGGCCGAACTGCCGGGCGAGCAGTGGATGGAATACCTGCGCGCGTTCCAGCTGCGCCCCGTCAGCGAAGAGGCCGAGGACGACGAGTCGTTCTAGGGGCGTCCGCCTAGATATCGAGGCTCAGGTGAATGGGCTGATGGTCCGAGTGCGGCGTCTCGCCATTCACCTCGCAGCGCTTTACGCGATCCCGCAAATCCTCAGTCACGAACACGAAGTCGCACGCGAAGGGCGGCTCGTTCCATTGCTCGCGGTCGTATAGCGCGCACGTGGGCGCATGCGGCTGGCCGGGGTGCGTATGCACCCACGCATCGCGCCAGTTCGGCGTGCCGTCGCCATACGGCACGAGCATGTGCCGGTAGGCCACGTCATCGACCTTGCTGTTGAAGTCGCCGCAGAGAATCGCCTGCGTCGGGCGCGGCTCGGGTTCGAACGGCCCCGGACCTTTCTCGTCGCGCCCCGGATGCCGCGCATGGGCGCAGGCTTCCGCATGCCACACGCGCAGCGCTTCCGCCTGTGCCGCGCGCTGCGAGGCCGAGTAGTACTCGAGGTGGGTCGTGATCACGCGTACGCGCTGCGGCGCGGCGGCGGTCCCCGTTTCCACGGTCACCTCCAGCGCGACGCGCGGCATCGACGGCACGCTCGGGTCCGCGGGCCACGGCAGCGCATGCCGGAAGACCTCGCGCACGGGCAGCCGCGTGGCGATCGCATTGCCGAACTGGCGCGGCGCGCCATCGTTGCCGTACCGGTCCACGCCGGGCGCGAACAGGATGCGGTAGCCGGGAAGCAGGGCCGTGAGTTCGGCTACCTGGTCGCGCTGTGGCCCGCCCGCGATATCGCCGAACCCGCGCGTGATTTCCTGCAGGCAGATCACGTCGGCATCGGCCATTTCTCGCAGCGTGCCCACGGTGCGCGCAAGGTCCACCTTGCCATCCGCGCCGCGGCCCCACTGCACGTTCCAGTTCAGCAACTCCATCGTCGTGTCTCCATGGAATACAATCGCGCATTCGCAAAACAATACGCCAGGTCCCCGCAGGTGTCTCAATCCGTGTCCGTCCAGCCAGAGCAGGTGGAGACCGCGCCGTCAGGTGCCGCGTCCGCCGCATCCCCATCCGCACCCCCCGCCAAACCGAAGATCGAGCCAGTCGTGGTCATCGATGCCCTCGATATGGAAGCGCGCGGCGTGGGCCGCCTCGTCAACGAGGATGGCACCCCGGGCAAGGTGATCTTCGTCGAAGGCGCGCTGCCCGGCGAAACCGTGAGCTACCGCAGCTTCAAGCGCAAGCCCAGCTACGAGCAGGCCTCGCTGGTCGAGATCAAGCAGCCGTCCGTGATGCGTGTCACGCCGGGCTGCCAGTATTTCGGCGTTTGCGGCGGCTGCTCGATGCAGCATCTGGACTCGCGCGCGCAGCTCGCCATCAAGCAGCGCATTCTCGAAGACAACCTCTGGCATCTGTCGAAGGTGCGTCCCGACGTCGTGTTCCGTCCCATCGCCGGCCCGGACTGGGGCTATCGCTTCCGCGCGCGCCTGACCGTGCGTTACGTGGCCAAGAAGGGCGGGGTGCTGGTGGGCTTTCACGAGCGCAAGAGCAGCTATGTGGCGGACATGACGTCATGCGAAGTATTGCCGCCGCATGTGTCAGCATTGTTGATGCCGCTGCGCGAACTGGTGACAGGCCTGTCCATTCGCGACCGCATGCCACAGATCGAACTTGCGGTGGGGCAGGACGTGACGGCGCTCGTGTTGCGTATCCTCGAGCCGCTGACCGATGCCGACAAGGACCTGCTGCGCGCGTTCGCGGACCAGCACAACGTGCAGTTCTGGCTGCAGCCGAAGGGGCCGGACACGGTGCACGTGTTCCACCCGACGGACCGCGAGCTCGCCTACACGCTGCCCGAGTTCGGCATCCGCATGCCGTTCAAGCCCACGGATTTCACGCAGGTCAATCACCAGATCAACCGCGTGCTGATCGGCCGCGCACTGCGTCTGCTCGACGCGCAGCCGTCGGACCGGCTGCTCGACCTGTTCTGCGGTATCGGCAATTTCACGCTGCCACTGGCCACGCAGGGGACCTCGGTCATGGGCATCGAGGGCAGCGAGGCGCTGACCACGCGCGCGTTGGCCAATGCCGAATACAACGGGCTGGCGCACAAGACGTCGTTTGCGTGCCGTAACCTGTTCGAGGTGACCGCGGAGGATATCGCCCAGCTGGGCCGCTTCGACCGCTGGCTCGTGGACCCGCCGCGCGAGGGCGCGCTGGCCGTGAGCAAGGCGCTCGCCGAACTCCACCAGCAGGGCAGCGATGTGCTGCCGAAGCGCATTGTCTACGTGTCGTGCAACCCGGCCACGCTGGCGCGCGATGCCGGTCTGCTCGTGCACGAGGCGGGCTACCGGCTCAGCGGCGCGGGTGTGGTCAATATGTTCCCGCACACGTCGCACGTGGAGTCGATCGCGGTATTCGATCGCGCATAAAAAAACCGGCCCGAAGGCCGGTTTTTTTCAACGACCGAAGTCGTTGGCAGTCGCCGTCAGTCTCGGTTGCCGCCGAAGATGCCCAGCAGCGCCAGCAGGTTCACGAATACGTTGTACACGTCGAGGTAGATCGCGAGCGTGGCCGTCACGTAGTTCGTTTCGCCGCCGTTCACGACGCGCTGCACGTCGATCAGGATGAACGCCGAGAAGATCGCGATCGCAATCAGCGACACGGTGATCATCAGCGCCGGCAGATGCAGCCAGAGGTTCGCGATGGAGGCGAGGATCAGCATGATCACGCCGACCATCAGGAACTTGGTCATGCCCGAGAAATCGCGCTTGCTCGTCGTGGCGATGGTCGCCATCGTCGCGAACACCGCCGCGGTGCCGCCGAACGCGTACATGATCAGCGCGGGCCCGTTCGAGAAACGCAGCGTCACCCCGATCAGGTTCGACAGCCACAGGCCCATCACGAATGTGAAGGCCAGTAGCAGCACGACGCCCAGTCCGCTGTTCTTCGTCTTCTCGATGGCGAAGAAGAAGCCGAACATGATGGCGATGAACAGGATGGCGGAGATGCCCGGGCTTCCCGCGATCAGTGTGAAGCCGCCCATCGCGACGCCCAGCCAGGCGCCGAGCACCGTGGGGACCATCGACAATGCGAGCAGCCAGTATGTGTTGCGCAGGACCCGGTTGCGCGCGATCGCGGCATTGGCGCCCGAGGCGCTGTTGCCGAAGCTATAGGTATCGAGCCTTTCGTTCATGGTGACTCCTGTCTCAAAATGGTGTGGCCGGGTGGCCCCGGCGCGGCACAGTCTGAATGTCGCACCGCGTCAGTTGAATTGCAAGGGGCGGCCACCAAGTATTACGGCAATGTAATCTCATTGATTGTCTTAACAACCACCCATATAAACGCTTGTCTTGCAGATTCGAACACATTTGACGTGGCGCAAGGCAAACTGTTCCGCAAGTGTGATGTAAATACCACACGACGGGACCGGGAAAAGATTACACGCGATCACAGTGCAACCCCGGTTGCCCCCGCTCGAATCCGTCATTGTCTCGTGCTAGAATTGCACGTTTATTCCTTTAGTAACCCCTTCATTTTTCGGAGTTTTTCATGGCGATCGAACGCACCCTGTCGATTATCAAGCCGGATGCCGTGGCCAAGAACGTTATCGGCCAGATCTACGCCCGTTTCGAGGCCGCCGGCCTCAAGATCGTTGCCGCCAAGCTGGTCCAGCTGTCGCGCGCCGAAGCCGAGCAGTTCTACGGCGTGCACAAGGAGCGTCCGTTCTTCAAGGACCTCGTGGACTTCATGGTGTCGGGCCCGGTGATGATCCAGGTCCTGGAAGGCGAGAACGCCATCGCCAAGAACCGTGACCTGATGGGCGCCACGGACCCGAAGAAGGCCGACAAGGGCACGATCCGCGCCGACTTCGCCGACAGCATCGACGCGAACGCCGTGCACGGTTCGGACGGTGCGGAAACCGCTGCCGCTGAAGTCGCATTCTTCTTCGCGGGTCTGAACGTTTACAGCCGCTGATTGTCCCTGCTGACATCACGCTGAAATCCACGCTGGAACTGTAGTCATGAACGATCTCGTCAATCTGCTCGATCTGGATGCGGACGCGCTCACCGCCTATTGCGGCGAGCTCGGCGAGAAGCCGTTCCGCGCGCGCCAGTTGCAGCGCTGGATCCACCAGTTCGGTGCCAGCCGTTTCGACGCCATGTCGGATCTCGCCAAGTCGCTGCGCGAAAAGCTCGCGACCCGCGCCGAGATCCGCGCGCCGTCCGTCATCGCCGACAACGTGTCGTCCGACGGCACGCGCAAGTGGCTCGTCGATGTCGGTGCCGGCAATGCGGTGGAGACCGTGTATATCCCCGAGGAAACGCGTGGCACGCTGTGCGTGTCCTCGCAGGCGGGCTGCGCGGTCAACTGCCGTTTCTGCTCGACGGGCAAGCAGGGGTTCTCGCGGAACCTCAGCACCGGCGAGATCATCGGCCAGCTCTGGATGGCCGAATTCGCGATGCGCGAGCACCTGGGCCGTGGTCCCAAGGACGAACGCGTGATTTCGAACGTCGTGATGATGGGCATGGGCGAACCGCTGCTCAATTACGACCAGGTCGTGCCGGCCCTGCGGCTGATGCTCGACGACAACGCGTACGGCCTGTCGCGCCGCCGCGTGACGGTGTCCACGTCCGGCGTCGTGCCGATGATGGACCGGCTGTCGAAGGATCTTCCGGTGGCGCTCGCGGTCTCGCTGCACGCCTCGAACGATCCGCTGCGCGACATGCTCGTGCCGCTGAACAAGAAGTACCCGCTGGCCGAACTGATGGCGGCATGCCGCCGTTACCTCGAGTTCGCGCCGCGCGATTTCATTACTTTCGAATACTGCATGCTCGATGGCGTCAACGACGGCGTCGAGCACGCGCGGGAACTGCTGAAGCTTGTGGCCGACGTGCCCTGCAAGTTCAACCTGATCCCGTTCAACCCGTTCCCGGAATCGGGGCTGAAGCGCTCGAACAACGAGCAGATCCGACGCTTCGCCCAGGTGCTGATGGACGCGGGCATCGTTACCACGATCCGCAAGACGCGCGGCGACGACATCGACGCCGCATGCGGCCAGCTGGCCGGCGAAGTCATAGATCGTACCCGTCTGGCCGAGCGCGGCAAGTTCGGCAAGATCGTGCCAGTGGTGCCGGTCAACGCGGCCGGCAAAGCTCGGGAGGCTCGCCCCGCATGATGCGTCTGATTGTCGCGGCCCTGTTCGGGCTGGTGATGTTGTCTGCCTGCACGCTGCCGAATCCGCAGCCGCAGGGTATCCCGACCGCCTCCGACCAGACCGACGTCAGTCGCCGGGCGATGATTCGCCTGCAGCTGGCGATGGGTTATCTCGAGGCCGGGCAATATTCCGTGGCGCTCGACGAAAGCAAGCAGGCGATCGCGATCGATCCGGCGATGGTCGATGCGTACCATATGCGCGCGCTGGCCTATCAGGGCATGAACGAACGCGCGCTCGCGGAAGACAGCTTCCGCACCGCGCTGTCGATGCGGCCCAACGATGCCGACGTGCTGAACAACTACGGCTGGTTCCTGTGCCAGAACAACCGTGCGGGCGAAGGTCTGCCGATCCTGCGCCGCGCGGTCGACGCGCCGTCGGCGAGCGGCCCCGTCAAGCCGCTGATCAGCCTGGGCGTGTGCGAGATGCGCACCGGCAACAGCGAGGGCGCGGAGAAGACGCTGCTGCGCGCGCTCGGCTACGACCGCAACAACCAGGCGGCAATCACCAATCTTGCGCTGGTCTACTACCGCCGTGGCGACCTCGTGCAGGCACAACAATATATCGGGCGCGTCAACAACAGCCGCACGCCGAGCGCGCAATCGCTCTGGCTCGGGCTGCGCATCGCGCACCGGCGCGGCGACGCCACGACGCAGAACGCGCTCGTGTCGCAATTGCGCAGCCGGTTTCCGGAATCGCGCGAGCTGAGCGCCTTTGAACAGGGAGCATGGGATGAGTGAACAGGAGCGTGCCGAAAGCCAGACTGCTTCGGGCGTGGTGGAGACCGATCGTGACGCCGTGGCGCGCGAGATCGGCGCACAGCTCAAGGCGGGGCGCGAGGCGCAGCGCTTGTCGCTCGAGGACGTGAGCGCGCGGCTCAAGGTGGCGGCGACGAAGCTCGCGGCGATCGAGTCCGGCAACGTGTCGAGCCTGCCGGACGTGACGTTCGCCAAGGGCGTGATGCGTGCTTATGCCCGCACGCTCCATATCGATATCGATCCGCTGCTGGGCCGTTATCACGCGCAGGCGCAGACCACGCCCGTGGCGGAGATCACGCGCCGGCACGAGGGTTCGCTGAACCAGACGTTCGACGACCGCAATCGCTTCGGCTCGAGCAACCGCTTCGGTTCGGGCGGCTCGGCAAGCAGCGGTGGCCGCTGGGTCTGGCTGTTCTTCGTCGTGGCCGTGCTCGGCGCGGGCGGCTGGTTCGGCTATGACCATGCCAAGGCGTGGCTCGAGGCGCGCCATCAGCAGAACGAACACGCGGCCGAAACGGCGGCGACGGACGAGGCCACGCCGCAGTCCAGCGGCGATGGCACCGTGACCGCGGCGCTGCCGCCCGTGATGACGGGCAACGATTCGCCGGCTCCCTCGGAGGCGCCCGCGATCACGGCCCCGGCGCCGGCCACGGCGGGTACCGCCACGACGGCGACCGCCACGACCGCGAGCGGCATGCCGCTGGCCACCGGTGGCGCCCTGACGGCGCCGACGGCGCCGGGTGCGACGGAAACCCCCGCGGCGAGCGCGCCGGCGGCAGCGGTAGCGGCAACGGCAGCGGCAGCGGCTGCCGCGGCGGCCGGTGGCGACGTGGAACTGCGTTTCTCGGCCGATACCTGGTACGAGGTCCGCGATCGCAACGGCAAGGTGGTGCTCGGTGGCACCGCAAAGGCCGGCGACGTCGTGACCGGCGGCGGTGCCGCACCGTACAAGCTCGTGATCGGCAACGTGAAGGGTGTCGAATCGGTGCGCCGGAACGGCGCGCCCGTGGATTTCAAGAGCGCGGACCGCAACAACGTGGCGCGGCTGACGTTACCGTAATCGGTCGGTCAGACAAGCGCGGTCCCCGCAAACCGTCAAGCATGCAAGGTGGTGATGCAATGAATGAAGAGGCTTTCCAGCCCGTCGAGCCAGTTCCTCCGGGCCCGTTGCCGCGTCGGCAGTCGCGCCAGGCGCGCGTCGTGTGGGGCGACAACGTCGTTCTGATCGGCGGCGGTGCGCCCGTGCGCATCCAGTCGATGACCAATACGGACACCGTCGATGCGATCGGCACGGCGATCCAGATCAAGGAACTCGCGCGCGCGGGCTCCGAGATCGTCCGTATCACCGTGAACACGCCCGAGGCCGCGGCCGCGGTGCCGGCGATTCGCGAGCAGCTCGACCGCATGGGCGTCGATGTGCCGCTGGTCGGCGACTTCCACTACAACGGCCATACGCTGCTGCACGACTATCCCGAGTGCGCGCAGGCGTTGTCGAAGTACCGGATCAACCCGGGCAACGTGGGCAAGGGTGCCAAGCGCGACACGCAGTTCGCGCAGATGATCGAGATGGCGTGCCGCTACGACAAGCCGGTGCGTATCGGTGTGAACTGGGGCAGCCTGGACCAGGACCTGCTCGCGCGCATCATGGACGAGAACGCGCAACGCGCGAAGCCGTGGGCCGCGCAGAACGTGATGGTGGAAGCGCTGATCACGTCGGCGATCGAGTCCGCGCGCAAGGCCGAGGAGATCGGCCTCGCGGGCAATCAGATCATCCTCTCGTGCAAGGTCTCGCAGGTGCAGGAGCTGATCGCGGTGTACCGTGAACTGGCGCGCCGCTGCGAATACGCGCTGCACCTGGGCCTGACCGAAGCGGGCATGGGCAGCAAGGGCATCGTGGCCTCGACGGCCGCGCTGTCGGTGCTGCTGCAGGAAGGCATCGGCGACACGATCCGCATTTCGCTGACGCCGGAACCGGGCGCGCCGCGCGAGAAGGAAGTCTACGTGGGGCAGGAGATCCTGCAGACCATGGGCCTGCGCAACTTCACGCCGATGGTGATCGCATGCCCCGGCTGCGGCCGCACCACGAGCACGACGTTCCAGGAGCTGGCCGCAAGCATCCAGTCGTATCTGCGCGAGCAGATGCCGGTGTGGAAGACGGCCTATCCGGGCGTGGAAGAAATGGACGTGGCCGTGATGGGCTGCATCGTCAACGGCCCCGGCGAGAGCAAGCACGCCAATATCGGCATCTCGCTGCCGGGCTCGGGCGAGTCGCCGGCGGCGCCGGTGTTCGTGGACGGCGTCAAGGTGAAGACGCTGCGCGGCGAGCGCATCGCCGAGGAATTCCAGGCGATCGTGGACGAATACGTGCGCACGCACTACGGCCCGAATGCCGTGCGTGCCGAACAAGGTGCGGTGGCCTGAGCGGCCGCCGCCATGCAGACAAGAAGAAATGACTGAGAAGACAGAGAAGGTGCGGGCGCTGCAAGGCGTCAAGGGCATGAACGACATGTTGCCCGCCGACGCGCCGCTGTGGGAGCTGTTCGAGAACACCGCGCGGTCGATGCTGCGCGCCTACGGTTACGAGCAGATCCGCACGCCGATCGTCGAGCACACGCAGCTGTTCGTGCGCGGCATCGGCGAGGTCACGGACATCGTCGAGAAGGAAATGTACTCGTTCACCGATTCGCTGAACGGTGAGCAACTGACGCTGCGTCCGGAAGGCACGGCGGCGGCGGTGCGCGCGACGATCGAGCACAACCTGCTGTACGACGGCCCCAAGCGCCTGTGGTACACGGGTCCGATGTTCCGCCACGAGCGTCCGCAGCGTGGCCGCTATCGCCAGTTCCACCAGCTTGGCGCGGAAGCGCTCGGCTTTGCCGGTCCGGACGTCGATGCCGAGATCATCCTGATGTGCCAGCGCCTGTGGGACGACCTCGGTCTGACCAATGTGCGCCTCGAGCTCAATTCGCTCGGCCAGGCACACGAGCGTGCCGCGCATCGCGAGGAACTGATCAAGTATCTGGAAGGCTTCCAGGACATCCTCGACGAGGATGGCAAGCGCCGCCTGTACACGAACCCGCTGCGCGTGCTCGACACGAAGAACCCCGCGCTGCAGGAGATGGCTGCGAACGCGCCGAAGCTGATCGACTTCCTCGGCGAGGAATCGCTTGCGCACTTCGACGGCGTGCAACGCCTGCTGAAGGCGAACAACATTCCGTTCAAGATCAATCCGCGTCTCGTGCGCGGGCTCGATTACTACAATCTGACGGTATTCGAGTGGATTACGGATAAGCTTGGCGCGCAGGGCACGATCGCCGGCGGTGGCCGCTACGATCCGCTGATCGCGCAGATGGGCGGCAAGTCCGCGCCCGCGTGCGGCTGGGCCATGGGCATCGAGCGCATCATCGAACTGATGCGCGAAGAGAAGCTCGTGCCGGACGTCGAAGGGTGCGATGTGTACGTCGTGCACCAGGGCACGCCGGCCGCCGAGCAGGCGATGATCGCCGCGGAGCGCCTGCGCGATGCGGGCCTCAACGTGGTGCTGCATGCCACGACCGACGGCAAGAGCGGCAGCTTCAAGTCGCAGATGAAGCGTGCCGACGGCAGCGGTGCGTCGTTCGCGATCATCATCGGCGACGACGAGGTGGCCAACGGCGTGGTGCAGGTGAAGGAATTGCGTGGCGCGGGTGCCGAAGGCACGGGCGGCGCGCAGGAGTCGGTGCCGGCAGAGGGCCTCGTGGAATTCGTGATCGATCGGATGGTCAATGCCATCGAGAGCGATGACGACGATAGCGACGAACAATAATTGATCTCGACATGGCTTACGATCTAGAAGAACAGGAACAGCTTGAGAGCCTCAAGGCCTGGTGGAACCAGTACGGCAACTTTGTCACCTGGATCCTGATTGCGGGCCTGCTCGCGTTCGCGGCATGGGGCGGCTGGAACTACTGGCAGCGCTCGCAGGCGCGCGACGCGGCGCTGCTGTACGAGCAGGTGACCAAGGCCGCCGAAGCGCGCGACGCCGATCGCGTGAAGCGTGCCGCCACCGACCTCGAGTCGAAGTTCGGCCGTACCGCGTACGGCCAGATGAGCGCGCTGGTCGCGGCCAAGACGCTGTATGACGCGGGCGATCTGGCCGGCGCGAAGGCGCAGCTGCAATGGGCGATCGATCATGGCGACGGCGATTACGTGCACCTCGCGCGGGTGCGCCTGGCGGGCGTGCTGCTCGACGAGAAGGCCTACGACCAGGGTCTGGCGCTGCTGAAGACGGACCCGCCGGGCCCGTTCGAGGCGTTGTACGCCGACCGCCGTGGCGATCTGCTGGCCGCGCAGGACAAGCGTGACGATGCGCGTGCCGCGTATCGCCGCGCGCTGGACAAGCTGGGCACCGGCGATGCCGGCATGCGCCAGGTCATCCAGTTCAAGCTCGATGCGCTGGGCACGGCCTGAAGCCGTCCCGCAGCGCTGAACGAGCCAACGAGCTAACCGAGCCAACGAGCTAACGAGCCATACAAGGGGAACGCATTCTCATGATGTCATTGCAACAAGCCGCCGCGAAACGTTCGACCCACCGTGTGTCCCGCCATGTCGCGCGTGCGCTGACCGCCGGGGCCTGCCTGGGCGTGCTCGCCGGCTGCTCGCTGTTCGGCAAGGAGAACAAGCATCCGCCTACCGAGCTGAAGCCGGTGGCCGCCACGCTGTCGGTCAAGCAGGCCTGGACCGTCGATGTGGGCAAGAGCGGCGAGTACGTGATGGCGCCCGTGGCATCGGGCAACAACGTCTACGTGTCCTCGCGCAGCGGCAACGTGATGGCGATCGACGGCAATTCCGGCCGCACGCTGTGGAAGGCCAAGACCGATGTCGACCTGACCTCGGGTCCGGGCTCCGATGGCAGCGTTACGGCCGTGGCGGGCGAGAAAGGCGTGGTCTACGCGTTCGACGCGAGCGGCAAGCAGGTATGGAAGAAACAGGTCAACGGCGAGGTCCTGTCCGCGCCGCTGGTCGGTAACGGGCTCGTGATCGTGCGTACCACGGACACGCGCGTGCTAGGCCTCGATGCGCAGACGGGCGAGCGTCGCTGGATCTACCAGCGTTCGCAGACCCCGCTGAACCTCCGCGCGGCCATGGGCATGACGTTCGCCGGCGACGGCGTGGTGATGGGCTTCCCGGGCGGCAAGCTCGGCGTGCTCGCCCCGGGCAATGGCGTGCTGCGCTGGGAGTCCGCGGTGTCGTATCCGAAGGGCGTGTCCGAAATCGAGCGCCTGAACGACGTCACGGGCCAGCCCGCCGTCAACGGGCGCCAGGTGTGCGCGACCACGTTCCAGGGGCGTATCGCCTGCCTGGAGCTGACCAACGGCCAGCCGCAGTGGGGCAAGGATTTCTCGTCGCCGACCGGTGTCGCGCAGGATGACACGTCGCTGTTCGCCAGCGACGAATCGTCGACGGTCTACGCGTTCGACCGCCAGAACGGCAACGAACGCTGGAAGAACGACCAGCTTCGCTATCGCACGCTCGGCGCGCCGACCGCGCTGGGCCGCTCGGTGGTGGTGGGCGACTACGATGGTTTTGTCCACTTCCTCTCGCGCGAGGACGGCCAGATCGTGGCCCGCATGAAGACCGACGGCAGCGCGATCAGCGCCGCCCCGGTGGTTGCGGGTCAGACGCTGGTGGTGCAGACGCGCGATGGCGATGTGTACGGTTTCGTACCGAACTAAGATATAAAAAAAGCTAGCGCCTCGGTGGCGCTGATCGTCCGTACTCCTGTCGTACGGACGGAACCAATCCGGTAGCATGATTCCGGTCGTGCCCGCTTTCGCGGTCTGGACCGTGGCGCCCCGCATCGTCTGGCCGGGCGCGCCCGACAGGAAAACCTGCCTGCCGTGCCCCGATACCCGGTGCGCGGCAGGATGTCGGATCAACATGACTCCGGAGTCGGGGCGGCGTGTGCCGGCCCATTTTCCGTTTATTGCATGAAACCAGTGATCGCACTCGTCGGCCGCCCGAACGTGGGCAAGTCGACGCTATTCAATCGGATGACGCGCTCGCGCGACGCGCTCGTCGCCGACCTGCCGGGCCTGACACGGGACCGCCACTACGGCGAGGGCCGTGTCGGCGACCGTCCATTCATCGTGATCGACACAGGCGGCTTCGAGCCTGTGGCCAAGGAAGGCATCGTCGCCGAAATGGCCAAGCAGACGCGCCAGGCCGTGGTCGAGGCGGACGTCGTGATCTTCCTCGTCGATGGCCGGCTCGGCCTCGCGCCGCAGGATCGCGTGATTGCCGACTACCTGCGCAAGACCGGCCGCCGCATCATGCTGGCCGTGAACAAGGCCGAAGGCATGAAGTACACGTCGGTCGCGGCGGACTTCTACGAGCTCGGCATGGGCGACCCGTACGCGATCTCGTCGACACACGGCGATGGCGTGCGCGAGCTCGTCGATGAGGCGCTCGATATCGCGGTGCAGGAGCGTCCGGAGCTCGCCGAGCTCGAGGACGCCGGCCAGCGCGGCGTGAAGATCGCGATCGTGGGGCGGCCGAACGTGGGCAAGTCCACGCTCGTCAATACGCTGATCGGCGAGGAACGCGTGATCGCGTTCGATATGCCCGGTACCACGCGCGACGCCATCTACGTGGAGTTCGAGCGGGGCGGCAAGCCCTATACGCTGATCGATACGGCGGGCCTGCGCAAGCGCGGCAAGGTGTTCGAGGCCATCGAGAAGTTCTCGGTGGTCAAGACGCTGCAGTCGATTGCCGATGCCAACGTGGTGGTGCTGCTGCTCGACGCGCAGCAGGACATCTCGGAGCAGGATGCGCATATCGCCGGCTTTATCGTCGAGTCGGGCCGCGCGCTCGTGGTGGGCGTCAACAAGTGGGACGGCCTGGACGGGCATACGCGCGACCGCATCAAGCACGACCTCGAGCGCAAGCTGCAATTCCTCAGTTTTGCCAATTTCCATTTCGTTTCCGCGCGCGAGCGCACCGGGATCGGCGCGCTGCTGCGCTCGGTCGATGACGCCTATGCGGCAGCCATGGTCAAGCTGCCGACGCCGCAACTGACGCGCGTGCTGGAAGAAGCGGTAGAGTTCCAGCAGCCGAAGCGAGTGGGCACATCACGCCCGAAACTCCGTTACGCGCACCAGGGCGGGTCCAACCCCCCGATCATCGTGGTGCATGGCAATGCGCTGTCGGGCGTCGCCGAAACCTATCGCCGATACCTTGAAAACCGGTTCCGCGCCGCATTCAAGCTCAAAGGCACCCCCCTTCGAATCGAATTTCGCACGAACAAAAACCCGTACGTCGACTCGAAGGAATGAGCCTCGATGGTGCCTGGGGCTCGGCTTTTTCGGCGCGGGCAAGATTCGTTTGCGTTCGTTTGGAACTGCGGCTAAATTCACGGATAGCAGGGGGTTCGCCCCCTGCGTGTGTTGAGGCCAAGCTGGTACCGCTTTCATCTTTGCTTTGATCTTTTTTTGGCGCGATCTTGTGCCGATGACTTGAACCGGGGGCTTCCGTCCCCATGATCCATCACTAAATCTATAAATTTGGAGTGTGCCATGAGCAACAAAGGGCAATTGCTACAAGACCCGTTCCTGAACGCGCTGCGCAAAGAGCACGTGCCGGTTTCCATCTACCTCGTCAATGGCATCAAGCTGCAAGGCAATATCGAGTCGTTTGACCAGTACGTCGTCCTGCTGCGCAATACGGTGACGCAGATGGTGTACAAGCATGCGATTTCCACCGTCGTGCCGGCCCGCGCGGTCAATTTCCGCGTGGATGACGCTTCCGAGGGTTAATCCCGACGATTCCGTCATGTGCGGCCGCATTCCGGTGCGGTCGCATGGTTGTGCCTGCTTTCAGATCTTCCGCCGTCCACGGTCATCCCGACCGTCGCCTCTCCTCTAGACGCTTCGCGTCCACCCCGTTTGCAACCCAAAGCTACCTCCAATACCGAGCCGTCGCGCGCCATCCTGGTTGGCGTGGATTTCGGCAAGCATGATTTCCAGGAAAGCCTGTCCGAACTCGCGCTGCTGGTGACGACCGCCGGCTCCGTGCCCGTTCATACGCTGACAGGCAAGCGGCCGCGTCCCGATCCGTCGCTGTTCATCGGATCCGGCAAGGCCGAAGAGCTGCGGCAGGCCGCGGACGCGCTCGATGCCGACGTGATCGTGTTCAACCACGCGCTGAGCCCCGCGCAGCAGCGGAACCTCGAGCGCTTTCTGAACCGGCATGTGATCGACCGCACCGGGCTGATCCTGGACATCTTCGCGCAGCGCGCGCAGAGCCATGTGGGCAAGGTGCAGGTGGAGCTCGCGCAGGTCCAGTACCAGGCGTCGCGGCTGGTCCGCGCGTGGAGCCATCTGGAGCGGCAGAAGGGCGGTATCGGGATGCGGGGCGGTCCGGGCGAGCGTCAGCTCGAGCTCGACCGCCGGATGCTGGACGACCGCGCCAAGCGGCTCAAGACGGATCTCGCGCGGCTGCGCCGCCAGCACAGCACGCAGCGTCGCGCGCGCGCCCGTAACGAAACGCTCAGTATTTCGCTGGTCGGCTATACGAACGCGGGCAAGTCGACGCTGTTCAACGCGCTGACCAAGGCCCGGGCCTACGCGGCCGACCAGCTGTTCGCGACGCTGGACACGACATCGCGCCGGCTGTTCCTCGAGGGGCTGGGCAACGTGGTGTTGTCCGATACCGTCGGATTTATTCGCGATTTGCCGACACAGCTCGTCGAAGCGTTCCGCGCCACGCTCGACGAGACCGTGCATGCGGACCTGCTGCTCCATGTCGTCGATGCCTCGAGCGGCGTGCGGCACGAGCAGATCGAACAGGTGAACCGCGTGCTCGCCGAAATCGATGCCTCGGATATCCCGCAGATCATCGTCATGAACAAGATCGACGCGGCGCCGGAACTGCTCGAGGCCGGGCCGCGCATCGAGCGCGACGAGGACGGCGTGCCCACGCGCGTGTTTCTGTCGGCGCGTGAAGGGCTGGGCCTCGATGGCCTGCGCGAGGCCGTGGTGGAGGTGGCCCAGTGGCTGGCCTCGCGGCCCCCGATGCCCCCGGAGCACGACCCGCGCCTCGACGAGGTTCAGGCGGAAATTTCGCCCGACGCGCGCGCCGATGGCGAAGATCATGGCGATATTGCGTAAATGTGATCAGGATGGCTGCTAGAATCCACCTGTTCACAACTTCCCGGACCCGTGCACTTCATGCCCCAGTTCTCCCGGAATCCTGACTCGCGCTACGCGCCAGGCGCCAGGCACTCCCACGCGCCGCTGCGCGCGGGCTGGCAACGCCTGCGTGCCATCTTCTCGCTGAACGACCCCCGCTGGGGCCGCAACGGTCAGGACGACGAAGACAAGGACAAGGACAACAACCGCCAGCAGAACCAGCGGCCACAGGACGGTCCGCCCGATCTCGACGAGCTCTGGCGCGATTTCAACCGCCGCCTGAGCGGCCTGCTGGGCCGCAAGGACAACGGCGGTGGCGGCAACCAGAACTTTGGCGGTCCCCGCACGCCGGGCAAGGGCTCGGGCATCGGCGTCGGCGTGCTGATCGCCGCGATTGCCGGTATCTGGCTGGCCAGCGGCTTCTTCATGGTCCAGGAAGGCCAGACCGCGGTCATCCTGCAGTTCGGCAAGTACAAGTACAGCGCCGGGCCCGGTATCAACTGGCGCTGGCCGTGGCCGATCCAGTCGGCCGAAGTGGTCAACCTGTCGGCCGTGCGTTCGGTCGAGGTGGGCCGCGCGACGTCGATCAAGGACACGAACCTCAAGGACTCGTCGATGCTCACGCAGGACGAGAACATCATCGACGTCCGGTTCACGGTCCAGTACGACATTCAGGACGCGAGCGAATATCTGTTCTTCAACAAGACCGACCGCGGTGGCGACGAAGAACTGGTGACGCAGGCCGCCGAGACCTCGGTGCGCGAGATCGTGGGCCGCAACCGGATGGACTCGGTGCTGTACGAGAACCGCGAACAGATCGCGCAGGGGCTGGCGAAGTCGATCCAGGCCATCCTGACCGCGTACAAGACCGGTATCCGCGTGATCTCCGTCAACGTGCAGAGCGTGCAGCCGCCCGAGCAGGTGCAGGCCGCGTTCGACGACGTGAACAAGGCCAGCCAGGATCGCGAACGCGCGATCAGCGAAGGGCAGGCCTATGCCAACGACGTCATTCCGCGCGCCAAGGGTACCGCCGCGCGCCTGAAGGAAGAGGCCGAGGGCTACCGTTCCCGCGTGGTGGCGCAGGCCGAGGGCGATGCCTCGCGCTTCCGCTCCGTGCAGGCCGAATACGCAAAGGCACCGCAGGTGACGCGCGACCGTATCTATCTGGAGACCATGCAGCAGATCTACTCCAACACGAGCAAGGTGCTCGTGGATGTGCGCCAGGGCAGCAACCTGCTGTACCTCCCGCTCGACAAGCTCGTCTCGCAGACGCAGGGCGGGGTTGCCCCGTCGTCGCCCGCGGCGGCGCCGGGCGCGGCCGTGCCTTCGGTGCCCGATGCATCGTCGGATATCCGTTCGCGTGAAGCGATGCGTAATCGCGACCGCGATTCGCGCTAAGGGAGGAGACCGTCATGAACCGACTGATTTCCTTCGCGATTGGTATCTTCATCGTCCTGGCCGTGGCGTCGTCGATGCTGTTCGTCGTCGATCAGCGCCAGTACGCCGTGGTGTTCGCCTTCGGCGAGATCAAGCAGGTCGTGCGCGAGCCGGGCCTGCACTTCAAGCTGCCGCCGCCGCTGCAGAACGTGGTCTTCATGGACCGCCGCCTGCAGACCATCGACGTGGCCGCCAACGAGCGCTTCCTGACCGCCGAGAAGAAGAGCATGGTGGTGGACTGGTTCGTCAAATGGCGCATCGTCGATCCGCGCAAGTTCTTCGTCGCCTTCGGCGGCAACGTGCGCGGCGCACAGGACCGCATGACGCAGCGTATCGATTCCGTGGCGCGCGAGGAGTTCGGCAAGCGCACGGTGGCGGACGTCGTCGCCGGCGAGCGCGACAAGGTCATGCAGAACATCCGCACCGGCATGAGCGAGTACGCGCAGTCCGTGGGCGTGGAGATTCTGGACGTGCGCCTGAAGCGCGTGGACCTGCTGCCCGCCATCAGCGAATCGGTGTATCGCCGCATGGAGGCCGAGCGCAAGCGCGTGGCCAACGAACTGCGTTCGACCGGTGCCGCCGAGGGTGAGAAAATCCGCGCCGATGCCGATCGTCAGCGCGAGGTCGTGCTCGCCGAGGCGTATCGCGATGCGCAGGTCATCAAGGGCGATGGCGATGCGAAGGCCTCGATGCTCTACGCCGACGCGTTTGGCCGCGATCCGAATTTCGCGCAGTTCTGGCGCAGCATGGAAGCCTACCGCAACACGTTCCGCGACAAGCGGGACCTGATCGTGCTGGAACCGAGTTCCGATTTCTTCCGCTATATGCGGTCGTCGGGCGGCAGCAGCGCCCCGGCACCCGCGCCGAGCAAGAAGTAGGGTAGCCGGCAGTTCCCGGCCATCGACTACGAAACCCCGGCTTGCCGGGGTTTTGTACGCTACCGGTGTACCATTCGCCCGGCAAACGTATGACAGTTATGAGAAGCACCATGTCCAACCACTGGCTCCTGCCTGAAAACATCGCCGACGTCCTGCCGTCGGAAGCGCGCAAGATCGAAGAACTGCGCCGCCGCATGCTCGATCTGTTCCGCACCTACGGCTACGAGCTGGTCATGCCCCCGATGCTCGAGTACCTCGAGTCGCTGCTGACGGGCACGGGTCACGATCTGGACCTGCGCACGCTGAAGCTCGTCGACCAGCTGTCCGGCCGCACGCTGGGCCTGCGCGCCGACATCACGCCGCAGGTCGCGCGGATCGACGCGCACCTGCTGAACCGCCCGGGCGTGACGCGCCTGTGCTATGCCGGCAACGTGCTGCACGCGCGTCCGGCGGGCTTCCATGCGACGCGCGAGCCGATTCAGCTCGGCGCCGAAATCTACGGCCATGCGGGCCTCGAGGCCGACGTCGAGATCCAGGAACTGATGCTGGCCGCGCTGCAGGTGGCGGGGCTGACCGACGTGCGGCTGGATCTGTGCCACGCGGGCATTCTCGGCGCGGTGCTGGAAGGGCTGCCGTCCATTCGCAAGATCGAGGATGCGCTGTTCGCGGCGCTGGAAACCAAGGACGTGTCCGCGCTGCGCGAGCTGACGGCGGGGATGCCCGAGACCGAGCGCGACGCGCTGCTGGCGCTGCCGACGCTGTATGGCGGGGTGGACGTGATCGATCGCGCGCGCGCGACGCTGCCCTCGAGCCCGACCATCGGCCGCGCGCTGGACGAGCTGGCCGCGCTGGCCGCGCGCGTGAGCGGCGCGAGCGTCAATATCGACCTTGCGGACCTGCGTGGCTATCACTACCACAGCGGTGTGATGTTCACGGCCTATGTGGCCGGCCTGCCGAACTACGTGGCCCGTGGCGGCCGCTACGACAAGGTCGGCGAAGCGTTCGGCCGCGCCCGTCCCGCGACGGGTTTCTCGCTCGACCTGCGCGAAGTGGCGGCCCTGTCGCCCGTGGAAGTGCGCGCGCTGGCCGTTTTCGCCCCGTGGGATGCCGATCCCGCGCTGCGTGCGGCCATCGCGGCCCTGCGCGGCAATGGCGAGATCGTGATCCAGTCGCTGCCGGGCCACACGCACGAGCTCGACGAATTCAATTGCGACCGCCAGCTGGTCCGCCAGGGCAACGCCTGGGTCGTCGTGCCGCGCTGAATATCTGCTGATTCCGATGCCGGGACCGGCTTCGCGGCCGGTGCCGGCATGCGTTCGCGGTCTGCTTCCGCATGCCGCGATTTGTCTCGAACGGACCAGTTTGGCGCCCAAAAAACGGGCACTGTTCCGCAACGAGAGTAGAATACGTTTTTAACCTTCTGACCAATTCAACATGTCCGCATCCGCAGTAAGCCAGGGACGCAACGTCGTCGTGATCGGAACCCAGTGGGGTGACGAAGGCAAAGGGAAAATCGTCGATTGGCTTACCGACCAGGCAAAGGGCGTGGTGCGGTTCCAGGGTGGTCACAATGCAGGCCACACGCTGATCATCGGCGGCAAAAAGACCATTCTTCGACTGATTCCGTCGGGCATCATGCGCGACGGTACGGTCTGCTACATCGGCAACGGCGTCGTGCTGTCGCCCGAAGCGCTGTTCCGCGAGATCGAGGAGCTCGAGGCCGCCGGCCTGCAGGTGCAGAATCGCCTGCGCATCTCCGAAGCCACGACGCTGATCCTGCCGTATCACGTCGCCATCGACAAGGCGCGTGAAGCGCGCCGTGGCGCCGCCAAGATCGGCACGACCGGCCGCGGTATCGGCCCGGCCTACGAGGACAAGGTGGCCCGCCGCGCGTTACGCGTGCAGGACCTGTTCAATCCGGAAGCGTTCGCCGAGCGCCTGCGCGAGAACCTCGACTTCCACAACTTCATGCTGACGCAGTACCTCGGTGCCGAGGCGCTCGACTATCAGCAGATCCTCGACGAAACGCTGGCCTACGCGCCGCGCCTGAAGCCGATGGTCGCCGACGTGTCGGCCGAGCTGTACGCGGTGAACGCCGCCGGCGGCAACCTCATGTTCGAAGGCGCGCAGGGCACGCTGCTGGACGTGGACCACGGTACGTACCCGTTCGTGACGTCGAGCAACTGCGTGGCCGGTGCGGCCGCCGCGGGCGCGGGCGTGGGTCCGGGCCGTCTGAACTACATCCTCGGCATTACCAAGGCGTACTGCACGCGCGTGGGTTCGGGTCCGTTCCCGAGCGAGCTGTACGACAACGACAATCCCGCGCGTCAGGACCCCGTGGGGGTTCGCCTGGCCAACGTGGGCAAGGAATTCGGCTCGGTGACCGGCCGTCCGCGCCGCACGGGCTGGCTCGATGCCGCCGCGCTCAAGCGTTCGGTGCAGATCAACGGCGTATCGGGCCTGTGCATGACCAAGCTCGACGTGCTCGACGGTCTCGAGACCCTCAAGCTGTGTGTCGGCTACACGCTCGACGGCAAGACCGTTGACATCCTGCCGCGCGGCTCCGATGCCGTGGCCGCCTGCGTGCCCGTGTACGAGGAATTCCCGGGCTGGAACGAGTCGACCTTCGGTGTGAAGAGCTGGGATGCACTGCCGGAAGCGGCACGCAACTACCTCAAGCGCGTCGAGGACGTGGTTGGCATTCCCATCGACATGATCTCGACCGGTCCCGACCGTGACGAGACCATTCTGCTGCGTCACCCCTATCAGGTGGCGTAACGGCATGACGGCCGCGAACGGGGACATACCCGGGCGGCCGCACATAATGACCGCGGCGACACGAGCGTCGCGGCAATTCCCTCGGCCCGCTATCGCGGGCCGAAAGCTTTATCGGTCAGACCACGACTGAATAAAAAGAGCACAGCACAACATGAACCTCCCTACCAACGACGACGAGAACCTCTGGGTCTCGTGGGACGAATACCACCGGCTGATCGCGCGCCTGTCGCTGAACGTGCACGAGTCGGGCTGGAAATTCGACAAGATCCTCTGCCTGGCCCGTGGCGGCCTGCGCGTGGGCGACCAGATGTCGCGCATCTTCGATGTGCCGCTGGCCATCCTCGCGACCAGCAGCTATCGCGAAGCCGCGGGCACGCAGCAGGGCGAGCTCGATATCGCGCAATACATCACGATGACGCGCGGCGAGCTGTCGGGCAAGATCCTGCTCGTCGATGACCTCGTCGACTCGGGCATCACGCTCGAGCGCGTGGGCAAGCATCTGAAGGAGCGCTACCCGGCCGTGACCGAGGTGCGCTCGGCAGTCATCTGGTACAAGGCGTGCTCGAAGGTCGAGCCCGACTATCACGTGACGTTCCTCCCCTCGAACCCCTGGATTCACCAGCCGTTCGAGGAGTACGACACGCTGCGTCCGCACAACCTCGCGGCCTGGCTCAAGCGAGGCAGGCGCGCGAGTCTGCTGGACGACGATAGCGCGACCTGAGCCACTCAATAGCCGACCGTGAAACGCCGCCGCGTATGCCGCGGCGTTTCCACTTCGTCGATCATCGCGATCGCGTAGTCCTCGATCGAGATCGAACTGTTGCCTGCGGCATCGACCAGCAGGTCGTCCTCGCCGAGGCGAAACTTGCCCGTGCGTTCGCCGGGCGCCAGCAGCGCGGACGGCGACAGGAACGTCCAGTCCAGCGTCGTCTCGCCCTTTAGTGTGTTCAGGAACTCGCGGCCCGCAAGCGCTTCGGCCTTGTACGCGGCCGGGAATTCCGGCGTATCGACGATCTGCACGCCGGGCGCGCCGAACAGGCTGCCCGCGCCGCCGACGACCAGCAGCCGCGGCGTCTCGCCTCCGCTCGCCTGGCCCGCGGCCTTGACCGCCTCGATGATGCGGCGGGGGTCGTTGCCGTGGAACTTCAGCGAACTGATCACGGCGTCGTGTCCCGCGAGGGCCCGCGCGAGCGCGTCGGCCTGTGCGACGTCGATATTCTTCGTGGTCAGGCCCGCGCGCGCGGGCAGACTTTCGGCACTGCGGGCGACGGCGGTCACGCGGTGGCCGCGTTGCAGCGCTTCATCGGTGAGGCGGGTGCCGACGTTGCCGGTGGCACCGAGAATGGCGATATTCATGGTCTTCCTTGTCGCGTCAAAAAAATGTGAAACTAAAGTAGTTACACATCAGGGTAAAAAAATCAGCGCTTGCGGCGCTGGCCGGCGCGCTCGACATCGGCGAGCATGCCTGCGATCGTGACTTCCGCGAGCGCCGCGTCCATGGCCGCCTGCGCACGGTCGGCGACATTGCGCAGCGCGCCCGTGATCTCGCGCCCGACCAGGCACGCGGGATTCGGCGCGCTCTGGTGCAGCGTGATCAGCGCGCTGGTCTCCACGGCCCGGAATACCTCGAGCAGCGTGATCGACGCGGCGGGGCGCGCCAGCATCGCGCCGCCCGTGCTGCCCATCGTGGTCGAGACGAAGCCGGCGTCGGTCAGCGCGCCGATCATGCGCCGGATCAACGCGGGGTTCGTGCCGACACTGCCCGCGATCAGCGACGAGGGCAGCGGTTCCTCGGCCTGCGCGAGCAGAGTGAGGATATGGACCGCGACGGCGAAACGGCTGCTGGTGCTCATGCTGAAATGTCTTGATGTGAAACTATGGTAGTTACAGATGGCGGGGTATGTCAAGCCGGTACAAGATAATGCCGGAATCGCCACTGTTTGCTGATACACTCATTCACGATGCATTCAGGTGTTGGATTCAGGTGTCCCGAGTGCAGACCGATATAAGAGAGAAGAAGGGAGTTTCGATTGATCAGGGATTGCTGGCGTCGCAGAGATAACCGCGCGGACAACAAAAAACCCGCAAGCTCGAAAGCGTTGCGGGTTCTTTGCAGGAATATCCTTGGTGCCCAGGAGAGGACTCGAACCTCCACAGTGTTGCCACCGCTAGGACCTGAACCTAGTGCGTCTACCAATTCCGCCACCTGGGCAGGTGTCGAAACAACCGAAGCGGCCATTATAGCGACCGTATAACGTTTGTCAAATAGTTTCCAAAAATTGAATCAGAACAACTATCCGATCCCAAGCCGGGAAGAAATCCTCGGCGTGCTCAGAACTTCGGGGTCGCCGCAGTCGGCCGGCGATATCGCCAAGGCCCTCTCCGTCACGCGCAAGGAGCATGACGGCTTTCAGAAGCGCCTCGCGGCCATGGAGCGCGACGGTCAGATCGAACTGAACCGAAAAGGCCGCTACGAACTCGCGCACCAGCCGAATTTCGTGCTCGGCCGTGTGCAGGGCCATCGCGATGGCTTCGGCTTCCTGATCCGCGACGATGGCGAGGACGATGTCTTCCTGCCCGAGCGCGAACTGCAGAAGGCCATGCACAACGATCGCGCGCAGGTGCGCGTGATCGGCTACGACCGCCGCGGACGTCCGGAAGGGCAGATCGTCGAAATCGTCGAACGCGCGAACCGTTACGTGATCGGCCGCCTGTTATCGGAGAACGGCGTGCTCGTCGTGGCGCCCGAGGACAAGCGCATCGGCCAGGACATCCTCATTCCGCCGAAGTCGCAGGGCAAGGCGCGTGTGGGCCAGGTGGTGAGCGTGGAGCTCGTCGAATGGCCGGACCGCTACGTGCAGCCCGTGGGCCGCGTGGTGGAAGTGCTCGGCGATATCGACGATCCGGGCATGGAGATCGAGATCGCGGTGCGCAAGTACGGCGTGCCGCATCAATTCTCCGATGCCGCCGCCAAGGAAGCGCAGGCGCTGCCCGACGTGGTGCGCCAGTCGGACCTCGATCACCGCATCGACTTGCGCGATGTGCCGCTGGTCACGATCGACGGCGAGGACGCGCGCGACTTCGACGATGCCGTGTACTGCGAGCCCGTGAAGATCGGTCGCACGAAGGGCTGGCGCCTGATCGTGGCCATCGCGGACGTGTCGCATTACGTGCGTCCGGGCTCGCCGCTCGATGCCGACGCGCTCGATCGCGCGACGTCGGTCTACTTCCCGCGCCGCGTGATTCCGATGCTGCCGGAGAAGCTCTCGAACGGACTGTGCTCGCTCAACCCGCAGGTGGACCGTCTGTGCATGGTCTGCGATGCGGTGATCACGAGCAAGGGCGAGGTCAAGGGCTACCAGTTCTATCCCGCCGTGATGCATTCGGCCGCGCGCCTGACCTATAACGAGGTCTGGGCCGTGCTGTCGAACACTAAGGGCCCCGAGGCCCACAAGCGTGGCGAACTCGTGCCGCATCTGCAGAACCTGTACGAACTGTTCCAGGTCCTGCTGAAGGCGCGCCGCGAGCGCGGCGCGATCGACTTCGACACGACCGAGACCTATATCGTCTGCAACGCGCAGGGCAAGATCGAGCAGATCCTGCCGCGCACGCGCAACGATGCGCACCGCCTGATCGAGGAGTGCATGCTCACGGCCAACGTGTGCGCGGCCGACTTCCTCGAGCGGTTCAAGCATCCGACGCTCTATCGCGTGCATGCGGGGCCGGGCGAGGAGAAGCTCAAGAACCTGCGCGAGTTCCTGAAGACCGCGGGCCTGTCGCTCGGCGGCGGCGACAAGCCGCAGGCGTCCGACTACGCCGAGGTCATGGACAAGATCAAGTCGCGTCCCGATGCGCCGATGCTGCAGACGATGCTGCTGCGCTCGATGCAGCAGGCCGTCTACAGTCCCGACAATATCGGCCACTTCGGCCTCGCGTACGAAGCCTACGCGCACTTCACGAGCCCGATCCGGCGCTATCCGGATCTGCTCGTGCATCGCGCGATCAAGGCGGTGCTCGCGCATACGAAGTACCAGCCGGCCTTTGCGCCGGGCACCGAGTTCAATACCTCGATCTCCCCGAAGGCCCGCCGCATGCAGGCCAAGGATGCCGAGCAGCGTGCCGAGGCCACGGCCGCGCGCGCGCGCCGCAACGAGGCCATCTGGGACGAACTGGGCTTGCACTGCTCGGCCAACGAGCGCCGTGCCGACGAGGCATCGCGCGACGTCGAGGCGTGGCTCAAGTGTTACTTCATGCGCGACAAGCTCGGCAGCGATTTCGCAGGCACGGTCAGCGCCGTCACGTCGTTCGGCATCTTCGTGCAGCTCGACGAGCTGTATGTCGAGGGCCTCGTGCACGTGACCGAACTCGGCAGCGATTACTTCCAGTTCGACGAGGCACGCAACGAGTTGCGCGGCGAACGCACGGGCATCCGTTACCGGCTGACCGATCGCGTGCGCGTGCAGGTGTCGCGCGTGGACCTCGATGCGCGCAAGATCGACTTCCGTCTGGTGCAAGAGCCGTCGGCCAAGTCGCTGCGCGCGCGCGTGCCGGGTCCCGAGGCGCAACCGCGCGTGCCGGCGGCGCATGCGGTGCCGGCGCGCAAGAAGGGGCGCCAGCTTGCGGCACTGCTCGGCGGCACGTCGAAGCCCGAGGAATCGTTCGACGAGACGCTCGATCGCGTGATCGAGGAGCAGCCGGTGTTCGAGGCCGTGATCACGCCGATGAAGCCGAACGTCGCGCATGGCGGCCATGCCACGCACAAGACGCCGGGCGGCAAGCCCGCCAAGCGCGCGGCCAAGCCCAAGCCCGCGCATCTGGAGAAGCCGCGCAAGCCGGCGACCAAGGCCCGCGGCGCCAAGACGGCGACCAAGGGCCCGCGCGCGGCACGCAAGCGCTAGCGTGAGCCCGCTGCCGCGCGGCGCCTTCCTCGAGAGGGCGCCGGCGGCAGCGCGAGTCTCCTGTTGCGGGTGGTCGTTTGCCCGCGGTTTTTTCTTGCGCCCCGGGATATCCCCTACAATCCCGCCATGGCCAAGCAAAAACTCCTGATCGGCTTTCATGCCGTCACTGCACGCCTTCGCCAGGACGCGAAGGGTGTTTCCGATGTCTATATCGAAGCCTCGCGCCGTGACCGGCGCATGCAGGACTTCGTCAAACTCGCCGAAAGCCTCGGCGTGCGGCTCCATCCCGTCGATGCCGACCGCCTGCGTGGCATGGCGGGCACCGACCGTCACCAGGGCGTGGTCGCCCGCGCGGAAGAGGTATCCCTCGCGCTGAACCTCGACGAGCTGCTCGACGGTATCGAGGGCACGCCGCTGCTGCTGATTCTCGATGGCGTGACGGACCCGCATAACCTCGGCGCCTGCCTGCGCGTGGCCGATGGCGCGGGCGCGCACGCCGTGATCGCGCCGAAGGACCGCAGCGTCGGTCTCAACGCGACCGTGGCCAAGGTGGCCAGTGGCGCTGCCGAAACCGTGCCCTATATCACCGTGACCAATCTCGCGCGCACGCTGCGCGAACTGCAGGAACGCGGCATCTGGGTGGTCGGCACCGCCGACGGCACCGACAAGTCGCTGTACGACATCGACTTCAAGGGACCGATGGCGATCGTGATGGGCGCGGAAGGCGAGGGCATGCGCCGCCTGACGCGCGAGACCTGCGACGAGCTGGTCGGCATTCCGATGGCCGGCGGTGTGGAAAGCCTCAACGTGTCCGTCGCCAGCGGCGTGTGCCTGTACGAGGCGGTGCGCCAGCGGCGCTTGCCGAAGTAAGCGTCGAGCACGCGATGGATGCCAACGCGCTGGCCGAGGCGCGCGCGCGGATCGCGCAGGCGCGCAACGTCTTCGTGCTGACCGGGGCGGGGATTTCCGCCGAGTCCGGCGTGCCGACGTTTCGCGATGCGCTGACCGGGCTCTGGGCCCGGTTCGATCCCGAGGAACTCGCTACCGAAGCCGCATACCGGCGCCAGCCGGCGCTCGTATGGCAATGGTACGAGCACCGGCGCGCGCTGGTTGCGGCGACGCATCCCAATCCGGCACACGACGCGCTGGTGTGGCTGGCCGCGCGCAAGCCGGTGACGCTGGTCACGCAGAACGTTGACGGGCTGCACCAGCGGGCCGGCAGCGAGCATGTGGTCGAGCTGCACGGCAACCTCTTCGCCAACAAGTGGCTCGACGGCTGCGGCCGGTGCGATACGGTCGAGCCCACGCCCGGCGAGCCGCCGCGCTGCGCCCTGTGCGGGGCGCTGATGCGGCCCGGCGTGGTGTGGTTCGGCGAAGATCTGCCGCGCGTGGCGCGCTATCGCGCCGAATACGCGGCCGAACACAGCGACCTGTGCCTCGTGGTGGGAACGTCGGGGATGGTTTATCCGGCGGCGGCGCTGCCGGGCGTGGCGAAGGACAACGGTGCCACGGTGATCGTCGTCAATCCGCAGCCATCGGTGCTCGATCAGACCGCGGATATCGTGCTGGCGGGCGCGGCAGGGGAGACCCTGCCGCTGCTGTGGGCGGAATAACGCGTTACTGGCGCGCCATTTCGCCGATCAATGCTTCGAGCTTGACCGCATCGGCCGCGAACAGGCGGATGCCCTCGGCGAGCTTTTCGGTGGCCATCGCATCTTCATTGAGTTGCCAGCGGAACGCGGCCTCGTCGGCGGCGATGCGCGCGATATTTGCCGCATGCGCGTGGCCGACCGAGAGCTTGCGCTCGACCGCCGGGCCTTCCACATTGAGCTGTTCGAGCAGGTCGGGGCTGATGGTCAGCAGGTCGCAGCCCGCGAGCGACAGGATCTGCGCGGTGCTGCGGAAGCTCGCGCCCATCACCTCGGTCTCGTGGCCGAACTTCTTGTAGTACTCGTAGATCTGGCGCACCGATCGCACGCCCGGGTCGTTGTCGCCGCCATTCGCCACGGCATCCCACTTGTCGCCGGCCTGCTTCTTGTACCAGTCGAGAATACGGCCGACGAACGGCGAGATCAGCTGGGCGCCGGCCTCCGCGCATGCCACCGCCTGCGCGAGCGAGAACAGCAGCGTCATGTTGCAGCGGATGCCGTCGCGCTGGAGCACCTCCGCCGCGCGGATGCCTTCCCACGTCGAGGCGATCTTGATCAGCACGCGTTCGCGCGCAATGCCGCGCTGCTCGTACAGCGTGATCAGATGGCGCGCCTTTTCCACGGTGGCGGCGGTGTCGAACGACAGCCGCGCATCGACCTCGGTGGACACGCGGCCCGGCACGATCGCGAGGATCTCGAGCCCGAACGCGATCAGCAACTGGTCCATGACGGCGTCCTTGCCCGAGCCGCCGTGATCGCGCACCGCGGCTTCGAGCAGCGGGCGGTACTCGGGCTTCTGCACGGCCTTCAGGATCAGCGACGGATTCGTCGTCGCGTCCTGCGGCTTGTACTGCTTCATCAGCTGGAAGTCGCCGGTGTCGGCCACCACCGTCGTGAACTGCCTCAGTTGTTCGAGCTGGGTCATGATCGTGCGGGATGAACTGCGGGGTAACGGGCAGGAGCGCATGCGAACCGGCTCCCGGGGAACGGCTCATTGTACCGTCGCGTGACCTCCGTCCAACAGAGGGTGCCGTCCGACACGGGCAGGACTTCGCGATCCGCTACACTACGCGTTTTCCCTCAAGCAACCGGCAGTTGTCATGACTCAGGACGAACTCAAGGCGCTGGTGGCCCAGGCCGCCGCGGATTATGTGAAGCAGGAAGTGCCCGTCGGCGCGGTACTCGGCGTCGGCACCGGTTCCACCGCGAATCTCTTCATCGACGCCGTGGCCGGGTTCAAGGAGCGTTTCTCGGGTGCCGTCTCGAGCTCCGAGGCGTCCACGCGCCGCCTGCAACAGCATGGCTTCGAGGTGCTGGACCTCAACGAGGTCGACGAGATTCCCGTCTACGTCGACGGCGCCGACGAGATCGACGCGTCGGGCGCGATGATCAAGGGCGGTGGCGGCGCG
The DNA here is from genome assembly GCF_008693385.1 of Cupriavidus pauculus. Taxonomy (NCBI): domain Bacteria; kingdom Pseudomonadati; phylum Pseudomonadota; class Betaproteobacteria; order Burkholderiales; family Burkholderiaceae; genus Cupriavidus; species Cupriavidus pauculus. The sequence goes on from NZ_CP044065.1 coordinate 857,556, forward strand.
CTCACGCGCGAGAAGATCGTGGCCTCGGTGGCCGCGCGATTCGTGTGCATCGCCGATGGCAGCAAGCTCGTCGAGACGATGGGCACGTTCCCGCTGCCCGTCGAAGTGGTGCCGATGGCACGCGCGGCCGTGGCCCGCAAGCTGGCGGCGCTGGGCGGCCAGCCGCGTCTGCGCATGACCAAGGAAGGCGGCATCTACAAGACCGACAACGGCAACGTGATTCTCGACGTGTCGGGCCTGAAGATCACGCAGCCCAAGGCGCTGGAAGAGCAGATCAACCAGTTGCCCGGCGTGGTCACGGTCGGCCTGTTCGCGCTCCGCGGCGCCGATGTGCTGCTGCTCGGCACCGCGGACGGCGTGCGCCGCACCGATTACTGATCGCAACGTCCGGGTCGGCGCCGCAATCAGCGCGGGTTCAGCGCTGAATCTGCGTTCTCGCGGCGGCCCGGCCTGAAGATCCTTTCGTTTTCCGATCGGCCGAGCGTTTCGTGGCGCGCGACGCCCCGGCGCGCTGGCGATGGCATACGCCCATCTGGTCGGCGAACGACGCCGGCGCCGTCGAGCGTAGCTGATACGCCATCGTGTCGGCCGCCAGCGGCAGGAACACCTGGTCCCGCTGCGGCGTCCACCGCACCCATTGCAGTCCGTTCGCCTCGGCTGGCGCAGCGCCGCCCGGGAGACCCTGCGCGCTATCGGGCAACGTCCGCACGGGCCGGTTGAGATGCCGGTTGCGGACCGATGGTCCCGTCATATCCAGCGTCTCCGTATGCAGCGTGCCGCGATGGACCTGGCCACCGGTTTGCGGATCGAGCCGCATGTTCGGATGCTGGCACCGCCACCGGCCGTCCGGCAGCGCGGCGGGCACATGCTCCGCCGATCGCATGACGACGATGCCCGAGGCGCCATCCGTTGCCGGGAGCGTTGCGCCGTCAGGGCGACCGACATCCCCCATATAGAGCGCGAGGTCGCCGGGTTTGCCCGACACATGGAGCCGGCCCGCGGGCCTGCCGTCGGCGATGACCGTGAAGACGCCCGGCCAGCGGGTCTGGTCCGCGGGCTCCAGCTTTCGCGCGGGTTGGCTCGCCCCTGCCGCAGCCGCGAGGCAGTCCTTGCCCTGGCATTCCCAGATGGCGCCCGACCGCTCGATGCGGAGCTGGCCCGCGTCGAGGCCGCCCGGCGATGTCCGGACCGGCGCCGCCCCTTCGCGATGCCGCACGTAGTAGTAGACCCCGGCAATGGAAGCCACGGCGGGCAGTTCGGTGGCGGCCGATGCGTGCAGCACGCCCGCCAGTCGCGTCCCGCGCGATGTCGCCGTGCCGGCAGCGTCGGCATTGGGCAGGCCGGAGAGTCCGCCGCTGAGCTTGTCCGCGTCACGCGTAAAGCGGAAGGTGACGCCGCGCAGGCGCGCGGTCATGGTCTCTGGCGGCGGCGCGTCGTTGTCGGCCACGAACTGCCGGGCCGTGTATTCGCCGTGCCGGACCGTATAGCTGCCGACGATCGCGCCCCGCAGCCCGGAAGGGGCGTCTTCGAAGCGCACATGGACCTTGCCGGCGCTCGGGGCGTCCACGGTGACCACGGCGGTGCCGCCGAACGACAGCGGACCGCGATAGGTGACGGGCTTTGTTTCGGCGGCGCCCTGCGCCAGGGCAGTGCCTGCGGTGGCCACGGCCGACAGCATTCCCGCAGCGAGTTTCGAGGCTAGCGTCACGTTCGCACTCCTTCATGTGTGGAAAGGAGCGCCAGCGTAGCGAGCGTCAGAGGTTTCTGACCTTGATGTTTCTCAAGAAGCGTAAAGGTCCGGCGTGCCGTCGGAGCGCTTTCGGAAAAGGATGACTTCCGCGTAGGCGGGACATCGCGTTGCGGCCAGAAAATGGCCAAAAAAAGAGGTGTCCGAAGACACCTCTCGTCAGGCGGTGCGCCAGCGGCTTATGCCGACGGCGGCGGCACGTAGCCGACGGCCTGATCGGCGCCGTCGCCGAAGAAATACTTTTCGGTCTGCTTGAGCAGGTATTGGCGCGCGCGCACGTCCGCCATGTTCAGGCGGTTTTCGTTGATCAGCATCGTTTGATGCTTGAGCCAGCCGGCCCAGGCTTCCTTCGAGACACCTTGCCAGATCTTCTTGCCGAGTTCGCCCGGCAGCGGCGGGAAGTCGAGGCCTTCGGCTTCCTTGTTCAGCTTGATGCAATGGACCATGCGGGCCATAAGGGACTCCAGTTTTTTTCGTGTGGCGGTATTGTAGCCAAGGCGGGCGAAGACCGGTCTTGCCCCTGCGCGCCTTACAGTTTCTTCATCAGCACCATCGACTTGCGCTGCCAGTTGTACAGCTTGCGCTTGTCCTCGGGCAGGTCGTCCACGGTGGCATGGACGAAGCCACGCTTGAGGAACCAGTGTTCGGTACGCGTGGTGAGCACGAACAGGCGCTCGAGACCCAGCGCGCGGGCGCGGCGCTCGATGCGCTTGAGCAGGCGCTCGCCGTCGCCGGTGCCCTGGGCTTCGGAGGACACGGTCAGGCATGCCATCTCGCCCATGTTCTCGCGCGGGAATTCGTACAGCGCCGCGCAGCCGAACAGCACGCCATCGTGCTCGATGACCGAGAAGTTGCCGATATCGCGTTCGATCAGGTGGCGGCCGCGCGGTACCAGCGTGCCGTCCGCTTCCAGCGGCGCGATCAGTTGCAGGATGCCGCCGACGTCGTCGAGCGTCGCTTCGCGCAGGCTCTCGAGGTCGGAGTCGGAGATCATCGTGCCCACGCCGTCGTGCAGGAACAGTTCCAGCAGCACCGAGCCGTCCTGCGCGAACGGGATCAGGTGCGCGCGGGGCACGCCGCCCTTGAGCGCCTTGACCAGATGCTGGAGGTAATAGGCGACGTCGGGCGGCAGATGGTTGTTCTGGAGCCGTTCGACGGCCGTGCGCAGCGACATCTCGGGCATCAGCTTGCCGACGGGGTCGGGCACGCCGGGCACCTCGGTGATGAAGATCAGCTTGTCGGCGCGGAGCGCGCTTGCGGTGGCGCTGGCCACGTCTTCCATCGAGAGGTTGAACGCCTGGCCGGTGGGGGAGAAGCCCAGCGGGGAGAGCAGGACGACCTTGCCGTGGGACAGCGACATGCGCATCGATTCGCCGTCTACCTTGCGGACGAGGCCCGTGTGCTGGTAGTCGACGCCGTTGACGATGCCGACGGGGCGCGCGGTGATGAAGTTGCCGGAGATCACCGAGAGTTGGGCACCGGCCATCGGCGTGTTCGGCAGGCCCTGGCTGAAGGCGGCTTCGATGTCGAGCCGCAGTTCGCCGGCGGCTTCCTTCGCGCATTCGAGCGCGGCGTTGTCGGTAATGCGCACGCCATCGGCGTAGCGCGACTCTACGTGGCGCAGCGCGAGTTGCTCCTCGACCTGGGGGCGAGAGCCGAACACGAGCACGATCTGCATGCCCATGGCGTGGAGCAGGGCTACATCGTTGACGAGCGCGGTCAGCACGCCGGCCTTGACCAGTTCGCCGCTGAAGGCGATGACGAAGGTCTTGCCGCGGAACGAGTGGATGTAGGGCGCTACGGCGCGGAGCCAGTCGACGAATTGCTGGCGGTCGGGGCCGGAGGCGTCGGTATCGGCGCTGGCGGCCGATGACGGGATCGGCGTCGCGGGCGCGCTCACGGGCAATACGGGGGACAGCGCGGCGGGGGGCTCTGCGGGGGGCTCCGCTGCGTCGGGGGATGTGTCGGTTCGTGCGTTCATGCGGCGGATTATAATCCCCGCCAATGTCAGCACAACGTCCTGCCCAGCCTCCCGGCAAGCCATCGCAGCCCGGCGGCAAGCCTACTCCTCGAACGACCCGCGAATCGGTGCCCGCGCCGGGGCAAGGGAACGCGCCTCGCAATGCGCCCGAACGGCCGCCGGGGCCGTCCCGCCCGGCACAATCGCCGCCCGCCGCAGGCGCACCGCGCCCGTCCCACGACGGCGAACCCACGCGCGATGGGCAATCCGCCCGCGACGCCCGCCCGCCACGCGAAGGCCAGTCCGCGCGCGATGGGCAGTCCGCCCGCGACGCTCGCCCGCCACGCGAAGGCCAGCCCACACCCGATGGGCAGTCCGCCCACGACGGTCGTCCGCCACGAGAAGGCCAGCCTGCGCGCGATGGGCAGTCCGCCCGCGACGGTCGTCCGGCCCGAGAGGGGCAGCCCGCACGTCAGGCGCAGTCGGCTCGCGAGGGGCAGTCGGCCGATGGCGGCCGTTCGGCACGAGAGGGGCAGGCCGCGCGTGAGGCCCAGTCGGCCCGCGACGGTCGTCCGGCGCGAGACGGGCAGCCCGTGCGCGAGGGGCAGTCCGCCGATGGCGGTCGTCCGGCGCGAGACGGGCAGCCCGTGCGCGAGGGGCAGTCGGCCGATGGCGGCCGTCCGGCGCGAGAGGGGCAGGCCGCGCTAGAGGCGCAGTCCACCGACGGCGGTCGTCCGGCGCGGGACGGGCAGCCCGTGCGCGATGGGCGGTCGGCCGACGGCGGTCGTCCGGCGCGAGGCGGGCAGTTGGGGCGTGAGGCGCAGCCGGGGCGCGAGGCGCAGTCGGGGCGTGAGCCGTCGGCCGGGCGCGACGGTCGGCCCCCGCGGCCGCCGCGGATGGCGAACCCATTGCCGCCCATCACATTCCCGGAAGCGCTACCGGTTTCGGCGCGCCGCGACGAGATCGCCGCCGCGCTGCTGGCCAACCAGGTCGTGATCGTCGCCGGCGAGACCGGCTCGGGCAAGACCACACAGTTGCCCAAGATCTGCCTGTCGATCGGCCGCGGCCCCGTGCGCGCCGGCGACCCCCCGGGCAAGACCGGCGGCCTCATCGGCCACACCCAGCCCCGCCGGATCGCGGCCACCTCCACCGCCAAGCGCATCGCGCAGGAACTCGGCTCGCCAGTCGGCGAGCACGTCGGCTACCAGGTGCGCTTCAACGACACGATGTCCCCCGGCGCGTCCATCAAGCTGATGACCGACGGCATCCTGCTGGCGGAGACGCAGAACGACCCGCTGCTGCGCGCATACGACACGATCATCATCGACGAGGCCCACGAACGCAGCCTCAACATCGACTTCCTGATCGGCTACCTGCGCCAGATCCTGCCGAAGCGTCCCGACCTCAAGATCATCATCACCTCGGCGACGATCGACGCGAAACGCTTCGCCGAGCATTTCGCGCACAACGGCAAGCCCGCGCCGGTCATCGAGGTCAGCGGCCGCCTGTATCCGGTGGAGGTGCGTTACCGCCCGATCCGGGAGGACGCCGCGCCCAACGGGAGCACGCCCCCGACGCCGAAATCCGCACAGGCGAAGGAGCGCGACCTCTACGACGGCATCGTCGATGCCGTCGACGAACTGTGCCGCCTGGGCCCGGGCGACGTGCTCGTATTCCTGCCCGGCGAGCGCGAGATCCGCGAAACCGCCGAGGCGCTGCGCAAGCACCACCCGCCCCACACCGAGATCCTGCCGCTGTTTGCAAGACTGTCCGTGCAGGAGCAGGAGCGCGTGTTCAAGCCCTCGGGCGCGCGCCGCATCGTGCTGGCCACGAACGTCGCCGAGACCTCGCTCACGGTGCCCGGCATCCGCTACGTGGTGGACACGGGCCTCGCGCGCGTCAAGCGCTATTCGTACCGCAACAAGGTCGAGCAACTGCAGATCGAAGCCATCTCGCAGGCCGCGGCCAACCAGCGCGCGGGCCGCTGCGGCCGCGTGGCGGACGGCGTCTGCATCCGCCTGTACGAAGAGAGCGACTTCGCGGGCCGCCCGCGCTTCACCGATCCGGAAATCCTGCGCTCGTCGCTCGCGGCCGTCATCCTGCGCATGAAGGCGCTGCGGCTCACGGACATCGAGTCGTTCCCGTTCATCGAGCCGCCGCTGGGCCGCGCGGTGGCCGACGGCTACCAGCTGCTCCAGGAACTCGGCGCCGTCGATGACGCGAACCAGCTGACCGCCACGGGCCGCCAGCTGGCCAAGCTGCCGCTCGACCCGCGCGTGGCGCGCATGATCCTGGCCGCGCGCGAGCAGCATTGCCTGCGCGAAGTGCTGATCATCGCGAGCGCGCTGTCCGTGCAGGACCCGCGCGACCGTCCGCAGGAGGCGCAGGAAGCCGCCGATCAGGCCCACCGCAAGTTCTTCGACGACCGGTCCGACCTCCCTTCGGAATTCCTCGGCTGGGTCAAGCTGTGGAAGTGGTTCGAGGACGCCGTCGCGCACAAGAAGAGCAACAAGCAGTTGCAGGACCAGTGCCGCGCCAACTTCCTTTCGCATCTGCGGCTGCGCGAATGGCGCGACGTCCATTCGCAGCTGATGACGACGGTGACGGAGCAGGGCTGGCGCCTCAACGAGAGCGAGCCCACGTACGAGCAGGTGCACAAGGCGCTGCTGACGGGCCTGCTCGGCAATATCGGCTGCAAGCTGGACGAAGGCGATTCGCGCGGGCGCGAGTATCTTGGCGCGCGCGGCATCAAGTTCCACCTGTGGCCGGGCTCGCTGATCGCGAAGAAGGTCGGCCGCTGGATCATCGCGGCCGAGCTCGTCGAGACGAGCCGCCTGTTCGCGCGCACGCTCGCGCGCATCGAGCCCGAATGGCTGGAACAGGTGGGCAAGCATCTGCTGAAGGTCAGCTGGAGCGATCCGCACTGGGAGAAGAAGGCCGGCCAGGTGCTCGCGCTCGAGCGCGCCACGCTGTACGGACTCGTCGTCTACCAGCACCGGCGCATCCACTACGGGCCGATGAACCCGGCGGAAGCGCGCGAGCTATTTATCCGGCGCGCCCTCGTGGAAGGGGAGTTCGACACGCGGCTGCCGTTCTACGCGCATAACCAGCGGCTCGTGCGAGAGATCGAGAACCTCGAGCACAAGTCGCGCCGGCAGGACGTGCTGGTCGATGACGAACTGATCTACGCGTTCTACGACCGCGCGGTGCCGGCCGACATCTACAACCAGGTGTCGTTCGAAAAGTGGTACGAAGCCGAGTCCGGGAAGGATCGCAAGCTGCTGTACCTGAACCGCGACGAGCTGATGCGGCACGAGGCCGCCGGCATCACCACGGACCTCTTCCCGAAGACGATGGCGGTCGCGGGCGTGGACATGGGGCTCACCTACCATTTCGAGCCCGGCAGCCATCGCGACGGCGTGACGCTGACCGTGCCGCTGTACGCATTGAACCAGGTACGTCCCGAGCGCGCGGAATGGCTCGTGCCCGGCATGATCAAGGAGAAGGTGCATCTGCTGCTGAAGTCGCTGCCGCAGAAGCTGCGCCGCCATTGCGTGCCACTGCCCGACTATGCGGCGGGCTTCGTCGCGCGCCAGCCCTTCGGCGAGGGCGATCTGCTCGACGTGCTCATTGCCGATATCCGCGAACAGACGGGCACGATGATCAAGCGCGCGGACTTCAAGCTGGAAACGCTGCCCGCGCACCATGCGATGAACTTCAAGGTCATCGACGAACACGGCCGCCAGCTCGACATGGGCCGCAACCTCGCGCAATTGCGCGCGGAGTTCGGCGGGCAGGCGCAGCAGTCGTTCCAGACCATCGCGGCGCGGGATGTGCCGGCGGCCGAAGCCGGCCAGTACGAGAACCTCACGTCATGGTCGTTCGGGGAACTGCCGGAACTGCTCGAGATCCGCAAGGGCAGCCAGACGCTGTTCGGCTACCCCGCGCTCGTCGATCACGGCGATCATTGCGACGTCGAGGTTTTCGACGATCCGCAGGAGGCCGCGCGCGTTCACCATGCGGGCCTGCGCCGGCTGTTCGCGCTGCAGCTGCGCGAGCAGGTCAAGTTCATCGAGAAGAACGTCCCGAACCTGCAGCAGATGGCCATGCAGTACATGACGCTGGGCACGCAGGAACAGTTGCGCGAGCAGATCGTGCAGGTGGCGCTGGACCGCGCGTGCCTGCAGGCGCCGCTGCCGCGCAACGAGGCCGAGTTCAACACGCGCAAGGACGAGGGGCGCGCGCGGCTGTCGCTGCTCGCGCAGGAAATCGCGCGGCTCGTCGGCAGCATCCTGGCCGAGTACGCGGGCCTGCCGCGCAAGCTGCTGCAGGCCAAGCCGTATGGCGCTACCTATCAGGACATGGAGGCGCAGCTCGGGCGATTGATGCACAAATCGTTCGTCATCGATACGCCGTACACGCAGCTCGTGCACTATCCGCGCTACCTGAAAGGCATGGCGATGCGCGTTGACAAGCTCAAGGGCGATGCCGCGCGCGATGCGCAGCGGCTGCAGGAGATGACGCCGCTGATCCAGCAGTGGCAGCGCGCCGAAAAGCAGCTGCGCACGCAGGGCCGCGGCGCCGCCGACGCGCGGCTCGACGAATTCCGGTGGATGCTGGAGGAGTTGCGCATCGCACTTTTTGCGCAGGAATTGCGAACCCCTGTGCCCATGTCGGTCAAACGACTCCAGAAGGTCTGGGAGTCCATGCAGCGCTGAAGCGGCGACAGGGACACGCGATGGTAAGAAATTATGTGGCGTCATCGAAAAGTGGCGCCCAAACGTTAGAATGCGCGATTCGTCATCAGTGAACGGTCTTATGCTCGTCGGAATGCGTCGTGTGACTCGTTGGAGTCGTGGAGTGGCTGGCGCGATTGGCGCCGCGGCCCTCGGTCTGGGTTTGGGACTGGCCCTCGCCGCGCCCGCGCGGGCCGAGGTCGTCGTAGTGCTCAATTCGGGTGACGCTACCGTCACGCTGATCGACAAGGATACGCAAAAGGTCCTCGAGACCTTTCCGGTCGGCAAGGAGCCGCACCACCTGATTGCCACGCCCGACGACAAGTCGCTGATCGTGGCCAACGCGGTCGGCAACGACCTCGTGTTCGTCGATCCGGTCACGGGCAAGGTGCAGCAGCGTGTGCCCAATATCGACGACCCGTATCAGATCGGCTTCTCGCCGGACCAGAAGTGGTTCGTGGCCACGGGCAACCGGCTCGACCGCGTCGATGTCTACCGCTGGGATGGCCACGCGCTCAAGATCGCCAAGCAGTTCCCGCTCGGCCGCACGCCGAGCCATATCGCGTTCACGGCGGACAGCAAGATCGCGTTCATCACGCTGCAGGACTCGAACCAGATTGCCGCGATCGACCTGACCACGCTCAACGTGATGTGGGTCATGGAAGCGGGCTCCGCGCCCGCCGGAGTCTGGGTCACGCCGGACCAGAAATACCTGCTCGTGGGCATGACCGGGGCGGACTATGTCGCCGTCATCGACTGGCATACGCGTACCGTGGTCAAGCAGATCCAGACCGGGAAGGGCGCGCATAACTTCCGCGCGGTGGGCGACCGCCGCCATCTGTTCCTGACCAATCGCGTGTCCGGCACCATCAGCATCATCGACCAGCAGACGCTGTCGAAGGTAGGGGACATCACGGGCCTGCCGCCTGGTCCCGACGACATGGAACTGACCGCCGACGGCAAGACGCTCTGGGTATCGTGCCGCTGGGCGCGTTCGGTGGCCCTCGTCGATGTCGCCACGCGCAAGGTCGTGAAGACGATTCGCGTCGGCAAGTCTCCGCACGGTATCTATTTCCGCACGCGCGCGCCGCTCTACTGAACGAACCATCATGCGCAAGATCCTGACGGTGCTGGCTTCGGCCGTGGCGGTTGCCGCGGGTGCGGCCGCATGGATGGCGGCCGCGCCGGCCATCGCGGCCCCGGCGACAGATAACGCCGCCTGCCGCGCGGGCACGCTGTACCTGACGTTCGACACGGGCAGCATGAGCCAGGCCGAACTCATCGCGCGCACGCTGCGCAAGCACCATATCCGCGCGACGTTCTTCCTGGCCAACGAGCCCACGATCCATCGCGACAGTTCCCTCGACCCGAGCTGGGCGCCATACTGGAAGTCACTGGCGGCCGATGGGCATGTGTTCGGCACGCACACGTTCGATCACGTCTACTTTCGCGCGGTGCGCGACGGCAAGGTGATCATGCGTCCGCAGTTCGGCGCCGAAGGCGGCAGGGACGTGGCGATGACGGCCGAGACGTTCTGCGGGGAACTGCGCCGCAGCGCGCAGGCGTTGCAATCGATGACCGGTCAGCCGATGGCGCCGCTGTGGCGCGCGCCCGGCGGCCATACGTCGCAGCAGACGCTGCAGTGGGCGGAGCAGTGCGGTTTCAAACACGTGGCCTGGGCGCCGGCCGGCTTTCTCGGTGACGAGCTGTCGTCGGAACGCTTCCCGAACGACAAGCTGCTGGCCCGCGCGCTGCGCGACCTGCGCGATGGCGACATCACGATGGCGCACCTCGGTATCTGGTCGCGCAAGGACCCGTGGGCGCCGGCGGTGCTGGAGCCGCTGATCACGGGGCTCGAACAGAAGGGCTTCTGCTTTGCGACGCTGCGCGAGCATCCCGCGTACAAGGCGTGGTTCGCGCAGCAGAAGAAGGAGGGCGCACGCTGATGTGGGACGCGTTCACCAACTGGATGTCGGGCTGGATCGGCCAGATCGAGGGCTCGGTGTTCCAGAACGTCGTGCTGCCCGTGGTCTACGATCTCGGCTTCGGCGGCTACGCGGAAGAGGCGTTCACGGGCACCGAATGGCTGCTCGCGGGCATCGTGCAGATCGCGGTGATGATCCTGATCCTCGGCCCGCTCGAGAAGCTGCGGCCGGTGGAGCCGGTGACGGACCGCCCCGCGGTCCGCGTGGACATCCTGTACACGATGATCCATCGGCTCGGGCTGTTCCGGCTCGCGATGTTCTTCGTGCTCGACCCGCTCAGCGACCTGATCGAAGGGCATCTGCGGCTGCTCGGCTGGCAGCGCATCAACGTCGAGGACTGGTGGCCCGCGGTCACGTCGTCGCCCATCGTCAGCTTCCTGATCTACCTGATGCTGTTCGACCTCGTCGACTACTGGTATCACCGTTTCTCGCACACTTACCGCTGGTGGTGGAGCCTGCATGCGCTGCACCATAGCCAGCGGCAGATGACGCTCTGGAGCGACAACCGCAATCACCTGCTCGACGATATCCTGCGCGACACCGTATTCGCGGTCATCGCGCTGGCGGTCGGCGTGGAACCGTCGCAGTACATCCTGCTGGTGGCGCTGTCGCAGCTGTTGCAGAGCCTCCAGCACGCGAACCTGCGCCTGCACTTTGGCTGGCTCGGCGAGCGGCTGCTGGTGTCGCCGCGCTTCCATCGCACGCATCATGCGGTGGGGCTCGGTCACGAGACGCCGGGCAAGGGCGGCAAGCCCATGCGCCTCGGCGGCTGCAATTTCGGCGTGCTGTTTCCGTGGTGGGACATGATGTTCGGCACGGCCGTGTTCACGGACCGGTACTACCCGACCGGCGTGCGCGACCAGATGCCGCCGCCGGCGGGGAAGAACCGCGACTATGGCCGCGGTTTCCTCGCGCAGCAGTGGTATGGCGTCAAGCGGCTGCTGCGTATCAATTGAGCAGCGGCCTGTGCTAGGCTCCTTGCCATGAACGATATCCTCCGCGCTTTCGGACGCGCCCTCGTCAGTCAGTTCCACCCCCGCATGCTCGCGCTCACCGTGCTGCCGTTCGTGCTGGCCACGGTGCTCTGGGGCGGGCTGCTGTGGTGGGGGTGGGAGCCGATCATGAACACCACGCGCCTGCTGCTGGAAGGCTCGGTGTTCACGAGCTGGATCTACGCGGCGCTCGATTGGCTGAACCTGCAGTCGCTGCGTTCCGTGGTGGCGCCGCTGTTCGTGCTGATGATCGCCGTGCCGCTCGTCATCGCGTCGATGCTGGTCTTTATCAGCCTGTGCTCGGTGCCGGCCGTGGTGCGGCACCTCGAACGCAGCTATCCCGATCTTGCCAAGTCGCACGGCGGCAGTGTGTTCGGCAGCGTCGTCGCGTCGTTCGGCAATACGTTCGTGTTCCTGCTGCTCGTGATCGTCACGCTGCCGCTGTGGCTGGTACCGCCGTTTTTCGCGCTGATTCCGCCGGTGCTATGGGGCTGGCTGACCTACCGCGTGATGACCTACGACGCGCTGGCCGAGCATGCGACGGCCGAGGAGCGCAAGACGCTGATGAAGCGCCATCGCGGCGCGCTGCTGATGATCGGCATCGCCGTCGGCCTGCTGGGCTCCGCGCCCACGCTGCTGTGGGTCTGGTCGGCGATGATCATCTTCCTGTTTCCGGTCGTGCTCGTGGGGACGTTATGGCTCTACGTGCTGATCTTTATCTTCTCGGCATTGTGGTTCGGGCACTTCTGCCTGCGCGCGCTCGCACAGCTGCGCGCGGAGCGGGTGGGCGCGGCCCCGCCGGCGCCGCCGGGCGGCGACATCATCGATCTTGCGCCGTCCGATATCCGGCGCATTGAACCATCCTGAAGCGGGGGCAAACATGGGTTTCGGCCTGATCGTCATCGGTGACGAGATTCTGTCGGGGCGGCGCGAGGACAAGCACATGCGCCGTGCCATCGAGTTCCTGGGCGCGCGGGGCCTGGCGCTGGAGTGGGCCGAGTATATCGGCGACGATCGCGAGCGCATCACGGCCACGCTGCGCCGCACGCTCGCGGGCAGCGACGTGGTGTTCTGCACGGGCGGGATCGGTGCGACCCCCGACGACCATACGCGCCAGTGCGCGGCGGCGGCGCTGGGCGTGCCGCTGGCCCTGCACCCGGAGGCGCGCGAGCTGATCGCGCAACGGATCGTGGAGACGGCCAACGGCGATCCGGTCAAGGCCAACCTCGACCTTCCGGAGAACCGGCACCGGTTCAAGATGGGCGAGTTCCCGGTCGGTGCGCGGATCATCCCGAACAGCTACAACCGCATTCCGGGCTTCTCGGTGGCCGACCATCACTTCATGCCCGGCTTCCCGGTGATGGCGTGGCCGATGATGGAGTGGGTGCTCGACCACTACTACTCGCACCTGTTTCACCTCGCGCGCGAACAGTCACGCGCGTTCTACGTGTTCGAAGCGCCCGAGTCCACGCTGACGCCGCTCATGGAGCAGGTGGAATCGGCGTTCGAGGGCATTCGCGTGTTCAGCCTGCCGTCGGTCGGCGACGTCAGCCGCGGCGACCGCTTTGCGCGGCGCCATATCGACCTGGGCGTCAAGGGCCCCGAGGCACTCGTGGGCCCGGCCTACGCGATGCTGCTGGACGGCGTGCGGGCCATGGGCTTCGAGATCGTGGAGCAGGGCTGATCAGGCGCCGTGCCACGGCAGGCCGCGGAAGCACCAGCCTTCCACGGTCTTGCGGTGATAGTGGTCGTCGCGCGGACCCTCGAACCCTTCCAGCACGTCCATCGCGTATTTGAAACCGGCTTCCGTCGCCACGCGCGCGGCGTGCTTCGAGCGCGCGGCGCTGCGGCACAGAAACAGCACGGGCGTGTCCTCGCCGACGCGGGCGCGCAGTTCGGTCACGAAGTTCGGATTCTGCGTGCCGCCCGGATAAGTGGACCATTCGACATGCGCGAACTGCGCGTCGGGCAGGTCCACGCCACCCACCCAGTCCAGTTCCGCCTGCGTGCGGACGTCGACGAGCACCGCCGTCGGGTCGGCCTGCAGCAGCGCATAGGATTCCTGCGGCGTCAGGGCGCCGAAGTAGGCAAGCTGGTTTTGCTGCTGGCGCGCCTTGGCGGCCTGAAGGAGATCGTCTCGGGTGGTCATCGCGAATGTCGGTGTGGGGGATGAAAGGAAGGGGGGATGAAAGGAATGGGCGCTATTCTAGCGCTCTCGTTCCTCGAAATTGCGGCCACGCATCGTTGCGGTGCATTGGCACCAAACAAGTGCTTTCTCTTGCCTCTTGCACCATGTTGGTGTTTGATGGGTAAGGCGGCGAGACGCCGGGTAGCGGTGCATGAATCGCGCTTGCGGCACTTTGCCGATTGCATGCAATCCGGTATGGCGCGTCGCGGTGCGGGCTCGCGCGCAGGTGCACATTTTTCGGGACTTGCAGGTGCAAAGTTGGTTTTTGTTGGCATGCTTTCTGCTAACATTCCTCGTCCCTTTTGGGGCGGTTTCCACAGGGCTGGCGCGGGACCGTCTCAATAATGGCTTTCTCAGATTGCTGCTCAGATTCAGCCGAATTTCCAGGAGATAGGCATGGCCCAAAGCGTTGCAGATGTAATGAAGCTCGTGAAGGAAAACGACGTCAAGTTCGTCGATTTCCGCTTCACGGATACCAAAGGCAAGGAACAGCACGTCTCGGTGCCGACGTCGCACTTCGATGAAGACAAGTTCGAAAGCGGCCATGCATTCGACGGTTCGTCCATCGCCGGCTGGAAGGGTATCGAAGCTTCGGACATGCTGCTGATGCCGGATTCGAACACCGCTCACATCGATCCGTTCTATGAAGAGCCGACGCTGGTGCTGACCTGCGACGTGATCGAGCCGTCCGACGGCAAGGGTTACGACCGCGACCCGCGTTCGATCGCGCGCCGCGCGGAAGCCTACCTGAAGAGCTCCGGCCTGGGCGACGCCGCCTACTTCGGTCCGGAACCCGAATTCTTCATCTTCGACGGCGTGACCTGGAACGTCGATATGCAAGGCTGCTTCGTGAAGATCCAGTCCGAAGAAGCCCCGTGGTCGGCCGGCAAGGAATTCGAGCACGGCAACAGCGGTCACCGTCCGGGCAAGAAGGGCGGCTACTTCCCGGTTGCCCCGATCGACACGTTCCAGGACATGCGTTCGGAGATGTGCCTGATTCTCGAATCGCTGGGCATCCCCGTCGAAGTGCACCACCACGAAGTGGCTGGCCAGGGCCAGAACGAAATCGGCACGAAGTTCAGCACGCTGGTGCAACGCGCCGACTGGACGCAGCTGCAGAAGTACGTGATCCAGAACGTCGCGCACACCTACGGCAAGACGGCCACGTTCATGCCGAAGCCGGTCGTTGGCGACAACGGTTCGGGCATGCACGTTCACCAGTCCGTGTGGAAGGACGGCCAGAACCTGTTCGCGGGCAACGGCTACGCCGGCCTGTCGGAATTCGCGCTGTACTACATCGGCGGCATCATCAAGCACGCTCGCGCGCTGAACGCGATCACGAACCCGGGTACCAACTCGTACAAGCGTCTGGTGCCGGGCTTCGAAGCTCCGGTGAAGCTGGCCTACTCGGCACGTAACCGTTCGGCGTCGATCCGTATTCCGTATGTCGCGAACCCGAAGGGCCGTCGTATCGAGACCCGTTTCCCGGATCCGCTGTGCAACCCGTACCTGGGCTTCTCGGCGCTGCTGATGGCCGGTCTCGATGGCGTGCAGAACAAGATCCACCCGGGCGAAGCTGCCGACAAGAACCTGTACGATCTGCCGCCGGAAGAAGACGCGAAGATCCCGACCGTCTGCGCGAGCCTCGACCAGGCCCTGGAACACCTCGACAACGATCGCGAGTTCCTGACCCGCGGCGGTGTGTTCTCGAACTCGATGCTGGACGCCTACATCGAGCTCAAGATGGAAGAAGTCACGCGTTTCCGCATGACGACGCACCCGATCGAGTTCGACATGTACTACTCGCTGTAAAGCGAGATCGCTCCGGATTGTGACCTGGCTTGCCGGGTTGTGACCGGACAACAGTAGCACCAGAAAGGGGCGGCCTCGGCTGTCCCTTTTTGTTTGGCGGCGCGGGATGCTCGCTAGAATGGGGCTCTTTTCATAATAACGGGGTCAATGTCCATGAACGATATCTGGGAAGCCGCCGGCGACGACGTCGCGCACCGTGGCGCGGCGCGGTCCGGGCGCGCGGCTACGCACCATCTTCGTGTTGCTTTCCCCATTGTGGGGCTCGCGCTGGTGCTGACGATGTGGAACTCGCCGGCCGCCGCGCAGTCTTCCGACGTGTATGTGTGCACGGGCCCGAACGGCGTGCCCGAGTACCGGAACGGCAATGCGGGCAAGGGCTGCAAGAAGCTGACGCTGCCCGACGTGGTGACGGTGCCCGGTGGCGCGCGTCCGCAGACGAGCCGGGGCACGGCGGGCGCGGCGTCGCCGACGTCGTTCCCGCGCGTGGACGGTGCCACGCAGAAGAGCCGCGACGGCGAGCGCCGCGGCGTGCTGGAGCAGGAGTTGCAGAGCGAAGAGGCCAAGCTGGCGGCCCTGCGCGCCGAGTACAACAACGGCGAGCCGGAACGTCAGGGCAACGAGCGCAACTATCAGAAATATCTCGATCGCACGGCTGCGCTGCGCGACGACATCGCGCGTAGCGAAGCGAATCTCGCGTCGCTGCGCCGCGAGCTATCCAACCTGAAGGACTGATCTCATGCGTCGCCTGATTCGCGGTGTTTCACGGAAGGTAACCGGGGCCGACCGCGCCAAGAACGATCCCGCGGTACAGGATCCCGCGACACAGGCGAGCCCCGAGCAGGCGGCAAACGTGGTACCGCTGGGCGACGTGGCGTTCCACCCCGGGCTGGACGTGATTGCCAACCCGGTGCTGCTCGTGCGCGGGACGGGCCTGCATGTCGTGTACGCCAATCCCGCGTCCGAGGCCGCGTTCGCGATGTCGCGGCGCGCGATGGTCGAGCTGACGCTGCCGGACCTGTTCGGCGAGTCCGAGGAAGTGCGCAGCATGATCGAGAGCGTGACCGCGCGGCAGGTCGATGTGCGGCGCCAGGACCTGCTGCTGCGCCCGCCGTTGCAGGAGCCGCTGCACGCGCACGTGGTCATCGGCGCGATCGAGGGCCATCCGTCCACGGTGCTGGTCGAGCTCATGCACAACGAGCAGAAGCTGCGCAGCGACCGCGAGGAGCGCCTGATCGACCTGACCTCCGCGAACAAGGAACTCATCCGCAATCTCGCGCACGAGATCAAGAACCCGCTGGGCGGCATTCGCGGCGCGGCGCAGTTGCTCGAGTTCGAGCTGCCGGAGCGCTCGCTGCGCGAGTACACGCAGGTGATCATCAAGGAGTCGGACCGGCTGCAGACGCTCGTCGATCGGCTGCTGGAGCCGCATCGCCATCCGCATATCGTGTCCGAGCTCAATATCCACGAGGTGCTCGAGCGCGTGCGCTCGGTGGTGCTGGCCGAGTTTCCGAACGGGCTCGATATCGTGCGGGACTACGACGCGAGTCTGCCCGAGCTGCGTGGCGACATGGAGCAACTGATCCAGGCCGTGCTGAACATCGTTCATAACGCGGCGCAGGCGCTCCACGAGCGCATTGCGCGCGGCGATGCGCAGATCATTTTGCGAACGCGTGTGGCGCGCCAGGTCACGATTGCCAAGCGTCTGTACAAGCTGGCATTGGACTTGCATGTGACAGACAACGGCCCGGGCATCCCCGAGGACATACGCGAACGCATCTTCTATCCGCTGGTATCGGGACGGGATGGCGGCAGCGGACTCGGTCTCACACTCGCTCAAACCTTCGTGCAGCAGCACGAGGGCTTGATCGAATGCGAGAGCCGGCCGGGCTTTACCGACTTCCGTATTCTGCTGCCGCTGCATTAGTCGCCCGTTCGGCGTGTCGTGCGGGCAGAGCGGGTCCAACAACAGGGGCTCGCCAGCAGGGGCCCGCTACCAGCGGGGATACGGGGGACCACATGACACCGAGCAGACAAGCGACGCACATGAAGCCGATCTGGATAGTCGACGACGATCAATCAATCCGCTGGGTCCTGGAAAAGGCCCTTGCCCGTGAAAGCCTGCTCTCCCGCAGTTTTACCAACGTGCGCGACGTGCTCGCGGCGCTGGAGGACGACGAGCCGCAGGTCCTCATCTCCGATATCCGCATGCCGGGCGGCTCCGGCCTCGACCTGCTGCAGGCCATCAAGGCGCGTCATCCGGGCCTGCCCGTGATCGTCATGACCGCGTACTCGGATCTCGACAGCGCGGTGGCGGCGTTCCAGGGCGGCGCGTTCGAATATCTCGCGAAGCCGTTCGACGTGGACAAGGCCGTCGAGCTGATTCGCCGCGCGCTCGAAGAGAGCCTGCGCGAGGAAGAGATGGACGACCGCCTCGTCGATGCACCCGAGATCCTCGGGCAGGCACCGGCAATGCAGGACGTGTTCCGCGCGATCGGCCGTCTTTCGCAATCGAACGTCACGGTGATGATCACCGGCGAGTCGGGCACGGGTAAGGAACTCGTTGCCCGCGCGCTGCACAAGCACAGCCCGCGCGCGAGCGGTCCCTTTATCGCGCTGAACACGGCCGCGATTCCGAAGGACCTGCTCGAGTCCGAACTGTTCGGCCACGAGCGTGGCGCGTTCACGGGCGCGCAGACTATGCGCCGCGGCCGCTTCGAGCAGGCCGAGGGCGGCACGCTGTTCCTCGATGAAATCGGCGATATGCCGTTCGACCTCCAGACGCGCCTGCTGCGCGTGCTGTCGGACGGCAACTTCTATCGCGTGGGCGGCCACAACCCGCTGCGCGCGAACGTGCGCGTGATCGCGGCCACCCACCAGAACCTGGAGACGCGCGTCAAGGAAGGGCTGTTCCGCGAGGACTTGTTCCACCGCCTGAACGTGATTCGCCTGCGCCTGCCGCCGCTGCGCGAACGGCCGGAAGACATCACGCTGCTGGCGCGCCATTTCCTGCAGAAGAGCGCGAAGGAACTCGGCGTGGAGCCGAAGCGCATGTCGGACGAGGCGCTGGCCTATGTCAGCACGCTGCCGTTCCCCGGCAACGTGCGCCAGCTGGAAAACCTCTGCAACTGGCTGACCGTGATGGCGCCCGCGCAGACCATCGAGGTCAAGGACCTGCCGCGCGAGATGATCGGCGGCGGCCTGCCCGAGAGCGGCGCGCCGGCGCGCACGCCGGAGCGCGTGGGTGGGGGCGAGTACGAGGCGATCGAGTCCGGCGACTATGCCATGGGCCTGTCGGGCGACGGCGACACGATGGTGGCCACGCGTCCCGTCAATGTCATGCCGGGCCTCGTCGTGCCGGCGTCGGCCGCGGCGGTCTCGGCCAGCTGGGAAACGCTGCTGGCCGCCGAAGCCAAGGCCATGCTCGAGGCCGGCCAGCCGGACGTGATGGACGCGCTCACGCGCCGGTTCGAGAAGTCCGTACTGGAAGCCGCGCTCGGCGTCACCCGCGGCCGCCGCGTGGAAGCGGCGACGCGCCTTGGCATCGGGCGCAACACGATCACGCGCAAGCTGCAGGAACTGGGCTTCGATTGATCGCGGGCGGGAGGGCGATCGGCGGCGCGCTCAGCGTGCCGCCAGCAGCCGCTCCGCCATCTCCGCGAATCCCTCGCCGCCCGCGGCATCGGTCACGTAGGCCGGTGCGACGGGCAGCGACGGCAGGACCTCGCGCACGTTCGCCACGCCCACCGACAGCGGAAAGTGCCCGAACATCGCGGCGTCATTGGCCGAATCGCCGATGAACAGCCACTCGTCGCGGCCGTCGTCGATATCCCCGCCCAGCAATTCCCGCACGCAGGTCCGGCTCATCGACAGCTTGTCGTGCGCGCCGAACCAGCCATTCACATGGATCGAGCTGACCGTCGCGGTCATGCCGGCCTCGGTCATCATCGCCGCAATCCGGGCCACCGCCTCCGGCGGCAGCTTCGGCACGTCTTCCGCATGATCCACGGCGAGGTCCGCCGCGTGCCAGGCCTGGTCCGAGGCCAGCGCGCAGCCGGGCACCTCGCGCACGATCGCTTCCCCCAGCGCGCGGATGCGCGCGAGATTGCGCGCCCGGGTCTCGGGGTCGTCGAGATAGCGCGTGACCAGCTTGCCCGCGCGCAGATGACAGTAGAACGCGCCGTTCTCGCCGATGATCGCGTCCACGGGCCATAGCCGGGTCAGGATCTCGGCCCACGCGATACAGCGTCCCGTGACCGGAATCACGTGGAGGCCGGCCCGTTTCAGGCGGTCGAGCGCGGCGTAGGTGGCGGCGGGCAGGGCGCCATCGGTGGTCAGCGTGCCGTCGATATCGGTCAGCACGCCACGAACGCGGCGCAGGGCCGCGGCAGACAGGGAGGCGATTGGTTGCATGGCCGCGCATTGTACGCAAACCGTGCGCGCATGGCGCGACCGTTTTTCTGCGGCGTCAAGCGTGCCGTGTCGCAAAAAAGCTGCAATATTTCCGTCACAAACCGGGTTTGTCCGGTTTCCCCCGCGAGGCGACCGGCGTAACATCCCGCTGACACAAAAAATGCATAGATTCAGTCGCTTTTCGCCGATTGATGACAGCCTTAGGAGAGTCGCAGATGTCCTTCCCGCGCAATATCTTGAAGTTCGCTGCCGTGGCCGCAATGGCTGTGGCAGGCACCGCCCATGCCGCCGTGGAAATCCAGTGGTGGCACGCCATGGAGGGTGCCCTCAATGAAAAGGTGAACGATATCGCCAACAAGTTCAACGCGAGCCAGTCCGAGTACAAGGTCGTCCCTGTGAACAAGGGCAACTACGACGAGACGATGGCCGCGGGGATCGCAGCGTTCCGTGCCGGCAGCGCGCCCGCGATCCTGCAGGTGTTCGAAGTGGGCACCGCCACCATGATGAGCGCCAAGGGCGCGATCAAGCCCGTATCGGCAGTGATGAAGGATGCGGGCGAGAAGTTCGACCAGTCCGCCTACATCCCGGCCGTGGCCGGTTACTACACCTCGTCGAAGGGCGAGATGCTGTCGTTCCCGTTCAACAGCTCGACGACGGTGTTCTACTACAACAAGGACGCCTTCAAGAAGGCCGGCCTCGACCATCCGCCCAAGACGTGGCCGGAAGTCATGCAGTTCTCGGCCAAGCTCAAGGCTTCGGGCGTGAATTGCGCGTACACGACCGACTGGCAGGGCTGGGTACACCTGGAGTCGTTCTCGGCCTGGCACAACACGCTGTACGCGACCAAGAACAACGGTTTCGGTGGCACCGATGCACGCTTGGCCTTCAACAGCCCGCTGCACGTGAAGCACATCACGAACCTGCAGGACATGGTCAAGAAGGGCTACTTCAGCTACGGCGGCCGCAAGGCGGAGTCGCAGGCCAAGTTCTATAACGGCGAGTGCGCGATGTTCACGGGTTCGTCGGCATCGCTGGCCAACATCCGCCGCAACGCGAAGTTCCAGTTCGGCGTCTCCACGCTCCCGTACTACCCGGACGTCCAGGGCGCGCCGCAGAACACGATCATCGGCGGCGCCTCGCTGTGGGTGATGGGCGGCAAGAAGGCGGAAGAGTACAAGGGCGTGGCGAAGTTCTTCACGTACCTGTCGCGTCCGGAAATCCAGTCGGACTGGCACCAGGCCACGGGCTACCTGCCGGTGACGATGGCCGCCTACGAGCTGACGAAGAAGTCGGGCTTCTATGACAAGAACCCCGGTGCCGACGTGTCCGTGCAGCAGATGGTCGTGAAGACCACCGACAAGTCGCGCGGCGTGCGCCTCGGCAACCTCGTGCAGATCCGCACGGTGGTCGACGAGGAACTGGAAGCCGTCTGGGCGGGCAAGAAGGAACCGCAGGCGGCGCTCGACAATGCCGTCAAGCGCGGCAACGAGCTCCTCGAACGCTTCCAGAAGACGGTCAAGGAATAAGGTTCCCGTCGTCCTCGCTGTACGGTCGGGCCGCCTCGCGCGGCCCGATTCGCCCTGTTAGTTTCGGTTTCAGATTCAGACTCCCGATGGAAAAACGCGTCGTTTTCCGCTCGCCGTGGCTGCCGTATCTGCTGGTGTTGCCGCAGATCGCCATCACGCTGATCTTCTTCTTCCTCCCCGCCGGCCAGGCGCTGTACCAGTCCATGCTGCAGCAGGATGCCTTCGGCATCAACCTGGAGTTCGTCGGGCTCGACAACTTCATGGTGCTCTGGAACGACCCGCTCTATATCGAGTCGTTCGAGATCACCGCCGTATTCGCGATCGGCGTGACGCTGGTGGGTCTCTCCACGGCACTGCTGCTCGCGTACTTCGCCGATCGCGTGCTGCGCGGCGCCACGGCCTACAAGACACTGCTGATCTGGCCGTACGCGGTAGCCCCCGCCGTGGCCGGCGTGCTGTGGATGTTCATGTTCAACCCCACGCTCGGCATCGTGTCGTACGGCCTGCGCGCGATGGGCGTGAACTGGAACTTCCTGCTCGACGGCCATCAGGCGCTGCTGCTCGTGGTGCTCGCCGCCGCGTGGAAGCAGGTGAGCTACAACTTCCTGTTCTTCCTGGCCGGCCTGCAGAGCATTCCGCGCTCGCTGATCGAGGCGGCCGCGATCGACGGCGCCGGTCCGTGGAAGCGTTTCTGGTCCATCATCTTCCCGCTGCTCTCGCCGACCACGTTCTTCCTGCTCGTGATCAACGTCGTGTACGCGTTCTTCGACACGTTCGCGATCATCGACGCGGTCACGCACGGCGGTCCGTTCAACTCGACGAACACGCTCGTGTACAAGGTGTTCCACGACGGCTTCCGTGGCATGGACATCGGTGGCTCCGCCGCGCAGTCGGTGGTGCTGATGGTGATCGTGATCGCGCTGACGGTAGTGCAGTTCCGCTACGTCGAGCGCAAGGTTCAGTATTGAGGTCGCCATGGTAGAAAGACGCCCCATTCTCGATATCCTGACCCACGTGGTGCTGATCCTCGGCATCGCGGTGGTCGCGTTCCCGGTCTACGTGACGTTCGTCGCATCGACGCTCACGCCGGAACAGGTGCTGGACGCACCGATGACGCTGCTGCCAGGCAGCCACTTCTTCGACAACTACCGCACGGTCCTGTTCTCCGGCGTGGGCGAGTCCGCTTCGCCGGTCACGACCATGATGAAGAACAGCCTGATCATGGCGCTCGGTATCGCGCTCGGCAAGATCGCCATCTCGATCATCTCGGCGTTCGCGATCGTGTACTTCCGCTTTCCGATGCGAAAGCTGTTCTTCTGGCTCATCTTCATCACGCTGATGCTGCCGGTGGAAGTGCGGATCCTGCCGACCTACAAGGTCGTGTCGGACCTCGGCATGCTCGACAGCTACTTCGGCCTGACGATTCCGATCATCGCCTCGGCGACCGCGACGTTCCTGTTCCGCCAGTTCTTCCTGACCATTCCGGACGAGCTGGCCGAGGCCGCGCGCATCGACGGCGCGGGCCCACTGCGTTTCTTCTGGGACGTGGTGCTGCCGCTTTCGCGCACGAGCATCGCGGCGCTGTTCGTCATCCAGTTCATCTACGGCT
This sequence comes from Cupriavidus pauculus, assembly GCF_008693385.1. Taxonomy (NCBI): domain Bacteria; kingdom Pseudomonadati; phylum Pseudomonadota; class Betaproteobacteria; order Burkholderiales; family Burkholderiaceae; genus Cupriavidus; species Cupriavidus pauculus. The sequence continues at coordinate 880,521 of NZ_CP044065.1, forward strand.
GGAATCAGTATCTGTGGCCGCTGCTGATCACCACGCAGAAGTCGATGACGCCGGTGGTGGTGGGCGTCACGCAGATGATCTCGCGCTCGGGCGACGCGGCAACCGACTGGAATCTCGTGATGGCGACCGTGATGCTCGCCATGGTGCCGCCGGCACTGGTGGTGCTGCTGATGCAGCGCTGGTTCGTCAAGGGCCTCGTGGAAACCGAGAAATAACATCGCGGCAGGAAATTACTCATGGCAAGTCTGTCCCTTCGTAACGTTCAGAAAACCTATGCCGGCGGCACGCAGGTCGTGCATGGCATCGACATGGAAATCGCCGACGGCGAGTTCATCGTGATCGTCGGCCCGTCGGGCTGCGGCAAGTCCACGCTGCTGCGCATGGTGGCGGGGCTGGAGACGGTGACCGGTGGCGAGATCCACATCGGCAGCAAGGTCGTGAACGACCTGGAACCGGCCGAGCGCGATATCGCGATGGTGTTCCAGAACTACGCGCTGTACCCGCATATGAGCGTGTACGAGAACATGGCCTACGGCCTGCGCATCCGCAAGATGAGCCAGGCCGAGATCGACCAGCGCGTCAAGCACGCCGCGGGCATTCTCGAACTCGCGTCGCTGCTCGATCGCAAGCCGCGCCAGCTGTCCGGCGGCCAGCGCCAGCGTGTGGCGATGGGCCGCGCGATCGTGCGCGAGCCGGCCGTGTTCCTGTTCGACGAACCGCTCTCGAACCTCGATGCCAAGCTGCGCGTGCAGATGCGCCTGGAACTCAAGGACCTGCATCGCCGCCTCGGCACCACGAGCATGTACGTGACGCACGATCAGGTGGAGGCCATGACGCTGGCCGACCGCATGATGGTGCTGAGCGGCGGCAAGGTGGAGCAGATCGGTACGCCGCTCGAGGTATATGCGAAGCCGGCGAGCACGTTCGTGGCCGGCTTTATCGGTTCGCCGCCGATGAACCTGATTCCGGTCACGCGCAACGGCACGGGCGCCGGCACCGACGGCGGCGAGGCGCAGATGCGCGTCACGCCGAAGGAAGGCGCGGGGCAGGGCACGGCCACGCTGGGCCACCTGCCGATGGGCCTGCACCTGCCCGAGCAGGCGCTGATGGGCCTGCGTCCCGAGCATATCGAGCCCTGCGCGGCCCACGAGGCGATTGCCGAGGTGGACGTGCGCGTGGTGGAAGCGCTCGGTGCGGATTCGTTCGCGTACGGCTCGATTGGCGGTCAGCCGCTCGTCGTGCGGCTGGAGAGTCACATGTCCGTGCGCGCCGGCGACAAGCTGCCGATCACGGCATCGGCCGAGCATCTGCACTTCTTCGATATCGCGTCGGGCAAGCGCATCGAGGCGCTGGCATGAGCACGCCCAAGGTCGATTTCGCCAACTGGCCGTATCCGCGCCACGTCGCGCATCGCGGCGCGGGCAAGCTCGCGCCCGAGAACACGCTGGCCGCGTTTCGTCACGGCGCCTCGTTCGGCTACCGGATGTTCGAGTTCGACGTCAAGCTGTCCGGCGACGGCAAGCCCGTGCTCATGCACGACGCCACGCTGGACCGCACGACCTCGGGCCACGGCCGCGTCGATGCGCTGACGCTGGGCGAGATCGCCGCCCTGGACGCCGGCAGCTGGCACAGCCCCGCCTTCGCGGGCGAGCCCGTGCCGACGCTGGCGGCCATCGCGCGCTATACGCGCGCGAACGACCTGCTCGTGAACATCGAGATCAAGCCCGTGCCGGGTGACGAATACCGGACCGGCGCCGCCGTGGCGCTGGACGCGCTGTCCCTGTGGGCGGGCGCGGCGGTGCCGCCGCTGCTGTCCTCGTTCTCCGAAGCGGCGCTGGAAGCCGCGCGGGAGGCCGCGCCGGACCTGCCGCGCGCGCTGCTGGTCAAGACGCTGCCGACCGACTGGCTGGACCGGCTGGCGCGGCTGGGCTGCGTGGGACTCGACGCCAACCACGGCGAACTCGATGCCAACGTCATCCAACAGGCGCATACGGCCGGCTACAAGGTACTTTGCTACACGGTGAACGACCCGGCCCGGGCGGCGGAGCTGTTCGGGTGGGGGCTCGACACCCTGATCACGGACGCGGTGGACCGCATTGCACCGGCCTGATTTTGCATAACGAAAAGTACGCACTGTATGTAGGAGAACGTGCTATTCTTTCGCGAGTGAAGACTTAGGTCCTTCCCCGCACAACTTGTACAGTTGTTTGCAATCCGCTAACCGGTCAAGCCGTGTCGCGGAAGGTTGATGAACCCGCTTAACTCCGGGGTACCCGGAGAATAGTGAGCGCCCCATGATGCAGCAGTATCAGAGCAATTCGTACCTCTTCGGCGGCAACGCCCCTTACGTGGAAGAGCTGTACGAAGCCTACCTCCAGAATCCGAGTTCGGTCCCCGACAACTGGCGCGCGTACTTCGACGCGATGCAGAACGTTCCCGCAGTGGACGGTTCTAACGCCCGTGACATCCCCCACGCCCCGATCGTCGCTTCGTTTGCCGAGCGCGCCAAGCAGGGCCCGATCAAGACCATCGTTGCCTCCGCCGACTCCGACATGGGGCGCAAGCGCGTCGCTGCCACGCAGCTGATCGCCGCTTACCGCAATATCGGTACCTACTGGGCGGACCTCGATCCCCTCAAGCGCCAGGAACGTCCGCCTCTGCCGGATCTGGATCCCGCTTTCTACGGCTTCTCCGAAGCCGATCTCGACATCGTCTTCAACGCCAGCAACACGTACTTCGGCAAGGAGTCGATGAGCCTGCGCGAGCTGCTCAACAACCTGCGTGAAACGTACTGCGGCACGATCGGCGCCGAGTTCATGTACGTGAGCGACCAGGCGCAGAAGCGCTGGTGGCAGGAGCGTCTGGAAACGACGCGTTCCAAGCCCGTGTTCACGCTGGAGAAGAAGAAGCAGATCCTGGACCGCCTGACCGCGGCCGAGGGCCTCGAGCGCTTCCTCCACACCAAGTACGTCGGCCAGAAGCGCTTCTCGCTCGAAGGCGGCGAGAGCTTCATCGCGGCGATGGACGAGATGATCCAGCACTCCGGCAGCAAGGGCGTGCAGGAAATCGTGATCGGCATGGCCCACCGCGGCCGTCTGAACGTGCTGGTCAACACGCTGGGCAAGATGCCCGCCGACCTGTTCGCCGAATTCGAAGGCAAGCACGTTGACGATCTGCCCGCAGGCGACGTCAAGTACCACAAGGGCTTCTCGAGCGACGTCTCGACCGAAGGCGGCCCGGTTCACCTGTCGCTCGCGTTCAACCCGTCGCACCTGGAAATCGTGAACCCGGTGGTCGAAGGTTCGTCGAAGGCGCGCCAGGAACGCCGCGGCGAAGCCGGCCACAAGGAAGTGCTGCCGGTGCAGGTGCACGGCGACGCGGCCTTCGCGGGCCAGGGCGTCGTGATGGAAACGCTGAACCTCGCGCAGACCCGCGGCTACGGCACGGGCGGCACGATGCACATCGTGATCAACAACCAGATCGGCTTCACGACGTCCGACCCGCGCGATGCGCGTTCGACGCTGTATTGCACGGACGTGGTCAAGATGATCGAAGCGCCGGTGCTGCACGTGAACGGTGACGATCCCGAAGCCGTCGTGTACGCGATGCAGCTGGCCGTGGACTTCCGCATGGAGTTCAAGAAGGACGTCGTCGTCGACATCATCTGCTTCCGCAAGCTGGGTCACAACGAGCAGGACACCCCGGCCGTCACGCAGCCGCTGATGTACAAGAAGATTGGTCAGCACCCGGGCACGCGCAAGCTGTACGCCGACAAGCTGGCCGCGCAGAACCTCGTGCCGGCCGACTTCGGCGACGAGAAGGTGAAGGAATACCGCGCCGCGATGGATGCGGGCAAGCACACGGCCGACCCGGTCCTGTCGAACTTCAAGAACAAGTTCGCCGTGGACTGGATGCCGTTCCTGAACCGCAAGTGGACCGACACGGCCGACACCGCCGTGCCCGTCACGGAACTGAAGCGTCTGGCCGAGCGCATCACCACGGTGCCCGAGCACCTGAAGCTCCACCCGCTGGTGGAAAAGGTGGTCAAGGACCGCGCGAACATGGGTCGTGGCGACCAGCCGCTGGACTGGGGCATGGGTGAACACCTGGCCTTCGCCTCGCTGGTGGCTTCGGGCTACCCGGTCCGTATTACGGGCCAGGACGCGGGCCGCGGTACCTTCACGCACCGCCATGCCGTGCTGCACGACCAGGCGCGCGAGCGCTGGGATGCAGGCAGCTACGTGCCGCTGCAGAACGTGTCGGAAAACCAGGCACCGTTCACGGTGATCGACTCGGTGCTGTCGGAAGAAGCGGTGCTCGGTTTCGAGTACGGCTACTCGACCGCCGAGCCGAACGCGCTCGTCATCTGGGAAGCCCAGTTCGGCGACTTCGTCAACGGCGCGCAGGTCGTGATCGACCAGTTCATCTCGTCGGGCGAAGTGAAGTGGGGCCGCGCCTCGGGTCTGACGCTGATGCTGCCGCACGGCTACGAAGGCCAGGGTCCGGAACACAGCTCGGCCCGTATCGAGCGCTTCCTGCAGCTTTGCGCGGACCACAACATGCAGGTCTGCCAGCCGACCACGCCGGCCCAGATCTTCCACCTGCTGCGTCGTCAGATGATCCGTCTGTTCCGCAAGCCGCTGGTGATCATGACGCCGAAGTCGCTGCTGCGTAACAAGGACGCGGTGTCGCCGCTGTCCGATCTGGCCAAGGGTCACTTCGAGACGGTCATCCCCGATCACGAAGAACTGAACGCCAGCAAGGTCAAGCGCGTGATCATGTGCTCGGGCAAGGTCTACTACGACCTGGTCGCCACCCGCAAGGAACGCGGCGCCACCGACACGGCGATCATCCGTCTGGAACAGCTGTATCCGTTCCCGCACAAGGCCGTTGCCGCCGAACTCAAGAAGTACTCGGGCGCGACCGAAATCCTGTGGTGCCAGGACGAGCCGCAGAACCAGGGTGCCTGGTTCTTCGTGCAGCACTACATCATGGAAAACATGACGGAAGGCCAGAAGCTCGGTTATGCGGGTCGTCCCGCGTCGGCATCGCCGGCGGTGGGCTACTACGCAAAGCACAACGAGCAACAGAAGGCACTGCTGGAAGCCGCCTTCTCCAAGCTCAAGGGCTTTGTTCTGACCAAGTAATCCGCGACGGCGGCTCGCGGCGGCACAGGGTGTGCCGCCGCGACCGCCGTCCGTTCAACCCACACGCATACATCGAGGAATTTCCCAACCATGGCTATTGTTGACGTCAAGGTTCCGCAGCTGTCCGAATCGGTCGCCGAAGCGACCATGCTGAACTGGAAGAAGAAGCCTGGCGAAGCTGTCGCCCAGGACGAGATCCTGATTGAAATCGAGACCGACAAGGTCGTGCTCGAAGTGCCCGCACCGTCCGCCGGCGTGCTGTCGCAGATCGTCAAGAACGATGGCGATACCGTCGTGGCCGATGAAATCATCGCCAAGATCGACACCGCAGCCACCGCTGGCGCCGCCGCACCGGCCGCCGCCGCTCCGGCACCGGCCGCCGCTGCCCCCGCACCGGCTGCTGCCGCACCCGCGGCCGCCCCGGCCGCCGCAGGCGCCGTGGCCATGCCGTCGGCTGCCAAGCTGATGGCCGAAGGCGGCCTGTCGGCTGGCCAGGTTGCCGGTACCGGCAAGGATGGCCGCATCACCAAGGGCGACGTGCTGGCCGCCAGCTCGGCACCGGCACCGGCCGCCAAGGCTGCCCCCGCACCGGCAGCGGCCAAGCCCGCGCTGCAGCAGGTGTCGGCGCAGGTGGACTTCGCCGCGCTGGGCGACCGTCCGGAAGAGCGCGTGCCGATGAGCCGCCTGCGTGCCCGTATCGCAGAGCGTCTGGTGCAATCGCAATCGACCAACGCCATCCTCACCACGTTCAACGAAGTGAACATGAAGCCGGTGATGGATCTGCGCAACAAGTACAAGGACCGCTTCGAGAAGGAACACGGCGTGAAGCTCGGCTTCATGTCGTTCTTCGTGAAGGCCGCCGTGCACGCGCTGAAGAAGTATCCGATCATCAACGCTTCGGTCGACGGCAACGACATCGTCTACCACGGCTACTTCGACATCGGTATCGCCGTGGGCTCGCCGCGCGGTCTGGTGGTGCCTATCCTGCGCAATGCCGACCAGATGAGCCTGGCCGACATCGAGAAGAAGATCGCCGAGTTCGGCGCCAAGGCCCGTGACGGCAAGCTGTCGCTGGAAGACCTGACCGGCGGTACGTTCTCGATCTCGAACGGCGGTACGTTCGGTTCGATGCTGTCCACCCCGATCATCAACCCGCCGCAATCGGCCATCCTGGGCGTGCACGCCACCAAGGATCGCGCCGTGGTGGAAGACGGTCAGATCGTGATCCGCCCGATGAACTACCTGGCCATGTCCTATGACCACCGGATCATCGACGGCCGCGAAGCGGTGCTCGGCCTCGTCGCCATGAAGGAAGCGCTGGAAGATCCGGCCCGCCTGCTGCTCGACCTGTAAGCGTCAGTCTCTGTCTATAGCGCCCGCATGAACGCCGGCCGCCTGCACAAGGCGGCCGGGGCGGCGCGCGCAAAAGGAATTTCCATGAGCAAACAATTCGACGTGCTGGTCATTGGCGCCGGCCCTGGCGGCTATATCGCCGCGATTCGCGCTGGCCAGCTCGGTCTGAACGTGGCGTGCTGCGAAGGCAACGCCTATGACGATCCCAAGGGCGAAGCCCGCCTTGGCGGTACCTGCCTGAACGTGGGTTGCATTCCTTCGAAGGCGCTGCTGGCCTCGTCGGAAGAATTCGACAACGCGCAGCATCATCTGGCCGACCACGGCATTACCGTGGGCGACGTCAAGGTGGACGTGGCCAAGATGCTGAAGCGCAAGGACGATATCGTCGGCAAGATGACGAAGGGCATCGAGTTCCTGTTCCGCAAGAACAAGGTCTCGCTGCTCAAGGGCTACGGCAAGTTCGTCGGCAAGACCGCAGAGGGTTTCCAGGTGGAGATCGCCGGCGAAGTCGTGACGGCCAAGCAGGTCATCATCGCCACGGGTTCGAAGGCGCGTCATCTGCCGGGCATCCCCGTCGACAACAAGCTGATCAGCGACAACGAAGGCGCGCTGAAGTTTGACACCGTGCCCAAGAAGCTGGGCGTGATCGGTGCCGGCGTGATCGGCCTGGAGCTCGGCTCGGTATGGCGCCGTCTGGGTGCCGAAGTGACCGTGCTGGAAGCACTGCCGACGTTCCTGGCGGCCGCCGACGAAGGCGTGGCCAAGGAAGCGCAGAAGCTGCTGACCAAGCAGGGCCTGAAGTTCAACTTCGGCGTGAAGGTCAACGAGGTCAAGGCTGGCAAGGACAACGTCACCGTGAACTACACGGACAAGGACGGCGCCGCGCAGACGCTGGACGTCGATCGCCTGATCGTGTCGGTAGGCCGCGTGCCGAACACCGACAACCTCGGCCTCGAAGCCGTGGGCCTGGGCGTGGACCAGCGTGGCTTCATCGAGGTGGACGACCACTGCCAGACCAAGGTGCCGGGCCTGTGGGCCATCGGTGACGTGGTGCGTGGCCCGATGCTCGCGCACAAGGCCGAAGACGAAGGCGTGGCCGTGGCCGAGCGCATCGTCGGCCAGAAGCCGCATATCGATTTCAACACGGTGCCGTGGGTCATCTACACGTTCCCGGAAATCGCATGGGTCGGCAAGACCGAGCAGCAGCTCAAGGCCGAAGGCCGCGAGTACAAGTCGGGTCAGTTCCCGTTCATGGCCAACGGCCGTGCGCTGGGGATGGGCCATGCGGAAGGCTTCGTGAAGATGCTGGCCGATGCCAAGACCGACGAGATCCTCGGCGTGCATATCATCGGCGCCAACGCGTCGGACCTGATCGCCGAAGCCGTGGCCGCGATGGAATTCAAGGCTGCGAGCGAGGATATCGGCCGCGTCTGCCATCCGCACCCGTCGATGTCGGAAGTCCTGCGCGAAGCCGCGCTGGCCGTCGACAAGCGTCAGCTGAACATGTAAGGCACGCGCCTTCCATGTAAAGCCTATCCGGCGCGCCGTATCTGGGGATTCCCGGAGCGGCGCGCCGTTTTCACTTGCAGCGCCGGCACGAGAGTGCGGAGCGCGCCCCGAACAGCATGAACGTCACCGAGTATTACGAGCACGAACTTCAGCAGCGCGGCTACCAGTCGGACGAGGCGCAGCTGCGCGCGGTCGCGCGGCTGCAGCAGTGCTACGACGAATGGGTCGCCTACAAGGCGCGCCGCGGCAATGCACTGAAGAAGCTGCTCGTGCATCCCGATGTGCCCAAGGGCGTCTATCTGTGGGGCGGGGTGGGGCGCGGCAAGTCGTTCCTGATGGACAGCTTCTATACCTGCGTGCCCGTGGTGCGCAAGACGCGGCTCCATTTCCATGAATTCATGCGCGAGGTGCATCGCCAGCTCGAGGAACTGCGCGGCCGCGCCGATCCGCTCGACGAACTGGCCCGGCGCATCGCGCGCAAGTACCGGCTCATCTGCTTCGACGAGTTCCACGTCAGCGACGTGGCCGATGCGATGATGCTGCACCGCCTGCTCGACCAGCTCTTTGCGAACGGCGTGCAGTTCGTCATGACGTCGAACTACCGGCCGGATCTGCTGTATCCGGATGGACTGCATCGCGACCGCGTGCTGCCGGCCATCGCGTTGCTGGAGACGAAGCTCGACGTGCTCAATGTCGATGCCGGGATCGACTACCGCAAGCGCGCGCTCGAGCAGGTGGAGGCCTACCACACGCCGCTGGGTCGCGAAGCGAGCGCCGCGCTGCGCGATGCATTCGTAGCCATTGCGGGCACGGCCGACGAATCGCCGATCCTGCATATCGAGCATCGCGAGCTGAAGGCATTGCGCCGTGCCAACGGCGTGGTGTGGTTCGACTTCGCGACGCTGTGCGGCGGTCCGCGTTCGCAGAACGATTACCTGGAGCTCGCTTCGCAGTTCCATACGGTGATTCTTTCCGACGTGCCGAAGATGACGCCGCGCATGTCGTCGGAAGCGCGCCGGTTCACGTGGCTGATCGACGTGTTCTACGACCACAAGGTCAAGCTGCTGATGTCCGCCGAGGTCCCCGCGGACGAGCTCTATACCGAAGGCCAGATGGCCAACGAGTTCCACCGCACCGTGTCCCGCATCATCGAGATGCAGTCGCGCGAATACCTCGAATCCGCGCGCAGGACGATGGATACGTCTCTGACCTGATACTGATCGCGGAAAGACAGACGCCGATGTTTGCCGCCGGATGAGGGCACACCTCACCGTCGATTGATCTGCATCAAAGTGTGAGGGCGGGGCGCTACCTACTATTCCGTAGGTAAAAGAGCGCCCCATGTCCCTCGCATGCTTTCACTGCGGCCAGCCGGTCGGTTCCGGCGCGCCGCTGTCCCTCTCTCTCGATGGCACGCTGCGGCAATTCTGCTGTGGCGGCTGCATGACCCTTGCCCGCACGCTGCATGCGGCCGGCTTTGGACATTTCTACGCCGATACCGCGCTTGCCGCGGGGAAATTTGCCCGCCCGATCGAAGGCGATGCCCGGCGCGAGGCCGAGCTGGTCTGGGCGGCCTACGACGCGCCGGAACTGCGCGCGCAGTTCGTTCGCGATATCGGTACCGACGAAGCGGAAATCACGCTCGCTCCGGAGAATATCCGCTGCGCCGCGTGCGCATGGCTGATCGAACAGCATCTTCAGCAGTTGCCGGGCGTGGTATCGGCGGTGGCCAACGTGGCCACGCGCCGTGTGGTCGTCCGCTGGCGCGCGGGGGCGCAGCCGGTCGCCGGGCTGCTGGCCGCGCTTGCCGATATCGGCTATCTCGCCTGGCCGTTCGAGGTGGGCCGCGCCGACCGCGCGGACCGCCGCGAGCGCCGGGCGCTGCTGATGCGCATGGCGGTGGCGATGCTCGCGATGATGCAGGTCATGATGTATGCGTGGCCGGTCTACACCTACGAGGCGACCATCGACGCGGGCCTGCTGACGCTGATGCGCTGGGCGAGCTTTGCGCTGACGCTGCCGGTGGTCACCTATTCGGCGTGGCCGATCTTCGCTGGTGCATGGCGCGATCTCCGCGGGGGCCGCGCGGGGATGGACGTGCCGGTAGCGATCGGCGTGGCGGCCGGTTTTCTTGCGAGCACGGTGGCCACCGTGCGCGGCCACGGGGAGGTCTACTTCGACTCCGTCACGATGTTCGTGGCGTTCCTGTTGCTGGCCCGGTATCTGGAGCTGCGCGTACGGCAGGCCTCGCGCAGCGGCGCCGAGATGCTCGCGCGGCAACTGCCGGCTACCTGCGAGCGCGTGGCGGAAGCCGGCGCCGCGAGTGAGCGGATTCCCGTCGCGCGGCTGCGGGTGGGTGACCGCGTGCGGGTGAGAGCGGGCGACGTGGTGCCCGCCGATGGCACGATCGTGCTCGGTGCAAGCGAGTTCGACGAAGCGCTGTTGACAGGTGAGCCGCGGCCGGTGCCGCGGGGGATCGGCGGCACGGTACTCGCGGGCAGCTTCAACAGCGCGAGCCCGGTGGAGCTTCGCGTGACGCGCATCGGTGCCGCGACGCGGCTGGCCGAGATCGTCGCGGTGCTCGACCGCGCGCTGACCGACAAGCCCCGCATCGCGGCGCTCGCCGATCGCGTGGCGGCGTGGTTCGTGGGGACGTTGCTGCTGCTTGCCGCAGTCACGGGCGCGGTCTGGGCGCTGTGGATCGATCCGGCGCGCGCGTTGCCGGTGACCGTCGCGGTGCTCGTGGTGAGCTGCCCCTGCGCGCTGTCGCTGGCCGCGCCCGCGGCACTGGCGGCTGCGGGGGCCGCATTGTCCCGCTGCGGACTGCTGATGACGCGGGGCCATGCCATGGAGACGCTCGCGCGTGTCACCGACGTCGTGCTCGACAAGACCGGTACGCTGACGCAGGGGACGTTCTCGGTGGTGGATACCGACGTGCTCGGCGCGCTGGATGCCTCGCAATGCCGCGCGCTGGCCGCGGCGATGGAGCGCGACAGCGAACACCCCATCGGCCGCGCGCTGCGGGCGGACGCATCCGGCGCGAGCCTGCCCGCGGTGCATGGGCTCCGCAATGTGCCGGGGCAGGGCGTCGAGGCGACGCTGGGAGCGCGGCAACTGCGGCTGGGCCACTACGCGTTCGTGACCGCGGCCCGGGCCTGCGACGCAACGCGCGGCACGACCGGCACGCCCGACACGACCGGCACGTCCAGCACGACCGGCACGACCGGCACGACCGGCACGACCGGCACGACCGGCACGACCGGCACGTCCGGCGCGGACGCTGCGCTTGCCACCCCTATCTGGCTCGGCGACGATCAAGGTCTGCTCGCGCGCTTCGTGCTGGCCGACGTCGCGCGGCCGCAGGCCGGCCTGTTGCTGGCCCGCCTGCATCGCCTCGGCGTGCGTGTGCACCTGCTCTCGGGCGACCACCCGAACGCCGTGCAGGCATGGGCGCAGCGGCTCGATATCGCCCGCGCCGCGGGCGCGCGGACGCCCGAGGGCAAGCGCGACGACGTGGCCGCGCTCCAGCAGTCGGGTGCCGTGGTGCTCGCCGTCGGCGACGGCATCAACGACGCCCCCGTGCTCGCACAGGCCCACGTCTCCATCGCCATCGGCAGCGGTGCCCCGCTCGCCCAGGCGGGCGCCGACGCGGTGCTGATGCACGACGACATTGCCACGATCGCCACCGCGCTGACCGTCGCCCGCCGCGCGCGCCGGGTCATGCGGCAGAACCTCGGCTGGGCATTCGCCTACAACGTCATCGCCATCCCGCTCGCGGCCACCGGCCATGTCACCGCGTGGATGGCCGGCATCGGCATGTCGCTGTCCTCGCTGCTGGTCGTGCTCAACGCCTGGCGGCTGCTACGCGTACCGAAAGAGGCCTGACGATGGACATGCTCTACCTGCTGGTGCCGATGAGCCTCGTACTGGTGGCGCTGATTGCCGGCGCGCTCTGGTGGGCCATGCATGCGGGTCAGTACGACGACCTCGACCGCCCGGCGGAAGCCATCCTGCTCGACAACGACAGCGTGACGCCGCGCAACACCCTCGAAAAAAGTTCATCGCAATTTCCTCAAAGTTGATGGAGGTCAACGCCGGGTCGATGACGCTTCACTAAAGTCGGGTCGTCATCGGGGTTTTTTATCTCACTTTTGCATTGGGGGTCTGAATGGAAGTCACCACCGCTGCGTCTCGCGTGCCGGATCTCGCGAGCACGCGCGCGGATACCCGCGCAGGAACCTTCAACTACGGCGTGGTGCGGCAGTTCGCGATCATGACCGTGGTCTGGGGGATCGTTGGCATGGCTGTCGGCGTCCTGCTGGCGGCGCAACTGATCTGGCCGGATCTCAACTTCAATACACCGTGGCTGTCGTTCGGCCGGCTGCGGCCGCTCCATACCAACGCGGTGATCTTCGCGTTCGGCGGCAGCGCGCTGTTCGCGACCTCGTACTACGTGGTGCAGCGCACGTGCCAGGCTCGCCTGTTCTGCGGCCCGCTGGCCGCGTTCACGTTCTGGGGCTGGCAGGCGGTCATCGTGGCGGCCGTCATCACGCTGCCGATGGGCATCACGAGCTCGAAGGAATACGCCGAGCTCGAATGGCCGATCGACATCCTGATCACGCTGGTATGGGTCGCCTACGCAATCGTGTTCTTCGGCACCATCATCCGCCGCAAGACGCGCCATATCTACGTGGCCAACTGGTTCTTCGGCGCCTACATCCTGACCATCGCGCTGCTGCATATCGTGAACAACATCGAGATGCCGGCGTCGATGTGGAAGTCCTATTCGGCGTACGCGGGCGTGCAGGACGCGATGGTGCAATGGTGGTACGGCCACAATGCGGTCGGGTTCTTCCTCACCACGAGCTTTCTCGGGATGATGTACTACTTCATCCCCAAGCAGGCCGGCCGCCCGATCTACTCTTACCGGCTCTCGATCGTCCACTTCTGGGCGCTCAACTTCACCTACATGTGGGCCGGCCCCCACCATCTGCAATACACGGCGCTGCCCGACTGGGCCCAGTCGCTGGGCATGGTGTTCTCGCTGATCCTGCTCGCGCCGTCGTGGGGCGGCATGATCAACGGGATCATGACGCTGTCGGGCGCCTGGCACAAGCTGCGCACGGACCCGATCCTCAAGTTCCTCGTCGTCGCGCTGTCGTTCTACGGCATGGCCACGTTCGAAGGCTCGATGATGTCCATCAAGACCGTCAATGCGCTGTCGCACTACACGGACTGGACGATCGGCCACGTCCATTCGGGCGCACTGGGCTGGGTCGCGATGATCTCCGTGGGCTCGCTCTACTACCTGATTCCGCGCCTGTTCGGCGAGAAGCAGATGCACAGCGTGCGGCTGATCGAATGGCACTTCTGGATCGCGACGATCGGCGTGGTGCTTTATATCGCGTCGATGTGGATCGCGGGCGTGATGGAGGGCCTGATGTGGCGCGCCACGCAGCCCGACGGCACGCTGACCTACGCATTCGTCGAAGCGGTGAAGGCCAAGTATCCGTTCTATCTGATCCGGTTGCTGGGCGGCCTGTGCTTCCTCTCCGGGATGCTGATCATGGCCTGGAACGTGTACCGCACGATCGCCGGCAAGCGCGCGGTGGACGCGCCCATTCCGGACGGCCTGGCCCCGGCCGCCGCGCACTGATAGGGAAGGATGTCGAAGATGTCAGCACAACAACAGAAGTTCTGGTCCCACGAAACCCTCGAGAAGAACGTCGGCTGGCTGATCGTGGCCACGATCATCGTGGTCAGCATCGCCGGTCTCGTGCAAATCGTGCCGCTGTTCTTCCAGCATTCGACGACGCAGCCCGACCCCGGCATCACGCCGTACTCGCCATTGCGCCTGATGGGCCGCGATATCTATATCCGCGAAGGCTGTGTGGGCTGCCACTCGCAGCAGGTGCGCACGCTGCAGGCGGAGACCGAACGCTACGGCCACTTCTCGACGGCCGGCGAATCGGTGTTCGACCATCCGTTCCTGTGGGGCTCCAAGCGAACCGGTCCGGACCTCGCGCGCGTCGGCGGCCGCTACTCGGACGACTGGCAGCGCGTGCACCTGCGCAATCCGCGCGACGTGGTGCCCGAATCGGTCATGCCGTCATATCCGTGGCTCGAGAAGACGCCGCTCGCCACCGACAGCGTCCAGGCGCGCATGCACGCGCTCAAACGATTAGGGGTGCCTTACACCGAGGACGAGATCGCGCACGCGCCCGAGGCGCTCGCGGGCAAGACCGAGGAGGACGCGATGGTCGCGTATCTGCAGGGCCTCGGCATCAATCGCCGCAACGTGCGCATCGACGGTGCGCCGGCCAAGGAGTAAGGCCATGGCCATGCTGACCGCGATCGCCACCGTCATCTCCATGGTGGTCTTCCTCGGCATCTGCTGGTGGGCGTGGTCCGCGCACCGGCAGGCCGCCAATCTCGAGTCCGCGCTGCTGCCTTTCGCGCTGCCGGACGAAACGACAACGCGCCCCACAACGTCTCCCGACGGGGAGCTTCGATCATGAGCGATTTCACTTCCGGATTCTGGAGCTATTACATCGCCGCCATCGCACTGGTCGGTATCGTGTGGTGTGCGTGGCTGCTGCTGTCGCAACGCCGTATCGCCGCGCAGCAGACCGGCGCCGCCGCCGATACGGGTCATGTCTGGGACGGCGACCTGCGCGAACTGAACAACCCGCTGCCGCGCTGGTGGATGTGGATGTTCCTGCTGTCGTGCGTGTTCGCGCTCGCCTACCTCGTGCTGTACCCCGGGCTCGGCGCGTACCGGGGCGTGCTCGGCTTCTCGACGCAGGGCGAACTCGCGGCGCAGCGGCAGGCGGCCGAGGCGACGCAGCATGCGATCTACGCAAAGTACATGCAGATGGACGTCAAGGCGGTGGCCGCCGATCCCGAGGCGCACGAGATCGGCCAGCGGCTGTTTCTCAATTACTGCGCGCAGTGTCATGGCTCCGATGCGCGGGGCAGCCGCGGCTTTCCGAACCTGACCGATACCGACTGGCTGTATGGCGGCGATCCCGATACCATCCGCCAGACCATCACGAAGGGCCGCAACGGCAAGATGCCGTCGTTCGCTGCCGCTGTCGATGGCAAGCTCGCCGGCGACGTCGCCCAGTATGTGCGATCGCTGTCGGGACTCGCCTACGACCCGATTCGCGCATCGCGCGGCGAAGGCACGTTCAAGACCACCTGTGCGGCCTGCCACGGAAGTTCGGGCAAGGGCAATCAGGCCCTCGGCGCGCCGAATCTCTCGGACAACGTCTGGCTCTATGGCAGCTCGGAGGGCACGATCGTCGAGGCGATTCTCAAGGGTCACGACGGCCATATGCCCGCGCATGAGGAAATTCTGACGCCCGAGCGCATCCAGATGCTGACCGCCTATGTCTGGAGCCTGTCCAATACGGATGGGGCGTCGCGATGAATGACAACAGCTGGCGGCCGATGTCGATGCCCGGTGCGGAGAGTTCCGACGAGGCACTCTACGAGGTGCGGCGCAAGATCTATCCGCGCTCGGTCACCGGCGCCTTCGACCGCTGGCGTGTCTGGCTCGTGATTCTCACGCAGCTGATCTTCTATGGCACGCCATGGCTGCAGTGGAATGGCCGGCAGGCGGTGCTGTTCGATCTGGGCGCGCGCAAGTTCTATATCTTCGGGCTCGTGCTGTGGCCGCAGGACGTGATCTACCTGTCGGTGCTGCTCGTGATCTCGGCGCTCGCGCTGTTCCTGTTCACCGCGATCGCAGGGCGCCTGTTCTGCGGCTACGCGTGTCCGCAGACGGTCTACACGGAGATCTTCCTGTGGATCGAGCGCCGGATAGAAGGCGACCGTTTCGCGCGTATCCGGCTCGACGGCGATCCGTGGTCGCTGCGCAAGCTGCGGCTCAAGGCCACCAAACACGCGTTGTGGATCGTTATCGCGCTGTGGACGGGCTTCACGTTTGTCGGTTTTTTCACACCCATTCGCGCGCTGGGCGGCCAGGTCGCCAGCGCCGGGCTCGGGCCGTGGCAGACGTTCTGGATGCTGTTCTATGCGTTCGCGACGTGGGGCAACGCGGGATTCATGCGCGAGCAGGTGTGCAAGTACATGTGCCCGTACGCGCGTTTCCAGAGCGTGATGGTCGATCGCGACACGTTCGTGGTGACCTATGACGTCGGCCGCGGCGAGCCGCGCGGCAGCCGCGGCCGCAAGGCCGATTACCGTGCCGCGGGCCTCGGCGATTGCGTGAACTGCAGCATCTGCGTGCAGGTCTGCCCGACCGGTATCGATATTCGCGACGGCCTGCAGTATGAGTGCATCGGCTGCGGCGCCTGCATCGATGCCTGCAATCAGGTCATGGACAAGATGGCCTATCCGCGCGGGCTGATTCGCTATACATCCGAGAACGCAATGCGGCAGAGCCTGTCGCCGGAGGCCGCGCGCCGCCGGCTGCTGCGGCCGCGCGTGCTGATCTACTCGACCGTCTGGCTCGCGCTCGTCGCGGGACTGGCGGTATCGATCGCGCTGCGCGCGCCGCTCAAGGTCGACGTGCTGCGCGACCGCGGCGCATTGAGCCGCGAAGTCGAGGGCCGGTGGATCGAGAACGTCTACCGGCTGCAGCTGATCAATACGACCGAAGCGCCCATGCAGGTGCGCGTGCAGGCCAACGGCCACGACCTGGCCGGTATCAGCATCGAATACGACCCCACGGCGGAGGCGCTGGCGCCGGCATCGAACCGGCTCGTGCCGGTCCGCATCCGCGTGCCTATCGAGGCCGCGCGGCCGGGCACGCACAAGATCGATATCGCGGTAACGGCGGAGCAGGGCGGTCATCAGGTGGCCGATGTCCGTCAGGCCACGAGCTTTATCGTGCCGCGCAATCTCTAGGGAACAGGGAGTTCACATGCAGACGCAACAAGGTAGACCGTGGTGGAAGGAACCGTGGCCGTGGCTGCTGATGAGCGGCCCGCTGCTGGCCATGATCGGCTGCGGCGTGACGATCTGGCTCGCCGCGCAGCATGCGGACCGGCCCGTCGCCGACGCCGAGCATCGCGGCCTGGTGGTCAAGGCCGTGCCCGAAGCGAGGCATCCATGAACGGACACACACGTTGGCGCTGGCTGATGTGGGTGTTGTGGCCCGCATTCCTGGTGGCTGGCGTGGCGACGGCGGCGGTGTTCTCGCTCGTCGATCCCAGCGACCTCATGCTGTTCGGCCATCCGCTCGAGGCATCGCGCGAGGCCGTGTACACGGTGGGTTTCCTGTCGGCGTGGATGCTGTGCGCGGTGTCGAGCGGACTCACGCTCTACACGCTGCCCGCACCGCTTGCAGAGACCGACGAACTGGAATGAATGCGGAGTGAGCGACGATGCCGTCAGCAGCTGCGGCTGTAGATCTGCCTGAGACCATCGACGTCAACGAGCTTGACATGGCGCTGACGAATCTGGATGAGTCCGGCCTCGGCGAAGCGCGAGAACAGGCGGCTGACCGTCTCGAGCTTGAGCCCGAGGTAGCTGCCGATTTCCTCGCGGCTCATGCGGAGCACGAACTCGGTAGACGAGTAGCCGCGCGCGGACAGGCGTGTGGAAAGGTTGATCAGGAACGCGGCCAGTCGCTCTTCCGCGCGCATCGAACCGAGCGTCATCAACATGAGCTGGTCCTGCGAGATCTCCCGGCTCATCAGGCGCAGGAACTGCTGTTGCAGAGAAGGCAGTTCGCTGGAGAGTGCGGTGAGGTCGTTGAAGCGGACCACGCAGACTTCGGTGTCCTCGAGCGCCGAAGCATCGGACGCGTGCTGCATCTCGCTGAGGCCATCGAGGCCCACGATCTCGCCGGGCAGATGGAAGCCCGTGATCTGCGAGCGCCCGTCTTCCATCGTGACATGCGTCTTCAGCGTGCCGAAGCGCACCGCGTAGACGGCGGTCAGCGGATCTCCCATGCGATAGAGCGTCTCGCCCTTGTGCACGCGGTAGCGTTCCTGCACGAGCGTATCGATCTTCTCGAGGTCCTGCTTGTTCATGCCGACGGGCAGGCACAGTTGGCCCATCGCACACGTGGAGCAACGGGGGGACATCTCGGTGATCGGGATGGGCGTGAGCAATTGAGACCTGTCGGTGAAGCGCGCTCGCGGGGGCACGATGAATGCATTCTAGCGTGCGCGCCTAGACGAAAGCGAGGAACAGTTGATATTTGAGGTACTTTTCAGTGTCTTCCTATTAGCGTTATTGGGTGGCATTCATTGCGCGGCAATGTGCGGTGGCATTGCGATCGCCGTTTCGCCAGAAGCAAAGGCTGCGGGTTCGCCGGTGCCGCTTATCGCGCGGCAACGCATGCATGCATGGCGGCGCGCGTGGTGGCGCGACACGCTCGCGATGCATGCGGGCCGTGTGTCGACATACATGATGCTCGGCGCCGCGATGGGGGCGATTGGCGCGCTGGCGTGGATGCATGACGTGCTGCCGCTGCAGCGCTCGCTGTTCGCGCTCGGCAGTGCGATGCTGATCGTCGCGGGCGTCTGGCTGATGCGGGGCGGCGCGGTGCGCATGGCATGGCTCGAACGGGTGATGGCGCGCGTGGCCGGCGCAATGCACACAACGGGCGCAATGGGCGCGACAGGTGCGCGCGTGCATGCGATGTGGGGGCGCCTGGGTCCGGTGCCGCGACGCTACGTCACCGGTCTCGCATGGGGGCTCGTCCCGTGCGGCATGGTCTACGGCGCGCTCGGGCTCGCGTTGCTGGCGGGCAACGCCGCCTCGGGTGCGCTGGTGATGGGCGCGTTCGGTCTCGGCACGCTGCCGAATCTGCTCGCGCTGTCCGGCTTCTCGGGCTGGCTGCGGCGCCAGGCGAGGCGCCCTGCGGTGCGGACGCTGGCCGGGCTGGCGGTGGCGGGCTTTGGCGTGGCTGGCATCGCGCGTGCGGCCCTGCTGCCGGAAATGCTGGCCCGGCACGGCTTCTGTCTCGTGCTCTGAGCGCGGGGCGGAGGAAGGGAGCCGGAGGGGGGCGGGAAGGGAGTCGGGAGGGGGCGGGTTGCAGGCGCCCCCGGATATGCCATACAATCGCCGGAACCACGGTATCGCGCACGTAGTCTTTGTGGCGTCCGCGGCATCGTCAGTGTGATGCCCCCCATCAGGGGGGATATCGACGGATCCCATGCTCAGGCGTGACAGATCCACCCCCACGGTATTTCTGGTTCAAAAGATCTGGTTCAAAAGACCGGGCCGCGCCGTGGAGTGGCGATGCCGGCCCCGGGGCGCTTTCCTGCCCGGGCCCGATATCCGTTGATCTTGCCGTTGCAGCGAGCGGTTCGCGGCGACGACGTCCGCCCCTGAGGGAGAAGGCGCGACGCAAGAGGTCCATCGGTCGGCCACGCCGGACGCCGGACAATCTTCTGCCGGAATGACCGGCAAATCGATGCATCAAAACGAAGTGCACGGCTTGAGTGCGACACGCATGCGAGTTGGCTGCGCGACGAGATGGCGGTGGTAATCGGCCGCTGTATCCGAAATCTCCCGTGCTTTCGGGACTTTGTCCGGAAGCAGGTGCAATACAGGCTGCACGCAATCACATGAATACCCAAGAGGCGAAGATCGTCCTCGAGACCGCGCTGATCTGCGCGCAGGAGCCGCTGCGCGTGAACGATCTGCGCAAGCTGTTTGCCGACGATGTCGGTGCCGACACCATCCGCGTGCTGCTCGAAGAGCTACGCCAGGACTGGCTGCAGCGCGGCGTGGAACTGGTTGCGCTCGCAAGCGGCTGGCGATTCCAGAGCCGGCCGGAAATGCGCGAGTACCTCGATCGCCTGAATCCGGAGAAGCCGCCCAAGTATTCGCGCGCAGTGATGGAAACGCTGGCGATCATCGCGTACCGGCAGCCCGTGACGCGTGGCGACATCGAGGAAATTCGCGGTGTGACCGTGAGCACCGAAGTGATCAAGAAGCTCGAGGACCGGAGCTGGATCGAGGTCATCGGGCATCGTGACGTGCCGGGCCGTCCCGCGTTATATGCGACGACCAAGGCGTTCCTCGACGATCTGGGCCTGCGCACGCTCGATGAGCTGCCGCCGCTGGAAGATGCCCAGGCGCAGGTGCAGGCCGCGCTGCTGGACCAGCAGGCGATCGATTTCGAAGAGGTGGCCACGGCCAACCCGCAGGTGAGCGCGAGCGGCGACGAGGAAGCCTTCGCGGAAGCCGCGCCCGAAGAGACGAACGCCGAGACGGTTGCTGAATCGGTCGCCGAGACGAGCGCCGAGACGGACGCCGAGACGGGCGCCGAATCGGTCGCTGAATCGCAACCCGAGCACGCCGAAGCGCAACCCGAAGCCCAGGCAGAGGCGCAACCCGAAGCGGATATCGCGGAGGAAACCGGCGCGGAACCCGAGCCCGCGCCCACGCTTCAAAACGGTCCGGATGACGAGGCGCCTGTGGAACAGGCCCACGGCATCCACGAGGACATCGACGCGTCCGCCGGGGAGGCATCCCCGGCGTCGCCGGACGGCAGCACGCCGCATCCGGCCGAGGACGATGAGCGCGTGTCCAACTGAACAACATGCAACATCCGATAGTGAATATTTTGTCTGATTCCGTTGATCAAGACGTCCGCCAGCCGGACGATGCCGGTGCGCCCGACGCATCCGGCACGGACGGCGCGCCGCGCCGCAAGGGACTGCGCCGTGGCCTGCGCAATCTGGTGGCGTCCCGCCGCCAGTCCGCGCAGGACCGCGAGCCCGGCCGCGCGGAAGGTGGCGAGGGCGATGCGTCCGGCGCGGGCAGCGATGCCGCTGCCGCCGCGCCCCGCGAGCCGCGTGCCCGCGGCCGGCGCAAGCCCGCGGCCCCGGTGGCGGCCGCCGGCGAAGGTGCCGACGGCGATCAGGCCGTGGCGGGCGAGGGTGGCGACGGTGGCGCGCAGGCACAGCCGCAGGGCCAGCCCGGCGGCGGCAATCGCAAGCGCCGCCAGCAGCCGCAACGCAAGGCCGCGCTCGTCGATGGCGAGGCGCGTCCCGCGGCCGGCAATGCACAAGGCAAGCGCGGCAAGGGCGGTAGCCGCGGCCAGGGCGGTCAGCAAGGTAACCAGCAGGGCAATCCGGGTGGGCAGAAGGCCGGCGGCCGTGGCGAGCGTGCCGAACGCGGCGACCGCAAGGGCGAGCGCGCCGGCGGCGCGGGCCGCGGTGGCAAGGGCGGTCAGGGTGCTCAGGGCGGTCAGGGCAGCGAGCTGCTCGTCAAGTCGCCCGCCAAGGCCGCGGCCGGTGCCGAAGACCTGTTCAAGTTCGTGATTTCCGAGCAGTACGACCAGGAAGACATGGTCGTGCCGCGCACCAAGGCCAAGCCCGTGCGCGAGCTCTCGGCCGAAGACGATGCGCCCAAGCTGCACAAGGTGCTCGCCGAGGGTGGCCTCGGCTCGCGCCGCGAGATGGAAGAGCTGATCCTGCAGGGTCGCGTGTCCGTCAACGGACTGCCCGCGCATATCGGCCAGCGCATTCTGCCGACCGATCAGGTGCGCGTGAACGGCAAGCTGATCCATCGCAAGATCTCGACGAAGCCGCCGCGCGTGCTGCTGTATCACAAGCCCGCGGGCGAGATCGTCAGCCAGTCCGATCCGGAAGGCCGTCCGACCGTGTTCGACAGCCTGCCGCGCATCAAGACCGGCAAGTGGGTGGCCGTGGGTCGCCTCGACTTCAATACCGAAGGCCTGCTGATCTTCACGACGTCCGGCGACATCGCCAACCGCTTCATGCATCCGCGCTACGGCGTGGAGCGCGAGTACGCGGTGCGCACGCTGGGCGAGCTCGGCGAGTCCGATCGCCAGCGCCTGCTGCATGGCATCGAGCTCGACGACGGCGAGGCCAACTTCCTGCGTATCGCGGACGGCGGCGGCGAAGGCGTGAACCAGTGGTATCACGTGGCGCTGACCGAAGGCCGTAACCGCGAAGTGCGCCGCATGTTCGAGGCCGTCGGCCTGACCGTGTCGCGCCTGATCCGGACGCGCTACGGCCAGTTCCTGCTGCCGCGCGGCCTCAAGCGCGGCCGCTGGCAGGAGCTGGAAGCCGCGGACGTGCGCACGCTCATGGCCGGCATCGGCCTGAAGGCGCCTGCCAAGGGCGAGCAGCAGCCGAAGGGCGCCAGCAAGGTGAGCGGCCGCAAGGCGCGCACCGAAGCCGCGATCGCCGGCATGCCGATGCCGACGGGCATGGATGGCCTGCCGCGCTTCGAGAAGAGCGGTCCGCGTGGCGGCAGTGGCGCCGGCCGCGGTCAGCCCGATCCGATGCAGACCTCGATGGGCTACATCCCGACCGGCCCCGCGCCGCTGACGTCGCATACGACCAAGTTCGGCGGCGGCCAGGGTGGCCTGCGCGGCGGTCAGGGCGGTATGCGCGGCGGTCAGGGCGGCATGCGCGGTGGCATGGGCGGCGGCGGTGGCGGCACCGGTGGCGGTCTCGGTGGCGGCCGTGGCGGCCGCTCGCAGCCGCCGCGCCGCGGTGGCGGCGATGTGAATGGCAATGTGATGCCGAAGGCCGCGAAGGGTGGTAACGGCGGTGGCAACGGCGGCGGAAATGGCGCCGGCGGTGGCGCGGGCGGCAACAATCGTCGTCAGCGTGGCCGCGGCGGTCACGGCGGCGGCGGCCATGGCGGCAATCGCTGAGCAGCTTGCCGCACGCGGCGCCCGCGAGGGTGTCGCGTGTCGCCCGGGGCCTCGGCCCCTGGCGCGCGGCGTCCAGCAGGCTTTTGCCTTTTGGACATAATCCGCGTATAATCAAAGTCTATTCAAAGTGTCATCCTCCACGTGAGGGTGGGCGAATGATGGGCATTGCGCCCATTTTTTTTTGGTTCGCCCGCTTCAAAAATTTGAAGGTTCTTACTCGGGATTACAGTGCATCTGGCAGATTTGATCGAAACCACCCTGAACGGCATGGGCTACGAATTGGTGGATCTTGAGCGTGCCCCGGCTGGACTACTGCGTGTTTTTATCGATCAGCCGGATACCGGTATCGTCATCGAGGACTGCGAAAAGGTCAGTCGGCAGCTCACGCACGTCTTGACGGTCGAAAATATCGACTACGAGCGCCTGGAAGTCTCCTCGCCGGGGCTGGACCGGCCGCTGAAGAAGCTGGCCGACTATGTCCGCTTCGCCGGTGCCGAAGCGCGCGTCACGCTGCGCCTGCCTGTCAACGGCCAGAAAAATTTCGTCGGCATCCTGCGGGAGCCCACGGGTGAGGCCGGGGCCGAGAAGGTTGGCCTGGAATTCGAAGGCAAGGACGGCCCGGCACTGCTGGAATTCGCCATATCCGATGTCGACCGCGCACGGCTCGTGCCGGTGTTCGACTTCAAAGGAAATCAAAGAAAAGGGAACAAGCAATGAGCCGCGAAGTTCTGTTGCTCGTCGATGCGCTCGCGCGTGAAAAGAACGTCGACAAGGATGTGGTATTTGGCGCGCTGGAAGCGGCACTCGCTTCCGCGACCAAGAAGCGTTTCGAGGAAGATGTCGATATTCGTGTCGCGATCGACCGTGAATCGGGTGAGCACGAGACGTTCCGCCGCTGGCTGGTCGTTCCCGACGAACAAGGCCTGCAGGAGCCGGACAAGCAGATCCTGCTGTTCGAAGCCCGTGAGCAGAATGCCGACGCGCAGCTCGACGATTTCGTCGAGGAGCAGATCGAGTCCGTGGAATTTGGCCGTATCGGCGCGCAGGCTGCCAAGCAGGTGATCCTGCAGCGCATCCGCGATGCCGAGCGCGAGCAGATCCTGAACGACTACCTCGATCGCGGCGAGAAGGTGATGACCGGTACGGTCAAGCGTGCCGACAAGAAGGGTCTGATCGTCGAGTCGGGCCGCGTCGAGGCGCTGCTGGCACGTGACCAGATCATTCCGAAGGAAAACCTGCGCACCGGCGACCGTGTGCGCGCGTATATCCTCAATGTGGACCGCGCCGCGCGTGGCCCGCAGATCGAACTCTCGCGCACGGCGCCCGAGTTCCTGATCAAGCTGTTCGAGAACGAAGTGCCCGAGATGGAACAGGGCCTGCTCGAGATCAAGGCTGCCGCACGGGATCCGGGCGTTCGCGCGAAGATCGCAGTCGTGGCGCACGACAAGCGCATCGATCCGATCGGTACCTGCGTGGGCGTGCGTGGCACGCGCGTGACGGCGGTGCGCAACGAGATCGGCGGCGAGGCGGTGGACATCGTGCTGTGGTCGGAAGATCCGGCGCAGTTCGTGATCGGCGCCCTGGCGCCGGCGCAGGTCCAGTCGATCGTGGTCGATGAGGAAAAGCACAGCATGGACGTGGTGGTGGACGAGGAAAACCTCGCCGTCGCCATTGGCCGCAGCGGTCAGAACGTACGCCTGGCGTCGGAGCTGACCGGCTGGCAGATCAACATCATGACGCAGGAAGAATCGGCGCAGAAGCAGGCCGAGGAAAGCGAAGTGGTGCGCAAGCTGTTCATGGCCAAGCTGGACGTGGACGAGGAAGTGGCGGACATCCTGATCGAGGAAGGCTTCTCGACACTTGAGGAAGTCGCTTACGTCCCCATCAATGAAATGATGGAGATCGAAGCGTTCGACGAGGACACCGTCAACGAGCTGCGCAACCGCGCACGCGATGCGCTGCTGACGATGGAACTGGCCCGGGAAGAAAAGGTGGAAGAGGTGTCGCAGGATCTGCGCTCCCTCGAAGGCCTGACTCCCGAGCTGATCGGCAAACTGGCCGAAGGCAATATCCACACGCGCGACGACCTGGCCGAACTGGCCGTCGACGAGCTGGTCGAGATGATCGGTGTGAGCGAGGACGATGCCCGCGCGCTGATCATGAAGGCACGGGAACATTGGTTCAACTGAGGGACACGGCCGGGACGTGTTCCGGCCGCGCGCTTTCCGCAACAAACTGTCCCGACGTAGAAACCAAGTATTGAAAGGGTTTGAATGGCAAGCACAACAGTTGCCCAACTGGCCGCAGAACTGAGCCGCAGCGCAGCTGCCCTGCTGGAACAATTGCAGGCAGCTGGGGTGGGCAAGGCGACGCCTGAAGACATCATCACCGAATCGGACAAGACCCGGCTGCTCGACTACCTCAAGCGGTCGCATGGTCAGGCCGATGACAGCGCGCGGAAGAAAATCACGCTGACGAAGCGTGAGACGTCCGAGATCCGCCAGGCCGACTCCACCGGCAAGACTCGCACCGTGCAGGTCGAGGTGCGCAAGAAGCGCGTCCTGATTAAGCGCGACGAGTCCTCGGCCGATACGCATGGCGATGGCGGCGATTCGCAGGAATCCGCGGCCGAACAGGCACGCCTCGAGGAAGAGGAGCGCCGCCAGCAGGAAGAACAGCTGGCGCGCCAGGAAGCCGAGCTCAAGGCGCGCCGCGAGGCCGCCGAGCGCGAGGAAGCCGAGCGCCGCGCGAAGCAGGAAGCTCTGGAGGCCGAACAGCGCCGCCAGGCCGAATTGCTGGCCGCCAAGGCGGAGGAAGAAGCCGCGGCAGCACGTGCCGTGGCGGACGCCGCCGAGGAAGCCGCGCGCACGAAGGCCGAGGAAGACAAGACGCGCCTGGCCGCCGAACGCGTGGAAGCGCAGAAGGCCGCCGACAATGCGAAGGCTGCCGCGGATACCGCGCGCGCCGAGCAGCAGGATGCCGCACGCCGCCGCCGCGAAGCCGCGGAAGCGGAAGCGCGCGCGATCCAGCAAATGCTCAATGCGCCCGCACGTGTGCTGAAGGCACCGTCCGAGCGCAAGGCCGAGGAAAAGAAGGCCGAGCAGACCGGTACGCTGCACAAGCCTGTGAAGGCGCCCGGCACCGAAGTCAAGAAGGACGAGAAGAAGGCGCCGGCCACGGCGGGCGCTACCACGACCACGACCACCACGGACAAGAAGGGCAAGGTCGTCAAGGCCGGTACTTCCTCGACGTGGCAGGACGAAGGTTCGCGCAAGAAGGGCAGCGGCCTGAAGACGCGCGGCGATTCGTCGGGTGGCGTCGGCGGCTGGCGCGGCGGTCCGCGTGGCCGCGGCGGCAAGCATCATGCCGACGAGCGCAGCAACTTCCAGGCGCCGACCGAACCGGTGGTGCGTGAAGTGCACGTGCCGGAAACCATTTCCGTGGCCGATCTGGCGCACAAGATGGCGGTGAAGGCGTCCGAGGTCATCAAGCAGATGATGAAGCTCGGCCAGATGGTGACCATCAACCAGGTGCTGGACCAGGAAACCGCCATGATCGTGGTGGAAGAAATGGGCCACAAGGCGTTTGCCGCCAAGCTGGACGATCCGGAAGCGCTGCTCGACATCGGTGGTGAGGAACACACCGACGCCGAACTGCTGCCGCGTCCGCCGGTGGTGACCGTGATGGGTCACGTTGACCACGGCAAGACCTCGCTGCTCGACTACATCCGCCGCACGAAGGTTGCCGCGGGCGAAGCGGGCGGTATCACGCAGCATATCGGTGCCTACCACGTGGAAACCGAGCGCGGCGTGATCACGTTCCTGGACACCCCGGGTCACGAGGCCTTCACGGCCATGCGTGCACGCGGTGCGAAGGCAACCGATATCGTGATTCTGGTGGTGGCCGCCGACGACGGCGTGATGCCGCAGACGAAGGAAGCCATCGCCCACGCGAAGGCGGCCGGCGTGCCCATCGTGGTGGCGATCAACAAGATCGACAAGCCCGAGGCGAACCCGGACCGCGTGAAGCAGGAACTCGTGGCCGAGCAGGTGCTGCCGGAAGAGTACGGTGGCGACTCGCCGTTCGTGCCCGTGTCCGCAAAGACCGGTTTCGGTATCGACGATCTGCTGGAGCAGGTGCTGCTGCAGGCCGAAGTGCTGGAACTGAAGGCACCGGTCGATGCGCCGGCCAAGGGTCTCGTGGTGGAAGCCCAGCTCGACAAGGGCAAGGGTCCGATCGCAACGATCCTGGTGACGAGCGGCACGCTCAAGCGCGGCGACGTCGTGCTGGCCGGCAGTGCTTATGGCCGTGTCCGCGCGATGCTCGACGAGAACAGCAAGCCCGCGAAGGAAGCGGGTCCGTCGATCCCGGTGGAAATCCAGGGTCTGTCGGAAGTGCCCGCCGCGGGCGAGGAAGTGCTGGTGCTGCCGGACGAGCGCAAGGCGCGTGAAATCGCACTGTTCCGTCAGGGCAAGTTCCGCGACGTGAAGCTGGCCAAGCAGCAGGCGGCCAAGCTCGAGACGATGCTGGAGCAGATGAGCGAAGGCGAAGTCCAGTCGCTGCCGCTGATCGTGAAGGCCGACGTGCAGGGTTCGCAGGAAGCACTGGTGCAATCGCTGCAGAAGCTGTCCACGGACGAAGTCCGCGTGCAGATCGTGCACGGTGGCGTGGGTGGCATCTCCGAGTCCGACGTCAACCTGGCGACGGCATCGAAGGCGGTCATCATCGGCTTCAACGTGCGTGCCGACGCTGGCGCGCGCAAGCTGGCCGAGCACAATGGCATCGACATCCGTTACTACAACATCATTTACGATGCGGTAGACGAGATCAAGGCAGCCATGTCGGGCATGCTCGCACCGGAGAAGCGCGAGACCACGATCGGTCAGGTGGAAGTCCGTCAGGTCTTCCGCGTGCCGAAGATCGGCGCGGTGGCCGGCTGTATGGTCACCGACGGCATGGTCAAGCGGAACTCGCTGGTGCGCGTGCTGCGCAACAACGTCGTGATCCACAGCGGCGAGCTCGATTCGCTGAAGCGCTTCAAGGACGATGTCCGCGAGGTGAAGCAGGGCTTCGAGTGCGGTCTGTCGATCAAGAACTTCAACGACGTTCAGGAAGGCGACCAGCTGGAGGTGTACGAGATCACCGAGGTGGCACGTACGCTGTAACAGCGGCAAGGCAGTGGCGGGCATGTCCCGCCACTGTGTTTTTGTAGTAGCTAGACACGCAGAACATTACAGGTTTCGATGGCCAAGAAAGGCACCATCTCTTCCCGCAACATCCGGCTCTCCGACCAGATCCAGAAGGAACTGGCCGCGATGATCCAGCGCGAGATTCGCGATCCGCGCCTGGGGCTGGTCACGCTCCAGTCGGTGGCGCTGACGCCCGATTACGCGCACGCCAAGGTCTATTTCACGGTACTGGGCGCCGAGCCCGAAGTGGCCGCCGCCATTCTCAGGGAGAAGGCCGGCTACCTGCATTCGCTGCTGTTCAAGCGTCTGCATATCCATACCGTTCCCACGCTGCATTTCCATCACGACACGTCGGTCGAGCATGCGATCGAGATGTCGAAGCTGATCAACGAAGCGAACGCCACGCGCGCGAAGGACGACGAGTAAGGCCCTTGCGCCTGCCGTCCTGATTTGCGCGTGCCGCGCGGCACGCACCTCTCCGATGACCGACTCCCAAGAGACCCGACCGGCCGGCCCGCCTCGCCCGCCCCGGCTGCCGCGTCGTGATGTGCACGGCGTGCTGCTGCTCGACAAGCCGCTGGGGCTATCCTCCAACGACGCGCTCGTGCGTGCCAAGCGTCTGCTGCGCGCCAACAAGGCCGGGCATACGGGCACGCTCGATCCGCTGGCGACGGGCCTGCTGCCGCTGTGCTTTGGCGAAGCCACCAAGTTTTCGCAGGATCTGCTCGATGCCGACAAGACCTACGAGGCCGTCGTGCGTCTGGGGCAGACGACCACCACCGGCGATGCCGAGGGCGAAGTGGTGCTGCAACGCGAGGTGCGCGTGGACCGGGCCGCGCTCGATGCGGCGGTTGCGCGCTTTACGGGTGTGATCTCGCAGGTGCCGCCGATGTACTCGGCGCTCAAGAAGGACGGCAAGCCGCTCTACGAATACGCGCGGGCGGGGGAAACCGTCGAGCGCGCGGCGCGGACGGTGACGATCCACGAGATCGGGGTGCTGGCGGTGGCGCTCGACGATGCCGATGCCCCGGGGTTCACCATGCGCGTGACGTGCAGCAAGGGGACGTATATCCGGACGCTGGCCGAGGACATCGGCGAGGCGCTCGGATGTGGCGCGCATCTGACCGCGCTGCGTCGGACGGCGGTGGGGGACCTCACGCTCGATGGCGCGGTGACGCTCGAACAGATCGATGCGATGGGCGATGACGTGCGGCCGTCGATGCTCGCGCCCGTGGATGCATTGCTGCAGCGTTGTGCGCCCGTGCATCTGGACGATGCGGCGATGGGGCGGTTTCTGCAGGGCCAGCGGATTGCGCGACGGGATTTGCCTTCGGATGTGGCGCTTGCCGAGGACGAGCTTGCCCGCGTCTATGGCGGGCAGCCCGCCCGGCTGCTTGGCGTCGCGCGGATGCGCGAGGGGGCGTTGCGGCCGGAGCGGCTGGTCAAGCTGTAAGGGGGCTCCGCCCCCTTTAATGCGCGCCGGCGGCGTCGGCGCCGCCGCCGCCCTGGGCCCGCTTCGTCAGCCAGACGAAAACGATCAGCACGAAGAACAGCACGCCCGAGATCCAGAAGATGTCGTTGGCGCCCAGCATCGACGCCTGTAGCGAGATGTTGCGCTCGATCACGCCCATGGCCTGCGCGCGGGTCATGCCCATGGCCGTCAGGTGGTCGAGTTGCGCGACGTAGGTCGGGTTGTACGGATTGACCTGCTCGATCAGCTGCGCATGGTGGAGCGCCGCGCGGTTTTCCCAGATCGTCGTGGAGATCGACGCGCCAATGGCGCCGAACGTGATGCGCACGAAGTTCGAGAGTCCCGAGGCGGCCGGGATTTTCGCCGGTGGCTGGCCCGAGAGGATGATCGACGTCAGCGGGATGAAGAACATTGC
The DNA here is from genome assembly GCF_008693385.1 of Cupriavidus pauculus. NCBI lineage: Bacteria > Pseudomonadati > Pseudomonadota > Betaproteobacteria > Burkholderiales > Burkholderiaceae > Cupriavidus > Cupriavidus pauculus. Next base: position 910,225 of record NZ_CP044065.1, read on the forward strand.
CATCGCAGCGCCCTGGATCAGTGTGGGAATCATCAGCGTGCGCGTGTCCACGCCCGTCGTGAAACCCGAGCGCATGAAGCTGACGATGCCGAACGTGATGAACGCCGCGGTCGCGACCCAGCGGGCGTCGACCTTCGGCAGCACGCGCCCGATGATCGGCGACAGGATGATGGCGAAGATGCCCACGGGCGCCATGACGATGCCCGCATCCGTAGCCGTGTAGCCGACGATGGTCTGCAGCCACAGCGGCAGGATCACGAGGTTGCCGAAGAACAGCCCATAGGCCACGGAGATCGCCACCACGCCCGCCGCGAAATTGCGGCCGCCGAACAGGTGGATATCGACGATCGGATGCTTCTCGTAAAGCTCCCAGACGAGGAAGAACAGAAAGCCGACCACCGCGGTGATCGTCAGGGCGACGATAAACGTGGAGTGGAACCAGTCGAGCTCCTTGCCTTTGTCGAGCATCAGCTGCATCGACCCCACCCAGATGACGAGCAGCGCAAGCCCGATGCGATCGATCGGCAGGATGCGGGTAGGCGTTTCGCGCTCGCGATAGATGGCCCACGTGGCATACGCCGCGCCGAGACCCACCGGGATGTTGATATAGAAGATCCACGGCCACGTCATGTTGTCCGAGATCCAGCCGCCGAGCAGCGGCCCCATGATCGGCGCGACGAGCGTGGTCATGCCCCATAGCGCGAGCGCCATCGAACTCTTGGCCGGCGGATAGCTCGCGAGCAGCAGCGACTGCGACAGCGGAATCATCGGACCCGCGACCGCGCCCTGCAGAATGCGCGCGGCCAGCAGGGTCTCCAGGTTCGGCGCCACGCCGCACAGCCACGACGACAGCACGAACAGCAGGATGGACGTGACGAACAGCCGCACCGCGCCGAAGCGCGTGGTGAGCCAGCCCGTGAGCGGCACGGAGATGGCGTTGGCCACCGCGAACGACGTGATGACCCATGTGCCCTGGTTGGGCGCCACGCCGAGGTCGCCGGAGATCGCCGGAATCGAGACGTTGGCGATGGACGAGTCCAGCACGTTCATGAACGTGGCCAGCGACAGCGCGATGGTGCCGACGATCAGCTTGCCGCCGGTCAGCGGCACCGGCGGTGCGGGCGGGGCGCCTGCCGGAGCGGGCGCGCGGCCGCCGCTGTCATCGGCGTTGGCGGTAAGGGTATCGGCCATGATGCGCGATCAGGCGTGCTTGGCCGACGGGCGCGACGCGTCCGCGGGCGAGGGGCCGCGCGACGGCGCCGGGGCCGGGGCCGCTGCCGGCGCCGCGCCGGCAGTGCGGCCACCGTTGTTGAGCGCGACGATGCGCGCGATGAGCGTATCCGCATCCTGCGCGACCTTGTCGTAGACGTCGGTCTCCATCGGCCCGCGCGTGATGGCGGATACCATCGCGCCGCCATCCTCGTTACGCACGTCGACGCTGACGTTCATCGACAGGCCCACGCGCAGCGGATGGTCCCTGAGCTGCTGTGGATCGAGCGCGATGCGCACGGGCAGGCGCTGCACGACCTTGATCCAGTTGCCGGTGGCGTTCTGCGCGGGCAGCAGCGAGAACGCCGCGCCGGTGCCCGCCGAGAAGCCCTCGACCTTGCCGCGGTACTTCACTTTGGAGCCGTAGACGTCGGCTTCGAGCTCGACCGGCTGGCCGACGCGCATATGCGTGATCTGGACTTCCTTGAAGTTGGCATCGACCCAGACCTGGTCGAGCGGGACCACGGCCATCAGCGGCGTGCCCGGCGCCACGCGCTGGCCCACCTGCACGGAGCGCTTGGCCACGTAGCCCGTGACGGGCGCCGGCAGCGTCGAGCGCGCGAACGCGAGATACGCGGCGCGCAGGTTGGCGGCGGCGCGCTGCACGTTCGGATGTTTCTCGACGGTGGTCTGGTCGGTCAGCGCCTTGTTCGAGGCGAGCTGCTCCTGCGCGGCGAGCAGCGCGGAGTCCGCGGCCTGCAGCGCGGTGCGCGCGTGGGCGATTTCTTCGCTCGATACCGCGCCCGAATTGGCGATGGCCTGGCGGCGCACGAGGTCCTCGCGCGCCTTGGCCACGTCGGCCTGCCGCATGGCCACGTTGGCCGCGAGCGAACCGTTGTTGACGTAGAGCGTGCGGACCTCGCGCACGGCCTGCGCGAGCTGCGCCTCGGCCTGCTCGAGCGAGACCTGCGAGTCCGCGCGGTCCAGCTGGATCAGCGACTGGCCCGCGGTGACGAGCTGCGTGTCGTCGGCGGCGATCGAGACGACGGTGCCGCCCGCAAGCGGGGTCACCTGCACGACGTTGCCGGCGACGTAGGCATCGTCGGTGTTCTCGAAATGGCGGGCGTACAGGCCCCAGTACAGGCCATAGCCGATGCCGGCCACGACCACCGCGGCGGTCAGGGCGATCAGCAGTCGCTTGCGCTTGTTGTTGTTGCCATTGCCATTACCGTTGCCGTTACTGTTGGCGGGTGCGGCGGATTGCGCGTCGGTGCTCATATCGGTCTCTTGCGTGTGCGGTGCGTGTGTGGGTTCGCCGGGATCAGCCATGCGTCGGTTTTGGCGCGGCCTCGGGGGCCGCGTAGCCGCCGCCGAGCGCCTTGACCAGGCCGATCTGGAGGTCGAGCCGGCGTGCCTGCAGGTCTGTGGCAAGGCGGCGCTGCTGCAGCACCGTGCTCTCGGCATTGAGGACCGTGAGCTGCGTGCCGAGGCCCGCCTTGTAGCGCGTGGTGGCGAGCGAATACGCGTGCTCGGCCAGATCCAGCGCCTCGCGCTGCGTGACGATCTGCTGATCGACGCTGCGGATGCTCGTCACCGTGTCCGCGGTTTCGCGCAGCGCATCGACGAGCGTCTGGTTGTAGCTGGCCACCGCGATGTCGTACTGCGCGTAACGGCCCTTGAGGTTCGCGCGCAGCCGGCCGCCCGCGAAGATCGGCAACTGCACCGCGGGGCCGAAGCCGAACGTGCGGCTGATGCCCATCAGCAGGTTGGACGGATCGAGCGATGCCACGCCCGCGTAGGCGCTGAACGTGATGTCCGGCAGGAATTCCTTGCGCGCGACGCTCACGTCGCCGGCCGCGGCTTCCACGCGCCAGCGTGCGGCCACGATGTCGGGACGGCGGCCCAGCAGGCCGATGGCGAGGTCGTCGGGCAGCGTCGGCGTGGCGTGCGCCAGCAGCGTGGGCTTTGCGATCCGCAGGCCGCGGTCGGGGCCCTTGCCGAGCAGCGCCGCGAGCTGGTTGCGCGCGAGCGCGATGTCTTCGTCGATGCGTTGCAGGTCCGTCTGCGCGGCCGCGACCGTGCCGCGCGCCTGGGTGGTTTCCACCTGCGTGTCGAGGCCCGCGGACAGCCGCTGGCGCGACAGTTCGGTCAGGTCGCGGCGCTGGGCGATGGCGCGCTCGGCAACGTCGCGCTGCGCGTACAGCGCGGCCAGCCGGTTGTAGTTGCGTGCGATGGCCGTGGAGAGCAGCAGCCGCGAAGCCTGGCTTTCCGCTTCGGCCGCGCGGTCTTCGGAGAGCGCCGCTTCCAGCGCCGCGCGGTTCTTGCCCCAGAAGTCGAAATCGTAGTCGAGCCCGAACTGCATGCGCGAGGCGTTCTGCCACGAACCCGCGAGGGGCGTGCCCTCGAACAGATCCGTGGACGAGAAGCGCTGGCGCACGATGCTGCCTTCGAAGTCGATGCCCGGGTACAGCGCGGCGCGCGTGGCCATGGCCATCGCGCGCGAGGCCTGCACGCGCGCGAACGCGGCCTGCAGGTTCGGGTTGTCGTGCGTGGCCTCATCGACGAGCGCGCGCAGCTGCGGGTCCTGGAACTGATCGACCCAGTCCTGCGACGGCCACTCGCCATGGCCGGCCGCAAGTACCTGCGACGCGCCTTGCGCGAGCGCGTCCGGCGAGGTCATGGTCTGCGTGCTCTGGGCATCGCCGAATGCGGCGCACCCGGCGACGATCGACACCGCGAGGGCGGCCAGCACCTTCAATGCGGTGGAATGGACTGGCTTCATGATTTGGAGAGGTCCTGATGGTTGTCGATCACGCGCTGGAGCAGGCCGCGCAGCGTTTCGATTTCGGCCGTGGTGAATCCTTCGAAATGGCGCCGGAGCACGCCGCAGTAGATCGCGGGCAGCTTGCCGACGAGGGCCTCGCCTTCCGAAGTCAGCGACAGGTCCACGACGCGGCGGTCGTCGTCCCGGCGTGTGCGGGCAATCAGGCCGCGCTTCTCGAGCCGGCTGAGCAGGCGCGTGACGGAACCGGCATCGGTGCCGAGTTCGCGCCCAAGGTCGGTCACCGTTCGCGCCGCTCCCTTGGCGAGCATCATCAGGCAGCTGGCCTGCGGATGCGTGATATCGAGGTCGCTGACTTCCTGCTCCACGCTATAGGCAAGGTGGCTTTTGGCGCGCGCGAGCACGTAGCCGATACTGCGGCCCATTTCATAGCGGTCGGGATCGAACGGATCGGTCGAGGAGGGGGGAGGTGCCTGAGATGTCATTCATTGCCACGGCAAAGGTTGCCGGGGCAAATGTATGCATGTGATGCGAACGCTGCAATGGCCGCAATTCGATATTGCACGGTTCGCAATAAAATGAACTGACCTGTCTGACAACCGGCGTCTGCACGGGTCCGCAGCGATTCATCGCATTCTTGCGCTGCAACATGCTAGAATGTCGGGTTATTTTTAGAACGCTCCGAATTCGGGGGACGCCTCATGACCCGCGCTATCCGCAACATCGCCATCATCGCTCACGTCGATCATGGCAAGACCACCCTGGTCGACCAACTCCTGCGCCAGGCAGGCACCTTCCGCGAAAACCAGCAAGTCGCGGAACGCGTGATGGATTCGAACGACCTGGAAAAGGAACGCGGGATCACGATCCTCGCGAAGAACTGTGCCGTCGAATACAACGGCACGCACATCAACATCGTCGATACCCCGGGACACGCGGACTTCGGCGGTGAAGTGGAGCGTGTGCTGTCGATGGTCGACGGCGTGCTGCTGCTGGTGGATGCCGTCGAAGGCCCGATGCCGCAGACGCGCTTCGTCACGCGCAAGGCGCTGGCCCTCGGCCTGAAGCCGATCGTCGTGATCAACAAGATCGACCGTCCGGGCGCGCGTCCGGAGTGGGTGATCAACCAGACGTTCGACCTGTTCGACAAGCTCGGCGCGAGCGACGAGCAGCTGGATTTCCCCGTGATCTACGCCTCGGGCCTGAACGGCTACGCGGGCCTGACCGACGCGGTGCGCGAAGGCGACATGAAGCCGCTGTTCGAGACCGTGCTGGACAAGGTGCCCGTGCGCGACGACGATCCGGACGGTCCGCTGCAGCTGCAGATCATCTCGCTCGACTACTCGAGCTACGTCGGCAAGATCGGCGTGGGCCGTATCTCGCGTGGCCGCGCGCGTCCGCTGCAGGACGTGGTGGTCAAGTTCGGTCCGGAAGGCAACCCGATCAAGGGCCGTATCAATCAGGTCCTGAAGTTCGTGGGTCTCGAGCGCGAGATCGTGCCCGAGGCGGAAGCCGGCGACATCGTGCTGATCAACGGCATCGAGGAGCTGGGTATCGGCTGCACCGTGATGGCGCCGGACGCGCAGGACGCGCTGCCGATGCTGAAGGTGGACGAGCCCACGCTGACCATGAACTTCTGCGTCAACACGTCGCCGCTGGCCGGCCGTGAAGGCAAGTTCGTGACGAGCCGCCAGCTGCGCGAGCGTCTGGACCGCGAACTCAAGTCGAACGTGGCGCTGCGCGTGGCCGATACCGGCGACGACACGATCTTCGAAGTGTCGGGCCGCGGCGAACTGCACCTGACCATCCTGCTGGAAAACATGCGCCGCGAAGGCTACGAGCTGGCCGTGTCGCGTCCGCGCGTGGTGTTCAAGGACATCGGCGGCGTCAAGCACGAGCCGTACGAGCTGCTGACCGTGGACGTGGAAGACGGCCACCAGGGTTCGGTGATGGAAGAGCTGGGCCGCCGCAAGGGCGAGCTGCTCGACATGGCATCGGACGGCAAGGGCCGTACGCGTCTGGAGTACCGGATTCCGGCACGCGGCCTGATCGGCTTCCAGGGCGAGTTCCTGACGCTGACGCGCGGTACCGGCCTGATCAGCCATATCTTCGACGACTACGCGCCGCTGCGCGAAGGCGGTCTGGGCGATCGCCACAACGGCGTGCTGATCTCGCAGGACGACGGCGATGCTGTGGCCTACGCACTGTGGAAGCTGCAGGATCGCGGCCGCATGTTCGTGAAGCCGGGCGATGCGCTGTACGAAGGCATGATCATCGGTATCCATAGCCGCGACAACGACCTCGTCGTGAACCCGATCAAGGGCAAGCAGCTGACCAACGTGCGCGCGTCGGGTACCGACGAAGCCGTGCGTCTGGTGCCGCCGATCCAGATGTCGCTCGAGTACGCGGTGGAATTCATCGCCGACGACGAGCTGGTCGAGATCACGCCGAAGAGCATTCGTCTGCGCAAGCGCCATCTGAAGGAGCACGAGCGCAAGCGTGCTTCGCGCGAAGGCGCGTAAGCGATAACAACCCTCTCCGATGGAGAGGGTTTTTTTATGGCCCTTTTTTACGAGAGCGCCAAAGCAAAAAGCCGGAGATCCTTGCGGATTCCGGCTTTTTTAAATTCGCTGGTGGGGCGTGAGTGACTCGAACACTCGACCTACGGATTAAGAGTCCGCTGCTCTACCAACTGAGCTAACGCCCCAACGAAGACAGCGATTATAGCAGCGTCCGAAGAACGCGCAACCCCTCTCGTGCATTTTTTCTGATTACAATGCGCGCCATGCACGCTCGTGTCCTGCGCTATCTCGATGAAGTGGTTCGCCGCGGTTCGATCCGTCAGGCGGCCGTCCATCTGCACGTCGCACCCACAGCGATCAACCGGCAGATCCTCGACCTCGAGGCCGAGCTTGGTGCGCCGTTGTTCGAACGCATCCAGCGGCGGCTCGTGCTGACGCCGCTCGGCGAAATGGTGGTGGCCCACGCACGGCAGACGCTGCGCGAACATGAGGCGCTGCGCGCGCGGATTGCGGACATCCGGCATGCGCGGCGCGGTGTGGTGACGGTCGCGGTCACCGCGGGCCTTGCCGGGGCCTGGATGCCGTCGCTCGTGCACGACTTCCGGCAGCGGCATCCGGGCATCGCGGTGCGCGTGGCCGACCTGCCGGTCGAGAGTATCCTGCGCGCGGTGGAGGAGGGCGACGCCGACATCGGGCTCGGCTACGACCTGCCCGATCTGCCCGCGTTGCGCATCGTCGCCGGCAGCCACTGGCAGATCGGCGCCGTGGTCGCGCCCGGGCATCCGCTGGCGGGGCAGGTCTCCGTGCAGCTGGCCGAGTGCGCGGGATATCCGCTGCTGTTGCCGGCACCATCGCTCTCCATTCGCGCACTGATCGATGGCGCGTTTGCAGCGGCGGCGCTCGAGGTGGTGCCCGGGGTCGAGTCGACGTCGATCGAGCTGTTGCAGCGGCTTGCCGCGGCGGGCAGCGGTGTGGCGTTGCTCAATCCGCTCGATGTGCGCGAGGCGCGGGCGCACGGCGGCGTGGTGTACGTGCCGTTGCGCGATGCGGGGCTGCCGCGGCAGACGCTCCGGCTGGTGACCCGCGCGCGCGGGGTGGCGAGCCCTGCCGCGCAGCTGATGGCTGAAGCGATGGCGGCGGCCATGGCCGTTCTGGAGCGCTGAGGACGACGGGCCGGCCGGCGCGGGAGGTGTGCGCATTTTGTGGACACCTCGCGCGAAAATCGGCGCTTCCTTCGGTGGCGTGCATGGGCCTAGACTGTGGCCATCACTGCCCAGCGAGTTTCGCCATGCCCCTGATTCTGCAAAACGCCGATGTGCTCGTCACGATGGACGCGGAACGCCGCGAGATTCCGCGCGGCGCGCTGGTGACCGATGGACCGTCGATCGTATGGGTCGGCCCCACGGACGCGCTGCCGCGCGAATGGCGCGAGCGTGCCGACGCGGGCGCTGCCGAGGTCATCGACATGACGGGCCACGTGGTGATGCCGGGCCTCGTCAACACGCATCACCACATGTACCAGAGCCTGACGCGCGCGGTGCCCGCCGCGCAGGACGCGGAGCTGTTCTCGTGGCTGACGAACCTGTATATGATCTGGTCGCATCTGACGCCCGAGATGATCGCGGCCTCGACGCGGACGGCGATGGCCGAGCTGATGCTGTCCGGTTGCACGACGACCAGCGACCACCTGTATCTGTATCCGAACGGCGCGCGACTCGATGACGCGATTGGCGCGGCGCACGAAATGGGGATGCGCTTCCATGCGGCGCGCGGTTCGATGAGCGTCGGCCAAAGCCAGGGTGGGCTGCCGCCCGACGTCGTGGTGGAACAGGAGGCCGCGATCCTGCGCGACAGCCAGCGCCTGGTCGAGCAGTATCACGATGCCTCGCGGCACGCGATGCTGCGCGTGGTGCTGGCGCCGTGCTCGCCGTTCTCGGTATCGCGCGACCTGATGCGCGAGTCCGCCGTCATGGCGCGCCACTATGGCGTCTCCCTCCACACGCATCTGGCCGAGAACGACAACGACGTTGCGTACTCGCGCGAGCGCTTTGGCATGACACCGGCCGAATATGCCGAAGACCTCGGCTGGGTCGGCCACGACGTATGGCACGCGCACTGCGTGAAGCTCGACGCGCCTGGTATCGCGCTGTTTGCGCGCACGGGAACCGGCATCGCGCATTGTCCGTGCTCGAACATGCGGCTGGCTTCCGGCATCGCGCCGATTCGCGCGATGCGCGATGCGGGGGTGCCCGTGGGGCTCGGTGTCGATGGCAGTGCCTCGAACGACGGGGCGCATATGCTCGGCGAGGCGCGGCAGGCGATGCTGTTGCAGCGTGTCGGCCATGGGCCGGCGGCAATGAGCGCGCGCGAGGCGCTGGAGATCGCCACGCTGGGCGGTGCACGGGTGCTCGATCGCGACGATATCGGCGCGCTGGCGCCGGGCATGTCGGCCGATGTCGTGGCATTCGACATGTCGGGCGTGGGCTATGCGGGCGCGGGGCACGATCCCGTGGCGGCGCTGGTGTTCTGCACGCCGGGCACGGTGGCGACGAGCGTCATCAACGGCCGGGTCGTGGTGCGGGACGGCGTGTTGCGGACCGCGGACCTGCCTGTGGTGCTCGCCGATCATCGGCGGCTGGCGCGGACGCTGTTCGAGCGTGCGCAGGCGCATTGACGATTGATGTGCGGCAGGAATGCAAAAAGCCGGGACCTTTTCAGGTTCCGGCTTTTTTAAATTCGCTGGTGGGGCGTGAGTGACTCGAACACTCGACCTACGGATTAAGAGTCCGCTGCTCTACCAACTGAGCTAACGCCCCAACGAAGAACGAGATTTTATCATCAATTTTGCGCTTGTCAAATCCCGGGCAGAAAATACACGCGCATCCATGACAACGACACATAGGTATGCAAAGACGACCTGTGATGGCACGTATCGCACGCCCGAACGTCATGCAATCTCGGCGCGAGTTGGGGGTCTTCGCACACGACTTGGGGCGAGCCATGTTAGGATGCTTCTCCACTTGCATATGGAGGGCTGTGATGATGGAAATCAAATTCCAGGAGCAAGAGCGCTACGACATCAATAACGAGGGACTGCTGTTCCATGCGCTCGTCGATGGCGAGCAAGTGACGTGCGTGGTGACGCGCGAAGCGCTGTGGGAAGGCTTCAGTGCCGACCAGGTGCTGTCACTGGAAGAAGCATTCCGCGCAGGTCGCGAGACCATCGAACGCGCGGCGGTAGTACTGATCGAGCAGGGCGTGCCCCAGCCGATCGTCGTGAAACGCGCACACGTGGCGCCGGTGTAAGACGCGCAGTCTTGCGCCGCTGGTGGCGCCGGGTCGTCGTAGCGATTCGGCAGGCACCGACGACGCGACCCTCCTGCGCCGGCATCGGCCCCGGTTCTCTATCGGGCCAGCCGGCGTACCTTCATAGAGGTTTATCCCCCCTGATGTTTTCATCTTCCGACGCACGGTAATCCGGGCCGCCGGGACGGCTTGCGCATTCCTCGAAGATGCGTACGTGGCATTGCGCACAGATCTCGGGTGAAAGCCGGGCAATGATCGTGTGCAGCGCCTGCCGCTTGGTCGGGAACACGTGGTCGGGTCCGAGCTTGTCGGCAAAGCCGGTCTGCGCCCACGTCTCCAGCACCTGCGTGCGTGGCCGGTGGAAGTAGAGATCGCCGCCCGCCGCCCGCCGCTCCGCGAGTTCCGATTCCCACATCTCCGCGCCGGCCAGATCGATAAAGTTCATGCTCTTGGTCATCGCGAGCAGATGCGTCTGACTGGCATCGACCGTGCGCAGCCAGTGCAGGCGGTCGGTCACGTATTGCACGGCGCCGAAGAAGATCGCACCCTCCATGCGCAGCAGCTTGAGCTGCGGGCATTCGGGTTGCGGGCGATGGAGCTCGTCGAGGGGCGTGAAGCGGCGGCCCGGATCGTCGGCATCGGGCACGAGGCTGCGCACCGCGGGGCGCGACGTGCGGTAGAGATAGGCCACGAGCGACAGGATCGTGCCGAGCAGCACGGCCATTTCGAGCCGGATGACGAGCGTGGCGGCGAACGTGCCGATGGCGATCGCGAACTCGATGCGGGACAGCCGCGCGATACGTCGCAGGCGCGCGATATCGAGCAGCCCCCAGGCCACGAGCAGCAGCATCGCGGCGATGGCCGCGTGCGGAATCTGCGCGAGCAGCGGGGCGCTGACGAGCACGAGCACCACGAGCAGCAGCGCCGAGAACACGCTCGCCATCGGCGTCTGCGCGCCGGCTTCGAAGTTCGGCATCGAGCGGTTCAGCGAGCCGCACGAGATATAGCTCGAGAACAGGCCGCCCGCGATATTCGACAGCCCCTGGCCGATGAATTCGCGGTTGGCGTCGATATGCTGGCCCGAGCGCAGCGCCACCGCCTTGGCGATGGAGATCGACTGGCCCAGCGCGACGATCGTCAGCGCGGACGCGATGCCGAGCAGGTCCGGCAGCGTGCGCCAGTTGAGATCCGGCAACTGGAACGGTGGGAAGGCCGATGGGATCGGGCCGATCACGTTCACATGGCGCGGATCGCCCCAGCCGCTCGCATTGAGCGACAGCGCGGCCGCGTAACCCGCGAGCAGGCCGATCAGCATGAACGGCAGGCGGCGCGACACGCGGCGCACCGCGAGCGTGACGCCCAGCGTGATGGCGCCGACCGCCACCGCGTTCCAGTTGATGGTGTCGAGGTTCTCGAACAGGAAGCGGACGACCCCGAACGCGCTCGTGCCGGTGGGCACGGCGAGTCCGAACAGGTCCTTGAGCGCATAGAGCGCGATCAGCGTGGCGGCGCCGCACGTGAAGCCCAGCAGCACCGACGGCGAGATAAAGTTGGCGAGCGAGCCGAGGCGCAGCACGCCCACCGCGAGTTGCAGCAGACCGACGAGGATCGTGACCGCGAGCGCGAGCGCGATATATGCGGGGCTGCCCGCGAAGGCGACGGGACTCAGCATCGCGAACAGGGCGAGCGAGTTCGCGTTGGTCGGCCCCGACATCACGTGCCAGCTGGAGCCGAACAGCGCGGCGACGATGCAGGGCACCACCGCCGTGTAGATGCCGTACTGCGGCGGCAGGCCGGCCAGCGTCGCGAACGCGACCCCCTGCGGCAGCACGAGCACCGCGCCGAGCAGGCCGGCGATGAGGTCCGCGCGCAGCGTCAGCGGCGTGATGCGTCGCGCCCATGGAAACAGGCGGGGGACCACGCCCCGCAGACCGCGATCGCCAGCCGCGGGCATCATGCGAGGTCGAGCGTCGCCACTACCGGCGTATGGTCGGAGGGCTGCTCCCAGCGGCGTGGCTCCTTGTCGATGGCGCACGCGGTGCAACGGCCGGCGAGTTCGGGCGACAGCAGGATATGGTCGATGCGCAGGCCCGCGTTGCGGCGGAAGCCCATCATGCGGTAATCCCACCACGAGAACATCTTCTCGGGCTGCTCGAACATGCGGAACGCATCGACGAGGCCGAGCGCGACCAGCGCCCTGAACGCATCGCGCTCCGGTGGCGAGACGAGGTTCTGGCCTTCCCACTTGGCGGGGTCGTGCACGTCGCGGTCCTCGGGGGCGATATTGAAGTCGCCGAGCAGCGCGAGCTTCGGGTAGCGCGCCATCTCCGACTGGATCCACGGCGTGAGCGCGCGCAGCCAGTCGAGCTTGTAGACGAACTTGTCCGAGTCCAGCGCCTGGCCGTTCGGGAAATAGGCGCTGATCAGCCGCACGTCGCCGTAGGTCGCGGCGACCACGCGCTGCTGCGTGTCCTCGAAGCCGGGGATATTGCGCACGACATCGACGGGACCGGGCATGCTGCCGTCGCGCGCGACGATGGCCACGCCGTTGTAGGTCTTCTGGCCCGTGTACACGCTGTGGAAGCCGGCATTCTCGAGTTCGGCCAGCGGGTACTTGTCGTCGGGGAGTTTCAATTCCTGCAGGCAGAGCGCGTCGATCGGCGTACCGGCCGCGTCCTGCGCGGCGAGCCACTGTAATACCTGGGGCAGACGGACCTTGAGGGAATTGACGTTCCAGCTGGCGATTCGCATGGGTGGGGGGAGTGCGGATGGAATGCCGCGATTGTACTATTCGTGCCCGCCCGAGTCGTTCCCACCCGCACCGTCGCTACCCGCGAGATCGAGGCCGCCCTGTCCGACGAGATCGTAGCCGTCGAGGATGGCGTAGGCGATTTCCGGATGCCGTTCCATGCTGCGGCGGATGGCGGCTGGAATGTTCTGCTTGGTCTTGCGGCAGAGGCCCGGCTGGTCGGCGAGCTGGATATGGATGCCGCGCGTGGTACGGACCTCGCGCGCGCTCGGCGTGATCGTCACGACGATGCCGAGCTGGGCGTGCATGCGTTCTTCCATCTTGCGCAGGTCGGCCAGGCTCGAAAGATTCTCGAGCCTGTCGACGAGGCGCTTCTCTTCCTCGCGCGTGAGTCGCAGGATGCGGAGGTCCGCGTTCGGATCCGCGAGGAGCGCTTCCCGGTCGCACACGCACGCGCCCGGGGGACACTCGGTGCGGATCGGGAAGGGCAGGTTCATGCGCGGAGCATGGGGCGGTTACGCGGAGACGCCCTCGGCCATGCCACCGTGACGCAGCAGCGCGTCGATCTGCGGCGCGCGGCCCCGGAACGCGACGAACGATTCCATCGCCGGGCGGCTGCCGCCCACGGACAGGATCTCGCGGTGGTAGCGCCGGCCCGTTTCGCCGTCGAGCACGCTGCCGGACAGCTGCGCCGCTTCCTCGAACGCCGCATAGACGTCCGCGGACAGCACTTCCGCCCACTTGTAGCTGTAATAGCCCGCCGCGTAGCCGCCCGCGAAGATATGGCTGAACGTGTTCGGCCAGCGCGACAGCGGATGCTGCGGCACCACGTGCACGCGGTTGTTGATCTCGCGCGACAGCTCCAGCACCGTCTTGCCGCCCTGCGGGTCGAAGTCGGTGTGCAGATGCATGTCGAACGACGAGTACACGATCTGGCGCAGCGTCATCATGCCGTTCTGGAAGTTCTTGGCCGCGAGCATGCGATCGAACAGCGCGCGCGGCAGCGGCTCGCCCGTCTCGACATGCTGGGTCATGCCGGACAGTACTTCGTACTCCCAGCAGAAGTTTTCCATGAACTGCGACGGCAGTTCCACGGCATCCCATTCCACGCCGTTGATGCCCGACACGCCGAGGTCGCCCACCTGCGTCAGCATGTGGTGCAGGCCGTGCCCGAACTCGTGGAACAGCGTGATGACTTCATCGTGCGTGAACAGCGCGGGCTTGTCGCCGACCGGCGCGGAGAAATTGCAGGTCAGGTAGGCCACGGGCGTCTGCACGGTGCCGTTGTCGCGCTCCTTGCGGCCGCGCGCGTCGTCCATCCACGCGCCGCCACGCTTGCCTTCGCGCGCGTACAGGTCGACGTAGAACTGCGCGAGCAGCGCGCCCTGCGGATTGACCACGCGGAAGAAACGCACGTCCTTGTGCCAGGTTTGCGCCTGATCGGGTTCGATCCGGACCGTGAACAGTTTCTCGATCACGCCGAACAGGCCCTCGAGCACCTTCTGCTCCGGGAAGTACTGCTTGACCTCGTGCTCCGAGAACGCATAACGCTGCTGGCGCAGCTTTTCGGAGGCATAGGCCACGTCCCACGGCTCGATCGTGTTCAGGCCGAGCTCGCTGGCCGCGAACGCGCGCAGTTCCGCCCAGTCCTTCTCGGCGTACGGGCGGGCCTTGACGCCGAGTTCGTCGAGGAAGCGCAGCACGTCGGCCGGCGATTCGGCCATCTTCGGCACGAGGGAGACCTCGCCATAGTTGGCGTAGCCGAGCATCTGCGCTTCTTCGCGGCGCAGCGCAAGCTGGTCGCGCATGTTCGCGGTGTTGTCCCACTCGTCCTTGCCGCTGCCGTACTTCGCGCCCAGCTCGGACGCGCGCGTGACGCTGGCTTCGTACATGGTCTGGCGCAGCGCGCGGTCGTCCGCGTACTGGAGCACGGGGAAGTACGAGGGGAAATGCAGCGTGAACTTCCAGCCGGGTTTGCCGTCCTTCTGCGCGGCCATGGCCGCGGCTTCCTTCGCGTCCTCGGGAATGCCGGCCAGGCGCGATTCGTCCTCGACGAACAGGCCGTAGGCATTGGTCGCGTCCAGCACGTGGTCCGAAAAGGCCTTGGACAACTGGGCCTGTTCTTCCTGGATCTGCGCGAAGCGGGGCTTGCGGTCCTCCGCCAGCTCGGCGCCGCCCAGGCGGAAGCCGCGCAGCTCGTTCTCGAGCAACTGCTTGCGCGCGGGGCTCAGGCCCGCGAATTCGGGGCCGGCGGCCACGGCCTTGTACTTGTCGTACAGCGCGAGGCTCTGGCCCAGCGACGACCAGAACTCGGTCATGCGCGGCAGGTTGTCGGCATGCGCCTTGCGCAGTTCCGGGGTGTCCGCGACGGCGCTCAGGTGTCCGACGACGCCCCAGGCGCGGCCGAGGGGTTCGGTCGCGGCTTCCAGCGCCTCCACGGCATCGCGCCATGTGGCGGGCGTGGCGGGGTCTTCGGCGCGATCCACGGCGGCCTGGGCCTGCGCGAGCAGCACGTCCAGCGCGGGTCCGATGTGCTCGGGGCGGATCTCGGCGAACCGCGGCAGGTCGGTGAAGTCGGCCAGGGGATTGTCTTGCAGGGAGGTGACGTCTTTTTCCATGGCGGTTCTCACGAATATTCGGTGACGGCGTTGCTTCGGTGAAGGCCGCCTCGGGCGGCGGCACCTATGTGCAAGATGAGGCCTTCGCGGCGAAATTTCCAGTATGCGTTTTCAATCGGGCCGTTAGCCGGCCCGGGGGCGTCAGGCCCGCGCGGCGTCCGCGACGCGTTCGGCGGCTTCCAGCGTGTTGACGAGCAGCATCGTGATCGTCATCGGGCCTACGCCGCCCGGCACCGGCGTGATGTAGCCGGCCACCTCGCGCACGCCCGCGAAATCGACGTCGCCGCACAGCTTGCCGGCATCGTCGCGGTTCATGCCCACATCGATCACGACCGCGCCCGGCTTCACCATGTCCGCAGTCAGGATATTGCGACGGCCCACGGCGGCCACGACCACGTCGGCATCGCGCGTGTGCGCGGCCAGATCGCGCGTCTTGCTGTTGCAGATGGTCACCGTGGCGCCGGCCTGCAGCAGCAGCATGGCCATCGGCTTGCCGACGATGTTCGACGCGCCGATCACGACCGCGCGCGCGCCGCGCAGCGGGTACTGAACGGACTCGAGCATCTTCATGCAGCCATAGGGCGTGCACGGGCGGAACAGCGGGGCGCCGGTCATCAGCGCGCCCGCGTTGGCGACGTGGAAGCCATCGACGTCCTTCTCGGGGGCGATGGCCTCGAGGACCTTGTGGCTGTCGATGTGCTTCGGCAGCGGCAGCTGGACCAGGATGCCGTGGATCTTCGGGTCGCGGTTCAGCGCGTCGATGCGCGCGAGCAGGTCGGCTTCCGAGAGGTCGGCCGGATACCGGTCCAGCGACGAGTGGAAACCGTTGTCCTCGCAGGCCTTCACCTTGTTGCGCACGTAGACCTGGCTGGCCGGGTCCTCGCCGACCAGTACCACGGCGAGGCCGGGCTGGTGACCGCGTTCGGTCAGGCGGGCGGCGCGCTGGGCGGCTTCGGTTCGGATGTGTTTGGCAAGGGCGTTGCCGTCGATCAGTTGAGCGGACATGGATGTGCTGGGCTGCTGAGGGTGAGTCGGGGCGTCGAGCGTCAAGGCGTCTTGGGGGCGACGCGCGGCGCAATGGCCGAATTATAAGGGTTCGCCCGCCCGTCCGTGGCCGTGGCGGGGTCCGGCGCCCGCGGCCCCACGGTCTTTCGAAAATAAACCGGAATGGCGGAGTGTGATTCTTTTAAAAATATTCTCGTCGGGCGCCTGCAAATTTCTGTGAAGAATCGCGGTGGGATCGGGGTTGAACCCGAGAATGACTTCAACGCGCCGGCAGGATTGGCGCGTCGATCGGACGGAATGGCGGTTCGCATTCCTTCCATGGTTGTTAACGAAGACCACTCTGAAACTAGTGAGGATTAGTGATGCATAACGTCAGTCAGATTCGCAAGATGAGCCGCGAACAGGCGCACGGCGTGGTGGGCGGCTACGAAGGTGCCTCGGCACCGGCCGCCAACACGCGTGCCAACTCCACCTCCCGCGCTGGCGCCAACGTGCGCAACACCACGGTCGTGAACGTCTACGTTCGCCGTGGCAAGTGGGGTTGATACGCTTGCGCGCGTCCTGACGCCGGACGGGACGTGGCGGGGAGGGACATGCTAGCGCCTCTCCGCGACACCCGTCCGACAGGGCCGATCCCTCGCGCATGGCGTGAGGGATTGGCGTCAACTGGTCATTGCGACATTGAAAGTGATGCAGATATCTCTCGCGATATCGCTTGGCATGGGAATGACCGGCGAGGCGGTGCAAGGCAGGTTTCGACGCGGTGCCATGTGGGCGCAGGCGCAATTCTGGGCGCGCGCCGATATCGGCCTCGTGATGCGGCTCTGCCGGCTGCCGATGGTGCCCGTCGCGCGCGCCCTCGGCGACCGGCCGCGGGGTGCCATGTGCGAACGTCTGCGCCGAGAGGTGGCGGGCATGCCCGACGGGATCCAGTATCGGGTCGCGATGCGCCGACGCATGGTGCTCGACTCGGCGGTGTGCTGCGCCGCCCCCACGCTGGTACCGATGCTCGAGGCCTGCGCCGCGCAGCTGGAGGCGGCCATATCGCGCGCATCGCGCCGTGGCGGGCCACCTGTCCTGGCGCCGCTGCATATGTGCTCCGATATCACCGCGACGGTCGTGGCCGCGCTGGCCGCGCCGCGGCGCGCGCACGTATTCTCGATCTATGGGCAGGAGCGGATTGGGCTCATGGAGGCCAGTCACCTGCAGGCGCATGGCATGACGGTCATCCAGCATGCTCCGGACGCGCCGCTCGCCGCGCATCGCCGGATCATGCGTGAGCTGCGCGAGCACGCGGCGAACCTCGTGATGTTCCCCGACATCCTGCCGCAGTTCTCCGAAGCGTATCTGGGCTATGCGATGCGCACGCGCTCCGTGCGGCTGTTCGGCCGGGAAGCGCGTCTGCACGTCGGCGCAGAGAGCTTCGCGCGCATGGCGGGCGTCGGCATCCTGCCGTTTTACATCTATTGGCAGGACGACCGGCTGGCAATCCGCATCTTCGATCCCTGCGACGATGTCGACGGCATCGCGCGCTGCATGGAGCAGGCGTTGTGGTCGCATGGCGACCAGTGGCTGCTGTGGCATTTCCCTTCGCTGTTCTACTTCAACGACAGCGCGGAGCGTTGATCATGTCCACACGCACTCCCTCGCGCACGTCGTTTGGCGCCATCGCGGGCCTGCACCCGATCGAACCCGTTTATCAGGGCGAAACGTCCGAGTGCGGGCTGGCCTGCATGGTCATGCTGCTGAAATCGCTGGGGCGGGACGCGACCCTCGCGGACCTGCGCGCGCGCCATGGGGCGCCGCTGCTTGGCATGTCGCTCGCGGATATTGCCGACGCGCTGGCGCAGCACGGCATTGCGGCGGATCCGGTCTGCTTTCCGCGCGACGCGCTGCGGGAGCTGCCGCTGCCCGCGATCGTCCACGTGGGCGGCAATCATTTCGTGCTGGCGATGCGCGGCGGCGGCAATCGCATGCAGGTGTTCGACCCGGCCGTGGGCATGCATGTGATGCACGCCACGGAGCTTGCGAGTGTAGCGTCCGGTTACGCGCTGGTGCTGGACGAAACGGTCCGGCCGCAGCCGCGCACCTCCGAAAGCCGGCGCCGCGCGTGGCCCGACGTGCTTGGCATGGCGGGCGGGGCGCGGCTGGTCGCGCTGATGCTCGGTGCCGGACTGCTGGCGTTCCTGACGCCGCTGTTCGTGGGCATGACGGTCGACTGGATGCTCGACCGCGAGAACCTCGATCTCTACGAGAAGGTTGCGTTCGCATACCTGCTTGCGCTGGCCGGCGCGTTTGCATTCGACCGCCTGACGTCGCGGGCGATGAATCGCCGCTGCGCCGGTATCGGCACGCATGCCATGACCCACGGTTTTGGCCAGTTGCTCGACAATCGCCTGCGCTATTTCTCGCGGCGCAAGCCCGGCGATATCGTGGAGCGGCTCGTGGCCTTTGGCGATGCGGCGCGCGACCGGACGCAGCTTGGCAATGCGATCGTCTGCGCTTCGGCCATCGCCATCCTGACCGTTGCCGTCATGGCATGGCTGCAACCGGCACTCGCGCTCGTGAGCGTGGTGGGGATGATCGTGACCGGACTGCTGACGCAACGCTACGTGATGCAGGCGCAAGTCATTCGCGTGGAGTCGGAGGTCTCCGGCGCGGAACAACGCCAGTTCCTGCTGGAGAGCGTGCAGGGTATCACCGCGCTGAAGTCGGCCAATATCCTGCACGCGCGCGGCATCGCGTTCACGCGGCTGGCGCAGCGCGTGAACGCGTCGTGGCGCGCGGGGGCGGATCTCGAGCTTCGGCAGCGCACCGCGTATGCGTGGATCGGTGGCACGGAGCTCATGATCACACTAGGCATCGCGGGCCGGGCCATCATGGCTGGCGAGCTGACGTTCGGCGGCTTTTATGCGTTCGCCTTCCTGCGGCAAATGGCCATCGGTGCCGTGGGGCAGGTCTATGGCGCATGGCTGGCGATGCGCTCGAACCGCGTGGCCGAAGCGCGCGCGGAAGACATCTTCGAGCACGAGAAGGATCCGCGGACGACCGGCCGGAGCGACGCCGAGCGGGTCGTACCCGAGGTGCTGGCCGTGCGGGGCGTATCGATGCGTCACGATGGCGGCAATGCGGTCCTCGACGATGTGGCGCTGGAGATCCGGCGCGGCGAGAAGATCGCGATCATCGGTTCCTCCGGCGCGGGCAAGACCATGCTGCTGACCGTGCTGTCGGGGCTCGAGCGGCCGGGCGCCGGCGTGCTGCGCATCGACGGCGCGGAAACCGCGGACTGGGGCGCATTGCGCGCCTTTTGCTACTACCAGACCGCATTCGATACGCTGTTCAGCGGCTCGGTTGCCGACAACATCACGATGTTCGCCGCGGCACCGGACCTCGGCCTGTGCGCGCGCACTGCCGAAAACCTCGGGCTGGCCACGCGCCTCGCGGGTCTGCCCGCGGGCCTTGCGACGCTGATCAGCGAAGCCACCGCGTCGCTCTCCGCGGGGGAGCGGCAGCGGCTGCTGGTGGCGCGGGCGCTGTACGCGCGCCTGCCGGTCAGCATCTTCGACGAGCCGACGGCGAACCTCGACGAGGTCAGTGCCGGGCTGGTCATGCGGGCCATTACGTCCTGCGAGGGCGCGGCCGTCGTGGTCACGCACGATCGCAGCCTGCTGCCGCTGTTCGATGCGGTATATGAATTGCGCGACGGGGCGTTGCATCGCATCCACCGGTTTGCGCATCAGCGCGCGTGTTGATGCGCGGCGCCGGAGAACGGACATGTGGTGCGGCGGCGAATACATGATGCGAGCCTTCTGTCGGCCGGCGCTGGGCCGCGCATGGCCCGTCATCGTGACGGTCGCGGTTCTTGCGGTCGCTGCCGTGGCCGGAGCCTTCGTCTGGCACAGGCTGTCGGCCGCCGCGGCGCCCATGCCCTTGGTGGCTGCCACGCGCGGCGATATCGAGGAAACGGTGCTGGCCACTGGGACCATCGTGCCGATGCGGCAGGTCAATGTGGGGGCGCAGGTCAGCGGCCAGCTCAAGACGCTGGCCGTGCGCGTGGGCGATCGCGTCGAACGGGGCCAGTTGCTGGCCGAGATCGATCCCGTGCTGCAGCAGAACGAACTGAAGCGGGCCGAGGCTGCGCTCACGCACGCGGAGGCGCAGCGGACCGCGCAGCTGGCGCAGCTGCGCCAGCATCGGCTGGCATGGAAGCGCGAGCTCGCGATGCGGCAGACCGATGCCAATACCGAGGCCGATCTCGATGCGGCCCGCGCGCAGGCCGAGGCCAGCGCGGCGAACGTGGCGGCGCTCGAGGCCACGGTACGGCAGGCGCGCGTGGCCGTGGAGTCGGCGGCGGCCAGCCTGGCTTATACGCGCATCGTCGCGCCGATGGATGGACAGGTCATTTCGGTCACCGCCGAGGTGGGGCAGACGCTCGTGGCGGTGCAGTCGGCGCCGACCATCCTTGTGCTGGCCGATCTGGACGAGATGCTCGTCAAGGCGCGGATCTCGGAGGCGGACGTGGTGCGGGTGCGTACGGGGCAGAGTGGATGGTTCTCGATTCTGGGGGCGCCGCTGCGCAGGGTTCCGGTCGTGTTGCGGAGCATTTCGCCGGCACCGCCGGGCGGGGATGCGCCACTCGCGATTGGGCAAGGGGGCGCGATCTATTATCACGGCGAGTTTCTGGTGGCCAACGGGGATCATGCGCTGAAGCCATCGATGACGGCCCAGGTGTCCATCGTCACGGGCCGCGCGGCCGGCGCGGTGCGCGTGCCGGCGGCCGCGGTGAACGGTCCGGACGAGCAGGGGCGGCATACGGTGCAGGTGGCGCGGCGGGGCGCGGACGGCAGGCTCGCGGGATGGGAGACCCGCGAGGTGGAGATCGGGTTGAGCGATCACGTCTGGGTGCAGATTCTTCGCGGCGTGGAGGAGGGGGAGGCCGTGATGGTGGAGCCGCAGGCGGGGGGGCAGGCCGAGGCGCGGGCCGAGATGCGGGCCGAGACGCCGACCGAGGCGCCGATCGAGGCGCGAGCCGAGGTGCGGGCTGGCATGCGGGCCGAGATGCAGGCCGAAGTGCGGGCCGAGGCGCGGGCTGAGACGCGGGCTGAGACGCGGGCCGATGTGCGGGCCGGGATGCGAGCCGAGACACGGGCCGGGATGCGGGCCGAGGCGCGAGCCGAGATGCGGGCCGGGATGCAGTCCGATGTGCGGGCCGGAGTGCGGACCGAGACGCGGACCGAGATGCGGGCCGGGATGCAGTCCGATGTGCGGGCCGGGATGCGGGCCGACATGCGGGGCGAGATGCGGGCCGGGACGCGGGCCGACGTGCGGGGCGAGATGCGGGCCGGGATGCAGGCCGATGTGCGAGCCGGGACGCGGGCCGAGGCGCGGACCGAGATGCGGGCGGGAGTGCGGGCCGATGTGCGGGCCGATGTGCGGGCCGGGATGCCGGCCGACGTGCGGGGCGAGATGCGGGCTGGCATGCGGGCCGAGACGCGAGCCGAGACGCGAGCCGAGATGCAGGCCGATGTGCGGGCCGAGATGCGGGTCGACGTGTGGGACGAAATGCGGGCGGACGTGTGGGACGAAATGCGGGCCGACGTGTGGGACGAAATGCGGGCGGACGTGCGGGCCGACGTGCGGGACGAAATGCGGGCCGGGATGTGGGCCGAGGTGCGGGGCGCAGCTCGGGGCGGAGTGTGGGCTGAAGCGCAGGCTGAAGCGCGGGGCGGAGCGCGGCCGGACGTGTGGGGCGGGATGCCGCGGGAGCAGGCGTGACACAGCCGTTGCTGGAACTGCGCGCGGTGTCGCGCGCCTACGAGACCGTGTCGGACCGCGCGGGCAAGGCGGCCGGCGCGCGGACGATGGCGCTGCAGCCGCTCGACCTCGATATCCACGCGGGCGAGATGCTGGCCATCGTCGGCCGGTCCGGATCGGGCAAGACCACGCTGCTCAATCTGCTCGGCTGCCTCGATCGGCCGACCGAAGGCACCTACCGGATCGGCGGACGCGATACGCGCCGGCTCGATGCCGACGCGCTGGCCGCATTGCGCCGCGACACGTTCGGGTTCGTGTTCCAGCGTTACGACCTGCTGCCGGCGCTGACCGCGCTGGAAAATGTCGAGATGCCGGCGATCTATGCGGGCATCCGGGCCGACGTGCGTCGCAAGCGCGCCTGTCAGCTGCTCAGGCGCCTGGGCCTCGGGCAGCGCCTTGCGCATCTGCCGTCGCAGCTGTCGGGCGGGCAGCAGCAACGCGTCAGCATCGCGCGCGCGCTGATCAATGGCGGCTCGGTGATCCTGGCCGACGAGCCGACCGGCGCGCTCGATCGCGCGAGCCACGAGGAGGTGCTCAGGCATCTGCGAGCGTTGCATCGGGAAGGCCATACGATCGTCATCGTGACGCATGACCCCGACGTGGCGGCCGTGGCGGAACGCGTGGTCGAGCTCTGCGACGGCCGCGTGATTGCCGACCGGCGCGTGGCGCCGGGCCCCGCGCTGGCGGCACGCACGGACGGCCCCGCGCGAAACGGCACGATGGCGCCGGTACGCGGGGAATCGCTCATCTCGCTCGCGCGCCTGCGCGTATCGCTGGCCATGGCATGGCGCGCCATGACCAGCCATCGGCTGCGCGCCGCGTTGACGATGCTGGGCATCGTCATGGGCATCGCGGCCGTGATTCTCGTCACCGGCCTCGGCGAAGGCGCCAAGCGGCGCGTGATCGACGACCTGCGCGCACTGGGCGCCCATACCGTCGATATCTTTCCGGGCAAGGACTGGAACGACGACGACGCGGCGGGACGCCGGGTGCTGGGCGAGACCGACCTGCCATTGCTGGCGATGCAGCCCTATGTCGATAGCGTCAGCCCGGTCGTGGCCGGTTCGGCGACGGCGCGCCGCGGCAGCCGGTCCGTGCGCGTGACGCTGAGCGGCGTGGGTGCGCGGTTCTTCCGTGCCTCCGGGGCAACGATGGCGTCCGGCACCGCGTTCTCCGCCAGCGACGTATTCCGGCAGGCGCAGGTCATCGTCATCGACGACACGCTCGCGCGGCGCCTGTTCGGCAAGGATCGCGATCCGGTCGGCGAAACCGTGCTCGTCGATCAGGTGCCGTGCCGCGTGATCGGCGTGGCGCGAACGCGGAAGGCGCTGTTCGCCCCCGAACCCGCGCCCGAGGCGTGGCTGCCGTACACGACGCAGATGTACCGGTTTCAGGCGCGCGACTACTTCGATGCGATCAAGGTCCGGCTCAAGCCCGGGCAGGGCGCGTGGCCGCCGCGCGATCTGGAACGCATCCTCACCAAGCTGCACGGCCGCAAGGATTTCTTCATCATGGTCAGCGACCACTTCGTCAAGAAGGTGGAGGCGATCGCCGGCACGCTGACGCTGCTGGTATCGGCGGTGGCGCTGATCTCGCTGGTCGTCGGCGGCGTGGGCGTCATGAACATCATGCTGGTGGCCGTGAGCGAGCGCACGCGCGAGATCGGTATCCGCATGGCGGTCGGCGCGCGGCGCGCCGACATCCGCCAGCAATTCCTGATCGAGGCCGTGCTGCTGTGCCTGACCGGGGCGCTGGCGGGCGTGGCGTTCGCCTGGTGCATCGGCATGCTGATCGGGCGCCTGCAGAACGAGATCTCGATGGTGTTCTCGCCCTGGGCGGTGGCCGGGGCCTGCGCCACCGCAATTGCCGTTGGCGTGGGATTTGGCTACGTGCCCGCGCGCAATGCGTCGCGGCTGGTGCCGGTCGTGGCGCTCGCGAGGGGATAAGGCGATGCGGCGTTCGGCCCGGCCGCTCAGGCTCGTCGCGCTAGCCCTTGCCATGGCCTGTACGGCCTGTGGGAGTCTGCTGCGCACTCCGTATGAAACGCCTGCATCCACGCTGCCGCCGGCATGGGACGCGCCCGTGCCGGCCGGCGCGACGCAGATGCGCCCCGACGCACGCTGGTGGCGCGCATTCGGCGACGCGCGGCTCGATGCCCTGATCGAGCAGGCACTCGAGCGCAATGCGGATCTGGCGCTCGCCGGCCTGCGCATGTACCGCGCGCGGCTCGAAGCGGGCGCCGAGGACGCGCGCGGCATGCCCTCGCTGGACCTGCGCACCGGCGCGAGCACCAAGCGCAACCTGAAGCACGGCGGCTCGAGCGTGCGTGGCTACGAGGCCGGACTCGCGCTCAGCTACGACGTGGACCTGTGGGGAAAACTGGCGCGCACGCAGGAGGCCGCCGCATGGCGCGCGGCGGCGAGTGCCTTCGATCTGCAGGCGACGAAGCTCGCGCTCGTCGGCGAGGTGTCCACGCTGTACTGGAGCATCGCCGAGCTCAACACGCGCATCGCGCTGGCGCAGGCCGACCTCGCGGACGCGGAGCGGGTGCTCTCGCTGACGCGCGCGCGCAGGCAGGCAGGGGCGGGGAGCGCGATCGAACTCGCGCTGGCGGAGCGCGATACGGCGGCGACATCGGCGGCGCTGGAGCGCCATCTGCGGCAACGCGATACGCAGCGCCTGACGCTGGGCAAGCTGCTGTCGGCACCCGTGGCGGCCGAGGCCGCCGCGGCCTATACCCTGCCGAGCGCCGATCTGCCCGAACTGGCGCCAGGGCTGCCGGCCACGGCGCTCGCGCGGCGGCCGGACGTGGCCGCCGCCGAGACCCGCATGCGCGCGACGCTCAATCTCTACGATGCGAGCATCGCCGATTTCTACCCGAAACTGACGCTGACCGCCGATGCCACGGGCCGCAGCAGCGACCTCGGTCAGCTGTTCTCGAATCCGTTCGGAACGCTCGGAGGCGGCCTGATGATGCCGCTGCTCAAATGGCAGGCATTGCAGATGGCGTCCGATATCGCGCGCGTGAACCACGACGAGAGCGTGACGACGTACCAGAAGACGCTGTACGCGGCGCTCGTGGAGGTGAACGAGGCAATGGTGGAGCGCGAGAGCCTGGGGCGCGAGGCGGGGGAGGTGCGTGCCGCGCTGGACGCGGCCACGCGCGCGGAAGCGCTGAGCATGGCGCGTTATGTGGCGGGCAAGGGAACGTTGCGCGCGGCGCTCGACGATGGGCGTGCGCGCCGCGAGGCGAGCGCCGCGGCGCTGACCACGCGCGTGAACCAGCTACGCGCGCAGATGACGCTGTTCCGCGCGTTGGGGGGCACGGAGGAGATGACGGATCCGCCGGCCGCCGCCGGCTGAGCCGCGGCGGCCGGCAGACCGGCGGATCCCGGGATCAGCTGTTGCGCGAGAGCGCGAGGCGAAGCAGGTCCGCCACCGTGTTCACGTTGAGCTTCTCCATGATGTTGGCGCGGTGCGCCTCCACGGTCTTGATGGAGATGCCAAGGTCGTCGGCGATCTGCTTGTTCAGGCGGCCGGCGACGATGCGCTCGAGCACCTGCTGCTCGCGCGTGGTCAGCTTGCCGAGCAGGTCCTTGGCCGCGCGCTGTTCGCGGGCCGCCGAATGATCGGTACGCGCCTTGGTCAGCATGCGCTCCACGAGCGCGCGCAGTTCCGATTCGTCGAACGGTTTCTCGATGAAATCGATGGCGCCGCGCTTCATCGTGGAGACCGCCATCGGCACGTCGCCGTGGCCGGTAATGAAGACGATGGGGATGTCGATGCCCTCGGCGAGCATGCGCTCCTGCAGCTCGGGGCCGCTCATGCCCGGCATCCGCACGTCGAGGATCAGGCAGGAAACCTGTCCGGCGTCATAGGCCGAAAGAAACTGCTCGGCGCTGTTGAAGCTGCGGACCTGATAGCCATTGCCCTCGAGCAGCCAGGTCAGCGAGTCGCGCATCGCCTCGTCGTCATCGACGATGAAGACGGTCTCGCCGCGGTGAGGCGTTGGGGAAGGCGTTGCTGTCATGAAGTCTCCTGGCAAGGGTCGTTTGGAGCGAAGTGTAACCGGAGTGCGAGGTTGCGCGAAAGCCGTACAACGGAAGTGCCCATGCCGTGATTATTGCTCAGTTGGGGCCGTGTGGATCGGCAATGTGATCTTGAACGTGCAGCCGATGCCATCGGGGTTGTTTTCCACCCAGAGCCGGCCCTGGTGGGATTCGATGATCGACCGGCAGATATTGAGGCCCATGCCCATGCCGTCCGACTTGGTGCTGAAGAACGGCTCGAACAGCCGCTCCTTGGTCGCCTCGTCCACGCCCGGCCCCTGGTCGATCACGTCGATGCAGCAGCACTGGCCGAATTCCATCGGTTCCACCCGCGCGTGCAGGCGCACGACGCCGGCCGCGCGCATGGCCGGCAGGCCCGCCATGGCTTCCACCGCGTTCTTGAGCAGGTTGACGAGCACCTGTTCGATCAGCACCGGATCGACGTACAGCAGCAGCGGCGGGGCGGGCAGGCGCGTGAGGATGGTCACGCGGCGGCGCGTGGCTTCCAGATCGGCCAGTCCGACCGCGTCGGCGACGATGTCGTGCAGCGACGCTTCGCGGCGCTGCGGCTGGCTACGCTTCACGAAGCCCCGGATGCGGCTGATGATGGTGCCCGCGCGTACGGCCTGCGCGGACGTTTTCTCGAGCACCGGAATCAGGTCCTCGGGCGTGCTGCGGCCCGAGTGGAGCCGCGCCACGGCGCCCATGCAGTAGTTGTTGATGGCCGCGAGCGGCTGGTTGAGCTCGTGCGCGAGCGACGACGCCATTTCGCCCATGGTGGTCAGGCGGCTCGTGAACTGCAGGCGCTCTTCGTGCTGGCGCGCCATTTCCTCGGCGGCCTTGCGCATGGTGATGTCCGTGGCGATCTGCATCTGCGCGAGGTGGCCGTCCACCCACTGGATATACCGGCGGCGGACTTCGAACCATTTCTGCATGTCCGGCACGAACACTTCCCGCGCGTCGGACGCGTAGGGCATGAGCTCGGAAGCGGGCAGGCCCGCGTAGGCATCGACGTAGTCGGTGCTGTCGCTCGAGATCTGCTCCTTGTCGAAGTCGTCGCCGGCCAGCTTCAGGTGGCCCTCGGCTTCCCAGCCGAACAGCTGGCGGTAATAGCGGTTGGCGAACAGCAGTTCGGCCTTGTCGGTGGCCAGCACCGACACCGCGGCGTCCAGGCTCTCGAGCACCGTGGTGAAGCGGTCGTGCGCGGCGGCCAGCTCCTCGCGCGCGCGCTTGGGCTCGGTGATGTCCGTCATCGAACTCATCCAGCCCGTATGGCGGCCGCGGCTATCGACGAGCGGCGAGACGTACATGCGCGCGAAGAAGCTGCTGCCGTCGCGGCGCATCACGCGCATCTCGTAGCCGGTGGCCGGCGACTTGCCCTGCAGCGTGAGGTCGATCTGCTTCTGCATCTCCTGCTGGTCGTTGGGCGGCCAGTAGGGGAAAGGGGGCATGCGGCCGACGAGGTCGGCTTCCAGCCAGCCCGTCATGCGGCAGAATGCGGGATTGACGTACGTGATGCGGCCGTTGAGGTCGAGCGCGCGCAGGCCGATCAGCATCGAGTTTTCCATCGCGCGGCGGAACGACGTTTCCGCGAGCAGCGCGCGCTGCGCCTCCGAGCGGCGGCTCGTATGCCGCCACATGCTCCAGAGACTCCACAGCAGGAAGCACGACAGGCCGACCACGAGCCACAACAGCATGTTGTTGGGCAGGTTGGACGGCGGCGGATAGGCATCGGCGCGCAGCGACAGCGAATGGCCGGGCGGATCGAGCAGGACCTCGTACGACAGCGCGTTGCCCGGTACCGGCCGTACCGACGTGCTCGCGCGCGTCTGGTTGTTCTTGTCGATCAGCGAGAAGCGGTAGCGCTCGGTGAGCTCGGGGGGCAGCAGATGGGTCAGGATGCCGTTGATCGAGTACAGCGCGCCGAGCGTGCCGAGGAATTCGTTGTCCCGCACGATCGGCACTTCCATCAGCATGAAGCTGTCGCCGCGGTCGTTGACGAGCGGCCGCGAGTAGACCACGCGCTGCGTTTCGCGCGCGGCGTCGAAGGTATCCAGTACCTCGGGCTCGAGCGGCTGGTCCTGCGACTCGCGCAGGCGGCTCGCGAACTCCGAGGTGGACGGCAGCGACCAGCGTCCGCGCCGCGTGGCGTCGAGCCAGTTGATGAACACGATCTCTGGGTTCTCGCGCAGGATTTCCTGCGCGGCGGTGCGATAGGCGCCCTGGTCGAGCTGCGCGGCCGCGATATCGCGCGCGAGGGAGGCAAGCTGATCCTGGTTGCTCAGCAGGGACAGCCGCACGCGCTGCTGCGCCCACGCCGCGTCGCGATAGAGCGCGTCGCGCTGCTGCTGGCGCTCGGTCTCGTGCAGCGACCAGAGGATGACGCCCATGGCCACCGTGAACAGCACGATCGCCACGAGCGGGATGAACATGAACCAGCTGGTCGCGACGAGGTTGCGCCAGCGCAGCCACCACAGGCCGCGCGGCGCGGCCGCATAGGGGCCCGCGTCGGGATTCGCGTCATGGGTGTCCGGCGCGTCGTGCGCTTCGCCGTGCCGGTGCGCCTGCGCGGGGCCGGGATGCAACGCGTCGTCGCCGGTACGGGCGCCGTGGCCGGAATCGGCGGTAGACGGCGGGAGCATCGCGGTGCGGAAGCTGGAGAGGATTCGTTCGAGGAACTGCATAGAGAGGCGGGGACAACTGACAGGCCAGTGTAGCGGCATTACTTTATCGGCATTACTGCGGTGCGTCGCTTGGGGAAAGCATCTATCGAATGCGCCACTTGGCTGGGCAAATTCCGATTTCCCACGGCTTTTCATGATGCGCTGCAATGCGAATTCTGGTGCACTGCGGCATTATTCCACATTATAAAAAACGAATCCGTAATCTGAAAATTTCGCTTGCAAGCCGCTCCTGTGCTTCCATAGAATCGCTTCGACCCAATAGTGCGGGCGGATTTCACGTGCCTGCCGCATTCTGACCACCCCCCGCGGCCGACCCCCCGCTTACCCGGCGGAGCGGGCAGGAATTTACCCAGGAGACAGTCATGTCAGCTGTACCAGAGCAGATCCTCGGCGCCAGCAGCGCCAACGACGCAGACCCCCAGGAAACGCATGAATGGCTCGATGCCCTGCAGGGTGTCATCGCCGCCGAAGGTCCCGAGCGGGCTGCCTTCCTGATCGACAAGCAGATCGAATACGCACGCGTGAACGGCGTGACCCAGCCGTTCCATGCGGAAACGCAATACATCAACACGATTCCGGTCGAGCTGCAGGCACGCATCCCTGGCGACCAGGACATCGAGCACCGCATCCGTTCGTACACGCGCTGGAACGCGATGGCGATGGTGCTGCGCGCGAACAAGCATACCAACGTCGGCGGCCATATCTCGTCGTTCGCTTCCGCCGCGACGCTCTATGACGTCGGCTACAACCACTTCTGGCGCGCCCCCACCGAAGAACTGGGCGGCGACCTCGTCTTCGTGCAGGGCCACTCGGCGCCGGGCGTCTACTCGCGCGCGTTCCTGCTGGGCCGCCTGACGACCGAGCAGCTCGACAACTTCCGCCAGGAAGTGGACGGCAAGGGTATCTCGTCGTACCCGCATCCGTGGCTGATGCCGGACTTCTGGCAGTTCCCGACCGTGTCGATGGGCCTCGGCCCGATCATGGCCATCTACCAGGCACGCTTCATGAAGTACCTGGACAGCCGCGGCCTGGCCAAGGCCGGCGACCGCAAGGTCTGGGCCTTCCTCGGCGACGGCGAGACCGACGAGCCGGAATCGCTCGGCGCGATCGGCATGGCCGGCCGCGAACGCCTGGACAACCTCGTGTTCGTGATCAACTGCAACCTGCAGCGCCTGGACGGCCCGGTGCGCGGCAACGGCAAGATCATCCAGGAACTGGAGTCGGAATTCCGCGGCGCCGGCTGGAACGTGATCAAGGTGGTGTGGGGCAGCCGCTGGGACCAGCTGCTGGCGCGCGACCACAAGGGCCTGCTGATGAAGCGCATGATGGAATGCGTGGACGGCGAATACCAGACCTTCAAGGCCAAGGATGGCGCCTACGTGCGCGAGCACTTCTTCAATACGCCGGAACTGAAGGCCATGGTGGCCGACTGGTCCGACGACGATATCTGGCGCCTGAACCGCGGCGGCCACGATCCGCACAAGGTGTATGCCGCCTACAAGGCCGCGAGCGACCACAAGGGCCAGCCGACGCTGATCCTCGCCAAGACCATCAAGGGCTATGGCATGGGTGACGCGGGCCAGGCGATGAACGTCGCCCACCAGCAGAAGAAGATGCCGGTGGAGTCGATCCGCAAGTTCCGCGACCAGTTCAACATTCCGGTTGCCGACGACCAGCTCGAGAAGGTGCCGTACCTGACGTTCGACGAAGGTTCGAAGGAACTGGAATACATGCGCGCCCGCCGCATGGAACTCGGCGGTTACCTGCCGGCGCGCCGCAAGCAGGCCGCGCCGCTGGCCGTGCCCGAGCTCAAGGCCTTCGAGGCCCTGCTCAAGGCAACGGGCGAAGGCCGCGAAGTGTCCACGACGATGGCGTTCGTGCGGATCCTGAACACGCTGCTGAAGGACAAGCAGATCGGCAAGCACGTGGTGCCCATCGTGCCGGACGAATCGCGTACGTTCGGCATGGAAGGCCTGTTCCGCCAGGTCGGTATCTGGAACCAGCAGGGTCAGAAGTACGTCCCCGAGGACCATGACCAGCTGATGTTCTACAAGGAATCGGAAACCGGCCAGGTGCTGCAGGAAGGCATCAACGAAGCCGGCGCGATGTGCGACTGGATCGCCGCGGCCACGTCGTATTCGACGCATGGCGTGCAGATGATTCCGTTCTACATCTACTACTCGATGTTCGGCATCCAGCGTATCGGCGACCTGTGCTGGGCCGCCGCGGACATGCGTTCGCGCGGCTTCCTGCTGGGCGGCACGTCGGGCCGCACGACGCTGAACGGCGAAGGCCTGCAGCACGAGGACGGTCACTCGCACGTGTTCCACGCCGCGATTCCGAACTGCATCTCGTACGACCCGACGTTCCAGTACGAACTGGCGGTGGTGATGCAGGACGGCCTGCGCCGCATGTATGCCGAGCAGGAAGACGTCTACTACTACCTGACGGTGATGAACGAGAACTACGAACATCCGGAAATGCCGGCTGGCGTAGAGGGCGACATCGTCAAGGGCATGTACCAGTTCCGCAAGGGCGTGGAGAACAGCAACGCGCCGCGCGTGCAGCTGCTGGGCTCGGGCACGATTTTCCGCGAGGTGATCGCCGCCGCGGACCTGCTGAAGAAGGACTGGGGCGTGGAATCGGACCTGTGGGGCTGCCCGAGCTTCACGGAACTGGCCCGCGAAGGCCAGGACGTCGAGCGCTACAACCTGCTGCACCCGACCGAGACGCCGCGCGAGTCGTTCGTCACGCAGAAGCTCAAGGGCGTGCGCGGTCCGGTCATCGCCTCGACCGACTACGTGCGCGCGTTCGCCGAACAGATTCGTCCGTTCGTGCCGCGCCGCTACGTGGTGCTGGGTACCGATGGCTTCGGCCGCTCGGACACCCGCGAGAAGCTGCGCCACTTCTTCGAAGTGGATCGCCACTGGGTCACGGTGGCCGCGCTGAAGGCGCTGGCCGACGAAGGCGCGATCGGTCGTGAAAAGGTGGCCGAGGCCATCAAGAAGTACAACCTCGACCCGTCCAAGCCGAACCCCATGTCGGTCTGATAGCGCGCATAGCACGCACGAACGCAATAACGACGCACGAAACCCCCGCAGCGCGGCTCCGGCCGCCTTGCGGCGTGGCGACATGACAGATTCTCGCGGTGGGAGTAATCTCGCCCGTTACATTTGTCGTTTGTCGCATGCGCCGGCTGCCCAGGAGAGACACTGAATGAGTCAAGCGATTGAAATCAAGGTGCCGGATATCGGCGACTATGACGCCGTTCCCGTCATCGAAGTGCATGTGAAACCCGGCGACACGATCAACGCCGAGGACGCGCTGGTCACGCTCGAGTCCGACAAGGCCACCATGGACGTGCCGTCGCCGCAGGCCGGCACGGTCAAGGAAGTCCGCATCAAGGTGGGCGACAACGTGAAGGAAGGCTCCGTGCTGGTCATGCTGGAGCCCGCTGGCGCCGCCGCGCCGGCACCGGCTGCCGCGCCCGCGGCGGCTCCGGCGCCGGCACCCGCTCCGGCCCCGGCGGCCGCCGCACCGGCGCCCGCACCGGCTCCGGCCGCCGCGCCCGCTGGCGGTGGCGGCACCATCGAGGTCAAGGTGCCCGATATCGGCGACTACGACGCGGTGCCCGTGATCGAAGTCCACGTGAAGGCCGGCGATACGATCAAGGCCGAAGACGCGCTGGTTACGCTCGAGTCCGACAAGGCCACCATGGATGTGCCGTCGCCGCAGGCCGGCACGGTCAAGGAAGTGAAGGTCAAGATCGGCGACAACGTGAAGGAAGGCGTCGTCCTGCTGATTCTGGAAGGCGCCGGCGGTGCTGCCGCGCCGGCTCCGGCCGCAGCGGCCGCCGCACCGGCACCCGCCGCGGCGGCCCCGGCCCCGGCTGCCGCCGCGCCGGCCCCCGCAGCGGCTCCGGCTCCCGCGCCGGCCGCCGCGCCCGCGCAGGGCGTGACCGGCAAGGCCGCGCACGCGAGCCCGTCGGTGCGCCGCTTCGCGCGCGAACTCGGCGTGGATGTCTCGCGCGTGCCGGGTACCGGTCCGAAGGGCCGCATCACCCAGGAAGACGTGCAGAACTTCGTCAAGGGCGTGATGAGCGGCCAGACCGCGGCGCCTGCCGCGGCCGCTGGCGCTGCCGCCGGCGGCGGTGGCGGTGGCGAACTGAACCTGCTGCCGTGGCCGAAGGTGGACTTCAGCCGCTTTGGCGAGTTCGAAAGCAAGCCGCTGTCGCGCATCAAGAAGATTTCCGGTGCCAACCTGCACCGCAACTGGGTGATGATCCCCCACGTCACGAACAACGACGAGGCCGATATCACCGAGCTGGAAGCCTTCCGCGTGCTGCTGAACAAGGAAAACGAGAAGGCCGGCGTCAAGGTCACGATGCTCGCGTTCCTGATCAAGGCCACGGTCGCGGCGCTGAAGAAGTTCCCGAACTTCAATGCATCGCTGGACGGCGACAACCTCGTCTTCAAGAAGTATTTCAATATCGGCTTCGCGGCCGATACGCCGAACGGGCTCGTCGTGCCGGTGCTCAAGGATGCCGACAAGAAGGGCGTGCTCGAGATCAGCAAGGAGATGGGCGAGCTGGCCAAGGCGGCCCGCGACGGCAAGCTCAAGCCGGACCAGATGCAGGGCGGTTGCTTCTCCATCTCGTCGCTCGGCGGCATTGGCGGCACGCACTTCACGCCGATCATCAATGCCCCGGAAGTGGCGATCATGGGGGCGAGCAAGTCGGCCATGAAGCCGGTCTGGGACGGCAAGCAGTTCGTGCCGCGTCTGATGCTGCCGCTGTCGCTGTCGTACGACCATCGCGTCATCGACGGTGCCGATGCGGCGCGCTTCAACGCGTACATCGGCCAGCTGCTGGCGGATTTCCGCCGCATCATTCTCTGAGCGTGATCTGAGGCAGGGCGGGTACGGCGTCAACGTCCCCGCCCCGGCCTCGCCGCTCTCCCGCAGACACCCGATTCCAGAGGCCAGCCATGACTACATGTGTCGTTGTCAGGAAGGGTGCCGAAGTGGCAATCGCGGCCGACGCGCTGGTGACGTTCGGCGACACGCGGCTCTCGCGCGCCTACGAACGCAACCAGAAGGTCTTTCCGGTGGGCGAGAGCTTTGTCGCGCTGGCCGGGACGACCGCGCACTTTCCGGTCATGCGCAGCCTGCTGCTGGGCATGGGCGAGGAGTGCCGGCTCGGTTCGCGCGACGATGTCTTCCGCACGTTTCTCAAGGTGCACGAGAAGCTCAAGTCCGAGTACTTCATCAACACCAAGGAAGACGATGACGACCCCTACGAGTCGTCGCAGATCGTTTGCCTGATCGCCAATCCGCACGGCATCTTCGGCGTCTATTCGTATCGCGAGGTGTTTTCGTTCGACCGCTTCTGGGGCATCGGATCGGGGCGCAACTATGCGCTCGGCGCGATGCATGCGGTCTACGATCGGCCGGACTTCGGTGCCGGCGATATCGCGCGCGTGGGCGTGGACGCGGGGGTGGAGTTCGACAAGAGTTCGGCGGGACCCATCGACGTGCATGTCGTCTCTCTGCAGGATCCGGCAACCCCGACAACCCAAAATGGAGGCGCGGCCTGAACCCCGCGGGGGCGGCGCGCATTTGAGGAGCAAAGCATGAGTGTGACCGAAGTCAAGGTGCCGGATATCGGCGATTTCGACGCGGTGGAAGTCATTGAAGTCCTGGTCAAGGCCGGCGATACGGTGGAAGAGGAGCAGTCGCTCATCGTCCTCGAGTCCGACAAGGCCAGCATGGACGTGCCGTCGTCGTCCGCCGGCAAGGTGGTCGAGGTACGCGTGAAGGTGGGCGACAAGGTGGCCAAGGGAACCGTGATCTGCACGGTGGAGGCCGCCGCGGGCGCCGCGGCGCCGGCACCGGCCGCTCCCGCCCCGGCACCTGCGGCCGCCCCGGCACCCGCACCCGCGGCAGCACCCGCAGCGGCTCCGGCTGCCGCGCCCGCTGCCGCGACGCACACGGGCGGCGCCGACATCCAGTGCGACATGCTCGTGCTGGGCGCGGGCCCCGGCGGCTATTCGGCCGCGTTCCGCGCGGCGGACCTCGGCATGAACACCGTGATCGTCGAGCGCTACAAGACGCTCGGCGGCGTGTGCCTGAACGTGGGCTGCATTCCGTCGAAGGCGCTGCTGCACAACGCGGCGATCATCGACGAGGCAAAGGCGCTCGCTTCCCATGGCGTGTCGTTCGGCGACGTGAAGATCGACCTGGACAAGCTGCGCGGCTACAAGGAGTCCGTGGTCGGCAAGCTGACCGGCGGCCTCGCGGGCATGGCCAAGATGCGCAAGGTGCAGGTCGTGCGCGGCCTCGGCACGTTCCTCGATCCGCACCATCTGGAAGTGCAGGAAACCGAGGGCGAAGGCCAGGCCACGAGCGGCAAGAAGACCGTCATCCAGTTCAAGCAGGCCATCATCGCGGCCGGCAGCCAGGCCGTGATGCTGCCGTTTATCCCGAAAGATCCGCGTATCGTCGATTCGACGGGCGCGCTCGAGCTGCCGAGCATCCCGGGCAAGATGCTCGTGATCGGCGGCGGCATCATCGGGCTGGAAATGGCCACGGTGTACAGCACGCTGGGCGCGCGCATCGACGTCGTGGAAATGCTCGACGGCCTGATGCAGGGCGCGGACCGTGACCTCGTGAAGGTCTGGGACAAGATGAACAAGCATCGCTTCGACAACGTGATGCTCAAGACGAAGACCGTCGGCGTGGAAGCGAAGCCCGATGGCATCTACGTGAAGTTCGAGGGCGAGGCCGCGCCGGCCGAGCCGCAGCGCTACGACTTCGTGCTGGTCTCCGTGGGCCGTACGCCCAACGGCAAGAAGATCGGCGCCGAGCGCGCCGGCGTTGCCGTGACCGATCGCGGCTTTATCGAGGTCGACAAGCAGATGCGCACGAATGTGCCGCATATCTTCGCGATCGGCGATATCGTCGGCCAGCCGATGCTTGCGCACAAGGCCGTGCACGAAGCGCACGTGGCCGCCGAGGCCGCGCATGGCGAGAAGGCGTACTTCGACGTCAAGCAGATTCCGTCGGTCGCCTACACCGATCCGGAAGTGGCCTGGGCCGGCCTGACCGAGGAGCAGTGCAAGGCGCAGGGCATCAAGTACGGCAAGGGCGTGTTCCCATGGGCCGCCTCGGGCCGCGCGATCGCCAATGGCCGCGACGAAGGCTTCACCAAGCTGATCTTCGACGAAGAGACGCATCGCATCATCGGTGGCGGCATCGTCGGCACGCATGCGGGCGACCTGATCAGCGAGGTCTGCCTCGCGATCGAAATGGGCGCCGATGCCGTGGATATCGGCAAGACGATCCATCCGCACCCGACGCTGGGCGAGTCGATCGGCATGGCTGCCGAGATCTACGAAGGCGTCTGCACGGACGTCCCGCCGCCGCGGAAGAAGTAATCCCGAGCCGTGCGGGCCGGCACCGTGCGCATGCACTGCCGGCTCGCATGCCACGCCTCATCATGGGGCGTGGAACGGTGTCTCGCACCGTTCTTGCGCCGTTGTTGTGCCGTGGGGTGCCGTCACCGTGCGCCCTCGCTGACGCGCAATCCCGTGTCCGGTTCGATCTAACTCCCTGATTCGACGAAAGATTTCCGGTCGTTAAACGCCGGCGACGTGCTTTGGCACGCGGGTTGCTTTATTTGCGTTCAAACTTGGATACAAGATGGAACGCAAAGCAAACATGCCGTCATCCCGCCTTCCCGCGATCGCTACCCTGCTGGCGCAATACGCAAACGGTTCGCTGACTCCCACGCAATGCGTGGACGATGTGCTCGCGCGCATCGAGGCCAGCGACCGCCCCGAGGCCTGGATCCATCGCGTCGATGCCGAAGCGCTGCATGCGCGCGCCGGCGAGCTCGAAGCGCGGCTGGCCAGCGAAGGCGCGGCGCTGCTGACGGCGATGCCGCTGTTCGGCGTGCCGTTCGCGGTCAAGGATAACGTCGATGTCGCGGGCCTGCCGACCACGGCCGCGTGCCCGGCCTTTGCCTACGTTCCCACGGAAACGGCCTTCGCCGTCGAGCAGTTGCTCGCGGCCGGCGCCATCCTGATCGGCAAGACCAACCTCGACCAGTTTGCGACGGGGCTCGTGGGCACGCGCTCGCCGTACGGCGCGGTGCGGCAGATCGACCAGCCCGATCGCGTGTCGGGCGGCTCCAGCTCCGGCTCGGCGGTGGCCGTGGCGGCGGGGTGCGTCGCGTTCTCGCTCGGCACCGATACGGCCGGTTCGGGTCGCATTCCGGCCGGCTTCAACCATCTCGTCGGCCTGAAGCCGACGCTCGGCCTGGTGAGCAAGCGCGGCGTGGTGCCGGCCTGCCGTTCGCTCGACACGCTGTCCATCTTCGCGCACGACGTGGCCGACGCGTGGCGCGTGCTGGCGCAGATTGCCGTGTTCGATGCGCGCGATGGCTATGCGCGCGAAATCCCCGCGCTGGGACTGCCGCGCGGGCCGCTGCGCATGGCGGTGCCCGATATCGCCGCGCGCGCGGAGGGTTTCGATGGCGATGCACTGGCCGCACAGGCCTTCGCGCAGACCATGGACGCCGTGCGCGAGTCCTTGCAGATCGCGCCGTCCACCGTGCCGTTCGCGCCGCTGCAGGAAGCGGCGCTGCTGCTCTATGACGGCCCATGGGTCGCCGAGCGCCGCGCGGCACTGGGCACATTCTTCGATACGCACCACGACGCGCTCGATCCGACCGTGGCCGCCGTGATCGGCAAGGCCGACCGTTACAGCGCGACCGATGCGTTCGAGGCGCAGTACCGCATGGCCGATCTGCGCCGCGAGGCCGAGGCGATGTTCGCGTCGATCGACGTGCTCGTGGTACCGACCGCGCCCACGCATCCGACCATTGCCGCGTTGCGCGACGACCCGATCGGCGTGAACAGCCAGCTCGGGCGCTATACGAACTTCGTCAATCTGCTCGACCTGTGCGCGATTGCCGTGCCGGGCGTGCGCCGGGCCGATGGGCTGCCGGCCGGCATCACGCTGATTGGCCCCGCGGGGGCGGATCAGCGGATCGCCGTGCTGGGCGCGCGCATCGCGGCGCTGTTCGCGGCGCCGGCCGATGGTGCCGATGCCGGCGCCGTCATCGCGGATCTGCCGCTGCCGTTTGCCGAGCCCACCGTCGCGGTGGCCGTGGTCGGCGCACATCTGCGCGGCCAGCCGCTGAACTGGCAGTTGCGTGAAGCGGGCGCGACGCTGCGCGCGAGCACGCGCACCGCGCCGCGGTACCGGCTCTATGCGCTCGCCGGGACCACGCCGCCGAAGCCGGGCCTCGCGCGCGTGGCCGACGCCGATCACGCACACCCGGGTGCCGCCATCGAGGTCGAGGTCTGGGAGTTGCCGCTGCGCACGTTCGGCAAGTTCGTCGCCGATATTCCCGCGCCGCTGGGCATCGGCAACCTCGAACTCGAGGACGGCAGCCACGTGAAGGGCTTTATCTGCGAGCCCCACGCGCTGGCCGAAGGTGCCGGCGCCCGCGATATCACCGCCTTTGGCGGCTGGCGCGCCTACCTGTCCAGCCTCTGATCGAAACGTAAGCCCATCCACTGCCAGAGATCCAACCATGACCCATCGCCGCGACTTCCTCAAGCAAGCCAGCCTGCTGACCCTCGGTTCCGCGCTGCCCCTGCAGACGCTGCTGGCCGCCGAAAAACTGACCATCGGCGTGCTCTACGTCGGTGCCCGCAACGACTTCGGCTACAACCAGGCGCAGGCCGCCGCCACGGCGATCCTGAAAAAGCTGCCCAATGTGAAGGTCGTGGAAGAAGAGAACGTGCCGGAGACCATCGCGGCGCAGAAGACCATGGAGGCGATGATCCAGCAGGATGGCGCCACGCTGATCTTCGCGACGTCGTTCGGTTACTTCGATCCGCACGTGCTCAAGGTTGCGGCCAAATATCCGAAGGTACGCTTCGCCCATTGCGGCGGCCTCTGGAAGGCGGGCAATCCCGCGAACATCTCGAGCTACTTCGGCTACATCGACGAGTGCCAGTACCTCGATGGCGTGGTCGCGGGCCATATGAGCAAGAGCAAGAAGCTCGGCTTCGTCGCCGCCAAGCCGATTCCGCAGGTGCTGCGCAATATCAACGCGTTCACGCTCGGCGCGCAGTCGGTGGACCCGTCCATCACGACCCACGTGATCTTCACGGGTGACTGGTCGATGCCCGTCAAGGAGGCCGAGGCGGCCAACGGCCTGATCGATCAGGGCTGCGACGTGCTCACGTGCCATGTCGATGGGCCCAAGGTCGTGATCGAAACCGCCGAGAAGCGTGGCGCGATGAGCTGCGGCTATCACGCAAGCCAGGCCGCGCTCGCGCCGAAGGGTTACCTGACCGGCGCCGAGTGGGACTGGGCCACGCCGTACAAGTCCCTGACCGCCGACGTGCAGGCCGGCAAGGTGCCGCCCAACGTGCTGCGCGGCGGCCTGCGCGAGGGCTACGTCAAGCCGTCGCCGTACGGCGCGAAGGTGACGCCGGCCGCGAAGCAGGCGGCCGATGCGGTCAAGAGCAAGATGATGGCCGGCCAGTTCGCGATCTTCAAGGGACCGCTGAAGGACAACAAGGGGGGCGTGGCGATTCCGGCCGGCACCAGCCTCGCGCAGACCGACTACGTGCTGGAGAGCATGAACTACCTCGTCGCCGGCGTGGTGGGGCAGGGTTGAAGCGGTACGTCATGAAGCAGGAGCGCCAACATGCCTGATGCCGGCACGCCACGCACGTCGCATAGCGCGGCGACACTTTCCGCGCTGCTCAACGGCGTGCTGCCCGCATTGCCGACCGTGCTTGCGCTGATCGGCACGCTGCTGCTGTTCTCGCTGTTCCTGCTCGTGCAGGGCGCGCCCGCGCTGGAAGCGTTGACACTGATCTATCAGGGCGCCTTCGGCACGTCGTTCGCGTGGCAGAACACGCTGATGCGCGCGGCGCCGCTGATGCTGACCGCGCTGTGCGTGGCATTGCCCGCGCAGGTCGGCCTGATCGTGATCGGCGGCGAGGGCGCGCTGGCGCTCGGCGGCCTGGCCGCCGCCGTGCTGCCGCAATGGCTGCCCGCCGGCACGCCGTGGCCCGTGATGGTGACCGCGATGGGCGCCGTTGCGATGGTGACGGGCGGCGCGTGGATCGGCCTCGCGGGCGCGCTGCGCCACTGGCGCGGCGTCAACGAGACCATCGGCAGCCTGCTGCTGTCGTATATCGCCATCGCGGTGTTCAAGCAGCTGGTGGAAGGGCCGCTGCGCGACCCGGCCAGTCTCAACAAGCCGTCGACGCTGCCGCTGACCGATGCCGCGACGATCGGCACGCTGCCCGGCATGGATGTGCACTGGGGCCTGTTCTGGGGCGTGCTCGCGTGCGTCGCGGCATGGGTGCTCGTGCGTCACGGCACGGCGGGGTTTGCCATGCGCGTGGCCGGCGGCAATCCGCGCGCCGCGCGCATCGTGGGCCTGCCGGTGCGCCGGCTCGCGCTGCTCGCGTGCGTGCTCGGCGGTGCCGCGGCCGGCCTTGCCGGCATGTTCGAAGTGGCGGCCGTGCAGGGCAGCGCCAACGCGGCGCTGCTGGCGGGCTACGGCTACGGCGGCATTCTGGTCGCATTCGCGGCGCGTCAGCATCCGCTCGCGATCGTCGCTTGCGCGCTGCTGATCGGCGGTATCGAGAGCAGCGGCAGCCTGCTGCAACGCCGGCTCGATCTGCCCGATGCCACCACGCTCGTGCTGCAGGGCCTGCTGTTCGCCAACCTGCTGGCATGGGAAGCCCTGGGCGGCCGCATCGCGGCATGGCGCCTGCGCCTGCAGGCACGCATGCAGGCGTCGCGGCCCGGTAGCGAAGGCGCCTCGATGGAGACCCGTCATGTCTGATCTGCAATCGCCATGGGTCGTGCTGGTGCTGTCGCTGGTCAGCGGCGCCATTCGCGTCAGCACGCCGTATCTGTTCGTGAGCCTTGGCGAGTGCCTGACCGAGAAGGGCGGCCGCGTGAACCTCGGCCTGGAAGGCATTCTCGTGTCGGGCGCGATGAGTGGCTACGCGGTGGCCTATCTGTCCGGGTCGCCGTGGACCGGCGTGCTCGCGGCCGCATGCGTGGGGCTGCTGCTCGGCTGCCTGCACGGGCTGGTCTGCTCGCTGCCGCGCGTGTCCGATATCGCGTTTGGTATCGCGCTGATGCTGCTCGGCACCGGCCTTGCATTCTTTATTGGCAAGCCCTTTATCGCGCCGCAGGCGCCGATGCTGCCGTCGCTCGAACTCGGCAAGTGGACCCACATGCCGCAGCTGGAACAGGTGCTGCGCATCAACGTGCTGTTCGTCATCGGCGTGGCGCTGGCCTTCGTGCTGCAATGGGGCATGCGCGCGACGCGCTGGGGCCTGACGCTGCGCATGGTCGGCGATCACGCCGAGACCGCGCGCGCGATGGGCTATCCGCTCACGCGCATCCGCGTGGCCGCCACCGCGATCGGCGGCGCGTTCGCGGGCGTGGGCGGCGCGTATCTGTCGCTGGTCTACCCGGGCAGCTGGAACGAAGGGCTGTCGAGCGGGCAGGGCCTGATGGCCGTGGCGCTCGTGATCTTCGCGCGCTGGCAACCGCTGCGCTGC
This sequence comes from Cupriavidus pauculus, assembly GCF_008693385.1. Taxonomy (NCBI): domain Bacteria; kingdom Pseudomonadati; phylum Pseudomonadota; class Betaproteobacteria; order Burkholderiales; family Burkholderiaceae; genus Cupriavidus; species Cupriavidus pauculus. The sequence goes on from NZ_CP044065.1 coordinate 951,574, forward strand.
CTGTGGGCCGCGCTGCTGTTCGGCGCCGCGGGCGCGCTCGGTCCGGCACTGCAGGCCATTGGCGTGACCAGCGGGTATTACCTGTTCAATGCCGCGCCCTATGTGCTGACCCTCGTCATCATGATCATCAACTGCCGTCCCGATCGTGCGCTCGCCGGCGCCCCGGGCGAACTGAGCCTGACGCGCTGACGCATTGACGCGCGGAAGCTCTGCAACGGAGAACACCACCCATGTCCCGCACCATCGAAGCCAAACCTTATCCGTGGCCGTACAACGGCGATCTGCGTCCGGAGAACACGGCGCTCGTCATCATCGACATGCAGACCGACTTCTGCGGTTTTGGCGGCTATGTCGATCGCATGGGCTACGACCTGTCGATGACGCGCGCGCCCATCGAGCCGATTCGCCGCGTGCTCGACACCATGCGCGCGCAGGGCTTCACGATCATCCATACGCGCGAAGGCCATCGGCCCGACCTGTCGGACCTGCCCGCCAACAAGCGCTGGCGCAGCCGCCAGGCCGGCATCGATGGCGTGGGCATCGGCGACGACGGCCCCTGCGGCAAGATCCTCGTGCGCGGCGAGAAAGGCTGGGAGATCATCGACGAACTCGCGCCGCTGCCGGGCGAGGTCGTGATCGACAAGCCCGGCAAGGGCTCGTTCTGCGCGACGGACCTCGAACTGATCCTGCGCACGCGCGGTATCGAGAACCTCGTGCTCACGGGCATCACGACCGATGTGTGCGTGCATACGACGATGCGCGAGGCCAACGACCGTGGCTTCGAATGCACGATCCTCGCCGATTGCTGCGGCGCCACCGATCGCGGCAATCACGAGGCCGCGCTGCATATGGTGACGATGCAGGGCGGGGTGTTCGGCACGGTGTCGGACTCCCACGCGCTGCTGGCGACGCTGGGAGCGTGATCATGGCGGGCGGGCTGGGGCTCGAGGTGGTAGGGGCGTCGAAGTCGTTCGGCACGTTCCGGGCGCTCGACGACGTGTCGATCCGCGTGGCGCCGGGCACCATCCATGCGCTGCTCGGCGAGAACGGCGCGGGCAAGAGCACGCTGGTCAAGGGGCTCGTCGGCTACGGCGTGCTCGATGCGGGGCAGATCGTCGCCGACAACCGCGAGGTGCGCATTGCCTCGCCGCGCGACGCGCAGGCCCTGCGCATCGGCATGGTGTACCAGCATTTCACGCTGGCGGAGGGGTTGTCGGTCGAAGAGAACCTGCTGCTCTCGCGCGGGCGGCTGCCATGGCGCATCGACTGGTCGCGCGAGCGTGCCGCGTTGCGCGACTTCATGGGCCGCATGCCGTTCCGCCTGCCGCTCGATGCGCCGGTGTCCGCGCTCGCGGCCGGAGAGAAACAGAAGCTCGAAATTCTCAAGCAGCTCTATCTGGAGCAGCGCTTCCTGATCCTCGACGAACCGACCTCGGTGCTCACGCCGCAGGAAGCGGACGAGGTACTGGGCCTGATGCGCACGCTGACCTCGCGTGGCGAGCTCACGGTGCTGATGATCACGCACAAGTTCCGCGAGGTGATGGCCTATGCGGACGATGTGACCGTGCTGCGCAAGGGCCGGCAGGTCGGCACCTGCAAGGTGATGGAGGAGGAGACGGATCTGCCTTCGCGGCTCGCCGCCTGGATGATGGGCACCGAGGGCTCCGCGATCGATCGCCGCACGCTCGCGCACGACGGCGGCGATCGCGCCGCGCGCAAGCCCGTGGCCGCCGATGCGCCCGTGCGGTTGCAGATCGACGATGCCACCGTGATCGACGGTCGCGGCCATGCGGCCGTGCGCGATCTCGCGCTCGCGGTCAGGGCCGGCGAGATCCTGGGGATCGCGGGTGTGTCCGGCAACGGCCAGCGCGAACTCGTGGAGGCGCTCACGGGGCAGCGGCCGCTGCGGCAAGGCGCAATGCGCGTGGCCGGACAGCCATATCACGCCACGCGCGAGCAGATGCGCGCGGGCCGCGTGTTCGCGATTCCCGAGGAGCCATTGCGCAACGCGTGCGTGCCGGGCATGAGCATCGCCGACAACCTGGCCCTGCGCGACTTCGATCGCGCGCCATTGCGCCAGCACGGCTGGCGCTTCAACCGCCGCGCCACGCGCGAACGTGCCCGCGCGCGTATCGCGGAGTTCAACGTCAAGCCGCCGGTGCCGGACCGGCCGATCGGTACGCTCTCGGGCGGCAACGTGCAGCGCGCGGTGCTCGCGCGCGAACTGGGTCAGCCCGTCGATGTGCTGATCGTCGCGAACCCCGTGTTCGGGCTCGATTTCGCGGCGGTCGCCGATATTCATGCGCGGCTGCTTGCCGCGCGCGATGCGGGCGCGGCCGTGTTGCTGATCAGCGAAGACCTCGACGAACTGCTTGCGCTGGCGGACCGCATCGCGGTGATCGCGGAGGGGCAGATCGTGTTCGAAGTTCCCGCCGGCACCGCGGACCGTGAAGTGCTCGGCCGGCATATGGCCGGCCAGCATGGCGACGGCGACCGGCCGCTCGCGGCCTGAAGTGTCTTCTCGTTCCGGACATGCCTGACTCGACGTCGCCCACCATGCTTACTGCCGCCGCGCAACCGTCCCCATTCACGTTCGACCCGCGCCATACCGCGCTCGTCGTCATCGACATGCAGCGCGATTTCATCGAGCCGGGCGGCTTCGGCAGCTCGCTCGGCAACGACGTGACGCTGCTCTCGGGCATCGTCCCGACGACCGCGGCGCTGCTTGCGCATGCGCGCGCGTCGGGCTGGTTCGTCGTGCATACGCGCGAGTCCCATGCGCCCGATCTGGCCGATTGCCCGCCCGCCAAGCGCCTGCGCGGATCGCCGGGCATGCGGATCGGGGACCCGGGCCCCATGGGCCGCATCCTGATCCGGGGCGAGCCCGGCAATGCGATCGTCGATGCCGTCGCGCCGGTGGCGGGCGAGCTCGTGATCGACAAGCCGGGCAAGGGCGCGTTCTACGCGACGTACCTCGACGCGGCCCTGCGCGATCGCGAGATCCGCTATCTGGTGTTTGCCGGCGTGACCACCGAAGTCTGCGTGCAGACCTCGATGCGCGAGGCCAACGATCGCGGCTACGACTGCCTGCTGGTCGAGGATGCGACCGCGAGCTACTTCCCGGCCTTCCGCGATGCGACGCTCGCGATGATCCGTTCGCAGGGCGGCATCGTCGGCTGGACCGCGCCACTGGCCGCGCTGGCCGCGGCCGCCTGATCCTCACTTCTTATGTCCAAGACCATGGAAATCAATCGACCCGAAGCGGTCGCGCAAGTCGCGGCCGCGTTCGAAGCCTATGAGCGCGCGCTCGTCGACAACGACATCGCCGCGATGAATGCCTTGTTCTGGGAAACGCCGGAGACCGTGCGCTACGGCATCGCCGAAGTCCAGCTCGGCGGCGCGGCAATTCGCGCATGGCGGGAAACGTGCGAACCGGTGCCGCGTTCGCGGCGGCTCCATCGTACGGTGGTGACGACGTTTGGCGACGACTACGCCACGGTGAGCACCGAGTTCACGAGCGATGCCACGCCGCTGCTCGGGCGGCAGATGCAGACGTGGGCGAGACTCGAGGCGGGATGGAAGATCGTGGCGGCGCATGTGAGCCTGATCGAGCCGCCACAATGAAAGGATAAGAAAGACAAAAAAAACCCGGCCGCCAGATCGGGCGCCGGGTTTCAACGATACCGTTGGAGGTACCGAGGAGACGTGGGTACGGGATGTGTGACATCCCCGTTGGCAAAGCGCACAGTGCGGCGGTGCGCTTTGCCAACGGACCGGCCGAAGCCGGTCGCGGGTCAGGCAGCTACGTCAATCAGACGGTAGCGGCAGCCGACTTCTTGGCAGCAGTGCGGGCCGATGCGCTGGCTTGCTGGGCAGCCTTGCTTGCGGCGGTCGCGGCAACCTGGAAGTTGCTTTCAGCAATTTCCACGGCTTGCTTGGTGGCCTTCTGGACCGACTCGTAGGCGTTGTTCGCCGCCGAGATGGCCGACTTCACGATCGCGACGGTCGATTCCGAACCGGCCGGTGCGTTCTTGGCGAAGTTGTCGACGAGCGCTTGCACGTTCTTCGAGCCTTCGGCCAGTTGCGCTTCGGCGACCTTGGTGAACTCGCTCTGGGTTTCCGAAGCGATTTCGTACAGGTGACGCGTGTAGGCGAGGGTCTTCTCGGCGACCGGCTGAATCAGCGAAGCCTGGATGGCCAGCACTTCCTGCGCATCCTTGGCCGTCAGGGTCTTCTTGGCGTTGTCGACGTTCTCGGCGAAGGTCGCCTTGACCACTTGCAGGTTCAGTTCAACAAGCTTCTCAACGCCTTCGAAGGCTTTGGTGGTCAGACCGAACAGGGTCTCGAGGTTGGCCTTTTGCGCTGCTGCAACTTGTTCCGGGGTAAGGATCATTGCTGGTCTCCAGTGGATGAAGTGGGTGGACTTCAAGGTCTAGCAAAATGAAAGTAGGTCGCCCAGATGTCAGAGCCATGAACCGCGGTCCAGGCCAGCCCGAGCGTACGTTTTGCGTCTGTCGCACCGCCGACCCCCGATGATCGTTCATCGATCATTTTTAGAGGGTTTACCATTGGTGCGCCGCAACAATTCCTATTCTAAGGCTTGTCTCATTGGAGTCAAGCGCTTTTTGTGCATCGCACAAAAGTAACCGGCACAAATCGCGCTACAGGGGCAGGGCTCGCCACCTACGGGGCCTGCTATCAGGGTTTGTCCCTATCAAGAAAGCCGCGCGGCCAATGATGCGGCGCGGGATTTTCGGGCGCGGAAGGCGCCCCGGAGGCCGCTTCCGCGCGGGCAGGGCAGCGGTGCTAACATCGCGCCCTATACTTGCCTGCCCTATGCTTGCCTTCTACGCCGATCACTTCGTCCTTCCGCTTCCACCCGGCCATCGGTTTCCGATGCGCAAATACAGCATGTTGCGGGACGCGGTGGCCGCGGAAGTGCCCGGCATCGTGTTCCGGGAGGCGCCGCGCGCCGATGACGATGCGCTGGCCCTGGCCCATGACGCGACTTATATCGCCGACGTGTCGGCCGGCCAGCTGGACCCCGCGCGCCAGCGTGAAATCGGCTTTCCGTGGTCCATGGAAATGGTGGAGCGCTCGCGCCGCTCGGCCGGCGCGACCATCGAAGCCTGCCGGACCGCGTTCGCCGAGGGCGTGTCGGTCAACCTCGCCGGCGGCACGCACCATGCCTATGCCGACAAGGGCGGCGGCTTCTGCGTGTTCAACGACGCCGCCATCGCCGCGCGCCGGCTGCAGCGCGATGGCCTGGCGCGGCACGTGGCCGTGATCGACCTCGACGTGCATCAGGGCAACGGCACCGCGTCGATCCTGCGCGACGATCCGTCGATCTTCACGCTCTCGCTCCACGGCGAGAAGAACTACCCGTTCCGCAAGGAAGCCAGCGACCTCGACGTCGGCCTGCCCGACGGCTGCGACGACGAGACCTACGCGCAGGCGCTGCAGGGCGCGCTCGACACCTTGTTCGCGCGCTTCGCGCCGGACCTGCTGATCTACCTGGCCGGCGCGGACCCGCACGAGGGAGACCGCCTCGGGCGCTTGAGGCTGACCCTGGCGGGGCTGGCGCGGCGCGATACGCTGGTCTTCGACGCGGCGCTCGCGCGCGGCCTGCCGATCGCCGTGGCCATGGCCGGCGGCTATGGCAACCGCATCGAGGACACGGTTGCCGTGCATCTGCAGACGGTGACGCTCGCGGCGCGCCACCATGCGCAATGGCGGGCACGGCATGCGGGGGCTGGCGTGGGGGTGTCGGCCGGGGTGGCGACCGGGGTGGCGACCGGGGTGGCGACATGAGCGCGGGCGGTAACGTCGCCGTGGCCGGCGTGCCGGAGGCGGCGGGCACGGGCCAGCGCCTCTGGCTCGCGGCCATGCCCTGGCTGTTCGTGGTGCTATGGAGCACGGGCTTTATCGTCGCCAAGTACGGGCTGCCCTATGCGGAGCCGATGACGTTCCTGTTCCTGCGCTTTGCCGGCGTGCTGGTCCTGATGGTGCCGTTCGTCGTGCTCGCGCGTGTGCCGCTGCCGCGCACGGCGCGCGGGGCGATCGACGGGGTCCGCATCGGCCATATCGCGGTGTCGGGTCTGCTGCTGCAGGCCGGCTATCTCGGCGGAGTCTGGGCGGCGATCAAGCTTGGCATGCCCGCGGGCCTGTCCGCGCTGATCGTCGGCATGCAGCCCGTGCTCACGGCGATGGTCGCCACGCGCATGGGCGAGCGGGTACGGTTCCTGCAATGGCTCGGGCTGGTCCTCGGCCTCGTCGGTGTCGGACTGGTGGTATCCAGCAAGCTCAGCACGATCGGGCTGTCGGTGACGAGTCTCGCGCTGGCAGTGGGCGCGCTCGCGTCGATCACGGCCGGCACGCTGTACCAGAAGCACTTCTGCCCGATGTTCGACCTGCGCATGGGCGCGGTCATCCAGTTCGGTGCCTCGGCCGTTGCCTGCCTGCCGTTCATGTTCGCGTTCGAGACGCGCGAGGTGCACTGGAACCTCGCGCTCGCCGGGGCGCTCGCGTGGTCGATCGTGGCGCTGTCGCTCGGCGCGATCTCGCTGCTGTTCCTGCTGATCCGGCGCGGGGCCGCGATGCGCGTCTCGAGCCTCATGTACCTCACGCCGCCGACCACGGCGGTCATGGCGTGGCTGCTGTTCGGCGAGCGGTTCTCGCCCGTGGCGGCCGCGGGCATGGCGGTGGCGGCGGTGGGCGTGGCATTCGTGATCCGCCGCCCGCGATCGTAGTGACTACTCTAGACACAAGGAGACCCGACAGCATGGCCAGCGCAGACAGCGAAGTTACCGACATCCCGGCCGAGGCGGCCATCGTCGACCGCGCGATCGTCACGCGCCGCTCGATCCGCGCGTTTCTGGACACGCCGGTGCCGCGCGAGACCATCGAGGACATTCTCTCGGTGGCCAGCCGTGCGCCGTCGGGCACGAATGCGCAGCCGTGGCGCGTGTACGTACTGGCCGGCGATGCGAAGGTGCGGCTCTGCACGGACGTGCTCGCCGCGTACGACGATCCTGAACGCGATGCCAAGTATCACGAGGAGTATCCGTACTATCCGCGCGAGTGGGTCAACCCGTATCTCGCGCGCCGCCGCAAGGTGGGCTGGGACCTGTACGGGCTGCTGCAGATCGGCAAGGAGGACAAGGCGCGCATGCATGCGCAGCACGCGCGCAATTTCCAGTTTTTCGATGCGCCGGTCGGGATGATCTTCACGATCGACCGGATCATGGAGCAGGGGAGCTGGCTCGACTACGGCATGTTCCTGCAAAGCATCATGGTGGCCGCCCGCGCGCGCGGGCTCGATACCTGCCCGCAGGCGGCCTTCACGCAGTTCCATAGCGTCATTCGCGACCACCTGCGCTTGACGGCGGACGAGATGGTGGTGTGCGGGATGGCGCTGGGTTACGCGAATCCCGAGGCGGTCGAGAATCAATTGATCACGGAACGTGAACCGGTCGAGGGGTTCGCGCGTTTCCTGTCGTGACACGAACGGAGGCTCAGGAAGTGTCGCGCATGGCCGATAAACAGGAATGGCGGTCGGCCCGCGCGGCAGTGGAAGGGCATGAAGGTGATGTATCGATTTCTTTTTCCGTAATACGGAATGTCTGCGAAATCGAACTTTAACGAGCTTCTGTAAGTCTCTAATCTTGCTAAGAATTTCTTTATTTCCTAAACTAGCGCCATTCCTGATGCCGCGTCGCACAGAACAATGTTCCGGACCGATTTCTCCCTATTTCGCCTCTTCAGCCCGGTTGGGCTGAATACGCTTGCAACGGCCGCGCTGGTGTCGCTGGCCGTGCTCGCCGCTCCCGTGGCCGAAGCGGCCACTTCCAAAAATGCCAAATCTGCGCAATCGTCGGGTAAGTCCGCGAAAAAGCCGGTAAAAGCGACTAAGTCTTCTGCCAAGGTTGCCGCCGCGAAGGAATCGGCGGCGCCGTCGCGCAAGACCATCGTGTTGCGGAACGGCAAGCGAACCGTCGTCGCGCAACGCGCCGCGCCGGTCCGCGCGGCCTTCGTGCCGGCCAAGCCGTCGCTCGGTGAAGCGATGGGTCTGCGCGACACCGAGGACGCGCTCGCGCTGCGTTCGTCCGTGGCGCTCGTGATGGACCAGAGCACCAACGAGGTCCTGTTTCAGAAGAACCCGACCGCCGTGCTGCCGATCGCATCGATCACGAAGCTGATGACCGCGCTCGTGGTGATGGACTCGCGCCTGCCGATGGACGAGGTGCTGACGATTGGCGAGGAAGACAAGGACCTCGAGAAGCACAGCAGCTCGCGCCTGCGCTTCGGCACGCAGCTGACGCGGCAGGAACTGCTGCTGCTCGCGCTGATGTCGTCGGAGAACCGCGCCGCGTCGGTGCTGGGCCGCAGCTACCCCGGTGGCCTGCCCGCATTCGTCTCGCAGATGAACCGCAAGGCGCGCGAACTCGGCATGAACGACAGCCACTTCGTGGATTCGAGCGGCCTGTCGAGCAGCAACGTCTCGAGCGCGATGGATCTGGCGCGCCTCGTCAACGCCGCCTATCGCAATCCGACGATTCGCGAGTTCTCGACGCAGACCGAGCATGAAGTGAACGTGCTCGGCCGCACGCAGCATTACGTCAGTACCAACCGCCTCGTACGCGGCGGCAACTGGGAAATCGGCCTGCAGAAGACCGGCTTCATCTCGGAGGCCGGCCAGTGCCTCGTGATGCAGGCGCGCGTCAACGGCCGCAACGTGGTGATGGTGTTCCTGGATTCGGTGGGCAAGCTCTCGCGCTTTGCCGATGCCACGCGCGTGCGCGACTGGCTCGAGCACGCGCCGGCGGCGCAGCAGCCGCACGCGTTCCCGAACTCCCCAAACCTTACGCAGGGCCCTAGCCATCCGCATGCGGTCCTGGTCTCGCAGCAGGCACGCGGCATCTGACCTTTTGCCGCAGCCAACTTGAAAACGCGCCCGGGCGGCAGCCCGCGGCGCGTTTTTTTATGGATGGACGTTTGCATGGAAGCCTCGAACAACGCGACTGTCGCCAGCGTGGGCGACGCACCGCACGATATCGAACGCGCCGCGGCGTCGCTCGTGCTCGCTTTCGATACCGATCCGTTCATGCGCTGGATGTACGACGGCCCGGACGGCTATCTGCGCGGCAGTGCCTCGTTGTTCCGCGTGCTCGTCGCCGATGCGCGGGGCGCGGGCGGCGCGCGGACGATCGCGGTCGATGGGCGCAGCGCGGGCACGGCGTTGTGGCTGCCCCCAGGCGCGGAGGATGACGATGCCGCCATCGACGACGTGGTGCGCCAGACCGTGGAGGCGCCGCTGCGGAAGGTCCTCGGCGAACTGATCGGCCGCGTCTACGAGACGCGGCCCACCGGTCCGCACTGGTATCTGTCGTCGATCGGGATCGATCCCGCATTCCGGGACCGGGGCCTTGGCGGCCGCCTGCTCGCGGAGGGCCTGCAGGCCTGCGACGCGGCGCATCTGCCCGCGTGGCTATGGTCGTCCAATCCGCGCAATCTGGATTTCTACGGCCGCCACGGTTTCGAGGCGCTGGCCACGATTCGTGTGGGAGGCGCGCCGCCGCTGTTTCCGATGCTGCGGACGGCGCGTTGACGTTCAGTGCGCGGTGGCTTCGCCCGCGCCGATGCCCGTTTCCGAACGCAGTTCCTGCGCTTCGAAGCCCGCCTTGTCCACGGCCGCGCGGCGCGACTTGTCGGTGACCGAGAACAGCCAGATCCCCGCGAAGCCGATGGTCATCGAGAACAGCGCCGGCGACGTGTAGGGGAAGGGCGCGCTCTTGAAGTGGAACACGTCCACCCACACGGCCTGCGACAGCACGGTGAGGATCACGGCCGACAGCAGGCCGAGGAAGCCGCCGATCATCGCGCCGCGCGTGGTGCAGCCGCGCCACAGCACCGACATGAACAGCACCGGGAAGTTGGCCGAGGCCGCCACGGCGAACGCGAGCGAGACCATGAACGCGATGTTCTGCTTCTCGAACACGATGCCGAGCACCACGGCGACGAAACCTAGCACGATGGTCGTGAGCTTCGATACGCGCAGCTCCATCGCGCTCGATGCCTGGCCGTGCTTGAAGACCGTCGCATAGAGGTCATGCGAGACGGCCGTGGCGCCGGCCAGCGTCAGGCCCGCCACCACCGCGAGGATCGTCGCGAAGGCCACGGCCGAGATAAAGCCGAGGAACACGTTGCCGCCCACCGCGCTGGCCAGATGCACGGCCGCCATGTTCACGCCGCCCAGGAGCTTGCCGCTGCCGTCCTGGAAGCTCGCATTGGTCCCCACGAGCACGATCGCGCCAAAGCCGATGATGAACGTGAGGATGTAGAAGTAGCCGATCCACGTCGTGGCCCAGAACACCGACTTGCGCGCTTCCTTCGCGTTGGGCACGGTGAAGAAGCGCATCAGGATGTGGGGCAGGCCCGCGGTACCGAACATCAGCGCGATGCCGAACGAGATGGCCGAGATCGGGTCCTTGATGAAGTTGCCCGGGCTCATGATCGATTCTTTCTTCGCGTGGACCTCCACGGCCTTGGCGAACAGCTGCTCGGGGCTGAAGTGGTATTGCGCGAGCACCATGAACGCCATGAACGACGCGCCGCCGAGCAGCAGGCAGGCCTTGATGATCTGCACCCACGTCGTGGCCGTCATGCCGCCGAACAGCACGTACACCATCATCAGCACGCCGACGATGACGACGGCGATCCAGTACTCGAGGCCGAACAGCAGCTTGATGAGCTGTCCCGCGCCGACCATCTGCGCGATGAGGTAGAACGCCACCACGACGAGCGTGCCCGACGCCGCGAACGCGCGGATCGGACCCTGCTTGAAGCGATACGCGGCCACGTCGGCGAACGTGAAGCGGCCGAGATTGCGCAGCCGCTCGGCCATCAGGAACGTGATGATGGGCCAGCCCACGAGGAAGCCGATGGAATAGATCAGCCCGTCATAACCGCTCGTGTAGACCGCGGCGGAAATGCCGAGGAACGAGGCCGCGGACATGAAGTCGCCCGCGATCGCGAGGCCGTTCTGGAAGCCGGAGATGCCGCCGCCCGTGTAGAACGCGGCGGCCGATTTGGTTTTCTTGGCGGCCCACTTGGTGATGAACAGCGTGCCGATGACGAACACCACGAACATGCCGATGGCGGTCCAGTTCGTGGGCTGCTTCACCGCCTGACCGAGGTCTCCGCCCGCCGCGAGGGCGCCAGCCGAGGCAATCATGGCCGCGAGCGCGGCCGCAACGAGGCGGGCGTTCATGCGACCTCCTGCTTGATCTTGTCGGTAAGGTCGTCATACACGCTGTTGGCGTGACGCACGTACAACCCGGTGATCACGACGGTGAAGACGATGACGAACAGGCCGATCGGCATGCCCCATGTCATCACGCCGCTGCCCACGCGCGCGGCGAGGACTTCCTTGTCGAATGCGATCAGCAGCACGTATCCGTAGTACACCACGAGCATCACGGCCGTGAGCATCCAGCTCAGCCGGCCACGACGCCTGATCAACTCCCGATACTGCCGGCTGGCCTTCAGCCTTTCCATCACATCTTGCTGCATGGTGTCTCCTGCATGATCTTTGTCACCGTGTGCGCACGGAATGGTGACAAGGTAATGCGCTCCGCTTACCCAGTTCTTACAGGGTGAGCGGCGCAATGCAGGGGTAAACGCGGGGGATGCGCGCTCTTGTTCCGACCAGAGTCGGATGAACGCGATGCACAACGCTCGTGTGTCTGGGTCTCAGCCCTTTGGCTGAACGACGGACCCGTCGCGAGTGTCAGTTGCCCGTTCCTGGTCACGAGCAATGGCTACGGCATCGCGCAGGTTTGCGCGAAGCATCTCGATGCCGCCGACGTACCCACCAAGCGCTTCGGTGGCACGTGCCTCGATCTCCGCCGCGGATGTCAGGCGCTCTGACACCAGTGAGCGAATATCTTCCCGATCGTTTTCGGCCAAACGGGCGATCTTGCTAACCGCCAGATCGGTCGGGGAGAGGACCCTCACTCGAATTTGCTTGAGACCAAGGTCCACCGGAATGGAGTCCTCCTGGTAGTCCTCGTGCATCAGCGCGAATGTGGGGTTGTAGTTGGTGTCCAGGTAGATCGCCTGGGTAATGCCGTTCTCCAGCTTCACGTCTACGAGCAAGTCCTGCGGCAGCATTACTCGACCAGCAAATTCAGCGTCGACATCGGTTGTCACGCGGCTAGCCGTGTACAGGTGAACAGCCATTCCGCCTGCGAGGTAGACGGTCAACGGCTTCTGCAACGATAGACGTCCTTCGAGTTGGGTCATCAGTTCCCGAAGACCCTCGGCGAGTGCGGTGTGGGTGTAGAAGCCGTCGGGCATATCAAGCGCGGCGCAGTTGCATGGTCAGCATATCGCGGAGACGCGGCACGCTCAGCACCCATCCATTGCGAACCACGTCGCCGCTGGCGACAAGATCGGTGGGGTGCTGGCTGAAGTAGGACTCGCTGGCGGTCAAGAGCCTATCTGCCTCTGACGGCATTCGCGGCCGAAGGATCATCGACGCGAGCCGAAACACGTTCGCCTCGCGTTGGTCGCCGGCACGCGCGAGCTCACCCTTTGCCGCGGCAGCGCAGCGGCTCAACAGGGTTTGCTCAACATCTCTCGACGACATCGCGGGCTCCGTTCACCATTCAAGGCACTTTAACGGTTTATATGGGCAATCTCAAACACGTGAGCATAATCTTCCGTGTTGTAATCCATAAAGCACATTTGGATGATCCGAGCGGTGCGTCGCGGGAGCGGTGCGCAGACCATAGACCAGAGAGTAAGAGTCGTATAAGCCACTTTTAAGTCAGGTCCTTGTGGCACTGATGCAGTGCCGCGTTGGGCGTGGTGTCGCACAGGTACACCCATACGGCACTAGCAAGTTGCCTTTGGAGCGGCATTTCTCAATGCTTACTGCCATGCTGTTGCGGCGAGTCGTCTCCTGCCGGCCACACCCCCTCGAAGCACGGTGTATCGGTATTGCTGGTTTTGGTAAATTTCGGCTCTGTAGGCGTTCCACGAACTGGGCCGGCATTGCGGGGCGAAGCCATACGCGGCTCATGTTGTTCGTCGCGCTGGCGAGCAACCGATTCAGAGAAACGCGCGAGAGCGGTTTGGCCTGCTGTAGCATTATTGCGAAGATGTCTGATCAATGTGACCATCGCCCCATAAACATTTCGAGAAAAATCTATGGACCCATCCGCATCGCTGCCAAAGCCCTCCGACGCTGCGCCGCAGTCGAGCAAAACAGTTGACGAAGCGGCCGTGCTGTCCACCTTGGTTTCATCACTCGCGCCGCTTGATCAAGGCGGGCGCGTTAGACTTTTCAAGACGCTATGCACGTTTTTTGACTTGCCCTTTATAGAGCGCGGTACGTTTGGTCAAGCACCGTCAACGCAGTCGCACGCTGCGGGATCGGGGGTGGTTCACCCACACGGGACGTCGAGTAATTTTTCAGAGGTACGGGCGCCGTCGCCAAAATCATTCTTAATAGAAAAGCGTCCTCAGACAGAGTCGGAGCGGGTTGCATGTCTGGCTTATTACTTTACGCACTATCGGAACGAGCCTCATTTCAAGACGCTTGATCTCAGTAAGCTGAATACTGAAGCCGCACAGATTAAATTCTCTAATCCCGCGCGAGCCGTGGACAATGCCGCAGCGGCAATGTTCCTCATTCCGGCAGGGCAGGGTAAGAAACAGTTGTCGGCTATCGGCGAGCTTTACGTTCAATCGCTCCCGGACCGGGCGGCGGCGCGTCAAGCCACCGCAGACCTTCGGCGCAAGAAGCCTCGTCGCACCGCGAAGAGTAGTGACAGCGAGACCGTACAAGCAGATGTCACCGAGAACGACGTCGATGAATCAGGAAGCCAATAATCCTAGAGGGCCAGCGAAGCGACTTGCCATCTATAACCACAAAGGCGGGGTCGGGAAGACAACGCTGACTGTAAATCTGGCAAGCGCGATGGCGGCGCTCGGACACACTGTCCTATTGGTGGACTCTGATCCTCAATGCAACCTCACCTCTTACCTAATCGAAGATTCGGTCGTAAACGACCTTCTCGACGAGTCGGATGGTGACAACGGACAGACTATTTGGAGCGCGCTCAAGCCAGTTGTCGAGGCGACAGGCCTACCTCGTTCGATTCCGCCTATTCAAGTCGGCCAAAACCTAAGTTTAATTCCGGGAGACGTGCGTCTTGCGGAATTCGAAGCCGAACTTACAAGTTTTTGGGGAGACTGTTTTCAACGAAAGCTCCGGGGATTTCGTGGCACTTCGGCGTTAAGCAACGTGGTTTCTGCTGCCGTCCAGCAGACTGGGGCTACGGTCGTCTTATACGACACTGGGCCGAACATCGGACCTCTGAACCGAATCATTTTATTGGACTGCGATGCCTTCGTTGTCCCTGCGGCCTGCGAGTTGTTCTCGGTTCGCGCAATCAAGACGCTGGGCCATACCTTGGCAAGCTGGATAAGTGATTGGAGCTCAGTTGTTGAGCTTGCGCCTAGTTCAGTGAGCCTTTTGCCGGGCAGACCTCAACCGCTTGGTTATATCCCGCAGCGATTCAGAGTCTACGATTCGCTGCCGTCCAAGACGTTCCTATCGTGGTTGCCAGAGATTGAAAAGACCTTCAAATCCGACCTGTTGAGCCTGCTCGATCGAGTTGACCCATCTCTTGTGCAGACAGCAACTGCTCCACTCAATCTCGGATTTGTTCCCGATTTTGGAAGCAGAGCAGTCGCGGCCCAACGAGAGGGCGTACCTTTGTGGAGAACGGGATACGGTACAACCGTGCAGCGTAACGCAGCGTGGACTTGCTTTAGCCGTTTGGCGAAGACGATACTGGGGCGTTTGGAGGGCGTGGACAACAGGAGGGCATCTTGATTGAACTCGCCGCCGAAGACCTAGAGTTGATTGACTCGCTGGTAGGGCACTATCGGGAAAAGGAGCAACCTCGCGCCTCACGGTTAGCGAAGAATCTTTTTGAGTTGTTTTCCGAAGAGGTTCTTACGCCCTATGTGCATTCAGTCAGGCGCCGCGCCAAGGACCCAGACCACTTACGTGATAAGTTAGCTCGCAAGATGCGGAAAGCCAAAGCAGAGGGCAAGCCCTTTGCAATCACACCGGACAATCTTTTCAACGAGATTAACGACCTTGCCGGCGTGCGTCTGCTCCATTTGCATACCAGTCAGTTTCCGCGTATAGATGCGATCGTTCGCGACCTTCTTCGCAGCGAGGCATACGAGATCGTAGAGGGACCCACAGCCAGAATCTGGGACGATGAGTACAAGGAGATTTTCACGCAGTACGGTATTGAAACGGTCAATAACAGCCGCCTGTACACAAGCGTCCATTACGTGGTCAGTACGGGGGGCGAGCAAGCCCGTACAGCCGAGATTCAAGTGCGAACGCTTGCTGAGGAGCTATGGGGCGAAGTCGATCACACGATTAACTATCCGACCCCATCTGAAATTCAGTCGTGCAAGGAACAGATTAAGGTGCTCGCGAGGTTGACGTCGAGTTGCACTCGGTTGGTTGATTCTATTTTTCTGACCGGAGCTAACTAGACCTCGATGTCTCGGCGTTGAGCTTTAGCCTTGACGCTCGCTCGTCTATGTGACGCTATCCGACTTCGTGCTGGATCACGCTAGCCCCAAGAGAAAGGTGTTGGGGGTGCTAAAGGCGGAAGCTTGTGATGCGCAACTGGCACATGGCATCAAACGTCGGCTGGGGAGACCTTTGAATCAGTGAGGTGTGGAGCAAACGGTGATCACTCGTGTAAAAAGAATCCTGCTAGGAACTCAACGTTTGTTTATTGGGCTCGCGTGCGTAGTGGTTTTACTGCTTGGGATATTCCTGCTGTTCATCGATCGTGTTGCGGCAGGGACAGCATGTCTTTCCGCCAGTGTTGTCCTATTTTTCCTCACGAACATCGAGATGTTCGAGTCAATCAAAGGCCCGGGCGGGGTGGAAGCGAGACTGCGTGTACTTACGGAGCAGGTCACAGAGACGGCGCAGCTAGCCCAGAGGCTCAAGGGGCTTGTCGTCTCGATGGCGGAGCTTTCAGCCACTCTCCTGACTCGATCCGGCTATCTCGCCGATCCAGTCCCCCGCGATGAGTTGCTGCGTAGGATGCGTGAGATGGAAGCGCAATTGACTACTGCTGGTATCACTCAGCCTGAAATGCAGAGAACAATGGCTGATTGGCACAACGGTGTAGTCGGCCAACTTCTGTCGAATGCCTATCGGGCCGTCAATGACTGTATCAAGCAGAGGCAGCAATGGATGGACGTCCAATGGTCCGGCCTGAAGACGCCCATTGATCAGTCCGACCCGCAGTATCTGAAGCTGCTGATGCTGCGCGAGCGGGACGCAAGAGGTCACGAGGACTTTCGAAAGGCATACGAGAATGGTGACCATCACGCGCGAGTCGCGCTAATTAAACGCGTGGTGAGCTATCTGAACGCCGATGACTTGGGCAGGGACACCTTAGACTCGGCCCGAGTCGATGAATCATTGAAACACGCCGAGTATTACTTGGCGCATCGGGCCTTTCTTAGCGAGGCTTACTGGATGAGTCAGTAGACGTGACGAGGGTCGCCATGTGAAAAGAGCCAGCACACTGCGGCAAGTGCCCCCGGGGTGCAGGGGAAGCTGCAAGCCGTGCCGACACATCAGGTGACGCGGATTTTTCTGGTTTTTTTCTTAGCCGTTCCCCTTCGTAGCGCCCGAAAAGGGTAGGCGGTCCAGTGCTTCTTTAACCGTCGCCAACGGCAATGTGCCCGTGTAGACCGTCCGACCGGCACTGCCTTTCGCCGAGTGCCCCGTGATCTGATCGGCCACAGCATCCGTAACATGTTGTGCCGCCAGCTCCGTCCGAATCCAATGGCGGAACCTGTGTGCCCCGTTGGGTGCCCCGTCCGGGAGGCCCACTGCATCGCGGAAGGCCCGGAACCATCGGTTGGCGACATCGCCGGGGAGGGTGCCCTTGCCGCAAAAGGTGAGCAATGCAGGGCCTTTGGTCAGGCGGGCACCATCGAGCCAGGTCGCGAACCACGCGTCGGTGACTAAATGCTCCGCCAGCGGGACCACGCGTTCGGAGGCGTCGGTCTTTACAGTGCCCGCTTCGGCGGTGATGCGGATCGCTTCCACTCCATTCCTGACGATAAAGTCCTCGCCCCGCAATTGCGCGATCTCGCCTATGCGTGCGCCCGTGTGCGCAAGCAGTAGTAGTAGCACCCGGCCATCCTGCGGCGCCGCGTTACGCCACGTTGGGAAGTCATGCGGAATCGTGTCGGCGAATAGGTCGCTTCCGAAGATCGCGTTGAGGTCTTCTGCATGCCACGGCTCGCGTTTCTTGCTCCCTGCCGATTTGTCCATCGTCAGGTCGAGCGGGTTGCTGTCAATGAGGTCCTCGCGCACCGCAATTGTCATCAACGCGCCTATAGCTGACGCATGGTTGTGCGCCGTCTTTGCGGCGAAGCCCCGGGCCTTGGAGTCTTTGAGGAAACGCAAGAAGGCTGCCCCGTGCGATTTCTCCAATGAGCGGAGGGGGATAGCGCCGACCGCTTGTTCAAAGAGTGCCAAGGCTCTCGCCGTGCGCTGGATCGCGTTGTCTGTCGGTGTGCTGTGCTGCTGCCAAAGCGGTACGACATCTCGCAGTGTCTTCGCCGAAGGCGCCTGCGATACCGCAGCAGGAGCGATGTTGTCCGGCGCAGCGATGGGCTCTGGCGTTTCAACGACTTCGCCGGAGTCTCGCTCGCTAACGGATTGCCACGCCTTTACTAGCGCCCGCATGATCTTCTGAAGCGCCGCTCGTGCGCGGGGGCTACCCCAGTCCACACGAATCGTTAGCGCGGCACAGGCGGCCTCTGCGCCCCTCTTGGCCGAATCTAAGCGACCGACCGCCATATCGGCCTTCAGCCCCCGTAGGATTGCCGAGTGGATTGCGGTGATGTCTTCGTGCTGCCTGGTGGAAAGATAGTCCCCAAGGTCCTGCCATGCAGGTCTCGTGACCGAGCTATCGGATAAGTAGGCAATCCCGCGTCCGACCATTCCCTTCATGAGCGAGGGGTTGGTCCGGAGCAGGTCGTCCAAGGCGAGCACGTCGCGCTCGATCCTGCCGCCGATATACGCGACAAGATCGTCCGTAATGGGAGTCAGGGGCGCTGGCTTTGCATTAGCCCGCAGGTCATCGAACTGCCGACGATAGTCGGCGATGATCTCGTGGGCTTTCGTGGCGGCCTCGTTGCGATCCGAAGTACGCAAGCTCGCCCGATAGGCATCAACGGCGTCAGACCCGTCTGCACGACGCGGCCATAGATGCCTGACGTCGTCGGGTACACCAATGCGGAGGTGGTAAGTCGAACCCCGGCGGTGGACGCCGGTTGGCAGTGATACTGGCATGTGTGAATCGCGCTCGATTGACACAGCGGATTGCCTCGACTCGGAAATGAAATCGCCCGGATCGCCATGACTGCCCTTGGTTTCAAGGACTGCCATAGCTTTCCGGGCGATGAAATCTGGTCGGGGCGAGAGGATTCGAACCTCCGGTATCGACACAGGAGGGCTACTATAACTCAGCGCGAGCGGTGGCTAGCACCCTTTCTCCCGGATCAGAGCAGCTTGCCGGGGTTCATGATGCCGGCGGGATCGAAGACACGCTTGATCTCGCGCATCAGGCGCAGTTCCAGCGGGTCCTTCGTATGCAGGAACGCATGGCGCTTCAGCTGGCCGATGCCGTGCTCCGCGCTGATGCTGCCGCCGTAGCGCACCACCTCGTCGAGCACTTCGTCGGTGAAGGCTTCGCCATCCTGCGCGGCCCATTCGCGCGGCGCGCCGGCCGGGCGGGAGAGGTTGTAGTGCAGATTGCCGTCGCCGAAATGGCCGAAGATAAAGGGCCGGATATCCGCGCTGCGCGCGCGCAGGCGTGCTTCCATCGATACCATGAACGCGGGGATATGTTCGATCGGCAGCGAGATATCGTGCTTGAGGTGCGGACCGTCCGCGCGCTGCGCTTCCGAGATTTCCTCGCGCAGCTTCCACAGCGCATGCAGTTGCGCGAGGGAGGCCGATACCACGGCGTCGAGGCAGAGTTCGCGCTCCAGCGCATCGCCGATGACCTGCTCGAGCAGCGCGTTGAGCGCGGCCTCGTCGGTGCTGTCGGCGAGCTCCATCAGCACATACGACGGATACCGTTGCGCGAACGGTTCCTGCACGCCCTCGGCATGCGCGAGCACGAGGTCCAGGCACGCGCTCGTAAAGAACTCGTAGGCCTGCACGCGCGCGCCGCAGCGCTCGAACAGCAGCTCGAACAACTCCAGCGCCTGCTTCGGCGATTCCACCGCGGCGAGCACCACGCAGCGCGTATCGGTGCGCGGGAACAGCCGCAGCGACGCGGCCGTGATCACGCCGAGCGTGCCTTCCGCGCCGATCAGCAACTGCTTGAGGTCGTAGCCCGTGTTGTCCTTGCGCAGCGTGCGCAGGCCATTGAACACCTCGCCATTGGGCAGCACCGCTTCCACGCCGAGCACGAGCTCGCGCGTCATGCCATAGCGGACGACGTTCACGCCACCGGCATTCGTCGACAGGTTGCCGCCGATCTGGCAGGAGTCCTCGGCCGCGAGCGACAGCGGCAGCAGACGGTTCGCTTCCGCGGCGGTGCGGCGCAGGTTGCCGAGAATGCAGCCCGCTTCGGCGACCATCGTGTTGGCAATCGTGTCGAGCGAGCGCACGGCGTTCATGCGGTCGAGGCTCAGCACCACGTTGACGGGCTGCGCATCGGGCGTGGCGCCACCGCACAGGCCCGTATTGCCGCCGCGCGGCACCACGGGTACGCCGGCCTGCTGGCACAGCGCGAGCGCGCGCGACACGTCATCGACGGTACGCGGCCGCACCACGGCCTGCGCGTGTCCACGATAGATGCCGCGCCAGTCGGCGAGCCACGGGGCGATATCGTCAGGGGCGGTGAAAACCGTATCGGGGCCGAGCGCTTCCGTCAGCCGGGCGGGAAAATCGGAACTGGACATGAGAAGGTGTGCGTTCGGTGGCTATGCGGCCGCGCCGTGCGAGCCGTGATGCGACAACTGGCTGCCGTGGCCCGCGGCCGTGGCATCGGTCGCGTAGCCCATGCCGCGCGAGATCTGCAGCGCGGTGTCCTTGAGGTTCTGCAGCCAGCTGTCCTGCAGCCGGTCCGCCGGCGCCGACAGCGACAGGCCCGCGACGAGGCGCCGCGAATCGTCGTAGATGCCCGCGGCGATGCAACGCACGCCGAGTTCGAGCTCCTCGTTGTCGCGCGCATAACCGTTCGTGCGAACCCAGTTGAGCTCGCGCTCGAGCTTGGTCAGATCGGTAATGGATGTGCGCGTGTGGCCGGCGAGCCCCGTGCGCGTGGCATAGCTGCGCACGCGCACCGCCTCGTCCGCGGCCAGAAACAGCTTGCCGACCGACGTCAGGTGCAGCGGCGCGCGGCCGCCGATCGCGCGCACGACCTGCATGCCCGAGCGCTCGCTATACGCACGCTCGATATAGACGATCTCGTCGCCCTGCCGCACGGACAGGTTCACGGTCTGCCCCGTGACGCGGTGCAGCGCGCGCATGGGCGCCAGCGCCGCATCGCGCACCGAAAGGCGCGCCTTGACGAGGTTGCCGAGCTCGAGCAACCGCATGCCCAGGCGATAGCTGCCCGGATCGGACCGGTCCACGAAACGGCACGCGACCATGTCGTTGAGAATGCGGTGCGCGGTCGAGGGATGCAGGCCGGTCGCCAGCGACAACTCCTTCAGGCTGACCGGATCGGCATGCTGGGCGAGGGCATCGAGCAGCGTCATCATGCGTTCGATGACCTGGATCGATGTCTTGCCCGGCGACTTCTCTGTTTCTGCCATGAGTGAAATGTTGCCCTGCGGCAATTTTTTAAGCGGTTGCCTGATTCTATCTCGCATCGTGAAAATTTCAATAGGTGAAATGTCGGTGCAGTGTGTACAGATGAGCAGGATTGGGCCTCGGGCTGAATAAGTTGAGCCGCGCGGCGCCGGGCGCGCGGCATAATTGCGGGGTTTCGGGTCTGGATAAAAGGAAAACGATGCGAGTCGGGCTGTTTGCCACCTGCCTGGTGGACCTCATGCGGCCGGAGATTGGGTTCTCCGTGCTCAAGCTGCTGGAAAACGCCGGCTACGACGTCATGGTGCCGGAGGCGCAGACGTGCTGCGGCCAGCCGGCCTACAACTCGGGCGAGCGGGCGGTCTCGCGCGATCTGGCCGAGAAATTCCTGCGCGAGTTCGAGATGTTCGACTACGTCGTGGTCCCGTCGGGCTCGTGCGGCGGCATGATCCGCCATCACTATCACGACCTGCTGCGCGACGATCCCGAACTGCATGGCCGCTACGAGCGGCTGCGCGAACGCGTGTTCGAGCTGACCGACTTCCTCGTCAATGTGGCAAAGGTGCAGACGCTCGATTCGGGCTTCACGGGACACGTGACCTATCACGACTCGTGCTCGGGCCTGCGCGAGCTCGGCGTCAAGCAGCAGCCGCGCGCGCTGCTGGGCCAGTTGCCCGGCGTGACGCTGACCGAAATGAACAACTGCGAGGCATGCTGCGGGTTTGGCGGCACGTTCTCGGTCAAGTACGGCAACATCTCGACGGCGATCGTCGACGAGAAGTGTGCGAACATCAAGGCGAGCGGCGCCGACGCCGTGGTACTGGGCGACCTCGGCTGCATGCTCAATATCGAGGGCCGCCTGCGCCGGTCCGGCGACGACCGCACGCGCGTGCTCCATATCGCGCAGGTGCTGGCCGGCGACGCATAACGACATACGAGACGAGCCCCACGATGCAAGTCCACAGCATGGAATTCAAGGCGCGTGCCGGCCAGAAGCTGGCCGACCAGCGCCTGCAGCAGAACCTCAAGAAGCTTTCCACGAAATTCGTCTCCGCGCGCGCCGAGGCCATTCAGGCGATCGACTTCGACGCCACGCGCGCCGCGCTGAAGGAGCGCCGCAATCGCGCGCTGGAGAACCTCGACGTCTGGCTCACGACCTTCGAGGAAGCCGCGACGAAGCGCGGCGCCACCGTGCTCTACGCGGAAACCACGGCCGACGCGGCGAAGCTCGTGGCCGATATCGCGCTGAAGCATGGCGTGAAGAAGGTCATCAAGTCGAAGTCGATGGTGACCGAGGAAATGCGGCTGAACCAGGTGCTCGGCGAGATGGGCGTGCAGAGCATCGAGACCGATCTGGGCGAATACATCCTGCAGATCAACGACTCGGAGCCGCCGTCGCACATCATTGCGCCCGTGATCCACAAGGACAAGGACGAAGTGGCGGACCTGTTCGCGCGCGTCCACAACAAGCCGCGCCTGACCGACGTGTCGGAGATGACCCGCGAGGCGCGCGGCGTGCTGCGTCCCGAGTTCCTGTCCGCGGACATGGGCGTGACGGGCGGCAACTTCGTGATCGCGGAGACCGGCTCGGTGGCCGTGGTGACCAACGAGGGCAACGAGGGCATGTGCACGATCATGCCGCGCGTGCACGTGGCGGTGACCGGTATCGAGAAGGTCCTGCCGACGCTCGAGGATCTGGCCACCGTCATGCGGCTGCTGCCGCGTTCGGCCACGGGACAGGCCATCTCGAACTATTTCTCGCTGCTGACGGGGCCGCGCGCCGACGGCGAGAAGGATGGGCCCGACCATATGTACTTCGTGCTCGTCGATGGCGGCCGCAGCGGGCTGATCGGCGGCGAGTTCCAGGAGATGCTGCGGTGCATCCGCTGCGGCGCCTGCATGAACCATTGCCCCGTGTACCAGAAGATCGGCGGGCACGCGTACGGCTGGGTCTATCCGGGCCCGATGGGCAGCGTGCTCACGCCCAGCTATGTGGGGCTGGCCAATGCGATCGATCTGCCGCAGGCGGCCACGCTGTGCGGCGAATGCAATCGCGTGTGTCCGGCGTCGATTCCGCTCTCCGACCTGCTGCGCAAGCTGCGCGAGAAACAGATGGAGCGCGGCCTGCGGCCATGGCAGGAACGGTTTGCCTTGCAGGCGTGGGGGTATGTGGCCAGGCGTCCCGCGCTGTATGCGTTTGCCACGCGGATCGGCGCGCGCTTCCTGTCGCGGCTCGGCGGCCGCAGCGGGCTGATCGCCAGCCTGCCGATGGCGGGCAAGGGGTGGACCGAGACGCGCGATATGCCCGCGCCGAGCGGGCGTACGTTCCGGGAGCTGTACAAGGAGAGGAGGGCGCGCGCATGAGCGTCAATACCGAAACCCTCGCGACGATGCGCGCGGCGCTCGACCGTCATCTGCGGGGCGATCTGCCGGTGACGGGACTGATCACCGCATGGCGCGGCGCCGCGCCGGCGCTGGCGCTGCCGCCCGTGTTCGGGCAGGCCATGGAAGAGCTGCTGCGCCGTCTGGAGATGTCCGCCGCGTTCGCGCAGGACAGCTGCTCGTTCTCGAGCACGGCGATCACCGACCAGCTGACGCGCTGGCTCGACAAGGCCGGTACGGTCTGAGGGGGGGCGTCGTTGCCTGCCAGGCAACGATGTCCTCCACATCTTGCTGTTGCTCGAACGCATTCTCACGCCAACAATCCGTAACACACGACGCCCCATCCCATATCGCGCGGGCGCGGAAGAACGGAGAGGAAGAGGATGCGCCATACCCCCAATATCATCGCCCGCGGCCTGTCCACCGCGGCCCGCCTGCTCGGCCTGACTGCGCTCGGCCTGACTGCGCTCGGCGTCCTGCCGATACTGGCGCACGCGGCCGAGACGTTTCCGAACAAGCCCATCTCGATGCTCGTGGCCTTCCCGCCCGGCGGCCCCGCCGACGTCGTGGCCCGCGCGATGCAGCCCGCGATGGCGAAGGTGCTGGGCCAGCCCGTGGTCATCGAGAACCTGCCCGGCGCCGGTGGCGCGCTCGCGATGCAGCGGCTGCTGAGCCGGCCCGCCGACGGCTACACGCTGATCATGGGCTCGCCGAACGAGGCCATCCTCACGCCGCTCGCGCTGGCCAGCGCGAAGTACAAGTCCGAAGACCTCGCGCTCGTCGCACCCGTGTCGAACCACCCGCTCGTGGTCATGACGCGCAACGACCTGCCCTACACCTCGCTCGAACAGATCATCGCGGCCGGCAAGGCGCCCGGCGCGCAGAGCCTGACGTTCGGCAATCCCGGCTATGGCACGATGTACCACATCGTCGCCGAATACATGGCCAAAGCGACCGGTGCGAAGGTGCTGCAGGTCCCGTACAAGGGCGCCACGCCGATGCTGGCCGACCTCACCGGCCATCAGATCGACATGACGATCCTGCCGAATATCGGCGCCTCCACGCAGTTGCTGGAGACGCGCAAGATCAAGGCGGTGGCCGTGCTCGACAGCCAGCGCATGCGCAACCTCCCCGACGTCCCGGCCATCGGCGAAACGCAGGTGGCGAAGAAATCCGAGTTCGTCTACGCGATCTGGATCGGCGTGATGGCGCGCGCTGGCATGCCCGCGGACCGCGCGCGCGTCCTGCTGGACGCATCGCAGCAGGCATTGCGCTCGCCCGAACTGATCAAGGCGCTCGAGCTCTCCGGCGTGCAGCCGCTGCCGCCGCAGACGCTCGAGACCTCGGCAAGGTTCTACGCCGACGAGACCGCGAAATTCCGCAAGATGGCGCGCTCGGTCGAGCTCGTCCCGCAGTAATCAACTCCAGCAAGCCGACCCCAGCAAGCGCAAGAAGCAAGGAGACCCCATGAACATCCTCGTCGCAGGCTTCCAGCACGAAACCAATACGTTCGCACCGACCATGGCGAGCTACGAAAGCTTTGTCCGCGGCGAGGACTTTCCGGCGATGGTGCGGGGCGAGGCGGTCTACGGCCTGCTCGACGTCAATGTGCCCGTCAGCGGATTCATTCACCACGTGCGCGCGCATGGCCACACGGTCACGCCCGTGATCTGGGCGGGGGCGGGGGCCTCGGCCCACGTCACGACCGATGCGTACGAGCGCATCGCGGGAGAGATCGTCGAGGCCGCGAAGCAAGGCAAGGCAGCCGGCAGCTACGATGCGATCTACCTCGACCTGCATGGCGCCATGGTCGCGCAGCACCTCGACGATGGCGAAGGCGAACTGCTCGCGCGCCTGCGCGACGTGGTCGGCGCCGACATGCGCATCGTGGTCTCGCTCGACCTGCACGCCAACGTGACCGAGCGCATGCTGTCGCTGGCCGACGGCCTCGTCGCGTATCGCACGTATCCGCACGTCGATATGGCCGAGACGGGCCGGCGCGCGGCCGAGATGCTGCTGGAGATCGGCCGCCACGGCAAGCGCCCCGTCTGCGTGGCGCGCCGCGTGCCGTTCCTGATTCCCGTCAACAGCATGTCCACGATGATGCAGCCGACGCAGGGCGTCTATGCGCTGCTCGAACTGCTCGAAGACACCGCGCCGGCCGATCTGCTGTCGCTGTCGTTCGCGCCGGGCTTTCCGGCCGCGGACTTTCCGGAATGCGGGCCCGTGGTCTGGGGGCACGGCTTCGAACGCGGCAGCGTGGAGCGCGCGGTCGATGCGCTGGTCGCGCGCATCTGCGAGCCCGAGTCGCAATGGGCCGTGCAGTTCGAAGCGCCCGACGCGGCCGTGCGGCATGCGATGACCGTGGCGCGGACCGCGACGCGTCCCGTGATCCTGGCCGATACGCAGGACAACCCCGGCGTGGGCGGCGACGGCAACACGATGGGCATGCTGCGCGCGTTGCTGGCGGCCGGCGCGGACGAGGCGGCCATCGGCATCGTCTGCGATCCCGCGGCCGCGGCGGCCGCGCACCGTGCCGGTGTCGGCGCCAAGATCGAGATCGCGCTTGGCGGCTGTCCGCAGGTGGCCGGCGACGCGCCGCTGCGCGCGACGTTCGAGGTGGAAGCGCTGTCCGATGGCAGGTTCACCTATGGCGGCCCGATGATGCACGGCAAGGCGGCCGACATGGGACCGATGGCGCGGCTGCGCATCGACGGCGTGCTGGTGGCCGTGAGTTCGGCCAAGGCGCAATTGCTCGACCGCAACATGTACCGCGTGGTCGGGATCGAACCTGAGCAGATGAAGATTCTCGTCAACAAGAGTTCGGTGCATTTCCGCGCGGATTTCGCGCCGATTGCCGAAGAGATCCTCGTGGTTCGCGCGCCGGGACCGTTTATCGCGGACCCCGCCGAGCTGCCATGGCGCCGGCTGCAGCCGGGCATGCGCCTGAGCCCGAACGGGCCTGCGTTCTGATCAATGCGCCGTGTCCTGCGTCATGTCGCGCAGGAATCGCGCGAGCACGGGATCGAACTGGGCGGGGGCTTCGCGGAACGGTGCGTGGCCCACGTGGGGGAGCCGCAGGCAGCGGCCCTCCCACAGGTTCGCGTAGGCCAGGCTGTCGATGTAGTCGAGGTTGAGAAAGCGGTCGTTCGCCCCGTTGACGATGGCTAGCGGCACGGGCAGCGATTCCACGAGCGCACGCTGATCGACGCCCGCTCCCGCGCGGGCGGCCTCGAACATCGTCTTGCGCGCGATGCCATCGGTGCGCGCGATCGCCGCGCGCAGTTCGGGCGTGAAATGCTCGCCGAAGATTGCATGGCCGAACGTCTCGATGTCTTCCGCCGAGAGCACCTGCTGGCTGGCGAGCCGCATATGCGGGGCCGGCAGGAACCCGACCGACAGGTCGCGGCCCACGGGCGGCGTGCCGCAGATCAGCATGCCGCGCACGCCGCGGAAGTGCGCGGCGATCTCGAGCGCGATATGGCCGCCGAGCGACCAGCCGACCAGAATCACGTCGTCGATGCAGAGCCTTGCCAGCAGTTCGATCGCCGCATCGGCAAAACCGGAGCGCGTGTACGTGCGGATGGGGTCGATCGCGTTCGACGATTCGCCGTGGCCGGGCAGGTCGAAGGCGATCAGGCGGTGCGAGGCGGCCAGCGGGCCTTCCATCTGGTGGCGGAACACGGCGCGGCACGACGAGTTGCCGTGGATCAGCAGGACCGGCGGCGTACGTGACGTATGCGAATGATGGGCGCCGGCGCGACCCGAATCTTCGACCGCGATCTGTCCGTGGGAGGTTTGCAGCAGGTATTGGCGTGGCATGGCGGCATCGGCGCGAGACGGCGGGTGCCAACCATGCTAGCCACAGCGCCGCGGCCCGATTTTCACCGGGCCACGGATGTTGCCTAACTGCGTGCTCAACCGAGAAGCAGGGCGTCGTCGTCGAGCTGCTCGTGGCGCGTCTGCTCGAACATCTTGAGCAGGTCCGGCACGTCGAGGCCCTTGCGCTGGTCGCCCGAGACATCGAGCACGACCTGCCCCTGATGCAGCATGACCGTGCGCTGGCCGTAGTCGAGCGCCTGGCGCATGCTGTGCGTGACCATCATCGTCGTGAGCTTGCTCTCCTCGACGATGCGCGCGGTCAGTTCCAGCACGAAAGCGGCCGTCTTCGGATCCAGCGCGGCGGTATGCTCGTCCAGCAGCAGGATGCGCGACGGCTGCAGCGAGGCCATCAGCAGGCTCACGGCCTGGCGCTGGCCGCCCGAGAGCAGGCCGATACGGTCCGTCAGGCGGTTCTCCAGCCCGAGGTTCAGCAGGCGTAGCTTGTCGCGGAACAGCTCGCGCGACGCCTTGTTCAGCGCGCCGCCAAAGCCGCGGCGCGTGCCGCGCGCCATGGCCAGCGCCATGTTCTCCTCGATCGTCAGCGCCTCGCAGGTGCCCGCCATCGGGTCCTGGAACACGCGCGCGACCAGATGCGCGCGGTCCCATGCGGGCTGCTTCGTGACGTCGGTCTCGTCGATCATGATGCGGCCCGTATCGACCATCTGGTCGCCGCTGATCGCGTTGAGGAACGTGGACTTGCCGGCGCCGTTGGAGCCGATCACCGCGACGAACTGGCCGCTCGGGATATCGAGGCTCAGGCCGCGCAGCGCGCGCGTCTCGATCGGCGTGCCGGGATTGAAGGTGAGCTTGAGGTCGGTTGCGCGAAGCATGTCAGGCACCTCCGTTCTTGCGCGCGAACAGCTTCTTGCGCGTGGCGGGCAGCACCAGCGCCAGCGTGACCAGCGCGGCCGTGACGAGGTTCAGATCCTGCGCCTTGAGGCCGATGAAGTCGCTGTTGAGCGCCAGCGCAATGAAGAAGCGATAGAGGATCGCGCCGAGCACCACGGCCAGCGTCACCCACACGAGCCGGCGTGCCGGCAGGATGGTCTCGCCGATGATCACGGCGGCCAGCCCGATGACGATCGTGCCGATACCCATCGAGATATCGGCGCCGCCCTGCGTCTGCGCGAACAGCGCGCCGGCCAGCGCGACCAGCGCGTTGGAGAGCGCCATGCCGGCCAGCGTGGCGCGGCCCGTGGCAATGCCCTGCGCGCGCGCCATGCGCGGATTGGCGCCCGTGGCGCGCATCGCGAGGCCCAGCTGCGAGGCGAAGAACCAGTCGAGCGCGAGCTTGGCCACCACCACCACGACGAACAGCAGGGCGGGGCGCAGCACATAGTCGGGCAGCCATTCGGGCTGCAGGACCGTGAACAGCGTGGGCTCGGTGATCAGCGGCACATTGGGGCGGCCCATGATGCGCAGGTTGATCGAATACAGCGCGATCATCATCAGGATACTGGCGAGCAGGTCCATGATCTTGAGGCGCACGTTGAGCCAGCCCGTGATGAAGCCCGCCACGGCGCCCGCGGCGATGGCCACCAGCGTGGCGAGAAACGGATCGTACCCGGCCGAGATCAGCGTGGCCGCGACGGCGCCGCCGAGCGGAAAGCTGCCATCGACGGTCAGATCGGGAAAGTTGAGGATGCGGAAGGAGATCAGCACCCCGAGGGCGACGAGACTGAAGATCAGGCCGATCTCCAGGGCGCCCAGCAGAGAGAAGAGGGACATGGGGAATCCTGTGCCGGGACGCGCGGGCGTCCCGGCTGGCAAGGCTGACTGGGGCTTACTTGATGACGGTCTTGGCTTCCTTGACCAGTTCCGGCGACAGCGTGACGCCTTGCTTCTCGGCTGCGCCCGTGTTCACGAACAGCTCGAGGTTGTCCGAGGTCTGCGAGGCGATCGCGCCGGGCTTCTCGCCCTTGAGGATGCGCACCACGATCTTGCCGGTCTGGTGGCCGAGGTCGCCGTAGTTGATGCCCAGGGCCGCGACGGCGCCGCGCTTCACGCTGTCCGTATCGGCGGCGACGAGCGGAATCTTCGATTCGTTCGCGACCTTGACCAGCGCTTCATACGCCGAGACCACATTGTTGTCGGTGTTCGTGTAGATGACGTCCACCTTGCCGGCGAGGCTCTTCGCGGCCGGGCCGATATCGACGGTGCGCGGCGCGGCGGCTTCCTTCAGCGTCAGGCCCTGCTTGGCCAGGATTTCCTTGAGCGCCTTGACCACGACCACCGAGTTGGCTTCACCGGGGTTGTAGACCATGCCGACGGTCTTCGCCTTGGGCACCACGCGCAGGATCAGCGCCACCTGCTTGTCCAGCGGCAGCTGGTCCGAGACGCCGGTCACGTTGGTGCCGCTCGGGCCCCATGCCTTGACCAGCTGGGCGGCCACGGGATCGGTCACGCCCGAGTACACCACGGGCACCGTCTTCGTGGCGGCGACCACGGCCTGCGCCGACGGCGTGGCGATGGCGACGATGGCGTTCGGCTGGTCGCCGACGAACTTGCGCGCGATCTGCGCGGCCGTGCCGGTGTTGCCCTGCGCGCTCTGGTATTCCCACTTCAGGTTCTTGTCGGCGTCATAGCCGGCGCTCTTCAGCTCGGCGCGCACGCCGTCGCGGATCGCGTCCAGCGCGGGGTGGTCGACGATCGACAGCACCTTGACGGTCTGGGCGTGCACGGCGCCGCCGGTCAGCAGGGCGAGCGCGGTGGCCGCGCCGAGGGCGGTACGCAGGAAATTCGAATGGGCAGATGCCTTGAGACGCAGCATGTAGTTGTTCTCCGCCGAAGGTTGGGAATGGGTTCTCAGGAAGCCCGAGAGGATACCATTTTCGGCGGCGGAGAGGCCCGCTTTTAGTGCGGCGGTGCGGCATATCGTGCCGCAATTGGCTGCGGCACGCGATGCAACGCGCATTTAATTGCGCGGAAATGCCGTTTTTGGTGCGATTCGGCACTCCGGGCCGTGGCCCGGGTCGGCTCGGGCGGTCAGCGCAGTGCGTTCGCGCAATCGCGCACCAACAGGGGGCCACGGTAGATCAGGCCGCTGTACACCTGTACGAGTTTTGCGCCGGCGTCGATCTTCGCGCGCGCATCGGCGCCGCTGAAGATGCCGCCCACGCCGATGATCGGCACCGCGTCCCCGACGACCGCGCGCAGCGCGCGCACGACGCGCGTGGAGGCTTCGAACACGGGCCGCCCCGAGAGGCCGCCGGCCTCCTCGGCATGCGGCAGGCCCTTGACCGCGTCGCGGGAGATCGTCGTGTTGGTCGCGATCACGCCGTCGATGCCGTGGCGCACGAGGGCATCGCCGATATTGCGCACCTGATCGTCGTCGAGATCGGGCGCGATCTTCAGCGCGAGGGGCACGTAGCGCTTGTGCTGGTCGGCCAGGCGCTGCTGTGCCTCGCGGAGCGTGGACAGCAGGCCGTCCAGTTCGCTCGCGCCCTGCAGCTGGCGCAGGTTCTTCGTGTTCGGCGAGGAGATATTGACGGTGACGTAGCTCGCGTGCGGATACACGCGTTCCAGGCAGTACAGGTAGTCGTCCACCGCGCGCTCGATCGGCGTGTCCGCGTTCTTGCCGATATTGAGCCCGAGCACGCCGCCTTCCGCCTTCCATCGCGAGGCCTGCACGTTGGCGACGAATGCATCGACGCCGCCGTTGTTGAAGCCCATGCGGTTGATCAGCGCGTCGGCCTGCGGCAGGCGGAACATGCGCGGGCGCGGATTGCCCGGCTGCGCGCGCGGCGTGACCGTGCCCACCTCGATAAACCCGAAGCCGAGCGCGGCCAGGCCGTCGATATAGGCGCCGTCCTTGTCGAGCCCCGCGGCGAGGCCGACCGGATTCGGAAACTTCACGCCCATCACGGTGCGCGGGTTGTCGGCGATGCGGTTGCCGATGCAGCCGCCCAGCCCGGCGCGCTTGGCGCGCAGCAGGTTGTTCAGCGTGAAATGGTGGGCATCTTCCGCGTCCATCGAGAAAAGGGCGGGGCGGAACAGGGGATAGAGCGCGTTGAGCACGGGGCGAAAGACGCGGCGGGCGCCGCAAGGGAGTTCAGGTCAGGGCGGCATTGTACCGGGTGCGGCGGGGCCGTCCGGTACGGGGGGCTCGAAGGCCTGCCACTGGTTGCCGGTGAGCACCTGCAGCGGACGGAAGCGCGACTTGTAGGCCATCTTGCGGCTGTCCGCGATCCAGTAGCCGAGGTAGAGATGCGGCAGGCCGAGCTCGCGGGTCTGGTTGATCTGCCAGAGGATGTTGTACGTGCCGTAGCTCGCGCCGACGTCGAGTGGATCGTAGAACGTGTAGACCGAGGATAAGCCATCGTCGAGCACGTCGATCATGCTGACCATGCGCAGGCGTCCGGCCTCGGGCGAGTCGGGCGGCTCCCGGAATTCCACGAGCCGCGAATTCACGCGGCTCTGCAGCAGGAACTGCTCGTACTGGTCGCGGCTGTCCTGGTCCATGCCGCCGCCCGCGTGGCGCATCGACTGATACAGCAGATACAGCGCGTAGTGCTCTTCCATGTACGTCAGCGGCGCCACCAGCGCCTGCAGGTTCGCGTGCTGCTTCCACGCGCGGCGCTGGCTGCGGTCGGGGTGGAACTGGTCCACGAGCACGCGGCACGGGGTGCACGCGTGGCATTCGTCGCAATAGGGGCGATACGTGAAGATGCCGCTGCGCCGGAACCCGGCGCGGACGAGGCGCGAATAGACATCCGCGTTGATCAGGTGGGCGGGCGTGGCCACCTGCGAGCGGGCCATGCGGCCGTCGAGGTAGCTGCACGCATATGGCGCCGTCGCATAAAACTGCAGCGCGGAAAGCGGGAGTTCCTTCAGCTTGCTCATGGCAGTGGCGTCCAGGCGAATGATGTGCCTGAACGCAGTCTAACAGAGGCCACGGCAGTGTTGCGGCGTCAGTCCGCGCCGCTGTTGCGCCACGCCCAATGGGCGAGCACCGACTTGTCGAACCGCCAGTCCGGAATCTCGGGGAGGGCCGCCGCCGCCCGCACATGGGCAAGGAACGCCTCGCGCGCGATGGGGCTCGCGCCGAGCGAGGCGAGGTGCTCCGTTTCCTGCTGGCAGTCCACGAGCGCCACGCCGTGGCCGACGAGAAACGCGCACAGCGCCGCGAGCGCGATCTTGGACGCATCGGTGCGATGCGCGAACATCGACTCGCCGTAGAACATGCGCCCGAGCGCCACGCCGTACAGCCCGCCCACGCGCTTGCCCTCGTACCATGCCTCCACCGAATGCGCGAGGCCGTTGCGGTACAGCGCGCTGTAGGCCGCCACGATCTCGTCGGTGATCCATGTGCCGAACTGGCCGTCGCGCGGCGTCATCGCGCACGCGCGCATCACGGCGACGAAGTCCGCATCGACGCGGATCTCCCATGCGGGGTCGCGCAGCACGCGGCGCAGCGTCTTGCGCAGCGTTGACGAGACGCGTAGCGCCGCGGGTGCGAGCACCATGCGCGGATCGGTGCTCCACCAGAGCACCGGTTGTCCTTCGGAGTACCACGGGAAAATGCCCTGCCGGTAGGCCAGCAGCAGCCGCTGCGGCGACAGGTCGCGGCTGGCCGCGAGCAGGCCGGGCGCGTCGGATGCAGGGCCCAGCGCCCGCTCGACGGGCGGAAACGGGTCCTGCGGGTCCAGCCAGGTAATCATGGGTTCGTGCCCCGGCGCGTCTCAGAGGGTGAGGGTCGGGGTGACGGACGCGCGGCTCTCGAGCGGTCGCATGGGCTTGTCGATGTCGAGGGTGTGCAGGCGGAAGCTGCCGTCCGCGATGCGGCCGGCGGCGCGATCCGCGAAGAAGCTGCGCAGCGTGTGGATGACGGTGGGAAACGCGAGGTCGTCCCACGGCACCTCGTCCTCGGTCACGAGCTTCACCTCGAGGCTTTCCTCGCCGGGGGCGAAGTCGAGGTCCTCGAGCGTCGCGAGGTAGAACAGATGCACCTGATGCACGTGCGGCACGTTCAGCATCGAGAACAGTTCGCCCATCTGGACGCGCGCACCGGCTTCCTCGAGCGTTTCACGCATGGCGCCCTGCGCGGTGGTCTCGCCGATTTCCATGAAACCCGCGGGCAGTGTCCAGAAGCCATAGCGCGGCTCGATCGCGCGTTTGCAGATCAGGATCTTGTCTTCCCATACCGGGATGGTGCCGACCACGTTACGCGGATTCACGTAATGAATCGTGCCGCAGTTGTCGCAAACGCTGCGCGGTCGGTTGTCGCCATCGGGTACGCGCAAGACGACCGCGTGGCCGCAGTTCGAGCAGAATTTCATGAGGGGCGTCCGGAAGGAATGGCGCCAAGTGTATCACCGCGCCGCCGGCCGCCCCCATGGCGTTTCCACTGCCCTTGCTGTCGCCCTCGCTGTCTTCCGCCAGCCGCGTGGACCGGCGCCGCATCAGCGGCCGCTCGTGCCGGTGGTGCCGGGCGAACCCGGTACGGGCGCCGGTGACGCGGTGCCTGGCGCGGTGGTGCCGGTACCCGGCGTCGTGCTCGGACGGCCCATCGTCGAATCGGTACCGCTGCGCGGCATCGTCCGGTTGCTGTCGCGCGGCATGGTGCTGTCGCGGGCGCGGTCACGCGTGCTGCTGTTGGGGTTGGTGCCGCGCGCGCCCGAAGGGTTCGTGGCCGGCGTATCGCCGGGGCCCGTGGTGCCCGAGGCCGTGCCCGTGCTCGTGCCCGGCGCGCCGCCCATGCCGGTGCCCGTGCCGGCGCTACCGCCACCGCCGCCCGCGCCGCCGCCCCCACCACCGCCGCCGCCACCCTGTGCCCATGCCGCGCCGCTCGCGAGCATCGCGCAGGTCAACGCTGCGGTGATCCACTTAGCCGAAGTCTTTCGTTGGTTGGAAGTCGCCATGATCTCTGCTCCTCTGAGAAACGAGTGATGGAGTGAGGACTTCCGCAAGACGCGTTCCTGCCCGCGTTCCTGTCGCTTCTTGTGGGTCAGGGCGGGGATGCGGCACATATCGCGCCGACCATTGCATATTGCACGTGGCAGCGGTGCAGATATTGCAGGCAATAAAAAACCCGCTGCGCAGCAGCGGGTTTTCGAAATGCGATGACGGCGTGTTGGTAACCAGGTTGGTTGCGGGGGCAGGATTTGAACCTGCGACCTTCGGGTTATGAGCCCGACGAGCTGCCAGACTGCTCCACCCCGCGTCCGTCGAAGCTGAAATTATATGTCATCTAATTTTGCATTGCAACACTTATGCCGACTTACTTCCAGGGCGCCGCTTCGAACTCGAAGCTATCGCGTTGCTGCAGGTCGTCACGCTGCCAGATCACGCGGTCTCGCCGCACGGTAAGCATCCACGTGGTGGTCTCGCGCGGATGCGTGGTATCGAACGCGCGCGGTGTCAGCACCGCGGCGGCGCGGCCATGGAGCGGGTCGCGCACCGAGGTGTATCGAATGACGCCGACACCGGCTTCGCGCGCGATGCGCGCGAAGGCCTGGCAGGCCGAGTAGTCGGTCGGGTCCGTCCACTGCGCGGCGTCCTCAACGAATGGCGGCGCATCGAGTGCGATGCCCTGCGTACTCACGCTGACCTGGAACAGCGTCTGCGCGCGCGCATCGATGCGCGGCAGGTCGGGGCTGTCCATCAGGAAGCGCCAGCGCCAGTAACCGAGCTCCGCGCAGGCGGTGCGAACCTCGTCGGCGCCATAGAACACTCCGGCATCCTGTGCCGCGCGAAAGCGGGAGGCGCGGCGCGCGTCGGCGGAACCGGTGGGGTAGCGGAACGGCGTGAACATCAGATAGTGGAGCGCCTGCGCGTCGTGAGGCACGTGGGGCTTGCCCGCTTCCAGCACGCGTTCCAGCACGGCCTGCTCCTCGAGGCTATCGACGAGGGGCATCGTCGACACCACGTGCTGGGCTTCCACGGCCCGCCACAGCAGGAGCGCGCAGGGCTCGCGCTCAGATGCGACCGCGGGTGGCGTCCAGGTAGTGAACGACACGTACGAGACCTTCCGTGGTGCGGATGAGTTCGAGCGGCTTGCCGCCCAGCGCGAGATTGTCGTGGGTCAGCCAGAGCCGGGCCTGTTCGTCATGGCCGAGTATGGCGTCGAGCGAGCGGAACAGGCGCACGAACAGCACGCCGAATTCCCATTCCTTGCGGTGCGCGTCGAGGATATAGCCTCCCGAGGCCATCCGCGACACCGAGGCCGTGCTGATGCCCAGCACGCTGGCGATCACGGCCTGGCTGATGCCGAGAAAGGCGGCGGCGCGCATGACCGCCTTGGTCAACGTCGTGCCCGGGTCGGGGCTGCCGGCCGGGTTTGTCTCCGGAATCTGAATGGGCTGCATCGGGGCTCCTGACCTCCGCTCCTGACCGCTGTTCCTGGGATTACCTGTTTCTTGAGAAACATTATAGGCGGGCAGTTTCAGAAGGGAAGTCGACGCAGCGTGGGCATTCTCAGTAGGTTTCCAGATGGAGCCGTCCCTCGGCCCGCAGCGTGGTCTCGATGGCCGCCCAGTCCAGTCCGTGCGCGGCGCAGACGTCCGCGAACGCGGCCAGCACGCCGTCTTCCATGCCCCTGAGGCCGCAGATATAGACGTAGCCGTGCGGGTCGCCGAGGTGCGCGGCCACGCGCGCGGCCGCCTGGCGGATGGCGTCCTGCACATAGCGGCGCGGCACGGCGGGGTCGCGCGAGAACGCGAAGTGGATGTCGAGGAAGTCCTTCGGCAGCTTCAGCAGCGGGCCGAAGTAGGGCAGTTCCGCCTGGTTGCGCGCGCCGAAGAACAGCAGGCGGCGGCCGTCGAACCGGTCGCGCTGGCGGCGCATGCGCTCGGTCATCGCGCGCATGGGCGCGGAGCCGGTGCCCGTGCAGATCATCATCACGCTGGCCTCGCGATGGTTCGGCATCAGGAACGTGCTGCCGAACGGGCCCACTACCTGCACGGTGTCGCCCTTGGCGAGATCGCACAGGAAGTTCGAGGCCACGCCGCGCACGGGGCGGCCGTCGTGATCGCGATCGACGCGCTTGATGGTCAGCGCGAGGTTGTTGTAGCCGGGGCGCTCGCCGTCGCGCGGGCTCGCCACCGAGTACATGCGAACGTAGTGCGGCTTGCCCGCGGCATCGGTGCCGGGCGGGACGATGCCGATCGCCTGGCCTTCGAGCACCGGAAAGAACTGGTTGCCGAAGTCGAGCACCAGATGGTGGATGTCGCTCGACGCGCCGGCGTCGGTGAGACGGTAGTTGCCCGCGACGGTCGCCGTGACCGGCGCGCGGACGCCGTGCAGGTTCACGTGCGGCTGCGCGGCCGACCATGGCGCGCGGGGCGAGGTGTGGCGGCTGGTTTCGACGGCCTGCACGGGCGTGCCGGCGTCCGGGGCGCCGGTCGCGGCCCCGGCAGCCGCTTCCATGGACACCTCGCCGGGCAGTTCGTCCCATTCGAGCTGGGCATCGATCGGATATGCCTGCCCGCGCGGCACCGTACGCCAGTTGTCGATGGCGCCCGTGGGGCACGGCGACAGGCATGCGCCGCAGCCGTTGCAGACGTCGGCCCTGACCACATAGTTGCGCGCATCGTGCGTGATGGCGCCGATCGGGCACGTGTCCTCGCACGTGTTGCAGCGAATGCAGATCTCGGGATCGATCAGATGCTGCCGGATGATGTCGGACGCGCCCATGTCGGTGTCCCTAGTTGAAGCGGACATAGGCGAAGTCCATCGGTTGCCGGTTGATGCCGACGGCCGGTGGCGCGATCCAGCCGGCATAGCGGCCGGGTTCGGTCACACGTCCCATCAGCGATGCGACGAATGCGCGGTCCTCGTCCGTCGCGAGCCATTCGTGCTGGCGCGCGGCCCATTCGGCCTCGCCGACGATCGCGCCTTCGGGCGAGACGCGGACGTTCGACAGTGTGCCGATGCGTCGGTTGAACGCCTTGTGCGGCACGGTCAGGCGGAACGGAATGCCGGCCTTCTCGATGACCTTGTTCCAGCGCGCCACGCCGCCCATCGAGTCGCGGATATAGTCGTCGCGCAGCACCTCGTTGAGCGCGTTGAGCATCGGCACCTCGCGCTCGGTCAGACGGCCGTCCTGGACATCGAGGATGCGATAGACGTCCTGCTTGAGCACGTGGTCGTCGTCGCGCTTGCCTTCCTCGAAACGGCCCTTGAGGCCCGCGCTGTAGAACGTGGCGGCGTTCGACGACTGGTCCGCGCCGAACAGGTCGATCGTCACGCTGTAGTGGAAGTTCAGGTAACGCTGGATGGTCTGCAGGTCGATGACGCCGGCCGCGCGCACGTCGGCCGGGTCGTGGATATCGCGCTCGCGCATGACCTCGCACGTGCGCTGGATCGCGCGCGATACGCCGGACTCGCCCACGAACATATGATGCGCCTCCTCGGTGAGCATGAAGCGCGTGGTGCGCGCGAGCGGATCGAAGCCCGATTCCGCCAGCGCGCACAACTGGAACTTGCCGTCGCGATCGGTAAAGTACGTGAACATGAAGAACGCGAGCCAGTCGGGCGTGCGTTCGTTGAACGCGCCGAGAATGCGCGGATTGTCTTCGTCGCCCGAGCGGCGCCCGAGCAGTGCCTCGGCTTCCTCGCGGCCGTCGCGCCCGAAATAGCGATGCAGCAGATACACCATCGCCCACAGATGGCGGCCTTCCTCGACGTTCACCTGGAACAGGTTGCGCAGGTCGTAGAGCGACGGCGCGGTAAGGCCGAGGTGGCGCTGCTGTTCGACCGACGCGGGTTCGGTATCGCCCTGCGTGACGATGATGCGGCGCAGGTTGGCGCGATGCTCGCCCGGTACCTCCTGCCACGCGGCCTCGCCCTTGTGCTCGCCAAAATGAATGCGGCGCTCGGGATCGCCCGGCGGCACGAAGATCCCCCAGCGGTAGTCGGGCATCCTGACGTAGTCGAAGTGCGCCCAGCCGGAGGGATCGACGGAGGTCGCCGTGCGCAGGTAGACGTCGTGCGTGTGCGAGCCTTCGGGACCCATGTCGCGCCACCAGTCCAGGAAGGCCGGCTGCCAGTGTTCGAGCGCGCGTTGCAGCGCGCGGTCGTCGGACAGGTGGACGTTGTTCGGAATCTTCTGGCTGTAGTCGATGCTCACGTGCGGTCTCCCGTTATACCCGGTCCCGGTCGAAGCGGGCCTTGTTGCCGGTGCCGAACACCTTGAGCGCACCGTACTCGCCGACCGCGTTGGGCCGGTTGAAGATCCAGTTCTGCCATGCGGAGAGGCGGCCGAAGATGCGCGTCTCCATCGTCTCGCGCGGGCCAAAGCGCAGGTTGGCCTCGAGGCCCGTCAGCGCATCGGGCGAGAGGCTTGCGCGCTCTTCCAGCGCGAGGCGGATCTCGTCGTCCCAGTCGATATCGTCGGGCGCCATCGTGACGAGCCCGAGCGCTTCGGCCTCGCGCGCATCGATCGGCGTGCCGATACGCGCGCGGGCGGCATCGATCGGGTCCGCCTCGCCGTAGAAGCGGGCCACGAGGCGCGGCAGGCCGTTCGACATCGGGTAGCGCCCGAAGTTGGCGGCATGCAGCGACAGCCGCGGGGCGGGGCGTCCGATCGCATCGGCATCGGTGGGGGCCGCATCGGTGGCGTCGAGCATGTAGCTGCGGTCGGCCGCCAGCGCGAGCTCGAGCAACGTGCCCGCGAAGCAGGAGCCGGGTTCGATCAGCGCGATCAGGCTGCGCGAAGACACATCGAGGCGCGCGAGCGTCCGGCGCAGCATGCCGACGGTCTCGCGTACGAACCAGTGGCCGGCGTGCGCGTCGAGCGTGGCATCGGCGGCAAGCACATGCGCGGCATCGCCTTCGGTACGCAGGACCCAGATGCCGATATCGAGATGATTCGTGCGGAGCATCAGGATGGCATCGTCGAGCTCGCGCGCCATCTTCAGCGGCCACCACCGCGCGCCGGCCGCGACGATGCCGTCGAGATCGGCCGGCGGGGCGGCGTCGGGCGCGCGGACGGTCAGCGTGGCGCGGCGGGCGGCACGGTCGAGCGTGACCGACACCGTCTCGTAGTCATAGCCATCGGCGCGGATCGTGCGCGAGAGCGGGACGAGCGCGATACCCGTAGCAATCCCGTCCGGGCGGTCGCTCTGCATGGCGAGCGCATGCGCGCGCGCCTGAACGTGTTCGGCGAAGCGCGCGGGTTTGACCACTGCATCCACGAGCTTCCAGTCGCACGCGCGCTGGCCCCGCACGCCTTCCGTCGTCAGGCAGAAAATGTCGGCATGATCGCGCCGCACATGGCGCTTGTCGGTCATGCGCGTCAGGCCACCCGTGCCGGGCAGCACGCCGAGCAGCGGCACCTCGGGCAGGCTGACGGCCGACGAGCGGTCATCGACGAGCACGATCTCGTCGCAGGCCAGTGCGAGTTCATAGCCGCCGCCGGCCGTGGTGCCGCTGCACGCGGCAATGAACTTGAGCCCCGAATGCCGGCTGCTGTCCTCGATGCCGTTGCGCGTCTCGTTCGTGAACTTGCAGAAGTTGACTTTCCACGCGTGGCTCGACTTGCCGAGCATGAAGATGTTCGCGCCGGAGCAGAATACGCGGTCGCGCGCGCTGGCGATGATCACGCTGCGGATCTCGGGATGCTCGAAGCGAATGCGTTGCAGTGCGTCGTGCAGTTCGATATCGACCCCGAGGTCGTAGGAGTTCAGCTTGAGCGCGTAGCCGGGGCGCAGGCCGCCGTTCTCGTCCACGTCCATGGTCAGCGTGGCGACCGGGCCGTCGAACGCTAGCCGCCAGTGGCGGTAGTGGTCCGGGTGGCGGTCGAACAGGACGAGGTCATCCCCCGACGACGCCTGGAGAAGGGGGGCCGGGGGGACCAGTGGGACAAGGGGGGCGAGGGCCGGCATGGACATGGGGCGCGTCTCCTTCGTGCACTATAGTGCTTCGCATATTTCGATGAAATATAGTGCATGGATTCAGGCGACGCAAGCCCGGAACTCACCGCGGAACAACAGGGGTCAGAGCGGTTCCCGCAGCCGCTCGCGCAGCGCGCGCAACGACGTGCCGGCGTCCTGCCCGCTGGTGTCGATCGCCAGATCCGCGCGCGCATAAAGCGGCGAGCGTGCCTGGAGAATGCGCCGCAGGTCGGTCATGGCCTCGCGGTTGCCTTCCATGGGCCGCATGTCGCCCTGCGCCACCACGCGCGCCATATGTTCCTCGGGCGAGGTGCGGACCCAGACCGTGAAGCAGTGCGAGAGCAGAAGATTGAAGGTGGCGGGCTCCGAGACGAGGCTTCCCGGCGTGGCGAGCACCATGGTCTCGTGCTCGCGCAGCACGCGCTCGAGCGCGCGCATCTCGTAGCGCCGGTAGGCCGCCTGGCCATACAGCGAATGAATCTCGGAGAGGCTTGCGCCCGCTTCGCGCTCGATCGCCGTATTGAGTTCGACGAACGGCATGTTCTCGGCGCTTGCCAGCGCGCGGCCCAGCGTCGATTTGCCCGCGCCGCGCAGGCCGAT
Source organism: Cupriavidus pauculus (assembly GCF_008693385.1). Classification (NCBI taxonomy): domain Bacteria; kingdom Pseudomonadati; phylum Pseudomonadota; class Betaproteobacteria; order Burkholderiales; family Burkholderiaceae; genus Cupriavidus; species Cupriavidus pauculus. Next base: position 992,173 of record NZ_CP044065.1, read on the forward strand.
CAGCGCAATCCGGCGATGGCGCGCGGCTGGCGACGCCGTGGGGGAGAGCGCCTGGCGCGCGGCCTCGCGGACGCGTGCGAGATCGTGGGCGGGCAGTTGGGCAAGCCATTGCACGAGCTGGGAAAACTCGGTCGCGCGTTGATTCGGAGGTGGGGCGGGTTGTCCCGATTGCGGCATCTGTGCCGGTTGTGGCGCGACCGACGAGGGTGCCGAGCCGTCGGCACCTGGCCCGCCGGTTGGCATATCGGCGCGCAGGTCCACCTCGGCCAGCACCACGGGCAGCGGCACGTCCAGCGCGCGCGCGACCTCGCGCAGCAGCAGCACGGAGGCGTTGCCGGTACCGGTCTCGAGATTGGCGAGGTAGCGTTCGGAAACATCGGCGCCGCGTGCGAGGTCCTTGCGCGACATGCCGCGCGCCGCGCGCAGCGATCGGATACGCTCGCCGAGTTGCGTCAGATAGGGGTCGCGCGGCGCAGGCGTGGCGTCAGGCGTAGCAGGGGTGTCGGCTGCGGCTGCTGGTGCTGCAGCAGGGCGGCCGGGACGGTCATCGGGATTCGACTGTGGATCGCGGCGCATGCGTGAGGGTGTGTGTCGATGGTGTGTCGGTCACATCTGGCCGCATTATAAGGCTCGGCCATCAGGGTCGTGGGTAGACATTTGGTGGGGTAGGAGACTGCCATATAGTGCATACCCTTCCTTGCATAATACTCTGTGTGAAATAAAATGCATCGACGTCGGCGGCCATGGCTGTCGGGACAAGAAGACAACAGGAGTGGAGACATGACGCCCCCAGTCGTTTCCGAACCGCTCGTTGCATTGCCGCCGCGCTACAACGCCGCCCACGATCTGCTGTCCCGCAACCTTGCCGCGGGCCGGGGCGGCAAGATCGCCTACCTGGACGATCAGGGGGCCGTCACGTTCGGGGAACTCGACGCGCGCTGCCGCGCCTTCGCGGCGGCGCTGCGCCGCGCGGGCTACCGGCGCGAGGAGCGCGTGCTGCTGTGCGTGCTCGATACGATCGATTTCCCCACGGTCTTTCTCGGTTGCCTGCTGGCCGGCGTGGTGCCCGTCGCGGTCAATACCCTGCTGACCGCCGACGACTACGTCTATATGCTCGAGCACAGCGGCGCGCGCGCGGTCGTGGTGTCGGGCTGCCTGTTGCCGTGCATGCGCGCGGCATTCGGCAAGCTTGGGCAGGCGGTGCCGCCGGACCTCATCGTCGCGAACCCCGACGACGCCGGGCATGCGCCGCAGACGGTCGGCGCGATGATCGCGGCGCAGCGGGGCGATGTGGATCCCATCGTGGCGCCGACGGCGCCCGGCGATATGGCGTTCTGGCTCTACTCGTCCGGTTCCACGGGCCGTCCCAAGGGCACGGTCCATAGCCACGGCAATCTGTTCCATACGGCCGACCTCTACGCGCGGCAGGTGCTCGGCCTGCGCGAGGACGACGTCGTCTTCTCGGCCGCCAAGCTGTTCTTTGCGTACGGGCTCGGCAATGCACTGACGTTCCCGTTGTCGGTGGGCGCCACCACGGTGCTGATGGCCGAACGGCCCACGCCGCAGGCCGTGTTCCGCCGCCTGACGACCCATCGGCCCACCGTGTTCTGCGGCGTGCCAACGCTGTTCGCGGGCATGCTCGCGGCCGCCGACCTGCCTGAGCGTGCCGACGTGGCGATGCGCGTGTGCACGTCGGCGGGCGAGGCGCTGCCGCGCGATATCGGCGACCGGTTCCTTGCGCACTTCGGCTGCGATATCCTCGACGGCATCGGCTCCACGGAGATGCTCCATATTTTCCTGTCCAACCGGCCCGGCGACGTGCGCTACGGCACCACGGGCAAGCCAGTACCCGGCTACGAACTCAAGCTGCTCGACGAGCAGGGCGCGCCGTGCGCGGCGGGCGAGATCGGCGATCTCTATATCAAGGGGCCATCGGCCGCGCTGATGTACTGGTGCCATAACGATAGCGACCGCGAGCGCAACCGCGAGGTGTTCGTCGGCGCATGGACGCGCAGCGGCGACAAGTATGTGCGCGACGAGGACGGTTATTTCACTTATGCGGGGCGCAGCGACGATATGCTCAAGGTCGGCGGTATCTATGTGTCGCCATTCGAGGTGGAGGCCGCGCTCGCGCAGCATCCGTCGGTGCTCGAGGCGGCCGTGATCGGCGTGACGGACGCCGACCAGCTGGTCAAGCCGAAGGCGTTCGTGGTGCTGCGGCCCGGCGTGGCGTGGCATGACGGCATGGCGGCCGAATTGCAGGCTTTCGTGAAGTCGCGGCTGGCGCCCTACAAGTATCCGCGCCAGATCGAATGTGTGGACGAACTGCCGAAAACGGCCACGGGAAAGATCCAGCGGTTCCGCCTGCGCCAGCGCGAGGCCGCGCGCGTTGCCCGATGACGGCGGCTGTCCGGATTCCGTTCGACGATCGGCAGATCGATATCGAGGTCGCATGGCTGCGCGCGGACCGCACGGACCGTCCGCTCGTGGTTTTTCTGCACGAGGGGCTCGGATCGATCAGCATGTGGCGCGACTATCCGCGCCAGCTGTGCGAGGCGGGCGACCTGCGCGGCCTCGTGCTGTCGCGCTACGGTTATGGCCGGTCCACGCCGCGGCCGCATGACGAGAAATGGGGCGTGGATTTCATGCACCGGCAGGCGCGTGAGGCATTGCCCGCGCTGTTCGAGGCGCTGGAGATCGGCCCCGGCCGCCGCCATGGCGCGCCCTGGCTGTTCGGGCACAGCGACGGCGGTTCCATCGCGCTGATCCATGCCGCCAGTTTCCCCGACGCGGTGGCCGGCCTGATCGTGCTCGCGCCGCATATCCTGGTCGAGGACTGCTCGGTGCGGAACATCGCGGCCACGCGCGACGCGTATCTGCACACCGACCTGCGCGAGCGGCTGGCGCGCCATCATGCCGATGTCGATTCGGCGTTCTGGGGCTGGAACGATATCTGGCTCGATCCCGCGTTCCGGCAATGGGACCTGCACCCGCTGCTGCCGGCCATCGCCTGCCCGGTGCTGGCGGTGCAGGGCGAGGACGACGCGTACGGCACGATGGCCCAGATCGAGGGTATCCATCGATATGCCCAGCGCGCATCGCTGCTTAAACTCGCGCGCTGTGGACATTCGCCCCACCGCGACCAGCCGGAGCCGTTGACCGAGGCGGCGGTCGCCTTCATCACGACGCACAGCTGATTCCCGGCCCGAGACCCAGAGCAAGACCAGACCGACAGGAGGAAACCGATGCATCGTCGCTCGCTGCCATTCCCGGCGCTCGCCCTTGCGGCCGCGCTGGCGTGGGCCCCCGTGGCCAGCCACGCGCAGGCGCCGGCCGGCAAGGTCAAGGTCGGCTTCATGCTGCCTTATACGGGGACCTATGCGGCGCTCGGCACGGCCATCGAGAACGGTTTCCGCCTGTATGTGCAGGAGCAGGGCGGCAGGCTGGGGGGACGGGAGGTCGAATACTTCAAGGTGGACGACGAATCGGATCCGGCCAAGGCGCCCGAAAACGCGTCCAAGCTGGTCAAGCGCGACCAGGTCGATGTGGTGGTGGGCACGGTCCACTCGGGCGTGCAGATGGGCATCGTCAAGGTGGCCAGGGAAAACAACACGCTGCTGATCATCCCCAACGCGGGTGTCGATGAAGCGACGGGCCCGCTCTGCGCTCCCAATATCTTCCGCTCGTCGTTCTCCAACTGGCAGCCCGGCTATGCGATGGGACAGGTGGTGGCCTCGCGCGGGCTCAAGCGCGTGGTCACGCTCACGTGGAAGTACGCGGCCGGCGAACAATCGGTCAAGGGATTCAAGGAAGCCTTCGAGGCCAAGGGGGGCAAGGTCGTCAAGGAACTGAGCCTGCCATTCCCGAACGTCGAGTTCCAGGCGCAGATTACCGAGATCGCCTCGCTCAAGCCCGATGCCGTGTTCGTGTTCTTCGCCGGTGGCGGCGCGGTGAAGTTCGTGAAGGACTGGGCCGCGGCCGGCCTCAAGGACAAGATTCCGCTGTTCGCGTCGGGCTTCCTGACCGACGGCACGCTGGAGGCGCAGGGCGCCGCCGCGCAGGGGCTGGAGACCACGCTGCATTATGGCGATGGCCTGGCCAACGCGCGCGACAAGGCGTTCCGGCTCGAGTATGCCAAGGCGTACAAGCTGCAGCCGGACGTGTATGCGGTGCAGGGCTACGATGCCGCGCAGCTGCTCGCGGCCGGCGCCGGCGCGGTCAAGGGCGACATGACGCGCAAGGCGGAGGTCTACAAGGCGATGGAGGCCGCGCGCGTGGACAGCCCGCGCGGTGCATTCACGCTGTCGAAGGCGCACAATCCGGTGCAGGACTTCTATCTGCGCAAGGTCGACGGGCGCGAGAACAAGGTCAGCGGCGTGGCGGTGCGCGCGCTCGCGGATCCCGCGCGCGGCTGCCGGCTGTAATCGATGGAAGCTGGCGGTATGGATGTCGTTTCGTTTCTGATTCAGTGCCTGAACAGCGTGCAGTACGGCCTGCTGCTGTTTCTCGTGGCGAGCGGGCTGACGCTGATCTTCGGGATCATGGGCGTGATCAACCTCGCCCATGGCAGCTTCTACATGCTCGGTGCCTATCTGGCGTTCACGCTCGCCAGCCTCACCGGCAGCCTGTTCGTGGCGCTGCCGCTCGGCATCGTGCTCGCGATCGTGTTCGGCTATCTGCTCGAGTGGCTGTTTTTCAGCTACCTGTACCAGCGCGACCATCTGCAGCAGGTGCTGATGACGTACGGGCTGATTCTCGTGTTCGAGGAACTGCGGAGCATGCTCGTCGGCGACGACGTGCATGGCGTGCCCGTGCCCGCGCTGCTCGACGGCGCGCTGCCGATCGGCAACGACATGACCTATCCGGTCTACCGGCTGTTTATCTCGGCGGTCTGCCTGCTGGTCGCGGGCGGCATGTACTACGTGCTCCGGCACACGCGGCTCGGCATGACGATTCGCGCGGGCGCGGCCAACCGCGAGATGGTGCAGTCGCTCGGCATCAATGTCACGCTGCTGTACCGGCTCGTGTTCGCGCTCGGCGTGGCGCTGGCCGTGCTCGCGGGCATGATCGCGGCGCCGGTGTCCTCCGTATATCCGGGCATGGGCGGGCAGGTGCTGATCGTCTGCTTCGTGGTGGTCGTCATCGGCGGCATCGGCTCGGTCAAGGGCGCGCTGGTCGCGTCGCTGCTGCTCGGCTTCGTCGATACGTTCGGCAAGGTGTTCTGGCAGGACGCGGCGGGCGTGCTGATCTACCTGCTGATGGCCGTGATCCTGCTGTGGAAGCCGCAGGGCCTGTTTCGCGCGGGGTGACGGCCATGTCCATCCCGACCTCCCCGCATTCGCATCGTCGCGCGTGGCTGCACACGCTGGGGTGGCTCGTCGCCTTCGCGCTGCTCGGCGCCGCGCCGTTCGTGCTGACCGCGGACAGTCACCGCTTCTATATCGAGCTGCTCAGCAAGGTGATGATCATGGCGATCTTCGCGCTCTCGCTGCAGCTCCTCATCGGCTATACGGGACTCGTGAGCCTGGGCCACGCGGCGTATTTCGCGGTGGCGGCCTATGCGACGGCCATGCTGTCGCCGCAGGGCGAGGCGGGCAACGGGTGGGTGCTGCTGCTCGGCGCGCTCGGGGCCTCGGCCACGCTTGCGATCGCCGTGGGCGCGCTGGTGCTGCGCACGCGCGGCGTGTACTTCATCATGGTGACGCTGGCCTTCGCGCAGATGGTGTACTTCGTGTTCCACGACACGAAGATCGCGGGCGGCAGCGATGGGACCTATATCTATTTCCGTCCCGAGTTCGGGCTGCTCAGCGAGCGGCCGATATCGATCAACGATCCCGCGGTGTTCTACTGGTTCGTGCTCGCCGCGCTGGCTGTCACGGTGGCATTGCTGTCGATGCTGCTGCGTTCGCGCTTCGGCCATGCACTGGTCGGCATCCGGCATAACGAGCAGCGGATGCGGGCGGCGGGCTATGCGACCTATCGCTACCAGCTTGGCGCGTTCGTGGCGGGCGGGATGTTCGCGGGGCTGGCCGGCTTTCTCTATGCGATCCAGTTCGGCTTCGTGAATCCGGAGATCGCGTCGTGGCATCAGTCGGGCAACGCGATGCTGATGGTGATTCTGGGCGGCGTCGGCAGCCTTGCCGGCGCGGTGCTCGGGGCGTTCTCGTTCGTGCTGCTGGCCGAGTGGTTCGGCACGCTGACCAGGCATTGGCAGTTGCTGATGGGCGGCTTCATCATCGTCGCGGTGGCGCTGCTGCCGCGGGGGCTCGTGAGCGTGCCGGCGGTATTGCGGCAGCGGGGACCGCAGCGTGCTGCCGCGCAGCCGAACGAGCACGGCAACAAGCAGGAACGGGAGGCCACATGATGGACCCGCTGGTGGCGCCCATCCTGCAGGCCGAGCGGCTCACGCGCCGGTTCGGCGGCCTGCTGGCCGTCAACGAGGTGGACCTCAGCGTGGGCCTGCACGAGATCCATGCGGTCATCGGCACCAACGGCGCCGGCAAATCGACGCTCATCAACATGTTGTCGGGCGAGCTGCCCGCATCGTCGGGGCGGCTGTATCTGCAGGGCGAGGACGTGACGGGCTGGGATCAGCCGCGGCTCGCGCGCAGCGGCATCGGCCGCAGCTACCAGCGCAACAATATCTTCCTGCCGCTGACGGTGCGCGAGAACTGCCGGCTGGCCGCGCAATCGCGCGCGCAACGGGCGTGGCGTCTGTGGGAGCCCGCGAACGCTTGCCGAACGAGCCGCGCGCTGGCCGACGAGGCGCTCGAGCGCGCGGGCCTCGCCGTCCATGCGGACCGCATCGCCAGCGAGCTCGCGCACGGGCAGAAGCGCCAGCTCGAGGTGGCCATGTGCCTGGCGACGCAGCCCGTGGCGCTGCTGCTGGACGAGCCGCTCGCGGGCATGGGCGCCGAGGAGTCGTCGCGCATGCTCGAACTGTTGCGCGGGCTGCGCGACGGGCATGCGATCGTGCTCGTGGAGCACGATATGGAGGCCGTGTTCGCGGTGGCCGACCGCATCACGGTCATGGTCAACGGCGCGGTGATCGCCTCGGGGGAGCCGGCCGATATCCGCGCGAATCGCGAGGTTCAGCTCGCGTATCTCGGGGAGATGGACGGGATGGGGGATTCGGGCGAGATGGACGACGCGCCGGCCCGCGAGGACGCGGCATGACGACGGACACGAGCCTGCGCGCCACGCCGCCATCGGAGGCAACATCCGACGGAACCCCGGCGGACATCATCGCCGCCACGGGCATCCACGCCTGGTACGGGTCCAGCCACGTGCTGCGCGGCATCGACTTTCGCGTCGGCGCGGGCGAGACCGTCGGGCTGCTGGGCAGAAACGGCATGGGCAAGAGCACCCTGCTGCGGACGCTGCTCGGCCACGTGCGCCAGCGCGAGGGCACGATCCGTGTGGCCGGGCGCGACCTGTCGCGCGGCCAGCCGCACGAGGTGGCCCGGCTCGGTATCGCCTACGTGCCCGAGGGCCGTGGGATCTTTCCGAACCTGAGCGTGCGCGAGAACCTGATCATGGCCGCGCGCGCGGGCACGGGCGGCCGCCGCGACTGGGACGAGGCGCGCGTGCTCGACCTGTTTCCGCGCCTGGCCGAGCGGCTGTCCCACGGCGGCCAGCAACTGTCGGGCGGCGAGCAGCAGATGCTGTCGATCGGCCGCGCGCTCATGACCAATCCCGATTGCCTCGTGCTCGACGAAGCGACCGAAGGCCTCGCCCCGAAAATCGTGTGCGAGATCTGGCGCGTGATCGCCACCGTGCGCGCGTCCGGCATCGCGGCCGTGGTCGTGGACCGCAACTATCGCGCGGTGCTCGACCATGCCGACCGCGTGGTCGTGCTCGAGAAAGGGCAGGTCGTGGCGGCCGGCGCCTCGGCCGACCTCGTTGCGAGCCCCGCCGTACTCGATCGGTTGCTCGGCGTCTGACCCCGCATGGCCGATATTCGCACCAACGTAACCGTACCGTCACAATGCGGGAGGTGGACCCTGGCTGTCGTGCTGGCACAACGCCACCAACGGGATGCGAAGTCGCTGGCGCTATCGGTGGCGCCGCCCACCTTCGGGCTTGACCTCCCATGCGCGGACCACCATGCTTGATGCGTCGACCGCGCCACTCCCTTGCCCGACGTCGTGCCGACAGTGGTCGTAACGGTGCACTTCCTCTAGAATGGCGCGCAATTGTGCAATGCAATAGACATCCACATCAAAGAAGGCGATAAGCCCGACGGACCGGAGCCGTTTGCGTGAGAGAGAACCCGCACATGCGCCGCCGAGACCTCAGGTCCCGGCGATGGCGGGCAGGAGGCGCTGACCGGTCCATCACACCCTGACCATGACCACCCAATCCGCAACCAGTCATTACTTCGTCGAAAGTCCGAGCACCCGCACGCTCGTCCTCGGTGCCATCGGCGTGGTGTTCGGTGACATCGGCACCAGCCCGCTGTACGCCCTCAAGGAGTGCTTCAGCCAGGAACACGGCATTCCCTTCAGCCCCGACGCCGTGCTCGGCGTGATCTCGATGCTGTTCTGGGCCATGATCATCGTGGTCTCGCTCAAGTACGTCGTATTCGTGATGCGGGCCGACAACAACGGCGAGGGCGGCGTGCTCGCGCTCATGGCCCTCGTGCTGCGGACCGCCGCGCCACGCTCGCGCAAGGCGCGCCTGCTGATGATGCTGGCCATCTTCGGGGCGTGCATGTTCTACGGGGATGCGGTCATCACACCGGCCATCTCGGTGCTGTCGGCGGTGGAGGGCCTCGAGGTCGCCGCGCCGCAGCTGTCGCACTTCGTGATACCCATCACGCTGATCATCCTCATCGCGCTGTTCCTGATCCAGCGGCACGGCACCGCCGCCGTCGGCAAGCTGTTCGGCCCGATCATGATCGTGTGGTTCGTCACGCTGGGCCTGCTCGGCATCTACAACGTGATGCAGTCGCCCGAGATCTTCAAGGCGATCAATCCCTGGTACGGCGTGAACTTCCTGCTCGAGCACTCGCTGCAGGCGTTTATCGTGCTCGGCGCGGTGTTCCTCGTGCTGACGGGCGCGGAAGCGCTGTACATCGACATGGGCCACTTCGGCGCGCAGCCCATTCGCATCGGCTGGTTCATCCTCGTGATGCCGTCGCTGATGCTCAACTATTTCGGGCAGGGCGCCATGTTGCTGCTGCATCCGGAAGCGGCCAGCAACCCGTTCTACCTGATGGTGCCGGGCCCGCTGCTGCTGCCGATGGTGCTGCTGGCCACCTGCGCGACGGTCATTGCCTCGCAGGCCGTGATCTCCGGGGCATTCTCGCTGACGAGCCAGGCAATCCAGCTCGGCTTCGTGCCGCGCATGCGCATTCGCTACACCTCGGCCGCGGAAATGGGCCAGATCTACCTGCCGGTGATCAACTGGATCCTGCTGGTGCTCGTGGTGGCGGTGGTCATCTCGTTCAAGAAGTCGGAAAACCTCGCCGCCGCGTACGGTATCGCCGTGACCACGACGATGCTGATCACGACGTTCCTCGCGGGCTTCGTGATGCGCAGCGTGTGGAAGTGGAATCCGATATTCGTCACGCTGCTGAGCGCGGGCTTCCTGCTCGTCGATCTCACGTTCTTCTCCGCCAACCTGCTCAAGGTGGCGGAAGGCGGCTGGTTCCCGCTGCTGATGGGCAGTGCCGCGTTCTTCCTGCTCATGACCTGGCATAGCGGCCGCAAGCTGCTGCGCGCGCGCAGCCTCGAGGACGGCATTCCGCTCGAGCCGTTTATCGCGGGCCTGCTGGCGCATCCGCCGCATCGCGTGGAGGGCACCGCGGTGTTCCTGACCGGCAATACGGAGTCGGTGCCGGTATCGCTGCTGCACAACCTCAAGCACAACCGCGTGCTGCACGAACGCGTGGTGTTCCTGAGCTTCGTCACGCGGGATATCCCGTTCGTGGACGACGATCACCGGCTGACGTGCAAGGACCTCGGGGGTGGGGTGTTCATCCTGAAGTCCGAGTACGGCTTCAAGGAAACGCCGGACGTGCAGCGCGTGCTCGACCTTGCGCAGCGCAAGCTGAACATGGAGTTCGAGCTGATGGAGACGTCGTTCTTCATCGCGCGCGAATCGGTCATTCCGTCGAAGCTGCCCGGCATGTCGATGTGGCGCGAAAGCTTGTTCGCGTGGATGCATCAGAACGGCGCGAAGCCGTCCGATTTCTTCTCGATTCCCGCGAACCGTGTGGTGGAACTGGGGACGAAGGTAGAGATCTGAGGGGACTCGCCCCTCTCCCGCGGGAGAGGGGCCAGCCGGATTACCGCTTCAGCTTGGCGAACGCCGCCGCCATCGCGCCAGCCGGTTCCGGCTCGCGGCGCGCTCCGCCACCGAAATTCCTGCCGCCGCCACTGCGCTGACCGCCCCGGTCACCGCGATCGCCACGATCGCCGCCCCCGGTGCGCGGTGCCGCCTGCCCCGGCTCGTCGTCGAGCCGCATCGTCAGACCGATCCGGTTCCGCTTGACGTCCACTTCCATCACCTTGACCTTGACGATCTGACCGGCCTTGACCACCTCGTGCGCGTCCTTGACGAACTTCGTCGACAGCGCCGAGATATGGACCAGCCCGTCCTGGTGCACGCCGATATCGACGAACGCGCCGAACGCGGCCACGTTCGTGACCACGCCTTCGAGCACCATGCCCGGCTGCAGGTCCTTGACGTCCTCGACACCGTCCTGGAACGTCGCGGTCTTGAACTCGGGGCGCGGGTCGCGGCCCGGCTTTTCGAGTTCGCCGATGATGTCGCGCACGGTCGGCAGGCCGAACGTCTCGTCGGTGAACTGCTGCGCGGACAGGCCGCGCAGTGCCTCGCGGTTGCCCATCACGTCGGACAGGCCCTTCTTGATGTGTTCCAGAATCCGCTGCACCACCGGATAGGCTTCCGGGTGCACCGACGAACGGTCCAGCGGATTGTCGCCCGTGTTCACGCGCAGGAAGCCCGCCGCCTGCTCGAACGTCTTGTCGCCGAGGCGCGGCACCTTCTTGAGCGCCTCGCGGTTGGAGAACGCGCCATTGGCATCGCGGAACTCGACGATATTGCGCGCGAGCACGGTGTTCAGGCCCGACACGCGCGCGAGCAGCGGTGCGGAAGCGGTGTTCACATCCACGCCCACCGCGTTCACGCAATCCTCGACCACCGCATCGAGCGCGCGCGCGAGTTCGCGCTGGTTCACGTCGTGCTGGTACTGGCCCACGCCGATGGACTTCGGATCGATCTTCACGAGCTCGGCCAGCGGATCCTGCAGGCGGCGCGCGATCGACACGGCGCCGCGCAGCGACACGTCGAGGTCCGGGAATTCCTTCGCCGCGAGCTCGGACGCCGAGTACACGGAAGCGCCGGCCTCGCTCACCACGATCTTGGTCAGCTTGAGGTCGGGCATATTGCGCATGAGGTCCTGCACGAGCTTGTCGGTCTCGCGGCTGGCCGTGCCGTTGCCGATGGACACCAGCGCCACGCCATGCTGCTTGGCCATGCGCGCGAGCGTGGCCAGCGAGCCGTTCCAGTCGCGGCGCGGCTCGTGCGGGTAGATCGTCGCGGTTTCCAGCAGCTTGCCCGTGGCATCGACCACGGCGATCTTGCAGCCCGTGCGGATGCCCGGGTCCACGCCCATCACGGCCTTGGGGCCCGCGGGCGCGGCCAGCAGCAGTTCATGCAGGTTGCGGCCGAACACCTTGATGGCCTCGCCCTCGGCGGTTTCGCGCAGTTGCGTCAGCAGTTCGGTCTCGAGGTGCGGCTGCACCTTGACGCGCCAGCACCAGCGGCACACGTCGCCGAGCCACTTGTCGGCCGGGCGGTTCAGGTTCTGGATGCCGACGTGGCGCGCGATCATGCCTTCGCACGGGTGCGGCACCATCGCGTCCTGTTCCTCGCCCAGGCCCAGCTTGACCATCAGCACGCCCGCGTTGCGGCCACGGAACAGCGCCAGCGCGCGGTGCGAGGGCACCGTGCGGATCGTTTCGCTGTACTGGTAGTAGTCGCGGAATTTTTCTTCTTCGGCGGTTTCCTTGCCTTCCATCACGGAAGAGGTCACCACGCCGTTGTTCCACAGATGCTCGCGCAGCTTGCCGAGCAGTTCCGCGGTCTCGCCGAACTGTTCCGACAGGATGTCGCGCGCGCCGTCCAGCGCGGCCTTGACGTCGGGCACGCCGCCATCGGCGGTCGGATTCCCGTTGACGAACTTCGCGGCCTCCGCCTGCGGATCGAGCGTCGGATCGGCCAGCAGTGCCTGCGCCAGCGGCTCCAGGCCGCATTCGCGGGCGATCTGCGCGCGCGTGCGGCGCTTCGGCTTGTAGGGCAGGTACAGATCCTCGAGCGTCTGCTTGGTGTCGGCGGCCTCGATGGCGGCGCGCAGCTCGTCGGTCAGCTTGCCCTGTTCCTCGATGGAGGCCAGGATCGTCGCGCGGCGGTCTTCCATGTCGCGCAGATACAGCAGGCGCTCTTCGAGGTTACGCAGCTGCGTGTCGTCCAGATTGCCGGTGACTTCCTTTCGGTAGCGCGCGATAAAGGGCACGGTCGCGCCCTCGTCCAGCAGGTCCACGGCCGCGGCCACCTGGCGGGGCTGCACGGACAGTTCGGTCGCAATCAGCGAAACAATCTTTTGCGTGACGGAAGCAGGCAGGTTGGACATCGGGAAAACAGTCAGTCGAAAGCGGGGCATTTTGCCACAAGCGCGGCGACGTTCCAGTGACGTAAGGCGTGCTTTTGCATCGTTGTTCGTGGCGAGGTGGCGAAGCGGGGGCGGATGCTAGAATCGCGACCATGATCGTGACCACCCGAATGGCTGCCGTTGCCGGCCGTATGCTCCCCATGCTCCGTCCCTTGCTGGCGTCAGGCCTGCTGCTTGCAGCGGCGTTGGCGCCGCTGTCCGCCGCGCGCGCGCAGGCGTCGGTGCCGCAGGCGGCCGATGCCGCCACGAAGCGGGACTTCGAGGGCGAGCGCAAGGCCATCGGCGATGCGCGCGCATGGACCAACTACCGGTTCGCATTGGCCGAGCGCGAGTGTTACAACAAGTTTCTGGTCAACAGCTGCATCGAGAAGGCATCGGACGTCCAGCGCGCCGAACTGCACGTGCTGCGCAAGCGCGAACTCGAGGTGGGCGACGCGGAGCGCGCATACCGGGCCGCCACGCGCGATCGCGATCAGGCGATCCGCCGGGCCGAGTTCGAAGCCGGCCAGCCGGGCCGCGCGGCCAACGAGGCAGCGAGCCGCGCCGCCTTCGACCGCAAGCAGGAAGAGCAGCAGCTGCGCGATGCGCAGCGCGGGGCCGATGCGCCGGCGCGCGCGGCCAACGCCCAGGCGTTCCAGCAGAAGCAGGCCGATTTCGACGCACGCGTGAAAGAGGCCCAGCAGAAGGGCGCCGAGCAGGCACGCCAGCGGCAGGAGAGCGTCAAGGCGTTCGAAGACAAGCAGCGGCAGGCCGCCGACCGGCAGAAGGACCTCGACGAGCGCCGCGAGCGCGCGAAGCAGAAGCAGAACAACGGGGGCAGCACGCCGAGCCCGTTTGGCTTCTAACGGGGAACGGAGGCGCGCCGGCGGTAACGCCGGACGATAGGTATATGGACGACAACCTCAATACGGTCGCGCGGCAGATCATCGAACTCCAGATCGAGCATCGTGACCTCGATTTCCTGATCGACCGTCTGTCCGCCGATGCGCAGCACGACGAACTGCAGTTGCGCCGCCTCAAGAAACGGCGCCTGAAGCTCAAGGACGCGATCACGCTGCTGCAACTCCAGCTCGAACCCGATGTGCCGGCATGACCGGCACGGCCACCCAGATATCGATACCGATCCCATCCCCATCCCGATAGTGTCAGACCTTTCCGCCACGCCGCCCGAAGAGGGCGGCGACCCGACCGTCGGCGTCGACGCTGTCGATGTTGCCCCTGATCTTGCCTCCGAGCTGCGCGCGGCCTCCGCGGCCCAGCTGGCCACGCAGGCCGAGCAACTCGGCAAGATCTTCGCGGACACGGGCACGCTCGCGAGCGCGATTCCCGGTTACCGTCCGCGCGCCTCGCAAAAGCAGATGGCCGAAGCCGTCGCGGGCGCGATCTCGCAGCACGACACCGTGATCGTCGAGGCGGGCACGGGGACCGGCAAGACCTTTGCCTACCTCGTTCCAGCGATGCTGTGGGGCGGCAAGGTGATTCTGTCCACCGGGACGAAGAACCTGCAGGACCAGCTGTTCCTGCGCGACATTCCCACGGTGCGGCACGCGCTGAACGTGCCGATTTCGGTGTCGCTGCTCAAGGGGCGCGCGAACTACGTCTGCCACTACCACCTCGAACGCGCGCAGGCCAATGGCCGGCTCGCATCGAAGCAGGATGCCGCATGGCTGCGCGATATCGCGAAGTTCGCCAAGACGACCGCGTCGGGCGACAAGGCCGAACTGGCCGCGGTGCCCGAGAACGCCCCGGTCTGGCAGCTTGTCACGTCCACGCGCGACAACTGCCTCGGCAGCGAATGCCCGAACTACAAGGAATGCTTCGTCATGCGCGCGCGCAAGGAGGCGCAGCAGGCGGACGTGGTGGTCGTGAACCATCACCTGTTCTTCGCGGATGTGGTGCTGCGCGATACGGGCATGGCCGAGCTGCTGCCGGCCGCCAATACCGTGATCTTCGACGAGGCGCATCAGCTGCCCGAGACCGCGACGCTGTTCTTCGGCGATACGCTCTCCACGAGCCAGCTGCTCGAGATCGCGCGCGATACCGTGGCGGAAGGCCTGTCGCACGCGCGTGACGCGGTGGACTGGGTCGGCCTTGGCGCGCCGCTGGAGCGCGCCACGCGCGATCTGCGGCTCGTCTTCGGTCGCGACAACATGCGGCTGGCCGTCGGGCAGATCGAATCCGATCCGCGCATGCGCGAGCCGTTCTTCGAGACGCTCGATGCCGTGGAAACGGCGCTCGACGATTTTGTGGAGGCGCTGGCAAGCCAGGCCGAGCGGGCCGAATCGCTCGAGCAATGCCATCGCCGCGCGGTGGAACTGTCGCAACGGCTGACGGCGTGGCGCCGCGATGCGGTCTCCGCGCCGGCCCCGCAAACCGCGACGGCGGAGGGGGCCGAGGCTGCCGAGGACGGCGCTGGCGAGCGCACCCCGTCCGCCACCCCGCCCGCCACCCCGCCCGCCGCCACGGACCCGCCCAAGGCACTGGGTCCGGAAACCGTCCGCTGGGTCGAAGTCTTCTCCCAATCGGTCCAGCTCCACCGCACGCCGCTCTCGATCGCCCCGATCTTCACGCGGCAGCGCGAAGGGCAGCCGCGCGCGTGGGTGTTCACGTCCGCCACCCTGTCCGTCAAGGGCAATTTCGCGCATTACGCCGCCCAGCTCGGGCTCGACAAGGACCGTTCCCTGACGTTGCCGAGCCCGTTCGACTACGCGTCGCAGGGCCTGCTCTATGTGCCGCGCGACATGCCCCAGCCGCAGGCGCCGAATTTTACGGAAGCCGTGGTGGAACGCGCGCTGCCGCTGATCGAGGCCGCGGGTGGCCGGACCTTCCTGCTCTGCACCACGCTGCGCGCGGTGCAGAAGGCGTCCGATATGCTGTACGACGCCTTCGCGGAACGGGGGCTCGAGTTGCCGCTGCTCGTGCAGGGCCAGGCCAGCCGCACCGAACTGCTCGATCGCTTCCGCGAACTCGGCAACGCGGTGCTGGTCGGCAGCCAGAGCTTCTGGGAGGGCGTCGATGTCCGGGGCGAGGCGCTGTCGCTGGTCATCATCGACAAGCTGCCGTTCGCGCCGCCCGACGATCCCGTGCTGGCCGCGCGCATGGAGGTGCTGCAGAAGAAGGGGCTGAGCCCGTTCGCCGTGCACCAGCTCCCGCATGCGGTCATCACGCTCAAGCAGGGCGCGGGCCGGCTGATCCGCTCGGAGTCCGATCGCGGCGTGCTGGCCATCTGCGATATGCGGCTCGTGGAGAAGCCCTATGGGCGCCAGATCTGGCAGAGCCTGCCGCCGTTCACGCGTACGCGGGAGGAGGCGACGGTGATCAAGTTTCTGGAAGACCTGCGGACGCCGGATAAGGAAACCACATAAGGGAAACGACAAAAAAAGCCTCGCGCGAGCGAGGCTTTTTTTGTTGGCGGGGCGTTACGCCATCAGGCGGTCAGAACACTTCCCACCACGACTTGTCCTTGCGGCGCTCACCGTACTTGATGAAGTCGCTGTTCGGATAGTTGTGCTCCATCACGCGTGCCGTGTCGTCGCGCAGATCCTTCATGCCGAGCGAGTCGTACGAGCGGATCATGATGTACAGCGCTTCCTCGTTGGCGGGCGCGCCATCGTATTCCTTGAGCGACTGCTGCGCGCGGTTCACCGCGGCCAGGTACGCGCCGCGACGGTAGTAGTAGCGCGCCGCGTGCACCTCGTGCTGTGCGAGGGCGTTGACGATGTACTGCATGCGCTGGCGCGCATCCTCGGTGTACTTGCTGTCCGGGAAGCGCGTGACGAGCGTGTTGAACGCATCGAACGCGGCCTTTGCCGCCTTCGGATCGCGTTCGCTGAGATCCTGGCCCGAGAACCGGCCCAGCCAGCCGAGGTTGTCGTTGAAGTTGATCAGCCCCTTGAGGTAGTAGGCGTAATCGATGTTCGGATGGCTCGGATGCAGCTGGATGAAGCGGTCGATCGCGGCGAGCGCGGCGGCGGTTTCGCCGTCACGGTAGTTCGCATACGCGGTGTCGATCTGCGCCTGCTGCGCATATCGGCCGAACGGATAGCGTCCTTCGAGCTTTTCGTACAGCTTGACGGCCCGCGGATAATCGCCACCATCGAGCGCATCCTTGGCTTCCGAATATAATTTGTTGGCCGACCAGCCGGCCGTTTCGTCAGGCTGGTCCCCAAGCAGGCCGCACGCGGACAGCAGCACGCAGCCGCCTGCGAGCAACATGGCTCCAACTCTGGCGCGCCAATGGGCGCGCTTAGTGCTCTTAGTGCTCTGCAATTCTGTGCTCTGCAATTCTGTGCTCTGCAAGTGCATGGGCAACCTATCCCGGATGAAAAATAGCGCCAAGCATTATAGCCCAACCCCCCAGCCCAAAAACGGCATTGCAGGGGTACCCCGTGAACGCGAACGCCTCGCACCCACGGATTTGACCGATCCGGAGCTCGACGACATCGAGGATTTCGCGGGCGAGGAGGCGGAAGGAAGCGCCTCCGGCGCCATGCCGGCGCAGGCCGATATGGCCCCGCTGACACTCGAGGTCGATAGCGCCGCACATGGCGAGCGGCTCGACAAATTGCTCGCGCGCCACTTCAAGGAGTTCTCGCGCAGCCGCATCCAGCAATGGATCGAGGATGGCGCCGTGCGCGTGGACGGCGAGCCGAGCCGCGCGAAGGCCGCCGTGCAGATGGGCCAGCGCATCGATATCCAGCCGCAGGCGTCTCCGGAGACGAACGCCTTTACGGCGGAGGACGTGCCGCTGGACGTCGTGTACGAGGACGCGACGCTGCTGGTCATCGACAAGCCGGCCGGGCTCGTCGTGCATCCGGCCGCGGGCAACTGGAGCGGCACGGCCCTCAACGGCCTGCTGTACCGCTACCCGGGCGCCGCGACGCTGCCGCGCGCGGGCATCGTGCACCGGCTCGACAAGGAGACCTCGGGCCTGATGGTCGTGGCACGCACGCTCACGGCGCAGACGGACCTCGTGCGCCAGCTGCAGGCGCGCACGGTCAAGCGTACGTATATCGCGCTGGTGTGGGGGCAGACGCCCGACGCGGGCACGATCGACGCGCCGATCGGCCGCGATCCGCGCGAGCGCACGCGCATGGCCATCGTCCATACGAACAGCGGCAAGCCGTCGCGCACGCATTTCCGCACGCTTGGCACGGTGCCGCTCGGCCGGTCGAAGGTGTCGTACGTCGAATGCCAGCTGGAGACGGGGCGCACGCACCAGATTCGCGTGCACTTCGAGTCGATCGGCCATCCGCTGCTCGGCGATCCCGTGTACCACAAGGCCACGCAGCGCGGACAGCGGCCGGCCATCCGCGTGCCGCTGCCGGTGCCGTTCACGCGGCAGGCGCTGCATGCGTACAAGCTGGGGCTCGTGCATCCGGTCACGGGCCGCAAGATCTCGTGGGAGGCGCCGCCGCCCGAGGATCTGCAGGCGCTGATCGACGCGCTCGACTTCGAGGGGCACGAGGCGGACGACGATGATGATTTCGAGTGGGATGCGTCGCAGTACGATGCCAACGGGCTGTATATCGGCGCGGGCGATGACGACGAGGACGAGGATGAGGACGACGAGGATGGCGAGGACGGCGGGAACGGTAATGGCCGCCGCTGACACCGCCGCTCACACCGTCGCTCACACCGCCGCCGACGCGGACTGGATCGTCCCCGGCTGGCCCGCGCCCGCACGCGTCCGCGCGCTCTCGACCACGCGCGCGGGCGGCGTCAGCGCGGCGCCGTACGGGCTGGCGGACGGCGGCACGGGCGGGCTCAATCTCGGCACGCACGTCGGCGACGCACCCGCCGCCGTGTCCACGAATCGCGCCCGCCTTGCCGCGCACCTGCCCGCGATGCCGCAATGGCTCGAGCAGGTGCACGGCTGCGCGGTGGCCACGGCAGACGATATGGCGGCCGGCGTGGCCAGCGCGCGCGATGCGGGGCCAGCGGTGCCGCGCGCCGACGCCAGCGTGTCCGCCACCGCAGGCCATGTCTGCGCGATCATGACCGCCGACTGCCTGCCGGTGCTGCTATGCGACCGCGCGGGTACCGTCGTGGGCGCCGCGCATGCGGGATGGCGCGGCCTCTGCGCGGGCGTGATCGAGGCCACCGTCGCGCGCATGGCGGCGCGCGCGGCCGGCACGCCGCAGTGGCTGGCATGGCTCGGCCCCGCCATCGGCCCCTCGGCCTTCGAGGTCGGCGCGGAGGTCCGCGAGGCGTTTCTCGCCGCCGCCAAAGCCGGCGAGCACGACACGGTCGAGGCCGCGTTCAGGCCCGTCGCGCAAACGCCCGGCAAGTATTGGGCCGATATCTACGGGCTGGCCCGCACGCGCCTGGCAAGAGCCGGATGCACGGACGTCTACGGTGGCGACGCCTGTACCGTGACCGATGCCGAACGGTTCTTTTCGTATCGCCGTGACGGCGTGACGGGCCGCATGGCGACGCTCGTCTGGCTTGCGGACTGAGCCGCGCCCGGTGTGAATCGGCGGACCCAGTCGCCTCAGTGCGAATCGGACGGCGGCGTTACCGGTGCCGCCGCTTCCGCTGCCTCGCGTGCCTTGCGCCGGCGCTTGCGCGCGGGCGTCCCCATGATGTACACGATCAGCGCGACCGGCCCCACGCCATAGGCGAAAAAGGTCAGCACGCCCGCCACGACGGTTCGCTCGGAGATGGCCATCATCATGGCAACGTACAGCCAGGCGATCGCTACGATATACATCGTCAATTCAACTCGTTGTGGTAGGGGCCGACCCTACCGCGAGGTAGGGCTCATGGGTTAAAGCTGCCTTTCGGAAGTCCGCATTGACAGGCTCTCCATTGCGAGGCAACAATGCCTTCAAATGTATCGGAACAAGCAGCACCCCGCAGCATAGCGCCGGCAATACTGAATAGTGCCGGATCAGGGGCGGGCCGGGAGACAGGTACCCCGTTCCCGTCGACAAAGCAAGCGAATCGACGGTAAAGAGACGATTACATCATGGCGACCGGCAAAGGTGCGGCAGCTTCCGGCAAGGAAGGCAAGTCCCAACCATTTCAGTCTGTGCCGGGGCCATTCGATCCAGCTGCATGGCTGGAATGGTCCCGTCAATGGGCCCCCGAGATGAACGGCGGCATGCCCGGTGCGGCGTTCGGTACGCCGTTCGGTGCGCCGTTCGGTACCTTCCCCGGTGCCACCTTCCCCCATGGCCAGTTTCCCGGCGGGGCATTCCCCGGTGGCGCATTCCCTGGCGGTGCATTCCCCGGTGGCGCATTCCCTGGCGGTGCATTCCCCGGCGGTGCATTCCCCGGCGGCGCGGCCTTCTCGGGTGAGGGCTTTCCGGGCGGCGAGGCGTTCGCGCGCATGTTCCAGCAGGCATTCGGCGGCGCGCTCGGCGGCTCGGCGGCACCGGTAAAGATCGCCCCGACGCAACTGGCGCAGATCCAGCAACGCTACTTCCACGACTTTACGCAGCTCTGGCGCGAGATGAGCGAGTCCGCCACGGCGCAGGCCAGCGCGGCCGCGGCCGGCATGAGCGGCATGAGCGGCGCGAGCGGCGCGAGTGGCAATCAGGGCGGCCCGGCGGGCGCCGCCACCAACGGCTATGCGCCCCTCAACGATCGCCGCTTCGCGAGCGACGCGTGGCGCAACAACGCGCCGTATCACTATGCCGCGGCGTTCTACCTGCTGACCGCGCGCGCGATGACCGAACTGGCCGATGCCGTCGAGGCCGACAGCAAGACGCGCCAGCGCATCCGCTTTGCGGTGTCCCAGTGGGTCGACGCGATGTCGCCGGCCAACTTCCTCGCGACCAACCCCGATGCGCAGCAGCGCCTGATCGAGTCGGGCGGCGAATCGCTGCGCGCCGGCGTTCGCAACATGCTCGAGGATCTGTCGCGCGGCAAGATCTCGCAGACCGACGACACCGCGTTCGAGGTCGGCCGCAACGTGGCCGTCAGCGAAGGCGCGGTGGTCTACGAAAACGAATACTTCCAGCTGCTCCAGTACAAGCCGCTGACCGACAAGGTCTACGCGCGGCCGCTGCTGCTGGTGCCGCCCTGCATCAACAAGTTCTACATCCTCGACCTGCAGCCCGAGAGTTCGCTCGTGCGGCATGCGGTGGAGCAGGGCCATACGGTCTTCCTCGTGTCGTGGCGCAATCCCGACGCGACCATGGCCGAGCGCACATGGGACGACTACATCGAGCACGCGGCAATCCGCGCGATCGAGGTGGCGCGCGATATCAGCGGGCAGGACCGTATCAACGTGCTGGGATTCTGCGTGGGCGGCACCATCGTCGCGACGGCCCTCGCGGTGCTGGCCGCGCGTGGCGAGCATCCGGCCGCGAGCCTCACGCTGCTGACCACGCTGCTCGACTTCAGCGATACGGGCATCCTCGACGTGTTTGTCGACGAGTCGCACGTGCAGCTGCGTGAAGCGACCATCGGCGGCACCGCGGGCGCACCGTGCGCGCTGCTGCGCGGCGTGGAACTGGCGAACACGTTCTCGTTCCTGCGTCCCAACGATCTGGTCTGGAACTACGTCGTCGACAACTACCTCAAGGGCAAGACCCCGGTCCCGTTCGACCTGCTGTTCTGGAACGGCGACGCGACCAACCTGCCGGGCCCGTGGTACTGCTGGTATCTGCGCCATACGTATCTGCAGAACGAATTGAAGACACCGGGCAAACTGACGGTGTGCAACGCGCCGGTGGATCTCGGCGCGATCGACGTGCCGACCTACATCTACGGCTCGCGCGAGGACCATATCGTGCCGTGGACGTCCGCCTACGCCTCGACCGCGCTGCTCGAGAACAAGCTGCGCTTCGTGCTGGGCGCGTCGGGCCATATCGCCGGCGTGATCAATCCCCCGGCCAAGAAGAAGCGCAGCCACTGGACCAACGACGCCCTGCCGGGTACGGCACAGGAATGGCTGGCCGGCGCGAAGGAGCATCCCGGCAGCTGGTGGCCGGACTGGGACAACTGGCTCGGCAAGCATGCCGGGCCCAAGCGCGCGGCGCCCACGGCCTACGGCAACGCGCATTACAAGGCCATCGAGGCCGCGCCGGGCCGTTACGTGAAAGCACGCGCATAAATCGAGACAAACGTCGAGACAAGCGCGGAGCACGCGCAACGCCACAGACAAGGGCACCGCGGTTGGCCGCGGCACCCGCTTTTCGAACCGATCTGCATATCTAATCGAGAGGATCTCAAATGACTGACATCGTCATCGTTTCCGCAGCCCGTACCGGTGTGGGCAAGTTTGGTGGTTCGCTGGCCAAGATTCCGGCGCCCGAACTCGGCGCGATCGTGATCAAGGCCGCGCTCGAGCGCGCGGGGGTCAAGCCCGACCAGGTCAGCGAAGTGATCATGGGCCAGGTGCTGACGGCAGGCGCGGGCCAGAACCCGGCACGCCAGGCGTCCCGCAAGGCGGGGCTGCCCGACATGGTGCCGGCCATGACCATCAACAAGGTTTGCGGCTCCGGCCTCAAGGCCGTGATGCTGGCCGCCAACGCGATTCTCTCGGGCGATGCCGAGATCGTCGTGGCGGGCGGCATGGAGAACATGAGCGCGGCGCCGCACGTGCTGCCGGGCTCGCGCGACGGCTTCCGCATGGGCGACGTCAAGTTGATCGACTCGATGATCGTGGACGGCCTGTGGGACGTGTACAACCAGTACCACATGGGCATCACGGCCGAGAACGTCGCCAAGGAATACGGTATCTCGCGCGAGGCGCAGGACGAGTTCGCGGTGGCTTCGCAGAACAAGGCCGAGGCCGCGCAGAAGGCGGGCCGCTTCGACGAGGAAATCGTCCCGGTGATGATTCCGCAGCGCAAGGGCGACCCCGTCGCGTTCAAGACGGACGAGTTCGTGCGCCAGGGCGCGACGCTGGACAGCATTTCGGGCCTGAAGCCGGCCTTCGACAAGGCGGGCACGGTCACGGCCGCGAACGCCTCGGGCATCAATGACGGCGCGGCCGCGGTGGTCGTGATGTCGGCGGCCAAGGCCAAGGAACTGGGCCTGACCCCGATGGCGACGATCAAGGCGTACGCGAACGCGGGCGTGGATCCGGCCGTGATGGGTATCGGCCCGGTACCGGCTTCCAAGCGCTGCCTGTCGCGCGCGGGCTGGACCGTGGACGATCTGGACCTGATGGAGATCAACGAGGCGTTCGCCGCGCAGGCGCTGGCCGTGCATCAGCAAATGGGCTGGGACACCTCGAAGATCAACGTGAACGGTGGTGCCATCGCGATCGGTCACCCGATCGGCGCGTCGGGCTGCCGTATCCTCGTCACGCTGCTGCACGAGATGAAGCGCCGCGATGCCAAGAAGGGGCTGGCTTCGCTGTGTATCGGCGGCGGCATGGGTGTCGCGCTGGCCGTGGAGCGGTGAGGGGTTTCCACAGGCAATCAATGATCGTCGATCGCCGATCGACAATCGACAATAAAGCCAACTAGGAGCGAATGATGACTCAGCGCATTGCATATGTGACCGGCGGCATGGGCGGTATCGGGACCGCGATTTGCCAGCGTCTGGCACGGGACGGCTTCAAGGTCGTGGCGGGCTGCGGCCCGAATTCGCCGCGCCGCGAGAAGTGGCTGGAGCAGCAACGCGCGCTCGGTTTCGAATTCGTGGCATCCGAAGGGAATGTCGCGGACTGGGATTCGACCAAGGCCGCGTTCGACAAGGTGAAGGCCGAGGTCGGCGAGGTAGACGTGCTGATCAACAACGCCGGCATCACGCGCGACGTGGTGTTCCGCAAGATGACGCGCGCCGACTGGGACGCCGTGATCGACACGAACCTGACCTCGCTGTTCAACGTGACCAAGCAGGTCATCGACGGCATGGCGGATCGTGGCTTCGGCCGCATCGTCAATATCTCGTCGGTCAACGGCCAGAAGGGCCAGTTCGGCCAGACGAACTACTCGACGGCCAAGGCCGGCCTGCATGGCTTCACGATGGCGCTGGCGCAGGAAATGGCCACGAAGGGCGTGACCGTGAACACCGTGTCGCCGGGCTATATCGCCACGGACATGGTCAAGGCGATCCGACAGGACGTGCTCGACAAGATCGTTGCCACGATTCCGGTCAAGCGCCTGGGCCTGCCCGAGGAAATCGCATCGATCTGCTCGTGGCTGTCCTCGGACGAATCGGGCTTCTCGACCGGCGCGGACTTCTCGCTCAACGGTGGTCTGCATATGGGGTGATCGCCTGACGATCATGGGCTGATTGCGGCGGCGCAGCCAGCGCGGTGCACAAGCATCGCGTTCCACGCCATGGCGGTTCGTCGCGTTCGTCGACGAACCGCCGTTTTTATTCGATAACGCCGCGTTTCCGCGTAGGTCTACCGGACGGTATGCTGCGGGTTTTCCTTAACCGTGCCTGCTTTCCATAGTGCTTTCTTGAGCATAGAATCAGGGCAGCGGCGCAGTGGACGCCGGATTGCGCGCTGCATCCCTTGCAGCGCAGCAACGGATCTCAGCGATGGTCCGGCACCTGCCGGGCATCAGCGACGACAAAGGATAGAGCGACGATGGCCACGACAAAGAAAGGCGCAGAGCGACTGATCAAGAAGTATCCCAATCGCAGGCTCTACGATACGCAGACCAGTACCTACATCACCCTCGCGGACGTCAAGCAGCTGGTCATGGACTCGGAAGAGTTCAAGGTGGTTGACGCCAAGTCCGGCGAGGAACTCACGCGCAGCATCCTGCTGCAGATCATCCTGGAAGAAGAAACCGGCGGCGTGCCGATGTTCTCGAGCGCGATGCTCTCGCAGATCATCCGTTTCTACGGCCACGCGATGCAGGGCATGATGGGCACCTATCTGGAAAAGAACATCCAGGCGTTCATCGACATCCAGAGCAAGCTCGCCGAGAACTCGAAGGGCCTGTATTCGGGCGAAGCCTTCAGCCCCGACATGTGGTCGCAGTTCATGAACATGCAGGGCCCGATGATGCAGGGGATGATGAGCAACTACATCGAGCAGAGCAAGAACCTGTTCGTGCAGATGCAGGAGCAGATGCAGAGCCAGGCCAAGAACATGTTCGGGACCTTCCCGTTCAATCAGCAGGATCCCAAGAAATAAATCCCGCCTTCCGGCGATGCCATCGGGCAGCCTTGCGCGCTGCCCGTTTTCGTTGGCGCAAACAAGGTAACATCGCGGTCTTTCAAGGCAACGGCGCCCGAGGCAACTCAGACGCCGTTCTCGTATGAGCCAGTTGTTTCTTGCACCGATGGAAGGGCTCGCGGACTATGTCCTGCGGGACGTATTGACGCGCACAGGCGGATTCGACGGGTGCGTGTCGGAATTCGTCCGGGTGACGGGTTCGGTGCTTCCCATGCGGGTCTACGAGCGGGACACGCCCGAAATCCTCGACGGCGGCCGCACCGCGAGCGGCACGCCGATGGTGATTCAGCTGCTCGGCAGCGACCCGGAATGGATGGCGGTGAATGCGGCCCGCGCGGCGAGCCTGTCGCCGTATGGCGTCGATCTGAACTTCGGCTGCCCCGCGAAAGTCGTCAACCGGCACGGTGGCGGCGCCATGCTGCTGGCGGATCCCGAGCAGCTGAACCGAATCGTGTCGTCCGTGCGCGCAGCCGTGCCGGCCGGCATCGCCGTGACCGCAAAAATGCGGCTGGGCGTGTCCGACACCTCGCTTGCCATCGACTGCGCGACGGCGCTGGCGGAAGGCGGCGCGGCACACCTGGTCGTCCATGCCAGAACCCGTGACGATGGTTACCGGCCGCCGGCCCACTGGGAGTGGATTGCACGGATCGACGACGCGGTGGATGTTCCGGTCATCGCCAACGGCGATGTCTGGGCCGTGGCGGACTGGCAGCGGTGCAGGGCGGTGAGTGGCTGCGCGGACGTGATGATCGGGCGCGGCGCCGTGTCGGACCCGTTCCTGGCGTTGCGTATCCGTGGACGGGTGGATCCGGTGCCTTCCGGCGAAGAATGGCCGGCCGTGCTCGGTCTGCTCGACGACTACCTGAGAAAGCTGCAAGCGCGCGTGACGCCTCGCCACGAGCATGGACGCGTCAAGATGTGGCTCAGCTATCTCAAGCGGACCTGGCCGCAAGCGGCCGAGCTGCACACCGCGATCCGGTACCTCCAGGATTCGCGCGATATTCTCGAAGTCATCGCTGGCGCCATGTCAGGTATCGGGCACCGAGAAACTTTGGCAAACGGTTAAAATGCTCGATTGGCTTCGAATCGCTGGGCGGCCATGTCTCGCTCCGCACGTCCCACATTGGATTGATCTGTGAAAAACCCTTTAGAATCAACGACTAAAAAAGACCGTATTCCAAATGTGGGATTCGTGAGCCTTGGCTGCCCCAAGGCCCTCGTGGACTCGGAGCAGATCATCACGCAGCTGCGTGCCGAGGGGTACGCGATCAGCGGGACCTACGACGGTGCCGATCTCGTGGTGGTCAATACCTGCGGCTTTATCGACGAAGCCGTGCAGGAGAGCCTGGATGCCATCGGCGAGGCGCTGACGGAGAACGGCAAGGTGATCGTTACGGGCTGCCTGGGCGCGAAGAAGGATGCCGCGGGGCACGACATCGTGTCGTCGGTGCACCCGAAGGTGCTGGCCGTGACCGGTCCCCACGCGCTGGGCGAGGTCATGCAGGCCGTGCACACGCACCTGCCCAAGCCGCACGATCCGTTCACGGACCTCGTGCCGGCCGCCGGCATCAAGCTGACGCCGAAGCATTACGCCTACCTGAAGATTTCCGAAGGCTGCAACCATCGCTGCTCGTTCTGCATCATCCCGTCGATGCGCGGCGACCTCGTGTCGCGCCCGGTGGCCGAGGTGATGCTCGAGGCCGAGAACCTGTTCAAGGCCGGTGTGAAGGAACTGCTCGTGATCTCGCAGGACACGAGCGCGTACGGCGTGGACGTGAAATACCGCACGGGCTTCTGGGCCGGCCGTCCGCTCAAGACGCGCATGACCGAACTCGTGGCCGCGCTCGGCGAGCTGGCCGCGCAGTACGGCGCGTGGGTGCGCCTGCACTACGTCTACCCGTATCCGCACGTGGACGAGATCATTCCGCTGATGTCGCAGGGCCATGTGCTGCCGTACCTCGACGTGCCGCTGCAGCACGCGCATCCGGACGTGCTCAAGCGCATGAAGCGCCCGGCCAACGCCGAGAAGACGATGGACCGGATTCGCGCCTGGCGCGAGATCTGCCCGGAACTGACCATCCGCAGCACGTTCATCGCGGGGTTCCCGGGCGAGACCGAGGAAGAGTTCCAGACGCTGCTCGACTTTATCGCCGAAGCCGAACTGGACCGCGTGGGCTGCTTCGCCTATTCGCCGGTGGAGGGCGCCACGGCCAACGATCTGCCGGGCGCGCTGCCCGACGAGGTTCGCGAGGAGCGCCGCGCGCGCTTCATGGAAGTCGCCGAGGAGGTTTCGGCGCGCCGTCTGCAGCGCAAGGTGGGGCAGACGCTGCGGGTGCTCGTCGACGAGCTCAATCAGGATGGCGGTATCGGCCGGTCTTCGGCCGATGCGCCCGAGATCGACGGCCTCGTGTATATCGCGCCGGCCACCAAGACATCGCAGCGCTACCGTGCGGGGGAGTTCGTGCAGGTAAAGATCACCGGTGCCGACGGTCACGACCTCTGGGGCGAGATCGCCTGACGTCGCTAGTCCTCCTACGAAGTTGTAGGATGATTAGGTAATAGTACGATCGTTCGCTGCCCCCGGCCGGGGATATACTGTGCGCCGCAACATCAATCATGGAGACAGACATGACGCGTGAAGTGGTGGTGGTAAGCGGCGTTCGTACCGCAATCGGAACGTTTGGCGGCGCGCTCAAGGACGTGGCGCCGACCGACCTCGGCGCCCTGGTCGTGCGCGAGTCGCTGGCCCGCGCGGGCGTGAGCGGCGACGACGTGGGGCACGTGGTGTTCGGCAACGTGATCCATACCGAGCCGAAGGACATGTATCTGGCCCGCGTGGCCGCGGTGCAGGGCGGCGTGTCGATCCACGCGCCCGCGCTGACGCTGAACCGCCTGTGCGGCTCCGGCCTGCAGGCCATCGTGAGCGCGGCGCAGACGATCCTGCTCGGCGACGCCGACGTGGCGATCGGCGGCGGTGCCGAAAGCATGAGCCGCGCCCCCTATCTCGCGCCGGCCGCCCGCTGGGGCGCGCGCATGGGCGATGCCAGGCTGCTGGACATGATGCTCGGCGCGCTGCACGATCCGTTCCACAACATCCATATGGGCGTCACGGCCGAGAACGTCGCGAAGGAATACGACATCTCGCGCGGCCAGCAGGACGAGACCGCCCTCGAGTCGCACCGCCGCGCGTCCGCGGCGATCCGTGCCGGGTATTTCAAGGATCAGATCGTTCCGGTGACCGTGAAGTCCCGCAAGGGCGACGTCGTGTTCGATACCGACGAGCACGTGCGTCACGACGCGAAGATCGAGGACATGACCAAGCTCAAGCCCGTGTTCGCGAAGGAGAACGGCACGGTCACGGCCGGCAATGCCTCGGGGCTGAACGACGCGGCGGCGGCGGTCGTGCTGATGGAGCGCGCCGAAGCCGAGCGCCGTGGCCTGAAGCCGCTCGCGCGCCTGGTCTCGTACGGCCACGCGGGGGTCGATCCGAAGACCATGGGCATCGGTCCCGTGCCGGCGACGAAGATCGCGCTCGAGCGCGCCGGCCTGACGGTCGCGGACCTCGACGTGATCGAGGCCAACGAGGCGTTTGCCGCGCAGGCCTGCGCGGTGACCAAGGCGCTGGGGCTCGATCCGGCCAAGGTCAACCCGAACGGTTCGGGTATCTCGCTGGGCCATCCGATCGGGGCCACGGGCGCGCTGATCACGGTCAAGGCCGTGCACGAACTGCAGCGCGTGCAGGGCCGTTATGCGCTCGTGACGATGTGCATCGGGGGCGGGCAGGGCATCGCCGCGATTTTCGAGCGCATCTAGTTCAAGCGTATCTCACATCGCATCCTGCAGGCCATCTGCGGGTAAACTGGCGGCGCATTCCTCTTTCCATCGTTTCATCGAGGTCGATCGTGGTTCGTGCCGCCCCTTTCCTGTCGATTCTTGCCGCCACGCTGTCGCTCGCGTTGCCCGCTTCGGGCCACGCGGCCGACGGCACCTCGTTGTCGACCGGCTCGCTTGGCATCAGCCAGGCGATTCGCGACGGCGAGGCACGCCGCGGCACCTCCCTGTCCACCGGGCCCGTCGGCCCGCTCGCGCCGCGCCCCGAGTACGCGAAACTGCCGGTCTACGTCGGCAAGGTCGGGGACAAGTCCGTGCGGCTCCGTATCGGTCCCAAGAGCGATACGCGCGACAGCCTGCAAGGCGAGTATTCGACCGGCGACAGCAAGGACGTGCGGCTGCTGTCCGGCGAATGGGACAACGGTTCGTTCCTGATGGAAGAGTCTGACGACGGCACGCGCGTCTCGGGCAACTGGGAAGGGCAGATCGACGATCGCGGCGCGGTGCGCGGCACGTGGACCGACGCCTTCAATCCGGCGATCGTGCTGCCGTTCATGATCCGGCCGCTTGGCGGCTTCCTCGTGATTCCGCCCTTCGACATGCGGCCCTCCAGTGGCGTTACTTACGCGCCGCCGCCGCCCAAGTCGTCAATCTCCGGATATTGACCTGAACACTTCAGCCAAGGATCGCGCTGTGTCCGACCGTTCTTCTTCTCCCGATGATCGCCAGCCCGCTGGCAGCCGCTCCGCGCATTATCCGCAGACCGTTGCGGTGCAGCCGGACCTGAATATTCCGCCGAATTTCGGATCGTTCTCGCCAGCCACGCATCGCGGTTCGACGGTCGTGTTCAATACGCTGGCCGAACTGCGCGCCTATGGCGATCCGTCGAAGACCTACTGGCGCTACGGGCTCCATGCCACGCCCACCAGCGAGGCGCTCTGCCAGCAGCTCGCGCAGCTCGAGGGCGGCAAGCACACGCTGCTGTTCCCCTCGGGCATGGCCGCGATCTCGCTCGTCGATTTCTCGCTGCTCAAGAGCGGCGACGACGTGCTGATTCCCGACAACGTGTACGGCCCCAACCGCGACCACGCGGACTGGCTCGCGCGCGATTACGGCGTGTCGGTGCGTTACTACCATCCGATGATCGGCGCGGGCATCGCGGCGCTGATCCAGCCGAATACGAAGCTGATCTGGCTCGAATCGCCGGGCTCGGTCACGATGGAGGTGCCCGATGTGGAGGCCATCGTCGCGGCCGCGCGGGCGCGCAACGTGATCACGGCCATCGACAATACGTGGTCGGGCGGGCTGTACTTCCAGCCGTTCGACAAGGGCATCGATATCTCGGTGCAGGCACTGACCAAGTACCAGTCCGGCGGCAGCGACGTGCTGATGGGCGCGACCATCGTGCGCGATACCAAACTCTACGAACGTCTGCGCCGCACGCGCATGGTCATGGGGTGGGGCGTGTCCGCGGACGACTGCTTCCTCGTGCTGCGCGGGCTGCAGAGCATGCCCGTCCGCCTGGCCGCGCACGACCGCGCGGCACGCGAGGTCGCGGAATGGCTGCTGCAGCGTCCCGAAGTCACGCGTGTGCTGCATCCCGCGTTGCCGCAGTGCCCGGGGCATGCGGAATGGCGCCGGGACTTTACGGGTGCGACGGGGTTGTTCTCGATCCTGCTGCATGACCGGTACTCGCGCAAGCAGGTGGACGATTTCGTGGAGGCGCTGAAGCTGTTCGCGATCGGCTGGTCGTGGGGCGGCGCGCATAGCCTCGCCGTGCCGTACCACGTGCCGACGATGCGTGCGCCGGGCACCTGGCCGCCCGCTGGATGGGAGCACGCGGGCGAGCTCGTGCGGCTCTATATCGGGCTCGAGGATACGCGGGACCTGATCGCGGATCTGCGGCAGGCGATGGACGCCACGCTGGGCTGAATCGTATCAAGAGGCCCGCGCGGCTGCCGCGGCATCCCCGGCCGGCGCGTGACGCGGTGCCCAGACCGATTCCGCCGGACCGTTCCGGGACCGCCGCTGCGTCGCGCGCGCGAGCGCAACGTAACCCACCGCCAGCGCAATGGCCCCGATATCGAATCCCGCCACGGCCCAGCGCCCACCCAATGCCGCGGCAAACAGGTGGTCGCCCGTGAGGATGGCGTTCGACAGGGGCACCGTCAGCGAGGCCAGCGCGGCCACATACAGCAGCTCGATCGCCGCCCGTACCGGCGGGCGAATCAGCGCCCACGCGATGGCCAGCCCGAACACGGGCCAGTAGACATAGCTCACCGCGCGCTCGGGCCACAGCAGCGCGGCCGGAAAGCACAGCGCCACACCGATGCAGCAGCCGATGCAGACGCCCACCGTGGCCTGCGCGAGCAGCCGATGCACGCGCGGCTGGTCCGCCTGGCGCGCCTTGCGCCGCGATTCGATCCAGAGCAGATTGCCCGAGTAGAACAGGAACGCCCCCGCCAGCCCCGCCAGCAGATACACGAACCGCACCGCGAGGTCGCCAAACGTGCCGAAGTGCAGCGCGTACAGCGCGCTATACAGCGCATGGTTGCCATCGCGCGCGCCCGGCGTCTGGTTGGCGATCAGCTGCCCCGCATTGGGCTCGCCCGCCGCGGCATGCAGGCCGACCGAGCCGCCGTTGCCGAGCGCCCGCGTGCCTTCGCCACGGACCTCGGCCACCGCATTGGCATCGCCATAGCGCTGGAAGCGAATCGCCTCGGGCGTGAAATGCTCGCCACCATGTTCGCGCGCAATGCGCAGCAGCTCGGCCGACGTCATCGTCGGCACGGCCCGGTTGGCCGCCGCCACTTCCGGCGTGGCGCCGGTCACGCGCGGAATGACGTCCATCAGCTTGCCGTCGAACGTCA
This sequence comes from Cupriavidus pauculus, assembly GCF_008693385.1. Taxonomy (NCBI): domain Bacteria; kingdom Pseudomonadati; phylum Pseudomonadota; class Betaproteobacteria; order Burkholderiales; family Burkholderiaceae; genus Cupriavidus; species Cupriavidus pauculus. The sequence continues at coordinate 1,023,674 of NZ_CP044065.1, forward strand.
GCATGTTGAAGACCATCACGAGGATCAGCGACAGGCAGAACAGCGCGCCCGTCACCGCGAACACCATATGGAAGGGCAGGCTGAACAGGCCGATCACGTTATGCGCGTCCATCCAGAAGCGCTTGAGATTGCGCCCCGGCCGCACCGCGAACAGGTCCTTCCTGAGCCGCGGCAGATGCAGCAGCACGCCAGACACGAGGGCCAGGCCATACAGCACCGAGATCACGCCCATGAAGTACATGCCGTTCGTGCCGAGGCCGAGCGCGTAATGCAGCGAGTTCAGGAACGCTGACAGCTCGCCGGCCACCTGATCGATCGACGTGTTCTGCCGCGCGGCCGCATCGCCATCGAGGCGCGCGCCGCTCATGTGGTGCCATGCGCCCGCCTTGTCCATCCAGTAGGCGTTGAAGTCGGGCTCTTCCTTGCTGGGCAGACTCACGTAGACGCTGGCAGCCGCGTCGGGCTGCGCGGCAATGAGCTTCTGCACGAACGCATCGACGGCGGGACCGCTGACCTCGACCTCGGCCGCATGATGGCCTTCGAGGCGGGCAGGGTTCTGCCAGACGTGGATCTCGTGGTGGAAGACGGTGATCGCGCCCGCGAAGAACGCGATGAACAGCGCCCACCCGGCCATCAGGCCGACCCACGTGTGGAGCGTCTGGTAGAGACGAAGAGTATTGGCTTTCATCGGACGTCCTTACGAGCCGAGCGTGGTGGCGGGCGGCATGGCGTCCAGCGCGCGCACGGCCCACAGGATGCCGAAGCAGAGAAGGTTGGCGGCGCCGAGCCAGAGCCATGCGGCGCGGCTCGAGCCGAACAGCAGGCTGCCGCTGATGATCGCGACCCAGAGCGGGAATGTCAGGAGCACCGCGACGACGACGCCGCGCTCCCATCCGCCGGGCAGCCAGAGGATGCCCAGCGTGCAGAGCGCCATCGCGAGCGGCAGGCCCAGCAGCGCGCCCGCGAGCCATTTGGTGCCCATCATGATGCGGTCCCTTCGTCGGCGGTGTCGCGCACCCCGCGCCGGTGGTTGACCCAGGTGCCGAGGAACGGCCACAGCGACAGGCAGCAGGTGAGGGTGATCAGCGTGGCGGCGATGGCCACGGCCCAGCCCTCGGGCACGCTCATGATCCACGCCGACGCGACGGTCAGCCCCAGCGCAAGCAGGCAGAGCGCGCGCGGCGACAGCGGCCGGCGCGAGGCGGGAATCAGGACCTGGTTCGGCGCGGCCAGATACAGGCACGCGGCGGCCACCAGTCCAAGCAGGACAGCAATGCCTTGCATGAACATCCGTTCATTGGAAATCGGGAAGCTGAAATAGTAATGATTCCCATTAATTTCCACAAGGAAATCAAGGCAATGCGACAATTTTGTAATGTTCGAGGCGCGCCGCTGGCGCCCCGAAAAGGCGCTATTTCAGCAGTTCCAGCAGGCCGTCCAGCCCGACGTGATTGAACGCGACGCTGGCCTGCGCGCGGACCACGGGTTTGGCGCGGAACGCCACCGAGAGGCCGGCGATGGCCATCATCTTGAGGTCGTTGGAGCCATCGCCCATGACGATGGCCTGCGACGGGTCGGCGCCGATCTGCGCGCAGACTTCGCGCACGGTGCGGGCCTTGACGTCGGCGTTGACGATCTCGCCGACGACATTGCCGGTGAGCTTGCCATCGACGATCTCGAGCGTATTGGCGCGCGTGAAGTCGAGGCCCAGGCGCGGCTTGAGCTGGTCGGTGAAGTGGACGAAGCCGCCCGACACCAGCAGGGTGCGGATGCCGGCCGCCTGCACGCCCGCCAGCATGCGCTCGGCACCGGGGGACAGGCGCAGGCGCTCCGCATAGACGCGGTCCAGCACGGACGCGTCGAGCCCCTTGAGCAGGGCCACGCGGCGGCGCAGGCTTTCGTTGAAATCGGTGATCTCGCCACGCATCGCGGCTTCGGTGATGGCCGAGACTTCGGCCTTGAGCCCGCAGAAGTCCGCGATCTCGTCGATGCACTCGATGGTGATCAGCGTCGAGTCCATGTCCATGGCCACGAGCCGGAAATCGGACAGCTTGCGCGCGGTGGCGAGGATGGCCCAGTCGATGCCGCGCGGCACGCAGTACGCGTCGAGGCTCTCGTGCAGCGCCGGCGTCAGCGGGGCGCTGGTCTCGGCCACGGCCACGGTATCGCTGCGGGGGACCAGCGGCGAGGCGCTGGCCAGCGCGCGCACGGCGTCGAGGTCGGCGGTGGCGATCGGGGAGAGGCTCTGAAGAATCAACGGCATGGCGAAAAAGCGGATGGGGCTGGCGAAGGCGCTATTGTAACGGCCCGCCAGCAGCCCACCAGCGGCCCGCCGCGCCCATCGTGCCCCCGGGCCCTGCGCGCTTATGCCGCGCGCAGGCTGCCCACCACCTTGTGCAGGAAGCGCTCGCACGCCTCGAGCTGGTCCAGCGCGACGAATTCGTCGGGCTTGTGCGCCTGCTGGATATCGCCGGGGCCGCAGACCACGGCCGGCACGCCCATTTGCTGGAACAGGCCGGCCTCGGTCGCATAGGCCACCTTGTTGATCTCGCGATCGCCGGTGAGCGCGCGCACGAGCTGCGTGATCGCATCCTGCTCCGCGGCATCGAGCGACGGCGCCGTGGCGATCTCCGTGATCACGAGGTCCGCATCGGCGTGCTCGCCGCGCATGCGCGGCAGCAGCACGTCGCCCGCGTAGGCCTGGATGCGCGAGATGATGCCCTTGGGATCCACGCCCGGCAGATTGCGGAACTCGAACACGAACTCGCACAGCGCGGGAATCGTGTTGATGGCGATGCCGCCCTGGATCGTGCCCGTGGAGGCCGTGGTGAACGGCACGTCGAACGCCTGATCGTACGGACCCTGCGCCTTGAACTCGTCGGCGATATCGCGGATGAAGCAGATGAGCCGCGCCGCGTACTCGATGGCATTGACGCCCTTGGGCGTCAGCGACGAATGCGCGGCCTGGCCCGTCACGCAGCAGCGATAGGCATTGATACCCTTGTGCGCGACGATCGTGCGCATGCTCGTGGGCTCGCCCACGATGCAGCCCGCGGGCTTTACGCCGAGGTCGCGTAGTTGCGCGAGCATGAACGGCGCGCCCATGCAGCCCACTTCCTCGTCGAACGAGAGCGCGTAGTGCACGGGCTCGCGCAGGCGCGTCTCGAGCAGCGTGGGCAGCAGCGACAGCGTGGTGCCGATAAAGCCCTTCATGTCGCAGGTGCCGCGGCCATAGAGCCTGCCATCGCGAATCACGGGCTGGAACGGATCGCTGGACCAGTCCTGGCCGTCCACGGGCACCACGTCGGTATGGCCCGACAGCACGATACCGCCATTGGTCTCGCCATTCGCGGCCGGCACCGTCACGAACAGATTGGCCTTGTTCTTCTGCGGGTTGTAGCTCAGGTGTGGCTTCAGGCCGCGCGCGGCAAAGTGGTCGCGCACGGTCTCGATCAGGCCGAGGTTGGAGTTGCGCGAGGTCGTATCGAACGCGACCAGTCGCCTGGTCCATTCCAGCGCGCCGATGGCCGCATCGGTAGTGGTGGGGGCGTTCTCGCTGAGCGTTTCGGCTGACATTGGGGCGGTGTCCGGTTGAGTCGGTAGGAATAATGGTCGATGCTACACCCGCGGCGGCCGTCAGGCCAACTGACGCAGCGTGTGCTTGATCGTCTGGGCGCGCACGGCGACATCGGGCATCTTCGCCTCGATGCGCAGCTTGTCCTGCCCCGCCAGCTTGATATGGCGGTTCTTCTGCACGAGGTCGATGATGCGAATGGCGTCGATGGGCGGGTTCGGCACGAACTGCATGCTGATGCTGGCCTCGCCCGCATCGATCTTGCGCACGCCGAGCGGCGCGGCCGCGATGCGCAGCCGGTGCGTTTCCACGAGCGCCTGCGCCTGCGCGGGCAGCCGGCCGAAGCGGTCGATGAGTTCTTCCTGAATATCGTCCACGCGCTCGGCCGTCTCGCAGTTGGCCAGGCGCTTGTACAGCGACAGGCGTTCGTGCACGTCGGCGCAGTAGTCGTTCGGCAGCAGCGCGGGCGTGCCGAGGTTGATCTCGGTGGTCGCCGCGAGCGGCGCCATCAGGTCGGGTTCCTTGCCCGCCTTGAGCGCCTTGACCGCGGCGTTGAGCATATCCGTGTACAGCTGGAAGCCGATCTCGTGGATCTCGCCCGACTGCTTGTCGCCGAGCACTTCGCCCGCGCCGCGGATCTCCAGATCGTGCATGGCGAGGTAGAAGCCCGCGCCGAGTTCCTCCATCTGCTGGATGGCCTCGAGGCGGCGCTGCGCCTGCTTGGTCAGGCCCTCGGGGTCGTGCACGAGCAGATACGCATAGGCCTGATGGTGCGAACGGCCGACGCGGCCGCGCAGCTGGTGCAGCTGCGCAAGGCCGAACTTGTCGGCGCGGTGGATCAGGATCGTGTTGGCCGTGGGGTTGTCGATACCGGTCTCGATGATCGTCGTGCACAGCAGGATATTGTCGCGCCGCGCCACGAAGTCCCGCATCACGCGCTCGAGCTCGCGCTCGTGCATCTGGCCATGCGCGACCGCGATGCGCGCTTCCGGCACCAGGTCCGCCAGCTTCGCGCGCTTGTTTTCGATGGTCTCCACCTCGTTGTGCAGGAAGTAGACCTGGCCGCCGCGCTTGAGCTCGCGGAGTATCGCCTCGCGAATGACGCCGTCTTCCTCGCGGCGCACGAACGTCTTGATGGCCAGCCGCTTCTGCGGCGCCGTGGCGATGACCGAGAAGTCGCGCAGGCCTTCGAGCGCCATGCCGAGCGTGCGCGGAATCGGCGTCGCGGTCAGCGTCAGCACATCGACCTCCGCGCGCAGCGACTTCAGCGCTTCCTTCTGCCGCACGCCGAAGCGGTGTTCCTCGTCGATGATCACGAGCCCCAGGCGCTGGAATTTGACTTCCTCCGACAGCAGCTTGTGCGTGCCGATGACGATATCGACGGTGCCTTCGTTGATTTGCTTGATGGCGGCGTCGATCTCCTTCTTCGTCTTGAAGCGCGACAGCTCGACGATGCGCACCGGCCATTCCGCAAAGCGGTCCGACAGCGTCTGGAAATGCTGCTCCGCGAGCAGCGTGGTGGGCGCGAGCATCGCCACCTGCTTGCCGCCAAGCACGGCCACGAAGGCCGCGCGCAGGGCGACCTCGGTCTTGCCGAAGCCGACGTCGCCACAGACCAGGCGATCCATGGGCTTGCCCGAGGTCATGTCCGCGATGACGGCGGCGATCGCGGCCGCCTGGTCGGGCGTTTCCTCGAAGCCGAAGCTCTCGGCAAACGTCTCGTAGTCCTTCGGCGACAGCGGGAATGCAAAGCCCTCGCGCAGCGCGCGGCGCGCGTACAGGTTCAGCAGTTCGGCCGCGGTATCGCGGATCTGCTGCGCGGCGCGGCGCTTGGCCTTGTCCCACTGGCCGGAGCCGAGGTGATGCAGCGGCGCGGTATCGGGATCCGCGCCCGAATAGCGCGAGATCACGTGCAGCTGATGCACGGGCACGTAGAGCTTCGAGCCCTTGTCGTAGTCGAGGTGCAGGAACTCTTCCTCGCCATTGCCCATGTCGAGCGTGACGAGTCCCTGATAGCGGCCGATGCCGTGCTCGCTATGCACGACGGGGTCGCCCACCTTGAGCTCGGCGAGGTCGCGCACCATCGAGTCGACGGCGCTCGCCTGCTCCTGCTTGCGGCGGCCCGCGCGGCGCGCGGTGCCCGCGTACAGCTCGGCCTCGGTGACGAACGCGAACGGTCCCGCGGGTAGCGCGAAGCCCGTCTGCAGCGGCGCCACCGCGATCGAGAAATGCGCATCGCCGGCGAGGAACGCGGCGAAGTCATCGACCGGTTGCGGCCGCAGGCCGCTTTCCGCGAACAACTGCAGCAGCGTTTCGCGGCGGCCGGCCGAATCCGCGCACATGAGCACGCGCGTGGCCTTGTTCAGCAGCAGCGATTCGAGGTTGACGAGCGGATCTTCGGCGCGGCGATTGACCGAGACGTCGGGCAGGGCGGTAGCCGGGGACGGCACGCCAGCCTCGGCCTCGCGCTGGAGCACGAGGCGCGCGAGCGGCTTGGCGCCGACGAAGAACTGCTCCTCCGAGAGGAACAGGTCCGACGGCGGCAGCAGTGGGCGCTCGCGGTCGTGCCGCATGAACGTATAGCGCTGCGTCGTATCGGCCCAGAACCGGCGGATCGCCTCATCGACATTGCCCGAGAACGCGAGCTGCGTATTCGCGGGCAGGTAGTCGAACACCGTCGCGCTCGATTCGAAGAACAGCGGCAGGTAGTACTCGATACCGGCCGACGGCACGCCGTTGCCGATGTCCTTGTAGATCGGGGACTTCGTGGGGTCGCCCTCGAACAACTCGCGCCAGCGGCCGCGGAACGCGGTGCGCGCGGCCTCGTCGAGCGGAAACTCGCGGCCCGGCAGCAGCCGTACTTCCTTGACCGGATAGAGGCTGCGCTGCGTATCGGGATCGAACGCGCGGATGGTCTCGATCTCGTCGCCGAACAGGTCGATCCGGTACGGCAGCGCGGAGCCCATCGGATACAGGTCGATCAGGCCGCCGCGCACGCTGTATTCGCCCGGGCGCATCACCGCGCTCACATGCTCGTAGCCCGCGAGCGTGAACTGCGCCTTGAGCGCGGATTCGTCGAGCCGCTCGCCCTGCTTGAAGAAGAATGTGTACGCCGCGAGGAACGACGGCGGCGCCAGCCGGTACAGCGCCGTCGAGGCGGGCACGATCATCACGTCGCACTGGCCGCCCTGGATATCGTGCAGCGTCGCCAGCCGCTCCGAGACCAGATCCTGGTGCGGGGAGAAGCTGTCGTACGGCAGCGTTTCCCAGTCTGGCAACAGCCGCACGCGCAGTTCGGGCGCGAACCATGGAATTTCCTCGGCCAGCCGCTGCGCGTCCGTGGCATTGGCGCAGACCACGGCGAGCATCGGCACCTGCGCGCGATGGGCGCGCATGTACGCGGCCACGAGCAGGGCATCGGACGACCCGGTCAGGCCGGTCACGGCATGACGCATGCCGGGCTTGATCAGCGGCAGCGGGAGAAAACCAAACGAAGCGGATGTGGTGTCGGGCATTGGCAACTGGGGCGCAACCTGGGTGAAGCAAAAGGGGCGATACAAAACGACAACGCCCCGCCGGCAGTGCGGGCGGGGGGTCATCGATTCGGCGTGCCCGGGGGCGCCGGTGTGGCGGCGGGCGAAGGCCATATTATAGAATGCGGACCGGCCACACTGCTGGCCGCTACCGAACCCGAACATCGCCCCCCGGAGAACCGTGTCCCATCCGCGTCCCGATAGCCGCCCCGAGCGCCCCGACCGAAGATTCGCCCTGATTCCCTGCGCGGGCACCGGCAGCCGCGCGGGCGGCACGGTCGCCAAGCAATACCAGACGGTCGCCGGGCGTCCGATGATCTGGTATGCGCTGGCGGCCTTCTCGGCATGCGACGCGATCTCCGCCACGGCGCTGGTGCTCGCGCCCGACGATATGCCGCTGGAATCGCGCTTCGGCGCGGCCACGTTTGCCGGCCTGCGCTTCGACACCGCGTTCGTCGGCGGCGACAGCCGCCATGCATCGGTGCTGGCGGGCCTGCATCACCTCGCGCAACTGGGTGCCGTCGATACCGACTGGGTGCTCGTGCACGACGCCGCGCGGCCGGGGCTGACGCCGGCCATGATCCATGCGCTCGTGCGCGCCGTGGAAGCCGATGGCGACGACGATCCCGATGCCGCCATCGGCGGCATTCTCGCGGTGCCCGTGCCGGATACGCTCAAACGCGCGGACGATGCCGGTATCGGGGCCAGCGTCGGTGCCAGAATCGGCACCACGGTCCCGCGCGACGGCCTGTGGCAGGCGCAGACGCCGCAGATGTTCCGCGTCGGCGTCCTGCGCGAGGCATTGCGCGACGCGATGGCGGCGGGCGCGGTGGTGACCGACGAAGCGAGCGCGATCGAACGGCTGGGGCTGCATCCGCGCCTCGTCAACGGATCGCTGCGCAATTTCAAGGTCACGTATCCCGAAGATTTCGCTTTGGCAGAAGTCCTGCTTGGCACCGGTGCCTCGCAGTAAGCTGCCCATTTTCAAGATTCGCAAGGAGTTGCATTGAATCCGTTCGATATCCGCGTGGGGCAGGGCTATGACGTGCACGCCCTGGTGCCGGGACGCAAGCTGATTCTCGGCGGCGTGGACATTCCCCACGATCGCGGCCTGCTGGGCCATTCCGATGCCGACGCGCTGCTGCACGCCGTCACCGATGCGCTGTTCGGCGCGGCGGGGCTCGGCGATATCGGCCGTCATTTCCCCGATACCGACGCGCAGTTCAAGGGCGCGGACAGCCGCGTGCTGTTGCGCGAGTGCGCGAAGCGCGTGCGCGCGGCGGGCTACGAAATCGGCAACGTGGACGCCACCGTGATCGCGCAGCAGCCGAAGCTCGCACCGCATATCACGGGCATGGTCACCAACCTGGCCGAGGATCTCGGGATCGATCCGACGCGTTGCAACGTCAAGGCCAAGACCAACGAGAAGCTCGGCTTCGAGGGCCGTCAGGAAGGTATCGTCGCGCAGGCCGCGGTGCTGATCTGGCGCCGCGGCGGCGACGCGCAGGACTGAGCCGCGTCAGGGAGCGGGCGCCGGCGATGGCGCCGCCGGCTCCTCGGGCGTGATCGGGTACACGTAGTCGATCAGACGGGCCATCGCGCCGCTGCGCGCGCCGGCCTCGGTCCGCTTGGTGAAGCCCATCTGCTGGCAGAGCCGGTTGGCCGATTCCATCTCCGGCATCGCGCGCACGACCAGCGTGGTCGCGCCGATATCGCGCGCGCGCTGGATGCAGATCTGCATGAGTGTATGGCCAAGGCCCAGTCCGCGTGCCTGCGGACTGACCGACAGCAGCCGCGCCTCGGGCTGCGTCAGCGTGATCGTGCTGCCGTCGAGCGCGGGCAGCGTGGCGCCGGGATGGCAGAACAGCACCGCGCCGCTGATGCCGTGATCGCTCTCCGCGACCCACCACTCCATATCGGCGTTCTTCGACGCCGCCAGCACGGACTGCATGCCGCGCTGGAACGACGCACGGCAGTCTTCCATGATCTCGAGTTCGTACTGCGCGTAGGCCTGCTGCGTGACCGCGGCAATATCGCCCCAGTCGTGCGCGGCCGCGAGGCGGTACCGGAAACGGGGCGAGTTATGCGAAGGCAGGGTGCTCATGGTGAGGTGGTTTTGCCAGTCGTGCCGTCGATTGTATGCCTATCGACATGCCCGTGCAGCCTCGCAAAAACCTGTATTGCGAGAGAAAACAAAAAAGCCCGCTCCCCAATGCGGGGGCGGGCTGCGGGGGCCGCTCTGTGGCGGAGCGCTCGTTGTGCCGGGCGCCGATTGTGACGTACGTGACTGTGACGTCGATTACTGTGACGTCGATTACTGTGCGGCAATGACGTTGGCGGCCGCGCCGATCACGGCGGCGATGCGGCCCACGTCGCGCAGCTGCTGCGCGGACATGCCTTGCTCGTTCTTGAGCAGGTGATAGTGCGACTTCACGCAGAAATGGCACTTGCCGATGATCGACGCCGACAGGGCATACATCTCGAAGCGGCGCTTGTCCACACCACCATGGGTAGCGTAGGCATTCATGCGCAGGCCGGCCGGCTGGCTCGCCAGATCGGGATCGTCGGCCATCTCGATATACGGATACCAGACGTTGTTCATGCCCATCAGCGCGGCCGCGGTCAGCGCGGCGTTGGTTTCCTCGGGCGACAGCACGTTCGCGTTGCGGATCGCATCGACGATCACACGGCTTTGCGCGGCAAACGCGGCGGCCAGCGCCACGCCCACGGCATCGTTGCCTTCCAGCGACGAACGCGCGATCGTTCCGTCGATGTTCAGGCGGATGTCCTTCGCGTAATCGGGAATCAGGTTCTTAATCGTGCTAAGGAATTCCATTTATTTCTCCTATCGGCAAGGGCTCAAAAAACCCGCATGTAGCGGGTTTCCGCGCGTGAAGCGGTCGGAGACCCCTTCACGCGATCGATGGCTATTACAGCGTGGCGCCGCCAACAGCGCGGTTGCACGGGCACAGCTCGTCCGTTTGCAGACCGTCCAGGATACGCAGCACTTCTTCCGGGTTGCGGCCGACGTTCAGGTTGTTCACCGAAACGTGCTGGATCACATTGTCCGGATCGACGATGAACGTGGCACGCAGGGCCACGCCAGCAGCCTTGTCACGCACGCCCAGCTGGTCGATCAGCGAGCCGGTCACGTCGGCGAATTGCCATTGGTCCAGCTTGTTCAGGTCCTTGTGTTCACGACGCCATGCGAGCTTCACGAACTCGTTGTCGGTCGAACCGCCCAGGACGATCGCGTCGCGGTCGGCGAAGTCGCCGTTCAGCTTGGCGAAGGCCACGATTTCGGTCGGGCACACGAAGGTGAAGTCCTTCGGGTAGAAGTAGATGACCTTCCACTTGCCTTCGAACGACTTTTCGGTGATGTCTTCGAACGCCGATTGGCCGTTCTCTTCGTGGTTGTTGAAACCAGGCTTCACACCAACGATCTGGAAGGCTTCGAGCTTGTCACCAACGGTCTTCATCAGACTTCTCCTAAATACGGTTGAAAAGAGAGGCTAGCGTTACGCGATTCGGTGAAATTCTCATGAATCGTGACACGCAACAGGGCCGAATTATGCGCGGTCCTGCACCGGGGGGCCAATTGATAATCTCAAACAGGCCGATAGGCGCTGCACAATGACACCGCGCCGAGGCGATGTCTTGCGGCTTGCGAAGAGGGAAGTATGCCATGTGCGGACGCACATGGCATGGCTGCGAGGGAGGGGGAGATTCAGGCGGCGCGGAAGGCCTGTGCCTGGTTGCGCTGGCGGAAGATCGCCAGCGTGGCCCCGAGGCCGCACGCGGCGGCGAACATCAGCCAGAGGCCCGGCGCGGCCTTGTTGCCGGTGGCGTGGATCAGATACGTCGAGACGGCCGGCGTGAAACCGCCGAACAGCGCCGTGGCGAGGCTGTAGGCCAGCGAGAAGCCCGTCGTGCGCACCGCGGGCGGCATGACCTCGGCCAGCGCCACGACCATCGCGCCGTTATAGCTGCCGTACAGGAACGAGAGCCAGAGCTCTACCGTGAGCAGGCGGCCGAACGATGGTTCGGCGACGAGCCACGTCACGGCCGGATACGCGGTCAGCAGCGTAAGGATCGTGAACGTCACGAGCAGCGGCTTGCGGCCGATGCGGTCGGACACGGCGCCCATCAGCGGCAGCCAGATAAAGTTGGACAGGCCCACGCACATGGTCACGACGAGGTTGTCCACCTCGTCGAGATGCAGCACGGTCTTGCCGAACGTCGGCGTGTAGGCGGTGATCATGTAGAACGACACCGTGGTCATCACGACCATCAGGCAGCCCGCGATGATGATGCGCCAGTTGTCGAGCATCGAGCGGTAGATCTCGCGCGGCGTCGGGCGATGCTTGCGCGCGCGGAACGCTTCGGTTTCCTCGAGCGAACGGCGAATCAGGAACAGGAACGGCACGATCAGGCAGCCGATGAGGAACGGCACGCGCCAGCCCCATGCATCCATTTCGGCGGGGGCGAGCGTCGCGTGCAGCAGCACGCCGAGCAGGCCCGCGAAGATCACCGCGACCTGCTGGCTGGCCGACTGCCAGGCCACATAGAAGCCCTTGTGGCCGGGCTTGGCGATCTCCGACAGATACACGGACACGCCGCCGAGTTCGACGCCGGCCGAGAAGCCCTGCAACAGGCGGCCGGCCAGGACGAGCAGCGGCGCGGCCACGCCGATCGTCGCGTATCCGGGCACGAGCGCGATCAGCAGCGTGCCGGCCGCCATCATGATCAGCGTAAGGATCAGGCCCTTGCGGCGGCCGTGATGGTCGATATACGCGCCGAGCACGATGGCGCCGAGCGGCCGCATCAGGAAGCCCGCGCCGAACGTCGCGAGCGACAGCATGAGCGAGGCGAACTCGTTGCCGCTGGGGAAGAACGTACGGGCGATGGCGGCGGCGTAGAAGCCGTACACCATGAAGTCGTACATTTCGAGGAAGTTGCCGCTGACGACACGGAATACGGTGCGGAAACCGTGCTGCGGTGCGGACGTGGCGGGGGTGTCGGCGGTGCCGGGGGTGCTGATTGACATGGGAGCGTCTCTCGCCATCGTCGGGACCGATGGCATCGTTATGTTGATGCCATGCAGTCTGCGCGCCGCCGCTGTCATTCCGCTGTCAACAGCCTTTCAACTTGATTTCAATGGCTGTCGAAAACCTGTCAATGGGCACGAATGTGCGCAAGACCGGTGCCCAACGCCAGGGGCTCAGGCGCGCCGGAAGTACGCGCTGATCACGAGGCCGCTGGCCGGCGCCTGCCGGTTGGCCAGCACGAGGCGGCCGCCGTTGCGCTGCAGGATGCGGTTCACGATCGACATGCCGAGGCCCGCGCCCTTGGCCTCGCTGCGCGCCGCGTCCAGCCGGTAGAACGGCCGGGTGAGCAGCGGCAACTGCGCCTCGGGCACGCCGGTGCCGTGGTCGGACACGGTCATGACCGCTTCCTTGTCCTCGGTGCGCGTGGTGATCTCCACCACGGCCATGCCGGTTTCCTCGTCCTTGGCATAGCGCCGCGCGTTCTCGACGAGGTTGTCGAGAATCCGCTGCACCTCCATGCGGTTGGCCATCGCCATGACGGGGCCCGTGCTGCGCACGTGCACGCGCACGTCGTCGTGCGCGGCCGCGTAGACGCCCACCGCGTCCTGCACGAGCGCGGACAGGTCCACCGGTTCCAGCGTTTCCTGCGCGGGACGCGCGTAGTTCAGGAACTGCCCGATGATCGCGTCCATCTGCTCGATATCGGAGATCATGGCCTCGCGCGTGGCCGCGTCGGCGGGCGAGAGCTCGGTCTCCAGCCGCAGGCGCGTAAGCGGCGTGCGCAGGTCATGCGAGATGCCCGCGAGCATCACCACGCGATCGTCGTCGAGCTGCCGCAGGTCGCGGACCATCTGGTTGAAGCTGTGGTTGGCCTGCGCCACCTCGCTCGCGCCATCCTCGTTGAGCAATGGCGCTTCGCCGCCGGTACCGATCTGGCGGGCGGCATTCGCAAGCCGCTTGAGCGGGTAGTTCACGCGCGCGGTGATGAACGCCGCGCCGAAGATCGACAGCAGCAGCGCGGCGATGGTCCACCAGAGCCACTGGATACCGGACACGCGTTCGAAACGCTCGGGACTGATCGCGACCCAGTAGTCGTCGCCCTCGATCTCGAAGCTGACCCAGACACCGGGAATATCGTTGACCGTGGTCGCGATGACGGTGTCCTCGCCCAGGCGCCCGCGAATTTCCTGCTGCACGAGCTGCGTGAGGAACGGGTTCGCGGTGGGCACGGCGAAGTCGTCGTCCTTCTCGCGCGGATAGACCTTGATGCCTTCGTTCTGCACGAGGTCGAGCAGAAGGAACCGGCGCCGCGCGGGGTCGGAGTAGAGGAGAGCGGCACGCGTGAGCTTGACCACGCTGACGACCTGCATGGCGATCTGCTGGGCACGCGGTGCGCGTTCGAAGAGCCGATAGCTCTGGAACCAGATACCCAGCGAGATCGCCAGCAACAGGGCGATCAGCATGAAGGTTCGCCAGAATAGCGAACCGAAGAACCGCGTTGCGGTACGGCCTAGGGCGGTCGCCACGATACAGACTGTGGACGGACCGAATTACTTCACGCCATCGGGGATGAAGACGTAGCCGAGCCCCCAGACCGTCTGGATGAACCGGGGGTTGCCCGGATCCGGCTCGATCAGCTTGCGCAGGCGGGAGATCTGGACGTCGAGGCTGCGATCGAAGACTTCGTATTCGCGGCCGCGCGCCATTTCCATGAGCTTTTCGCGCGAGAGCGGCTGGCGCGGATGGCGCGCGAAGACCTTGAGCACCGAGAACTCGCCCGTGGTGAGCGTGATTTCCTCGTCGTTCTTGGTCAGCGTGCGCGTGGCCAGGTTGAGCACGAAGTCGCCGAACGCGAACGTCTCGGGCGTCTCCGACGGGGCGCCCGGCACTTCCGCCGGACCCTTGCGGCGCAGCACCGCGTGAATGCGCGCGATCAGCTCGCGCGGATTGAACGGCTTGGGCAGGTAGTCGTCCGCGCCCATCTCGAGGCCGACGATGCGGTCGACATCCTCGCCCTTGGCGGTGAGCATGATGATCGGGGTCTGGTCGTTGGCGCCGCGCAGGCGTCGGCAGATCGAGAGGCCGTCCTCGCCCGGCATCATCAGGTCGAGCACCAGCAGGTCGAAACGCTCGCGCAGCCAAAGCTTGTTCATGGCCGTGGCGTTCTCAGCGACCAGCACCGTGAAGCCCTGTTCGCCGAGGTAGCGGCGCAGCAGGTCGCGCAGGCGGGGGTCGTCGTCCACGACGAGAATCTTGTGGCTCGTATTTTCCATGGCGGTATCTTAGCGACTATCGGTTTTGCTCAAAATGGCTTAACAAAACGTTACATACTTTACCCCGTGGTATGGCGGCGTGCATCAATAGTGCATTTACACTCCGCACACCGTTTAGGCAGGCAAGGATTTATGCCGCCCCGCCACGGGACAGACGATGGGAAGACGGCGGGAAATCGAAACCGACATTATCCAATGAAAGTGAAGCAATACCGGCACGGGCAAACCCTGCGTCGCGCAACATGCGCGCGGGCTGCGTCGATTGCCGGCATGGTCATTGCCGTTTGCCTGCTGCCGCACGCCGCGCGCGCCCAATCGGCGGGCATGGCCAATTTGCTCCACCATCCTCCCGCGCCGGCCTCTCCGGCTTCCCCTGCCTCCGACGGACGTGCCCATGCCAACGCCGCGCATGAACGGGCCGACCAGCGCGAGGCACGCGCCCGCGCCGAGAAATACCGTACCGAACGCGACATGGCCGAACGCGCGACGCGTCAGGGCCCCGGTGGCGGCAATCCCAAGCTGTCGCCCGACGAGCGCAAGACGCTGCGCAAGAATCTGTTCGACCTCAGCAAGGAAATGTACTCCGGCGGAGGCTGACCCGGTTTCACGCCCTGCGTTTTATCCGGCGTTCGCCCGGAAATGCCGCAGGAAGTCCACGAACGTCTCGGCCGCCAGCTGCGCATCTTCCGCCGTGATCGTCTCCAGCGGGTTATGGCTGATGCCGCCATTGCCGCAGCGCACGAACAGCATGGCCACGTCGGTGATCCGTTGCATCATCATCGCGTCGTGCCCGGCGCCCGACGGCAGCTCGAATGCCTCGAGCCCGCGCTTCTTCAGCACCGCCCCGAACTGATCCATGAGCCAGCGCGCGCACGGCGCGTTGTTGACCGGCGTGACGCGGTCCACGGTCGCCGACAGGCCACGCCGCGCGGCAATGGCCTGGATGCCCGCGAGGATATCGGCAATGGCCGCTTCGCGAATGCCGTCCTCGCCCGCGCGAATGTCCATCGAGAACACGCACGCGCCCGGAATCACGTTGCTGGAGCCGTTGGGCACCTGGAGCTGGCCGACCGTGCCGACGAGCGTGGGCACCTGCGCGCAGCGCGACTCCACCAGCAGGGTCATTTCCGCGGCGCCCGTGGCCGCATCGCGGCGCATGTCCATGGGCGTGGTGCCCGCATGGCTCGCGAGGCCTTCCACGCGCACCTGAAAGCGGCTGCTGCCCGCGATCTGCGTGACGATGCCGAGCGGCAGGCCGCGGTTGAGCAGCACCGGACCCTGTTCGATATGCACTTCGACGAAACCGGCCAGCGTGGCGGGATCGACGGCCGCTGCCCGCAATGCCGCCGCCTGGGACTCCGCCGAACTGGCTGCACCCGGAAAGCCCGCGGCGCCGAGCGCGTCGCGCATCGAGATGCCATCGGTATCCTCGCGGTCCAGCAGCGCTTCGTCGAACCGGCCCGCGAGCACACTGCTGGCGAGAAAGCTCGTCTTGAAGCGCAGGCCTTCTTCCTCCGCGAAGCCGACCACCTCGAAGTGATAGGGCAGGCGGATGCCGGCGGCGTTCAGCGCGCCCACCACGACGATCGGCAGCAGGATGCCGAGCCGGCCGTCATAGCGGCCGCCGTTGCGCACGGTATCGAAGTGCGAGCCCGTCATCAGGACTTTGGGATCGGTGGCGGACGGGTCCGCCGCGTAGCGGCCGATCACGTTGCCGATGGCGTCGATGCGCACCTGCATGCCGGCGTCTTCCATCCACTTGACGAGCTGCGCCTGGGTGGCGCTGTGCGCGGGCGTCAGGAACGCGCAGGTGAGCCCGTCTTCCATGTCGGAGAAGCGCGCGAGCGCGGCGGCGTGATCGAGGATCGTCTGGCCGAGAGTGGGGGTCATGATGTCTGGCGAAAGAGTTTGGGAGCGTGCGTGGGGGAGCGTGCGTGGGGGAGTCGTGCGGACGCGATCACGCAAATTTCATCCACGTGCGCCATGCGATCCACAGCTTGCGCAGCGGTGTCAGCGCGATGCGCTGATGCAGCACCTGGAAGTCGCTGGCCTCGATTTCGTCGAGCAGCTTGTGCGAGATCGCGCTGAGCACGAGCGCGGCACGCTGCGCGCGGCGGTCCCGGCGCGGCAGCAGCGCCATGGCCTCGTCGCGCAACGCGCGGGCGCGCGCGGCCTGTTCCTTCATTAGCGCGACAAAGCGATCGGAGTGGCGCGACTGCAGGATATCTGCCGCGGGGACTTCGAAGCGCTGGAGCGTATCGACGGGAATGTAGATGCGGCCGCGCCGCGCGTCCTCGCCGATATCGCGCACGATATGCACGCGCAGCAGCGAGAGCCACAGCTTTTCCGCATGGGCGAGCGTGGCATCGTCCTGATACCCGAGCACGCGCGCGTTCAAACGGCCGAATGCACCGGCCACGCACTGACAGAATCGCTGCAGGCCGATATCGTCGAGATAGCGCGACTGGTTCAGATCCATCTCCATGCCGTCGAGCACCTCGCTCATGTCGGCCTCGGTCAGCGCCGAGCGATGGGGCAGCAGCGCCTGCGTGATCGGATGCGTCGGCGGCTGCGACGGATCGTCGCGGAACAGCCGGCGGATCTCGCCGCGCCACCAGTCCAGCCGCTGGTGGGCCACGCCCGCGTCATGCGTGTCGTGGACGAGGTCGTCCAGCTCGCGGCGCCATGCGTGCAGGGCCGTGATCGCACGCCGGCGATCCTGCGGCAGGAACAGGAAGCTGTAATACAGGCTGGAGCCGCTCTGGGCGGCCTTGTCTTGACAATACTGATCGGGCGTCACGCCGGCCTCGGACTTTGTGGGGGCTGCGGGCCAGCATTTAACCATAGGTTGCGCCGCGCATGCGGCCGGCGGTGGCTTGTCAACCGCTCGCGCCCCCAATCGCGCGTTCGGTCGCACTGGCGTTTGACGCACCTCGGGCGGATCGTTATATTACTGACCGGCAAGTTATTTACTGGTTTTCGCAACGATTTTCCGATCGATCCCTTGATGCCTGCACCGCCTTCCGGGCCTCGGTCCGACTCTCCCCGGTATCCCGTCCCTTCCGCGCGTGTGGGCGGGGTGCTGATGGCGGGCGCGCTGGCACTGGCGCTCGCGGGCTGCGGCAAACCGAAGGAAGCGGAGCCGGAGGTACGCCCGGTCCGGCTGATGCAGCTGCATCCGGCCGCCGGACAGACCGCGTTCGAGTTTTCCGGCGAGGTGCGGCCCCGCGTCGAGTCGCGGCTCGGCTTTCGCGTCAGCGGCAAGATTGCGGCGCGCCTCGTGGACGTGGGCGCCAACGTGCGCAAGGGCCAGCCGCTGGCGCGGCTGGATCCCACAGACCTCGCGCTGGCCGAGCAGGGCTCGCGGGCGCAATACGACGCGGCCAAAACCGATCGCGATCTCGCGGCTTCCGATCTCAGGCGCTACAACGAACTGTTCAACCGCGGCTTTATCAGCGCGGCCGAGCAGCACCGCCGGCAGGCCACCTTCGACGCCGCGGCCTCGCGCCTCCAGCAGGCCGAGGCCGGGCTGCGCAACCAGGCGAACCAGACCGGTTACGCGGTGCTGGCCGCCGACGCCGATGGCGTGGTCACCGCGATCGATGCCGAAGTGGGGCAGGTGGTGACGCCGGGCCAGCCCGTGACTCGCGTGGCGCAGACGGCCGAGAAGGAGGTGGCGATCGGCCTGCCCGAGGATCAGGTCGAGATGCTGCGCGCGGTCGGCGACGTGACGGTCCATACGTGGGCCGAGCCCGATCGCAAGCTGCCCGCGCGCGTGCGCGAAATCTCCGCCGCGGCCGATCCGGTGACGCGGACTTACCCTACGCGCGTCTCGGTGCCGAATCCGCCGGCCGATCTGCGCATCGGCATGACGGCCGTGGTGACGTTCCTGCGGACCGCGGAGACCGCCGCGATCCGCGTGCCGCTGACCGCGTTGCTGCAGGATCAGGGACGGAACTTCGTCTGGATCTATGAGCCCGCGAAGGTGGAACCGAAGGCCGAAACGAAAGCGGAACTGCGGGCCGATGGCAAGGTGCCCGACGAAAGCGCGCGCGGCACGGTGCGTCCGGTGCCCGTGACGCTGGGCGAGGCCATCGGCAACGATATCGTGGTACGGCAGGGCCTCGCGCCGGGGCAGACCATCGTCACGGCGGGTGTCCATCTGCTCAAGGCAGGGCAGACCGTCAAGCCGATGCAGAGCGTGACACCGGCCACGCCCGTTGCCGCCTCGGGCGGCGGCCCGAACTGACGGGCCGCGCATGGATCATTCGCGCTTCAATCTGTCGCGGTGGGCACTCGAGCACCAGCCGCTCACGCGTTATCTGCTCGTGGTGCTGCTGATCGGCGGGCTGCTCGCGTTCTTCCAGCTGGGTCAGGACGAAGACCCGCCGTTCACGTTCCGCGTGATGGTCGTGCAGGCGTTCTGGCCCGGTGCCACGGCCGAGCAGATGGCCGTGCAGGTGACCGACAAGATCGAGCGGCAGCTGCAGGAGGTCCCTTACGCGGACAAGATCCGCAGCTTCTCCAAGCCCGGCGAGACCACGGTGATCTTCCAGCTCGCCGACGATTCGCCGGCGAAGGACACCGCGCAGATCTGGTACACGGTGCGGAAGAAGATCGGCGATATCGTGCAGACGCTGCCGCAGGGCGTGCGCGGGCCGTACTTCAACGACGAGTTCGGCGATGTCTATGGCTCCATCTACGCGCTGTCGGCGGACGGGTTCACCTACAAGGAGCTGCGCGAATACGCGGACCTCGTGCGGCAGGCGCTGCTGCGCGTGCCGGCCGTGGCCAAGGTCACGCTGCTGGGCCTGCAGGACGAGAAGGTCTATATCGAATTCAACCAGGCGCGCTTCGCGCAGCTGGGGCTCGATATCAACGCCATCGCCAACCAGATCACCGAGCAGAACAATCCCACCGGCAGCGGCGTGCTGGTGACGCCCACCGACAATCTGCAGGTGCGGCTCACGGGCCAGTTCGCCGATGTCAGGGACCTCGAGGACCTCGTGCTGCGCGGGCCCAACGGCATCGCCAATATCCGCCTTGGCGATATCGCGCACGTCTATCGCGGCTATATCGATCCGCCCGCGTCGCGTATGCGCTTCAACGGCAAGGACGTGATCGGGCTCGGCATCTCGATGGAGAAGGGCGGCGACATCATCGCGCTCGGCAAGGCGTTACGGCACGTGGTGGACGGCCTGCGCGGGCAGTTGCCCGTCGGCGTCGAGATGGATCAGGTCCAGGACCAGCCGCAGGCCGTCAAGCGTTCGGTCGGCGAGTTCGTGCACGTGCTGATCGAGGCCGTGGTGATCGTGCTCGGCGTCAGCTTCGTCTCGCTGGGTCTGCATACGAAGCCGCTGCGGCTCGACGTGCGGCCCGGCCTCGTGGTCGCGCTCACGATTCCGCTGGTGCTCGCGGTGACGTTCCTGTTCATGGATATCTTCGGCATCGGGTTGCACAAGATCTCGCTGGGGGCGCTGATCGTCGCGCTCGGGCTGCTGGTGGACGACGCGATCATCGCGGTCGAGATGATGGTGCGCAAGCTGGAAGAGGGCTTCTCCAAGATGGAGGCGGCGACGTTTGCCTATACCTCGACGGCCATGCCGATGCTGACGGGCACGCTGATTACCGCCGCGGGCTTTCTGCCCGTGGGGCTCGCGCGTTCGACGGTCGGCGAATACACGTTCGCGATCTTTGCCGTGACCGGGCTCGCGCTGGTGCTGTCCTGGTTTGCCGCCGTTTACTTCACGCCGTACCTCGGCTATCTGCTGCTGAAGACGCGGACCGACAAGGGGCAACAGGGCGCCGGCCATCACGAGGTGTTCGATACGCCGTTCTACGCGCGTTTTCGCCGGCTCGTCGATTGGTGCGTGACGTGGCGCAAGACCGTGATCGCCATCACGCTCGTGGCGTTTGCGTTGGGGATCTTTGCGTTCAAGTTCGTGGAGAAGCAGTTCTTCCCGGACTCCAGCCGGCCCGAGCTGATGGTCGAGTTGTGGATGCCCGAGGGCACGAGCTTCGCGAACATGGAGGCCGAGGCGAAGCGCTTCGAGCGCGCGATGCAGCGGGACCGCGACGTGCAGAGCCTGACCACGTTCGTGGGCACGGGGGCGCCGCGTTTCTATCTGCCGCTCGATCAGATCTTTCCGCAGAGCAACGTCGCGCAGGTCATCGTGATGCCGAAGAGCAGCGAGGTGCGCGACGCGCTGCGGCAGCGCGTGGTGAACGTGCTGGCCACGCAGTTTCCGCAGATGCGCGGGCGCGTGAAGCTGCTGCCGAACGGGCCGCCGGTCGCGTATCCGGTGCAGTTCCGGGTGATCGGCCCCGATGCGGCCACCGTGCGCAAGCTGGCGGACCGGGTCAAGGCCGTGATGAACGACAACCCCAACACGGTTGGCGTGAACGACAACTGGAACGAGAACGTGAAGATGCTGCGTCTCGAGATCGACCAGGACAAGGCGCGGGCGCTCGGCGTCACCACGAATGCGATTGCGCGGGTGACGCAGACCGTGCTGACGGGCGTGGCCGTGGGGCAGTATCGCGATGCGGACAAGCTCATCGACATCATCATGCGGGCGCCGGTCAACGAGCGCGATGCGATGTCCGACCTGACCAACGCGCTCGTGCCGACCAATACGGGGCGCGTGGTGCCGCTGACGCAGATTGCGCGCGTGACGCTCAAGTCCGAGCCGGGGGTGATCTGGCGCGAGAACCGCGACTTCGGGATTACCGTGCAGGCGGACGTGGTGGAAGGCATTCAGGGGCCGACCGTGACCGCGCAGATCAATCCGAAGCTCGATGCGTTGCGGGCCAGTCTGCCGCCCGGCTATCTGATCACCATCGCCGGGGCGGAGGAAGAGAGCGGCAAGGCGGGCGCGTCGATTGCCGCGCAGCTGCCGCTCTGCATCTTCCTGATCTTTACGCTGCTGATGCTGCAGCTGCACAGCTTCTCGCGCGCCGTCATGGTGTTTCTGACCGGGCCGCTGGGGTTGATCGGCGCGGCGGCGACGCTGCTGCTGCTGCATGCGCCCATGGGGTTTGTCGCGCAGCTCGGGATTACGGCGCTGCTGGGCATGATCATCCGGAATTCGGTGATTCTGGTCGATCAGATCGAGCAGGACATCGCGGCGGGCGCCGCGCCGTGGGATGCGATCGTGGAGTCGGCGGTGCGGCGGTTCCGGCCGATCATCCTGACGGCCGCCGCCGCGGTGCTGGCGATGATTCCGCTGTCGCGGTCGCTCTTCTGGGGGCCGATGGCCGCGGCGATCATGGGGGGGCTGATCATTGCCACGGTGCTGACGCTGCTGTTCCTGCCGGCGTTGTATGCGGCATGGTTCCGGGTGCGGCGGCCCGAGGCGCATGGCGGCGTGATGGCCGGTTGATGGCCGGTTGAGCGGATCGCGACGGTATGATTCGGCGTTGACTGGAGAATCCACGCATGCCGAGCCGGCCGCCGAAAGAGAACTGGGACGACTTCCGCTATTTCCTCGCCGTGGCCCGCACCGGGACGCTCAGTGCCGCGGCCGAGCAGCTGGGGACCGAGCACACCACGGTGGCGCGCCATGTCCAGTCGCTCGAGCGCGCGTTGAACAGCCGGCTGTTCCACAAGAGCAACGTCGGCTACGAACTCACCGAAGCCGGCAACCGGCTGATGGAAGCCGCGCAGGGTATCGAGAGCGCGCTCGTGGCCACGCGGGCCGTGGCCGAGGGGGGCCATGAGATCGGAGGCACCGTGCGCATCGGCGCGCCCGACGGGTTCGGAACCTATTTCCTGGCGCCGCGCATCCACAAGCTGCTCGAGAAAAACCCGCGGCTCGAGATCGAACTGATTGCGGCGCCCCGGCTATTCAGCCTGGCCAAACGCGAGGCCGATATCGCGATCGGGCTCTCCAGCGCCGAGCATCTGCGCGTGGCCTCGCGCCGCCTGACCGAGTACAGCATGCTCGTCTACGGTGCCCGCAGCTACCTGAAGTCAGCGCCGCCGATCCGCGACCAGCGGGATCTCGCGGGACATCCGTTTATCGGATACATGGAAGACCTGCTGTTCACGCCGGAGCTCAATTTCCTGGGGGTCACGGAGGTACCGCTGCATCCGCGGCTGCGGTCGTCGAACCTGGTGACGCAGGTGCAGGCCACGCTGGCCGGCCGCAGCCTCTGCATTCTGCCGGCCTACGTCGCCGCAAACTTCTCCGAGCTCGTGCCCGTGCTGGCCGACGAGGTGCGGGTGCAGGCCACATTCCACATGCATGTGCACGTCGATCACCAGCGCGCCGCGCACGTACGCGAGGTAGCGCGGTTTATCGCCGACGAGGTCGATGCCCATCGCGCCACGTTCCTGGGTCCGGCCGCGACAAGAAAGCCGGCAAACAAATAGGCGAGGCCGGTCATTGTGCAAATTTGCACAATGATTGCGGAAACGTCGTCTTGGCGGCGCATGGGCCGCGACCAATAATCAACCCCATGAAAACCCTGATACCCCTCGCGCTGACGCGGCGGCTGGCGCCGCCCGCATCGATGCGCGTCGCCCTGCAGATCTCGATGATGGTCGCGATCTGGTTTGCCGCGTCCGAGCTCACGCGCGTGACGGGCCTGGGCATGTCGCCCGGGGTAGTGGGTCTGCTGGCCGTGCTCGCGCTGCTGCTGTCCGGCCGCGGCAACGTGGTCTGGTTCCGCGATGGCGCCAACTGGCTGCTCGGCGAACTCGTGCTGTTCTTTATCCCCTGCGTGGTGGCCGTCATGCAATACGGCCAGCTGTTCCGCACGCAGGGCGTGCAGATCGTGATCGCGGTGGTCGTGGGCACGGTGCTCGTGATGGCCGCCACCGCGCTGGCCGTCCACGTCGGCTGCCGCCTCGAACGGTGGATTGCCGCGCGCCGGGGGCAGGAGTCCTGAGATGAGTCCCGATTCGCATGCCTACGCCGCGGCGTTCTGCATCGTATGGACGTGCGCGCTGTACTTCGCGCTCAAGCCGTTCTATCAGCGCCGCCCGCGCATCTGGCTGTCGCCCGCGATCCTGGTGCCCGCGCTGACCATCGGCCTGCTGCTGACCACCGATATTCCTTATGGCGACTATGTGGCCGATACGCATTGGCTCGTCTGGATGCTGGGCCCCGCGACGATTGCGTTTGCCGTGCCGATCTACGAGCAGCGCGCGATCGTGCGCCGCCACTGGCTCGCGCTGAGCCTCGGCGTGGTCGTGGGCATGCTGGTGGCGGTGGTCAGCGCGCGATGGCTCGCGGGCATGTTTCACTTCGATCCGACGGTGTCGAGCAGCCTGATGGCGCGCTCGATCTCCACGCCGTTCGCGATGGCCGTGGTCGAGCAGACCGGCGGCTCGGCCGAACTCGTGTCGCTGTTCACGGTGATCACGGGGCTCGTCGGCATGATCGCCGGCGACGTCGTGC
Source organism: Cupriavidus pauculus (assembly GCF_008693385.1). Lineage (NCBI taxonomy): Bacteria > Pseudomonadati > Pseudomonadota > Betaproteobacteria > Burkholderiales > Burkholderiaceae > Cupriavidus > Cupriavidus pauculus. The sequence continues at coordinate 1,047,506 of NZ_CP044065.1, forward strand.
TGGGGTTGATGCACCTGTCGCCGGTGGCGAACGGCGCATCGCTGGGTGCCTCCGCGCACGGCTTTGGCACCGTGCGCGCGCGGCAGCGCGGATCGGAGGAGGGCGTGGTCGCCAGCCTGACGATGGTGCTGGCGGGCGTGTTGATGGTGCTAGTCGGCCCGCAGCTTACTCACGCCGTCCTGACGGTGTTTCCGTATTGATTCCGTACTAAGCCAGTTCGAACACCACGTCCTGCGCGCCTTCCCAGAGGACCTTGGTCCCGAGCGCGCGCAGATTCTCGCGGCCTTCGACGATCGTGAGGAAGTGGTTGCCGGCCAGCTGGCCCATCTTGCTCGCGAAACAGCAGCTGCCGTACGCGAGAATGATCTCGGTCTCGCTGTAGCCACCGGGATAGAACAGGATGTCGCCGACCGACGGATGGCTCGTGTGGTTCTCGAAGCCGACGCCGAGCTTGAATTCGCCGAGTGGAATCCAGCAGCCTTCGCCGCTCCAGCGCACGTGAATCAGCTTCTGACGATACGGCAGCAGCTTCATGAACGCGGCCACGGTTTCGGGCGCGTCCGGGTTGGTTTCGGCGATAAAGGTGTGGCCAGCGGCCGTGATGCGGATTGTCGTCATGAGTCAGAGTATGGGTGCTCCCTTCCCCCGATGGGAGAAGGGAAAACCTTAGGTTTCAGGCCCAGCTTGCCAGCAGCGTCTCCGCCACGGCGATAAGGCTGCGATCGCTGCCCTTCGGGCCGATCAGCGAAATGCCATAGGGCGCGCCTTCGCGGCCCGACAGCGGCAGGCTCAGCTGCGGGAAGCCGGAGAGCGGCGTCAGGCACAGCATATGCGCGGCGGCCATGCGGTAGTCCTCGAACAGTTCCATCGGGGACGTGCGCAGCGGCGCGATATCGGGCATCGTCGGCAGCACGAGCACGCCGTCGCTGCCGAGCAGGCGGCCGAAATGCGCGGTGAACTCGGCACGGATCTGGCTCGATGTCTCGAACTGCTCGGCGCTGACCTGCTTGCTGAACGCGAAGCGTCCGGCGATGTCCGGGCCGAGCTCCAGCCCGTACTGCTCGATCAGCTCGCCCTGCGCCTGCCACGCTTCCCAGCCCTGCACATAGCGGAAGGCCCAGTACAGGTCCGACAGCGGACGGTCCGCGACGGTCACGGCCGTGCCCGCGCCGAGGATTGCCTCGATGCGCGAGACCGTGGGCGCGAGCGCGGCGCGCGCTTCGTCGGTCGGCAGCGGCATGAGGTCGCTGGCAATCAGCACGCGCGGCCTGGCCGGCAGCGGGGTGGCATCGGCGCCCAGCAGCACGTCCGCCACGCGCGCGAACGTGCCGATATCGCGCGTGAAGAAGCCGCACGTATCGAGCGTTTCGCACAGCGGTTGCGTCAGGGCCAGCGAAATACGGCCATGCGTCGGGCGAATGCCGAACAGCCCGCAGTGGCTGGCCGGGGCGCGGACGGACCCGCCCGTATCGGTGCCGAGCGCGAAGTCGCAGAGGCTGTTCGATACGGCCGATGCGGAGCCCGACGAGGAGCCGCCCGTGATGCGATCGGGCGCGCCGCCGTTGTACGGGCTGCCGTAGTGGAAGTTCTTGCCGTTCATCGAGAACGCCATCTCGTCCGTATGGCTCTTGCCGATAAACTTCGCGCCCGCATCCAGCAATTTCTGCACGGTGGGGGCCGTCGTGGTCTTGATGCCCGAGCGCGCGAGCACATGCGGATTGCCACCGCCGGTCGGATAGCCCGCCACGTCGAACAGATCCTTGGCCGCGAAGGTCAGGCCCGCAAGGGGGCCCTCCGGCGCGTTGGGGACGGCGACGTCGGGGTAGGGCATGAACGCACGGGCGGGATGGGTGGCAAAGGTCATGACGAGTCGATCCTCTTTGTGGTGGGAGTTCAGGCGGCGGCCGTCGCCGCGGTGGCGGGTTCCGACACCAGTACGCAACTGACGCGATGGCCGTTGCCGAGCGATACCGCGCGGGGCACTTCCTTCAGGCATTCGGGCCGGGCATGCGCGCAGCGCGGCGCGAACGTGCAGCCCGGCGGCAGCGCGGAGAGGTCGGGCGGCGCGCCGCCGATCGTCTCCAGCCGTTCGCCGCGCGCCATGCCGTGCTGCCGGCTCTTCAGCAGCGCATTCGTATAGGGATGGCGCGCCTCGCGCATCAGCGTGCGGATGGGACCCTCCTCGACGATGCGGCCACCGTACATCACGGCCACGCGGTCCGCGATCTCGACGGCCGCGCCGATATCGTGCGTCACGAAGACGATCGACAGGCCCAGCTCGCGCTGGAGTTCGCGCATGAGAATCAGCACCTGGATCTGCACGGTCGCGTCGAGCGCTGTGGTCGGTTCGTCGGCCAGCAGGATCTTCGGCTGGGCCGACAACGCCAGCGCGATCATCGCGCGCTGCCGCATGCCGCCCGACATCTCGTGCGGGTAGGCCGCCAGCCGCCGCTCGGGGCTCGGGATGCGTACCGACTCGAGCGCCTTCAGCGCGCGCGCGCGGGCTTCGGCCTTGGTGACCCTGGCATGCGTGCGAATGCATTCGACGATCTGCTGGCCCACGGTATAGACCGGGTCCAGCGCCAGCAGCGGTTCCTGAAACACCATGGCGACCTTGCCGCCCCGCAGGCGCGACAGCGTGCGCTTGTCCATGGCCAGCACGTCCTCGCCGTCCACGCGGATCTCGCCTTCCATGCGCGTGCGGCGCGGCGGATGCAGGCGCATGAGCGCGCGCAGCGTGACGCTCTTGCCGGAGCCGGATTCGCCGATCAGCGCCAGCGATTCGCCGGCATGGACCTCGAGCGAGACGCCGTTGACGGCCTGGATGGTCTTGCCGCCGCCATGGAAGGTCACGCGCAGGTCGCGGACCGACACCACCGGCTGGCTGGGGGTCGTGGCGGGAGATTGGGTTTCGGTCATCGTCTGTCCTCCCATTCAGGGCGTAGCCGCATGCAGGCCCGGCGTCATGCGCCGGAGCGGCAGCGAATGGCCGCCATCGGGCATGGCCATCAGGCACGACACGGGGTGTCCGGCCAGCGCGTCGGTCAGCACGGGCGCGCGGCGTTCGCACACCGGCTCCGCGCGCGCGCAGCGCGGATGAAAGCTGCAGCCCGAAGGCGGGTTGATCGGGTTCGGCGGATCGCCGGCGAGCGGCGCGGCGAGCGTGCGGTGATCGGGGTCCATCGACGGCATCGATGCGAGCAGCGCGCGGGTGTAGGGGTGGGCCGGATTGGCATAGATCGATTCGGTATCGCCGACTTCGACCACCTTGCCGAGGTACATGACCATCACGCGGTCGCACAGGTAGCGAATGACGTTCAGGTCGTGGCTGATGAACACGTACGTCAGGTCGAACTCGGCCTTGAGGTCGAGCAGCAGGTTCAGCACCTGCGCTTCCACGGACTTGTCGAGCGCGGACACGGCTTCGTCGAGAATGACGAGCCGCGGACGCAGCGCCAGTGCGCGCGCGATATTCACGCGCTGGCGCTGGCCGCCGGACAGCTCGTGCGGATAGCGGCCCGCAAACCGTGCCGGCGCCAGTCCCACACGTTCGAGCAGATAGCGCGCGCGCTCGGTCGCCTCCCGCGCGCTCACGCCATGCACGCGCGGCGTAAAGGCGATGGATTCCTCGATGGTCAGGCGCGGGTTCAGCGACGAGTAGCTGTCCTGGAACACCATCTGCACCTGGCTTCGGAACGCCTTCATCGGCAGCTGCGGCGAACCCACGCCCTGCGCGTCGAAGATCAGTTCGCCGCTGTCCTGCGCGGTCAGCTGCATCAGCAGGCGCGCGGTCGTCGACTTGCCGCAGCCGGATTCGCCGACGACGCCGAGCGTTTCGCCCTTGAGGACGTCGAAGCTCACGCCATCGACGGCACGGACCTCGCCGGCATGGCGAAAGGGGATGGCCGACTTGAGCGGGAAATGCTTGACGAGGTCGCGGGCAATGACCAATGGCTGTGCCGGGCCGCCGACGTCGCGCGCGGCAGGCAGAGCGGTCGCTTCCAGAGTGTCGTTCATGTTCAGTCCTTGATTTCCATGGCCGAGCGAATGCCATCGGCCAGCAGGTTGAAGGAGATCGACGTGAGGAAGATCATCGCGCCAGGCAGCGCGGCGACCCACGGCTGCGTATAGATCGCGGTGCGCAGCGTATTGAGCATCAGGCCCCATTCGGGCTCGGGCGGCTTGACGCCGAGGCCGAGGAACGACAGGCCCGAGGCCAGGATCATCGACACCGAGATCAGGCTCGTGGCGTAGACGAAGATCGGGCCGAGCACGTTGTTGAGCACATGCGCGCGCACGATGGTCAGCGCGGAGGCGCCCGACGCGCGCGCCGCATCGACGAATTCGCGCGCCCGCACCTGCGTGGTCACGCTTTCCGCCACGCGCACGATCTGCGGCACGAACACGATGGTCAGCGAGAGCAGGGCATTGCCGACGCCGGCGCCCAGCGTGCCCGACAGCGCGATGGCCAGCAGGACCGACGGAAACGCGTAGAGGATGTCGGTGAGCCGCATGATCACGGTATTGGTCAGGCCGCCCGCGAATCCGGCGACGATGCCGAGCGCGCTGCCGATGACGAACGCGAGCAGCACGGGCGTGATGCCCATGAACAGCGAGAGCCGCGCGCCGAGCATGAGGCGCGAGAGCATGTCGCGGCCCAGTTCGTCGGTGCCGAGCGGATAGTGCTCGGTGCCGATGGGTTTGAGGCGCTTGAGGATCGACGAGGCATACGGGTCGGCCGGCATCAGCTGCGGCGCGAACAGCGCCATCAGGATCAGCGCGATCAGGATGAACGCGGCCACCATCGCGAGCTTGTTGCGCAGCAGGCGGCGGCCGACGGTCGCCCAGTATCCGGGGGAGCGCTGCACGGCGAGCGGCGCCGTGCGTTTGTCGAGGGTCAGGTCCATGAGGCTCTCCGCGAATCGGAAAAATGGAAAATCAGTTGCGCTCGATGCGGGGATCGAACATCGTCTGCAGCGCGTCCACGATCAGGTTCAGCAGCACGAAGAACACGGCCAGCACGAGGATGGTCCCCTGCAGCAGCGGGAAGTCGCGCTGGAAGATCGCCGAATTCAGCAGGAAACCCGTGCCCGGCCACGAGAACACGGTCTCGATCAAGATCGAGCCGCCGAGCAGGTAGCCTAGCTGCAGGCCCATGACCGACAGCGCGGTGGGCGCGACGTTCTTGACCACGTGGCGGAACACGGCGAGGTCCGACAGGCCGCGCGCGCGCAGGCCGACGATGAACTCGTTGGAGAGAATTTCCGCCACCAGCGCACGGATCGTGCGCGCGACGATGCCCATCGGGATCACCGACATCGTGATGGCGGGCAGCAGCATGTACTGGAAGTGCTCCCAGTCCCACGCCCAGTCGCCCGAGCCGCCGGGCCCCGCGCCGGTCGCGGGCAGCCAGCCCAGCAGCACCGAGAATGCGATGACGAGCACCATGCCGAGCCAGTAATGCGGGATGCTGACGCCGAGCACGGACAGGAACGAGGCCACGCGGTCCGAAACGGAGTCGCGCATATAGCCCGCGACGAAGCCGAACAGGCAGCCGAACGTGAAGCCGATGAGCGTGGCCACCGAGGCCAGGCGGATCGAGTTGATCACCGCTGTCGACACTTCGCTCATCACGGGCCGGTTCGTCGCGATGGACGTGCCGAGGTCGCCGTGCAGTGCACGCAGCAGCCAATGGAAAAACTGTTCGAGGAAGGGCTTGTCGAAGCCGTACAGCGCGGTCAGCTGGCGGCGGAGCTCTTCCGAGGCATCGGGAGGCAGCACCGACACGAGCGGGTCACCGGGCGCGATATGGACCAGCGAGAAGCACAGCAGTGCCACGCCGAGCAGGATCGGCAGCGCGTAGAGGAGGCGGCGGAGCAGATAGATCATCGTGGGGCCATATCGTTATGTTCTGGTGCGGCCCCTCTCCGCGAAGAGAGGGGCCAGGGGGTGAGGCAGGGTCAATCCATCGACATCGTGGCGATATCGATGAACCAGCTCTGCGGCTGCACCACGCCCTTGACCTTCTTCGAGATCGCGCGCGGGCCGACGTCGTGCGCGATCAGCACGAACGGCGACTCCTCGACGATGCGCGCATGCAGCTTGGCCAGCGCGGCGTCGCGGCCCTTCTCGTCGAACGAGGTGCGGGCGTTCTCGATCAGCTTGTCGAACTCGGCGTTACCGAAGTAACCCCAGTTGTTCGAGACCGGCGGCTGGGTCTTGGTGCTCACGAAGCGGACCATCGCGAAGAACGGGTCCATGGCCGCGAAGCTCACGTTGATCGCGTTGGCGCCATGCGCGCTCGGATCCTTCGCGCCGATACGCCAGTTCGTGAACAGCGTGTTCCATTCCACGACGTCGAAGTCCACGTCGAAGAAGCACTCCTTCAGGTTCTGCTGCACGTACTCGTTCATCGGCAGCGGCTGCATCTGGCCCGAGCCCGATGCCGACACCTGTACCTTGACCTTCACCGGCTTGGCGGCCGAGTAGCCGGCTTCCGTCATCAGCTTGCGCGCGGCGTTCGGGTCGTACTTGATGTCGAACTTGGGGTTGCCCCACCACGGGTTGCCCGGCTCGACGATGCCCTTGGCTTCGGCCATGTAGCCGCCCAGCAGCGTCTTGAGGCCCGCGCGGTTCACGCAGAGGTTCGCGGCTTCACGCACGCGCTTGTCGAGCCACGGCGAGTTCGGCGCGAACGACAGCTGCCACGGCCACATATGGGGCTGGGCGTTGGCGTACACCTCGAAGCCGCGGCTCTTGATCTGCGCGATGGCATCGGGGGCCGGTGCCTCGATCCAGTCCACCTGGCCCGACAGCAGCGCGGCGGTACGCGCGTTGGCTTCCGGCATCGGCACCATCACGACCTTGTCGATCTTGGGCACGCGCTTCGGGTCCCAGTAGCTGGCGTTCTTCGCGAGCTCCAGGCGTTCGCGCGGGACGAAGCGCGTCATCTTGAACGGGCCCGTGCCCGAGGCGTCCGCCGCGAAGGCGACCCATGCCTGCTTGCTGCGCTCGGCGGCGTCGGTCACCGAGGCCGGCACGGCGGCCAGCTTCTTCTCCCACTGCGTGGGCGACGCCATGAACAGGTTCGACAGGTTGTACGGCAGGAACGAGTCCGGCTCCGACGTCACGAGTTCGACGGTCATGTCGTCGATCTTCTTCGCGCTGCGCAGCGTGGGCATGCGCGAGGCCGTCACGCCGACCTGGCTAGGGTCGAACTGCTTGGCGGTCTTGTCGAGGACCTTGTTGACGTTCCACACCACGGCGTCGGCATTGAACGCGGAGCCGTCGTGGAACTTCACGCCGGGACGCAGCTTGAACGTCCACTTGGTCTTGTCCTTGTCATCGACCTTCCACTCGGTGGCCAGGCCCGGAATCAGCAGGCTCGGACCGTTGCTCTTGGAGAGGTCCCATGCGGTCAGCGCGTCGTACATCGGGATGCCGGTGAACCGGTTTCCCTCGAAGCCCTGATCGGGCTGGCCGAGCGTGCGCGGGATATCGGCGGCGGTCATGCCGATGCGCAGGGTCTTCTCAGCGGCCGCGGCCACGCCGGGCAGTGCGAGCGCGCAGAAGGCAAGCGCGGCGGCCGTCGTGGCGACGATCGTGCGGATACCGGAGGGGAAACCTTTCGCGTGGGAGGACGGATGGTGGTTCACAGGCAGAGCTCCTGAGGGTGGGGAAGGGCGTGCCTTGGAGCTAGCAAGTCATGTGCCACGTGCGTCGGTACCGATGGTCTGCTTCTTGCTGACGGACAGAGCCTGCGGGCATTCGACGCCCGACCTCACCGACACAGAGAACTCACATGGACACCCTTCACACCCCACGCATCAATGGCGCACGACTGTGGCAATCGCTGATGGACCTCGGCGCGCTCGGCGCCACGCCCAAGGGCGGCGTCTGCCGCATCGCGCTGACCGAGGAAGACAAGCTCGGCCGTGACCTGGTGGTGCGCTGGTGCCGCGAGGCGGGCCTCGATATCCGCGTGGACGAGATCGGCAACGTGTTCGCGCGCCGCGCGGGAAGCGATCCGGCGGCGGCCGCCGTGGCCACCGGCAGCCATATCGACACGCAGCCGTCGGGCGGCAAGTTCGACGGCAACTTCGGCGTGCTGGCTGGCCTCGAGGTCATGCGCACGCTCAACGACCTTGGCGTGGTCACGCGCGCGCCGCTGGAAGTGGCCATCTGGACCAACGAGGAGGGCACGCGCTTCACGCCCGTGATGATGGGCTCGGGCGTGTTTGCCGGCGTGTTCGACGCGGGCTTCGCGCGCGAACAGGCGGACCGCGCGGGCGTGACCGTGGGCGATGCGCTCGACGCCATCGGCTACCGCGGCGCGCAGCCGGCCGGCGACGTGCCCGGCGGCATGTATGCCGCGTATTTCGAGGCGCATATCGAGCAGGGCCCGGTGCTGGAGGCGGCTGGGCTGCCCATCGGCGTCGTGTCCGGCGCGCTGGGCCAGCAGTGGTACGACGTGGTGGTGACGGGGCAGGACGCCCACGCGGGCCCCACGCCGCTGGCGCTGCGCCATGACGCGATGCTGGCCGCCGCGCGCATGGTGGAAGCCGTCAACCGCATCGCGCGAGACGAGGCGCCGCATGGGCGCGGCACCGTGGGCTACCTCGAGGTCAAGCCCAACTCGCGCAACGTGATTCCGGGCCGCGTGGACTTCGCGGTGGACTTCCGCAACCTGTCGCAGGACGGGCTGGACCGCATGGATGCCGCGATGCGCGCGGCGTTCGCGGGCATTGCCGAGGCGGCCGCCGTGCAGGTGGAAATCCGCCAGGTGGTGAAGTTCGAGCCGTGCGTGTTCGCGCCCGAATGCGTGGAGGCCGTGCGCAAGGCTTCGGCGCTGCTGGGCCTGCCGAGCATGGACGTGGTCAGCGGCGCGGGGCACGACGCGGTGTACGTGGCGCAGTGCGCGCCGACGGGCATGATCTTCGTGCCGTGCAAGGACGGCATCAGCCACAACGAGCTGGAGGACGCGCTGCCCGAGCATATCGAGGCGGGCGCCAACGTCCTGCTGCAGGCGATGCTGACCGTAGCGGGCTGACCCTGGCGGGAAGGGGCGAGACGCCCCTTTCATCTCGCTCTCAGTGTCCGATCGAGCGGGAAATCGCCCACGCGCATTCCACGACGAGAGGCCCCAGCTTCCGCTGCGCCTCCTCCATCGTCCACCGGCTGACCGGCGGCGACACATGCACGGCCCCCACCGCAATGCCCTGGCTGTTGATGATCGGCGCGCCAACGCCCATATCGCCGAGAAACAGCTCCTCTTCGTTGTACGCATACCCCACGCTCCGGCACGCCACGACGCGGGAAAATATCGTCTCCACATCCGTGAGCGTCGCCGGCGTGCGCGCATGCCGCGTGGACGTCTCCAGCATCGCGCGCACCTGCGCATCGGGCAGCGTGCTCAGGTAGGCGCGGCCCGAGCTCGTGCAGTACATCGGAATGCGCATGCCCACGGGCGTCAGCACGGGCATGTGCTTGGCGGTCATGAGCTGCGCCACGTAGACCATATCGAGCCCCACGGGCTCCGTGAGGTTCGCGGTCTCGCCGCTGGCATTGGCCAGCTGCGACAGATACGGGCTGGCGATCGGAATCAGCGCATCGGCGGACAGGTAGTTGTAGCCGATCTCCATGACCTTCGGCGTCAGGCGAAAGCGCCGCGTCTGCGGATGCTTGTCGACGTAGCCAAGCTGCTCGAGCGTATGCACGGTGCGTTGGGCAGAGCTTTTGGTCATGCCGGTGAGCGACGCGAGTTCCACGAGCGTCAGGGTGCGATGCACGGCGGTGAACGCGCGCAATGCCTCGAGACCTTTCTCGAGGGACTGGTTGAAGAGCGGATCGGGCCGTTCGGACATGACGAAGCCATCGACAGAAAAAGGGCACCAACGTCGTGACCCGCTGCACCACGATGGGACCGTATTGCACCAAGATATGTGCGTATCGATCATCGATACGTTGCGGGTCCCTGACCTTAGCGAGTTCAATGCCTGCGCCCCGTGGATCGTGGCTTCCTCCGCGTAAACCCTGATAAAACTCCGTCTTGTGCCCAGTGAAATATCACACTAGTATCACAACAACTTAAGACACACCGCAGCGATCCAATGACGCGTCCCATCCGACTGGTAGCGAACGACACCGCCGACGCGAGCGAAGCCAGGCTTCCGCTCACGCCCGCCCAGAGCGGGGCGGCCATGCGCGAGCAGGCGTATATCGAGATCAAGCGCCGGATCATCGCGTGCGAGTTCCGCCCCGGCGAGCCGCTCAACGAGGCGCAGGTGGCCAACCTGCTGGGGCTGGGCCGCACGCCCGTCCATCAGGCGCTGCATCGGCTGGAGGTGGAGGGCCTCGTCCAGATCCTGCCGCGCAAGGGCATTCTCGTGACGCCGCTGTCGCTGAACGACGTGCTCGACATGATCGAAGTGCGCGCGACCAACGAGGTGCTGTGCGCCACGCTGGCCTGCGAGCGCGGACACGACAGCGATTTCAAGGCGATGCGCGACATCGTGGACCGCTCGCCGGACCTGATCGCGCGCCGGGACATTCCCGCGCTGGCCTCGCTGGACCTCAAGTTCCATACCGCCATGTCGGCCGCATCGCGCAATCGCGTGCTGGCCGACCTGCTGCGCAGCCTGCACGAGAAGCAGGCGCGCTTCTGGTTCCTCTCGCTGTCCGACCCACAGCACCTCGAGAACGTCTATCAGGAACATCTGGAGATCGTGGACGGACTCGAGCGCCGGGATATCCCGGCCGTGCGCGAGGCGATCCGCGAGCATATCGACGAATTCCGGAAGAACATCATCCGGACACTCTGAACGACCCACTCTTTCGCAACAGGATTCACGCAATGCCGACACTGCAATTCCAGGTAGCCGGCGGGGGCGCACTCGCCCTCGACATCGAACGACTGATCATCGCCGGCTGGACCGGCCGCGACGCGGACGCGGTGCAACACCACATCAAGGAACTCCAGGACATCGGCGTGAAGCCGCCCTCGACCGTCCCTTGCTTCTACCCGCTGGCCGCCTCGCTGCTGACCACGAGCGACGTCCTCGAAGTGCCGCGCGACGACTCGTCGGGCGAGACCGAGTTCGTGCTGCTGCAGGGCCAGGATGCGCTGTATATCGGCATCGGCTCGGACCATACCGACCGCAAGGTCGAGGCGTACGACGTCACGGTCTCCAAGCAGATGTGCGGCAAGCCCGTCGGCCGCGAAGTGTGGCGCTTCGACGAGGTGGCCGATCACTGGGACAGCCTCGAGATGCGCTGCTGGCGCGTGCGCGACGGCAAGCGCGCGCTGTATCAGGAAGGCAAGGTCACGCGCCTGCTGGACCCGCGCGACCTCGTCCAGCGGCTGACCGGCGAGGACGCGCTGCCCCCTGGCACCGCGATGTTCTGCGGCACGCAGGCCGTGATCGGCGAACTGGGCCACGGTGAAGCGTTCGAGGTCGAACTGCACGACCCCGTGCGCAACCGCACGCTGCGCCACGCGTACCGCGTGGAAAGCCTGGCCGTCGCGGACTGACGCGCGGGCAACACCCATCATCACGAGGCTCATCAAGGGAACGACATGGACCACACGTCTACGATCGCCGCGCTTGCGGCCGAACTCGCGGCAGGCCGCACGAGCAGCGTCGCGCTGACCGAAGCCGCGCTCGCGCGCATCCAGCAGCATCAGCAGGCCGGTGGCACCGCCTTTATGCAGGTGGATGCGGAAGGCGCGCTTGCCGCAGCCCGCGCGGCCGACCAGGCGCGCGTGGCGGGGCTCGTGGCCTCGCCGCTGGCGGGGTTGCCGGTTTCGATCAAGGATCTGTTCGACGTGCGCGGCCAGGTCACGCGCTCGGGCTCGAAGGCGCTGTCCGGCGAGCCCGCCACGGCCGATGCGCCGGCCGTGGCGCGTCTGCGCGCGGCCGGGGCCGTGCTGATCGGCCGGACCAATATGAGCGAGTTCGCGTTCTCGGGCCTCGGCCTCAATCCGCATTACGGCACGCCGCGCACGCCGCTGGACCCCGAGCGTATTTCCGGCGGGTCCACGTCGGGCGGTGCGGTGAGCGTGGCGGAAGGCATGGCCGTGGCCGCGCTCGGTACCGACACGGGCGGTTCCATCCGCATTCCGTCGGCATTCTGTGGGCTCACCGGCTTCAAACCGACGGCGAAGCGCGTGCCGCTGGATGGCGCGGTGCCGTTGTCCACGTCGCTCGATTCGGCCGGCCCGCTCGCGCGTTCGGTCGCCTGCTGCGCGGCCGTGGATGCGGTGCTGTCGGGCGAGACGCTCGATACGCGCCCGGCCACGCTGGCGGGGCTGCGCCTGTATGTGACGCGCGATTTCGTATGCGATGGCCTCGACGACGACGTGGCGCAGGCGTTCGATGCCGCGCTGGCGAAGCTGTCGTCGCTGGGCGCGCAGATCGTGCCATTTGCATTTCCGGCACTGCGCAGGCTGCCCGAGATCAATGCCGCGGGCGGTCTGACCGCCGCCGAAGCGTGGCAATGGCACAAGCAGCTGCTGGCCGAGCGCGGCGATCAGTACGATCCGCGCGTGGCCATGCGCATCCGCCGCGGCGAGAAGCTGAGCGCCGCCGACTATATCGAGTTGCTGGTCGCGCGCCGCGGCATGCAGGCGGAGGCCGCGTACCTCCTGCGCGATGCCGACGCGTGGCTGATGCCGACGGTCGCCGTGCGTCCGCCGCGGCTCGATGCGCTGCAGACCGACGAGGCGTTCTTCGCCACCAACGGCCTCGTGCTGCGCAATGCCAGCGTGATCAACTTCCTCGACGGTTGCGCCGCGTCGCTGCCGCTGGGGCAGGCGGCCGGACTGGGAATCGGCCTCGGCGTGTGCGGCCTGCACGGGCAGGATGCGCGCGTGCTGCAGGTGGCCGGCGCCATCGAGGCCGCGTTGTAACGGTTCCCGCAACGCTCCAGCACAGCGTTCGCCCATCTGTCGCCCGAGGGCCGCGCCAATGTAGCGCGGCCCCGCGTACCACACCAAGGAGTTGAAACAATGTCTTCCACGTTAGCCGGCGCCCCGGGCGTCGCCGACGGGCTGCCGCCCGCCGAACTCGCCCGGCAGCGCAACGACGCGTACCGCAAGATCACGGTCCGCCTGATTCCGTTCCTCGTCTTCCTGTTCATCCTCGCCTGGATCGACCGCGTCAACGTCGGTTTCGCCAAGCTCCAGATGCTGCAGGACCTGCAGTTCAGCGAAGCCGTCTATGGCTTCGGCGCGGGCATCTTCTTTATCGGCTACTTCCTGTTCGAAGTGCCGAGCAACCTGCTGCTCGAGAAGATCGGCGCGCGCAAGACGCTCGCGCGCATCACCATCCTGTGGGGCCTGGCCTCGATGGCGATGATCTTCGTCAAGACGCCGACGCAGTTCTATGCGCTGCGCTTCCTGCTCGGTATCTTCGAGGCTGGCTTCTTTCCTGGCGTGGTGCTGTACCTCACGTACTGGTTCCCGGCCGAGCGCCGCGCGCGCATCAACGGCCTGTTCATGACCTCGTTCGCGATCGCGGGCGTGGTGGGCGGCCCGCTGGCCGGTTTCATCATGACCACGATGGACAATGTGGATGGCCTCGCCAACTGGCAATGGCTGTTCGTGATCGAGGGCATTCCGTCGGTGCTGGCCGGTATCGCCGTGCTGATGTACCTGCCGGAGAAGCCCGTCAACGCCAAATGGCTCACCGCCGCCGAGCAGACGCTGGTCACGCGCGACGTGGAAGCGGAGGCCCGCGACCCGGCCAAGCATTCGTCGCTGCGCGACGCGTTCTCCAACTCGCGGGTGTGGATCTGCGCGGCCATTTACTTCTGCGTGGTCAGCGGCAACGCGACCATCGCGTTCTGGTCGCCGTCCATCATCAAGGAGCTGGGCGTTCAGGGCAACCTGCAGATCGGCCTCGTCTCGGCGATTCCGTTTATCGCCGGCACGATCGCGATGGTGCTCAACGGCATCCACTCCGACCGCTCGGGTGAACGCCGCATGCACTGCGCGATGGCCACGCTGCTGGCAGCCGCGGGGCTGACGATGACGGGCATGTTCCTGCAGAGCGCGACGCTGGCGCTCTGCGCGCTGACCATCGCGTCCATCGGCATCCTCGCCGCCTTCCCGGTGTTCTGGTCGCTCCCGTCGGCCTTTCTGGCCGGCACGGCAGCGGCGGGCGGCATCGCGCTGATCAACTCGATCGGCAACCTGGCCGGGTTCGTGGCGCCGTACATGATCGGCTGGTTCAAGACGACCACGGGCCAGCTGTCGTCGGGCCTGTACTTCGTCGCCGCACTGGAAGCCTGCGCCACGGTGCTGGTACTGGCGTTCATCCGCGTGAAACGGTGATCGAGCGGGGAGGGGACTGGATTCCCCTCCCGCGTTGCGCTACAATCCGCAGCCTCGTTTTCGGCCATGTGGCACAGGCCAGCGAGACAGGGACTGCGAGGGTGGCGAAATTGGTAGACGCACCAGGTTTAGGTCCTGACGCCAGCAATGGTGTAGGGGTTCGAGTCCCCTCCCTCGCACCAAAATCCTCCTGAATCCTCCTGAATCCTCCTGAATCCTCCTGAATCCGTTCTGCATCCCTTCCGAATCCGCTTCGGATTCTCTGCGCCCACGAACCGGGGTGCGCCCACGAACATATAGCGGCGCCGACTTGCGGTAACGTTACGTTCGTGTCTTCTTTTCTGAGCCCGGCCATGACCACGACGCTTCGCTCGATCGGGATGTTTCGTCTGATGTTCTGGGGCTGTGCGGCGGCCATTCTCGTGCTGGCGCTGTTGCCCCCGTCGACGCCGATGCCCACGACCGGGTGGGACAAGTCGAATCATATGCTCGCGTTTGGCACGCTGGCGGTGCTGGGGTCGCGCGCCTGGCCGGGGCGGATGTGGGGGATTTTGCTCGGGCTCATCGCGTATGGCGTGCTGATCGAGATTCTCCAGAGCTTGACACCCTACCGCGATGCCGATGCGATCGATGTGGTGGCCGATACGATCGGGGCGTTGATCGGGTTTGGCGTCAACGCCCTGATGGCGCGCTTTGGCGCGCGCTCCGCCTAGCTGTCCAGCGATTCCAGCGTAAACGACGCCCCGTCGTCCTGTCCTAGCATTTCCACGAGTTTAGGCAGCGCAGCCTCGAGGTCGGCCTTCAGGGTCCACGGCGGGTTGATCACGAACATGCCGCTGCCGTGCAGTCCGAGGCCGCCGGGAACCGGGTGCTTGACGGTCAGCGACGCGTGGACCCAGCTCTTGACCGGCAGGCGCTTCAGTTGCTCGGGCAACTGCGTCGACTCGCGGCGCTGCACCTGCGGATACCAGACCGCATACATGCCCGTGGCAAAGCGCTGCAGGCCGTCCTGCACCGCGCGCACCGTGCGCGCGTAGTCGTTCTTGTCTTCGTAGGCGGGGTCGATCAGCACCAGCGCGCGGCGCGGTGGTGGCGGCAGGATGGCCTTGAGGCCTTCGAAGCCGTCGGCGTCATAGAGCATGACCCGGCGGCCCGCGCCGCGGAAGTTGTCGCGCAGGACCTGGATCTCGGTCGGATGCAGCTCGAACAGCCGCAGGCGATCGGCATCGCGCAGCATCTGCCATGCGAGCCAAGGCGAGCCCGGATAATGGTTGAGTTCGCCGTCGGGGTTCAGTTCGTCCACCTGCTCGAGATAGGCCTCGAGCATCGCCGGCAGTTCCTCTTCCGATTCCCATAGCGGCCCGATGCCGGTCTCGAACTCGGCGTTCTTCTGCGCGTAGGCATGTTCCAGCGAGTACCGCCCGGCGCCTGCCTGCGTATCCACGTACCAGAACGGCTTGTCCTTGCGCGTCAGATAGTCGAGCAACTGCACGACGATCGCGTGCTTGAGCACATCGGCGTGGTTGCCGGCATGGAAGGCGTGGCGGTAGCTGAACATGGCATAAGCGGGCGAACGCGGCGTCGGCGATCGCCCGGGGCGGGGCACAAGGGGCCGCTATGCTACCATCCGCCGCCCCCGATTCCCTCAATGGAAAGCGATAATCGCGCCCATGCCGCGTGCTCTCGAGCCTGCCGAGCCGATCGTTGACGGTGACGGCACCCCCTATTCCCCACGCTACGGCGACGTGTATCACAGCAGCCGTGGCGGCCTCGCGCAGGCGCATCACGTGTTCCTGGGCGGCAACGGGCTGCCCGAACGCTGGCGCGACCGCCGGCAGTTCGTGATCGTCGAGACCGGTTTCGGGCAGGGGCTCAATTTCCTGGCGACGTGGCAGGCCTGGCGTGACGATCCGCAGCGCTGCGGTCGGCTGCATTTCGTCTCCATCGAGAAACATCCATTTACGCGCGACGGTCTGCGGCAGCTGCACGCGGGGCTTGGCGCATTGTTGCCGCTGGCCACCACGTTGCAGGCCGCCTGGCCCGACGTGTTGCCGGGGCTGCACCGGCTCGAATTCGAGGGCGGGGCGGTGACGCTGACGCTGGCGTTCGGCGATGCGGAGGCGCTGCTGCCCAGGCTGGCCGTGGGCGCCGATGCGTTCTATCTCGACGGGTTCTCGCCGTCGCGCAACAGCGATATGTGGTCCGACACGGTGTTTCGCGGCCTGTCGCGGCTGGCGCGCGCGGATGCGACGCTGGCGACGTACACGGCCGCGGGCTTCGTGCGGCGCGGGTTGCAGGCGGTGGGATTCGCGGTGCGCAAGGTACCGGGATTCGGTGGCAAGCGCGATATGACCGTGGCGCGGTTCGCGCCCGCCTGGAAGACGCGCCGCCATGCGCCGCCCGCGGCGGCATCATGGCCCGAACGGCATGCGATCGTGATCGGGGCGGGGCTCGCGGGATGCGCGGTGACCGAGCGGCTGGCCACGCGCGGCTGGCGGGTGACGCTGATCGATCGCCATGCGGGGCCGGCGCGGCAGACGTCCGCGCATCGGGCGGCGGCGATGCATCCGCATGTGTCGAGCGACGACAGCCTGCTGTCGCGGCTGTCGCGGGCGGGCAATCTCTACGCGCTGCGCGCGTGGGAGGCGCTGGCCGCGGCCGGGCATCCCGTGGGGTGGCATGGCTGCGGTGTGCTGCATGTCGGCGAGGACGCGGCGGACAACGCGGCGCAGCATGCCGCGCTGGCGGCACTGGGCTTTCCGGAGTCGTTCGCGCGCTGGATGCCGGCCGAGGAGGCCGCTGCCGTGCATGGCGCGGCGGTGCCGGCGGGCGGGCTGTGGTTCGCGCAGGGCGGCTGGGTCGCGCCGCCCGATATCTGCGCGGCGCAACTCGCCCACGCGGGCCCGGCCGTGACCGCGCGCTTCGGCTGCGAAGCCGCGCGCCTCGCCCGCGTGCCCGCACCGCGCGGCCCCTCGGTGGACACGGAGGACACGGAGGACACGGAGGACACGGAGGACACGGAGGACACGGCGGACACGGTGCCGGACTGGTGGCAGGTGCTCGCCGCCGACGGCAGCGTCATCGCCACCGCCCCGGTCCTCGTGCTGGCCAACGCCTACGAGGCCGGGCAGCTCGTGCCGTCGGCCTACCGCGAGCTCCGGCGCGTGCGTGGACAACTGACGGACCTGCCGGCCGACGCGATAACGGCGCTCGGCAGCTGGCCCGACTGCGTGGTCACGGGCAACGGCTACCTGCTGCCGCGCGCCGAAGACGGCAGCGCGCGCGTGGGATCGAGCTACGACGCCGACGACGGGCCACGGGTCGCGCGGCCAGAAGTCCACGCGGACAACCTCGCGCGCGCGGCCGCGCTGCTGCCCGAACACGCCGGCAGACTCGCCACGATGGACCCGAAGCAACTCGATGGCTACGTCGGCGTCCGCACGGTCACGCACAATCGCCTCCCGCTGATCGGCCACCTGCCAGACGAGGCGCAGGCCCTCGCCCATGCCGCCGCGCTGCGCGGCGCGCACCTGCGCGATCTGCCGCGCCTGCCGGGGCTGTACGCGGCCCTTGCGTTCGCCTCGCGCGGCCTCACATGGGCCGCACTGGCCGGCGAACTCGTCGCAAGCCAGATCGAGGGCGAACCGCTGCCAGTGGAGAGCGACCTGGCCGACGCCGTCGATCCCGCGCGCCTGCTGCTGCGCGCATTGCGCCACGGGCAGGCCCCGGCCGCCACGGGCGTGGCCGGCGAGGGCGCGGATTCCCGGTCAGGGTAAAAACTGCCGGAAGCGGATCGAAATCATGCGATAATCCGCGTTTTCCGTCCGCACGGAGCCCGCCGGATGCGTATCTGGGGCCGTCGATGATCGACCCCGAAATTGGCGCCATCCCGGAAATTGGGTGCACGTGAGCCGGACGTGAAGTAGGCAGAGACAACAACATTTCTGGATTGGATCAACGACCATGTCGAACGTCATTGAAAATCTCGGCAAGCTGGACCGCAAGGTGACCCTGGCCATCCCCAAGGCTGAAGTGCAGAAGGAAACGCAGGAACGCCTGGTTCGCCTGTCGAAGACGGTGAAGATGTCCGGCTTCCGCCCGGGCAAGGTGCCGATGAAGATGGTCGAGAAGCAGTACGGCCAGCAGGTCGAGTTCGAAGTCCGCTTCGACAAGGCCGCACGCGCCTTCTTCGACATCACCCAGGCGCAGGACGTCAAGGTGGCCGGCCAGCCCAAGTTCGACCTGAAGACCGACGGCGTCGCTGACGACGAAGTGGCCTTCGAGGCAACGTTCGAGGTGTATCCGGAAGTCAAGATCGGCGAACTGACCGGCGCCGAAGTGACCCGCACGAAGACCGAGATCGGCGACGCCGAGATCGACAAGACCGTGGACATCCTGCGCAAGCAGCGCGTGCACTACCACGTGCGCGGCGAAGCCGGTGACCATGGCGACGGTGGCAGCGATGTCGCCGCCAAGAATGGCGACCGCGTGACCGTGGACTTCGTGGGCAAGATCGACGGCGTGGAATTCGCCGGCGGCAAGGCCGAAGATTTCGCGTTCGTGCTCGGCGAAGGCCGCATGCTGCCCGAGTTCGAAGCCGCCGCCATCGGCCTGAAGGTCGGTGAGAGCAAGACCTTCCCGCTCGCGTTCCCGGCCGACTACCACGGCAAGGAAGTGGCCGGCAAGACCGCCGAATTCACGATCACGCTGAAGCGCGTCGAGTGGGCCCACATGCCCGAAGTGAACGACGAGTTCGCGAAGTCGCTCGGCATCGCCGACGGCAGCGTCGAGAAGATGCGCGCCGACATCCGCGAAAACCTCGAGCGCGAAGTCAAGCGCCGCACGCACGCCATGCTGAAGGACGAAGTCATGGAAGCGCTGATCAAGGTGAGCGAACTGGACGTGCCGAAGGCCCTGGTGGACCAGGACAAGGAACGCCTGGTCGAAATGGCCCGCCGCGACCTCGAGCAACGTGGCATGCCGAACGCCAAGGACATGCCGATTCCGGCCGACATGTTCACCCAGCAGGCCGAGCGCCGCGTGAAGCTGGGCCTGATCCTGGCCGAGATCGTCAAGGCCAACAGCCTGCAGGCCAAGCCCGAGCAGATCAAGGCCGAAATCGAGGACTTCGCGAAGAGCTACGAAGACCCGAAGGAAGTCATGCGCTGGTACTACGGCGACCAGCAGCGCCTGGCCGAAATGGAAGCCTACGTGCTCGAAAACAACGTGGTAAATTTCGTGTGCGAGAAGGCCAAGGTCACGGACAAGACGGTGTCGTTCGAGGAACTGACCGCCGAGTCGAATCCGCAACAAGCTTGATTCGGGCCTGATTCGCGTGAAGCGGCCGGCAAGGGTTTGGCCGGGGTTGAAAACCCCCGGCAGGGACCCAAGCTGGCCGTCATCCCCTGAATACCTGGAGAACCTGCATGACCCGCAATGATTTGCTAGACCGTCTGGCCACGACGCAGGCTTCGGCCCTGGAGACGCAGGGTCTCGGGCTGGTGCCGATGGTGGTCGAGCAGTCCGGCCGCGGCGAGCGCGCGTACGATATCTACTCGCGCCTGCTCAAGGAACGCGTGGTGTTCATGGTTGGCGAAGTGAACGACCAGACCGCGAATCTGGTCGTGGCGCAATTGCTGTTCCTCGAGAGCGAGAATCCCGACAAGGACGTGTCGCTCTACATCAATTCGCCGGGTGGCTCCGTTTCCGCGGGCCTCGCCATCTACGACACGATGCAGTTCATCAAGCCGGACGTGCAGACGCTGTGCATGGGCATGGCAGCGAGCATGGGCGCGTTCCTGCTGGCCGCCGGTGCCAAGGGCAAGCGGTCCGCGCTGCCGAACTCGCGCATCATGATCCATCAGCCGCTCGGCGGCGCGCGTGGCCAGGCCTCGGATATCGAGATCCAGGCGCGCGAGATCCTGTACCTGCGCGAACGCCTCAACAGCATCCTGTCCGAAGTGACCGGCCAGCCCGTGGAGAAAATCGCGCGCGATACCGATCGCGACAACTTCATGAGCGGCGACCAGGCGGTGGATTACGGCCTGATCGACAAGGTCATCGCGCGGCGCGGTTGAGCGCGCGTCGGCCAGCCTACCTTGGAACGAGGCCATGTGCCTCGTTTTTTGCTTTCAAGCAACACCGGTCGGCCCAATTGTTTTGGCGTATGATGCGTTTCATGCGTTTCCCGCGGAGGCCAGCCCGGCTCCGTGTGGCCACACTGCTAATGTGACTGAATCCTATGGCGGACAAAAAGAGTTCTTCCAGTGAAAAGCTTCTGTACTGCTCGTTCTGCGGCAAGAGCCAGCACGAGGTCAAGAAGCTGATCGCGGGCCCGTCGGTCTTCATCTGCGATGAATGCATCGACCTCTGCAACGAGATCATCCGCGACGAGGCAGCCGCGTCCGAAAAGGACGCCGCGGCCGCTACCCGTTCCGACCTGCCGACCCCGCACGAGATTCGCGAGAGCCTCGACCAATACGTGATCGGTCAGGAACAGGCCAAGAAGATCCTGGCCGTGGCGGTGTACAACCACTACAAGCGCCTGAAGCACCTCGGCAAGAAGGACGACGTCGAGCTGTCGAAGAGCAACATCCTGCTGATCGGCCCGACCGGTTCCGGCAAGACGCTGCTCGCCCAGACGCTGGCCCGCCTGCTCAACGTGCCGTTCGTGATCGCCGACGCGACCACGCTGACGGAAGCCGGCTATGTCGGCGAGGACGTCGAGAACATCATTCAGAAGCTGCTGCAGAACTGCAACTACGAAGTCGAGAAGGCGCAGCGCGGCATCGTCTATATCGATGAAATCGACAAGATTTCGCGCAAATCGGACAATCCGTCCATCACGCGCGACGTGTCGGGCGAGGGCGTGCAGCAGGCGCTGCTGAAGCTGATCGAAGGCACGATGGCTTCGGTGCCCCCGCAGGGCGGCCGCAAGCACCCGAATCAGGACTTCCTGCAGGTCGATACGACGAACATCCTGTTTATCTGCGGCGGTGCGTTCGATGGCCTGGAGAAGGTCATCATGCAGCGTTCGGACAAGACCGGCATCGGCTTTGCCGCGCAGGTCCAGAGCAAGGAAGAGCGTGACGTCAGCGAGGTGCTGCCGCAGACCGAACCCGAGGATCTGATCAAGTTCGGCCTGATTCCGGAACTCATCGGGCGTCTGCCGGTAGTGGCAACGCTGGCCAAGCTGGACGAAGCCGCGCTGATGCAGATCCTGGTCGAGCCGAAGAACGCGCTGGTCAAGCAGTACCAGAAGCTGCTGGCGATGGAAGGCGTGGAGCTGGAGATTCGTCCGGCCGCGCTGTCCGCGATCGCCCGCAAGGCCATCCGCCGCAAGACGGGTGCCCGTGGCCTGCGTTCGATCCTCGAACAGTCCCTGATGGACGTCATGTACGACCTGCCGAACTACAAGGGTGTGCACAAGGTGGTGATCGACGAAAACACGATCACCGGCGACGCGCCGCCGCTGCTGATCTACGAAGAACCGCAGCAGCCCAAGGTAGCCGGCTCGAACTGAGGGACGCGAATCGATGCCCATGTCGTCCGAGTGGTGGATGCCAGACCGGCGATAAATTCAAGGAGCCGTTCGCGTCGAAGCGAGCGGCTTTTTTTCTTCATTTCAAACGACGAACGGGAGCAAACGCGGGTATGCTGTTCAGGAGCGGGTCGCAAGTGCAGGGTGAGGCATGTGACGGAAATGCTTTTTTCGGCATATTGTTTTCTTGCACCGAAATCGATGATAGCTGTCTTGTAATCGATTCCCGCGG
The DNA here is from genome assembly GCF_008693385.1 of Cupriavidus pauculus. Taxonomy (NCBI): domain Bacteria; kingdom Pseudomonadati; phylum Pseudomonadota; class Betaproteobacteria; order Burkholderiales; family Burkholderiaceae; genus Cupriavidus; species Cupriavidus pauculus. The sequence goes on from NZ_CP044065.1 coordinate 1,069,610, forward strand.
CCCTATTTACGCCTTAAATGACTGACTGGGGAAAATGATGTCCGGAACACAACTCCTCCCGGCTGAGCCGATTCGCCTCCCACTGTTGCCCCTGCGCGACGTGGTGGTGTTTCCGCACATGGTGATCCCGCTGTTCGTGGGTCGCCCGAAGTCCATCAAGGCGCTTGAGACTGCGATGGAGTCGGGCAAGAGCATCATGCTCGTGGCCCAGAAGACGGCGGCGAAAGACGAGCCGACGGCCGATGACCTCTACGAGGTCGGCTGCATCGCCAATATCCTGCAGATGCTGAAGCTGCCCGACGGTACCGTGAAGGTGCTGGTCGAGGGTACCCAGCGTGCGAACATCACCGAAGTGAGCGAGGACGACTCGCACTTCATGTGCGAAGCCGTGCCCGTGCCGCCCGCACCGGTCGAAAGCGCCGAAACCGAGGCCCTGCGCCGCGCGATCGTGTCGCAGTTCGACCAGTACGTGAAACTCAACAAGAAGATCCCGCCCGAGATCCTGACGTCGCTGTCGGGTATCGACGAAGCCGGCCGCCTGGCCGACACGATCGCCGCGCATCTGCCGATCAAGCTCGAGCAGAAGCAGAAGATCCTCGAGATGGTCAATGTGACCGAGCGTCTCGAGAGCCTGCTGTCGCAGCTCGAAGGCGAGATCGACATCCTGCAGGTGGAAAAGCGCATCCGTGGCCGCGTCAAGCGCCAGATGGAGAAGTCCCAGCGCGAGTACTACCTGAACGAGCAGGTCAAGGCCATCCAGAAGGAACTGGGCGAAGGCGAAGAGGGCGCTGACCTCGAGGAACTCGACAAGCGCATCAAGGCTGCCCGGATGCCCAAGGAGGCCAAGAAGAAGGCCGACGCCGAGTTCAAGAAGCTCAAGCTGATGTCGCCGATGTCCGCGGAAGCGACCGTCGTGCGCAACTACATCGACACGCTGGTCAACCTGCCGTGGCGCAAGAAGAGCAAGGTCAACAACGACCTTGCGAACGCCGAGCGCGTGCTGGATGAAGACCACTACGGCCTCGAGAAGGTGAAGGAACGCATTCTCGAGTACCTCGCGGTGCAACAGCGCGTGGACAAGGTGAAGGCGCCGATCCTGTGCCTGGTCGGGCCCCCCGGTGTGGGCAAGACCTCGCTGGGCCAGTCGGTGGCGCGTGCGACGAACCGCAAGTTCGTGCGCATGGCACTGGGTGGCGTGCGGGACGAGGCCGAGATCCGCGGCCACCGCAGGACCTATATCGGCTCCATGCCGGGCAAGATCCTGCAGAGCCTGTCGAAGGTCGGCGTACGCAATCCGCTCTTCCTGCTCGACGAAATCGACAAGATGGGCATGGATTTCCGTGGCGACCCGTCGTCGGCGCTGCTCGAGGTGCTGGACCCGGAACAGAACCATACGTTCCAGGACCACTACATCGAGGTCGACTTCGATCTGTCGGATGTGATGTTCGTGGCGACGTCGAACTCGCTGAACATTCCGCCGCCGCTGCTGGACCGGATGGAAGTGATTCGCCTCTCGGGTTACACCGAGGACGAGAAGGTCAACATCGCCGAGCGTTACCTGCTGCCCAAGCAGATCAAGAACAACGGTCTGAAGGTGGGCGAGATCGAGGTGACCGACGCGGCGATTCGCGACATCATCCGCTACTACACGCGGGAAGCCGGTGTGCGTTCGCTGGAACGCGAGGTCTCCAAGATCGCGCGCAAGGTGGTCAAGCTGCTGCTGCTGAAGAAGGAGTCGGGCTCGGTGAAGGTAGATTCCGAGAACCTCGACAAATTCCTCGGCGTGCGCAAGTACGACTTCGGTCTTGCGGGCAAGGAGAACCAGGTGGGCCAGGTGACCGGTCTGGCGTGGACGGAAGTGGGCGGCGATCTGCTGACCATCGAAGCCGCGATCATGCCGGGCAAGGGCAACATCACGCGTACGGGTTCGCTCGGTGACGTGATGAAGGAATCGGTCGAGGCCGCGCGCTCCGTGGTACGTTCGCGGGCACGTCGTCTGGGCATCACGGACGAGATGTTCGAGAAGCGCGACATCCACATCCACGTGCCGGAAGGCGCGACGCCGAAGGATGGTCCGTCGGCGGGCGGTGCGATGACGACGGCGCTGGTGTCGGTGCTGACCGGTATTCCGGTGCGTGCCGATGTCGCGATGACGGGCGAGATCACGCTGCGCGGCGAAGTGCTGCCGATTGGCGGTCTCAAGGAGAAGCTGCTGGCGGCCCATCGTGGCGGTATCAAGCTGGTGCTGATTCCGGAAGAGAACGTCAAGGACCTCGCCGAGATTCCTGACAACGTGAAGAACGCGATCGAGATCGTGCCGGTGCGGTGGATCGACAAGGTGCTGGAGCTCGCGCTCGAGCGCAAGCCCGAGCCGCTGCCCGAGGAAGTGGAGAAGCCTGCCGATGTGGCGGACAAGTCCAAGTCCACGGTCGAGATGACGCATCACTGATCGCGCATAGCCGAAGACGAGAAACGCCACGGGAAACCGTGGCGTTTTTTTCTTGTGCGCAAGGCTTGGCAAATCGCAAACACCTGGATTACAATCGCGGCCTCGCAACGCAAACAGCGGCAATCGAAGCAGTACCTGCCGAGCCGTGCGAAGCGAGATTGACTCGTGTCACGCATGCGGGTGCTTAGCTCAGTTGGTAGAGCGGCGCCCTTACAAGGCGTAGGTCGGGGGTTCGAACCCCTCAGCACCCACCACCGCTGCGTTGCATGGGTACCGATTCAGGAGTGGTAGTTCAGTTGGTTAGAATACCGGCCTGTCACGCCGGGGGTCGCGGGTTCGAGCCCCGTCCACTCCGCCAGTTTCAAGAAAACACCCGCGACAGCGGGTGTTTTTCTTTATGCGGAGTGGAGTGAGCCGCCTGCGCGGCTCACGGCGGGGATCGAAGGGCCGCGCTTGCAAGCGCGGCAGCGGCCTGCGGGATGTAGGCGAGCCCCGTCCACTCCGCCAGTTATGAAGGACGCCCGCTAACGCGGGCGTTTTTTATTTCTGCGTCCAATTCCGCCATACCCCCGAATCTGACGGGTATCGGTTGTCTCTCCTGATAGAATCGCGAAGTTTGTCCTTCGTGCCAACCCTTTACCCGAATCAGCATGCTTGATTTCGTACGCAACAACCGGCGCCTGATGCTTCTGCTGCTGCTGGTGCTCGTCTTTCCGTCGTTCGTGTTCTTCGGCGTGGAAAGCTATTCGCGCTTCATGGACAGTTCGCATGACGTCGCGAAGGTCGATGGCCGCGCCATCTCGGTTCAGGAAGTGGACAACGTCGTGCGCGATCAGACCGAGCGCATGCGTCAGATTCTTGGCGCCAGCTACGATCCGCGTCAGTTCGAAGGTGCCGCCGCGCGCCAGGCCGTGCTCGACCAGCTGATTCTGCAGCGCGTGGTGTCCGCTACCGTCGCGCGCGAACATCTGACCGTGTCCGATGCCGAAGTGGCCGCCGCGATCCAGAGCATTCCCGCGATCGCGCAACTCAGGACCGCCGACGGCAAGTTCGACGAGAAGGCCTACGTGCAGTTGCTGGCCGCGCAGGGCATGACGCCGGAGCAGCTCGATTCGCGCATGCGCTTCGACCTGGCCACGCAACAACTGAGCGCCGCCGTGGCAACCACGGGCTTTATGCCGAAGTCGCTGCTGGACCGCCTGCTTGCCGTCCGCGATCAGGAGCGTGACGTGCAGGCCCTCGTGGTCAAGCCCGCCGACTTCACCGCCAAGGTGACGCCCGATGCGGCGGCACTGAAGGCCTACTACGACGCGCACACCTCGGCCTATACGATTCCCGAATCGGCCAAGGTCGAATACGTGGTGCTGTCCGGCGACGCGCTCGCCGCATCGCAGACCGTGACGCCGGAACAGCTGAAGTCCTACTACGACAGCAATATCCAGCGCTTCAAGACCGACGAGCAGCGCCGCGCGAGCCATATCCTGATTTCGTCGCCGAAGGACGCACCGGCCGCCGATCGTGCCGCCGCGAAGGCGCGTGCCACGAAGCTGCTCGAGGAACTGCGCAAGCATCCGGAAACGTTCGCCGCCGTGGCGAAGAAGGAATCGCAGGATCCCGGTTCGGCGGAGAAGGGTGGCGATCTCGGCTTCATGGGCCATGGCGCGCTGGTCAAGCCGTTCGAAGACGCGATGTACGCGCTCAAGCCGGGTCAGATCAGCGACGTGGTGGAGACCGACTACGGCTATCACATCATCAAGCTCGACGAGATCAAGCCGGCCGCCGTGCAGCCGCTGGAAGCCGTGAAGGCCGAGCTCGAAGGCGAACTGCGCAAGCAGCTCGCGGCCAAGGCGTATCAGGAGCAGGCCGACGCGTTCGGCAATCTCGTGTACGAACAGTCGGAAAGCCTGAAGCCGGCCGCCGACAAGTTCCACCTGCAGATCCAGACCGCGGACGACGTGACGCGTCAGCCGAATCCGAAGCTCGGCGCGCAGAACCCGCTCAACAACGAGAAGGTGCTGAAGGCCCTGTTCAGCGATGACGCGCTGAAGAACAAGCGCAATATCGAGGCCGTGCAGGTGGGCCCGACCACGCTGGTGTCGGCACGCGTCGTGGACTATCGTCCTTCGTCGGTGCGCAAGTTCGAAGAGGTGGAAGCACAGGTGCGTGCCGCGTATGTCGCGCAGCAGGCCGCCGAGCTGGCGCGCAAGGATGGCGAGGCGAAGCTCGAGGCGCTGAAGAAGGATCCGGCCACGGCTGGCTTCGGTGCATCGGTGACGGTGTCGCGCACGCGTGGCGACAATATCCCGCCGAAGGCCGCGGAAGCGATCATGCGCGCCGATGCGCTGAAGCTGCCGGCGTTCGTGGGTGTGGATCTCGGTAACGACGGATATGCGATCTATCGCATCAACAAGGTCAGCACGCCGACGCAGCCGAAGCCCGAGCAACGTCAGGCCGAAGCGCAGCAGCTCGCGCAGCTCGTGGGTCAGGCGGATCTGAACGCCTACTACGAGAGCCTGAAGGCCGAATCGAAGGTGAAGATCCTGCGTCCGATTGCCGCGGCGTCCGACGCGGGCGAAGGCCAGTCGCAGTAATCTCCCTCAGCCCCTCTCCGTCGCGAGAGGGGCGACCCCCCTTTATCGTTCCCTTTATCGTTCCCTTCATCGTTTCCCTCCGCAGCGCCCTCAGCGCTTCGTTTTCAGCAACGGCTTGAGTTGCGGCCACACGTTGTCCAGCAACGTGGGCTGCGCGGCGGCGGTGGGGTGAATGCGGTCTTCCTGGAACCAGTCGGGGTGTGTAATCACCTTGTCGAGGAAGAACGGCACCAGCGCGGCGCGATACTCCTGCGCCAGCTTTCCATACAGCGCGTAAAACTTCTCGGTGTAGTCCTGCCCGTAGTTCGGCGGAATGCGCATGCCGACGAGCACCACGCGCGCGCCTGCCTTCTGCGCGCTGCCCAGGATGCCGCGCAGGTTGGTCTCCGTGCTTTGCAGCGAGAGGCCGCGCAACGCGTCGTTGGCGCCCAGTTCCACGATGACCACCGCGGGTTTGTGGCGGGCCAGCAGATCGGGCAGGCGCGTCTTGCCGCCGACCGTGGTCTCGCCGCTGATGCTTGCGTTGACGACGCTATAATCGAACCGCTCCGCGCGCAGGCGGTCCTGCAGCAGATTGACCCAGCCGGTGCCGCGCGTGAGGCCGTATTCGGCGGACAGGCTGTCTCCGAGCACGACAATGGCGGGGCCCGCTGTGGCGGGAGTGGTCGGCGATGCCGCGGTCGCGGCCTGCGCGGGCATCACCGATAACCATGCGGCGCCGATGCCGATGGCCATGCCAATGGCGACGCCGCATGCTACCTTGGCGGCATTCCTCAAATTTATGCTCCCGGATTTCTTGCCCATGTCTTCTTCCATTCTCGCTGTCGAGTCACTAGGAAAGACCGTAGCCGACGCGACGGGTTCGCTGACGATTTTGCACGACGTCTCGTTTTCCGTCACGCCGGGCGAGACGCTGGCCATCGTCGGCGCCTCGGGATCGGGCAAATCGACGCTGCTCGGCCTGCTGGCCGGGCTCGATCTGCCGAGCACCGGCGCGGTCAAGCTGCATGGCCAGGACCTGTTCGCGCTCAACGAGGACCAGCGCGCCGCGCTGCGCGGCCGCCATGTGGGATTCGTGTTCCAGTCGTTCCAGCTCGTGGGACATTTGACCGCGCTCGAGAACGTGATGCTGCCGCTGGAGTTGCGCGGGGAGACCGATCGCGTGCGCGAGCGCGCGGTGGAGATGCTGGAGCGGGTGGGGCTGGGCAAGCGGCTCTCGCACTATCCGCGCACGCTGTCCGGCGGCGAGCAGCAACGCGTGGCGCTGGCCCGCGCGTTCGTGGCGCGGCCCGATATCCTGTTTGCCGACGAGCCGACGGGCAGCCTCGATACGACCACGGGCGAGGCCGTCATCGCGCTGATGTTCGAACTCAATCGCGATGCGGGCTCCACGCTGGTGCTCGTGACGCACGATCGATCGGTGGCCGCGCGCTGCGGCCGCATGCTTACGATCGAGGCCGGCCGCGTCGCCAGCGATCAGTTGCTCGGTACGGAGGTCTGACCCGAGGCGGGACGCGCGAGCACCTCGCGCGCGCGGGCGATCAGCGCGCGCGTGGAGGCATCGTGCGCGCCGGCCGCGTCGCCCTTGAGTTCGGCTTCGATCGGGCGCGCGAGGATCTTGCCGAGCTCCACGCCCCACTGGTCGAACGAGTTGATATTCCAGATGACGCCCTGCACGAACGTGCGGTGCTCGTAGAGCGCGATCAGCGCGCCCAGCACGTGCGGGGTGAGGTCTTCCATCAGCAGCGTATTGCTGGGACGGTTTCCCTCGAACACCATATGCGGCACGCGGGCCGGGTCGGTCACGCCCGCAGCGTGCAGTTCTTCCGCGCTGCGGCCGCGCATCAGCGCTTCTGCCTGCGCGAAGCAGTTGGCGAGCAGCTTGGCATGATGGCCGGGCAGATTGCGCGGCGGCACGAGCGGGGCGACGAAGTCCACGGGCACGATCTGCGAGCCCTGGTGGATCATCTGGAAGTAGGCATGCTGGCCGTTCGTGCCCGCGGTGCCCCACACCACCGGCGACGTATGCGAACGCACGCGGCGGCCGTCGAGCTGCACGGATTTGCCGTTGCTTTCCATCTCCAGCTGCTGCAGGAACGCCGGGAACAGTTCGAGCGACGTCGAATAGGGCGCCATGCAGCTGGTCGGCATGTTGAAGAAGTTGCGGTACCAGATGCCGAGCATGGCCATGATCACCGGCATGTTCTGCGCGAGTGGCGCGGTGCGGAAGTGATCGTCCATTGCGCGGCCGCCGCGCAGCAGGTCTTCGAACGCGTCGAAGCCCACCGCGAGCGCGATCGACAGGCCGACCGACGACCATAGCGAGAAGCGGCCGCCGATCCAGTCCCAGAACTCGAACATGTTGGCCGGGTCGATGCCGAACTTGCGGACCGCTTCGGTGTTGGTCGAGACCGCGACGAAATGGCATGCGAGCTGATGCTCGGGCACGCCCTTCGCGAGAAACCAGTCGCGCATGCTGCAGGCGTTGGCCATCGTCTCGAGCGTCGTGAAGGTCTTGGAGCAGACGATGACGAGCGTGCGGGCGGGGTTGAGGCGCACGAGCGTTTCGGCGAGTTCGGTGCCGTCGACGTTCGAGACGAAATGCATGTTCGGGCCGACGCGGTCCGCAAGATGGGCGAGGGCGCGGCAGACCATGCGCGGGCCGAGATCGGAACCGCCGATGCCGATATTGACGACGTCGGTGATGGTCTCGCCCGTGTAGCCGGTCCACTGGCCGCTGCGCACGCGCTCGGAGAAGCTCTGCATGCGACGCAGCACGTCGTGGATGCCGGGCATGACCGAGGTGCCATCGACGCGGAACGGCGCATCGGGCAGCGCGCGCAGGGCCACGTGCAGCGCGGCGCGGTCTTCGGTGGCGTTGATGTGTTCGCCCGCGAACATCGCTTCGCGGCGGCAGGGCACGCCGGCTTCCTCGGCCAGGCGCATCAGCAGGTCGAATGTTTCGTCGGTGATGCGGTTCTTCGAGAAATCAAGATACAGGCCCGCGGCCTCCACGGAGAACGTCGACACGCGGCGATCGGCGTCACCGTTGTCGTTCCCCTTGTCGAACCATTCGCGCATCGGCGTGTCGCGGATGGTGTCGTGATGCTGCAGGAGGGCATTCCAGGCGTGTAGATCTGTCGGCATGCAATCTCGAAATAAGGTCAACGGCGTCCGCGCCGCGTGGGGCACGGACAGCGGAAGTATATCGCCAGCGCGCGGCGCTAATCGCGGGAAATCGGTGCGATGTCGGCCGCTGTTCACCGGCGGTTGTGTCTGGCACTTGCGTGTGCGGCCAAGATAGCAGGCAATCGGGTCGGTCCCTATCGGGCGTTGTCCGACGAATGGTGACATCCTGTTACGGATTGCACTGTGCGGGGCCGCGCAAAAAGTGGAACGTCGTTCTCAGGCGGGTTCGCCGCGCAGCAGGGCGTTGAGGATCTGCCGGGCGGGGCCGTAGAGCTCGCTGGCGGTCATGCCAGCCGGACCCTGGCCGGCGGAGACGAAGGCATCGGCCGCACGACCGTGGATCCAGACGGCGGCGCATGCGGCTGCGTGGGGAGGCATGCCTTGCGCGAGCAGCGCGCCGGTCATGCCGGCGAGCACGTCGCCGGTGCCGGCGGTGGCGAGGGCGGGGTTGCCGGTGGGGTTGATGGTGAGGGGGGGAGGGGGTGGTAACGATGCGCCCGAAGCGGACGATGCGCCCGACGCGCCCGACGCGCCCGACGCGCCTGACGCGCCCGATACGCCCGATACGCCCGATACGCCCGGCACGACCGACACGACCGACGCGGACGATGCGGACGACGCGGAAGGCGCGGACGACGCGGACGACGCGGACGATGCGGACGACGCGGACGATGCGGACGACGCGGACGATGCGGACGATGCGGACGACGCGGAAGGCGCGGACGACGCGGACGACGCGGACGATGCGGACGACGCGGACGATGCGGACGACGCGGACGATGCGGACGATGCGGACGATGCGGACGATGCGGAAGGCGCGGATGATGCGGACGACGTGGGCGACGTAGGCGACGTAGGCGACGTGGGCGACGTGGGCGACGTGGGCGACGTAGGCGACGTGGGCGGCGTAGGCGACGTGGGCGACGTGGGCGACGTGGACGGCGCGGATGGCATGGATGGCATGGATGGCATGGACGGCATGCATGGCCCGGCGACGATGGTGCCGGATCCTTTCAGCACGACCACCGCGCGCCACCGCGTGGCCAGCGTTCTCGCGGAGGCCAGACGGTCGCGCTGTACCTCGGCGACATGCGTGCCGAGCAGGCGCGCCGCTTCGAGCGGATGCGGCGTCAGCACCATGCCCAGGCCGCTCGCGATAAAACGCGCGGCGAGCGCGGCGTCCGCGGCGAGCACGTTCAGCGCGTCGGCATCGAGCACGAGTGCCGGCGGCGTACCCGCGGCGAGGCTCGCATCGAGCAGCGTCTCCAGTGCCGCGGCGCTATCGGTGCCCGTGCCCATGCCGGGGCCTGCCACCAGCGCGGACATGGCGCCGATGGCGACGCGCGCGACGGGATGCAGCATCAATTCCGGATGCACGAGATCCGCCGCGGGCGCATTGTCCGCGAGAAAGCCGATATGCACGCGGCCCGCGCCCAGATACAGCGCGGCGCGCGCGCCGAGCAGCGGGGCACCGGTCATGCCCACGTTGCCACCGATGACCGCGAGTTGCCCGAAATGGCCCTTGTTGGCCGCATGCGCGCGCGCGGGCAGCGATGCCGCGAAGCCGGCGGGCTGATTGACGATCGCCACGGGTGCTGGCGGGGCGGGCTGCGCGGACGATTGTGCGGTTGATGGGGAGGTCAGTGTCGAGGCCGACGGTGAAGCCCACTGTACGGGTGCATCCGCCGGCGGATACGGCAATCCCAACGGCGCGATATCGATCTCGCCCGCGCAGTCGCGGCCATCGAGTGTCAGCAGGCCAGGCTTGGCGGCGAGGAATGTCAGCGTGCGTTGCGCGCGCACGGCGGGTTGGCCCGCGCCCGTGTCCGCGAACAGTCCGCTCGGGATGTCGAGCGCGAACACCGGGATGCCCGACGCGTTGATATGCGCGATCCAGCGCGCGGCCTGCCCCTGCGCCGGGCGATTGAGGCCGATGCCGAGCAAGCCGTCGAGGATGGCCGTGCAGTCGGCGGGCCACGGCGGGAGGGCAGCCGATTCGTCCTGCGGCATCGCCAGCACCGGTACGCCCGCCGCGCGGGCTTCGGCCCATGCGCGTGCGGCGTCGGCCGGGAGCTTGTCGGGCACGCCGGTCAGCCACGCCTCCACGCGGCGGCCTGATTGATGCAGGCGCGTGGCGGCAACCAGGGCATCGCCGCCGTTATTGCCGCTGCCCGCGAGGCAGAGCACCTTGCCTGCGGGGGCATGCCGCGCGACCCAGTCGGCCGCCGCGGCACCGGCGCGGGCCATCAGCGTGAACGGGGGCAAGCTGTCGAGCCCCGCCCGCTCGATCGCGCGGATGGCGGCGACGTCGTAGAGCGGGGTGGACGTATGCGGATGGGCGGGGTCGAGCGGGATCCAGGCTTGCGACGGTGATGCCGATGTCGCGAGCGGATCGGGGACGCTTGTTGCGTGGGCGGAGGCTGAGACCGTGCCCGGTGTTGCGGACGACGCCGCGGAGGCGGATGTGGTGTTCATGCTTGGGCTCTCAGGCGAGACGATGGCGCGCGGGCGTTAGGCTGGCCATGTCTTGCGACGGGGACGCCGATGTTGCGAGCGGATCGGGGCCGCCTGTTGTGTGGGCGTGTGCTGGTGTTCATGCGTAGGCTCTCAGGCAAGTCGATAACGCGCGGGCGTCAGGCCCTCCATGTCGATGGCCGGACCGTCGCCTTCCCCCACGCTCGCGGCGATCTGGTCCGCGGCGATTTTGCCCGAGCCGCATGACATCGCCCACCCCGTCGAACCATGGCCGAGGTTCAGGAACAGTCCCGCTACCGAAGTGGCGCCGATCAGCGGCGGACCGTCCGGCAGCATCGGCCGCGCGCCGGCCCACAACGTCGCTTCCTGATAGCTGCCCGCCACCGGAAACCAGTCGCGGGCCACGCGGATGAGCGTGCGTACCGCATCGTGCCGCAGATCCATCCTGCGCGTGCCGAGCTCGGCCGTGCCCGCCACGCGCAGGCGATTGCCCATACGCGTGATGGCGACCTTGAACGATTCATCCATGAGCGCGGCCAGCGGGGCCTGCAGTTCGTCGCGCACCATGACGGTGGCGGAGTAACCCTTGACCGGGTAGAGCGGCACGCGCAGGCCGAGCGGACGCAGCAACGCCGCGCTGCCCACGCCCGCGCAGACCAGGACGCGGTCGGCGGTCAGCGTTTCTGCCGTGGCGCCGCGCTTCGCGGCCGCCAGTTCGACCTTGATGCCACCGCTGCCACCCGAGGGCGCGCGCAGCCGCGCCACGGACGTATCGAACCGGAAGCGCACCCCCGCGGCTTCCGCGTGCTGGTGCAGCCGGCGCACGAACAGCGGGCAATTGCCCGATTCGTCCTCGGGCAGGTGCAGGCCGCCCGCGAGCGCCGTGTCCTGTGCCAGCCCCGGCTCGATACGCCGGCAGCCCTCGGCATCCACGAGCGTATGCACGACCTTGTTCTCGCGCAGCAGCGCGAGGGCCGGCGCGGCCAGGTCGAGATCCCGCGCCGTGCGGAACAGCTGAAGATACCCGCGCGATTGTTCGTACTCGATCTCGAGCTCGCCGCGCAGCCGATGCAGGCAATCGCGGCTGTAGAACGCAAGCCGCTGCATGCGCAGCTTGTTGGCGCGGTAGCGCTCGGGATGGCATTCGCGCAGCCAGCGCGCGATCCATCGCCACATGGCGGGGTCGAGGCTCGGGCGGAAGCGGACCGGGGTCTCTTTCGCGAACAGCATGCCGAGCAGCTTGCGCGGCATGCCGGGCGCCGCCCACGGCGTGACGTAGCCCGGCGCGATCACGCCGGCATTGCCGAAGCTGCTCTCCTGCGCCGGCGCGCCGCGAGCTTCCAGCACGGTCACGTCGAATCCGGCCTGGCGCAGGTACCACGCTGAGCAGACGCCGATGGCGCCGGCCCCAATCACGATGACGTGCATATTGGCTCGCATCTCCCTGCCGGCGCCCCTCCGGCAGGGGCGCGGCTATTTGAGTTCTTTCTGCATGACCTGATCGGGCAGCCACGTCACGATGGACGGCCACACGGTCACCATGGCGATGGCAAGCACCATCATCATGAAGAACGGCAGCGAGACTCTGGCGATGTAGTTACTGTCCTTGCCGGTCATGCTTTGCAGCACGAAGAGATTGAATCCGACCGGGGGTGTCACCTCGGCAATCTCGACGAGCAGCACGATGAAGATTCCGAACCATACCAGATCGAAGCCGGCCGCCTGCACCATCGGCAGCACCGTGGCCGTGGTCAGCGCGATCATCGAGATACCGTCGAGGGCAGTGCCGAGCACGATATAGATGATGGTCAGCACCGCGATGAGCGCCCACGGCGACAGGTGCAGCGCGGCCACCCACTCGGCCAGCGCGCGCGGAATGCCGGTGAAACTCATGGTCACGGACAGGAACGACGTGGCACCGAGCACGAACATGATCATCGCGGTCAGGCGCGTGGCGGACATCAGGCTGTCCCAGAACGCCCGGCGTGTCAGCGAGCCGCCGGCCCAGGCGAGCGCGAGCGACGCCACGACGCCGTACGCGGCCGCCTCGGTGGCCGTGGAGTAACCGGCGATCATGATCCACGTGATGAACGCGATCAGTACGATGCAGGGCAGCAGCTGGCGGATGGAGGCGAATCGCGCGCGCCAGCCGAACGTCTCGGCCGGTGGGGTCTTGCTCGGATTGAGCAGCGCCCATACGACGATATAGCCCGAGAACAGCAGCATCAGCAGCAGACCGGGCAGAAAGCCCGCGAGGAACACGCGGATGATCGATACGTCGGCGGAGACCGCGTAGACGACCATCGTGATCGACGGCGGAATCAGGATGCCGAGCGTGCCCGCGGTGGACAGCGAGCCGAGCGTGATGCGCTCGTCGTAGCCGCGCCGCGTGAGTTCGGGCAGCGCGGACTTGGCGATGGTCGCGCAGGTGGCGGCCGACGAGCCCGAGACCGAGCCGAAGATGCCGCAGCCGAGGATGTTCACGTGCATGAGCCGGCCGGGCAGCCAGTTGAGCCACGGCGAGAGGCCGTTGAACATCTGCTCCGACAGCTTGGTGCGGAACAGGATCTCGCCCATCCAGACGAAGAGGGGAAGAGACGCGAGGGTGTACGACGCGCTGGACGACCACCACGAGTTGGCGAGATTGATCAGCGCTTCGTGGTCGGAGAAGATGACCAGGCCGATCCACGAGGTGACCGCGATGGCGACGGGAATCCACGCGCCGAGCGCGAGGAACACGATCATCACCACGAGCAGGACGAGGGCAACGAGTACGGTGCTCATCAGATCGTCTCCCCGAAATCGCCGGCGGCGAGCTTCGCTTCCTGTGCCAGCTGGTAGCGCGGCTTCTGGCGGCGCACCACGCGCTGCCATTCGTCGGCCACCGCGAGCAGGAAGCCCGCGCAGCCAATGACCGCGAAGCTCTGCGGAATCCAGAGCGGAATCACGATCTGCCCCTGCGACACGTCGCCGATGTCCCAGCTTTGCCATGCGAACGTGCCGAGCGCATAGGTGGCATAGGCCGCGAACACGAGGCATACGGTCAGCGAGACGAGTTCCAGCAGCCACCGGCGGCGCGGGCCCACGGCCTCGAGCAGCATTTCCACGCGCACGATGCCGCCGTGCTGGAACGTCTGGCCGAGCACGAGGAACGCGGAGGCCGCGCACAGCCAGGCGACGATATCGTCGCCACCGCGGAACGCGATGGTGGTTTCACGCGAGAGCGACATCATGATCATCACGATGCAGACGCCGAGGATACAGAGCGCGCCGAGGACGGCGCAGTAATCGAGCAGCCGGTCCAGCCAGCGCTTGGGAGGGACGGGGACTTCCATGATGGGCAGGGCGTGAGGTTACGTGTCGGGGTGGCGCGAGGCGGCGCAGGGCGCGGGCGCGGCGTGACCTGCCGATGGCCGGGGCCATCGGCAGACAGAACACGTGCCTGGTGCGCGTGGTGCGGTTTGGCGAGTGGGCCGGTTACTTGCGGTAGGCTTCGAGAATGGCCTTGCCGTCGTCGCCGGCACTCTTCGCCCATTCATCGACCATGGTCTGGCCGACCTTCTGCATATCGCCCTTGAGCTGCGACGACGGCGGCTGCACGGTCATGCCGTTCTTCGACAGCACCGCGAGATATTCGCGCGTCTTCTGCTCGGAGACCTGCCAGCCGCGCTTCTCGGCGTCGGCCACGGCCTTCTCCAGCGCCTGCTGCGTGGGCTTGTCGAGCGCGGCGTAGGCCTTCTTGCTGACCACGAGCATGTTCTTGGGCAGCCAGGCGTCCACGGTGTAGAAGTACTTCACGCTCTCCCACACCTTGGTATCGACCCCGGTGGCGCCCGAGGACATGAACGAGTTGACGGTGCCCGTGGCCAGTGCTTGCGCGAGGTCGGCGGCCTGGATCGTGACCGGCTGCGCGCCGACGAGCTCGGCGATCTTCGAGGTGGCCGGGTTGTACGCCCGCCATTTGAGGCCCTTCATGTCGGCCGCGGAGCTCAGCGTCTTGTTCGCGTAGATGCCCTGCGGCGGCCATGCCACCGCGTACAGCAGCTTCATCCCCTGGCGATCGAGAATCTTCTCGGTCACGGGGCGCGAGGCCTGCCACAGCTTGTACGCGTCGCTGTAGCTCGTGGCGAGGAACGGCACGGCATCCACGCCGAACACGGGGTTTTCGTTCGCGAGCGTCGACATCAGGATCTCGCCCATCTGGACCTGCCCGGTCTGCACGCCGCGCTTGATCTCGTTGGCCTTCAGCAGGGAGCCATTGGGATGCAGCTGGATCTTGAGCTTGCCGCCCGTGGCCTGCGCCACGTCATCGGCGAGCTTCTGCAGGTTCTCGGTGTGGAGGTTGTTCACCGGATAGCCGGTGGGGAGGTCCCATTTGGTGTCCGCCCATGCCGCCGGCGCACTCCCGAGGCCAGCCATCAGGCCTGCCATGACTGCCCACGTGTTGACTCCCTTGACTCGCATCTCGATCTCTCCTGGTGTTGCATGCGCGTTGGCGCGCGGGTTTGACTACCGGGGCGCGCCGCTGGCTCGGCGGGCGCGCGATGAGCGAAAACGGATTTTTTGATGCAAGGGTCATGCCCAGAGTGGTGTTCATGCTGAGAATTTGCCAATAAACTGTCAAGCCATTATTGGCTCGATGCGCTTCGGGCTTTCACCTATCGCCACGGACAGGAGACTTTATCTATGGCACGCAAGCCTGCGACCACCCCGCCTGAACCGCCCGAGGAGACTGGCGCGGCGTCGCCCCGCACGTCGCTGTCCCGCGCGGCGGGCATGAACATCGTGTCGTCGTCGCACCTGGTGTCGGTTCGCAGCCCGGAGCTGTCCGAGTTCGAGTTCGGGCTCAACACGGCCTACAACGCCTATAGCCGCTGGGTGGTGCGCTGCATGGGCGCGGCCGGGGTGCGGGACCTGACGTTCCTCGATGTGCTGGTCCTGCACCATGTGAACCACCGCGGGCGGGCGAAGCGGCTGGCCGATATCTGCTTCGTGCTCAATGTCGAGGACACCCATCTGGTGACCTATGCGCTCAAGAAGCTCACGGGGCTGGGGCTGGTTTCCGGCGAGCGCGTCGGCAAGGAAGCGACCTACGCCACGACGCAGGCCGGTAGCGATGCCTGTGCGCGGTATCGCGAGATCCGCGAGCAATGCCTGACGAGCAATTTCACCGAGGGCAGCGACGAGAACGTGGAGATCGGCGAACTTGCGCGGCTGTTGCGGGTGCTGACGGGACTTTACGAGCAGGCGGCGCGGTCGGCGACCTCGCTTTGATGTGATGGATGGGGCGCAAGGGGCACCCGAACGGTGCGTCCGGGCGGCCCGGCCCGTTTTGTCCGTTCCCGTCGGATTGCGCAATGCAATAAGCGGTCCCGGGCAAGGTACAATAGCGGTTTTCCGCCAGCCGGCATCCCATCCAGCGGTGCCGGCGGCCGCAGCCCCCTACCTCCTGCCTCCCGACCGCAACGATCATGGCGCATTTCTCGTGCTTCCCCGGCCCATTGGCGCTTTCCGCCTTCCGCCAGCAACGCCTCCTCACCGCCCTCAAGCAGATCGACGCCGATATCGAATCGGTGCACGGCCAGTTCCTGCACTTCGTTGATGCCAATGCACCGCTCTCGGCCGACGACGAATCCCGGATCGCCGCGCTGCTGACCTATGGTGCACCGTTCGCCGAGCAGACCGAAGGCGACCGCTTCGTGGTGATTCCGCGTTTCGGCACGATTTCGCCGTGGGCGAGCAAGGCGACCGATATCGCCCATAACTGCGGCCTGACGCATGTGCACCGCATCGAGCGCGGGATCGAGATCACCGTGATCTGCAAGAAGGGCCTGCTGCGCGGCCGCAAGACGCTGGACGCCGATACGCGCGCCGCCGTCGCCGCGCATCTGTTCGACCGCATGACGGAGACCGTCGTGGCCACCCGCGCCGATGCCGCGGGCCTGTTCCAGGAACTGCCGGCCAAGCCGCTGCAGTTCATCGATATCGCCGCGGGCCGCAGCGCGCTCGTGGCCGCCAACACGGCCATGGGCCTGGCGCTGTCGGAAGACGAGATCGACTATCTGCTGGACGCGTACGCGAAGCTCGGCCGCAATCCGACCGACGTGGAACTGATGATGTTCGCGCAGGCCAACAGCGAGCACTGCCGCCACAAGATCTTCAACGCGACGTGGACCATCGACGGCGTGAGCCAGGACAAGTCGCTGTTCGCGATGATCCGCAATACGCACCAGCTGAACCCGCAGGGTTCGATCGTCGCGTATTCGGACAATTCGGCCGTGATGGAAGGGGCCGTGGCCGAGCGCTGGTACCCGCGCGGGGACGACCAGCGTTATGGCCGTCACGAGGCGCTGACCCATACGCTGATGAAGGTGGAGACGCACAACCACCCGACCGCGATTTCCCCGTTCCCGGGCGCCTCCACGGGCGCCGGCGGCGAGATTCGCGATGAAGGCGCAACGGGCCGCGGCGCGAAGCCGAAGGCCGGCCTGACGGGCTTCACGGTGTCCAACCTGATGCTGCCGGAAGCCGTGGAATCGTGGGAGAACGCGCGCGACGCCGCGCAGCCGGTCGCCCATCGCAACCCCGACGACAAGCCTGGCGTGACCGGCAAGCCGGACCGCATCGCGTCCGCGCTGCAGATCATGATCGAAGGCCCGCTCGGCGGCGCGGCGTTCAACAACGAATTCGGCCGCGCGAACCTCGGCGGCTACTTCCGCGTGTACGAACAGAACGTGGGCGGCACCGTGCGCGGCTATCACAAGCCGATCATGATCGCCGGCGGTATCGGCAATATCGACGCCAACCACACGCACAAGAACGATCTGCCGGCCGGCACGCTGCTGATCCAGCTGGGCGGCCCGGGCATGCGCATCGGCATGGGCGGCAGCGCCGCGAGCTCGATGGCGACCGGCACCAATACGGCCGATCTGGACTTCGATTCGGTGCAGCGTGGCAACCCCGAGATGGAGCGCCGCGCGCAGGAAGTCATCAACGCGTGCTGGCAGCTTGGCGATGCGAACCCGATCCTGTCGATCCACGACGTGGGCGCGGGCGGCCTGTCGAATGCGTTCCCCGAAGTCGTGGACGGTGCGAACCGTGGCGCGCGCTTCGACCTGCGCCAGATCCACCTCGAGGAATCGGGGATGTCGCCGGCGGAGATCTGGTGCAACGAATCGCAGGAACGCTATGTGCTGGCGATTGCGCCGGACAGCTTCCCGCGGTTCCAGGCGATGTGCGAACGCGAGCGTGCCTCGTTCGCGGTGGTCGGCGTGGCCACCGAGGAACAGCAGCTGCAGGTCGTCGATGCGGCGGTCGATGCCTCGCTGAAGGAACACTTCCCGGTGAACATGCCGATGGATGTGCTGCTCGGCAAGCCGCCGCGCATGCATCGCGACGTCAAGCGCGTGGCGCGCGAACTGCCGGCCGTGGACGTGACCGGTATCTCGCTCGAACAGGCCGTCCATGACGTGCTGCGTCATCCGACCGTGGCGAGCAAGTCGTTCCTGATCACGATCGGCGACCGGACCGTGGGCGGCATGAACGCGCGCGACCAGATGGTCGGCCCGTGGCAGGTGCCCGTGGCCGACGTGGCCGTGACCACGCTCGACTACAAGGGCCTGGCCGGCGAGGCGATGACGATGGGCGAGCGCACGCCGCTGGCCGTGATCGACGCGCCCGCATCGGGCCGCATGGCGATTGGCGAGGCGCTGACGAACCTCGCGGCCGCGCCCGTGATCGATCTCGGCAAGGTCAAGCTGTCGGCCAACTGGATGGCGGCCTGCGGCGTGGAAGGCGAAGACGCCAAGCTGTACGACACCGTGCATGCGGTGGGCATGGAACTGTGCCCGGCGCTCGGTATCAGCATTCCGGTGGGCAAGGACTCGTTGTCGATGCGCACCAAGTGGTCGGACGAGGAAGGCGGCAAGACCGTCGCCAAGGAAGTGGTCGCACCGGTATCGCTGATCATCTCCGCGTTCGCGGCGGTCGATAACGTCAATCGCACGCTGACGCCGCAACTGCGTACGGATCTGGGCGACACGGTGCTGATCGCGATCGACCTCGGCCGCGGCAAGAACCGTCTGGGTGGCTCGATCCTCGCGCAGGTGACGCAGCAGGTGGGCGACACGGTGCCCGACGTCGATAACGCCGACGATCTCAAGAACTTCTTCAACGTGATTCAGCGCCTGAACCGCGAGGACAAGCTGCTGGCCTATCACGATCGTTCGGATGGTGGCTTTATGGCCGCCGTGGCCGAAATGGCCTTCGCGGGCCACTGCGGCGTGTCGCTGAACGTGGACATGATCGCGCTCGATCCGACGCAGGAACAGGACTATGGCGACGCCAAGAACTGGACCCAGCAGATCGCGGAACGCCGGAACGAGCAGACGCTGCGCGCGCTGTTCTCGGAAGAACTCGGCGCCGTGATCCAGGTTCGTGCCGAAGATCGCGACGCGGTGTTCGGCGTGCTGCGCGAGTCGAACCTCTCGGCCTGCAGCCATGTGCTGGGCAAGCCCAACACGAGCGACCAGATCGAGATCTATCGCGATGCGAAGAAGGTCTATGGCGCCGCGCGTGGCGAGCTGCAGCGCAACTGGTCGGAAGTGAGCTGGCGTATCGCGCGTCTGCGCGACAACCCGGCCTGCGCCGATAGCGAATACGATCGCGTGCTCGACGCGGCGGACCCTGGCATCAGCCCCGTGCTGACGTTCGATCCCGCCGCCGATATTGCTGCGCCGTTCGTGGCCACCGGCAAGCGTCCGCGTGTGGCGATCCTGCGCGAGCAGGGCGTGAACTCGCAGATCGAAATGGCCTACAGCATGGATCGCGCGGGCTTCGATGCGCACGACGTGCATATGAGCGACCTGATCGCGGGCCGTGCGAACCTGGCCGATTTCACGGGCTTTGTGGCGTGCGGCGGCTTCAGCTACGGCGACGTGCTGGGCGCGGGCGAGGGCTGGGCCAAGACGATCCTGTTCAACGCACAGATGGCCGAGCAGTTCGCGGCGTTCTTCAACCGTCAGGACACGTTTGCGCTGGGCGTGTGCAATGGCTGCCAGATGCTGAGCAACCTTGCGCCGATCATTCCGGGCGCGAACGCCTGGCCGAAGTTCACGCGCAACCAGTCGGAACAGTACGAAGCGCGCTTTGTGACCGTGCAGGTGGAGCAGTCGCCGTCGATCTTCTTCGCGGGCATGGAAGGCAGCCGCATCCCGATCGTGGTCGCGCACGGCGAAGGCTTCGCGGACTTCTCGCAGCAGGGCGACATCGGTGCCGCGAAGGTTGCGCTGCGATTCGTGGACAATGCGGGCAATGTCACGCAGACGTACCCGCTGAACCCGAACGGCTCGCCGCAGGGCATCACGTCGGTCACGACCGTCGATGGCCGCTTTACGGCCCTGATGCCGCACCCGGAACGCGTGTTCCGCGCGGCGACGATGAGCTGGGCGCCCGATGCATGGAAGGCGATTCCCGACGGTGGGAGCCCGTGGATGCGGATGTTCCGCAATGCGCGGAAGTGGGTGGGGTGATACCTGCTGTGCCGTGTTGAAAAAAGCCCGCCGGCTCTGTGCCTGGCGGGCTTTTTTTTGATCGTGAAGAACGGGCAGAATAGTGGCCTGCGGCGGTCCAACAATTCCGAAAGCGATATGACATCTGCGCGCTCGCAAGCAAGGTCCCCCACAGGCGGTGACACCGTGGCCATGTCCGCGTTCAGGCCGCGCAGGCGCGCGTTTCTGGCGCTCGGGGCCGCGCTGGGCGTGGTGGCCTGCACGCCGGGGCGTTCCGGTGGTGGGGCCGAGGGTGACGCGCCTCCATGGCGTGCGTCGCCCGGTGCCGTGACCATCGATATGCATAGCCATGCGGGGCGCGTCACGCTGTCGCGCGATCCGGCGACGGGGTTGCATCGTCCGTTCACGTCGCTGCGCGGGCCGATGGTCGAGGGTGGGATGAACGTGATCTGCCTCGCCATCGTGGCGGATACGGCCGCTACGCGTGTGTCCGCGGATCGGCGCAGGTTCGAAGCCTGGCGCAAGCCCGAGCCGGGCGAGCTTTATCGGCTGTCGCAGCTGTCGTTCGAGCGCGCGAAGGCGCTTTGCGCGCAGGAAGGGTTGAGCATCGTCACCGATGCGGGCGCGCTGCGGTCGGGTGGGGATGGGCCGCGCGTGATCGTCACGGCCGAGGGCGCGGATTTTCTCGAAGGGCAGGTGGATCGCGTCGATGAAGCGTTTGAACTGCACAAGCTGCGGCAATTGCAGCTGACGCACTATCGCGTGAACGAGCTCGGCGATATCCAGACGGAGGCGCCGGCGCAGGGCGGGCTCACCGATTTCGGCGCCGATGTCGTGCGGCGCTGCAATGCGCTGGGCATCGTCGTCGATGTCGCGCATGGTACGTACGACCTGGTGAAGCGCGCGGCGTCCGTCTCGACGAAGCCGCTCGTGCTGTCGCATACCGCGCTGGTGACGCGCCCCTCCGCACGCGGCCGCTCGATCTCCGCCGACCATGCGCGCGCGATCGCGGAGACGGGCGGCGTCATCGGCGTCTGGCCAAGCGCGGGCTCGTTCCACGATCTGCGGGAGATGGCGCATGGGTTCCGGCGCATGGCGGATGTGGTGGGCGTCGCGCACGTCGGGCTCGGGACGGACATGCTCGGCTTTATCTCGCCACCGGTGTTCACGAGCTATGCGCAGCTGCCGCTGTTGGGGAGTGCGTTGCTGGCGGAGGGGTTCTCTCAGGCGGAGACGGAGCAGGTGTTGGGGGGGAATTACCGAAGGGTGTTCGAGGCTTCGGTGGCGAACAGGGCTGGGTAGGTGTCAGCCTTTGCTTTTCAAGGCGTTCATGACCATGAAAAAACCAATCCTTGCCGGTGGGTGTCTTTGCGGTGCGATTCGATACGCCGTGGAGGACGACTTCGCCTACGCGTTGAACTGCCACTGTTCGAATTGCCGCCGCGCCACGGGCTCCGCGTTCAAGCCGTTTGCGGGGATTGCGCGAGACAAGTTGCGGATCACGCAGGGGGAGGGCGATGTGTCGATCTTTGGCGATACACAGTCGGCGCACGACGTGCGTTGCAGGATCTGCGGCAGTCTGATGTTCTCGGTAGTGCGGGATGGCGCATATGTGCACGTCACGCTGGGGACGCTTGCCGATGCGCCGAGCATTCGGCCGGCCGCGCATATCTTTGTGGGATCGAAGGCGCCGTGGTACACGATTACGGATGCGCTGCCACAGCATGACGAGTTCGGTTGACCATGCGTGTGCGCAAGTTTCGCGTCGGCGATGAGGCGGCGCTATTCCGGGTGTTCTTCTCCGCGATCCATCGGATCGCGAGTCGGGACTATGACGCGGCGCAGATCGCGGCGTGGGCGCCTGCGGATCTGGATCCTGGCGTCTGGGAGGCGCGGATCAGGACTATCGATCCGTTCGTGATCGAGGCAGATGGCGTGCTTGTCGCCTACGCGGATCTGCAGCCGAACGGGTATATCGATCATTTCTTTGTCGCGGGCGACTACGCGCGCAAAGGGGCGGGGCGTTTGCTCATGGAGACGATTCATGACCATGCCGGACGACAACGCCTGCCGTGGCTGACTTCGGACGTGAGCCGTACCGCGCAACCGTTTTTTGCACACTTCGGGTTCGAAGTGGTGGAACAGCGATTGCCGGTAGTCCGGGGTGTCGTGGTGCCAAACGCGTCGATGCGGAAGATGCTTCCGGCGTTCGCCACCGCGGTCACGCACGCCGCGCGCAATACGACCTAACCGCGCGCGGCGTGGGTGATGGCGCTGCCCTGCATCAGGCGCCGTCCGTGTAGACGCTGCGCGAATCGTCGATGCGATAGTGCTGGTGCGACGTATTCGCGGCGACGAGCTTGACGCTCGGCGTCAGCGACGGGGTGGTGGCGGTCGCGACCTGATCCTGCGCATTGATCTTGGCTTCGGCACGCTGGATGGCGGCCGGGTACGTGTAGTTGTCACCACGGAACGGCGTGAAGCCGGCCTTTTCCACACGGACCAGATCCGCGCGGACTTCGGCGCGGGTGACCGGGCCATTCTGATCGACGGTCTGGGCGAACGAGAGGGCCGGGACGGCCAGGGTGCAGGCGACGAGCAGGGTGCGTGCAAGGGTTTTCATGATAGGTACCTCCTGGGTTGGTTTGCCTTGTTGGCGGAAGTCATCGTGCGATGAACTTGTACCCAGTATTGGCGCCAGGCACTGACCCGAGACTGACCGAATCATTACAAGATTGTCAGCGTCTGAGAATGAAGTGGGGTGTTGGTGCTGCACGACAGAGTTTGCAAGCCACCCCACGACCCCCCTTCAGGTTGGATGCCGTCCGCGCATGGCTTTGATAGGCTGGCACGCTTCCGCGCGATGCGCATCCAGATATCGAACAGTCCAATATGAATGGGTCAGCCGTGAAAGTGTCTCGGTCCATCGTGCTGGCTACGCTGGCCCTCCTGATCTGGATCGCCTCGTTGGTCGCCATTGGCATGACTTTCCATAACGGCTTTCGCTTGCATGGATACAAAATTCTGGCGATTGGCTGGCAAGGTCCGCTTCAGGGTGCCTTTGCGTGGTTTGCGAACCCGCTATTCCTGTTTTCGATGCTGTGGCTTTATGTCAGGGAGCGCGCCTGGGTCGCGGTGATCGGATCGTTGCTGGCGTTTGCGGTCGCGCTCGATACCTTTCGGTTCGACGCGCTCCGGCTGAATGCCAACGCGAACGAGACTTCGGTCTATGGCTTCGGGCTCGGCGCGGTCCTGTGGTTTGTCGCAATGGCGGTAGCGATCGTCGCGGCGGGCACCTATCTGAAGGAAGAGCGCATTCGGCGTCGGCAAACCGCGTGGACCGCGGACGGCCTGCGTTGTCTGGGCGTTGCGCTGGCGGTCATCGTTGCGATGACGTCGCTAAGGCTCTATCTGCTCGATCGCCGGCATCCGAATGACGCCGAGCGCGAATACCTGAAGGATGTCGTGTTTCGCATGGGGCAGGTCTGTACCGCCGAGCCAGAGGGCATTGCCGAGCCGCTGCGGGCGTTGCAGGGACCATTGGAAGTCGTCGTCGGCCTGTCTTCCGGACTCGGGCACGGATGGGCCGACACTCTGCTGAAATGGGGTGCGCCGGCGATTCGCGTCGAGGGTCGCGATTATTGGGCGGAAACGCGGGACGGAGAGCGCGTCGTCGTCTCGGTTCCCAGCGAGGGGCGTGGCGATAGCGGCGCCACCTTGCTCGTCGAAGGCAGGCACAAGGACGGCAGGGCGGGCTACCAGTTGACCCTGCGCGAGGGCCATGCGGGCCGCGTGATCTTCAGCCGCGCGTGGCGGCAGGAAACGTCCAATGGCCGGTTTTGTCCGGCCTTCGATCCGTACGGCGTGCGCGGCGGACAGCCTCGCCAGTTGGTGCAAACGGCCCTCGGATTACCCGATAAGGCTCCGGCGCCGATCCTGCCCCGCGTGGCGCTCGTGCGGCCAGTCCATCGCGCCGTCGTCGTACCACAGGGGGAGGGGCCGTTGCCGGGCAATGCAGACCCGGAGGCGCCGGACACGGGCACAAAGACCGATCGTACAGCCGTGCGCAATTGCCCCACCGACATCCGATGGGCGAACCGCGGCGACAATGACGGCAGCCTGCTCCGGCTTGGCGAGGATGCGGCGCTGAGAATCGGCAATGCGGTGTATTTCACGGCCGAGCAAGGAGGCTGGATCGAGGCGATCTGCGAGAACCGGCGTCTCTACATGTTCAAGGCCATGGCTGGCTCGGGCAAGCTCGAAATCTGGCTCACCGAGCGCGGCCTGCAGGACTTCAGACGCCTGCGGCAAGTGAACATGTGGGCCGAGCACCCGGCTTTCACAGGAGATGGCTGGAAGATCCTCGATCTGCGCGACGACGGTCGCGAGCTGACACTGGTGCTCTACAGCTATCGCACGAAATCGCGCTATATCGTTCGGACGGCGGTCACCGAGTAGGTGGCGCTTCGCCACACAACCGCCGGCCGGATGCGCGGGGCCCGGCCGGGATCGTGTTCAGGCAGGCTTTACGCCGACTGCACGCGATAGCGTTCCAGCCAGTGCGCGTACGGCGCGGGCAGGACCCACGACGGGCGTTCCACGCCGAGCTTCATGGCGGTCTGGTACGGCCAGTGCGGGTTCGACAGCATGGCGCGGCCGACCATCACGAGGTCCATCTGGCCTTGTTCGACCACGCGGTTGGCGATCTCGGGGTCGTCGATGCCCCACGACGAGGCGACCGGGATGCCGGCCTCGCGGTGGACGCGTTCGGCGATCGGGGCCAGGAACGCGGGGCCCCACGGGATTTGCGCGTCGGGCGTGGAAAAGCCCACGCTGACGTTCAGCATATCGAGGCCGCCCTCGCGCATCGCGCGGACCAGTTCGATCGATTCCTTGAGCGTCTGCT
The DNA here is from genome assembly GCF_008693385.1 of Cupriavidus pauculus. Lineage (NCBI taxonomy): Bacteria > Pseudomonadati > Pseudomonadota > Betaproteobacteria > Burkholderiales > Burkholderiaceae > Cupriavidus > Cupriavidus pauculus. Next base: position 1,094,729 of record NZ_CP044065.1, read on the forward strand.
CGTCGTTGCCGTCGTACTCGATGACACCGAAGCGCGCGGTCAGCGGCAGGTTCTGCGGCCAGACTTCGCGAACGGCGGCCAGCGTTTCCAGCAGGAAACGGCCGCGGCCGATGGCGTCGTTGCCATAGCCGTCCGTGCGCGCGTTGCCATGCACGGAGAAGAAGCTCTGCGCCAGATAGCCGTGCGCGAAATGCAGCTCGAGCCATTGAAAACCGGCATCGCGCGCGCGAATCGCGGCGGCGACGAAATCGGCCTTCACGCGGGCGATATCGTCCTCGGTCATCGCTTCCGGCACCTTCGGCAGATGCGCGCCGAATGCCTTGGCCGACGGGCCGATGATCTTCCACCCGCGCGCATCGGCTTCGGCGATATGGTCGTCGCCTTCCCACGGGCGATTCGCGCTCGCCTTGCGGCCCGCGTGCGCGATCTGGATACCCGGCACCGCGCCGCCAGCCTGGATGGCCTCGGCAATCCGCTTCATGCCCACTGCCTGCTCGTCGTTCCACAGACCCGTGCATCCCGGCGTGATACGGCCTTCGGGCGAGACCGCCGTGGCCTCGACGATAACGAGGCCCGCGCCGCCGCGCGCCAGCCCCGCGTAGTGCGACAGGTGCCAGTCGTTGGTGAAACCATCGACGGCGCTGTACTGGCACATCGGGGGGACCGCAATACGATTGCGGAGCGTGACGTCTTTCAGCGTGAACGGGGTGAAAAGTGCGGGCGTAGTCATGTGGAAATTCCGTGCGTATTGCGACGCAGCAATATTAGCGAGGCTTCTCTATAATGAAAACCATCCGCGCGTTATCGCTTCAATAAGAGTTTGTTATGTTCAACCCGCAATGGCTACGATCGTTCGCCCTCGTGGCGCAGACCGGCAGCTTTACCCAGTCGGCGGACCAGCTCGGCCTCACGCAGGCCGCCGTCAGCCAGCATGTTCGCCACCTCGAGGAGGCGCTGGGCCCGTTGTTGATCCGGCGCCCGCGTGCCGTGGAGCTGACGCCGGCCGGCAAGGTCCTGCTCGAATACTGCGCCGACATGGAGGCCGCCAACGACCGCCTGCGCGCGCAGCTGAGCGCCCATGCCGATAGCGGCGTGGTCGGCCTGATCACGCCCGGCAGCATCGGCCTGTTCCTCTATCCGCGCCTGCTGGACCTGCAGGGAAGGACGCCTGGCCTGATCATTCGCCATCGCTTCGCGCCCGATGCCGAAACCCTCGACGCGGTACTGCAGAACCGCTTCGACGTGGGCCTCGTCTCGCTGCGTCCCGACGACACGCGCCTGACCGCGAGTCCGTTCAGCGAGGAACCGCTCGAGCTCGTCTATCCGGCGAGCGAACGCGTGCGCGGCTGGGACGATCTGCAGCGCATCGGCTTCTGCGACCATCCGGACGGCAAGGCGATGGCCAATCGCCTCTTGAGCCGGCACTACCCGGGCAATCCGGGCGTCAGCACGCTGCCATGCCGCGGGTTCAGCAATCAGATCAGCCTGATGCTCGAGCCCGTCGCGCGCGGGTTTGGCTTTACCGTGATTCCACGTTATGCGCGGCAGGCATTCGCGCATCAGGACCAGATTCGCGTGCTCGACTGCGACGCGCCCGTGATCGACAAACTCTGGCTGATTCATCGTTCCGAATGGGCACTGTCGCCACGCGTCGCGCGCGTGGTGGACTATCTGCGGACGCAGGTGCCCGCGGCCGTGTGAGACCTCAATGCGACCTTCCAATTCCGTTTCCTCGTTCTATCTCCGCCGTCCCGATGGCCATCGGCTGCATGTATCGGTGGCAGGGCCCGCCGATGGCGAGCCATGGGTCGTCGTGCATGGCGGGCCCGGCGGGCGCTGCTATCCCGCGATGACCGCATGGTTCGACCTCGCGCGGCACCGCGTCGTGATGCCCGACCAGCGCGGGGCGGGCGCGTCGAGGCCCTCGGGCTCGCTGCGGCGCAATTCGGTGACATCGCTGATTGCGGATCTGGAGGCGCTGCGCGCGCATCTGGGCATCGCGCGATGGGGCGTGGTGGGCGGATCGTGGGGCGCGGCGCTGGCGCTCGCCTATGCGGCGCGGCATCCGGCGTCGGTGGCGCGCATCGTGTTGCGGGGCAGTTTCCTGACCGGGTGGGATGACATCTTGCGGCTGTTCTCGCCGCGGCAGCGGGGGCTGTCGATGTTGCACGATGTGCGGCCTGCCGGAGTGCGTGTGCCCGACGCGCGGGGGGCGTTCGGCGCGGCGGTCAATCGGCTGCTGCATGGCGCGCGCGGGGCGCAGCATCGTCTGGCCGAGGGTTACGAGCGTGTGGAGCGGAGCGCGTTGCGGTTGCGGCCGGTGCGCAAGGTGCGCGCGGCGGGCACGGCGGGGCGGCAACGGGCGTTGCGGCGGCATCGGTATCGGATTCAGGCGCATTACCTGCGGCATCGTGCGTGGCTGGGCAAGCCGGCTGTGCTGCGGGCCGCGCGCGACGCTGGTCTGCAAGGCATCCCCGTGACGATTCTTCATGGCCGGCGCGATCGGGTCTGCGATCCACGCAATGCGCGGCGGCTCCGGGAGGTGTTGCCTGCGGCGACGTTGCAGTGGGTCGACGCGGGCCATCTGCCCGTTGGGAAGATGGCTGCCGCGCTGAAGGCTGCGATTGCGGCGTTGCCGTTGGACGCCGACCGCTAGCGCGGCTTGGCGCCCGACGCAAACGCGCGCGACGCGGCGTCGCCGCGAAAGACGAGTGGATACTCGCCGGCGGCAATGCCATGGCCCGCCGTGGCGTCATGGCGTGCGGCTGCGCCGTGCAGCACGACCTCGCGCACGCGCGCGTGATCCGGCGACTTGTCGCAGACGGGATCGGTGCGCGTGGGATCTCCCGTCAGCAGAAACGCCTGACACCGGCACCCGCCAAGATCGTTCTCGCGCTCGTCGCAGCTGCGGCACGGCTCGGGCATCCACGCGGTGCCGCGAAACCGCTGGAACGCATCGCTGCGATACCAGATATCCTCGAGCGAATGCGCGGTGACATTGGGCAGCGCAAGACCCGGCAATCCGCGCGCCGCATGGCAGGGCAGCGCGGCACCGTCGGGCGCCACGCCAAGAAACACCGAGCCCCAGCCGTTCATGCACTTCTTGGGCCGCGTCTCGTAGTAGTCGGGCACCACGAACAGGATGCGGCAACGCTTGCCGATCTTCGCGCGGTACTCGGCCACCACGGCCTCCGCTTCGCGCAACTGTTCCTCGGTCGGCATCAGCGCCAGACGGTTCTCCCACGCCCAGCCGTAATACTGCGTGTTCGCGAGTTCCAGATACTCGGCGCCCATCTCGAGCGCCATCTCGATGATGGCCCCCACGTGCGGCAGGTTGTAGCGATGGAGCACGCAGTTGAGCACCATCGGGTAACCATGCGCCTTGATCAGCGACGCCACACGCTGCTTGAGCGCAAACGTGCGCGTGCTGGAGAGGAAGTCGTTCATCTCGCGTGTGGAGTCCTGGAACGACAGCTGGATATGGTCGAGACCGGCCTCGCGCAGCGCGCCGAGGCGCGCATCGGTCAGGCCCACGCCCGACGTGATGAGGTTGGTGTAGAAGCCTAGCCCGCGCGCATGCGCGACAAGCGCTTCGAGGTCATCGCGCAGCAGCGGCTCGCCGCCCGAGAACCCGAGTTGGGCGGCGCCGAGCGCGCGCGCTTCGGTCAGCACGCGCTGCCACTGCAAGGTATCGAGCTCGCGATCGTGGCGTGCATAGTCGAGCGGGTTGTAGCAGAACGCGCAATGCAGCGGGCACCGATACGTGAGCTCGGCAAGCAGCCATAACGGCGGAGCGATCGTGGCGGGCTCAGACAAGCCAGCCACGCTCGATGGCGTGTTGGACAAAAGTCTCCACCTCCGGGGCGATGCCTTCGATACCGAAGGCCTGTTGCAGTTCGTCGACCATCATCGCAACGGTATGGGCGCCGTCGCAGCGCTGCAGGATGGCGCCGGCGCTGTCGTTGAGCTTGACCATGCCTTCCGGATACAGCAGGACCCAGGCCTTCTGGGCCTCTTCGTATTGCAGCCGGTAGAGCTTGTCCAGCCGGGGCATCGTGATGTCGTTCATGGAGCCGTCCTTCAGTCAGGATACGCTTTTTCGATCGCGTCGAGCATCGACCACAGGATGTCGAGCTTGAACTGCAGGATCTCCACCGCGCGCGTCTGTTGCTCGGGCGTGCGGAAGTAATCGAGCGTCACGCGCAGCCCATGATCGACATCGCGCTGCGCGAGCGGAATGCGCGATCGGAAGTAGGCCAGTCCTTCGGGCTGGATCCATGGATATTGATCGGGCCAGCCCGCCAGACGTTCCTTGTGGATGGCGGGCGCGAACATTTCCGTCAGCGACGAGCACACGGCCTCCTGCCATGGCGCGCGCCGCGCGAAGTTCACATAGGCATCGACGGCAAAGCGCACGCCGGGCAGGACCAGGGCCTGAGACCACAGTTGCTCGCGCGTCAGGCCCACGGCTTCGCCCAGGCGCGTCCATGCCTCGATGCCGCCGGGCTCGGTGTCGGTGCCGTCGTGATCGAGAATGCGGATGACCCATTCGCGGCGCGTGGCGCGATCGGGGCAATTCGACAGGATCGCGGCGTCCTTGAGCGGGATATTGAGCTGGTAGTAGAAGCGGTTGGCGACCCATCCGCGGATCTGTTCGGGCGAGCACTGGCCGCTGGCCATGCGCCGGTTGAACGGATGGTGGATGTGGTAGCGCGATTCCATGCCGCGCAGGCGCGCTTCGAACGCGGCCAGTGCGTCGGGCGAGATAGCGGGAGCGGTCACAGTGCGATCTCCATGCCGTCGTGGGCAACCTCGATACCATGCGCGACGAGCTCGCGCCGCTCGGGCGAGTTTTCCACGAGGATCGGGTTCGTGTTGTTGATATGAATAAGGATCTTGCGTGTCGCGCGCGAGGCATCGAGCGCCGCGATCATGCCGCCGGGCCCCGATTGCGCGAGGTGCCCCATATCGCGCGCATGCTTTGCCGAGAGCCCGAGCCGCGGCATCTCGTCGTCGGTCCAGAATGTGCCATCGACGAGCACCACGTCCGCGCGATCGAGCTCCTCGCGCACCTCGGGCGATATGGCGCCCAGCCCCGGCGCATAGAACGCGCGACGGCCGGTCGCGCGATCGACGATGCGCAGGCCGATATTGTCGCCGGGCTGCGGCGTGGCGCGATTGGGCGAATAGGGCGGCGGCTTGCTGTCGAGCGGCACCGCGTGCAGATCGATATCGGGCAACGGCGGCACGCGGAAGGCGCCGTTGTCGAGCGCGAGTTCGTGCGTGTCCACGCCGCAGTAATGCGACAGGATGCCGCGCAGCGGAAAGCCGCGGTCGAGATCGCGGAGCACCGACGGCGTGGCGTACAGCGGCAACGGCTGACGATGCTCGCGCAACATCAGCAGGCCCGTCACGTGGTCGATCTGCGCATCCATCAGCAGCACCGCGCCGATGCCCGTATCGCGCGCGGCGCGTGCCGGCTGCAACGCGGGCGTGGCGCGGATCTGCGCGAGGATATCGGGCGAGGCGTTGACCAGCAGCCAGTCCTGGCCGTTCTGCGTCAGCGCGATGGACGACTGCGTGCGCGGCTTCGCATCGATCGTGCCGCGCCGCACGCCGTCGCAGTTGGCGCAATTGCAGTTCCATTGCGGGAAGCCGCCGCCGGCGGCCGACCCCAGTACGCGAATCGTCGTCATTGGTCCCCGTGCCGCAACAAACAGACAAACAACAAAAAGCCCGCCGGAGAGGCGGGCTCATGCCAGACCGATGGCGATGGCCCAAGGGCGCATCGTCATCAGCGGTTGGCGATATACATCGTGATTTCGAAGCCGAAACGCAGATCGGTATATGCAGGGGTGGTCCAGGTCATCCTTCAACTCCTTCGATAAAAGAGATAGCAGGAACGTTAAGCATAGAACACCCGAGCGCAGGATGCATTGCTGCAGTGCAAGAATTCGTCTTTCCGGTTATTCGCGATGAAAAATGCTGTGGAAGTCGGGTACACCCGTCTCCCGGACGGACAGGTCGAGCGAGCCTTCGATATGCCGCAGATGATCGACCATCAGCGCTTCCGCCCGCGCGGCGTCGCGCCGTTCGATGGCATCGACGAGGTCGCGATGCTCGTGCTCGGGGCAGGCCGGCGCGCCCGGCCGGTCGTACAGCGTGATGATGAGGCATGTCAGCGACACCATCTCGCGCACGAGTTTTTCCAGAATCGCATTGCCCGCGAGTTCGGCCAGCACGATATGGAAGCCGCCCGACAAGCGGATGACGGCCGCGCGGTCGCCGCGTGCCCGCGCCGCGTCTTCCTCGCCGATATGGTGGCGCATGGCCCGGATCTGCGCGGGTTTGGCTTCCGATGCCAGCAGCGCGGCGAGCTCGCGCTCGACCATGCGGCGAGCCTGGAACACCTGCCGCGCTTCCTCGATGGTCGGGCTCGAGATAAATGCGCCGCGGTTCGGAATCAGCGTCACGAGCTTTTCATGGGCAAGCCGCGCAAAGACCTGGCGGATTCGCGCGCGGCTCGCGCCAGTGACCTCGCATAAGCGCTCCTCGACGAGCTTGGTGCCGGCGAGCAGCCGGTGCTCCATGATGGCGTTATGGAGGTCGCGGTAAATGGATTCGTTGAGGGACTGCTCGGCGTCGGCGGGGCTTTCCGTGGTGGCCATGTGTGAAACGATATGCCCGGCGTCTGCACCGGAGTGGGGACAATTGATGCGCATATCGTACACAAGAATTCTCGGTTCCGTTTACATGCGGTGCATCATTTCAGTGCGTAATCGGCCAGCAACCCCGAATAGGCCTTCGGCAACGGCCGCGCGAAATCGCCGCGCTTGCTCGTGGCGAGCCGCAGCGAAACCAGCGCCTCGGCCATCTTGACCGCGCTGGCCACGCCGTCGATCACGGGCACGTCGAGCGCGTCGCCGATCTCCTCGCAGAGGTCGGTCATGCCCGCGCAGCCGAGCACGATGCAATCGCTGCGATCCTCGGCCAGCGCGCGCCGGCACTCGTCGGCGATGATGCGGCGCGCGTCGGAGCCCGGTTTCTCGAGGTCCAGCACGGGCAGGTCGCTTGCGCGCACGTTGCGGCAGAAGCGTTCCATGCCGTAGCGCTCCGCCAGATGCCACGCGATATTGCAGGTACGCGCGAGCGTCGTCACCACGCTGAAGCCCGTGCCCAGCATGCTGGCCGCGTGCATGGCGGCCTCGGCGATGCCGATGATCGGCCCGCGCGCAAGCTCGCGTGCGGCGTACAGGCCCGGGTCGCCGAAGCAGGCGATGACATAGCCATCGACATGATCCTGCTCGCCGAGGCTGACCTCCTCGAGAATGCCGGGCACGCTGAGCGCCTCGTCGTAATGGCTCTCGATGGAGGCCGGGCCCATGCGCGGGCTCACGGCCACGATGCGCGTGTCGCTGCCCGCCACCGCGCGGGCGCATGCGCCGATCTTGTCGGTCATGCTCTGCGTGGTATTGGGGTTGATGATCTTGAGCTTCATGGCAGTGTCAGTTGACGGGGAAGAAGAGGGTCATGCGATATGCGCGCGCATCATGCGCGGCGCCAGCGCGCGGTAGAGCACCAGTGCAATACCCATGCCGACGAACCAGCTGTAGTTGGCCAGCCCCTGCCAGGCCGGCACGATCACGCACAGGATCGGGACGATCGCGGCGGGGATCATCGTGGCGACGGCGGCGGGATTGTAGCCCTTGCTGTACCAGTACTTGCCCGTGGGGCGCAGCGTATAGAGATCGTCCACCTTCACATGCTGCCGGCGCACGAGGTAGTAGTCGGCGATGAGAATGCCGAACAGCGGGCCGATAAAGGCACCGAGCACGTCCAGCGTGTAGTGGATCATCGTCGGGTGGTTGTACAGGTTCCACGGCGTGATGAAGATCGAGGCCACCGCGGCGATCATGCCGCCCGTGCGCCAGCTGATGTGCTTGGGGGAGACATTCGAGAAGTCGAAGGCCGGCGACACGAAGTTGGCGACGATATTGATGCCGATGGTGGCCGTCATGAACGTGAACGCGCCGAGCAGCATCGCGAACGTGCTGTCGATATGGCTCACGGTTTCCACCGGATCGGTAATCAGCTTGCCGAACACGGGCAGCGTGGCGGACGTCGTGATCACGGTCAGCAGCGAGAAACCGAGGAAGTTGACGGGCAGGCCCCAGAAGTTGCCGCGGCGCACCGAGCGAAAGTCCTTCGCATAGCGCGAGAAGTCGCCGAAATTGAGCATCGGGCCCGAGAAATACGACACCACGAGCGCAATGGCCGAGAGCATCACGGGCACGGCGTCCCAGCCCTGATACTTGAGGAAGCTCAGCGTGAAGTTGACGTTCTCCCAGCCGGCTTTGGACACGAGCCAGATCGCGAGCGCGATCATCACGACGTACACGGCGGGCCCTGCCCAGTCGATGAACTTGCGGATGGTCTCCATGCCCGTCCAGAACACGAGGGCCTGCAGGACCCACAGCGTCATGAACGCGCACCAGCCGAGCGTGGACAGGCCGGCAAAGCCATGCAGCTTCACGTCGGCGTACGGGGCCAGCGACGGCATGAAATGCAGCGCGAGAATCAGGAACGCGCTCGACGCGAGGTAGGTCTGGATGCCGTACCACGCCACGGCGATCAGGCCGCGGATGATCGCGGGGATATTGGCGCCGAGCACGCCGAACGACGCGCGGCAGATTACGGGATAGGGCACGCCCGTGACCTGGCTCGGCTTGGCCACGAGGTTGCAGAAGAACTGCACGATCAGGATGCCGACGAGCAGCGAGACCAGTACCTGCCAGCTGGAGAGGCCCAGCGCGAACAGGCTGCCGGCCGTGATATAGCCCCCGACGCTGTGCACGTCGGACATCCAGAACGCGAAGATGTTGTAGGTGCCCCAGGTCTGCTTGCGCAGCGGCGCCAGATCTTCGTTGGTGAGCCGTTCGTCATAGCCTGGCTTGATCAACGCGTTGCTCTCCGGATGCACTCCGGCGAGGGTATCGACGGCCGTCGGCGCTGTCACTTGCATGATGTCTGTCTCCTGTGGCCCTGTGGTCATGTGATTGAAAACAGGATTGTCTACAAAATAGTTCTTATATGTGAACGAAGTTGTAGATCACGGGATCTGGATTGTCAACATCAGAAAAGCCGCATCAGGGCAACCCCTGATGCGGCAGAGCGGGTACGGCGGGGAGAGGTGTTGCAGGCGCCCGATGCGTCTCAGGCGGCCTGGTCGATTGCGGGCGGGAGCGCGGGCGAAAGCGCGGACGGGAGGGCCGTCGGCTGGAACTGGGCGCTCCACGGCAGGAATTTGGAGTACAGCAGGCGCATTCGGTCCGCATTGGGCGGGACGCCGATCTCGCCGCGGATTTCCATGAACGCGATCGTGGCCTGCAGCATCTTGGTCTGCGCGTAGCGGTCGCGGACGGGCAGGTAGGCCTGCAGATCGCGCCAGCGCATGCCGGTGCATTCGACGTTGGGCATACCGAGCGCGCAGTAGATGACGCCGCGCGAGTAGAGGTGCCACATGTGCCAGTAGTCGCTTGCCGCCGCCATCGTGTCTCGTCCCGCTCGTGGTGGATTGCCGGACGATCTTACCGTTGCACCGCAGCGGACGGAATGCGGCTGTGTGCGGTGGGCCGCATGGCGACGAAAAAAAACAAGGCACCCGAAGGTGCCTTGTTGTCTTGCCGTCTCGCCGTCTTGCCGGCGCAGGGGCGTGTGGCTTACTGAATCTTCGCCTTGTCCTTCAGCGATTTCATCATGGCCTGGAACTGCTCGCGCTGCCAGGCCTGATCGCCCATCAGCATCTGTTGCAGTTGCGGCTTCACTTCCTCGAACGACGGAATCTTCTGGTCGCGCACATCGACGAGCTCGATGATGTGCCAGCCGAATTGCGTCTTCACGGGCGTGTCCGTCATCTGGCCCTTCTTCAGGCCCGTCATGGCCGCCGAGAATTCGGGCACGTAGCTACCGCTGTTGGCCCAGTCCAGATCGCCGCCGTTGGCCGCCGAGCCAGTGTCCTTCGACGAGGCCTTGGCCATGTCCTCGAACTTGGCGCCGCCCTTGATCTTGGCGATGATCGCCTTTGCGTCGGCTTCCTTCTCCACGAGGATGTGGCGGGCGTGGTATTCCTTGCCGTTGCCGAACTGCGCCTTGATCTTGTCGTACTGCTTGCGCAGTTCGTCGTCGTTGGCGCCGTGGGTCTTGACGTAGTCTTCGAACACCGCGCCGGCCAGCACGTTCAGGCGGGCCTGTTCCAGCTGTTCCTGCACGTCGTCGCGTTGCGTAATGCCACGCTTGTTGGCTTCCTGCAGCAGCAGCTCGCGGTCGATCAGCATCGTGCGGGCGCGGTCGCGCAGCTCGGGACTGGCAGGCTGGCCGGTTCCGGCGATCAGCTTGTCCAGCTTGGCCGAGGGGATGGGCTTGCCATTCACGACGGCGGCATTCTGGGCGAAAGCGGGCAGGCAGCCAGCAGCGAGCACAGCGGCCAGGCTGAACGAAAGGACGGTGATCTTCATGGAAATCTAGCGGGATTGATATTCTTCGTCGGTGTATGCACTGACCGCCAGAGCGTGAATCTGGGCGGGGAACAAGCTGCGCAGCGCATCATACACCATGCGGTGTCGGGTCACGCGCGTCTTGCCGGCGAATTGATCGCTGACAATTGTCACGTCATAGTGACCGCCACCCGACGCCGCGCCCGCATGGCCGGCATGGGCCGCGCTGTCGTCGCGGACGGTCAGGTGGGTGGGCGCGAGCGCCGCGCGCAGCAGCGCGTCGATGTGAGCGGGATCGGCTGCCATCAGTCGGGCCTCTTTTCGGCCGTGCCTTCCGCCGCGGGGGCCTCGTGCATATGGCGCGACAGCCAGATGCTCTGCACCACGATGAAGACCACCATCAGCCCCATGCTGCCGAACAGCTTGAAGTTGACCCAGGTGTCGGTGTCGAACGAGTAGGCCACATACAGGTTGAGCACGCCCATCGCCGCGAAGAAGCCGGCCCAGGCGAGGTTCAGGCGGCTCCAGACCGGGTCCGGCAGGGTGACCTGCTTCTCCATCATCGCGCGGATGAGGTTCTTGCGCCAGCCGATGGCCGAGGCCACCAGCGTGACCGCGAACAGCCAGTACAGCACGGTCGGCTTCCACTTGATGAAGGTCTCGTTGTGCAGCAGGATCGTCGCCCCGCCGAACACGACGATGATCAGCAGGCTGATCCATTGCATCGGCTCCACCTTGCCGTGGCGCACGCGCACCCATGCGATCTGCCCGATCGTCGCGGCAATCGCCACGCCGGTGGCCGGATAGATGCCGAACAGCTTGAAGGCGACGAAGAAGAGGATGACCGGGAACAGGTCGAACAGGAATTTCATGCTTCAGGGGGCCGGTCGGCCGGATCGAGATCGTCGAATTTTAGCGCAGCCGAGTTGATGCAATAGCGCAGGCCGGTCGGCGCGGGGCCATCCTCGAACACATGGCCCAGATGGCTGCCGCATTCCTTGCAGCGAACCTCGACGCGCGTCATGCCGTGGCTATGGTCAGTATGCTCCTCGATGACCTCGCCGTTGATCGGGCGGAAATAGCTCGGCCAGCCGCAGCCCGCGTCGAACTTCGTGCCCGACTCGAACAGCGGGGTGCCGCAGCCGACGCAGTGATAGATACCCTGGTCCCAGTGGTCCCAGTAGCGGCCCGTGAACGGGCGCTCGGTGGCCGATTCGCGCGCCACGCGGTATTCGATGTCGGAGAGTTGCTCGCGCCACTCGGCGTCGGTTTTCTTCGTGGTCATTCCAGTTTCCCTTTCAATCGTTATACCGCCTTGGCGACGGTATCAAAATGAAGCGAAGCGGTCCTGGCTAGGCGCGCGGCCGCAGACAGTACAAGTGGTACGGCAAGGCCGCGCAACGACGCCAGGATCATTTTGATAGCGTCGCTACGAGGAGCAGCTGACTTCTAATCCGGAAGCCCAGTCCGGGGGCAGCGCGGCATAGTGTTCCGCTTCCGGCTGCTCGTCGAACGGATGTGACAGCACGGCCAGCAGACGGTTCACTTCTCCGAAATCCTTGTCGCGCGCCGCGCGGATGGCGGTTTCCGCCAGGTGGTTGCGCAGCACGTACTTCGGATTCACCGCATTCATCGCCACCGCGCGGGCCGCATCGTCGGACGACTCCTTTTGCAGCCGTGCGCGGTACTCGGCGCCCCATGCATCCCAGGCGGCGCGATCGAGGAACAGGTCGCGCACCGGCGCGTCGGCAGCCCCATCCTTGCCCGATATGCGGGCGAGGTTGCGCCAGAACAAGGTGTAATCCACACGCTGGGCGTGCAGCAGCTGGAACAGCCCGGTCAGCAGCGCCTCGTCGCCGTCGTCCGCCGATTGCAGGCCCAGCTTCCCGCGATAGTGCCGGAAAAACGCCGAAGCATAGCGGTCGCGGTACGGGTCGAGCGCCTCGCGCGCGAACTCGGCCGCCGCGTCGCTGTCCGCGAAGTCTTCGCGCCACAGCGGCAGCAGCGCCTGCGCGAGGCAATGCAGGTTCCAGAAGCCGATCTGCGGCTGCTGGCTGTACGCATAGCGGCCCTGCTGATCGGAATGGTTGCAGATATGGTTGGCGTCGAACCCATCGAGAAAGCCGAACGGGCCGTAGTCGATGGTCAGCCCGAGGATCGACAGATTGTCGGTATTCATCACGCCGTGACAGAAACCGACCGCCTGCCAGTGGGCCATCAGGTCCGCCGTGCGCAGCGACACCTCGCGCAGCAGCGCGTGATACGGGTTGCCGCCCGCATCGCGGCATTCGGGATAGAAACGGTCGATCACGAAGTCCGCGAGGCGGCGCAGCGAGTCGTGGTCCTCGCGCGCGGCAAAGTGTTCGAAATGGCCGAAGCGGATAAACGACGGTGCCAGCCGCGTGACCACGGCCGCGGTTTCCATGGTCTCGCGGCGCACGGGAGCATCCGAGCCGACGATGGACAGCGCGCGCGTGGTCGGCACGCCCAGCGCGGCCATCGCTTCCGAGCACAGGAATTCGCGGATGGACGAGCGCAGTACCGCGCGGCCGTCGGCCATGCGCGAATACGGCGTCAGTCCGCCACCCTTGAGCTGGATCTCCCACGGGCCCGCTGCCGTTTGCGCTTCCGCGAGGCGGATCGCGCGGCCGTCGCCGAGCTGACCGGCCCAGACGCCGAACTGGTGGCCCGAGTACACGGTTGCGAGCGGGTCCGCCCAGTCGGGTACCGCGCAGCCGCCGAACGTGTCGATGAATGCCGGTTGCCGCGCTTCCGCGCCGATGGTATCGCCGCGCCAGCCGAGCAGTTCCGCGGCGGCCGGCGCCACGCTCACGAGGTAGGGCGAGGGCAGCGGTGTCGGCGACAGGCGCGTGAAGAACCGTTCGCCGAGTTCCGCGAAGCCGGGCGCCGTGGTGAAGGGCACGGCAAACGGGATGCGTGCCATGGCGGAAGCGCCGGGGGTTGCGCTGTGGTCGGAATCTGGGGGCATCGGGAGGACTTGTGTTGGACGTATGTGCGGTCTCGGGCTAGGGAAAACGACATGTTGAGACGGCATATGACAACCAGTATTGTACGTGCACCGGTTTTGCGAGACTCGGCCCAAAATTAGCACGATTGTTCGTTTTTGAGGCCGTGCCAGAAAAACGCTGGAGACCATGGAGACGACCATATGGCATTGATGGGTCAAATGATGGGCGCGCCATTGCTCATTTCTTCGATCATCAAGCACGCCGCGCGCTACTACGGCACGACTGAAATCGTTTCACGACGGACCGAGGGCGATCTCCACCGCTATACCTACCGCGACTGCGAACTACGCGCGCGCAAGCTGGCCCAGGCGCTGGCCGCGCTCGGCGTGCAGCAGGGCGAGCGCGTCGGCACGCTGGCCTGGAACGGCTACCGCCACCTCGAGCTGTACTACGGCGTGTCCGGCATGGGCGCCGTCTGCCATATGATCAATCCGCGCCTGTTCGCGGAGCAGATCGCCTATATCGTCAATCACGCCGAGGACCAGTACGTGTGCTTCGATGCCACGTTCCTGCCCCTCGTCGAAGGCGTGGCCCCGCATTGCCCGAAGGTCAGGGGCTGGATCATGCTGGCGGACCGCGCGCATATGCCGGCGGACGCCAAGGTGCCGCTGCTGTGCTACGAGGATCTGCTGGACGCGCAGGACGGCGACTACACGTGGCCCGAGCTCGACGAGAACCAGGCCTCGAGCCTTTGCTATACGTCCGGCACCACGGGCAATCCGAAGGGCGCGCTCTATTCGCATCGCTCCACGGTGCTGCACGCCTACGCGGCGGCGCTGCCCGATGCGCTGGGCTGCTCGGCCCGCGACGTGATCCTGCCCGTCGTGCCGATGTTCCACGTCAATGCATGGGGCCTGCCCTATGCGGTGCCGCTGGTCGGCGCCAAGCTCGTGCTGCCGGGGCCGAAGCTCGACGGTGCCTCGCTGTACGACCTGTTCGAGCGCGAGGGGGTGACGTTCTCCGCGGGCGTGCCGACGGTATGGCTCGGCCTGCTGCAGCACGTGCAGGCCAACGACCTGAAATTCTCGACCTTCCGCCGCACCGTGATCGGCGGCTCGGCCGTGCCGCCCGCGATGATTCGCGCGCTGGAGGCGCTCGGTGTCGAGGTGATCCACGCCTGGGGCATGACCGAGATGTCGCCGCTGGGCACCGTGTGCAAGCTGCTCGCGCGCCATGCGGACCTGCCCGAGGACGAGCAGCACCGGATCCTGGAAACGCAGGGCCGTGTGATCTATGGCGTGGACATGAAGATCGTCGATGGCGAGGGGCGCGAGTTGCCGTGGGACGGCAAGGCGTTTGGAGACCTGCTCGTGCGCGGGCCCTGGGTGATCGACCGCTATTTCCGGGCGGAGACGAGCGCGCACGAGGATGGGTGGTTTCCCACGGGCGACGTCGCGACGATCGACCCGGACGGGTATATGCAGATTACCGACCGCAGCAAGGACGTGATCAAGTCCGGCGGCGAATGGATTTCTTCGATCGACATCGAGAACGTGGCCGCCGCGCATCCCGCGGTGCATATGGCTGCATGCATCTCTGTGCGGCATCCCAAATGGGACGAGCGGCCGTTGCTCGTGGTGGTGAAGCGCGCGGGCATGGACGTGTCGCGCGAGGCGCTGCTGCAGTTTTTCGAGGGCAAGGTCGCCAAATGGTGGATCCCCGACGACGTGGCGTTCGTCACCGAAATCCCGCTGACCGCGACGGGCAAGATGCAAAAGCTCAGGCTGCGCGAGCAATTCGCGGACTACAGGCTGCCGACCGCATAGCAGCTCCCTATAAGAAAGAGTGAAGGAGACAGGCATGACCAAGATGCGTCCGTTGGCGGCAGCCACGGCTGTAGTGGCGGCGTTCGGTTCCTCGCTGGCTTTCCCGGCCTTTGCCGATACCGTCAAGATCGCGTTTATCGATCCGCTCTCGGGCCTGATGGCCCCGGTGGGTCAGAACCAGCTCAAGAGCTGGCAGTACGTGGCCGAGGTGGCGAACCAGAAAGGGTGGGGCGGTCCGCACAAGTTCGAGGTGGTGGGCTTCGACAACAAGCTGTCGCCGCAGGAAAGCCTGACCATCCTCAAGCAGGTGGCCGACCAGAACATCCGCTATATCGTGCAGGGCAACGGCTCGTCGGTGGGGCTCGCGCTCGAGGACGCCGTGGCCAAGCATAACGAGCGCAATCCGGGCAAGGAGATCGTCTACCTGAACTACGCGGCGGTGGACCCGGACATGACCAACAGCAAATGCAGCTACTGGCATTTCCGGCTCGATGCGAACTCCGACATGAAGATGGAGGCGCTGACCACCTATCTGGCCAAGGATCCCGCGGTCAAGAAGGTGTACCTGATCAACCAGAACTACTCGTTCGGGCATCAGGTGACGCGCGCGGCGAAGGAATACCTCAAGCGCAAGCGGCCCGATATCCAGATCGTCGGCGAAGATCTGCACCCGCTCGCGCAGGTCAAGGACTTTGCGCCGTACGCGGCCAAGATCAAGGCGTCCGGCGCCGATACGGTGATCACGGGCAACTGGGGCAGCGACCTCGCGCTGCTGGTCAAGGCCGCCAAGGACGCCAGCCTCACCACCAACTTCTATACGTACTACGCGACGACCACGGGCGTGCCCACCGCGATGGGCGCGGCGGGGGCCGAACGCGTGCGCTACGTCGGGTACTACAACCCGAACAACGACGGGTTCCGCGGCGCCGAGGTGATCGACGGCTTCAAGAAGAAGTACAACGACGACTTCTACGTGGTGGCCTCGTACACGGGGGTCGCGATGCTCGCCAAAGCGATCAAGGACTCGGGGTCGACCGATCCGGTCAAGGTGGCCAAGGCGCTCGGCGGCATCAAGGTGGACAGCATGAACGGTACCGTCGAGATGCGCGCGAGCGATCATCAGGCCCAGCAGCCGCTCGTGGTGGCCACGTGGACCAAGGTCAACGGCAAGGATGTCAAATACGACCAGGAGAACACGGGATACGGCTGGAAGACCAATGCGGTGCTCGACCAGTACGTGGCCGCGCAGCCGACGTCGTGCCAGATGAAGCGTCCGGGCTGATTCTCCGGAACGCGCCCCGTGGAATTCTTCATCATCTCTCTGCTGAACGGCATCAGCTACGGGCTGCTGCTGTTCATGCTGTCATCGGGCCTGACGCTGATCTTCAGCATGATGGGCGTGCTCAACTTCGCGCATGCGAGCTTCTATATGCTCGGCGCGTATCTGGCGTACACGATCTCGCAGGCCATCGGCTTCTGGCCCGCGCTGATCGTGGCGCCGCTGCTGGTGGCGGGCGCGGGCGCGCTGGTGGAGCGCTTTGGGCTGCGGACCGTGCACAAGTACGGGCACGTGGCCGAGCTGCTGTTCACGTTCGGGCTCGCGTACCTGATCGAAGAGGGCGTCAAGCTCGTGTGGGGACTTGCCGCGGTGCCGTACCGCGTGCCGCCCGAGCTCGACGGCCCGCTGTTCACGGTGTTCACGTCCTCGTTCCCGAAGTACCGCGCGTTCATGATGCTCGTGTCGCTGGCGATGCTGCTGGGCATCTACCTCGTGCTGACGCGCACACGCATCGGCCTCGTGATTCAGGCCGCGCTCACGCATCCGGAGATGGTGGAGGCGCTCGGCCATAACGTGCCGCGCGTGTTCATGATGGTGTTCGGCGGCGGCGCGGCGCTCGCGGGGCTGGCCGGTGTGATCGGCGGCAATGCGTTCGTCACCGAGCCGTCGATGGCGGCGGCGGTGGGATCGATCGTCTTCGTGGTGGCGGTGGTCGGCGGCATGGGCTCGCTGGTGGGCGCGTTTATCGCGTCGATCCTGATCGGTGTGCTGCAGACGTTCGCGGTGACGATCGATGCGTCGGTGGCCAGCGTGGTGGCCGGCATCGGACTGGACATCACCGACGCCACGCCGCTGAGTTCGCTGTGGAAGCTCACGGTGGCGCAGGTGGCGCCCGTGCTGCCGTATCTGCTGCTGGTGGTCATGCTGATCGTGCGCCCGCGCGGGCTCATGGGCACGCGGGAGGGGTAAGGGATGGCATCCATGACCGGTACGACCATGCATTACCGTCCGCTGAACCTCGCGCGCTGGCTGATCTGGGGCCTCACCGCCCTGGTCATGCTGGTGCTGCCGCTGCTGTTTCCGGGCGGGTTCGCGGTGACGCTGCTCTCGCAGATGGGCGTGATGATCATCTTTGCGCTGTCGTACAACATGCTGCTCGGGCAGACCGGCATGCTGTCGTTCGGCCACGCGGTGTATTCGGGGCTCGGCGCGTTTATCGCGGTGCATGTGCTCAATATGATCGGCGCGGGCAAGCTATGGTTTCCCGTATCGATGCTGCCGCTCGTGGGAGGATTGGCAGGCGCGTTCTTCGGCGTGCTGTTCGGCTATGTGACCACACGGCGGTCGGGCACGACGTTCGCGATGATCACGCTGGGCATCGGCGAGATGGTGTTCGCGAGCTCGCTGATGTTTCCGGACTTCTTTGGCGGGGAAGGCGGTATCTCGACCAATCGCGTCGTGGGCGATCCGTTCCTCGGCATCACGTTCGGGCCCGGCCGGCAGGTCTATTACCTGATTGCCGCATGGTGCCTCGTGTCGATGATCGGCATGTATGCGTGGACGCAGACGCCGCTCGGGCGCATTGCCAATGCGGTGCGCGACAACCCCGAGCGCGTGGAGTTCATCGGCTACAACACGCAGCGCGTGCGCTACCTCGTGCTGATTCTCTCCGCGTTCTTCGCGGGTATCGCGGGGGCATTGTCGGCCATCAACTTCGAGATCGTCTCGGCGGAGAACGTCAGCGCGGTGCGTTCCGGCGGCGTGTTGCTGGCGACGTTCATCGGCGGCGCGGGGGTGTTCTTCGGGCCGGTGATCGGGGCCATCGTGTTCATTCTGTTCGCGGTGGCGCTGTCGGACCTGACCAAGGCGTGGCTGCTGTATCTGGGGCTGTTCTTCGTGCTGATGGTGATGTTCGTGCCGGGCGGCATTGCCAGCCTGCTGCTGCGTCAGCTGCCGCTGATCGCGGCGCGCCGCTTCGGGCAGATGCTGCCCGCCTACGGACGGGGCGCGGTGGCCGCGCTCCTGCTGCTGGCCGCGGCGATCCTGACCATCGAGATGATCTACAAGGTGCAGGTGGATAGCGCCGGCGGGACGGCCATGTCGTTGCTGGGCATACCGTTCGACGCCGGCACGCCCGTGCCATGGATCGTCGCGGCGGTGCTGTGGGCCGTGGGCGCGCTGGCGTGGCGGCATGCGGCCGCGCGCGTGCGGGCCACGCTTGAGCGCATCCAGTTCGAGACCGGAGGTGTGGCATGACGGCAGGAGTGCCCGCGCTGGAACTTACCGACGTGCGCAAGCGCTTCGGGCAGACCGAGATCATTCGCGGCGTGACGTTGTCCGTGCCGCGTGGCGAGCGGCACGCGATGATCGGACCGAACGGCGCCGGCAAATCGACGACATTCAATCTGATGTCGGGACGTTTTGCGCCGAGTTCGGGGTCGGTGAAGCTCAATGGCGAGGAGATCGGGGGCAAGCGGCCGTTCGAGATCAATCGGATGGGGCTGTCGCGCAGCTTTCAGATCACGAATATCTTCCATCGGCTGTCGGTGTTCGAGAACCTGCGCTGCGCGGTGCTCTGGGCGCTCGGGTATCGCTATTCGTTCTGGCACCGGTTGTCGGCCCTGCACGATGCGCGGCTGCGCGCGGAAGAGGTGCTCGAGCTGATCGGCATGACGCATCGGCGCCAGACGCAGGCCGGGCTGCTGACCTATGCGGAGCAGCGCGCGCTCGAGATCGGCATCACGATCGCGGGCGGCGCCGATGTGATCCTGCTCGACGAGCCGACGGCGGGGATGAGCCGGTCCGAGTCCGACCATGCGGTGGAGCTGATTCGCAGGGTGACGGCGGGCAAGACGCTGATCATGGTGGAGCACGATATGAGCGTGGTGTTCGGGCTCGCGGACAAGATCTCGGTGCTCGTCTATGGGGAAGTGATCGCCAGCGACACGCCCGAGGCAATCCGCGCGAATCCGAAGGTCCGGGAGGCGTATCTCGGCACCACGCTCGACGACCATGCGGAGGTGGCGTGATGGCAGGGCCGATGCTCGATGTAGCCAGACTGCATGCGTACTACGGCAAGAGCCATATCCTGCATGGCGTGGACCTGCAGATCGGCGAGGGGGAGATCGTCGCGCTGCTTGGCCGCAATGGCGTGGGCCGCTCGACGCTCGCGAAGGCGATTCTCGGGATGGTACGCGCGGAGGGGGCGGTAAAGCTGCGTGGCACCGATGTGCTGGGGCATCGCACGTTCGAGATCGCCCACCTCGGTATCGGCTACGTCCCCGAGAACCGCGATATTTTCCCGACGCTGACGGTGCGGCAGAACCTGCAGCTCGGCGAAAAACGCAACCCGCGCCAACCGAAGCCGCGCTGGTGCCTCGACGACATGTACCGGATGTTCCCGCGCCTGCGCGAACGCGAACACACGCCCGCCGGCGTACTCTCCGGCGGCGAGCAGCAAATGCTCACGCTGTGCCGCACGCTGATGGGCGACCCGGACCTCGTGCTGATCGACGAACCCACGGAGGGACTCGCTCCGCTGATCGTGGCCCAGGTCGCCGAATCCCTCCGCGCGCTCCGCGAACGCGGCATCTCGGTCCTGCTGATCGAACAGAAACTCGCCATCGCGCTCGATATTTCCCAACGCGTGTACGTGATGGGGCATGGACAGATCGTGTTCGAGGGGACGCCCGCGGAGCTCAAGGGGAATGCGGTCGTGCGGAAGGAGTGGCTGGAGGTTTGAAACAAGTCGCGCTCCACCATGTCCGGCCCGTCACTTCCAGAAGCCCTCGTGCGCGCGGGCGGCTTCCTCTTCGAGCATCGGACCCGCGACCTCCACGCGCCGCTGGCCGCGCGCGAAGACCTCGCGGCACGGCAACGAGAACGTCGGGTTCTCGGGATGATCGCCGGTGAGACCGAGGAGCGTGTGCTCGGACAGCGCATAGACGACGCGGCCGATGCCCGTCCAGTAGATCGCGCCCGCGCACATGCAGCACGGTTCCGCGCTCGTGTAGAGCGTGCATCGCGCCAGCGCTTCGGGCGTCAGCACGCGCGCGGCCGCCGCCGCGGCCGCGAGTTCGGCGTGCTGGGTCGGATCGCCTTCGGGAGGCATCGAGTTGTTGCCTGCAGCCGATACGATGTTTCCTGCTTCGTCGGCCACGAGGGCCGCGAACGGATGGCGGCCGCGTTCCCTCGATCGGTACGACTCGGCAATCGACTTCCGAAGCAAATCGAGATCGCGTGCGCGGACGGCGTCGGGCGTTTCGGCTTCGGACGTTCTTTCAAGGGGCGGGATACTCATCGGGTTCTTCCAGAGGGTTGGTGTTCGGATGCAAGGCCGTGCCTTGCAGTGACTTGCCATTCAGCAGTACGTTGAGGAGGATCGCGGTCATGCCGCCGAGGAAGATGCCGCTCTCCAGCACCAGCTTCAACGTGCCGCTGACGTGCGCGAACAACGCGGGAAACGACATGGGCAGCACGCCGACGCTGATCGAGACCGCGACAACGATCGCATTGCGCGTGCCATCGAACTTCACGCGCGACAGCTCCTGGATGCCCGCGACGGTCGTCATGCCGAACATCACGATGGCACAGCCACCCAGAACGGGGCGCGGGACCGAGGCAATCAATGCCCCGAGCTTGGGGAACAGGCCCATCAACACCATGATGACGCCGGCCGTCGCCACGACATAGCGGCTCTTGACGCCGGACAGCGCGATGAGGCCGGTGTTCTGCGTGAAGGCGTTGTACGGAAAGCTGTTGAAGATGCCGCCAAGCATCGTGGAGAGGCCATCGGCGCGAAACGCGTTACCGAGCGTTTGCTGATCCGCCGGCTTGCCGACGATCTTGCCGATGGCCAGGCAGTTGCCCGTGGTCTCCGCCATGATGATCAGCATCGCCAGCACCATGATGAGCGCGGGCGCCAGGCGGAACTCCGGCATGCCGAAAGCGAACGGCGCGCTGATCTCGAACCAGGCGGCGCTGCCGACATGAGAGAAGTCGGTCAGCCCGAACGCGGTGGCGATGATCGTTCCCGCCACCAGCCCCAGCAACACCGACAGATTCCCCACGATGCCGCGGAAGCGCGCGTTGATCACGAGCGTGACCACAATCGTGGCGGCACCCAGCAGGAGGTTCGGTACGCTGCCAAATCCGGGCGCGCCAGGGTCGCCGCCGCCGAGCCAGATGGCGGCCGCAGGCATCAGCGATACACCGATGATCGTGATCAGGCTGCCGATGACCACCGGCGGAAAAAAGCGGAGCAGCCGGCTGAACACCGGCGCCAGCGCAATCGTGGCCGCGCCCGCCGCGATGACCGAGCCGAACACGACGGTCAGCCCGTACTGCTGTCCGATCATGATCATCGGCGCCAACGCGATAAAGGAGCAGCCCTGGATCAGCGGCAGGCGCGCGCCGAACTTCCATATGCCGAGGCACTGGAGGATCGTCGCGATGCCCGACGTCAGCAGATTCGCATTGATCAGGGTGACGACCTGCGCCGAGGACAGGCCGAGCGCACTGCCAAGGATCAGCGGCACCGCGACAGCGCCCGCATACATCACCAGTACATGCTGCAAGCCGTAACTTGCCAGCTGCCTCGCCGGCAGCACCTCGTCCACCGGGTCCACCGCGGTGCTCTTGCTCATTCGCCCTCTCCCTCGCTGATGATGGGGGCAGCGGAATTCCCGCTGCCCCAGATATGTGCGCGACATGCACGAAGACAGGGCGCCACATCACGCGAACCTCGCGTTGTTGCCCGCACCGGCGTCGCTAGGGCATGATCCATCGGAGACGTCATCCAACCAAATCAACAGCCATCGATTTTCTCGATGGAAAAGGGCTATGCGGTTTTCGCTGGAGCAGGTGCAGGTGTTCGTCGTCGTGGTGGAAACGGGGTCGTTTTCCGCGGCGGCGCGACGGCTGGGAAAGACACAATCGACGATCAGCAGCGCCATCTCCAACCTGGAGATCGACCTCGGCGTCACGTTGTTCGATCGAACTCACAAGATCCCCACCGTCACGGAGGCGGGCCGCACGCTGCTGGGGGAGGCCACCGCCGTCCTCGAGCGCTGCCGGTCGCTCGAAGCGCATGCCGCGAGCCTGGCGGGTGCGAATCCCGCCGAGCTCACGCTTGCGATCGAGATCCCCTACAACACCGTCATGCCGGTCCTGATGGATTTCGAACGCGAGTTCCCCTATGTCGACCTGACCATTCGCAATCCGATGTCGGGTGACGTGAGTGAACTGGTGTTGAAAGGAGACGCCGCGGTTGGCATTGCGTTCGCGCAGCCCGGTTATTCGCCCGAGCTCGACTTCGTGCAGCTCGGCAAGCTGATCATGGTCCACGTTACGCATCCCGAGCACCCGCTGGCCTCTCTCGATCGCGTGTCGTTCGAGGATCTGCATGCCTATCGTCGCCTTGCCTTCACCGCGCACGCAAACAAGCTGCCGACGACGGAGTACCTTCGCGCGGCGCGCACCTGGCAGGCGGAAAGCTATCTCGCGCTGATGGAGATGGTCAGCAACGGTCTCGGCTGGGCGACGCTGCCGCGGCAGCTGATTCGCGATGAACTGGCGCGAGGCGATCTCGTCGAGCTGCAGCTGGCGGCGTATCCGCATACGGACTGGCTCGTCGGCGTCGACCTCGTATGGCGCAGGTCAGCGAACCGCGGCCGCGCCCACAGATGGCTCCACCAACGGCTGCAACGGCACATGGTTTTCGAAGTCGGCGCGGGCGGGCAACGCACTACGCGATAGGGCGGATATACGCCGCCAGCTCCTCGGGCGTGCCTGACGGGAAGGCCTCCTTCAGGTGGTCGAGGAATGCGGTGACGCGGATGCTGAGATGCCGCCGCGACGGATAGAGCGCCCATAACGCGACCTCCGTGCCCGCGATATCGCCCCAGCGCGACAGCGCGCCCGACGCGAGGTCCGCGCTCACCATCGACAACGGCAGGCAGGCGGCGCCCATCCCGAGCCGGACCGCATCGCGTATCAGGAACAGGGACGAGAGCACTGCCACGGGCGTGATGGGAAGCCGGACCTGACCCGCGCGCGTGGTGACCTCCCAGGACGAACGCTGCTCGCTTTCCTGTCGGACGATGGCCGGGACGGGGCGATCGGCCT
The DNA here is from genome assembly GCF_008693385.1 of Cupriavidus pauculus. Lineage (NCBI taxonomy): Bacteria > Pseudomonadati > Pseudomonadota > Betaproteobacteria > Burkholderiales > Burkholderiaceae > Cupriavidus > Cupriavidus pauculus. The sequence continues at coordinate 1,118,421 of NZ_CP044065.1, forward strand.
TGCGCGGGCGGCGCAGATCCTGCGCCGCGACGACCACCAACCGGTCGCGAACGAAGATGCGGCCGATGAGGTCTTCATCGCGGTCCGGGTTGACGCGGATCGCGAGGTCGTAGCCCTCCGCAAGCATGTCCACGCTGCGGTCCTCCGTCGTGACTTCCAGCCGTACCTCGGGATACTTCCGCGCGAATGTCGCGATGAGCTTCCCCATCGCGATCTGGGAGAACAGCGCCGGCGCGGTGATGCGCAGACGCCCGCGAGGCCGTTCGCTCCCGGAAGCGATCGCCGACGCGCTCTCCGCGATCTCGGCGAGCAGCGCCCCCGTCCGCGCATATAGCGCGTGTCCTTCCTGCGTGAGCGCGAGACCCCGGGGCCCGCGTTCGAAGAGCCGCAGCGAGAGGCTGTCCTCCAGCTCGGCGATCTTGCGCGATAGCGTGGCCTTGGGCCGCCCGGTCGCGCGTGCCGCGGCGCCCAGGCTTTCGTGGCGGGCGACGAGGTTGAAATCGGCCAGCGCGAGGAGATCGAGGTGTTCCATATTTGGGACGACGCGTTCAATTTTGACGGCTACCGGAGCGAATATGGATCGATTACTGTTTCCTGGCAAGTGCAATTTTCTTAGCCAACTTTCGTCAGGAGAACAGCATGACCATCCTTATCACCGGTGCAACAGGGCGCGTCGGGCGCCAAGTCGTGGGCCAACTCGTGCAGCGCGGTGCCAATGTCCGCGCGCTCGTCCGGGATCCATCCAAGGGAGAGCTCCCGCCAGAGGTGGATATCGTTCAAGGCGATATGCTCGACATTGCCGCGTTGCGGAAAGCCTTCGTCGGCGTGCGGACGCTGTTCCTGCTCAATGCCGTGGCGGGAGACGAATTCACCCAGGCGTTCACCGTCCTCAATATCGCCCGCGAGTCGGGGGTGCGGCGCATCGTCTATCTGTCGGTCATGCACGCGGAGCGCTTCGCGAACGTGCCGCACTTCGCCGTGAAGCTGGCGGTTGAGCGGTTGATCGAACACGCCGGCTTCAGCGCGACCGTGCTGCGGCCGGCTTATTTCATGGATAACGAGCACATGGTGAAGGACGTCATCCTTAGACACGGCGTGTACCCCATGCCCATCGGCGGCAGGGGCGTCGCGATGGTCGATACCGGCGACATCGCCGAGGTGGCGGCGCTCGAACTGATCCGCCGCCATGACGGGCCGGAAGACCTGCCCAGCGAAGCCTTCAATCTGGTGGGTCCCGACACGCTGACCGGCAGCGGGCTGGCCGCGATATGGTCGGACATCACCGGCCGCACGATCGCTTACGGCGGGGATGATCCAACGGCTTTCGAGGCCAACCTCGCCAACTTCCTGCCTGCGTGGATGGCTTACGAAATGCGCTTGATGGCGGAGCGATACGTGAGCGACGGCATGATTCCGGAAGCGGGGGATGTCGAGCGGTTGACGCGTATCCTTGGCCGGCCCCTGCGTGCATACGGGCAGTTTGCGGCGGCGCTCGCCCGCGCGGCTGCCTAGCTGCGCGCATGCCTACGCGCGCATCCCTACGCGCGAGGCGGCTTGCGCCCGGGGGGCTTTGCCCGCCGGCGGGGCGCCGGCGCAGCGAACATCGGCATGTCGCGCCGGATACGTTCGAGCAGGGCGTTGGCCGCCACGCCCAGCGGCCTTCCGTTCTTGACGAGCAACTGCGCCTTGGCCGATTCGAACAGCGGATGCGCGATGGGCAGGGTGACCAGTTCACCCGAACCCAGCTCGTGATAGGCGGCAAACGCGCCCATCAGCGTGATGCCGTGATGGCGTTTGACGAAGTGCCGCAACACGGCGAGCGAATTGGTCGTCAGCGTCGGGCGGATCTGGATGTTCTCGGCGTATGACAGCATCTGCACGATCTGTCCGAGCCCGAATGCGGGCGGCATCATCGCCAGCGGAAAGTCGTTCAGCTCATGGACATCGACTTTCGTGCCGCGCAACGCGAGCGGGTGGTTGGCATGGACGAGCAGCACCACCGGCTGCGATGACGTGGCCACCCAGCGCACGTCCGCATGCGAGGGCGGGTTGTACGCCAGGCCGATATGCGCCCGGCTGTCCGCCACCTCCTGTAGCACGTTGTTGACGGGCAGCGTATCCACGGTGACATCGAGTCGCGGGTACCGCGCGCAGAAATCGGTGAGCACTTCATCCATCAGGCTATCGACGTAGCCTTCGCTGGTCGCAATGCGCACCTGGCCATGCTGCAGGCCGCGCAATGCCTGCAGGCGGTCTTCGAACAGTTCGTGTTGGGCACGACAGCCTTGCCAGTATTCCAGCAGATGCTGCGCGACTTCGGTGGGCTGCACGCCGCGCGCGTGGCGGTCGAACAGGGACGCGCCCACTTCCTCCTCCAGCAGGCGTATCTGTCGGGCAATGACGGAAGGCGACGTGTTGATGCTGTCCGCCGCGCCGCGGATCGATCCGTGCGTCAGCACCTCGTGGAAATAGCGCAGCCTGCGCTGGTTCAGTTCTCGCATATCGACTTCCGCGTGAAGATGAGTGTTGCCGGATGAGCAACGATAGCCGACTTCGGTTGCTCTTGCCATGCCATTTCAACTGCCGCACGATGCTCGAAAACTAAAAGAGCGCACCAGCACAACGTTCATCGCATCCACGAACGACCAAGGGAGTAACCTGCATGACCCCCACACTGCCTCCGCGTAGCATGCCGGCGCACGATAGCGCCGCGCAACAGGCCCTGTACCGGAAACTGAACTGGCGCCTGCTGCCGTTCCTGCTGCTCTGCTACACGTTTGCCTACCTCGACCGCGTCAACATCGGTTTCGCCAAGCTGCAGATGCAGAGCGACCTGGGCCTGTCCGATGCGGTGTACGGCCTCGGCGCCGGCATCTTTTTCTTCGGTTACGTGCTGTTCGAGATCCCCAGTAACCTGCTGCTTCCCCGGATCGGCGCGCGCAAGACGATCAGCCGTATTCTGGTGCTCTGGGGCCTGACCTCGGCCTGCATGATGTTCGTGCGCGACGAGACCACGTTCTACGTGATGCGCTTTCTGCTGGGCGTGTTCGAGGCCGGCTTTGCTCCCGGCATGATCTTCTACCTCACGTACTGGTACGGGCAGCAGCGCATGGCGCGCGTGATGGCCGTCGTGATGCTGGCGGGTCCGCTCGGCGGCATCTTCGGCTCGCCCCTGTCGACGTGGCTGATGACGGCGCTCTCGGGCGCGCACGGCCTCGCCGGCTGGCAATGGATGTTCCTCGTCGAGGGCCTGCCTTGCGTCCTGCTGGGCGCCCTGGCGCTGCGCGTGCTGGCGGACCGGCCTGCCGATGCCAGGTGGCTCACCGACGAAGAAAAGCGCATGATCGCCCACGCGTTGCGCTCGCCCGCCGGCGGCCACCATTCGTTCGGCCAGGTCGCGCGCGACCCGCGTGTCTACCTGCTGGCCTTCGCCTACTTCACGATGATCTGCGGCATCTACGCGGTGAGCTTCTGGCTCCCCAGCATCCTCAAGGCGGATGGCGTCACCGACACCATGCAGATCGGCCTCTATTCGATGATCCCGTATATCGCGGCCGCCATTGCGATGATCATCATCGGCAGGCGTTCGGACCGGCGCGGTGAACGCCGGCTGCATAGCGCGGTGCCCGCCTTTATCGGCGCCGCCGCGCTGGCGGTGGCCACGCTCTTCAGCGGCAACCTCGCGGTGTCGCTGCTCTGCATGACGATTGCCACGGCGATGATGTGGACCGCCTACACGGTGTTCTGGGCCATTCCTTCGCAATACCTGAAGGGCGACGCCGCGGCAGGCGGCATCGCGCTGATCAATACCATTGGCCTCATCGGCGGCTTCCTGAGTCCGACGATCATCGGCTGGGTGCGCACGACCACAGGCAGCATGCAGGCTGGCCTGCTCGTGATGGTGGCCCTGCTGGTGGCCGGTGCCGTGACGCTCGTCGCCAGCCGCATGCCCGCGCCCCAGGCCAGTCCGGCCGCGATCTAAGATGACATTGAACATGGAGAGCCCCGTGGCACCCCGAATCCTGATTGCCGGTTTCCAGCACGAGACCAATACGTTTGCGCCGTCCAAGGCCACCTATGCGAGCTTCGAGCGGGGAGAGGGCTTTCCCGCGATGGTGCGCGGCGGCGATGTGCTGGCACTGCGCGATGTGAACATTCCCGCCGGCGGTTTCATCCAGGCCGCGGAACGCAACGGCTGGTCGCTGAGCCCCGTGATCTGGGCCGGCGCGAGCCCGTCGGCGCACGTTACCGAGGACGCCTTCGAGCGCATCGCCGGCGAGATCGTCGAAGCGGCCCGCGACGGCGGTTTCGATGCGGTGTATCTCGACCTGCATGGCGCGATGGTCGCCGAGCATGCCGACGATGGCGAAGGCGAATTGCTGGCGCGCGTGCGCGGCGCGATCGGCCCCGATGTGCCGCTGGTGGCTTCGCTCGACCTCCATGCCAATGTCACGCAACGCATGCTCGATGCCGCCGACGCGCTGGTGGCGTACCGCACGTATCCGCATGTCGATATGGCGGAAACCGGGGTGCGCGCGGCAGAGCTGTTGCAGGCGCTCTTGAAGAGCCCGCGACGCTGGCGGGCTGCCGCGCGCCGGTTGCCATTCCTCATTCCGATCAACGGCATGTGCACGATGCTGGAACCGGCGCGTGGGTTGTATGCGGCGCTGGCCGAGCTGGAGTCCGATGGCGTCGTCTCGCTGTCGTTCGCCCCGGGTTTCCCGGCCGCCGACTTCCCCGAGTGCGGGCCCGTGATCTGGGGGTACGCCGAGGATGCAGCGGTCGCCGATGCCGCGGTGCAGGTGCTTTACGACAAGATGCTGGCCGAGGAGTCCGCGTGGGAGGTGCCGTTCCTCTCGCCGGACGAGGCCGTCCGCGAGGCCATGCGCATGGCGGAGGGCGCCACGCGCCCGGTGGTCATCGCCGATACGCAGGACAACCCCGGCGCCGGCGGCGACTCCAATACGATGGGCATGCTGCGTGCGCTATTGCGCAACGGCGCGCAGGGCGCGGCCATCGGGTTGATATGGGACCCGGCGGCCGCGGCGGCGGCGCATCGCGCGGGCGTTGGCGCCACGATCGACGTGGCGCTCGGTGGCGTGTCCGGGGTGCCCGGCGACGCGCCATTGCAGGCGCGCTTCGAGGTGCTGAAGCTGTCGGACGGCGTTTGCCGGTTCGGCGGCCCGATGATGCACGGCATGCTCGCCGATGTGGGACCGGTGGCGCTGCTGGGTATCGATGGTGTGCAGGTCGTTGTCAGCGGCGGCAAGGCGCAGATGCTCGATCGCAATCTCTATCGCGTTGGCGGCGTCGAGCCGGAGGCGATGAAGATCCTCGTGAACAAGAGCTCGGTCCATTTCCGGGCGGACTTCCAGGGCACAGCGCATGCGGTGCTCGTGGCAAAGGCCCCCGGCCCGATGACGGCCGATCCCGCGGATCTGCCGTGGACGCGGCTGGCGCCCGGCATTCGGCTCAAGCCCATGGGGAAGCCCTTCGCGCCCTGACATTGTCAATCGAGACTTGAATATCCTTTAACCTGCCAACGCTGTTTCTCCTTCTGCAGGCGCACTACATTGCGCTGGTCGCTTCAATCAGAGGGAGAACCCATGCAATACAAGCAGCTTGGCAATACCGGACTTCTTGTGTCCCAGCTCTGCCTGGGGACGATGACGTTCAGCAGCGGACAAGGCATTTACAAGCATATCGGCAACGTCGGTCAGGAACTGGCGGACACGCTCGTCAAGGCGAGTCTCGATGCGGGGATCAATTTCTTTGATACGGCGGATGTCTATTCCGGCGGCGAAAGCGAGTCGATCCTTGGGCAGGCGTTCAAGAACCTGGATGTGCCGCGCACGGCGTACGTGCTCGCTACCAAGGGTTACAGCCGCATGGGGCCGGGGCGCAACGATGTTGGCGCGTCGCGCGGACATCTGATGGATGCCGTGCACGCGAGCCTCCGGCGCCTGGGCACCGATCATATCGATCTGTATCAGATTCATGCCACCGACACGGTCACGCCGATCGAGGAAACCCTGCGCGCGCTCGACGATCTGGTCACGCAAGGCAAGGTGCGGTACATCGGCGTCTCCAACTGGGCCGCGTGGCGAATCGCCACGGCGCTTGGCATCTCGAACGCGAAAAACTATGCACGGTTTGCGACCGTACAGGCGTACTACTCCGTGGCCGGGCGGGATCTGGAGCGGGAACTGGTTCCGCTGATGCAGCACGAGAAGCTCGGTTTGATGGTGTGGAGTCCACTGGCCGGCGGCCTGCTTTCAGGACGGTTCAGCCGCAACAATCAGAACCCGGAAGGCTCTCGCCGCTCCGAATTCGACTTCCCGATCGTCGACAAGGCGCGCGCGTGGGACGTGCTCGACGTGCTGGCGCCCATCGCCCGCGCGCATGAATGTAGCGTCGCGCGTATTGCGCTGGCATGGCTGCTATCGCGCGATGTGGTGACCAGCGTCATCGTCGGTGCCAAACGGATCGACCAGCTGACCGATAACCTGGAAGCCACCGGGATCGAACTGTCGCGCGACGAGATCGCCGCGATCGACGCCGTCAGCGCGCTGCCGCCCGAGTATCCAGGCTGGATGCTCGATACGCAGGGCGCGGACCGCCTCGGGCCCGTCGATTTGTGGGGCGGCGTGACCGCGTCCTGACCGGGACGGCTATTTCGGGAAATGGGCGACGAGGAAATCGATCAGGCTGGATAGTTTGCGGGTCATCAGCCGGTCCGGCATATAGACGATATGCAGCGGCCGACCGGGCGAGCCGAACGATTCCAGCAATGGTCTCAGGCGTCCTTCGCGGATATCGGCGTTCGCCAGATCGCGGGGCAGCATGGCAATGCCGAGTCCCTCGAGCGCGGCCGTTCGCAGGGCCGGCATATTGTTGGTGCTGAACCGGCCGCTTGTTGCGATGGCGGTGGATTCGCCGCTGCCGAACTTCCAATGCCATTGCGCGACGGTGTTATGGAAGGCCAGGCACGTATGTCTTCGCAGGTCGTCAAGGGATTCCGGCGCGCCATGCCGCTCGAGATAGGCGGGTGAAGCGCAGGCAACGAGCCGGGTCTTGCCCAGTTCGCGCGCGACGAGCCCGCTGTCGGGCAAATCACCGTAGCGGATGCCCGCATCGAATCCACCTTCGATCAGGTCCACGACCTCGTCGCTGAAGATCAGTTCGACCTCCACTTCCGGATAGGTCTCGATGTATTGCGCCATCAGCGGCACGAGCGTGTGGGCGCTCAGACTCACCACGGCGCTGATCCGGAGCAGGCCTTTGGGATTGGCCCGTTGTTCGCGCACGCTCGTCTCGGCGAGCTCGATCCGCGACAGGATATCGACGCATTGCTCGTAATAGGCTCGCCCGATGTCGGTCAGGCTCTGCTTGCGCGTGGTCCGGTGCAGCAGCTTGGCCCCGAGCCGCGATTCCAGTCCACGGATATGGTTGCTGACCATCGTGGTGGAAATGCCCAGTTGGTCCGCGGCCGTAGTGAAGCTCTCGCAGCCGACCACGCGGACAAATACCGTCATGCTGTTCATCAGATCCATGGCGAAGGCTTGTGTTGAGTCCCATAAGTCGAATGTCCACGCGAATGATAATGGAAGCAGGTCCACGTCACGTCGCCGCGTTTTGACGCGGGCCTGCGACCTTCTTGATGTCGTCCTCTGGACGTTCGTGCGAGGGCTTTAACCGTCGATACGGATCTGCACACCATTGGCGGTGTAGACGGGTGTTGCCTTGTAGCCATCGACCGCGACCGTGGTGAACTGGCCCTTGACGCTGCTACCGGTGATCACGGCGATGGTATCGCCGGCCCGTGGCTTGTAGCCGTCGGCAAACGCGACGTGCAGCGTGCCGCCGGCGATCGTGGTGATGCCCGCCACGGTCATGCGGCCCTGGCCGTTGGGGCCGACGCGCAGTTCCAGCGTCGTGTTGGCCAGCATCGTGTACTTGCCGGCAATCGCCACGCTCTCTGGCGCGTCGATCACGACCGAGCCCGCGCCCAGGTAGACGTCGCCGGTACCGAAGGCTTTGGCCGACGCCGCCCCCAGCACGCCGCCCGCCACCTGCGTACCGCCCGAATACGTGTTCGTGCCAGCAAGCTTCAGCGTACCGGTGCCGCTCAGCGTGAACCGTCCCGCGCCCGCGATATCGTTGCGCCAGATATCGCTCGCGTTGAAGCCGCCCTTGCTCGCATCCATCGAGACGGCCACATTGCCGTTGAAGGCGCCATACCCGTCGCCGGCGGCGAACAGGTTCAGGCGTCCCCAGCCTTCGGCATCGTCCATGACCGGATAGCCCGAAGCGACCTCGGTGGTCTTCAGGACCACGCGGCGCTGGTCGGCGCTGAGGTACGGGAAGCGGGTCTCCAGCATGACCTCGGCACCCTTCGGCACGACCGGGTCCGCCGTCGTCGAGCCGATCTGCGGGAGCCCGAACGTCATGCGGCGCAGGAAGTTGGCCTTGCTGGCCGCGTAGTCGGCAAACCGGTCATTGCCGGCGTTGCCCGATTGCGCGAACGCGCGGAACGTCGCCGCTGTCGTGCCGGTGGCGGCCATCAGCGCGGTATGGGCCTGATTGTAGGCTGCCGCCTTGAGCGTGGCATTGGCTGGTGCATTGAGGTTGGCGGCCGCCGAGGCAATGCCGAGCATGCGGCCGCCGATGACGTCCATGGGGGAATGCATGCCCGCGAGGATGCGGTTCTCGCCGAGTTCCATGCCACGGCTGAGCATTTCCTGGAAGCGTTCGGGCACGAGGTAGGCCATCACCACGGCATTGCGCAGGGCCTCGGCCGTGTGGCCGCTGATAAAGCCGCCATCGGTGGTGGGATCGGCGCTGATGGCCGGCACCAGCGTCGGTGCCACGATCACGCTGGTGCTCCAGCGATACGGCCGCGCGTACTTGTAGAAGCGCTTGGCCGGTTCGGTCGACGCGTTGTCGCCGACCTTGTTGACCATCGTGATGACGTCGCCGAACGTGGTGTTGGTTGCGCCCGCCACGCCGCTATTGTTGCCGCCGTCGTCGTACTTGACCGTGGTGGCGTCGGCCGGAATGCTCGTGATCGTCGTGGTCTGACGCGCGGCGGCACGCCATGCTTCGGTCAGCGGACCCATGCCGTCCGTCACGCTGTAGTTCTTGCCGCGGCGATCGTCAAAATAGGCGGCTTCCGCCTGCGCGGCGGTGCGCCGGGTGGTGGCGTCGATCACGTACTGGATGTTCGCGTTGTGCGCGACGGTATTGGTCACGGATCCGCCCGCGGTGCCGTCATTCGGCAGGCCGGTCCACGTGGACGCCGCGACGGCAGGGAACGATCCATTGGCCGCGGCCGGCGAGCCCGCATCGACCAGCCGCGTCAGCGGCTCCCAGACATCGAGAAAGCCCCGAACGAGCCGGACCCCGGCATTGGTGTCGACGGTCGCATAACGTGCATCGCCACGCTGATTGGTCGCGATCGTGTCGACGAGCGGTACCGCCGACGCCGCCACGGGCGCGCTATCCACGAAGCCGGCATCCGCGGGCGCGGGCGGCACCTGCAGCGGCGTGGTCGCGGGCGTCCCCGCATTGGTGCCGCTATTGTCATCGCCGCCACCGCACGCGCCGAGCAGGAACATCGCGCTGGCCATCGCGCTGGCCATCGCAATGGCACGCATCTGGAAAGACATATTCGATCCTCGAGAAAAGAACCGAATGTAGGGCGGCAGTGTTGCGTGCGCGTGAAAAGCGGCGATGGTCTGGCGGTTCGGAAAAGTCAGTGCATCTACCCCATGAAGGACAGGGCCGGCGCGAAGAAGAGGAGGGCGAACGTCCCCCAGTCGCCGCCGAACCGTCCCGTCCCGAATTCATTCAGCCGCCCGCTCCAGGACATCGAGCGCCGCAGCGCAGGCCCCGCGTAGCTGTTCGCGCATCAGGTCCTGAACGTCCGCGGACTGCTGGACGATCGCGTCGCGAATGCGGAGGGACTGGTCGAACGAGGCGCGCATGCGGCCCCCGCGCACCATCGCGATGCGGCGTAGCCGCCTGACCGGTCCCATCAGGCTCCGATGGGTCTCCTGCAGCGTTCGGTTGTCCGCGATCGCCATGATGATGGTGTAGAAACGGTCGAGCGCGTCGACGTAGCTTGTCGCATCGCCCGCATCCACCGCCACGCGCATGGCGGTCAGGACATCGTCGAGCTGGGCCGCGCCCAGCGGCGTGATGCGCGCAGCGGCTTCCTGTACCGCCAGGCATTCCAGCGCCGCCCGTACTGTATAGATCTCCTCCACATCCCGGCGCGTGACGGTTCGCACATGCGCGCCCACGCGCGCCAGGATCGTCACGAGGCCTTCGCGCTCCAGCTGGACGAACGCTTCCCGCATGGGCGTGCGGCTCACATTGAGTTGTTTGGCGATCTGGACCTCCGACAGCCGGCTGCCCGGCGGCAGGACCCCCTCGACGATTGCCTCGCGCAACGCAGGCACGACCAGCGCTTCACTCAACGAGTCGCTGAACCCCGCCGGCGTCCGCAGACGCTCGTGATACTTGCTCGCAATGGCTTCCAGCGTCAGCGCCTTCCCTTCGGTTCTCGATGCGGACATTGACTTCTCCCGAGTCTGTGCATACCCTGTATACAGGGTATCCGAAGTATACACCATCGCGTCTTTGGGAGCCAATATGGCACCAGCATCGTATTCACCGCCCGTGCTGATCGAGCGCGCCGGCGGCGTCCTGACCTTCGTCCTCAATCGTCCAGAGGCGGGAAACGAAGTGACGGGGCCCATGTTCGAGGCGATGGTGGCCGCGTTGCGCGCGGAAGTCGAACGACCGACCGCGCGTGTGTTGCGCCTCCGCGCGGCAGGCGACGTCTTCTGTGCCGGGCGCGAGCGAGCAGGGCGCGACGCGGAGACGCTGCACGCCGAAGTCAGCCGCCTGATCGAACTGAAACGCCTGCTGCGCTCCACCTCGCTCATCTCCGTCGCGCAGGTCCAGGGCGACGCGCTGGGATTCGGGTTCGGCATCGCGATTCTCTGCGACTTCACGCTGGTGTCGTCGCGCGCGTCCCTCGGCTTTCCCGAAATGCGCAAAGGCCTGCCGCCGGCCGCCATCATGGCCTACCTCGGCAACTACGGCCGCCCCAAGCAACTGTTTCCCATGCTGCTGTTCGGCGACGCCATGACGCCCGCCGACGCGCTGCAGGCGGGCCTGATCACGCAGATCGTGGCGCCGGCACGCCTGCAGGCAGAGACCGACGCGCTGATCGCGCGCGTGGTCGGCATCGACGACGCCGGTGCACGCCAGTGCAAGGCATTTTTCCAGGCCGCGCAAGAAGGCTCGGTCGAGCAGAACTTCCGTTGTGCGACGGAACTGCTTACCGCGACGAGCCTCCGCATCATGCAGCGTGCCGGTCATTGAAGGATATTTCCATGGACTCCGATACACCACTGCGCCACGAGGCGCTGCTCTTCATCGATGGCGAGTGGGGGCAGGCCCCCGACGGACGTACGCTGGAAATCGTCGACCCGGCCACGGGCGATGCCATCGGCACGCTCGCCGTGGCATCTGCACACGATGTGGACCGCGCGGTCCGCGCGGGGCATGCGGCGTTCGAGAGCGGGGTGTGGCGCGATATGCCGGTTCCGCAGCGGGCGCGCGTGCTCGATCGCTTCGCGGACCTGTTCGAGGCAGACCTCGAACACCTGTACCGACTCGAAACGCTCAACAACGGCAGGCCGATCAACGAAACGCGCGCGCAGATCGCGCGCCTGCCGCAGTTCTACCGGTATTTCGCCGCGCTCGCGCTCACGCGCCGCAGCGACGTCATTCCGGTGGAAAGTCCATATTTCTGCTACACAGAGCGCGTACCGCTCGGCGTGGTCGCCCTGATGACATCGTTCAACCACCCGCTGATGATCCTGTCCAAGAGTCTCGCGCCCGCGCTGGCCACGGGCAACAGCGTGGTGATCAAGGCGTCCGAGCAGACGCCGCTCACCACCGTGCGGCTCGTGCGTCTGTTGAGCGAGGCTGGCGTGCCGGACGGTGTGGTGAACGTGGTGAACGGTGTCGGCAGTGAAACCGGCGCGGCGCTGGCCAGCCATCCGCTGGTGCGAAAAATCGTCTTTACAGGCGGCACGGAAGTCGGGCGCGCCATCGGCGAAGCGGCGGCGCGCAACTTCGCCATGACGACGCTCGAGCTGGGCGGCAAGGGTGCCGCTATCGTGTTCGACGACTTCGATCTCTCGCGCGCGGTCAACGGTGCGGCGTTCGCCGCCTTTATCGGCGCCGGACAGACCTGCGTCTGCGGCGCGCGCATTCTCGTGCAGCGATCGATCTACCGCGCATTTCTCGAGCGCTTTCAGGCAAAAGTGGCCGCCATTCGTATCGGCGACCCTTCGGATGCCCGGACACAGCTCGGCCCGGTGATATCCGAACGGTCACGCCGGCGCATCCTTGCGATGCTCGAGCGCGCGGAAGCCGACGGCGCGAAGGTGCTGACGGGCGGCCGCGCACCGGCCGCTTTCGCGCGAGGCTTCTATCTTGAACCGACGGTTCTCTACGACGCCGACCCCCGATCCGAGATTTGCCAGGAAGAGGTATTCGGGCCCGTGACCGTGGTCATGCCGTTCGAGGACGAGGCCGACGCACTGCGCATCGCCAATGGCACGCGGTTCGGACTCGCGGCATCGGTGTGGACGCAGGACGTCGCGCGCGCGCATCGTATCGCGGGCAAGCTCGAGTTCGGCCTGGTGTGGATCAACGACCATCACCGGCTCGACGCGGCCTCGCCGTGGGGCGGTTTCAAGCAGAGCGGCGTGGGTCGCGAGACGGGCGTCGAGTCGTTCGACCAGTTCAGCGAGCCGCGCGCGGTCACGATCAATACCTCCGGGAAGACGCCGGACTGGTATGCCGAGGATGGCGAACCGAAGCGTCTGAACTGACCGGACGGCGACGGATATGTTACCGCTGGACGCAACCCCGGAGGAACGCCGCCAGGCAAGCACGGCATGCCGGCGGCCCGCGCGCGGCGGCGCGTCGCTCGCGCTGGCCCGGTTTTTGGCGATGTCTCTGGCCCTGTTACTCGGCGCGTGCGCCGTTGGCCCGGACTATCGCAGGCCCGCGGTGGAAATCCCGCAGGGCTTCAAGGAAGGCGTCAGCTGGCAGCGCGCGCGCGCGAATCCGGAGGCGTCGATATCGAGTACGTGGTGGCGCCAGTATCGGGACAAGACGCTCGATGGACTCGTCGAGCGCGCGCTGGATGCCAACCAGTCCATCGCGGCCGCCGAGGCCGCGTATCGCGTGGCATTGGCGACCGTGCAGGTGAACACCGCCGCGCTGTTTCCAATCGTGACGGCGGGCGCTTCCGGCACGCGCACGGGCATCGGTACGGGCGTGACCCAGGCCGGCGCGGGAACCTCGTCGATCGGCAGGACGGCAAGCACCGGCGTCTTCAATAGCTTGAGCGCGAGCGCCGCGGTCTCGTGGGAACTCGATCTGTGGGGCGCGATCCGGCGCCAGATCGAATCGGCCAAGGCCAGCGCGCAGGCCAGCGATGCCGAGCGTGCCGGTGCGCGGCTGTCGATCGCAGCCAGCGTCGTGATCGACTATCTGGCTCTTCGGCAGGCCGACTACGACATCCATTCGCTGGAGCGGCAGCAGGATATCGACCGCGGCCTGCTCGAGATCACACAGGCATCCTTCCGCGAGGGCGCGTCATCGAGCAATGACGTGCTGGTCGCGCAGGACGTGCTCGATGCGGTGGTCGAGAACCTGCAGGCGGCAAGGATCGCGCGCGAACAGGACGAGCATGCCATCGCCGTGCTGACGGGCGTACCGCCGGCCGCATTGTCGATCGCACCGGACACCGCATATGCGTTCCGCGCCCCCGATGTGCCGCTGGAACTGCCCTCGCAGTTGCTGGAGCGGCGGTACGACGTGGTCAACGCCGAACGCCTGGCCGCCGCGGCCAATGCAAAGATCGGCGCGGCGATCGCGGCATTTTTTCCGACGCTGACGCTGTCCGCGCAGGGCGGCTTCCAGAGCAATACGTTCGCGCGGCTGTTCTCGCTGCCGAGCCGCTTCTGGACACTCGGTCCCGATGTCGCGGCCACGATCTTCGATGCGGGAGAGCGCAGTGCCGAGGTGAGCGTGGCGCGCGCGAGCTACGACCAGCAGGTGGCCACGTATCGCAACACGGTGCTGACCGCCTTCCAGAGCGTCGAAGACAGCCTGTCGTCGCTGAACCATCTTCGCGCGCAGGCGGCATCCTCGGCGGACATCCTGGCGCGCAACCGCCAGTTATTCGCCAGCGTGCAGGCGCAGCGCCGCATCGGCACCGCGAGTGTCGAGGATCTGCTCGATCAGCAGCTCGTGCTGGTCGAGGCGGAACAGAGCCTGCGCGATACCCAGTCCGCGCTCGCGCAGAGCGACGTCACCCTTATCAAGAACCTCGGCGGCGGTTGGGAGGCCTTGCCATGAAGTCCTCTCCATGTCGGGCGCTTGTTTCCATTCTTGCCGCCGCCACGCTTGCCGCCTGTTCCCATGGCGCGCCCCCGGCGCCGCCGCCTCCGGCGGTGGACGTCCTGACCGCGCACGCGCAAAGCATCCCGCTGACCCGTCAGTTCGTCGGCCGGCTGTCCCCGCTCTACAGCGCCAACGTCACGGCGCGCGTCTCGGGCGTGCTGGACAAGCGCGTCTATGCCGAGGGCACGGCAGTGCGGGAAGGGCAGGTGCTCTTCGAGATCGACCCGTCGTTCTACAGGACGCAGCTCGACAGCGCCGTGGCGCAACTCGCGCAGGACCAGGCGACCTATGTCGACGATCGCGTCACCGCCGAGCGAAACCGGGCATTGCTGCCGGTGGGATCGGTATCGCAGCAGACCGTCGATAACTCGGACGCGGCCGAGCGCAGTGCCGCCGCGCGCGTCCAGGCGGATCGCGCCTCAGTGGAGAGCGCGCGCATCAGTCTGGGCTACACGCGCGTGACATCGCCGATTGCCGGCATCGCCGGGCAGCAGCTGGTGACGGCGGGCGCGGTCGTCGGCAACGGCACCAACGATGCCGGTACGGCGGGCACGTTACTGACGACCGTCCAGCAGATCGACTCGGTCTATGTGAACTTCACCATGAGTTCCGCCGACCTGACGTCGCTGCGCCAGTCCGCGGACCATGGCGGGGTCGATCTGGCCAGCCAGAACGCGACGACGGTGCAGGTGAGCCTGCCCAACGGTGCGCCCTACGA
Organism: Cupriavidus pauculus; assembly: GCF_008693385.1. Taxonomy (NCBI): domain Bacteria; kingdom Pseudomonadati; phylum Pseudomonadota; class Betaproteobacteria; order Burkholderiales; family Burkholderiaceae; genus Cupriavidus; species Cupriavidus pauculus. The sequence goes on from NZ_CP044065.1 coordinate 1,133,638, forward strand.
CCACACCGGTACGCTCGACTTCTCGGACGTCGCCGTGAACGCGACCACGGGCGCGGTCAACCTGCGGGCGCTGGTCTCCAATCCGCGGCACCTGCTGCTGCCGGGGATGTACGTCACGCTCACGGCGGACTTCGGCCGCCGGAACGGTGTCTTCCTGGTTCCCCAGCCCGCGCTGCTGCGCGATACCCGCGGCGCCTACGTGCTGGCGGTGGGCGCCGATAACAACGCCGTGCGCAAGGATGTCGAGACCGACGGCAGTCAGGGTACCGACTGGATCGTCACCCAAGGCCTCGCTCAGGGCGATCGGGTCATCGTCACAGGCCTGCAGGCCGTACGCGAAGGCGGCCCGGTCTCGGTGCGCAAGTAGGAGGTATGCATGGCTGGCTTCTTTATCGACCGACCCGTATTCGCGTGGGTCGTCGCCATCCTCATCTCGCTGTTCGGTGCCATCGCCATGCGCAGCATGGGCATCGACTCGTATCCGGAGATCGCGCCGCCGCAGGTGACCGTCACGGCCAATTATCCCGGCGCCAGCGCGGCGACGATGGAATCGACGGTGACGCAGGTCATCGAGCAGCAGCTCACCGGCATCGACAACCTGCTGTACTTCAGCTCGAACTCGAGCGCCAACGGCCAGACCGTCATCACGCTGACGTTCGCTACCGGCACCAACCCGGATATCGCGCAGGTGCAGGTGCAGAACAAGGTGACGCTGGCCACGCCGCTGTTGCCCGCGCAGGTGACCCAGCAGGGCGTCGTCGTGGCCAAGGCCAGTCCGGATATCCTGATGTTCATCGCCTTGCGCTCGAACAGTCCCGCCGTGGACGCGCCGCGGCTGAGCGACATCCTCGCGTCGCAGATCCAGCCGGTGATCGGGCGGGTCAGCGGGGTGGGCAACACCACGCTGCTCGGCTCGGAATATGCGGCGCGCATCTGGATCGATCCCGACAAGCTGCAGGGCTATGGGCTGTCGACGACGCAGGTGCTGAACGCCGTCAACGCCCAGAACGCGCAGTTTGCGGCGGGGTCGCTCGGCGCGGACCCGGCCGTGAAGGGGCAGGTCTTCACGGCAACGGTATCGGGCGACAGCCTGTTCTCGTCGCTGCAACAGTTCCGCGACATCATCCTGCTGTCGAGAAGCGACGGCACGACGGTGCGGCTCTCCGATGTGGCGCGGGTCAGCTTCGGCGCGCAGACGTACGGGATCGCGCCGGTCTATGACGGCAAGCCCGCCGGCGGAATGGCCGTGTTTCTGCTGCCCGGCGCCAACGCATTGTCGGTCGCCAATGCGGTCAAGGCACAGATGGCGTCGCTCGCCCGCGATCTGCCCGCCGGGGTGACATGGAGCGTGCCCTACGACACGACGCCATTCATCACGGCCTCGATCACCGATGTGGTTCACACGCTGATCGAAGCGATCGCGCTCGTGTTCGTCGTGATGCTGGTGTTCCTGCAGAACCTTCGCGCCACCATCATTCCCACGCTCGTCATTCCCGTGGCGCTATTGGGCACGTTTATCGGCCTCTCGCTGCTGCACTACACGCTCAATCAACTGACACTGTTCGGCATGGTACTGGCGATCGGCATCGTGGTCGACGACGCGATCGTGGTGATAGAGAACGTCGAGCGCATCATGAGCGAGGAGGGCACCGAGCCCAAAGCCGCCACGCACAAGGCCATGCGGCAGATCACGGGCGCCATCGTCGCGATCACGGTGGTGCTGTCGGCCGTGTTCGTACCGTCCGCGCTGCAGCCGGGCGCCACGGGCATCATCTACGCCCAGTTTGCATTGACCATCGCCGTGTCGATGATCTTCTCCGCGTTCCTGGCCATGTCGTTCACGCCGTCGCTGTGCGCCGCCATCCTGCGGCCGGTCCACCCCGACAAGAAGGGTCCGTTCTTCCGCTGGTTCGATCGCGGTTTCGGGTGGATGTCGCGCACCTACCTTGGCCACGTCACTCGCGCCGTCCGTCATGCGCCGCGATGGATGGTGGGCTTCGTGCTGTTCGTCGTGCTGGCGGGCTTCCTGTACACAAAGCTGCCGACGGGCTTCGTGCCGGACGAGGATCAGGGCTTTATCCTCGTGCTCGTGAACCTGCCGTCGGGGTCGACGCTGGCCAGTACGCGGCGCGTCATGGGCGAAGTCCGCGACAAGCTTCTGCACAGCCCGATCGGGAAGGACATCAGCGCCATGTTCCAGCCGGTGGGTTTCAGCTTCGTCGGCACGAGCGAGAACGTCGGCATGACGTTCATCAAGCTGACCGACTGGAGCCAGCGATCGCAAAGCGCGATGGCGCTGATTCCGCAGGTCAACCAGATCCTGCATGGCGTCACCGACGCGCAGATCTTCGCGACCGATCTGCCGACGATTCGCGGGTTGAGCCAGTTTGGCGGCATCGACATGTACCTGCAGGCGAGGAGCGGGCAGTCGCGCGACCAACTGGAGGCCGCCGAGAAAACGCTGCTCGAAGAAGCCGGCAAGAGCCCCGACCTCTACGGCATCCGCGCCAACTCGCTGCCGAGCGCGCAGCAACTGCGCATCGCGGTGGACCGCACGCAGGCGGAGTCGATGGGACTGTCGCTGACGGACGTCTACAACACGATTCAGATGGAACTGGCGCCGTTCTTCGTGAACCAGTTCACGTATGGAGGCCGGGTCAAGCGCGTGTACATCCAGGCGGACGCGCCATTCCGCATGGGCATCGATGCATTCCGGCATCTGTTTACGCCCGCGCCCGCGCCCGCGTCCACCACGGCGCCGACGCCCGCACCGGTGAACCCATCGGCGGCCAACACGCTGGTCAGCCCCTACAACAGTGTCCCGCTATCGAGCGTGGTCAGCACCCACTGGGCCGTCGCGCCCACCGTGCAACCGCGCTATGACGGCTATTCCGCGATCGAGATCGTGGGCAATCCGGCATCGGGCTATTCGACGGGGCAGGCCATGCAGGTGCTCCAGAACATCATCGACCAGAAGCTGCCGCCAGGCTTCGCCGCGGACTGGACGGGGCAGTCCTATCAGGAACTGCTGGCCGGATCCTCCGCGACCACGCTGATGGCGCTTTCCATCGTCGTGGTGTTCCTGTGCCTGGCCGCGCTCTACGAGAGCTGGTCGATTCCTGCCTCGGTACTGCTGGTCGCGCCCATCGGGATGCTCGGCATGCTGGTCTTCTGCCTGTGGCAAAACGTGCCGAACGACATCTACTTCAAGATCGGCCTCGTCACCGTCATCGGCCTGGCCGCGAAGAATGCGATCCTGATCGTCGAGTTCGCCGTCGAAGGACAGGCGCGCGGACTGAGCCTTTTCGACGCGGTCGTGGCCGCGGCAAGACTGCGCCTGCGCCCGATCCTGATGACCTCGATGGCGTTTATCCTCGGTGTGTTCCCGCTCGTGGTATCGACGGGCGCCGGCGCGGCGTCCCGCCATGAGCTCGGCATCGGCGTCATCGGCGGCATGCTTGCGGCGACGGTGCTTGGCCTGCTGTTTATTCCCGTGTTCTATGTCTCGGTCAGGCGCGTGCTCGGAGACAAGCTCGGCACGCACGCAGGCCCGCGCGAGGACGCATCGTGAGCCTGCATGTCCGTGCGCGCGCCATGGCGGGTATCGCGGGGATCGTCCTTGCCTCGCTCCCGTTGCTGGCCGGAGCGGTTGGTCAGGCGCGACCGGCCGACGCGGGTTTGCTGCCGGCCCATTATGTCCTGCAGCGCGCGAACGTCTTCTTCGTGGTGGACGTGTCCCATCAACCGCTCCGGATGCGCTTTACGCGCGTGGACGCGCAACTGGAGCAGGGCGTCGGCGGTGACGCCGATCAGGTGGCGGTCACGATCGACGTCGCGAGCGTGGAGACCCGCCCGCGCTTTCTGTCACCGATCGTACGGGGCAGTGGCATGCTCGACGAGGCGCACTACCCCGAGATCCGCTTCGTCAGCACCCGGTTTGTGCGAGATCGGGCGGGCAGTGGCTGGCTTCACGGCGACCTGACGATGCATGGTGTCGTGTGCCCGGTGGATTTTCTGGTGACGCAGGTGCCCGGCGCCATCGAGTCACCGAACGACGGCCGGCTGGAATTCGCGGCGGCCGGGGACATCAGCCTGCGGAAGTTTGGGCTGTCGACCTGGTTCCCTGGCGTCGGCGACGCCGTGCATGTGACGATCGACGCGGCGTTCGCGCAGGTGCCATGAGTGGCCCCAAGGCGTTTCAGGGCACGTCGCGCCGCGGCAGTTCGAACGGCATGTCCTCGTACGCAATCAGGCGCGTCTTCCTGACCAGCCGGTAGCCGAGCCATAGCGCCGCGAACATCGGAACGCCGATATAGGTCGCCACGATGTCGTGCCAGCGGTTGGGGATGTCGGTAAACGCCTGATAGTTCTGCCCCGCGACAATCACGAGGCACAGGATGCCCGCGAAGATCGGCCCAAACGGGTAGAGCGGAGAGCGGTACGCGAGGTCGGAGACCTTGTAGCCCTGCGCGATCAGGCCGCGGCGGAAGCGGTAGTGGCTGATGGCGATGCCGAACCACGCGAAGAAGCCCGTCATCGCCGAGGTGTTCAGCAGCCACAGGTAGACGGTCTTGTCGCCGAACAGCGAGCTGAAGAAGCATAGCGCGCCGATGGCCGTGGTGACGAACAGCGCGTTCAGCGGGACGCCCGCGCGCGTCAGCCGTCCCAGCGCCCGGGGCGCGCGGCCGCTGACGGCCAGGCCGTAGAGGATGCGGGTGGATACGTACATGCTCGAGGTGCCCGCGGACAGCAGCGCGGTGAGCACCACGGCGTTCATCAGGCCGGCCGCGAACGCGAGGCCCGCGTGCCGGAACACCAGCGCGAACGGGCTCACGCCGATATCGGTCACGTCGTTGCGCAGCAGATTCGGATCGGTATAGGGAATCAGCACGCCGATGATCAGGATCGCGATCACATAGAACAGCAGGATGCGCCAGAACGTCTGGCGGATCGCGCGTGGAATCGTGCGGGCGGGGTCGGTGGCCTCGCCGGCGGCCACGCCGACGGTCTCCGTGCCCTGGAACGAGAATCCCGCAATCATGGCTACCGCGAACATCGCCGGTATGCCCCCGACGAACGGCGCGTCGCCGATCGTAAAGTTCTGCCAGCCCGATTGCGGTCCGCCGCGCAGGATGCCGAAGATCATCAGCACGCCCACGATCAGGAAGATCACGACCGTCACGACCTTGATCAGCGCAAACCAGTATTCGGCCTCGCCGAACCCGCGCACCGAGAACGCGTTGAGCCCGAACATCAGCAGCAGGAACCCCGCGCTCCAGACCACGCCCGGTATCTCCGGATACCAGTACTGCATGACGAGCTGCGCGGCCGTGAGTTCCACGGCGATGGTCACGGCCAGGCTGAACCAGTAGTTCCAGCCCAGCGCGAAGCCGAAGCCTTCCTCGACGTACAGCGCGCTATAGGTGACGAACGACCCGGCCACGGGCATATGCACGGCCAGTTCGCCGAGGCTCGTCATCAGGCAATAGACCATGAGGCCGATGACGCAGTAGGCGAGCAGCGCGCCGCCGGGGCCCGACTGGGCGATGGATGCGCCGGATGCGACGAAGAGGCCGGTGCCGACCGCGCCGCCTATCGCGATCATCGTGAGGTGGCGGGCACCGAGCTTGCGCTGGAGGTCGTCGTGCTCGACGGTGGGATGCTGGTGAGCTGTCATCAGGGTCGCTGTGATGGCTGTCGTCGGGATCGCGGCACCTTGTGGGTGCCTTCGGGCGATCCGAAAACGAAAAGCCGCGAGTCTAGCGCGACCCGTCCGGCAAGATTAGACGGTGGCGTCAAATTTTCGCGAGATTGCGCGTCCGAGTGACGCGAGGGCCATGAAGCGCCGCGTTTGCTCAGGGTTCTCCCGTAGTGGCGACGCCGCCGGCGCGGCTCACCATGAACGCCGCCAACGGGCGTCATGCAGCGCCCGCATGCTGGCGGTGCCAACCCGCCAACGGCGACCGCACGCGCGAATCGGGAACGATGCGGGAAATTGAACGACCGTGCTTTTCTGTGTATGCTTGTCCCCGCTCGCAGTACAGAACCATGCAGAACGATTCACGATGCGCGCCTTCGCATCCGAGACAACCCAGACCAAAGGAACCAGCATGACAGCGCAGTATCAGGTTCAGGACGGCGTGGCCGTCATCACGCTCGACAATCCGCCCGTCAACGGCCTCGGCCACAGCACGCGGCTCGGCATCGTGGAAGGCCTGACGCGCGCGCTGGACGATGGCGCCGTGAAGGCCGTCGTGATCACGGGCGCCGGCAAGGCGTTCTCCGGCGGCGCCGATATTCGCGAATTCAATACCCCCAAGGCCACGCAGGAACCGACGCTGGGTTCGGTCATCCGCGCGCTGGAAGCGTCCACGAAGCCCGTGGTCGCGGCGATTCATACGGTGGCCATGGGCGGCGGACTGGAGCTCGCGCTCGGCTGCCACTATCGCGTGGCCGCGAAGGGCGCGCAGATCGCGCTGCCCGAGGTCAAGCTCGGCCTGCTGCCCGGCGCGGGCGGCACGCAGCGCCTGCCGCGCCTGATCGGCCTCGAGCAGGCCCTCAATATGATCGTGTCGGGTACGCCGGTGCTGTCGGAAAAGTTCGCGGGCTCGAAGCTGTTCGACGAAATCGTCGATGGCGACGTCCTGCCGGCTGCCGTGAAGTTCGCGCAGAACGTTGCCGCGGCGCCCGGCCCGTATCCGAAGGTGCGCGACCTCAAGGTCTGGCACGAGAATCCGGAAGGCTTCCTGAAGTTCGCGCGTAATACCGTGGAAGCGGTGGCCAGGAATTTTCCGGCGCCCGCGCGCTGCGTGGATGCCGTGGCCGCTTCGCTGAAGCCGTTCGAAGCCGGCCTGAAGGCCGAACGTGAAGGCTTTATGTACCTCGTGGGTACGCCCGAGTCGCGCGCGCTGCGCCACGCGTTCTTCGGCGAGCGTGCCGCAAGCAAGATTCCGGACGTGCCCTCGGACACGCCCGTGCGCAAGGTCGAAAAGGTGGCCGTGATCGGCGCCGGCACGATGGGTGGCGGCATCACGATGAACTTCCTGAACGCGGGCATTCCCGTGACGATGCTCGAGACGAAGCAGGAAGCGCTCGACCGCGGCGTGGCCACGATCCGCAAGAACTACGACAACAGCGCGAAGAAGGGCAAGCTGACGCCGGAAAAGGTGGAAGCGCGCATGGCGCTGCTGACGACCACGCTGTCCTATGACGCCATCAAGGATGCGGACCTCGTGATCGAGGCCGTGTTCGAAGAGCTGGGCGTCAAGGAGGCCGTGTTCAAGACGCTGGACGAGGTGATGAAGCCCGGCGCGATCCTGGCCTCCAACACCTCGACGCTCGACGTGGACAAGATTGCCGCCTTCACGAAGCGTCCGCAGGACGTGGTCGGCATGCACTTCTTCAGCCCGGCCAACGTGATGAAGCTGCTGGAAGTGGTGCGCGGCAAGGCCACCGGCAAGGATGTGCTGGCCACGGTCATGCAGGTCGCCAAGAAGATCAAGAAGACCGCCGTCGTGTCCGGCGTCTGCGACGGCTTTATCGGCAATCGCATGATCGAACAGTACAGCCGCCAGGCGGGCTATCTGCTCGACGAAGGCGCGCTGCCGGAACAGGTGGACAAGGCCATCGAGAAGTTCGGTTTCGCGATGGGACCGTTCCGCATGGGCGACCTGGCCGGCAACGATATCGGCTGGGCCATCCGCAAGCGCCGCGCGGTGGAGCGTCCCGACTTCAAGTACTCGAAGACCGCCGACAAGCTCTGCGAACTGGGCCGCTTTGGCCAGAAGACCGGCGCGGGCTGGTACGACTACAAGGCGGGCGACCGCAAGCCGTATCCGAACCAGCAGGTCAACGACATGATCGTCGCGAACTCGAAGGAGGCCGGCGTCGAACGCCGCAAGATCTCCGACGAGGAGATCGTCGAGCGCCTCGTGTTCGCGCTCGTGAACGAAGGCGCCAAGATTCTCGAAGAGGGTATCGCGTCGAAGGCTTCGGACATCGACATGGTGTACCTGACCGGCTACGGCTTCCCGCTGTTCCGCGGCGGCCCGATGCTGTACGCGGATCAGGTCGGCCTGTTCAACGTCGTGCAGGCGATGCACCGTTACGCGCGCGGCTATCACGGCGAAGCGTGGGAGCCCGCGGGTCTGCTCAAGACGCTGGCCGCCGAGGGCAAGGGTTTCAACGGCTGAGGCCGAAACGTCATTATCGAGGAACGGAAATGCACGATTGCCTGCTGGTGATCGACGTCCAGTACGACTTCATGCCCGAGGGCGCGCTAGCCGTGCCGCGCGGGCACGAGGTCGTGCCCGTGATCAACGGGCTCGCGCCGGCGTTCGAGCACGTGGTGCTGACGCAGGACTGGCATCCGGCCGGACACGCGTCGTTCGCGTCGAGCCATGCGGGCATGCAGCCATTCGGCATGACGCGGCTGGCCTATGGGGACCAGGTCATGTGGCCCGACCACTGCGTGCAGGGCACGCATGGCGCGGCGCTGCATGCGGACCTGCATGTGCCGCACGCGCGCATGGTGCTGCGCAAGGGCCATCACGCGGGCGTCGATAGCTATTCGGCGTTCATGGAGGCGGACCGCGCCACGCGCACGGGCCTCGCGGGCTATCTGCGCGAGCACGGCGTGCATCGCGTGTTCTGCGTTGGGCTGGCGACCGATTTCTGCGTGGCATGGAGCGCGCTGGATGCGCGCGAAGCGGGCTTCGAAGTCGTGGTGGTCGAGGACGCTTGCCGCGCGATCGACCTCGACGGCTCGCTCGCCATGGCATGGCGCGACATGTCGGCAGCCGGCGTGGTGCGCATGACATCGGCGGAGGTGCTCGCGGAGCGCCACGCTTTCATCCGTTCCTGATTCATATAGCGATTCAAAAAATTCCGAGGAGCAACACATGAACGAGGCAGTCATCGTATCCACGGCCCGCACCGGGCTGGCCAAGAGCTGGAAGGGCGCGTTCAACATGACCCATGGCGCCACGCTGGGCGGCCATGCGGTGCAGCACGCGATCGCGCGCGCGAAGATCGAGCCGGGCGAGGTGGAAGACGTGCTGATGGGCTGCGCGAATCCCGAAGGCGCCACGGGTGCGAACATCGCGCGCCAGATCGCGCTGCGCGCGGGGTGCCCGGTGACGGTGCCCGGCGCGACCGTGAATCGCTTCTGCTCGTCGGGCCTGCAGACCATCGCGATGGCCGCGCAGCGCGTGATCGCCGATGAAGGCGATATCTTCGTGGCCGGCGGCGTCGAGTCCATCTCGTGCGTGCAGCAGGAAATGAACCGCCACATGATCCAGGAGAGCTGGCTGAGCCAGAACAAGCCCGAGATCTACTGGAGCATGCTGCAGACCGCCGAGAACGTGGCCAAGCGCTACAACATCTCCAAGGAGCGCCAGGACGAGTACGGCGTGCAGAGCCAGCTGCGCGCGGCCGCCGCGCAGGAAGCCGGCAAGTTCAAGGACGAGATCGTGCCGATGACGGTGCTGGCCGGCGTCGCGGACAAGGCCACGGGCCAGCTGTTCACGAAGGAGGTCACGATCTCCGCCGACGAGGGCATCCGCGCCGACACCACGCTCGAAGGCGTGTCGAAGATCCGCACGGCCACGCCGGGCGGCGTGATCACCGCCGGGAATGCCTCGCAATTTTCGGACGGCGCGTCGGCCGCCGTCGTGATGAGCGCGAAGGTCGCCGCCGCGCGCGGCCTGCAGCCGCTGGGCGTATTCCGCGGTTTCGCGGTGGCCGGCTGCGAGCCCGACGAGATGGGCATCGGCCCCGTGTTCGCGGTGCCCAGGCTGCTGAAGAAGACGGGCCTCAAGGTCGAGGACATTGGCCTCTGGGAGCTCAACGAGGCGTTCGCGGTACAGGTGCTGTACTGCGCGGACAAGCTCGGCATTCCGATGGATCGCCTGAACGTCAATGGCGGCGCGATCGCCGTGGGCCATCCCTATGGCGTGTCCGGCGCGCGTCTGGTCGGCCATGCGCTGATCGAGGGCAAGCGCCGTGGCGTGAAGTACGTCGTGGTGACGATGTGCATCGGTGGCGGGCAGGGCGCGGCAGGGCTGTTCGAAGTGCTGTAAGACCTGACTCCCGACCCCAGCCACCGCTGCCATGTCATTGATCCTCTCGCGTCGCGATCTCAATTTCATCCTTTACGAGTGGCTCGGGGTCGAGGCACTCACGCGCATTCCGCGCTACGCGGACCACTCGCGCGAAACCTTCGATGCGGCGCTCGACACGTGCGAGCGCATCGCCACGGACCTGTTCGCGCCGCATAACAAGCGCAGCGACCAGCACGAGCCCGAGTTCGATGGCGAAGCCGTGCGCATGATTCCCGAGGTCGGCGCGGCATTGAAGGCGTTCTGCGAAGCCGGCCTGATGGCCGCCGGGCAGGACTATGAGTATGGCGGCATGCAGTTGCCGGTCGTGCTCGAGAAGGCCGCGTTCGCGTACTTCAAGGCCGCGAACGTCGGCACGAGTTCGTATCCGTTCCTGACCATCGGCAACGCCAATCTGCTGCTGGCGCACGGCACGCCGGCGCAGATCGACACGTTCGTGCGGCCGGAACTCGAAGGCCGGTATTTCGGCACGATGTGCCTCTCCGAGCCGCAGGCGGGGTCCTCGCTCTCGGACATCGGCACGCGGGCCGAGCCCGATGGAGACTCCCCGCTCGGCGCGCGCTATCGCCTGCGCGGCAACAAGATGTGGATCTCGGCGGGCGAACACGAACTGTCCGAGAACATCGTGCACCTCGTGCTGGCCAAGATTCCGGGCCCCGATGGCAAGCTGATTCCGGGCGTCAAGGGTATTTCGCTGTTTATCGTCCCGAAGTATCTCGTCAACGCGGACGGCACGCGTGGCGAGCACAACGACGTGGCGCTGGCTGGCCTCAATCACAAGATGGGCTACCGCGGCACGACCAACTGCCTGCTGAATTTCGGCGAGGGCACGACGTACCGGCCCGAGGGCCAGGGCGGGGCCATCGGTTACCTCGTGGGCGAGCCGCACAAGGGGCTGGCCTGCATGTTCCATATGATGAACGAGGCGCGCATCGGCGTTGGCCTCGGTGCGGTGGCGCTCGGCTATACCGGCTATCTGCACGCGCTCGACTACGCGCGCAATCGGCCGCAGGGCCGGCCCGTGGGCGCGGGCGGCAAGGATCCGTCCACGCCGCAGGTGAAGCTCGTCGAGCATGCCGACGTGCGCCGCATGCTGCTGGCGCAGAAGAGCTATGTCGAAGGCGGGCTCGCGCTGAACCTGTACTGCGCGCGGCTCGTCGATGAGGAGCATGCGGCGAAGGCCGCGGGCGACGATGCGAAGCCGCTGTCGCTGCTGCTCGATATCCTGACGCCGATCGCCAAGAGCTGGCCGTCGCAGTGGTGCCTGGAGGCCAACAGTCTCGCCATTCAGGTGCATGGCGGCTACGGCTATACGCGCGAGTACAACGTCGAGCAGTTCTATCGCGACAACCGGCTCAATCCGATCCACGAAGGCACCCATGGGATTCAGGGGCTCGATCTGCTGGGCCGCAAGGTCGTGATGCAGGACGGCGCCGCGTTCCGGCTGCTGGGCGATCGCGTGGGCGAGACCGCGCAGCGGGCCATTGCCACCGGCGATGTCTCGCTCGGCGAGCAGGCGCGGGCGCTGGGCGCGGCCGCGCGGCGGCTGGCGGCGGTGACCACCACGTTGTGGTCGGCAGGCAGCCCCGACGTCACGCTGGCCAACGCGAGTATCTACCTCGAGGCGTTCGGGCACGTGGTGGTCGCGTGGATCTGGCTCGAGCAGGCCATCGTCGCGCAGGCGGCACTGGCGACGGGCGGCGCCGATGACGATTTCTATCGCGGCAAGCTCGCCGCGGCCGCGTATTTCTATCGCTACGAATTGCCGAAGACCGGGCCGCAGTTCGATCTGCTCGCCTCGCTCGATCGCACCACACTTACGATGCAAGACGCATGGTTCTAGACCGGCGCTCATCACAAAGAAGGAGACACCGATGCATACGATGCGTGAGTTGTTCGACCTCCATGGCCGCACGGCGCTGATCACCGGCGGCTCCCGCGGGCTCGGCCTGCAGATCGCCGAAGCCCTCGGCGAGCAGGGCGCGCGGCTGGTGCTGTCGGCGCGCAAGGCCGGCGAACTCGAGCAGGCGCAGGCGCATCTGCGCGCGCGCGGCATCGAGTGCGACTGGATCGCCGCGGACGGCGCGCGCGACGACGAGATCGATCGGCTGGCCAGCGGCGCGCTGGCGAAGCTCGGCCACGTCGATATCCTCGTCAACAATGCGGGCGCGACCTGGGGCGCGCCGGCCGAGGACCATCCCGTCGAAGCATGGGACAAGGTGATGAACCTCAATATCCGCGGCCTGTTCCTGCTCACGCAGCGCATCGGCCGGGACTCGATGATCCCGCGCCGTCATGGCCGCATCATCAACGTCGCGTCCATCGCGGGGCTGGCCGGCAATCCGCCCGGCACGATGGAAACGATTGCGTACAACACGTCCAAGGGCGCCGTCGTCAACTTCACGCGCGCGCTCGCGGCCGAATGGGGCGAGCACAACATCACGGTCAACGCGCTTGCCCCCGGTTTCTTCCCGTCGAAGATGACGCAGGGATCGCTCGACCGCCTGGGCGTGGACGCCATGTGCGCGGGCGTGCCGCTGCGCCGGCTCGGCGACGACGAGGACCTGAAAGGCGCCGCGCTGCTGTTCGCGAGCGCGGCGGGCAAACATATCACCGGGCAGATTCTGGCCGTGGACGGTGGCGTCAGCGCGATATGAATCCATAATGGCGGGCGCGCACGTGCGCGCCCAATGACGCAGACGCTTTCGGATCATGACGGAACACAACGGCTTTCTTCACAGGATTCCCTTTCTTCTCGACCTCGGCGTGCGATGCAATCGCATGGAGGCGGGGCAGAGCGAGATCGAGCTCGATCTGCTCGAACGCCACCAGAACAGCTGGGACATGGCGCACGGTGGCGTGCTGATGACGATGCTCGACGTCGCGATGGCCATCGCGGGCCGCTCGACGGACCCGGAAGGCCGCGGCGTCGTGACGATCGAGATGAAATCGAGTTTCATGGCCCCCGGGCGTGGCGACAAGATCGTCGCGCGCGGCAAATGCGTGCACCGTACGAGCACGATGGCTTTCTGCGAGGCGGAGATCGTCGATCCGCAAGGCAAGACCGTCGCGCGGGGCTCGGGCACGTTCAAGTTCATCAAACGCTCGCCGCCGCGGCGCACGCCCGGCGCGGCAGACACCGGCGCGGACGGCTGACACCGGTCGCCGCGCATAACGAGACCCATCACCTTGAGGGGACACATCATGTCGGATCAGCAAACCTATCGGCGCATCGTTCTGGCCTCTCGACCGGCCGATGCCGTGACGCCGGACAACTTCCGGCTGGAGACCGTGCCCGTGCCCACGCTGGCAGACGGGCAGGTGCTCGTGCGCAATCATTTCCTGTCGCTCGACCCGTATATGCGCGGCCGCATGAGCGAGAGCAAGTCCTATGCGAATCCGCAGCCGCTCGGCGAGGTCATGATCGGCGGCACCGTCGGCGAAGTGGTCGAGAGCCGCAACCCGAAGTTCAAGGCCGGCGACAGCGTCGTGGCGATGTTCGGCTGGCAGGAAATGGGCGTCAGCGACGGTAGCGGCATGCAGAAGGTCGACACCACGCATATCCCGCTGTCGGCCTACCTGGGCTCGGTGGGCATGCCCGGCGTGACCGCATGGTACGGGTTGAATCGCATCATCGAACCGAAGGCGGGCGAGACCATCGTGGTCAGCGCCGCGTCGGGTGCGGTGGGCAGCGTGGTGGGCCAGCTGGCGAAGAAGGCCGGCTGCCGCGTCGTTGGCGTGGCGGGCGGCAAGGACAAGTGCGATTACGTGGTCAACGAGCTGGGCTTCGACGCCTGCGTGGACTACAAGGCCGCGGCCGATGCCAAGGCGCTCTACGCGGCGGTCAAGGCCGTGACGCCCGATGGCATCGACGGCTATTTCGAAAATGTTGGCGGCGATATTCTCGACGTGGTGCTGGCGCGCCTCAATGCATTCGGCCGCATCGCGCTGTGCGGACTGATCGCGGGCTATGACGGTCAGGACCTGCCGCTGAAGAACCCGCGCGCGATCCTGGTTTCGCGCGCGAAGATCCAGGGCTTTATCGTCTCCGAGCATATGGACGTATGGCCGCAGGCGCTCAAGGAACTCGGCGGCATGGTCGCACAGCGCCAGCTCAAGTTCCGCGAGAGCGTGGCCGAGGGGCTGGCCAGCGCGCCCGAGGCATTCATGGGCCTGCTCAAGGGCAAGAATTTCGGCAAGCAGCTCGTCAAGCTCGTCTGACCGGGAGCCCGCCGATGGACCATTTCGAGGGCAAGGTCGCCGTCATCACGGGCGGCGCGTCGGGGTTCGGCAAGGCGTTCGCGCGCATCGGCGCGTCGCTGGGCATGCGGCTGGTGCTGGCGGACGTCCAGCAGGACGTGCTCGACGCCACGGTCGGCGAGTTCCGGGCGCAGGGCGCGCAGGTCATCGGCGTGCGCACCGACGTCTCGCGCGCGGCCGACATGCAGGCACTGGCAGATTCGACGCTGTCCGCATTTGGGCAGGTCAACCTTCTGTTCAATAATGCGGGCGTCGGGTCGGGCGGGCTGATCTGGGAGAACTCGGAACGCGACTGGGACTGGGTGCTCGGCGTGAACCTGCACGGCGTGATCCACGGCGTGCGCATCTTCACGCCACTGATGCTGGCCGCCGCGGAGAAGGATCCGGCCTACCGCGGGCATATCGTGAATACGGCATCGATGGCGGGGCTCGTCAATGCGCCGACCATGGGCATCTACAACGTGTCCAAGCACGCGGTGGTGTCGCTCAGCGAGACGCTGTACCAGGACCTGAGCCTCGTCACCGATCAGGTGCACTGCTCGGTACTGTGCCCCTTCTTCGTGCCGACGGGCATCGCCCAGTCCCAGCGCAACCGGCCGAAGGATGCCGCCGGGGAGGCGCCGCTGACGCGTTCGCAGTTGGTGGCGCGGGCGCAGGGGGAGAAGGCCGTGTCATCGGGAAAGGTCACCGCGGAGGAGGTCGCGCAGCGAACTTTCGCCGCGATTCGCGAGGAAAACTTCTATATTTACTCGCACCCCCAGGCGCTCGACAGTGTGCGGCAACGCATGGAGGCGATCGTCGGCGCGCGGAATCCCGCGGACCCGTTTGCCGAGAAGCCCGACGTGCGTGCTGCCCTGGTACGGGCCTTGCGCGGTTGAGTCGTCAGTCACCCACCAGAGAGGAGACTGTCGATGGAGACACTCATGACCGCACCCGCCGTGATTCACCATTTGCAGTTCGCGAGCCTGCCGAACGGCATGCGGCTGCATTATGCGAGCGCGGGCGAGCCGGGAAAGCCGCTGATCCTGTTCGTGCACGGGTTTCCGGAATTCTGGTATGCGTGGGAGCGCCAGCTGGCCGAGTTCGGGCAGACCCACTTCGCGGTGGCGCCGGACCTGCGCGGCTTCAACCTGTCGGGCAAGCCGGCCGAAGTGGAAGCGTACCGCCCGAAGCATGTGGCCGAAGACCTCGTGCAGCTGATTCGCACGCTCGGGTATTCGCGATGCGTGATCGTGGCCCATGACTGGGGTGGGGCGGTCTGCTGGAATCTTGCGATGCAGCATCCGGAGCTCGTCGAACGGCTGGTCATCGTCAACGCGCCGCATCCCTACCTGTTTGCGCGCGCGCTGACGGCCGATCCCGCGCAGCAGGCCGCGTCGGCGTATATGAACTGGCTGCGCAAGCCGGGCTCGGAGCAGGCACTGGCGGCCAACGATTTCGCGCTGATCGAGAAAATGCTGAGCGGCGGCGACGGTCCACGGCCCGCGTGGTTCACGGATGGGGTCCGCTCCCGCTATCACGCTGCCTGGTCCGCGCCGGGCGAGGACGGCAGCCATTCGCTGACGGGCAGCGTCAATTACTACCGCGCCACGCCGATGCGGCCGCCGACCGACAGCGAACCGGCCGCGGATCTGTCGCGGTTCAACCCCGCCGACGCCGTGGTCCGCGTGCCGACGCTCGTGATCTGGGGCGAGCAGGACCGCGCGCTACCGAAGACGCTCGTCGAGGGCCTGAGCGACTTCGTGCCGGACCTGCGTGTCGAGCGCATCCCAGAGGGCACGCACTGGGTCATCCATGAACAACCCGAGCGCGTGAACCTCCTGATCCGCAGCGCGCTGCCGTAGCCAGACGGTCAGGCGAGCCGGTCGCGGTACAGCCGATAGTTCTCTTCGTCGAAGCACACGAACGTGACCTGCTCGATCGACGGCGCGCGCGCCAGGGCCTCGCGCACGGCGGCAATCGCGATATCGGCCGCGCGCTCGCGCGGAAAGCCGTAGATGCCGGTGCTGATATTGGGGAACGCGACCGTGCGCAGGTCGTGCTCGCCCGCGAGCCGGATGCTGTTGCGATAGGCGTTGGCGAGCAGGGCGTCTTCGTCCTGGCTGCCGCCTTTCCAGACCGGCCCCACGGCGTGGATGACATAGGGCGCGGGGAGCAATCCGCCTGTGGTGATCACCGCTTCGCCGGTCTTGCAGCCGCCCTGCGTATCGGCAATCGCGCGGCAGGCATTGCCGATCGCGGGGCCGCCCGCGCCATGGATCGCGCCATCCACGCCGCCGCCGCCCACTAGCCCGCTGTTGGCGGCATTGACGATCGCATCGACTTCCATGCGCGTAATGTCGCCGTGCACCACCTGCAGATGTTCGCCTGTCATGTCGTCTCCCGCGCCGGTTGGCGTATCTATGTTTTCAGCATAGTCGCGGATTCCGGCGGCATCGAGGGGATATGTGCGCGATGAGGGTAATTTCGTAAGCCGTCCCGGCGCAATCGATGGCAGAATGACGAAATCGAACGACCGTTCACAATTGTGATGTCCGCCAGTCTGTCCACGCATCCTCCCGGCATGTCCGCGCAACTGCTCGATCCGCAGGTCGCCCAGCTGCTCGACCTGATCGCGCGCGCAAAGCGTCCGCCGATCCACGCGCTTGCCGTGGCCGATGCCAAGCTCGCCTACGAGAAAAGCGCGCCGATCCTCGATATCTCGCCGCCGCCCGTGCATACGGTCGAGAACCTGACGGTCACCGCGCGCGATGGGTATGCGATTCCCGTGCGGCTCTATGCGCCGCGCGAACCGAGCTGGACCGACCCGCAGCCGCTGCTCGTGTACTTTCACGGCGGCGGATTCACGGTTGGCAGTATCAATACCCACGATGCGCTGTGCCGCCGGCTGGCCCTCGATGGCGAATGCCTGGTTTTGTCGGTCGATTACCGGCTGGGTCCGGAATGGAAATTCCCGACCGCGGCCAACGATGCGTTCGACGCCATGCAGTGGGCCTTCGACGAGGCCGCGCGGCTCGGTGCGGATGCGTCGCGCATCGCCGTGGGCGGCGATAGCGCGGGCGGCACGCTGGCCGCGGCCTGCGCGATCGAGGCGCGAGACCGCGGATACCAGCTTGCGCTGCAAATGCTGATCTACGCGGGGTTCTGCGCGCGGCAGGACACGCCGTCGCATCGCGCGCTCGCGGATGGGTATCTGCTGACGGCCGATATGATCCAGTGGTTCTTCTCGCAATATCTGGGCAAGCCCGAAGACCGCGACGACTGGCGCTTTGCGCCGCTCGATGGCGGCGGGGCCGGTGCCGATGTGCACGGCTGCTGTCCCGCATGGATCGCGGTGGCCGGCTACGACCCGCTGCATGACGAGGGCGTGGCCTACGCGCGCAAGCTGGAGGCGGCCGGTGTCGCCACCGCGCTGGCCGACTATCCGACCATGATCCACGACTTTTTCAAGATGGGCCGCTTTGTCGGCGCCGTGGCCGGCGCGCATGCCGATGCGGCGTCCGCGCTGCGCCGGGCCTTCGGGAGTGCCCAGGAATAAGGGAACGGATAGGGAACGGATTACCAAACCTAGGATCGATATCAGCGATATCCGAGTATTCGCATACAACAAGGAGACAACCACCATGCAACGTCGCAATTTCCTCGCCCAGCTGGGCATGCTGGCCGCGGCCGGCGCCACCGGCCTGGCCGCCATGCCCGCCCACGCGCAGGCCGACAAGTTTCCGCAGCGCCCCATCCGCCTGGTCATCGGCTACACCGCCGGCGGCTCCACCGACGTGCCGTTCCGCGTGCTCGCCGACAATGCCTCGAAGATCCTCGGCCAGCCCGTGATCGTCGAGAACAAGCCCGGTGCCGGCGGCGTGCTGCCCGCGCAGATGATGCAGACCACCGCGCCCGACGGCTATACGCTCGCGCAGGTGCCGCTGCCCGTGTTCCGGCTGCCGTACACGACCAAGATCAACTGGGATCCGGTCAAGGACCTCCAGTACGTGATCAACCTCGCCGGCTACTCGTTCGGCCTCGTCGTGCCGGCCGACTCGCCGATCAAGACGATGCAGGAGTACGTGGCCTACGCCAAGGCGAACCCGGGCAAGCTTACGTACGGCACGCCGGGCGCGCTGACGACGTTGCACATCACGATGGAAGAACTCGCGCTGAACGAGCACGTGCAGTTCTCGCATATTCCGTACAAGGGCAATTCGGAATCGATGCAGGCGCTGCTCGGCGGCCACGTGATGTCGGTGGCGGACACGCCGGCCTGGGCGCCTTACGTCGAGTCTGGCCGTCTGCGTCTGCTGTCGACGTGGGGGGACAAGCGTTCGGCGCGCTTCCCGAACGTGCCGACGCTGAAGGAGCTCGGTATCAATATCGTGCAGACCTCGCCGTTCGGGCTCGTCGTGCCCAAGGGCACCGATCCGAAGATCGTGCAGAAGCTGCATGACGCGTTCAAGCAGGCGATGGAGATGCCGAACTACCGCGAGTCGCTCGCCAAGTTCGACATGGAGCCGTACTACATGAGCAGCACCGAGTATGCGAAGTTCGCGGCCGATACGGTCAAGAAGGAGAAGGCGATCATCGACAAGCTCGGACTGGCAAAGGCACAGTAACCGTCACCATCATGGCAAAGTCCGATTTCCGGCATAGCATGCCCTTGCGCGTGCGCTGGGCCGAAGTCGATCCGCAATCGATCGTCTTCAACGCGCATTACCTGACGTACTGCGATATCTGCGTCACCGAGTACTGGCGCGCGCTGGGCATCCGCTATCCGGAGGACGTGCTTGGCGCGCACGGCGTGGATATCTTCGTCGTCAAGTCGACGCTCGAATATCACGCGTCGGCGCGCTTCGACGACCAGCTCGATATCCGCGGCCGCATGGCGCGGCTCGGCCGTTCCAGCATGCTCTTTCGCGTGGAGATGTATCGCGGGGAAGAACATCTGATCACGGGCGAGATCGTCTACGTGTGCGCGGATCCGGCGACGCAGACATCGGCCCCGATTCCGGGGCCGGTGCGCGAGATCATCGAGGGCTACGAGGTGGTCGCGCCCGCGCGTTGAGCGCCGGCTTGCGTATCGCTTTGTATCCGGCCGAAGCCACGACACAGCCACATACAAAAACGCGTTTTCCAGACACCTGGGGCATGAACGGCCTCCCTAGACTGCGTTCCATGCCGTGCCAGCCATGGGCTGGCCGGATCCGATCCAGTCGAAACCGAGGAGAACGTTCATGTCGTATCGCACCCGTGTCACCGCGCAGCAACCGGCAATCCGAGTTCCGAAATTCCATGTCCTGGCCATCGCCAGCGCGCTGGCATCGCTCGCGCTGATCGGGCACGTGCCGTCGGCCCATGCCGCCGACGCGGCGAAGTCATCCGCGACCGCCAGGGCCGCGCAGGCCGACGAGAGCATCCGTCCGTTCCGCGTCCACGTACCGCAGGCCCAGCTGGACGACCTGCGCAAGCGCATCGCCGCCACGCGCTGGCCGGACAAGGAAACCGTGGCCGACGATTCGCAGGGCATCCAGCTTGCACGCGTGCAGGAACTCGTGCGCTACTGGGGCACGGGCTACGACTGGCGCAAGGCCGAGGCCCAGCTCAATGCGCTGCCGCAGTTCGTCACGAAGATCGATGGCGTGGATATCCACTTTATCCACGTGAAATCGAAGAACCCCAATGCGCTGCCGCTGGTGCTCACGCATGGCTGGCCGGGCTCGATCTTCGAGTTCATCAACACGATCGGCCCGCTGACCAATCCCACGGCCTACGGCGGCCGCGCGGAAGATGCGTTCGACGTCGTCATCCCGTCGATTCCGGGCTATGGCTTCTCGGGCCGGCCGACGGAACTGGGCTGGGGTCCGGATCGCACGGCGCGCGCATGGGACACGCTGATGAAGCGGCTCGGCTACACGCAATACGTGTCGCAGGGTGGCGACCACGGCTCGGTGATCTCCGACGCGCTGGCGCGCCAGGCCCCGCCGGGACTGAAGGCGATTCACCTGAACATGCCGGCCACGGTGCCGGGTGGCCTGATGAAGTCGCTGTTGAGCGGCGACGCGGCCCCGTCGGAGCTCACGTCGTCCGAGCGGGACGCGTACGAGTCGCTGCGCACGTTCTTCGGCCGCAACGCCGCATACGGCGCGATGATGGTCACGCGCCCGCAGACCATCGGCTACTCGCTGACGGACTCGCCCTCGGCGCTTGCGGCGTTCACGTACGAGAAGATCGCCGCATGGAGCGACAGCGACGGCAAGCCCGAACGCGTGCTGACGCGCGACGCGATCCTCAACGACATCACGCTGTACTGGCTCACGAACACGGGCGCGTCGTCGTCGCGGTTCTACTGGGAAAACAACAACAACAACTTCAGCGCGGACGCGCAGAAGACGCGCGACATCAAGGTGCCGGTGGCCATCACCGTGTTCCCGCACGAGATCTACCGCGCGCCCGAGAGCTGGAGCAAGCAGGCGTATCCGTCGCTGATGTACTACAACCAGGTATCGAAGGGCGGCCACTTCGCGGCATGGGAGCAACCACAGTTGTTTGCCGAGGAACTGCGCGCGGCGTTCAAGTCGGTGCGCTAGGGTCTGTACCGCTAACGCTGCGCGACGAGGCGCGCCTGCAGCATGTCGCGCTCCGCGGGGGCCGGCGTCTGCAGGTAGTGGAACTTGCCGGAGACCTGTGTGGCGATGGCAATGCCGTCGCGGAACAGGATGCGGTTGCCGGTGAGGGCGGGGACCTTGTCGCCGGGGAGGATCGTGCCGCAGAGGTTGAGCGGGTCGATGGCCGAGATGGCGATCAGTTCGCCGTCGTGCGGGCGGCGGCGCATGTCGCGTAGCAGCGGGATGGCTTCGGGCAGCGCGAACTGTTCGCCCGACAGGCCGGCGACGAAGCGGCCGCCGCGGACTTCGCCGCGGGCTTCCAGGCGATGGTAGACGGGCAGCAGTTCGCGCCACGACGGCAGCCATGCGGCTTCGCGTTCCAGCAGGCTCCAGAACATGACGCCGTAGCGGCGCAGCAGCGTCATGGCGATGTGTTCGAGCGTTTCCGGGTCCGTGCGGCGGAGGCCCGCTGCGCGCGGGGCGGGCGAGGGAGGGCTGGCGGCGGCATCGGTGACGACGGTGTCCGCCACGATCTCGCTCGCGCGCGTGGTGACCGTCACCGCGTCGGGCCGGCGGACCAGTGCCCAGCGGCCCGCTTCCTCCATCGTCGGTCCCGCGCCACGCCGTCGCCGGCGGTCCATCGTATTGCGCTTGCTCGCGGGCACGAGCATCGCGCGCAGGCCCGCATAGCTGTCGGCGTTCACGAGTCCCGTGGCGACCAGTTCCCCGAGCGCGTTCTCCAGTTCGGCGGGCAGCAGCCGCGCATCGTGGGCGAGTTCGTCGTAGAACATCGCGCCGTGTTGCCGCAGCGCTTCCAGCACGCGCGCGGCGCGCGGGGAGACTTCGATATCGGTGGCATTGGCCGGCATCGCATGCCAGGTCGCGAGCTGCCGGCGCGGCAGCAGCACCAGCGGTGTGGCACGCACGGGACCGCCGCTCGCGCTGGCCGGCGCGCCCAGCCGCGTCCACACGATGCGGCCCGCGCGGCAAAGGTCGTCGAGCCAGAGGCCCGCGTACTCCTTCACGCGCGGCGCCAGCAGTTCGGACTCCCATGCGCCGGCCGGCGCTTCGAAGCCTTCCAGCTGGGCCAGTGCCTGTGGCAGGGCGTCGCTGCCCTGGAGGCGTGTGTCCTCCGACAGGTGTTGCCATGCGAACAGAAACCGCATGAAGTCCTGCCGCTCGACGGGCTCGATCTCGCGGCGCAGTTTGCGGATGGTGTATCGGTGGATGCGCGCGAGCAGATGACGCTCGCACCATTGCTCCGCCGTCGCGCCGGCCGGCCGCCCCGGCGTAAAGCGGCCACGCATCACGTACCCTTCGCGCTCGAGTTGCGCCAGCGCGATGGCGACCGTGCCCTCGGGCAGCGCCAGCGGCGCGGCGATCTCGGCGAGGGTTTGCGGGCCGAAGCCCGACAGCCGCGCGCGCAGCAGCTCCACCAGCGCGTCGTCGCGCGTCCATGGGCCATCTCCCTGCGCTGCTGCGACATCGATGCCAACATTGATGCCGACGTTGACGCCATAAGCCGCCCGCACACACGCCAGCCGCTCCCGTGCCACCCACAGGCTCGTCTCCCCATTCACATCGTGGAGCATCGCGCGCCCACCCGCGGCCAGCGCCGCGAGCCATTCGGGCCAGCCCGCGTTGGCCGACGCCTCGGCCTCCGTGATGCAGGCCAGCGACATCAGCGCCTCCTGCATTTCATCGGCATTGCGCGCGGTCGGCCACGCCTCGTCGGCCACGGCGGCGATGGCACCGGCGTCGAGCGCGCCCATATCGTCGGTCGACGCCGGATCGGTCCAGCGCCGGTTGAGCACCGCCTGCGTGCGGCGCTCCTCGATGGGCGCGTCGTCGAGGTAGGCATAGGGCCGTGCGCCCAGCACCTCCATCGCCAGCGGCGAGGGCGCCGGCAGATCGCGCGCGATCAGGCGCAGTTCGCCCGCTTCCATGCGGCGCAGCAGCGCAATCCATCCTTCGCTGTCCATCGCCTCGTGCAGGCAGTCGTCGAGCGTCTGTTCGACCAGCGGATGATCGGGCAGCTCGCGTTCGCCGACGATATTCTCGAGGCAGGCCGCCTGATCGGGAAACACGGCGGCCAGCAGATCGTCGCTCTTCATGCGCTGTAATTGCGGCGCCACCTTGCGGCCGCCGAGAAAGCGCGGCAACGCCAGCGCGGTCGTTGC
This sequence comes from Cupriavidus pauculus, assembly GCF_008693385.1. NCBI lineage: Bacteria > Pseudomonadati > Pseudomonadota > Betaproteobacteria > Burkholderiales > Burkholderiaceae > Cupriavidus > Cupriavidus pauculus. The sequence continues at coordinate 1,156,792 of NZ_CP044065.1, forward strand.
ATTCCAGCGCCAGCGCACATTGAACAGCGGCGCATCGAGCAGCGCCTGCACCAGCACGTGCTCGGCGCTGGACGACTTCAGGTAATGCCATACCTCGTCGAGCGCAAAGCTGTGGCTCTCCGACAGCGACAGCACGATCGCATCCTCGGTGGCCGCCGCCTGCAATTCGAAGTTGAACGTGCGGCAGAAGCGCTTGCGCAGCGCCAGTCCCCACGCGCGATTGATGCGGCTGCCATAGGGCGCATGGACGACCAGCTGCATGCCGCCGGACTCGTCGAAGAAGCGCTCCATCACGAGCGTATCGTGCGTGGGCAGCGCGGTAAGGGCCGCGCGCGCACGGGCCAGATACTCGACGATCTGCCGCGCGGCATCCTCGTGCAGTCCGATATGCGTCTGCAACCAGCCGACCGCATGATCGATCGCCGCCGCGCCATCGCCGATGTCGTCAACGCTGCCCGGCAGCCGATCGCCCAACAGTCGATCGATCTCCGCGCGCAGGCGTGCCACGCCCAGTGACAGGGCATCGCTGCGTCCCGGCGCCTCGCCGATCCAGAACGGAATATTCGGCGCGGCGCCATGCGCGTCCACCACGCGCACCTTGCCCGCTTCGATCCGCTGAATGCGATACGACGTATTGCCAAGCTGGAAGACATCGCCGGCCAGGCTCTCCACCGCGAAGTCTTCATGCACGGTGCCGACGTTCTGTCCGCTGGGCTCGAGCACCACCGTGAAGTCGGCGTTGTCGGGAATCGTCCCGCCGGACGTGACGGCCGTCATCCTGGCGCCGCGCCGCGCGCGCACGGTGCCGCTGACCGTATCGCGATGCAGGTAGGCGCCGCGCACGCCCTGGCGTCCCGTATAGCCTTCGGCCAGCGTGCGCAGCACCGCGTCGAAATGCGCGCGGTCGAGCGTGGCGTACGGTGTCGCGCTGCGGATCAGCGCGAACAGCGCGTCTTCTTCCCATTCGCGCAGGCCTACCTCGGCGACAATCTGCTGCGCCATGACGTCGAGCGGCGCCACCGGAATACGCAGTACATCGAGCTCGTCGCGGCGCACGCAGTCGAGCAGCGCCGCGCATTCGATCAGGTCGTCGCGCGAAGTGGGAAACAGCCGGCCCTTGGGCAGGCCGCCGACATGGTGGCCCGAGCGGCCCACGCGCTGGAGAAACGACGCGATGCTGCGCGGCGAACCGATCTGGCAGACCAGATCGACATCGCCGATATCGATGCCGAGCTCGAGCGATGCCGTGGCAATGAGCACGCGCAATGCGCCGCGCTTGAGGCGCTGCTCGGCATCGAGCCGGTATTCCTTTGCCAGGCTGCCGTGATGCGCGGCCACATGTTCGCCGCCGATACGGTCGGCGAGGTGCCGCGCCATGCGCTCGGCCATGCGGCGCGTGTTGACGAAGATCAGCGTGGTGCGATGCTGCGCGGAGAGCTCGGCAAGCCGGTCGTAGACGCGCTCCCAGACCTCGTTGGCGATCACGGCCTCGAGCGGCACCGGTGGCAGCTCGAGCGCGAGGTCGCGCTTGCGCACGTGGCCGACATCGACGATCTCGCAGGTCTTGCCGGTACCGCTCAGGAAATCCGCAACGGCCGACAGGGGCTTCTGGGTCGCCGACAACCCGACGCGCACGGGCGGGCGCTCGCACAATGCATCGAGCCGCGCGAGGCTCAGCGCGAGATGGCTGCCGCGCTTGTTGCCCGCGACCGCGTGAATTTCATCGACGATCACGGTGCGCACGCCGGCCAGCATCGCGCGGCCCGAGTCCGAGGCCAGCAGCACGTAGAGCGATTCCGGGGTGGAGACGAGGATATGGGGCGGCCGCCGGCGCATGGCGTTGCGTTCGGCCTGTGGCGTGTCGCCCGTGCGCACGGCGGTGCGAATGCCATGCGCGGGCAGGCCCATGGCCTCGAGCTCGGCGCCGATGCCCGCGAGCGGCGCCAGCAGGTTGACGCGGATGTCGTTGGAGAGGGCCTTCAGCGGGGAGACGTAGAGGACGCGCGTCTCATCGGGCAGGGGCGTTTCCACGCTCTCCCGCACGAGTGCGTCGATCGCGGCCAGGAACGCGGTCAGCGTCTTGCCGGAGCCCGTGGGCGCCGCGATCAGCGTCGGCTGCCCGCGCTGGATCAGCGGCCACGCGCGCGCCTGCGCTTCCGTGGCGCGCGGAAAGGTCGCGGCAAACCATGCCGCCACCGCGGGATGGAAATCCTGCAAGGCGTCCAAGTCGGCGTGGGGGGTGCGCATCATCGTGATATTGGGATGATAGCGCCGAATGGAAGGGCTTCTGTCGCGGTCCGTTCTCAGTGGGGCGTCGCGCCCCCGGCGTCATAGATCTTCTCGCACCACGCCGCGCTCGCGCCGAGCAGCTTCGACAGCTTCTTCGCCGCAACGCGCTGCACGCGCGCGATCTCCGCCTCCAGCCGCGAAGCGGGTCCGGAGAGCGTCAGCGCGGCCATGAACTTGTCGCCCGCGCCGAACAGCGGCGTGGCAAACGCGGCCGTATAGACATCGCGCGCGCAGCCGTCGCCGGCCTTTCAACTGGTCGTGCGCGCGCTGCAGATGGCCCGCTGATCCGGCGCCGCGCGATGAAGGCTGCGCGTCAGCCGAAGCGGAACAGCGCGCGCGCCGAATCGCGCAGCACGATCTGGCGCGTGAAGGCGTCCGGGATCCAGCGATTCAGGGCCGCGCGCGAGGCGTCGTAGTCGATGACCTCGCGGTGCTGCGTATGCGGCCAGTCGCTGCCCCAGACGAGCCGCGTGGGGCCGAACGCGTCGAGCATGCGCGCGGTGAGTGCCTCGCCTACCGCCAGGCCGGAGTCGCCGGCGATATTGCGATAAGCGGCCGACAGCTTGACCCACACCTGTCCCGTCGATGCCACCGCGCACAGATCGTCGAGCCCGGGGTCCGCGGCGCCGAGCGTCGGATCGGGCCGGCCGAAATGATCGATCACGACCGTGCACTGCTGCGCAATCAGCGCGGGGAGCAGCGCACCGAGATCGCCGGCGCCGCGATGGATTTCCACATGCCACCCCAGCGCATTGACGCGCGCGAGCAGCGCGGGCCAGCGGCCATCGCGCAGGTCCGGCAGCGGCCGGCCGATCAGGTTCAGCCGTATGCCGACCACGCCGGCCTCGTGCATCGATGCGAGTTCACGGTCGCACACGCTTTCGCACATTTCCGGCTCGATGACCGCCACGCCGCGGAACCGCCGCGGATAGCGTTTCAGCACATCGAGAAAGAACCCGTTGTCGGTGCCGAGAAAGCTCGGCTGCACGAGCACGGCATGCGAGAGGCCGTTGGCGCGCAGGTGCGAGACATAGTCGTCGAGCGTGGCATCGTAGTCGGGCGCGTGGCGCCGCTCGGCCGCGAGCGGCAGCCCGCGCACGAACACATGCGCATGGGCATCCACGGCTTCGACGGGTTGCGCATTGGCGGCCAGCCAGCGCGCATTGTCGGGCGAGAGGGCATCGCTGCCCGTGGCGATCGAGGAAGGAAGACGATCCATCGTACGGCGCTCCGGTAACACTCAGGCCTGCTGCGGCGCGGCACCGGTGGCCGGCTGCGTCCGCGGACGCGGCAGGAACAGCGCGGCGACCACGACGAGGCCGTACGCGATGCCCGCATCGATACCGAGCGCGGTACCTAGCGGCATCGAGTTGCCCATATGGCCGACGAGGAACGGAAACACCGCCGATACGATGCGCCCGAAGTTGTAGCAGAAGCCCACACCCGTGCCGCGCACGCCCTGCGGATAGAGCTCGTTGAACAGCGCGCCCATCGTCGCGGGAATGCCGGCCGAGAACAGGCCGAGCGGAAAGCTCAGGAACAGCATCGCGGTATCGCTGATCGGCAGGAACGCATAGAGGTTCACCGTGATGGCACTGGCCAGCGCGAAGAAGATCACGTTCCAGCGGCGGCCGATGCGATCCTGCAGCCAGGCGCTGACAAAGCAGCCGATGATGAACGAGACGATCACGACCGACAGATAGCCGCCGGTCCCGAGCACCGACAGATGGCGCTCGGTCTTCAGATACGTGGGCAGCCACGTGGTCACCGCGTGATAGCCGCCGTGCGCGCCGAGCCCGATCAACCCGCCGACGATGGTCTGGCGCAGCACGGACGGGTGAAAGATGCCCGCGAGAATCGACAGTGCGCCGCCGCTCTGGGCAGGGCCCTCGGCCGGCCGTGCCTCGCGCTTCGGCTCCTCGATGCCGCGGCGCAGATAGAGCACGAGGCCCGCCGGCACGATGCCGATCGCGAACAGCACGCGCCACGCCCACTCGGGCGAGACATACGAGAACACCACCGTATAGAGCAGCACGGCAGCGCCCCAGCCAAAGCCCCACGCACTCTGCACGATGCCCATCGCCTTGCCGCGATGGCGCGCGCGCATGGTCTCGGCCAGCAACACGGAACCCGCGGTCCATTCGCCGCCGAAGCCGAGCCCCTGCAGCGCCTTGAGCACGAGCAACTGCTCATAGTTCTGCGCAAACGCGCACAGGAACGTGAACAGCGAGAACCAGATGACGGTGACCTGCAGCGCGCGCACGCGGCCGATACGGTCCGAAAGCACGCCCGCCAGCAAACCGCCGACCGCGCCGCCGACGAGCGTGACCGCGCCGATCAGGCCGGCCTGGCCCTTGGCGATGCCCCATGTGGCGATCAGGGTCGGAATGACGAGACTGAACAGCTGCGCATCGATGGCATCGAGCGCCCAACCGGCAAAGCAACCCCAGAGCGTGCGTTTCTCGGTGGGCGAGATCTCGCGGTACCAGTTCATGGCAATCTCCTGCGCCGCGGGAGATGTCGTCCCCTTCACGCGGCAGCTTGTAGTTGTACGTGCGCACCGGCCAGGCCGGGCGCTGCTGCGGAGCATTCTATGCAGCCTGAAATCGCCCGCATACTATGGATATGATCGTTTTTCATATCATTCTGATATGCTCGTCCGATGGACACACGCAATCTGAAGTACTTTCTGGCCGTTGTGGATGCCGGCAGCGTCACGCGGGCCGCCGAAGTGCTCGATATCGCCCAGCCGGCACTGAGCCAGGCCCTCACGCGCATGGAGCGCGATCTCGGGGTCAAGCTGTTTGAACGCACGCGGCGCGGTGCCGCGTTGACAGCGGCCGGGGAGGCCATCGTCGAGGACGTGCGGCTGAGCGTGGCGCGTATCGACGCAGCCTCCCACCGCGCAAGGGAAATCGGCGCGCAGCGTGGCGGTCGGCTGACCATCGGTTTTGTGTCCGCCGCGCTGTTCAGCCTGCTGCCGCGCGCCATCGCGTCGCTGCGGCGCGAAGTCCCCAATATCGAGCTCGTGCTGCGCGAGATGAGCAACGCGGAGCAGGCCAGTGCGCTGGAGAAAGGGCTCATCGATATCGGCCTGCTGCACACGCCGGTGGCGGTGGGTGGGCGCATGCGCGAGAAGCTGATCGTGCGCGAGCAGCTGCTGGCCGTGGTGCCGAGCGGCTATCGCGTGGCCGACGATGGCAAGGTCGGACTCAGGGAGTTATCGGATGCGGGACTGGTCTGGTTTCCGAGCGAGCAACTGCCCGTGATCCGGGCCGGCATCCTGAGCGCGTTCCGCAAGGCCGGCTGCGAGGCCAATGTCGTGCAGGATGCCAACCGTTCGCTGACGGTGCTCGCATGCGTGGCGGCCGGATGCGGCGCATCGCTGCTGCCGCGTTCGGTGCTGGCGCTACAGTTCGCGGGCGTGAGCTTTCACGATGTGCGCGATGGCGACAACCTGCCGCCGTTCGAACTGAGCGCTATCTGGCCCACGCGCTCGCGGCCGACGCTCGCCGACCGCTTTGCCGCGTTGCTGACAGACGATAGCCCTATAGCCCTATAGCTCTTACACGCGCGTGACGAGATACGGCTTGAGCCAGCCCAGACCCGCCGACGTGCCCGCGCGCGGACGGTATTCGCAGCCAATCCAGCCGGTATAGCCAAGCCCATCGATGACGTCGAACAGATACGGATAGTTGAGCTCGCCCGTATCGGGCTCGTGCCGCTCCGGCACACCCGCGATCTGGATATGGCCGATGCCCGCGAAGTCGCGCCTGAGCTTGACCGCGAGGTCGCCCTCCATGATCTGGCAGTGATAGCAGTCGAACTGCACGCGCAGGTTGGCCGCGCCGACCTGCTCGCGAATCGTGTGCGCGTCGTCCTGACGGCTCAGGAAGTAACCCGGCATGTCGCGCGTGTTGATGGGCTCCATCAGCACCGTCATGCCATGCGCGGCCGCGGAGGCCGCGGCGTAGGCGAGGTTCTCGAGGTAGACCGCGCGGCAGCGCGCGTGGTCCGCATCGGCGGGGACGATGCCGGCCATCACATGCACGCGATCGTTGCCGAGCACGGCCGCGTACTCGAGGGCTTGCGCGAAGCCTTCGCGGAACTCCGCCTCGCGGCCGGGCAGTGCCGCGGTACCGCGCTCGCCCGCTGCCCAGTTGCCGGGCGGCGCGTTGAACAGTGCCTGCGCGAGGCCGTTGTCGTCGAGCCGCTTGCGAATCTCGCTGGCGGGATGCTCGAACGGGAACAGGTACTCGACGGCCTGGAACCCATCCGCGGCAGCAGCGGCAAAGCGGTCCAGGAAACCGTGCTCGTTGTACATCATCGAGAGGTTCGCGGCAAAGCGCGGCATGTCAGTCTCCTTGTGTCACGAGCGGTCGATTCTACTATCATGACGCCTCGATTCGTTTCCACCGCTGTCGCGCTCCGTCATGTCCATCACCGTCGTCGTCTGTCCCTGGTCCGAAGCCCAGGCGCGCGCAAGCGCCATCCGTTTCACGGTATTCGTGGAGGAGCAACGCGTGCCGCAGGAACTCGAACTCGACGAGTGGGATGCGCAGTGCTGGCACGCGCTGGCGCTGCAGCCCGACGGTACCGCCGTGGCCACGGGCCGCCTGCTGCCCGACGGCCATATCGGCCGCATGGCCGTGCTGGCCACCGCGCGTGGCACGGGGGTCGGTTTCAAGGTGCTGGAGGCGCTGATGGCCAAGGCCCAGGCGCTTGGCTACAGGGAACTGGCGCTCAATGCGCAGACCCACGCGGCGCCGTTCTACGCGCGCGCGGGTTTCGAGCAGGTGGGGGAAGAATTCGAAGAGGCCGGCATCCCGCACGTGGAGATGCGCAAGACGCTCGCCTGAAGAAACGGCCGCGTATCAGCGCGACGCAGGCACGTCGGTGTCGCGCGCCACGCCTAGCTGGCCACGATAGCTGACCTCGCCGACCTGGCCCTCGGCGCCGAAGCTGCGTTCGCTGAAATCGAAGCGGCCATCGTGCCGCACGCGCAGCACCGTGCTGGCGCGCGTGCCATAGCTCGGCGAGCGGATAAACGCGGACGACAGCACCTTTTCCCATTCGAACGACACACCGGTCGAAGGGAGCTCCGAATCGAGCGCGCGATGGTCGTCGGCCAGCATCTGCAGATAGGGGTCCGCGCTCGCGCTCGCATCGCCGCGATCGGCCGCGAGCACTTCGCACATTGCGCCCACGCGGCTACGTACCTTGGGCCACGGCGTATCGAGCAGCGCGTTGGAAAGGCCATAGAGGCCCGGATCCAGCCGCTGCGGCTGGCGCGACGGCGAGCGGTTGCTGTACCACCAGAGCTCTTCCATATCGCTGGCCAGCAGGTTGAACCCGTTGTACATGCCGTGCGCCTGCGACAGGGCGTCCAGATAATCCTCGGGCGTCTGCTGGCCGCGCAGGAAGCGCGCCACGAGCTCGCCGCGCGAGCGCGCGTCCACGCGCTTTTCCGACGGCGCGCGATAGTTGGTCAGCGCCGCGAAGCGCGCGCCGCCATGGCGCCTGTCGCGCGACATGCGCGAGCGCACGGATCCATCGCCACTGGCAATGCCCATCCACGTCCCCGCGTCGCCGATCACCTCGGCCATGTCGCGTCCCGCCAGCACCTGCGGGGCATCCTGCCACCAGTGCGCGGGTGCGGCGGGGCGCGCATAGAACTCGTCGCGGTTGCCGGCAACCACCAGGGCATAGTCCGGGTGCGATTGCCATGCGACCAGAATCAGGCACATATTGCTTCCTTTGCTTCGCTGCTACAGGATGTCCAGATCGATAAAACGCTCGGCGCGACGCTCGCCCTGAATACAGCCGTCGAGTCCGCTTTGACGCCAGAGTCCGTCGAGCGTTGCATCGAATGCGGGCGGGACATCCGCATAACACTCCATCCACGTCTGCAGGCCATCCCGCGTCTCGGGCCTGCGCATGAGCGTACCACCAATCCCCGTCGCCTCGGCCACGGTCTCCATCCAGCGATGCCAGCGCGGCAACGCATCGGCCGCGTAGTCGTCCGCCACGCGGAAGTAAACGAACAGATGATCGCTCATGCCCTGGCTCCCGTGTGGCGCAGCCTTACGATTGGGCGTCGTTTGGCAGCGGGACTTCGTACGGCAACGCACGCGTGACCACCGGGCTGCCGCCGACCGCGCCGAGCCGCATCTCGCCAGCCGCCGCGTCGATCTTGAGTTCGGCCAGCCCATCCCATCCGCCCTCGGGCGAAGCGGTCGCGTTGACGATCATGCCGCACGGCTGCTCGGCGTCCTCGGGACGGTAGATCTCGGTGGCCGGCGCTGGCGCGGCGCCTTCGCCATGCACGCGCCACATGCGGCGCTTGAGCGTGCCGCGATACTGGCTGCGCGCCACGACTTCCTGCCCCGGATAGCAGCCCTTGCGGAAATTCACGCCGCCGATCAATTCGAAGTTGATCATCTGCGGTACGAATTGTTCCTGCGTGGCCGTGACGATGCGCGGGATACCGGCTGCGATATCGAGCCAGTCCCAGACTTCGGCATCGGCCGGCGCGAGCGTGGCCGCCAGCGTGGCAAGTACCGCGTCCGCGCGTTCGGCCGGCACCGCGAGCTGCCAGCGCGGCTGCGCGGCGCCGTCGGGCAGGCGGATCACGGTCGTGCCATCGGCCGCGGCCGCGGCCAGCGGGGCCAGCGGTGCGGGCAGCCCGGCGGCGGCCAGCGCCTCGGCGGCCTTCGGGCCGGCCACGCCGAGCAGGCGATAGGCGGCCGATGCGTCGGCAAGCTTCGCCTTCGCGCGCAGCACGAACATCGTCAGGCGCTTCTGGATCGCGGGCTGGATATCGGCCGACAGTTGCAGCACGATGCCTTCCGCATCGCGCCACGTGAGAAAGCTGGCCTGCAGCCGGCCCTTGGGCGAGCAGTAACCGGCCAGCCGCGCATCGGCGGCGGACAGGTCTTCCGTGGCGTTGGTCAGCTGGGCGTGCAGGAACGTGCCGGCATCGTCGCCGGTCACGCGGATCAGGCCGATGCCGGCGATGGGTGCGACGATACCGGTGGTGCGCAGGGCGTCCACGCTGGACGAGAGAGACGGGTTGGCGTTGGCTGTCATGCGATAGGAGTGAATATCTTTGGCGCCCTCGGCATATGGGGACGGCGATGCTTCGCGGCAAGCCACGGGTCATCCGGCGGCATGGACGGGCGGCACGGGCGATGGATGTGGCGTGATGGGCTCGTGAGGGCTCAAGGCTCCCGGTATTATATGGGCCTTGCGCCATGTCGGCCGGCCGCGCGCGAACCCGACCCGCCGGTAGGGACATGACGGAACCATCGCCCCACGCATCAATGAAACGCTTCTTTTTACGCCTCGTCGGGCTCCTTGTCATCGTGGCGCTCGCCGCCGCGGGCGGCTTCGCCTGGTGGGCACACCAGCCCCTGACGCTCGCCACCTCGCCGGTCGAGGTCGTCATCAAGCCCAATTCCAGCGTCGTCAGCGTCGGCCGCCAGGTCCAGCGCGGCGGCGTGCCGATCGATGCGCGCCTGTTCATCCTGCTGGCCCGGATCACGGGGCAGGGCGCGAGCCTCAAGGCGGGCGGCTACCAGTTCGAGTCCGGCGTGACGCCGCTCGACGTGCTCGACAAGCTCGCGCGCGGCGAGGTCACGCACTATGTGGTCACGGTCATCGAGGGCTGGGAGTTCCGCAAGATGCGCGCGGCCGTCGACGCCAACCCGGCCCTGCGCCACGACACCACGGGCATGTCCGACGCGGACCTGATGAAAGCCATCGGCGCCGAGGAAACGTCGCCGGAGGGCATGTTCTTCCCCGATACCTACCTGTTCGCGCGCGGCAGCAGCGACGTGGAACTGTATCGGCACGCCTATCGCGCGATGCAGAAGCGCCTGGCCGATGCGTGGAATGCCCGCGCGCCGGACCTGCCGTACAAGACGCCCTACGAGGCGCTGATCATGGCCTCCATCGTCGAGAAGGAGACCGGGCAGGCCGTCGAGCGGCCGATGATCGCGGCGGTGTTCGTCAACCGGCTGCGCAAGAACATGATGCTGCAGACCGACCCGACCGTGATCTACGGCGTGGGCGAGAAGTTCGACGGCAACCTCCGCAAGCGGGACCTGCAGACCGACACCCCTTACAATACGTACACGCGCGCCGGCCTGCCGCCGACGCCGATCGCGCTGCCGGGTCTGGCCTCGCTGGCCGCGGCCACCGCGCCGGCCCCGTCGGATGCGCTGTATTTCGTGGCGCGCGGCGACGGCAGCAGCCATTTCTCCAATTCGCTACCCGAACACAATCGCGCGGTCGACAAGTACCAGCGCGGCAAATAACACGTCCATGCGCGACACCCATCCACCACGCGGAAAATTCATCACCTTCGAGGGCATCGACGGCGCGGGCAAGAGCACCCATATCGACTGGGTGGCGCAGCGCCTGCGCGCGCGGCCCGGCGCGACGCCCGTGGTGACCACGCGCGAGCCGGGCGGCACCCCCCTCGGCGAAGACCTGCGCGCGCTGCTGCTGCATCGGAAGATGGACCTCGAGACCGAGGCGCTGCTGATGTTCGCGTCGCGCCGCGAGCATATCGCCGAGGTCATCGCGCCCGCGCTCGCGCGCGGGGACTGGGTCATCTCGGACCGCTTCACCGACGCCACGTTCGCCTATCAGGGCGGCGGCCGGGGCCTGCCCACGGCACGGCTCGAGGTGCTGGAGCAGTGGGTGCAGGGCGACCTGCAGCCCGATCTGACGCTGCTGTTCGACGTGCCGCTGGAAACCGCCAGCGAGCGTCTGGCCGGCGCGCGGGCCCCCGACAAGTTCGAGGCCGAGTCGCGCGCGTTCTTCGAGCGGACCCGCGCGGAGTATCTGCGCCGCGCCGCGCAGTCGCCCGGGCGGTTCCGCGTGATCGACGCCACGCGGACCATCGAGGCCATTCGTGACGAGCTTGAGAACATTGTTGCGGAATTTATTGCAACGCCTTGATTTGGAACGCGTATATTGCTGTTGTGATATTGACCTCATGCCGTGGCAAGACACATGAGGAAACCTCGCTAACCCACTGAACCGCAATGCTTTATCCCTGGCAACGAGAAGACTGGCAACGGCTTGCCGCGTTACGCGACAGGCTGCCCCATGCGTTGCTGCTGCACGGCCAGCAAGGCATCGGCAAGCGTGACCTCGCGCTGCATTTCGCGCAGGGGCTGCTCTGCGAGACGCCGCGGGCCGACGGCCAGCCGTGCGGGACCTGCGGCGCGTGCCACTGGTTCAGCCAGGGCAATCACCCCGATTTCTCGGTGGTCCGGCCGGAGGCCCTCGAAGGCGGCGCCGAGGGCGACGGCGACGCCGAGGGCGGCGGCAAGAAGAAGGCGCCGAGCAAGATCATCCGCATGGAGCAGGTGCGCGCGCTGATCGAGGCCGTGGGCGTCGGTACGCACCGCGCGGGCCTGCGCGTGGTCGTGGTCTATCCGCTCGATGCCTTGCAGACCGAAGGCGCCAACGCGCTGCTGAAGACGCTCGAGGAACCGCCGCCATCGACGGTGTTCCTGCTGGTGACGGACCGGCTGGACCGCGTGCTGCCGACGATCCTGTCGCGCTGCCGCCAGTTCGGCGTGACGCGGCCCACGCACGAGCAGGCGCTGGCCTGGCTCGGCAGCCAGGGCGTGGCCGATGCCGAGGCGCAACTTGCGCTGGCCGGCGGCTCCCCGCTGACCGCGCTGCACGCCGCCGAGGCCGAGGAACAGCCGCTGCAGCGCTGGCTGGTCGGGCAGCTTGCGGCCGGCGCCGCGTTCGATGCGCTGTCTGCGGCAGATCAACTGCAGAAGCTTCCGGTGCCCGCCGTGCTTGGCATCCTGCAGCGCTGGACGTACGATCTGCTGGCATCGCAGCTGGATGTCGCCGGCAAGCCGGGCGCGCGGTACTTTCCGAAGGAGCGCGCCGCGCTGGCGCGCTGCGCGCAGGCGACGGACGCGTATCGCCTGCAGGGGTTTGCGGCGCGGCTCGTGAGCCATCGCCGCAACGAAAATCACCCGCTGGCAGCGAGGCTGGTGATGGAATCGGTGTTTCTCGACTACCGGCAGCTGTTCCGGTAGGCGTCTATCCATATAGGCCGCACAAAGCGGCCAGCCATAACCTGGGGTCAAGATGAATACAGCAGTCACGGGGGCGCAGCCACGCCCGACGGCGGCACCGGCAACGCCCGCGGCATCCGCCGCAGGGCCGGCCACCACGCCCGGCAGCGCATCGCGGCCGAACGTGCTGTCGCTGTCGATCAAGGATCAGGCGGGCCTGTACGCCGCGTATATGCCGTTCCTGTCGCGCGGCGGCATCTTCGTGCCGTCGAACCGGCCGTTCCGGCTCGGCGAGCAGGTGTTCCTCGTGCTGTCGCTGCTGGATCGCCAGAAATTCCAGGTGGCCGGTGAGGTGGCGTGGATCACGCCGGCCGGCACGCCGTTGAAGACGCCGGGGGTCGGCGTGCATCTGCCCGACGACGACAATGGCCGCAACCTCAAGCGCGCGGTCGAGGAGATCCTCGGCAAGGCCATCGAGTCCGGGCGACCGACGCAGACCTTGTGAAGCGTGCTGAGACGTAACATCAAGTTCGATCGATAGGTTTCTGTTTTTTATGAGCATTCCAGGATTTACGCTGCGACTCGCGCAGCGCGGGGATCTGCCCGGCATCGTTGCCATCTACAACAGCACGGTGCCGTCGCGCATGGTGACCGCCGATACCGAACCGGTGTCGGTGGCTTCGCGCGAGGCGTGGTTCGACGCCCATCTGCCCGAACGCCGCCCGCTATGGGTGTGCGAGGACGCCGAGGGCCGCATGGCCGGCTGGATCAGCTTCTCCGACTTCTATGGGCGCCCCGCGTACGGCGGCACCGCGGAAGTCTCGATCTACCTCGATGAGACGCAGCGCGGGCACGGGCTGGGCCGCTATCTGCTCGAGGCCGCGATTGCCCATGCGCCGCAGCTCGGCGTCAGCACGCTGCTGGGGTTTATCTTCGGCCACAACGAACCGAGCCTGCGGCTGTTCGCGCGCTACGGCTTCGAGCGCTGGGGCGCGCTGCCGCGCGTGGCCGTGCTCGATGGGGTCGATCGCGATCTGATCATCGTGGGCCGCCGGCTCAACGAACAGGGCTGAGGACAATTCCATGTTCGTCGATTCCCACTGCCATATCGATTTTCCCGACTTCGCCGACCGGCTGCCGCAGCTGCTCGAGAACATGCGCGCCAATCAGGTCACGCATGCGCTGTGCATCTCGGTGACGCTGGAAGACTTTCCGCGCGTGCTCGCGCTCGCGGAGCAGCATCCGAACCTGTATGCATCGGTCGGCGTCCATCCCGATCACGAGGAGGGCGAGGATCCGACGCTGGAGCGCCTGGTCACGCTGTCGAACCATCCGCGCGTGGTCGGTACCGGCGAGACCGGGCTCGACTACTACCGCCTGAATGGCCGGACGATCGCGGACATGGAATGGCAGCGGGAGCGGTTTCGCACCCATATCCGCGCCGCGCGCCAGACGCGCAAGCCGCTGATCATCCATACGCGTTCCTCGGCCGACGACACGCTGCGCGTGATGCGCGAAGAGAATGCCGGCGAGGTCGGCGGCGTGATGCACTGCTTTACCGAGACCTGGGAGATCGCGCGCCAGTCGCTCGATGAAGGATTCCATATCTCGTTCTCGGGCATCGTCACGTTCAAGAGCGCGGCCGATCTGCAGGAAACCGCGCGCAAGGTGCCGCTCGAACGCATGCTGATCGAGACCGATTCGCCGTATCTGGCGCCCGTGCCGTACCGCGGCAAGACCAACGAGCCCGCCTGGGTACGCCACGTGGGCGAATTTATCGCCAAACTGCGCGGCATTCCCGTCGAGCAGGTGGCTGAACAGACGACGGAGAATTTCTTCAATCTGTTCAAGCATATAGACAGGAAAGCTCATGTTTGATGTGAAGTTTATTCGCCATGCCGCCGGTGCCAGTGTGGCCGTCGCCGCGCTGACGCTGGCCGGCTGCGCCGTGGCCACGCCCGCGTCCGACATGCGCAAGGCCGTGGAATTCGACGACGCGAACACCGTGCAAAAGCTGATTTCGCGCGGCGTGGATCCGAACCTCGTCGACGATCGCGGCAATCCGATGCTCGTGGTGGCGCTGCGGGAGAAGTCGAAGAAGGCGGCCGCGGCGCTGATCAAGGCGAAGAACATCGATTTCGACAAGACCAATCCGGCTGGCGAGAACGCGCTGATGATGGCCGCGCTGCAGGGGGACCTCGACTCGATCAAGCTGATGGTCGATGGGCAGGAAGCCGAGATCAACAAGAAGGGCTGGGCGCCGCTGCACTATGCGGCGACGAACGGCCATAACGACGTGGTGAAATACCTCGTCGACCATGCGGCCTATATCGATGCGGAGAGCCCGAACGGGTCCACGCCGCTGATGATGGCGGCGCGCGGCGGCCATATCGAGACGGTCAAACTGCTGCTGGACGAGGGCGCGGACATGCGCCTCAAGAACCAGCAGGGGATGAACGTGATCGACTTCGCGCTGCTGTACAACCAGAAGGAAATCGCGGACGGCCTGCGGTCGCGGTGGGTCAAGCTCTACAACACCGAGCCTCCGGCGCCGGTCAAGCCCGCGCCGCCCAGGCAGTAAGCCTGCGGCTCAGATATCGTCCGCCAGCCGGACACCGGTAAATTGCCAGCGCTGGTGGGGGTAGAAAAAGTTGCGATAGGTCGCGCGGATATGGGACTCGGGCGTGACGCACGACCCGCCGCGCAGCACCATCTGGCTGCTCATGAACTTGCCGTTGTACTCGCCGACCGCGCCAGCGCTCGGACGGAAGCCCGGATACGGCAGGTAGGCGCTGGCCGTCCATTCCCATACGTCGCCGAACATCTGGCGCAGCACGCCCGACGTGTTCTGGCGGTCCGGCAGCGGCCGCAGCGCGTGGCCTTCGACGAAATTGCCGGTCGGCGGCAGGTTGCGTACCGCGTGCTCCCATTCGGCCTCGGTCGGCAGGCGGCGTTCCGCCCAGCGCGCGAACGCATCGGCCTCGAAGAAGCTCACATGCGTGACGGGGCTGTCGGGATCGACGGGCTGCATCCCATGCAGCGTCATCTGCCACCACGTGCCTTCCCGTTCTTCCCAGTACGCGGGCCCCTGGATGCCGTGGTCGCAGACCCAGCGCCAGCCATCGGACAGCCATAGCCCGGCGCTCTGGTAGCCGCCGTCCTCGATAAACTCGAACCACTGGCGGTTGCTGACCGGATGCGAGCTCAGCTGGTACGGCTGCAGCAGCACGTTGTGGCGCGGGCCTTCACAATCGAACGCAAAGCCGTCGCCGCCATGGCCGATGGCCACCACGCCGCCCGTAAAGCGGATCCACTCGGGGGCGGGACGCGGGTCGGCGATGACCGGGGCCGGTACGGCCGCCGCGTACGCGGGACGCAGGGGGTTCTGCGCGAACAGATGGAGGATGTCCGTCAGCAGCAATTCCTGATGCTGCTGCTCGTGATGGAGCCCGAGCGTGACGAGCGCGGCTTCCTCGTCGGTCTGGGCGTCGGCGAGCAGCGCCAGCATGGCCTCATCGACGGCCTCGCGGTAGGCGAGGATCTCGTCGAGCGACGGCCGCGTCAGCAGGCCGCGCTTCGGGCGCGGGTGGCGCGCGCCCACGGCCTCGTAATACGAATTGAATAGAAAGCGGTACTGCGGATCGACGGGTTCATAGTCCGGGATGCGCGCGGCCAGCACGAATTCCTCGAAGAACCAGGTCGTATGGGCCAGATGCCATTTGGCGGGGCTGGCGTCGTCCATGGACTGCACCGTGGCATCGGCATCCGACAGATCGGCGACGAGGGCCTCCGTGGCGGCGCGCACATTGCGATACTGCGCGGGCAGCGCGGGTTCCTGAGGCGGGTGGTGCAGGGGATTGCGATGAGGGTGTTCGGCCGCGGCAGGCAGCAGGGCTGAGGTCATGCAGGCTCCCGGGTTTCGGACTGGATTCCGAACCATCATAGTCTCGAACGCGCGCTGCGGCGAGCGGCGGGGATCCGGCTATGGCTGTAGGAGGATGCTGACGCGGAGGGGATGGGTCTCGGCCCCCTCGCGAGGGAGAGGGCCGGGGGCGCGGATCAGGCCGCGGCGCGGGTGGCGTCGTTGAGTGCGGCGATCGCGGTGCGGGCGGCATTCAGGCCGGCCTCGCGGGCTTCGTTACCCATGGCCAGGCCGTGGGCGCGCACGACGGTCACTTCGGGCACGCCGAGGAAGCGCAGCACCGTATCCAACGTGATTTCGTGCAGGTCGAGCGCGTTCGGGTCCTGACGCACACCGCCGCGCGACGACACGACGATCGCGCGCTTGGCCTTGGCCAGGCCCACGGGACCGGTTTCAGTGTAGCGGAACGTGCGGCCAGCCTGCGCCACGCGGTCGATCCAGGCCTTCAGCTGGCTCGGGATGCCGAAGTTGTATTGCGGCGCGCCGATCACGATCACGTCGGCGGCCAGGAATTCGGCCAGCCACGCTTCCGTGCGTTCGAGTTCGGCTTGCTGGGCGTCGGTCAGGCCATCCTTCGGGCCGCCGAGCACGGGCAGCAGATGGTGCGTCAGGTGGGCCGGGGCGTCCTGGTCCAGGTCACGCACGGTCACGGTCGCGCCGGGGTTCTTGGCCACGAGGTCGGCCACCACGCTGGCGGTCAGGCCACGGGAAACGGAATTGTCGCCAAGGACGCTCGAATCGATTTGCAGGATATTCAGCGGGGTGGTCATTTTGCGGCTCCACATCAATAGGTTGGATGCACGAAAGATAGCCATTGCCCATTGGTAGCGGTAGTGAGGCAAAATGGAAATTATCGTTCCACCAGTGCAACAGCCATTCCGATCCGCCCCCATGCAAGATCTTAACGACCTCTACCTGTTTGCCCAGGTGGTGCAGCACGGCAGCTTTTCCGGCGCAAGCCGGGCCACCGGGGTGCCAAAGTCGCGCCTGAGCCGGCGCATCGCGCAGCTGGAGAAGGACCTCGGCGTCCAGTTATTGCGCCGGACCACGCGTCAGGTGCGCGTGACGCCACTCGGCGAAGCGTTCTTCGAACGCTGCCGCGCCATGCTCGCCGAAGCCGAGGCGGCGCGCGAGATCGTGGCGCTGGCCCGGGAGCAGCCCTGCGGCCGGCTGCATGTGACCTGCCCCGTGGTGATCGCGCAGGTGATCCTTGCCCCGGCCATCGGCGGCTTTATGCAGGCGAACCCCGGCATTACGCTCGAGATCGAGGCGACCAACCGGCGCGTGGACGTGATCGGCGAGAACATCGACCTCGCGCTGCGCGTGCGCGACGTGCTCGAGGACTCGAGCCTGGCCGTGCGCACGTTCGGCAAGAGCCAGCTGATGCTCGTGGCCGCGCCGGCGTTGCTCGACAGCATCGGGCGGCCACGCACGCCGCAGGCGCTGGAGGGCATGCCGGGCATCGGGCAGAAGCCCCACGAGGGGCGGCACGAGTGGACGCTGTTCGGCAAGGGCGGGCAGTCGGTGCACGTGGCCTACGAACCGAAGCTGATCAGCGACGAGTTCGCGCTGCTGCGGGAGGCTTGCCTGGCCGGCATGGGCGTGGCGATGCTGCCGCGCATGTACTGCCGGGACGAGATCGCGCGCGGAGATCTCGAGGTGCTGCTGCCCGAATACGATCTGCCGATGGGGGTCCTGCACGCGGTGTTTCCGTCGCGCAAGGGGGTCACGCATGCGCTGCGGCTGTTCCTCGACTTTCTCGGAGAGATCCTGCCCGAGAACGCCGAGCGGTTCGGCATGTTCAGCGTGCCGCCGCCGCCGGGCATGCATCGCGCCGTGACCGCCGGGCCCGCGGAATGGAACGCACCGCCAGATTGAGCCTTTACCTTCACGCTGCCGCGCACTAAGGTACTTGTGCGAGGCGTCCAAGTGGGCGATGGCGCACCGGCAGTCTTCTCGCACCGGCAGTCTTCTCGCACCGGGAGTCTTCTTTCACGCGGCACGACATGCACAAGAGGGGAATGACGATGGCTCGTACGCAAGGCAGTCAGGATCTGGGCAAGTTCATCCTGCGCGTCGTGCTTGGCATTTTGATCCTGCTGCACGGGATCTCCAAGCTGATGGCGGGACCGGGATTCGTGGTGCAGGTGGTCACGCAGGCAGGCTTGCCGGAGTTCGTGGCCTATCTGGTCTACATTGGCGAAGTCCTCGCGCCGTTGCTGCTGATCGTCGGACTGTGGACGCGGCTGGCGGGGCTGATCGTCGCGGTCAACATGCTGTTCGCGCTCGCGCTCGTGCATGCGAAGCAGCTTGGCCAGATGGCCGATACGGGCGGTTGGGCGCTCGAGCTGCAGGGCATGTACCTGGCGGCCGCTCTCGCGGTGGCGTTGCTCGGCGCAGGGCGTTTCAGCATCGGCGGCATCGACGGCAAATGGAATTGAAGGTTTCCCATCCACCTGCGCTGACTGGAGTGCCATCATGCTTGCGCGACTGCTCGCCTGCCTCACCTTGTCCCTGATGCTGGGGGCCTGTGCCACCGGGCCCGATATCCGCACGGACTTCAATCCCGCCACCAACTTCTCCGCGTATCGCACGTTCGGGTTTGTCGCGCACCCGGGCACCGACCGGCAGGGCTACGAGAGCCTGACCACGCAATACCTGAAGGCGGCGGTGCAGCGCCAGATGACCGAGCGCGGGTATCAGTACACGCAGCAGTCGCCCGATCTGCTCGTCAACTTCAATGCGCGGCTGCGCCAGCGCATCGTGAGCGATCCGGCGCCGCCGCCGCCGCCGGGGTATATCGGCTATTACGGATATCGGGGCGGGTTGTACGGGCCGTGGCCGGGGTATGGCTTCTATAGCGATACCTACACGTATACCGAGGGTACGCTGAATATCGACCTCGTCGATGCGCGGAAGAACCAGCTCGTCTGGGAGGGCATCGCGCGGGGCGCGGCGGAAGAGGCCGATCCGCAGGCCAATCCGCAGGGGATCGACAAGGTGGTGGCGCAGATCTTTGCGAAATACCCGTTCCGCGCGGGGCAATAACCGCGGCTACGCGAGCGCGCTTGCCACGAAGGCCTCGAGCGGGAGCGGGCGCGACCACAGGTAGCCCTGGCCGAGATGGCAGCCGAGCGCCTGCAGCGCGGCGCGCTGGTCTTCCGTCTCGATGCCCTCGGCGATGCATTCGAGACCGAGGTCCAGCGCGAGCCGGATGATATTGCGGCAGATCACGGCGCGCTGGCTGCCCCCATTCACGCTCGAGACGAACGAGCGGTCCAGCTTGATCTGCGTAAAGGGCAGGTCCGCCAGCAGCTTGAGCGTGGCGATGCCCACGCCGAAATCGTCGATGGCCACCCCATATCCCATCACGCGCAGGCGGTTCAGCGCGACGGATAGCGCGACCGTGTCCGCGACCGGGAATCCCTCCGTCAGTTCCACGGTCAGCAGTCGGCGCGGCAGGCCCGCGGTGGCGACCATCCGTTCGAAGCGGTCGAGCACGCCGGGCCGGCATAGCGTCTGGGCGGAGGCATTCACGCCCAGCGGAATCTCCATGCCTGCCGCCAGGAGCCGATGCTGCACGGCGAGGCAGCGTTCGGTGGCGAGGAACAGGATGGGGTCGGCGGCGTCCAGCGCTTCGAGCCGGGGGATAAACAGGTCCGGCGCGATCCGGCCGAGCGTTGGATGGTGCCAGCGGCAGAGTGCTTCGGCGCCCGCGATGCGGTTCGTTGCGATGTCGAACTGCGGCTGCCACTCGATGTCGAAATGGCCGGCACTGGGGTTGGCGGGCTGGCTGTCCGCCACGCGCAGGGACAGCACGGCGGCGAGGATCGCGGCATCGTCGGGTGCGGCGGGTTTGGGCGGTGCGCCCGCGGCGGGCGGATCCTGATGGCGGACCAGGGCGTCGTCGATGACGGCAACGAGGGCCTCGCGTTGCAGCGGCTTGTGCAATGCGTGCACGCGGGAAAAGCCGATGGCGTGCACGAGGTCGCGATGCGAATCGAGAATATCGTCGGCGAGCGCCGTGAGCCATGCCCAGACGGGCGGCGGGCCGGCCAGTGCGCCGGTGCCGCGGCGGCCCAGTTCGGCGATGAGCTCGGGGCCGTTGGCCACGGGCATCTCGATATCGCAGAGCACCGCGTCGAAGGCCGTCGCGGCAAGGCGTTCGGCGGCCTCGAGGCCGTTGCCGGCGAAATGCAGATGCACGATGCCGAGTCCGCGCAGCAGGTCGGCGGCGACCGTTCGCTGGAACGGATCGTCATCGACCACGAGGATGCGCAGTTCGGCGGCGACAGGTGGCATGGGCGGCAGGGGAGGGGGGCTGCTTTCGATAGTACTCCATGGATTTACGCCCATCGGTCAGAGGCCGCAGATAGTGGTCTCTGCGATGTGCCGGTGCATTTTGGTTGCAAACTCATCGCAATCAACGCGGGCTTGCGGGGCACTTAACCGCTACAATCGCTGCCCGTAGTTTTAACGTAAATGGCGAACATGGGTTTGGGCTGGTTCGGATTGTCGACCTTGTGGATCGCGCCGCTTGTCTGGCGACTGGCGTTGCGCGTGATTGCGCGCGAGCGTCCGTTTTTTCGCGCGCCTTTCGGTCGCGGCATGCTGCGTGTCTGGCTTGGTACGGTGCTCGTGCTGGGCGTCAGCAGCGCGCTGGAAGCGCTGACCGGGGGCGATGGTGAAGGTGCGCTTGCGGGTGGCAGCTTCGGTCATGCGGCGGCGGGGCTGGCGACGAACCTCCTTGGATGGACGGCATCGCTGCTGATGATGCTGGCGGTGCTGGTGCTGGCGGCGCCGATGGTGTTTGGCGAGACCTGGGGCAGCCTGCTGCTGTTGCGCAAGCCGCGTGTGGCGGGCGATGACGATGCCGATGCTGGCGAGCGGACCGATATGTATCGCAGCGCGCGGCATGAGGCGCGGGAGAAGGCGGGGCGGAAGGTGCGTCCGGACGGGCGGGACACGCAGACGGCTGCGCAGACGGTTGCGCAGGCGGTTGCCCGGGCTGTGGCGAAATCGTCGGGGACTTCCGGTTCGCATGCGGCGGAGGGGGGCGCGTCTTCGCACACGGTAGGCGGCGCGCTGTCGTCGCTGTCGGGGTGGACGCCGGATGTGGCCGGCGGGGCCACGCGGCACAAAGGTATCGAGGCGATCTCGGCGCGCAAGCAGCCGGCATGGCAGCCACCGCCGCGTACGCGGCAGTCGCCGCCGCAGCCGGGCGAGATATGGATTCAGCATGCGGGGCCGGCGGAGGCCGTGCGGGCGAAAGCTTCGGCGCAGCCGGTGGCGGCGGCTGTTGGGGCGGGGGCGCCTGCGACGCGCGCGGCGTCGTCTCGTACGAGTGGCGTTGGTGTGCCGGTAGCACGGGGCGGCGCTGCCGCGCCGGCTGGCGCCACGACGTCGGCTGGCGCAGCGGCATCGGCTGCCGCTGCGGCGGCGCGCGGTACGGTGATCAGCAGCCCGTTCCGGAATCCGCAGGTCGGGATGCCGGCGCGCATCACGACGCTGCCGGGGGCACAGGCACGCGTGACGACACCGCCGGGGGCACGGCCAGGCGCTATGACGCCGCCTGCGATGCCGGCCGAGGCTGGCGGCTCTGGGGCTGCCGACGCCGCTATTGCCGCGCGGGCTGATGGCGCGGTTGCGACCTGGGCCGACGGAGCGGATGCGAAGGCAAATGAGATTGCCGCTCAGGCAGGCGCGATGGGCG
The DNA here is from genome assembly GCF_008693385.1 of Cupriavidus pauculus. NCBI lineage: Bacteria > Pseudomonadati > Pseudomonadota > Betaproteobacteria > Burkholderiales > Burkholderiaceae > Cupriavidus > Cupriavidus pauculus. The sequence goes on from NZ_CP044065.1 coordinate 1,178,768, forward strand.
AGGCCGGCGGCATGGCCGTTGCTGACGTCGCCGTCGCGGCGCGGGCCGATGGCGCGGTTGCCGCTCGGGCAGATGGCGCGGTTGCCACGGCAAATGAGATTGCCGCACCGGCAGGCGCGATGCGCGAGGCCGGTGGCTCGGCCGTTGCCGACGTCGCCATTGCGGCGCGAGCCGATGGCGCGGTTGCCACGACAAACGAGATTGCCGCACTGGCAGGCGCGATGCGCGAGGCCGGTGGCTCGGCCGTTGCCGACGTCGCCGTCGCGGCGCGGGCCGATGGCGCGGTTGCCGCTCGGGCCGATGGCGCGGTTGCCACGACAAATGAGATTGCCGCACGGGCCGGCGCGATGCGCGAGGCCGGTGGCTCGGCCGTTGCTGCCGTCGCTGCTGCGGCGCGAGCCGACGGCGCGGTTGCCGCTCGGGCCGATGGCGCGGTTGCCACGGCAAATGAGATTGCCGCACCGGCAGGCGCGATGCGCGAGGCCGGTGGCTCGGCCGTTGCCGACGTCGCCGTCGCGGCGCGGGCCGACGGCGCGGTTGCCGGTCGGGCCGATGGCGCGGCTGCCCCGACAAACGAGATTGCCGCACCGGCAGGCGCGACGGGCGAGGCCGGCGGCATGGCCGTTGCTGACGCCGCCATTGCGGCGCGAGCCGATGGCGCGGTTGCCGCTCGGGCCGATGGCGCGGTTGCCACGACAAATGAGATTGCCCCACCGGCAGGCGCGACGGGCGAGGCCCGTGGCTCGGCCGTTGCTGACGTCGCTGTTGCCGCACGGGCCGAGGGCGGGGTTGCCGTTCGGGCCGACGGCGCGTATGCCGGGACGAATGAAATTGCCGCACCGGCGGGCACGATGGCCGGTGGCTCGGCCATTGCTGACGCTGATCTTGCGGCGCGGGCAGAGTCCGCATCGGCGGACGCCGCGCGCGGCGAGGACGCCATGGCGCTCGAGGCAATTCGTCGGGAGGCGCTCGAGTTGCTGAGCGAGTTGCAAGAACTCGCGGCTCGCGCTGGCGCGCGGCAGATTGCGATGCCCGCAGTGGCCGCATCGGTTGCGGCAGAGCAGCCTGTGGCCGAGCCGGGCACGGCCCAGCCTGCCGTGGCCGTGACGGCCTCGGTCGAGTCGAATACGGTCGAGCCGGTTGTCGCTCAGGCGGGCCTGGCCGAGACGGCGTGGGTCGAGTCGAACGCGATCAAGTGGCCTGTAGCTGAGGCCGCCTTGGCCGAGGCGCCCATGGTGCCGCCGGCCATCGCTGCGACGGCCTTGGCCGAGGCAGGCGCGGTCGAGCCGGTCGTCGCCGAGACGGGCCTAGTCGCGTCGAGCGGGGTCGGGCCGGTTGTCGCTGAGACAGGCTTGGCCGAGGCGGGTGCGGTTGAGAGGGCTGTAGCCGAGTCGGCATTGGTCGAGCAGAGTGCGGTCGAGGCGGTTGTTGCCGAGGTGGGCTTGGTCCAGCCGGGCGCGGTCGGGCCGGTTGTCGCTGAGACAGGCTTGGCCGAGCCGGGTGCGGTTGAGAGGGCTGTAGCCGAGGCAGCATTGGTCGAGCGGAGCGCGGGCGAGGCGGTTGTTGCTGAGGCGGCCTTGGTCCAGCCGGGCGCGGTCGGGCCGGTTGTCGCTGAGACAGGTTTGGCCGAGCCGGGTGCGGTTGAGAGGGCTGTAGCCGAGGCGGCCTTGGCCGAGCGGAGTGCGGGCGAGGCGGTTGTTGCTGAGGCGGGCTTGGTCCAGCCGGGCGCGGTCGGGCCGGTTGTCGCTGAGACAGGTTTGGCCGAGCCGGGTGCGGTTGAGAGGGCTGTAGCCGAGGCGGCCTTGGTCGAGCGGAGTGCGGTCGAGGCGGTTGTTGCCGAGGCGGGCTTGGTCCAGCCGGGCGCGGTTGAGAGGGCTGTAGCCGAGGCGGCCTTGGTCGAGGCGAGTGCGGTCGCGCCGGTTGTTGCTGAAACAGGCTCGGTCGAGCCGGGTGCGGTCGAGCGGGCTGTCGCTGAGGCGGGCTTGGTTCAGCCGGATGCGGTTGAGAGGGCTGTAGCCGAGGCAGCCTTGGTCGAGGCGAGTGAGGTCGCGCCGGTTGTTGCTGAAACAGGCTCGGTCGAGCCGGGTGCGGTTGAGCGGGCTGTCGCCGAGGCGGGCCTGGTCGAGCCCGGTGCGGTTGCGCTGGACGTTGCCGCGCCGCGCGCGGGCCAGTCTGTTGGCGTGGCGCCGACTGCGGTTGGGCTGGCTGTTGCCGGGACGGCTGCGGCCGAGTCTGGTGTGGCGGGTGGCCTTGGCGGCAGGTCGGCTGTGGTGGAGTCCGTCGGCGCTGACGATGGCGCGCCGTTGGATGCCAATGCGCTCGTCGAGGCAGCGGCCGTGGCTGCCAAGCCGCGGATCGTGCTGCCGGCCGTGGTTGGCAAGACCGTGTCGCTGGCGCCGCCGGGGCAGCCCGGCTGGCAGGCTGCCTATCGGCCGCAGCCGTCCGAGCAAGGGCAATCCCAGCCAGGGCTATCCCAGCCGGGGCAATCCCAGCAAGGGCTATCCCAGCAAGGGCTATCCCAGCAAGGGCTATCCCAGCAAGGGCTATCCCAGCAAGGGCTATCCCAGCAGGGGCTGTCCCAGCAGGGGCTATCCCAGCAAGGGCAATCCCAGCAGGGGCTATCCCAGCAGGGGCTATCCCGGCAGGGGCTATCCCAGCAGGGGCTATCCCAGCAGGGGCTATCGCAGCAGGGGCTATCCCAGCAGGGGCTATCCCAGCAGGGGCTATCGCAGCAGGGACTATCCCAACAGGGACTATCCCAACAGGGACTATCCCAGCAGGGACTATCCCAGCAGGGACTATCCCAGCAGGGACTATCCCAGCAGGGACTATCCCAGCAGGGACTATCCCAGCAGGGACTGCGATCCGAGCAGCAAGTGCAAGGCGTGCAAGGGCTGCAAGGGCTGCAAGGGCTGCAAGGGCTGCAAGGCGTGCAAGGCGTGCAAGGCGTGCAAGGCGTGCAAGGGCTGGAAGGGCTGGAAGGGCTGCAATCATCGAGTCCCCCTCCTGCCCCCCGCCCCCCCGTTGACTACCGCCTCCCCGGCGACGGCATCCTCGAACCCGCGAGCGAAGATACGCAGCAAGTCTCCGATGCCGATCTTCAGCAGACCAGCGAGCTCATCGCCCAGCGCCTCTCCGAATTCAAGGTACCCGTGTCCGTCGTGGGCGCCAGCGCCGGCCCCGTCATCACGCGTTTTGAAGTGGACCCCGCCGTCGGCGTCCGCGGCGCCCAGGTCGTCGGCCTCATGAAGGACCTCGCCCGTGCCCTCGGCGTGACTTCGATCCGTGTCGTCGAGACCATCCCCGGCAAGACCTGCATGGGCCTCGAGCTGCCGAACGCCAAACGCCAGATGATCCGCATCTCCGAGATCGTCAACGGCGACGCCTTCCGCGAGCACCCCTCGCATCTCGTGCTCGCGATGGGCAAGGACATCACCGGCAACCCGGTGGTCACCGACCTCGCCCGGGCCCCCCACCTGCTGGTGGCCGGCACCACCGGCTCGGGCAAATCCGTGGCGGTGAACGCCATGATCCTGTCGATGCTGTACAAGGCCACGCCCGAAGACGTGCGCCTGATCATGATCGACCCGAAGATGCTCGAACTGTCGGTCTACGAAGGCATTCCGCATCTGCTCGCCCCCGTGGTCACCGACATGAAGCAGGCCGCCCACGCGCTCAACTGGTGCGTCGGCGAAATGGAAAAGCGCTACCGCCTGATGTCCGCGCTCGGCGTCCGCAACCTCGCCGGCTACAACCAGAAGATCCGCGCCGCGCACGCCGCCGGCCGCAAGGTACCGAATCCGTTCTCGCTGACGCCGGACGCCCCGGAACCGCTATCCACGCTGCCATTGATCGTGGTGGTCATCGACGAACTGGCCGACCTGATGATGGTCGCCGGCAAGAAGATCGAAGAACTGATCGCGCGCCTCGCGCAGAAGGCGCGCGCGGCCGGCATCCACCTGATTCTCGCCACGCAACGCCCATCGGTCGATGTGATCACGGGCCTGATCAAGGCCAACATCCCGACGCGCGTCGCCTTCCAGGTCTCGTCGAAGATCGACTCGCGCACCATCCTCGACCAGATGGGCGCGGAAAGCCTGCTGGGGCAGGGCGACATGCTGTTCCTGCCGCCGGGCACCGGCTATCCCCAACGCGTGCACGGCGCGTTCGTCGCGGACGAGGAAGTGCACCGCGTGGTCGAGCACTGGAAGCAGTTCGGCGAGCCCGATTACGACGAGGCGATCCTCGCGGGCGACACCCCCGAGGGCAGCGCCGCGGATATGTTCGGCGATGGCGGCGGCGATACCGAATCCGATCCGCTCTACGACGAAGCCGTATCGTTCGTCGTGACTTCGCGCCGCGCGTCCATCTCGGCGGTGCAGCGCCAGCTGCGCATCGGCTACAACCGCTCGGCCCGCCTGCTCGAGCAGATGGAGGTGGCGGGACTGGTCTCGCCGATGGGCCGCAACGGCGCGCGCGAGGTCCTCGCGCCAGGCGGGGGAGACTAGGATCGTGCGACGCCTGGCGCTGCTGCTCGTGATTGCCGTGATTGGCCTGACCGTGCGTGGCGCCTGGGCACAGCCCACCGACGCCGGCACGCTACGCGTCGGATCGAAGCGGTTCACGGAGTCCTATATCCTCGGCGAGGTCCTGACGCAGACCGCGCGCACGCAGGGCGAGGCGCGGCACCTGCCGGGCCTCGGCAACACCGCCATCGTGTTCGAGGCGCTCAAGGCCGGCAGCATCGACCTGTATCCCGACTACACGGGCACGCTCGCCAACGAACTGCTGCGATTACCGCCGGGCGCGGATCTCGATGCGATCAACGCCGCGCTGGCGCCCACGGGCCTCGGCGCGGCCATTCTCTTCGGTTTCCAGAACACCTACGCGATCGCGGTCTCGGACAAGACGAACGCCCGCGTGCGCACGCTATCCGACATCGCCCGCGAGCCCGGCCTGCGCCTCGGCCTCTCGCACGAATTCCTCGGCCGCGCCGACGGCTGGCCCGGCCTCGCGCGCCGCTACGATCTGCCGCAAAGGCCGATCGGCCTCGATCACGGCGTCGCGTACGAAGCGCTGGCGCAGGGGCAGGTCGATGCCATCGACATTTACTCGACCGACGCCAAGATCCACAAGTACCACCTGCGCGTGCTCACGGATCCGCTGCATTTCTTTCCGCCGTACGACGCGCTCGTCGTGTACCGGCTAGACGTGCCGCGCCGCTATCCGGCGATGTGGCGCGCGCTCGAAGGGCTGGCCGGCAAGATCCATGTCGACCAGATGATCGACATGAACGCGGCGGCCGAGATCGAGGGCGAATCGTTTGCCGCGGTGGCGCGCGAATTTCTCGCGAGCCGCATCGGCAATACGCTCGCCACGCCGGCCCCGCGCGCCGGCGACATGCGCGGCGACCTCGCGCGCACGCTGTTCGGCGCCGACACGTGGCGGCTGACGCAGCGCCATCTGGCGCTCGTGTTCGGCGCCGTGGGCGCGGCCATCGCCATCGGCGTACCGCTGGGCATCGTGGCCGACCGCCGGCGCCATATCGGCAAGGGCGTGCTGGCGCTCGTCAGCGTGCTGCAGACCATTCCCTCGCTGGCGCTGCTTGCGATATTGATTCCGCTGCTGGGCCGCATCGGCGTCTGGCCCGCCATGGTCGCGCTGTTCCTCTACGCGCTGCTGCCGATCGTGCGCAATACCTGCACGGGCCTCGAGCAGGTATCGCCGGGCATGCGCGCGGCCGCCAGCGCGCTGGGCTTTCGCCCGTTGCAGACGCTGCGGTATGTGGAGCTGCCACTGGCGATGCCCGTCATTCTCGCGGGTGTGAAGACCGCCGCGGTCATCAGCGTGGGCACCGCGACCATCGCGGCCTTCGTTGGCGCGGGCGGTTACGGCGAACGCATCGCCACGGGGCTCGCGCTCAACGACCACGTGCAGCTGCTGGCCGGCGCCATTCCGGCGGCGGTCATGGCGCTCGTCATCGAATGGGGATTCAGCGTGGTCGAGTATCGACGGCTGCGGCGAATGGTGCGTCGATAGCCGCGCATCATGGTGGCGAAATTCCTCGTCCCGGGATAAGCTCGCGAACTATGCGCGATCGAAGTGCGATAAAGGCGCGATAAAAGCAATACCGAGACGTTATCCGCAGGTTGGCTACATATTCGTCCATACATGATCCATACAACGCTCTTGGGCGCTGCCGCCCGATGGCTGTTCTCCACCATCCTCGCCCTGCTGATCGTGCTCGCCTTTGCCGAACTGGCGCGGGCTGCCACGCCCGCCGACCAGATCGAACGCGGCCGGTATCTCGCGCGGATCGCCAATTGCGCGGCGTGCCATACCGGTAACGGTGGCGCACCGCTGGCCGGTGGTTTGCCGCTGCGCACGGGGGCGGGCACCGTCTATTCCACGAACATCACGCCGGACGCCGAGACCGGCATCGGTCGATATTCGCTGCAGGAGTTCGACCGCGCCGTGCGGCATGGTGTCGCGCGTGACGGCAAGCGGCTGTACCCGGCCATGCCCTACACGTCGTACGCGCGCATGACGCAGGACGATGTGGCCGCGCTGTATGCGTACCTGCGCGCGGAGGTCAAGCCGGTGCGACAGGCCGATACGCCTGCGCAGATGCGCTTTCCGTATAGCCAGCGGTGGCTGATGGTCGTATGGAACTGGCTGTATCTCGACGACAAGCCCGTGCGCGAGGATGCTGCGAAGGGCGTGGCATGGAATCGCGGCGCGTATCTCGTGCGCGCGGTGGCCCATTGCAGCGCGTGCCACACGCCGCGCGGCATGCTCTATGGCGAGAAGGGCGACGACGAGCGCAGCCGGCATTTTCTGTCGGGCGCGATCGTCGAGGGCTGGTCCGCCACGAACCTGACCGGGGACCAGCTGACCGGACTCGGCGCATGGTCGAAGGCCGAGCTGGCCGAGTATCTGCGAACCGGCCGCAATGCGCACGCCACGTCGTTCGGGCCGATGTCGACGGTCATCGCGACCTCCACGCAGTACATGGCCGATGCCGATCTCGATGCGGTGGCCACCTACCTCAAGTCGCTGCCCGGCGTGCGCGGCGAGAAGACGCCGTTCCGCTATGACCCCGCGGTGGCTGCCGAACTGGAACAGGGGCGCTTCGACCGGACCGGCGCGCGGCAGTATGCGCAGTTCTGCATGCCTTGCCATGGCGCGGGCGGCAAGGGCTTTGCGCGGGTGTTTCCGCCCCTGGCCGGCAATCCGACCGTGGTAGATCCCGATCCGTCTTCGCTGGTGAACCTGTTGCTCGATGGCGCGGTGACCGCGCGCGTCAGCACGGCGCCGACCGACTATCACATGCCTGGCTATGGCTGGACCATGGATGACCAGGAACTGGCCAATGTGCTGACCTTTATCCGCGGCAGCTGGGGCAATGCCGCCGCGCCGGTGCCGGAGGCCGCGGTGGCGGCGCGACGGTCCGCGATGGGGATGCGGGCGGCCACGGCGGCGCACGCGCGATAACCACACCGAGAGACACACCGCGACAACGAGAGACACACCGCGTCATGACCATCACCCGCAGGGATTTTCTCAATGGCACCGCGCTGACGATCGCGGCCGGCCTCGCGCCGTCCGCGCTGCTGCGCGCGGCCGAAGCCGGCGCGGCCCAGGCGTCGTATCCGCCGGCGCTGACCGGCCTGCGCGGCAATCATGCGGGCACGTTCACGCTCGCCCATAGCCTCGCGCGCGAAGGCGCGACCTATCCCACCGTGCTGGCGCAGGAAGCGTATGACCTCGTGGTCGTGGGCGGCGGGCTCAGCGGGCTCGCGGCGGCCTGGTTCTATCGCCGCAAGTTCGGCCCGAAGGCGCGCATCCTGATTCTCGACAATCACGACGATTTCGGCGGCCATGCCAAGCGAAACGAATTCACGGTGCGCGGACGCAAGCTCGTGACGTATGGCGGCAGCGCCGACATGCCGGCGAGCGCGGCGGGCAATGCCGCGGTGCGCGCGCTGCTGGCCGGGGTCGGGCTCGATGCCGCGCGCGCGCCGGCGCAGCCGCAAACGCCGTTCGGTGCGCTCGGCATGGGCCGCGCGGTGTATTTCGATGCCGACCATTTCGGGCAGGACCGCCTTGTCGCGGGCGATCCGTTTGCGGACCTGATCGGCGCGCGTGCGGGTGGAGGGCAGCCGCCCATGCCCGATGCATGGCAGAAGCATCTGGATGCCGCCCCGTTGAGCGCGCAGGATCGCGCCGCGTTGCGCAGGCTGGCGGACGGCGGTGTCGATTATCTGCCCGGTATGGCAGCCGGCGACCGTACGGCCTATCTCGCGCAAACGCGGTATGCGACGTTCCTGCGCGAACGGGCGGGCCTCGGTCTTGGCGGCCTGCGTTTTCTGCGCAGCCGCAGCAACGATGCCTATGCGCTCGACGCCGACGGTATCTCGGTTGGCGAGGCGATTTCGATCGGTCTGCCGGCCGGGGCCGGCATGCCCGCGCCGGCGCTGGACCCGCGTCTTGGCAAGTCGCCGGCGTCGCGGCTGTGGTTTCCCGACGGCAATGCGTCGCTCGCGCGGCTGCTCGTGCGCGATCTCGTGCCCGGCGTGGCGTCTGCTGGCAAGGCCGAGGACATCGGACGCGCGGCGTTCGACTATGGCCGCCTCGATCGCGAGGGCAACGCGGTGCGCGTGCGGCTGGAGGCCACGGCGATCGCCGTGGAGCCCGATACGCGCATCACACGGGTCACCTATGGCTGGCGCGGCAATCTGCATCGCGTGGAAGCGCAGCATGTGGTGCTCGCGGGCTACAACATGATGATTCCATTCATCCTGCCGACACTGCCGGCGGCGCAGAAGGATGCGTTGCGCGCGGAGGTCAAGGCGCCGTTGATCTATACGAAGGTGGCGCTCGACCACTGGCGTGCGTTTGCCGCGCTCAAGGCGTGGCGGATTCATGCGCCGGCGATGGCGTACACGGACCTGTGGCTGGAACCGCCGGTGGCTGCCAGCGCGTCGGCGGTCGCGACGCCCGACGATCCGGCGGTGCTGCATATGCTCTATGTGCCGACCGTGCCCGACAGCGGCATGAGCGCGCGCGAGCGGTTCCGCGCGGGCCGCGCGTTGCTGCTCGGCACGCCATACGACGAACTCGAGCGCGGCATCCGCGCGCAACTCGACCGCATGCTCGGCGCGGGCGGCTTTGCGTCGCGCGATGTGGTGCGGGGGATCACGGTCAATCGGTGGGCACATGGCTACAGCTATATGCCGGGCGCGCTGTCGCCCGACGATGCCGCGCTGCAGACCGCGTTGGCGCAGGCGGGCAAGGGCATCGGCAACGTGCGGATTGCCAATAGCGACAGCGCGGGGAGCCCATCGCTGACCGCGGCCGCGGAGCAGGGGTGGCGCGCGGTAGACGGCCTGGTCCCGGTCGGCTGACGGCTCAGGCGATCTTCCGCTTCAGCCGTCGGTAGCCGACCACGATGCCGCTGACCGACATCGCCGCGCCGATCAGCGACAAGCTCCACATCACCACGTCCCACGCGGGCCGGTAGCGCAATAGCGCATTGAAATCCCAGCTGTGCGCCGCATGAAACAGCCATCGGTAGAGCCGCCGGTTGTCGTCCGAGCGGCCGGCCACGAGGCCCGTGGACGGGTCGATATAGGCCCATGTGCGCGCCGCATCGTGGAACCGTACGCGCAGTACCGGCAGCGCGCGCGGCGCGTGGTGGCGGTACCAGTACAGATCGTCCTCGTGCTGGAGCGTGCCGTCCACGACGTGAGCGTCGGGCACCAGCATTGCCGCCGCGCGTACCAGTTCGCCCAGCGGCCACGTCACGGGCGCGCCCGTGGTCGCGTCCAGCGTATGCGTGCGGCCAAGGCTGTCGCCGGCCAGTACCTGCGCACGTCCGGCGACCCATATCATACGGAGCTCGCGCGCATCGGGCACGCGGGCCGCGATCTCGCGCCATGCGGGTTCCGGAAAGCTCGCCGCGCCATGGCCCGCATAGCGCTGCTGCGCGGCCTCGTCGAACGCCCGCGCGTTGAACCACTGGTTCGGATTGACCGACAGCCAGCCGCTCACGAGCCAGAACACGAGGAACAGCGCACCGGCCAGTCCGGCCACGTGGTGCCACGCCATCCATCCGTGATAGGGCGACACGCCGCCCACGCTCCCATGCGCAAAGCGGCGCCGCACGCGCAGCCGCAGAATGCCGATCCAGATTCCCGTCAGCGCTACCACCACGCACGGCCCCGAGGTCCACAGCACGACCTGCCGCCACAGCGGCGGATCCTTGCGGATGGGCGTGAAGTACAGCCAATGCGGCACGGACCCGAGCCAGTTCCAGAAGCGCTCGGGGCGATGCGTATCGCGCATGACCTCGCCGGTCCGCGCGGAAACATAGAGTTCGGTACCGAGGCCATCGTCGATGGCGATGCGATGCAGCGGCCGCCATGCGTTGAGGCCGTTCGGCACGGTCCACTGGTCGCGCTCGGCGGTCTCTATCCACCGCGACGAAGCATCGGGCGCATCGGCAAATCGCGCCGCGATCGCGCGCGCGGTTTCCGCATCGACGCGCTCGATCCGCGTGCCATCCGTCGCGTCGACCGTATGCGGCCGCCCCTGGCGGTCCACGATGCGATAGACCGCGCGGTCGCCAGCCATCTCGAGGCGCAGGCTGCGGGGAAACGTGCCGATGCCGGCCGTCTGCAATGCGGCGTTCGGCGTAACGGAGGGCGGCGCGGCCATGCCGAGCGGCGGCAACCCGGCCATGCGTTCACCGTCCGTCAGCGACGGAAACGCGACGTACATCATGACGACGCCCGACACGAACCACATCGCGATCAGCACGCAGCCGGCAATGCCCATCCACCGATGGATCAGATAGAGCCAGCGGCGCAAGGTATGCCACATGCGTCAGAAGTAGAAGTTGGCCGACAACTCCGCCGAGCGCGGCCGGCCAAGCAGCCATTGCTGGCCCCCGTTGGCCACCGCCTCGGCATAGTCGCGATTGAACAGGTTGTACACGCGCAGCGAGAGCGCGGCCTGCTTCGTCACGCGCCACGACAGCACCGAATCCACGACGGTATAGCTCGGCACGCGCACCGTGTTCGCGTTGTCCGCATACCGCCCGCCGACATAACGCAACCCCGCGCCAAACTGCCACTGCGGCAGAAACGCCCACGTCAGCCACGCATTGGCCGCCTGCTGGGGGACGCTCGTGGGTACATTGCCCGCGCGCGAGACCAGCCGGCCGCCGACCGATTCGTTGAAGTCCTCGTACCGCGCGCGCAGCACCGTGCCGTTGACGTCGAGCCGCAGTCCACGCACCACCTCGATGCTCGCCGACGCTTCCAGCCCGCGCGACGACTGCTCGCCGACCTGCTGCACGATCGTGGGGTTCAGCGGATCGCGCGAGAGCAGGTCGTTCTTGCGGATCTCGTACGCCGCGAACGTCCATTCGCCGCGCTTGTTCCAGAACGACTGCTTGACGCCCACCTCGGCCTGCCTGCCCGTGGCGAGATTGAAATTGCGCTGCGCATCGGACGTGGTGACCAGCGCGCCGAGCGGATCGGTTGCCGTCGCGTACTGCGCGTACACGGCAAGATCCGGCGTGAACTGGTACACCGTGCCCGCGCGCCATGTGGTGTTGGCGAAGGTCTTGTCCCAGCCCGTGCCGGCGATCAGATCGTTACGCGTGAAGTCGGCATGGTCGAAGCGCACGCCGCCGATGATCGACCATTGCTTCGTCAGCGCAATGCGATGCTCGCCGAACAGCGCGTACTGCGTGGTGTGCGTGCGGTAACGCGGCGTGGTGAACACGCCCGGCGGGCTGAAGAATATGCCGGGGTTGAAGTTGTACGCATCGACGACCGACGACCCGCCATACGGCGAGTTGTTCGTGTGCGTGAAGTTGATGCGGTTGACGTCGAAGCCGACCGTCGTCGTATTGTCGAGACCGAACAGCCGGCTCTTTATGGTCAGGTCCGCGCGGTCGCCCACCTGTTCCTGGTCGTGCAGGATCTCGAGGTAGTCGGTGCGGCGCACCTGTCCCGTCGCGGGCAGATAGGTGTAGGTCTCGCTGTCGCGCCAGTGACGCTGGCTCGTCAGGTAGTAGAACTGGTTGCGCACCGTGACACGCTCGTTGGGCGTCCATTCGGCGGCCAGCCGCGTCCAGCGGTCGCGGTACGTGATATCGGCATCGGCGACGTTGTAGTTCTTCTTGCGCAGCGAGCGATCGAGGCTGCCATTGACGAGCGGCGTACCGAGGTACTCCATCGGATGCTGGCTGCCATCGTCGTACGAGAGCGTCAGGTTGAAATCGCGCGAGACGTCCAGGCGGACAGCCGCGGAGACCATGAGGTTGCGCGAGTCGCCGCGATCGACCCAGCCGGCCGAGCGGTTATACGCGGTGGCAAAGCGGTAGGACAGGTTCTCGTTGACCGTGCCGCCGCTGTCGAAGGCCACGCGCGCGGTCTTCTGCGAGCCGCCGGTAATCTGGAGCTCGTTCTGGATGGGACCCGAGAACGGCTTCTTGGGTACGACGTTGATCACGCCGCCGATCGCGCCTTCGCCGTACATCACGGAGGCCGGGCCGCGCAGGATCTCGATACGCTCGGCCGACCAGGTGTCGAACGGGAACGTGACCGTGCCCGCGCCCACATAGAGCCGTGTGCCGTCGTAGAGCTGCATGACCGAGCCCTGGCCGGCAAAGCCGCGCGCGGCGAGGGCGGTGCCGCCGTTGCCCGGCGCCGGGTTGGCCGTAATGCCGGTGGCGCGCGTCACGGCCTCGCGCACGGTCTGGTCGCCGCGCTCGCGAATGGTTTCGCCGGACAGTACTTCGACGCTGGCGGGCGTTTCCATCGGTGTGAGGCCCAGGCGGCTGCCGGTGGTTTCCGGCGTCGTCAGCGCCAGGCCGGGATAGGCGGACTCGCTGACCACGACCGGGGGCAACGCCGCATCCTGCGCCGCGGCGTTCTGCGGAAGCTGCAGCGCGGCAATGACGCCCAGCGACAGCGTGGAGACGGCGAGCCCGCGTGGCTGCGCGGCGAATGGGTACCTGCGGGGATCCCGGCAGATGGGCATGGCCGCGCGCGGGCGGCCTATTGCCTGAACGGCGTGAATGGCGTGGCGTTTCATCGAATGCCGGGCGACCCCGCCCGTGCTGTCTGGAACGATGATGACCACAGGCCGGTATCCGGGCTTGCAGGCTGGGTCCCATGTGGGTCCCGGGATAATCGCCGCCTTCCCGCGCGGTGATTTGCCGTACAGTGACTGCCGTCCGCGATCGACGCGGCCAGCGTGGCGATATCCTGATCCTGCTTACCGTTGCGGGGGCAGCACAGGCATTACCGTTTGGCCTGAGGGCAAAGACGGTTCACCTGTTTCCCGTTTAACCCATGCAAAAACGGCATGGGCACCTGCAATCGCTGATCGCGTGCGGTGCATTAGCGCGCGATTGGCGCGCATTGTACTGGGATGCAGACGTTTTGCGTGGGAATTGTTGAGGCGCCGCGCCGTGGGGGCAAAAGAGCAGGCGGGCGCCGGGTCCTACGAGGTCATTGATGCCGCGTCGCGAATTTCTGCAGCAGGCGCCCGAATTCCGCGAATTCGGTATCGGAGAACGCCTTTAACCGTTCATTGAGCACTTCCGGCGCAATCTCGGGAATCTGCTCGGCCACGGCTCTTCCCTTGTCGGTCAGTTCCAGATTGACCACACGGCGATCGTCGATACTGCGGCTGCGGGCGAGGAGACCTTTCTCTTCGAGCTTGTCCAGCATCCGCGTCATCAGGCCGCTGTCGATGCCGATCATCTTGCTGATTTCGAACGGGGTGGAGGCGGCCCCCCGCATCAGCGTCATGAGAATGCCCATTTGCTGGCCATTGATGTCGAGCGGACGCAATGCGCAGTCCATTTCCATCAGCAGGCAATTTCGGGCCTTGTTTAAGTGAAAGCCAATGCTCTGTGTGAGCAGAAAGTTATCCCTGTTGTAGTGTTTCACGGCGTCATCCCCTGAGGTCAAAGGCGGATTTTCTTCTGATCGACCTCGAATTGATGAACCGGGCCGCTATATCAGATTGTGACCAAACGGTTTGGACGGCGGACCGCCAGACGTTGTCACGCTTGACGATGGCATCCGCGACAGCATCGTCACGACTATTTTGATCGTGACTTTAAGAAAAGTGAATTAAATTTTATTGTGATACGTATTAGATACAATTTAACTGGCGATTTTGTTGACTTAAGTGCATTCCCCCCGAATGGGTGAATAATCGAAATTTAATGTTTGGACATAATGAGAATATCTTATCTGTGCCGTTTGCCAGATGATTCGGGAAAACCCGCGCCCGCCATTCCGGGGTACGAAATATGCGGGGCGCGGGTCGCTCACACCTGGATCAAATCGCCGGCGCGGCCGGGAAGTCCAGCGTGGTGTCGTTGACGCGATTGATCATATTCGTGAACAGGATCGCGCTGATGGCCTGAATCGCTTCCACAATCTGGCGGTCATCGTAACCGGCCGCCTTGACGCGCTCGACCGTTGCCGCCGGCACCGTGCCACGCGTGCTGACGATTTCCACCGCGAAATGCACCAATGCGTCGATCCTGGCGTCGTCCGGGAAGCTGCCCCGGCGCAGTTGCTGGGTCTGCTCGACCGTATAGCCGGACATCTTGCCGGTCAGCGTATGGGCGGCCAGGCAATAATCACATTCGCTGACTTCGCTGACGGACAGGTTGATGGCCTCGAGTTCACGGGCGGACAGCGTGCCTTGCTTGAGCACCTGGCCGGTGCCCAGCGCATTGGCCAGTACGGCGGGAGCATTGGTGCCGATGGTGGCATAGGCGTTCGGCACCTTGCCGACGGCCTTCTTGATGGCGGTGAACAGTTCGGCGGTCTGGCCGGTGGCTTCGGTAACGGCGATCGTTTGAAGACGGGACATGATGAATTCTCCTGGTTGCGTTGGGTTGCGCGCTTGGTTGGTGTGCGGCGCTTCCTTGGACTCAATAGTAGGCCCCCAGTCGAAGCGAATGAGTTAGAATCGGCGCAACTTTTTGCTCGATCGTCTCACCGACGCCTTGTCTCATGGATTCGCTCAGCGACTTCGTTCGTTTGTTGTCCCCATCCGGCACGGTCGATCTGCAGTGCCGCGTGGCCGGTGCCTGGTCCGCGCACAACGAGCAGGCGGCGCCGGGGCACGTGCCTTATCACGTGATTCTCGATGGCAATGCCGAACTCGCGGTGGGCCGGCAGGTCGTGCGGCTCGTGGCCGGCGACGTATTGCTGTTTCCGCACGGCGCCGCGCATACGTTGCGCGCGATGCACCGTGGCGCGCGGCAGGCGCCGACGCTGAGCTTCAATGGAGTGGTGACGGAGGTTCTGGTAGAGGGCGCCGCGGAACCGCTCAACATCCTGTGCGGCACGTTTATCCTCAGTCCGTCGTCCACGCTGCTGCTGCGCACGTTGCCCGAGTACCTGCATGTGCCGACCGCGTCGGCCAATGGAGGCAATGGGGGTGCCAGTGCGGGTGCCAATGCGGGGGATAGTGGCTGGCTCCGCGGGCTGATCGGCATGATGCATGCCGAAGCCAGCATGCCGCGCCCCGGCAGCGCCGCGATCGTGGCCGATCTCTCGACGGCGCTGTTCACGGTACTCATGCGCACGATCATGTCGCGCGGTAGCGTGGCCCACACGCTGTTTGCGCTGCTGGCCGATGCGCGGCTCGCGCCCGCCATCGAGGCGATCGTGCGCGCGCCGGAGCAGGCGTGGACGCTCGAGGGTATCGCCGCCGTCTGCAATATGTCGCGTGCCACGCTCGCGCGCCATTTCACGCAGGTGGGGGGCGTGACCCCGCTCGAACTCGTGACGACGCTGCGCATGGACCGCGCGGCGCGGCTGTTGCGCGAGGGCAACCTGTCGGCGGCCGCGGTCGCGGAGCAGTGCGGCTATGCCTCGCAGGCCGCGTTCGGCAGGCTGTTCGCGCAGCACTTCGGGGTGGCGCCGGGCGCGTTCCGGCGTGCCGAACGCGATCGCCGCGCGGTGGCGGCAGCGGGGGGCTGAACGCAGGCAGGCGGTGCCGGCGGCACTTGCCTTGTCAGCGTACGTCCGCTGGCGGGCTCGCGTGGCGCGGACTAACCTTCAGGAACATGTCGTTTCGTGGTCTTGCGTCATTGGAGGAGATACCCATGGCGGCCCGTTCCATTGCATCGCTGTCCATCAGCTTCGGTCTCGTGTCGATTCCGGTGAAGGTCTATTCGGCCACGGAAAGCAAGTCGGCCATCGGCTTCAATCTGCTGCACAAGGGCTGCGGCTCGCGGCTGCGGCAGCAGTACATCTGCCTGAAGGAAGGCGTGGTCGTCGACCGCGCGGACATGGTCAAGGGGTACGAGTTCGAGAAAGACCGCTATGTCACGTTTACGCCCGAGGAGCTCGACGCGCTCGAAGAGGCGGCCCAGCAGACCATCGACATCGTCGCATTCATGCCGATCGATGCGATCGACCCGATCTACTTCGACAAGGCCTACTACCTCGGCCCCGACAAGCGCGGCGCCAAACCGTACAACCTGCTGGCGGAGGCCATGCGCGAGAGCGGCACCTGCGCACTGGCCAAGTGGTCGTGGAAGGGCAAGCAGTACATGGTGCAGATTCGCGTGGGCGAGGACGGCCTGATCCTGCAGCAGTTGCTCTATGCGGACGAGGTGCGGTCCATGGCGGACCTGCATGTCGAGCGCACCGATGTGCAACCCGCCGAGCTCGCGCTCGCGCAGCAGCTGATCGAACAGAACTCGGTCGAGGGCTACGATGCGTCGGCCTATGTCGACGAGGAGAAGCAGCGCATCCTGGAACAGATCGACAAGAAGATCGCGGGCAAGAAGATTACCGTGGCGGCCGAGGCGCCTCCCGCGGCCGGTGGCGAGGTGATCGACCTGATGGAGGCGCTGCGCAAGAGTATCGGCGCCAACAAGCGGCAGCCCGCGGCGAGTCTGGGCGGCAAGGCGGCGGGCGGCAAGGCGGAGAAGGGCGATGCCGCGGAGAAGACCGCGGCGCCGCGCAAGACCGCGAAGCGCGCGGTGGCGCCGGCACCGGCGGCCGCGCCGAAGCGCGCCGCGCGCAAGTAGGCGAACGTCGAATGCCCACGCCAACGCGCCCACGCACCAACGCGCAAACGCCAACGATGAGGGAGAACTGACCCGGCAATGGATGCCTACACGATGCGCGACGTCCAGGCGCTGCTCGGCATTTCGCGCACGGTCGTCACGGCGTTGATCGCGGCTGGCGTGGTGGCCCCGCGGCGCGGGCCGCGGCGCGAGTATCGCTTTACGTTCCAGGACGTGGTGCTGTTGCGCACCGCGCAGTCGCTGCGCGCGTCGCATGTGCCCACGCGCCATATCACGCGTTCGCTGCGCCGCCTGCAGGAGTTCGGGCAGCAGGGGCGTCCGCCAACGGGCCTGCGCGTGGCGGCCGCGGGGCGGGACGTGACCGTGCGCGACCGGCAGGGCCAGTGGCAGGTGGACACCGGGCAGTTTGTGCTCGACTTCGATGCGCGGCAGGAGCGGGCGGCGGCGGGCGAGGGCAAGGTGCTGGTGATGCAGCGCTCGGCCGGGCCGGGCGCCTGCGCACCGACGGACGCAGTGGATCTCGAGGGCGCGGACGGGCTCGACGCCGCGACCGAATTCGCACGTGGCGTCGATCTCGAGGCCCACGCGCCCGATGCGGCGCGCGTGGCGTATGCCCGCGCGATCGCCGCGGATCCGGCGTTCCTCGACGCCTACCTCAACCTCGGTTGCCTGCTCTGCGACGGCGGCTGCTTCGAAGAAGCAATCCTGCTCTATCGCGCCGCGCTGCAGCGGCTGCCCGATCATCCCGTGCTGCACTTCAACCTCGGCGTGGCCCTCGAGGACGCCGGCGCGCAGCGCGAGGCACTTGCGAGCTATCACGCCTGCATCGACCTCGCGCCGGACTTTGCCGATGCCCATTACAACGCGGCTCGCCTGCATGAGGCGCTAGGCGATCCCCACCGCGCGATTCGCCACTACAACCAGTACCGCAAGCTCGAACCTACCGCGTGATATGACGCGTTTCGCGCATATTTGCCAATTTGTTGCGTTGTAGGACGCCAGCGGACATCGGAGGCGCGCCCGCATGCCCACAATCGACTCGGGGGCGAGCAGACTTGGAGGGAGGGGGCGATTGTTGTTCAGGACATGGAGGGACTTCATCGGCGGCGGGTGGACGCCTTCGCCCGCCACGCTGCTGCTGTGGCTCGCGGTTTGCACGGTCTCGACGTCGGTGGCGCTGTGGATTGGCGCGCGCTACACGGACGACGTGATCGCCAGCCGTGAACGCGCGATCGCGTCCGATGTGGTGGGGGCCATCGCACGGATGATGGCGTCGGTGGAAACGCACGGAAGATCCCGGCTCGATACGCTGATCGGGCGGTCGTGCCCGGCCATCAGCGATGCCCTGAACGAGCGCCAGAGCTATATCCCCTATGTGCGCTCGGCCGCGACCGTTACCGATGGCGTGGCCTACTGTTCTTCCACGCGCGGCAGCATTCGCGTGCCGTTGAGCTGGTACTTCGGCAAGAACTTCGAGAAGGGCGGCAGCGCGGCAGGCGGGCGCCGCATCGCGCTCGTGGGTCACACGCCGTTTCGCGAGTCCGCGCCGACGCTCGTGCTGTTCGAGCCCTCGGCCGCGCAGGACGCGCGCCGCGGCATGCTGTATCTGGTCGATGGCGTCTACGTGGTGGACGCGCTCGCGCATGGGCAGGGCTTCGGCGCCGGCGTCGTTGCGGTCACCGTGGGCGGCGCGTCGATCTATCAGGATGGCACGTTTCGCGACGCGCCCGGTCCGCTCGGTTCCATCACGCGCGTGACGTCGCCGCAGTATCCGCTGACCGTCGCCGTAGTGGCGGCGCCCGAGTTCGTGGCCACCACTTCGCGCAAGTACGCGCTGATGTTCGGCGCGATCGGCCTGCTGGCCGGATTGCTCCTCGTGACGATGTTCCTGATGGTGGCCGCGCCGCGCCGGCTGCTGTTGCAGGCCGTGAGGCAGGGGCTGCGGCGCGACCAGTTCTTCGTGGTCTACCAGCCCATCGTCGCCGTGCGCACGCGCGAGCGCGTGGGCGTGGAGGCGCTGCTGCGCTGGCGGCATCCGCGCTGGGGCATGATCCCGCCGGGGTCGTATATCGAGACCGTGGAATCGACGCCGCTGATCGCCGACATCACGCGCTTCGTCATGCGGCGCGTGGTCGAGGATGTGGAGCGCTACCGGCCCGCCATGCCGATGCATATCGCGGTCAACCTGCCGCCGCTCAACCTGCGGCGCCGCGGTTTCGAGGCCGAAGCCGTCGCGTTGCAGGCGCGCATGCCGGACGGCGCCGCGCTCGTGCTCGAGATTACCGAGCGGCACCTGCTGGCCGATCGCGGCCAGGCCATGGAGGCATTCGAGCGCCTGCGGCGCGCGGGTATCCGGCTATCGGTCGACGACTTCGGCACGCGCAACAGCAACCTCGACCTCATTCGCAGCTTTCCGTTCGATTACCTGAAGATCGACAGCCAGTTCACGCAGTCGGTGGACGCCGATGCCAAGGCGCTGCTCGCGAGCATCGTGGCGATGGCCCATCATTTCCGGCTCGTGGTGGTGGCGGAGGGCATCGAGACCGAGGCCCAGCATGCGCTGCTTGCCGAGATCGGCGTCGATTGCGCGCAGGGTTACCTGTATCAGCGTCCGGCCAGCGCCGAGGTTGTGCTCGGCGCGGACGGCGAGGAGGCTTCGGCGCCCGAGGAGATGGCCGAAATTCGCTGATCCGGGGCTCGACGTCCCGAGGTTCAGGCCATAGCGCTTTGCGCGAGCAACACGACGTTGAGCAGCACGATGGCCCCGGCGGCAGACCACGCGGCGGCCAATGCGACACCCCGCACGCGCCACTCGCCCATCAGTTCGCGGCTGGCACCGAACGTCACGAGCGGAATCACCGCAAGCGGCAGCGAGAGGCTCAACACGACCTGGCTCGCCACGAGCAGTTCCGCCGAGCCATGCTCGCCGAACACCCCCACCGCCGCGAGTGCCGGCACGATGGCCACGGCGCGCGTGAGCAGGGCACGGCGCAGGCGCGACATGCGCAGGTTCAGAAAGCCTTCCATCACGGCCTGGCCGGCCAGCGTGCCCGTCACCGTCGAATTCAACCCGCAGGCCAGCAGGGCCACGGCGAACAGCAGGCTCGCGAGGTCCGAGTGGAGCAGCGGATCGAGCAGGCGGTGCGCGTCGGCCAGATCGCTGACCTGGGTCATGCCGTTGGCATGGAACACCGCGGCGGCGACGATCAGCAGCGCCGCATTGATCAGGAACGCGAAGCCGAGCGAGCCGAACGTGTCGAGGTTCACGCCGCGCAGCACTTCGAGCATTTCCGTCTTCCGGATGGCGCTGTACTCGGCGCGCATCTCGGTCGTGAGCCCGGGCGACGCATCGCCGGGTTCGGCGGCTGGCGCAAAGCGGCGCACGAGCGCGGAGTGCAGATAGAGGTTGTGCGGCATCACGGTCGCGCCGACGATGCCGGCGGCAAGCCAGAGCATGCCGGCATTGCGCACGAGTTCGGTCGAGGGCTTGAGCCCGCCGATGACATCGCGCCATTCGGGCTGGGCAAGGGCAAGCTGCGCGACGAAGCAGAGCGCGACGATCAGGATCAGCGCGGCCACGAGGCCTTCGAGCGTGCGCCGGCCTTCGCGCTGCACGGCCATGATCGCCACGGTAGCCACGGCGGCCATGAGCACGCCGACCCAGAGATTGACGCCAAGCAGCAGTTGCAGGGCCACGGCACTGCCGACGATCTCGGCGACGTCACAGGCGATGATCGCGATCTCGCTCGCGATCCACAGCACGATGCTGGTCCGGCGCGAAAAGCGTTCGCGGCTCAGTTGCGCGAGGTCGCGGCCGGTGACCACGCCGATGCGCGCGGCGATCCATTGCAGCAGCATCGCCACGATGCTCGAGGCGGCAATGACAAAGAGAAGCTGGTAGCCGTAGCTGGCGCCGCCGGCAATGGCCGTGGCCCAGTTGCCCGGATCCATGTAGCCGACGGCCACCAGTGCGCCCGCGCCCAGAAAGGCAAGCCGCGAACGCGGTTGCCCGATACGAAGCTGCGCGGGCTGGCGTGGCGGCATGGTGGCGGTGTCGAGGGGCGGCGGCATGTGCGGATCCGGTTCGCGGGTGTGCGGTTGATGACATTCTGTACACCCGCTGGCCGAAAGGCCAATTGGTTATCCCTAATGATGCAATTGATAATCATTATTATTTGACTATCGGAAGCGCCTCATCAGGCATGTTTCGCCGCCTTCTCCCCGGGGGGAGAAGGCGGCACTGGGAGCGTATGCCTCAGACTACGCCTGCCGCTTCATTGCGGCGAGCGTTTTTTCGGGAAGGAACGGTACCGACCGGAGCCGTGCGCCCGTGGCGGCGAACACGGCGTTGGAAATGGCGGCGGGAATCGTGGCGGGCGCCATCTCGCCAGCGCCCCAGGGCGGGGCTTCGGGGCGGTCGATCAGGCTGATGTGGATGTTGGGCACATCGGGGAAGCGGAGGATCGGATAGGTGTTCCAATCGACCGAGGTGATCTTCTGCCTGTCGAACTTCAGCTCTTCCATCAGCACGCGGCTGACGGTCTGGATGATGCCGCCCTCGATCTGGTTGCGCGTGCCGTCCGGATTGATGATCTGGCCGCAGTCGTGGCTGCACCAGATGTCGGTGACGCGGATCTGGCCGGTTTTGCGATTAACCGCCAGCTCCAGCACCGTGGCCACATACGTGCGATCGTTGTCGTAGCGCACGAACGCCAACCCGCGTCCACGGACGACGTCACGGGGGTCCCCCTTGCGACGGATGGCCTTGCTGGTACGGACATTCCAGTTCGACAGGCGCGCCACGTCCTCGAGCACCGCGCGGGCGCGCGGGTCGGGCAGGTAGTCGAGCCGCCATTGCAGCGGATCGGCGCCGGCCGCCATGGCCAGCTCGTCGAAGAAGGCCTCGTTCGCGAACGCGTTCTGCAGCCGGCCGGGCGAGCGCAGATGCGCGGTGCGAAACGCGCTGTCGGTCATGCGATTGACCCTGGTGCTGACGTTCGGCAGCGTATAGAGGATGTCCGCGTTCTTCGAGATATTGCCGGTGACGTAGGCGGGGCGCTTGATGCCGGACGTGACCGTGGCCAGCAGCGGAAACTCGGCGATCGAGCCTTTCTGCGCGGCCGCATAGAACTCGGACTGCCACGCCACGGGGCGCTTCTGCGCATCGAGGCCGCCCTTGAGGTCGATGACGGTGGGGGGGCTCTTGGGATCCCAGCCATGCTCGTCCGCGCGCATCCACTGCACGCGCACCGGCGCGCCCGCGAGCTGCGATACCAGCGCGGCGTCCGCCGAGCAATCCTCGTGGCCGTTACGGCCATAGCAGCCCGCGCCGTCGAGGTAGATCAGGCGGACCTTTGCCTTGTCCACGCCGAGCGTCAGCGCGATCTCGCCCTGCAGCGAGTGCGTCGACTGCGCGGCCGACCAGATCGTGCACTGGCCGTCGCGGAAGTCGGCGACCGCGCAGGCCGGGCCGATCGAACCGTGCGTGTTCGGCGGAAACTCGTAGGTGGCTTCCACGCGCTTGCTCGCGGTCGCCAGTGCGCCCGCGGCATCGCCCTTGTTGGCCGGCGTTTCGACGCTGGCCACGGGCAACGCGCGCCAGTAGCGATACAGATCGGCCTGCTCCGGAAAGTGGGGCGGGTCGTCCCATTGCACCTTGAGCGTCCGGGCGGCCTTGATGGCGCCCCATTCGGTGGGGCTCAGTACCGCGAGGAAGTCCTGCTTGCGGACCACGCGCACGCCCGTCATGCCGGCGACCGACGACTCGTCCACGCTCACGAGCTTCGCGCCCGGACCGGCGGGACGGATCACGCGCGCATGGAGCATGCCCGGCACGCGAAAGTCCTGCATATAGGTGAACTGGCCCGTGACCTTGCCGGGAATATCGACACGCGCGACGCTCTTGCCGACGAGCGCATGCTTTGCGGGATCCTTGAGCGGGACCTTGGGGTCGAGCGCGACTTCGATGGGCTTGCCCGCGAGCAGTTCGCCGTAGCCGATGCGATGCGCATTGTCGGGCGTGGCAATCACGCCGTCGCGGACCGTCAGGGTGGCGGGTTCCACTTCCCACTGCGCGGCGGCGCGCGAGACCAGTGCGCGGCGCGCGCTGGCGGCCGCGCGGCGCAGCGTGCCGCCGCCGTCCTGGATCGTCAGGCTGCCCGCGGTCTGGCCCTGGTCGAGCGTCAGCAGCGTATCGCCCATGACGAGATCGACCTGCGTGAACGCGACATCGAGTTCTTCCGCGACCATCTGCGCAAGCGCCGTGCGGGCGCCGGTGCCGAGGTCGACCTTGCCGCTGAACACCGTGACGCGGCCGTTGGGGGCGATGGCGAGCCACGCGTCGACGTCGCCCTTGGCGGCGGAAGGCCGTGTGACGGTCTGGCCGGCCGCATCGACGGCGCTCACGGATTGCGCGAGCGCCGGCGTGGCGGTGGCAACGAGCGTCGCGGGCAGCGAGAACGAGAGCAGCAGGCCGCCGGACTGCTTGAGGAAGGCGCGACGGTCCATGTCAGGCCTCCTTCGTGCCGGCGGCACGCTTGACCGCGCGGACGATGCGCGCATGCGTGCCACAGCGGCACAGATTGCCGGCCAGCGCGTCGCGAATCTGCGTCTCGGACGGCTTGGGGTTCTGCGCAAGCAGGCCCACGGACGTCATGATCATGCCGTTGATACAGTAGCCGCACTGCACGGCCTGTTCGTCGATAAACGCCTTTTGCACGGGGTGCGGCTGCTCCGGCGAGCCGAGGCCTTCGAGCGTCGTGATGCGCGCGTCGCCGACCGAGGACACCGGCAGTACGCACGAGCGCGTGGCCGTGCCGTTGAACAGCACGGTGCAGGCACCGCACTGGCCGAGCCCGCAGCCGAACTTGGGACCGTGGAGGCCGAGGTTGTCGCGGAGTGCATAGAGCAGGGGCGTATCGCTATCGGCGTCGACGGTCTGCAACTTGCCGTTGACCTGTAGCTGGTAGGTAGGCATGGGGTGCTCCTGTTGTTGTTGTCGTTGTTATGGCGCGCGGGAGGGCGCAGTGTCGAATCTAGGGCAGCGCGCGCGCGTCGAACAGCGAAATGAAGGGGTACAAGCGGTTTCAATTCCGTTTATCGGAAATACACCCGCATTCGCACGGGATTTTCTTCCTACACTGTGCGCACTCGACAACAGCGGGCTGGTCTTTCTTCATGCGTATTGCGATTCCCGACGATTATCAGGACTGCGTCCGCGGCCTCGACTGCTATGCGCGTCTGGCCGACCACGACGTCACCGTCTTCCATGACAACGTCAAGGAGATCGACGCGCTGGCGGCCCGGTTTGCCGATGCCGACGCCATCGTGCTGACGCGCGAGCGCACGGTCGTCACGGCGGCGCTGCTGGACCGGCTGCCGCGCCTGCGGCTGATCAGCCAGACGGGCAAGGTGGCCGGGCACGTCGATCTGCGCGCGTGTACGGAACGCGGGATCGCCGTGGCGGAAGGCAGCGGCTCCGGCGCGGCGACGGCCGAACTGACCTGGGCGCTCATGCTCGCAAGCCGGCGCCATCTGGTCAGCGAGGTCAATCGCCTGCGCGGCGGCCAGTGGCAGGGATATCTGGGCCAGCAATTGCGTGGCCAGCGGCTCGGCGTCTGGAGCTATGGCCGTATCGGCAAGCAGGTGGCGGGCTTCGGCAAGGCCTTTGGCATGAAGGTGTGGGTCTGGGGCCGGGAAGGCTCGATCGCCGATGCGCGCAAGGACGGATTCGAAGCGGCGCCCTCGCGCGAGGCGTTCTTTGCCGAGAGCGATATCGTCAGCCTGCATATCCGGCTCAACCGCGAGACCGAGGGCATCGTCGATGCGACCGATCTCGCGCGCATGAAACCCACCGCGCTGCTCGTGAACACGAGCCGCGCCGAGCTCGTTGCGCCGGGCGCGCTGGTTGCCGCGTTGCGCGCGGGCCGGCCCGGCTTTGCCGCGGTGGACGCGTTCGAGCGCGAGCCCATTCTCGGCGCGGACGATCCGCTGCTGAAGCTCGACAACGCCCTGTGCACGCCGCATATCGGCTTTGTCGAGCGCGACAACTACGAGGCGTATTACGGCGGCGCGTTCGAGAACATCAACAGCTTCTTCGCGGGGATGCCCGCCAATCTTGCGAATCCGGAGGTGCTGTCGCGACTGCGGCGCTAAGCCTTTTTTTCGTCCGAACACTCCTTGGGACGTCCGTGCGCGAACCGCGCGGACGTCCCTATTTTTTTGGTTCGCGTTCGTTTCCTGATTCCATGGGTTGGAATTGAAGGGGTGTGGGAAAAGGTCGGTTTGCTTACCCTGATCGCATAACGACAGGAGACATCCCGATGCAACAGATTTCCTTCCGCGCCGCGCTGGCAGCGGTATTCCTGATGTGCCTAGCGCCGCTTTCACAGGCGGCCAACGGCACGTTCCCCGACAAACCGCTGCGCCTCGTCGTACCGTTCTCGCCCGGCGGCGGCACGGACCTCGTGGCGCGCGCCGTGGGCATCGGCATGGCGCAGGAGCTCGGCCAGCCCGTGGTCGTCGACAACCGGCCCGGCGGCGGCACCATCATCGGCACGGACAACGTGGCCAAGAGCGCGCCGGACGGCTATACGCTCGTGATCGCGACGTTCGCGCATGCGGTCAATCCGAGCCTCCAGCCCAAGCTGCCGTACGACACCGACAAGGCGTTCGCGCCGGTGGTGCTGCTGGGCCGCTCGCCGAACGTGCTGGTCGTGCGCGCGGACAGCCCGTACAAGACCGTGCAGGACGTGATTCAGGCCGCGAAGAAGCAGCCCGGCAAGATCTCGTTCGCGTCGCAGGGGCCGGGCACGTCCGCGCATCTGGCCGGCGAACTGTTCAAGAGCCTGGCCAGGGTCGACCTCACGCATATCCCGTACAAGGGCGCGGGCCCGGCGATCACGGACCTGCTCGGCGGGCAGGTGGACCTGATGTTCGCCACCGCGTCGGCGGTCGGCAATCTGCTCGAAGGCGGCAAGCTGCGCGCGCTCGGCGTGACCACCGCGCAGCGTTCGACGAGCGCGGACCTCGCGCGCGTGCCGACCATCGCGGAGAGCGGCGTGCCCGGTTACGTGGCCGAGAGCTGGTACGGGCTGTTCGTGCCCGCCGGTACGCCCGCGCCCGTTATCGCGCGGCTCAACGCGGCCGCGACGAAGGCGGCCAATTCCGAAGCGTTTCGCAAGCGCGCCGAGGCCGAGGGCCTGACCATCGCGACGGGCACGCCCGAAGACTTCGCGCGTTACGTGCGCGCGGAAGAGGGACGCTGGAGCAAGGTCGTGAAGGACGCGCATATCTCTTTGAATTGAACACACCAAACGAACTGTCATGAGCGACTACACCCTGATTCAACTCGACGTACGCGACGGCATCGCCGTCCTTACCCTCAACCGTCCCGACAAGCGCAATGCGATCAGCGACGACATGCGCACCGAGCTGATCCACGCGCTCGAGCGCGTGACGGCCGACCGCAAGATCCGCGCGCTGGTGCTGACGGGCAGCGGCAAGGGTTTTTGCGCGGGCGGCGATGTGGCCGGCATGCAGAAGCGCATGGACGCGCCGCCGGGAGAGGTGGGCTTCAATGGCTGGACGCGCCAGCAGCGCGTGCATCATTCGGTCGGGTTGCTGCACAACATGCCGAAGCCCGTGATCGCGGCCGTCAACGGCGGCGCCAATGGCCTCGGCGCCGATATGGCGATGGCGTGCGACTTCGTCATCGCGTCCGACGCGGCCAGCTTTACCTGGTCCTATATCCATCGCGGCCTGATTCCCGATGGCGGCGGCATGTACTTCCTGCCGCGCCGAACGGGGCTCTCCACGGCCAAGGGCCTGATCTTCAGCGGCCGCAAGGTCGATGCCGCCGAAGCGCTGCAACTGGGTATCGCCGACCGCCTCAGCACCTCGGCGGAGACGCTCGTCGCGGAAGCGGTGGCGTGGGCCGCCGAGCTCTCGCAGGGTTCCGCCACGGCGCTCGCGCTCGGCAAGACGATCCTGAACCAGACGTTCGAGCTGACGGCCGATCAGGTCTTTGCGCAGGGCAGTCAGGCGCAGGGCATCTGCTATACGAGCGCGGAGCACCGCGCGTCGGTGGAAGCATTCCTCGCCAAGGCGGCTACGGCGGCGGCGGCAAAGGGGTAAGACGATGTCGGCGAATTCCCATCAGATTGCCCGTCTCGTCCGGCCGCGCAGCGTTGCCGTGATCGGCGCCTCGGCGGACCCCGCCAAGACCGCGGGCCGTCCAGTCTCGTATCTCACGCGCCATGGCTTCGCTGGCGCGATCTACCCGGTCAATCCGAAGGTCGAGACCATCGGCGGACTGCGCTGCTATGCCGATATCGGTTCGCTGCCCGAGGTGCCCGACGTGGGCATCGTGCTGCTGGGCGCCGAACGCGCGCATATCGCCGTGCGCGAGCTCGCGCAACGCGGCACCGGTGCCGCGATCGTGCTGGCCAGCGGTTATACGGAAACGGGCGAGGTGGGCGCGCGTCGTCAGGCGGAACTGCTCGAGGCCGCGGGCAGCATGCGGCTGCTTGGGCCGAACACCATCGGGCTCGTCAACGTGACGGACCGCATTCCGCTGTCGGCCAGTGGCGCGCTGGAGATGGAGAATTTCCCGGCCGGCAATATCGGCGTGGTGTCGCAGAGCGGCGGCATTCTCGGTGCGCTGCTGTCGCGCGCGGCCGCGCGCGGTATCGGCCTGTCCAAGCTCGTGTCGACGAGTAACGAGGTGGACCTCGATCTTGCGGACTTCGTTGACTACCTGGCCGACGACCCCGCGACGCAGGTCATCGCGCTCTATGTCGAGAGCGTGCGGCATCCCGAGAAATTCCGCGCCGCGGCGCTCAAGGCCGCGGCGGCCGGCAAGCCCGTGGTGGCGTTCAAGATCGGGCGCTCGGAAGCGGGCGCGCGCGCGGCCGTGTCGCATACCGGCGCGATGGCCGGTGCCGACCGCATGTACGACGCGCTGTTCCGGCAGGTGGGCGTGATTCGCGCGCAGACGTTTGCGGATCTGATCGACATTCCGGCCGCGCTGGCCACGGCGCGCACGCTGCGCGGCAATCGCGTGGCCGTGCTGACCTCGACGGGCGGCGCGGGCACGCTGGTGTCCGATGCGCTCGGCGTCTCGGGCTTCGAGACCCCCGCGCCCGATGCGGAAACCGCGGCGCGCCTGCGCGCGCTGCAGAAGGGCGACCATGCGGCGCTCGACCGCAATCCGATCGACGTCACGCTGGCCGGACTGCAGCCCGATCTTCTGCGGGGCGCCATCCGCGCGCTGCTCGCAAGCCCGAGCTACGACGCCGTGACGATCATCGTCGGCTCGTCGGCGCTGGCCATGCCGGAACTGATGGCCGATGCGATCCACGATTGCCTGCCCGAAAGCGACAAGCCCGTGCTGGCCTACGTGAGCCCCCATGCGCCGCATGTGGCCGCAGTCTTGAATCAGCGCGGCGTGCCGGCCTTCAGCGCGCCCGAGAGTTGCGCGGTGGCATTCGAGGCCATGCTTGCCGCGAGCCGGCTGAGTACCGTGCGCGATACGCCCGCGGGAGCGTTGCCCAACGTCGATACGCACGATATCCCGTCGGGCTCGCTCGACGAGGCCGCGGCCAAGCAGCTGTTCGCGCGCTTCGGCGTGCCCGTCGTGCGCGAGGCCGTGGTGGCCGGCGCGGACGAGGCGGTGGCCGCGGCACGGCCGTTCGGGGACCGCGTGGTGCTCAAGATGCTGTCCTCGACGATCACGCACAAGAGCGATGTCGGCGGCGTGGCGGTCGGCATCGCGCCCGATGCGCTGCCCGCACGCATGGCCCGCATGGCCGACGAGGTGCGCGCGCATACGGGCAGCGCGCCCGAGCGCTATCTGGTGCAGGAGATGGTGCAGGGCGGCGTCGAGCTGATTCTCGGCACGCATCGCGATGCACTGGGCACGGCCATTTTGCTCGGCATGGGCGGTGTGACGGCGGAACTCTTTCAGGACACCACGATGCGGCTGTTGCCCGACGCGGGGGGCTTGTCACACGATACGGCGGCGTCGATGATCCGCGAACTGAAGACGTGGCCGCTGCTCGATGGCTATCGCGGCCGGCCAAAAGCCGACATCGATGCGCTGGCGGATGCTATTGTCGCGTTCTCGAACATGGCGGCGTCGCTGGGCGCGCGCCTCGTCGAAGCGGAGATCAATCCGGTGTTCGTGCTGCCCGCGGGTCAGGGCGTGCGCGCGGCGGACGGTGTCGTGGTGATGGGTGAATAGCGGAGCGGAAGCATGGGAGTGTCCTCGGACGAGGCAGCAAAGCGGGCGGAAGCGCAGGCGGACAGGAGTTCGACGGTCCGCGCGAATATCGCGGAAGAGGGGCGCGCGATCTCCGGCGGTGCCGAAGCGGCGGCCGTGGTGGATCGGCTCGCCTCGCAGGCCAGGTATTTCCTGACCGATGCCGACGGTACGCAGATGGTCTGGCGCCGCTTTGGCGAAGGCCCGTCGGTGCTGCTCGTGCACGGCGGCCATGGCAGCTGGCTGCACTGGGTGCGCAATATCGAGGCACTGGCCGCGCACCACACGGTATGGGTGCCCGATATGCCGGGCTACGGCGAATCGGGCGATCCGCCCGGTGCGGAGTTATCGCAACTGGTCGAAGCGATTGCAGCCGGTTACGCGCAATTGCCCGATCCCGGCGATATCGACGTGGTCGGCTTCTCGTTCGGCGGGCTGACCGCCGCGCACCTGGCCACCGTGCTGCCGCGCGTGCGCCGGCTCGCGCTGCTCGGCCCCGGCGGTCACGCGGGCCCGCGCCGGCAGCAGCGCGCGCTGCTCGACTGGCGCGCGGCACCCGATGCGGAGGCGCTGGCCGCCGCGATGCGCCATAACGTCGAGGCGTTCATGATCTCGAACCCCGAAGCGATCGATGCGCTGGCGTTGCTCGCCTATACGGACTCGTGCCGCCATGCACGCTTCCGCAGCAAGCATATCTCGCGCGCGGGCGGCCTCGCCGAGGCGCTGGACCGGTTCCGCGGCCCCACGCTGCTGGCCTGGGGCGAGAACGACGTGACGGCGGATCCCGATATCGCGCTGGCGAAGCTGACCGACGGCCGTCCGCGCCGCGAGGGCGTGATCGTGCCGGAAGCCGGCCATTGGGTCATGTACGAATCCTATGCGTCAATCAATGCCATACTGCTGGACTGGTTCGAGCATTGATGGAGGTTGCACGTGGATTCGCAGGAAGCGCGCATCCGTGCCCGGGGGCGCCCCGCGAGCACGCAGGCCAACCGGTCGCTCGAACGCGGCATCGAGATTCTTCGCGCATTCCGTCCCGGATCCGAGATCCTCGGCAATGGCGAGCTCGCGGAACGCACGGGCCTCGCGCGTTCGACGGTCAGCCGGCTGACGCAAAGCCTCGTTGACACCGGTTTCCTGCAGTACGACACCACGCTGCGCGCCTACCGGCTGGGCGCGCCCGTGCTCAGCCTTGCGCATGCGATGCGCACGGGCTCCACGCTCCTGCAGGTTGCGGCGCCGCTGATGCGCGACCTCGCGCAGGCCGAGCACCTGAACGTCGGTCTCGCGCTGGCCGATCGCGACGAGATGGTCTATCTGGAGTCGATTCGCTACGGCCGGCGCACCTCGCTGCGCAATGTCGCGGCGGGGCAGCGGGTGCCCATGGCATTGACCTCGCTCGGCCGCGCGTGGCTGGCGGCGGCGCCCGACGACGAGCGCGAGGGGCTGATGCGGCAGTTCGCGCGGCGGTTTGCCACGCACTGGAACGCCCTGGCGTCGGAGATCGATGCGTCGATCGCGCAGGTGCGCGCGCATGGCTGGTGTATCGCGAGCTGGCAGCCGGAAGTCATGGCGATATCGACGCCGATGCGCCTGGGCCACTATCCCGTGCATGTGCTCAATGTGAGCCTGTCGACGAAGGCGTCGATGGACGATGCGGCGAAGGAACTGGCGCCGCATCTCATGCGGCTGGCCAGCGATATCGACGCCGCGTTCGCGAGTCAGCAAGCGTAGCCCGTTGTGCAAGCCCGGGGGCCTGTCCCCGCGGCGCACCTCCTGGGAAGGCGAACCGCGGGGCAGGGCCGGGGTACCACATACGACTGACCCCTCCTCCTTATCCTCCTCGTTGTATCTGGCGCGTTGCCGGCGTCAGTGGCTGATCATCCACGGCCGCCCGGCCGCGTTGCCCTTGACTGCATCCGCGCGCGCCGCATTGCCCGCCAGCTTGACCGGCGACGAACAGCACCCGCAGCCCGCGCCGTGGTTGCGCGACTCGCGCGGCGCGTGCGCGCTGCGTTCGTTGGTGGCATGCGCGGCGCGGGACGCGGCGGGCATGCTCGCGAACGCCGGGGCGGCGACCAGCGCGCGGGGCGCGGCGGCTCCGCACGACGGACACGTGCAGGGATCGTCGCGGCGCGAGATGGAACGCAGCACCGAAAAATCTCCGCACTCGGCGCAGCGATAGTCGTAGGTAGGCATGGCGGCTCCGCGGCGGGTTACAGGTCGGGCGACAGCGGCAGGTCGATACCGCCCGTGATCATCTTCGTCGGCCCCGACGCGCTCGGCCGGATATCGAAGTCGAAGATCTGCGTGGGCAGCCACAGCGTGGCGCACGCGTTCGGGATATCGACCACGCCGCTGATATGCCCCTGCACCGGCGCCGTGCCGAGAATCGAGTACGCCTGTGCCTTCGAGTAGCCGAACTTGGTCATGTACTCGATGGCGTTCAGGCAGGCCTGGCGATATGCGACGTGCACGTCGAGGTAATGCTGCTTGCCGGCCTCATCGACCGAGATGCCCTCGAAGATCAGGTAGTCGTTGTACTGCGGCGTAATCGGGCTCGGCTTGAAGATCGGGTTCTTGATGCCGTACTTGGCCATGCCGCCCTTGATCAGCGACACGCGCATATGGACCCAGCCCGCCATCTCGATCGCGCCGCAGAACGTGATTTCGCCATCGCCCTGCGAGAAGTGCAGGTCGCCGACGGACAGGCCCGCACCATCGACGTACACCGGGAAGTAGACCTTGGCGCCGCGCGACAGGTCCTTGATATCGCAGTTGCCGCCATGCTCGCGCGGCGGCACCGTGCGCGCGCCCGTGGCCGCGGCCGCGTCGCGGGCCTCGCCCTGCAGCTTGCCCATGTGCGCGGTGGCCGCGAACGGCGGATTGGCCAGCGGCGGCACGCGGTCCGGCTCGGTCGCGATAAAGTCCATCTCGCGCTTGTTCCACGTCTCGAGCATGGCCTTGTCCGGCAGGCAGCCGATCAGGCCCGGGTGGATCAGGCCCGCGAAGTTCACGCCGGGGATATGGCGCGACGAGGTAAACATGCCATGGAAGTCCCAGATCGACTTCTGGGCCTGCGGAAAGTGGTCGGTCAGGAAGCCGCCGCCGTTCTTCTTGGAGAAGAACCCGTTGAAGCCCCAGAGGCTGTCGGGCTTGGCGCCGATGTCGAGCAGGTCCACGACGAGCAGGTCGCCGGGCTCCGCGCCTTCCACGCCCACGGGGCCCGAGAGAAAGTGCACGGTGCTGAGGTCGACGTCGCGCACGTCGTCGGCCGAGTCGTTGTTCTTGATGTAGCCGCCGGTCCAGTCGTAGGTCTCGAGGATGAAGTCGTCGCCCGGCTTGACCCAGGTGGCCATCGGGATATCGGGGTGCCAGCGGTTGTGGACGTTGGGGTTCTCGTACGGCGACTCGGCCAGATCGACCTTGATCAGGGTATCCGTCATGACATGCCTCCTGTGAAAGATAAGGAAAAGTAGTTCAGACCGACAGTAGCTGCCGGATGTGGTCGTGGTCGGTGCCGTTGCGCTGCGTCTCGTGCACGAAGCGGCCGCCCTCGATGACGAACAGGCGGTCCGCCACGTCGAGCGCGAAGCTGAGCACCTGCTCGGAGAACACGATCGTGATGTCGCGCGTGCGGCGAATCTCGTTGAGCGCGCGCGCGATGTCCTTGATGATCGACGGCTGGATGCCTTCGGTGGGCTCGTCGAGCAGCAGCACCTTGGGGTTCGAGACCAGCGCGCGGGCGATGGCCAGCTGCTGCTGCTGGCCGCCCGACAGGTTGCCGCCCTTGCGGCGGCGCATCTCGAACAGCACCGGGAACATGGCGAAGATCTCGTCGGGAATGCGGCGGCTCGTGCCTTGTTCCATGCCGGTGAGGATGTTCTCCTCGACGGTCAGGTGCGAAAAGATCATGCGACCCTGCGGCACGTAGCCGAGGCCCGCGCGCACGCGGCGATAGCTCTCGTCGTGCGCGACGTCGCGGCCATCGACGCAGACCTGGCCCGAGCGTACGGGCAGCATGCCGATCATCGCCTTGAACAGCGTGGTCTTGCCCATGCCGTTGCGGCCCATGATGGCGACCGTCTCGCCCTGCGCGGCGGCGAACGAGATGCCGTGCAGCGCCTCGCTCTGTCCGTAGTTGACGACAACGTTGTCGACGCTCAGCATGATTTCTCCTCGGCTCGGCTCAGTGGCCCAAATACACATCGATCACGCGCGGGTCGTTCTGCACCTGGTCCATCGACCCCTCGGCGAGGATCTTTCCCTGATGCATGACGGTGACCTTGTCGGCGATCTCGCGCACGAAATCCATGTCGTGCTCGATGACGATGACGGCGCGGCCGCGGCTGATGCGCTTGAGCAGTTCCGCGGTCTGTTCGCGCTCGCGCACGCTCATGCCCGCGATCGGTTCGTCGAGCATCAGCAGTTGCGGCTCCTGCATCAGCAGCATGCCGATCTCGAGCCACTGCTTCTGGCCGTGCGAGAGTTGCGCGGCCTCGCGGTCGAGCGCATCGGACAGGCCGATCTCGGCGGCCACGTCGGCGACGCGCTGCCGGACCTCCGCGTCGGTCTTGAACGCCAGC
This sequence comes from Cupriavidus pauculus, assembly GCF_008693385.1. Classification (NCBI taxonomy): domain Bacteria; kingdom Pseudomonadati; phylum Pseudomonadota; class Betaproteobacteria; order Burkholderiales; family Burkholderiaceae; genus Cupriavidus; species Cupriavidus pauculus. The sequence continues at coordinate 1,212,702 of NZ_CP044065.1, forward strand.
GCGCCAAACACGCCGCGGCCGCGCGGAAACGACACCGCCAGGTTCTGGAACACGCTGAGGTTCTCGTAGATCGAGGGCGTCTGGAACTTGCGGCCGATGCCGGCGCGCACGATCTGGTATTCGGGCAGGCCCGTCATCTCGCGATTGACGAACTTGATGCTGCCCCCGGTGGCGCGCGTCTTGCCGCAGACCAGGTCGAGCAGCGTGGTCTTGCCGGCGCCGTTGGGGCCGATGATCACACGCAGCTCGTCGCGATCGACATACAGCGTGAGGTTGTCGATCGCCTTGAAGCCGTCGAAGGAGACCGTGAGGTCTTCCACGGCCAGCATGAAGTCGGTGTTGCTCATGGTCGCTCCTGTCCGTTAGCGCGTATCAGGCGGTCTTGCCGGGCACGCCCTCGGCCGGCGTTGCCGCATCTTCGGCCGGCTTGCGTCGCACGTACTTGCTGTAGAGACCCGCCAGCCCATCGGGGAAGGCAACCACCACGCCGATGAACAGCGCCGCCATCAGGAACAGCCACAGATCCGGAAAGCTCTCGGAGAAATAGGTCTTGCCCGCGTTGACGAGCAGCGTGCCCCAGATCGCGCCGACCAGGCTCATGCGGCCACCCACCGCGGCGAAGATCACCATCTCGATGGAGGGCACGATGCCGACGAACGACGGTGACATGAAGCCGACCTGCAACGCGAACATCGCGCCGCCGATGCCCGCCAGCGCGGCGGCCAGGCAGAACACGAATACCTTGAACATCGCCACGTCGTAACCGGAGAAGCGCACGCGGTCTTCCTTGTCGCGCATGGCCAGCAGCAGCACGCCGAGTTTCGTGCGCTGGATCCACCGGCACAGCGCGATGGCCGCGAACAGCAGGACGACGTTGGCGAAGTAGAGGATCATGCGCGCGCTGTCGGTGCGGATATCCCAGCCGAGCATGGTCTTGAGGTCGGTAATCCCGTTGACGCCGCCCGTGTAGCCCTGCTGGCCGATGATCAGCACCGAGAGAATCAGCGCGATGGCCTGCGTGATGATCGCGAAGTACACGCCGCCCACGCGGCGCCGGAACATCGCGAACGAGACGACAAAGGCGAGGGCGACCGGCACGAGGATCACGCCGATGAGCGCCACCGGCAGATGGCGGAACGGCTCCCACCACCAGGGCAGCGCGGTGAGCTGATTCCAGTCCATGAAGTCGGGAATGCCCGGCGTCGATTGGATGGCCGTGCTCTTGGCATCGGAGGCCTCGAGCTTGAGGAACATCGCCATGGCGTAGCCGCCCAGGCCGAAGAACACGCCCTGGCCGAGGCTCAGCACGCCGCCATAGCCCCAGAGCATGACGAGGCCGACGGCCACGAACGCATAGCTCAGGTACTTGCCGACGAGGTTGAGCCGGAAGATGTCCAGCGAAAGCGGCATGACGACCAGCAGCACGAGCGCCAGCAGCGCGTAGCCGCTCCACGACGATGAAATGATCGTTCTCACGCGGCCGGGCAGGGTGGACGAGGTGGACATGAATGGCTCCGGTAAAGGCAAATCGGCGTGAGTTTCAGCGACGGACGGCGGGCGCGAACAACCCTTGCGGACGAATCATCAGGATCGTCACGATCAGCAGCAGCGTCGTGACCCGCGCCATCGACCCGGTCATGAAGAACTCGGTAATGGACTGCGTCTGCGCGATGCCGAAGGCCGATGCCACGGTCCCCGCAAGGCTGGCCGCGCCGCCGAACGTGACCACGAGGAACGAATCGACGATGTACAACGCGCCGCTGGTGGGGCCCGTGGAGCCGATCGTCGTGAACGCGGCGCCCGCCACGCCGGCGATGCCGCAGCCGATGGCGAACGTCACGCGGTCCGTGCGCCTGGTATTGATGCCCGCGGCATTGGCCATGGCGCGGTTGAGCGTGGTGGCGCGGACGCGCAGTCCCCAGCGCGAGCGGTAGAGCGCGAGCCAGACCAGCCCCGCCACGCCGAGCGTGAGCGCCATCACGAAGAGGCCGTTGATCGGAATGTCGAGCCCTTCGGCCGGTGCCCACGAACCCATGAGCCAGTCAGGCAGCGTGGGGCTGACTTCCTTCGGGCCGAACGTCGAGCGGAACACCTGCTGCATGCCGAGGGAGAGGCCCCACGTGGCCAGCAGCGTGTCCAGCGGACGCTTGCAGAGATGCCGGATCAGCGCCCATTCGGCGAGCCATCCGGCAAGGAAGGCAAGCACGAACGCGACGGCGATCGCGAGCGGAAAGTAGTAGGGCATCCACGACGGCGCGAGCCGCTCCGTGAGCGTGGATGCGAGGAAGATCGTATAGGCGCCGATCGTCATGAACTCGCCGTGGGCCATGTTGATGACGCCCATCTGGCCGAAGATGATCGCCAGGCCGAGGGCCATCAGCAGCAGGACCGAGAACAGGCTCAGGCCGGCAAAGCCCTGCATGAGCCCGATATTGAGCATATCCGACAAGTTCATGACGTTACCTCTGCGCGTGGGGGGGGGGAATTACTGGTAACCCTTCGGGAACGGGTTCGGCGGAATCAGTTCCGGCGACTCGGCCACCACCTTGAACTGCCCGTCGAGCTGGGCCAGGCCCACGCGCGTCTTGCTCCACAGGTGATGGTTCGGATCGACCTTGACGTAGCCTTCCGGCGCGGTCTTGAGCTCGAGGCCCGGCGAGGCGGCCACGACCTTGTCCACGTCGAAGCTGCCGGCCTTCTCGACCGCCGCCTTCCACAGCCACGGGCCCAGGTAGCCGGCCTGCGTGACGTCGCCGATCACGGACTTGGCGCCGTACTTGGCCTTGAACGCCTCGACGAACTTCTTGTTGTTGGCGTTATCGAGCGACTGGAAGTACTTCATGGCCGCGTAGAAGCCCGCGATGTTTTCGCCGCCGATGCCGAGCACTTCGTCCTCGGTCACCGAGATCGTCAGCAGGAACTGCTTGTCGGCGGTAATGCCGGCCGCCTTCAGCTGCTTGTAGAACGCCACGTTGGAGCCGCCGACGACGATCGCGTAGATGCAGTCGGGCTTGGCCACCTTGATCTTGTTGATCAGCGAGTTGAAGTTGGTGTGGCCCAGCGGGTAGTACTCCTCGCCCACCACCTTGTTCTTCTGGAAGTTCTCGATGTGCTTGCGCGCGATCTTGTTCGACGTGCGCGGCCAGATGTAGTCCGAGCCGATCAGGAAGAAGCTCTTGGCGTTCTTCTGCTTGGCGGCCCAGTCCAGGCCCCAGATGATCTGCTGCGTGGCTTCCTGGCCCGTGTAGATGACGTTCTTCGACTGCTCGAGGCCTTCATAGAACGTCGGGTAGTAGAGCAGGCCGTTCTCTTTCTCGAACACCGGCAGCACGGCCTTGCGCGAGGCCGAGGTCCAGCAGCCGAACACGGCGGCCACGCGGTCGTTGACCAGCAGCTTCTTCGACTTTTCCGCGAAGGTCGGCCAGTCGGAGGCGCCGTCTTCCTTGATCACCTTGATCTTGCGGCCCAGCACGCCGCCGGCGGCATTGATCTGGTCGATCGCGAGCTGCTCGGCCTGGATCGAGCCGGTCTCCGAGATCGCCATCGTGCCCGTGGCCGAGTGCAGCTGACCCACCGTCACCTCGGTATCGGTCACGGCGAGCTTGGTCGTGTTGGCGGTGGCGGTCGGGATGTTGGCACCGTGAGCCATCCCGGCCATGCCAGCCATCCCGGCGATGGGCAGGGACGCCATGCCCTGCATCAGCCGCCGCCGCTGCAGCGAAACCGCATCGCCATCGGCGAGGGAAGGGGACCCGGTATGTTCTTTGTCACGCATGATCGAACGCTCCTTGGAAGCGAGGTGTTGGATGGAACGGTGTCAGGTACTGCGGTTGTGATGGGGCGGATGATGCGGTGCGGCATATGCGCACGCCTATACGTCATTCAACGTACGGATGCGTACGGTGCGACCGTGCATGGAGCGGGGGCCGCTGTCCAAGGCACACAACTTGCATCACGCCCCCGTCCACTCTCTGCCCAGAGCCCACATGTCGAGCGCCACCCAGCCCGTACAGCGCATCAGCAAGATCCGGCGCGACTACAACCGCTGGGTTGCCGACGAAACGCTCGAGGACTACGCGCTGCGGTTTGCACCAAGGTCGTTCCGCAAATGGAGCGCGTTCCGGGTCTCGAATACCGCTTTTGGTGCAGTCGCATTCCTGGCGCTGGAGGCGATCGGCGCCGCCATCACGCTGAGCTACGGTTTCACGAACGCGATGTGGGCCATCGGCGTCGTCAGCCTGGTCATCTTCCTGACCGGCCTGCCCATCTCGTACTACGCGGCCCGCCACGGCCTCGACATGGACCTGCTCGCGCGCGGCGCGGGCTTCGGGTACCTCGGCTCGACCATCACCTCGCTGATCTACGCCAGCTTCACGTTCATCTTCTTCGCGCTGGAAGCGGCGATCATGGCGCAGGCGTTCGAGCTCCTGTTCGGCATGCCAAGGCCGATCGGCTACCTGCTGTCCGCCATCGTGGTCATTCCGCTGGTCATGCACGGCGTGACGCTGCTGTCGCGCATCCAGGTCTGGACGCAACCGGTGTGGCTCGTGTTGCTGGTGTTGCCGTACGCGCTGATTCTCTGGCGCGAGCCGCATCTCTATGGAGAGTTCCTGTCGCTGAACGGCCGGCTGGCCGACGGCGACGGCTTCTCGTGGCACGCGTTCGGCGCGGCGGCCACGGTGGCGGCCGCGCTGATCGCGCAGATCGGGGAGCAGGTGGACTTCCTGCGCTTCATGCCGCCGCTGACCAGGCGCAACCGCGTACGCTGGTGGAGCGCGCTGATCATGGCGGGTCCGGGCTGGATCATCCTCGGCGCGGCCAAGATGGCCGGCGGCGCGTTCCTCGCGTTCGTCGTGCTGCAGGCCGAACTGCCGCTGGCCCACGCGCTGGAGCCCACGCAGATGTATCTTGTGGGCTTTGCCCGGGCATTGGGTGCGGGCTCGCCGGTCTGGCTCGCCGTGGTGCTGACCGGCGTGTTCGTGCTGGTCTCGCAGACCAAGATCAATATCACCAACGCCTACGCGGGTTCGCTCGCGTGGTCGAACGTGTTCGCGCGCCTCACGCATAGCCATCCGGGGCGTGTGGTCTGGCTCGCGTTCAACGTGCTGATTGCCGTGATGCTGATGGCGATGGGCGTGTTCGAGGCATTGGAGCAGGTGCTAGCGCTCTATGCGCACCTGGCCGTGGCATGGGTCGGCGCGATCTGCGGCGACCTCGTCCTGAGCAAGCCGCTCGGTCTGTCGCCGCGCGATATCGAGTTCCGCCGCGCCTATCTGTTCGATATCAACCCGTCCGGCTTCGGCGCGATGATGATCGCGTCCGCGCTGTCGATGCTCGTGCATCTGGGCGCGTTCGGCGATACGCTGCGGCCCGCGTCGGTCGCGGTGGGACTCGTGCTGGCCATCGTGCTGCCGCCGCTGATCGCGTGGGCCACGCAGAGCCGCTACTTCATCGCGCGCACGCCCGTGGACTTCGGCGCGCGCCACGCGGTCATCCGCTGTGCGATCTGCCGCAATCCGTTCGAGCGCGAGGATGTGGCCGCGTGCCCCGCCTATCGCGGCCCGATCTGCTCGCTGTGCTGCACGCTCGACGCGCGCTGCGGGGACCGCTGCAAGCCCGGCGCCAGCGCGCCCGAGCAGATTGCCACCGCGCTGACGCGCGTACTGCCGGCCGGCACGCCGCCCGTCATGGCGCGGCGGCTCGGGCAGTTCTGTCTGGTGCTGCTCGGCATGGTGTTCGCGTTCGGCACGCTGCTATGGCTGCTCTATACGCAGGAGCAGCTGTCGAGCCCGCTCGTCGCCGCGTTGCCGCGCGGCGGGCTGTTCATCAAGATCGGCGCGGGGCTGATGCTGTTCTCGGCCGTGGCGGCGTGGTGGCTCGTGCTGGCCAACGAGAGCCGTTCGGTCGCGCAGGAAGAATCGGAGCGGCAGAACATGCTGCTGCAGAAGGAAATCGACGCGCACAGGCAGACCGATGCGCTGCTGCAGAGCGCCAAGGAGGTCGCGGAAAAAGCCAATCAGGCCAAGAGCCGCTTTATCACGGGCATGAGCCACGAGATGCGGGCGGGATTGAACTCGATTCTCGGCTACTCGCAGTTGTTGCTTCGGGCGCCGACGCTGCCGCCCGTGTGCCGCGAGGACGTTCGCACGATCGGGCGCGCGGGCGAGCATCTGTCGAGCCTCGTCGATGGGTTGCTCGAGTTGTCGCGGATCGAAGCAGGAAAGCTACGCCTCGAGCAGGAGGCGGTGGGGCTCGAAGGCCTGTTCGACGATCTCGTACGGATGTTTCGGCCGCTGGCCGCCGCGCGCGGGTTGGCCTTTCACTATCGGGTCAGTGGCACATTGCCCGCGCACGTGCATGGCGATTCCAAGCGGCTGCGGCAGATCGTGATCAACCTGGTCAGCAATGCCATCAAGTTCACGGAGCAGGGCGCGGTCACGCTGAGCGTGCGGCACCAGCGCGAGCTTGCGACGATTTCCGTGGAGGACACGGGGCCGGGGATCTCGGCCGAGGATCAGGCGCGCATCTTCGATCCGTTCGAGCGCGGGACGCCGCACGACGATCGGGAAGGCATCGGGCTTGGGCTGGCCATCGTGCGGTTGCTCGCGGATCTGATGGGGGGCGAGATCCGGGTACGCAGCGCGCCGGGAGAGGGCAGCGAGTTTTCGGTGCGGCTGTATCTGCCGGTGGTGTCGGCCACCGCGCCCAAGCCGTCCGCGGTACAGCGGGTGCCGTTGCCCGACGATGCGCGCGTGCTCGTGGTCGATGACCGCGCCGCGCATCGGGCAGTATTGCGGGGCTTTCTCGGGCCGCTGGGGCTGACGGTGCACGAGGTCGGCGTCGGGGCCGAGGTCCTGCCCGCGGTACGGCGCGTGCGGCCGCATCTGGTGTTGCTCGATCTGAATTTGCCCGATGCGTCGGGGTGGGACTTGTGCCGGCATCTGCGCGCGCTGCCCGACGCGCCGCGCGTGGTGATCGTTTCGGCGAATGCGCACGAGAATACCGAGGAGGCGCGTGCCACGCATGGGTATTTTGGCTTTGTCAGCAAGCCTGTGCGGGAGGCGGAGTTGCTCGACACCGTGCGGCGGGCGTTGACCACGGCGATCACCGTCGCCACGCAGGGCGCGAGCCCCCATCGCCCGTCCGCGCGAGCGGGCGCTCCCGCCGCGATGCCCGGCGGCGCGGCGGTGCGCGGGCCAGCGAGCGGGCGCGCTGACGAGCCGGGTAAGCCGGGCGTCGCGCGGACGGGCAGTCTCGATGCCGCGCTGGCGGCAATGCCCGACGGCACGCCGGACGCCGAGCTCGTCCGCGAGTTGCTGCAGATGGGCGCCACCGGCCGCCTGCGCGCGCTCGAAGCCCAATTGACCGAACTGGCCGAGAGTGGCGGCGCCCTCGCGGCGTGGGCATCCCGTATGCTCGCGCTCGCGCGGACCGACGGCCATGCCCTCAACGTTTCCCTAGGCGAGGCTCTCCATGCGACCCGATCCTGAAACCCCGTGTCCTGGTTGTGGACGACAACGCCGACGCGCGCGGCTTCCTCACGCGCGCGCTCGGCAGCGAGGCAATGCTCGTGCATACCGCCGCGAGCGGCAATGCCGCGCTCGACGCGCTCGCGCATTTCGCGCCCGACGCCGTGCTGCTGGACGTCGATATGCCCGGCATGGACGGCTTTGCGACCTGCGAGGCCATCATGGACCGGCATGGCGACCTGGCCGTGATCTTCATGACGGGGCTCGGCGACACGGGCCATATCGTGCGGGGCTTCGAGGTGGGCGCGTGCGACTACGTGACCAAGCCCGTGGAAATCGCCGAGGTTGTGGCAAGGGTCCGCTCGCATGCGAGCAAGGCAAGACTGGCCCGCAGCGCGCGGGAGGCCGTGTTCGGCAGCACGGTGCCGATGCTCGCGGCGGCCGGCGGGCGCATCGCGTGGGTCAACGCGAGCGCGGTGGCATTGCTGGAAGCGGTGGGCTGGCCGCCATGCAAGGCCAACGACCCGCTGCCCGCGGGGCTGGCCTCCGCGCTCGCGGAGCCGGGGGCGCCATGGCATGGCCTGCGGCTGCGGCCGCTGACCGCGGAGACGGCCGACGTGGTGGTGGTGGAACTGGCCCGCGCGGACCTGCCCACGCGCGTGACCGAGGCATCGTCCCTGACGCCGCGCGAGGCGGAAGTCATGCTGTGGGTCGCCCGCGGCAAGACCAACCGCGACGTGGCCGAAATCCTCGGCATGAGCCCACGGACCGTGAACAAGCATCTGGAGCATGTGTACGAAAAGCTTGGCGTGGAGACGCGCACCGCGGCGGTGGCGGCCGCGCAGCGGTGCCTGCCGGTGAGCTGACGCAGCGCCTACGACCGCCCGGCCAGTTTCACGCCCCCCGACCCGCATCCGCAGGTCGCGCTATGCATATGCGCGCCCCCGCCATCGAGCGATCCCGCCGTGGTGCCCGCCAGCGACGGCGCCGCGACCAGCGCGCGGGGCGACGCCGCGCCGCAGACCGGGCAGTCGCACGGTTCATCGCGTTCCGAAATGCGCCGCATGCGCGCGAAGTCGCCGCATTCGGCGCAGCGGTAGTCGTAAGTGGGCATTGCGCGTCCGTCGGGGGAACAGGCCACTAGCTTAAAGCAGTCCGCCCCCGTCTTGTCGATTTCGCCATGGCAATTTCGGAAAGACACGATGAAACCGGCCATGCGCGGCAGCCTCCTATAATCGCCGGCATGGAGACGAACCTCGAAAAGCGCTTTGGCTTCCTCGTGGCCGATGTCGGGCGGTTGACCGGCAAGCGGTTCGACGACCTCGCGCGCTCATCGCTGGACCTCACCCGCGCGCAATGCCGCGCGCTGGCCTACCTCTCGCATTACGGGGAGGTCAATCAGGTCAGGCTGGCCGAACTGATGGAAGTGGCGCCGATCTCGGCCGGCCGCCTGCTGGACCGCATGGAAGAGGGCGACTGGATCGCCCGGCGGCCCAACCCCGCCGATCGGCGCGAACGCATGGTGCGCATGACGGACAAGGCCGCGCAGGCGCTCGACCAGGCCCGCCGCGTCGGCGACGTGATCGCGGCCGAAGCGCTGCGCGGCTTCACCCCTCAGGAGTCGGACCAGCTGATGGCGATGCTCCAGCGGGTACGCGGCAATCTCGTCGGGATCGTGGAGAGTTGAAAGGTGGCTGGGCTAAGATGGAAGACGCCTCGTCTGCATGAAAGGCATGCCATGCCCAAGATCCTGTCCCTGACCGCCATCGCGACCATCGCAACACTGACGTTCGCGGCGGCAACCTCCGCCACGGCGGCGACCGAGAGCAGCAACCCCGGTGCGCTGACCGTCACGTTCGTCCATCCGGAAGCCTATACGGATGCGTCGCGCACCGAGAACTACGGCAGCGATCCGCACGTGCTCGACGATATCCGCCGGCATCTGGAAAAGCTCGCGGCCCGGCAGCTGCCGCCCGGATACACGCTCGCGATCGACGTGCTCGACGTGGATCTCGCGGGCTATATCGACTGGCGCTACGCCAGCGGCAATATCCGCGTGATCCGCGACGCCACGTGGCCACGCATGACGCTCAGCTACGTGCTGCGGCATGGCGACGACGTGGTGGCCAGCGCGAACGCCCAGCGCATCAACAGCATGAACTTCGCGTGGGGCGTGAACGTCTACGGCTACAACGATCCGCTCCGGTACGAAAAGGCCATGCTCGACGAATGGTTCGCGCGCGCGGTGCTGGTGCGTTGACCGTTGCCTCGATCAGTCCCAGCCCGGATTCAGGCTTTCCGGGTTGGCCAGCCGCTCGCCGCGATCGAGCGTGGCGATCGCATCCATCTCCGCATCCGAGAGCTTCAGCCGCGCCGACGCAAGGTTGGCTTCGAGGTTCGCGCGTTTGGTGGACGACGGAATGACCGCATAGCCCTGCTGCATCAGCCAGGCGAGCGCCACCTGCGCCGGCGACGCCTGATGATCGGCGGCAATGCGCTTGAGCACGATGTCGTCCATGACCTTGCCATAGGCCAGCGGCATATAGGCGGTCAGATGGATACCCTGCTCGCGCATGAACGCGGCCAGCGTACGGTTCTGCAGGAACGGATGCACCTCCACCTGATTGGTGGCGATGGCATCCTTGCCGACCACGTCGATCGCCTGTTTCAGCAGCCGGATCGGGAAGTTGGACACGCCGATCTCGCGCGTCAGGCCCGCTTCGCGCGCGGCCAACAGCGCTTCCATATATTCGGGCAGCGGCACGGCCTGCTTCGGCGACGGCCAGTGGATCAGGGTCAGATCGACCTTGTCGGTGCGCAGCTTTTCGAGGCTGGTCTCGAGGCTCGCGCGCAGGGCATCGCGGCCGAGGTTCTCGGTCCAGATCTTGGTGGTCACGTAAATGTCTTCGCGCGGCACGGCGCTCTCGGCAATTGCCTTGCCGACTTCGGCTTCGTTGCCGTAGATCTGCGCGGTATCGATATGGCGATAGCCGACCTCGAGGCCGGTCAGGACCGAATCGATGACTTGCTGGTCCTTGAGGCGGAAAGTGCCAAGACCGAACTGGGGCATTTGCATAAGAGGCTCCGGGAAGGAAAGGGGATAGCGGCGGAAATCACAGCGTTGCCGTCACTGTCCTCGCAATCGTTTCGCGGAAAAAGCATGTGATTCGAATAAGATATTTGACTATAATTCAAGAATAACGCCGCCCTCCGCATGAAACTCACGCTCGAAGAACTCGCCGCATTCGTGACCGTCGTCGATCGCGGGTCGATCACGGCCGCCGCGGACTCGCTCGACCAGACGGTATCCGGCATCAGCCGCGCACTGTCGCGGCTCGAGGAAAAACTGGAAACCACGCTGCTGCGCCGGACCACGCGCCGGCTGGAACTGACGGAGGAAGGGCAGGCGATGCTCGCCCACGCGCGCGAGATCCTCGCCGCGACCGAGCTGGCCGAAGAGCAGATGGCCCTGCGGCGCCAGAAGCCGGCCGGCCGGCTGCGCGTGAACGCGGCATCGCCGTTCATGATCCATGTGATCGTGCCGCTGGTCGGCGCATTCCGCGCGTGCTATCCCGATATCGAGCTCGAACTCAATACCAACGACCAGATCATCGATCTGCTCGAGCACCGCACCGACGTGGCCATCCGCATCGGCGTGCTGCGCGATTCCACGCTGCATGCGCGCGCACTGGGCACGAGCCAGATCCGCGTGCTCGCGAGTCCGGCCTACCTCAAGCAGCACGGCCGGCCCAAATCCGTGGCGGATCTGGCGAGCCATACGCTGCTCGGGTTCAACCAGCCCGATCATCTGAACCGATGGCCGCTACGCAGCGAAGATGGCGATGGGGTGCAGATCACGCCACATATTTCGGCATCCAGCGGCGAAACCGTGCGCCACCTCGCGCTGGCCGGCCAGGGCATGGCCTGCCTGTCCGACTTTATGACCGAGACCGACCGCCGCGCGGGCAACCTCGTGCAGGTGCTGATGCGCGAGACCGTCGAGGTGCGGCAGTCCATCCACGCGGTCTACTATCTCAATACGCAGTTGTCGGCCCGGATCTCCGTATTCCTCGACTTCCTGTCGCGACACCTCGGGAGCGACTACGTCCCAAGCGTAAACCCTGAGCGACTGGTATAATTTTCGGTTTTTCCGCGATATTTCAGACCCCCCGGGACCGACGCACACTTCATGACTTACGCCGTAAAGGAAATCTTCTACACGTTGCAGGGCGAGGGCGCGAATGCGGGCCGCGCGGCGGTGTTCTGCCGCTTTGCGGGCTGCAACCTCTGGACCGGCCGCGAGGAAGACCGTGCGCGGGCCGTGTGCCAGTTCTGCGATACCGACTTCGTCGGCACCGACGGCACGCGCGGCGGCAAGTACCGCACGGCCGAGGAACTGGCCGACGTGGTTGCCGCCGAATGGCCGCAGGGCGCCGAGGCCGCGGGCGGCAAGCCGCTCGTGGTGTGCACGGGCGGCGAGCCGCTGCTGCAGCTCGATGCGCCGCTGATTGCCGCGCTCCATGCGCGCGGCTTCGAGATCGCGATCGAGACCAACGGCACCATCGCGGTCCCCGACGGTATCGACTGGATCTGCGTCAGCCCGAAGATGGGGTCGGAACTCGTCGTCACGAAGGGCGACGAACTCAAGGTGGTCATTCCGCAGGACGGCCAGGACTTCGCGGCATACGAGCAGCTCGATTTCCGCTATTTCATGGTGCAGGCCATGGATGGCCCGCTGGCACGGCAGAATACGGCTGCCGCGGTTGATTTCTGCCAGCGTCATCCGCGCTGGCGCCTGTCGCTGCAGACTCACAAGCTGCTGGGCATTCGCTGATCCATGACGAAACAAGTCTCCATCACCCGCCGGCTCGAATTCGATGCCGGTCACCGCATTCCGAGCCATGGCGGCCAGTGCCGCAATATCCATGGCCATCGCTATCGCCTGGACCTGACGCTGTCCGGCGAGGTACTGCATCGCGAAGGCGCGCCGGACGACGGCATGATCCTCGACTTCGGCGACATCAAGGCGCTCGCGAACGAGCATCTGGTCAACAAGTGGGATCATGCGTTCCTGATCTATCGTGGCGACACCGCGCTGCTGAATTTCCTGCAGACGATGGACAACCACAAGACCGTCGTGATCGAGTCGATTCCGACCGTCGAGAACCTCGCGCAGGAAGCGTTCGATATCCTCGCGCCCGTGTTCAAGGACTGCTTCGGCCACCAGCTGCAGCTGACGCGACTCGTGCTGTTCGAGACGCCGAACTGCTGGGCCGAGGTGAGCGCGCCCGTCCGGCTGCCCGCGCAGGACTGATGACCGCTGACGTTTTCCCCCCATCCGCCGACAACGTGGCGCGCGACCGCCGCTACATGGCGGCCGCGCTCGAGGAAGCACGGCTGGCCGAGGCGGCTGGCGAAGTGCCCGTGGGCGCGGTGGTGGTGTGGAACGACGAAATCATCGCGCGTGGACATAACCTGCCGATCCGTTCGGTGGATCCGTCCGCGCACGCGGAAATGCAGGCGCTGCGCGCGGCCGCGCGCGTGCTCGGCAACTACCGCATGCCGGAGTGCGAGCTCTATGTCACGCTGGAGCCGTGCGCGATGTGCAGCGGCGCGATCCTGCATGCGCGGCTGCGGCACGTGGTGTTCGGCGCCACCGATCCGAAGACGGGCGCGGCGGGCAGCGTGGTGGACCTGTTCGCGCAGGCGAGCCTCAATCACCAGACCACGGTCACGCGCGGCGTGATGGCCGACGAGTGCGGCCAGATGCTGCGGGACTTCTTCGGCGCGAAGCGGCGCGCGCAGAAGGCTGCCCAGAAAGCCGCCGCACTCAAGACGGATACCGACGCATGAGCCTTGCCGAGACCGCCGTTCGCCTGATCGCCCCCTCGGGCTACCCGCATGACGACGCCACCGCGGCGCGCGGCTGCGCGTGGCTTGCGGACCATGGCTATCGCGTGACGAACCCCGAGGTCCTCGCGCGCCGGCATTACCGCTTTGCGGGCACCGACGACGAACGTCTGGCGGACCTCCATGCCATCGGCACGGGCGGTGCGCATGAACTCGTGCTCGCGGTGCGTGGCGGTTATGGCATGGCGCGGCTGCTCGATCGCATCGACTTCGCGCGCATTGCCGACCAGGCGCGCGCGACGCGGCCGCTGATCGTCGGGCATAGCGACTTCACGGCATTCCACCTCGCGTATCTGGCGGCCACCGGCGGCGTCTCGTTCGCCGGGCCGATGCTGCTCGCGGACTTCGGTCCCGAGGCTGTCGATGCCTATATGTGGCGCCATTTCGAGGGCATCCTGCGCGATCCGGCCTACACGATCGACGTGAAGGCGCCCCAGTTGGCCGGGCAATCGTTTTCGGGCGCGATCGAGGGCACGCTGTGGGGCGGCAACCTCGCCATGATCGGGACGTTGCTCGGTACCCCTTATCTTCCGCGGGATTGTCCCCATATAGAGGGTGGCATCCTGTTCCTCGAGGACGTCAACGAGCCGCCATACCGCGTGGAACGGCTGCTGCTGCAGCTGCTGCAGGCCGGCGTGCTCGCGTCGCAGCGCGCCATCGTGCTCGGCGATTTCTCGAACTACCGCACGACCGACTACGACAACGGTTACGACATGGACACCGTGTTCGCGTACGTGCAGGACCGCGCGGGCATCCCCGTGGTCACGGGTCTGCCGTTCGGGCACTGCGCGCGCAAGCTCACGCTGCCCGTGGGCGCGCGGGCACGGCTGAGCGCGCGCGCCGACGGCTTTTCGCTGGCGTTATCGGGCTATCCGGTGCGCTAGCCACCACTCTGCTTACAGGGCGATCGACCGCGCGAGTGGTAAAATCGTCGTTTATTTTTCCCGGCGGACTGGCGCTGCCGCGCCATCTCTCCATACAAGGTTCCAGACGTGCTTTCTACCGCAAACATCACCATGCAGTTCGGCCCCAAGCCGTTGTTCGAGAATATCTCGGTCAAGTTCGGCGAAGGCAACCGCTACGGCCTGATCGGCGCGAACGGCTGTGGCAAGTCCACGTTCATGAAGATCCTCGGTGGCGACCTCGAGCCGTCGGCGGGCAACGTGATGCTGGAGCCCGGCGTGCGTCTGGGCAAGCTGCGTCAGGACCAGTTCGCGTACGAAGATGCGCGCGTGCTCGACGTCGTGATGATGGGCCACACCGAGATGTGGGCCGCCGCGGCCGAGCGTGACGCGATCTATGCGAATCCGGAGGCGACCGACGACGACTACATGAAGGCCGCGGACCTCGAGGCCAAGTACGCCGAGTACGACGGCTACACGGCCGAAGCGCGCGCCGGCGAACTGCTGCTGGGCGTGGGGATTCCGACGGACCAGCACCAGGGCCCGATGAGCGAGATCGCGCCGGGCTGGAAGCTGCGCGTGCTGCTGGCGCAGGCGCTGTTCTCGAATCCGGACGTGCTGCTGCTCGACGAGCCGACCAACAACCTCGACATCAACACGATTCGCTGGCTCGAGGATGTGCTCAACGAGCGCAACTCGACGATGATCATCATCTCCCACGATCGCCACTTCCTGAACTCCGTGTGCACGCACATGGCGGACATGGACTACGGCACGCTGAAGGTCTACCCGGGCAACTACGACGACTACATGGAAGCTTCCATGCAGGCGCGCGAGCGTCAGGTGGCCGCGAACGCGCGTGCCAAGGACCGCATCACGGAACTGCAGGACTTCGTGCGCCGCTTCTCGGCCAACAAGTCGAAGGCGCGTCAGGCCACGTCGCGTCTGAAGCAGATCGACAAGATCAAGGTCGAGGACATCAAGCCGTCTTCGCGCCAGAACCCGTTTATCCGCTTCGAGTTCGAGAAGAAGCTGCACAACCTCGCCGTGGAAGCGGAAGGCGTGACCAAGTCGTACGATCGCAAGATCCTCAACGACATGTCGATGGCCATCCAGGCTGGCGAGCGTGTGGCGATCATCGGCGAGAACGGCGCGGGCAAGACCACGCTGCTGCGCACGCTGCTGCACGGCGCGGTCAAGGGCGGTGTGCCGTCGGAACGCGGCACCATCAAGTGGGCCGAAAACGCGAACGTCGGCTACATGCCGCAGGATACGTACGAGGAATTCCCGGAAGACCGCGACCTGATGGACTGGATGAGCCAGTGGACGCAGGCCGGCGACGACGACCAGTCGCTGCGCGGCACGCTGGGCCGCCTGCTGTTCTCGGCCGACGACATCAAGAAGTCCGTCAAGGTGCTGTCCGGTGGCGAGAAGGGCCGCATGATCTGGGGCAAGCTGATGCTGGGCCGCCATAACGTGATGGCGCTCGACGAGCCGACCAACCACATGGACATGGAGTCGATCGAGTCGCTGCAGATCGCGCTGGACAAGTACGCGGGCACGCTGATCTTCGTCTCGCACGATCGTGAATTCGTCAGCGGCCTGGCCACGCGCGTGATCGAAGTGCGCACCGATGGCACGCTGACCGACTACCTCGGCACCTACGACGAATACCTGCAATCGCAGGGTATCGACGGCTGACCGGCGGCCGCACCGGGCGGACTACGGTTCGTCGTGCGGCACCGTCCGTTGTGCGGGCGATGCGGCGGGCAGATCCTGCCCGATATAAGCCAGCATCGTCGCGCCATGGCCCTGAACATGGTTGACGAAGGCGCGTATGGCAACAGCCGTGGCGCCGCGCACGGCAGCCTGCCGATACGTGACGGGCGTCAATGGCAGGGTGGGGAAAACGTTTCGCGCCGGGACAGCAATGGCGTGAATCTCGGCGACGGTGGGCGCAAAGCGCCCCACGGAGCCGTGCAGTACCGCTTCCACACCCCCCGCGAGGCGCACGATCACATACACATGACGTACCGAGGCCGTTGCCAGCGGCGCGCGCGCGGCTTCGCGCACGTTGGCGGCCTGCTGCCGGGCGACGCCCGCCAGGGTGCGAATCTCTTCGGGCAGGCCCAGATCCCGGTAAGGGGTGAACGGAGCCAGCCGCCACGTATCCATCTGACCCACGATGTACTGCAATACCGGGTGGTCCGAGAACGGCTGTGGCGCGCCCGCCGCGCGCGAGTCGAGGATCTGGGGCGTGAAGCTGTGGGCGAGGTCGGGCTGCCACGCCATGCCGTCCGGCGAGGCGCGCCAGCGTAGCGGCGGCCCCGGCTCGGGCCACGTCCGCCGCAGGTCCCAGCCATACACGCCGATCGATGCCGGGCTATCGACGTCCATACGGACGGCCGGCGGCGGGCCGTAGTGTCGATGCGCATTGGCGGCAGCGGACGGCGGATCGAGGTACCGGTCCACGGCGGTTTCGAGGCCGAGCGCGGCGATGGCGGAGACCGGTTGCCGCATGCGTGGATCGGACGCCGGGGTGACGCTGACATGGGGCACGGGCCCGTCGTCCGGCCGCAGCGTGCCGCGGACCGCCTCGACAAGCCCGATGCGCATGGCCGGCGGCAGATCGTCAAAGGGCACGTCGCCATTGCGCGCATTGCTGACGACCTGATCGAACCGGCGCGTGTCCCATCGGTAGTCCGGCGTGCTCCACCAGGGACGAATGATTTGCCCGAACAGCGCGAGGACCCATGCCACGCGTCTGGCGCAGGCGACGACGGGCAGGTCGGCGCCTAGCAGGCGCCGGCCGTGTGGGTGCGGGGCATCGCAGGCGGCAAGCGTGCCGGGGTGACTGGCTGGCGCCGTGCAGGCGATATCGAGAAACAGATGGACGGCCGCGCGTTGTGCCGGCGGGCAGCTTGCCGGTGGACTGGCATGCGCGGGAGTGGGGGCGGCGCCTGTCGAGGCGGCCGCTAGCAGCAGGATTGGCAGGCAGGCGTGCGGGCGGGTGGGCATAGGCCCACAGTACGCACGCGCGCCGCCACCCGCTATCGTAACGGCTCGAAACTGGCGAAACTGGCCAAACGCGCGAAGGGCGTCGGGGCACGGCCCCTATCGCACCACCCCTATCGCACCACCCCTATCGCACCACCCCTAGCACGCCGCGCTGCGCGAGCAACTGATCGAGCTCCGCGATGATCGCGTGCGCGGTCAGGTCGCCCTTGGCCTTCTGCAACGCCACGCCGAGTGTGTCGCGCAGCGCGGCCAGCTCCACGAGTGTCGCTGCTTTTTCCACCTTGACCTGCAGCACGTAGCCGCGCAGGCCCAGGTGGTGGCCGATGACATCGGTGTAGAAGTGATAGAGCTCGCGATATCCGTCGCCGCCCGCGACGTCGGCCGCCGATGTCTGCACGCCGACCGGCGCGGCGGAGGCGGCTGCGGTGGCAAGCGCGGCAACCGGTGCGGCCTCGGCCGTCGCGGACCCTTCGGATGGCGCGATGAGGCCGAGCGACAGCAGCGTATCGAGGGCCTCCTGTCCCACGCCCATGCCCGCCACCTGATCGAGCAGCGCCGACTGGCTCCGTTCCCCATTCACGATCAGCAGCAGCGCGCGCAGCTTGTGATCGAGCTTCCGGGCACGTGTGCGAATTTCCTCCTGTCCCGCTTCCGTCTTGTGAAACACCGGGTTGACCATGTCCCCTCCTTGACCCAATCCCGCCTGATCCCGTTATCTGGTTCTCATGACTCTTGTTTGCTCGCATGATCGCATCGTGCGGGCACGGTGTGCCCTCCCGGTTTGCCCGCCCCCCGAAAGTGGGATGTGCCAATCCGCTCTACAATGGCGCGTACGACGCAAATTGATCAAAAATATTGCAAACGCCTATTCACCTCTGGGAGAACTGTGGCCATGCAGCAACGAGACAAGCTTTTTATCAACGGCAGCTGGATCGCGCCGCACGGCTCCGGCCTGATCGACGTCATCCAGTCGAGCGACGAGACCGTGATGGGCCGGATTCCCGAAGGCCATGCGCGCGACGCCGAGGATGCGATCGCGGCCGCGCGTGCCGCGTTCGACGGCTGGGCCGCGACGCCCGTGGCGGTGCGCGCCGGCTACCTGCGCAAGATCGCCGAAGGCCTGCGCGAGCGGACCGATGAACTGGCCCGCCTGATCGCGGGCGAGGTCGGCATGCCGCTCAAGCTATCGCGCGCGATTCAGGTAGGCGGGCCCGTCTACAACTGGAGCCAGGCCGCCACGCTGCTCGAGACGTTCGCGTTCGAGGCGCAGGTGGGCAACTCGCTCGTGGTGCGCGAGCCCGTGGGCGTGGTGGCGGCCATCACGCCGTGGAACTTCCCGCTCAACCAGATCACGCTCAAGGTCGCGCCCGCGCTGGCCGCGGGCTGCACGGTCGTGCTCAAGCCGTCGGAGGTGGCGCCGCTCAATGCGTTCGTGCTGGCCGAGGTGATCGAGGCCGCGGGCCTGCCGCCGGGCGTCTTCAACCTCGTGAGCGGCTACGGTCCGGTCGTCGGCGAGGTGCTGGCCAGCCATCCCGAGGTCGATATGGTGTCGTTCACGGGGTCCACGCGCGCGGGCAAGCGCGTTTCCGAACTGGCCGCGCAATCGGTCAAGCGCGTGGCGCTGGAGCTCGGCGGCAAGTCCGCCTCGGTGATCCTTGACGATGCAGATTTTGCGCAAGCGGTGAAAGGCACCGTCAACGCGTGCTATCTCAACTCGGGGCAGACCTGCTCCGCGCACACGCGCATGCTTGTGCCTCGCGCGCGTTACGACGAGGTGCGCGAGATCGTGCGCAAGGTCGTGGCGGGCTTCACGGTGGGCGACCCGCTCTCGGACGCGGCCAAGCTCGGTCCATTGGTATCCGCCGCGCAGAAGCAGCGCGTGGTCAGCTATATCCAGCGCGGCCTCGATGAAGGCGCGGAGCTCGTGGCGGGCGGCCCCGAGAACCCCGACGGCCTCGACCAGGGCTTCTACGTGCGGCCGACCGTGCTCGGCAACGTCGATCCGAAAGCCACGGTCGCGCAGGAGGAAATCTTCGGGCCGGTGCTGTCGATCATCTGCTACGACACCGAGGACGACGCGGTGCGCATCGCCAACGACAGCGTGTACGGACTCGGCGGCGGCGTATGGTCGGGCGACGAGGACCGCGCGCTGCGCGTGGCGCGGCGTCTGCGAACGGGGCAGGTCGATATCAACGGCGGGCCGTTCAACATGAACGCGCCGTTCGGCGGCTTCAAGCAGTCCGGCAACGGACGCGAAGGGGGCGTCTACGGGCTCGAGGAATTCCTCGAGTACAAGTCGCTGCAACGCAGGGCAACTGTCTGAGCGGTCGGACCGATCGGACCGGGCAAGGATCGCGCATGCGCTGGATCAAACGGCTGGGATGGGTACTGGTCTCGCTGCTGGTGATCGCGACGACCGCGCTCATCGGCGGCTACGCGTGGTACCGGCAGGCGTCGCAACCCGATACGGCCGGCACGCTCAGGCTGGCCGGGCTCCGCGAACGCGTGGTGATCGTGCGGGACCGCAACGCGGTGCCGCGCATCGAGGCGAGCAACGCGCTGGACGCCTACTACGCGCTCGGTTTCGCCCATGCGCAGGACCGGCTCTGGCAGATGCAGATGAACAAGCGCATCGTCGCCGGGCGCGTGGCCGAACTCGTTGGCGAGAAGGGCCTCGAGACCGACCGCTTTCTGCGCACGCTTGGCATCCGGCGCAATGCCGAGGCGATCGTCGCGCAGGCATCCCCCGAGGTACGCGCGATCCTGCAGGCATATGCCGATGGCGTCAACGCGTATATCGACACGCGCAGGGGACCGCTGCCGCCCGAATTCCTGATCCTGCGCGCGCAGCCCGAGCACTGGGAACCGGCCGATACCATCGGCTGGCAGACGATGATGGCGTGGGACCTCGGCGGCAACTGGACGCAGGAGGTGCTGCGCATGGGGCTCGCGCAGCAGCTGTCCACCGCGCGCATTGCCGAAATTCTTGCGCCGTACCCCGGCGACGCGCCGCTGCGCACGATGGACTATGCTGCGCTCTATCGCCGGCTGGCACCGCTGGCCACGGCGATGGCAAGCGTCGTGCGGCAGGCGCCGTCCGGCTATGTCGAGGGCATGGGCTCCAACAACTGGGTCGTGTCCGGCGCGCATACGCGTTCGGGCAAACCGTTGCTGGCCAACGATCCGCATCTGGGATTGCAGGCACCGGCGCTCTGGTATTTCGCGCGCATGCGGGCGCCGGGGCTCGACGTCACGGGCGCCACGCTGCCCGGTGCGCCGATCGTCGTGCTTGGGCACAACCGCCGCATCGCGTGGGGCTTCACCAATACCGCGCCCGATGTGCAGGACCTGTATATCGAGCGCGTTCAGCCCGGCCGCCCCGATCGCTATCAGACGCCCGACGGATGGGCCGCGTTCGAGACGCGTACCGAGACGATCCGGGTCAAGGACGCGCCCGACGTCACGCTGACCGTTCGCACGACGCGCCATGGCCCCGTGATCTCCGACGTGACCGCGCCGGTCGCCGCTGCGGCCAAGCCGCTGGGCGCCCAGTATGTGGTCGCGTTCCAGTGGACGGCGCTGCGGCCCGACGACCGGACGTTCGAGGCGAGCTACAAGCTTGGGCTGGCCACCAACTGGGATACCTTCGTCGCGGCGCTGCGCAACTTCCATGCGCCGCAGCAGAACATCGTGTATGCGGACGTCGATGGCAATATCGGCTTTATCGCGCCGGGCAGGGTGCCGCTGCGCCGCGCCGACAACGACCTCATGGGGCTGGCGCCCGCGCCGGGATGGGAGGCCCGCTACGACTGGCAGGGCTTCGTGCCGTTCGACGCGTTGCCGCGCAGCTTCAACCCGCCGGAAGGCATGATCGTCACGGCCAACCAGAAGATCGTCGGCAAGGACTATCCGTACTTCCTCACGAGCGAATGGACGGTGCCGTATCGCTACGATCGTATTCGCGCGCTGCTCGGCGCGACGCCGCGCCATACGATGGACAGTTTTGCCGCGATCCAGCGCGATGTGGTCTCGCCGGCCGTGCGCGAAGCGCTGCCGTTGCTGCTGGCCGCGCCCGTCGCGAGCGATGCGGGGCTGCCCGCGCGCGAGCGCGCGCTGGTCGACGATCTGCGCAAATGGGACGGCAATATGCTGGCCAATCGCCGCGAACCGCTCGTGGTCACCGCATGGCTGCGCGAGCTGTCGCGGCTGATGTTCCAGGACAAGGTCGGCGACGCGCAGTTCCAGCGGCTGTGGGAGCAGCGTAACGTGCAGCAGCCGATGATGAACGCGCTGCGCGATCCCAACGGCCTCGGCGCGTACTGGTGCGACGACACGCGTACGCCGGATCGCGAGACGTGCGCCACGACCATCGGCCTTGCGTGGGCGCGGGCGGTGGCCGATCTCGATGCCCGCTACGGCAGCGACACCGCCAAGTGGAACTGGGGCCATGCGCACACCGCGCGCGCCGAGCACAAGCCGTTCGGCAAGGTGCCTTACCTGTCGAGCCTGTTCAATATCCGCGTGCCGACCGGTGGCGATACCTACACGATCGACGTGGGCCGTCATAGCCTGCGCGACGAGCGCGCGCCATTCGAGAGCACCCATGCGGCGAGCCTGCGCGCGATCTACGATCTGTCCGATCTGCAGGCATCGCGCTTTATGAGTTCCACGGGGCAATCGGGCAATGCGCTCTCGCCGAACTATCGCGACTGGACCGATAAATGGGCCGCCGTGCAATCGATCGTGATCGGCGGCCGCGAGCCCGCGGGCGGGAAGGTATTCGAGACGCTCGTGCTGCAGCCGCGCCAGGCGGCTGCCCAATAGCGCAAGGCGTACGTCGCCGCGTCTCATTCCCTGATGTTACCCGTGCGGTAAAAACCGGCGTCCACCTTTACCAGCGCCGAAGGCTCGGTGATCGCGGTGGACGTCACGCGTTGCAGGCCATGTGCGCGGCTGTACTCGAGTAGCTGCTGCAGTGCGTAGGCGCCCGCGCCGCGCAGCGCGCCCTCGGCGTCCGGCGTGATGACGTTGTCCGGCGCGCTGAGGGAATCGACGATACGCATGGTTTCGCTGTCCCCGTCGCGCTCAGTGCCGCGCCGCCCCTGCTGGATCGAGACGATGACGCCGCCATGCCGGACGACCACGAAGACCGTGCCGTCGCTGGTGCCGCCATGCGCGTCGCCATTGATATTGAAGGCGATCGAGACGGCGGCGCGGAGCAGGTCCTGGCGTTGCCGCTCGGCGCAGGGGATCAGCCCGCTCCGCGGCATCGTGCGCGCATACGCGGCATACCGTTTATGCCATGCATCGGTCGTGTTGATGATCTCCACCAGCGCGGCAAGATCGTCGGTATCGACGATCGTATGCGTGAAGGCGCCCGATTCCACCCACGTGCCGTGCTGCCGGATGCGCGGAACGATCGCCCGCGGCGTATAGCCTGCGAGGTCGATCGCGTACCGGCCGACCATGGCGGTGCGCGCGCGCGCCGCCATCGACGCGGGGGTCGCCGACGTGGCGGTGCAGCTTGCCGCCGAGGTAGATGGCGAGGCGGACGAGGCGGACGAAGAAGCGGACGAAGAAGCGGACGAAGAAGCGGACGAAGAAGCGGACGACAGTGGCGACCACGCGCCCAATGTCCCGAGCGCGGCGTTCGCGCGGTGAAACGCGCTCAGCGCGTCGGCGCGGCGCGTGTCGGTCGTGCCGGTCTGGTGCAGCACCGCGCCGACAAAGGCCGTGATGTCCTGCGTGTTCGCTGTGGTTTCGCCCACGCTGCCCCCACCGAGCACGTTGTCGATCGTGCGCGTGAAATGCGCGAGATCCCACTGGCGCGGGAATAGCACCTGATACAGCGTCACGATCAGCGTCGCGCGCGACAGGCAGGCGAGCGAGGGCACCGTGTCGCGTTTCATCCGCGGCGCGGCGGCGTAGTCGAGCGGGAAGCCACACGCATAGGCACCCGCCATCAGTCCCAGGGGATTGCGCCCATTGGCGAGGACGCTCACCAGATGGGCCGGTGGCAGGGCATCGCCGTCAGGCGTGACCGGTGCGGGCGGTGCGGTCGGCGCCAACGCCGGTTGCGCGGCCTTGCCGCACAAGCCCAGGAAGTAATTGACGACGTGAATCAGTTCGGGCGCCGCGTCGCAGGCAATATCCCGTCGCGGGCGATGCGCGGGCAAGTCCTCGTCCCGCGCGCTGCGGAGGATCGTATCCGTCAGCAATGGCGCGCCGCGGCGGTTGGCAGCCGTCTCGGGAACATACATGGACAGCCGCTCGGTCGGCGATTTCGGCCACGGCAGGCTCACGATCGGCGAAGACCGCAGGTAACCGCGTTTGGCATCGCTTTCGATCAATTGCAGATCGGTCGAACGGCCTTCACCGACGCTCAGCGCCACGCTGATATAGCGGGTGCCCGGCAGATAGCGCAGGTGTGACTGGATGCGCCGGGGTGCGCCGGCGATCAGGCTGACGTGGCGCTCGCCAAATGCGATCTGGACATCGTCGCCGTAGTTGAGCCGAAAGACGCGGCCCGCTTCAAGATCGTACGCGAGCAGCAGCTCTTTCGGCTGTGGATCCGTCCAGGCAGCGCCGAACGGCGACGACAGGTCGATGGTTTCGGCGAATGCTGGCGCCATCAGGCTTATTGCGGCCCCCAGCGCAACCACCATCGCGGTCCTCGGTGCGGTCCTCGGTGCGGTCCTCGGTGTGGTTCTCAGCGTGGTCTGCATTGCGACCCGCGACGTCATACGGCGGGCCATGGGCAATCGTGTTTTCATGCGCGGTCTCGGTGGTTGACGCGCACTCAGCATAAGAAAAGGCCTGCCGCCGACCTATCGCCTTCCTACGAAAGTTGCGGTCGCGCCGGCCGATACAGGCGAGATACAAAGATGTGGCACCATGACACTTTTTACGCAACCTGGAGTCACTACGATGGACCAGATCCGGCGGACCCTGCGCACCGATGTCATCCAGCATGTCGCCTTCGAGCATCCGGGCGTGATCGGCGATGTCCTGCAGGCGCGCGGTCATGCGTTGCGCGTGTTTCAGGCTGGCGTGGACGACCTGTCGCCGGTCGTGGCCGATCCGGCCGATCTGCTGCTGGTACTCGGTGGCCCGATCGGGGTCTATGAGTCGGACGTGTATCCGTGGCTCGATGCCGAGGTGGCCGTCATCGCCGAGCGGTTGCGGGCCGGTGGCGCGGTGATTGGCGTGTGCCTGGGCGCGCAGCTGATTGCGCGCGCATCGGGTGCGAAGGTCTATCCGGGGACGCGCGAGATTGGCTGGGCGCCCATCACGCCGACGGAGGCGGGCCGGGCGTCAGCGCTGGCCGCGCTGGGCGCGGCGGACTGGCAGGTGCTGCACTGGCATGGCGATACGTTCGATCTGCCCGAAGGGGCCACGCTGCTGGCATCGACGGATGCCGTCAAGCATCAGGCGTACGCGATCGGCGATCGGGTGCTGGCGTTGCAGTTTCACCCGGAAGTGCGCGCGGGCGATATCGAGACCTGGCTGATCGGGCATACGGTCGAACTCGGCAAGGCCGGGATCGATCCGCGCACGATCCGCGCGCGGACGCGCGAGATTGGGGAGTCGGTGGCCGCCGCCGGGGCGACGATGTTTGCGCGCTGGCTGGAGCAGGCGGGACTGTAGGCGCCGCCGACTGGTGTCGCTGCTGGTGCTGCTTACCGGAACCGCTTGCCGGTTCCCTCGGCGGTAATCCGCGCCCAGATCACGCGCTTTTCTTCTTCGCTGAAGAAAACCCAGTTGCTCACCTCGGCGGCCGTGCGGCCGCAACCCTGGCAAATTTCGTCGAACAGCGTCGAACAGATGCCAATGCACGGGCTATCGGGCCGATCGGGCGCGAGGCCCCGATCGGCATCGGCTTCAACATCGGCTTCGGCAGCGAGGGGCGTGGACAGGGCGGGGTCGGAAGGCAGGGCGGACATGCGGGCTATCGTCAGGCAACAGGCAGGCATTATACGGGCTCGGTCCGCGGCGCCTCCCGACGGCCATGCGCCGGAAGCGGTCAAATGCCCGCGATTGCGCCATGGCGTGCGGCATCGTCCATCGCGCGGTCACCCATCGCGCTGTCGCCCATCACACGGGCGGCTCGGTCCGGACCTCCGCGAGGTCGTCCAGTAATCGAAAGCCCGCGCGCTGATGGATCGTGGCGCTCGGTTCCGTGACCGCTTCGACGCGCACCGCGGTCATGCCACGCGCCTGGCAATAGCGCAGAAACGCCTGCAAGGCCGCGCTCCCCGCGCCCCGCACGGCGCCATCGCCATGGGGCGGCAGGACATTGGCCGGCGCGCTGACCATCAGCGTGATCTCGGCCTCCAGCGATCCATGCCGCGGAATCGTGCCAAGCAGCATGGCGGCCGGGACCCCTCGATAACGCACCAGCATGACGACGTTTTCCTCGCCGTCGTCGTCGCGTACCGCCGCCTCGATGCCCATGGCGGCCGAGAGGCCGGTCGAGGCCAGGAAGTCGCGCACGGTGTAGCCGTCGCTATCGGGGCAATCGTCGGCAAGCGCGGTGCGCAGGGCGTCGGGTCGCATGGCGAGCAGATACTCGCGTTGCCAGGTGTGCGCGATGTCGATGACCTGCCGCTGGCGTCCCATCTGACCGGCCTGCACCTCCGTGACCTCGAACGCGTCGTCCGCTTCGGTCCATTTGCCGTTGCGCCGCACGCGTGGCCGGACGTCCATCGGCGCGTATCGGGTCAGGTCGAGGTCGTACCGGCCCAGCGCGGCCCAGCGCAGGGCGGCGATCGACCGCTTGACGCCACCGCAGATGCCGGACGCGGATGTCTCGCCGGCGTGGCCCATCGCCGTTGCCCCCTCCATGTTCATCGTGCGCGCCACCGAGTAGGCACGGACCAGATTGGCATGATGGAATGCGGCCAGCGCTTCCGCGCGCCGCGTGTCTTGCGGACCGGTCTGCCAGCGCACGGCCTCGATCAGCGTCTGTTCGGCGCTGGCGTCCATCGTCCGGAGTCCGGTCGTGCCGCGCGCGAGGATATTGTCGATCACGGCGGTAAAGGCATCGAGGCGCCAGAGATCCTCGTACAAGACCTGGTACATCGTCACGATGGTCATGGCCCGGCTGACGCAATAGTCCTTGCCCGGCAGGCCGAGCGGGCGGCGTCCGCTCATCAGCGGGATGCGGCATGCGCGCTGTGCGGCGGCAACGGCCATCGGGTTGCCGTTCAGGCCGATATTGGTCAGCAGCAGCGCATCCGCGGGCGGCGGTGCCAGGGGCAGCGGCGAGCGCGGCAGTGCCGTCTGCGTCGGCGGCACCGGCAACGGCGCGATGGGCTGCGACGGCTCGGTGGTGCTGTCGTTGGCGCTGTCGTTGGTCGTGTCGTTGGCCGCGTCATGACACTGCTTGAGGGCGATCCGCTCGCAGTGCGCCGCGCGCACGCCCCGGTCATGGAAGGGACCGACCTCGAACAGCAGGTTCTCGAGCCGCACGGCCTTGGCGAACGACGCATTGCGGACCGATAGCACGGCATCCACGGGCTCGTCCCACGGGACATCGAGCCACGGTGTGGCCCCGATCAGGGCGTACTCCGCGCTCAACTGCATGACCATCACGGAGGCCGTATGTCCGGGCCGCAGTTCCATGGTGAACGCGTAGTAGCGCGTGCGTTTGTCGGACGGGAGCGACGCCATCGGGGCGATGGGATCGAGCATGCGTGCCACGGCGGACTGCTTGCGCATGCGCACCGAGATGCGCGCGCCGTATGTGACCTCGATATCGCGGCCCGGATCGGCGTCGAAGAGCATCATCACATACGGATTGCCATTGCCCGGGAACATATGCGGGCCGAAGATCGAGGCCAGGTCGTAGGCGTCGCCGGCCGGAATGACCACGGGCCCGAGCACCGGCGGTGGCTTCATGCGCGCGACATGGACCGAGCGGATGCGCTGGAGCATGTCGGCGCGCTGGAGGGCCTTGCCATCGAGGCTGCCGCGGAACGTCGCCATGGCGCCACGTCCCCGGAAATCCGTGAACGCATTGACGGTGAGCTGACTCGGGATGCGCATCGAGGACGCGAATGCAAAGAGGTCCGGCGTGTAGGTGCGCAGCGGCCCCGGGGGAAAGCACAGGCGCTTGCTCCTGAGCCGGGTGCCGCGATAGAAGCAGGCGGCCGGGAATACGGCCAGCACCGTGGCCGACGCCGGCGTCATGCCGCGCGCCTGCAGCGCCGACTCGCCGAGCGTGCCCCGCAACGCCCATATGGCGCCGTCGAAGGTCTCTTCGTCGGACACGTAGGCGACGGATCCCGGCGCCACCTCGATTTTGCCGATCGGGTAGTGGCCCGGCGCCTTGGGCAATCTTGCGTGCCGCGCCCGCAGGATGCCGTCGTCGGGTACGCACAGATACGGGTCGGTGGCCGCCTCGGTCTCGTACAGGCAGGCCTCGCCATGGCTCGCGGTGGGCAGCACGGCAAGTACCATGACGATCAGTGCGAACAGGGCGGCGCGCATGGCGTCAGGGCGCATCGGAAACTTCCGATGGGGGCGGTGGGGCCGAGGAGACCAGCGCGTTCCATTCGAAGCGATGGATCACCGGCGCCAGCGCAAGCGCGCCCTTTGCCGTGTTCCGCACCGAAAGCAACGCGTGAGCCGGCGCGGCGTTTGGCTCCTGCACGAGTTGCGTGGCGATCGGTGTCTCGCGTCTGTCCGACTGGATGATCTGGGCCAGCAGATCGGTACCGCCCGCCGTGGCGCCGATCTCCAGCGTGAGATAGCGGGTGCGCGCGTCGAAGCGGCGGTATTCGTCACGACGGGGGCGGCCGGTCGACACGATCATGCGGCCATTGCGTATATCCAGCCGCAGCACGCCGCCGTAGTCCACAATAAAGCTGCGGCCTGCCGCCAGAACGAACGTCAGGCGCGTATGGCCGGGCGTGCCCGGCGCCGCGCCCCGCACGGCATCGAGATCCCACGCATCGCTGGCCGCCACGGCACACCGCGCCGTGCACGCGGGGCGCGTGCGCAGGACCTGGACCGCGCGAATCGCGTCGTGGAGGCCGTCGCGCCGCAGCATGTCCGCATCGACATCGTCACGATACAACGCCGACTTGCCGATGCCGCTGTCGCTCCGGAACACGGCGACACTGTAGCCCGGCGGCACACGCACCGAAGAGACCGAGGAATCGAGCCTGGCCAGGTGCCTGCGCAGCGGTCCGGGCCCGAGGCACTGCGCCTTGCCGGCAAACGCGTCGTGTTCGTGGAAGCAGGCCATCTGGACCACGCGCGCCGACGCCAGCGTATGTCGCTGGATGCCTTGTGCGCGGAGTTCGGGGCCCTGCAGGGACCGCCGCAGACGCCAGATGCGTCCGTCGAAGTGCGTGCCATCGGTGACGATCAGGTCCTGGCCGGGCGCCACCTCGACGCGGTTGACCGGATAATGGTGCGCGGTGTCGGGATGTCCCATCGACAGATCCACGCTCTCGTCGGCACCGAGGCAGATGCGCGCGGGGGTGCCGGCGCCCGCGCCGTAGAAGCCCGTATCGCTGGCGATCAGGCAGCTTTTGGCGGGAAGCTCGCCGAAGTCGGCGGCCTCGGTCGCCCCGGCGGCTTCGGCCGATGCCGGTGGGCCATAGGACGTGCACAGGGCCAGCGCGGCCAGCCATGCAAGGCGTCTGGGTGAGCGTTCGGGTGAGCGTTCGGTTGAGCGGCCGGGTGAGCGTCTGGTTGAGCAGGGGAGTAGCGGGCGGATCATCGTCGCATCGGTCCGTGGCGGGTCTGGATGGATCCAAACTAACGCCGCCCCGGACGATGCGAAATCGCCGATGCGCGAAATCTTCCCCCTCCGCGCGGGAGGGGGCGTCAAACGATGACGATCAATACTTCCAGAAGATCTGCTGCAGCGCCTTCGTGTCGTTGGTACGCGTAAGGGCGAGCGCCATCAGGATGCGCGCCTTCTGCGGCAGCTGGTCGTCGGTGACGATCCAGTCGTACTTGTCGTCCGGCTGCTCGCCATTGCGGATGACCACGCCGCTGCCCGTGCGCGAGGCGCGGACGATCTGCACGCCCTTGGCCCGAGCGGCCTTGAGCGGCTCGACCATGTAGTCGCCGACGCTGCCGTTGCCCGTGGCCGCGTAGACGATGGCCTTCGCGCCGTTCTTCACCGCGGCATCGATGCTGGCCGGATTGACGTTGCCGTACGCGTAGACCACGGCCACCTCGGGCAGGCTGTCGATCCGGTCGATATCGAACTCGGTCTGCATCGTATGCGGACGCGCGGGCAGGCGGTAGTAGAGCGTGCGGCCTTCCACCACGTAGCCGAGCGGACCGAACGGCGAGCGGAACGTCTCGGTCTTGAACGTGTTGCTCTTGGTCACGTCGCGGCCGGTCTGGATCTCGTCGTTGAGCACGACCAGCGTGCCCTTGCCGCGCGAGGCGGGGTTCGACGCCACGAGCACCGCGTCGTAGAGGTTCAGCGCGCCGTCGGCGCCGAGCGCGGTGCCCGGACGCATCGAGCCGACCACGACCACGGGCTTGTCGCTCTTGAGCGTGAGGTTCAGGAAGTACGAGGTCTCTTCGATCGTGTCGGTGCCGTGCGTGATCACGATGCCGTCGACGTCGGGCTGCTTCAGCAGTTCGGAGACGCGCTTGCCGAGCTTCAGCAGGCGCTCGTTGTTGAAGCTCTCCGAGCCGATCTGGAAGATCTGCTCGCCCTTGACGTTGGCCACCTTCGAGATCTCGGGTACCGACGCGATGATCTTGTCCACGGGCACCACGGCCGATTGATAGGCGGCGGTGTTGGTGGCCGATGCGCCGGCGCCGGCAATGGTGCCGCCCGTGCCGATGATGACGATATTGGCCTTGCGGGCTTCGGTGGTGGCGCCCGGTTGCGCCACGGGCTGGGTGGCCGGGGCGAGTTGTGCGTGGGCGGGTGCGGTCAGCAGGCTTGCGGACAGCAGGGCTGCGGACAGCAGCGAGAGATGGATGGTGCGACGGATACTGCGGGTCTTGCGGTTCATGGTCCCCTCCTTGTTAGCGGAGGCACGCACTCTCGTGAAGCCGTGCCTCCGGGTTTTGGAGGGAGCACTATAGAGGAAAGATACCGGTTAGTTCAAGGTGTCCCCCGGCACGCGGATCCAGCCTTCCATCAGCACGCGCGCGCTGCGGCTCATGATCGCCTTGGTCACGACCCATTCGCCTTCCACGCGCTTTGCCTCGGCGCCCACGCGCAGCGTGCCCGACGGATGCCCGAAGCGCACGGCCTCGCGCTCGCCGCCGCCGGCGGCCAGGTTCACGAGCGTGCCCGGAATGCTCGCGGCGGTACCGATGGCCACGGCCGCGGTGCCCATCATCGCGTGATGCAGCACGCCCATGGAGAGCGCGCGCACGAGCAGATCGACGTCGCCGGCTTCCACGTTCCTGCCGCTCGATGCCACATAGCTCGCGGGCTTCGCCACGAACGCCACCTTGGGCGTGTGCTGGCGCGTCTTTGCCTCGGACGCGTCCTTGATGAGGCCCATGCGCAGCGCGCCCGCCGTCCGGATGGTCTCGAACATCGCCAGCGCCCTGGGGTCGCTGTTGATATCGCGCTGGAGCTCGGTGCCCTTGTAGCCGATGGCCTCGGCTTCGATGAAGATCGTCGGAATGCCCGCGTTGATCATCGTGGCCTTGAGCGTGCCGACGCCCGGCACCACGAGGTCATCGACCACATTGCCGGTCGGGAACATCGAGCCGCCGCCCGCGTCGGGTTCGTCGGCCGCCGGGTCCATGAACTCGAGCTGCACTTCGGCGGCCGGGAAGGTCACGCCGTCGAGTTCGAAGTCCCCGGTCTCCTGCACCTGGCCATCGGTGATCGGCACGTGCGAAACGATGGTCTTGCCGATATTCGCCTGCCAGATCCGCACGGTCACGGTGCCGTTGCGCGGAATGCGGCTGGCCTCGATAAAGCCGTTGCTGATCGCGAACGGTCCGACCGCCGCCGACAGGTTGCCGCAGTTGCCGCTCCAGTCGACGAACGGCGAGTCGATCGATACCTGACCGAACAGGTAATCGACGTCGTGGTCGGGCCGCGTGCTCTTGGAGATGATCACCGTCTTGCTCGTGCTCGACGTGGCGCCGCCCATGCCGTCGATCTGCTTGGCATACGGGTCGGGGCTGCCGATGACGCGCAGCAGCAGCTTGTCGCGCGCGGCGCCCGGGACTTGCGCGCGTTCCGGCAGATCCTGCAGGCGGAAGAACACACCCTTGCTGGTGCCGCCACGCAGATAGGTGGCGGGAATCTTGATTTGCGGTGCGTGTGCCATGTTGCGTCCTTGTCTTTGTGCCCCGGTCAGGCGGCCTGCGCCGATTCGAGGAAGTCCTGCGCGAAGCGCTGCAGCACGCCGCCCGCTTCGTAGATCGAGACTTCCTCGGCGGTATCGAGGCGGCATTGCACGGGCACTTCCACGCGCTCTCCATTCTTGCGAACGATCACGAGCGTGAGTTCGGCGCCCGGCCTGCGTTCGCCGATCACGTCGAAGGTCTCGGTGCCGTCGATGCCGAGCGTCGTGCGATTGGTGCCCGGCTTGAACTCGAGCGGGAGCACGCCCATGCCGACGAGGTTCGTGCGGTGGATGCGCTCGAACCCTTCGGCGACGATCGCTTCCACGCCCGCGAGCCGTACACCCTTGGCCGCCCAGTCGCGCGACGAGCCCTGGCCATAGTCGGCGCCGGCAATGATGATCAGCGGCTGCTTGCGCTCCATGTAGGTCTCGATGGCTTCCCACATGCGCGTGACCTTGCCCTCGGGCTCGATGCGCGCGAGCGAACCGGCCTTGACCTGTCCATCCACCACGACCATCTCGTTCTTCAGCGTCGGGTTGGCGAATGTGGCCCGCTGTGCGGTGAGGTGGTCCCCGCGGTGCGTCGCGTACGAATTGAAGTCTTCCTCGGGCAGGCCCATCTTCGCCAGATACTCGCCGGCCGCGCTGTTCAGCAGGATGGCGTTCGATGGCGACAGGTGGTCCGTCGTGATGTTGTCGCCCAGTACCGCCAGCGGACGCATGCCGCGCAGCGTGCGCTCGCCGGCCAGCGCGCCTTCCCAATACGGCGGGCGGCGGATATACGTGCTCTGCGGACGCCAGTCGTACAGCGGATCGGCCGTCTCGCCGTTGTCCACGGTCAGCGCGAACATCGGCTCGTACACGGCGCGGAACTGCGATGGCTTGACGCTCTGCGCAACGATCGCATCGATCTCTTCGTCGCTCGGCCAGATATCCTTGAGCGTCACGGGCTTGCCGTCCGCGTCATGACCGAGCACATCGCGCTCGATGTCGAAGCGGATGGTGCCCGCGATCGCATAGGCGACCACCAGCGGCGGGGAGGCGAGGAACGCCTGCTTCGCGTACGGGTGGATGCGGCCGTCGAAGTTGCGGTTGCCGGACAGCACGGCCGTGGCATACAGGTCGCGGTCGATGATCTCCTTCTGGATGACCGGATCGAGCGCGCCCGACATGCCGTTGCAGGTCGTGCAGGCAAAGGCGACGATGCCGAAGCCGAGCTTCTCCAGCTCCGGCAGCAGGTTCGAGGCTTCGAGGTAGAGCTCCACCGCCTTGGATCCCGGCGCCAGCGACGACTTGACCCACGGCTTGCGCGTGAGGCCGCGCGCGTTCGCATTGCGGGCAAGCAGCGCCGCCGCGATCACGTTGCGCGGGTTGCTCGTGTTCGTGCAGCTGGTAATGGCGGCGATGATCACCGCGCCGTCGGGCATCTGGCCCGGCACTTCCTCCCACTTGCCCGCGATGCCGCGCGCGGCAAGGTCGGACGTGGGCAGGCGCTTGTGCGGGTTCGACGGGCCGGCCATGTTGCGCACGACCGTCGACAGGTCGAAGTGCAGCGTGCGCTCGTACTCGGCATGGGCGAGGCTGTCGGCCCACAGGCCGGCCGTCTTCGCGTAGGTCTCGACCAGCGCCACCTGCTCGTCGCTGCGGCCCGTGAGCTTCAGGTAGTCGATGGTCTGGCCGTCGATAAAGAACATCGCGGCGGTGGCGCCGTATTCCGGTGCCATGTTCGAGATGGTCGCGCGGTCGCCGAGCGTCAGGCTCGCGGCGCCTTCGCCCCGGAACTCCAGATACGCGCCGACGACCTTTTCCTTGCGCAGGAATTCGGTCAGGGCCAGCACGATATCGGTGGCGGTGATGCCGGGCTGGCGGCGTCCGGTCAGCTCCACGCCGACGATATCGGGCAGGCGGATCCACGACGCGCGGCCGAGCATCACGTTCTCGGCTTCCAGGCCGCCCACGCCGATGGCGATGACGCCCAGCGCATCGACGTGCGGCGTGTGGCTGTCCGTGCCGACGCAGGTATCGGGATAGGCCACGCCGTTGTCGGCATGGATCACCGGCGACATCTTCTCCAGATTGATCTGGTGCATGATGCCGTTGCCCGGCGGGATCACGTCGACGTTGCGGAACGCCTTCTTGGTCCAGTTGATGAAGTCGAAGCGGTCCTCGTTGCGGCGGTCCTCGATGGCGCGGTTCTTCGCGAACGCATCGGGGTCGAAGCCGCCGCACTCCACGGCCAGCGAGTGGTCGACGATCAGCTGCGTCGGTACCACGGGATTGACGAGGGCGGGGTCGCCGCCTGCATCCGCGATGGCATCGCGCAGGCCCGCGAGGTCGACGAGCGCGGTCTGGCCCAGGATGTCGTGGCAGACCACGCGTGCGGGAAACCACGGGAAGTCGAGGTCGCGCTTGCGTTCGATGAGCTGGCGCAGCGACGCGGTGAGCGTGGCGGGGTCGCAGCGGCGCACGAGGTTTTCGGCCAGCACGCGGGAGGTGTAGGGCAGCCTGTCGTAGGCACCGGGCTCGATGGCCTCGACCGCGGCGCGCGTGTCGAAGTAATCGAGGTCGGTACCCGGAAGGCGCTTGCGATATTCAGTATTCATGATGTGGGGCCCTTCGTTGTACGCCCTCTCCCGTCGGGGAGAGGGCCGGGGTGAGGGCGGTGAGGGCAGGGAAGCTTAACGCTTCTCGATCGGCACGAACTTCAGGTTTTCGGGACCCGTGTAGTTGGCGCTCGGACGGATGATCTTGTTGTCGATGCGTTGCTCGATGATGTGCGCGGCCCAGCCCGACGTGCGCGCGATCACGAACAGCGGGGTGAACATCGCCGTGGGCACGCCCATCATGTGGTAGCTCACCGCGCTGAACCAGTCGAGGTTCGGGAACATCTTCTTGGCGTCCCACATCACGGTTTCCAGACGCTCCGCGATATTGAACATCTTCATCGAGCCCGCGTCCTTGGACAGCTTGCGCGCCACTTCCTTGATGACCTGGTTGCGCGGGTCGCCGATCGTGTACACGGGGTGGCCAAAGCCGATGACCACTTCCTTGTTCTCCACGCGGCGGCGGATATCGGCCTCGGCCTCGTCCGGCGTGTCGTAGCGCTTCTGCACTTCGAACGCGACCTCGTTGGCGCCACCGTGCTTGGGACCGCGCAGCGCGCCGATCGCGCCGGCGATCGACGAGTACATGTCAGAGCCCGTGCCCGCGATCACGCGCGCGGCAAACGTCGAGGCGTTGAACTCGTGCTCCGCGTACAGGTTCAGCGAGGTCTGCATCGCGCGTTCCCAGAGCTTCGATGGCGTTTTGCCGTGGAACAGCGTGAGGAAGTGTCCGGCGATCGTGTCGTCGTCGGTTTCCACTTCCACGCGGCGGCCGTTATGGCTGTAGTGGTACCAGTACAGCAGCATCGAACCGAGGCTGGCCATCAGGCGGTCCGCGATATCGCGCGCGCCCGGTGCGTTGTGGTCGTCCTTCTCCGGCAGCACCGTGCCGAGCACGGACACGCCGGTGCGCATCACGTCCATCGGATGCGCGCTGGCGGGCACCCATTCGAGCGCGGCCTTCACGTTGGCGGGCAGGCCGCGCAGCGACTTCAGCTTGGCCTTGTACGCGGCCAGTTCGGCCTTGGTCGGCAGCTTGCCATGCACGAGCAGGTGGGCGATTTCCTCGAACTCGCACGTGTCGGCGACATCGAGGATGTCATAGCCGCGATAGTGGAGGTCATTGCCGCTGCGGCCCACCGTGCAGAGCGCGGTATTGCCTGCCGCCACGCCGGACAGCGCGACGGATTTCTTGGGCTTGGGCGTGGCGAGCGGTTGTGCTTCGGACATGGGGGTCTCCTGTGTTGTGCTGGTGCTGGTCGATGTTGTGGTGGCGGGGCGGCGTGCCATCAGCGCCCCTTGCCCTTGGCGAACAGGGCGTCCAGCTTCTGTTCGTAATCATGGTAGCCGATGCGTTCATACAGTTCCTGACGGGTCTGCATGGTATCGACGACGTTCTTCTGCGTGCCGTCGCGGCGAATCGCCTCGAAGACATTCTCCGCGGCCTTGTTCATCGCGCGGAAGGCCGACAGCGGGTACAGCACCATCGACACGCCGACCGAGGCCAGTTCGTCGCGGGTGAAGTAAGGCGTGGCGCCGAACTCGGTGATATTGGCGAGGACCGGCACCTTCACCGCATCGACGAAGCGGCGGTACATCTCGAGGTCGGTCATGGCTTCCGGGAAGATCGCGTCGGCGCCGGCTTCCACGCAGGCTACCGCGCGCGCGAGTGCGGCATCGAAGCCTTCCACGGCCAGCGCGTCGGTGCGGGCCATGATCACGAAGTTCTCGTCGGTCCGTGCATCGACGGCCGCCTTGACGCGATCGACCATCTCGTCCTGCGTGACGATTTCCTTGTTCGGACGGTGGCCGCAACGCTTGGCGCCGACCTGGTCCTCGATATGCATGGCGGCCGCGCCGAACTTGATCAGCGAGCGCGTGGTGCGCGCCACGTTGAAGGCCGACGAGCCGAAGCCCGTATCGACATCGACCAGCAGGGGCAGGTCGCAGACGTCCGTGATGCGGCGGATATCGGTCAGGACGTCGTCGAGATTCGAGATGCCGAGGTCGGGCATGCCCAGCGAACCGGCCGCGACGCCGCCGCCGGACAGGTAGATGGCCCGATAGCCGGACCGCTTCGCGAGCAGCGCGTGATTGGCGTTGATCGTGCCAGGGATCTGCAGCGGACGTTCATCGGCGAGGGCCTGACGGAAGCGGGCACCGGCGGAGCGGGCGAGATCGGCGGCGGAGAAGGTCATGAGGTATGAGGTCGCTGTGAGTTGGGCAACTGCTGACAGGCGCAAGGGGTGTGCCATGTTTGACAGGGATTTCGAACGCTCGTGCGGCGTATCGCATAACCTGTTTCTAATCAATGCTTTAGCGGGCTTAGTTGATCTTGTGTCTCCGATATGGGGCCAAGCATATAGCACTTTGGTAGTCGCCGGATTTCAATATTGAAATGCGATTGAATTTCAGAATTGAAATATCGAGTGGACCGGCGCAGAATGATGCCAATCCAATATACGCCCGCCCCATGACGACACAGCAACCCGCGCCGGCGGTACCGGCGCCCATCACGGGGCGGCCCCGCATCTGGACCGTCGGGATCAGCCGCCTGACCCGCGCCTTCGCGGAGCTGATTCCGTCCTATACCGCGCAGGCCGAATTCCGGATCCTCGACAAGGGCTACGACGCCGCCGCGAGCGCGATCGCGCGCGATGGCCGCGTGGATGTGGTCGTCGCCGGCGGGTCCAACGGCGCGTATCTGCGCCAGCACGTCGATGTGCCCGTGGTGCTCGTCAAGGTGACGGGGTTCGACGTGATGAGCGCGCTGGCCACCGCGCGGCGCATCTCGCCGCACGTGGCGCTGGTCACGCATGCCTCCACGTACGCCGAAGTCGATGAATTCCTGCGCGCGTTCTCGCTGACCGTGGCCACCTACACGTACCTGACCGAGGACGATGCGACCGCGCGCGTGCGCGCGCTCAAGGAAGAAGGCGTGCGCGTGATCGTCGGCCCCGGCATGGTGACCGACCTCGCCGAGCGGTATGGGCTCGTCGGCGTGTTCCTGTACTCGGGCAATGCGGTGCGGCTCGCGCTGGAGGATGCGATCGAGGCCGCGCGGCTGCGGCGCATCGAGGCCACGCGGCGCGACTATGTGAACACGATTCTCGCGCACCTCAACGAGGGTGTGGCGGCCGTCGATGTGGAGGGGCGCATCCAGTCGTTCAACCCGGCCATGGAGCGGTTTCTCGGCATTACGGCGCCGGCCGCCGCGGGGCGCAAGCTGGCGGCGGTGGCACCGGGCCTTGGGCTCGAAGGCGTGATGCAGAGCGGCACGCAGGAGCTCGAGGCGATTCATCGGCTGGGCGACCGCATGGTCGTGGTCAACCGGATTCCGATCGTCGGGGAGGCGGGTACCACGGGGGCGGTGCTGACGATCCAGGACGCCAATGCGATCCATCGCGTGGACCGCAATCTGCGCTCGCGCAGCCGCGCGCGGCGGGCGGGCGTGCGCTATACGCTCGACGACCTGGCCGGTGCGTCCGCCGCGATGACCGATCTGCGCGCGCTGGCGCGGCGGTATGCGATGGTCGATTCCACCGTGCTGATCGGCGGCGAGAGCGGGACCGGCAAGGAAGTGCTCGCGCAGGGCATGCACGATGCGAGTCCGCGCCGGGCGTTTCCGTTCGTGGCGGTCAATTGCGCGGCGTTTCCGGAGACCCTGCTCGAGAGCGAACTGTTCGGCTACGAGGAGGGCGCGTTTACCGGGGCGCGACGGGGCGGGCGCGCAGGCCTGTTCGAGTCCGCGCATAACGGCACGTTGTTTCTCGACGAGGTGGGCGACATGCCGCCGGCGCTGCAGACGCGATTGCTGCGCGTGCTGCAGGAGAAGCAGGTGCTGCCGATTGGCGGGCTCGAAGCGATTCCCGTCAATGTGCGCGTGATTGCTGCCACCCACCGGGACCTGTCCGCGCTCGTGCGCGAAGGGTCGTTCCGGCAGGATCTGTATTACCGGCTCAATATCCTGCGCATCGACATGCCGCCGCTGCGCGAGCGCGCGCAGGACCTGCCCGATCTGGCCGAGCTGCTGTACCGGCGCGCGCAGGAGCGGCTGGCCATTGCGCGGCCGACGCCGTTGCCGGCGCCCGTGCGCAAGCGGCTGGCCGATTATGCGTGGCCCGGGAATATTCGCGAACTGGAGAACGTGACCGAACGCATCGCGGTCATGATCGCGGGGCGGAAGCTCGATGGGGCCGCGCTGCTGCGGGATTTGCAGGCCGCGGTGCCGGAGCTCTTTCCGGCGACGGTGGGAACGGATATCGACGCCGGCGACGCGCCGCTGCCGGCAACGATGCCGGTGCCCGAGCCGGGGCAGGCGGCGGGGCTCGCCGCCGGCGGCAGCCGGTCGCTGGCCGGGGTCTCCCGCGCGAGCCAGGCCGCGCATATCCGCCGCGTGCTGGCCGAATGCGGCGGCGATCGGGCGGCCGCGTGCCATTTGCTGGGTATCAGTCCCACGACGCTGTGGCGGCGGCTCCGGGAGCCGGTGGCTACCTGAAATCCGTCGCAAGTGGTCATTGGCCGGGACCGGCAGGCGGCCTATCGTGGGTGGGATATCCAACTCGATGCTCAAGCGATGCCTCTTCGGCTCGATGCCTGTCAGGCCAACCGTCCCGCCATGGACCTGCTGCTGCGGCTCGACCGCCGCAGTGACGGTTACCGGCTCGAACATTCGCTGGCGGACCTCGTGCGCCTGCGTGTGTCGCTGCTGAACGGCTGTCCGTACTGCATCGACCTCCACACCACGCGCGCGCGCCGCGCGGGCGAGATGGATGCGCGCATCGACTTGCTGCCCGCGTGGCGCGACAGCGCGCTGTACACCGATCGGGAGCGCGCGGCGCTCGCATGGTCCGAGGCCGTGACGCGACTGGCCGACCACGTTCCCGATGCCGCGTGGGACGCGGTGCGGCCGCATTTTTCGGACCGCGAACTCGTCGATCTGACGTTGCTCGTCAACGCGATCAATGCGCTGAACCGGTTCGGGATCGCGTTCCGCCGCGCGCCGGCATGGCGTTAGCGGACAAACAGGTCGCGATCCGCGTCCCCCTTGCGTTTGGGCCCGTCGCGCGCGTCGGTGTCTGCGCCGACCGGTGCCGGCAGCGGCGGCTGCGTTGCCGGATCGTCCTCGATCATCGCGACGAGGTACTGGCTATTCATCGCCCGCGCGTAGTTCGCGAACCGGCCGATCGCATACGGGATCGCGCCACGCACGGCATCGTCGCCATAGGGCGGCAGCAGCGATGTGGCCGGTATCGCGACCGCGTGAATGCGTGCAAGACTGCGGCCGAATGCGCCAAGGCTGCCATGCAGCACGGCCACCACGCGGCCGCGATGCCGCACCGCCACCAGTACCGTCGACCAGTACGCGGGAATCTGTAACGCGGCGATCGCGCTTTCCACGGCATGGAGCCCATGGCTGGCCACGCGCAGCTGGTCTTCCGACGCCAGTACGTGGCCGCGGTACTGCGCGCGCCAGCCGATCAGCAACTGTTCCAGTTGCTGGCGCGCCATGTCGTTGGCCCCGGAGGTCCGTGTCTCGAGCAATTCCGCCGTCAGCGAGGCCTGCATGTCGAGCGCCCAGCGCCCGCTTCCGCGTTGCCGGCGCAGCGGCGTCGGAAATGCCGGCCATGGGCGATCCTGCAGGCGCCAGCCATAGATGCCGAGCCACGGCATGCCCGGCAGATGGGTGCGGACCTCGGGCACGTTGTCGGCGCGCAGCGGCGCGGGCAGTATCGCCGAACGGTCCTGCGGCCACGCGCGGGTGGCCGCGGCTTCCAGGTCCAGCAGCCCGATGCGTGCGAGCGGCGGGAGCGGCGCGGTGGGATGGTTCTGCCGGATGACCGGCAGTTCGCCCGATATGGGCTCCGGGTGCGCGTCGTGCGTCACGGCCTCGACAAACGCGCGCGCCATATAGGGGTCCGCGCGCGGCATGCCGAGGTCGTGGTGGCGGACCGCCTGCGTGTAGGCAAAGTCGAACTGCGCGATATCCCACCGCTGGGTCGGCGAGATCGAGGCGATGACCCGGCGATACAGCGCGACGGCCAGCGCGATCTGCACCGTGCAGGCGACCAGCGCGGAGGGGAGGTCCCGCCGGATGCGCGCGCTGTCCGCCGGTGCATCGGTATCGCGCGGGCAGGCGTCCCAGGCTGGCGCGCAGGACATATCGAGCAGGTACATCGCGGCCGTCGCCATAGCGGCCGCGCAGTGGTAGCGGGGAATGGCGATATCCGCCGTGCGCGGCGGCAGTGCCGCCCCCTGGGAGGCGGTTGCCCGCGCGCTCTCCATGGTGAAGACGGCGGCCGTCAGGAGAACGGGAGCGAGATACGCCGACGGCGGCGGGCAAGACGGAGCATGCATGGCGAGGTGGCAAGACGGACACGCCTTGACCCTATGCCGCAAGGGCGCGCCTCGCCATCAAGCTTTTCCTAAACTCCCGCGAACCGGTTCAGACCGGCGTCTTGCGGAACGAAATCGCGAAACGGTTCCAGCTGTTGATGGTGGCCACCAGCAGCGTGAGGTCGACGATCTCGGCCTCGCTGAAATGCGGGTGGACCGCTTCCCAGACGGTATCGGGCACGTGGTCCCGCGCGACCAGCGTCACGGCCTCGGTCCAGGCGAGCGCCGCGCGTTCGCGCGCGGAGAAGAACGGGGTCTCGCGCCAGACGGACAGCGTGGCCAGGCGGCGGTCGTCTTCGCCGCCCTTGCGCGCATCGGCGGTATGGAGGTCGATACAGAACGCGCAGCCGTTGATCTGAGAGGCGCGCAGACGCACGAGTTCGATCAGCGACGGTTCGAGGCCGCTTTTGCCGATGCGGTCTTCCAGACCCATCATCGCCTTGATGGCTGCGGGGCTGGCCTTGTAGAAATCGAGACGGGGTGCCATGGTTTGCTCCGGTATGGGTATCGCGTGGATGCGGTTGACAGGAGCAAGAGTAGGCAGGACAGTGGCTTTCCGAAATGACCGCTTTCGCGTATTTTCAGGTAGCCACTGCCGCGGGCACGTTATGGGAACTCGCGTTCCGGAATGCTGACGTTGCGCGCCTTGCCCTCGACGCTGTACAGCGTGAGGATGTTCTTCGCGAAGCTCGTGCCCGTGGCCTCCTGGATCTCCTTGAGGTCGAATCGCTCCGAGCGGAAGATTTCGCCGGTGTCCAGGCTCCGGTATCGCACGTCGTAGCTGCCCGGCGCGATATTCTCCATCGTGAACGATGTGCCGCTGCGCACGTAGCTCGTGCGGACCGGCAACGGTCGCGTGTTGTCCATCGACACGAGTTTCAGGAACACGTCGAACTTGTTGCGCGTATTGTCGATCGTCACCATCGACAGGCCGTCGGTGTTCAGCACGGGATAGCCGGGCACATAGCCCGAGCGTTCCGGCCACGGCTCGCCCTTCGGCGTGAGCGTCGGGCGGATATAGCGCGTCTCTTCGCGGGTGGAGATGATGCTCGACGCGATGGCGGCGGGCGAGGGTGGCGAGGGCGGGGGCGCGGCGGCTGCGGTCACCGCCGGCGCCGGGTCCGTGGCGGCATTGGCGGCGGGCGTCTCGATGCTCGCACCCGGTACCCAGTCGCTCAGCAGCACGAGGATCGCGGTCGCGGCCAGCGAATACACGATCAACGACCACGACCGGCCCGAGAGGCGCGCGGGCTGGAAGCCATCTTCGCGCATCGGACGTTCCTCGCGGCGCCTGTTGCGGCTTTCGCGCTCGTCGGCACGCTCCCGTTCGCGGCGGTCCCGGTCGGCGCGCTCGGCGCGGCGCTGCTGTTCGGCCTCGTGCTCGCGGCGCTCCCGCTCCCGCTGGCGTTCCTTCTCCTGTTCCCGTGCCTTCTCCCGCGCTTTCTCCCGCTCCTTCTCGGCCCTTGCCGCCTTCTCGGCTTCGGCCTTGCGCGCGCGTTCCCGCGCCGATTGCGCCGATTGCGCCGATTGCGCCGATTGCGCCTGCGACGGCTGCTGGGGCTGGGCCTGCGGCCGCGGTGGCGCCTGCGGGCGCGGCGCGGTACCGGCCGCAGTACCGGCAGCGGTGCCGGGCCGGGCCGCCGCGGGCCGCCGGCCGCGCTGGGCCTCGAGTTTCTCCTGCGTGGCGATCCAGCGGTCGTGTTCCTCGCGCTTGACCGGGTCGCTCAGCACTTCGTAGGCGGCGTTGATCAGCCGCATGATGCGGTTGGCCTCGTCGCCGTCCGCATGACGGTCCGGATGGTATTTCTGGCTCAGCGACTTGTACGCGGCGCGAATGACCTCGAACGGCGCGTCGCGGGAAACCTTCAGGTTGTCGTAATGGGTGTGCATCAACAGGGGGCGGCAAGGCCGGGAGTGGCCCGCTCGTGTTAACGGCAGGCTGGCCGAATTTTGAAGTGTCGCCGTTCCTGAAGGGGTTGGGAAGTCGCCTAATGTGGGGAGGCAGACGCACGGCCGCAGGTTCGTCCCCCGGCTTGTCCCTCGATCGGGTGCCTCGGTTCGCGTGCCTCGGTTCGCGCGCCTCAGTTCGCGCGCCTCAGTTCGCGCGCCGCTCCAGCGCCGTCTTCAGCCGGTCCACGCCCGCGCGGATGCGGTCGGTGCCGATGCCGCCGTAGCCGAACAGCAGCCCCGGCCGCGGCCGCGCCGCGACGTACATGCCCGAGATTCCGTAGACGCCCACGCGCGCGGCCGTGGCGCGTTCGATGACCATGGCTTCCGCCGTGGGGTCCGTGGCGCGGATCTCGGCCGCGAGGTGGATGCCGGCCGAGGAGGGCAGCGGCACGAGCCAGGGCGACAGCTCGTGCTCGAGTGCATGCCGCAGCAGCGCGCGGCGCGCCGCGTACTCCTTGTGCATGCGCCGCAGATGCTTGGAGAAGTAGCCGTCGAGCATGAACTTGGCCAGCGCGGTCTGCGTCATCGTGCAGCTGTGCCAGTCCCCGATCTGCTTGGCCTTGCGCATCGCCACGCCGAGCGGCGCGGGTGGAATCACGTAGCCGACGCGCAATTCGGGGAAGATGGTCTTGGAGAACGTGCCCACATAGGCGACCACACCGGCCTTGTCGAGGCTCTTGAGGGACTCGACGGGACGTCCCTCGAAGCGGTACTCGCCGTCGTAGTCGTCCTCGACGATCAGCGCGCCGTGATGCTGCGCCCAGTCCAGCAGCGCAAGCCGGCGCTCGAGGCTCATCGGCATGCCGAGCGGAAACTGATGGGACGGCGTCACATAGACGATGCGCGCCTCGGGGGGGAGCCGGTCGACGACGATCCCTTCGGCATCGACGGGCACCGGCACCACGTTCGCGCCGGCAGCGAGCAGGCTGGTGCGCGCCGGCGGATAGCCGGGGTCCTCCACCGCGACGATGTCGCCGGGCCGCAGCGCCACGCGCGCGAGCAGGTCGATGGCCTGCTGCGCGCCCTGGGTCATGATCACGTCCTGCCAGTTGCTGACCACGGCGCGGCTGAAGGCGAGGTAGCGCGAGACCGCGAGGCGCAGTTCCTGCTCGCCGGCGGGGTCGCGGTAGCCACCGGGCGCGCGCGCGAGCACACGCAATGCGTGGCTGACGCACCGGCGCCACTGGTCGAACGGGAACAGCGCCTTGTCGGTGACGCCGCCGATGAAGTCGAACTCGGGCGGCCGTTCCCGCGAGGGCATCGGCAGCACATCGGGCAACGATTCCCAGATTTCGACCGAGGGCTGCAGCATGGCCGTGCGCGGCGGCTTCGGCGCCAGCCGCGTCATTTCGTCGGCCACGAACGTGCCGTCGCCCGTGCGCGACCGCAGGTAGCCCTCGGCAATCAGGCGCTCGAACACGTCGAGCGTGGTCTTGCGCGAGACGCCGAGCTGCATCGCGAGCTCGCGCGTGGAGGGTAGCCGCTCCCCCGGCGCGAGGCGCCCGT
The DNA here is from genome assembly GCF_008693385.1 of Cupriavidus pauculus. Lineage (NCBI taxonomy): Bacteria > Pseudomonadati > Pseudomonadota > Betaproteobacteria > Burkholderiales > Burkholderiaceae > Cupriavidus > Cupriavidus pauculus. The sequence goes on from NZ_CP044065.1 coordinate 1,256,753, forward strand.
CGATGACCCCGGCGCGCAACTGCCGGTAGATCTGGCCCGCCAACCCCTGGCGGCCGTGAATCGTCAAGTGCACGTTCATGGTGATGAAGGACGTTCGGTGCTTGGTTTTAGTGGTCACGTCACACATCGGAAGCGAGCTTGATTCTAGATACCGGTGGGCATCATCGCCAAGGCGGTTCCGTGCATTGCCGGGCAATTCTAAAAAAGATGCATTATCGGTGCAACTTATTTGTCGTCATGCGGCCCGCGCACCGGAGAAGCGTACGGGACGCTGCCGCACCGCGTCAAACGGGTGTTCGGGTGGTCACCCCAAAATCGAGGGAAGTGGCTATGTGTGGTTATCCAGTCGCTGCCGTAAATTCCGCAATGTCGGGCCTGCCCGCCCGGCGCGGCACGCGTCCGTCCATCACCGCCATTGCCATGAATACCATCGCTATCCTGCTATCGGCCTTTCTGCTGTCGGTGTTCGCACTGCTGGCATTCATCTGGGCCATGCAGCGCGGCCTGTTCGATACCTCGCCGGACGCCGCGCGCGTGATCTTCTCCGAAGGCGAGACCGGTCACCCCGAAGATCCTTCCGCGCCGAACGGCGGCCAGGGCATCGTCGATCCGTCGCGCGATGCGGCCGACCGCTCGTCCGCGCAGGTCGTGTTCCTGTTCCTGTGCTGCGCGATGGTCTGGCTCGTGGTCGCGTCGGCGGCCGGGCTGACGGCCTCCATCAAGCTGCACGAGCCGGATCTGTTCGCATCGGTGCCGTGGCTGTCGTTCGGCCGCATCCGTACCATCCACCTCAATGCCGTGGCCTATGGCTGGGCGCCGATGGCCGGGCTCGGCATCGCGCTGTTCCTGCTGCCTCGGCTGCTCAAGACGCCGCTCGTCGGGGGACGCTGGGCCGTGGTGGGCGCCGCGATCTGGAATGCCGCGCTGATCGCGGGCATCGGCAGCATCGGGGCCGGGATCTCGGACGGCCTCGAATGGCTCGAGATTCCGTGGCAGGTCGATATCCTGTTCGTCGCGGGCGGGGCGCTGGTCGGTATTCCGCTCTTGCTCACGCTCGTCAACCGCACCGTCAGCCATCTGTACGTCTCGGTCTGGTATATGGGGTGCGCGCTGTTCTGGTTCCCGGTGCTGTTCCTCGTGGCCAACTTCCCGGGGCTGCATTTCGGCGTGGAGCAGGCGACCATGAACTGGTGGTTCGGCCACAACGTGCTGGGCCTGTTTTACACGCCGCTCGCGCTGGCCTCCATCTACTATTGCCTGCCCAAGATCATCGGGCAGCCCGTGAGGTCGTATGGCATGTCGCTGCTCGGTTTCTGGGCGCTGGCGTTCTTCTACGGGCAGGTTGGCGGCCACCATCTGGTGGGCGGTCCGGTGCCGGGCTGGCTCGTCACGCTGTCCATCGTGCAGAGCATGATGATGCTGATTCCGGTCATCGCGTTCTCGATCAACCTGCACCAGACGCTGAAGGGCAACTTCCGCCGGCTGATCGACTCGCCAACGCTGCGTTTCGTGACGTTCGGCAGCATGATGTACACGGTCAGTTCCGCGCAGGGCTCGTTCGAGGCGCTGCGGGCCGTCAACCGTATCACGCACTTCACGCACTACACGGTCGCGCACGCGCATATCGGGCTCTATGCGTTCGTGAGCTTCGCGTTCTTCGGCGCGATCTACTTCATTCTCCCGCGCGTGATCGGCCGCGAATGGCCGTACCGCTGGATGATCTACTGCCACTTCTGGCTCGCCGCCGGCGGCATCGGCGTGTACTTCGTCGGCTTGTCGATCGGCGGCTGGTACCAGGGGCTCGCCATGCTCGACGCCTCGCGCCCGTTCATGGATTCGGTGACGCTGACCATTCCGTACCTCAAGGCCCGGTCGATCGGCGGCGCGATGATGCTGGTCAGCCATCTGTTCTTCGCCGCCAATTTCGTCAGCGCGATCTTCGGGCTCGGTCCCAATCGCCACCGGCCGGCCCTGTTCCATCAGGGACGCGATGGGCATGAGGGTCGAAACCCCGCGCAGGGAGTCTGAACCGTGAACAATGAAAGCGCCCTGCTGGCCGGGGGCATGACCATGCTGGCGCTGGCCACGAGCGCGCTGGTCGTGATTCCGTACCTCCAGCTCAAGGACATCAAGCCGACCGAAGGCATCAAGCCGTACACGGCCGCGCAGCTGCGCGGGCGCGAGGTCTATATCGCCAACGGCTGCATCTACTGCCATTCGCAGCAGCCGCGCGACAGCAGCTTCGCGCCCGATGCCAGGCGTGGATGGGGCCGGGTCTCGGTGGCCGGCGATTACTACTACGACAATCCGCATCTGCTCGGCACGATGCGGACCGGACCGGACCTCATGAATATCGGTGTGCGGCAGCCGAGCGCGGACTGGCACCTGGGCCATCTGTACCAGCCGCGCGCGTACGTGGGCGGCAGCATCATGCCGAGCTATCCGTACCTGTTCGACGTGAAGGATGCGGCCGAGCCCGGCGACAAGCCCGTGGCGCTGCCGCCCGGCTACGCGCCGCCGAACAAGGTGGTGGTGCCGAAGGCGGAGGCGCTGGACCTCGTGGCCTATCTGCAGTCGCTGAACCGGACCGGCGCGGTATTGCCGCCGGACGGCGGCATGTCCCCGAAATAAGCACGGAGCCTCGCAGATGGATGAACGATCCGAAACCCAGCAGGCCGCGGCGGCACGGGCGCGCGAGAACGTCGACCCGCATGAGGGCAGGGCGCCGATTCCCAGGACGGTGCTCGCGCTGATTGCGGGGCTGATCGCGTTTGGCGCGATCTATATCCTGATGGCGCCGATCAACGTGCCGTCGGGGCTCGGCGACGCGCGCACGACCGCCGATCTGGTCGGCAAGCCCAGGCCGGCCGGCGGCGCGGTGGATGGCGCGGCGGTGTTCCAGAGCCGCTGCGTGGCCTGCCATCAGGCCACGGGGCAGGGCCTGCCCGGCGTGTTTCCGCCGCTGGCCGCGTCGGAATGGGTCAATGGCAAGGACACCCGGCTCGCGGCCATCGTGCTGCGGGGAGTCAACGGCAAGCTGACCGTCAGGGGGACGGCCTACAACGGGGCGATGCCGCCGTTTGCGGACCAGCTCGGCGATGCGGAGCTGGCGGCCGTGCTGACGCATGTGCGCAGCCAGTGGGGCAATACGTCGCCGCCGGTCACGGCGGAGACCGTGGCGGCGGTCCGGGCCGAGACCGCGGACATGAAGGCGCCGTTCGATGGCGACGCGGCGCTCGGCAGTCCGGGTGGCTAGCGGGGCGAGCGTCGTTTCCCATGCCGGGGCGCGACCGCGCTGGCCGGTGGTATGGCTGCTGCTTGTCATTTCGCTGAGCGGCGCGGGGCTCTATGCGCTGACGGACGGGCTGACCGCGTGGACGCTCGATCAGCGGCGCGAGAACCGGATCGCGGCGGGGGCGATGCGGCTGCCAGCCGTGGCGGTTTGGGACCAGCAGGGGCGGGAGGCGGTGTGGTTCGGCGCCGACGCCAGCGATCTGCCCGATGCCCGTTTGGGGGCCGCCGCGTCGCCCCCGGCGCAGTCCTCCCCGCAGGACGCGATCTATCTGGTCGATGTCATCTACACGCGCTGCATGACCGTCTGTCGTGCGCTGGGCGCCGAGTTTGCGCAACTGCAGGCCCGCATCGCGGCCGACGGCTTGTCGGGGCGCATCGGATTGCGCTCGCTGTCGTTCGACCCGCGCGACGGGGTCGCGGATCTGGCGGGGTATGGGCGCGAGCACCGTGCGCGGCTACCGGACTGGGCCGTGGCCACCGCGGCCGATCCCACGGCCATGCGGGCGCTGCTGCGGGAGGCGGATGTGATTGCCATTCCGGACGGGTTTGGGGGCTTCGAGCATAACGGCGGCCTGCATGTAGTGGATGCACGGGGCCGTGTTCTCGGGACGTTCACGCTCGAGGCGTATCAGGACGCGTACGCGTTCGCGCGCGCCGCGTTGCCCGCCGCCGGCGCGGCGAACGTCGACGGCGGGGCGCCGTGATGCGCGGGCCGATGCTCCCCCGCGCCGCATGGCTGGCCGCCGCCGGCCTGCTCGCGCTCCCCCCCATCCGCACCGTGCTCGAAGGCTCGATGGCGTTGCAGATGCTGGTGCTTCTGCCAGCCGTATTCGCGCTGGGCTTCCTGCTGCCCGGCTTCCTCGCGCCCCGCACCCGCGGGCAACTGGCCGCAACGCTGCGGCCTGCCGCGCTGGCGCTGCTCGTCATCGCCACCGTCGGCTATGGCGCCTGGATGCTGCCGATCGCGCTCGACCTCACCCGTCTCTCCGTCCCCGTCAACCTCGCCAAATACGCCACCGTGCTGGCCGCCGGCATGGCTGCCTATGTCGCCTGCCGGGTCAGCGCGTGGCCCCTCGTGCTGTTCTTTGGCGGCAATATGGTCTGGATGGGCCTGACGGTCGGCGCGCTCTTCCTCGACGCCGAGACCCGGCTGTGCGCCAGCTACCTGATGGGCGACCAGCGCGTGGCCGGTGCCGGCCTGATCGCATGGTCCGTCGCGCTCGGCGGGTGGCTGCTGGTCTGGGTGGGCCGGCGCGCTAACCATTCCGGGCGCCCTAAAGAGTTGCGTGGATCTGCCGTTAATGCGGGCGACGTGGGTTCTCATTGATTGCAGAGCGTAGCGGCAGGCGTGCCGCCAGACGCCGGGGGCCACGCGGGGTCGATATGGCGTCGATGAAGGGAGCCACGTCAGAGCTTCCTCTCCGGGATCGCGAAAGATATCGCGCCCATCTCAAAGGGCTAAGTGCATGCTGAGAAGAATCAAGGCGGAGCAGCTGCAGGTCGGAATGTTCGTTGCCAGGCTCGGCGGACCCTGGATCAACCACCCGTTCTGGCGCTCCCGCTTCCTCGTCACGAGCGACGAGCAGGTCGAGCAGATCCAGGCGGCCAACGTGCAGGATGTCTGGATCGACATCCTCAAGGGCCGCAATTTGCCCACGCCCGCCACGCCGGATGCGATGGAGGCGGACGTCACGGACGACGACGGGACCGAGTTCGAGGACGAACTCGAGCGCGCGCGCGAACTGATCAAGTCCGCGCGGCAGCTGGTCGGCAACATGTTCGGCGACGTGCGGATGGGACGCGCGCTGGAAAGCCAGGGTGCGCTGCTGCTCGTGGACGCCGCATCCAATTCGCTGACGCGGCATTCGCAGGCGCTGATCGCGCTGTCGCGGCTCAAGGAGAAGGACGACTACTCCTATCTGCATGCGTTTTCGGTCTGCGTGCTGATGATTGCCGTCGGCCGTACGCTCAAGCTGCCCGATGGCGAAGTGCGCGAACTCGGGATTGCGGGCCTGATGCACGATATCGGCAAGCTCACGCTGCCCGAATCGATCCTGCAGAAGGGGCCGGACCTCACGCCGCGGGAAGAAGAGGCCATGCGGCGGCATCCGTCGGCGGGATACCGGATCCTGAACGAGGCGCGGCTCTATACCAATATTCCGCTCGACGTCTGCGTCCACCATCACGAGCGCGTGGACGGGCGCGGGTATCCGTTCGGCCTGGTCGAGCACGAGATCAGCGTGCACGCGAAGATCGCGGCCATCTGCGATACCTACGATTCGCTGACTTCGCCACGCCCCGGACATCTGCCGTGGTCGCCGGCGCGGGCCATGGAATATATCGCGGTGCGGGTCGATACGCTGTTCGACCGGCGCGTGTTCAAGGCATTTACGCGCACGGTGGGGATCTATCCGATCGGCACCGTGCTGCGGCTGCGGTCGAACCGGCTGGCGGTGGTGTGCGGGCAGAACGAGGACGAACCGCTACGGCCGCGGGTCATGGCGTTCTACTCGGTATCGGAATCGGTCGCGCAGGCGCCGCAATTGATCGACCTGATGCACAGCGACGAGACGGTCGTGGCGTTCGAGGACGCGCGGCAGTGGGGGTATTCGGACGAACAGCTGATGGCGATGTACGCGCCGCACGGATAGGGCCGGTCGCCCTCTCCGGGCGGGAGAGGGCGCTGCCGATCAGGCCACGCGCGGCTTCACGCGGCTGGCCGCGTCCTTCGCGCGCTCGCGCGCGACTTCCACGTCTTCCGCATAGGCCAGCGCCACACCCATCCGGCGCTTGGTGAAGCTCTCCGGCTTGCCGAACAGCCGCACTTCGGTCTGCGGCACGGTCAGTGCATCGGCCACGCCATCGAAGACCACACCGGTCGCATCCACGCCGCCATAGATCACCGCGCTGGCGCCGGGGCTCTTCAGCGCCGTGCTGACCGGCAGGCCCAGGATCGCGCGCGCATGCAGTTCGAACTCGTTCTGCCACTGGGTAATCATCGTCACCATGCCCGTATCGTGCGGACGCGGGCTGACCTCGCTGAACCAGACCTGTTCGCCCTTGACGAACAACTCCACGCCGAACAGGCCCTGCCCGCCGAGGTTGCCCGTGACTTCGCGCGCGATATGCTGGGCGGTCTGCAGTGCCTTCGGGTGCATCGGATGCGGCTGCCAGCTTTCGACGTAGTCGCCGCTGACCTGCACGTGGCCGATCGGCTCACAGAAATGGGTTTCGACATCGCCGTCCGCACCCTTGGCGCGCACCGTCAGCAGCGTGATCTCGTAGTCGAAATCGATAAAGCCCTCCACGATGATGCGGCCATGGCTCACGCGGCCGCCGGCCATCGCGTAATCCCACGCGGCCTTGACGTCCGCCGGGCCGTCGATCTTGCTCTGGCCCTTGCCCGAGCTGCTCATCACGGGCTTGACCACGCACGGGTAGCCGATACCGCCGTCGATCGCGGCCTGCAGTTCTTCGAGCGAATCGCAGAACTTGTACGGGCTGGTCGGCAGGTTCAGCGTTTCCGCCGCCAGACGGCGAATGCCTTCGCGATCCATGGTCAGGCGCGCCGCGCGCGCGGTCGGGATCACACGGACGACGCCGGCCGCTTCCAGCGCCTCGAGCGTCGGCGTGGCGATGGCCTCGATTTCCGGCACGACCAGATCGGGCCGCTCGGCCTCGATCAGCGCGCGCAGCTGGTCGCCATCGGTCATCGCGATGGTGCGCGCGTGGTGCGCAACCTGCTGACCCGGCGCGTTCTCGTAACGATCGACGGCGATCGTCTCGACGCCGAGCCGCTGCAGCGCGATCAGGACTTCCTTGCCGAGCTCGCCCGAGCCGAGCAGCATGACTTTGGTGGCCGAGGGGGAGAGGGGAGTTCCGAGCGTGGTCATGGCGGTGTACGGAGGGGGCAAATGAAAAGCGGCATTGTAACGCTTACGGCCTGCGACGCTCGGCACTGGTCTTCTGCAGCATCTCGTACAACTGCGCCGCCGCCGGCGACAGCGACCGTCCCCGCCGCCGGATCAGCCCCACCGTGCGCGTGACGGTCGGTTCCACCAGCGGCACGCTCTTGAGCGTCGGGTGCTTGCCCGGCGGCATCGCCAGCCGCGGCACGGCCGCCACGCCCAGCCCGGCCTCGACGAGGCTCACCAGCGTGGACACGTGCCGCACCTCGCAATACCACTGCGGCCGCACGGGCACGTCGGTCAGCGCCAGGTCGAGCAGCATCCGGTTGCCGCTGGCCTTGCCGACGGTCATGTAGTCGTACTGGCCAAGCTCGGACCACGTGACCTTGCGCTTGCGCGCCAGCGGATGATCGGGCGGACAGGCCACGACGAACGGCTCCTTGAGCACGGGTTCGAACTCGACGTCGGGCTCCTGCGTCCCGATGTAGTTGAGCCCGAAGTCCGCCTCGTTCCGCACGACCATATTGAGCACCTCGTTGGCCCCCTCGTCGATCAGCCGCACCACGATGCGCGGATATCGCGCGTGGTACTGCCGCAGCACCGCGGGCAGGAAATAGCGCACCGCCGACGGCACGCAGGCCACCGTGACCTCGCCCGTGATGCGCGTGGCGACGTCGCGAATACCCAGCAGCGATTCCTCCAGCCCATTGAGCAACTCGCGCGCCTTGCGCGAGAACTCGCGGCCCACGGCCGTCATTTCCACCGACCGCGTGGTGCGATCGAACAACCGGACGCCGAGCGCGTCCTCGAGTTTCTCGATACGCCGCGACAGTGCCGGCTGCGAGAGATGGAGTTCGGACGCCGCGGCGCGGAAGCTGCTGAGTTCGGCCACCGCGACGAACGCGCGCAGATCGGAGAGATTGAAATTCATGCAAACCTTGCATCAATCGTGAGAAAAGTTGCAATTCACAGTTTATCACCGGGCGTGGATGATACGGACTCGAAAGCAGGATCCAAGAAAACACGCCCGGTGCGGAACCGAGGCGCAATGGAGGAGACATGAACCCGACCCGCCGGACGCTGCTCAAGGCCAGCGCGATGCTGCTCGCCGTCCCTGGCCTCGCGGAGGCCCAGGACCCCTTTCCCAACAAGCCGCTGCGCTACGTCGTGCCGGTATCCGCGGGCGGCGGTTCCGACCTGATCGGCCGTACCGTCGCGGACCGCTGGGGCCGCGCGCTGGGCCAGTCGATGGTGGTGGAGAACCAGGCCGGCGGCGGTGGGGTGATCGCCTGCCAGATGACGGCCAAGGCCACGGCCGACGGCTATACCGTGATGCAGGGCTATGTGGCCACGCACGGCACGAACCCGGCCACGCGCAAGGTGCCGTACGACCCGGTCAGGGATTTCACGCCCATCGGCATGATCGGTGCCACGCCGAACGTGCTGGTGATCGGCGCGAACGTACCCGCCTCGAACCTCGGCGAGTTCATCGACTACGTGCGCAAGCATCCGGGCGCGGTGAACTACGGCTCGGCCGGACCCGGCTCGCTGACCCATCTGACGATGGAACTGTTCGCGCAGCAGATCAAGGCACAGATGACCCACGCCGCGTATCGCGGCATCGCGCCCGCGTTCAACGACCTGATCGGCGGCCAGACACAGGCGATGTTCCCGGGTCTCTCGGCCGCGCTCCCGCATATCCGCTCGGGCCGCGTGAAGCCGCTGGCCGTCACGGGCAACGCGCGCCATCCGCTGCTCAAGGACACGCCGACGCTCGACGAGGCCGGCCTCAAGGGCTTCGACGCCATGCAGTGGTATGGCGTGGTGGGCCCGGCCGGCATTCCGCCCGATATCGTGGCCAGACTGAACGGCACGCTGAACACGGTGCTCAAGAGCCCGGACCTGGCGGAGAAGTTGTCGTCGGAGGCGCTGCAGCCGCAGCCGATGTCGCCGGACCAGTTCCGCCGCTATATCGCCGACGAAGTGGCGCGCTGGGGCAAGCTCGCGCGCGAACGCGGCATCCATCTCGATACCTGATCTCTCCATCCCCCACGACTCTTATTCAAGGAAACGATTCATGGCCCGCAATACCCACGTCGCCGCAGACCACAACGCCCCGCCGGTGACCCGCATTCTCGGCAGGTACGTCGCCACGCATCCGTCGCGCGGCTGGAGCGATGCGGTCGATCACGAAGCGCACCGCACGTTCATGAACTGGCTCGGTTGCGCGGTCGGTGCCGCGCAGCACGAGTCCGCCGTGGCCGCGCTGGCCGCGGTGGCCGAACTCCAGCCGGCCGCGCAGGCCACGGTGCTCGGCCGCGCGCAGCAGGTCGATATGGCCAGCGCCGCGCTCGTCAACGGCATTACGTCGCATACGTTCGACTTCGACGATACGCACCTGAAGACCATCATCCACCCGGCCGGCCCGGTGGCGTCCGCCGTGCTGGCGCTGGCCGAGCACACGGGCGCGAGCGGCCGCGCGGTCATCGACGCGCTGGTGCTCGGCATCGACGTGGCCTGCCGCGTGGGCAACGCCATGTACCCCGACCACTACGACCGTGGCTGGCATATCACTGGTTCCACGGGCATGCTCGGCGCGGCCGCCGCGTGCGCGCGCCTGATGGGCCTCGACGAAGACAAGACCGTGATGGCGCTCGGCATCGCCGCCTCGCAGCCCGTGGGCCTGCGCGAGCAGTTCGGCACGATGACCAAACCGTTCCACCCGGGTGGCGCAGCGCGTGCCGGCCTGATGTCGGCGCTGATGGCCAGGCATGGCTACACCGCGAGCGCGAAGGCCCTGGAAGCGCCACGCGGCTTCATGCAGGTGATCTCCGCCAAGTCCGACTGGAACGAGATTACCGACGAGCTCGGCACGCGCTTCGAGATCTCGTTCAACACGTACAAGCCGTTTGCCTGCGGCATCGTCATCCATCCGAGCATCGACGCGTGCGTGCAGCTGCGCGAGCAGGGCGTCACGCCGGAGAACGTCGAGCGTATCGAGCTGATCGTGCATCCGCTGGTGCTCGAACTGACGGGCAAGAAGGAGCCGACCGACGGCCTGCTGGCCAAGTTCAGCGTGTATCACGGCTGTGCGGCCGGCCTGATCTTCGGCCGCGCGGCCGAGGAAGAATTTTCGGACCATATCGTCACGCGCGACGACGTGGTGGCGCTGCGCCGCAAGGTCGTGGCCACGGCCGATGGCGGCGTCGATGAGGCGGCCGCGTTGGTCAAGGCCGTGCTCAAGGATGGCCGCGAGATCAACGTGCGCGTCGATCATGCGATTGGCTCGCTGCAGCGCCCGATGACCGACGCCAACCTCGATGCCAAGTTCCATGCGCTGGCCGATCCGATTCTCGGCGAAGCCCGCGTGCGCGAGCTGATCGGTGCGTGCTGGCGGCTGGGGGACGCGGCCGACGTGCGGACCCTTACCGCGCTTGCGCGTCCGTAAGATGACCGGGCCGAGAATCGTCGTTCTGGGCGATTACGAACGCGCGCTCGCGCGGCTGGCGGACTGGTCGGCGATCGAGGCACGCGCCGACGTGGTCTTCCACCACGCGCCTGTGCGCGGCGAGGCTTTGGCGGCGGTCCTGCGCGAGGCCGAGGTACTGGTGCTCGTGCGCGACCGCACGCCGCTCGATGCGGCCACGCTTGCCTTGGCGGACAAGCTGCGATTCGTCGTGTTTACCGGGACGCGCAATACCACGCTCGACCTCGAGGCGCTCAAGGCGCGCGATATTCCGGTAGCCAATACGGAGTGGGGCCCGTCGAAGGAAAGCACGTGCGAGATGACGTGGACGCTGATCCTTGCCGCCGCGCGTCAGCTGGAGGCGCAGGTGGCGACGATGCGCAACGGCGGCTGGCGGCCCGCGCAGAGCCTGCCGCTGCCCGGCGTGCTCCATGGCGAGCGGCTGGGGCTGATCGGCCTTGGCGAGATCGGCAAGCGTGTCGCGCGGGTGGGCAAGGCGTTCGGCATGGAGGTGGTGACGTGGAGCCCGCGCATGACGCCGGAGCGCGCGGCGGAAGAGGGCGTGACGGCCGTCAGCCTGGAGGCGTTGCTGTCGACGTCGCGCGTGGTCAGCCTGCATCTGGTGCCGACGGCGGCCACGGCCGGGCTCATGAATGCCGAGCGGCTGGCGTTGATGCGACCCGATGCGATCCTCGTCAACACGTCGCGTTCGGCGCTGATCGACATGGCCGCGCTGCCGCAGGCGCTGGACCGCGGCCGCCCGGGGCTGGCCGCGCTCGACGTGTTCGATGTGGAACCGGTGCCGGCGGCGGACCCGCTACGGCAGCGGCCCGATTTGCTCGTCACGCCGCATATAGGATTTGTGAGCGAGCCTGTGTTTGCGATGTTTGCGAAGGGGGTGGTGGGGGCGTTGGAGGGGTGGCTGCGTTAAGCGCGGAAACAGTGCCTGCAGCGCTCAGGGCCCTCCGTTGGCCCTCTCCCCCGGCCCCTCTCCCCCAACCCCTCTCCCCGCCGGGGAGAGGGGAGCAACCCGTTGGCATGCGACGCGGTGCCCGCCCATCAGGCCGCGGGCGCCGCCAATCCCCACAATGCCCCGTTCTCCACGGCCACCCCATCCACAACAAGCTTCCGCAAATGCGCAAGCAGCGACCGCTGCGCCACCGGATGCATACGCTCCGGCACGTCGTCATAGACGCTGGCCAGCACCGTGGAAATATCCGCTGGCCCCAGCGCGCGCAGCGCATTCACGACCTTGGCCTCCCGCTGTTGCCGATGCCGGATCAGCAGACGAATCGCATCGTGCGGCTTTGGCATCAGGAAGCCATGACCGGGCGCGATCCATTCGAGGTCTTCGTCCAGCAGCGCATGCAGGCTGCCGAGGTAGGCATGCATATCGCCATCGGGCGGATTGATGACCACGGTCGAGCCCTGCATCACGTGGTCGCCCGTGAACAGCAGCTTCTCCTGTTCGAGCAGATAGCAAAGATGGTTCGACGCATGCCCGGGCGTATGGACCACGCGCAGCGTCACGTCCGGCCCGAGTTCGATGCGTTCGCCATGGTCCGGCGTGCGATCGGGCGCGAACGTCGGGTCCTGGCGGTCCTGCACGGGCGTGGTGCGCCCCAGCACCGTGGCGCCCGTCGCCGCGCGCAGCCGCACGGTGGCCGGCGAATGGTCGAGGTGCGTGTGCGTGACGAGGATCCAGCGAATGGGACCCGGCGCGGCGGCAAGAATGGCGTCGACGTGCGCGGCATCGTCGGGGCCCGGATCGAGCACGGCCCATTGGCCATCCGCGCCCGCGAGCAGATACGTATTGGTGCCCGGGCCGGTCATCACGTTGCCATTGTTGGCCGTCACGCGCATCACGCGATCGGACAGCCTGACGGGCACGTCGGGCTCCAGCGCATAACGCCCGCTCACCGCGCCATCGGGATCGATGCGTCCGATCTCGGCATACGGGGCTTCCTCGGGCATCACGGGCCGCACACCCTTGGGCCCGTTGGCAAGCCGCGGCATGATCCGCACGATGCTGCGCTGCTCGCGCGCATAGGCAATGCACGCCTCCGCGCCGCGGAAATGCGAGATCGACTGGAGCATCTTGCGCGTGACGTTGACGAACGACATGCCGCTGGATGCGTCGAGCGCCTCGGCGGGACGGATCCAGCGATGATCGACGGCCTCCACGCCATCGTGCGTCGCGGTCTGCCCCGGCGGCACGTGCGCGAGAAAGAATCGCGTATCGAAGCGCTTGGGCAGCCCCGGCGGCGTCAGCCAGTGGCTGACGTAGACCAGCCGGTCCACGGCGATGCGCAGGTTCAGCGTCTCGCAGACATGGGTCAGGCCCTTGCCACCGTAGCGCGCCGCGTCGCGCAGCGCGTCGAGCGTGGCGGTCTCCAGCGCATCGAGCTTGATCAGCGGCGCCGTGCCGGCCGGTGCCGACGCATCGTGCGCGAACAGCAGGCCCGCTTCCTCGAATGCCTCGCGAATCGCGCACAGGTAATAGTCGAGACCGCCGTCCTCCACCTCGAGCCGTGCATTGGCACCGTCCGCGTCGAGGCCCACGCAGAGCGGGTGGAGCGCGGCGTCCTGCGGGTCGAGCGTGCCGCCCGGAAACACCCACGCGCCGCTGCTGCGATCGTCGCTGCGTTCGGGGCGCTGCATCAGCAGCACTTCCATGCCGCGGGGGCCGTCGCGCAGCACGAGCACGCTGGCTGCCTTGCGCATGGCCTTGGGTGAGGCAGGGGAGGCAGGGGAGGCAGACGCTGCGGGGGACGGCGAGGGAGGCATGGGGAGGGCGCGGCTGGCGGAGATAGCTGGCAGTGTACCGGTTTGCCGCGCCGCCCGAACCTAGCAGTGCAGCATGGCTTCAGCCCCCGAACAGATCGCGCTGCCCGGTCAGCAGCGTATCGAAGTCGTCGCCGAGAAACGGCAGGATGGCATCGGCCACGGGCTGCAGCTGCTTCTCGACGTAATGCGCGTAGTCGATCGGGGAGCGGCGCGCTTCCATCGGCTCCGGCCCGGCCACGGTCATCACATAGCTGATCCACCCGCCATGCTGGTACTGGCGCGGGCGTCCCTGGCTCTCGTTGTATTCGTCGGCCATGCGCGCCGCGCGCACGTGCGGCGGCACATTGCGCTGGTAGTCGTCCAGCTGCCGCCGTAACCGCTTGCGGTACACGAGCTGGTCATCGAGCTCCCCCGCGAGCGTGCGCCGCACGATGTCGCGCACATACTCCTGATAGGGCTCGCGATCGAAGATCCGCTGGTACAGCGTCTGCTGGAACTGCTGGGCCAGCGGCGACCAGTCGGTGCGGACGGTCTCCAGTCCCTTGAAGACGATGTCGGTCGTCCCGTCGGCGCGGCGCACCTGACCGGCATAACGCTTCTTGCTGCCGAGGTCGGTCCCGCGGATCGTCGGCATGAGAAAGCGCTGAAAGTGCGTTTCGAACTGGAGCTCGAGCGCGCTGGCGATGCCGAACGTGCGTTGCAGATGGTCGCGCCACCACTGGTTGACGTGCGCGACCAGCGCCTTGCCGATGGCACCGGCTTCGGCCTCGTCATGGGCGCGCCGCAGCCATACGAACGTCGAGTCGGTGTCGCCGTAGATCACGTCGTAACCCCGCGCCTCGATCAGCGCGCGCGTCTGCCGCATGATCTCGTGCCCGCGCAGCGTGATGGACGACGCGAGCCGCGGATCGAAGAAGCGGCAGCCGCTCGATCCCAGCACGCCGTAGAACGCGTTCATGATGATCTTGAGCGCCTGCGACAGCGGCTTGTTGCCCTCGCGCTTGGCGGCCTCGCGGCCCTGCCACACGCGCTCGACGATCGCGGGCAGGCAATGCGTGCCGCGCGAGAAGAACGCGCCGCGATAGCCGGGAATCGCGTTCCTGGGGTCGGGGTCGGCCATGCCTTCGACGAGCCCGATCGGATCGATCAGAAACGTGCGGATGATCGACGGATACAGGCTCTTGTAGTCGAGCACGAGCACGGACTCGTAGAGCCCCGGGCGCGAGTCCATCACGAAGCCGCCCGGACTGGCTTCGGGCTCGCGCGCGCCGAGATTCGGCGCCACATAGCCCTGCCGGTGCATCAGCGGCATGTACAGATGCGTGAACGCGGCCACCGAACCGCCGCTGCGGTCGGCGGGCAGGCCCGTCACGCTCGCGCGTTCGAGCAGAAAGCGCAGCAGTTCGGTCTTCTCGAAGATACGCGTGACGAGCACGCAGTCCTGCAGGTTGTAGCGGGCGAGGGCGGGCTTGTCTTCCGCGAACATGCGGTCGATCTCGTCCATGCGGTCGTATGGCGTGCCGATGGCCTTGCCTTCGCCGAGCAGCGTCTGCGCGACGGCCTCGAGCGCGAACGACGGAAAGCTCCATGTGGCGGAGCGCAGCGCCTCGATGCCATCGATGATGAGCCGGCCCGCGGCCGCGGCGAAGTAATGTTGCTCGCGATTGCCATGCTCGCGCCATTCCATCTCGGCACCGCCGCGGCCGAGCCGCAGCGGCACATCGAGCTTGCGCGCATGTTCCTGGAGTACGCGCAGGTCGAACTGCACGAGGTTCCAGCCGATGATCGCGTCGGGATCATGCCGCGCGATCCACTGGTTCAGCGCTTCGAGCAGCGCCGCGCGCGAGTCGCAATACTCGAGCGCGAAGTCCGCATCGGGGTCGGGGGTGCCATTTGGCGGGCCCAGCACGTAAACCTGCCGCTGCCCGCAGCCTTCGAGCGCGATCGAGTACAGCTCCCCGAACGACGTGGTTTCGATATCGAGCGATACCAGCCGCAACGGCGGGCGGTAGTCGGGCGCGGGCTTCAGATGCGCGTCGCGCACCACGCCATCGGCACCGGGCCGGCCATCGAACCACACCGGCGCGGTGATAAAGCGCTCCATCAGGTAGCGTTCGGGCGGCCGGATATCGGCCTCGTAGACATCGACGCCGGCCTGCAGCAGGCGCTTCTCCAGCTTGATCAGTTGCCGGTGCTGCTGGACATACAGCCCAAGCACGGGCTGCCGCTCGAAGTCGCGCAATTGCAGCGGCCGCAGTTCCACGCCGCGCTCGTCGCGCAACACGGGCTCGGCGAGCGCGCGCTGGGCCTCGGGAATAAAGGCGGTGGAGGTCTGGACGGGCAGGCGCACGAGGCGCGGCCCGTCATCGGTGGCCAGCCAGAACTCGACCTCGGTGCCTGCCGCGGTATCGCGCCAGTGCCGGGTAAGGATGAAGCCCTGCCGAGCAGCCAAACGTCAGCGCGGTGCGTCCACGAGCAGCGCGGCGGACAGCCGGCGAATCCGGCGATCGACAAAATAGCCGCCACCCTCGACATAGCGCAGGAAATGCCGGCCGCAAATCGTGCAGCCCCACACATCGCAACGGTTATACGGGTAGTAACGCGGCGCGATGGGTGCCTCGGGCGACCAGAACTGCGTGCGCTCGGGGTGATATTCGTCGAACGTCGGCTCGTCGTCGGACTCGCGCAACGTGCCGGCTTCCTTCAGCTGTTCGTCGGGAAACGAGACGGGCTGGCTCTCCCACGCCGCGGTGAGCGACTTCGCGCACGCGCAGTCGGCGGTCACGGCATCGGATGCGCGGGCAAGCGCGAGCAGGGCAGGGTAATCGAGCAGGGCAGGCATATAGACGGCCGGGAGCGAGGCTCCCGGCGGTTAGTCAAACGCAAACGGGAAAGACCGAGAGGATACCCCTCAATCCACCGTCGCGCCCGATGCCTTTACCGCGGCGCCCCACTTGGTGATGTCGGTGGCGATGAACTGCTGGAACTGCTGCGGCTTCATGACCATCGGTTCCACGCCGAGGCCGGCCAGCTGGGCCTTGACGTCGGGCGAGGCGAGGATGGCCTGTACCTCGGTATTCATGCGGTCGGTAATCGCCTGGGGCAGGCCGGCCGGGCCGAGCAGACCGTACCACGGCTGGGCGTCGAAGCCCTTGATGCCGCTTTCCGCGAGCGTCGGCACGTCAGGCAGCGCCTGCGAGCGTTGCGCGCCGGTGACGGCCAGCACCTTGAGGTTGCCGGCCTTCACCTGCTGCATGATCGGCAGCGGGTTTTCGAACGCGAGCGGCACCTGGCCACCGACGAGGTCGTTCAGCAGCGGGCCCGACCCCTTGTACGGGATGTGCTGGATCTTGGTCTTGGCCGCCACGTTGAACATCTCGCCGATGATGTGCTGCGGCGTGCCGGAGCCCGCCGAGCCGAAGGCGAGCTTGCCTTCCTTGCCCTTGGCGATGATGTCGTTCAGCGAGGTCAGGCCCGACTTGGCGTTGACGGCCACGACGAAGCTCGTGCGCGCGAGCGGGGATACGGCCGTGAAGTCCGCGTCGGGACGGTAGTTGAGCTTGGGATAGAGCGCGCCGGCGATCACGATCGGGCCGCTGGCCGCGAGCAGGAAGGTATAGCCGTCAGGCTTGGACTTGCCGACGTAGGCGGTACCGATATTGCCGCCCGCGCCGGCGCGGTTCTCGACGACCACGGGCTGGCCGAGCTTTTCGCCGAGGCGCGTGGACAGCAGGCGCGCGAGCACGTCGGTCGTGCCGCCCGGCGCATACGGCGAAACCAGCACGATCGGCTTGCTGGGCCATGCTTCCTGTGCCTGCGCGGCGGGGGAGGCCACCAGTGCGGCGGTCGCGGCGATGGCGCCCATCGCGAGTAGCGCGGTCGCACCGCGTCGAGTCATGACTTTCATTACTGCGTCTCCATCGATCTCGGGATCGTTGTAATAGGGATTGAGGCCACACCATTCTACGCGCGTGCCAAGGGACGTCACCTGCGCAAAACCCGCAAGAGCATTTAGCGTTTTCGCTACATGTCTGCAAATGTCTCTATTCGTATCCCTTATTGACATAAGACAACTGACGACAATGGTGATGCGAACCATTATCATATGCGTTTGCAATTAGACGTCAGGTGACGCTTCAGCATGACCCAGGCCCTCACGGTCCGCTACCGCCTCGCGGTGGCGTCGCGCGCGCTAGCCGCCATTTTCGGCGGTTATGGACTGGCGGCCCTGTCCGCCGGCTGTCTCTCCCTGGTGCTGATCCGCTGGACCGGCATGCCGCGGTCGGAGGCCGTGGTCACCGCCACGCTGCTCGCGTTCGTCTGGTACGTGCTCGCCGTGATCTGGGTGTTCGCCACGCGCAATGCATGGCGCGCGTGGGTGGGCCTCGCGATACCGTGCGCGATCTTCGCGCTGGGCTGGTGGGCGATGGGAGGGCAGGCATGACCGAACTCGGAAAACCGCTGGGCCTCCGCCAGTCGATGTCCTGGCTGCACACGTGGTCGGGCCTCCTCGTCTGCTGGGTGCTGTTCCTCGTCTACTGCTGCGGTACCGCCGCCTACTTCAAGGAAGAGATCACGGTCTGGATGCGACCGGACTGGCACGCGAAGCTGGCCGCGCCGGTGCCCGTCGAGCAGGCCGCCGACAACGCGGTGGCCTATCTGAAGAAGAACGCCCCCGACGCCGAGCGCTGGTTTATCCAGCTGCCGACGGACCGCCGTCCCATTCTCTCGATGTTCTGGACGCGCAAGCCGAAGGAAGGCGAGAAGGCCACGCCCGCGCGTGACCGCCTGGAGCGCCGCAACCTCGATGCGGCCACGGGCGAGCCCCTCGCCAGCGCGCGGGAGACGCGTGGCGGCGAGTTCCTGTACCGCCTGCACTTCGATCTGCACTACATGCCCGTGCAATGGGCGCGCTGGATCGTCGGCGTCTGCACGATGTTCATGCTCGTCGCGATCATCAGCGGCATCATCACGCATCGCCGCATCTTCGCGGACTTCTTCACGTTCCGGGCACGCAAGGGCCAGCGCTCGTGGCTGGATGGCCATAACGTGGCCGCGGTGCTCGCGCTGCCGTTCCACCTGATGATTACCTACACGGGCATCGTCACGTTGCTGTTCATGTATATGCCGTTCGGCATCCAGGCCGCTTACCCGGGCGACGAGAAGACCTTCTTCACCGACCTCGGCTTTCGCGACCGGCAGGTCAAGGCCTCGGGCATCGAGGCGCCGCTGGCCCCGGTGGGACCGATGATCCGGCAGGCAATGGCGCACTGGGACGGCACGACGCCCACGCGGATCTCGATCGAGCGTCCCAACGACGCAAGCGCGAAGGTGGCGGTGGTCCGCGACGCGGGCCGCAATATGAATTCGCAGGCCCCGACCGTGGTCTTCGACGGAACCACCGGCAAGCAGGTGGGCGTGCTCAATGACGACCCCAGGGCCGCCAACCAGACGCGCGGCGTGATGGTGGGCCTGCATATCGCGAACTTTGCGCCGTACGCCATGCGCTGGCTGTTCTTCGTCTCTGGCCTGGCCGGTTGCCTGATGGTGGCGACGGGCGCGCTGCTGTGGGCCGTGAAGACGCGCCAGCATCATGCCAGGCGCATTGCGCAGACGGGGCGGACGCCGTTCGGCCTGCGCCTCGTGGAAGCGCTGAACATCGGCGCGATTGCCGGTGTGCCCATCGCGATGGCGGCGTACTTCTGGGCCAACCGGCTGCTGCCGGCCGAGCTTGCGCAGCGGCCCGACATGGAAGCCCGCGCGTTCTTTATCGCCTGGGCCGCGGTGGCACTGATCGGCCAGATCCGGCCGACGCGTGGCACGTGGCGCGTGCTGCTGTCGGCCGCCGCCGCGATGTTCGCGTTGCTGCCGGTGCTCGACATGCTGACCACGCCCGCCTCGCTCGGCGAGCTGCCGCTGCCGGTTCTTGCCTTCGACGCCGTCGTGTTCCTGCTCGGCGCGGGCTTTGGGCTTGCGGCCTGGCTCGTGGGACGGAAGAAGGCCGCAGGCAAGCAGATTACGGACAAGCAGATAGCGGAGAAGCAAGCGGGGAAGAAGCCCGCTGCGTCCGCGGTGGCCAGTACCGCGCCGGCGCGCGAGATGGCCGGAGACCTGCGATGAACGCCGGCGTCCTCGCTGCCACCGCCGCCACACTCGCCAGCCTGGGCTTCGCCCTCGGCGGTTTCTCGTGGCTCGGCCTGACCATCGGCCGCCATCATGCCGATATCCACGGCCGGGGCACCGAACCCGCGCGCGATCAGGTCGTGCGGTTGCGGCTGCTGGGCTTCCTCGCGCTCGCGCTGGCTCTTGCCGCCTGCGTGATGGCACAGGGCTGGGCGTTCGGCTTCGTGTACTGGATCGGCGTCCTCTCGATCTGCGCGTGGGTAGCGGTGGCCACGTTCGCCTGCGCCCCCCGCGTTGTCCGCCGCATCGCGCTTGCCGCGGTCGGCCTCGCCGTGCTCGCGGCAATCGGTGCCCTGAGCGCCGAAGTCCTCATGCGTACGTAATCCCATGATGCTCCGCCCAAGACGCGGAGCCAGTTCACACCGTCGACGACGTCCTTCGCCGCCTTGCGAAGGGGGACGCGCTCGGCCTGCTTTATCCAGAAACAAAGACATCAGATACCGGGAGCAACACCTTGTCTTACACCAACCCATCGTCTTCCGCGACGCGTCTGCCGGCGCGTCCGCGTCTGTGCTGCCTCGTTGCCGCGCTTGCGGCGGCTGGCACGCTGCCCACCCTCGCATTCGCGCAGGAAGCCACGCTACCCGCGGTGACGGTGCGCGCCGACGCCGGCACCGATGCGCTGCCGCCCGCCTATGCCGGCGGCCAGGTCGCGCGCGGTGCCCGCATCGGGGTGCTGGGCAACCAGGACTTCATGGACGTGCCGTTCAGCATCACGTCGTACACGGCGGAGCAGATGCAGAACCAGCAGGCCCGCACCGTGGGCCAGGTGCTGGCCGACGATCCCGCCATTCGCGTGAGCTCGGGCTTCGGCAACTTCTCGGAAACGTTCATCGTGCGCGGTTTCACGTTGACTTCCGATGACATCAGCTACAACGGCCTCTACGGCATTGCGCCGCGCCAGCTGGCCTCGACCGAAGGCCTGGAGCGCGTGGAAGTGTTCCGTGGCGCCAATGCATTCCTGAACGGCGTGTCGCCGGGCGGCAGCAGCGTGGGCGGCTCGATCAACCTCGTGCCGAAGTACGCGACGGCCGCGCCGATCACGCAAGGCACGATCGACTACACGAGCGACGGCCAGGCCGGTGCCCATATCGACGTGGGCCGCCGTTTCGGCGAGAAGAAGGAATTCGGCGTGCGCGTCAACGCGATGGCGCGCGGCGGCGATACGGCGATCGACAACGAAAGCCGTCAGCAGCGCCTGTTCACGCTGGGCATGGATTACCAGGGCGACAAGTTCCGCGTGAACGCGGACTTCGGCTACCAGAAGCAGCGCATCTATCAGGGCCGCAGCACCATCACGCTGAACGGCACGGCGCTGCCGCCGGTGCCCAACGCTTCCACCAACTTCGCGCAGCCGTGGACCAATTCCTCGCTCGAGGATATCTACGGCACGATTCGCGCCGAGTACGACATCGCGAAGAACTGGACCGCGTACGCCGCGTTCGGCGCGCACCAGACCAACGAGTTCGGCTCGTACAGCGGCGCCACGGTGGGCAACACGGGCTTCGGTACCGCGACCCGCCTGACCGTGCCGTTCGAACAGACCACCTACAGCGGCGAGTTCGGCGTGCGCGGCAGGTTCGTCACGGGTCCGGTCAGTCATACGGTCAACGCGAGCTGGTCGGGCCTGGAGCAACGCCGGGGCACGGCGTTCCAGAGCTCCCCCAGCTTCGCGACCAACCTCTACAACGCGCCGACGGTCGCCTATCCGGCCGCGCCCACCACGGGCAACATGAACGATCCGTTCACCACGCAACGGGTCAACCTCAACGGCGTCTCGGTGTCCGATACGCTGGGCTTCCTGAACGACCGCGTGCTGCTGACGGCCGGCGTGCGCCAGCAGGTGATCAACGTGCGCGGCTACGCGACGGCGACCGGTTCGCAGACCACGGCGTACAGCGAGTCGGCCACGTCGCCGATGTTCGGCCTCGTGGTCAAGCCGCTGCAGAACCTGTCCGTGTACTACAACTACATCCAAGGCCTTGCGCAGGGTCCGACCGCCGGCAACACCGCGGTCAACCGTGGCGAAGTGTTCCCGCCGGCCAAGTCGAAGCAGCACGAGGCGGGCGTGAAGTACGATGCGGGCAGCTTCGGCACGACGCTGGCCTTCTTCCAGATCGAGCAGCCGATCGGCACCACGTCCACGGCGACCAACGTGTTCGGCCTGCAGGACCTGCGTAACCGCGGCGTGGAATGGAGCATCTTCGGCGAACCGCTGCGCGGCCTGCGGCTGCTGGGCGGGGTGTCGGTCATCGATTCGGAATACCAGAACACCGGCAATCCGGCGACCGAAGGGAAGAAGGGCGTGGGCGTGCCGAACTACACGGCCACGGCGAGCGCGGAATACGATCTGCCGTTCCTGCAGGGTTCGACCGTGACGGGCCGCTTTATCCAGACGGGCCGCCAGAACGCGAATCCGCAGAACACGATCTCGCTGCCGTCGTGGCACCGCATCGACCTTGGCGCGCGTTATACGTTCAAGGCGTCGCAGGTCCGTTACACGGTGCGCGCGTTCGTCGAGAATGTCGCGAACAAGGACTACTGGGCCGCTGTCTCCACGTCGAACAACGTGCTGACGATCGGCAATCCACGGACGTTCAAGGTATCGATGACCGTCGATTACTGATCGGCCCAGACGTAATCGTCGCGAAACGGCGGGCGCCGCGATCAGTCGATCTTCGCGCCGGACTGCTTGATGGTCTGGCCCCAGCGCTTCTGCTCGCTGAGGATCGTCGCGGTAAACGCCTCCGGTCCCTGCCACGCCGGCTCTGCGCCTTGCTGCTCGAACTTGGCCTTGGTATCGGGGTCGGCCAGCACCGTGCGCAGCGCCCCCGACAGCTTGTCCACGATGTCCTTCGGCGTGCCGGCCGGCGCGAGCACGCCGTAGAAGCCGACGACCTCGAAGCCCTTGAGCCCCGCCTCTTCCATGGTCGGGACGTCCGGCAGCGCGGGCGAGCGCGCGTGCGAGGTCACGGCCAGCGCGCGGACCTTGCCGGACTTGATGAACTGCGTGAACAGCGGAATGGAGTCGGCCATCATCTGCGCCTGCCCGCCCATGACGTCCGTCAGCGCGGGCGCGCTGCCCTTGTACGGGATATGCACGATGAACGTGCCCGACGCCTGTTTGAACATCTCGGGCATCAGATGCGAAATGCCGCCATTGCCGCCCGACGCAAAGTTCAGCTTGCCCGGATTGGCCTTCGCGTACGCGATGAACTCCTTGAGGTTCTTCGCCGGAACGTTGTTGTTGACCACCATGACCAGCGGAATCAGCGCGGTACGGGCCACCGGCGCGAAGTCCTTCGGCATGCCGTACGGCAGCTTGGGGTACAGCGAGTTGTTGATCGACATCTGCCCGGTGTTCGCGATCAGCAGCGTGTAGCCATCCGCGGGCGACTTGGCAACGTTGTCCGAACCGATATTGCCGGCAGCGCCGGCCTTGTAGTCGAGCACGACGGTCTGGCCGAGAATCGGCTGAAGCTTCTCCGCGAGGATGCGCGCGTGGGTATCGACGGGGCCGCCGGGCGGAAAGCCCACGACCATGCGGATGGGCTTGTCGGGGTAGGCGGCCTGCGCCGTGGCGGGCAGGAACGTACCCAGCACCGCGAGCGTGCCGAGGGCGAGCGCGGGCAGGGTAGCGAAAAGCTGGCGGCGGATCGTGCGATGGCGGCGATGGGAAGGCTGGCTGGCGCGGGAAGGCGTCATGGTGTGTGCTCCTCTGAGTGTCGTCTCGCTCTGCGGCGAGGGTTGCGGGTATTGTGACGTTTTTATGACAACATGGCGAGCGTCGAACGCAGGGACCGGGGCTGGAGTACTCTTGCAGCTTGCTCCTTGCCAACATCGCCTACACCGGTTCCGCATGCCCAACGCACCTACCTCGCTCTCCGATTCGCTATCCGATACGCCGCTGATCCCGCGCGTCGAACTGTTCGGCAATCCCGTGCGCGCCGGCGCGCGTATCAGTCCCGATGGCCGCTATCTGTCATGGAGCGCGCCCGATGGGGGCGTCATGAACCTGTGGGTCGCGCCGCGCGACAATCCCGCGCAGGCAAAGGTCCTGACGCGGGACCGCCTGCGCGGCGTCTATACGAGCTGGTGGTCGTACGACGGCGCGCACCTGCTCTATGTGCAGGACGTCGGCGGCGACGAGAACTACCACGTCTACGCGATCTCGCCCGAAGGCGGCAATCCGCGCGATCTCACGCCGTTCGAGGGCGTGCGTGCGTCGGTGGCGGCGCTGAGCCACAAGCCCGCGCTGCGCGGCAAGGCGCTGCTGAGCGTGAACCAGCGCGACCCGCGCTACCACGACCTGTATCTGGCGGACATCGCCACGGGCGAACTCACCCTCGTGCAGGAGAATCCCGGTTACGCGGGCTTTCTGACCGATGACGATTTCCGCGTGCTGCTCGCGGTGGAAACGCTGGACGACGGCGGCGCGCGCTATCTGAAACCCCGCGCGACCGCCGACGCAACCGCCGACGCGACCCCCGGGGGCCAGGGCTGGCAGCCGTGGCTGTCGGTCTCGCCCGACGATGCGCGCACCACGCATGCCTCGCATGTCGATGTCACCGGCCGCACGCTCTATGTCTACGACAGCCGCGGCCGCGACACCGCGGCGCTCGTCTCGATTCCGCTCGCGGCCGAGTCCGGGGACACGGCCGTGCCGACCGTGATCGCCGAAGACGCGCGCGCCGATATCGGCGGCGCGCTGCTCGATGCATTCACTTACGAGCCGCTCGCCTACAGCCTCGAGCACGAGCGCCGCGAACTGGTCGTGCTCGCGGAAAGCCTGCGCGCCGACGTGGCGTTGCTCGATGGCAGGCTCGGTGGCGTGGATGGGGAGTGGGGCCTGGTCAGCCGCAGCGAGGACGACCGCTACTGGATCGTCGGCGCGGCATCGGATCGCGTGCCGGGCGCCGCATGGCTGTTCGACAGGCAGACGCGCGCGCTGGAGCGGCTTTACGTCACGCGCCCCACGCTGCTCGATCATTCTCTCGCGCGCATGCAGTCCACGACGATCCGTTCGCGCGATGGCCTCGACCTCGTGACCTACGTGACCATCCCTGTTCATGCCGATGCGAGTCTCGCCGAGGGCGGCAAGCCGCTGACGAGCCGTGTCCCCGTGCCGACCGTGCTGCTCGTGCACGGCGGCCCCTGGGCGCGCGATTCGTTCGGCTTCAACCCGCTGCACCAGTGGCTCGCCAATCGCGGCTATGCGGTGCTCTCGGTCAACTTCCGCGGCTCCACGGGGTTCGGCAAGCGCTTCCTCAGCGCGTCCGACCTCGAGTGGGGCGCGAAGATGGACGATGATCTCTGCGATGCCGTCGACTGGGCGGTCGCGCAGGGTATTGCCGATCCGGCGCGGGTGGCCGTCATGGGCTGGAGCTACGGCGGCTACGCCACGCTATGGGCGATGACGCATCATGCCGAGCGCTACGCGTGCGGCGTGGACGTGGTCGGTCCATCGAATCTGGAGACGCTGCTGGCCAGCATTCCGCCGTATTGGGAGAGCTTCCGTTCGACGCTGTACCGCGCCGTGGGCAACCCCGACACGGAGGCGGGCAAGGCGCTGCTGAAGGAGCGCTCGCCGCTGACCCATGCCGCGCGCATTGCCAAGCCGCTGCTGATCGGGCAGGGCGCCAACGACCCGCGCGTCAAGGAGGCCGAATCCACGCAGATGATCGATGCCATGCGCGCCAAGGGCATTCCGTTCACCTACGTGGTGTTCCCCGACGAGGGGCACGGCTTCCTGCGTCCCGCCAATTCGATCCGCTTCAATACGATCATCGAGACCTTCCTCGCCACGCATCTCGGCGGCCGATTCGAGCCCTCGCATCCGGCCGAGATCGAGGGGAATACCGCGGTGGTCGAGGCTGTCGAGCGTTATTGATCTGCGCTATGCGGGCGCGCGCACCTTGTACTGTGCCGCGGCCGCCAGCGCATCCTCGACGAACGGCAGCGTCATGGGATTGCCGATCTCCTTGTGGAATGCGATCCAGAGTTCGAGCGCCGGCACGTCCTTGCCCGATATCCTGCGGAACGCCACGCCCGGCACAGGCTGCGCGGCGGCCGAGGCGGGAATCACGGCAATGGCGATGCCCGCCGTGACGAGCGCCATCATCGCGTGATAGCGCGCGCCGTCGTGGATGCGCAGCGGTACCACGTTGTGCTCCGCCAGCCAGCCGAGCATCAGGTCGTGCGCATACTGGCCGTGCCGCCGTTCGAGCGTGGCCAGGCTCTCGCCATGCAGGTCGCGCACGCCCACGCTGCGCTGCGTGGCGAGCCGATGCCCCTCGGGCACGGCCAGCACATGGGTCTCGCGCATCAGCCGGCGTGCCTGTAGCCGCGCATCGGTGATGGGCGGACGCAGGATCGCCACGTCGAGCTCGTTGCGCAGCAATGCCTCAAGCATCGCCTCCGAACTGACCTCCCGCAGCGAATAGAGCGCGCCCGGCATGCGCGCGGTAAAGCGCCGCAGCATATTCGGCACGAGCGCGATGGCGGAGATCGCGGTCAGGCCGATCGCCAGATGGCCGACGTCGTCGCCACGTCCGGCCTGCACGACCAGTTGCCGCGTGCGGTGCTCGATATCGAACAGCTTCTCGGCCTGCGCGCGCAGCACCGCGCCGGCGGGCGTCAGCCGCACGCTGCGCTTGGTGCGCTCGAACAGCGGCGTGCCGAGCTGCGCCTCCAGCTGCTTGATCTGCAGGCTCAGCGGCGGCTGCGTCATGTTCAGGCGGCGCGCCGCGCGGGTAAAGCTCAGTTCGTCGGCCAGCACCAGAAACGAGGTGAGGACGCGGAATTCCAGCGGACTGTACATATACAGGGCCTGTATAAATCCAATACAAAAGTAATATTGGAAATATAATCCAGCCGTCGCGAGAATGTCTCCACCGGCCGCCCCCCATGAGCCGCTCAGATAACGAAGAGAGACATGACCATCCAGCACCCCCTCGATACCCGCCTGCCGGCGATGCTGCGCGGCGGTAGCCCGTTGCGCGGAATCTTCAGCGCGCTCCCCAGCCCCGCGATCGTCGAGATGTGCGGCTATGCCGGCTTCGACTTCGTGATCATCGACAACGAACACGGCGCGGCCGGGCTAGAGACTACCGAGCACATGCTACGCGCCGCGCGGGCCAGCGGCATCGTGCCCGTGGTGCGCTGCTTCGTGGAGAACATTGCGCGCATCCTCGACATGGGAGCGAGTGCCGTGCAGATTCCGATGGTGGAAACTGCGGACGACGCTCGCGAACTCGTGCAGCGCGTGCGGTATCCGGGCATCGGCCGGCGCGGCAGCGCGTTCAGCGGCCGCGCGGCCGGCTACGGCGCGTTTCCCGGTGCCGCGCATACCGAGCGCAGCAACGAGGGCATCGCGCTGATCGCCATGATCGAGTCGCCCGAGGGTGTCGCCAATGCCGAGGCCATCGCGGCCGTCGAGGGCATCGATGCGGTATTCGTCGGGCCGAACGATCTGTCCCACGCGATGGGGTTCGGCAGCGACTGGAAGCGCCCCGAGGTAGCCGCCGCCATCGAGCAGGCGCTGCGCGCGGTCGATCGGGCTGGCAAGTGCCCGGGCGTGCTTGCGCTGACCGCCGATGACGAACAGCACTATCGCGCGATGGGTGCGCGCTATTTCGCGACCGTGGCCACGAGCCTGATCACGGCGGCGTTTCGCCAGGCCGCCACGGCCGGACGCGCGGGAGGCAGCCTCTCGTACTAGCGCGACCCCGCACACCCCAAAAAGACAACATCAGGAGACGACAGTGAAGACACTCAGCAGCATCCTCGCGATCGCGGGGCTGGCCGCGGGCATGGCATGCCATGCGGCCGACCAGTGGCCATCGAAACCCATCAAGTATGTGGTCCCATTCTCGCCGGGCGGCGTTTCGGATGCCACCGCGCGCATCGTCGCGGAAGGCCTGTCGCAGCGACTGGGCCAGCCCGTGGTCATCGACAACAAGCCCGGCGTGTCGGGCATTCTCGGCACGCAGGCCGTCGCGCGCGCGGAGCCGGATGGCTACACGATCATGGGCGGCACGATCACGACGCATGCGGTCAATCCGTTCTTCTACAAGAAGCTTGGCTACGACCCGGTCAAGGACTTCGTGCCCGTGAACCTCGTCGGTACCGTCAGCAACGTGCTGGTCGTGGCCAACGACAGCAAGTACCAGTCCGTCGAGCAGATCGTGGCCGCGCTCAAGGCCAAGCCGGGCGGCCTCACGTTCGGCACGGCGGGGCCGGGCAGTTCGCAGCAGCTGTCGGGTCAGCTGTTCCAGAGCATTACCGGCACGCAGCTGCAGCAGATCTCGTACAAGGGCGGCGCGGCCGCGATGACGGACCTGATCGGCGGCCAGATCGACCTCGTGTTCGAGACCGTGGCGGCCGCCAAGCCGATGCTCGACGGCAAGCGCGTGCGCGCGCTGGGCGTGACGTCGACGCACGTGCTGCCGAGCCTGCCCGATGTGCGGCCGCTTGCGGAGCAGGGCATCAAGGGCTTCGAGATGCAGTCGTGGCAGGGCATTTTCGCGCCGGCGGGCACGCCGCGGCCGATCGTCGACAAGCTGGGCAAGGAAATTGCCGCGGTGGTGGCCTCGCCGGCCGTGCAGCAGCGGCTGCGCACGCTGGGCGTGGAGCCCGAGGGCAAGACGACCGATGCGTTCGCGGCGTTCCAGCGCGCGGAGGTCACGAAATGGGGCAAGGTGATTCAGGCGGCCGGCGTGGTCCCGGAATAAGCGGCTGACACGGCGGGCCTGCACCATTGCGGGGCCCCCGTTTGCTCGTTTGCGCGGGCGTTTGTCGAGGGTCCGGGGCGGCGATACACTGGGGGCAGATTCTGCCCATTCCCCTGCCCAGGAGCGATGCATGTCTGTCCGCCTCGCGATCTTCGACTTCGACGGCACGCTTGCCGATACGTACCCGCTGTTCTCCGAGGTGCTGAACGGCCTTGCGCGCAAGCACGGCTTCCGCGAGGTATCCGAGGGCGAGCGCCCGGGCCTGCGCCGGCTCAGCGCGCAGGAAGTGTTGCGCGAACTGCAGCTGCCGTTGTGGAAGGTGCCCGCGGTCATGGCGGATTACCGCGCGATCATGCAGTCGCGCATCGGCGAGGTCCGGCTCTTTCCCGGTATCGAGGAGGTCCTGCACCAGATGCTCGACGCGCGGGTGGCCGTCGCCGTCACCACGTCGAATTCCGCGGACAACGTGCAGTCGGTGCTCGGCGCCCAGTTGATGGCGCGCTTCCTCGCGGTCGAGTGCGGCGCCGCGCTGTTCGGCAAGGCCCATCGCCTCAAACGCGTGGTCAAGACCACGCAGGTGGACCGGGACCAGATCATCTATATCGGCGACGAGATCCGCGATGCCGTCGCGGCAGCGCGCGCGGGCGTATCGTTCGGCGCCGTGGCATGGGGCTATACCGACCTCGATGCGCTGCTGACGTCCAGCCCGCGCAAGGTATTCCGCCGCTCGGCGGATATGCTGGCCCTGTCTGCCGTGACCTCGGGCCAAAAATAAGCGAGCCACGCGGGGGTGTCCGAAAACGCGACGGTAAACGTCGTCGAAGAATTCGCGCCAAGCAGCAATGATATTGCCTGATCTCCTCAGCGATGAAAGGCAACATCATGAAAGCAGTCGTCTACGACAAGGCAGGGCTCTCCATCGACGATCCGCGCGCGTTGTACGACGCCGAATTGCCCCGGCTGGAGCCGGGCGCGCGCGATCTGCTGGTCAGGATCGACGCAATCGCGGTCAACCCCGTGGACAGCAAGCTTCGGCTCGGCGTGCAGCCCCCGGGCCCGCGCGTGCTGGGCTGGGACGCCGTGGGCATCGTCGAGGCCGTCGGCGCCGAGGTCGAGTGGTTCAAGGTCGGCGACGCGGTGTGGTACGCCGGCGATATCACGCGGCAGGGCAGCTACGCGGAATACGGGCTCGTGGACGAACGGATTGCCGGCCACGCGCCCAGGACGCTGTCCGCCGCGGACGCGGCGGCACTGCCGCTGACCGGCATCACCGCATGGGAATTGCTGTTCGATCGCCTGCGCATTCCCGAAGGCGGCGGGCAGGGGCAGAGCCTGCTGATCATCGGCGCCAGCGGCGGCGTGGGCTCCATCCTCGTGCAGCTGGCGCGCAAGCTCACGGGCCTGACGGTGATCGGCACCGCATCGCGTCCGGAAACCCAGCAATGGGTGCGCGAACGCGGCGCGCACCACGTGATCGACCACAGCGTTGCGCTGCAGCCGCAGCTCGCGGCAGCCGGCATCGCCCAGGTGGACCACGTCATCAGCCTGACGCATACGGACAGCTACTACACCCAGATCGTCGAACTCCTCAAGCCGCAGGGCCAGCTGGCGCTGATCGACGATCCCGCGACGCTGGACGCCATGCCGCTCAAGCGCAAATCCATTTCGCTGCACTGGGAGTTCATGTTCACGCGATCGATGTATCGTGCCGCGGATCTGGCCGAACAGCACAGGCTCCTGGAACGCGTTGCCGCGCTGATCGACGAAGGCGTGCTGACCACGACCGTCGGCCTGCATTTCGGCGAGATGACCGCGGCCAATCTGCGCCTCGCGCATGCGGCGCTCGAAGCGAACAAGACCGTGGGCAAGATCGTGCTCGAGCGAGGGTAGGCCACTGCGGACAGGCGAACCCCGTCGTTGTGCTGTCACAACATCCCCCCTGATGGGGCCTGCGGGGCGATCGGGGTGCTGCTACGCTGGCGTCGCACAAAAAAACGTCAGCAGAATAACAAGACATGACAGCACCTATGGCAAGCCGCGCACCACGATGCCGGTGGTTCACGGTCGGCGCGGCCGTCGCGCTTATCGTCACAACGCTGGCCGGCTGCGCGCCGGCAACGGTCAAGCAGACCAATCGCGCCACCGACTACACGGGCACGCCCAAACGGCTCTTCGTGATTGCCGGCAAGGGCATGGGGTGGGGTCCCGAGTTCAGCGATGCGTTCCAGCAGAAGTTCAGCGAGATCGGCAGCCAGTGCGGCATCGTCACCACGTTCGAGGAGGTGAGCGGGCTCGAGCTCGATCTGGAGCGGACGATCGCGAACCGCGCGACGCAGTTCAACGCCGATACGGTCCTGTTTATCGCGCAGGGCGGCGGCGTGGTCATGATGCCCGCGGGCAATCGCGTCTCTATCCATTACAGCGCCACGCTTCGCGATATCGCGCAGCGGCGCGCGGTCTGGCGCGGCGGCTTCGAGTTCGGCCGTGGTGGCACCGTGATTACGCTGGCCGAACGTGGCGCCGTGTTTGCGATCGACCTGTCGAACAGCCTCAAGGACGACGCGTTGATGCAAGGCGCGGACTGCCGGAGCGTTCCGCTGGGACGCGGGGAGCGGCTCGAGCAGGCGACTGGTGACGCGCCGTCCGCTACACCCGCGGCGACATCGTCGCCTGTCGTGCACCGTCCGCGACCGGTTCCCGCGACAGCACCGCCCGCACCGCCCGCACCGGCCACGGCGCCGACGGTCTCGCTCCAGGAACTTGGCGGGCTGCTCCCGCAAGCGGCCGCCAACCGCGAACGCAAGGCGGAGCTGGCAAGGCTGCAGGCCCTGACCCATGGCGCGGCGGCGACGGATGGGGCCGTCAGCTACGCCGAACGCATTCGCCGTCACGTGTTGCCCAACGTACGGGCCGATGGCCCGCTCGAGGGCAACCCCGTCGCCGTCGTGCAACTGGAACTCGCGCCCGATGGCACGCTGCGTGCCGCGACGCTCGCGAAGGCCAGCGGCAGCACCGCATGGGATACCGCGGTGCTGCGCGCGGTGCAGCGCTCGGCGCCATTCCCGCCCGCCGATAACGGCAGCGTCCCGCCCAAGCTCTCGTTGTCGTTCCGGCCGCAATGACCCGCCGACGCCTGATCGCAAGCGCCGCGCCGGTTGCATTTGCATTTGCCCTCGCACCTGTTGCCGCCATCGCGCAGATACAGACGCAGGCCGGACCCTTGCCACCCGAGACGCTGCGTGCCTTCGTCGATACGGTCGGCACACTGGGCCGCTCGTACGTCAAGCCGGTATCGGCGGAAGAACTGCTGCAGGCCGCCATCCGCGGCATGGTGCGCGAGATCGATCCCGAGGGCGGCGATGTGCTCATCCCCTCGGAGATGGAAGCCACGCCGTCCGCGACCAACACCATCGGTGGCGTGGGACTGGAGATGGTCGCGCGCGACGGCGTCGTCATGGTGGTGGCGCCGCTGCCGGGAAGCCCCGCGCAGGCCGCGGGCATCCACCCGAAGGACGTGCTCGTGTCCATCGACAGCGTCGCGGTGGGCACCCGTACCGCATGGGCCGTCAAGGCGCTGCGCGGCCCGCTCGGCAGCACGGTGGAGGTCGGTATCCGGTCGATCGGCGTGGAAGGCGTCCGCACGCTGCGCATCGAACGCGGCCGCATTCAGCCACGTAGTGCGGAGGTATCCATCGCGGGTGACGACGTCGCAGTGCTACGCGTGCCGGCTTTTTCGGGCAATACCACCGCAACGATCGCCACGGCGCTGTCGGCGCAGTGGCAACGCCGTCCGTTCCGCGCGATGGTCATCGACCTGCGCCACAACGCCGGCGGCCTGCTCGAAGCCTCGGTGGGCGTCGCCTCGCTGTTCCTGCCACCCAACGCGATGGTCGCGGAAACGGAAGGCCGCCTGGCGAGCGTCAACAACGTCTATCTGGCCGACGTGACGCGCTATGGCGGCACGGGTCCGATCCCGGATCTTCCCGCCGCGTTCCGCGAGATGCCGATCGTCGTGCTCGTCGACGAGGGCACTGCCTCCGGCGCGGAGATCCTGGCCAGCGCGCTGCGCGACAACCGCCGCGCCCGCATCGTCGGCCACACGACCTTCGGCCGCGCGTCCATCCAGACCATCCAGCGCGTCGGCCCCGACCTCGCGATCAGGTTCACGGCGGCGCAGTGGTACCCGCCATCGA
Organism: Cupriavidus pauculus; assembly: GCF_008693385.1. Taxonomy (NCBI): domain Bacteria; kingdom Pseudomonadati; phylum Pseudomonadota; class Betaproteobacteria; order Burkholderiales; family Burkholderiaceae; genus Cupriavidus; species Cupriavidus pauculus. Next base: position 1,289,316 of record NZ_CP044065.1, read on the forward strand.
GGCGAAATGTGGACAAGGTGGGCGTGTCACCCGATGTGGTGACGCGGGGGAAGGACGAGAAATCGGAGATGGATGCGGCCGTGGCGGAAGCCCGGCGAATGCTCGTCGCGAAATAATGCAAATCGGGGGACGCGCGCCTCCCGGCTCGGCGGTACTGGCACGCCAGCACACGCCTGCGCGTCCCCCGTCAGACTGATTCAGGCAGACCTGGCTACCCGATCACTGGCACTGGCTGATCGCGCCCGATGCCGTGGTATCGCTGCCGCGGAAGCCAATCCACGATCCCGGGCCGTTCGCCGACTTGCGGACGATCGCGGCCGAGCCATTCGGCGGCTGCTGGCCCGGCACGTACACGTCGAACGCCTGATCGTTGGCGAGCATGTACTGCATCATGACAGTCTGGTTGCTGCTGTTGGCCCACTGTTGTCCGATGCATTGCGCAGCGGCCTTGGGCGCGAGCTTGCTTTCACCGACGGCGGTGGTCGCCGACGTCGGCGGCGGGGTGTAGGGTGAGGCGGCGCAGCCTGCGAGCGCTGCCACGGCGATGGCGAAGATGAATGGCGTCTTCATGTTCTTTCCTCCATATCGGATCGCGGGGGGGGGGGCACCGGCAGCGCTTGCGTCGTGAGACAGGCGCCGGCGGTGCCGTCGGGGAACAGGAGCGGGAATATTTCTCGCCCCCGTACAACACATGAGTCTATGCAGCAGGCGAGATGACCGATGCCGCCTGCGTGGCTAACTTGGCGTCAGTGTTTGTCTGAAAGCGTCGGCCGCCAGGAATCAGGCCGGCGCGCGCAACGCGAGATTCAACTGATCGACCACGACGGCCCAGTCGGCATCCTCGACGAGCTCGTCGCGCAGCAGCGTGGCCTGAGCCGGCGTCCAGAAGGGCGCCTCCCACAACTGCTTGTCCTCCGGCAGCGGCGAATGCTCCGCAATAAAGGCCCGGATATCGGACTCGTCAGAAGACAGCCCGAGCTGCGCGAACAGTTGGGAGAACGGGTGAAATGGCTGTTCCATGGCGCCTCGGCTCGCTGGTTGATGATCTCGACAGGGCCAAGGATTACTTGGCCGGCTTGGCCTTCTTCGCGTACTCGAACTCTGGCAGCGCCTTCACCGCTTCCTTGGTCGCCCCCGGCAACACGATCTTGTCGCCCGACAGGTCGAACTGGGTCACAGGGATGGCCACGTCGTGGCGTCCCACGCCGACGAACCCGCCCGCGCCGATGATCGCGAACGACACCGCGCGATTCGGCGCAACGATCAGATCGACGACATTGCCAACCTTGTCGTTGTTCTCGTTATAGACGGGTTTTCCGAGAATCTGCTTCTTGACGCTCGCGCCCTGGATAACGATTCGAAGTTCTTCGACGGAAACCCCGAGCGAAGCTTGCCCGGCAACCTGGGCAAAGGCCTGCGGAGCAAGCGAAATGGAAGCAGCGGCGAGGGCAAGAGCGAGCGTACGTTTCATCATGACTCCCAGAGTTTTGTAGGTTTGGCGGTTCGGAAAGTGCCTTGTACTAGATTCCCCGAGATGGCCCTGTCCGTAAAAGCCGGCCTGTTCTGATTCATTTGTCAGACGAAGGCGGGCAAGCAACCTGCAAGAATCCACCTGCGCATCACTTTCCTGTCATGAACGCCCGGCATCATCGGCGCCCACAAGAGTCGGTGTACCGGCCAATCAGGGTCATCGAGAAATCAGCGCCAACAGGGAAGTTCATGCGTTACAGCAAAACCATCACCGCAGTCGCGGCCGGTCTGGTCGTGGCATTGGGTTTTTATGGCTGCGGCGGCAGCGACGATGCACCGGCCACGCCGGCCAGCCCGTCTTCGCCCAGCCAGCCGACCACCCCCACGAATCCAGCCACGCCAGCCGACCCCGCCAAGCCGGCCGAGGCCACGGGCCGCTGGACCACGGGCGATCTGCATATGCATACGATCGAGTCCGACGACGCGCAGGACAAGCTGTCCACGGTGCTCGACCAGACCTTCGACAAGTTCGGTCTGGACTGGACCGCGATCTCGAACCACCTGCGCACGTCCTCGCGCGACCAGGACGGCGTGGCGATCGCCGGCGGTCCGCTGCCGTACTCGCAGGCCATGGCCACCTACGAGATTCCCGCCGTCAAGCAACTGCAGGCCAGCGGCCGCTACGCCAACAAGCTGATCTTCTCTGCATTCGAATGGGACATGCCGACGCATGACCACGTGAACGTCGGCATCTTCACGGGCACGCCGCTCGCCACGGCCACCAAGGCCGCCAACGAGTTCGAATACTTCTTCACGAACCGCAACGTCGCGCAATTCAACGCGGTGGACGTCACCGCATGGAGCGCCAAGGGCCCGCGCGCATTCACCACGCACGCGGACGCGGTCAAGGCGTTCGCCTGGCTGCGCGACAACTTCCCCGACACCAGCTACGCGCTGATCAACCACCCGTCGCGCAACGTCGGCATGTACACCGCCGCCAACTACCGCGAGTTCAACGACACAGCGCCGAACATCGCGTTCGGCGTGGAGGGCATGGTCGGCAACCAGATGGAGCCGAACCGTGGCGGCTACACGGCCGCGTACGTCGACGCCAACCTCAAGAACCGCGTCTATGGCGGCGTGGACTACGTGGTCGCGCAGGTCGGCGGCATCTGGGACGCACTGCTCGGCGATGGCCGCCGTTTCTGGAACGTGGCGGACTCGGATCACCACTTCAAGGTCATCGGTGCCAACAGCAGCGGCTACTTCCCGGGCGAATACGCCAAGACCTACGTGTGGCTGGAAAACAAGTACACGGGCGTGAAGGCGGTACTCGAAGGCATGCGCTCGGGCAAGATGTTCTCGGTGTTCGGTGACCTGATCAACGCGCTCGACTTCAACGCCGGCAACGGTACGGCCAAGAGCGAGATGGGCGGCGAACTGAAGGTCAAGGCCGGCGAGACCGTGACCGTGACCATCCGCTTCAAGAGCCCGGACCGCAACAACTTCGAGTTCCCGCTAGACAGCGGCGTCAACGTCAACGTGCGTCCCACGGTGAACCACGTCGATCTGATTGCCGGCGACGTCACCCCGCGCGCGGCCTCGGGCACGGCCGAGTACAGCAAGGAAACCAACGACTCGACGAAGGTCGTCGCCACGTTCACGTCGGCCGACTGGAAGCTCGATGCGGACGGCTACAACACGATGACGTTCACGTACAAGGCGGCAAGGAGCCAGTACTTCCGCCTGCGCGGCACGAACCTCGGCATGAACGTGCCGGGCGAGACGTCGAACGGCAATCCGCTGCCCGACCTGCAGACGAGCGTGACCGAGGACACAGCCCGCTTCAATGCGATCAACGCGCGCAACTACAACGATCTGTGGTTCTACTCGAACCCGATCTTCGTGACGGTGGGGTCGTGATGTAGCGATTATGAAATGGGGTTTCTCAGTCCTTCAACGAAGATCGCTCTTCTGGGTGGGGGCGGTAGCTCTTATATTCCACGGAGTTTTCAAAAAAGGACGATCCCCATGTTCAACTTCAACCTGCATGCCCCCACCAAAGTCCTGTTCGGCAAGGACCAGATCGCGGGCATCGCCGCGGAAATCCCGGCGAACGCCCGCGTGCTGATCACGTACGGCGGTGGCAGCATCAAGCGGAATGGCGTGCTGGAAGCCGTGCGCAAGGCACTCGGCGACCGCGTCGTCTTCGAATTCGGCGGCATCGAAACGAACCCCGATTACGCCACGCTGATGCAGGCCGTGGAACTCGGCCTCGCGGAAAAAGTGGACTTCGTGCTGTCAGTCGGCGGCGGCTCCGTGGCCGATGGCACGAAGTTCATCGTGGCCGCCATGCACTACGACGGCGACGCGTGGGACATCCTCGCCAAGCGTGGCACCGGTGCCCAGAAGATCAAATCGGCCGTGCCGTTCGGCGTGGTGCTCACGCTCCCGGCCACGGGTTCAGAGATGAACGCCGGCGCCGTGATCAGCCGCCGGGAGACCGGCGACAAGCTCGACTTCCACTCGCCGCACTGCTTCCCGCGCTTCGCGGTGCTCGACCCCGTGACGACGTTCACGCTGCCGGCACGCCAGACCACCAACGGCGTGGTCGATGCGTTCGTCCACACGACCGAGCAATACCTGACCTATCCGGTGAACGCCAAGGTGCAGGACCGTATGGCCGAAGGCATCCTGCAGACGCTGATCGAGGATGGTCCGAAGGTGCTGGCCGACGGCGAGGACTACGACGCGCGCGCCAACATCATGTGGGCGGCCACCATGGCGCTGAACGGCTTTATCGGCGCGGGCGTCCCGCAGGACTGGGCCACGCACATGATCGGCCACGAGATCACGGCCATGCACGGCCTGGACCACGCGCAAACGCTGGCCATCGTGCTGCCGTCTCTGCTGAACGCCCGCCGCGATCAAAAGCGCGAGAAGCTGCTGCAATACGCGGAGCGCGTCTGGAACATCCGTGAGGGCAGCGAAGACGCGCGCATCACCGCGGCCATCGACGCCACCCGCGCGTTCTTCGAACGCATGGGCGCCCCGACGCGACTGTCCGCGTACGGCATCGACGGCAGCAGCATCGGCGACATCGTCGCCAAGCTCGGCGAGCACGGCATGACCGCGCTGGGCGAGCATGGCGACATCTCGCTGGAGGTCAGCCGCAAGGTGTTGCAGGCGGCGGTGTAAGGCGACTGCGGCCCTTACAGCGCGATATCCGGCACCTTCTTCACCACCCCGGGGTTCGCCATCGGGGTGGTGGCGGGGACGATGCCGTCGAGGCTCGGCGGTGCGATGGCCAGTTGCAGCGTTTCCGCCGTGGTCGCCCATTCCGTCGCCAGCATCTGCGGATTCTCGTTGAGCTTCTTGCCGTAGCTCGGCACGATCTCGCGAATCTTCTGCTGCCACGCCGGCGTCTTCATCTGCTCGGGGAACACGCGCTCCAGCAGCGACAGCATGATCGCCGGGGACGTCGAGCCGCCCGGCGATGCGCCCAGCAGCGCCGATACCGAACGGTCGGCGGACACCACGACCTCGGTGCCAAGCTTCAGTACGCCGCCTTTCTCGGGATCGTTCTTGATGATCTGCACGCGCTGGCCCGCTTCCCACAGGCGCCAGTCCTCGTCCTTCGCCTCGGGCATGTAATGGCGCAATGCCGCCATCTTTTCCTCGCGTGACAGCGCCAGCTGCTGCGCAAGGTATTTCACGAGCGCGAACTCGTGAACGCCGACCTGCAACTGCGGCACGATGTTCGACGGGGTTGCCGCCTTGGGCAGGTCGAAGTACGAGCCGTTCTTGAGGAACTTGCTGGACCACGTGGCAAACGGTCCGAACAGGATCACGCGCTTGCCGTCGAGCACGCGCGTATCCAGATGGGGCACCGACATCGGGGGCGAGCCCGTATCCGCCAGGCCGTAGACCTTGGCCAGATGGCGTGCCGCGAGCTCGGGCTTGTCGGTGACCAGGAACTCGCCACCCACGGGGAAGCCGCCATACTGCTTCGCTTCGGGAATGCCCGACAGCTGCAGCAGCGGCAGTGCCGCGCCGCCCGCGCCGATAAACACGTTGCGCGCATCCACGGTCTGGATCTTCGTGCCGTCGTTCACGTCGAACGCCGAGACACGCCATGTGCCATCGTCGTTGCGCGTGATCGAACGCACTTCATAGCCGGTGGTGACCTTCACGCCCGACTTGGCGGTCAGGTGCTTGTAGAACTGGCGCGTGATCTCGCCCAGATTGACGTCGGTGCCGAGCGGCGAGCGCGTGGCCGTGACCACTTCGTCGGGCTTGCGGCCTTCCATCATGATGGGAATCCACTCGGCGATCTTCGCCGGGTCCGTCGTCATCTCCATGCCGGCGAAAAGCGGGGAAGCCTTCAGCGCTTCGACGCGCTTGCGGATGAACTCGCGATTCTCCTGTCCGAAGACAAGATTCATATGCGGCGTGGAGTTGATGAATTCGCGCGGATTGCCCAGCACGCCCTTCCGGACCTGATGCGCCCAGAACTGGCGGGAGATCTGGAAGTTCTCGTTGATATTGATGGCCTGGGCGATATGAACGTTGCCTTTGTCGTCCATCGGCGTGTAGTTCAGCTCGCACAGCGCGGAGTGGCCGGTGCCAGCGTTGTTCCAGCCGTTGGAGCTTTCTTCGGCCACCTTGTCCAGGCGCTCGAACACTTCGCACGTCCAGTTCGGCTCCAGTTCCTTCAGATAGACGCCGAGCGTCGCGCTCATGATGCCGCCGCCGATCAGCAGCACATCGACGCTACGATCGGCCTTTGCGGCACGGTACTGGCTACCGAAAAAGTACGAATATCCGCCCCATACCGCCGCGGCGCCGATCGCTGCGCCAAGGAACTTCCGCCGGGTAAAAGGCTCACGGCCGCGCGTCGCGGCCGTGCTGTTGTCCGTCTGAGTCATGGGGGGCTTCACTGTTCAAAGTTGCGCAGATTGTACCCCACCACGAAGAAACGCTAGGTGAAAACCCTAATAAGTGCCGCGTACGGCATACGTTTATCGCTGCACCTTCGACCAATCGGGCAAACCATCGAGATCCGGGCGCATCGTCACGCTCTCCTGCTCGTTGGGATCGGTGCGCGAGATCAGCGCCACGCAGGGCTCGTCGGCGCTGAGGTTGTACGGCAGATGGGGCACCCCGGCGGGGATATAGAAGAAATCGCCAGCGTTCACGACCGCATGATGCTCGAGGCGGTCCCCATACCAGCAGCCCGAGGCACCGCTCATGCCGTAGATCGCGGTCTCGTGCTCGGCATGCATATGCGCCTTGGCGCGCGCGCCGGGCGGAATCGTGGCCAGCTGGAAGTGGATATGCCGGGCGCCGACGGTCTCCGCGGAGATACCCACCGCGTAATGAAGGCCCTGCTTGCCGACGAATTCGGCACCGGGGCGGACGAGTTGGCAGGTGGGGGCGGTCTGATCCGAGGTCATGGCGATAAAAGCGGGCTATCGATGTTCCGAAAGTAGCCGACCGCAGGCCGGCAGCCTTTCAGGAAAAAACGCTTCGATAGCGGAAGAACGCTGCAAGCCGTCGTTACGGCGTATCGCGGTCCGCCGGAACGTCCCGCACCACCTCCGTCAGCTTGCCCGAGTTCATCTCGTAGAAGAACCCATAGAGCTTCACGTTCTTCGGCACGGCGGGACTCGCGCGCAGCAGCTTGACGTCATGCCGGATGGAGTCTTCGTAGTGCCCGATCGCGAGGCTGTCGTGATCGAACAGGCTCTCGATATCGGCGTGATGATGGTCATGAAACTCGCCGATCAGCGTGTCCGGCGTAAAGGCCGTGGCACCGCAGAACGAGTGATGAACGACCACGACGTTCTGCACGCGGAAGAGGTAATCCATCGTGGCCACCGATTGCAGTGCCGCAATGGCTCTGCCGCCCGCGTTGGACACGGCAAACAACGTGCGCGTGTTGCCGATACGGTTGCCCGCCTCGTCGAGGATGTTCTCGCCCGGATAGACCTCGTCGCCGAAATAGTCGGCCACCGCCTGCGGAATCTCCGCGGCGCGGGGATCGAAACAGTGGATCACGATGGTCTTCATCGGGATGAACTGGTTGAACCGGTCCGTGCTGTCCGGCGCGAACCACGATGCATCGAACCACGGTTGCGTCCGGAATTCGTATTCGGAGAACTTCGTCATGTTTTCACTCCACTCGTTGATGGTCATGCATTAGCTTTCGAACGGCGCGTGGTCGAGCAGGTCGCACACATCCGGAATCGCGCAGTCATGCACGTGGCGCCGGCCGATATCGGCCAGCCCCGTGCCAATCGCGGTATGCGGCTTCTTCCTCACGACCTCCGCGAGCGCTTCCTGAAAGGCCGCCTTGAAACCAAGCCGCGGATAAAGCTGCAATACGTCATCGACGAGCGACGGCGCGAGCTCGTCGAGGTTCAGCCCCATCACGTCGATGTGCGCGCCCAGATTGACGAGCGCCACCTCGGGTTCGCGCCGGTCGGCGATGCCCGCGCTGGAATGCAGCGCGATGGCATCCCAAACCAGTTGCGCCCGCGCATCGGCGTAGCCATTGGCACGCAAAAAGCGGCTGGCCGCATCGGCCCCGTCGACCTCGAATCGCTGGTCGGCCATGAAGTCTTCGGTCAATCCGAGGTCATGCAGCAGCGACGCGAGGTAGACCGCCTCCCGGTCATAGGACAGACCACGTTTGCGCCCCAGCAGCTCGGCGAACCACCATGTGCGATGGACATGGTTGAGCATGACGCGCGAATGCACGCGCTCGGCCAGGGCGGCGGCCTTGCGAGACAGTCCGGAGTCCGGGGCGATCACGCCGCCGATCGTGGCAATGGTGTTCACGGTTGACGCTCGATACGAATTTGATGAGAGCAAGTGTAGGCATGCCCGTCATGACACAAATGACTGTTTTCGGTCGATTTGTGCCAGAATGAAAACCCTTCGTCGCCACCCGCTTCAACATGCCGTCCCCAGCACAACCCAGACGCGTGGTCATCCTCGGCCTGCCACCCGTGGATGCACTGGACGTGATCGGCCCGGCGGAGGTCTTCGCCAACGCGAACCGCATCCATCACGCCAGGAAGCCGCCATACGTGCTCGAGCTCGTCTCCGCGAACGACGAGACACGCGTGGAGAGCGAAACGGGCATCGCGCTGTTGGGCCACCGAACGCTGGATCAGGAGCGCAGGGCCGCCAGGCCGATCGACACCCTGATCGTCGCCACGGGATTCAGCGCGATCGGCGCCGCCGACCCCGCGACGATTGCATGGATCCAGAAGCGGGCAACAACGGTGCGCCGCATGTGCGCCATCTGCGTCGGCGCTTTCGCGCTGGCCGAGGCCGGCCTGCTCGACGGCCGCAAGGCCACGACGCACTGGGGCGCCGCACAGCGGCTGGCCGAGCGGTATCCCAAGGTCGACGTAGACCCCACGCCCATCTGGATCAAGGACGGCAACGTCTACACCTCGGCCGGGGTCTCGGCCGGCATCGATCTCGCCCTCGCGCTGGTGGCCGAGGACCTTGGCGACGAGATCGCACTGGCCATCGCCAAAGAGCTCGTGCTCTATCTGCGCCGCCCAGGCGGGCAGGCCCAGTTCAGCACCACGCTGCGCTCGCAGAACACACCGGGCTCGACTCTGGAACGGCTCTGCCGCTGGATTGCGGAGAACCTGAACGCGGACTTGAGCGTGGAAGCGCTAGCCAGCCGGTCCGCCATGAGCGTGCGGACCCTGATCCGGCTGTTCCAGCGGGAGCTGAACACCACGCCGGCACGGTATGTGGAAGAAGTCCGCATCGAGGCCATCCGCCGGGCGCTGGAGATGGGCGGCAGAACGATCGAGGACATCGCGCGGCGCCATGGCTACCAGAGCGTGGACGTATTGCGCAAGGCGTTTATCCGGCGCGTGGGCATCAGCCCGAGGGACTATCTCAAGCGCTTCACGTCGGAGCCGGCGTCTGGCTGACGTGCTGCACCGCACCGCGCAAATTTGTTCGCGCGGGGTAGAGCCGGGGTGGAGCCGGGATAGAGCAATCGACGCGCCACCGCGCTCTCCACATCCCCATCCCCGAGAAAGGCCGCCCTCCGAATGCGGCCAAGGTAATGACAGTGCACTGAACCTGCACTGCACCAATTCATGACGCGACGTAATGTCCATACGTTTGCGAATCAGCGTTCGATTCCTATGCTTCGTACCGCGAGCAAACCAACGGCTCGCGGGACGTTCTTTCAAGGAGACAAGCGATGAGAGCATTCCAGCTTGGACTGATTGGCGCGGCTATCATGGCGGCGATTTTTCCTTCCATCGGGGTAGCGCAGGGCAACGACGACGCGTCGTCGTTCCGACGAGGAAACTCCGCGCAGCTGGCCGCGATGGTTAAGGCGCGACAGCATTTCTTCGGCCCCGAGAATGTCGACGAGCGGACCGGCAAGGTCCGCGAAGACAAGGTCATCTTCTCGTGGTTCAGCGTGGCGTCGTTCGCCGTGGCCGCGAAAGGCCGCGTCTTCCTGCTCGACTCGTACATCTATCGGCTCGCGGACAAGCGCGCCTACGTCCCGGCGACCGTGCAGGATCTGGTCGACGTCCGTCCCGAATTCATCTTCCTCGGGCACGGTCATGGCGACCATGCCGACAACGCCGCCTATATCGCGAAGCTCACGGGCGCCACGATCTACGGTGCCGCGGAGCACTGCGATGCCATGAAGGGCGACGCCGCGCGCATCTTCGGCGCGGGCACCACCGTCAAGTGCGAGGCCATCACGACGGCCGGTTCCGCGCCGGGCGCCGAGGTCAAGACGCTGCGGCCGCTCGCGCCGGATCTCTGCATCACCGCATGGAAGCACGTCCATTCCGCGACGGTGCCCGTGGACCCCGCCTACCCGCCGAATCCGATCAACCCCGTGCGCGACCCGCGCGTGGACACGCTGTTCCCACCGAATCCCGCGCCCGCGCTCGATACGCGTACCAACGCGGGCGTAGGCGGCCCGATTCCGATCATGTACCAGTTCACGGTCGGCGGATCGGACTTCACGTTCACATGGCACGACACGGCCGGTCCGCTGAAGGAGCAGGCACCGGCGTTGCTGCAATTCTTCACCACACTGCCGAAGACCGACGTCGAACTCGGCGCGGGCGTGAGTATCGGCGAAGCGAATAATGGCGTGCGCGATATCACGATGTATATCCAGGCGTTGCAGCCCAAGGTCTTCTTTATGGACCACACCGATAACTTCAATATTGGCGCATCGATGTTCTATCTGCAGGCCATTCAGCGACAATTCGATATCTTCAATATCCCCGTCGCCGATCGCCCGGAAATACGCGGCCTGCACGATCCGTACGACTATGTGAGACCGGGCCTGATGACCTTCAATTACCGCGACGACTACTGGCGCGATTCCCGCCGTGGCAATCGCCATAGCCGCTATTGCTCGGGTTAAAGATCTGACGCGGCTTCGCATCGGGCGGATTTGGCCTTATGCTTCCATGGCTTACCACGACAAGGAAGATAATGAGAGCCAAATCCGCCCGCCAGATCGGCATGCTGGTCGCCACGTCATGCATGACCATCGGCGCCGTGCAGGCCGCAGCCCTGACACCAGAAGCCGCACAGACCCAGGCCGCGGCCAGCTACAAGGAATATCTGGACCTGCTGAGCATCCCCAACGATTCGATCGTCCCCGAGGATATCCAGCGCAACGTCGCGTGGCTCGAACAGGCGTTCAGGAAGCGCGGCTTCACGACGCAATCGCTCGACAACGACGGCAAGCCGATGCTGTTCGCCGAGTATCCCGGCAAGCAAGCCAATCGCAAGACGGTCCTGTTCTATATGCACCTGGACGGCCAACCGGTCATCCCGTCGCAATGGCAACAGAAGAGCCCGTGGACGCCGGTGCTGAAGCAGAAGGGCGCCAATGGCAACTGGGAAGAGATCGACACCAGCAAGCTGTTCTCGGGCACGGTGGACCCCGAATGGCGCGTCTTCGGCCGCTCGTCTTCCGATGACAAGGGCCCCATCATGATGATGCTGGCCGCGATCGACGCGCTGAAGGGCGCCAACGGCCAGCCGGCCGTGAACGTCAAGGTCATTCTCGACAGCGAGGAAGAAAAGGGTTCCCCGTCGATCGCCAAGGTCATGAAGGCCCACCGAGACCTGCTGGCCTGCGACGCCATCGTGATCCACGACGGCCCGATGCATGCCACGAACCGCCCCACGCTGGTGTTCGGCAACCGCGGCGCCGCCAAGGCCAGGCTGGTCGTCTACGGCCCGAAGTCGCCGCTGCACAGCGGCCACTACGGCAACTACGCGCCCAACCCCGCGCAGCGCCTGGCCACGCTGCTGGCCTCGATGAAGGACGACACGGGCCGCGTCACGATTCCGGGCTACTACAGCAAGGTCAAGCTCGGCGAAGCCGAACGCAAGATCATGGCCGCCGTACCCGACGACGAGGCCGCCCTGAAGCGCCGCCTCGGCATCGCGCAGACGGACAAGGTCGGCAAGAACTATCAAGAGGCGATGCAATACCCCTCGCTGAACGTCCGCGGCATGGCCGCAGCGGCGATCGGCGACAAGGTTGCCAACATCGTCCCGGACAAGGCCGAAGCCGAACTGGACCTCCGCACGACGCCCGATTCCGACGCCGCCTACCTCGGCAAGCTGGTGGAGCAGCATATCGTGAAGCAGGGCTACCACCTCGTCTCGGGCACACCGACCGACGAAGACCGCGCAAAATACGACAAGCTGGCGAGCTTCACGTATCAGAGCGAAGGCGGCAACGCGGCCGGATCGCCAATCGATTCCGGCGTGGCCAAGTGGGCGTACGCGGCGTTGACGGGAACGTTCGGCACCCACCCCGATCCGGTGCGAATCCGGATGATGGGCGGGACGGTGCCGACGGCGGAGATCGTCGAGGTCCTGAAGGTGCCGTTCGTGATCGTGCCTTTGGTGAACGCGGACAACAACCAGCATGCGGCGAACGAGAACTTGCGGCTCGGGAATTATTCGAGTGGGGTGAGGACGATGTATGGGCTGCTGACGGAAGGGTTCTAGGAGAGATATCGGCCCGCGTTGAAGTTCATGACGATGACCATGTTCAGCGCGGCCACCCCGATAAAGGACCATGCCGCGCTGGCGCCCCCGACGGACCAGGCCGAGGCGAGCAAGATCATCAGGTCGAATACGAGCAGGGTACGTCCGACCGGAAGTCCTCGCGTCTGGAACAGGCGCATGGCGACGATACTGGTGCCTCCCGCGCTGAAGCCGTGGCGGAAGATGATCAGGAAGCCGACGCCGAGCAGCAACCCGCCGGCGATGGCGGCATAGGCTGGGAACTCGGCGTCGATATGCAGCAGTTCCGGCTGCAGATTGCTGAGGGCGGAGAGGGTGGCGATTCCGGCCAGCGCCTTCACGGTGAAGATCCATCCCATGCGGCGCGCGGACATGACGAAGAAGGGAAGGTTGATCAGGAAGAATGCCGTGCCGAACGGCACGTGCCAGACGTAATGCGCAAGGAAGGCAAGGCCCGCCACGCCGCCCACGAGCAGATGGGACGCCTTGAGTATCTGCACGCCGAGCGCGGCGAGCATGGCGCCGACCAGCAGCGCGACGATATCCTCCAGATAGGAGTGTTGGGCGGCGCCGAAGCCAAAGATGTGTTTCATGATGCCGATGCGAGCGTTGATGTCGAGTGAGCGTCGATGTCGACCGTGCGGTACGGCCTGCGCCGTGCCCGAAAGCGGGCAGGCCGCAGGCCCCTCGTATGGGAAGCGACGATCAGAAGATGTGCTTGATGCCGATGACCACGCCGGTCTGGTTCGCGCCCGCGGCGACCCGCGTGCCGACAGCCGCGCCTGTGGTGGCCGTCCCCCGGTTGTTCACATAGGTGGCATTCGCGTAGGCCATCGTGCGTCGCGAGAGCCCGTACTGCAGCGCGAGCACATAACTCAGCGTGTCGTTTCCGGATTGACGCCTGTCGTTCCAGTAAGCGCCGCCGCGCAATACGAGCCTGGGATGGAACTTGTAGTAACCGCCGAGCCAGTAGAGATTCGCGCGATACTGCGGCGCGGTCAGGTCGCTCTGGAGATAGCGATAGCCCGCGACCACGCCGGCCGACGCAAAGTCGTAGCTCACGGCCGTCGTGTAGCGGCGCTCCAGGGAACCGGCGGACGCGACTGTGGTGCCGCGCCGTTGATCATAGGCGGCTGCCATCGATAGCGCATTGCCGTTGTACCGCGCACCGACGCTCATCTCCTGTCCCACGCGCAGGTTGCCGGGCACTTCCGAACCGTTCGCGATCGTCGAGTCATAGCCGGTGCTGTACAGCGCGGTCACGGCGACCGGGCCGATGTCGCGCCAGATCTTGACGGCGTTGTCGACGCGGTTGGTGAACTGCGCATCCTGCGCCAGAAGGCCGTAGGTGGTGTAGCGCGTCGGCTCGAACGCGGGAAACAGGTCATAGAGCGTGTTGACCTGCCGCCCCAGCGTGATGCGCCCCCAAGCGGAGTTCAGGCCAACCCAGGCCTGACGGCCGAACAACCGGCCACCTTGCACCGATGTCCCCGTATCGGTGGCAAAGCCGCTTTCGAGCGCGAAGATCGCCGACATGCCGGACCCAAGATCTTCCTTGCCACGGAGCCCCCAGCGAGAGCCCGCGGTATTGCCGGACGACACGCGGTACACATTGTCCTGGCCCCGCGCGTTTGCGTGGCTCATATACTCGATGCCGGTGTCGACCACGCCGTATAGCGTGACAGTGCTTTGGGCATGCGCTCCGGCTGCCGCGGCGATAACTGTGCCGACAACCGCGGCTTGTGGAAGAAACTTCATGTGTCACCTGATTGACTGGGCGGCGTTATGCCGCCGGGGTTCGATGGATCGATTGCGGCGTGCGCAATCATGGTGATTCCGGGAACGCGTGCTGCGTCGCATCTGACCTGCGTCAGCCGGATACCAAGAGAGAAAGCGAGTGCAGTGCCGGTCTTCATGCCTCTGCGGCGAGACTTCCATGCGAGGCCGGCATGCTGGACGGTATGGGCGCGGACGATCGTGGCTCGTTGCGATCCACAGCCGGGGTTCTCCCGGATGGCTACCCGATAAACGTGTCCGGCAGCGCGGACTCGGAGAATCGGCCGGGCTTGTCACCGCGATGCAGCGATCCGCTCAGGCACCGCGGCGCGCGCTACGGATCGGATTGGTGCAGGATGCGACGTGTTTGGGAGATCCCGCACGGCTGTGGAGCCGATGCAGGATGCGGGCGGCGGGGAGGGAAGTCAGAACGTCGCGCGAGGCAGTTCGGCTTCGGTAAAGACGAGATAGGCGCGGGCGTCGTCGGGAATCGGCGGCAGCGAAGCGTTCCAGTCCTGCCATTCGGCGCGCATCGCCGCAAGGCGCTCGGGGTGCAGGTGCCGCAGGTTGGCGCGTTCGCGCGGATCGGCATCGAGGTTGAACAGATACTCGTTGCCGTCTACCTGAAGATACTTCCAATCGCCGTGGATCAACGCACGTTGCATGCGATGCTTCATGCGCCAGCACAGATTGCGAGCGGGCATCGCCGTGCCGTCTCGCAAATGGGGCAGCAGGCTGACACCATCGAGCGGATAACTCGGATGCGGCGCGACGCCGGCGGCGTCAAGCAGGGTCGCAGTCCAGTCCATGGTGAGGTTGGGCGCATCGCTGACCCGACCGGGGGCGATGGCCCGCGGCCAGCGCGCGAGAAGCGGCACACGAATGCCGCCTTCGAGCAAATCCATCTTCTGTCCCACGAAAGGCCAGTTGTTGGAAAAACGTTCACCGCCGTTGTCGCTGGTGAAGACGATCAGCGTGTCGTCCGACAGGCCCGCTTGCGCAAGTGCCTCGAGGACCCAGCCGATGCCTTCATCCATATGATGGATCATGCGTTGGTAGGTCTCGAGCGAGCCGCCGTCCAGATGCTTGCCTACGCCTGCAATCCGCGCCGATTCCGCATGATCGTCGCGCGTCAGCCAGGGCCAATGCGGCGCACTGTAATGCAGGCTAAGCAGGAATGGCTGGTCCCTGGGCTGCTCGCCAATCCATGCGGCAGCCTTTCTGCTCAACATGTCCGTGAGGTAGCCGGCTTCGTCGATCGGCGTTTCGTCCTGCCAGAGGTCAGGCTGGCCGCGAGGATTGCAGTGCGCGAAGTAGTCGTTACCGCCAGCGTGGAAGCCGTAGAACGTCTGATAGCCCGATTGGCGAGGCGAGAAGTGGGGTGGATAGCCCAGATGCCATTTGCCGAAGAGGGCGGTCCGGTAGCCCTGCCCGGCGAGCAGCGAGGCCAGCGTGGGATGGCTCGGCGGCAGGCCGAGCACCTTGTCGGCCGAGACCGTGGGCAACGGCTCTTCGGCGCCGCCGCGCAACCGGTATTGCCAGCGGCCGGTCGCAAGCGCAAAACGCGTGGGCGAGCACACGGCGGAGTTTGCGTACCCGCGCGTGAATCGCACGCCTTCGCTGGCCATGCGGTCGAGGTTAGGCGACACATCCGCGGGCCTGCCATGGCGATCGCGGGCACCCGTACAGCCAAGGTCGGCATAGCCGAGATCGTCGGCCAGAATGAAAATCAGATTCGGGCGTGTTCCCGCTGTCATGGAGAGCTCCTTCCAATGCTGTGGCGATTGCACTCAGTCGAGGGAAATCTTCGCGCGGTGCGCGAGCGCCTTGAACTTGTCGAGCGACGTCACGGTGAATGCCTGCGATTCCTTGGGCGACAGCTTGCCGGCCACCTGCCCGGACGCTGAAAGAATCGTCTTGACCTCATGCGTCTGTACCGCGTCGTTGATCGCGGCATTGAGCTTTGTCACGATCTCCGCATCGGTACCAGCGGGAACGGCGGCGACGAAGAACTGCGCCGCATCGTAGCCCTTCAGGCCTGCCTCTTCCATCGTCGGCACATCGGGCAGGCTGTCGATGCGAAAGCGCGTCGTCACCGCATAGGCCTTCAGCTTGCCTGCCTTGATTTGCGCGAGAACCGGGGTCACACCGAGCATGCCGAGCGAAACCTGTCCGCCGAGCACGTCGCTGATGGCCTGGCCGCCGCCCTTGTAGGGGATATGGACCATCTGCGTGCCAGCGAGCGAGTTGAGCAGTTCGCCAGCCAGGTGCTGGCCGGTGCCCGTGCCGGAACTGGCGTAGCTCCATTTGCCGGGCTGCTTGCGCATGACGGCAATCAGGTCCTGCAGCGTGGCCGGGGCATTGGCCGCCGAGCCTACCAGCACGATCGGCCCCTGCGACATCAGCGAAACCGCGCTGAGCTCGCGTCCGATCTCGGGTTGACGCGTGGTCTGCAGGATGGGACCGGGGAACGTGACGAGCGTGTAGCCGTCGTGCGGGGCGCGCGCGGCGGCCTGCAAGGCGAGCGCGCCCGATGCGCCGGGCCTGTTCTCGATGACGATCGACTGGCCTATCTTGTCGGAAACCGTCTTGGCGATGGCACGTGTCAGCACGTCAACGGTGCCGCCGGGCGCGAAGCCGACGAACCAGGTGATGGGCTTGGCCTTCGGCCAGGCGGTGCCGTCGGCGTGAGCGGAGAGCGCGGCAGCGCAGAGGAGCACGGCAACGCCGAGCTGGCGGGTAACGAGAGATTTCAGAGACATGGCGTATGGAGAAGAAGCGTATCGGTCGTATTCGGGCGTGCGCTGGCCACTTTGCTAACGGCGTGCGGGCGCCGCGTTGCCCTCGGGATCGTCGGGTTCGCCGGGTGCGGTATTCGGGAACTCGGCGACGCTTTGGTTGAACGTCCGGATCAGCCGCAGGATTGGCCCCATGACCCAGGTGTTGAACACCAGGACGTCTGTCTCCTCCTTCGGGTCGCGCGTGATGTTGAACAGGTACGGCGACTCCAGCTTTCCTTTTCCTTCGTTGACTTCGGGTTCCCAGTAGAAGTGGAGCTTCCAGTCGCGCCACTTCACGGCACGGAGCTCGTTCTTGATATAGAAGGGAAACCCTTCCCGCGCCGACTTCGCGCCGTCGAGGAACAATCCGCGCTGATCGACGCCGTCGATGGGGCGGTCGTCGGGCAACGGGGCGCCGGCGAGGCGGATCAGCGTTGTGAAAATGTCCGTCACATGCACGATCTCGTTGCTGATGGCGGGCGCGATCCGGCCCGGCCAACGCACGATGAACGGCACGCGCAGGCTGCCCTCCATGGCCGTGTGGTACGTGCCGCGCCAGGGTCCGGCCGTGCCACGGTACGGCGCGCGAAATTCGGGACCGTTGTCGCTGCAGAACACGAAGATCGTGTCGTCGCGCTGGCCCAGCGCGTCGACGGCATCGATGATCTGGCCCACGCGATGGTCCATCTCCATCATGGAGTCCGCGAAGTCGCCGTGCCCGCTCTTGCCCGCGAAGTCCGGATGCGGCAGCGTGGGGAAGTGCAGGTGGACCAGCGGAAGATAGAGAAAGAACGGCTGTTGGCGATCGACGGCGCCGCGCATGAAGGTCACCGAGCGCTCCACGAGTTCCGCATCGATGGTGCGCCGGCTGTCGAGGTCATAGAGCCTGACGTTCTCGGAGGGCGTCCCCGCCTTGCCGGCCATGATGTAAGGGAGGTCCGCCACGGTTGGGTCGTAACCGACGCTCGACGTGAACTGGCTCTCGTCGGTGGTGCGCGGGATGCCATACCACTCGTCGAAGCCGCGATCGGAAGGAAAGCGGCCGTCGATATCGCCGAGGTGCCACTTCCCGAAGTGCGCCGTCGCATAGCCGGCCGCCGACAGGGCCTGCGCGAGCGTGCGTTCCGTGCGCTTCAGGCCCTGTGGCAGCCCGGGCGGCACCGATTGGAGGCAGCCCGTTCGGATGGGATGGCGCCCCGTCATGAGCGCCGAGCGTGTCGGCACGCAATCGCTCTCGACATTGAAGTTCTGCAGCAGCAACCCCTCTCGCGCGAGAGCATCGATGCGCGGTGTCGGCGCCCCGCGCAGCGCACCGCCTCCGTAGCAGCCGAGTTCTCCCCAGCCGAGGTTGTCGGCGACGATCAGCACAATGTTTGTCTTCGTTGTTGGCATGTTCATGGTTCGCTTTGGTATGGCGGTCGGCCGGCGGTCCGCGGCGTGCCTTGCGGCCCCGGCTCCGCACGCTGGCCCGCAAGATGCTTCGTCAGCATCGATTCCGTCCGGTCCTGCGCTTCAGATCAAGCAAGAGCCCGGCCCATGGCCATGCCTTGACGGGCATGCCTTCATGCACAAATAGAATGGTCTTCAATCCCGCCGATATCTCCGCATTCCTCGCCGTGGTCCGGCACGGCAACGTAAGCCGTGCCGCTGTTGACATCGGCATTACGCAGCCGTCGGTGTCGAAAGCGCTGCGCCGTCTTGAAGACGAAATTGGTGTCTCGCTGTTCGAGCGTGGCGCGCATGGCGCGCGGCTGACGAGCGAGGGGCACCTGTTTGTGGAGTCGGCGCACCGGTTTGAGCGCCAGTACGCCGAAATGGTGCGTAGTGCCGGCGAAATGCGTGCGCGCTATTCCGGCTTGCTGCGTATCGGTGTCACCAGTCCCGCGAGCGACAGCCTGCCGCTGCGCGTGCTGTCGGAGATGATCGGCAAGCGGCCCGGCATGCGCGTGTCGCTCGTCATCGGCAAATCGGATGCGCTCAATGTCGCCGTGGAGTCCGGAGACCTGGATCTGGCCGTGGTGCCGTCCTATCCGGGCTACTCGTTCAGTTGCGCGCAGATGGAAGTCGGGGAGGACCAGATGCGCGTGGTGGCGCGGGCAGATCATCCGGTGTTCGCAATGTCGAATGCCGGTATCGCCGATCTGCGGGAGTTCGGTTGGATCATGCCGAACCGGCGAAGCGTGGCGCGCAAGCTGATGGGGGAGATCTTCGAGCGCGAGGCCGCACCGTCACCCCGGGTCGTCGTGGAAGTGGACTATGTGTCCGATGCCGTCATGGGGCTCATCATGGCGACGGACCTGCTGGCCCTGGTGCCGGCGGCCGCGCTTCGGGGATGGCTCGGCCGCGTCGTGCCCGTCCAGATGCCGCAGATGCTGATCCAACGCACCTTCGTGCTGCTTTCCCATCCTTCCGGGAAATGGTCGCCGCTGATGCAGACGTTCCGCGACATCCTGATCCGATCGCGACCGGAAGCGCTCGAATAAGAGAACTCGCGTAAGAGCGGCGGGTGGTATATGCCCAGCAGGCATGCCATTCACGTTCGACGGGAATGTCGGACAGCGGCAGCGAGGGCTATAGTCTGCGGAACTCCGCTCCGCGGATACTCACACTACCGCTGACTATAGAGATGCCTCGTCCCCACGTTTTCTTGCATGAACGCGAACCGGTTCGGCCGGCGCCACCGTCGCTACCGAGGAAGAAGGATTGGCGTCTCGAGGGTGAGGACCCGGATTACCGGTTCACCCTCGCGAACGAGCGGACCTTCCTTGCGTGGATTCGAACCGCGCTCGCAATCCTGGCCGGAGGGGTCTTGCTCGAGCAGTTTGCAAACAAGCTCGCATCGATGACGGTCTCGGCGATATCCATCGGCATGTGCGCGGTGGCGATGGCGATGAGCCTTCAATCCTATCGTCGGTGGCGTGCGAACGAGATTGCGATGCGGCACAAGCAGAGCCTGCCGACTTCGTCCGCCATTCGCATGTTGTCCATCGGCCTGGTGGCCGCCGGCGCGGCGTTGATCGGGACCTTCGTGTGGACGACCCGGTAGGCGGGGCGCGCCTTCCCGATCCAGGTAGGCAACCGGAGCGGACAGCGCTGGCATGGACGAGAACTTCGGCCGCTGTCCTGGCCAACGCACTCGCCGTTCTCCGCGGCGGCCTTGCCGACGGTTCACTGCCCCTGATGCTGCTCGGCGCTCTTTGTCTCGCTGCGGCGTCCGGTGTCTGGTTATGTGGACGCCATCGATCGCGCGCGGTCCTTCTCCACACGCGCCGAAGCGCCGGTTTCCCGCCATGGATCGTTGCAGCCGCGGCGATGCTTTCCAGCATCGGCGGACTCGTCGAGGTCGTTGTTCGCGTCACGACCTGACGAAGCGTCGCGGTTGACGTTCACTCCATACCCATCGCGTTCTTGCGGATCACGTCTTTCCAGAGCGTGTTCTCCTGCGCGACATAGGTCGTCATCTCCGCCGGCGACTTGAGCAACGGCGTCATCCCCCGCGCGTTCATGGTTTGCACGATCGCGGGGTCATGGAGGGCGGCATCCAGCGCCGCGGCCAGCTTGCCGAGCACCGGGGCCGGGGTCCGGGCCGGGACGAACAGGCCGAACCATGTGCTGACCTCGAAGTTGGGCACGCCGAGTTCGGCGAAGGTCGGCACGCTGGGCAGCAACGGCGACCGCTTTGCGCTGCTGATGGCGATCGGCACGACCTTGCCCGCGCCCACCTGCGGCAACGTGGTGGGCAGCGGGTCCATCAAGAAGTCCACCTGGCCGCCCAACAGGTCCGCCATCGCCGGACCGCTACCCTTGTAGGGCACATGCAGCATCGATATGCCCATCTGCATATCGAAGTAGGTCATCTGCACATGATGCGAGGTACCGGGTCCCGCCGAGCCATACGTCAGGCTGCCGGGACGCTTTTTCGCTTCCGCCACCACGGCAGCGAGGTTCGGATACTTGTCGCCGCGCCCCGTGATCAGCACGCTCGGCACCGAAGCAATGCCACCGATTGGTGCGAAATCGGTCATCGGTGCATACGGGACGGACTTCATCATATGCGGGACCACCGCCATGGTGCTCGCCGCGCCCAGCAGTACCGTATAGCCATCGGGCTCCGCACGGGCCGCGGCGGCAGTACCGATCGTGCCGCTGGCGCCGGGACGGTTGTCGATGACGAAGCTGACGTTGAGGATCTCGCCCATTTTCTGGAAGATCGGGCGCGCCACCGTATCGTTGATGCCGCCGGGCGGGAACGGCACGATCACGCGGATCGGCTTCGACGGAAACGGCGTCTGCGCCGCGCCCAGCAGTGGCCAGCCCGAGGCGGCGGCGGCCATGCAAAGGACGGCAAGCCGCAAACGCTGGCGCAACCTGGTACGGCGGGGCAATGCGATGCACATACGAAAGCTCCTGTTTCCTGAGTGGGGTGACAACCGTGCCCGCATCCGTTTAGCGAGATCCATGCCTGACAGCGCTGCTGTCTTCAGGTACCCACGCGCAACGGGCTGCGCAGCTTGCGCAGCACCGCGAGTACGCTCTGCGCCGTAATGCGGCCGGTCTTGGGGTTCTCGGTGGGGATGTTCTGGATGCGCAGCGAGAACGAGGCCGCATCCGAGTCCACCTCGATCTCGTGCGTGTTGCGCGTCAGCGCCGGATCCGCCCAGATCTCGAGTTGCGTGCGGTCCGGACCGATGCCCGCCAGCGCCAGCGCCACCACGACGTTGAGGTTGGCGGGGAAGCCCTTCGCCGCTTCCCGCGCGGTGCCCGAGAAGATCTTGATCGGCTCGGTCACGTCGTCGATATCGATGTTGTTGTTCACGAGGTACGGCGCGCCAACCAGCCCGCGCACGGGCTTGCGCGTGATCATCCTGACCGAGTGGATAGTCCCTTCGGCGGCAGCGGTCACGGCGTCGAGCCCCAGCAGCGCACCGGTCGGCACGATGATCTGGCCGCCATGCGCGCGCGCCAGATCCACGAGGTCCATGCGGTCGAGCAGCGCACCGCAACTCAGCACGATGACCGTCTTGCCCGCACGCAGCACCGGTTCGGCGATCGCGCCCACCAGCTCCGCGGGTGCGCATTCGATGACGATGTCCGCATGCTCGGCCAGCTCCGCGATGTCGACGATGGCAATATGGCCCTTTACGCCCCGCAGCTTCTCGGCGGCCCGATGCTTGTCCCGCGCGGCCACGGCCGTCAGCCGCAGGCCGTGGATGCCCTGATCCAGTTGCTCGACCAGCTTGGTACCCACCGCACCGAGGCCCGCGAT
Organism: Cupriavidus pauculus; assembly: GCF_008693385.1. Lineage (NCBI taxonomy): Bacteria > Pseudomonadati > Pseudomonadota > Betaproteobacteria > Burkholderiales > Burkholderiaceae > Cupriavidus > Cupriavidus pauculus. The sequence goes on from NZ_CP044065.1 coordinate 1,311,675, forward strand.
ACCCACGCGCAATTCCCTGAGCTCCTTGTCGCCCGACATGTCGTTATCTCCTGCAAGATCGTTGGTTGTTCGTGTGCACAATGGTCAGCGCTGCAAGCGGTCAGGACAAACAACTTGAATGCAGCGACGCATGAGTTATAGTGATGCGTCACTCGTCCCCACGACCATGAAACGCCTGCTCCCACCGCTGGTATCGCTACGCGCCTTCGAGGCGGTGGCCCGGCATATGAGCTTTACGCTTGCGGCCGACGAGTTATGCGTGACGCAGAGCGCCGTCAGCCGCCATATCCGCAACCTCGAATCGCATTACGGCGTGAAGCTGTTCAACCGGCTGACGCGCGCGATCGAATGCACGGCCGAGGGCGCGCGGCTGTTCGCGGTGGTGACCGGGGCGTTTGCACAGATCGAAGCCGTGGAAGAAGAGCTGACCGGACGCCCCACCTCGCGCCAATTGCTGGTGAGCATTCTTCCGACGCTGGCGTCCAGCTGGCTGATGCCGCGGCTGGTCAATTTCACCCAGACGCACCAGCACATCGAGATCCGGCTCATCACATCCATCGAGGCCGTATCGTTCAGCCGTGACAAGATCGACGTGGCCATCCGTGTGGGCAAGCCACCGGGCAAGCGCGCGCGGCACGGTGCGCCGCGCATCGACCTCGTGATGACGGACGAGTGGCGCGGCGTGGCGGTGGAACCGCTATTCCCCGATGTGCTCGTGCCGATCTGTAAACCCGAACTGATCAAGGGCAGGCTACCGGTGAGCCCGGCCACGCTGACGCGGCTGCCGCTGATCCACACCGACTCGCGCTTGCGGGCCTGGACCGACTGGTTCGCGGCACAGGACATTGCCTACGAGCGCAAACCGGACGCCTTGCACTTCGGGCACTTCTTCATGTCGATGCGTGCGGCGCTCGAAGGACGTGGCGTGGCACTGGTCCCCGACGTGCTGGTGGCCGACGACGTGGCGAGCGGCAACCTGATCGTGCCGGTGCGCGAGCGCGTGCAGAGCGGCGGCGAGTACTGCCTGCTCTACCGGAAAGAACGTGCCGAGGACGATGCCATCGCGGCGTTTCGCCAGTGGGTCCACGCGGAGGTCGCCGCGATGGCGCGATAGCGCCGACCCGCTGCTTCAGGCGCCGACTCCTGTAATGGGCGTTTATTCCTTGACTGCGCCGGTCATGCCGGAAACGTAATACTCCACGAAGAACGAGTACACCACGGCCACGGGTAGCGAGCCGAGCAGGGCGCCCGCCATCAGCGCGCCCCAGTGATAGACGTCGCCCTCGACCAGCTCCGTGACGATGCCCACGGGCACGGTCTTCACCTCCGATGACGAGATGAACGTCAGCGCATAGATAAACTCGTTCCATGACAGCGTGAATGCAAAGATTCCAGCCGATATCAGGCCCGGCACGGCGAGCGGAAGGATGATCTTGACCAGAATCTCCCAGCGCGTGGCACCGTCGATAAGCGCGCATTCCTCGAGTTCATACGGAATCGACCGGAAATACCCCATCAGCAACCACGTGCAGAACGGGATCAGAAACGTCGGGTAGGTCAGGATCAGCGCCCAGCGGGTATCGAATAACCCCAGCTGGAAGACAATCGAGGCCAGAGGAATGAACAGGATGGACGGCGGAATCAGATAGGCCAGGAATATTGCCAGGCCGACCTGCTTCGCGCCCTGAAAACGCAGGCGCTCGATCGCGTAGGCGGCCAGCACGCTGGCGGCGAGCGAGGCGAACGTGGACACCGTGGAGACGATCACGGTATTCAGAAGCCATGCGGGGTAGGGCGTGTCGAACAGCAGCTTCTTGAAGTGGGCGAGCGTCGGCTTGAGCACGATCAGCGGGTTCGCGCTCTGCATCAACAGCTCGCCGTCGGGTTTGAACGCCGTGATGGCCATCCAGTAGAACGGAAACAGCAATACGAAGAGGAAGATGCCGATGGGAATATAAAGCGTGACCCAGCGCCGCGGAATGGACTGCAGATACTCCATTCCTTGCTGTTCGTTCTCGATGGTCGTCGCTTTCACTTGTCGCCCCCTTGTTGCCACGCGCGCCTCTGCAACCCGAAATAGGAAAACATGATGGCGGCCAGCAGGAACGGCACCATCATCGTGGCCAGCGCGGCGCCTTCACCTAGCGATCCACCGGGAATCGCTCGCTGAAAGGACAGCGTCGCCATCAGGTGCGTGGCGTTGAGCGGACCGCCACGCGTGAGCACATAGATGAGCTGAAAGTCGGTGAACGTGAACAACACCGAGAAAGTCATCACGACGGCAATGATGGGCGTCAGTAATGGCAGCGTGATATAGCGGAACTGCTGCCATGGCGTGACACCGTCGATCGACGCGGCCTCGTACAGCGTAGGGGAAATCGTCTGCAGCCCCGCCAGCAGCGAGATGGCGACGAATGGAATACCGCGCCAGACGTTGGCGGCGATCGTCGAGAATCTGGCCAGCCACGGGTCACCGAGGAAGTCGATGTAGCGATCGATGAGCCCGAGCTTGACCAGCGTCCAGCTGATCACGGAGAACTGCGCGTCATAGATCCACCAGAATGCAAGTGCCGACAGCGCCGTCGGCACGATCCACGGCAACAGCACCACCGCGCGGAAAAACGATTTGAATGGCAGGTTTCGGTTGAGCAGCAGCGCGAGCCAGAGGCCGAGCGCGAACTTCAGCACGCTGGCAATTAGCGTATAGAAGATGGTGTTGAAGAGCGCAAGCTGCGAGATCGAATCGCCAGCCAGGTAGCTGTAGTTGGCGATGCCGATCCATTCGCCGGCGCGGCCGATCTTGGCATCGGTAAAGCCCAGCCAGACGCCGAGTCCCAGCGGGTAAGTGAGGAACACCAGCAGCAACAGCGCGGTGGGCAGCATGAACAGCAGCCCCAGCGAATTGCGGTTGTTAGACAGGCGGGACAGCATGGCTCTCCTTGGCTGGGCTTGTTGGGCTAGGCCTTGTAGTAGCGCTCGGCACGCTGCGCCGCGCGCGCCGCGGCTTCCTTCGGCGTCCGGGAGCCGCTGGCGGCCTCCGCCACCATATCGAGCACGATATAGTCCGCCATCGACGCCGCCGAGGCAGTGCCAAGCGGACCCGCATGGCCGTTGTCGAGCATCAGCGATGCCGCGTCGCGATAGACCGTGTGCTTGGGATCCGACGTCCAGATCGGATTCGCCTCGTAGGCCTTGAGGGGCTGGCTTACATAGCCGATCGCGGCTTCCATCCAGGGGTTGTATTGTTCAGGCTCCATCATGAACTGAAGATATGCCTTCGCGGCCTTCGGGTACTTGCAGTACTTGAAGACCATCATCTGGGTGATCTGCATCAGCTCCGTCGGCTTGCCGCTGGACCCGATCGGGAAATGGGCGTGCTGGATATCTCGCGCCATCTCCTGCAATTTCGGCTCCTTCGAGTTCTTGGCCGCGTAGTAGACCGAGATGCCGTTAGCGGTCAGGCTGACCTGGCCGTCGAGGAAGGCCTTGTTGTTCGACGGATCCTGCCAGGACAGCGTTCCGGGTACGAACGTCGCGTACAGCTGCCTGGCATATTCGAGCGCGGCCCAGGTCTCGGGCGAATTGACCACGACCTTGCCCTTGCCGTCGACGAGCATGCCGCCGTGCGACCAGAGCAGCCAGTGCGCCCAGTTGTTGCCATCCCCGACGGCCTTGCCGAGTGCGAAGCCGCACGGCGTGCCCTTGGCTTTCAGCGCCTGGCATAGCTTGAGGAAGCCGGCCGTGTCCTTGGGAATCGCATCGAAGCCCGCGGCCTTGACGTGGCTTTCACGGTAGACCAGCGCATTTCCCACGACGCCGAGCGGCAGCGCGATCCACTTGCCGCCGTGCATGCCGTATTTTTTGCACACGTCGTACCAGCCGCCATGCTTGCCGGCGAGGTAGGTCGCCACGTCGCTGACATCGACGAGCTTGTCGGGATATTGCTGCGGATCGTCGAACCAGCCGAGGACGATATCCGGGCCGGTGCCTACGCTGGCGGCAACCGCGGCCTTGGGGCGTACGTCTTCCCAGCCTTCGTTATCGACGCGCACCTCCACGCCGGTCTGTTCGGTGAATTTCTTCGTGTTCGCCATCCACAGATCTTCGTCGCCCTGCACAAACCGCTTCCAGCGCAAAATGCGTAGCTTGGCGTCGGGTTCGGGTTTGGACTGCAACGCGGTGGCGGCATGCGCAGGGCTGCCTAGCGTCGTGGCGGCTGCCAGTGCCGCGGTGGACACGATGAAATCGCGTCTTGTGAAGTTGCCGGAATTGCTCATCGCCTGTCTCCTCCATGTTTATGGGTATGTCACCGCCGTGGATAACGCGATTGCTGCAGCATGGAATCATTGTCGGGGCAGTGCCTGTCCCGTCTCCGCATCGAACAGATGCGTGTGCTTGTGGTCGGGCACCAGATGCAGCGCCTGGCCCGCTACAAAATCATGTCGCTCGCGGAACATCGCGATGAGGTCCGTATCCCCAAAGCGCGAATACACCTCGGTATTGGCACCCGTGGGTTCCACCACCGCGACGCTGGTCGGAATGCCTTCGCCTGGCGCGCCACATTCCAGATGCTCGGGCCGCACGCCATAAATGACGCGCTGGTCGTCAACGCCGGCATTCGCCGCGAGCCGCTCCGGCGATGGCAACTGCGTGCCATCGGCAAGCTCCACCTTCATCTTGCCGTTCTGGCGGCGTAACACGCCGGGAATGAAGTTCATTGCCGGCGAACCGATGAAACCGGCCACGAACAGATTGTCGGGGTGGTCATAGAGCGCCAGGGGCCGCCCGCGCTGCTCGACGCGGCCTTCGCGCATGACCACGATCTGGTCGGCGAGGGTCATCGCTTCAATCTGGTCGTGCGTGACATAGACCGACGTGGTACGCAGCCGCTGGTGTAATTCCTTTATCTCGGCGCGCATCTGGACGCGCAGCTTTGCATCGAGATTCGAAAGCGGTTCGTCGAACAGGAACACCTGCGGATCGCGCACGATCGCGCGTCCCATCGCCACACGCTGACGCTGGCCGCCGGAGAGCTGGCGCGGATAACGGTCAAGCAACTGGCCAAGTCCAAGAATGCCGGAAGCCTTGTCGACCTTCTGCTTGATCGTGTCTTTGGGAATGCCGGCCAGCTTCAGCGAGAACGCCATGTTGTCGTAGACGGACATATGCGGGTACAGCGCGTAGTTCTGGAACACCATCGCGATGTCGCGCTCCTTTGGCGGCAGCCGGTTGACCACGCGGTTGCCAATGGCGACCTCTCCGGACGTGATTTCCTCGAGCCCTGCCAGCATGCGCAGCAGCGTGGATTTGCCGCACCCGGATGGGCCGACCAGTACCGTGAACTGCCCGTCCGGAATGTCGATGCTGACCCCGCGAATGACCGGCGTGCCGCCGAAGTTTTTCTTCACCTCCCGAATCTGTACCGATGCCATGCGTTCTGTCTCCTTTGTCTCGCGTGGTCTCGCACTTATGGGCTGCTAATGATTGTCCTTGGGGATGCCCGCGCCGCTCTTGCCGACGAGGAAGTCGAGGTCGGCGCCTCGGTTGGCCTGCTGCACGTGCTCGAAGTAAAGGCGCGTCCAGCCGCGTTCCATCGGCGCCTGCGGCGGTTGCCACGCCGCGCGTCGCCGCGCGAGCTCTTCGTCGCTCACGTGCAAATGGAGCTTGCGCGCCTCGACGTCGAGTTCCACGAGGTCGCCGTCCTCCACCAGCGCCAGCGGGCCGCCCGCGGCGGCCTCCGGGGCCACGTGCAGCACCACGGTGCCGTACGCGGTGCCGCTCATGCGCGCGTCGGAGATGCGCACCATATCGGTAATTCCCTTGCGCAGCAGCTTGGGCGGCAGGGGCATGTTGCCGGCCTCCGCCATGCCCGGATAACCGCGCGGGCCGCAGTTCTTCAGGACCAGCACGCAGTGTTCGTCGACGTCGAGCGCTTCGTCGTCGAGCCGTTCATGCATGTGGTCGCTGTTCTCGAACACCACGGCGCGTCCGGTATGCCTGAGCAGGGCGGGACTTGCGGCCGAAGGCTTGATCACAGCCCCGTCCGGGCACAGATTGCCGCGCAGCACGGCGATGCCCGCGTGGGGCTTGAAGGGTGTGTCGAAGGCATGGATGACGTCGCGGTTCCAGTTCGGTGCGTCCTTGCAGTTTTCCCAGAGCGTCCTGCCGTTGACCGTCGGCGCGTCGCGCGCCAGCAGCGGCCCCATTTCCCGGATCACGGCAGGCAGGCCGCCCGCGTAGTAGAAGTCCTCCATCAGGTGCCGGCCCGACGGCTGGAGATCCAGCAGGCAGGGCAGGGCGTGGCCGAGGCGGTCCCAGTCATCGAGGTCGAGCTCCACGCCGATACGCCCGGCGATGGCCAGCAGATGGATGACCGCGTTGGTCGAGCCGCCGATCGCCGCATTGACCTTGATGGCATTCTCGAATGCCGCGCGGGTCAGGATCGTTGACATGACGAGGTTGTCCTTGACCATCTGTACGATGCGTCGCCCCGATGCGCGCGCGAGAATGTTGCGGCGCCCGTCAACGGCCGGAATCGCGGCATTGCCGGGCAGGCTCATGCCGAGCGATTCGACCATGCACGCCATCGTGGAAGCCGTGCCCATGGTCATGCAATGGCCGTGAGAACGGTGCATGCAGCTCTCGGCTTCAAAAAAGTCTTCCTGCGACATGTGTCCCGCGCGGACCTCTTCCGACATCTTCCACACGTCGGTACCGGAGCCCAGTTCCTGTCCGCGGAACTTGCCGCTGAGCATGGGGCCGCCCGAGACACCGATAGTCGGCAGGTCGCATGACGCGGCGCCCATCATCAGCGCCGGCGTGGTCTTGTCGCAGCCCATCAACAGCACCACGCCGTCGATCGGGTTCCCGCGAATCGATTCCTCGACGTCCATGCTGGCCAGGTTGCGGAACAGCATGGCGGTGGGGCGGAGCAAGGTTTCCCCCAGGGACATTACCGGGAATTCGAGCGGAAATCCGCCCGCTTCCCACACGCCGGTCTTGACCTGCTGAGCGAGCTCCCGGAAATGGGAATTGCAGGGCGTCAGGTCGGAGTAGGTATTGCAGATGCCGATGACCGGGCGGCCGTCGAACTGGTCATGGGGAATCCCGCGATTCTTGAGCCACGAACGGTAGATGAAGCCGTCTCGATCTAGCCGGCCGAACCAGGCCTGGCTGCGTAGCTTTGGCCGGCGCCCATTGTCGTCGTCGTTCACTCGGGTCTCCTGCGTTCTGCTTCATACGGGGTGCAGATCCGGATACCCGCGACCACACCGCTGCGCCGCACGCATGCCGAGTCCAAGGCAGTCTAGGTCACGGCCGTGAACAGTTGAATGGGAATTACCAATAATGAGTGATAACCCGTACGCATCTCCGAACCCGGAAGCACGCGTGACCCGGATTTTGGAATGCAATTAATCGCTGGGTCAAAGTCGCCGCCGCCGTCAGTTAGACCTACGCTGCGGCAAGCGCCTCCACCTCAACGCGCGGCGTATTCCGCGTGGCAATCCAGTACAGCATGGCGCTCAACGCCGCGGCGGCCGTGCCCACGATGGCGAGCGCCGTGGCAAGGCCGTTCTGCGGATCGGCCAGCCGCTCGTTGATCCAGCCCACCGCGAAGGGACCCACGCCACCGCTGATGGCATTGGTCAGAAAAACGAGCAACGCAATGGAACGGCCGCGCATCCGGTTCGGAATGGCAATCTGCAGTGGCACCGGCGCGAGCGCCATCACGACACTTGCGGCGAACGCGCAGACGCCGTACATGGCGAGGGCGGCCATTGCCGAAGGGGCCAGTGGCGCGATGCACGCCGCCGGAACGAGCGCGGTGGCCGCGCACGCGGCGATGCGCAACACCTTGCGCAGGGCCCCGCGGTCGGTGACCTTCCCCACGAGCAGCGTGGCAGCGATCACGCCCGCCATCCCGCCGAGCATATACATCGGCCCCGCAAGCTTTCCCACTTCGCTGGCACTGAGTCCGAACCGTCGAATGACCATCGTGGGAAACCACGCCGCGTGCGAATAGAACAGCAGGATCAGCGCCACATAACCGAAGAAGTAGGGCAGGCAAAAGCGGTTGCGCACGAATAGTTCGCTCAGCACCTCGCGCAGCGGGGGCGCGTCGCCGGCATCGTCCGCATTGCGGGTGCCTTGCCGCGCGGGCTCCTTGATCGTCAGGGCCACCAGCGCGGCAAGCGCGATGCCGGGGAGTCCCACCGTAAAGAACACCATCTGCCAGGGGTGGAGGTCATGCGCGGTCAACCACGCCGACATCGCGGGCTGCTCCATCCATCCGAGCAACGCGCCGCCGCCGAGCAGCGCGACGCCGCCACCTGCATACGGGCCGAGCATGAACGCGCCGCTCGCACGCGCCACCTTGCGAGGGGGGAAGAGGTCGCTGAAGATCGACAACGCGGCAGGACTCAGCGCCGCTTCGGCGATGGCGGTTCCCGCGCGCCAGAGCAGCAGCTCCCAGAACGTCGTGGCGGTGCCGCACATGGCGGTGGAGACGGCCCAGATGGCCACGCAGGCCGCGCTGAGCAATACCCGATTGGACCGATCGACAAGCCGCGCCACGAAGACGCCCGCCGTCGCGTAGCACATCGTGAAGGTGATACCTTGCAGAAGACCGATCTGCATATCGCTCAGCGAGAGCGACGCCTTGAGCGGCTGAACCAGAATGCTGACGACCTGGCGGTCGATGTACGAGAACGCGAAGCACAGGAAAAACATCCCGACGATGTACGCATGGGAGAAGGCGCGATACGTCGTGGCTTCGGAGGAAGAAGGGTGGTTGTTCGGCATGTCGTTTTGCAGGGGGGAGGGGTAACGGCAGCGGAATAAAGAAAGTGCAATCGGCGGCGGGCTATTGCCAGCGCGCATCGGCCGCCAGCAGCGCGATGCAGTCGCCCGGCTCAACCCGTGCAAACGTACGCGCGCAGACCACCATGCCATCGCCGGCAAAATGCAGTTCGCGCGGCGCCTCCCACGGCGCGTGCGGGTCGAAGAGCCGCCCCGCCAGCTGGCCCGCGGCCACGGTGTCGCCGCGCCGGAAGCAGGGCTCGAACACGCCATGTCGCGGCGCGAACAGATAGTGACGGGCGCCGTCAACGCGAATCAGCGCGGTGGGGCGCGCTGCTGCCTCGGGCCGGTCGTCGCGCGTGAGCCCCGTCGCATGAAGGAATCTGCGCAACCCGTCCTCGACGATCTTCACGCCGTCGACGTTGCAGGCGGCGCCGCCCCCAAACTCGCCGCACAGGAACAGCGTGCCATGGCGCTCCGCCGCCGCGCCATAGGTCCGGTCTTCACCGAGCAGATCCATGATCATCGTGTGCGGCGCGGCGAAGGCGTCCACCAGCCGGATGTATTCTGCATGCCGTTCCGCATTGCCGGGCAGCGCGGCGAGCAGCGTCGGCATATGGTCGAACGATGCGCCGCCTGCATGCAGATCGAACACGATGTCCGCGCGCGGAAAGAGCTCCGTATCGACATAGTGCGCGATCATCGCCGTCAGCGATCCGTTTCGATCGCCGGGGAACATGCGATTCAGGTTGCCGCGGTCGATTGGCGAGGTTCGCGAGCCATTGAGGAAGGCGGGGAAGTTCAGCGCGGGGATGACGATCAGGCGGCCATCGATACGCATCGACGGCATGCGTTGCAGCAGCTTCATCAATGCCACCGGCCCCTCGTATTCGTCGCCGTGGTTACCGCCCGTCAGCAGGACCGTGGGACCGTCGCCATGCTTGAGCACGGCAATGGGCGTGGGGATATGACCATAGGCCGAGCGATCATGCGAATAAGGAATGCGTAACGTGCCCGTCTGGAAACCCTCGCGGTCATAGTCGATGTCGGTCGAGATCAGCGACTTCTGTGAGGGTTTGGAGGTGGGGGTGGACGGTCGTGCATGCATGGGGGGATCTCCTTGAGACGGGAACGGGCATGCATAAACTATTGACGATTTGATGACGGCGGACAATTGCCGTTGATTGCAGCCGCCGATGCCTTTCAGGCATCGCATCCAGCGTTTCTCTACTATTCCGTGTCGGAATACATCATCGACGAAACTTCACTAGGATCCGCCGTCGCCCTCTGGCGATACTCATCGTCGTGACATCAAGGATCGAGGAGAGTGAGAGATGATGCGTCCGACAAGAAGCGTCCTGGCCTCTATGGCCATCGGGCTGATAGCGCCAGCGCTGTCAGGGATGAGCGTCGCCCATGCCGCGTGGCCGGAGAAGCCTGTGAGGCTGATCGTGCCAACCGCACCGGGCGGCTCGCCAGACATCGTGGCAAGGCTGTTCGGAGAAGCGCTTTCCCGGCGGCTCGGGCAACCTGTGGTGGTCGAGAATCGGCCCGGAGCCGGCGGCAATATCGGCATCCAGGCGCTGCTGGCCGCGCCGGCCGATGGCTATACCGTGGCCTACGGCAACAATGCCACGCTGGCCACGAACCGCTTCCTGTACAGCAAGCTCCCCTACGATCCTGACAAGCTGCTGCCCATCGTCGGGCTCGTGACCACCTTCAGCATTCTCGCCGTCAATCCGTCGCTGCCCGTCAAGTCGGTCCAGGAACTGGTGAGCTATGCGCGCGCGAATCCCGGCAAGTTGTCGATGGGCTCGGCAGGTAACGGCACCACGAGCCATCTGGGCGGGGAACTGTTCAAGGTCATGACGCAGGTCGATATCACGCATGTCCCATACAAGGGAAGCACGCCGGCCCTGCAGGACCTTGTCGGCAACAGCGTGCAGCTGATGTTCGACAACGTGCCCTCGATCGGCCCCTACGTGTCGTCGCATCGGGTGCGTGCGCTGGCCGTGACGTCGCGCAATCGCTCGCCCCGTTATCCCGATATTCCGACGTTGTCGGAAGCGGGTCTCAAGGGCTATGAGGTCACCGCGTGGGCCGGGCTGGTCGCGTCGCCGGGCACGCCTCCGGAAGCGGTCGAGCGGCTGAACAAGGAGGTCAACGCGATCCTGCGCGATCCGGAGTTCCGCGCGCAGCTGGACCGGCTGTCGTTCGAGCCGCTGGGCGGGACCGCGCGCGACTTTCAGGCGCTGATCGCCGCCGAAACCGTGAAATTCGGCGAGCTCGTGCGCAAGAGCGGCGCCAAGGTGGATTGAGGATGAGCATGACCATTTCATTCGACACCATCATCCGCAACGGCGACCTTATCGACGGTACGGGCGCTCCGCGGCGATCCGCCGATATCGCGATACGCGGCGGGGAGATCGTCGCGATCGGCGACCTGCGCGATGCACGGGCCGTCACCGATATCGATGCCACCGGGCTGGCGGTGACGCCCGGCTTCATCGACACGCACACGCATGACGACTGGCTGGTGTTCCAGTCGCCCGAGATGCTGCCGAAGGTGACGCAAGGCGTGACCACGATCATCGCAGGCAATTGCGGCATCAGCCTGTTCCCGCTGGTGACCGACGCGATTCCTCCGGCGCCGCTCGATATCCTGCGCGGCGGCTACCGGTTCGAATCCGTGCAGGCGTACCGGGATACATTCGCCGCGAGTCCCGCCGCGGTCAACGTCGCGGTGCTGGTCGGGCAGTCCACCCTCCGTGCGCGGCACGTCGGTCAACTGGGCGCGGCTGCGAGCGACGCCGAGATCGATCGCATGCGGGAGGATGTGGAAACGGCATTGCAGGAGGGCGCCATCGGCGTGTCGACGGGCACGTTCTATCCACCATCGGCCGCCGCGTCCGAGGACGAGATCGTGCGCATGTGCGAACCCATGCGGCGGCTCGGCGGGGTCCTGGTGTCGCACATGCGGGACGAGAGCGACCGTGTGCGCGAGTCCATCGACGAAACGGCGCGAATCGGCAAGGCGCTGGGCGTGTCCACGGTCATCTCGCACCACAAGCTCGTGGGCAAGCAAAACCATGGCCGTAGCCGCGAGACGCTTGCGCAGGTGAACGCGCTGGCGCAGACCATGCCGCTGTGCATGGACTGCTATCCGTACGCCGCGTCGTCGACGATGCTGCGTCCCGAGCGCGTGGACCAGTGCGACCGCATCCTCATCACCTGGTCGGCGACCCACCCCGAGGTGGCCGGCCGGTATCTGGAAGAGATCGCCGAGGCATGGGGACGCACGCGTCGCGAGGTGGCGGAGTCGCTCACGCCCGGTGGCGCGGTGTACTTCATCATGGACGAGGGCGATGTCCGCGACATCCTTGCCTATCCGGACACGATGGTGGGCTCCGACGGCATTCCCTCCGACGAGACCCCGCACCCGCGTCTGTGGGGCACGTTTCCGCGCGTGCTCGGGTTGTACGCACGGGATCTGGGCCTGTTTCCGCTCGAGCGCGCCGTCCATAAGATGACGGGCCTCGCCGCGCGGCGCTTCGGCCTGGAACGCCGCGGGGAACTGCGCGTGGGGCATGTGGCGGACATTACCGTGTTCGACCCCGCGACGATCCAGGATCGCGCCACGTTCGACGATCCGGTGCAGCCGTCCGTCGGCGTTCTCCATGTGCTCGTTGCCGGTGAGGCGACGTTGCGCGATGGCCGGCCCACCGGCAATCGGCCCGGACGCTTCGTGGGCTCGACGCTTGTAAAAAGCGATGCGGTCAAGCCGCCGGCATCTCCTCCGAACGCTGCTCGCGCAGCCATGCAATGAAGGTGTGCATCGCGGGGTGGGCCAGCTTCTCTTCGAGGCAGACGAAGTAGTACGACTTCGGCGACACGTAGGCGGTGGACGACAGGCGGATCAATCGTCCTGCCCGAATATCCTCGCCCGTCACGTAGTCGGGCAACAACGCGACACCCATGCCGCCCAGCGCGGCCTGCAGGCCCATGGTCAGCAGGCCGTAGCGTGGGCCGTCGCGCGCGGGTTGCCGGATGCCTTGCTGCTTCAGATAGGACGGCCAGGCTTCGAGCGCCGCCATCTGATGCAGCAGCGGCAGGCGCTTCTTCGTGGCCGTGGCCAGCGTCGCTCCGGCCGGCAGCAGCTCGGGGGCGCAGACCGGAAAGAGCTCGAGCGGCATGACCTTCATCGAGTAATGCTGCGGCGGCGGGTCCGAACAGTACATGATCGCGGCATCCTGCTGGGCGTTCTCGAGATCGATGGGTCCGACCTTCGTGGTCACGTTCAGCTGGATCTGCGGCTGTTCTTTCGCGAACCGGAGCAGCCGCGGCAGCAGCCAGATGTTGCCGAGCGATACCGGCACGGAGAGGTTCAGCCTGCCTCCTGCGGCCCATCCGGATTGCACCTCGCGGGTCGCTTCCTCCAGCATCGCTAGCGCCTTGCGCACGGTCTTCAGGTACTCCTCGCCGATTGGGGTGGCGGCCATCGCGCCCTTGCGGCGATTCAGCAATCGCACGCCGAGAAAGTCCTCCAGCTCCGTGATCTGCTTGCTGACGGCGCCTTGCGTCAGGCAAAGCTCCTCGGACGCGCCCGTCACGCTGCCCAGGCGGGCAGTGGTCTCCAGGGCAACGAGATTGGTCAGCGCGGGAAGATGGCGTCCAGTGGTGCTTTTCATGGCGGTCGGGTGGTGGCAGTCGCGGGGTGACAGTTGCTCTCGCGGGAAGATACAACGTTTCTGCCTGCCCGCACCATGGCGTGACGGTATCATCGCCAGACGTTTCGCTCCGTTCGGGAACATCATGGAACTCCGGCATCTTCGCTATTTCACCGCCGTCGCGGAACTGCGCAGCGTGCGGGCCGCATCGGAACAGCTGCACGTGACGCAACCCGCCATCTCGCGGCAGATCCAGGATCTCGAAGAGTCGATAGGCGCCGCGCTGTTCGAGCGCACCCCGCGCGGCCTCAAGCTGACGCCGGCGGGGCAGGCTTACCTGGAGGAAGCGCGCGAGATCCTCGCGCGCGTCGATGCGGCCAACCGCCTCGCACGCAGGATCGCGGAAGGCGTGCAGGGCCATCTGCGTATCGGCTTCGTGGAGAACGCGGCCTGGAGCGGCGTCGTCTCGGACGCGCTTCATGCCTTCGAGCAAGCGGCACCGCATATCGCGCTCGAGCTCATGCCGATGAACACGCCGGAACAGCTGGAGGCGATTTCAGCAGGGCGCCTCGATGGAGGCTTCTGCTATCGCTTCGGCACGCTGCCGGAAGGCATCGCGAGCGTTCGCATCCTCGAGCAGAACGTCGTGCTGGCCGTGCCGGCGGCGTGGCCGCTCGCTCGCCTGGCCTCCGTTGCGGCCGCCGAGTTGGCGGGAAAGCCGTTCATCGCATTTCCGCGGCGCGTCTATCCCGCGTATCACGACCATTTGCTATCCGTGTGCGCGACAGCCGGTCTCACGCTCGATATCCGCCAGGAAGCCTCGACGGAGACTGCAATCCTGTCGCTGGTATCGGCGGGCATGGGCGCCGCCATCGTCAATGCCGCGAATCGCGACCGTCCGCCGGCGCGCGTGCGCTTCGTGGCGTTGCGGGACCTGTCGGTGCCGTTGCCGCTCGAGTTCTGCTTCGCCGCCGGGGAGACGAACGCCGCGCTGAAACGATTCGCCGCGCAGTTCGGCTAGCCTGGAGGCTATCCCCGTGTTTGCCGCGCCGGCGACGGATGCGACTGGGGACTACGCGCCGCCCTTGTCGGCCCGAGTTCCGAGCCCCATCTTTTCCAGCGTCAGCGTCTCGTCGGCGCGCCCCCAGCCGCCGTCCGCGACTTCCTCGACGAGCACCATCGAATAAGGGCGGACGCCCTCACCGAAATACTCGACGAACATCGCCGTGGTGCGGTGGATGATTTCCTCCTTGCGGGCATGATCGAGAATCCCCTCCGGAAACTTGAAGTTGGCGAATGGCATGGCAGTACTCCTGTGTGGTTGCGGTGTTGGTGCGACGAGTATTGAGGATCCTGGCTCGGCGATAAATCCCGTGCGCTGGTAACAGCATCCGGCATTCGCCAACAATCGACAGCCATTTGCGCCGGGGGAGGATGTCCCATCTTCATCTTTGTCATGCACCGCCGTTAACATGGAAGGTTGGCTATCGTCCCGCATGGCAGGCGCATGCCTCGGAGGTGTCTTTCCCGTGGGAGGAAGGCTTTTTGACGGGCATGTGACAAGCTGTCCTGACTTTTCATCGTGTTATCTCGTATTCACGCCAAAGCAGTTGCCCCCTGGGTGGGTCGCCATCCGGTGCTCGTCGGTGTCCTCGGTACCTTGCTGACCCTCGTCGCGTTTGGCATTTCCATGCTGACGCTCTGGTCAGCGCGTGAAACCGCGCTGTTGCATGCCCACGAGACGTCGAAGAACGTGGCTGCGGTGCTGGTCAACAACATTGCCAGGACCATGGACTCGTCGGACCAGTCGCTGCAAATGCTGATCGCGGCATTGGCCAGGCCGGGCATCCGGGCCATGGACCCGAAGACGCGCCATGAAGTGCTGTTCAACGGCACGGCGGCGGCCAGGTACGTGACGGGGATGGGCGTGACGGACGATCGGGGGCAGCTCATCGATGGCTGCTGCTCGAGCACGCACAAGTGGGACTTCAGCGACAGAGACTACTTTCGAATCCATCGAAGCAGGGCAGACGCGGGACTCTACGTGTCTGCCGCCTACCGGGCGCGCTCGCGCGGCGGCGTCGAAGCCATCGCCCTGAGTCGGCGAATCGCCCGGCCCGACGGGGAGTTCGCAGGGGTGGCGGTCCTTGCGATCGACGTCGATTACTTCCGGCAGCTCCTTGCCCAGCTCGATGTCGGCCGCCGCGGCGCGACGGCGATCGTGCGTATCGACGGCAGCGTGATCGCGCGCAATCCATCCTCGGCCGTCATGCCGGCGCCTGACCTCAAGCTGTCGCCAACGTTTCCCAGAATGGTGAGCCAGCAATCGGGCTTCTATGAAGCCCGTTCGTCCATCGACGGCGTCGTGCGGCTCTACACGTACCAGCGCGTGCCGGGGACACCGTTCATCGCGGTCATGGCACCCGCGAAAGAGGAGGCGTTGGCGTCCTGGACGCGGCTGTGCTGGGGCGTTGGCAGCGCGTCATTCGCGATCAGCGTGGCCTTCTGCACGGTCGTGTGGTTGCTTTCCTTCGCGCTCAGGGATCGGGTGAGGGCGCAGCAGCACCTGATGGAACTCACGCAAACGGATTCCCTGACCGGCCTGAAGAATCGCCGCGCGTTGTCCGCCGCGCTGGAAAGCGAGTGGGCGCGATTGCAGCGGAGCGACGGACACGCAGCGGTCCTGTCGGTGCTTTTCGTGGACGCGGACAACTTCAAGGACTACAACGACGCGTTCGGTCACGCCGTCGGAGACGAGGCCCTCAAGCGACTGGCCTCGCACCTTCTGCGTCATGCAGCACAACACAATGGCCTAGCCGCCCGCTACGGCGGCGAAGAATTCGTGGTCGTCTTACCCAACACCGACGAAGGCACCGGCATCCGCATCGCCGAGGCCATCCGCCATGACGTGGAACGTCAGGGGTCGTCAGCGCAGCCACCGTTCACCGTCAGCATCGGCGGCACCACGACCCGCTGGTCACCCGCCGGCTCCATCGACCACCTGACCAAATCGGCGGACGACGCCCTTTACCAGGCCAAAAGAGAAGGCCGGAATCGCGTCGTCTGGAGGGGGTGGCGGGACGGGGAGGCATGTGTGGAGGACGGGGCGTCGGTGGCGTGACGTTATTGGCGCAAGGCAGCACGTTGGAGCGCCTCGTCGCGGGATAGATCGTGGCCCCCTCAGCGGCCTTTCGTCACTTGCGTCCAATGGGACCAGACGGTGGTCGTGTCACGCATTGGTCTCTGAATCGAAGAGATCTCTAGTGGTCCGTGCTCACGCCAGTTGCGCTCAACACCGACCCGCGAGGAACGGCCTCGTCGCAGGCGCGCAGTGCGGCGGTATCGATAGTGTTTGTTATCGGTATAGATGAGGATTAGTTGGATGGGCAATCCTTTAAATGTTCCGCTTCACGTCTAGCAGATCACGCTGCACACGCGCTTGTATGTACACTGGCGACCTGCCACGCAGGCTCCGCATGCATGGCACCCGCGGTTACAGGATGAAATCAGGAGAAGCCATGACGCAAGCCACCACAATCCCAGGTACCGATGAGGCATGGGACAACGGTACACTGGGCGCGGATGAGCAATACGTGCAGGTCGCACCGAAGGCGCTTCAGGAGCAAGTCGATGCGTCTTTAGGCATGCAGGCAATTTCCATCCGCCTGCCGCGCGAAACGTGAGAAGGCCGCGCAGTTGAAGGGCGGTGGTGCACGCCGAAAGACAGCGTAGTCACTTGCACCCACTCGGGTGCAGGAAGTGCGGATCTGATGCGCCTTGCGCATCTAAGCTCTCAGTGCGGAAGGCTTTTTCATTTTTTGGGATCGCACCCCACTCTCTCTCCTTGCGAGGGATGCAAGTGTGTCGCCTCCTAGTCGATATGTTTCGACCTCCATTGTCGTCTTCCCGAGTAGGCGCTGCAGTTTCTTGATTTCCTTAATCGCGGCGTCAAGCTCCGATGCCGGGACCACAGTTTCGCAACGAGCTCATTCACGGCGCCGATGTGCCAGTCCGTGGGCCATCGGCCCTGCGCTAACCAGCACGTTCATCACGCCGTTACCGACCGTAATCTCGGTGCGTCGCTGTCAATCGCAGTCGCCGTTGAGCGACCCAGTACAGCGTCCGGAGGGGCGCCGCTTCTGCCTGGAGGCGTGCGGCCAGATCGGCAGGCGGCGAGACTCGCAAGCCGAACTCCACGGCACAGGCGAGTCCGATGACTTGTTGCCTGATCGTCCGCGCATTCATTTGATGTCCGAGGGAGGCGAGGACGAGCGGCCAGTACTCGCCTTCGCCCGCACTCCGAGGAAGGCGGTGTCGAGCGTCTCGCAGTATTTCCTGCCGCCGGTTCCTCACTTCATCGAGCAATACGGATAACTCTTCCTTGGGTGTCCTCAGTGGATGGCGCATGGGTCGTCGGGCTCGGGAAGTACACGCCCAGGGTTCAATAGATTCTTCGGGTCCAGCGCCCGTTTTACTTGCCACATCAACTGCAGTTCCACCTCAGACTTGTACTTCCGCAGGTCGTCGCGCTTCACCACACCGATACCGTGCTCCGCGGAAATAGAACCGTGCTCACGGTGTGCGAGGCCGTCGACGGTCTCCGATACTACCCTGTAGTGCCGCGCCAGAAACTCGGCCGCCTGCTGGTCTCGAGGCCTCAGAGGATTGAAATGGACATTGCCATCGCCCAGGTGACCGTAGATGACGAGGCGAATCTCGGGGTCGAGCGCTAGCACCTCGGCCGACGCGGCGTCGATAAAATCGGCAATGCGCGAGATCGGTACGGACACATCGCACTTGATACTGCCGCCCGCGCGCGTTTGCGCATCGGAGATGTCTTCGCGAATGCGCCAGAAAGCCTGAATATCGGCAAGGCTCGCCGCTATTGCGGCGTCTTCGATCAGCCCTTCCGCGAAGCCGAGCTCGAGAATGTCCAATAGTGCCGCGTGCAATGCCTCGTCGGTGCCGCCCGATGTCAGCTCCATCAGAACCATCCATTCGTGCGCGTGTTGCAGAGGCGATTTCGCATCGCCAAGGTAGTCCAGAACAAGTTCTAGCGCGGGAGCGGACACGAGCTCGAATGCGCTCACGGCGTTGCCAGAGCCGATTTTCGCGGCCTGAAGGAGCGCGACTGCCGCATGCGGGTTCTTTACCGCGATGAAAGCCGCCGCGGTAGCCCTCGGCTGCGGCGCGAGCTTCAGCACCACGGCGGTGACAATGCCCAACGTCCCCTCGGCACCAATGAAAAGTTGCTTGAGGTCGTAGCCCGTATTGTCTTTGCGCAGCCCCTTGAGCGACGAATAAATACGGCCGTCCGGCAGCACGACTTCGATGCCGAGCACGAGGTCTCGCATATTGCCGTACCGCAGTACGGCGGTGCCGCCCGCATTGGTGGAGACATTGCCCCCGATCTGGCACGATCCTTCGGAGCCAATGCGCAGCGGGAAGAGTCGCTGCGCGTTCTCCGCGGCCTCGCGCGCAGCCGCGAGGGTGACGCCGGCCTGCACCGTCATGGTGTCGTTGACGACATCGACCGACAGCACGCGGTTCAGCTTTCGCAGGCTGATGACGACGGCCGTGCCGGTATCGTCGGGGACCGCGCCACCCATCAGCGACGTATTGCCGCCCTGCGGTACGACCGGGACGTCGTGCCGGTAACACCACGATACGACATCGCCCACCTGCTGCGTCGAAACAGGCGTTACCACCACCATGGCCTCGCCGTGGAAGATGCCGCGGTAATCCGTGAGATAAGGCCGCTTGTCCTGTGCGGCTACGGTGCAGTTGGCGGCGCCGACCAGTTCGGTCAGGGCTTCAGCGGCGGTCTGGACTGAAACGGTCATGCTGGATGCTCGCATCGTGCAGTGTCACTCCGCGCTTGCGCCGGAGTTGCGGATCAGCGTTGCCCATTTCGGGATTTCCTTTGAGACATGCGCCTTGAACGCCTCGGCGGTGCCACCCTCGGGCGTGGCGCCCAGTGCCGCGAGTTTTTCGCGCAGGCTCTTGTCCTGCAGCGCGATATTGAGTTCCTTGTTCAGAGCCGCGACGATGGCCGAAGGCGTGGCGGCCGGTGCGAAGAGCCCATACCAGGAAGAGATCTCGTACCCGGGAAGTCCGGACGACGTCATGGTGGGCACACCCGGGAGAAAGCCCTGCGGCTGCGGGCTGGTGACGGCAAGCGCGCGCAGTTTTCCGCTCTGGACGAACGGCAGCACGGATGGCGCATTGTCGAACATCACCTGCACCTGTCCTGCCATCAGGTCCGTCAACGCTGGAGCGCTACCCTTGTACTGCACGTGCTGCATCTCGATGCCCGCCATGGAACGGAACATTTCGCCCGCGATGAAAGTGGAAGAGCCGAGTCCCGACGAGCCATAGTTGACGGCGTTCGGGTGCGCCTTCGCATAGGCAATGAAGTCGCTGACGCTCTTCACGGGAAGCGAAGGACTGACGACCATGATGTTCGGGAAACTCGCCACGAGCCCGATCGGTGCAAGATCCTTCTGCAGGTCGAATGGCAGCTTCTTGTAGAGCGTGACGTTGATGGTGTTCGCGTTCGAGCCAAGAAAGATCGTGTAGCCGTCAGGATTCGACTTGGCGACTGCATTGGCGCCGATGCTGCTTGCGGCGCCAGGCCGGTTGTCGACGACGAAGGTCTGTCCCATCTGGACGGACAGGCGATTGGCGATCAGCCGCGCGAGCGAATCTGCGGATCCGCCCGGTGCGTAGCCGATGATGAGCCGGACGGGCTTGGTCGGGTAGTGGGAGTCGGACTGGGCCTTTCCCAGTAGCGGCAGGAGCAGGGCGGTCGCGGCGAGAAGGGGGAGGGCAAGGCGCTTCATGATGGCAGTCATGCGAAATGGATGATTCGGGTAACGGTCGCGTGGCCGAACCTGCGGCCGGCGAACCTATTATTGGTTTCCGCCGCCCTCCGAATCAATGCAGTCGCCGCCGCTAAATCGTTGCCCTGTGGTCAACGATTCGGCGACACTGCGCCCCCCGACCTAGGTCCCGCCGGCGAAAAGCGGCATCTGCGTAATGCACCGCTGTACTTCCTGCAGGGCGGCCGAAGACGCTCGCCCGGCGCGAACGATCAGCTGGACCGTGGCGGCCTCCAGGATGCTGTTCCGGATAGGGATATGGACCAGTTCCCCGGTGGCGACCTCGCGTGCGACCGCGTTGGCCGACAGAAAGGTGACCGTTGCGCCGGATTTCACGTGATTCTTCACGGCGGCGAGCGAGTTCGAGCTGAAGTGCGGGACGAACTGGATTCCCTCCGCGTACTCGGCGGACACCAGCAACTGCCTGACACCAAACTGTTCCTGCATCAGCGCCACGCGGTGCGGCAGCACATCCTTAAGCGCGATGGGTGCCCGCATTCGTGCCAACGGATGCCCGGGCGCCGCGATCAGCCCCACCGGTAGCGATCGTGACCGCAGCAGGCGTACGGATCCACTCTCGGGCGAGCAGTACGCAATGCCGATATGCGCCTCGTCCTCCAGCACCATGCGCACCACCTCATAGCTGCTGACCTGGTCGAGCTTCAGGTTGATGTTCGGATAGCGCTTGCAGAAGTCGAGTGTCAGCGTCTGGCTGAGTTGTTCGAGAAATCCTTCCCCGGCGACGATGCGAATCTCGCCACGCTGTAGTCCCTTGAGCTCGTCGAGGCGCGCGAGAAGCAGCTCCTCGCTGGCCCAGCGGTCCCGGCAATGCTCGATGACCAGACCGGCAGCCTCGGTCGGCCGGACGTTGCGCCCGTGGCGTTCCAGGAGGCGGCACCCGAGCTCCCGCTCCAGTTGCTGGATCTGCCGCGTCACCACCGACGCCGCGACGTCGAGGCGCTCGGCAGCACCGCGGATGGAACCGGCTTTGACCACCTCGAAGAAGTATCTGAGCCGGTGCTCGTTGACGACCCGTCCTGCCTGACCCATTGCATCTCCAAGCTTGCGTTTCGGCAATTGTTGCCTGCGTAGCAACGAAATCGCAAGGGGGACGTTATTGTTCACGGGCTGGGGACCCCGCAGACTGTCGATTCTTCTCACTGGCAGCGATCCATGTCTGAAATCTTCAAGCTCGGCGCCGGCGACGCATTGCGCGGACGGCTCGAGACCACCGGCTTTCTACCGATGCCCTCGGTGTGGGACGGCCTGAGCGCGAGGGTGGCCACACAGGCCGGATTCGACGCGCTGTTCGTGTCGGGCCTGTGTGTGTCGGCCGCTCGCTTCGGGGGGCCGGATCTGGACCTCATCAGTTTCGCGGAGCTGCTCGACGCGCTCGTGATGGTGCGCGAAGCGGCGCCAGCCGCATTGGTCATGGTCGACGGCGACCATGGATTTGGGAATGCGCTGAACGTCGAGCGCACCGTCCGGGCGTTCGGCCGAGCAGGCGCGGCAGCCATCATGATCGAGGACAAGGCGTCTCCGCGTGTGCTGGATGCGCAGGAGAAGCTATGCCTGCCGCGGAAAGAAGCGGTCATCAAGGTCCGCGCCGCCGTCGAGGCGTCCCGCGAGTCCGGCATGCTCGTGCTTGCGCGGACGGATTGCCGGCCAACGCTTGGCCTCGACGAAGCGTTGGCGCGCATCGCGCTATTCGTGGAGGCGGGTGCGGACATCGTGTTGCTCGATGCGCCCGCCAGCGAGGAAGAGATCGTGCGATCCGTCGCCGCCGCACGCGGCCGGCCCGCTTTTGGGGTCGTGACTGGCGAACCATCGCGTCCGCCGTATTCCGGAAGACATGCGCAAAGCCTGGGACTGCGGCTGGGCACGTTTCCGTTTTCAACGCTGGCGCCCGCCATGCATGGCATGCGCGAAGCGTTGGCACAGCTCGCTTCGGAAGAGGGGCGACCCTACGCCTTCGATCGCGCGGCATTGCGCCACGTGCTGGGATACGACGCCTATGCGACTCGCGCCGAGGCATTCACCACGCAGCAGACTCTTGTCGAATGAAGCGAATCCTGATTGCTGGCTTCCAGCACGAAACCAATACTTTCGCGCCGACCAAGGCGACGTACGAGAGCTTCGAGCGGGGCGAAAGCTTTCCGGCCATGCGTCGCGGCGACGCCATTCTGGAACTGCGCGACGTGAATCTTCCGGTTGGCGGCTTTCTGCGGCGTATCCGTACACTGGGACATGCCGTACAGCCCGTAATATGGGCAGGAGCGAGTCCTTCGGCGCACGTCACGGAGGACGCGTTCGAGAAGATTGCCGCCGAGATCGTGGATGCGGCAAAGCAATGCCGCCCCGATGGTGTCTACCTCGACCTGCACGGTGCCGCTGTCTGCGAACATCTCGACGATCCCGAAGGGGAGTTGCTGGCACGGTTGCGCGATGCGGTGGGTCCAGACGTCAGGATCGTCGCATCGCTGGACCTTCATGCCAACGTCACGTCCGGCATGCTCGGCGCGGCGGATGCATTGGTGGCATATCGCACATATCCGCATATCGACCTGGCTGCGACAGGCGCCCGTGCCGCGGATCTGTTGCATCGCCTGCTGGAACGTCCGAGCCCCTGGCATCTGCACGCGCGGCGCGTCCCGTTCCTGATTCCCATCAATGCAATGTGTACGCAGATGGCGCCTGCCGCGGATGTCTACGCGGAACTCGCCCGTCTGGAGACGGGCGCGGCGGTGGAAAGTCTTTCGTTCACGCCAGGCTTCCCCGCCGCCGATATTCCCGAATGCGGCGGCGTCGTCTGGGGTTACGGGGCCGACGCGTCGGCCGTTGCCGCGGCAGTGGACCGTCTCCATGCCTGCGTGACGGCCGACGAGTCCGCGTGGGATGCGGGATTCCTTACGCCCGAAGCGGCGGTGGCGCGCGCGCAGGAGATCGTCCGAAACACCGGTGGGCCGGTGATCATCGCCGATACGCAGGACAACCCCGGCGCCGGCGCTGACTCGAACACCATGGGTATGGTTCGCGCCCTGCTGGCGGCGGGAGCGACAAATGCCGCCGTCGGCCTGATATGGGACCCGGAGGCAGCGCGCATGGCCCACGCGGCGGGTGTTGGCGCACGGATGACGTTGTCCATCGGCGGGAAGTCCGGTGTGGCAGGCGATGCGCCGCTCATCGCCCGATGCATCGTGCGCCATCTGTCCGATGGAAAGCTGCGTTACGACGGCGTGATGAAGCATGGATTGTGGACGGACATCGGGCCCGTCGCGGGCCTCGAAGTGGACGGTGTCACGATCTGCGTGTGCTCCGTCAAATCTCAGGTTATCGATCGCAATCTGATCCGTGCGGCCGGCGTCGAGCCCGCGGAGGTGGACATCCTCGTGGTCAAGAGCTCGGTGCATTTTCGTGCGGACTTCGAGCCTATCGCGCGCGCGGTGCTCGTGGCGAAGGCGCCGGGACCGATGGCCGCCGACCCTGGCGACCTGCCCTGGCGCCGCCTGCGGCCAGGCATGCGCGTGCGCCCGAACGGCCCAGCCTTCCTGTCGTAACCCTTTCGAGGTCTGTCATATGCATCCATCCGATGTCACTCGCCCCGTGGCGGGATATTTCGCGTCCGTCACGGCGACGGAGCTGTCGTCACACCTGCAACGTGGCACGCTCGAGAGCCGTGAGGTCGTCCAACGATGCCTTGACGAGATCGAGCGGCTGAATCCGCTGATCAACGCGTTTGTCCACGTCGACGCCGAAGGGGCCTGTCGTGCGGCTGCGGCTTCGGATCGAAGGCGGGCAGAGGGCCATGCGCTCGGCCCGCTGGACGGGTTGCCTGTCGCCGTAAAGGACAATATCGATACATTCGATATGCCGACGACCTATGGCTCCGCCCACTTCGCGGGCCATCGGCCGTTACGCGATGCCGCATGCGTGTCGTCGCTGCGTGCGGCCGGGGCGATCATCGTTGGAAAGACGCTGACCCACGAGTTCGCCTATGGTCCTACCGGGGACCGGTCCCTGCAGGGCGCCGCAAGAAATCCACACGACATGAGTCGCATGACGGGCGGTTCCAGCGCGGGCAGCGCCGCTGCCATTGCAGCTGGCATGGTGCCGCTGGCCCTTGGAACGGATACAGGAGGCTCAGTGCGGATTCCTTCGGCACTGTGCGGCACGGTCGGGTTTAAACCGAGCTTCAATACCGTGCCGATGGACGGCGTGTTCCCGCTCTCCTCGAGCCTCGATCATCTCGGCACGATGGCGAGGACGGTTGCGGACGCGGCGCTCATCTTTCGCGCGCTCAGCCCCGGAGCGGAAACCGTGGATGGCCCCACGGGGCGGCCGCGGGTAGCATGGATCGACGGCAGCGATCTCGGACCCGTTGACCCCGCAGTGCGCGCATGCGTGCGGCGTCATGCGGAGGAATGGCTGGCGGGGAAGGTGGAATCTTTCGATGCCGTGGAGGATGTTCAGCCCCTCTCCAGACGTCTTCTTGCGTGCGTCGCGGCGCTGCAAAGATCCGAGGCCTACGCGGTCCATGCCGCACGCATGCGGGCCGCCCCAGAGCTTTTCGATGCTGAAGTCAGATCGCGGCTGGAGGTCTCCGCCCAGGTCGCCGGATGGGAGTATGTGCAAGGCCTCCACGAGCAGCGATTGTTGCGCGAGGCCATGGCAACGTTTTTTACGCGCTACGACTTGCTCGTCATGCCCACCACGCCGATCACGGCGCCCCGTGTCGGCGAACGAGACATCATCGTCGATGGCACCCGCACGGATGCGAGGGCGGCTCTGCTGAGCCTGACCAGCCCCTGGAACGCGACGGGGCTCCCGGCGTTGAGCGTGCCCGCCGGTTGCGTTGCGGGGCTCCCTGTCGGGTTGCAGATCGTCGCGCCTTTCGCACGTGACGCATGGCTCTTGAGGCTGTTTGAATCCGTCGGCTGACTTCGCTGCGTTGGCGGCTATCGTTCAGCACCGGCCACAGATGCCTGATATCTGATGGCGAGCGTCACACCGATGCGGCGCAGCGGCTCTGGCGGCAACCAGCTCGGGCCCTCCAGCGCTAGCGCGTCTGCCAGCAACGGCGACGTTTCGCCCAGCGCGAGGTCAGCCAGCAGCCGTCCGTAGGTGCTGCCCTTGAGCACCCCTGCGCCGTTGCAACCCGCAGCCGCGAAGATGCCCGGCTGGATCGCGCCGAAGAAGCTGGCGCCATTGCGTGTAAGCGCTGTGGTGCCGCCCCACACGTACTCAAAGTCATGGGATGGCATCTGTGGGTAGCGGCGCCGATAGCTGTCGGTAAGCAATCGCAGCGTGGCGGCCGGAGTCTGCTCATGCTCGTACGAGTACGCGCTACGCACCATCAAACGGCCATCCGCGACGCGCCGCAACGTAGTGCCGAGCCGGTTGGCGGGGATCACGCCCCACTCTGGGCCCGCGCCGAGCTGCGCCAGTTCGGAGGGGGGCAGCACGGGCGTCAAGGCGGCATAGGTGTAGATTGTGATGAGCCGGTCTTGAAGCAGACCGAGCGATTTGGCAAAGCCGTTATTGGCGACGATCACGCGATCCGCGACGTAGCTGCCGCGCGACGTGGCGATCGAGAATGGCGCGGTCCGGCCTAGCGAGGTGACCGCTTCGTTTTCCGCCAATACGACGTTCGGCGGCAGCGAATCGGCCAGGCCTCTGATCAGCGCGGCCGGTTGCACGAACACGTTGTTCGTCGCGTGGAAGCCGTAGCGATAGTAGGGCGTTCCCAGCCTGGCGGCGAGCGCATCGGCATCGAGCTCGGTGTGCTCGACGCCCCATGCCTGATAGAGCGCCAGCGTGGCCTTGAGTGCGGCCACACCGTGTGCGCTGGCGGCGGCATGGAACTTGCCGGCGGGATTCCAGCCGCAGTTGATCCGATGCGCGCGGACCAGCGCCTCCAGCCACTGCAACCCCGCCTGGTACAGGCGCAGTTGCCGCTGCGCGGCATCGGTGGCGCGGCCGTGACCGGTCATCCCGGTATTGTGGGGGACGTTGATGACGAAGCCGGAGTTCCGTCCGGCCGAGCCTTCGCCGACCGACGTGGCATCGAGCACCAGCACGGCTTCGTCGGGACGCAGCTCGGCGAGCCGGCGCGCCGCCGTCTGCTGGCGACCTGCGTCAACTCAACGCTGCTAGGCTCTCGTCGTTGATCACGGATTTATCCCACCACCGTCGCGTCAGTCGGGGTCTTGTCGGAAACCGACTATCCCGCGGTTCGATATCGAAAGGCAATTTTTGCAGCGCCTCGCGGAGTGCCGTGTACCCCGTGATGGACGTCATTTCACGCTGTTCCCACGTCATATCGCTTCCGTGATTGTCGAAAGAGAAGCCAAGATGTCGCAGCGAATGTATGAAGCCATTAAGGTTGTTGCTTTCGAAAGGATGGCTAGGGTCTCCGTTCAAGCCGACGTAGTTCCAGCCCAGTAACCAGTAGGGAAAAGGGCGGTCACGCGCAGCGTTGAGGATCACGATCATGCGCGCGAGTGCGTGGACAATGTCATTCGGCTGCACATCGTCCATGTCCTGATAAATGCTGTGGTCGGCCTGCTTAGGATGGGTATTCTCGTTACGCACCTTCTGCGCTTTGTCCAGTAAATCGATGATGTCCGCAGGCAGTTGGGTTGACTGATCGCAAAAATTGGCAGGCCATTTACGGAGTTTTATACCCAGTCCAGGGCGTTTCAACTCGTCTCTTATCGTTCGTTCTGCTAAACACCGTACGGTCAGACGTTCGCGCATCGAGCGATTCAAATAGCCCTCGGCACACGCGCTACCGAAATACAAGGCGGCGCGCAAGTACTCATAGCGCATAAAGGCATTGGTTGCCTCGGCCGCCATAACGCTTTGATGCACGGTTGCGGAAAAGGTGTGCCACGTCACGTCCGCGTTGAACCGCCAATGGCTGCTATCGGTCATAATTTCCGCTGCCTGTAAAGTTGCGACAATTCAATCGCATTTAGAGGGCTCGCGCACCCGAGTACGCGGGCCAATGGCTTCTAGATCTTTGCCATTCGCGTTGAGCCCTGCATGGTGCGTCATGTCATTTTCCTTCCCCGCCACGCGCCGTCACCCCGAGGCACAAGCGCTCTCGAGTTTCGGCGTCAGTCGCGGCAAGGCTACGAAGCCAACCCACGCGGCGTTACCGGTTATCAGAACTATCCCGGCGGCGTATTAATCCGCGTCGACGCCCGTACCATTCGCTGCATTGATGGGCGTACCTGTTGCTGCACTGGCTGGTGCCTTCGGCTTGGACCGGGTCGTCGCCGCAGCGATGCCCTGTTTTGCCAAGTCCTTCACCTGGTCGGCAAAGTCGGGCACCACGCGCATCGCCTGTTTGACGACGTCCGACGACACGAACTCGTGCCAGGGGCTGCCGTGCGTTTCAGTCTCCACCAGTCGCAACGGCAGCTCGTCCAAGCGTGTCAGGGCCGAAGCCAGCACGCGGCTTTCCATGTCTTTGTCGAAGCGCGCCGCTTCCCGGCGGAAGCCCTCGTAGGCGCGCGAGATCGATGCCTTGAAGGCGTAGTCCTCGGAAAGCCGGAAGCGCTGCCCAACCTGCTTGGTGGCGAGCCACGAAAACCAGACGGGCGCCCCGACCGACAGCAGCGACAAAGCGAGATTGAGCACCAGGACAGAGGTCGGGGCATTGGGCTGGCGGAACAGCTCTGAGAGCGAGTGGAGTTGCTGAGAGCCGAAGAAGCTGCCCAGCGAGAGGGCGGCAATGAGACCGCCTACCCAGAGCCACATTGACTTCGAGAGGGACTCGGAGCGCTCCGTGAAGGCGGCGGCGAGGCCCACGCTGGTGGAGGCCGAATACGCTGTCTCACAGCGCTCGAGGACTTCGCCGGCCTCTTTCTGTTTCTGGCGCAAATCCGCTTCGAGCGCGCTCGCCTCCTTGCGCGTGTCCGCAATACGGGTGCCTTCCTCGGCGGACGCCTTCAGGATGGCTGCGAGCTCCTGCCGCGCCTCGGCGAGCGACTCGAGGTCCGTCGGGAGCTGGTCGGCAGCGCTGTAAGCCTTCTCGATGCGCTCGACCATGCCCGATAGGGTGGCAGTTCGTGGCTCGACGTTTGCCAGCCGCGCTTCGAGACCGCGGATCTTGGTGGCGAGCCGCCTTAATTGGACGGCGGCTTCGGCTGCCTTGGCGACCGCGTCGTCGGCTAGGACCGGGGCGAGCGCTTTGCGCAAGCCTTCGAGCGTGAACAGGTAGGCGGTGACGGCCTGGTTGGCATTGCTCCACATATTGGGAATGGTGCTCGTGTGCAGATGCGTCAATCGCCGCACATAGTCCTTGATGCGGGATTCGGCGCTGCCGAGGTCGTCGCCTCCGCGTTCATCGATAAGGTCGATGATTGATTGCGCTTCCTCGACCAGCTCGGTGCGGGTGAGGCCTGGGAAGCTCCAGTTGTTGTGAACTGTCCCCAATGGTTCGTCGCTGCCCAGATGGGCCTGCAGTTGGGCAGTGACCTTGCGGAGTTCCTCTTGAATCTGGACCAGTACAGGATGCATGCAACCCTCGTTCTCGTTCTTAGTGCCACGGATGGTCTCATCGGGCAGCACGCCCCGCCTACCCCAAGGGTGATGGGTATGCCGTCATTGGCCGGGCCCACGGCCGGAAGTCTGCCTTCGACGCGACGATCGCTTCGACGATGGCTATCCGTGGTTGTGTCCGGATGAAAGACAGACCTGCCGGGGAGGGCCGGCAGGTCTGTTATGTCATTACTTGGCGACAGGCAATCCCGACCAGGCGGCCAGGTTGTAATCGCAGACAAAAACCTGCGGAGTACCGCGCATCGGCGCGGCCTGTTTGGCCTGGTTCGCTACCAGTTGCTGAACCGCCGCCACCGCCTCGAAGCGTTCACCGACGTACGTAGCGTCCGGCAGGGAGTAGCGCACGCCGTTAGCGGCACGGATGACCCGGACAAAGCCGATGGCATGCATCCGCTGATGCAATGCCTCGTATTCGAGGTAGGTCCCATTGTGAATAGTGATACGGGCTAGGTATTGCATGACTTAAACCTTTCGCCGCAGGGGCGGCTCAATTTGTTAAGTACCGACTAGGAAGCGCCTTGGCTTCTCATGCGGCAGCGCATAAAATCGAGCCTCGAGACGCGCGCGGCCACCTTGGTTGCGTCCTGCGTTGTGCGCAGGGTTCTCGCGAACGAAGGCGGACGCACTGCGTGCGCGTCGTTCGAGGCAGTGCCTGGAAGACCCCAATCGCGTCCATCTCGCCAAAGTGAAGCGCGTTTGGGGTCTTTACTTTTTCGGCCCTCGGTATGGCACGGTTACCGAGGGCCATCAGCTCTGATCTGCATGGCACCACCACAACATCTTGTGGTCGTCGTTTAAATCAGATCTAAGTTTAGTGAAACATCGGTGTTTTACCAGTCGTGACAAGCGTGTTTCCAAGCCCAGAAAACCCAAGCTTCAATTTTTGCCGTTTTTTGCCAATTTCTGCCTGTTTTCGCACGTATTGATTTTTTTCTATCGCGCATTTTTTTCAATAGATGCACAAAAAACGGGCTTTAACTGCACTTTCGACTGAGACTCACCGCCCTGTTGTTGCGAGATTACCGCCGCTCTATTGGTGCGGTCGGCTCGTGAATACGCGCTTGAGCGTCAGCCCCACTCACACGCGCGCCGCGTTGTACGGGTAGGGTGAGTCCGATAAACCTCTAGGCGGATGACTTACCGTAGAGGAGTTGGTTGACTTCGGCGACATGTGCCTGGTCACGAGGCCGAAAAAGAGCATCCATCGACCGAGGCGTTCGGCGGCTGGGCCGCCCCTCGCGGGCCAGTGGAACGTTGCGACCCAAGCAGTCATCTGCTGCTGCAGCCTGTATCCGGTCATAGGCAGCGGGAAGCCCCCCTCGCCGGCGGGTCACATCAGGAACGCGAAGTTCCTTACGTATTCGTCCTGAGTGTGATCAACGAGATTGAAGACCGGATCCGGCCGCTGTCCGCAGCGCGAGAGCGAATTTGATTAGCCGGTGTTCCTCACCGGACTGAGGCTCGACGAGCGTTTTCATGGCCAATCTTCGCGAGTCTCGTGTCATGTCGTAATGCATGCTAGAGGCTGCACTGATAGGCAAATAAGGCCGGTAGTGCAGGGTATCGCGTGCATTGTGCCGATCACCGGCATCAAAGCATATTCATACGCAACTGCATCCGTACCGCCCCAAGCCAATCCTCGCTGAAGTGATGCTCCAACTTTTCCAACTGCTTGCGTCCAACACCGGCGCCTCTGCCAAGCTCCTGTAGAGACGTCACCCGATCCAGTAGTCGAAGCACATGCGCCGCACGAAGAGCAGCGCGGTCAGAGGTGGATATCACGGTGAGCACAGCCTCGGTTGGGTTGGCATGGAGCCACGCCATCAGATGCAATTCGCCATCATCGAGAGCGGGTAGGTCATCTTGCTCGATTGCGAGCGTTGCCAACATGATGTCGGTGACATCATGGACTCTAGCCATCCCGGCAACGAGATCTTCGCGCTGGATCGGGACGCGGCCAGGTTTCAATGGATCGCCAGCACAGCACTCGTCGACGCAGCACTGCACCGTCTCAACGTCGAAGGTTTGGCAAAGCGCCTTCCAACAGCTGATTCGGTGCGCTTCGATGATGACGCACGTATCCAACAGCACCCGTTGCTTCGTCATTTGATCGCCTAGATCGCGAAGGGCACCGACTTTCCATAGTCCCGCATCAGTTCAGCAAGGTCTTCAAGCGTCATCGAGAGGGCCTTGGCGGCCTTTCGGGTCGAGACGTGGCCGCGCGCGATGCCGTCGTGCAATAGCGTCACGAAGGACGCGGACAGCAGTTTCGGTGGCGTTGAAGCGCATCGCGGTGCGAGCGGTGGTTGCTCGCACAAGGCCTGACACGTGAGTTTGTCGATCATCTTCGCGTTGAATAGCCGGAAAGCCAGCGCATGCGTGGAGACCTGCAATTGCTTGGCAACCTCTGCGAGGTGTTGCGTGTTGGTGAAGCCTGCAGGATCGATGAGCTGAGACAGGGTCGCTGTCGGCATTAAGACCGCGGCGGCGAAGTTGTCGGCCAGCTGTTCGATTCTCCGGCTTCGCTTGACCGGCTTTGCGTCGGTGTCTTCGCGGTGCTCAGGCGTCAGCGCATCCCAGGTGAGCGCGTGGAATAGCTCGTGTGCGACGTCGAAGTTGCGACGGACTCTGGACTCTCGTCTGTTGATGACGATGACGCCGAGATCGGGGAGGCGGCACATGGCGCCTGATATGGCGTGGGTGCCGTTGGTGCAGACGTCCGGGTCGATATGCAGGACCGCGATGTCGAGCCTGGTCTCGATGCGTTCAGCCAGGACTTCAGACGGAATCGGGCCGAGGTCGAGTTCCTGCGCCACGGCTTCGCCCCAACGCCAGGCGTCCTCGAACGCGGGGTTGGGGGGCATCCGCAGGAATTGCCCGAGCGCTTTCGATGGGCCATTCAGCGCGATATTCAGGTGGCGGAACAGTCCGACGATCAGCCCGATCTTTGCTTCGTAGTCAGCGAGCGAGCTGTCGGTGACCGACTGCGAAACGCGCCACGAAAACTGTGCCTCGCCTTCGATGACGAACAGATCGATGAACCAGTCGAGTGGGCGCTCGAGGATCTGGCTGAGCTTGACGAGCTCGGCTGGCTGCACCTTCCGCTCGCCGGTTTCGATTGTCGACAGCGTCTGACGATCGGCGAAACCGAGGGCATCGGAGAGTTGGTGCTGGTTGAGGCCGCGTGTCTCGCGTGCTGCGCGGATGCGTGCGCCCATGGTGCGGGCGGGGGTGGCCTTGAAGTCGGGTGAGGTCATGGGCCAATCGTAATCTTGCAAATCTTGAAATGCAAGATATAGTGTGGTGGGTTAGCCACTTTTTCGACTCGCCATTTCCCTAATTCGGTCCTTACCCCCCCCCCAGCTGGCGGGCCCGTGGCTTCTTTTCGGTAGCCGACTACATCTCCTTTGGTTTGCGAGCGCGCTCCCTGACCTGACCGCGTTGGTTGAGCGCTGCGCCCGTGGGCAAGGCATCCGGAACGGCAGCGTCAAGGTTGCTGAGCATGTTGAGTGCGCGCATGACCTTGATGAGGGTCGAAACACGCACGTCTTTGCCGGCCTCGAGGTCGCCTATGGCGTTTCTTCCGAGGCCGGCGCGCTTCGCGAGTTCGTCGGTGGTGAGGTTGCGCTCGAGGCGCTTGACGCGTAACCGAGCGCCGATTTCTGCGGCAATCTCGTCACCGGTTGAGGAGTTGCGGATAGACATTTGCGGCAGGTGAAGACGTTGATATTGCACTCAATAGGCAGCACTAACGACAGACGGATAGGATAACGCATGGTATAGGGTGCGTTATGGTTCTACACCCGTCTTCGGGTGCGAGGATCGGCCCATAGGGCCGCAGGCAGCGCTCAAGCTAGCGAAGTTGCTAGCTTGGCAACTGGCCGCGAACATGGGCAAATTGCCGGAGCACGTCATGCCAACAATCGCTTTCCATCCTTCGGGGGCACCTGCCCCATACGAGCGCTACCTCGATAGGTTGAGCGGCTATCTGGGCATCAAGGTACGCGGCGGCGCCGACCTTGCGACGCTGGCAAGCGAGAGGCTACCGGTGGAGATACTCGAGCGCCTGCTCGAGGCGGGGCTCTCATGGGATGAGGTGGCCTTCATCGTCCCGCGCCGCACGCTCAGTCATCGTCGGGAGAAGGGACAGCCGCTGACCATGGACGAGTCGGACAAGGCCATTCGGCTTGCCCGGATCCTGGCGCAGGCGGTGAACACCTTTGGAGACGTCGAGCGCGGTCTCAACTGGTTGCGGCGGCAGCAGCGGCGGCTCGGTGGGCTTACGCCATTGTCAGTCGCTGGGACGGAGCAGGGCGCTCGTCTCGTTGAAGAGCAGTTGGTGCAAATCGACGACGGGTACTTTGCCTGATGATCCTTTGGCGAGTTAGCAACTACGCGGATCAGCGCCGCGTCGCGACCGCGGCGGGAACGACCCCTCTCGATTCTCCACTCGCGTGCGGAATGTACGCATCCACCAATGCTCCGCCGTCAGCGCATAGACGTTTCGAGCGCTATCGCACAGAAACCCGTCTTTCGAAAGTCTATTCTTCGCCGCAGGCGGACACCCAGGATGAAGGGTTGGATGCTGCAGACATCTGGCGCCGGTGCTCATAACGGTTACCCGGTCTCATGTTCCAGGATACGAGATGTTGCATTCATACTTTTTTGATTCCGCCGCGCGCTACAGTGACAGTCCAGCGTTATGGGTAAAGGACCGTCTATACAGTTACGGCGAGATTGAAACCCGGGCACGTCGTATCTCTGCAGGTCTTACAGCAATTGCGCGGGACAAGGACATTGGACGTTGTCTGCTGTTTGGATATCGCAGTGTCGAAGCCTATGCCGGCGTGCTCGGAATTCTCGATGCGGGGATGGCCTATGTGCCTCTCAATCCGAAGATGCCGGCTTCACGCAGGGCGACGATCATCGCGCAGTCCGGTGCGTCGTTGATGCTGGTTGATCGTGGTTGCGCCAGCGGGCTGGAGGATGTGCTGGCATTGCTTGACGAGCCCCCGCAAATTTTTCTGCTCGACGAGGACGCGCCCGGTTCGCACGTGCCTTCCGTCGCGTCCACCGTGTCTACGCTGCCTGTCGCGCCTTATGTGCGACCGCAAGGTGCCAAGGGCGACGTCGCTTACATACTCTTCACCTCGGGATCGACGGGGACGCCGAAGGGCGTGCCGATTACGCATTCGAACGCCGAGGCGTATATGAACGGGCAATTGCAGCTGCAAGAGCGAACCAGCCATGCACGTCATATCCAGCTCTGTGAGTTGAGCTTCGATCCATCCGTGCATGACATGTTCGTATGTTGGGCGAATGGTGGCTGCCTGTACGTGCCAGAGACTGTCGATCCCGTGTATAACGCCGACTTTATTAGACGTCATGAAATCACGCATTGGAGTAGTGTCCCGTCCGTGGTCGGCTTTATGCAGCAAATGCGCAAGCTGACACCGGGTGCCTTCCCGAGTCTTCGGGTCTCGATGTTTGGCGGTGAGCAGTTGCCTCGCTCTCTGGCGTTGGCGTGGGCGCGTGCCGCACCGAATAGCAGGCTGTTCAATATGTACGGGCCGACGGAAGCGACCATCGCCTCGACTTGCTTTGAAGTCAGCGCGGAATTTCTCGACAATCCGCAGCACGCGGTCATCCCGCTCGGGGGAGCACTCCCGGGGGTAGAGTTGATGATCGTTGACCCGGACCTCCGACCTGTCGCCGCCGAGCAGACCGGTGAGTTGCTGATCGCGGGCCCACAGATTGCCGGTGGCTATTTGTCAGCGGACGGCCCATCTGGCAATGACAGGTTCGTCTCGAAGCGTTATCCGGGCCGTGATGCGCACCGCTGGTATCGGACCGGTGACATCGTGCGGACGACTGAAGCGCACGGGATTGTATTTCACGGGCGTGTGGATACGCAGGTCAAGATTCGAGGTAACCGTGTCGAACTGGAGGAAGTCGAGCATATCGTCCACGCGCGCAGCGGTGCCGCGCTCTGCGCGGTGATTGCCTGGCCCCTCGATGAGGTGGGGCGGGCGGCTGGGCTCGTAGCCTTCGTGACAAATCCCCGAGTAGACACCGAGGCGGTCTTACATGCGTGTCGGCAGTGCTTGCCCGACTATGCGGCGCCCCAGCGGATCGTGTCACTCGACGCAATGCCGCTTAACGCAAATGGAAAAATCGACAGGAAAGCGCTAGCCGAGCAGTGCGCGCGCACCAAAATTCCTGCGTGAAGTTGACACCATCCCGAGCAGTACTAATCAGCCAACACTACGTGCGCGTGGATTGGCTATTCCAGATGGGAGGGAGTCATTGAAAGTCGCTCTGCGTAATATCCTTTCGGAGAATGCATGCCTCCATGTCCCGGTCGAAACATTGGCCGATAGCGATAGCTTGTACGACGCTGGCTTGTCCTCCCTCGGTACGGTCCGTGTCCTGTTAGCGGTTGAAGATGCCTTTGGCATCGAAATACCTGGAGAGTTGATATCGTTCGACTTGTTTCGCTGTATCGATTCGCTGGAAAGGTCTCTCGCCCCCCTCATGCCGGACGGTAGCCTGGCGGGCGCTGTATCTCATCGTAAGGGACACCAATGACTGGCCAGCCTACG
The DNA here is from genome assembly GCF_008693385.1 of Cupriavidus pauculus. NCBI lineage: Bacteria > Pseudomonadati > Pseudomonadota > Betaproteobacteria > Burkholderiales > Burkholderiaceae > Cupriavidus > Cupriavidus pauculus. Next base: position 1,347,192 of record NZ_CP044065.1, read on the forward strand.
ATGAGACCGGTCACCTTTGGTGGCTGTTTTGGGTGGCTGCATCTCCCTGCGGGCGGCCGGGCTGCCACGGGCCTGGTATTGTGCAACCCGTTCGGCAATGAGGCGCTATGTGTGCACCGCGGATGGCGCGACTTCGCGGAATCGGTAACGGTAGCCTGTGGCATGCCCGTCTTGCGCTTCGATTATCCGGGGACGGGCGACTCCGAGGGCGACGAGGAGGACCCGGAACGCTTTCGCGCATGGGTTGACAGCATCATCGCCGCGGCGGAATACCTGCGGACCGCTACCGGTGTCACACGGCTCGCGCTCTGCGGCTTACGTCTGGGTGCGACGTTAGCAGCAGTGGCCGCCGAGCAGCTTGCCAATGTCGACAGCGTGATATTGATGGCGCCGATCATCTCTGGCAAGCGCTACATCCGGGAACTGCGCATGCAGGATCTAAGCTGCGTCAAGGCCCTCGCTGGCCAGGATGCAAAGCAGTCGCCGGAGGAAGCGCCGGGAGTGGGCGCGCTAGGATTCCGCATGTATGCCGACACGCTGGATCAACTCGCTTCCATCGACCTCACAGAGCGCCAGCGGCGTCCCGCGCCCCGCGTGCTCTTGCACGATATCGGCGTTAGCGAGTCGTTGAACAAGCTCGCTCAGTACTACCGTGGCCACGGTGCGAGCGCAGATCTGCAGATCTTTCCAGAGTACGATAAATTCCTCTTGCCCGACCCGACATTTTGCGTGCCGCCGCGACTGGCCTTCGATAGCGTGCTCGAGTGGCTCGGCGCTCAGTGCGGCACGACAGCGGCGCCTTCCGTCGAAATTCTGCAGCCGCCGGCGGATACAAGGATCGACTTCGCGGCGGGTCATGAAATACCTGTCGTGTTCGGAAACGGACGCTATGTCGGTGTCATTTGCAAGCCCCGCAATCCAAACGAGCATGCCCCAGCTGTATTGATCATGAACACAGCGGGCGTTCATCGCGTTGGCTGCGCAAGGCATTCCGTGTTGATGGCTCGGAGGCTTGCGGCACAGGGAATCACCTCTTTACGCATGGACGTGGGCGGCGTTGGGGACAGCGTGAATCACGACGGTGCGCCGACCATCGAGGCTGTATATGCCCGTCATGCTGTCGCAGACGCGATAGCAGGAGTGGAATGGCTGATCGCGGCTCGACATCCGGAGATTGTCATGTTCGGCGTCTGCGCGGGCGCATACGTCAGCGTTCATACGACGCTAAAGCATCCAAATGTGGTGGGCTGCATGTCTATCAACCTGCCGTTCTTCTTTTGGGGGGCACCCACGACGAAGGCGCGTGCCCCCAGTCAGGTGTATATGCGGTCCGTCCGGAATCCCCGTAAATGGCTTCTATTGTTGACTGGCCGATCGGATCTGCGCAGGATCGCAGTAAGCCTGATACGTCGCTGGTACGAGCGCTCTGCTGTCCGCCGACTCCTCGCGGACCTCGAGCGGAGGGACGTACGGACTTCACTGGTGTACGGTCCGCTAGATGCGGGGCTCGACGAACTCCCAAAGGCTGGTTATCTCGGAACGTACAAGAACGTCACGATGACCGTACTGGAGCAGTTGGACCACTCACTATATTCAAGAACCGCACGCGACGTCGTATCAAATTATGTCGAGGCGTTCTTGCATGAGAGGACTTTCCCGGTTGGCCGAGCCAACGTCCCAGACCACCAAAGCGCGCGCACGGCCTCTCTCAACGAGAGGGCCGGCTGGCGGCCCACAAGCGCGACTGGCGCCCATATGGCAAGGCCCGACTGAGCGTGCGCCGGCGGCGACGCAACGCGTTGCTGCGGTCGAGCGCAAGCGGTGGCCGGTTCCAACGGGCCCGACCCAGCTGCGAGCTGTGCTCTCCTGCATCGACCAACCAATATGGCGAGAGTTATGGTCCAGCACTGCCGCGGCGTGCAACCAGCCTTCGGCGGTCCAGATGTAGGTGAAGTCAGCCCACAGTTCCGATTTGGCGCGTCGGCCCGGCGAGGTTCCCGTGTCGATGAAACGCCATAACATCCACCACGTCGGGACGCGGCGTCATGCAAGGGGCAGCTGAAGTGATTGCTACTCCATACAAATGTGCTTAGAGCCTATCTTTTTTGTGCTGCCGGGCATCGCGACTCGGAAGCGATTGAATCCGACTTGCCGGAAGGGCCCATTGAAGCCATGCGCTTCGAAGCGACTACTGAAGCTGTGGCCGAAGCTCCGGTTGAAGTCGTGGCCATTGACGAACCGAGGGAAACTTCCGCCCCGGACGAATTGACCGAACCGGCTGCCCTGCTTGCGCCGCGTTACGCGCAAGCTTCGGAAGCTACGCCTGAAGAGACGCGGGCCCCGAAGCGCAATCGGAAGCCGAAAACCGTTGCCGATGTTGCTGCCGCGGAAGCCACGACTCAAGAGACGCCAATCAGGAAGGGCAGGCCGAAGCAGATAACGCTGCATGGAGCGGAGGCGGCCCCGGAAGCGCGAACTCAGAATACGCAAACTCGTAAGACGCGACAGAAGCAAAAAGTGCCTACTGCAACCCAAAGCCTGACCAGATCCACACTGCTCGCGCAACTCGCATCTGTCAATGCCCAGCTTGAGCGGTTGCGTCCCACGGAAGTGCCAAAGATCGTGGAGGGGATTCAGCAATTAATGCAGGAGTATGAACTGAGCATTGAGGACATTGCGGGCAAGCCCAGTGATGAGCCCGCTGGCCGCGCTGTTCCAACCAAGACGAAGGCCGCGCCGCGTCCCAAGTACCGCGACCCCAAGACGGGCCAGACCTGGTCGGGCCGCGGTAGGGCTCCCGCGTGGATTGGCAAGAAGCCCGAGCGTTTCCTAATCGATCGTTTGTACTGAACGACAGGTTGGCGGGCGCAGCCGGTCTGCCCCCTTGCTTGCGAACTTGGGCGGAGCAGGCAGCGAGCCGGCGGCCGCATGCGTGCCAGGCGGCACCCGCATCGGGGTGCACAGCGGCCATCGATACCGGGATCCGCAACCGCCCTGCTATGCCTGGAAGGCGTGCGCCCGATGCCAGGCCAGATATGGGCGAATGTCGCGGTGCTCCCCGCTTGTCAGCCGCATATGTGGCGTGACATTGAGCTGCACGAGGTCTCCGGGGGCGCAGCGACGAGCTCCGCAAGATCCGGAACTCGTTGTCGAAATTGATCAACCCTTTGCGGTTGACGACATCCCTAAGGCTTCTACGGTCAGAAAGCACTCTGAGCGGGAGTTCAGGCGAGCAATGGCCTCATCGATTTAACGGTGCGACCGTATCCGGGGATACGGCGAAAATCCAATCGGCTAAGACCCGATCAACTTGCTGCGCAGGCTTTCGCCCGCCAACGGCATATCGCGAAGCCGAAGTTTCGTGGCATCGAAGATGGCATTGCCAAGCGCACCCGCCGTGGGCCCCATGGGCGCTTCTGCGACGCCCAGAAACGGCGACCCCGGACGGTCAATAAGGTGAACGTTGACTTGGGTCGGCACGGAGGAGAACCGCATGATCGGATACGTCCCCCAATCGAAACTGCGTAACCCATTGGCGTCGAACTTCAGTTGTTCATAGAGAGTCCAGCTTGCCGACTGAAGGATGCCGCCTTCGATTTGATTGCGGACCCCATCAGGATTGACGATCTGCCCGCAATCAACAGCGGCTTCTGCATGAACGAGTCGGACCTTTCCAGTGTCCTTCTCAATCGCGACCTCCAGCGCAATCGCCATATAAGCCATGATGTTCTTGTACTTTCCGAACGCGAAGCCGTAACCGTGACCAGGTTTGCGTTTTCGATCGCTCCAGTCGAACTTGCTGGCGGCAAGACGGATGACATCGACAGCTCGCGGGTCGTCCATATGTTTTAGCCGGAACGCTACCGGGTCTTGACCGGCCGCCACGGCAAGCTCATCCATGAAGGTCTCGATCGTGAAGACGTTCATGTGAGCCCCCAGCGACCGCATCGCGGAAGTCCGAAGCGGCATGGTGGGCGAGAAGTTGTTCACGATATGGCGCTTCGGCAGGCGGTACAGCGGGATGGCGTTCCGATCGCCGCCGCCCTCTGGCTGCGTCATCGGCACAGACGGCGCAGGCTTGAAAGGCTTCGCGAGCAGCGTGGCCGGCAATAGTCGCCCCGCATTGACGACCCGTTCATTATGAGAGCTGCTCCACAGCGCATAGTCCCAGTTCACGATCGTCCCGTCCGCCGACAGCGATGCCTGGACTTCGGTGACCATTGCCGGTGTGTAGTGATCCCAAACGTGCTCCTGATCGCGCATCCACTGAACGCGCACGGGTCGGCCGGGAAGCGCTCGGGCAATCCACGCGGCATGGGCGGCGGAATCATCGGCGCCGTTGTGTCCATAGCATCCGGATCCGACGACATGGATGCAGCGGATTTTCTCCTTGTCCATCGAGAGCATTTCCGCCAGGCCATCGCGAAGGGGATACACCCCCTGAGAATGCGTCCAGACGGTCAGCGTGCCGTTGTCGAGATGAGCCACGGCCGCGGACGGACCGATCGATCCATGCATCAGGTATGGCTTGGTGTAGGTCGCCGAAAGCGTCTTCACCGCTTGGGGCATCGCCGCACTGTTGTCCGCGATCACGATGCGCTCGGTGGCAATTCCCTTGAGCTGCGCGTGTACGTCCTGGGGGCGTGGCAGGCTACGGCCCTTACCCCATTGGCATCCGGCAGACAGCACACGCTGCGCCTGTACGGACTGCCACTCATGCTGCGCGACAACGGCTAGCAGGTTGCCGTCGCGTAGCACGGCTACAACGCCTGGCATGGCGCGCACCTTCGTTTCGCCGACGGCTAGCAATGGCGCGCCGTAGACGGGAGGGAGAACCACTCGGGCGTGCACCATGCCTGGGAACCTGAGGTCCTGCACATAGCTCGCCCCACCGGTCACCTTTGCCGGAATATCGGTGCGCGGCATCGACTTGCCGATTACTGTGAACGATCCGGGTTCACGCAACGGCGAGGCAACTTTGGCGGTGACATGGAGGTTGACCGTCGGCAGAAGGTCGGCAAAGCTCACGGAGCGGCCATCCCGCGCGGTGATCCGGGCGTCGGCCACCGTCAGCGTGGAGACATCCACTCGAAACTTTCTGGCCGCTGCGTCGCTCAGCAACCCACGTACCTGTGCGGCGGCATTGAGCAATGCGCTCCCGCTGTCCGCCATCGTATGGCTGCCGGCTGTCAGTCCTTCATCCGGCGATCGCGCGGTATCTGCCGTGAGGAAGGTGATCAGATGGGGGGCGATCTGTAACTCTTCGGCGGCTACCTGATGCAACGCGGTCCGTACACCGGTGCCGAGTTCGACCTTGCCCGTGTAGACCGTGACGTGATTGTCGGGCGAGACCTTGATCCAGGCGTCGAGGAAAGGGTTGGTCTTGAGGCTACCCGCCAGCCGTTCCGTCTTTGTCCCGACCCGGACCGCCGCGCCCTCATCGGCAAGAACCAGCTCCGCCAGAGCATTGCTCGCGGGCAACAAGGAAAAGCCCACTACCAGCGAGCCGGACATCATCAAGGCGCGGCGCTTCGGGCTCTCGACATGATCCTCGTTCTGATCGTCGTGGTGGGTCATTGCTTGCTCTCCGGCTTCGACCGTGTTGTCTCGGGGGCGAGGCTTGCGGCACGGATCGCCGCCAGGATCCGCATATGTGTGCCGCACCGGCACAGGTTGGGTTCCATGTGCTGGAGGATCTCTGCGTCGGTCGGGCGCGGATTGCTTTCGAGCAGGGATTGGGCACGCATGATCATCCCTGCAATGCAATAGCCGCACTGCGCTGCCTGGTGGTCGATGAATGCCTGCTGGAGCCGCCCAGGCTTGTCGGCGGTGCCAAGGCTTTCGACGGTCCTGATAGCGCCATCGCCGACTGCAGCGACTGGCGTGAGGCATGAGAAAGTCGGCTTGTTGTCGACGATTACCGTGCATGCGCCGCACTGGCCCATGCCGCATCCGAACTTGGCGCCATTGAGGCCGAGGTGGTCGCGGAGGGCATATAGCAGAGGCGTCGCAGGATCGATCTCGAGGGCGTGCCTGGTGCCATTGATTGTGAGGTGGATCATCGCGATTGGTCTCCCTTCCGAATGTCGGCCGCGGTCTGCACGACATCCTTCCAGGGCGGCTGGTCGGTATAGGTCGCGCGTAGATAGTTAGCGATGTCGGCTATCTGGCGATCATTCAGCATGTGTTTGAACGGCGGCATGTAGTGCACCTCCCGCTCTCCTTGCCATTGCACGCCTTCCAACATCATTTGCACGGTATTGCGCGGCGTGGCCGCATTGACCGTGGTGCTTGTCGCGAGGCTCGGCCGTTGACCAAGGCTTTGCATGGGCGAGTTCTCACCGTGACACGCCGCGCATGCGGCCGAGAACAGGACCGCGCCTCGCTGGATGGAGGTCTTGTCCGCACCGGCATGATCGGGCGGCATAACGTCGCGGGTGCGCGGCTTCTGTAGCGATAGAAGATAGGTAGCGATGGCGTCCACATCCTCCTCGGGCACGGTGGCCAACTCTTGCGTGACCGGCAGCATCGGGCCAGCGGCGGCGCTGTGCTGCGATGACATGCCGGTACGCAGGTACGCGATCAACTGCGATTTCGTCCACGGGTGCGGCGACGAGGTGAGGGTGTTGAGCGAGGGTGCTTCCCAACCGTCCACCACGCCGCCATCGAACGCCTTCCCCCACTGTTCGCCGCCAATCGGGTTGAGAGGGGTGTGACATGCTGCGCAGTGGCCAAGCCCGTTCACCAGTTCGCGTCCGCGGTTCCATTTGTCATCGCGAGACGCATCCGTGGGTTCCGGGCCTTCTCGCAGGAACAGGACGTTCCAGAAAGCGACGAGCGGCCGGAAATTGAGGGGGAAGATGAGGGCGTTGTCGGGCGCCTTGCTAACGACCGGGTCGCGTTGCATCAGAAACGCATACGCGGCGGCGATGTCGCCGTCCGACATCCGCGTGTAATGTATGTACGGAAATGCGGGATAGAGCTGATGGCCGTCCCTCGAGATGCCACGGCGCATGGCGCGGGTGAAAGCCTCGAGCGACCATGACCCAATGCCCGTCTCCGCGTCCGGCGTAATGTTGGTCGTGTAGATGGTGCCGAACGGGGTAGCAAGCGGCAGGCCACCCGCGTAGGGCTTGCCGCCCGGTGCCGTGTGGCAGACCGCGCAATCACCGAGCGCCGCGACTCGCGAGCCATGCAGGACCAGTTGTCGGTCGAATGAGGAGGGCACGGGAGGGGCCGTCGGAGCCATCGCTTTTTCCCACGTCAGATAGATCGAGACGGCGACGGCAACGATCGCCGCGGCCGCCGCGAAGGTCAGTAGTGGGAAGAACCGATGTCGGGCTTTCATCGTTGTAGGGGTCCCGTTAAGTTTAGGAATGGCTCCTGCAATGCTAGGGATGCGGGTCGGTGGCGACAATGGACTGGTGGGTTCTATTCATTAACACCAAGGTCTAGATCCATTGAGACTTGATGTCCAGCGTGGCGCTCCTTCGAAGAGGCGCTGAATTGAACCGACGAAGCGAAGGGACCGACGACGCGAAGCAATCCAGGTGTGCGTCAATGTACGAGACGCATCGGCGCAGCACTATCATCTGGCGACGCAACACAGTTTTCGGCGCCGCGCAATGCACGATGCCGATTCCTGTGGGTCATCAACGTTGCGCTCCACGAGCCCGTCACGCATCCGCCTGCATGCGTGTCGAGCGGGATTGCGCCGGCGCTACGGTTGCTTGAATCGCTTCCTATAGGCCGAAGGTGTCAGGCCGACTACGCGCTGGAAGCGAGCGCGGAACGTGATGGCGGAGTCGAAGCCCGATGCTGAGGCCACCTGATCGACACTGGCGTCGCTCGTCTCCAGTAACTCCTGCGAGCGGCGGATGCGTTGCCGGATCAGCCACTGGATGGGCGTCGTCCCCGTTTGGTCATGGAAGCGGCGCGCGAAGGTGCGCGGCGTCATCCTCGCCTTGGCCGCGAGCGTGGGGACGTCGATGGGCTTGTGAAGATTCTTGAGCATCCAGTCGCAGAGCGGAGAGAGGCTCGACGCATTGCCGACCACCGGCTGCTGGATGAACGCGGCCTGTCCGCCATCGCGATGAAGCGGCGCGACGGCGAGCCTTGCCGCCTGCACGGCCATTGCCTGGCCATAATCACGCCCGACCAGATGCAGGCACATGTCCAGGCCCGCCGAACTGCCGGCGGACGTCACGATGTTGCCCTCGTCGACGAACAGGACATCGGTGTCCACGGTGAGGGCGGGATAACGTCGTGCCAGTTCTCCCGCCGCCGCCCAATGGGTTGTCGCGCGATGGCCGTCCAGCAGTCCTGCTTCGGCGAGCACGAAAGCACCGGTGCAGATCGAGGCGACCTGTGCACCGCCCTCGAGCGCGCTCCTTAACGTCCTGGAGGCACCTGGGGAGAGCCGCCGATCGATATCTTCCACGTCAGGCACGATGATGCGATCCGCGGCTAGTGCGTCCTCCAGCTTCCACGGCGCCCGGATATCGAAATGCCCGCCGGCATCCACCCGCGTCGTTTCGCCGCACACCATCACGCGGTATGCAGGCTTGCCATCGGCAAGCACAACGCGGGAGAACACATCGCAGGCGATGCCGAGGTCGAATGGCACGACGCCTTGAAGGGCCAGCACGGCGACGGTTATCAAAGCATCTCCTTGGATAGGACCGGACAGCGGGAACGCTCTACATTGTACGCAGCGGCTGAGACGCCCATCCGCCCCCCAGCGCCCGGAACAGGTCCACCTGGGCGTTGGCGATGCGTTCCTCTGCATCCGCCACCTGCGCTTGCGCGTCAGCGAATGTGCGCTCCGCATCGAGCAGGGCGAGGCTGTCGCTGCGTCCCTCGCGCTGTTGCGCGCGGACAATGCGTGCGGCGCGATCGGCCTGCTCGCGCGCCGCAGCGAGGGCGGTGCGCTGGTCGACGGCACGGGCATAGTTCGATAGTGCGGTTTCCGTCTCGGCCAACGCCTGGAGCACGCTGCCATCGAATGTCGCAAGCGCGCCCGCGCTGTCCGCCTGGGCGGCCGAGATACGCGCGCGGATGCGTTCCTGATTCGGGAACGACCACGAGATGCTGGGTCCCGCGAGCCATCGAAGCGGGCCGGCCCCGAAGAAGTCCCCCGCGCCGAACCCTGTCGATCCGATGGTCGCGCCAAACGATATGCGCGGATAGAGGTCGGCCGTCGCTACGCCGATCCGTGCGGTCGCGGCGGCCAGTCTCCGCTCCGCGGCGCGGACATCGGGCCGCCGGGCGAGCATCGATTGGCCGTCGCCGACGGGAATGGGCATATCGAGTGCCGGTAACGCGTTGAGGTCTGCTGCGGCGTTGAGGTCTGCTGCGTCGGCGGGCAGCTCTCCCGGCGCGCGACCGGTCAGGACGGCGAGCCGGAAGAGCGCCGCCTGCCGCTCGGCCGCGATGACCGGGATGTTCGAATGTCGCTGTTCCCGCAGCGCGGCGATTCGGGCGGTGTCCAGCGATGTCGCCATTCCCGCTCTCTCGCGGCCGTTCATGACACGCAGTGAGCGATCCAGCAGCGAGACGATCCGCTGCGCAACGGCAAGGCGCTGCGCAGCGCCGGCCGCGTTGAGGTACGCGCGCGTAGTGTCCGCCACGATGGCGACCTTGACGGCATCCCGGTCGGCTTGCGCGGCTTCGAAGTCGCCGCGTGCGGATTCGATGCCACGCCTCACCCGGCCGAACAGATCGATTTCATAGGCGATGCCAAAGCCCGCGTCGACGAGCGTGTGTTGACGATCCTGTCCGGGTAGCGCCTGGACGGCTGCCTGTCTCTGGCGGCTGGCCGTCGCATCGAATTCCGTGCCCGGATAGCGATCCGCGCCGGCATCGCGCAACATCGCGCGCGCGCGTTCCAACCGGGCGACGGCAACCCGGACATCGATGTTCGCAGCTAACGCGTCTTCGATCAGTCGATCGAGGATGGGGTCGCGATAGAGTCGCCACCAGTCGTCACGGGCTGGGCTCTGGTCATAGAGCGCAGGCGCCTCGCCGGCGGTGAAAGCGCCCTCGGCGCTAACGGGCACGCCTGGGGACACATAGTCGGGGCCGACGGCGCATCCGGTCAGGGCGAGTGCGAACAGGCAGAGCAGTGGCTTGAGTCGTTTCATGAATGCACCTCAATCGGCTTGCTGCACTGGCGTGGGCCCCGCCATCCGGCGGCCGGGGGACAGTCGTGCGCCAAGGGCGCGGCATACGACGTAGAAGGTCGGCGTATAGAGCAGCCCGAATCCGGTGACACCCAGCATGCCAAAGAACACCGCGGTCCCCAATGCCTGCCGAAGCTCGGCGCCGGCACCCTTGGCAACCAGCAATGGCACCGCGCCGAGAATGAATGCGAAGCTCGTCATGAGGATCGGCCGCAGGCGCGTTTGCGCTGCACGTACGGCCGCGGCGACCGGTGTCAGGCCATCCTGTTCTTCCGCCTGGCGGGCAAACTCCACGACCAGAATTGCATTCTTGGCCGCGAGGGCGATCAGTACCACGAGGCCGATCTGCGTCAGGACGTTGTTATCCATGCCGCGGAGCTGGATGCCGATCATCGCGGCAAGCAGGCACATCGGAACGATCAGGATGATGGCCAGCGGGAGCGTCAGGCTCTCGTACTGCGCGGCCAGCACGAGAAACACCAGCACGACAGCGAGCGCGAAGACGAGCGCAGCCGTGTTGCCGGCGATCTTCTGCTGATACGCAATACCCGTCCATTCTGTGCCGTATCCAGCCGGAAGCGTCTCCGTGGCCAGGCGCTCCATGGTAGCGAGTGAGCGTCCGGTGGAGGAGCCGGGCGCGGTGTCGCCGTCGACCTCTACCGCGGGGAACAGGTTGTAGCGGACAACGCGATATGGTCCCGTTTCGTCATGGAACGTGGCAACCGAGCCGACGGGTACCATCGCGCCTGCCGACGACCGTGTCTTGAGGTTGGCAATATCGGCCGTGGTGGCGCGATGCGCCTGGTCGGCCTGCGCCGTGACGCGGAACGTGCGGCCGAGCAGATTGAAATCGTTCACGTAGGCCGATCCAAGGTAGACCTGAAGCGCTTCGAACACACGCTCTGATGACACGCCCAGCATCTCGGCCTTGCGCCGGTCGATATCCGCGAAAACCCGCGGCGTCAGCGTATTGAAGAAGGTGTACACCTGCGACAGGCCCGCGGTTGCATTGGCTTTTGCGATGAGTTTTCCGGTTTCGCTGCCGAGTTCCTGATAGCCGTGGTCGCTGCGATCCTGCACCATCATTCGATAGCCGCCTGCGGAGCCGATGCCATCGATCAACGGCGGTGGAATGACCATGACACGCGCGCCATCGATATCCGCGGTCACTTTGCGTGCTTCCTCGAGAATGGCATCGGCATGACGCTGCCGCTCCTCGAATGGCTTGAGGGGGATAAACGCCGTCGCAGCGTTCGGCGAGTTGGTATTCGAAGCTGCATCGTAGCCGGGCAGCATGATCGTGCCCCGCACGCCCTCGATCGTCAGGAGCCGACGCGACACGTCCTGCAGCACGGCGTCCGTCCGGGACAGCGACGCGCCTGGCGGCAACTGCACCACCGTGATCAGATAGCTCTGGTCCTGCGGCGGAATGAAACCGGTCGGTGTCACCCAGAACAGCGCGAGGGTGGCCATGATGAGCCCGCAATAGGACAACATGACCCGCCTGGGGCGGGCGACCATCCATGCGGTCAGCCGTCCGTATGCGGCGCTGAAGGTGTCGAAGCATCGGTTGAACGCATCGCCCGCACGATGCAGCGCGCGGATGACCCGGTGATCGGCGGCCTTTGTCTCATGGGTGCGCAGCAGCTGCGCCGCGAGCGCGGGCGAGAGGGTGAGCGAGAGGACCAGCGAGATGATCGTAGCGCCCGATATGGTCAATGCGAATTGCTTGTAGAACGCGCCTGACAGTCCATTGAGGAAGAGCGTGGGAATGAACACTGCGCAAAGGACCAGCACGATGGCGACCAATGCGACCGAGACTTCGTCCATGGATCTGCGCGCGGCCTCGAGCGGACTGAGCCCGAGCCCGAGATTGCGCTCGACGTTCTCGACCACCACGATAGCGTCATCGACAACGATCCCGATGGCGAGCACAAGGCCGAACAGGGACAAACTGTTGAGACTGTAGCCGGCGACAGCGAGGAGGGCGAAGGTGCCGATAAGCGACACCGGGATTGCGACGACGGGAATGATTGCCGCGCGCCAGCGTTGCAGGAAGAGGAAGATGACAAGCACCACGAGCGCCGCCGCCTCCAGCAGGGTATTACGGACTGCGGCGATAGATTGCGCGATGAACTTTGTGGAATTCCACATGATGCGGTATTCGAGCCCATGTGGAAACGACTTCGCGGCCTCCTGCATCACGCGCTCGACGGTTTCCCCGGTCTCGAGGGCGTTCGTGCCCGGTCGCTGGAAGATGCCGATCATGATTGACGCCTTGCCGGAGAGATAGGCATTCGTGCTGTAGTCCGCGGCGCCAAGCTCGACGCGTGCTACATCCCGCACCCGAATTTGCCGGCCGTCCGCGTCGGTCCGGACGATGACGTCGGCGAACTGGTCCGGTTCGGAGAATCGGCCTTGCGTACGCACGTTCAGCTGGAACGCATCGGCGGATGCGCTCGGCGGTTGTCCGAGCGCGCCGGCGGCGACCTGTACGTTCTGCGCGCGCAGCGCGGCCACGACCTCGCCGGCGGTCAGATTGAGCGAGGCTGCCCGGTCCGGGTCGATCCATACGCGCATCGCGAATTCGCGGCTGCCGAAGATGATGGCGTCTCCGACGCCATCGATCCGGCTGAGCCGGTCGCGTACCTGCGTGAGGGCGTAGTTCGAGATGTAGTCCTGATCGAAGATGCCATCCGGCGACACGAGGTTTACCGCCATCAGCGCGCTAGGCGCCGTCTTGCGGGTGGTGACACCGAGGCGCTGCACGGCTTCGGGCAATCGCGGTGTCGCGGTGGCGACGCGGTTCTGCACGAGCATTTGCGCCGCGTCGAGGTTGGTGCCGACCTTGAAGGTCACCGAGATCGCTACCTTGCCGTCGCCAGTCGACTGGCTCGAGATGTAGAGCATGTTGTCGACGCCATTGATCTCCTGCTCGATCGGCGCCGCGACGGTTTCCGCCACGGTCTCCGCGGAAGCGCCGGGATATGTCGCGGACACGACAACAGTCGGTGGAATGATGTCCGGATATTGGGAGACCGGTAGTCGGAAGTAGGCGATGGCGCCGACAATGGTAATCACGACCGCCAGGACTGCGGCAAAGATCGGCCGTGTAATGAAGAAGCGCGACAGGCGCATGGGTGCTTTCCTAGGGAAATGGCCAATCAGGCCGCAATCAGGATGCGAACGTGGCTTCGCCCGATATCGCCGGGGCCGGCGCGGGACGAGCGGGCGCTGCGGGCTCGATGCGTGTCGGCTTCGTCAGCACCTTGCTGCCCGGGGTCGCCATCTGGATGCCGCCGACAACGACGTCGTCGGTCGGGGCAAGACCTGACCGCACGATGCGGAGGCCATCGACTGTGGGGCCCAGCACGACGGGTTTAGCTTCGACAATGCCTGCCTTGGTCACTGTCAGCACGACCTTGCGCGCCTGGTCAGTCTGGATGGCAGCGTCTGGAACGAGCAGGGCTGTCGTGGTGCCGCTGCTGGCCAGACGCATGTTGCCGAACATGCCGGGTGTCAGGAACAGATCTCGGTTGGGCACGACCGCCCGAAGCCGGATGGTCCCGGACCGTGGATCGAGACCGTTGTCGGTAAAGTCGAGCGCGCCGTGCCAGCGGTAATCCGTTTCGTCTTGCAGGCGGACTTCAATCGCCGACGTCTTGGCGCCATCCTGTCTTGCGCGTAGGGCCTTGAGGTAGAGCGCTTCGGACGCCTCGAACACGAAGTAGATTGGGTCGAGGGCGTTGACCGTCGTCAGCAGGGTGCCGCTTGTGCCTTCGCCGGTGGCGACGAGGTTGCCCGGGTCAACGCGCCGGTACGACACCCTGCCGGCGATCGGCGCACGGACTTCCGTGAAATCCAGTTCCAGCAAGCGCGCGCTGACGCGTGCTTGCGCTGCAGCGACGGCGGCAACGCCGGCCTGAACGCGTGCGTGGAGGCGGTCGAGCTCGCTTTTGGAGACGGCCTCGTCGCCGACCAGACTGTCTGCGCGTTGTGCATCCGCTCGGGCCAATGCGAGCTCGCTGCGCGCGCTAGCCAGGTTCGCGTTGGCTTCGGCAAGGGCGGCCGCGAATGGCCGTCGGTCGATGGTAAACAGCAGGTCGCCGCGACGCACGGTCGCGCCATCCGTGAAGTGCACCGCCACGATCTGCCCTGAAACCCGTGGGCGAATGTCAACCGTGCGACTGGGTTCGAATCGGCCGATGTAGGTGTCCCATTCGTTGATCTGCCGTGAGAGCGGGATCGACGTCGACACCGTCGGGGGCGTCATCGCCGCATTGGCGACCGGGGCCTTTCTGACGGATGCGAGGAATGCAATGCCGAGGAGAGCCAGGGCGATGCCTGCCATCCCTGCGGTTCGCCATCGTGATGTGCGGGGCCGGGAGCCCGATATGGCGGGTTTATCAAGTTTGGTGTGAGTGTTCATCCAATCGTCGATCGATGGTTGCCGAGTCGACCGGCATTTTCACCACCGTGGGGCCAAGGGAGAAAGGACGAACTTCCCTCGTTTCTGGTCATGCGACAGGTGTGGCAGAAAATGATCGTAATTAGTCATTTCTGCCACTCACGTCCTGGCCCGAGTGCGCGATATAAAGCTACGGTTTCGTTTTTTCAGACCGGGGGCTTTACTCCATGCAGTCGCCGTCGATACTTCGTCATCTCGAAATCGCGTCCGTGATCGAGGGCACCACGCTTGTTCTTCTGCTTGGCATCGCCGTGCCGTTGAAGCATCTGGGTGGGTGGCCGATCGGTGTACGGATTCTGGGTCCGTTGCATGGCCTCGCGCTGTTGATTTATCTGTGGATCGCCATACAGGCCGTCTCCGGCGCAGGGTGGCCGCGCCGCGAATTACTACGGGTGTTTCTGCTGGCGGTGCTCCCGCTTGGCGGCTTTTTCAACGCGACATTCATTGCCCGCAAGATCGACACGATAGAAAAGGGGCAGGCCCAATGAGTGCCTTGGCGCTATACCCCTGGATCAAGGCGTTGCATGTCGCCGCGTCGCTGATGTTTACCGCAGGCGTGATAGCTGTAGCGGCGTTTCTGTGGGCTGCCGGCAAAGCCGCGGCAGACGTCGCGTCGGTGGCAGGCGCGCTTCGTCGATGGGACAGGGCGGTCACCACACCCTCGATGCTGCTCGTGGTGGTACTGGGGTTCGTCCTCGTCCGATCTGGCGGGTGGTTTGGCGCGCCTTGGCTATATGGAAAGCTTGCCATTGCGCTGCTGGTCGCCGCTGCGCATGGAATGCAAGTCGCAAAACTTCGCCGGCTGGCCGGCGGCGCCGAGGTGACGCGTTGGCGGCTGGGTCCATGGCTAGTCGCGGCATTTGCGTGCATTGCGGTGCTGGCCGTGGCGAAGCCGGCATGAGCCAGAGCCCGTGTTGAGTATGGACGCTTCGCTCGCGCTTCGGCATATCGGTTTTTTCGTTTATCCAGGCTTTCAGATACAGGACCTCAGCGGTCCGCTCGCGGCCTTCGAATTGGCGGGATCCGGCGCCGGCGCGCCGCCATACCGTTGCCACGTGGTGTCCCATGCCGGCGGAGACGTTGCCAGCTCCGGCGGTTTGCGGATCATGACTTCGTTGATGCCATCGACGCTGGATACGCTGCTCGTCGTGGGTGGGGAGGTGTCCGACGATCCGGCCACGCTGCCGGCGATTGACGCACATCTTGCGACCGCGTTACAGAACGGTACGCGGCGCATCGGCAGCGTTTGCACGGGGGCATTCATTCTGGCCAGGGCGGGGTTGCTCGAGGGTCGTCGCGCGACGACGCACTGGAAGCACTCGCGTCAGTTGCAACGGATGTTTCCCGGCACCCGAGTTGAATCGGACCGCATTTACATCAAGGACGGCAATATCTGGACGTCGGCCGGGGTGACCGCGGGCATCGACCTCGCGCTCGCGCTCATCGAGGAGGACCTCGGCCACGCCGAGTCCCTGTCGGTGGCCCGACACCTCGTGGTCTATCACCGTCGGCCCGGTGGGCAGTCTCAGTTTTCCGCGCTGGCGGACATGGAACCGGAGTCGGACAGGATGCGGGAGGTGTTGAGCTATATGCGCGAGAACCTCAATGCGTCCTTGTCTACTGAAACACTGGCGTCGATTGCCTGCCTCAGTCCGCGCCAGTTCGGACGAACGTTTCTGGCCGAGACCGGCGAGACCCCCGCGAAGGCTGTCGAGCGGCTGCGCGTCGAGGTGGCGCGTCACCGCGTGGAACGGAGTGCCGAACCGATTGAAAAAATCGCCGAGGTAGTGGGATTCGCGGACCCTGAGCGCATGCGCAGGGCATTCATCCGAATCACGGGACATCCGCCGCAGAGTCTGCGACGGATGGCGGACTGATGTTTGGCATCACCATCTCTCACCTGAGCAGAAGGAAGCGCGAACAGATAGCCCCCTTTGCCTGAAGCCGCCTCATTCGCTGAACGTCTCGAATAGCAGTTCCCGCAGCCACCGGTTGCCGGGGTCGCGCTGATACTTGGTGTGCCAGAACAGGTTGATGGCGATTTCGGGTAGCGGCACGGGGCAGGGTACGTACGAGAGCCCGAACGGTTCGGCGCACCGTTCCGCGAAGCGTTCCGGCACCGTCGCCACGAGGTCCGTCTCATGCAGGATATGGCCCACCGCCACGAAGTGAGGCACGACCAGCCGGATGTCGCGCTCCACGCCCGATCGCTTCATCGTCTCGTCGGCAACACCGTGCCCCGAACCCGCCGAGACTACGACCACATGCTTGGCCGCGCAAAATTCCTCGCGCGTCAGCGTGCCCTTGTCCAGCGCGTGCCCCTTGCGAAAAAGGCAGACATAGCTGTGACGTAGAATCCGGCGCTGCATGAAGCCCGTCTTCATGTCCGGTATCCAGCCGACGGCCAGGTCCACACGGCCGGCCTCCATCTCGTCGCGCAGATTCACGGTCGCGTTTCGCACCGTGCTGATGGTCACGCCAGGCGCGATCTTCTCGAGCAACCCCGTCAGCGTCGGCAGTATATAAATCTCGCCGATATCGGTCATCGCAATCGTGAACGCGCGCTTGCTGGTCATCGGATCGAACTTGACCTGTTGATTCAGCGTGCTGTGAATCGTGCTGAGCGCGTAGCTGATGGGCTCCGCAAGCTGCTGGGCATAGGGCGTCGGCTCCATGCCACGCGAGGTGCGCAGAAACAGTTCGTCCCCGAGAAGTTTTCTCAGTCTGTTCAAGGCGTTACTGACGCCAGGCTGCGAGATGCCGAGCGTCTCCGCGACCCTGGACGCGCGGCGCTGCTTGAGCAACTCCGAAAATACGAGCAGCAGATTCAGGTCGACGTCCTTCAGATCCATGGTCCTTGGCCTCCTGAGGCGTTGGGCTATATCACGCGCAGTGATTCATTGTATTGCTGCCTTTCTATTTATTAATAGCGGGGCTTCTACCAACATTCAGTCCGACAACCCAACACGTCGGACCGAGGTAGACGCAATATGGAGCTGACCGTTCTCCCCACAGACCACAGGATTCCGATCGAATCCGGATCGAATCTGCTCGAGCTGCTGCGCAAGCACGGTGTACCCGTGTCATACAGCTGCCTGGCCGGCCGCTGCGGCACCTGCCGCTGCAGGGTCACCGAAGGCAAGGTAGTCGAATCCGGGCGCGACGTACTCTCGGCGTCGGTCAACGACGGCCAGTTCGTGCTCGCCTGCCAGACGACGCTGACAGGCAGTTGTGCCATCGAAATCCCCGAGGCGGACGAGGTCGTCGTGCATCCGGCGAAGCTGCTCAAAGGCGTCGTCACCGGCATCGACGCGCTCACGCATGACATCCGTCGGCTGCGCCTGCGCACCAACAAGCCGCTTTCGTTCTCGCCGGGCCAATACGCCACGCTCCAGTTCGCCTCCGGCCACATCCGGCCCTACTCGATGGCAAACATCGAGGGCGATGACGAGCTCGAGTTCCATGTGCGGCTCGTACCGGGCGGTCGCGCTTCGACCTATATCGCCGAGACGCTCAGGGAAGGAGACACCGTGCGCGTGAGCGGTCCGCTCGGCACCGCCTACCTGCGTCGCCTGCACAAGGGGCCGATGTTATGCGTGGCCGGTGGCACCGGGCTGGCGCCAGTGCTGTCGATCGTGCGTGGCGCGCTGGCAGCGGATATGGACAACCCCATCCGCCTTTATTTCGGCGTGCGTAGTCCGCGGGACCTGTACGGCGCCGACATGTTGCGGGACCTCGCAACGAGGCACCCGGGACTCGATGTGCACATCGTCGTCAGCGAGGATGCGGACGGCTCCGGCTATCGCGG
The DNA here is from genome assembly GCF_008693385.1 of Cupriavidus pauculus. Lineage (NCBI taxonomy): Bacteria > Pseudomonadati > Pseudomonadota > Betaproteobacteria > Burkholderiales > Burkholderiaceae > Cupriavidus > Cupriavidus pauculus. The sequence continues at coordinate 1,365,649 of NZ_CP044065.1, forward strand.
TGGCCTGGTCACCGATGCCGTGGCGCAGGACCTGCCCGACCTGACGGGCTGGCGAGCCTATGTCTGTGGGGCCCCGCCGATGGTGGAGGCGGCGCAGATCCTGATGCGGCAGCGAGGATTGCCCCTCGAACGCATCTATGCGGATGCGTTCTACGCAACCGGCATCTAAGACTTTTACCCCCAAGAGAAACAGGGCGCTCCCACGCATAGGACGCCCTATTCGGAGACGACCGTGATGTCCGAACAACCCATCCAATTTGTCGATCGCAGGGCCTGGAAGCAGGACGGTTCAAGCCGCGTCCCTTTCTGGGCCTACACCGACGACGATCTGTATCGCCGCGAGCTCGATCGCATCTTCTACGGCAAGCACTGGAGCTATGTCGGCCTCGAAGCCGAGATTCCCGAGCACGGCGACTTCAAGCGCACCGAGATCGGCGAACGCTCTGTGATCATGGTTCGCGACAAGGACGGTTCGATCAACGTCGTGGAGAACGTCTGCGCGCACCGCGGCGTCGCGTTTTGCCGCGATCGCAACGGCAACCGCAAGGATCTCGTCTGCCCGTATCACCAGTGGAGCTATGACCTCAAAGGCAACCTGCAGGGCGTGCCGTTTCGGCGCGGCCTGAAGCAGGATGGCAAGGTCAACGGCGGCATGCCAAAGGACTTCTGTCCGGACAACCATGGTTTGACCAGGCTCGGCGTCGCGGTGCGCAATGGCGTGGTGTTCGCGTCGTTCGATCACGACGTCGAGCCGCTCGAGGAATTTCTGGGGCCCGACATCGTGCGGTATTTCGACCGCGTGTTCGACGGGCGCAAGCTGGTGATTCACGGCTACTCGCGCCAGCGCATTCCGGCGAACTGGAAACTGATGCTGGAGAACATCAAGGATCCGTATCACGCGGGTCTTCTGCATACCTGGTTCGTGACTTTCGGACTGTGGCGTGCGGATCAGAAGTCGGCCACGGTGATGGATGTGCACCGGCGTCACGGCGCGATGATGTCGCGCCGCAACTCGGGCGGATCGAGCGCCGTCACGCAGGGCATCACGAGCTTCAAGGAAAGCATGGCCCTGGAGGACGATCGCCTGCTCGACGTCGTGCAGGAAGACTGGTGGGGCGACCACACGGTCGTGATGATGACGCTGTTCCCGAGCGTGATCATCCAGCAGCAGGTCAATTGCATGTCGACGCGCCAGATTATCCCGAGCGGCCCCGATGCATTCGATTTCGTCTGGACGCACTTCGGCTTCGAGTCCGACAGCGAAGAAATGAAACGCCGGCGTCTGCGGCAGGCAAATCTCTTCGGTCCGGCGGGATTCGTCTCCGCGGACGACGGGGAGGTGATCGAGTTCTCGCAGGAAGGTTTCACGCAAAAACCGGGGCAGGAAACGATCGCGGAACTTGGCGGGGTCGACTACGAGAACACCGACCACATGGTGACCGAAGGTTTGATTCGCGGCATGTACGCCTACTGGCGCCGCGTGATGGAGGTATGACGTGCTCGATTTCCCGACTTATTCCCAACTGACCGGACTGTACGCCGACTATGCGGCTGCGCTGGATAACGGCGAATGGGACCGCTGGCCCGAGTTCTTCATGGAAGAGTGTGTCTACAAGCTGCAGCCGCGCGAGAACTTCGACCGAGGCTTTCCGCTAGCGACGATGTCGCTCGAAAGCAAGGGCATGCTGAAGGACCGTGTGTTCGGTGTTCGCGAGACGCTGTTCCACGATCCGTACTATCAGCGGCACGTCGTCGGCGCGCCACGCGTACTGGGCGACGACGGCTCCCTCATTCGCGCCGAGGCGAACTACGCCGTGTTTCGTACCAAGCAGAGCAAGCTCTCCGAGGTCTTCAACACCGGCCGCTATGTCGATGTCGTACAGCGCACGCCGCAGGGGCTCCGGTTCGCATCCCGCATTTGCGTGTTCGACTCCGAGATGATTCCTAACTCCATCATTTATCCGATCTGAGGTATCCGGCATGACTATCCATTGGCTGGTTGTCGCACCGCGCAGCGCGGTGCCGGAAGGCGACGTCATCGGCGTCCAGATCGAAGGGCGCGATATCGCGCTATATGACGTGGACGGCGAGGTATATGCGACGGACAACGTCTGCACCCATGGCAATGCCCGTCTTTGCGACGGCTTTGTCGACGGACACGAGATCGAATGTCCGTTGCATCAGGGCAAGTTCGACGTCCGCAACGGTCATCCCACCTGCGAACCCGTGACGGAGAAGCTCCGGACCTACGAGGTTCGTATCGAGGACGGCCAGGTGATGGTCGGAATCGATTGATCGGGGCCTCATCATGACGCATTCCAACGACGCGGCATACAACGTGCCGCAGCAGTACATCGACGGCATCTGGCGCGAGGGGACGGCCACCACCGCAACGCGTATCGTGAATCCGGCAACGGAGGCTGTGCTGGGCGAGTTGAGCCACGCATCCTCATCCGATCTCGACGAGGCCATTCTGGCCGCGAAAGCCGGCTTCGCGCTGTGGCGCAAGGTGACACCCTACGAGCGGGGCAGGCTCATCGAGCGAGCCGTGGCGCTGATGCTCGAACGTCGCGAGCACATTGCCCGCCTGATCACGCTGGAGCAAGGCAAGCCGCTCGTGCAGGCGCGCGCGGAAGTCACCGTTGCCGCGGACATGATCAAGTGGTACGGGGAGCAGGCGCGGCGGATCTATGGGCGCATTGTGCCGTCCCAGTTTGCAGGCGCCCAGATCTTCGTGCAGAAGGAGCCGGTGGGCCCATGCGCGCTGTTCTCGCCTTGGAACATGCCGGTGCTGCTGGCAGGCCGGAAGCTAGGCGGTGCACTGGCCGCGGGTTGCTCATGCGTCATCAAGCCCGCGGAAGAGACGCCTGCGGGCGTCGCGGCGATGGTGGCATGTTTTGTCGAGGCCGGCGTGCCCGCCGGCGTGATCAATCTCGTCTTTGGACAGCCCGCCGATGTTTCCTCTCGGCTGCTGGCCTCCCCGGTCATCCGGAAGGTCTCGTTCACCGGCTCCGTCGCGGTGGGCAAGCTGCTGGCGCGGCAAGGGGCCGACAACCTCAAGCAGGTGACGCTCGAGCTCGGAGGGCATGCGCCGGTCATCGTGATGGGCGACGCGGATATCGATAGTGCGGTCGCACAGACCGCGGCGGCCAAGTTTCGCAATGCTGGCCAGGTCTGTCTCTCGCCGACCCGCTTCTTCGTTCAGTCGTCTGTCTACGAACGGTTCGTCGATGCGTTCGGCAAATACGCCTCGCAACTGCGCGTCGGCAATGGGCTAGACCCAGAAACGCAAATGGGGCCGCTGGCCAGCGATCGCCGGCTTCTGGGTGTCCAGAGTCTGGTCGACGATGCCGTGCAGCAGGGCAGCACCATCGTGAGTGGCGGCACGCGCATCGGCGATCGCGGGTTCTTCTACGCGCCCACCGTGCTGTGCGATGTGCCCGCCAGCGCCCGCGCAACGTGCGAGGAGGCGTTCGGCCCCATCGCACTGATCACGCCGGTGGCCGATGTCGACGAGGCGATCTCTGCTGCCAACGCGTCCGAACTGGGGCTCGCATCGTATGCATTCACCGATTCCGCCGCCGCGCAGGCGCGTCTGGCCAGCGAGATCGAGGCGGGCGTGCTGGCGATCAACAACATCGCGGTGTCGGTCGCGGAGGCGCCGTTCGGCGGAGTGAAGGACAGTGGCTATGGCTACGAGAGCGGTGAGGAGGGACTCGAAGGGTACCTCCATACCAAGACGATTCACCGGCAGGCCTGACGCCGTTGCCCATACCTATCGATGCAGAACATGAACGAGACCGAATTCCCCGCTCATCGACCCGTTGTTGCCATCACCGGCGCGGCATCGGGCATCGGCGCACAGACCGCCCGGCTGCTGTCCGATCGCGACGCCATCATCATCTCGCTGGATCGCGTAAAGCCGGCATTCGCCGTCGATTACCACATCGCCGTCGATCTGGGCAACCCGGCGTCGATCGATGAGGCAATCGACGAGCTGCCATCGGGGCTTGACGCGCTATGCAATGTCGCGGGCGTGCCCGGAACCGCCGGCGCGGATCTGGTCGCGCGCGTGAATTATCTTGGGCTTCGCCACTTGACCGAGCGCGCCTTGCCCAGGCTCCGGCGCGGCGCCGCGATCGTAAACGTTGCATCGACGGCGGGTCAGGGCTGGCAGCAGCGGCTGCCCCAGCATCTGGCGCTTGCCCGCACCGAAGGCTTCGCGGAGGGCATGGCCTGGCTCGCGCGCCATCCGGTAACCGACGCGCAGGCCTATCCGTACTTCAAGGAAGCATTGATCGTCTGGGCGATGCATCACGCATCGAAATTCCGCGACGAGAACCATGTACGCATGAACTGCGTGAGCCCCGGGCCGACCGACACGCCGATTCTCAATGATTTTCGCGAATCGCTGGGTCAGGCGAACGTCGAGGATGCGATTCGCCGCGCGGGTGGGCTAGGGCGTCCGGAAGATATCGCGCCGGTGATTGCCTTCCTGCTGGCACCGGAGAGTGCCTGGGTCGTGGGCACAAACGTCATGGCGGATGGTGGGCTCGTGTCGTCGCGCCTTCTCGATATGCCATCCGGTCTGGTTCGGTAACGCGGGGCACGCTGCGCAACCTGGGAAAGCGGGGCGAGCCATCGGAGCATGGACGTACCTGCTGAATTTGAAAAACATGGAGGAGACAATCATGGCAAGCCCCCGCATCGATATCCGGACGTTCATCGACGAACGTCCATTCAGCAGATACCAGCTGCTGGTTGTGGCACTCTGCACGCTCATCGTATTCCTTGATGGATTCGATACGCAGGCCATTGGTTTCGTGGCACCAGCCATCAGCAAGGAGTTCCTGATCAGCCGGGCCGAGTTGAGTCCCGTGTTCTCGGCGAGCCTGGTCGGCATGATGCTGGGTGCGTTGGCGGGCGGTCCGGTCTCGGATCGTTTCGGTCGTCGTCCGGTCCTCTTGGCCGGACTTTTCTACTTCGGCGTCATGTCGCTGCTGACGGCGCTTGCGCCTGACGTCAAATGGCTGCTCATTCTCCGGCTGATGACCGGCCTGGGCCTCGGATGCGTGATGCCGAACGCGATCGCGCTGACCAGCGAGTTCGCGCCGGAGCGCGTGCGTGCGACGACCGTCATGCTGATGTTCTGCGGATTCTCGCTCGGCGCGGCCCTGGGCGGGTTCGTCGCCGCAGCGCTGATTCGCGATCTTGGATGGCAGTCCGTGTTCATCGTCGGCGGCGTGCTGCCGTGCCTGGCGGCGGTGGCCGCGTGGTATCTGTTGCCCGAGTCGCCAAGCTTCCTCGTGGTCAGGAATGCGCAGAAGGCGCGCGTGCTACGCATTCTTCGCAAGTTCGGCACGCCCATCGCCGACGACGCCGTATTCACGGTACGAGCCGACGAGAAGCAATCGCAGAAATCACCGGTGCGCCAGCTGTTCGCGGAGAAGCGTGCATGGCTCACGGTGCTGTTGTGGATCGTGTTCTTCATGAGCCTGATGGACATGTACTTCCTGGCCAACTGGCTGCCGACCGTCATCAGCGATACCGGCGTGCCGGTGGAGTCGGCTGCGCTAATCACTTCCATGCTGCAGATCGGCGGTACGGTCGGCACGCTGGTATTGGGGCGCGTATTCGACAGGGTGTCCCCGTTCCGCGCACTCGCGGCGATCTATCTGCTTGCGGCCGTTTTCATCGTACTGGTGGGCGGCGCGGGGCAGTCGGTCCCCATGCTGGTGGTGACGATCTTTGGAGCAGGCTTCTGCGTCATCGGCGGGCAGATCGGTGCCAATGCGCTCGCCGCGCAGTCGTATCCCACGGCCATGCGCGTGACCGGCGTGGGCTGGGCCCTCGGTATCGGTCGAGCCGGCTCGGTGGTGGGGCCCGTGGTGGGTGGCCTTCTCCTCTCCCAGCAATGGGAGGTGAAACATCTCTTCATGGTCGCGGCCGTCCCGGTAGTGATTGCATCGGTCGCGTCATTCGCCATCAGTCTGTCCAAACGGCAGGCGGCAGAGCCCAGGGCGCTCGACGACGCCAGCTCGCCATCCGGCGCGGGCTGATCGCCCACGCGCCGTCCATCGCAGTAGTTCCCGCATGAGCGGGCACCCACAAGAGGTGCCCGTGTGGATGCGCTCGTCCGTGCCACCTCTCATGCCGGCCGAGCCATCCGCGCCATACAACAAAGACAGGAGACATCGAAATGAACCGCTCGCATCTGTTATATCGATCGTTGCTGACAGGCGTTGCACTGGCGGCGACCCCAGTGGCCGTTCTGGCGCAGTCCGTGACGCTGTACGGCGTGATCGACACCGGCGTCGAATACATGAACGGCATTGGTCCGGCACGCCACAGCGTCACCAAGGTGCCAAACCTGACGGGCACCGTGCCGTCGCGCTGGGGCATGCGCGGCACCGAAGACCTTGGTGGCGGCCTCAAGAGCGTCTTCGTTCTTGAGTCGGGCTTTGCGCCCGATGCCGGCACGTCCGGGCAAGGCAACCGGCTGTTCGGACGCCAGGCGTATGTGGGTCTTGCGGACAGCTGGGGCCAGGTCGCGGTGGGCCGGCAATACACGATGCTGTTCTGGGCCACGCTTGACGCCGATGTGTTCGGACCAAACGTCTATGGCACGGGCTCGCTCGACAGCTACCTGCCCAATGCCCGGGCCGATAACGCCATCTCGTACAAAGGAAAGTTCGGAGGGCTGACGCTCGGGGCCACCTACAGCTTCGGGCGGGACAGCGTCAACGCCGGTCCGAGCCCCGTAGGTACCAACTGTGCGGGCGAGAATGCGGCCGACAAGCGGGCGTGCCGCGAATGGTCTGCACTGGTCCTGTACGAAACGTCCAGGTTCGGCGTGTCCGCAGCCTACGACTCGTTGCGGGGCGGCCCCGGTGCATTCGGCGGGTTGACGCGCAGCAGTCTTCGTGACGATCGACTGTCGCTGGGCGGCTACATGCTGATCGACCGGGCCAAGCTGGGCGCGGGCTGGATCCGGCGCGACAATCGCGGCAGCGTTACCCCGCGTAGCGATCTCTGGTATGCGGGCGCACTCTACGACATCACGCCAGTCATCAATATCGGCGCACAGGTCAACTATCTGCGCTTCCACGACAGCGGCAACAAGGCGGTTCTATATGCCTTGCGCGGCGTCTACAGCCTGTCCAAACGCACATCGCTTTACGCTACCGCGGGCTATATCGACAACGGCGGCCAGGCCGCGTTCTCGGTCAGCCTCAATGCGGCTGGCGCGACGCCGGGGCCGGGTCGCGGTCAATTCGGGACCATGCTGGGCATCAAGCATACGTTCTGATCGCACTCATTGGCCGCGCCACTACCTGGGTGGATTGAGCGGCAATGGGTCTCGTTACTGCGTAACGATGATCGTAGCTTCAGCCCGGCGGGCCCGCTGGCTTCGATGGTGCGATCAATCTCGGATAAGCGGACGTGTTAGCGATACCGATCGACGAAGTCACGCCGCCGGGTTCGATGGCCGCGACCATGTTGACCAGCGAAAGGTTCAGATTGACCTGCGCAATGACTTCGAGAATGGCATCTTGCCGATATCCCGCGTCCGACATCCGTTGCAGATCATTGCGCAGCGGCACATCCGGGTTGTCGAGCAGGGAGCGCACGAACGCGAGACAGACCGCATCCTTGGCAACATCGCTGTTCCCCATTCGATTGGCGGCCATTTCGACCCCATTGAGGCCTTCGGCGCGACCGCTTTCGCACAGGCCGGCGATCGAGAAGATCGACAAGCCGAGTTGCGCAAGGAAGAGCGTGATGCGCAATGTCGTCTGTCTGCCTAGCAGCCCGTCGTCGGCCAGATCGGAGAGCAGGGCGACGGTGCCGGCGCCGGCCTGTGTTTCGAGCACCTCCGTTACGGCGCGCGCATGATGAGTCGAGTCCATGATGACAGTCACGTGAGCTGCGGTCGTCGCTACGACGCTAGTCGGGCCCGACGCGCAGCATATTGCTGGCAATCGCCGCGGGCGCCGCTGAGATTGGCGCCAATGGCTGGGCAATGTCGCGAAGAATCCATTTGCCCACGCGAAAGTCCCACGAACGAGCCGCCAGATTTGCGTCCGGGCGGACCGACATCGTGCCGGTGAGCTGCAGAATCTGCTTGCGCCCGACGTCAGCGATGCACAGCCCAGCGGCAATCGCCTCGGGACCGCTGGCGCATGCGTTGTTGAAGCTCGGGTCCGCCGGCGCGTCGATACGGAGCGTCGTCTGGTCCGTGACACCGATAAAGCCGGCGGCACCGCTGAATGCGGAGATGACGGGACCGACTGCTGACTGGCAAACGACGTAGGCGCAGTCCGCGCCTCGGGCAATGATCTGGACCGAGCCGCGAAGATCCAGACCGGCGGCGGATTGGACTGGCAAGCATGGGTTCCCCACCTCAAACGATGTTTCATCGAGTCTCGTCGGCGGGGCACCGGCCGATGCCCGGGTGATGACGATTTCCGCGCCTCGCGCATCCAAACTCGAGATCTCGCCACCGAGGTGACAGGCCCCGCCGTGCCCCATGGCCCGGATTGCCACCTGATTGTTGTGGCCGACATTTTTCCAGAGCGGATCGTCGTCGTCGCGGTATCGTTTCGGCACGCTGATCGTCAGCGATGCATTGCCGAGTCGTGCAAAGCCGCCCGGCCCGAACAGTGGGGAGGCCCACAGGTTCCCGGAAGCATCGGTGCTTCCCAACACGACCATCTGTAGCGAGGAAAGGACCAGATCGGGCCTGAGGTTGCGAGCGTCCGTCGTTCTCGGCCCTAATTCCGGAACATTGTTTTGTGAGTGGAATTGACCTTTGTCGCCCATAAAATTCACGCGCGAAATTTAAAGCAGAATATGCAAGAAATCGTTCTATTTTACAATGCTCAGGTCGGCATCTTGTAAGTCTGGACTTCCATAATCGAATAATAAAGGAAGAGGGTTGCTATAGTACGGAATCGTGTTCAATTCAAGTCGCCAGCCAAACGATTGATGTTGGAAAGGTTTCGTGTGTATTGCCGATCCGGAAATTCTGCGAAATAATTTGTAAAACAAGAATAGATGCAGGGTGCAACACATAATTTCGCAGGGAGTAATAATGGATCACGTGCATTTAATGACCGTTTTTGTGGCGGTCGGGGAGGATGAAAGTTTTGCTGGTGCAGCCCGCCGACTCGATCTCTCGCCCGCGGCGATTACTCGCGCGATTGCCTGCCTCGAGGGGCGCCTGGGCGTGAAGCTGCTATTGCGGACGACCCGCAGCGTACGGCTGACCGAGGCCGGCCGGCGTTATCTCGACGATGCCAAAAATATCCTCGCGAGCATCGTCGAAGCCAATGAGGCGGCAGCCGGTATCAACGCGTCGCCAAGGGGGAACTTGTCGGTGACGGCGTCGGTGCTGTTCGGCAAGGCGTTCGTGATGCCGTGCATCGTCCATTTCCTGCGCGAATACCCGGAAGTCGAAGTGTCGGCCATGTTTCTGGACCGCACGGTGAACCTCATGGATGAGGGCATCGATGTGGCCGTGCGGATCGGGAACCTGCCTGACTCGAGCCTTAAAGCTCTGCGCGTGGGGCAGGTGCGTCGCGTGTTGTGTGCGTCGCCGGACTATCTTCGCAAGCATGGCATTCCTCAGCACCCCGCCGATCTGCTGCGTCACACGATCATCGCGGCAACGAGCGTTTCCCGAAGAGCGGAGTGGAAGTTCGGTGCCGCCGAAGAGCCGACCCTGGTTCGCACCACGCCGCGACTTACCGTGACCAGCAATGATGCCGCGGTGGAGGCCGCCGTTGCCGGCGTTGGCATTTGCCGGCTGCTCTCGTACATGGTCTCGGACGAACTCCATAATGGGAGCCTCAAGATCGTTCTGGAGGAGTATGAGGAGACGCCGTGGCCCATTCACGTCGTTCACCGGGAGAGTCGCCTCGGATCCACCAAGGTCCGCAACTTTATCGACCTGCTCGTGCATCGGCTTCGCGCGCATCAACATCTAAATTGAGAGGCCGAAAATCGGCTAAATGCGTTTGCGTTACGCAGTAACGAGGCTCCCCATGAATACGGCAAAGCAGCGATGACTGCCGCTACCTCTGCTGGGCCGCGGATTCGACGCGTGCGCCCGATTGGGCGCGTCCAGGCTTCTGCATGAAGGCATCGGTGAGCGTCACCACGTCATCCAGCCTCGTGTCCATGACGAAGTGCCCGCCGTCCAGCACGTGCACTTCGGCTGCCGGATTGTCACGCCGGAATGCCTCGGCGCCAGCCACCGTAAACGCCAGGTCGTGCTTGCCCCAGACCACGAGGGTAGGGAGTTGCTGCTTTCGCAGCCATGCCTGCCAGCGCGGGTACGCCGCTATGTTGGATTGATAGTCGTAGATCAGGTCTGCCTGAATGCGGGCCTGGCCCTGCCGATTCAGATAGGCGTACTCGTCCATCCACAAATCCGGATCGTAGGCCGCGACATTGGGGTCGCTGCCAATATGGCGCGCGCGCGTGGCGGCCACCGACTGATGCACGCGGACGACTTCGCCTTCGTGCGATGCGCGGTCCGTCCAGAAGGCCTTGCGCTGTGACCACATTGCGCCAAGGCCCGCTTCGTACACGTTCCCATTCTGGAAGACGAGCGCTCGCACGGCCTGCGGACGTGCCTCGGCCATCCGCATGCCGACGGGCGCGCCGTAGTCTTGCATGAAGAGCACGTATCGCTGCAAGCCGAGGGTGTCGGTGAACGCCTGCATGACCTTCGAAAGATTGTCGAAGGTATAGGAAAACGTCGCCGGATCGGGCGCGTCGCTATTGCCAAAGCCTGGGTAGTCGGGGGCCACGAGGTGGTACTTGTCCCCGAGCCTGCGCATCAGTGCGTCGTACATGCGTGAAGAGCTGGGAACGCCATGGAGAAGCAGGATGGCGGGTTTCGCCTGATCCCCCGACTCCCGGTAGGCGATGTTGACGCCATCGATGGCTACCGTCTGGTAGCTGACGGTGGCCGCCTGTGCGGCGTCGGTGACGGCGATGGCAGCTGCAAGCGCGCATGCGGCGGCGATGCGATTCATGACTTCCCCTGAGCGTCGTTGAGTGATGCGACTCTAGGGGAATGAGTGGCCGGCCCGATATGTCGTGCAGCGAAATTATGTTTTACGCGTCGCGAATGCGGTCGCCGTCAAGAGCCGATTGTCCCATCGATGGATCAAAGGTCTCCACTTTCTGTCTTTATTTGTGATGTGAGGAGGAACATCATACGCGTCAGGTGAACGGAGGGGGGGCGCCGAATGTCGGTCATAGGTGAGCTTCAGCGGGTGAGAGAGGGTTCGCACTACCGCGCATTTTCGCTCTGCGGCCTCAAGTCGGCGATGGCGCCTTTCGTCAACGTCGACCACGTCTGGATATGCGGTCCCGCAGGGCCGGTTTGCCAGCATACGAACGCCCCTTATGTGTCCTATCTTTTCCCGGACTCCGAAACGGGGCTTCGTATCAGGGAGGTGTCGGGTGTCGAGCGCGTCGTGCGTCCCGGCGGAATCAGCTGGACCACGAGCGGACAGCATGCGCTCGCGGAGCAGGCGCCCCTCGAGCCAGGGAAGACCGTGCATGCCGTCCACGTCGGCGTGTCGCTGACCAGCGTTCGCGACCGTATGGCCACCGCGCCGTGTCAACTGGCGCCGGAGGATATTCCTGCAGACCTGCCGCCGGGTGGGATAGTCCGCGTCCTGGCCGGGGCCCACGGTGCCACGCGATCGTCGCTCGAGCTCGCCGCGGAGATCACCATGCTCGATATCGCATTGAACGACATGGCCGAGGTATCCATACCCGTGCCTCCAGATCATTGCGCGATGCTGCTCCCGGTCTCGGGGACCATGATCGTCGATGGCCAGAGCTTCGACCCTGCCGAACTGCAGTTGCCAATATTGCCGGCGCGCGAAGAGCCTTACGCTGCGTGTGTCGGGGCCCGACATGGCGCAGCGCAGGTGATGTTGCTCATGGGCTGTCCGTCTCCGCGGATCCGACGCTTTGCCGGGTGACGCCGTAACACCGACGTGGTGCCATTATTTTGGCAGACGTCTGCCTAAATTGAAGAGAGAAGCGGTATTCACGACAACACTACGGAGATTCTATGAAGCTTGTCAGCTTTGTTCATGGCGGCCATCCTGGCTTTGGTGTAGTAATGGGCGACAAGGTTCTCGACCTTGCCCCTTACCGGGCGCAGGTGGGCGCCACCCTTCGCGAAGCGCTTTCGACGGGGGCCCTGGTCCGTATCGGTGAGCTTGCGTCGACTGTGCCGGCGACGATCCCGCTCGCGGACATCACGTATCTGCCGGTCGTCGTCGACCCGGGGAAGATCCTGTGTGTCGGTATCAACTATGCATCGCACGTTCGCGAGACCGGTCGCGAGATGCCCCAGTATCCGATGTTCTTTACGCGGTTCGCCGACTCCCAGGTTGCACACGAACAACCGATCGTGCGGCCCACGGCCTCGCACAAGCTCGACTTCGAAGGCGAGCTGGCGGTTGTCATCGGCAAGACCGCGCGTCATGTACCGGCCGCCGACGCACTTGACTACGTGGCCGGCTACGCCTGCTACAACGACGGGAGCGTACGCGACTGGCAGAAGCACACCATCCAGTTCATTCCAGGCAAGAACTTTCCCCTCACAGGGGGCTTCGGTCCGTGGCTCGTGACGACGGACGAGATCCCCGATCCGTCCCGGCTCACGCTGACCACGCGCCTCAATGGCGAGATCGTGCAAGAGGCCCGTACCGACGACCTGATCTTCAGCGTTGGCGATGTCATCGCCTATTGCTCGACGTTCACGGAACTCCGGCCCGGAGACGTGATCATTACCGGCACGACGGGCGGCGTCGGTGCGTTCCGCAATCCTCCGCTGTGGATGCGCCCAGGCGATATCGTGGAGGTGGAAATCTCGGGAATCGGCATCCTGCGGAACGGGATCCGCGACGAATAACGGGGGCGAGCACGATGACGACCTTGCAGAGTACCACTCCGCTCCAGCTGCATCATTTGCATCTGCATAGCGAGTCCCCCGGGCAACTGGCCGAGTTCTATCGGAACTTGTTCGAGTTGGATGCCGTCGCGGCGCCGGACGGCATCTACGGGCTGACGGGCGGCGAGCGCGCCATAGTGATTCATCCCGGGGCGAGCGGCGAGCTCGCGATGGCGGCGTATGCGGCGCGAACGCGCGAGGAACTATCCGTGTTGCGCGAGAGGCTTTCCGACGTCGCCCGGGATGGCGGCATCGGTTCCGAGGTGTTCTTCGAGCCCGGCGCCTTCTCGGTAACCGATCCGCAAGGCCGGCGTTTGCTGTTCGGCGTTCCGCGTACAAGGCGCCGACCGGATCGGATGGCCGCGCGGCTGCAGCATACCGTGTTCCAGACCACGGACCTCGCGACAATCGTGGACTTCTACGTGAATCGCGTGGGTTTTGCCATCTCCGACGAAGTCGTCGCCGACGATGGTTCCATCACGACCTGCTTCCTGCGATCCGACGACGAGCACCATACGCTCGCGTTCTTCCAGGGCTCGAACAACGTTTGGGATCATCACTGCTACGAAACCGGCTCCTGGAACGATATCCGGGACTGGGGCGATCGCTTTGCCAAGGTCCGTCGCGGCATCTTCTTCGGCCCGGGCCGGCATGGTCCAGGCAATAACCTGTTCTTCATGATTACCGATCCCGATGGAAACCGCGTCGAGCTGTCGGCGGAACTCGAACATGTCCGCGCCGGGCAGTCGCCGGGGGTGTGGCCGCACGAGGAGCACACACTGAATTCGTGGGGACGTGGCTGGATCCGGACGTAAATGACAATGCGCGGGTCCGGCTGGCGCCGGCCCGCGCATGAGGCGTGGATCAGCATCGCGGAAGTTTGCTGCTAGCGCGATCGAGGCTGAAGCGACGGACCGGTGAAAAACATGACCTGTGCGCCGTAGGGAGCATGGAGCATGGCATGCCGCGCGGTTTCCTGCGCGAGGTAGACCGGAACACGAAGATCGCTGGCATCGTACGATTCTTCCTCGAGCGTCACCATCCCCGAGATCGGAAGAAAAAATGCCCGCTCGCCGGCTGCGATCGGAATCGCCAGTGACCGGCCCGGACGCACGGTGATGTCCAGCAATGTGACATCGGTCGGCGGCACGAGAGGCGAGCGAGTTTTCCCAAAGCCGCCCACCGGGATACGAACGGTGGCATCGACGGTTTGCACCACAGGGATGTCTTCCGGTTCCAGCGTCAGCGTGAAGGCATCTATGTTTCGACGCTCGGGTGCGAGGTCGACGAAGATCTGCAGCGAGTGGACAATTTTTCCTGTCTCGACAGGCTGCCCCTCGTGGTCGATGCCGGAGCCCGCGGTCGTCCAGTGCAGCGCGCCCGGGCGGATCAGATGACGGGCACCGAGCGAGTCGTGGTTGTCCACGCTCGTTTCGGAGTCAAGGAACAGGTACGAAACGGCCGACATCCCCTCATGATGATGCATGGGAAACGTCGGACCGCTCATCCACGCATGATCGACCCCGAGAAACGGGTCGATCAGCGAGGCCGCCCCTCGTAATGCGTTGGCGCGGAAGTGATTGCCGTGCCGGAACGGCTTGAGGTGGGTCGTGATCAGCATGCCGGACTCACGCCGCCTTGGATTCCGCCAGCGTCGGATAGTCGGTGTAGCCCTGCGCCGTACCGCCATAGTAGCCTGCGCGCTGAGGTTCGTTCAGCGGCGCATCAGCCTTCACGCGTTCGAGGAAGTCGGGGTTCGCAAGGACCATCTGGCCATAGGCTTCGAGATCGGCCAGACCGTTGGAGATGTCCTTGCCAATATCGGCCCGCGCCCGACCGGGGCGATTGAGCATCAGCACACCTTGCCAGAGCTTGTGAATGTCCGCCAGCAGCTGCTCGTTGCCGAGGTGCATGACATGGATGTAGGCCAGGTCGAGCGAGTCCAGTTCCTTCACGAGATAACGATACAGATCCGGGCCTTCACTCCCTTCGTCGATGCCCCCCATCTTGTTTCCCGGGGAGAGGCGGATGGCGGTGCGGTTCGCGCCGATTTCCTCGGCGATGGCCCTGGTCACCTCGATGGCGAAGCGCGCGCGGTTTTCGATCGAGCCACCGTATTCGTCGGTACGGGTGTTGGCGCTGGGCGCGAAGAACTGGTGAATCAGATACGAGTTGGCACCGTGAATTTCGACGCCATCCGCGCCGGCCTCGATCGCGCGGCGCGCCGCGGTCCGGAAATCCTGGATGGTCTGGCGGATATCGTCCTGCGTCATCGCGCGCGGCACGGGGATATCCAGCATGCCCTTGAGCGTGAACATCTGCGCGCCCGGCGCGATTGCCGAGGGGGCCACGGGCTGGCGATGATGGGGCGTGTTGTCGGGATGGGACATGCGGCCCACGTGCATCAGCTGGATGAACAGGCGGCTGCCTTTCGCGTGCACCGCCTCGGCCGTTTTTTTCCAGCCGGCAACGTGCGCGTCGGTGTAGATGCCGGGCGTCGAGATATAGCCCTGACCATCGTCGGATGGTTGAGTGCCTTCGCTGATGATGAGGCCCACCCCAGCGCGTTGGCCGTAGTACAGCGGCGCCAGATCGCCCGGCGTGCCATCGGGCAGTGCGCGCGAACGTGTCATCGGTGCCATCACCACACGATTCTTCAGCGTGTAGCCGCCAACGTGGATCGGGTCGAACATGGTCTTCATAACGAACTCCTCGTAGATGGGATGATGATGAATAATGGTCTGCGCCCGATGCTGGATAAAGGGCATTTCCGGCAGCAGATTGTTCCATTCGCGCAGCAATGCGCGCATGGTCATCGGGATGACGATTCTTGGGACGCGATCATGAAGGGGAGGGCGGCGCCTGGATGCTCGACGCGCTCGCCGGGCGGAACCGCCACCGCGGTCATCCGGCACAGCAACCTGCTCAGGCTGACCTGCGCCATGACCTCCAGCACTTCTGCCTGGCTATAGCCCGCCTCGGACATATGCCGGACGCTTGCCGCAAACGCGGTGGGCTCTCGGTGCCGGATAAGTGCGGACACGAATTGCAGGCATACGGTGGCTTTTGCGTCGTAGCTATCGCCCTGCTGGTTGGCGGTCATTTCGGCCCCGTTGAGGCCGAGCGTGCGCCCGGACTCGCGCAACGTGTCGATGGTAAAGATAGATAGCCCTGTCTGAGCCAGATATAGCGCGATTCGCAGCGTTGTCCGTTTGCCCAGCGCGCCATCCTGCGCGAGACCCGACATGAGCGCAATGGTCTTGGCGCCTGCCTTCGTGTTACTGACGAAAAGTCTGCGACGCTCCTGGGAATCCATACGAGATACCGCCAAAGATCGTTCCACACGGAACCATTCTGGCAAATGACGCAGGACTCAGGAACGATTCATCGAGCAAGTCACCATTTCGCTGCACGCAATGCGTGATCGCTTCGGGCGCTGGCTCCGAAACTCACGCCATGACGTCAGGAATGGAACGATTTCCGGCATGGCGCAGGCACTCGAGCATGTTCGTGACCGCCGAGCGCCGCATGCCGTCTTCCCGCCAGTACATCGATACCGATCCGAAACCCGAGAGGCGAAGCGGCACGATGCGCAACGCGCCGAGCGCCTCCAGCCGGAGCGCGGTCCGATGCGAGGCCAGGCCGATCATGTCGCTATTGCTCAGCAGCGTGAGGTTGAGGATGGTGCTATTGCTCTCCACCGTATCGACAGGAAACGCGCATCCCACCTCCGCGAGCGCTGCCTCCATGGCGTGTCGGATCGGTGTGCCGCGCGGCCATACGACCCAGCGGTAGGCCAGCAAATCGGACCACGACAGATCGCTGCGCGCGGCCAGCGGATGGCGTGGCCGCGCGACGAAGTGCAGGGGTTCCATGTACAGCGATTCCGCGCGGATGTGCGCTTCCTGCAGTTCCGGCGCGGAGCGGCCGACCACGATGTCCAGTTCGCTACGCGCCAGTTGCTGCATCAGGCGATCCATGGTCGCCTCGATCACGCGTACCTGCGCGCGGGGCATTCGCTGCAGCAGGCTCAGCACGGCGAGCGGCACGGTATCCGCCGCGGATGCCCCCGAGGTGCCGACGACGACGAGGCCGCTGCCGCCTTCGCTCAGCGTTTGCAGGTCGTCGCGCGCGCTGTCGAGCTGGCCCTGGATGCGCCGCGCATGCTCGATGAGGGCGATGCCGGCGGGGGTCGGCTGCAGGCCGCGGGCCAGCCGTTCGAACAGCGGTGTTCCGATGTCGTCTTCCAGCTCTCTGAGCCATTTGGAAAGACCTGGCTGAGTCGTATTGAGCAGCGCGGCGGACTGGCTCATGTTCCCTGTCTCGGACAGCGCCAGCAGCATATGCAGATGCCTGAGGCGCAAACGGTGCGTCCAGTCCATGATGCTCACCTATATGTTTTTTAGTATCGAACCAAGCGAAAATTCATTTCAAATAGTATAGAGCGGCGCGTATAAAAGCGAGGTAGAGCGGCGCGACCGAAGCGCCGCGGAACATTCGGAGACGACATGTCAGAACATCGAGAGGAAACGCGCGCCACGCGGGCGGATTACTACGCGCGTATCGGGCTAAGCAACATGGCTCCGCTCTGGGAGTCGCTGCACGCGCTGGTGCCGCGCGAACCGCATCCGCAAGTCATTCCGGCCATCTGGAAGTACGAAGCGGTGCGGCCGCTGGTCATGCAGGCGGGTGGCCTGATCAGCGCGGAGGAGGCCGTGCGCCGCGTGCTGGTGCTCGAAAATCCGGGCATCCCCGGCAAGTCGAGCATCACGTCCACGCTGTACGCGGGATTGCAGTTGATTCTTCCCGGCGAGGTGGCGCCGAGTCACCGCCATACACAATCCGCATTGCGCTTCATCGTCGAAGGCAAGGGCGCCTGGACCGCCGTCAATGGCGAACGGACCACCATGCATCCCGGCGATTTCATCATTACGCCTTCCTGGACGTGGCACGACCATGGCAATCCCTCGCTCGACGACGGGGGCGAGCCAGTGGTCTGGCTGGACGGCCTCGACATTCCGCTCGTGCAGCAATTCGACGCCGGGTTCGCCGAAACCTATCCGGAAGCCCAGCAGCCGGTGCTGCGTCCCGAAGGGGATAGCCTCGCGCGCTTCGGCCACAACATGGTGCCAGTGCGTCACCGGGTCACGGACCCGACCTCGCCGCTGTTCAGCTACCCGTATGCGCGGTCGCGCGAGGCACTGGACCGGTTGCTCCGCCACGGCGAACTCGATGCGTGGGATGGCGTGAAGCTGCGCTACGTCAATCCCGCCACCGGCGGCTGGCCGATGCCGACGATTGCGACCTTTATGCAGCTGCTGCCCGCCGGCTTTCAGGGCAAGACGTATCGCAGTACCGACGCCACCGTGTACAGCGTGGTGGAAGGGCGCGGTACGGTGCGTATCGGCGAAGCGCAGTTCCAGTTCGAGCCGCGCGACACGTTTGTCGTGCCATCGTGGGCACCGGTACAACTCGCCGCGCGCGACGACGCCGTGCTGTTCAGCTTCTCCGATCGTCCGGTGCTGTCCGCACTGAATCTGCTGCGCGAAGCGCGCACCTGATTGCACCCAAGTTCGCCTGCAGCGGCGCGCGCCTGACGGACGCGCCGGGGCGGCACTCACCCTTCTTATCCGGAAACCTGACCATGAAGTTCGTTTTTACGCCTCCCGCCACCGTATCCGTGCCCGTCGCCGGTACCGATGAAGCCTTCGCCATTCGCCGCGTCTACTGTGTGGGCCGCAATTACGCCGCCCATGCGCGCGAGATGGGTTTCGATCCGGACCGCGAACCGCCGTTCTTCTTCTGCAAGCCGGCGGACGCGGTACTGCCCGTGCTGGACGGCCAGACACTCGAATTGCCGTACCCGTCGCAGACCGGGAATTACCACTATGAGGCCGAACTGGTGGCCGTGATCGGCAAGTCCGGCTCGGACATTGCCGTCGAAGACGCGCTTGACCATGTCTATGGTTATGCCGTGGGCCTCGATATGACGCGGCGGGACCTGCAGATGAAGATGCGCGAAATGGGCCGCCCCTGGGAAATCGGCAAGGCGTTCGACGCGTCGGCGCCGATCGGTCCGATCCATCGCGCCGCCGATGTCGGACATCCGCAGAAGGCCGCGCTTACGCTGACGGTGAATGGAGAAACCCGCCAGTCGAGCAACGTGACGCATCTGATCTGGTCGGTACCCGAGACGGTGGCCTACCTGTCGCAGTTCTTCCGCCTCGAACCGGGCGACGTCATCTACACGGGGACGCCCGAAGGCGTCGGTGCCGTGGTGAAAGGCGACCTCATGGTGACCGCCGTGGAGGGACTTGGCGAACTGAACGTTCGGGTCATCTGAGGTACGGAGGCCTATTGTGCAGCTCTACAGCTTCTTCAACAGTTCCACGTCGTACCGGGTGCGCATCGTGCTCGGCCTGAAGGGTCTGCCGTACGACTACCTGCCGGTCAATATCCGTGCCCTGCAGCATCAGGAGTCGGAGTACGTCGATGCCGTCAATCCGTCGGCATGCGTGCCGGCGATCGCGGATGGCGATTTTCGGCTCGGCCAGTCGATGGCGATCATCGACTGGCTCGATGCCCGCTATCCCGTACCGCGGATGATTCCCGAAGAGCTCCATCAGCGTAGCCGCGTGCTGGAGCTGGCCAATCTCATCGGCAGCGATATCCACCCGGTCAACAACCTGCGCGTGCTGCGTTACCTCGAGACTGTGCTCAAGGTTTCGCCCGAGCAGAAGAGCGCCTGGTACCGGCACTGGATCGACGAGGGCATGCGGGGCGTGGAACGGTTGCTGGAGCGGCATGGCCACGGTGTTTACTGTTTTGGCGACGCGCCCACGCTTGCCGATGTGTGCCTGGTACCGCAGATGGCAAACGCCATGCGCATGGGGTGCGACCTGAGCGTGTATCCGCATGCGCTCGGGGTCTACGAACACGCCTCGCTGCACCCGGCGTTCGCCGCGGCCGTGCCGTCCCAGCAACCGGACTACATCGCCTGAACCGCACGCTGCGGGCAAGACACTGTTTCGCTGCACGCTATACCGGGAATGCCTTCGACTCCCTAGAGTTGTAGCTCAATGCAACGCCAGGGAGCGGCATCTTGGATTCACATGCATCGCCGCACGTATCCGCGGCATCGCGCGAGCGCCTGTTGCGGGTGCTTGCCGCCACCACGTTCATCATTTTCTTTCAGGGTTACATGGTGGCCCCGATCATTCCCGCGCTGTCCACGCTGTTTCATACCAGCGAGCAGCACGCCGGATTGATCGTGCCCGCCTATCTCATCCCCTACGGCGTCGCGACACTCGTGTACGGTCTGCTGGCCGACCGGCTCGGCATTCACCGCATCATGCTGGGGTCGCTGGCCGCCTTCGTCATTCTCACCGCGCTTACCGCCACCGCGACGTCCATCGATCAGTTGGCATGGTGGCGCGTGGCGACAGGACTGGGCGCAAGCGGAGTGGTGCCGCTTGGTCTGGCGCTGGTGGGCCGCCTGTTTCCCTACGAGCAACGCGGCCGTCCGCTGGGCTGGATGTTCGGGGCCATGGCGGGTGGCATGGCGTTCGGTTCGCCGCTCGGCGCACTGCTGGTGCCGTCGATCGGCTGGCGCGGGCTGTTCCTGGTGGTCGCGCTCGGTGGCGCGGCCATGTTCCTGACGCTGCTTCCCTTTCGCCGCATCATCGCGGCGGCCGCGATGCCCGTTGCCGGCACGCTGGCCGACGTGATGCGCGGCTTCAAGGCCCTGTTTGCCACACCGCGCGGGCGAACGACGTATGGCTACGTGCTCGTCAACTCGATCTTCCATTCCGGCGTCTTCACCTGGCTGGGTGTTTATTTCACGCACCGATATGGCATGAGCGCGGGGCAGGTGGGCCTTGCGCTGCTCGGCTATGGCGTGCCGGGGTTCCTGCTCGGCCCCTATATCGGCCGCATGGCGGATCGATGGGGCCGTGCGAGGCTGGTACCGGTGGGACTGGCGATCAGCGGGATCGCGGCGATCGTGCTGCTGACGGGTTTTCCTGCCGGCTTTGCGCCGCTGGTCGCCATGGGCCTGTCGCTTGGCTATGACATGACGCAGCCCCTGTTCGGCGGCATCGTGACATCGCTGGGCGGCCAACGGCCGGGGCAGGCCATGGGACTCAACGTATTCATGTTATTCGTCGGCTTCGGGCTCGGCAGCCTGATATTCGGCGCGCTGCTGCACTACGGGTTCGGACCCGCACTGATGGCCTTCGCCGCCATCGAGCTCGCCGCCGCCGCGCTCTCCGTCAAGCTCTTCCGCACGGAGCTGCCGCCCGCGGCGGCGGCGCCGAACCCGGGGCGATAACGCCCAGTGCCTACGCGCCGTTTGCGTTCCCCGTTGCGGCCTTCAGGCCTTCGACCGTATAGCCGGCGACTTGCTTGTAGTTCGCGGTAATGCCGCGGAGCTCGGCCTCGTCGATGATGCCCTCGAGCGTGGTAAACGGCTTGCCCTGGGTACGCTCGTGCACGACATTGAGAATCTTGTCGGGCGGCGCCTTGCGGTTGGTCAGCACGACATCGGTGGTTGCCTTGACGCGCTCCTTGTCGTAGGCAAGCAGGGCTTCCGGGCCCACCCCGTATTGCACGAACTTGTTGCGCAGCACATCGGCGTCGAGAATCGACTGACCGGCGCCGTTCGAGCCGCGCGGCACCATGGGGTGCGCGGCGTCGCCAAGCAGCGTGAGGCGGCCGAACGTCCAGGTCGGCAGCGGGTCCTGATCGACCATCGGGAACTGGAGGATGCCAGTCGTCGCTTCCATCATGGCGGTCACGTCGAGCCAGTCGAAGTGCCAGTCCTTGAAGGCGTGGATAAAGTCTTCGAGGCGGCCCGCCTTGTTCCAGTCACGCTGGGCCGGTTGTGGCGACTCGATTTCCGCGACCCAGTTCACCAGCTGGCGTCCCTGTGCATCCACGTTGTCGCGGATCGGGTAGATCACCATCTTGCCGACGCCGGGCATCAGCGCGCCGGCGCGTACCATCGTTGCACCCGAGAGAAACGCATCCCAGTGCACGGCCCCTCGCCACATGTTGATACCGGAGTACTTCGGTGCGCCTTCATTAGGGTAGAACTGCTTGCGCAATGCAGAGTGCAGGCCTTCGCACGACACCGCGACCGTTGCCTTCACCACATGCGTCTGTTCGGCTGCGTCAACGAACGTGACGGTGGCTTCGGTGTCGTCGGAAGCCGCGCTGACGCAGCGACGATCGAGAACGACGGCATCCTTGCCGAGACGCTCCTGCACGGCCGCAAGCAGTGCCATCTGCAGATCGCCGCGATGGATCGAGAATTGCGGCGTGGCATAGCCGGCCGCGACGCCGGCGGGCTCGCGGAAAATCAGTTGCCCGTGCACGTTGAAGAACGCGGCTTCCTTCGTGGCGATGCCGATCTTGCCCAATGTGTCGTTCATGCCAAGCTGGCCCAGCACGCGCGTCGCGTGCGGCAGGATATTGATGCCCACCCCCAGCGGGCGGAGTTCCGGGGCAGCTTCATAGACACGGCAGTCGATGCCGGCGTCATGTAGCGCCAGGGCCAGCGTCAGGCCGCCGATCCCGCCACCGATGATCATTACTTCGCATTCCTTGGACATCTTCGCTCCTCGCACGACGTTATGGATTCAAGCCTTTAAATTAAGCAGACGTCTGTCTAAATAGGGTTGATATGACAGACGTCTGCCGAATACTAGGGCGCGTATTCCATGCTGTCAACCGTCATCGCGCACCGTAGCGTAACGTCTGTCGCCACGTATCGGGGTGGGGCGGCTCTACGCTAGAATCGCCCCGTCATCCCTCGCGTCACGCCTGGTTTTCCCCGTTTTCGTTACGCAGCTCGTACAGACCCAATCGATAAGTGGAAGATGAATAGACCGATCGAGTCACCAACATTGGCCGCGGATCCCCGCCTGGAGACGCTGTACCGGCGACCCGGCTTTCTGATTCGCCGCGCGCATCAGATCGCGATGGACATGTTCATCGAGGCCTGCGCGCCCGTCGATATGACGCCCAGCCAGTACGGCGTGCTTTACATCCTGCAGCACATCGGGCCGCTGAGCCAGATCGGCGTGGCGCGCCTGATCGGTCTGGACCGGTCCACGGCGGCGCTCGTCGTCAAGCTGCTGACCGAACGCGGGCACGTCATGAAGGCGCCGAGCGCGCTCGATGCGCGCAAGGTGGAGATCGCGATCACGCCGGCGGGCTCGCAGGTGCTCAAGCAGGCGGCAAAGCTCGCCAATCGCGAAATGAAGCAACTGCTGGCGCCGTTCTCGGAGAGCGAAGGGCAGATGTTCCTGTCGCTGCTGGAGAAGTTCGTCGCCCACCATAACGACACCACGCGCGTCAGCATCGTGGGCCGGTCGGACGCCTGAGCCGGCTGGGTCAGAAGCGGTGCACGATGCCGACCTGGAGGCCTCGCACGGTGGCGCCGGGATAGGCGACCGGTACCCCCGCCGTGGTTGCGCCGTTCATCGCGAACGTGGCCTGCCGCTTGTTGCCGATCCATGCCGCCGCGGCGTAGAGGTTGGTCCGTTTGGAGAATGCATAGTCGTACATCGCGCCGGCCTGTTGCGCATTGTTCCCTTGTCCCGATTTGTCATGCGCGTACGCGAAGCCCAGCGCGACGTATGCAGCGTTGCCGAGGGGATACTTGACCGATGCCAGGAACACGTCGCGATTGAGCGGCGTGTGGGTCTGCCAGTTGCCGTTGTAACCGAGGTAGACCGACGCGACGCCAAAGTCGTACGACCCGCCGACGAATAGCGCCTTGAGCGTGGTGCCCGCGCTCGCACCCGGATAGGTGATGCCGATGGGGTTCTCCACCTTCTGGTAACCCGCCACGGCGCGCACCGGTCCGCTCGCGTACTCGAGTGTGGCGTGATAACTGCCAATGCCGTCGTTAGTCGCGTCGTTGCCGTCGCGCAGGCCGATCATCAGTTGCGACCGCAGCCCGCCAAACTCGGGACTCTGATAGGAGATGGCGTTACTCACGCGGGGCACGATCGTCAGAAAGCTGTCCATGCCCGACGCGATGGACGCGCCGTTGAAGGCGTCCAGCGCACCGGACACCGGGATGTACACCGGCGAATTCTGTCGCCCGAACCTCATCCCTCCCAGATTGGGCGTGGTCAGGCCGATCCATGCCTGCCGCGAGAAGGCCAGCCCCGATACCGTGCCGGCACCGGTGTTGGTCAGGACCCCCTGTTCCAGCATGAAGCTCACGGTGTACCCGGAGCCGAGCTCCTCGGTACCCCGCATGCCCCAGCGCGAACCCAGGTATTGCCCGGGATTCATTCGCACGACGGTATGGCCGCCGTTGTCGACGAACTGCACACTGTTGTCGATCAGGCCGAACAGCGTCAGGCCCTGCTGGGCCTGTGCGCTCGTTGCGGTTGCCAACAGCAGGCATGCCATGCCTGCCAGGCGTTTTGTCTCCATGCTCCACTCCTGCAACTAGGGTCGGATTGTGTTTTTCTTTTGTCCACAAATTTTATGTTTGTGCACAAAAAATCCGACATCGGGGTAGACCCTAGAACCAGCAAGAAACTTTGCAGGGAGTTTGTGTGCGGGCGAAGGCCTCTATATCCCGTATCCATTCGCACGTTCGCCTATGTTTACGGGAAACCCCTAACATTGCACAAGAATATTTTTTGTGCATAATTTGTCAAGCGCTAAGGAGACAAACATGCCAATCGTGGCGGTTCAGCATCTTGCAGGAGCATTCACTCGCGAGCAGCAGGTCGAGATCATGTGCGACATCGTCGACGCGATCGTGCGGCAGGGCGGCGAGGGGATTCGGGCAGCGACCATCGTGACGGTCACCGAGGTCGCGGACGGCCTGTGGTCGAACGGCGGTCAATGTCTGACGCTTTCCGAGATCGAGCGCCGGCGCGCAGCGCGCGCCGCCAGCGGCGGTGGCGGTGACGCCCCCGCGCAGAGCATCTAGACCATTCCGAATTGGAGACCAAGCGATGTACGCGATTTCAGCCAGCTTCGACGTCAACCCTGCCAGCGAGGCGATTCGTCTGACCCGAGCCCAGATGTGGAAAGGCCTCGTGCAGAAGGCCGAGTATGCGGTGCCCTTCGTTCCCGCAATGGAAGACTGTGTAGTGCAGGAACGTTTCGACGACGGTTTCATTCGTCAGATCACGCTGCGCAACATGACCGTGCGCGAGCGCATCACGTTCACGCCGGAAGTGCAGGTGCTGTTCGAGCGCATCGAGTCGGCGGACAACGGCTGGATCACCAACGTGCTGAGCGATGCCGAGCAAGGTCTCGTGCTGACGTTCACCTTCGCGCTGTGCTTCGACGGCGTGGAGGCCGGCTCGGCGGAAGAGCGCCGCAAGGGTGAGGAAGTGCGCGAGAGCTATATCGCCGCCGTCGGCGCAACGATCGCCGAGACGCGCCGCCGCGTCGCGGCAGGCGAGATCTGAGACGCGGAGCCGGAACAAGATGATCAATCACGCATCCGCCAGCGAGCCCAGCCGTCCGGTCCTCGTTTCATACGAGGGGGGGCGCGGAACGCGGGTCGGCATTCTGGTGCGGCAGCAGGTCTTCGATCTTGCCGAAGTCAGCGCGACGCCCCGCTATGCGGAGATGTCCGAAGTGCTCGGCGACTGGAGCCTCGTGAAGGACCTGCTGCGACGCTTCGACGCCTCGGCCACGAATGGCACCACGCCACTCGCACTGGCCGAAGTGCGCCTGCTCGCGCCGGTCGGCACACCGGGCGCGATCTATGGCGCAGGTGCAAACTATGCCGACCATGCCGCGGAAATGGCGCGAGTCAACAATACCGTGATGTCTGGCAAGCGGGGCGAGCGTTCGTGGCATTTCGTGAAGAGCTCCCATTCGGTGGTCGGCCCCGACGCCGTGGTGAAGCTGCCCGAGGGTGCGTCGTCCGTGGATTGGGAAGTGGAACTGGCGGCGGTCATCGGCAGGCAGGGGAAGAATCTTTCTCTCGAGGAAGCACTGGACTACGTCGCCGCGTATGCCGTCTCGATCGATCTCTCCGCGCGCGATCTGAGCCGCCGCGTGGACCTGCCCGAAAAGTCGCCGTTCCGCATGGACTGGCTGTCGCACAAGAGCTTCGACGGCGCGTGTCCCATCGGGCCCTGGCTGGTGCCGGCGGAGTACGTCAAAGACCCGCAGCAGCTCGACCTCGCGTTGTCGGTCAATGGCGAAACCAAGCAGGACTCCAACACGAACCAGATGATCTTCTCGCTGGCCGAGCAGATCCGTGACCTGTCGGCGCGCATCACGCTGTGGCCCGGCGACGTCGTCCTGACGGGAACGCCCGCGGGCGTCGGCAGCAGCCATGGTCACTTTCTGCGCAAGGGCGACCGCGTGTCTGCCAGCGTGGCGGGGCTTGGCGTCCTGGAAGTCAGTATCGAGGCCTGAGAGGGGCAGCCATGAGCAAGACGATGAATGCAGTGATGATGCGCGAGTTCGGCGGTCCGGAAGTGCTCGAACTGGTGAATGTCCCGCGTCCCGTGCCTGGGCCGGACGAAGTCCTGATCCGGGTCCACGCGGTGACGGTCAACCGGACGCTCGACCTGGCCGTGCGCGCGGGCCGCTATGGCCGGCCTGTCAAGCTGCCTCATGTGCTGGGGGCCGATCCGGTGGGCGTGATCGAGGACATCGGGCGTGACGTGACCGATCGCCAGGCGGGCGATCGCGTTGCCACCATGCCGGTGCTGCGTCCCGCCACCGCGACCACGCCGCCCACACTGCTTGGCGTATCGGTGTGGGGTGGCTATGCCGAATTCGTCGTCGTGCCGGCAAGCGCCACACAGCGCGTGCCCGAAGCGCTGGACTTTGCCAGCGCCGCGGTGATCGGCCGTCATGCACCGATGGCGCTCCACCTGCTTGAGACCAAGGCAAAGGTGCGACCTGGCGAGACGGTGCTGGTCATGGGCGCCAGCGGAGGGCTGGGAATGGCGGGCGTGCAGATCGCCAAGTCCCTGGGCGCCACGGTCATCGCGGGTGCCGGTAGCATCGAGCGCGTCCAGCGGGCCATGGCGGCTGGCGCCGATTACGGTGTCGACTATCGGGCCCACGACCTCGTCGCCGAGATCAAGGCCATCACGGAAGGGCGCGGTGTCGACGTGGTGTTCGAGAACATCGCCGATCCGGAACTCTTTCCCAAGGCTTTCGCGTCGCTGGCGCGCGGTGGCCGGCTTGTCACGGCGGGCTCCCACGGCGGCGGCACGGTGCCGTTGAATGTGACCGAGCTTTACCAGAAGCAGCTCACGATCCACGGGTCCACCGGCCTGACCGCCGGCGACCTCGTCAAGTCGCTGGAGCTTGGCGCCACCGGCAAGATCCGGGCGGAGTTCGCACGCTCCATGCCGCTGGCCGATGCGGCGCTCGCGCACAGGGGCTTGGAGGACGGCGACATTGAAGGGAAAATTGTCCTGTCGCCAGCGCAGTGAGAAGAGGGTGCGCCGGCAAGCCCATCCATAGGTCGAAGACATCATGAAAATCGAAGAGCTAGTTCCCGCCCAGTCAGCCCGATCGGTACCGTCCACCGCGAAAGGCCGGCCGCTATCGGAACAGGCGTTCATCACGCTGCGTCGCCGTATCCTGCGCGGAGAAATCCCGCCGGGAACCAAGCTGCGCATCGAAGTCCTGCAACAGGAACACTCGCTGTCGAGTAGCCCGTTGCGTGAGGCGCTGAACCGGCTGGTGGCCGAAGGGCTCGTGACGAACGACGACAACAAGGGCTTTCGCGCGGCGGCCATGTCGCCCGCGGATCTGAACGACATCACCAACTTCCGGCTGCTGGTGGAGCCCGCCGCGCTGGCGCAGTCCATCGCGAGCGGCGACGTCGCTTGGGAAGGGCGCATCGTCGCGGAGTTTCACCAGCTGGAGCGCTTGCGGGCACGGGCATTGGCCAGCGGTCAGGGCCCCGACGAGGAATGGACCGAGCGGCACAAGATGTTTCATATGGCGCTGCTCTCGGCAGCGGATTCGCCACGGCTGCTGGCGACGTGTTCGAGCCTTTTCGACCAGTCGGAACGGTATCGGCGATTCTCCGTGATGAATCGCAAGGAACCCCGCAACATCGACGACGAGCACCGCCGCATGATGGACGCGGCGCTCGACCGGAAAACAGAACTGGCCTGCGCAATCCTGCGCGACCATATCAATCAGACCGCGCGCAACGTGGTGATGATTGCGACGGCCGAACAAGGCCGCACGGAAGCCTAGCGGCAGCACTCGACGCGCCGACGGCTTCCACATCAGGAGGAAGACGCTATGCCTATGAACGAAAGTTCACAGTTGGCCCAACTCGCGCCCGCGCGCGACATTGGTGCCGTTTCCGCCTCGCCACGGGCCGTGGAGGAGCCGGGCCGGCCCGCGCTGTTTCGGGCCTACATGACGCTTTCCATCCTCATCCTCGCCTACATCATTTCGCTCGTCGACCGGCAGGTGATGGCGCTGATGGTGGGGCCGATCAAGCAATCGCTGCAGATCGACGACGTGCAGATCGGCTTGCTCCAGGGCTTCTCGTTCGCGCTGTTCTACTGCATTCTGGGATTGCCGCTTGGACGCGTGGCTGACAAGAGCAGCCGGCGCGTGTTGATCGCGGCGGGCATGGCGTTCTGGAGCGCGGCCACGGTCGCGTGCGCGTTCGCCGAGACCTTCGGTGAACTGTTCCTGGCGCGTATGTGTGTCGGGATCGGCGAAGCCGCGCTCGCCCCCGCCGCGTACTCGCTGCTCGCCGATCTGTTCCCGGGCAAGCGCCTGGTGCGGGCCAATGCGTTGTTCTCGATGGGGGCCATGCTGGGTGGCAGCCTCGCGCTGCTGGTAGGCGGCACCGCGCTCGACTACGCTTCAAAGTTCGCCGGGCATGCGCTGGGCGGACAGTTCAGTGCGTGGCAGCTGGTGTTCATTGCGGTTGGGCTCCCGGGGATCCTGCTGACCGTCGTGTTGCTCGCTGCCGTGCGTGAACCGAAACGGCTCGACGACAGTCCACTGCCGACCGTGCGCGAGGCGTACGGACAGATCTGGGCGCTGCGCCGCCATCTGACGCCGCTCTATACCTGCGCCGCGCTGCTGTCGATCGTGATGTTCGCCAATCTCGGCTGGCTGCCGAGCCACTTCATCCGCACCTATCACATGACGCCGAGCGCGACGGGGCAGGGGCTTGGCATCGCGCTCGTGCTTGGTTCGGTGGCGGGCACATTCCTTGGACCGACGCTGACCAACTGGCTGCTGCGCAAGGGATATGCGGACGCGCATATGCGCACCGTGCTCATCGCCTCCGTGCTGATCCTCGTGCCGCTGTTCGGGCCCATGCTCGAGACGCCGCGCGGGGCACTGGTAGCCGCGTTCTTCTATTTCCTGGTGCAGAACTCCTACTTCGGTGCCATCACCGCTTCGGCGCAGATGGTGACGCCGAATCGTGTGCGGGCCATCAACTCGGGCATCCTGTTCCTGCTGATGAATCTGATCGGACTGGGCGGTGCCTCCGTCGTGGTCGCGTGGGTATCGGTGCATGTCTTCGGCGGACAGGCCAACGCCATCGGACACGCGATCATCCTCGTCTGCACGCTGGCTTCGCTGGCGTCCGCGATCGTTGCCGCGGCGACGCTGAAGCGCTATCGCGCCGCGCCGCTGACGGTCGTGCAGGGAGCAAGCCGATGACATCCACGGCAGAATCCACGCTCGCGGACATTTCCTACGAGCGTCTGGCACCGCCGGCGCGGTTCCGGCTGGTGGTCGTCGGCAGCCACGGCGGCATCGGTTCCGAACTGTGCCGCGCAGCCGAAGCGATCGGTGTGCACGTCTACGGTGTCGATACCGAGCGGGCGATCGCGGCCAGGCCCGATCACCTCGCCGGCTATTGCTCGGCAATCGACGTGCGCAGCGATACATCGGTGGAAGACGCATTTGCGCGGATCGGGCGCGAGTGGGACGGTATCGATGGCATCGCCTATGTGACGGGCGTCGGCGAGCGGCCGATGCCGGCCCTCGATCACGCGCCCGCGCAGTGGGATCTCACGATGGATGTGAATCTGCGTGGGGCGTTTCTCGTCGCGCGATGCGCGCGTCCGCTACTGAAAGACCATGCCTCCGTCGTGTTCGTGGCGTCGGGTCTCGGGGTCTCGCCAGAACCCGGCTTTGCCGCCTATAGCGCGTCGAAAGCGGGACTGATCTCGTTTGCACGCACGCTCGCGAAAGAGTGGGCGCCGATACGCGTGAACTGCGTGGCCCCGGGACTGGTCAACACGGCGTTCCTCGCGGGCGGTACCGGCAACGATGCGCCCAGCGAAGTCGACCTCCAGCAGTGGTTCGGCGCGGAGCGCGCGCGCGGCATCCTCGACGCGATTCCGATGCGGCGTATCGCGGTGCCGGCCGATGTCGTCGCGCCGCTGCTGTTCCTGCTCGGCTCCGGATCCCGTTTCATCACGGGGCAGACGCTGCATGTCAACGGCGGCAAGCTCTCCCAGTAATCTTTATCAGCTACAGGCATCGGCATGAGCATCATCAAGTGTAATGAGCTGCTGTACATTCGCCGCAGCGTTCCCGACGTCTCGAAAATCGAGGCGTTCCTCGTGGACTTCGGATTGATTCCGGCGGCTCGCCAGGGTTCGAGCGTCTATCTGCGCGGCACGGACCCCGTCCATCACTGCTACATCCTCGAGGAAGGGCCCGCGCGACTGCTGGGGTTTGCCTTCGCGGCGAAGAGCGAGGCCGATCTCCATACGCTGGCCAAGGCGACCGGTTGTGCCGTCGAGGCCATCGACGAGCCCGGTGGCGGCCAGCGCGTGCGTCTGCAAGAGCCCAATGGCTATGCGGTGGACATCGTGTTCGGCATGGCGACACCGGCAGCCATCGCGGTAGCGCGTCAGCCCGTCAACACCGGCAGCGAGCCGCTCCGGCGCAGGGAGCTGCTGCGCTTGCCGCGGGGCAAGGCCACGCCGTTGAAGCGCATTGCGCACGTCGTGCTGGGCACGCCGAGGGTCGCCGAGACCGCGGCCTGGTTCCGCGACACCCTTGGCATGCTACCGTCCGACGAAGTGTTCCGCGCCACCGGCGAGGCGCAGATTGCGTCGTTCCTGCGTGTGGACAAGGGAGACGAATATGTAGACCACCACGCGTTTCTGCCCATGCGCTCGGACGACGTCGGCCTGCAGCACGTCTCGTTCGAATCGCAGGATATCGACGCGGTGATGGCGGACCACCACTTCCTGCAGTCGCTCGGCTACGAACATCTATGGGGGATTGGCCGCCATCTGCTGGGCAGCCAGTTGTTCGACTACTGGAACGATCCGCTGGGGTATGCGCACGAGCACTGGGCGGACTCGGACCGGCTGTCGGCGAGCGCGCCGACCGGCGTCTGGGAAGCGAAGGAGGGGATGGTGACGCAATGGGGCGAACCCGCGACCGAACGGTTCCGCCATAACGTCAAGCCCTAACCGGGTATCGTCTACGCCAGCCGTTCCCGCAGAAAGTCGATGAAACGCTGAGTTTTCGCGGGAAGCAGGCGTGTCTCGGTGATCGCGTACACCGTCTGTGGCAGCCCGTGCCAATCCGGCAGAATTCTCCGCAGCTTGCCGCTTGCGACCTCGTCCGCCATCACGCCCTTCGACGTCATCGCGATGCCCAGGTCCAGTGTCGCGAAGCGCCGCAGCAAGCCGACATTGTTGAGCGTGAACCGGCCGCCCACGGGCACGGTGATGCTGTTTCCGCCGTCGGTGAGCGTCCAGGTGGAAGCCCGTAACATCGTGAGGCATTGATGGGAGCTGAGGTCTTCGGGCCTGGTCGGCTCCCCATGCTTCTTCAGGTAGTCTGGCGAGGCGAACAGTTCGGGGATCAGCGTCGTGATGGGGCGTGCAATCAGTTGCGAGTCGCCGGACTCGCCCATGCGGATTGCCACATCGAAAGGGTCGCTGACCATATCCACCCGACGCGGCGTCAAGTCGAAGTCGAACGAAATGGCGGGATAAAGCCGCGAGAACTCCGCGATCAGCGGTGCCAGATAGGTCTGGGAGAAGTCCACCGACATGGAGGCGCGCAGCAGGCCACTGGGCTGCGCCAGCATCTCGCCCAGATGTTCGTGGGCCAGTCGCGCTTCGTCGACGATGCGCTTGCAGCGCGCAAAGTAGATCTGACCCGCTTCGGTGAGTTCCAGCTTGCGCGTGGTGCGGTGGAGCAGGCGCAGGCCAATGGCTTTCTCGAGGATGGTGATCCGGCGCGATAGCGTCGAATTGGGCATCCGTACCGTCTCTGCAGCTTTCCGAAATCCCTTGGCTTTGACGACCTCCACGAAGAGAGCCATGTCGTTTAGGTAGTCATCCATGTGATTGCTTCATTGTTGGATCAATACTTTCCAAAATACCATATTTATCCGCGTTGAAAAGGCGATGATCATCGCTGCATCATGGCAAAAACCAACGCAGAACGGCAACGCATCTACCGGTCGAAAAGAACCGGCACGGGAGGGCGGCACGAGCGCATCAACTGCTACGTTTCGATCTCGACGAAGCGAAACGTGGAGCGGCTTGCGTGTTACTACCATCTCACGCTTGCCGAGACGCTGGAGAAGATCATCAACGAGCGCGCGGCGACGCTGCTCGAACGGCTCAGCGAGGAAGAGCGTGAAATGTTTTTCGAGGAGCGGGCGGGTGCGCAACATACACCAGAACCGGAAGACATCAGTTCGGGGGCGTGAGAGTACCGTTACTGCGTAACGGCATCCGGGCGACAAGTGATTGCATCGAGTTGGATCGTCTTTCGATATTTTTTTAAAAGATTGTTATATCTCGATCGTCTCTCTCGGACAGCAATTCGCGTAACGTGCCCGCCATGCGAGGCGTT
This sequence comes from Cupriavidus pauculus, assembly GCF_008693385.1. NCBI lineage: Bacteria > Pseudomonadati > Pseudomonadota > Betaproteobacteria > Burkholderiales > Burkholderiaceae > Cupriavidus > Cupriavidus pauculus. The sequence goes on from NZ_CP044065.1 coordinate 1,398,476, forward strand.
GCGGAAGCAGGCATCAAAAAGGAGCGATGTCCGACTGCTCGTCGGGAGGGGGTACGCCGATCCGGACATCGCCAAAGCTCACGACGGTGTGACGTTAGAGGCCGAGATCCGTCAGCCCTGCATGATCGTCGGGCCGCCGGCCCAGGGGCCAATGAAACTTGCGATCGGTCTCCTTGATGGGCAGATCGTTGATGCAGGCAAAACGCCGTTGCATCAGACCGTTCTCGTCGAACTCCCAGTTTTCGTTGCCGTACGAACGGTACCAGTGGCCGGAGTCGTCGTGCCATTCATACGCATAGCGAACGGCGATCCGGTTACCTTCGAACGCCCACAGTTCCTTGATCAGCCGGTAGTCCAGCTCCTTGTTCCATTTGCGCGTCAGGAAGTCGACGATTTCCTTGCGCCCGTTGGCGAACTCGGCGCGGTTACGCCAGGCACTATCCTTCGTGTAGGCGAGCGACACCTTTTCCGGATCTCGGGTGTTCCAGCCATCTTCCGCGAGGCGGACCTTGACCAGGGCAGTTTCCCGGGTGAAGGGCGGGACAGGTTGGCGGACTTCGGTGTTCGACATGAGGGCTCCTTGAATGGAAACGACTACAGAGAAACGACTCCCGGTTACTGCGTGAAGGCATCTGCGATAGTAGTCGGGTGGAAAAAACTTGGGCGCCGAGGAGCGGACCGTCGACGCCGTCTGCCCGCTGCGCCGATATCGACATCCCGCTTGTCAGAAGTACTGCGGCATGCGCATCGTCGGATAGTCCGTGTATCCCATCGCCGAACCTCCGTAGAACGTCGAGCGCTGCGCCTCGTTCATCGGCGCTCCCGTCCGGAGGCGCTCGACGAAGTCCGGATTGGCGAGGATGGGACGCCCATAGGCTTCCATGTCTGCCCGAGAGGATTTGACGTCGATGCCGATCTCGGCAAGGGGCCGTCCCGGTCGGTTGAGGATCAGTATCCGGCGCCAGCGCTGGCGGATATCCTCGAGCATCGCGTCGTCGCCGTGATGAACGATGTGCAGGTAAGCGAGACCGAGCCGGTCGAGTTCTGTAACCAGATAACGATAGAGTGCCGGTGCCTCGGCACCTTCATCGATACCGCGCGTCCTGAGCCCCGGCGACAGTCGGATCGCAGTCCTGTCCGGACCGATTTCGTCGGCGATGGCGGTGGCGATCTCTATTGCGAAGCGCGCGCGATGCTGGAGGGATCCGCCATAGGCATCGGTACGGATATTGGCGCTTGGCGCGAGGAACTGTTGGAGGAGCAGACCTTCCGCCCCGTGAATTTCCACCCCGTCGCTGCCGGCATCCATTGCACGGCGCGCCGCGTGGCGGAAATCCCGGATCGTTTGCTGAATCTCCCCGATATCGAGTGGACGGGGCGTGGGGATGTCCTGCACGCCTTTCCGTGTGAACATCTGCGCCTGCGGAGCGATCGCGGACGGCGCCACACCCGGCCGGTGGTGTGGTGTGTCATCGGGGTGCGACATGCGCCCCGCATGCATGAGCTGGATGAAAAGGCGCCCGCCTTGCGCGCGGATCGCGCGCGTCGTCTTTTGCCATCCAGCCACATGGGCATCGGTATAGATACCTGGCGTGGCACGATATCCCTGCGCGTCGGCGCAAGGCTGAGTGCCTTCGGAGACGATGAGGCCAACGCTCGCGCGCTGGCTGTAATACCTGGCGGAGAGTTCCCCGGGCGTGCCATCGGGCAAGGCACGGCACCGTGTCATGGGTGCCATGACGATACGGTTCTGAAGTCTGTAACGGCCCAGTTCCACCCCGTCAAACAGATCCGCCATTCCCGCCACCCTCCCGACTCGTGCGCATCTTATTGGATAAGGCTACTCGTACGGTCGAGAGCGCCACCACCGTTCGCGTGATTCAGTGGTACGGTTATGGTCGCCGATTCAAGCGTCGGGCACATCCACTCGCTGCGAAAGGCAGTATTTCCCTCCGATCAAGAGTGGGGATGCGCAAGGGCAAAGGAGGCTGCGTTGCCCCCGCGACTTTTCGGAGGACGGGTTTCGCGAATTCGCTTCAGCTGCGCTTCGATGCGGCTTCAAAGGTCGCGACGACGTTCGCGTGGAAGGGCAGGTGCGCGCCCATGACGCCTTCCATCTGCTTGCTCACAGGATTGCGCCAGTCGGCCTGCAATTCGGCTGCCACCGCAACCCAGGTAACAGGTACGACGCCAGCCTGAGCCATGCGGGCGATGGCCACTTCCTGTACGAGCTTGCTCCAGGTGCCCGAGGCATCGATGACGGCGTAGGCGTCGTAGCCTGCCTTGACGGCGGACATGGCAACGAAGGCCAGGCAAACCTCGGTGGAGACGCCGGCAATGATCAGTTTCTTTCGGCCCGTCTTTTCGACCGCCGCGACGAACTCTCGGTTGTCCCACGCGTTGATCTCGCCCGGACGATGGATCACGGGCGCCTCCGGCAAGAGTTCCGTGATGATCGGAAGCACCGGGCCGTTGGGGCCATCCGCGGCGCTCGTCGTGACGATGGTGGGCAACGCGAAGGTCTTTGCGAGCTTGGCCAGCGCGGTGACTGCCGAATTGAATTCGGTGAGGCTTTGATCCTGGATGCCATTGCACAGGCCCGTCTGATGGTCGACCAGCAGGACGGCGGCGTTATCGGGAGTGAATCGTTCATAGGTCATGGCGTTTCTCCTTGAGTTGCCAGGCTGAGGGTTAGTCATTAGCCTAAATTCCCCACACGTTCCTGATAAGTCCTCCGGAACGCCAAACACCGGTGCATGCATGCACCAATCGGACTCATGCACGAAGACCTGAATGACCTCGCGTACTTTGCCGCCGTCGTCGAGCACGATGGATTCTCGGCTGCCGCCCGCGCCACGGGCATCGAGAAGACCCGCCTGAGCAGACGGGTCGCGTCGCTCGAGACACGCCTTGGTGTGCGGCTGCTGCTTCGTACGACACGGCGCATCGCGTTGACCGAAGCGGGGCAACGCTTTCACGAGCACTGTCATGCGACGCTCGAGCGCGCACGGGCGGCCTACGAAAGCGTCGAGGCGTTGCGTACCGAGCCAGCCGGAACCGTGCGAATCAGCTGCCCGCAAGTCATGGCGCAGAGCTACCTCGCACCGATACTCGCCGGCTTTCTGGCCGCGCATCCCAAGGTCAACGTCGTCCTCGAGGCAACGGATCGCGATGTCGATCTGGTCGCCGAGCGGTTCGACATCGCATTGCGCGCCTCGTCCGGCGGCCTGATCGCCGACAGCCTCGTCGTGCGCAAGCTGGCGACTGCCCGGCAGATCCTCGTTGCCAGCCCCGCGTTCCTGAATCGCCATGGCAGGCCCACATCCCCCGAAGATGTCTCGCAGCTGCACACGCTGTGCAGGCCTGGTGACGTCCATGACGACCAATGCCGATGGACATTGACTGGCCCCGGTGGCGAGGCGGTGGCGATCGCGCATATCGCGCGACTGCAGTCCAATGATCTGCGGGTTCTGCTGGAAGCCGCCGTGCAGGGAATTGGCATCGCCATGCTGCCTGAACCGATCGTTGCCGGACCGTTGCGAGAGGGCCTGGTCGAATCCGTATTGCCCGCGTGGACCGGGCCCGATCATCTCATCGAGTTGTTCTATCACCGTCCGCGCGGGCGGCTGCCATCGGTGCGCAGTCTCATCGGCTATCTGGTCGCGCACCTGCCTGTCACGCAATGGCGACGTACCCGCGCCTCGCATACGGGGGCGCCCTCCTCAGCTCCATTACATCTGTAATACGCGATGCAACTGTCGGGTAACTGGGGGTTGGTGAAATGCAATCGACCGGATGTCGATGACACCAACCTTCAGGAGCAGAAAATGAACCGCAGACAAATGATGCAGTCGACCGTGCTTGCCTCTCTCGCCGTGGCGGGCAGTTCGGCTTTGGCCACCACGGTGCAGCCCGCTGCGGCGGCGGGATTTCGCGATGAAACGGATAGTCTGGGCGTGGTGAAGGTGCCCGCCGACAAGCTTTGGGGGCCGCAAACGCAGCGCTCACTCGAGCACTTCAGCATCGGTGGCGATTTGATGCCACGGGAAATGATCGTCACGTACGCGATCCTGAAGAAGGCCGCCGCGAACGTGAACTTCGCGGACCGCAGGCTCGGCGAGGTGCAGCACAGGCTCATCGTCCAGGTCTGCGACGAAATCATTGCTGGGCAGCATCACGACATGTTCCCGCTGCACGTCTGGATGACAGGCAGCGGGACCCAGTTCAACATGAACGTGAACGAGGTCATCTCCAACCGGTGCAGCCAGATCGCGGGCACACCGCTGGGCAGCAAGACGCCGGTGCACCCGAACGATCACGTCAACATGGCGCAATCTTCCAATGACTCGTTCCCCAGCGCGATGTACATGGCCGCCGCCATGAACGTCAGGCAACGCCTGATGCCCGCCGTGTCGGCGCTCCGCGATGCCATCGGCATCAAGGCCAAGGCATGGATGGACATCGTGAAGATCGGACGCACGCACATGCAGGACGCCACGCCCATCACGCTCGGCCAGGAATGGTCCGGCTACGAGGGCATGCTGAGCGACAACCTCGAGCGGCTCGACGATGCCCTCAAGGGCGTCTACCGGCTTGCCCTGGGCGGCACGGCCGTGGGTACGGGGCTGAACTCCACGCCGGACTTCGCGCGCAATGCCGCCGCGGAAATCGCACGTTTGACCGGCCTTCCGTTCGTGACGGCACCGAACAAGTTCACCGTGCAGGGTGCGCACGACGCGCTGGTGCACCTGTCGGGCACCATGCGCACGCTGGCGGTTTCCCTCTTCAAGATCGCCAACGATATTCGGCTGATGTCGTGCGGCCCGCGGGCAGGCTTCGCCGAACTGATCATCCCGACCAACGAGCCGGGGTCCTCCATCATGCCGGGCAAGGTCAATCCCACGCAGGCCGAGGCATTGGCCGAACCTGGTCGGCCTGATCATCCCCAGCCTCAGGAACGCGTTGTATGCGGAGACGATCCAGGGCATCTCCGATGTCCTGCAGCGCCATGGCCTGCACCTGATGATTTCGGACAGCGGGTATTCGCTGGAGCGCGAGGAAGCATTGATCTCCGCCTACCTGTCACAGCGACCCTGCGGCCTCATCCTGCACAACACCACGCACACGGAAGCGGCCCGCCATCTGCTCCAGGATGCCGGCGTGCCATGCGTCGAAACGGGCAACCTGACGACGCAGCCGATCGATATGGCCGTTAGCTACTCGAATCGGGAAGCGGGGCGGGCCATGGCGGACCACCTGTTATCGCGGGGATATCGCAGGTTTGGTTTTGCGAGTCTTCCCGTCAGCGGTAACGAGCGCCTGCGCGAGCGGCGCGACGGGTTTTTCGAAGGGCTGCGCGTGGCGGGCATCGAGATCGATCCGGCGATGGTGCTGGAAGTGGACGAGGGCCTGGAGAACGGTAGCCGTGCGCTGGCGGAACTCATGCGCCGCGATACCTCGGTACAGGCCCTGTTCCTGGCCGGCGATGTGCTCGCGGCCGGTGCGATTCTCGAATGCACACGCCGTGGGTTGCGTGTGCCGGAGGATATTGCCATCGCGGGGTCCGACGACAACGAACTCATGCAGCAGTCGGTGCCGCCGATCACCACGGTGCGTTTTCCGCGTTACCGCATTGGCGTGCGGAGCGCGGAGCTGATCGTGGCGCGGCAGGAGGAAGCGCGCACACAGTCCTTGGCCGAGGACCTCGGTTTCGAGATCGTGCCGCGCGGCAGCACCTAACCCCACACCCTCGTCAGCGGATCCAGCGCCGCCACGATCAACGGTTCGTTCTGGCGGGAAGCCAGGCAGACGAACTGCAGCTGGCAGCCGATGCGGACACGATCCGCCACGACCAGCCCTGACGTCTGGCTCTCGCGTATGGCGGTGGCATCGCGGACGAGGCCAAGTCCGACACCCGATTTGATCAGATCGAGCATGGACGCCTCCTGATCCACCAGCGCCGTGCGGCGCGGCGCCAGTCCCCTGGGATCGAAGACGCGCGCAAGCAGGCGCGCATGCACGGATTCCGGCGGCGTCGCCAGCCAGGGGAGGTTCGCGAGGGCTTCCCAGTCGGCCCCCGTTACCTGAGACCCCCAGCCCGCCGGCGCGACCACCCGGTATTCGAAGCGCGTCAGCGTGCGGACCATGAGATCCGGCTGCAGCCGCTCCGTGGTCTCCAGATCCGGACTCAGGTAGAAGCAGACATCGAGGCTGCCTTGCTGCACTTGCGCGAGCACGCTGCCGCTCATCCCGTGGCGCAGTTCCGTTTCGATCTGCGGCGCCGACTGGACCAGTTGCCCAAGCCAGTCGCCCAGGCGAATAAATGACGGCTCCAGTATCGTGCCCACGCGCAGCGCGCCGCGCACGGTGCCGTGCAGGCGGTTGACGGCATTGGCGAAGTCCTGGACGGCATGCAATGCGCGCTCGGCCTGCGGCAGCAGCGCGGCGCCATCGACGCTCAGGACCAGCCCATGCGCGGTGCGCTGGAACAGCGTCAGACCCGTGATTTCGGCCAGCCGCTTGAGCTGGAGGCTGACCGCGGGTTGCGATCGGTGCATCAGTTCCGCGGCCCGCGACACGCTTCCCTCGCGCGCCACGGCAACGAACAAGCGAAGCGTCTGCAGGTCGAGATTGGCTGGGTTCATATTTGCGCAATTTATATCTTTGATTGCGGAAACTCAATGGATCCATCGGCATTCCGGGGACACACTGCACGCACTCGCCATCTCAAGAGCGATTCAAGCTGATTCCGGAGACGCCGCATCGTGCAGACCAACGCCACCCCCGCACCCACCTTCGACTACATCGTGATCGGCGCCGGCACCGCCGGTGCTCTGATGGCCAACCGGCTCAGCGCGGACAAGACCCGGCGCGTGCTGCTGATCGAAGCCGGCGGCAAGGACGACTATCACTGGATCCACATCCCGGTCGGTTACCTCTCCTGCATCGGCAACCCGCGCACCGACTGGCTCTACAACACCGAACCCGACCCGGGCCTGAACGGCCGGCAGCTCCGCTATCCGCGCGGCAAGACGCTCGGCGGCAGTTCCAGCATCAACGGCATGATCTACATGCGCGGCCAGGCGCGTGACTATGACCAATGGGCCGAGCTCACTGGCGACGCCACCTGGCGGTGGTCCAACGTGTTGCCGGCGTTCAGGCGGCACGAGGATCATTACCTCGGCGATACCGGGGGCGACGATCCGGATTTCGCCGAACACCATGGCCACGGCGGCGAGTGGAGGGTGGAAAAGCAGCGCCTGCGCTGGGACATCCTCGATGCCTTCGCCGAAGCCGCCGTTCAGGCCGGCGTGCCACATACGGCGGACTTCAACCGCGGCAACAACGAGGGGGTCGGGTATTTCCAGGTCAACCAGAAAGCCGGCTGGCGGTGGAATACCGCCAAGGCATTCCTGCGGCCCACCTGCCACGACAGGCCGAACTTCGAACTGTGGACCGGCGCACAGGTGTCGCGCCTGCTCGTCGAGCGGCAGCCGGATGGGCGCCTGCGGTGTACAGGCGCGCGGGTGTGGGATGGACGGCAGTTCGTCGTCGTGCGTGCGACGCGCGAGGTGCTGCTGTGCGCGGGGAGCATCGGCTCGCCGCAGATACTGCAATGCTCGGGCGTCGGCCCCGCCGGACTGCTGCGCGAACACGGGATCGAGGTCCTTGCGGATCTGCCCGGGGTAGGCGAAAACCTGCAGGACCATCTGCAGATTCGAGCGGTCTACAGGATCGCGGGCGCACCCACGCTCAACATGCTGGCGTCCAGCCTCTGGGGCAAGGCGCGCATCGGCCTGGAATACCTGCTGTCGCGAAGCGGCCCGATGAGCATGGCGCCTTCGCAGCTCGGTGCGTTCACCCGGAGCTCGCCGGCGCATGTCTGGCCGAATATTCAGTTCCATGTGCAGCCGCTCTCGCTGGAGGCCTTCGGCGAACCGCTGCACACGTTCCCGGCCATCACCGCCAGTGTCTGCAACCTGAATCCCACCAGCCGAGGCACCGTGCGCATCCGCAGTGCGGATTTCCGGCAGGCACCGGCGATCGCGCCGAACTATCTGTCGACGGCTGGTGACCGGCAGGTGGCCGCGGACTCGCTGCGCGTGACGCGGCGCATCGTCGGGCAGCCGGCGCTGGCCCGCTACAAGCCGGAGGAATACAAACCCGGCCCGCGATATCAGACGGACGAGGATCTGGCCCGGCTGGCGGGAGATATCGCCACCACGATCTTCCATCCCGTCGGCACGGCGGCAATGGGCGCGGATGGCGATCCGAAGGCCGTGCTCGACAGCCGGATGCGGGTGCGCGACGGGCAGGGCGGCCGCATCGCCGGGCTGCGCGTGGTCGATGCCAGCGCCATGCCGTTGATTACGAGCGGCAATACCAACAGCCCGACGCTGATGATGGCCGAGAAGGCGGCGGAATGGGTGCGCGCGGACGGTGGGCGCGCCTAGGGAAAAGACCGGAGCGGGCCGGCGCTACCGGCTCCGCCCCCCTTCAGCGTTCGAGAAACAGCCTCAGCTTGTCGGCACGGCTCGGATGCTTCAGCTTGCGCATCGCCTTGGCCTCGATCTGCCGGATCCGCTCCCGCGTCACGTCGAACTGCTTGCCGACCTCTTCCAGCGTGTGCTCGGAATTGGTATCGAGCCCGAACCGCATCCGCACGACCTTGGCTTCGCGCGGCGACAAGTCGCCGAGCGCCGCATCGATCTGCGCGCGCAGGCCTGCCAGCACGGCCGCATCGGCCGGTGAACTCGTCGCGCTATCCTCGATCATGTCGCCGAGCGTCGTGTCGCCTTCTTCGCCCACCGGCGTCTCGAGCGAGATAGGCTGCTTGGCGATCTTGAGAATGCCGCGCACCTTCTCTTCGGACAACTCCATGCGTTCGGCGAGCACGGCCGGATCGGGTTCTTGCCCCGTCTGCTGCAGGATTTCGCGGGAAATCCGGTTCAGCTTGTTGATCGTCTCGATCATGTGCACGGGGACGCGAATGGTCCGCGCCTGATCGGCAAGGGCCCGCGTCACGGCTTGCCGGACCCACCACGTCGCGTACGTGGAGAATTTCCAGCCGCGCCGGTACTCGAACTTGTCCACCGCCTTCATCAGGCCGATATTGCCCTCCTGGATCAGATCCAGGAACTGCATGCCGCGGTTCACATACTTCTTGGCGATGGAAATGACCAGCCGCAGGTTGGCCTCGATCATTTCGGCCTTGGCTTGCCGCATCTTCCGCTCGGCGGCACCCATCAGACGGTTGATCTGCTTGAGTTGCTGGAGCGGCAGGGCGGCCTTCGCCTCGATGTCGATGAGTTTCTGCTGGCTCGTCTGAATGGAAGGCAGATGCCGCAGGAGCGCCGGGCCATACTGGTCCGAGGTCGCAGCCGCGCGGTGGGTCCACTCCAGGTCCGTCTCGTGTCCCGGGAAGGACTCGATAAACGCCTCGCGGGGCATGCCGCATCGCTCGACCGCGATCTCCAGGATCGCGCGTTCGATTGCACGCACTTCCGCCACCTGATCCTGCACGCTCACGCACAGGCGATCGATCATCTTCGCCGTAAAGCGGATCGGCACGAGTTCGCGCTGGATTTCGGCGCGCACGCTTTCCACCGCCGCCGAGCGCGTCTCGCCGGTGACGGGTACCTTGGGCATCTGCTCGAACAATGCGCGCACGCGCGCAAAGATCGCCAGACTGTCGGCCGTGAGCTGTTCCAGGCGGGCGGCGTTCGCTTTCTCCGAGTCACCGGCGCCGGCATCGTCATCGTCCGATGCATCGTCGACATCGGACGTGTCGGCGTCGGCATCGTCTGCCTCGGCAACTGCCTCGTCGGACGCAGGGGTCGTGTCGCCTGCATCCACGACTTCGCCGTCGATGGCTTCGCTGATGCCATCGACGAGCTCGTCGATGCGCAGCTCTCCGGCGACGATGCGGTCCACATCGGCCAGGATCAGGGAGACGACGGACGGACAGGCGGCAATGGCCTGAATCATGTCGTGCAGGCCACTTTCGATGCGTTTGGCCACCTCGATCTCGCCGGCGCGGGTCAGGAGCTCGCTGGAGCCCATTTCGCGCATATACATCCGGACCGGATCCGTGGTGCGGCCAAATTCGGAGTCGACGGTCGACAGGGCGGCCTCGGCCTCCTCGTCCGCCTGATCGTCGGAGGCCGCGGTGGGCACGACGTCACTCAACAGCAGCGTCTCGGCGTCCGGGGCCTGCTCGTAGATCGTCACGCCCATGTCGCTGAACGTGCTGACGATGGTATCCATCGCCGCAGGCGTCACGTTATCGGGCAGATGATCGTTGATATCCGCGTGGGTAAGGTAGCCGCGCTCGCGCCCCAGCGCGATCAGCGCACGCATCTGGGCCTGGCGCTCGGGGTCCTGGCGGGCGAGGGATGCCTTGTCCGATAGTGCCGCTGCCGCCTGCGTCTTGCCCGCCGGCCGGCGGCGGCTGGGCTTTTCAATGCTCGAAATCAAACTCGAGGCGTCAAAGTCACGATCTGGATCACTCAATACATGCTCCTGGCTATGTGGCCAATCATCCGCGAACGGCCACAACCATCAGTGTGCGTAAAAATTTGGAATCGCGCATGATACGGGCGGCGGTGTTGCGGTGCAACGGAGATGCAGTGATTTCTCGGCCGCCTTGCATTTGAGGCGGCGGAAGTGCGTTCGCCGCCCACCGACACGCCAGCCTGCTATAGTCCCGCGATATTCTCAAGTTTTAGACGCAATGGGCTTCGAACAACTAGCAGCACTCAAGGCAAAACTGACCGAACAGGCGAAGAACGAGGCGCGGGCAAAGGCGCCTCGTCCGTCACGCCGTCCGCCGCTGGCCAGGGACGCGAAGGACGCCCGGGCCGCCCAGGACGGTCAAAACGCTCGTGACGCTCGAGATGTGAAGGGCGGCAGTGGCGGCAAGCGCACGAAACCGGCCGGCGCGCAGGGCAATGCCCCGAAGGCTGCGAAACCCGGCGCGCCCGTCGATCCGGTCGTACGGACGTTCGGCAAGCTGCAGAAGCGCTTTCCGATCGCCTTCCCGAAGAATCCCGCCCCCAAGGTGCCGCTCAAGATCGGTATTTTCGAGGATGTGCTGGCGCATGCGACGGAACTCGGCCTGACCGAGGCCGAATTGCGCGATGCCATTCGTACGTGGTGCCGTGGCGCGCGCTATTGGGCGTGCCTGACCGTCGGTGCGCAGCGGGTGGATCTGGACGGCCAGCCGGTCGGCGCGGTCACCGAAGCCGACGCGCGTCGCAGCAAGCAGCTGCTTTCCGGTCGCCCCAAACAGGGACCGGCGAAGGGCAAGGCCAAGGCGCCGGCGAAATCCGCTGCCGCCGAGCCGGCAACGGCTGCCACGCCGCCCGTGGAGCCGTCGCAGCCAGACCCGGCGCAGCCCGAGTCGTCCGGCGACGCCTGAAGGGCGATCCCGCCCGGGGCGGGATCAGCGCCGGATTTCCGCCTCGAGCCCGGCACTCGCGATGTCCGCGAGGGGCCGGATTGCCTGCTCGAGGGCCGCAATGAGCGTCGGCGTCGCCCCCACGCCTTCATAGACACCTTTCCACGCCCTGACCGCACTCCACACCTTTCGAACGATCGAAATGGCGGCAGGCCGGTCGCTGACGAACGCCCGATACTCGCTCATGGCGTTGTCCAGGGTGGCCAGTTTCCCTTCGGCGCCGACGTTCAGATGCAACCGCCTGTCTTGTGAGACGGAAGGGCGGGGCACGACGTCATAGAGAGGACTCAGGCGCCAGCCTTTGATTTCGGTGTCGTAAGAGAACGCATGATTGCGCAGGTGGTCATCATCGTTCGTGAGAAAGATGTTCAACACCAGCCGGGCAAACAGTTCTTCCGTGTCTCGCACGACGCAGCGCGGATGCACTCGCTCACGGATGGTTTGCGCGAGATCCCTGTAGCCTTTGGTGATGGACTCCATTTCCGAGCAGCCCATCAGGGTGAGCGCACTGACTTGCGCGATGCGCCCCTCGGTCCATCCATCGCGCGGGTCGGTATCGTAGCCGCGGGCCATGGCGGCCAGAGGCTCTCCGGCGCGGGCCCAGTATCGATCGAACCTGCGAATCAGGAGCACCGGTTGTTTCGCGACCTGCATCACCTTCACGGGCGGTACGGTCAGGCCAGCCGCCCGGGCCAGCTCAAGCGCCCCCGCTTCCAATACGGCCATATCCATCCGATCGTTCTTCGACGGGAATTTGGCCAGCCATAGCACGCCGGATTCGTCTCGCACGGAAGCCTTGGGCCGCGCGCCGCCCGCCGACGGTGCGCCGGCAAGGTAGGGCACGAGCTTTCTGGGGATGGGTTCCCCTTCTTCGACCGCTGCGGCAGCCTGCAGCAGATACTCGAGATCGAAAAAACTCCCCGCGACGTTCGAGGCCGGCGCCGTCAGCGTTTGCCGCACATCCAGCGCACCGACGCGATCGCTGCCCGCCTCCAGAAGGTATGTAAATTCGTCCAGCGAGTTCGGCGGTACGTTGAGCTTTGCCTCGATGACGCGGCGGCCCCAGGAGTCCGGGGCCGCGTCTCGGATGCCGCCGAACTCTTCGAGGTTGGGCAATGGCGACCACGGACTTCCGGGCGCCTGCCGCGCGCGTTCCAGCGGCAACGCTACGGGGTCGACTTCGATGGCTTCCGCGCGGTTGACGTACCGCGTGCCATAGGCAAAGGAAAGTGCCATTTCGCGATGGCGGCTCAGGATGCCTGCCGGTACGAAATGGTGACGGCCTTCCAGTCGGTCGGCGACATGGGCGAACACGGCCACCTCACTCACTGCGCGACGAGTTACCACGTTTCCCCTTTCAGAAATCGAGCTTGCGAAGGTCGGCCTTGGTCGGCGCGCGAACGCGCTGCGGCAGGCTGTTCGCCTGCAGAGCCACCAGCGCGGGGATGTCCCCCGAGAGCAAAGCGCCGAGGGAGACGGTGGGCGCCATGGCATGGACATAGCGAAGAATCTGGGCGAGCGTTCTGCCGGGGTCTCCCTTCTCGATCAGGACCGCGGTCGAGCGGGACAACCCTGCGCGGATCGCGACGTCGGCCTGCCTTAATTTCAGTGCCTGGCGCAATTGCACGATGCGGTCGCCGAGCTGCCGGGCTTCGGCAAGGCGCGGGGGCGGAACAAGCGGGATTTCGTTATGTTTCATGTCTGCAATCACAGTCCTAAAGTGAGTTATGGACTGAGATTGCAGACATTATGGGCGATGAACGGCATGACGGCAATATTGTCTGCAATCCCAGTCGCTAAATTGGTTAAGGACTGGGATTGCAGACATCATCGGTGTTGGGAAGGCGCCGCGCGCGATCGCTTGTTATGCAACAAAGTTGCATTTATCATAAGCGCAACCAAGTTGCATTTACCGTCCTCCACCCTATCCCATGCTCCCCGCCAAACTTCCCGTCACCGTTCTCTCCGGCTTCCTCGGCGCCGGCAAGACCACCTTGCTCAACCATATCCTCAACAACCGCGAGGGGCGTCGCGTGGCGGTCATCGTCAACGACATGTCCGACGTGAATATCGATGCCGCGCTGGTTCGGGGCGGGGGTGCGAATCTGTCGCGGACGGAGGAGAAGCTTGTCGAGATGAGCAATGGGTGTATCTGCTGCACGCTGCGCGAGGACCTGCTGGTCGAGGTCGATCGGCTGGCCAGGGAAGGGCGGTTCGATCAGCTGGTGATCGAGTCGACGGGGATTTCGGAGCCGTTGCCGGTGGCGGAGACCTTTACCTTCGAGGGGGAGGACGGGCGCAGTCTCAATGAGGTGGCGCATCTGGACACGATGGTCACCGTCGTCGATGCCTTCAATTTCCTGCGTGACTACGCGTCGCGCGACAACCTCCAGGCGCGCGGGGAGTCGCTGGGCGACGAGGATGAACGCACGGTTGTGGATCTGCTGATCAATCAGGTCGAGTTCTGCGACGTGCTCGTGGTCAACAAGATCGACCTCGTCACCGGCGAAGCGCGCGAGCGGTTGATGGCGATGCTGCGCACGCTCAATCCGCGGGCGCGTATCGAGGTTTCCGAGTTCGGCCGCGTTCCGCTGGACCGTGTTCTCGGTACCGGGCTGTTCGACTTCGACGAAGCCGCGAAGGCGCCTGGGTGGCTGCAGGAAATGCGAGGGGCTCATATCCCGGAGACGGAGGAATACGGGATTCGCAGCTTTGTCTACGCGGCCCGTCGGCCGTTTCATCCGCAGCGGTTCAGCGATTTCGTTGACGCCGAGTGGCCGGGCGTCGTGCGGTCCAAAGGGTTTTTCTGGCTGGCCAGCCATCCGACGCTCGCGGGGATGTGGTCTCAGGCGGGGGCCGCAGCCCGGCATGGTCCGGCCGGGCATTGGTGGGCCGCGGTGCCGCGCGCGCAGTGGCCGGAAGACCCCGAGGCCGTCGCCGTGATTCGCGCGAAATGGGACGATGGTGTCGGCGATGCGCGTCAGGAGATCGTGCTGATCGGCATGGGCATGGATGAACGCGAACTACGCGCAAGCCTCGACGCCTGCCTGCTGACCGACGACGAGATGGAACAGGGCCCCGACGTCTGGATCGGCTGGCGCAACCCTTTTCCCGACTGGCCCTGATATCCGCTACCAGCTCACCCCGTAGCGTTCGTACGCCGCGCCACGCAATGCCTCCACCATCCGTTCCGCCGCCGGCGACAGCAACCGATCCGTTCGCGTGATCAGGCCATAGTCGTCCATATGGCACGGCACCTCGAGGGGCAGGATATCGAGCGTGCCGTGGCGCGCATAGTATTCGGCGACGTCCGCCGCCAGCACGGCCAGCATGTCGCTGAGTTCCAGCATGCGCGTCACGAACAGCAGCGCGGAGGTTTCCACGACGTCGCGCGGCGGGACCAGGCTCGCGCGGCGAAACATGACCTCGAAGCGGTGACGCAGCACCGTGCCGTCGGGCGGCACGATCCACTGGGCGTTTTCCACGCTCGCCAGCGATAACGCTTTCTCTCGCAGTAACGGATGGTCCGGCCGCGCGACCACACATACGGGCTCGTCCGAGATCGGCGCGTAGCGCAACGGCAGCTTGTCGTGTTCCGCCGACAGGCGGCCGACGACCAGATCCAGTTTCTCCTGCGCCAGGCGGTCCAGCAGGACGTTGCTGTTCTCGATCTCCAGCGATACGCGCACGCCCGGGTTGTCGCGCTTGAGCGCGGCGATCGCGGGCGGCAGCAGCGTTACCGCGGGAGAGGTGATCACGCCCACCGACACATGGCCGCGCTGGCCGGCCTTCAGCCCCATGACTTCTTCCTGCGCCTGATCGAGGCTGCCGACCACCGCGCGCGCATGGCGGATCATCGCTTCGCCGTAGAGCGTGGCGCGCATGCCGCGCGGCAGGCGTTCGAACAGCGGCACGTCGAGCATGGTTTCCAGTTCGCGCAACAGCTTCGATGCCGCGGGCTGCGTCATGTTCAGCGCATCCGCGGCGCGATGGATATTGCCTTCTTCGTCCAGCGCGACCAGCAGCATCAGCTGGCGGGTTTTCAGGCGGGCGCGGACATACCACGGAGATGTGCTCATACGGGGGGGCCGGGGGGCGACTAGGGTTACCACCAATGCTGAAAACGATATCGCAAGCGCGCGAATCTTCATTAGAAGGATATTCGTCGCGTTTGTACACTGCCGCAACCCCAAAGTTCGTCAGGAATCCCCATGCCGGAATCGAAGAAAAAGCTCCGTTCAGCCGAATGGTTCGGCACCGCCGACAAGAACGGCTTCATGTACCGCAGCTGGATGAAGAACCAGGGCATTCCCAATCACGAGTTCGATGGCCGGCCGATCATCGGTATCTGCAATACGTGGTCGGAACTCACACCCTGCAACGCGCATTTCCGCAAGATCGCGGAGCACGTCAAGCGCGGCATCTACGAGGCCGGCGGGTTTCCGGTGGAGTTTCCCGTGTTCTCCAACGGCGAATCGAACCTGCGCCCCTCCGCGATGCTCACGCGCAATCTGGCGGCGATGGACGTCGAGGAGGCCATTCGCGGCAATCCGATCGACGCCGTGGTGCTGCTCGCCGGCTGCGACAAGACCACGCCCGCGCTGCTGATGGGCGCGGCCAGCTGCGACGTGCCCGCCATCGTCGTCAGCGGCGGCCCGATGCTCAACGGCAAGCTCGACGGCAAGGACATCGGCTCCGGCACGGCGGTCTGGCAACTGCATGAATCGCTGAAGGCCGGCGAAATCGATCTGCATCATTTCCTGTCGGCGGAGGCGGGCATGTCGCGCTCGGCCGGTACCTGCAACACGATGGGCACGGCGTCCACGATGGCGTGCATGGCCGAGGCGCTCGGCGTCACGCTGCCGCACAACGCCGCCATTCCGGCCGTCGATGCGCGCCGCTACGTGCTCGCGCATATGTCCGGCATTCGCATCGTCGAGATGGCCACGGAGGGTCTCACGCTGTCGAAGATCCTCACACGGGAAGCGTTCGAGAACGCGATTCGCGCCAACGCCGCGATTGGCGGGTCCACCAATGCGGTGATCCACCTCAAGGCGATTGCAGGACGCATCGGCGTGCCGCTGGAGCTCGAGGACTGGACGCGCATCGGCCGCGATACGCCGACCATCGTCGACCTCATGCCGTCGGGCCGCTTTCTGATGGAAGAGTTCTATTACGCGGGCGGGCTGCCGGCCGTGCTGCGCCGGCTCGGCGAGGCCAGCCTGCTGCCGCATCCGGATGCGCTGACCGTCAACGGCCAGTCGCTCTGGGACAACGTGAAGACCGCGCCCAATTTCAATGACGAGGTCATTCGCACGCTGGACAACCCGTTGATCGAGGACGGTGGCATCCGCGTGCTGCGCGGCAATCTGGCGCCGCGCGGCGCGGTGCTCAAGCCTTCGGCCGCCACGCCTTCGCTGCTCAAGCATCGCGGCCGCGCGGTGGTCTTCGAGAACCTCGAGCACTACAAGGCGCGCATCGTCGATGAATCGCTCGATGTCGATGCCGACTCCATCCTCGTGATGAAGAACTGCGGACCCAAGGGTTATCCGGGCATGGCCGAGGTGGGCAATATGGGCCTGCCGCCAAAGCTGCTGCGTCAGGGCGTCAAGGACATGGTGCGGATTTCCGATGCGCGCATGAGCGGCACGGCCTATGGCACGGTGGTCCTGCACGTTGCACCGGAAGCCGCGGCCGGCGGCCCCCTCGCGGCCGTGCGCGATGGCGACTGGATCGAGCTCGATTGCGAGGCCGGCAGGCTGCACCTCGACGTCACGCAGGAAGAACTGGCCGACCGCATGGAGGGCTTCAGGCCGCCGCAGCCGGACACGCGCGCGGGGCAGGGGGGCTATCAGCGGCTGTACGTGGAGCACGTGCTGCAGGCCGATGAAGGCTGCGATCTCGATTTTCTTGTGGGATGCCGCGGGGCGGATGTGCCCCGGCACTCTCACTGACCGATTGCCAGAACAACGACGACAACAACGACGACAACAACGAGGAGACCAGAATGCGTAGCCAATCCAATCCCGGGGTACCGCTTCCCCTGCCCGACGACACCGCCACCGCCGCCCCCGATGAGGAATCCCGCATCATCGGCATGCTCACCCGCAAGCTGATTCCGTTTCTCGCGCTGATCTATGTGGTGGCGTATATCGATCGCTCGGTGGTCGGCTTTGCCAAGCTACACATGAACGCGGCCATCGGCATCAGCGATGCGGCCTACGGGCTCGGTGCCGGACTGTTCTTCATCGGCTACTTCCTCTGCGAAGTTCCCAGCAATCTCGCGCTCGAGCGGTTTGGCGCGCGCCGCTGGTTCGCGCGCATCCTGTTCACGTGGGGCGTCATCACGATGGCGATGGCGCTGATCCATAACGCGACCACGTTCTATCTGCTGCGCTTTCTGCTGGGCGCGGCGGAGGCGGGCCTGTATCCGGGCATTCTCTATTTTCTGACCAAATGGTTCCCGATGCGCCATCGCGCGCGCATCATCGGCCTGCTGGTGCTGGCGCAGCCGATTGCGCTGATCGTCACCGGTCCAATCGCCGGATGGATCCTGTCGATGCCCGGCGCCTTCGGCCTGTCCAACTGGCAGACGCTGTTTATCGTCAGCGGTTTGCCGGCGGTGCTGCTGTGCCTGCCCACGCTGCGCCTGATTCCGGAATCGCCGGCCGATGCGAAGTGGCTGCCGGCAAAGGATCGCGCATGGATCGAGCGCGAATTGTCGGCGGACAGCAAGACCTTCGCGCTGAAGGCACACGGCAATCCGCTGTCCGCGCTGAAGGACAAGCGCGTACTGCTGCTGTCGTTGCTGTTTCTGCCGTTTCCGCTCAGTATCTATGGGTTGTCGCTGTGGCTGCCGACCATCATCAAGCAGTTCGGCGTGACCGATGCCATGACGGGCCTGCTGTCCGCGGTGCCGTATCTGTTCGCCGTAGTGGGGCTGTATCTGGTGCCGCGCCATTCGGACCGCAAGGGGGAGCGCTACTGGCATATCGTCGTGGTATCGGCCGCCGCGGCGGTGACGATGGCCGCCAGTGCGTGGGTGCAGACGCCGGCCCTGCAGTTCCTGTTCATCTGCCTGACCGCGTTCTCGATCTACTCGATCCAGGCCGTGGTGTGGGCGTTGCCGGGTCAGTTCCTGACGGGCGCGAGCGCGGCGGTGGGCATCGCCACCATCAACTCGCTGGCCAACCTTGGCGGGTATCTGGGGCCGTTCGGGATCGGCGTGATCAAGGATATGACGGGGAGCATTGCGGCCGGGCTATATTTTCTGGCGGCGATGCTCGTCTTCGCGGTGGTCATGACGTTCGTGGTGCGGGCGGCATTGGATAAACAGGAGACCAAATGATTCACAACCCGCAGCCCCCCCGATATCGGGGCATTTTCCCGGTCGTGCCGACCACGTTCACCGACTCCGGCGAGCTGGACCTTGCGAGCCAAAAGCGCGCGGTCGACTTCATGATCGACGCGGGTTCCGATGGGCTCTGCATCCTCGCCAATTTCTCCGAGCAGTTCGCGCTCTCGGACGAGGAGCGGGACGTCCTCACGCGTACGGTGCTCGAGCATGTGGCCGGGCGCGTCCCGGTGATCGTGACGACCACGCACTACAGCACGCAGATCTGCATCGCGCGCAGCCGGCAGGCGCAGGCCCTCGGGGCCGCGATGGTCATGGTCATGCCGCCGTACCACGGCGCCACGTTCCGCGTGCCGGAGCCGAAGATTTACGAGTTCTTCGGCAAGCTGTCCGATGCGATCGATATCCCGATCATGATCCAGGACGCGCCGGCCAGTGGCACCGTGCTGTCGGCACCGTTTCTCGCGCGCATGGCGATCGAGATCGAGCAGGTGTCGTACTTCAAGATCGAAACGCCGGGCGCCGCCAACAAGCTCAGGGAACTGATCGCGCTGGGCGGCCATGCCGTGGAAGGGCCGTGGGATGGGGAAGAGGCCATCACGCTGCTTGCGGACCTCGCGGCGGGGGCCACGGGCGCGATGACGGGCGGGGGCTTCCCCGATGGCATTCGGCCGATCATCGAGGCGCATCGCGAGGGGAACGCCGATCTGGCGTTCGAGCGCTACCAGCGCTGGCTGCCGCTGATCAATCACGAGAACCGGCAGGGCGGCATTCTGACGGCCAAGGCGTTGATGAAGGCCGGCGGCATCATTGCCTCCGAGGCCCCGAGGCACCCCATGCCGACGATGCCCGCGGCGACGCGCGCCGAGCTATTGCAGATCGCGAAGCGGCTCGACCCGCTGGTGCTGCGCTGGGCATAAGCGCGGCAAGGCGTCCTCGGCAATTGATGAAATTCAGGAACGAATGAATTGATTCCGGCCGCATTGCGGCGTCGGATTCAGGTGCTAGCATCTCCTTCATAACAAGCCGTACCCACAGAAGGAGACATTCATGAAGCTCGTCCGTCTTACCGCCGCATGCCTGGCGTATGCCGCCATGATGACGACTGCCTCGGCGCAGTCGTTCCCGCAGCGCCCGATCCGTCTGATCGTGCCGTACGCACCGGGTGGCAGCGCCGATATCGCGGCGCGGCTCGTCACCGATGCGTGGTCCAAGAGTCTCGGCGGCACGATCGTCGTCGATAACCGCGCGGGCGCCGGCGGCAATATCGGTGTGGATGCGGTAGCAAAATCCCCGGCCGATGGCTACACCATCGGCCTGCAAACGGTCTCGCTGGCCATCAATCCGGGACTCTTCCCGAAGATGCCGTACGACACGCTCAAGGATCTGGCGCCCATCGGCATGGTGGCCGGTTCGCAGCACGTGCTCGTGATCAACAACAAGGTGCCGGCAAAGAACCTGCAGGAGCTGATCTCGCTCGCCAGGGCGAAGCCGGACAAGATGACCTACGGCTCCGCGGGGAATGGCAGCACGTTCCATATGTCGGCCGAACTGTTCAAGTCCGTCGCCAATGTCTCGATCGTCCACGTGCCGTATCGCGGCGGTGGCCCGGCGCTCGTGGACACCATCGCGGGACAGGTCGATATGAGCTTCCCGGTCATCTCGGCCGCGCAGCAGCATGTGCTGGCCGGCAAGCTGACGGCGCTGGCGGTCACGGGGTCGAAGCGTTCGCCGCTGCTCCCGAATGTGCCCCCCGCCGCGGAAGCCGGCCTGCCCGGATACAACTTCGAGACGTGGTTCATGGTCTTCGCGCCGGCTGGCACGCCGAAGGCCGTGATCGACAGGCTCAACACCACCCTGAACGCGGCGCTGAACGGCGACGCGAAGGACCGGATGGTCAAGGAGGGCTTCGATCCGATGCCCACCACACCGGAAGCCGCCCGCGCCCGCCTGGAGAAGGAGTTGCCGATGTGGGCGCAACTGATCAAGCAGCGCGGCATCACCGCCGAATAATCGTCGCTCAACAACCTGCGAACCCCAGGTAGTCCTTATGTCCCCACGCACCCTCTACAACAAGCTCGTCGACTCGCACACCGTCACGCGGATCGACGACGACAACGTCCTGCTGTTCTGCGACCTGCACCTGATGAACGAGTACACGAGTCCCCAGGCGTTCGCGGGTTTGCATGAACAGGGCCGGGACGTGTTGATCCCGGGCCAGAACGTCTCCGTCGTCAGCCACATCATTCCGACGCATCCGACGAAGATTCGCGTGATTGCCGATCCCGCGTCGTCGCTGCAGGCCACGAACCTGCGCGCGAACTGCGAGCGGCACGCGATTCCGCTGTTCGATACCAACGACACGCTGCAGGGTATCGAGCACGTGATCGCACCCGAGCACGGCATGATCCGCCCGGGCATGGTCGTGATCTGCGGTGACAGCCATACCACCACGTATGGGGCGCTGGGGGCGCTGGGCTTCGGCATCGGCACGTCGGAAGTCGAACACGTGCTGGCGACGCAGACGCTGGTCTACCGGATGGCGAAGACCATGCGGATTCGCGTGGACGGCAAGCTCCCGGCCGGCACCACGGCGAAGGACCTGATCCTGATGATCATCGGCCAGATCGGCGCGCAGGGCGCGCGTGGCTACGTCGTGGAGTATTGCGGCGAGGCGATTCGCGACCTCAGCGTCGAGGCGCGCTTCACGCTCTGCAATATGACCGTCGAAGCGGCCGCGCGCGGTGCGCTGATCGCGCCGGATGCCGTGTCCACGGACTACGTGCTCCGTCGCGCGCCGGACATGGACGAGGCGCAACGCAGCGCGGCGCTGGCGTACTGGGACACGCTGAAGAGCGATACCGATGCCGTGTTCGATCTGGACTTCGTGTTCGATGCCAGCGATATCGAACCGTACGTGACATGGGGCACGAGTCCCGATCAGGTCGTACCCGTCTCCGGCCGCATTCCGTTTGCCGAGGACCAGATGGACGAGGCAGACCAGCGCTCCGTCGAGCGCGCGCTGTCCTATACGCATCTGGTGCCGGGCGCGGTGCTCGAGGGCACGCCGATCCAGCATGTGTTTATCGGCTCGTGCACGAACGGGCGGATCGAGGACCTGCGGGCCGTCGCGGGCGTCGTGCGCGGCAGGCATGTGGCGTCGGGCGTGCGGGCGATGGTCGTGCCGGGCTCGGGCGCGGTCAAGGCGCAGGCCGAGCGGGAAGGTATCGCGGAGATTTTGACCACCGCGGGCTTCGAATGGCGGCAGCCCGGCTGCTCGATGTGCCTGGCCATGAACGACGACGTACTGGCCGATGGAGTGCGGTGCGCGTCCACCACGAACCGGAATTTCGAAGGGCGGCAGGGGCGGGGGGCCATTACCCACCTGATGAGTCCGGCGATGGCGGCCGCAGCGGCCATTACCGGAAAGATTACCGACGTCCGCAAACTGGAGATCGCCCATGTCTGATCACGCGCCCGACCATTCCCATATTGCCGGCAAGGCGGCCGCCATCCGCTTCGAGAACCTCGATACCGACCAGATCATTCCAAAGCAATTCCTGCGCGGCATCGACAAGGCGGGGCTCGACAAGGGCATCCTTTACGACCATCGGTTCGATGCCAGCGGGCAACCGCGCCCGGACTTCGTGCTCAATCGTCCCGAGTATGCGGGCACGAGCATTCTCGTGAGCGGCGCGAACTTCGGCTGCGGGTCCAGCCGCGAGCATGCGGTGTGGGGGCTGCAGCAATTCGGCATCCGTGCCGTGCTGGCGCCCAGCTATGGAGAGATCTTCTACTCCAACGCGATGAACAACCGGCTGCTGCTGATCATGCTGCCGCGCGAGGTCATCGAGTCCCTGATGAATGCCGTGGATGCGGACAGCGCCAACGAGATCGCCATCGATATCGGGACGATGCATGTGAAGACGCCCGTGGGCGAGTTCGATTTCCAGCTTTCCGATCGGCACCGTCATATGTTCCTCGAGGGGCTCGACATGATTGGCCTGTCGCTCCGGCACAAGGCCGAGATCGAGCGGTTCGCGGACGGATACTGGTCTGCGTACCCGTGGACCCAGAATGTCGCGCGCCGCACACGCGACCGGCTGGGCGCCACCTGAATGGGCGCCACCTGAATGGGCGTCACCTGAAGGCTGAATGTATCGCTCCGGCCCGCTCCATGCGGGCCGCTTGCTTTACGCGCCGAAGCCGATATCTGGCTGGAACACGCGGCAAAACCCGGCATCGCGCGCATCACCTTCCAGCATTGTCCTGTTATTAAAACATTCAACCCTGACACATCCTGTCTGTGTCGCGGCCACAACGCCATGTGACGCGAATTGAAATGAGAACGGTACGCATTTATATTCCGTTTCGCCTCATCTCTCCCTTGCCCCCGACACCGACACCATGATTCGCCGCACGCCTGTTGCGACCGCGCTGCTCGCTTTGTTCGCCGCGCCCACTGCCTTTGCCCAACAGGCCCCGACGCCGCCCGCCGCGGAGGCGAGCGCCCCGGTGCTCAAGCCCGTGACCGTGCAGGGCGCCGCGTCGCGCGACGACTTCAATGCGGGTACCACGTCGCTCTCGAAGCTGCCCGAGGATCTGCGCGACGTGCCGCAATCGGTCACGGTCGTGAACAAGGCGCTGATGGAATCGCAGGGCGTGAGTTCGCTCGCCGACGCGCTGCGCAATGTGCCCGGCATCACCATCGGCGGTGCGGAAGGCGGGCAGATTGGCAACAACATCAACCTGAACGGCTTCTCCGCGCGGACCGATATCTACCTCGACGGTTTCCGCGATCGCGGCCAGTACTATCGCGACACGTTCGCGCTGGACCAGGTGGAAGTGCTGATGGGGCCGTCGTCGATGCTGTTCGGGCGCGGGTCCACGGGTGGCGTGATCAATCAGGTCACGAAGAAGCCGAAGCTGCAGGCGGCCACGGAAGTGACCGGCTCGGTCACGACCAACGGCCTCGTGCGGGCCACGGCCGATGTGAACACGCCGACCGGCGATACCTCGGCCTTCCGCATTTCGGCGATGGCGCAGGATGGCAAGCCGAGCACGCGCGACGAGATGACCGTGCAGGACTTCGGTATCGCGCCGTCGTGGCGCTATGGCATCGGCACCTCGACCGAGATCACGCTGTCCGCGCTGCTCCAGCACAACGAGGACATGCCCGACTACGGCCTGCCCGCGATCAACGGCCATCCGGTCAAGGTGGACCGCAACACGTACTACGGCTTCAACAACGACCATACGCGCCAGAACATCGTGTCGCTGAACGGCGGCATCGATCACAAGTTCTCGCCGAACCTGCGGCTGCGCAACTACACCGCGTTCAACTATGTGGAGACCGATGCGCGCGAGACCGCGCCGAATGCGGTCGGCACGATCAATGGGGCAGGCGCCTTTACCGCGCTCACCACGACGAATCTGCCGCTGTCGCAGCTCTACGTGCGCCAGCAGAGCCATGACCGCAGCATCCGCGACTACTCGATCTACAACCAGACCGAGCTGACCGCGAAGTTCGACACCGGCCCCGTCAATCACACGCTGCTGACCGGCGTCGAGTTTGGCCACGACGGCTACAACAACCAGAACTACTATCGCAACGGCAGCTGCGGCGCGACGCCGCTGAACCCGGCCACGGGTACGTCGGGCTTTGTCGCCTGCACGCCGGTCGTCGATCCGACGTATCAGGACTCGCCGGGCAGCGTGCCCACGCGAACCGGCAACCTGCAGGGCGGCTCGGCCAATACGGTGGCGGTCTACGCCAACGACTCCATCGAGTTCACCAAGCAGTGGAAGGCGGTGGCCGGCGTGCGCTACGACAAGTACATCGCAAGCATCAGCAACTCCGTCAACTCGCTCAACACGGCGGCCAGTACCGCGCTGGCCAATGCGAACCAGGACGTCCACTTCACGAGCGTGCGGCTGGGCGGCATCTGGCAGCCGACGGAGCAGCAGTCCTACTACGTGTCGTACGGCACGTCGTTCAATCCGTCGCTGGAGCAGCTGGTGGGTACGGTCGGCCAGCAATCGCTGGACCCGGAAAAGAACAAGGCCTACGAGGCGGGCGGCAAGTGGGATCTGATGGGCGGCGACCTGTCGCTGACGTCGGCTATCTTCCGCATCACGAAGGACAATGCGCGTAGCCAGATCGATGCCACCACGTATGCGCTGACGGGCAAGATCCAGGTGGATGGCTTCCGTGCCGGCGTCACGGGTCGCATTACGCCGAAGTGGCAGGTGTTCGCGGGCTACACGTACCTCGATGCCGAGATCAAGGACGGTATCGCGGCCAACACGCAGGGCAAGGTGCCGACCAACACGCCCAAGCACACGGCCACGGCATGGACCAGCTATTCGGTCCTGCCGAACTGGGAGGTGGGCGGCGGGGCGTTCTACATGTCGCAGCGCTATGCCAACAACACCAACACCGTGCAGGTCGGCGGGTTCGTGCGCTGGGACGGCATGATCGCGTTCCATCAGCCGAAGTACGATGTGCGCCTGAACCTGTTCAATATCTTCGACAAGAAGTACTACGATGCGCTGATCCAGTCGGATGGCGGCCGTTCGGTACCGGGAACGGGCCGCACCGCCATGTTGTCCTTCACGTATCGGATGTAAAGTATCGGGCGAACCCCCGGTACCAGGAACAACCCATGCTCGTCTGCATTCCCAAGGTCCTCCATTCCGAACAGCTGGCCGTCCTCGTCCAGCAGCTCGAACATGCGGGCGATGCATGGGTCGATGGCCGCGTCACCGCGGGCTATTCGGGGGCGCCGGTCAAGTTCAACCAGCAGATCGACGAGCGGTCCGAGGTGGCGGCCCAGTGCCAGAACCTGATCCTGTCCGCGCTCGAGCGCAATCCGCTGTTTATCAGCGCGGCGCTGCCCAATATCGTCTACCCGCCGATGTTCAACCGTTACAGCGAGGGCATGACGTTCGGCGCGCATGTGGATGGCAGCGTGCGCATCCATCCGCACAACGGCCGCAAGCTGCGCACGGACATCTCGGCGACGCTGTTCCTGTCGGATCCCGCGAGTTACGACGGCGGCGAACTGCAGGTGGAAGACACCTACGGCGTGCACGCGGTCAAGCTGGCCGCCGGCGACATGGTGGTCTATCCGGCCACCAGCCTGCACCAGGTCACCCCCATCACGCGCGGCACGCGCCTCGCCAGCTTCTTCTGGATCCAGAGCCTGATCCGCGACGACACGCAGCGCGCGCTGCTGTTCGACATGGACAATGCGATCCAGACGCTGAACCAGACCAACGCCGACGAACGCGCACGGCGCAGCCTGGTGGGTTGCTATCACAACCTGCTACGCCAGTGGAGCGAGACTTGAGCGCAGCCGCTCGGTGAGCGCTGCCGAGGCCGGCGTCATCGGTGCGCGCAGTTCGTTCGTCAGCCATCCCTGTGCCGCCAGCAGGGCCTTGAGCGGGCCCGGGTTCGGTTCGGCGAATAGCAGTCCGATCGTCGGCATTAACGCGTGAAAGTGGTGTCTGGCGACGTCGAGTTGCTGTTCGGTGACCGCGCGCCATAGCGCGACGAAGCGCTCCGGGTGGATGTGGGCCGATGCGATGATGGCGCCCCGGCCGCCCAGGCTTAATGTGGAAAGCAGCTGATGGTCTTCGCCCGCGAGGACGGCCAGGCGGCCGTCGGCGATCAGCGTCTGCGTGGTGCCGGCGTTGCCGCCGCAATCCTTGATCGCGCGGATATTGGCGTGGCTGGCCAGCGAGAGGATCGTTTCCGCGGTCAGCGTGGCGCCGGTGCGATAGGGGATGTCGTACAGCACCAGCGGCGCGCGCGAGCGATCGGCCAGGGTCCGGAAGTAGGCCTGCGATCCCGCCTGCGACGGGCGGATGTAATACGGTGCGGGCGCGAGGATGCCCGCCACGGGACGTTCGTTGATCCGGTCCAGACGGGCCAGCACATGCCGGACGTTATTGCCGGCCAACCCCATGATGACCGGCAACGTGCCGGCCTCGGCCAGCACCGTGTCGAGAACGGCCAGTTGTTCGGCTTCGTCGAGCGCCGCGGCTTCGCCCGTGCTGCCGCATACAACGAACCCCGCCATTCCGCTGTCGCGATAATGGCCGACGAGTCGCCGCAGCGCGGCGTGATCGACCTCGTCACGGCGAAAGGGCGTGACGAGGGGCAGCCAGATGCCGTCGTAATCTGTTTCAAGCGATTCCACTTCCTGCATTGTTTGCTCCGGATCGACCGATTCGGAAACCGCACAGGCAAGCGGCAGAGCAGGGGAGGCGCTCGAGACGGCAATACGAGGGGGATGGATGACCGTCTTCCGCACTGATGCTGTTCCGTCGCTCATCTGACGGAACAGCACGCTCCGGTCAGGTGAGCGACTGTTTTTTGGCTTTGGCGCGCGCGTCGACGGTGTCCCGCTGCGGCAGCGAATACGCGGCAGATTCAGGACGAAGCGAGGCGGGACGGCGGCTCATGATTCCCGCAATGTAGCGGCATCCCGGGAATCCCGTCAAGACGCCGCCTTCCCCACGCGACGGCGATCAGAACTTGTAGCTGACCGTCCCCAGCACCGTGCGCCGGCTGCCGAAGTAGCAACCGGTCGACGAGATACACGTGCTGACGTAGCGGCGATCGAACAGGTTCGTCGCGTTGACGGCCACCTTCACACCGCGCAGCTGCAGCACCGACTTGCTCAGATCGTAGCTCAGCGCCGCATCGAACAATGTGGCGGCCGGCACGCGATAGACGTTGGCCGCATCGCCATACGACCGGCCGATATACCGCACGCCCAGACCCATCCCCAGTCCTTGCAGCGGCGTCTGCTGGAACTGGTAGTACGTCCACAGCGAAGCCTGATGCTCGGGCACGAACGGCAATGCGTTGCCGGCGATCGTCACGCCCCGTGCATTGGCATTGGCCTTGAGCACCTCGGTATTCGAGTACGCATACGATGCCACCACATCCAGCCCGCGCATCGGGCTGGCCTTGCCCTCGAGTTCCACGCCGCGCACCCGCGCCTCGCCGCTCTGCGTGTTGAAGTTGGTGTTCAGCGGATCGGGCGTTAGCACATTGGTCTGCCGAAGATCGAACGCCGACAGCGTGACGAACGCGTTGATGCCATTGGGCTGGTACTTCACGCCCACCTCGGTCTGGCGCCCGCGCGTGGGCTCGAACGGCGTGCCCGTGCGCCCCGTGCCCGCCTGCGGCTGGAACGACGTGGCAAAGCTTGCAAACGGCGCAATGCCGTTGTCGAAGCGATAGCTCACGCCAGCGCGTCCCGTAAAGGCGTTGTCGCTCTGCCGCGTGCTCACCGTGTTGCCCGTTTGCGCCGTGAGCGTATCGGTATCGCTGCCGGCCCAGTCATAGCGGCCGCTCAGCAGAAACGTCCAGCGGTCGATCGCAAGGCTGTCCTGCAGATAGCCGCCCACCTGATGGCGCGACTGGTCCACGCGCGTGCCCAGCGGCGGGCGGGTGACCGGCGCGCCGTACACGGGATTGAACACGTCGAGCGCCCGCACCAGTACCAGCTGCGACTCCTCGTAACGCGCATCTTCATACTGATAATCGACCCCCATCAGCAACGTATGCCTGATGGGACCGGTACGGAAATTCGCTTCCGCCTGATTGTCGATGGAGAACACGCCGCTACGCTCGGGGAACGCCCAGCCGTATCGGCTCTCCGTGCGCAGGTCGGGGTTCATGGCCAGCCCCTGCACGCGCTGCGAATCCGTATCGATATAGCTGTAGCGCGCGTTCTGCCGGAACTGCCACGTATCGTTGGCGCGATGCTCGAACTTGTAGCCGAACATCATCTGCTCGCTCTCGAACTTGTCGTAGCCGGGCTCGCCGATAAAGCGGCTAGTCGGAATGCTGCCGTTCGGGTTCGGCAGCAGCGTGCCGGCCGCGGGCAGGGCGGGCGGCGCGCCGCCGCCATCGGAGCGGATCTTCTGGTACTGCGCCATCAGCGTCAGCGACGTATCGGTGCTGGGCCGCCACGTCAGGCTGGGCGCGACCATCACGCGGCGCTCGTCGATGTAGTCGATCTCCGTATTGGTATCGCGCGCGAGCCCCACCACGCGATACAGCAGCTTGCCTTCCTCGTCGACGGGGCCCGTGAAGTCGAACGCGCCCTGTGCGCGGTCATGGCTGCCCGTCTGCAGCACGACCTCGCGCGAGGCCTGCGCCTGCGGCAGCTTGCTGACCAGATTCAGCAGGCCGCCCGGCGAGCTTTGTCCATAGAGCACCGACGCCGGCCCCTTCAGTACCTCGACGCTTTCCAGCGCGTAGGGGTCGATACGCGGCTGCGAATAGCCGCGCGCCCCATAGGGCAGGCGCAGGCCGTCGAGGTAGCGCAACGGCACAAAGCCGCGCACCGCCAGCCAGTCATAGCGCAGGTCGGTGTCGCCATACTGGTTGACCACGCCCGGCGTGTACTGCAGCGCCTGCATGACGCTCTGCACGCCCTGTTCGTCCATCTGCTCCCGCGTGACCACGTTGATGGTCTGCGGTGTGTCGATGAGCGGCGTGCTCGTCTTGCTCCCGCTGGCGCGGAGCGGCACCACGCCGTCCGCGTAACCGGACAGATCCGCCGCGCTGGCGCTGACCGTGACCATCGGCAACGTGGCGGCACTGGTATCGGCGGGCGCCTGCACCACGGTAAAGGTACGCGGGCCGTTGCTGACGACGCGCAGGCGCGATCCGGCCAGCATGCGGGCGAGAGCGTCTTCCACCGTCAGCGTGCCGCGAACGGCGGGCGCGCTCAGGCCATCCGCCAGTGACGTGGCAAACAGGATCTGCGTATCGGACTGGCGCGCGAGGGCGGCGAGGGATTGCGCGAGCGGCTGCGCGGGGATGTCGATGGCGCGGGCCACGCCCTGCGCGATGGCGCCGGCGGCGAGCATCGCCGCGAGCACGGGTACGAGTACCGTAAGCGGGCGGACGGCGAGACGGGAAGCGCGGGCAGAGCGCCGGCGGCGGACGGTGGACTTCACGAAAACTCCCTGAGGACGGGCCGAACCATTCGGCCTGTTCATGGAGTTGCCGTACGTCGCCGCCGGCTTGTACACCTATATCGAAAAACTTTTTTTCCGGTCAGGGGCGCTGCCGCGAAGACAGGTGCGTGCTGCCGTCCGCATCGCCACGGACCGCCACGGGCAGGATGCCCGGCAGCAGCCGCAGAATCGCGGCCACCTGGTCGCGATCGAACTCGCCGGAGAGCCGCAGCTGCGCCGCGCGCGCGTCGTCGATCACGATGGGCGATGGCGCGTGCGGCTGCATTTCCGCGACGGCATCGGCCAGGGTCGCGCCATCGAACGAGAACTTGTCGCGCTGCCATGCGAGGGCACGGTCGACGTTCACGGTCATCGTCTTGCCCGGACGGCCATCCGCCGACACATCGAGGCGCTGGCTTGCCCGCAATGACCGGATCTGGCCACCGGCCTCGACTTCCACCGCGCCTTCCAGCACGGTGACGCGCGTGCGTTGCGGCAGCCGCTGGACGTCGAACACCGTGCCGATATCGCGCACACGGGTGTCGCCGGCCGTCACGACGAAGGCGCGCGGGCCATGCGCGACCGTGAAGACGGCCTCGCCCTGATCCAGCGACAGCGTGCGCGAGCGCAACCCCCACTGCACGGTCAGGCGGGTGTCCTTGTCGAGCGTCGCGCGGCTGCCATCGGCGAGCGTGACGGTGCGCGATGCGGACTCGGCGGTGAACTGCTCGGTGCGATAGACAGGATCGGCGAACCATGTGCCCGCGGCCAGCACGAACACCGCGGCGGCCGCGGCGGCAGTCTGGCGGCGGCGCTTGCGATGGCGCGCGCCGGCGGCGGCCGTAATGGCTTCGACGGAAGGAAAGCGTTCGCGCAGGGCGTCCTCGTAAGGAGACAGCCGATCGGGCGACCGCCTGGAAGAATTGGGCATAGATGGGGCAGCTGTGCGACTCACGCCGGCAGATCCTGCATCGCCGACGTCGGTAGCGGTTTGCCGAGGGCAGCCAGTTCCGGCGCCAGCAGGGTCATGGCACGCGCCATATGGCGCGCTACCATGCCGCGCGAGATGCCCAATCTTACCGCGACTTCCTGCTGCGGCAGGCCATGCAGGCGATGCAGGATAAACACTTCCTGACAGCGGGGCGGCAATGCGGCAATGCATTGCTCGAGCCGATCGACGGTCTGCCGGTAGGCGATGGCATCGGCAACGTCCGCGCTTGCCTCCGCGCCGCTAGCGTCCGCTTCCCATGCATCGGCATGGGTCTGGCGCGTCGATTCGGCGCGATACCGGTCAATCGCGCGATGCGTGGAAACATGCCGCAGAAAGGCGAGGGGCTTCCCGACATGGCCGGCCGGCGGACGCTCTAGCAATTGCACGCAGACGTCCTGCAGCACGTCGCGCGCGAAGTGCTTGTCCCCGAAGCGCCGGCGCACATGATCGACCAGTTCGTCGTAATGGCGAAGCAGCGCGGCGAAGAGTGACGAGGGCGAGGAGGGCGGAGGGTGAGCGGGGTCGCGCAGCACGGCCGGGTCGGAAGACATCAAAGTCTGAACCGCGCGAAGTATAAATGACAATGATTCGCATTTGCAAGCCATGACCTGGACCCGCCAGATTTACAAAGACTGGTCCTCAAAGTGCAATCGGGCTGGGGACATCGGGGGTCGCTACACGCGCGCTGGCGGGTAAGGGGCGTTGGCATGCGCGATGCGTGACGACACTGCGTCTAACCACAGGAGCACCGTATGAGCGAACAAACACTGAAGGGCAGAAAGGTCGCGATTCTCGTCACCGACGGGTTCGAGCAAGTCGAATTGCTCGCGCCACGCAAGGCATTGGACGAGGCAGGGGCGCAGACCAGCGTGGTGTCGCCGCAGGACAAGCAGGTCAAGGGCTGGAACTTCACCGATTGGGGCGAGACCGTCCCCGTGGATGTACCGTTGGCCCAGGCAAAGCCCGAGCAGTTCGACGCGCTGCTGCTACCGGGCGGTGTCATCAATCCCGATACCCTGCGCATGCAGCCGGAAGCGGTCGCGTTTGTCAAGGCATTCGTCGACGCGAAAAAGCCGATCGCGTCGATCTGCCACGGGCCCTGGACGCTGATCGAAGCGGGCGCGGTCAAGGGCAGCAGGATGACCTCGTGGCCGTCGCTACGGACGGACCTGACGAATGCCGGCGCGGAGTGGGTCGATGAAGAAGCCGTGGTCGACGGCAACCTCGTGACGAGTCGCAACCCCGACGATATCCCCGCGTTCAGCCGCGCGGCGATCGAAGCGTTCGCCCGGCGCGGTTAGGACTTTTCCTTTGTGCGCGACGGATAGGCACGCCGGATCGCATCTTCGAACGTCGCGCGCGAGAAACCGCCGATATGCGTGCTCACAAGCCGTCCCTCGGCGTCGTAAAACAGCGTCGTCGGATATCCCTTGACCCCCGTCGCGCGGGCGAGCGACAGTCGCGCGTCGTACATGAGGTTCTGAATGCGGACGTCGTGGTCTTCCAGGAATGCCTGCACCACCTCGGGCGGTTCGGCCTGATTGACGAAGACGACGTTCAGCTCCGGATGGGCCTTCTGCGCCGCGGCCAGCGCGGGCATTTCCGCGCGGCACGGCGGACACCATGTGGCCCAGAGATTGACCACCATCGGCTTGCCGTCGCCGCGCGCCAGCGGTTGCGCATTGCCGACGCTGTCGGCAAGCAGCATCGCGGGTAGCGTCGCCACGGGCGCCATGATGCTCGCCCCGACGGTCGCCGTGCTCCACGTGACCACCCCGGCCGCGGCCGCGACCAGCAGCGGCTTGCGCAGCGCGCGCTTGCGGAACAGCCACCATGCCAGCAGACCGCCGCCGGCGATGGCGCCCGCCGTCAGATCGAATCCGCGATCGCGAATATCGAGCACGCCGAAGAGACCCGTCGCCTGGTACGCTGGCAGATAGCTGAGCACGAAGATCAGTCGTGCCACCACGAGCCCGAAGACCACGACCAGATAGATCAGCCGCTCCACGGGCGAGGTGTCCTTCACCAGACACCGCACGCTGCCCAGCGCGACGAGGATGCTGAGAAACAGAATAAGCGGGCCTTCAGGCAGCAACAGCGAGCCAATCTTCATTGCATTTCCAACCTGTGCGGGGAGGAGGCAGTGTAGAGGGAACGCAGACGGCGCGCCGACTCGTTCGTCTCACAAACTTGCCCGATCGGCTCAGCGCGCCGCCGCCATATGCCACCCCGGTTCCACCTCGCGCACGAGCGCGGCGACCCAGTCCACGAACGCGCGGACCGTCGGGGAAAGGTGGCGGTTTCTCGGATAGAGGACCGATAGCGGTACCGAGGGCGACGTGAACTCGCCGAGTACGCGCTGCAGGCGGCCGCTGGCCAGGTGGTGCAGCACCATGTAGCTGCCCGCGCGAATCATGCCGAGGCCTTCGAGCGCGCAGGCGACGTAGCCGTCGGTGTCGTTGACGATCAGGTGCTCGCGCATGCTGATGTTCCGGTCTTCGCCATCCACCACAAAATGCCAGTCCAGCGTGCGGGCCGTGCGGCTCGACAGATAGCCGACCGCGTGGTGGTCCGCCAGATCCTCGAGCGTTCTGGGCGTGCCATGCCGCGCCAGGTATTCCGGGGAGGCGCATGTGACCCAGTCGAACGCGCCGATGCGCTTTGCCACGAGGGTGGGGGAGTCGTCGGGCGTGCCGGTCCGGATCACGCAGTCGATGCCTTCCTGAATCAGCTCCACCGTGCGGTCGTTCATCGTCAGCGTGAGCTCGACATCGGGAAAGCGCGACTGAAAGTCCTTGAGGGCGGGCAGCACCACCAGACGCGCAAGAGACAGCGTCATATCGACCCGCAAGCGGCCACGGGGCCGGCCGGCACTGCCCGGAAAGCTGGCCTCGACCGCCTCGATATCGGCCAGCAGGCGCCGGCAGTGGTCGTAGTACTGCGTGCCGTCCGGGGTCAGGCTGATATGGCGCGTCGTGCGTTGGAGCAGCCTCACGCCCAGGAACGACTCGAGTTCCTTGACCGCGCGGGTAACGCGCGACGCGGGCAGGGAGAGGCTTTCCGCGGCCCGGCTGAAGCTGTGCATATCGACCACGCGGGCGAAGATCTGCATTGACTGGAGGCGATCCACGGCGGCTCTCTCAGGGATGAAATTTATTGCTCAGTGGGCAATAAGTACAAAGACAAACAGGGCTTCAGGCCACGTTTAATCGAGCCATCCCGTCACCCGCAAACGGCAATAATTCTATATCAGGCAATAAACATAGCCAAATCGAGGTCTGGAAGACGACGCCCGGCGGATGCAGACTGCAATCCAATTTCCTCTGCCCCCAAGTCGTATGTCCCCCCTCAAGACATCTCATCTGGCCGCCATCGCGGCCGCCGCAGTCGCCGTTGCTGCCACCGTGTTGTGGCGGCAGCCTCCCCAGGCCCATGCCAGGGCGCCCGCCGCGCTGCCCACGGTCACCTATCGACCGGCCCTGCAACGCCCGGTCACCGACGCGCAGGAATATCCGGGGCGCCTCGAGGCCGTCGACGTCGTCGATGTCCGGCCGAGGGTGCCCGGCACGCTGCTGACCGTGCATTTCAAGGACGGCCAGCAGGTGCGTCAGGGCGACCTGCTGTTCACGATCGACCCGGCCCCGTTCGAGACGCAGGTCCGGCAGGCCCAGGCAAACTTCGCCGGCATCGAGGAGCGCCGGCGGCTGGCGGAGATCGAGCAGGCCCGCGCGCGCAGGCTGATGGAATCGAATGCCATCGCCCGCAAGGAGTTCGATGCGCTCGACAACGCCGCGCGCGAAGCGGCCGCCGCGCTGAAAGGCGCGCAGGCCGCGCTGGCCCATGCGCAACTGCAGCTCGGCTATACGCAGGTGCGTGCGCCGATTGCCGGCCGCGTGTCCCGCGCGGAAATCACCGCCGGCAATGTCGTGGGCGCGGGCGGCGACGCGGCGCCGCTGACGCGTATCGTGTCCGACGGCAAGCTGTACGCCGCGTTCAACGTCGACGAGCAGAGCTACCTCCGGCTCATCGCGCCCTCGCTGCGCGCCGGCGCGCAGCCGGTGGTCCAGGTCGGGCTCGCCGACGACAACGCCTTCCCGTACTCGGCCTCCATCGTCGCGCTCGACAACCAGATGGATACGCGCTCGGGCACGGTCCGCGTGCGCGCGCGCATCGACAAGGTCAGCCCCGAAATGCTGCCGGGGCTGCAGGCGCGCGTCCGCCTGCAGGGCGGCAAGCCCTACGATGCCGTGACCGTGGACGACGCCGTGGTCGGGACCGATCAGGACCGCAAGTATGTGCTCGTGGTCAATGCGCAGAACAAGGTCGAACGGCGCTTTGTCGAACCGGGCGGGCTGCAGGGCAGGGAGCGCGTGCTGCGCAGCGGCGTGGCGCCCGGGGCGAAGGTGATCGTCGATGGTGCGTTCCGCGCGCCCCCGGGTACGGCCGTGTCGGCTGTCGAGGCGGCAGAGGCGCCGGTTGCGCCCGCCACCGACGGGAGCGCGTCGTGAATATCTCGAAGTTCTTTATCGACCGGCCGATCTTCGCGTGCGTGCTGTCCGCGCTGATCCTGCTCGCGGGCATCGTATCGGCCTTCCATATGCCGGTGTCGGAGTACCCGCAGGTCATCCCACCCTCGGTCGTCGTCCACGCGCAATACCCGGGCGCCAACGCCAAGACCATCGCGGAAACGGTTGCCGCGCCGCTGGAGCAGTCCGTCAACGGCGTCGAGGACATGCTCTACATGGACTCGAAGGCCAGCGCCGATGGCCACCTGTTCCTTACCGTGACGTTCAAGCTCGGCACCGATCCGGACCGCGCCCAGCAGTTCGTTCAGACCCGTGTCTCACAGGCGCTGCCCCGGCTGCCCGAGGATGTGCAGCGGCTTGGCGTCACCGCGGTCAAGAGTTCGCCCGTCATCACCATCGCGGTCCATATGGTGTCGCCGAAAGGGACCTATGACGACAGCTACATCAGCAACTACGCAATCCTGCACGTCAGGGACCGCCTGGCGCGCATCGCGGGCGTCGGCGACGTCGTGCTGTGGGGCCCCGGCGGCTACGCCATGCGCGTGTGGCTGGATCCGGCCGCGCTGGCCGAGCGTGGCCTGAGCGCCAGCGATGTCGCCAGCGCCATCCGGCGCCAGAATATCCAGGCGGCGGTCGGCACCATCGGCAGTTCGCCCGCTTCCCCCGACACGGCGTTCCAGCTCACCGTCAACGCCGACGGGCGCCTGAAGTCGCCCGAGGAGTTCCGGCGCATCGTCATCAAGTCCGACGCGCGCGGCGCCATTACGCGCCTGGGCGACGTGGCGCGCGTGGAACTCGGGGCCGAGGACTACGGCATTCGCGCGACGCTGAACAACGCGCCCGCCATCGCGCTGGCCGTGCAGGAAGCGCCGGGCGCGAACTCGCTCCAGATCTCGCGCGAGGTGCATCAGCTGATGAAGGAGCTGGAGAAGGAGTTCCCCGACGACCTGGCCTACCGCGTCGTCTACGAGCCGAGCCGCGCGGTGCAGACCGGCATCGATGCCGTGCTGGAAACGCTGCTGGAATCGGTCGCGCTGGTGGTGCTGGTCGTGTTCCTGTTCCTGCAGACGTGGCGCGCATCGATCATCCCGCTGCTCGCGGTGCCGATCTCCATCGTCGGTACGCTCACGTTCCTGATGCTCGCGGGGTACTCCATCAACACGCTGTCGCTGTTCGGCCTTGTGGTGGCCATCGGCATCGTGGTCGATGATGCCATCGTGGTCGTGGAGAACGTGGAGCGCAATATCGCGCGCGGCCTCGGTCCGCGCGAGGCGACCTACCGCGCCATGCAGGAGGTCAGCGGGCCCATTGTCGCCATCGCGCTCACGCTGTCGGCCGTGTTCCTGCCGCTGGCGTTCCTCAGCGGCCTGACCGGCGAGTTCTACAAGCAGTTCGCGGTCACCATCGCCATCTCCACGCTGATCTCCGCGGTGAACTCGCTGACGCTGTCGCCGGCGCTGTCAGCGCTGCTGCTGAAGGCCCATGGCGATGCGCCCGACGCGGTGACCCGCTTCACGCACAAGCTGTTCGGCCGCTTCTTCACGCGCTTCAATCGCATATTCGACCGTGCCTCCGAAGGGTATGGCGGCCGTGTCGGCCGCATCGTCAGGCACAAGGGCGCCATGCTCGTCGTCTACGGCGTGCTGCTGGCCGGCACGTGGTGGCTGACGAACCATGTGCCGGGCGGTTTCGTGCCCGCGCAGGACAAGGAGTACCTCGTCAGCCTGGCGCAGCTGCCCGAAGGGTCGACGCTGGACCGCACGGAAGCGACCATGAACCAGATGAACGCCATCGCGCTCAGGCATCCGGCCGTCATGGGCACGTCCAGCTACAGCGGCCTGTCGATCAATGGCGTGACCAAGAGCTCGAGCACGGCGCTGAGTTTTGTCCTGCTGAAGCCATTCGCGGAACGCAAGGGCATCAGCGCCGACCAGGTCGCCGCCGACCTCACGCGCGAGTTCGGCCAGATCGGCCATGCCTTCGCGGCGATTTTCCCGGCCCCGCCGGTCTATGGGCTCGGTACCCTCGGCGGCTTCAAGCTGCAGATCGAGGACCGCGGAGACCTCGGCTACGAAGCGCTCTACACGGCGACGCAGGCCTTTATCAAGAAGGCCGCCGAAGCGCCGGAGCTCAGCCCGCTGTACTCCACCTACACGGTGAACGTGCCCCAGCTCAAGGTCGATATCGACCGCGCCAAGGCGCAGCAGCTCGGCGTCGATACGCCCGCGGTGTTCAGCACGCTGCAGGCATTCCTCGGCTCGTACTACGTGAACGACTTCAACTTCCTTGGCCGCGTGTATCAGGTGCGCATGCAGGCCGACGGCAGGTTCCGCTCGCGTCCGGACGATATCGGCCAGCTGCATATCCGCAGCGAGTCCGGCCAGATGGTGCCGCTTGCCTCGGTCGCGAAGATCGGCCAGACCTACGGGCCCGACCAGGTGCTCCGCTACAACGGCTTTACGGCCGCCGACGTCAGCGGCGCGCCCGCGCCCGGCTACTCGTCGGACCAGGCGATGGCCGCTATCGATCGCATTGCCGCGGAAACGCTGCCGCCGGGCATGACCTACGAATGGACGGACCTGACGTACCAGCAGATCATCGCGGGCAACAGCGCGGTCTGGATCCTGCCGCTGTGCGTGCTGCTTGTGTTCTTCGTGCTGGCCGCGCAGTACGAGAGCCTGACGCTGCCGCTGGCCGTCATCCTGATCATTCCGATGAGCATCTTCTCCGCGCTGCTTGGCGTGTGGCTGACGAAGGGGGACAACAATATCTTCACGCAGATCGGCCTGATCGTGCTGGTGGGGCTCGCCTCCAAGAACGCCATTCTGATCGTCGAGTTCGCGCGCGAGCTGGAGATAGCGGGCATGTCGACGATCAAGGCCGTGATCGAGGCCAGCCGCCTGCGGCTGCGTCCGATCCTGATGACGTCGCTGGCGTTCATCATGGGCGTCATTCCGCTGGTCGCCTCGACGGGCGCCGGCGCGGAGATGCGGCAGGCGATGGGCATCTCCGTGTTCTTCGGGATGCTTGGCGTCACGCTGTTCGGGCTGTTCCTGACGCCGCTGTTCTATGTCATGGTGCGCGCGCTCGGCGGCGGCAAGCCATTGCACTCGGCCGCGCATCACGAGGCGCCCGTGCTGACATCTTCGGAGGGGCAGGCATGAGTCATCGCATGCGGTCACGACCAACTACCTCCGCAAGGGCGGCCTGAGCGAACGCTTTATCGCCCATATGCGAGGCTGGCCGAACTTTTTTGTCCCGAACTGATATCGTTAGACCCATTGAACAGGAGTTGACATGAGCGATGACGAACGCATGAACAATTTCCCGGCCGGATACGTGGTGCCCGAGGTCTGGGCCTGGGAGAACGAGAACGGCGGGCAGTTCTCCACGATCAACCGGCCGACCGCCGGCGCCACCTTCGAGAAGGCGCTGCCCGTCGGCAGGCATCCGCTGCAGCTTTACTCGCAGGGGACCCCGAACGGCCAGAAAATCACGATCCTGCTCGAGGAGCTGCTGGCGCTCGGGCACCAGGACGCCGAGTACGATGCGTGGCTGATCAATATCTTCCATGGCGACCAGTTCGGCTCGGGGTTCGTCGAGGTCAATCCGAACTCCAAGATTCCGGCGCTGGTGGACCGCTCGACCCCCACGCCGACGCGCGTGTTCGAGAGCGGCGCCATCCTGCTCTATCTCGCGCGCAAGTTCGACGCGTTCCTGCCGAAGGACCACAAGGCCCATACGGAAGCGCTGAACTGGCTGTTCTGGCAGGTGGGCGCGGCGCCGTATCTGGGCGGCGGCTTCGGCCATTTCTATGCGTATGCGCCGATCCGTATCCAGTACGCGATCGATCGGTTCGCGATGGAGGTCAAGCGCCAGTACGATGTCCTCGACCGTCACCTCGCGGACCACCGGTTTCTCGCGGGCGATGAATACTCCATCGCCGATATCGCGGTATGGCCCTGGTATGGCGCGCTGGCGCAGAACGAACTCTACGGCGAAGGCGGCAAGTTTCTCTCGACGGAAAGCTATCGCCATGTGCAGCGATGGAAAGACGAGGTCGCGGCGCGCCCGGCCGTCAAGCGCGGGCGCCTCGTCAATCGGACCAATGGGCCGGCCGATCAGCAATTGCGCGAGCGGCACGACGCTTCGGACTTCTCGGTATTGGGGCTGGCATAGCACCGGGCCATCCGGGCCGGGTTTCCCTCGATTGAGATTTTCTCAAGCGGGGACCAGAATCCCGGCATGGACCGCCTGCCGCCGCTCAACGCCATTCGCGCCTTCGAAATCGTCGCGCGCCGCCTCAGCATTACCGTTGCCGCCACCGAGCTGCACGTGACCGCCGGCGCGGTAAGCCGGCAGATCCGCACGCTCGAGGAAGCGCTGGGCGTGCCGCTGTTCGTACGCGGGCATCGAGAGATCACGCTGACGCGCGAGGGCGAGGAGTACTACCGCGCCGTTACCAGTTCCATGGACGGGCTGCGGCGCGCCACCAGCCGGCTCACGCATCGCACGCGCCGCACGCAGCTGAAGGTGCGTGCGTACACGACGTTTGCAATGCGTTGGCTGATTCCGCGCCTGTCCAGCTTTCATGCGGCCAACAAGGGCATCGAGGTCCTGCTGACCGCCTCGCTCGATCCCGTCGATTTCCGGCGCGAGGATATCGATGGCGCGATCCGGCTCGGCGACGGCAAATGGCCGGGGGCCAATGCCTACCGCCTCGTATCGAATCTGCTCGTGCCCGTTTGCAGTCCCGCCGTTGCCAGGGGCGTGCGCGGCGTAGCGGATCTGCAGCGGCAGGTGCTGCTGCACTCCATCGCGCGGCCCGACGACTGGGCTTGCTGGCTCACGGCCGCGAAGGCCGGCGATCGGGTCGATGCGCGCAGCGGCATGACGTATCAGAGCTCGGCCATGGCGTATGCGGCGGCGCTCGAAGGGCAGGGCTTCGCGATCGCGCAACGCTTTCTGGTCGAGGACGACCTCGCGTCGGGCAAGCTCGTGACGCCGTTCAGGAAGGTCGTCGATATGGGCGACTACACCTACTATCTGCTGACCCCGGCCGATCGCGCGGAGAGCGCCAGCATGGCCACGTTCCGCAAGTGGCTGCTGGCGCAGTTC
Source organism: Cupriavidus pauculus (assembly GCF_008693385.1). Classification (NCBI taxonomy): domain Bacteria; kingdom Pseudomonadati; phylum Pseudomonadota; class Betaproteobacteria; order Burkholderiales; family Burkholderiaceae; genus Cupriavidus; species Cupriavidus pauculus. The sequence goes on from NZ_CP044065.1 coordinate 1,438,909, forward strand.
GCGCAGGCCTGAGTCACGCCACCTCATGGGTCGCGCCACCTCATGGGTCGCGCCACCTCATGAGTCGCGCCACCTCATGGGTCGCGCCACCTCATGAGTCACGCCACCTCATGAGTCACGCCACCTCATGGGTCGCGCCACCTCATGGGTCGCGCCACCTCATGGGTCGCGCCACCTCATGGGTCGCGCCACCTCATGGGTCACGCCACCTCATGAGTCACGCCACCTCATGGGTCGCGCCACCTCATGGGTCGCGCCACATCATGGGTCACGCCGCGCACTAAATGGCCCGCCGATCGGCCAGCGCGTCGATCTCGGCGTCGGCGAATCCAAACGCCCGCAACACGGCCACCGTATCCTGCCCGCACGCCGGCGCATGCCGATGCGGCCGATCGTTGACCTCGGCGCTGCATACCGGAAACCCGGGCATGCGAATCGTGCCTAAGACCGGATGCTGCGCCTCGGCGATCATGCGGTTGGCCGCCACCTGCGGATGCGCGGCCACGTCGGCATACGTGGCTACCCGCGCGCAGAGGATATCCGCGGCCTGCAACACGGGCAGCCATTCGTCCGTCGTTCTGGTCACGAACACGGTGGTCAGCGCGCCGACGAGTGCCGCGCGGTTCGCGACCCGCAGCGGCGAGGTAGCGAAACGCGGATCGTCGGTGAGCGCCTGTACGTCGAGCACCCTGCACAGGCTCCGCCATCGCGCCGGCATATAGGCCGCCACCATGATCCATCCATCGCGCGTCCGGAACGCCTGATTGGGCGCGGAATAGGGCGCCGCGCTGCCCGCACGCACGGGCAGTTCGCTATCGGCCAGATACCCGGCCAGGGCCGATTGCTGGAGGGCCAGCGCCGCATTGAGCAGGTTCACGTCGAGGTGGCCGCCGTTGCCATCCCGCTGCCGCTGCGCGAGCTTGGCAAGGATGCCCATCACCGCCACATAGCCCGTCATCACGTCCACCACGGGCGACTGGACCTTGCAGGGTTCGAGCCCATCGATGCCGATCAGGCTCATCAGCCCCGAGTCCGCCTGCAGAATGCCGTCGACGCCCGCGCGATCCGCATAAGGGCCGGTTTGGCCGTACGCCGAGATGGAGCAATAGATCAGCGCGGGGTGATCGGCGGCCAGTTGCGCATAGCCAAGGCCGAGCCGATCCATCACGCCGGGCCGCATGCTCTCCACCACGATATCGGCCTCCGCGATCAGCCGCCGGGCCACCGCCACGCCCTCGGGCGTCTTCAGGTCCAGCGCAATACCGGACTTGTTGCGATTGAACGCGTGGAACAGCGTGCTGTCGTCGCCGAGCCAGCCCGGGCCGAGGCCGCGGCCCAGCTCGCCGCCGGGCGGCTCGACCTTGATCACGCGCGCCCCCATGTCCGCCATCAGCATCGTGGAGATCGGGCCGGCGGCAATCTGCGTGAAGTCGATCACGGTCAGGCCGTCGAGTGCATTGCCTAGCATGATGGGCTCCCGGTCACATCGCGACCCTGATGTTGTTCTCCGAGATCACGCGCTGCCAGCGCTGCAACTCCCGGCCGATATATGCCTTGAGCTCGTCGGGCGAGGAGCCCTTGACCTCGAAGCCCTGGTTACGGAACTGCTCGGCCAGGTCGGGCGCCTTCAGCGCGTTCAGCAACGCGGCATTGAGCTTGTCGACCACGGCGCGCGGGGTCCTGGCCGGGGCGAGCATGCAATACCAGAGCTCGACGTCGTAGCCCTTGAGACCCGCTTCCGTAAAGGTCGGGAGGTCCGGCATCAGCGACGTGCGTTGCTGGCCCGCGATACCGAGCGCGCGCAGCTTGCCCGTCTTGACGTATTGCGAGGCGGAGGCATAGGTGGCGAACGACACCTGCACCTGATTGCCCATCAGATCGGCGATCGACGGCCCGGTGCCGCGATAGGGCACATGCAGCAGCTCGGTCTTGTTGAGCCGCGCGAAGACCTCGCCCGCCAGATGCTGCGGCGTGCCCGGCCCCGGGCTGCTGTAGCTGACCTTGCCCGGGTTGGCGCGCGTGTAGTCGATGAATTCCTTGAGCGTGCGGTACGGTTGCTCGGGGTTCGACACCAGCATCAGCGGCACCGATCCGATCTTGCCCACCGCCTCGAAGTCGCGCTCGATATTGAACGGCACCTTCATGCCGAGATACGGGTTCATCGTGATCTGGCTCGACGCGATGACCACCGTATAGCCATCGGGCGCCGCATGCGCGACGTAGTCGGCGCCGAGGTTGCCGCCCGCGCCGGGCTTGTTCTCGATGACGATGGGCTGGCCCAGCTGCTGGCTCATTTTCGGGGCGATGAGGCGGGCGAGGATGTCGTTGCCGCCGCCGGGGGCGAAGGGTACGACGAGCGTGATCGGCTTGTTCGGATAGTTGCCTTGTGCCGAGGCGGGCATCGTCGTGCAGACGAGCGTTGCAACGGCGCAGCAGGCTAGTGCGCGCGCCATGCGCGGAAGGGTGTTCATGGTTGTCTCCGGTATGGGTATAGGTTTGTATCGGCGGCTATGCGCGTGCGACTCAGCGTCCCGAGAACGCCGCCGGACGCTTCTCGGCGAACGCCGCGCGCCCCTCGATCCGGTCTGCCGTATCGCGCAGCGCGCCCCAGTAGAGTTCGGTGAGCTCCTGCGCATCGGCGTCGCTCAGGTGCGCGGTCTGGCGCGCGAGCTTTCTGACCGCCTGCACCGCCAGCGGTGCATTGCCGGCGATCTTGCAGGCCAGCGCCATCGCGCGATCGACCAGTTGCCCCGGCGCCGTCACCTCCGAGATCAGGCCGATGCGCGCGGCCTCGGCCGCATCGATACGTTCGCCGGTCAGCACCATCTGCATCGCATGCGCTGACGGCACGGCCTTGAGCAGCCGGTGCAGGCCCGATACGCCCGGAATCGACCCCACGCGCACCTCGGGCAGCCCGAAGCTGGCTTCCGCCGACGCAATACGCAGGTCGCACTGCAGCGCAATCTCGAGCCCGGCGCCCAGGCAATGGCCATTGACGGCCGCGATCATCGGCTTCCAGCATTGCAGCGCGCTCAGGTCCATCAGGCGCAGATAGAGCCCGAGCTCGGCCGCGGGATCCGGTGCGTGGAACAACGCTTCGGCGTACGACGCGGGCGATGACTGCGTGCCTTTGAGATCCGCGCCCGCGCAGAACGCGCGCGTGCCGCTCCCCGTCAGCACGATCGCCCGAAGCTCGGACCGGTCGCGCACCTCGCACAGTATGTCGCGCAACGTATGCAGCGTGGCCACGTTCAGCGCGTTGAGCGCATCGGGCCGGTCGATCGTCAGCAGCGCCACGGCGCCGTCGATATGGAGTTGTACGGTCATGGCGGCTCCTACACGCTCGGCGACGACAGGCTGCGGCCGCCGCAGACGTACAGCGTCTGGCCCGTCACGTACGACGCGTCGGCGCTCGCGAAGAAGCTCACCGCGTTGGCGATGTCCTCGGCCGTGCCGATGCGCTGCACGGGCACCGACTTCTGCAGCCGCGCCTGCACGTCCGGCGCGAAGTTGCGGAACAGCGGCGTATCGACGATGCCCGGCGCCACCGCATTGACCGTGACGCCCTTGCCCGCGAACTCGATGGCCAGCGAGCGCGTCAGGCTGACCACGCCGCCCTTGGCGGACGAATAGTTGGCCTGGCCGAAGCCGCCGAGCCACGCGCGCGACGAGATATTGACGATGCGGCCATAGCCGCGGTCGACCATGCCGGGCAGGGCGGCACGGCAGCACAGGAACGGCGCGCGCAGGTTCGTATCGACGACGAGGTCCCAGTCTTCGTCGCGCATTTTCAGAAAGCGCATGTCGCGGACGACGCCGGCATTGTTGACGAGGCAGTCGATGCGGCCGAGCGTCGCCTCGATATGCGCGAACGCGCCGTTAACGGCGGCCGAGTCCGTCAGATCGACGGTCACGCCCATTGCGCGGCAGTCCGCCTGGATCAGGCCCGCCACGGCATCGGAGAGCGCGGCGGCGTCGCGATCGAGCAGCGCCACAGCCATGCCCTGTGACGCGAGCCGCGTGGCGATGCCAAGGCCGATACCGCGTGCCGCCCCGGTGACGACGGCAACCTGCTGGATGTCCGCGTTCATCTCACACTCCCAGAATATGCACCGACGACGCGGCATGATCGACGCCCGCGATACCGCCGCCCGTGCACTGCGTCAGGCCGATGCGCGCATCGGCGACCTGCCGGCTGCCGGCGCGGTCCTGCAGATGCCACATCACCTCGACCATCTGCGCGATCCCCGTGGCCCCGAGCGGATGCCCCTTGGCGAGCAGGCCGCCGCTCGGATTGACGGGCACGCGCCCACCCAGGCGCGTGGCACCCGAGCGCAGCAGCGGCACCGCATCGCCGGGCGCGGCGAGTTGCAGCGCCTCGTAGTAAAGCAGCTCGGCGATGGTGAACGCATCGTGCAGTTCCACCACGTTGACATCGCGCGGGCTCACGCCGGCTTGGTCGTACGCCTGCCGCGCGGCGCGCGCGGTGATCTCGGCATCGAGGATGTCGTCGTCGGCCTGCTCGCGCACGCCCGACACCACGACGGAGGAGAGCACCTTGACGGGCTTCCGCTGCGTCGGCCGGCGGGTCGTCATCACGACGGCCGCGGCACCATCCACCTGCGACGGGCAGCACTGCAGCAGCGTCAGCGGATCGGCGATCATGCGCGAGGCCAGCACCTCGTCCACGGTGGTCTCGGTGCGTTGCTGTGCGAGCTCGTTGAGCGAACCGTGGTGCCGATTCTTGACGGCCACCGCGGCCAGGTCTTCGCGTGTGGCATCGCGCTCGTGCAGGAACCGCGTGCCACGCATCGCGTAGACCGCGGGCAGCACCATGCCGGCCGTGGCATAGAGGTCGGTCTTGATGTCGTTGCGCTGCATCGGAATCGTGCCGCCGCCGAGCGCGGTGAGCTGTTCGATGCCGAACACGAGCACGGTCGAATACTGTCCGGCCATCAGCGCATGGCGCGCCAGATGCACGCCCGTGGCACCGCTGGCACAGGCGTTCTCGACGTTGTAGACGGGAATGCCGCGCAGGCCGAGATCGCGCACGACCAACTGGCCGAGGATCATGCCACCCAGCACGTTGGCGCAGTACACGGCCTCGATATCGTCGAGGGCCACGCCCGCGTCGTCCACGGCCTTGAGGATGGCCTGCTGTGCGAGCTCGGGGGCGAGCACGCCCGTATGGCGGCCGAAGGCCGTCATGGCACCGCCGGAAATGTAGATGTCCTGCATGATCGCCATCACTCCTGAGTTGCCACAAACACATAGCCGAACGTATCGTCGGCCCGCGCCATGTACCGGTCGCCGATGCTGGGACGGTCCTTGCCGACCAACCGGCCAAAGATCCGCACAGGACCGTCGAAGTCGACGTAACCGAGCGCATAGGGCTGGAGTCCGGTCTTCACCGAGGGATGAATGATCGTGTAGCTGTACACGGTGCCCGCGCCCGTCACCGGCACCGTGGCATGGCGCGAGGCCAGCGACGAGTGATCGGGCAGGGCGGGGAACACATACTCGCCCGTGGCATGGTCGCGGGACGCGAGCAACGCGGGCGGGGCGTCGGCGCTCCACAGGTTGGGCGGGATGGCTGAGGCTGACATGGGCGTCTCCTTTATCGGTCTTTGCGGGCGGCGGGTGCCGTGCGTTGACTCGATATTGGTGGCCGGACGCCATGCCGACAAACGAGATTTCTGCCGCCTTCGATTGAGAAAAACGCAATCGACGGACAGCAAAAAGCCCGCGCGAGGCGGGCTTCCGGTCAGGCGCGATGCAACTCAGGGCTGCCCGGCCAGCTTCGCAAAGTCGCGATCGAGCCGCGCGAGCGACGCATCGATCTTCGTGCGCTTCTCCTGAATCCACGTCGCCTGTTCGGCAAGCGTCTGCTTCGCTTCCTTCAGCATGCGGTCCATCTCCGCGGGCTGCGGACCGCCGGCCGTCGCGCGATGGTTGACGATGGCCACGGGGTCGAGCGTCTCGCGGAACTCCTGTTCGCTCATCGGCAGGGTCGCCGGACCGGTCGCGGTATCGAACTCCTTGATGGCCTGTGCGTAGATGCGCTGCGCCTCCGCATACGGGAAATCGCTCGGGCGGATGTTCTTCGCCTTCGCGTAGTCGACGACTTCCGAGGCAAAGTGGTGGCCCACGCGGAACGGCAGCTTGTACTTGCGCATCAGCACATCGGCCAGCTCCTGCGAAGCGGTCCAGTCGCTGTTCAGCTCGTCGAGCGCGCGGTCGCGGTCGATGACCAGCGCGTTGAGGATGCGGTCCCAGCCCTGCAGCACCTTGATCGCGCTCTGGACCATCTCCTTGTTCGGCTTGACTTCCTTCGCATCGGCCATGCCCGGCGGCAGGTTATGCGCGCGCATGACGGGGCCCATGGCCAGCGTGATCGCGGTGGAGGCTTCGGCGCGCGTGCCGTTGAGCAGGCCCGGATTGCGCTTCTGCGGCATGGCGCTGGACACGTAGGTATTGCCGCCACCTTCCCGCAGCAGGATCCACGGACGCGAGTTGGCGTACTGCGCCATCACGTCCTCGATAAAGCTGCCCGCATGCAGCGCGATGCTGGTGACGATCGCGCCAGCTTCCACGGGCTGGTCGACGGCCGCGATCTGGTGGGCGTCGTAAGCGTTGTTGACGATCTTCGAGAAGCCGAGGTAGTTGCCCATGCGCGCGCGATCGAGCGGCCAGCTCGTGCCGTTCAGGACCGTCGTACCCATCGGCGACTGGTCGAGGCGCGCATAGGCCTCGCGAATGCGCTGCGCATCGCGATCCAGCGCGGCAGCGAAACCGAGCAGGTAATGGCCATAGCTGTTGGGCTGCGCCGCGACGCCATTGGTGTAGTTCGGCACGATGGTCTTGGCATGCTGTTCCGCCAGTCGCACGACGGTGGTCGCCGTGGTATTCAGTTGCGCCGCGAGCTTCAGCATGTCGTCGCGCAGGATGGCCGCGCGGTATGTGGCATGCATGTCCTGGCTCGAACGGCCCGCATGCAGCAGCGTGACTTCCACACCGCCGGCCTTGATCAGCAGCGGCTCGAACGTGATGACGGTGGACGGGCGCTTGCCGCCCGGCTGGTCGCCGTCCTTGAGTACCTTGTCGAGGCCCACGGCGATGCGCTGCGCGGTCTGCCTGTCCAGCAGGCCCTGCTCGGAATTGATGACGGCCGTCGCCTTGTTGATCTCACCGAGCCAGTAGAACTCGTCGCGGTCTTTGGCGTGCTGGGCGTGGACCGGGATCGCCTGCACCAGCATCAGCGTGGCAAGAGCGATGATTTTCGATTTGAACATGGGGGAGTGCGGCGCGCGCAAAGCCTTGGAAGGTAGCGTAGGACTATATCGCATCCACATTCGATGACAAATATCGATGGGGTCGTTATCCATATGTTGCGCGTATGGATGGCCCGGGCAGCAGGGAGGGGTGCGTGTTAGAATCCGCGATGCTTAAAATCGAAGAGTGGGAAGAACTGCACCTGACGGCCGACGGCTGGATCAGTGGTACACATCGCGTCGAACCGTGGTCCGAAGTGACCGCGCCAGCGCCTGAAAACCGCGTGCTCACGGCACGCCGCCGCGTGACGGCGACCTACGGTGGCGCGTCGGAAGTCGTGGAAGTGCGCTCGCCGCATACGACCGACCTCGATCACATCGCCGCGCTGCTGCAGCGCTACGGCGACCCGGCCTTCCGTATCTAGTCTCCCGCATCAAAAAAGGCACGGCTCTCCCGAGCCATGCCTTTCCCGACGCTTAAATCTCCTCGACCTTCTTCGGCTTTTCGGAAGCCGACGTCGGCAGCGAGGCGATCTTGCCTGCCTTGGCGAGCTTGACCAGGCCTTCGCCAATCTTCGCGGTGTTGCTCAGTTGCGAGCTCACCGACGACGCCACATCCTTCAGCGCGCCCAGACGCGGAATCAGCGTGGGGTTCGACGACACGCCGGACACCAGCGCCGTGCTGCCGTCCGCCAGTTGCTTGTCCTTGAGCACGCCCAGCATGAACGTGAACGCGGCGTTGCCGAACGAGGCCATCTGCGCCTTGTTCATCGAGGCCAGCTTGGCCTCGCCATCCTTGCTCGCGAGTACCTTCTGCACGGCCGTGGCTTCATCGCTCTTGATCTTGCTGACTTCCGCCGCCTTTTCGGCCGGATCGGCAATCGCGTTGGCGGCGGCCATGCGCGCTTCCAGCTCGGCGATCTCTTCCTTGCTTGCCAGTGCCTTGAAGATGTGCGCCGACGACGTGCTGATCATCTGGTTCGCGTCGTTCGCGGTCTGGATGAATGCGTCGATGTCGCCACCGGACACAGCCGCGGCGGAGCCGCCGCCCACGCCCGGAATCGCCGAGGTGATATTGCCAAGGCCGAACGCCATGGCGGCAGGCGCGGACACGAACAGGGCGCCGCTCACGAGCGCGGCCAGTGCTACAGAGGTCTTCTTCACGTTGACGTTTCCTTCTTTCGTTCTCGGGTGGATCAATTTCAGTTGGGGTTCAACAGTTGCTTCATGACGCCGTCGAGGCTCGTGCGGGTATCGCGGTCCAGGTCCATGGCCTGCAATGCCGCCACGTCGCCTGCATCGGTGGCGGCGGGATAGCCGTTCGAAACAAAACCATGCTCGAGGATCGCCTGTCCCACCACGCTGCCGCCGGCACGCTGCCGGTAGGCGAGGCGGACGTTGTAGCCCTGCGCGCAGGAACCGTCCTCGCATTTGCGCTCGCGTGGATCGATGCGATACAGCGCCTCGATGCAGCGGTCATACGTCCCCGGCCGCAGCGACAGGTCGCGCGCGAAACCCGACTGGCCGCCCACGCGTCCCTTGACGAGGTCCGCCAGCGCGGGATTGATCATCACGACCCTGGCCGATGCCGCGCCCGCGTAAGCCAGCAGATTGAAGCGGTCCATCGCCACCGAGCCGATCTGGCTCTTCTCGGCGGGGCAATAGGCCAGACGCTGGCCGCCGCCGCCGGCGCCCGCGACGCTTTCCGCCAGCACCACGTCACCGGCCTCGGGGCGCGGCGGCTTGCCGGCGATCGGCAGTACCGGGGTGGCGGTCACGCGTGAACCGTCGCGGCCGGTGACCGTGGCATCCCACGTGGGCACCAGCGCCTCCTCGGTCAACGGACCCGGCTTGCCGATGCCGTGATACACGCGGATGGTGTCGCCGTTCTGCAGCGCGCCGGCCGCATCGTCGATCTGGAAGCTGTCGGCGGCCGCGGCCGTCACCTTCAGCGACAGCGGCTGGAAGCGGACTTCCTTGCCGAAGCGGTCGGCCAGATCGTTCAGCGCATTCTTGAGCACCACCTCGCGGCGGTCCGCGGCATTGAAGCCGGCCTTGTCCGTCACGGTGTCGTCGATACGCTGCGTGACGTCCGCCGCGTACAGTACGCGGCCGTCACGCGACAACAGCTCCGCGAACGCCCAGGCCTGATAGCTTTGCTGCGTCTTGTAGGCGAGGTTGGTCGGCAGCGTGTACTGCCGCGCGGGCGGCACCACCATGCGGATGAAGTAGTCGGGCAGCGCGCGCTTGCCGCTGACGTCATGGCCGATGCCGGTATTGCTGTCGATCGATGCCTGCACCTGGCTGAAGTTGGCATTGAGAGGCAGCGTGGCAAACGGCGCGCCGCTGCCGAGCTTGTCGGTGAACAACTGCGTGCTCACCGCATCCGACAGGTCGTTGTTGCCGTCGCTCACGAGCGCCAGCACGCGCGGCTTCTTCACATCGGAGAGCGCCATCGTGCCGGCCCGGCTGAATACCGCACCGTCCTTCGGGTTGCCCAGCACGGGCACGGCCACCGCATAGTCGGCGCCGGCATGCTCCACGCGGATCTCGCTGGCGCCGTCGTTCATGACGTCGCCCTTGCCGATGCCCGCGCGGTAGCCCTTGTCGAGAATCACGAATCCGCGCCATGTATCGGCGACGCGCGTCTCCACGACGTACGGGTTGAACTGGCGCGCGGCGGAAGCGAGCATCGTGTCCAGCAGCGTCGTGAAGCCATTGCGATAGGCATTGGCCACGCTGGCCTCGATGGCGGGCTGGCCCAGCGCACGCGACGCGGTCAACACGTCGTAGCGCGTCTGGCTGAACGACTGCAGCACCTCGCCCGTCATCGGATTGCTGAAGTACAGGCTCAGCGTGACCGGTAGATAGATATCGGTCGTGCCGTCGGACTTGTCGATCTGGTAGCGCGAGGCGCGCGTGACCTGTACCGACAGCGCCAGCGTCCGCAGGCGGTTCTTGCTGTCGATGGTCGGCGCCAGCGATCTGAAGTGGGCCTGCGCGCGCTGCTGTAGCTGCGCCACGCTCTGCCGGATATCGAGCGCGGGCCGGAATGCGGGATCGATCTTGCTGCTGCCCGTGCCGGCATCGTCGAAGAAAATGCCGGGCACCACGTACAGTCCCACGCCCGCCGCGGCCGATGCGCCGCCGCTGGCGAGCAGCAGCGCGGCGACGGCCGCCGTCGTTGTCAGCGATGTCTTGCGCATCTCAGCGTGCCGCCTTCGTCTTGACGCAGCCATTCATGCACAGCGTCACGATATTGCCGTCGACCATCGAGTCGAGCCCGGCGAACATCGGGTTGCCGCCGAGCGCCATCGCCACGGCCTGGTCCAGCGGATCGGTGCCGCGGTAGGTGGCCACCACCTCGAGCTTGTCGGTACCGGCCTGACGCTGCGTGGGCTTCTCGAGGCCCGGCACGTTCTTCAGTGCCTGATTGAACGCGGTACGGTTCATCAGCGTCAGCGTGCCGCCGGTCAGCCGAATCACGTACTCTGCACCGTACATCGTGCGGCGCTTGACGAAGTCCTGGATGCGCTTGCCCACCTGATTGCCGAGGCTCGCGGCGAGCTTGCCCGCCAGCTTCGCGCGGCAGTCGTCGGAAGAGATACCGATGGCGGCCTCCGATTGCGTGGCCGAGCCGATGTCCTCGCCGGTCTTCGTCGAGAAGGTCTTGGTGCTGGCCACGCCCGTGCAGGCGGGCTGGCCCGAGTTGCGGTCGACGCCCACGTCGTAGATGACGGACGAGCCGATCATCAGGTAGTCCGCGATCGCTTCCTGCCGCGCGAACTCCGTGTACCTGGCGAGTTCCGCGCCGTTCTCGAGCTGGTCGAGCGTGATCGCACGGTTGCCGAAGTACTTGCTCTTGAACAGCGCGTTGTCGATGACCTTGATGTCGAGGTCGCCAAGCTGGCCCTTGAGCTCGTTGTACGTGTAGTTCTTGCTGTCCGGACCCGTGTTCTGCGGCTGGTACTTGACCAGCTTGCGGAAGTACGTGTTGTTGTGGTCCTCGGCGGCGACGTTGCGCGAGTATGCGGACTGCGACGACGACGCCGATGCCACGCTGCTGGTGCTGGCCGCGGCGACCTGACGCGATGCCGCGCCGGCGGCCTGGCGGCTGCTGGCACTGGCGGCGTCGTAGCGCGCGGTATCGCGGCCGGCCACGGCCGCTTCGCCACCATAGCCGTCGCGCGCGGCACCGGCCACCTGCGTATCGCGCGCCGCGCTCACGCGGCCGGCCGATGCTTCCTTCACGGCGAAAGCGGCCTGTTCCTTCGAGGCATAGGCGGAGCTGCTGTTCGCGGCATAGGCGGCCTTGCGCGAGCTCGATGCCGCTTCCTTGTCGCTATAGCTGCTGCCTTCCTCGTGACGGAACTCGGTCAGTTCTTCCAGCGGCGCGCGCAGGTTCGTCGGCGTGGTGAAGAACTCGTCCATCATCACGAGGATGGGCTGGCTGCGCGTCGCGGTCGTGTTCAGGGCCAGGCCGAGATCGCTGATCTGCGTGCGCAGTTCCTTGTCGTCCATGCGCAGCGTGATGCTGACGCGGAATTGCCCGTCCACCGAGCTCGGCACGGGGCTGTAGAACGATTCCTCGCCCACCTGCACGACGAGGTCGTCGAGCTTTGCCTGTACATCGGGGTTCTTGCTCGTGCCCGCCCCCACGACCTTGTCCAGCGCCGCGAGTACCGCGTTGCGCTTGGCCTGCCGCATCGCTGCCGTGCGAACCGATGCCAGATCGTCGGTGATCGTCGCGGTGCCGACGCCACGCGCCTCGATATCCATCGCCTGTGCGGCGGGCGCGGTCAGCACGAATGACGCGGCCGTTGCGAGCAGCGTTTTTTGGAATGCGTTCATTGATCAGGATGGTTTTACGAATGGAGGGACGAGCGCCGCCACAACCAGTCGTGCTGGCTGATTTGCAGGGCGTTTCCGGGAGTGTGGTTTCGGCGCTGTGTGCGCGGTGATGATACGGTTTTCGTGTGCTTTATGCGCCCCACTAGAGTGGGGCGCGGAATCCGCGATCGCTGCCGATTAGGCCTGCAATCAAACGGTTGCAGCGGTTTGCACTGCAGAACGCATATAGCCGTCGAATGCCGTGATGAGGTTGCGCACCGCGTGGTCGAGGTCGTCGGCGGGGGCGTCGAGATCCACGCGCGGCGGACCGCTATCGGCGGCATTCAGCGCACCGAGCATGCTGGCCGCGATGGCGTCGTAGTGATCGGCACGCTGCCGGTCGCGCGCGTCGGGTTCGCCGGTGCGCAGCACTTCGATCACGGCCGCCGCGCCGCACACCACGCGCGCCGCGTGAATCAACTCGTGCAGGCGCTCCAGCCGCGCCGACCGCCAGCGCCCCTCCAGCAGCATGCGTTCACGCGCGGTTTCCAGCCGCGTGCTCGCCATGCCGGCCTCGCGTTGCAGTTGGTCGAGCTTGGCCGCGTGGCTCGGGCCAAGGCGCGCTACCGCGGCCGCAAATGCCATGTTTGTCGAGATCACCGCCGAGATCGCCTCGGGCAGTCCGTTGCCGGCGCGCCCCGGCCATAGCAGGAAGCTCGCGGCGACACCGACGCATGCGCCGACGAACTCGTTCGTCAGCCGCGCAAGGATCAACCCCTCGGTAGGGCGGATGAAATCCGACAGCAGCATGAACATCGGCGTGAGGAACACGACGAACAGGCCGTAGTTCACGAGCCGCAGCGATACCGTGATGGCCGCCAGCGGCAGGATGGCGAGCGTCATCGCCAGCGGCGTGGAGACATGCGTCAGCAGGTAGGCCGCGAGGATCCCGCCGAGAAAGCTGCCGCACGCGCGCTCGACCACGCGTATCCACGTATTGGCCGAGATCGGCTGCGTGACGACGATCGCGGCGATTGCGCCCCAGTAGGCGAACGTCACGTTGAACGCGGTGCAGATCAGATAAGCCAGCACCGACGCGGTAGCCACGCGCAACGCATGACGCCAGACCAGTGCGTCGAGATGAAAGGTTGCCGAGGGAGGGGCCACGGATGGGGTGCCGGGGGACGCCACAGTGGGCGCCGCCGTTGCCGCATCGCTTGATACCGGCACGGGCACAGGACCGCGGTCGCCAAGCCGCGCGATGGCCCGCGCGGCAAACGACACCGCGCGCGCGGCCTGATCGTTGCGGCCCGCCGTCTGCCGCACGAGGGCATGGGCCTGCGCGATCGGCGCGTCGGCCATCGGCATCTCCTGCTGCGCAAGATCGCTCAGGCTTTGCAGCAGTTGCCGCAGGCTCTGGAGCAGCGACCGCCAGTCGTCGCAAATGGCCACCTCGGGATTGCGCCGCGAATGCCCCAGCGCGATCAGCGCGGAGAAGACCCGGCCCGCCGCATCGATACCGGGGCCGAGCACGGGGCCCGTGCGCGGGTCATGCGCCGCCAGCGCGCGGCCACGCTCGATCGACATGCGCACGCCGCGGCGATAGACGGTATCGAACTCGTCCCAGCCTTCGGTATCCATGCCCGGCCGCGCGTCGAGCGACTCCAGATGGGCCGCCATATCGTCGAGCCGCGCGAAGATCGTGGCGAGCGTCAGGCAGGCGGACTGCCGGAACGGCAGCGGCCAGAGCACGATGCAGAACAGCATCGTCCATAACGAACCCAGCAGGAAGTAGCCGCCCTGCGCAAGGGCGCCGGAGAGTTCCGCGGGCGAGGCAATGCCGATGACCACCGCAAGCGAGGCAATGAGGCCTGCCTGCGCGGGCATCGGTCCCAGCGCGGGCTTGTACGAGCGCGTGAGCCCGCAGAGAAAGACCAGCACGAACAGCGTCGCGAGGCTGACGCCATAACCCCAGTGCGCGAGGTACGCGGACGCGGGCAGCACCACGGTACCCAGCGCGGTGAACATGCCCATCGTCCGAAGCCGTTCATCCTTCGGCCCCTGCGGGTCGCACAGGACGTTCCAGAACGCGGCGACCGCCCCGAATGCAATCTCGGGACGCGCGAGCAGCACGGCCGCGCAAAGCATCGGGGCCATCGCCAGCGCGGTGTGAATGCCTTCCGCCACGGCAATGCGCTCGGGCGTCACGGCAAAGACATGCCCCTCCGACCGTAGCGTGCGACGGCTGACCAGGGAAACGAGCTTGCCGATGAGGGCCATGGAACCTTTGGCGTGTCGGGAAGGGGGCGATGTGGCTGTTACCTCATTCTAGATACCTGAAGGATTCCGGCAAGCTCGACCATGGTCGGGGGTGCCCCAGCCCCCGCGCGATCCGCCCCAACCATGAAAATCCCGACTGCTTTCCAGTCGTTTATGTCGCCGCCGGAATACATCGCCCTCGCTACACTCAACTCATGCAAAAGGCGCCCCCGCGCCGCAGAAGGAGACAAGATGTATCGCGATCGGATCCGGCTGGCGAGCCTCCAGGACAAGGTCATGTCGGCGGAACAGGCCGCCGGCCTCATTCAGGACGGCATGACCGTCGGCATGAGCGGGTTCACCCGCGCGGGCGACGCCAAGGCCGTGCCATTCGCCCTGGCGCGGCGCGCCGAAACCGACCCGCTGCAGATCACGCTGATCACCGGTGCTTCACTGGGCAACGACGTCGACAAGGTGCTCGCGGAAAGCCATGTGCTCGCGCGGCGCCTGCCGTTCCAGTCCGATGCGACCCTGCGCGAAAAGATCAACAACGGCGAGGTGATGTTTATCGACCAGCATCTGGGAGAAACCGCCGAACTGCTGCGTAGCGGCCAGATCGCCCCGGTGGACGTCGCCGTGATCGAGGCCTGCGCCATCACGGAGTCGGGCGGCATCGTGCCGACCACCTCGGTTGGCAACTCGGCCAGCTTCGCGATGCAGGCCAGCAAGGTAATCGTCGAGATCAATATGAACATGCCGGCCGGCCTCGAAGGCCTGCACGACGTGGCACTGCCCGTGGCGCGGCCTTACCGCCAGCCGATCCCGCTGATCGCGGTGGAGCAGCGCATCGGCCTGCCGTATATCCCCGTGGATCCGGCAAAGATTGCAGCGATCGTCATCACGCAGCGCGACGACAGCCCGTCGAATGCATCGGCGCCCGACGACGACACGCGCCACATCGCGCGCCATCTTATCGACCTGCTCGTGAAAGAGGTCGAGGCCGGCCGCCTGCCGTCGTCGCTGCAGCCGTTGCAGGCCGGTATCGGCACCATCGCCAACGCGGTGTTGCACGGTCTTGCCGATTCGCCGTTCCACGACCTGACGATGTATTCGGAGGTGCTGCAGGACAGCACGATCGCGCTGATCGATGCCGGCAAGCTGCGTTTTGCTTCGGCCTCGTCGATGACGCTGTCGGCGCCGGTCTACCAGAAGGTGCTCGGCGATATCGAGCGGTACAAGTCGCGCATCGTCCTGCGGCCGCAGGAGATCAGCAATCATCCGGAAGTCATTCGCCGGCTTGGGCTGATCACCATCAACACGGCACTCGAATGCGATATCTACGGCAACGTCAATTCGACGCACGTGGGCGGCACGCATATGATGAACGGCATCGGCGGCTCCGGCGACTTCGCGCGCAATGCGTCGCTGTCCGTGTTCGTCACCAAATCGGTGGCGAAGGGCGGCAAGATCTCGAGCATCGTGCCGATGGTCTCGCACGTGGACAATGCCGAGCATGACGTCGATATCCTCGTGACCGAGCACGGGCTGGCGGACCTGCGTGGCCTTGCGCCCCGGGAACGGGCGCGCGCGATCATCGCGAACTGCGTCGATCCCAGCTACCGGGGGCCGTTGCAGGACTATTTCGATCGGGCCTGCGCGCGAGGCGGCCAGACCCCGCACTTGCTGGAAGAAGCCTTTGCGATGCATCTGCGGTATCGGGATACGGGCACGATGCTGCCGGCACCGGCGGTCGTACCCGTACGCGACGCCGCGTTGCTGACAGCCGTGGAACCGCTCGCGGCCTGACGCTGTCCTCGCTGGGCCACGGCGGGGGGCCTACTTTTTCGGCGCGGGTCCCATGACTTCCTTGCAGACCTCCAGCCACGCCCTGGCCGCATGCGACAGGTAGCGGCCGGGCGACCAGATATGGGCCATCGCCCAGTCCACGTTCGGTTCGATCAGGCGCGCAACGGCGAGCCCGTCGCGCGACTCCAGCCGCGCCAGCAGGGGTTCGGGCAGGAATGTCGTGCCCAGACCGGCGGCCGCCATGGACGCAAGGAAGTCCCAGTGGCCGCTCTGCGCCACCACGCGCGGCTCGATGCGCGCCTCCAGAAACGCCTGCCGTAGCATGCGCGTCAGCGAGAACGCGTCGGTCAGCAGCACCAGCGGCTCCTCGCTCAGTGCCTGCAGCCGCACGGTGCGGCCCCTGGCCCATGCCGCTTCGCGCGGTCCCACGGCCCAGATCGGGTACTTGGCGAACTGCCGCGTCTCCAGCGCCAGTCCGCTGTCGCCGGGCAGCACCGTCGCCCCGACCTCGATCTCGCCGCTGGCGACGCGTTGCTCGATCACTTGCCCGCCATGTTCGGCCAGCGTGAGTTGCAGATTCGGATAGCGCTTGCGGAACGTACTGACAGCGGGCGAGAAGAACAGATTGACCATCGGCGGAATGCCCACCTCGAGCTGGCCACGGCCCAGCGACGAAAGGTCGGCCACTTCCAGCGTCAGCCGATGCACCACGCCCAGCGCTTCCTGACCCCGGTCGTAGACGACCTTGCCCACATCGGTCAGCCGCACGGACTTGCCTTCGCGGATCAGCAGCGGCTGCCCGACCTCGTCCTCCAGTTGCCGGACCATCTTGCTGATGGTGGACTGGGTGACATAGAGCGAGGAAGCCGCCTGCGTAAAGCTCTTGAGGCGCGCGGTCTCGACGAAATAGCGCAGCGCGCGGATGTCGATGGGCATGGTGGTTCTATGAAAATTTCGACTGGATCGCCGAATCTTAAATCATGCCGGGAATGTCCGCACGGCAACTACACTTCCCATCTCGACCCCCGCAATCGCGCCGGACCGCCGGCGCGTGACTCGTTATGGCGCACTGGCCAAATGCCCGACAGTGGCTGTTCTCGCTGAAGGCATTCGTGGCCGCGATGCTGGCCCTCTACATCGCGCTTTACTTCGGTCTGCCTCGCCCGCATTGGGCCATGGCCACCGTCTACTTCGTCGCGAATCCGCTCACGGGCGCAACGCGGTCGAAGGCCGCCTACCGCGTGGCCGGCACCGTGCTCGGCGCGGCGGCGGCGGTGATCACCGTACCGCAGCTCGTCAATATGCCGATCGTGCTGACGGGCGCGATCGGGCTATGGATCGTGCTGCTGGTCTATCTGTCGCTGCTGCAGCGATCGCCGCGCAGCTACGTCTTTCTGCTGGCCGCCTATACGCTGCCCATCGTCGCGCTGCCGACCGTCATGCATCCGGCAGACATCTTCGACGTGGCGGTCTCGCGCGTCGAGGAAATCGTCATCGGTATCGTGTGCGCGTCGCTGGTGGGGGCTATCGTCTTTCCCGCGCGCGTGGCGCCGGCGCTGCGGGCGCGCGCGCAGCAGTGGCTCGACGATGCGAACGCATGGGCACGCGATATCGCCGCGGGAAAGCCCGGCGCGGTCGCCAGCCGGCACCGGCTGGCGACGGACATGCTCGCACTCGACCATATGATCGAACAGCTGTCGTTCGATACGGAGAGCCGGGAGACGGTGGCCCGCGCACGTGCGCTGCGCGCGCGCATGTCCAGCGTCATGCCCATCCTGTCCGGGCTGGAGAGCGTACTGCATGCCATGCGCGACGATGCACCGGCCCGGCTGCCACGCGCCGCGCTCGAGACGGCCGCGGCGGGCCTGCGGGCACGGCTGGACGCCCTGATGGCCAGTTGCACGATGTTGCAGCAGGGGATCGGTGACCGCGGCGTCCGGGGTGCAGAGACGCCCGTCCGTCCGCTTGCGGCCGGCGGGCGGGACGCCGCCGCGGACCTGCACCACGATCACGCCATGCTGCTGTTCAACGCCATGTCGGCCGGGCTGGCCGTTTTCTGCGCCGGCATGCTGTGGATACTTTCCGGCTGGGAAGAGGGTGGGGGACCGGTGGCGCTGTCGTCCATCGCCTGCTGCTTCTTCGCGACCGTCCACGAGCCGCGACCCGTGGCCCGTCTGTTCGTTCGCTGGGGCGCGGTCTGCGCGGCCATCTCCCTGTTCTATCTGTTCGTGGTGCTGCCTTGCGCCGAAACGTTCGAGACGCTGGCCGGCATGCTGGCCATGCCTTACGTGGCCCTGGGCGCCCTGATCGCACGTCCGGGCTACAACGTGGTGGCGATGCTCCTGGCCATCACGACGGCATCGTTCACCAACGTGCAGAGCGTCCATGACGCCAACTTTCTTGGCCTGTTCAACACATATCTCGCGAACGCGGCGGCCCTGCTGTTTGCGCCGCTGTGGGCCATCCTCGTGCGCCCGTTCGGCGCGCAGGTCGTGGCGCGCCGGCTGATCGGCGCCAGCTGGCGCGATCTCGCGCGCGCGGCCACATGGCATGCCGCCGACAGAGGGCTTCCCGACGAACGCTCCCGGCTGGGCGCGCGCATGCTCGACCGGCTGGGGCAATTGATGCCGCGCCTTGGCGCGACCCGCGGACGGATCGCATCGGATGGGTTCGCCGAACTGCAGATCGGCTATTGCACCGTGGCCCTGCAGCGTGCGATGCCTTCGCTGACGGGCCCGCTGCGCCGGTCGGTGCGGCGCGTGCTCAGCATTGTCGCGCGCCATTTTCGCGCGCAGTCCCAAACGGGCGACGCTGCGCCCGTCCCGCCGGAACTCGAGACATGGATCCGCGCGGCGATTGCCGAGGCATCGCTGCTCGGCGATCGGGACCTGGCACTGCGGGTCGAGAGCGCGCTCGTGGTGCTGAGCCTGACATTGTCGACCTCGCGAGCCTGACCTGCGAACCAGCCTAGCGCGCGAACCTTACGCCAGCGTTAATTGCGCCGCGCAAGCGATGCCGGAGAGCGCGCCGCGTCGCATGGGCGCGACCTCGCCGGCCGCCGGGGTAGCGTCCGGCATCCCATTGCGCATATGCTCAAGCCATATGCAATGGCGGAGGAGGATATGGGGTTGCGGGTCTCCGGGATGGCTGGCGTCGGGCGCGGGCCGTTTTCATTGAGCGTGGCGCGCGGGCAGTGCGTCGTGTTGAGCGGGCCGTCCGGATCGGGCAAGAGTCTGCTGCTGAGAATGATTGCCGATCTCGATCCGAACGAGGGCGACGTCGCGCTCGACGACACGCAGCGATCGGCGGTCAGTGCGCCGGAATGGCGGCGGCGCGTCGTCTATGTGCCCGCCGAGTCCGGCTGGTGGGAGGACGAGGTGGGCGCGCATATGTCGGATATCGCGGCTGCCAGCGCCTTGCTTGCCCCCCTTTGCCTGCCGCCCGCGATCCTGTCATCGCCGGTCAGCCGCGTCTCCACCGGCGAGAAGCAGCGGCTCGCACTGATCCGCGCGCTGGTGCGCCGGCCGGACATCCTGTTGCTCGACGAGCCGACCTCGGGCCTGGATCAGGCGTCCACGCGGGCCGTCGAAACCGTGCTGCGGGAGCGGCTGGAAGAGGGCGTGGGCATCCTGATGGTGTCGCACCACGACGAGCAGGCCGCCAGAATGGGCACCGCGCACTATCGGATGGGCCCGCACGGACTGGAGAACGGACGATGACCGGCACCATCGCGCCCGACCCGCTCTCCGCGATGGACCTGGTTCTCGCCAGCGGGTTCGTGCTGGCCAGCGCCGGAGCGTCGCTGCTGCTGTCCCTTGGCGTCCATCGCACGCTGATGTGGTCGGCCATCCGCATGGTCGCGCAGTTGCTGGTCGTGGGTTTTCTGCTGCGGATCGTGTTCGGGCTGGCATCGCCGTGGGTCACTGCGCTGACCGTGGCCGCGATGATCGCGGCGGCCGCGCGCGAAGTCGGCGCGCGGCAGGAGCGTCGGTTGTCCGGGCCGATCCATATCGCCATCGGCGCGGCCTCGGTGTTCCTGCCCACGGTCGTGGTCACGGTGCTGGCCCTGACGACCGCGCTGCAGCCCACGCCGTGGTACGACCCGCGTCACGCGATTCCGCTGGCCGGCATCGTGCTGGGCAATGTCATGAACGCCGCGAGCCTGACGCTTGGCGCCACGTTCAACGCGGTCTGGCATCAGCGCGCGGCCATCGAGGCAAGGCTGGCGCTCGGCGACGACCGGTTCACGGCCCTGCGGGGCGTGGTGAAGCAGGGTGTGAGGACGGGACTGATGCCGACGCTGAACACGATGGCCGCGGCCGGCATCATCACGATGCCCGGCATCATGACCGGTCAGATCCTGGCGGGCATGGATCCCATCGCGGCCGCCCAGTATCAGATCCTGCTGATGTTCCTGCTGGCCGGCGGCAGCATGCTCGGCGTTACCGTGGCGGCGCTCCTTGCGGTGGCGCGGCTGACCGACGAGCGGCATCGGCTGCGGCTCGACCGGCTGGTCCGCCGGTGAGACGGACCGGCCGGATTCATCATTCAGCGCGCCCAGGATTCCAGCAGCGCTTCCTCGAATGCCATCTGGCCGGCGGTATCGAATAGCGCATCGATCGTCGGCGACATGGCGGGGCTCTCCGCCGTCGACGCGGAAGCTGGCTGCAATGCCTCCTGCAGCGTGCCAAGCGACTGCCCCATGCCGCGCATGGCGGCCAGTGGAAGCAGGGTAGTGAGGCTGGCGCGCCGCACGCCAATCTCGCGCATGCGTTCGAGCGTGAGATGGCCGGCCGATGCCGCGGGCTGCAGGCCGGTACCGGCGCTCAGCGTCACCGGAATCCGCAGTGCGCGCACGAGTGCCGCGACATCGGCCTCGCATGTCGCGCTCACCGGTCCGATCGGCAACAGCATGTCGGCGCCCGCATCCTGATACGCACGGGCCCGCGCGATGATCTGCCCGATCGGCTCCACGCCGAACGCGTCGGTGCGGGCAATGATCATGAAGTTGTCGTCGACGCGCGCCCGCACGGCCGCCGCCAGTTTGGCGACCATCTCGCCGACGGGCACGACCTCCTTGCGGCGCGTGCTGCCCCACCGGCGCGGCACGACCTGATCTTCGATATTGAGTCCGGCGGCGCCCGCATCCTCGAACAACTCCACCGCGTGGTGCACACCGCGTGGATTCCCGTAGCCGGCATCGCCGTCGGCCGTGATGGGGATGCGGGCATGTCGGGTCAGGCGCCGGCAATGCTCCACGCATTCGGTCAGCGTCAGCAGGCCGATGTCCGGAACGCCGAGCAAACTGTAGGAGAGCATGGCCCCGCTGATGCAAGCGCTGTCGAAGCCCGCCTGTTCGGCCAGCCGCAGGCTGAACATGTCGTGCACGGCCGGCGCGACGACGAACGGGGTGTCCGTCAGCAGGCGCCGCAGGGCAGCGTTCTTCTGTTGCCGCATGGATGGACGCATAGAGGGCGCGATATCGATTGCCATAGAAGTATCCGTGAATGAATCAGCGTTCCGCGGGCCCATAGACCGCATTGACGGTCGCCACCTGCGCAGCCGTGAGGCACGTGGCGACGCGGAAGCCGAACTCGCGCGAGCGCGCCACCATCGCGGCAAATGCGTCCGGTCCGGACTTGTCGGCCACGCTCGCCAGAAAGCCTATCGGGGTCACGCCGCCGGCAAACGCCGCATAGATCAGTTGCTGCTTGAGCGGCAGCAGCGTCTCCGCGCTCGCGCGGAAGCCGCACTCCCGGGCAATATCCTCGCCGCCCAGTCCCACTGCGCGCAGCCGGCCGCCAGCCTGGCAGATTTCGGCCATGCGCTGCGTGGCGGCAGCCGTCTCGATCAGTGCGATCAGCTTGATACGGCCGTGCGGCAACCCGCGCGCGTCTTCGAGTTCGCCGACCAGTTCGTCCAGCAGCGTCAGATGATCGGCCCCCATGACCTTCGTGACCATGATGGCGTCCACCGCTTCCAGCACAGCGCAGCGCAGGTCCGCAACGGCCTGCTCGAGCGACCGATTGATGCGGACCACGACGCCCATACCGTGCTCGCGCAGCGTCGCTGCGCTGTTCGTCAGCGCATCGCGCGCAGCGGGCTTGGACGCGTCCGGAACGAAATCCTCGAGATCGAGAACGACGGCATGCGCGTCACTGCCGAGGGCGGCGCGCAACCGTTCCGCGTCGTGCGCGGGCACGTAAAGCATCGACTGCCACGGGAACTGCCGGATCTCTGCCATGCTCAGTCCGCCGTGATGTGCTGTTCGGTAACGATCATCTTGCGCAGCGCGTACTCGTGCTGGATCACCTCGACGAACGCCGCGGGCGGCTTCGCTGCTGCATTGGCGCCATTGCGACGGAGCACGGCGATCAGCTCCGGACTCTGCACGGCCTGCAGATTGGCATCCGCAAGCCGTTTGGCGACGGCCGGGGGCAGGTTCTTTGGTCCCACCAGTCCGAACCACGCCATATTGTTCAGCTTCGGGAAACCGGCCTCGGCGTAGGTGGGTACGTCCGGCAACTCCGGAATGCGGCTGCTCGACGCGACGGCGAGCGCGCGCAGCTTGCCGGCCTTGATAAAGGTCAGCGACGACGAGACGTTGTCGAACTGCGCGGTCACCTGGCCGGCAACGGTATCGTTGAGCGCCGGGCCCGAGCCGCGATACGGGATGTGATCCATCTGGGTATGGGTCAGGCTCTTGAACAACTCGCCGTCCAGATGCGCGATGCCGCCCACGCCGGAACTCGCATACGAGTATTTGCCGGGATTGGCCTTGAGCAGCGCGATGAATTCGGCGAGGTTCTTTGCGGGGACCTGCGGATTGACGGTCAGCACATTGGGCACGAAGGCGACCAGACCGATCGGCGTGAAATCGGTAAGCGGATTGTAGGCCGGCTGGCGCGTGGTGAGCGGCGCGGTGGCCAGCGTGCTGACGGTGGCAACGCCCAGCGTATAGCCATCGGCCTCGGCCCGCGCCACTGCGGCCGCGCCCAGCATGCCGCCGGCACCGGCCCGGTTGTCCACCACGACCGGCTGGCCCAATCTGGCCGACAGTTCGCGGGCGAGTGCGCGACCGACGATGTCGGTGGTGCCGCCGGCCGGATACGGTACGATCAGCCGAATCGGCTTGTCGGGAAACTCGGCGGCGGAGGCGGGCGTAACGGGCGCGAACGCGGCGAGGCAGGGCAGGCCGATCGCTACGGCGCGGCGGAACAGGGCGATGGGATAGGGCATGGCAGGGAAGAATGAAACGACGGAAAGCGTGCGCGCGGACTCGAGGTACCGCCTATTCCTTTGGCATCGCGGCGGCAAGCTTGCGCATCATCTCCGCGCGGCCGGCGATGGCCTGGGTCCATGCCGCACCGGGCAGATATGCCAGCGCGGGCGCATCCTCGCCGGCACGCTTCAGGTACTCGGGGTCTTGCATGGTGGCCGCAATCGCTGCCTGCAGGCGTTCGCCGATATCCGGCGGCGTTCCGCGGGGCACGGCAAAGCCGCGTTCGGCCGGCATGACGTCGTTGAAGCCTTGCTCGTTGGCCGTGGGGATTTTCGGGAGCGCCGGCGAGCGCTGGTCCGCCATCTGGGCGAGCACCTTGAGCGGCACGGCCTCTTTTCCCGCTTCGCGCAATTCGCTTACCGTGATCGCGGCGAAATCGATATGACCGCCGAACAGCGCCGTCTTCGATTGCGTGGTGCCGTTGAACGGAATCTCGTTCATCTTCACGCCTGCGCTGCTGGCCAGCTGCATCAGCGCCAGATGGCCATTGGTACCGACGCCGTTATGCCCGAACGACAGCGACGACGGATGGGCCTTGAGGGCGCTCACGACGTCCTTGAGCGTCGCGTAGGGGCTGTCCTGCTTCGCCACGAGAATCGTCGGGTCGCTCATCACGCGGGCCACGAGCGTCAGCGCGGCTGGGTCGAAGCTGGTCTTGCGGTACAGCGGCGAGAATGCCATCGCAGGCAGATTCACCACGCCGATCGTGTAGCCGTCCTTGCGGGCGTTCATCAGGCTCAGGTTGGAAATCTCGCTGGCGGCACCGGGCTTGTTGACGACGATCAGGTTGGCGCGCGGCCCAAGGTGGCGCGCGATGACGGGTGCCATGGCACGGGCCATCGTGTCCGTGGCGCCGCCGGCGGCAAAGCCGACCAGCACCTGGATGGGGCGGTCGTCGGGCCATTCCGCCAGCGCGATCGAGGGAAGGGCGAGGGCGGCGCAGAACAGCGAGGCTGCCGAGGCAAGGTGCGGGAAGCGCATGCAATCTCCTTGGGGCATCGAACCTGCCCGATGCATGGAGATTACGGAGTGGACGTCCGGAGAAAAAGCGAAGAATCTTCACCCCTCCCCATGCATAAAGCGAATGTGCGGACGAAAGGAACCCGGAATTGACCATCAAGCAGCTCGAAGCCTTCTTCTGGGCCGCCAAACTCGGCAGCTTCTCGCTGGCCGCCGCGCGGCTTTGTGTCACCCAGTCGTCGCTGTCCAAGCGTATTGCCGAGCTGGAAGCCGATCTGGGCAAGCCGCTGTTCGACCGTGCGGGCCAGCGGGCGGTGATTACCGACGCCGGCGTTCGGCTGCTCGAGCACGCGGGCCGCATGCTCGAACTC
Source organism: Cupriavidus pauculus (assembly GCF_008693385.1). Taxonomy (NCBI): domain Bacteria; kingdom Pseudomonadati; phylum Pseudomonadota; class Betaproteobacteria; order Burkholderiales; family Burkholderiaceae; genus Cupriavidus; species Cupriavidus pauculus. The sequence continues at coordinate 1,463,688 of NZ_CP044065.1, forward strand.
GAAAGCCTGATCCGCTCGGACCTCGACACGCAGGGCACGTTGCGTGGATCGTGCCGGTTCGGCATCAGTGAGCTGGTGGCATCGACGTGGTTCCCGGCGTTCGTCGCCCGCGTGCGGCGCGAGCATCCGGATCTGGTGCTGGAGCCGCATGTGGAGTTGACCAGCAAGCTCGAGCGGATGCTGGAGCGGGGCGAACTCGATTTCGCGATCGTGCCGGGCCCCTCGGCGTCGCCCAACCTCTCGCACGAGAAGGTCGGCGAGCTGGAATACCGGTGGATGGCATCGCCCGAACGGCTGCCTGCCGGCACGGTGCTGACGCCCGCGCATTTCAGCGAGCATCCCATGATCACGCTCAGCGCCGACGCCAGACTCTCGCGCGAAGTGGAACGCTGGCGCGCGCACGTCGGCGTGGCCATTCCGCACGCACTCGTCTGCAACAGCCTTGCGGCGTTGATCACGCTGGTGATGGCGGGCGTGGGCATCAGTACGTTTCCCACGGCCTACGTGGCGCCATTCCTGGCATCGGGCAGACTGGTCGCGTTAGTCAGCGATCCGCCGCCGTACAACCTGAACTATTGCTTCCACTGGCGTACCGACGACCCGCGAGCGGTGGTCCGCGTCCTCCGCGAGATCGTCCGCGCCGAGGCGAATTTCCTGATGCCTTCACCGCTGTGGCCGGCTGCGACATAGCGATGTGGACAGTGACGGTTCGCCGACTCACACCCATCTTCCCAACGATACCGAAAGCACTGGATGTCAGCCCATTCGCCTTCTCGTGCAGCACCGCGCAACAAGTCGACGCAGCTGTTCTGGCACGACCCGAGTATGCCTTTCGTCGAGAGCCGCCGTGCCTGCCATAGCCGAGCCTGCTACAAGCCGCACCAGCATCCCACCTTTTCCATTGGCGCCGTCGACGACGGCCACAGTGTCTTCGACGGCGGCACCGACGGTCCGGTCGCGCTGCACCCCGGCACGCTCGTATTCGTGCCCGCGACACGCGTGCACGCCTGCAACCCGGCACCGGAAGCGGCTTGGAGCTACCAGATGCTGCACCTGGACGCGGCCTGGCTCCAGGCCGTCCGGATGGAGTACGCGCAGGCCCACCCGCTAGCTGCCGAGCCAATAAGGATCGTGGCCGACCCGTCGGCCTACGCACGGTTCTGCGAACTCAACGCGTTGCTGTTCTCCGAGGCACGCCCGTGCGAGAAAGAAGCCGCGTTGATCATGTTCATCGGCGACTGCGACACGGGGCAGGGCCTGCGCATCGAAGCGCCAGACGCGCCGTCGAACCTGCTCGCGCAAATCCGGCCAGCCCTCGATTGCCTTCGCACCGCGCCCGCTTCCAACATGCCTTTGGACGAACTGGCGCAACTGGCGGAGATGAGTCGCTACCAGCTGATCCGCGCTTTCCGCGCAGTCACCGGCCTGACGCCGCATGCGTGGCAACTGAGCCAACGCATCAATCTGGCAAGGGAGCGGATTCGGGCCGGAGACCGCATCGCGGACGTGGCGCAGGACCTCGGCTTTGCCGATCAGGCGCATTTTCAGCGGGTTTTCAAGGCGCATGCGGGCATCACGCCAGGCCGCTTCCGCGCGTAGCAGCGGAAACGGTACGACTGCAATTTCCTTCAATACAGAGCGCGCCGCGTTCGGCACACTGCGAGAAAGGTTCGCAGGTGTAAATTGAATGCAGCAGTTCTTGATGATCGCCGCAGCCCATTTCCTGGCGCTGCTGTCTCCCGGCCCTGACTTCTTCCTGATCGCCCGAACATCCCTGTCGGCTGGATGGCGCATCGCCAGCGGCGCCTGTCTTGGCATCGCCATCGCCAATGGGGTGTTCATCGTTGCGGCATTCGCCGGCACCGCCGTGCTGCGGCCGGACACGACCGTGTTCGTGGTTCTGCAGTTGGCCGGCTGCGCCTATTTGCTCTATATCGGCGCGCTGTTCGTGCGGTGCGCCGGCAGCAATGACCTCAGGGGGGCGGCATCCGTTGGCCGGGACGCGCCGCTCACGCATCCACTCGTCGCCTGGCGACGTGCCGCCGGCATGGGGTTCGTCTCTGGCATCCTCAACCCGAAGAACGCGCTGTTCTATGCCAGTCTGGCCGCGATGCTGACAGGTCCGCACGCCAGTGAGGGGTGGAAGGCGCTCTACGGGACTTGGATGTTCAGTGTGGTGCTGCTTTACGACCTGGCGATAGCTGTCCTGATTGGCCACCAGCGCGTGCTGCGGCGCTTTGCACGGATGCTGCCTTGGCTGGAACGCATTTCCGGGCTAATTCTGATCCTGCTCGCACTTGGCGTGATCACGGTGCTTTTGCTGCGTTGAGCCATGCCACCGCAGCTGGGAGCCGTCTCTTGTCTCCAACACCCCACTTCACGACACTGCTGCTCCGAGATGCGTTCTGCTAGGCTCTCCGCCGATAGAACCTGCCAAGGCCGCGTCGCCCCTGATAAAACATGCCGAGACTCGATCCACGGTTGTCCCTTCTCGCGGTAATAACTGCTGTCGCCGGCTGCGCGACGCAGCCGGTCGAGCCGCTAACCGACGCAGAGGCAGGCAATATCGCCACCGTATTTTTCGCCGAAAAGGCGCGCTCGAGTCTGGCTCGCGACTACTGGCGGCAGGAGCGGATGAAGTGGGCAGTGAGCTGTGTGGGCGGATGGAGCGCTGGGGACATGGGCCAACGGCTCGTTCCCGCCCTTCGTCGCGAGCTGACGGAGGACGAACTGCATCAGGCACGGCGGTTTCTCGCGACACCCACCGGCCAACTCTATGCGGAGCAGGCCGTGTACCGGGCCCCGCGCGCGGCCTTGACGCCCGAGCAGTCCGTCGACATGCGCGTGTTCGCCGAATCCGACGCTGGGCGCAAGCTCATGAACCCTGCCACTGTCAGCCAGATGGTCCACGAACTCGCATCGGCGTCAGGGGCTACCTTGGAGGCTTGCAAGACGCGGCATGCGTCGGCACCCGGGCCAAGCGTCGAGCCGATCACCGACCCTCGTATCCTGGAGCGAGCGATAGGCGAGATCGCCTGCACAAGACCGACCCCCTCGTACCCCAGAGAGGCCATCCGAGACGACCAGACCGGCAAAGCCAACGTCCGCGTCTGGATCAACCCGCAAGGCATCGTGTTCATGACCTTGGTCGTCAAGTCCTCGAACTTTCAAGCGCTGGACGACGCTGCAGAGAGAGCGGTGCAAGCGATGCGATGCGCACCGTTCATCCACGAGGGCAAGGCAATTTCGGTCACGGCCATCCAGCCCATCAGCTTCGAGCTGCGCTGACTAGTAGTTTTAGAGCGTGGTGGGCTGTATTGCCGTGACAGGCGACTCATCGAACGTCCGCGCAAAACACTAAACTTCGATACACCGGCAGAACGATTCCATCATGCTGTTGCATCGACCGGTTGACTCCACAGCCGGAAGCCGCCGGTCATTCGACATGAGGTGCAACCTGAGTCGTGTCATCGTCCGACACCTTGGCCAGCGGACTTTGGCGCATCGCGCGCTCGAGATCGAGGCGGTTGATCTGTCGCTGACGACGCGCATTCGGCGGAACAGGTGGAGCGCCTGGCGGCACGCCTGACATGGTTCGTGACGGCCCCTCTTGATGGCGGTTGTCGCGTAGCGCCCGTACCTTCTGCGCGACCTCCAGTACGTGGCCGAGCCGTATGTTCGCGACGATCGCGTCTTGGTCGAGGGCTGATCCTTATTGCTACCAATTTTAGTAGCAATAAGGAGTATTTGGTCTTAGAATGTGCGCTATGCATGGAAACACATACACGGTTGAGGAAGTAGCCAGACAACTGAAGTTGCACGTCAAGACAGTGCTGCGCCATATCAAGGAAGGGCGCCTGCGCGCCTCTAAGATCGGTAAGTCCTATCGGATCTCCGGTAAAGACTTGGATGGCTTTGCTGGTTTGGCGGCACCGACGTCCGAGCAGGGCAGAGTCGTAGTACGCACGACGAGCATCATCGATGTGCCGAAGATTTCGGCGACATTTGCCGACCGCATTGCAATCAGCCTTCAGGCTTTACTGATCAGCCGGCAGGAACGCGACGGGCCGATGCACGTTGATACGGTTTACAACCCGCTTGAGGGCGATCTGAAAATCATCGTGGTTGGGTCACCCAAGGACGCCGCAACCGTGCTGGAGGCGCTCGCGTCTTTCCTGGACGCGGCGCGATGATGGCGATGTTCAAGACGAACCATGCCGAACGCGTGGCCTTGACGCGCTATCGCGAGCTGCTGGACGAATGGGACATCACTCATACCCAGCGCATGGTGCCGAGTGGTACCGGAGAAACCTTCGTGCTCTCATGCGGCCCTGTCGACGGGCCGCCGCTGGTGCTGCTGCACGGTGCCCAGGCCAACTCGGCTAGCTGGCTGGCGGATGCGGCCACATGGTCGCAGCAGTTCCGTGTCCATATCCTCGACATTCCAGGTGAACCCGGCCTGAGTACGGCTTCCCGTCTTGTCCCGATCGATGGCGCGGCCGTGCCCTGGCTCGACGAAGTGATGGACGCGCTGGGACTGGCGAAGGCCTCCTTCGTTGGCATTTCACTTGGCGCGTGGATAGCGTTGAACTTCGCGATATCGCGTCCTGCGCGGGTCGCGCAGTTGGCCCTCATCTCGCCTGCGGGCATAGGGCGGCAGCGTCCATTCCTGCTCAAGGCCTGGCCTTATCTAATGCTCGGACAGTGGGGGCTGCGCAGGATCCGCACCATGGTCATCGGTCCTGTTGCCGGCAAGCTGTCGCCTTTCCATGCCAAGGTTGCAGCGCTCATGGAGTACATCGGCTTGCATGTGCGCATCCGGCCCTTCGTGCTACCAAGATTCAGCGATGCCGCGCTGCGTTCGCTGGGCATGCCGGTCGTGGCCGTGCTGGCGGGAAAAGACGTGCTGCTTGACTCCGGCCACACCCAGGCTCGGCTTCAACAGTGTGTGCCGCACGCCCGTATCCACTGGAGGCAGGACGCTTTTCACTTCATTCCCCGTGAAGCGGCAACCATCCATTCATTCCTCCTCGCGCCTCAGACGCGCAGAGCATCATGAGAAGCGTGATCGTCCAGTTCGGCTCGACCCGGGTATTGCATTGCCCCGCCGAGGAAGAGCGTATTGCCAGCGAAGGCGATACGGACGCCGTCCTCGGCGCAGCGTGGGAGCATCGCGCGCATCTGGTGGCCATCGATACAAGCCGCCTGGACGATGCCTTCTTCGATTTGTCGTCCGGACTGGCGGGCCGCATTGTCCAACGCTTCGTGAACTATCGCATACCGCTCGCCATCCTCGGCGATATCGGTCCCCACCTGCATAGGAGTCGGGCACTTGCAGACTATTTGCGGGAATCCAATCGTGGCAGCGCCGTTTGGTTTCTTGACAGTCTCACGGATCTGGAAACCCGACTCCTGGAGAAGTAGAAATGCGTAAGACATCGATTTTTGCGCTCCTGATCGTAAGTGGACTTCTTTCGACCGCGGCGTCGGCGCGGACGATATGCACGATCGTCGCCGATGCGTCGAAGAGCGGTGCCGTCCTTCAGAGTGGAGACTGCACCAGCCGGGTCACGCCGGCCTCCACCTTCAAGATCGCCATCAGCCTGATGGGTTTCGATGCAGGTGTCTTGCAGGACGAGCACACGCCGGCGTGGCCATATCAGCCGGGATATCCAGATTGGGGCGGCGATGCCTGGCGCCAATCCACCGACGCCAGCCGATGGATGCAGTATTCGGTAGTCTGGTTCTCACAGCGCGTGGCGCACCAGCTGGGAGAGGCAAAATTCCAACGCTATGCGCGCGACTTCGGCTATGGCAACCACGATGTGTCGGGGGAACCGGGCAAGCGCAATGGAATGGAGGGGGCCTGGATCAATTCATCGCTGCGCATATCGCCGTCGGAGCAGATTGTCTTCCTGCGCAGGCTGGTGAACCGGCAACTGCCCGTCAGCGCGCACGCGTATGAAATGACCGGCAGGATCACACTGATTGCGGCTGCACTGGACGGGTGGGAAATCCACGGCAAGACCGGTACGGGTTCACCGGGTTCGGATGGTCGCTACGATCCGGCACATGCCTATGGCTGGTTTGTGGGTTGGGCCATCAAGGGAGGCCAGAAACGCCTGTTCGCGCGCCTCATCCAGGATGACAAGCCTACTCAGCCCAACGCCGGACTGCGAGCCCGCGATAGCCTGCTGGCGGACTTTCCCGTACTGGTGGAGGCAATGGACGACAATCGCGCGAGTCGCCAGCGATGAGCGTCGGCCAGCGCAATGCACATATCGACGCGCTGCGCGGCGTGTCCATTCTGTTGGTGCTGTTCCATCATTTCAACATCGCTTATCCGCTCAAAGAAACGCTGCTGGCGACAGTCCTCGGTTGGCCCGTCGTGCACGCGATTGCCCGCAACGGCAACTACGGCGTGACCATCTTCTTCGTGATTTCCGGCTATCTGATGACGGCCAACACCTTGCGTCGATGGGGGCGGCTCGAAGCCATCGATGCAATCCGCTTCTACGCGCTGCGGATGGCGCGCATTTTGCCGTGTGTCCTCTTGCTGCTGGCGATCGTTACTAGCTTGGCAGCGCTCGGCGGGACACTCTTTCAGAACCGGGGATTTGGCGAGACACCGTTACCGATGTGGATGATCTGCCTGGCGAGCATCACGTTCTGGATGAACGTACTGATTGCGCAGCATGGCTGGGTGAATTATCCGCTGGGGGTGCTTTGGTCACTGTCCGTCGAGGGGGTGTTCTACCTGGTGTTTCCTCTTGTTTGCCTGATGTTCCGCAGCACACGTCGCATCTTCGCCTTCTGGTTGCTGTTCGTCGTGACGGGCCCCTTGTACCGCCTCGCGCATCAGGGGGATGAAGGCGGCTTTCTCTATTCTTACATGGCGTGCTTCGACGGAATCGCCATCGGCTGCTGTACGGCGATCCTGACTCAACGAGGCACGTATCGATGGATCTCGAAGGGCTGGCTGCAGGGCACGGTGATGCTGGCAATGGCGCTGCTATACCTGTGCTGGCCCATTGCGCGGAGCAATGTGCTGGGCGTGACGGGAATGGCGCTGGGGACGAGTTTCCTGCTAGCTGGCGCCTCGAGGCAAACTACATCGACGGGTAGTGCCGGTCGCCAATGCCTGACCTTTTGTGGTCGGCTCAGCTACGAGGTCTACTTGTTTCACTTGATCGTCTTGGGACTGATGCGCACCGCCATTCCGGCGAACACTGCCTCATCCGCCCTAAAGATGGGGCTTCTCGCGACGTACTTCGTTTGCTCTTTAGTGGTGGCGCACGTCGTAGCCAATTTATTTTCGCGCCCCTTTAGCAGGCTTGCATATGAATGACCACTTCTGGCCCCGATGACGGACGCCTCGCGGCGGGCTAGCGGCGGAAAGCTGTGAGCATAGCCCGTCCGTGGACGTCTCGGATCGGCCATGAGCCGCCATTGAAAGCCCGACCTCAAACTGTGTGCAATCTTTGAAAGAAGTACACTTAAGAGCGCCTTAGTGCCAATGGCAAGGGACCGGAGGATCCATAAAGGCTGGCGCCTGCATGGTTGCCTCTGGAGTCGGAGCAAAAGATTTGAACACACCCCAATTGCGACATTAGGAATAGCGCCTAGCGTCTGGAGAGATAATGATTCACCTATTGTTGAATTCTGAGGCTCCGCCGGTAGCGGAGATTGCTACAAGATTTGGTGGGCTTCCGTTGGTTCCCTCTGAGTCGCAGTTCCAATGGCCTTGCTGTTCAACTTGCAATGGGGCCATGCAATTTCTCGGCCAGATCGTTTTGCATGATGGCGATGCAACGCGTCTAGTACTTATATTCATGTGCCAGAATGACCCCGGACTATGCGAGGAATGGGATGCAAACGCCGGGGGAAATCACGCGACTGTCATGACGATTGAAGGCGAGATGCGCCTCGCCGATGCGCCACCTACAGGCGTAGTCCAACTGGATACGGTTTACGGAGCGCGAGTTGAAGTTCTCGAGGCCGCTGACTACGACAGCGCACGGCAACGGTGGCAAGACACCAACCCAAATCAACAGCGACAAATTCTAGGTCAGATTGAGGGGCAACCGTTATGGCTTCAGGCGGATGAATCACCAGTCTGCGATGCGTGCGGAGACGCAATGTCGTTCTTGGCCCAACTTGAAGAGGGGCCGGACTATAGAACTTCCATGAACTTCGGTGGTGGAGGCTGCGCGTATGTGTTCCGATGCCACTGTAGCCGACAAGGTGCAAAGCTGCTGTGGCAGTGCTGATGAGCATGGCCAGCCAGTCTGCTTCTTGGTCAAACGAGCGACTCTTGGCGATCGTCACTATTCGGCAGAAGGGATATCGGGCAGTTCTCTTTCACGGTCGTTCCGCCGTGCGCTGTTCAAATGTTGAGACGATACAGTCTACAGCCCGCCGCGGAGCGGCCGAAGTTCCCCGTATGCTTACCGCTACCGTTCTCCCCTACAATGCCTCTCATTCCATCAAGGCGACCGGGAGACGACAATGGGCTGGTCTGACGCAGCGATTATCTTTGCAACGCTTTTCGGCCCCGTCTTTGCAATCCAAGTTCAGAAGTTCATAGAGCGCCGGGGAGCCAAGCGAGGCAAGCAAGAACAGATTTTCTTTACCCTCATGGCTACCCGTGCCGTCCCTACCTCTCCGGGACACGTAGAGGCACTTAATGCCATCCCCATTATGTTCTATGACCGCAATGTCCGTAGAACATCCAAAGAGGGGCGAGCGCTGGAAAAGATCAACTCCGGCTGGCGACGCCTACTGCATCATTTCAATGACCGGGCCAATTACGCCGACGACCAAGGACGCGAATGGGAGCGAGATAGAATCGCTAATGAGGTCCGCCTATTGAAAGACATGGGCGATTATCTAGGGTTCAATTTTGAAGAATTGGAGTTAGAGAATCAGCATTATTTTCCCGTGGGACAAGGCAGTCTGATAGAGGATCAAGAGGTAATCCGGCGTGGGCTGGCGACTGTCCTAAGTGGAAAATCAGGTTTCCCGGTGTTTATTACCGGTGCCGCCGCGCCGCCACCTCAAACGGCCCCGACAGAATCCGCACCCGTGCCCGCAACGGCGCCCGCGAATGACGCCCCTGTGCCAAACGTAGACGGCGCGGATTCCGGCAATCGCCCTGCGGCGTAACCCAAAGGGACGACGATGGACGATTGGCTTAACGTGACGGTGCGCGGAACAGCTATATGGCCCGCCGAAGAAACCACTGTGCAATTCGGCGGACATACGCTGATCCTCAAGCCCATGAAGAGGGACACAGAGCAATCCATACACATTAACTTACGGGGCACGTCAGAGATTGAGGCGCAGACGATCATTAACAGATTTCTTAGTCTGCTGTCGTGGATCGATGATCAACCCATGGAAAACATATTCGGATTCTCTGGGTCACCCGTACCTATTCCCGCAGGTAGGGGAGACCGGGTTACCGCTCAGTCAAGGATATTCCCCTTTGGGCGCACTCTTGAGACGAACCCAAAATCCCGGCTTGCACTGGCATTATTCCGCGAGGCCCGGACTGTAAATAGCACTCCCTATGAATTTCTAGGCTATTTCAAGATTCTAAATATCGTTTGGAATGATCGGTGGGCGACCATTAACGGCACCCGCGAGCGCCCCATTGTTGACGGGATACGTACGACGCTACCGCACCTGAAAGACAGCCGGTCACTACAGCGTCTCCGGGTAATCTCGCAGACACACACCGACTCCGCCGCCTATCTGTATGAGTCTGGCCGCTGTGCCGTGGCGCATGCCAATTTGTCCAATGTGGTGGACCCTGACGACTTCGGAGACCTGCGCCGCCTGTCCGCCGACATGTGCATCATCAAGGAAATCGCAGAGTACCTGCTAGAGACGCATTTCGGTCAGTCCCGGTCAATCCTTGGGTGACACCGGCAACCTCAGCCTCCAACTTCGATGAAATCCGCGCTTTCCGTGAACACCGTGCTTGATGAACTAGCGACATTGGTAGGTAAGGACGTCGCCTTGGTAGGCATCCTGCGCTTCGAGTTCGAGGGGACGGCGCTGGACCATTTCCCAAAGTCAGAGCGCCGCAATGCGGAGAATGGCGGCCCGCTCGAGCCATCGAGCGTCTGGTTGAGCGTCGGGTCAGGCGCCCTTCAATTTAACGAAGAGCAGCTTCGGCGATGGCACGGAAAGCGAGTCACGGTGCTTGGCACCTTGCTCCGTCCCGATGGAAAGCTCGGGGGATGCGGCCATTTGTCAGCGTTTCCCGCTGAGGTGTTGGCACGGTCCATCGAGCGGCTCTAGCCGGCCAGAAGCGGCCACTCGACCTCCTGACCTCGATCGTCGGCAATATATGCTTCAAGCCACTGCTATACGCGTCGTCGAATCAGACTCATGGCGTTGGCCTTCCACTTCTTCTATGGTGTTGCGTCGATGAGCATCAGCAATTGGATAGCGCGCATACGTAAATATGCAGAAAGTAGCGAAGCATTCAACACGGTGAACTTGGAGGAGGCGCATAGGGTAATCTACCCTGTCGTCGATGCCGCTCTGAATCCGCGAGGATTCGAGGCAGTCTCGCCGCTGAAGTGGGTGCGATTCGACGGGTCACCCATCCGCCAAATATTTGCGTTCCCAGCATGGAAAGGCGGTGTAATAGCGCCACGCTGGGGTCTGTCCATTGACTTTGTCCCACACGTATCGGGCAGCTCTGTGCGCTGGCACCGTACCAACAAATCTGCGATCTTTGATCTTGCCGTCGATGCACGCGACAGAGATTTGGACATCAGTGTTATTCGCGGAGAGCGCTTCGTTGCAGAGAAATCGTCAACGGTCGTGGAAGCCTCAATCGCACGGGCAGACGAATTTTGGCGACCGGTCAACTCGGTGGAGGATGTCGTCGGGGCCTTCGAATGGCTGCGAAGCCATCTGGCGAATGGAGGCCTGGGGTTCTACAACTACACCCAGCATCCGATTGCGCTCGCGTTCGTGCTCGCGAGGATAGGCGATGCTGATGGCGCACGTAGGGAGCTAGATCGATTCCTAGAGGGGCGCTCAGCCGAAGACCCCGTTTCCTTACAACTCGGCAGAATGTTGACTAGAGCTACCTCCATCGCATGATGTCGGTAGTTGCCCTTAGCGCTGGAAAGCCTTCACTTGAATCGGTAGAGGGCCAAGATCGGCCAAGAGCCGCCACTCGATGAAGGGACCAAAGATGGAGATTCACGGGAAGCAACCACCAGCTTCACGGCCGAAGGCCGCCGTTTGCCACGCTTACCCAGGCTCCGGATACCCCCCGTCGTTGCGCTTGTCCTGCTCCGCACATTGCCTTTAAGCTCACCCGCGATGGGCGCGTCACTGCAGAGTGAATGTCTTTGGTCCACGCCGCCTTGCCGCCGCTCCCCAATGCACGCCGAACCCTGAATAACATGGTAGACCAGAAGAACTTCGCGTTAGTCGTCTCGCTGTGGACGTTCATGTTCGCGGTTATCTTCATACTGTGTTGGGGATTTGTGTTCGGATATTCCCTTCAGAATGTTGTTGTTCTTGGCTCGGCCGGAGCCCTTATAGGTGCTATTGGGGCGCCGGAAATATACCCGCGACTGTTTCGATTTCCACGGCTTTGGCAAATGACCCTCGCAGTGCTCGGCTGCGTTCTTGTTGCAGACAATATTGGAGTGGGAACACTCGGCTATATTGTTGCGATAGCGTCGGGGCTTGCCCTTGGCTACTTCGCGCGCTTCTGGAGCCTCCGTGTTTAGCTCGGAGACCAGTGATTCAATCTAGCGACGAAGTCCGCGGTCGGCCAATTTGACTGGGTATCGAGACGGGGACGATAGAACCGAATCAAGCGAAGGAATGGGCAGATCAGGTGATCGCACAGAGCGAGCAAGCTCCTGGCGATCTTGTCGACATAGCTCTGAGCGCGACGTCCCGCAGGTACTTCTTGGGCTTGAAGAAGTGACTGGGGATCGGAATAGGGACAAAGGTTCGCGTTAGCTGTTCAGAGTTCTGATAGCGCAGCTTGACTATCGCCGCGATCCTCAGGAAGTGATAATGGCGGCCAAGCATTCTGCGATGAGGTCGGATATGGAAGGGACGCTCTACGAGTCGCTCTGTTCCATCGATAGCAGCCTTGACGTGGCAGAGCTCGGCTATTTCGGTACAGTTCCCGAAGTCATGGATGATTTGAGGCGGATTCTCGCACAAGTAGCAGCATCTTCTCCGCCTCCGTTATCTTCTTGACGATCACAACAGACAGTGCTTAAAAATGAAGAAAATTGATTTATTCGGAAGGGCGTTCATCCTGCTTCCCGATTACTGGACGAGTTTCTTGGACGGCGATTGTTGCGTTATCCATGAACACGGCGACGATGATCGCACGCTTCGCGGAAAATTACTTTCCGTAAGCACAGGAGGATCCAAAGAGGGCAATCTGCCATTAATTATTCTGAGGGACGTCGCAAATAAAGATAATCCGCAAATTAATAAGATTGGTGACAACAAATATTGTCACAGAGATGAAGATAATCAACCGGAAGGCGGGACATCAATTCACGGAATACGATGGTGTGTTGCCGCCATGTCAAATCAGGATGAGGTGGTATTGGCAATATTCACCCTCACGTTCCCCGAGTCGCTGAGAGATGACTTAGAAACGATTCAAATCGTAGCGATGTTAGATGAAGCGATAAATTCATGTGAATTTATTTGATTGGTTGTTGAAACATTATATTAGTTTGCAACTAATTAATTGCGAAAAAGGCCGAGCCGTCGATCATCGGCTAGAAGCGGACCGTCGGCACGCCCCTCTATATCGTCGACAATCTGCCTCTAGGCGGCTGGAAACGATCCGGTAGTAGTCTCCATGGCAAAAATGTCCAAATTCGCGCTGTATTCCGATAATCAACTCCCAGTGGGCTTTATCTATCCCGCAGAAATCAAGAATTTTTCGTTAAGCGGTGAGTACCCACAAATTTATCCATGGTGGTTTTTCGATGCTCATTCAAAAGCGGGTGAACTTGCTTATTCGATAAGGCTGCATGATGGTCGGAACCTTATCCCCTTTGCGAAGGTGGATGATGGTAGGGGCGACATCGCGTGCTTCGACGGTGACGATGTATCGGGGGACCCAAGAGTCCTCATGCTGGTACTGGACGAATCGGGGCGTTCCTATTCCTTCGTAAATTTCTCACACTGGAAAAATACTGTGCTGGAAGATACAACTTCCCAGTTTTTGATTGCTGCAGATTTTTTGCCGGTTGGGGAATTACTTCTGGCGGAACTGGCGAACAAAATTCCTTCCGTATGTTTGCGCGATTGGGGCGAAGACGTAAGGCAAGCGTATGCACGTTCTGTCGCGCTCCTCGATATCGAGTTGCGTGGAATATTGGGCGTAGTTCATCTGACCGATTGTGTCGCGTTTTACAATGCATATTACTGGAGCTTGATCTTTACGCAGCGTTATCAGACCCGATATGGCTCCGATTCCGGCATTGAACAGGAAGCCATCAAAAGGCTGGCACAAGCACCGAAAGAGGTGGACTGGCAGGTGGTAGAGAGCATCCGGCAAGTAGCGCAGCGGAAATATAAATAACATCCATTTCAGACCGCCCTATACACAACACTGATGATCACCTATTTCTGAGGTCGGACATTGCTGCCAAGGCGATGAATCGCCCTACCTCGGGGGCGTTGATACGACGAACATGATTCGTCGCCGATATACGAAGTGTGCAAGCGCCGAGAGTTACGAGACGTTTCCGCGCCTGGGGGAGCCGTCTTACTAGGCCTTACGAATGACTGCTTTGGAGAAATCTGGGAGGCCGTTATGGGTCGGAAGCCGCCGGTCATTCGACATGCGGCGACCTGAGTCGGGTCATCGTCCGACACCGTGGCCAAAGGACTTTGCCGAATCGCGCGCTCCAGATCGAGGCGGTTGATTTGGCGCTGGCGTCGCGCGCCCGGTGTGACAGGCTGAGGGCCTGGCGGCACGCCTGACATGGTGCGCGACGGCCCCTCGTAGTGCCGATTGTCGCGTAGCGCCTGCACCTTCTGCGCAATCCCCAGTCGACCTCTGGATAGCGATAGTGGGTGGTGTAGGGCAGGGAGGTGTCGTCCGCCCATAGCTCGGTCGCACCGTCCGGATACTCGGCCACTTCGATGTAATGGTGGATCAGTTGCCGGTGCTCCGGAAGGTCATCGAGCAGATACAACGTCTTGTCGTACTGGAGGCTCAGGCTATGGGTGACCTTGTGCCATTCGCGCCAGCAAAAGATGCGCCGTAAGTCCTCATGGTTGTGTATCGGCCGATGGCGTTGAAATCGCTGCGTGGAACCTTGGCGAACCGGGCGTTGAAGTCGGCGATGAAGGCGGCCGCATACGCGTTGGCGTCGGCCATCGAGCTGATGCCGCGCAGGCGCAGCTCCTTCACCAGCCGGTCCTGCAGCGTGCCATTCATTCGTTCGACACGGCCCTTGGCCTGGCTCGTTTTGCAACCGCGGCAGCTGGCGGTGCCCGGGCTGGCCGCGCTGATGCGACACCAGGCCCATCGGGCCGTCCCGGTTCCAGCTCAGGCGCCACCAGTATAGGTCCGGGAAGCGGACATTCTGATTTGGCCCTGACAATCGAAATGATGTACAACACTTATTATGTTAAATGACGTAAAAGGATAGGCACCGACGATCCGCTTCGCATATCGGAATATTCCGATATACTCCCGGCCATGGACTTGCTCGAAGTATTCAAAGCCCTCTCGAATCGCACGCGTCTCGAGATCCTCAAAGGTTTGAAGGATCCCGAGAAGCATTTCCCTCCCCAGGACGAAGGTGACGTCCACACGGTCGGCGTGTGTGTCAGCAGCATCCAGGAAGGCGTCGGACTGTCGCAATCGACGGTGTCCGACTACCTCGCGACGCTGCAACGTGCGGGTCTGGTGGAAGTCCGGCGCATCGGTCAGTGGACCTATTACAAGCGGGACGAAGCCGCCATCCGTGCGCTGGCCGAGCATATCGGGGCTGACCTCTGAGGGGTTGCCCTGTTTTTTTGACGGTTCATATCGATATTTCTCGATATCTCGTTTTTTCGAAACAAAGGAATGCTATGAAAGCCCTCGTACTCACATCATTTGGCGGCCCGGCGTCGTTCGAGCTTCGCGACGTCCCGAAGCCCGTCCCGCACGCTGGCCAGGTTCTCGTCCGGGTCCATGCGACGTCCATCAACCCGCTGGACTATCAGGTCCGTCGTGGCGACTATCCCGATCTGGTGCCGCTGCCGGCCATCACCGGCCATGACGTGTCCGGCGTGATCGAGGCCGTTGGCCCCGGTGTTACCGCCTTCGCGCCGGGCGACGAGGTCTGGTACACCCCGCAGATCTTTGATGGACCCGGCAGCTATGCCGAGTATCACGTGGCCGCCGAAGGCATCGTCGGCAGAAAGCCTCGCTCGCTGAGTCATCTCGAGGCGGCGAGCCTGTCCCTGGTCGGCGGAACCGTGTGGGAAGCACTGGTCGTGCGCGCGGGCCTGCGCGTCGGCGAAAGCATCCTGATTCACGGCGGCGCGGGCGGTGTCGGGCATGTGGCGATCCAGGTCGCCAAAGCGATGGGCGCCAGAGTCTTTACGACCGTGCGCGAGGCGAACTTCGAGTTCGCCCGAACGCTGGGTGCCGACGTGCTCATCGACTACACGAAAGAAGACTATGTGGACGCCGTCATGCGGGAATCGGAAGGCCGCGGCGTCGATGTCGTGTTCGACACCATCGGCGGCGACACGCTGTCACGCAGCCCCGACGCCCTTGCGCAGCTCGGCCGCGTCGTGTCGATCGTGGACATTGCCCAGCCGCAGAACGTCGTGCAGGCCTGGGGCAAGAACGCGAGCTACCACTTTGTCTTCACGCGACAAAACCGCGGCAAGCTCGACGAGCTGAGTGCATTGGTCGATCGCGGCCTGTTGCGGCCCCACGTTGGCGCCGTCTATTCGCTGGCCGAGATTCCGCTCGCGCATGCGCGGCTGGAGACGCCCAATAACGGCATCAGGGGAAAGATCGCGATTACCGTGTCGGAGGGACGTCATGATCTATGAGATCGCCCTGCTCCCCCTGCGCCACGACCGCGTCGACACGTTCAGAGACGCATTTGCCAGGGTCGCCCCACTGCTCGAGCGCGCAAAAGGATACCGCGGTCACATGCTCGCGCAAGGGGTCGAAAGTCCCCTCCTATTCAACCTGATCGTGCAATGGCAATCGCTCGCCGATCATTCGCCGGGATTCGAATCGAGCGACGATCATCGGCGGTTCATGATGGAACTGGAGCCATATTTCTCGGAAGAACCGAAGGTTTATCACGTTGAGGGGGACTGGAAAACGTAGATGACTACAGCACCAGCGTGCCGCCGGCAGACGTGCGCTGAATGGCCTGCGGCGATTGGCCGAACGCACGCAGAAACGCCTGTCGCATGCGTTCGCGATCGCCGAATCCCGTCTCGCGCGCGATGACTTCGATCGGGTGCCGCGTCGTCTCCATCATCAGCCGCGCGGCCTCGACGCGGAGGCGTTCGATGGCCTTGGCCGGCGACTGGCCGGTCTCTTCGCGAAAGACGCGGCTGAACTGCCGCGGGCTCAGCCGTGCCACCTCCGCCAGCGATTCCACCGAGAGGTCGGCGCCCAGATTCTCCTTCGCGTAGGTCACCGCCATCTGCACGCGATCGGACTTGGCATCGAGTTCCAGCAGCGCAGAACATTGCGATTGGCCGCCACCGCGCCGCTGATACACCACGAGCTTGCGCGCGACCATGCGCGCCGCCTCCACGCCAAAGTCTTTCTCGACGATGGCAAGCGCGAGATCCACGCCCGCGGTCATGCCCGCCGAAGTCCAGATGTCGCCATCGACCACGAAGATGCGGTCTTCATCGACCTGCACGAGGGGTATTGCTTCCGGAACGCCTGCGCATGCAGCCAGTGCGTGGTCGCGCGTTTGCCGTCGAGCAGGCCCGCCGCCGCCAGCACGAACGCCCCCGTGCAGATGGAGGCGACGCGCCGGCTCGGCGCGGTCCGGATGTAGTCGAGCAGGCTCTCCGCCGGCAGCCGGCAATCGTTGTCGCCCGCCACGATCAGCGTGTCGTACGTGGCGTCCCGGACCCGATCGGTGTTGACCGAGAAACCCTGGGACGTCATTACCGGACCACCGTCTTCCGACACGAGCCGGAACTGATAGGCCACCTCTCCGCGCATGCGATTGGCGTATTCGAACACGCTGCCCACAGCCAGTCCCATGACCTGAAAATTCGGGAACACGACGAGTCCGACGGTATGCATGGCCACTCCGAACGCAATGAAAGGGTTCACGGAATATAGCAGAGGCCATGACCTAAATCATTGCATCTACGTCATTGAGGATATCGCGCCGGGATACCAGAATGGGTTCCAGGCCCGGCACGCCGCCGGGTGACCCAAATCGGTTATCCCTTATCGAGACAATGACCATGACTTCGACCGCCATCACCCCGGACACCCCCTCCTCCAAAGGCACCGCCCTGATCACGGGGGCATCCGCCGGCATCGGCGCCGTGTACGCCGACCGCCTGGCCAAACGCGGCTACGACCTCATCCTCGTCGCCCGCAACGCCGCCCGCCTCAGCGCGCTGGCCAATCGACTCACCACCGAGACCGGACGCTCGGTCAGCACCATCGCGGCCGATCTCAACCGCAAGGAAGATCTGGCCAGCATCGAGGCCGTCCTGCGTCAGGATCCGAACATCACCATGCTCGTGAACAACGCCGGCGTCGGCTCCGTCGCCTCCGTGCTCGCCAACGACGTGGACGATATGGAAGCGATGATCGGCCTGAACATCACCGCCCTCACCCGCCTGACCTATGCCATCGCGCCGGTCTTCGCGGCAAAGGGCGCCGGCACGATCGTCAATATCAGCTCGGTGGTCGGCATTGCCGTGGAAATGCTCAACGGCGTCTACAGCGCTTCCAAGTCCTACGTCCTGAGCTTTGGCCACACGCTGCAGCGCGATCTCGCCGACAAGGGCGTGCGCATCCAGACCGTACTGCCGGCAGCCACGGCTACCGAATTCTGGGATGTCGCCGGCTACGCGAAACAGAAAGAGGCTGCCAGCACGATGACCGCCGACGACCTCGTGGATGCGGCGCTGAGCGGCCTCGATCTGGGCGAACTCGTGACCATCCCGACGCTGCAGGACGACGCGGACTGGACGTCGTGGGAAGCCTATCGCCGTGCGCTGGCGCCGAAGTTCGCCAACGCCAGGCCCGCGCCCCGCTACGCCGTTGCGGCAGCCAAAGCCTGAACCCGGCCAACGCGCTGGCGCAAGCTGGCGCGGAAGTCGATACGGTGGCAAGCTTCCATGGCAACGTCATGGGGCAGCTTGACGCCTTATCGCCATGGATTCGAATCATCGGAGGAGACATGCCCTACCTGCAGCTGGACGTCAACGACCATTACTCGACCGAACAGAAAAAACGACTCGCGGCACGCATGAGCGAGACCTATGCGGCCATGATGTCGGTGGATATCCGCCGCATCTCGGTGGCCATTCGCGAGCTTGGCGAAGGGGGCGTATGGCGCATTCCCGAAGTCGGGCAGGAGCCGACGCCCGTCGCGCTCATGATGCTCGACATCCGGAAAGGCCGTCCGCCCGAACTTCGTATGGAAGTCGCCAAGGCACTCTGTGCGCACTGCATCGAGATTCTGGGCCTGCGTGAGGACCGACTCAATGTCGAATTCACCCAGCATTCCGGGGACGAGATGTACCACCCGACGCTGGGCGGCTATAGCCCCGACTGGCAGCCTGGCGAGGCGTGAGCCTTACCCCGCGCGCGCTCACCGACGCCGATATACGGTGTTCCCCTTTATTGGCCATCCTTGGGCGCGTATTGCATCTCGCCCCTGCCGAACGACCAGTCCTCGCGGGCAACGTCGATGAGGTTGATCCAGACGTCGTCGATACGCATGCCCGTCTTCGCGGCGATGCCCTCGGCCACGGCCTTGTAGAAGGCCTTTTTTACGTCGGTGCTCCGGCCCGCATTCCACGTGATCTGGATAAACACGATATTCGGCGTGTAGCTGACACCGAGATAGCCTTCCTGCGGGTAGATCAGTTCATCCTCGGCATGGCGCGTCACGATCTGAAACTTGTCGTGGGCGGGAACGTTGGCGACGGACGTCATGGCGTCGTAGATCACGTTGCCGATGGCGCGCACGGTGTCGGCGGATGCGGTTTTGGCGATGTTGATGCGGGCGAGAGGCATGATGGCTCCGGGATGATGAAAGTCACCGTACAGGTGGAGGTGAAACAGTAGGCCGGGCCATACGATTCCTCAAGCGAATGTTTTTCATCTTTAGTATGCTGATGGCGCATGACTAAAATCGATGCCATATGCTTGAAGAACTGAAGGCCTTTATCGCCGTCGTCGATCACACCTCGCTCACCAGGGCGGCGGAGAAGCTCTACCTCACGCAGTCCGCCGTCTCGCGCCGCGTCCAGCAGCTGGAAGACTTGCTGGGGACGACGCTGCTCGACCGGTCGAGCCGGCCACCGAGCGTCACCGCCGTGGGGCAGCGCGTCTATCAGTCCGGCGCCGCGATCCTGCGGGACCTCGACCGCCTGATGCGCATTACCAAAGATGACGAGGAGCCCAGCGGCACGTTCCGAATCGGCCTGCCGCAGGTCATTGCGGACGTTGCATTGTTCGAGATCGCAAGGCGCCTGAAGACGAGCTTCCCCCGGCTCGAACTGCGGTGCCGCACCGAATGGAGCGCAACGCTGCAGCAGGCAATCGCCGCCGGCGATCTCGATGCCGCGATACTGATGCTGCCGATCGGGACCATGCCGTTAGACGGCATGGAGGCCGAGCACATCGCGAGGTTCGACGTATTGATCGTGCAGAGCAAGGCCACGCCGCTCGTGACCAGCCCCGCGCGCATCGCCGAGCTCGCCGACCACGAGTGGATCCTGAATCCGCAGGGGTGTGGCTATCGTGCATTGCTGCAAGGCGCGATGGAGGGCGTGGGCAAACAGCTGCGCCTTGGCGTCGACGTCCATGGGACCGAGACACAGCTGCATCTGGTCGCGGCCGGCATGGGCCTGGGACTGGCACCGCGCAGCCTGCTCTCGGCCAGCAGCCATTTGCCGGCGCTGTCCGTCGTGGATGCCATCGACATCTCGCTCGTTTTCGACCTGTGGCTGGCGCATGCGAGAACGCTCGGCAATCTCGCGAAAGCGCTCGGCGTCCTTCATCAAGCGCTCGTCGATCCCGTGCAGCCGGCCTAGATTGCAAACTTGGCACGATCCGGATGGCATTCGCACGCCGGGTTCGTATCGCAACGTATCCCGCCGCCCTGCTCTGGCCACATGGGCCGCGAAATCGCTTACCGTTGTTCCGCTCCGGCCGAATCGGAGCGTATCGCCGCTTTCTCGGGACAATGGACAAGCCGCTTCTGACGTTGACTTACGACCAGCTCGATCAATGGATCGAGTCGTTACAACCCGCATTGCTTGCGGAATCGTTTACAGCAAGCATCGGCATTCTTCGCGGCGGTGCGCCGCTGGCGCTGATGGTGTCGCACGCCATTGGCGTGCCGGTGGCGTTCGTCGGCTATGAGCGTCAGGCACGCAAGGTCTCGTGGCAGTCGGCCACACCGATGCCACCGCCGGGCTCGAAGGTCCTGCTCTGCGAGGATATCGCCGGCCGGGGCTTTACGCTGGCCGACAGCAAGGCGTTTCTCGAGAGGCACGGTCTTGTCGTCAGGACATTGACGGGCGCGTTCGATGACATCAGCCGCCTCCGGCCGGACTATGCCAACGACGCACGGGGCTACTTTACGATCTTCCCGTGGGAGCGACAGGCTTATACCGCGGGATATCGCGCGGACTGGGAACGCATGGCATCAGGCGCGGCGGACAGGATGGCGGAAGACCACGAATACGCGGCCTATGCCATCGACCTCGACGGCATTCTGCTCCCCGACGTGCCGCTATCGCGCTACGACGACCTCGCTTCGGCATTGCGCGAGCGCGACGCCCTGCTTCCCTTCGAGGTGCTGCCCACCCGCCGCCTGAAGAACGTGCGGGCCGTGATCACGGGGCGTCCCGACATCGACCGGGACCGCACCGAAGCATGGCTGCGCCGGCACGGTTTCGACCATCTGGACCTCGTCATGCGACCCCGCGATCAGGACGACAGCCCCGCCAGCACCGCCGCGTACAAGGCCGCCGCCGCGCGCCGCTGCGGCGTGACGCACTTTATCGAAAGCGATCCGGTGCAGGCGCTGCTGATTGCAAAAGAGGAACCTCTTTTGCGCGTGGTCTGGTGGGACGCCGCAAACCGAAGCGGCATGCTGATCAATACCGTCGGATGGAACGCCACGGCCGTCCCTGCTTGATTACAGCGTCCAGCCCCCATCGATGGTCACGCTCGTACCTGTGACATAGCGCGCGTCGTCGCCCGCCAGATACGACACCAGTCCCGCGATTTCCGAGGGCTGGCCGACGCGCTTCATCGGGCTGATGCCCTTCAGGGCGTCGATGGCACCGGCATTCATATCGGTATCCGTCGGGCCCGGCTGGACATTGTTGACGGTGATCCCACGCGGCGCGAGGTCGAGCGCAATACCTTTGACCATGCCGGCCACGGCGGTCTTGGTCATCTGGTAGACGCTGGAGCCGGCGAAACCACGGGTGTGAATCGCGACATTGCTGCCGATGGTAATGACGCGCGCGCCATCGGCGAGGTGCGGCACCGTTGCCTGAATCGAGAGGAATACCCCGCGCACGTTCACGTCGAGCATCTGGTCGAGCTCTTCCAGCTTGACCGCATCGATCGCACCGACGCGGAGCAGTCCGGCATTGACCACCACGACGCTCAGTGTGCCGACCTGCGCCACCGCTTTCGCGACCGCATCGCGAATCTCGGTCGGGTCGGCACTGTCGGCGCGGATGGCAAACGCTTCGCCACCGTCCGCGGAAACGCGATCCACCAGGGCCTGCGCCTTGTCCGCGCTCGACATGTAGGTGAACGCCACCACGTATCCATCCTTCGCGAGGCGGGCGACAGTCGCCGCACCGATGCCGCGCGAGCCGCCGAACACGAGAGCGGCCTTGCGTGCCGCGGAAGTTGTCTGTTGCATTGTTTGCTCCTTTATTGACTATTCAGTCCAAAATAAACCAAAAAAAACGGCCACATCGCGGGGTGCGTGCCGATGCGTGCCGATGCGTTTTATGCCGCCGCCAGCCGGCCGACCACGAAGTCGGCAAGCTTGTGGAGATCCCCAACGCTGGCCCCCGCGCGCGCCGCGACCTGAAAGCCGGTCATCGTCGTCTGCACGAAGGCCGCGCCTTCGACGGGATCGACGTCTGGATCGATCTCGCCGCTGCGTTGCCCCTCTCGAATCCGTTCCGCGATATGCGCGCCGAGCGTCTGGGAAATCTTCTGCGCCAGCTGGCGCAGCACCGCCTCGCTCGTGCCGAACTCGCCCACCGCGCTGACGCCCAGGCAGCCGAGCCCGCGCAGCGCATCGTCCGCGGGTGCCAGTCCCCGCAGCAGTTCCCGAATGCCATCGAGCGGCGACGCCGGACCGTTCAGGCGCGTGAGATGCGCGCCCAGCATGTTCTGCTGGTAGGTCTGCAAGACCTCCAGATACAGCTTCCACTTGTCGCCGAACGCGTTGTACATGCTCTGCCGGCCGATACCCATGGCCTTGAGCAGCTCGTCCGTGGACGTCGCGGCAAAGCCTTTCTGCCGGAACAGGGTCATGGCGCTGGTCAGCGCGGCATCGCGATCGAATTCTCTTGGTCTCACCATGGAGGCAAGACTATACGTTGTAGACTGATTAGTCAAGAACGTTGAACTCGCGGGTCTCGGGCGAGCCGGGCATATCGGGCGCAGCGGACAAGCTCCTCCGCGTAAGGCGCGACGACCAGCACCAGGATGGCGACAAGCAAACCGGCGATCTCCGCGGCGGGTAAAGGTACCGCTTTCAATGCGAGCGAGTAATCGGGCGTTGCGGGTCCGGCTCCGAACAGTGCGAGGAACTGCTCCCAATGCACGCTGGCAATCAGCGCCACCGCGGCCAGCGGCAGGACTTCGAGCAGGCTGTGCATGTGCTGCTCGATCGGCCGGATGGTGCGGTGATTCGTGGCGTAGGCCACATCGATCCAGGCCGTGACGGCGTGAACGGCTGCGCCGGCGAGCATCGCGGCGAAGACCATGGCGTTGATTTCCAGAAAGAGCGCCATCAGCACCGGAATGCCGACCTCGATCATCATTGCGCTATGCATGGCCGACTCGCGCAGCCCGGCATTGCGTTCGATCGCGGTCCGCCGATGGCACCACCAGTCACCGAGGCCGGCCAGTATCCACAACGGCACGAGTCCGTACATCAGGATCGTGCGGACGGCGTCGACCATGGGTGCTCCTTCGCTGCGTTATCCGTCGTCTCTGGCACGCGCGGCCGGCACGACTTCCGCCCACATCTCGCGGGCCGTGGCGCGCAGCACGGCCCGGCTCTGCGAGTCTCGGCTGACCATCGCCTTCAGATAGTTGCGGACCGCCTCCGCCGGCATATGCGGCGGAACCGGCGGCACAGCCGGATCGGTGAGCACGTCGAGCACGACGGGCCGTTTGGCCGCCAGCGCATGCTCCCACACGGGGCCCAGCGCATCCGGCGTTTCCACGCGGATGCCTTCGAGCCCCAGCATTCGCGCGTAGGCCGCGTAATCGAACGGCGGCACCGTTTGCGACGTGTCGAAGCGCCGGTCGCCGGCGAGGGAGCGCTCCTCCCACGTGACCATGTTCAGATCGCCGTTGTTGAGCACGAGCACGATCAGCCTCGGGTCGGACCACTCGCGCCAGTAGGCCGCGACCGTGATGAGTTCGTTGATGCCGTTCATCTGCATGGCGCCGTCCCCTTCCAGCGCGAGCGCCGGACGATCGGGGAAGCAGAACTTCGCGGCAATCGCGTAAGGCAACGCCGGTGCCATGGTCGCGAGGCCACCGGACAACGAACCCTTCATCCCTCGCTGCATGCGGATATCGCGCGCATACCAGGTGGCGGCCGTGCCCGAATCCGCGCAGAGGATGGCATTCGCGGGCAGACGCGACGACAGTTCCCAGAACACCCGTTGCGGGTTGATCGGTACCGCATCGTCGAGCGCGCGCTTCTCCAGCACGCGCCACCAACGCTCGGTATTGGCTTCGACTTCCTCGCGCCAGGCGAAGTCGGTACGGATGTCCAGCAGCGGCAACAGCGCGGCGAGCGTCTCTTTTGCATCGCCGACCATCGGCACTTCCATCGGATACCGCATGCTCAGCTTGCGGCCATCGAGGTCGATCTGCACGCCGCGCGCCTGGCCCTCCTGAGGCAGGAATTCCGAGTACGGGAACGAAGAGCCGACCATCAGCAACGTATCGCACTCGCTCATCAGCTGCCAGCTGGCACGTGTCCCGAGCAGGCCGATACTGCCCGTGACATAAGGCAGGTCATCGGGCAAGACCGCCTTGCCGAGCAGCGCCTTGGCGACGCCCGCGCCAAGCCGCTCCGCCACGGCGATCACTTCGTCGGTGGCGCCGAGCGCGCCCGCCCCGACGAGCATCGCGACCTTCTTGCCGCCGTTGAGCACGGCCGCGGCGCGCGCGAGCGTCTCGGCATCGGGCACCACGCGCGGCTTGACGTAGCCGACGCCGCTATGCACGGTGCCATGCTCTGCCGGCGGCGTGGGTACGGCGTCCATCTCCTGCACATCGTTCGGCAGGATCACACAGGTGACGGTACGCTGGTCGAGTGCAATACGTAGCGCCCGATCGACGAGATGCCGGACCTGCCCCGGCGTCACGGCCATCTGCACATATTCGTGCGCGACATCCTTGAACAGCGACAGCAGGTCGACTTCCTGCTGATAATCGCCGCCCAGCGCGGCAAGGCGCTGTTGCCCGATCAGGCAAACCACGGGCTGGTGATCGGCCTTGGCGTCGTAGAGTCCATTGAGCAGGTGGATCGCGCCGGGCCCCGACGTGGCCATGCAGACGCCGACCTCCCCGGAAAATTTGGCGTGCGCGCAAGCCATCATGGCCGCGCTTTCCTCGTGACGCACCTGAATCAGCCTCGGCCCGTCTTTCCGCGCCCGGTCGAGCGCGCCGAGCATGCCGTTGATCCCATCGCCGGGATAGCCATAGATGCGTCCGATGCCCCAGGCACGCAGCCGCTCGAGAATGAAATCTGCCACGGTGGCCATGTGGAACCCCTCAGAAAAGCCGTCAGCGATGCGGAGATTGGTAGCGTGCGCGGGCGCTCTTTACACGCAGGGGGTAAAGATTGCCCGTCTCCGCCGCCGGCGGCCCGGCAGGGGAAGCGTCGCGGCGGCTCACCAACCGGATGCCGAACATCGGTGCGAAATGCATGCCATGTCCGGCCTGCGCTTCCGCCGCGTCGTGTAGACGCGTGCGTGGGGCGGGGCCTATGTGGCGGCCCAGCCGTGCACCTCGAGCACCGCATCGGCAAACGCTTCCGGCGCCTCCTGCGGCAGGTTGTGACCCGCGTTCTCGACCAGGCGGCGCTGATGGCGCCCCGTGAAGCGGCTCAGGTTGGCCTGATTGTTGGCCTGATCGTTGGCCTGATTGCCCGCGGGTGGCATGACGCCGTCGGCGCCACCGTCCATCGTGATCGCGGGTACCGTGATCGATGGGCTGGCCGCGAGGCGGCGCTCGATGTCGTCGTAGCGCGGGTCGCCTTCCACGAGGCCGAAGCGGTGACGGTAGGAATGCACGACGACGTCGACGAAATCGGGATTGTTGAACGACGCGGCCGAGCGCGCGAAGGTGTCTTCCGCGAAATGCCACGTGGGCGACCACAGGGACCAGAGCAGACGGCAGAACTCGCGCCGGTTCTCGCCGAGTCCGGCACGGCCCCGTTCGCCGTGGAGGTAGTACTGATACCAGAGCCGGTACTCCTGCTCCGGCTTCAGCGGCTGCATGGCGGTGGCCAGATGCTGGATGTTGTAGCCGTTGACCGAAACCAGCCCCTGCACGCGCGACGGATAGAGCGCCGCCACGATGCACGCCGCGCGGCCGCCCCAGTCGTATCCGCCCAGACAGGCCCGATCGATCCGCAATCCATCGAGCAGCGCAAGCAGGTCGGCGCCCAGCGCCGCCTGTTGGCCGGAACGTGGGGTGTCCGCCGAGAGGAAGCGCGTGGGGCCGTATCCGCGCAGGTATGGCCGGATGACTCTCGCGCCCTGACGCGTGAGGCGCGGCACCACATCGTCGTACGTGTGGATGTCGTACGGGAACCCATGTAGCAAGACGACCGGCCATCCGCCCGCATCGCCCTGTTCGTCATAAGCGATATCCAGCAGATCGGTTTGGATATGTCTGAGCATGACGCCTCCTGCTCGCGCGGCCCTCAGCCATGCATCGGGCACTGGTTGAAGCGCTCACGGAAGTCGGCGGAGGCCTCGTACACGTGCTTGCGCACGCGCATGATACCGCCGAGCGGGCGGTGCGCGGCCAGGCCATGCCACGGATTGAACGACATGCAGTCGTCGATCGCCGTGACGCGCGACTCGGCCCACGTATCCTGCGGCTGCGCGCGAATGCGTGCCACGGTCAGGTAGGGACTGGTGTCCTCATCCCACTCGACCGACGCATCCTCGATGGGCATCGCCTCCGCGCTGGTGGCCAGCTGCACGCGGACTTCCCATTCCGCGCCCTGCCGCGCGAAGAATGCGTGAACGGCCTCGCGCAAGGCGTCGGGATGATCGCGCAACGCGATGCGCGCATCGGCCAGCGCCGCAATCTCCGGAGACACCGGTGTCAGGCTGAGCTTTGCGTAATACGGGCCGTACAGCACCGGCACGCAGGTATAGAACGTTTCGCCGAGGATATGCGTGGGCGGATGGCCGCCCAGGCTTTTCAGCGTCGCGCTTTCGCCGCCGACCGCTTCGATCGCATGCTCGACGCCGCGCAGCATTGCCGAGAGCGCCTTTTTCGCGCGCGGTGCGCGGTCCGTCGTCTTGGCCAGCAGACTCAGGTTCGCGAGCAGCTTCGCCGGGGTCGCGGCGGAAAAAGCCGGTGCATTCACCATGACGAAGTTCTGCGTCGCCCTGCCCTCGCTGCCCGGCAACCGCTCACCGGACACATCGCTGACCTTGATGGCCAGTCCGCGCGGGGTCGAGACGCTGTCGTCGAGAATATCGCCGGGATTCGTGGAGAGCCGCATGACCACCGGATACAGGCCGGGCTTTGCAAACAGGCCGTGCGCGAGTTCGGGCGGCAGGCCCTCGAGGATCTCGATCTCGCCATCGAGCACGCCATGGCATTTCGCATGCACGCTGCGCACGGCGTACCCGTAGTCACGCGCGGTCGTCTGCTGGATCTCGTGCAGCACCTCCATCAGCTTGATCACCGTCGTAGCCTCGTCCTCCGGCACCTGTTCGAAGCTGGGGTCGAAGGGAAGCGGGCGGATGGGAAACGGGGCGGACATGGAGGCTCCAGGCGGAATCGGATCGTCACGGGAACGCAATCTTCATTCCAGCGGCGCGCGTTACCTGCCGCGGCGATGGCCGCCCCGCGCGCACGCAGCATTTACATCGGCCGATCGGGATTTGCCGGTACGTTTTGCTCGACCTGGCCACTGGCGCCTTCCCCTCCCCCGTTCCAGTTCGCGGAACATCCATGCGAATCCGCGCGCGTCGCCCAGAATCGTTTCAGGCCGCAATGACGGTCTGGCGATCGCTGTCTGGCGGTCCATGACAAGGAGACGACAATGACGATAACCCTGCGACGCGCGCTCGCTCGCGCACCGGCTGCTGCAGGCGCTGGTGGACGAGCGTTATGTCGTGCGGGTGCCGCCGGCCAGCTACACCGTGTCCATCAAGCTGTGGGAACTGGGATCGGCGGCTCTCTGGAGCTTCGACCTGCGGCGGCATGCCGACGCGCTGATGGAAGCGCTGATGCAATCCACGGGCGAGTCGGTGCACCTCTCCGTACTGGACGGACGCGAGGTCGTGTACGTCCACAAGGTGGAATGCCCGAACCCGATTCGCGCGTATAGCCAGATCGGCGGGCGCGCGCAGGCGCATTGCGTGGCGACGGGCAAGGCCATGCTGGCGTTTCGCAATCCGCAGTGGTTCGCCGAGATCGCGCATGACCTCACCGCCGCCACGCCGCGCACGATTACCGACCCCGACGGATTCCAGCAGGAAATGCAGCGCGTGCGCCGCGCGGGCTATGCGATCAACCGCGGGGAATGGCGCCCTGGCGTGAACGGCCTGGCGGCCCCCATCTTCGACGGCACCGGCGCCGTCATCGCCGCCATCGGTATCTCGGGGCCCGATACGCGGCTGCGCATGGCACGGTTGCGGGACCTGACGACGCCGGTGCGCGAAGCCGCGGAGCAACTCTCGACGGAGCTCGGCGAAATCGGCCCCCACGCGTCGTTGATGCGCGTCACCAACCATTGGGGCGCGCTGGGGTAATCGACGTAAGCCGTCGTGTCACCAGTCATGTTTGCAAATAAGAACAATTCTCGATATCATCCGTCGCTCAGCACCGCCCCGGGTTCACGGCCATGTCGACCACCATTCGCGTTCTGTACGAGGACAACCATGACTGGCTCTGCCAGTGGTTGCGTCGTCGGCTCGATTGCAGCGAAGAGGCGCTCGACCTGGCCCAGGACACCTTTCTGCGCCTGCTGCGCAAGCCCGACGACGTGCCCGGGATCAAGGAGCCGCGCGCGTTCCTGACGACCGTGGCGCGTGGGCTGCTCAACGACCACTGGCGGCGGCGTTCGCTCGAACAGGCGTGGCTGGAGGCCCTTGCGGCCTTGCCCGTCGAAGTCGCCATCTCCCCCGAGAATCTCGTGTCGATGCAGCAGGAGTTGCAGCAGCTGGACGCCATGCTTGCCACGCTCGCGCCGCAGGCACGCGAAGTCTTCGTGCTGTCGCAGCTGGAAGGCCTGACCTACGTGCAGATTGCCGAGCGCACCCGGCTCAGCGACCGGACCGTCAAGCGGTACATGGCGCAGGGCTTCGAGCTCTGCCTGACGCTCCTCCACTGATTGCCGCGGTACCGACCTGCCGTGTCCCCCTCCGATTCCTCTCCCGCGCTGGATCCCGCCATCATTCGCGAAGCGGCGAACTGGCTCGTGCGGCTGCATTCCGGCGAGGCAGGCCCCGCGGAGCTCGAAGCGTTCGAGCGCTGGCGCCGGACCGGGCCCGATCACGAACGGGCCTGGGAGCGCGCCGAGCGGCTCAGCGCCAAGTTCGGCGCGGTGTCGCCCGCGCTGGGCGTGCCCGTGCTGACGCGTCGCGATGCCACCCACCGCGCATCCAACCGCCGCGCGGTCCTGAAAACGCTGGCCGTGCTCGGCGTGCTGGCACCGGCCGGCTGGCTTGGCGCCCGCCTGTGGGCAGACGAAGCAGGCGACGTCTATCACGCCGCCGTGGGCGAGCATCGGCGCATCGCGCTTGCCGATCGCAGCGTCGTCCAGCTGAACACCGCGACCCACCTCGCCGTGCACTACGCCGACGACGCTCGGGTCCTGCATTTGCGGCAGGGCGAGATCTATATCGAGACGGCTCCGGACTTCCGCAGCCCCGCACGCCCGTTCCTCGTCGATACGCGGCAAGGGCGCCTGCGGGCGCTGGGGACGCGCTTTACGGTCAGGGCACTGGCGACCGGCGGCCAACCGGTGACCGCGCTGACCGTCCTCGAGCATCGTGTCGAGATCTCGCTCAAGGCCACGGGCGAACGCCGGATCGTCGGGGCGGGCGAGACGGCCCGCTTCTCCGACCGCGCGTTCGAGTCGGTGGAACGGACAAGCCCCGATGCCGGCCCGACGGCGCCGGTGTCTGCCGACGCGCCCGGCTGGACGCGGGGCATGCTGCAGGCGGACGACATGCGGCTGGACGCGTTCGTCGCCGAACTGTCGCGCTATCGCAGCGGCATCGTGCGCTGCGATCCGGAAGTGGCCGGGATCAAGGTGTCTGGCGTCTTCATGCTCGGGGACACCGACCATATCCTCGACATCATCGGGCAGACACTGCCGGTGCGCGTGGTCCGGCGGACCGGTTACTGGGTGACCGTGACAGCTGCTTCCTGAGGATTTTTTTCCTTTTTTGTTCGACGCCGTGTCCCCTTTTGCTGTCGTCGTTCGGCATATGGGGCATTGACGAAGGACATGAAGAGGAAACGAAGTGGTGCCGTCGGAATTTGAAGTCATCGAGAACACTGCCGGGCGCAAAACCGCCTGTCGCAACACTGCCGGTCGCAACACTGCCCGCCGTTTTGCCCTGACCGCCATCGCGGCCTGCATCACCGCCGGCGCCGCCACGCACGCGCCGCGTGCCCACGCGCAAGCCGCGGTACAGGAAGCGCGCGACTACCGGATTCCCGCCGGCCCCCTCGCCTCCGCCCTCTCCGCCTTCGCCCGCGACACCGGCGTCACGGTCGCGTTTCGCCCCGAAGATACGGCCGGCCTGACGACCGGGGGGCTGCAGGGCCGGTACACGGCGACGGAAGGCCTGACCGCGTTGCTGGCGGGTACGCGCCTGCGCGCGGTGCCGCAGGCGCGCGAAGGGTTTGTGATTCAGGGAAGCCCCTCATCCGCACCGTCAGCGGCAGCCACGCGCGCGCAGGTCGACATCGACAACGATCCGCTGCAGAACGCGCCCACGCTCGAAGCGATCACCGTCAGCGGCGACTGGCTCGGCACCGGGCTGGAGAACAGCGTCCAGACCTTCGGCGGCGCGCGGACGCTGGTCAAGCGGGACGAGATCCAGAACAGCGGCGCCACGAATATCGGCGACGTCCTGCGGCGCATTCCGGGCGTCCAGATCAGCGGCAGCACGAGCGCCACCGGCGCCTCGGTGGGCCTGCACGTGGGCATTCGCGGCCTGAATCCGCGCAATTCGTTCCGCTCGACGATGCTGATCGACGGCATTCCGCTGGCCATGGCGCCATATGGCCAGCCTAACCTCGTGATGTCGCCCGTCAGTTCGGGCAATCTGGATTCCATCGACGTGGTGCGCGGCGGCGGCGCGGTGCGCTACGGCCCGCAGAACGTCGGCGGCATCATCAACTTCAAGACGCGCGCGGTGCCGACCACACCGGGCCTGACCGCGGACGGTTCGCTGCGCTACAACGCCTATGGCCATGGCGGCACGAACCGGCAGTACAGCGCGTTTGCCGGCACGCAGACGGACTACGGCCTGGGCGTCGCGGTGCTGTATTCGGGTCTCGATGGCCAGCAATGGCGCGATGGCAGCCACGACAACTACAACGACCTCGCCGTGAAGTGGCGCTATGAGATCAGCCCGACGTCCGAGGTCTACGGCAAGTTCTCGCACTACGACGTCAAGTCGATGACGCCGGGCGGCCTGACCGTGGCCCAGTATCGGCAGAACCCGTTCCAGAACACGCATCCGACGGACTCGTGGCGCGGCGACCGCAATCAGGTCGATATCGGCTATGTGAATTCAATCTCGGACACGCAGGAGTTCGAGATCCGCAGCTACTATTACGAGAGTTCGCGCAAGAGTTCGCTGATCAATCCGGCGCAGGGCCGCAACGATTTTCAGCCGCGCGACAATCAGGTGGTGGGCGTGGAGCCGCGCTATACGCAGCGCCTGCAATGGGGCCCGACCACGCACGACGTGACGATCGGCTATCGGTATATCCACGAGTCGGGTACCGACACGCGCTATGCCACGTCGCTGACCACGGGCAATCAGATCGGCGTCTCGCAGATCTTCGACAACGGCACGAACGCGCACTCCATCTACCTCGATGACCGCATCGCGTATGACCGCTGGCGCATCACGCCCGGTATCCGCTACGAGAAGATCAACAGCGACCGGCAGCCGAGCGGCACCACCGACGACACGCCGTTCCACGTCGGCAACAGCCGCGCGCTGCCCTCGCTGAACGTCTCGTACCTCGTCAGCGACAAGTTCACGCTCTATACCTCGTACAGCACGTCGTTTGGCGCGGTCCAGTACACGCAGCTGAACTCGATGTCCGCGACGAATCCGCTGAAGCCCGAAGTGGCCAAGACCGTCGAGATCGGGGGCCGCTACAACGGCGATCAGCTGCATTCCGAACTGACGCTGTTCGATCTGCGCTTCGACAACCAGATTCTGTCGATTCCCGGCACGAATCCGGCCGTGTTCCGCAACCTCGGCGCGACGAACCACAATGGCGTGGAGTTCGCCGTCGACTACGACTTCGACCGGTCGGGCTTTCTGGCGGGCCTGAATCTCTACGCCAACTACACGTATGTGCGCGCGATCCAGAAGTCCGGGGAGTTCGATGGCAACGACGTGCCCTTCTACTCGCGGCAGACGGCGACGTGGGGGGGACGCTATACGCGCCAGAGCTGGACACTCAACGTGTTTGCCACGGTGCAGAGCAGCCAGTACTCGGACACCGCCAACACCGTGCAGGAATCGGCGGACGCGCTCAATGGCCGCGTGCCGGGGTTCAGTGTGTGGAACGCGCAGGTGAGCTACAAGATTCCGGGCCGCAAGAACAGCGACCTCGCGTTTGGCGTGAACAACCTGTTCGATCACCGCTACCACACGCGTAACGTCGATACCAATGGCGGCCGGATGGTCGGCGCGCCGCGGATGTTCTACGTGCAGGCGCGGCTCGCGTACTGATCAGGCCCGCGACACCTGCTGCCGGCGCTGCAGCCGCATGGCACTGAAACCGCAGCCCAGCAGCGCGGTGCCCCCGCCGATCCACAGTGCCATGACCGGGCCGCCCGCCGCCCATGTGTGAAAGCACTGCGCCACGAGCGCGGCGCCGATGGTTTGTCCCATCAACCGCGAGATGGCCACGATACCGCTCGCGCCGCCGCTGCGGCCCGGCGGCGCATTGCCCATGATCGCGCGCATATTGGGCGCCTGAAACAGCCCGAACCCCATGCCGCAGATGGCCAGCCGCAGCGCGATATCCGCTTCCGACGCGTGAACGGGCACCAGCGCCAGCGACCACATGCCGGCCGCGAGTACGGCGAGGCCCGCGCTGCAGAGTACCCCCGGCGAGAAGCGCCCGCCGTCGCTCAGCGGCGCGACGAGCGCCGCCATGATCGCCACGACGAGCGGCCATGCGGCGAGGACGAACCCCGTGCGAACCACGGTGATGCCGAGCGTGCCCTGCAGGAAGAACGGCAGCGACACCAGCGCGAGCGATTGCGTGGCGAAGGCGCAGACCGACGTCAGCGACGAGAAGCCGATCGACCGCATCGCCAGCAGATCCACGGCCAGAATCGGCGCGGGATGCCCGCGTTGCAGGCGTAGCAGCGAAAGCAGCAGCACACCTGCCGCCGCAACGAACAGCCATGCGAGGACCGGCGCGCCGCCATTCTCCACGAGGCAAAGCCCGAGCGTCAGCAGCCCCAGGAACGCCGTGCAGAGCATGGCCGGCGCCGCTTCGAAACGGTGCCCAGCCTGCACGCCGCCTGGCAGATAGCGCCACGCCAGCGCAATGGTCGGGATCGCGAGCGGCACGTTGATCAGGAACAGCCAGTGCCAGCTGGCGACGGACAGCACCGCCGATGCGACCACAGGCCCAAGCGTAAAGCCGATGGCGACGACCAGCGCATGCGCGCCCAGCCCCCGGCCCAGCATATGCGGCGGATAGATGTGCCGGACCACCGCCGCCGCCACGCTCGACATGGCTGCGGCACCCACGCCTTGCAACGCGCGCCCGAGTATCAGCACCCACAACGCCGGTGCGCCACCGCAAATGGCGGACGCGATGGCGAACAGCGCGACACCGCCCGCAAACACGGTCTTGTACCCGACGCGCTCGCCCAGCGAGGCAAACGGCAGCAGCATCGCGATCATCGCGATCTGGTAGGCGTTGGCGACCCAGATGATCGTGGCATCGCTGGCGCGGAGGCTTTCGGCGATCTGCGGAAGCGCGGTATTGGCGACGGTCGTATCCAGCGAGGCCAGGATCGATGCGCACATCAGCGCGGCCATGGCGATACGTCGTGCGCGGGCGGGAATCGGGGGGTCTTGTGGCGTCATGATGCGTCGATCATCCCGCCGGAGTAATATCTACGTCCAATATTGTTTTGACGATGATTGATACATCGCAGGTATCATGGATCTGCGCCGACTCCGCTATTTCGTCGTTCTGGCCGAGACGCTTCACTTCAGCCGCGCCGCGGCGCGGCTCAATATCGCCCAGCCGCCGCTGAGCCACCAGATCAAGGTGCTCGAGGAAGAGCTGGATGCGAAGCTGTTCGAGCGCAGCAACCGGCGCGTCGAGCTGACGCCCGCCGGCAAGGCGCTGCTGCCCGAAGCGCTCGCGCTGCTTGCGCAAGCCGACCGCGCTAGCGGCATCGCGGCCAGCGTGCAGCGTGGCGAGCTCGGCGAATTGCGTGTGGGCTTTACCAGCGGTGCGGCGCTCACGGACGTCATTCCGCGCCTCATCCTTGCCTTCCGGCAGCGGCGCCCCGGCGTGCGCGTGCGCATCGAGGAGATGACCACGCAGGCGCAGCTGGTGGCGATGCTCGAGCGGCGGATCGATATCGCATTTATCCGGAGCGCGCAGGCGCCCGACCTGCCGCCGACGCTCGGTGCCATGCGACTGTTCGAGGACGCGCTGGTCGTAGCGCTGCCGCCGAAGCATCCGCTTTCGGCCGGCAGCGGCCCGCTGTCCGTGAGCGCGCTGGCCAACGAGGAATTCGTGATATTCCCCCCCGAGAGCGGCACTGGCGTGTTCGAGCAGATCGTCTGGCTCTGCCGCCTGTCGGGCTTTGCGCCCCGCGTGGTGCAGGAAGCGCTGACCGCCGTCACCATCGTGGGCCTCGTCGCGGCGGGCCTCGGCATCGCATTGGTACCCGCGTCGTTCAGGCGCGTCGCGGTGACGGGCGTGTCCTATCGCCGGCTGCGCAACAAGGAAGCGAAGTCGGCGATGTGGATGGTCTTTCGGACCGGGACCGTATCGGAGCAGGAGCGGGCGTTCCGGGAACTCGCGGGGGCCTGATTGCCCGTCGGCGCCTCAGAAGAAGTGCCGTACCCCGACGCGCACCACCACCTGATCGGGACCCGATGCGACGTTCGCCGCGCCGGCCACGTACGCGGCGTCCAGCACGCTGTCCGTCTTGTCGCCGCTCACGTGCTGATACACGGTCTGCAGATACACGTCCGTGCGCCTGGAGAAGATATAGTCCGCCATCAGGCCGACCGAGTGATAGACCGGATGCTTCTCGCCCGACGTGGCATCGACCGTCGCGCGCGTGTAGGCGTACATGGCGCCGAACCAGTATGAACGGGTCGGCTGGTACTTGATGTTGGCCTCGACGTTCTGGAAGCGCAGTGCCGCGAGCGTGCCCGCGGCCGGCGCGATATCGCCGACATATGCGGAACCGCGCGGGTCGGCCACATCGGTTTGCGCGTACGAGACGCCGATCTGGAACTTGCCGATCTCGTAGGCCCCACCCGCGCCCCAGATCCTGAGCTTGCTGCCCGCGAGATTCTGGTCCGCGCCGTTGTCGAGCGCGCCATAGGATGTCGCCGATGGGCTGTCCGCCTGCAGGTACGCGGCGGCCAGCGTCAGGCCACCGGTCGCATACTGCGCGCCGCCGCTGAACACGCGGTTGTTCGAGAACTTCGCGTCCTCGCTGAGCCCGACCATGCCGCCGAACTTGAGGCCGCCCAGCGCCGGGCTTGTGTACTTCACCGCGTTGTTGACGCGGAACGTGTTGATGAGGTTGTCGTTGTCGTACGGGTGCGCGAACATGTAGCCGCCCCACGTACCGCCGGCCGTCGTTTGCGCGAGATAGTCCACCACCGAGTCGTACTGCCGCCCGAGCGTGACCGCGCCCCAGCGCGCGTCGTTCACGCCGACGAATGCCTGACGGCCGAACAATGCGCCGCCCTGGTACGCGCGGCCGTTGTCGACGTCGAAGCCATTCTCGAGCTGGAACAGCGCCTGCGTGCCGCCGCCCAGATCCTCGGTGCCCTTGAGGCCCCAGCGGCTGCCATGCGGGAACCCGCTGGCCATGGCCACCTGGCTGTGGCCGCCGACGTTGCTGGTGTAGTTGATGCCTTCATCGATCACGCCATAGAGCGTGACACCACTCTGCGCCGAGGCAGACGTCGTGGCAGTGAAAAGCGCTGCCATGCACAGCCATCGTGTGCGTGTGTCTCTCTCGGTAATCATGGGAACTTCCTGATCGGGGTACATGGCCCCGGCGCGGACTGCAGGTCGTCTGGCTCGAACGTGTCGATGTCAGTGCGGCAGCGCGGCCGACAATGCGGCCGATGGCACCGGGATGAAGCGCGGCACGCGGGTCACCGCCGCCACGTTTCCGCGCGGGATGCCGGCATTGCGCGCCGCTTGACCGAAGCCCACTATCCGCGCGGTTTGCGCGGGGGTTCACGCCGTTGACGGCTCAGTGGCGCGCCGGGCGTGAACAGGAACTTCGTCCCGCGGCAAGGGTGCCGCGAGAATGCAAAAGAGCTGCACAAGGCAGCCCCGAAGGTGAGGGAGTATACCAAAGAGGCACGGAACAGCCCCATCATGTGCCCAGATGACTCGCAAGATAATCGATCAGCGCCCGTACCTTCGAAGGCAAAAAACGGTTGGGCGGATAGAGCAGCCACACCGGGCCCATATACGCGCGTGCCTCGAACGTCCAGTCGTCGAGCACCTGCACGAGCTGGCCATCGCGCAACGCATCGGCCATCGCAAAATCCGGCAGGGCGGCTATGCCGATGTCGTGCAGCGCCGCATCGAGCCGCGCGCTGACGTCGTTGGCGATATAACGCCCTTTCACCTCCACCGACTGCGTCTCGGTTCCGCGCCGGAAGGTCCATCGATTGTCGTCCACGGTTTCGCCGAGGAACAGGCATTCGTGATGCCGCAGATCCTGCGGCGCGGACGGTGTGCCCCGCGCCGCGAGATAGGCCGGCGATGCGCATAGCAGCCAGCGCGCGACGCCGAGTTGCCGCGCGGCCAGGCCCAGCGGCGGCGTATCCGTCAATCGGATCACGAGGTCCACGTCCTCCCGTAACGGATCGATCTCGCGGTCCACGAACATCAGTTGCACGTCGATCTCCGGCCAGCGGCGCAGAAACCCGGGCAGCAGCGGATGAATGACCGACCTTGCATACGAGATCGGCGCGCTGAGGCTCACCCTGCCCTGCGGCGCGCTCACGAGATTGCCCGCGACATCCACCGCGCCGGACGCCGCGCCGAGCATGTCGCGGCAATGGCGATACACCTGCGCGCCCGCGTCCGTCAGCCGCACGCTGCGCGTGGAGCGCTCGAGTAGTCGCATGCCAAGCGCTTGCTCCAGCCGCTTGATTTGCCGGCTGATCGTCGATGGCGTGCTGCCGAGCTGCCTGGCGGCCTCGGAAAAGTTACCGGCTTCGACGACGCGGGCGAACGTGGCCATATCGGGGAGCAACGCAAAAAACTCGCTGGGATGCATGATGGGGCGCTTTATTTGTGCATCGGGAGCATAGATGCTTTTCCGAATGACCCGATTATATTTCTCCGCGCAATACCCCACAATCCGGGCGTTCGATCGTCAAGCCGAGGCCCGCCATGTCCGCCCCCAACCGTCTGCTCTGGATTTCCGACCTGATGCTGCTCGCCGTCGCCGTGGTCTGGGGTACCAGCTATGGCGTCGCCAAAATCGCGCTCGCGTTCTATCCCGTGCTGGGATTGCTGGCGCTGCGGTTCGGCATCACGTTTATCGTGCTGTCGCCGGCGTTGCGCGCGCTGCGGGGCGTGACCCCTTCCACGATCGCGGGCGCGATCCTGTGCGGCGTCCTGCTGCTGGGCATCTTTCTGGCGGAGACCTATGGCGTGGCCAACACGCACGCCTCGAATGCCGCGTTCCTGATCAGCCTGTGCGTCGTGCTGACGCCGCTCGTCGAATGGGCGATGCTGCGCCGGCGGCCCACCGCGATGGACTGGATCGCCGTGGCACTGTCGCTCGCCGGGGCCGCGATGGTCACCGGCGGCGTGCTCGTGCCGACCGGCGGCGATGCGCTGATCCTGCTCGCGGCCATGCTCCGCGCCATCGTGGTCTGCGTGACCAAGCGCGTGATGCGCGATTCGACGCTCGCGCCATTGACGGTCACCGCGATCCAGGCCGGCACGGTGGCCCTCGGCAGTCTCGTCGTCGCACTGGCGATCGTCCGGCAACCGTTGCCACCGCTGCCCGCGTTTGCTGGCCATGGCGCGTTCTGGCTCGCCATCGCCTATCTGGTCATTGCCTGCACGCTGTTCGCGTTCTTCGCGCAGAACTATGCGGTCAAGCGCAGCAGCCCGACGCGCGTGGCGCTGCTGATGGGCGGCGAACCGGCGTTCGGCGCGTTGTTCGCCTACCTCTGGCTCGGCGAGCAGTTGTCGGGCTGGGCATGGTGCGGCGGCGGGCTGATGGTGCTCGCCTCGTTGCTGGCCACGGTGCAATGGCCGGCCCCGGCTAACGCTTCGACGGCTAGTGCGTCGAAGGCTAGTGCGTCAAAGGCTAATGCGTCAACACATCGACCGCGCCAGGCGTGACCATCTCGATAAAGGCGCGCATATACCCGCGGATGAAATGGTCGCCGCGCAGGCTGAAATGCGCCTGCGACGGCGGAAACACATCGCCCATGTCGATGATCGCCAGATCCGTATCGCGCGCGGGATCCACAGCCACGCGCTGCACGATCGCCACGCCGAGCCCCGCCGCCACATAGGCCTTGATGACATTGACGTCGGTCGCGCGCACCACCACGCGCGGTTCCAGCCCCTGCCGCTGGAACGCGCGCTGCACGACCCATCCCGAGTTGAACGATTCGTCGTACGTCACGAGCGGATACTGCGCGATGTCCTCGATCTTCACGCGTCGCCTGCGCAGCAGCGGATGGCCGAGCGGCACGATCAGGCAGCGTGAGAACGCATAGGCCTCGGCGGTAACCAGCCCCTCCGGCGTCGCGCGCGGCAGCGTCGAGAGTCCCAGATCGACGGCGCCCTCGATGACCCATCGCACGATCTCGCCCGGCGGCCCCTGCATGACCTCGAGGTTCACGGCCGGGTACTCGGCCGTGAAGCGCCGCACGACATCGAGCAGCGCATAGCGCGCGTGGATATGCGTGGTGCCCACGCGCAG
This sequence comes from Cupriavidus pauculus, assembly GCF_008693385.1. Lineage (NCBI taxonomy): Bacteria > Pseudomonadati > Pseudomonadota > Betaproteobacteria > Burkholderiales > Burkholderiaceae > Cupriavidus > Cupriavidus pauculus. Next base: position 1,502,828 of record NZ_CP044065.1, read on the forward strand.
CGTGCCGCTGTTGGCCTCGCGATCCGCCTGCGCCAGCGTGGTCATGGCCTGCGTGTCGTTGAGCACGCGACGGGACAGCACCGCCGCCTCCCTGCCCCCATCGGTCAGCCCCACGAGACGGTTCCCGCGCCGCACGAACAGATCGACCCCCAGTTCCATCTCGAGCGAGCGAATGAGCTTGCTCACGGCCGGCTGCGTCGTATGCAGGGCCTCTGCCGCGCGCGACACGCTGAGCTGATGGTTCAGCACCGCCTGCAGGCAGCGCAATTGCTGCAACGTCATATCATGCCTTTTTGGTAATGATTGTCTACAAACATGTCATTTTACAGAATGATCGGGGATGGCCAGAATGGCTCGCATCGATAACGATCTCCGCCCCTCCCCGCCATGACCTCCAGCGTGTTCGACCAGCCGCTCCAGCAACACATGTGGACCACCGATGCGATGCATGCGGTGTTCGCTGAAACGAACCGCATCCAGAAGTGGCTCGACCTCGAGGCCGCGCTCGCAATCGAGCAGGCCGCGCTCGGCATCATTCCCGAATCCGCCGCGCGCGAAATCGCGCGCCAGGCCGACGTGGCCAATATCGACCTGCGTGCACTGGCCGGCGAGATGCGCCGGACGCGGCATCCGGTCGTCCCCGCGGTGCGCGCCTTGCAGCAATGCTGCGCCGAGGGCCACGGCGAGTTCGTGCATTTCGGCCCCACGTCGCAGGACGTGTACGACACCGGCATGGTGTTGCAGGTCCGGCAGGCACACGACCTGCTGATGCGCGATCTGATCGCCGTGGGCCGCGAGCTGTATCGGCTGGCGCGTGCCCATCGCGATACCGCGATGGCGGGCCGGACGCATTCCGTGCAGGCGCTGCCCATCACGTTCGGCCACAAATGCGCGATCTGGCTGTCCGAGGTGGAGCGGCATCACGACCGGATGCGCGCGCTGGAAGCCCGCACGTTCGTGGGCCAGCTCGTGGGTGCGGTAGGCACGCAGGCATCGTTCGGCCCGCACGCGGCCGTCCTGCAGCGCAGGGTGATGGCACGGCTCGGCCTCGGCGTCGCGGACATCAGCTGGCAGCCCGCACGCGACCGGCTCTGCGAATACGTGAGCGTGCTCGGCATGATCGGCGGCACGCTCGGCAAGATCGCCAACGAGATCATGAACCTCTCGGGCGATGAAGTGGGCGAACTCGCGGAGCCGTTCCACGACGGCAAGGTGGGCTCCTCGACGATGCCGCACAAGCGAAACCCCGCCGTGGTGGAGACCGTGGTGACACTGAGCCGCGCGATCCGCTGCAGCGTGGCCATGATGCTCGATGCGCAGATGGGCGAGCACGAGCGCGATGTCTCCGCCGTGCGGCTCGAATGGAAGGCCTTGCCCGAGGCCTGCATGATGGCCCATGCGATGCTCGAGATGATGCGCGAGGCACTGTCCGGCCTCGGCGTGGACCGCGAACGCATGCGCGGCAACCTCGACCTGCTCGGCGGCTTTCTGATGTCCGAACGCGTGATGTTCGCGCTCGCCGAAGCCGTCGGCAAGCAGACCGCGCACGAGCGCGTGTATGCGGCCGCGATGGCGGGCGTGGAAGGCGGCCGCACGTTCGAGCAGGCCCTCAACGACGACCCCGTCATTCGCGATGCGCTGACGCCCGCACGCCTGGCGGCGTTGCTCGACCCCACGACGTATGTCGGCCATGCGCCGGACATCGTCGATGCCCTGCTCGCCAAGACAGACGAGCGCCGCTGGCTGGAATGAACGCGGCACGGCCGCAACATAACGACAAAGGAGACCCCCACCATGAAACGCATCACCGCGCTGTTTGCCGGCACATTGGCCGCCACGCTGCTAGGCGCGCTGCCGCTGGCGGCGCACTCGGAGACCTATCCCGACAAGCCCATTCGCCTCGTCGTGCCCTACCCCGTGGGCGGCGGCGGCGACACGCTTGCGCGGCCGCTGGCCCTGTATCTGTCGCAGCGCCTCGGCCAGCAGGTGGTCGTCGACAACCGCGGCGGCGCCAACGGCAATATCGGCATGGACATGGTGGCCAAGGCGCCCAGCGACGGCTACACGCTGGAACTCGCGCTCACGTCGCAACTGGCCGTGAACCAGAGCCTGTATCGGCAACTGCCCTACGACCCGATCAAGGATTTCGCGCCGATCTCGCTGGTGGCGTCGGCGCCGTACTTCCTCGTCGTCCATCCTTCGGTGCCGGCGAAGACTCTCAAGGAGTTCATCGCGCTGGCCAAGGCGAATCCGGGCAAGTACACATACGGTTCCTCCGGCAACGGCAGCGGCCCGCATCTGTCGATGGAACTGCTGAAGTCGATGGCCGGCATCGACCTCATGCACGTGCCGTTCCGTGGCACGGGCCCGGCGTTGCCGGCATTGCTGTCCGGACAGGTCAGCGTGATGTTCGTGAGCTATGGCGTGGGCGCGCAGCAGATCAAGGCGGGCAAGCTGCGCGTGCTGGCGGTCTCCACGGACAAGCGCGCGGCCTCGATGCCCGAGGTGCCGACGATCGCCGAGGCCGGGCTGCCCGGATATGCGTCGGGCGTCTGATATGCGCTGCTCGCGCCGCGCGGCACGCCGCAGTCGATTGTCGACCGCCTGGCGACCGAGTTGTCCAACTCTGGCAATAGCGCCGATTTCCGCAAGCGGCTGCAGAGCGACGGCATCGTGCCCATCGGTTCTTCGCCAGCCGATCTCGCTGCGTATATCCAATCCGAAAGCGTGAAGTGGGCGGAGATCGTCAAGCGCTCGGGTACCCATATCGACTGATCCGTTCCCCTTACACGACTCACGACCCACGACCCACGACCCACGACACCATGAAGATCGAACGCATCGAAGCCATCGCGATCAGCATTCCGCTCAACAAGACGTTCTCCGGGAGTTCCTATCAGGTGACCCATCGCGCCACGGTGGTCACGCGCATCCATACGGAGAGCGGCCTGGTCAGCGAGATCTACAACGGCGACGAGCGCGAGCACGGCGCGGAGATCGCCCGCATTATCGAGGAGGAGATGGCGCCGCTGCTCGTCGGCGACTCCATCTTCGCGTGGGAACGCAGCTGGGAGAAACTGTTCCGCATGACCATCCGCGCGGCCCACCGGCCGCTCGTGATGCAGGCAATTGCCTGTGTGGACGCGGCGATCTGGGACCTGATGGGCAAGGCGCTCGGCGTCAACGTCTGCCGCCTGCTTGGCGGCTATCGCGAAGAGGTGCCCATCATTGCCATCGCCGGCTACTACCTGCCCGGCAAGACGCCGCGCGATCTCGCGCCCGAGATGGAATGGCTGCGCTCGGTCGGCATGGCCGGCTGCAAGGTCAAGGTCGGTGGCGCCACGCCCGAGGTCGATGCCGAGCGCGTGCGTTATGCCCGCGAAGGCGGCGGCGCGGACTTTCTGATCGCGGTGGACGCCAATCGGGGCTGGAGCGTCGAAGAGGCGAGCCGCTTCGCGCGGCTGGTCGAACCGTACGACATCGCGTGGTTCGAGGAACCGTGCCACTGGCATGACGACGCGCGTGGCATGGCGCAGGTACGGCGGGCCACGTCGATTCCGATCAACGCCGGGCAGAGCGAGGTCAGCGGCGCGGGCATTCGCCGCCTGCTCGACGCGAGCGCGGTCGATATCGTGAACTTCGACGCATCCGAGGGGGGCGGCATTACCGAGTGGCGCCGCGTGGCTGCGGCGTGCGCGCTACAGGGCGTACGCATGGCCCATCACGAGGAGCCGCAGATCGCCTCCCATATGATCGGCGCGGTGCCGCACGGCATCTGCGTGGAGTGCTTCCCCGACCCCGACCGCGACCCGATCTTCCCCGGCATGTGGGTCAATCCGCCGAAGATCCACGAAGGCATTCTGTCGATTCCGCAGGGGCCGGGGTTCGACGTGCGGCTCGACTGGGACATGATTCGTCGCTATCGGATCAACTGAACCGTCAGTGGGTCCGCGCCAGCTGATCGGCGAGAAAACGCGCGGTCTGGCTGTCCGCGCTTTTCACAATTTTCGCTGGCGGTCCGCACACCACGATCCTGCCGCCCGCATCGCCCGCGCCGGGGCCGATGTCGAGTACCCAGTCGGCCTGGGCGGCCACACGCATGTCGTGCTCCACGACGACCACGGTATTGCCGTTGTCCACGAGACCCTGCAACTGCACGAGCAGCCGGTCCACGTCGGCCGGGTGGAGCCCGTTCGTCGGCTCGTCGAGCACGTACAGCGTGTCGCCGCGATGCGCGCGCTGCAGTTCGGTGGCGAGCTTGATCCGCTGGGCTTCGCCGCCCGAGAGCTCGGTGGCCGGCTGGCCCAGCCGCAGATAGCCAAGCCCGATATCGCGCAGCACGGCCAGCGACTTCATCGCCTGCGCCTCGTCCGCGAAGACCTCGCAGGCCGCATCGACGGTCAGGTCGAGGACCTGCGCGATATTGCGCCCCTGCCATTCGATCTCGATCGTCTGCGGCTTGTAGCGCGTGCCGTGGCACGTCGAGCATGGCGCATAGACACTCGGCAGAAACAGCAACTCCACGCTGACGAAGCCCTCGCCCTCGCAGGTCGGGCAGCGTCCCTGCGCGACGTTGAACGAGAAGCGACCGGGCGTGTAGCGTCGCTTGCGTGCCGCGGGCGTCTCGGCGAACAGCTTGCGCACGACGTCGAACAGGCCGGTGTACGTGGCCAGATTCGATCGCGGCGTACGGCCGATTGGCTTCTGGTCGACGCGCACGAGGCGCCGGATGTTTTCCATGCCCTCGGCGATATGGCCGTGCGTCGGCACCTCGGCCGCGGGCAGCAGGCCGCCCTCGCCCGCCTGTTCCTCGTCCTCCGCGGGATCGACAATCTTGCCGAGGTATCGGCCGACAAGTTCGGGCAATGCCTGACTGATGAGGCTCGATTTGCCCGAGCCCGACAGGCCCGTCACCACGGTGAAGCAGCCGAGCGGGATGGCCGCATCGACGTTGTGCAGGTTGTTGCGCGAGACGCGCGCCAGCTTGAGCCACGCACTGGCGGCCCGCGGCTCGCGCGCAACGGGTGCTTGCTCGTCGAACAGATAGCGGGCCGTGTGCGAGGCGGCAATGTTGGCCAGACCGTCGGGCGTGCCGCTGTAGAGTACGCAACCGCCGCCCTCGCCCGCGGCCGGTCCGACATCGACGATCCAGTCCGCGCTGCGCACGGTCTGCATATCGTGCTCGACCACGAACAGCGAGTTGCCGCTGGCCTTCAGGCGCTGCAGCGCGCGCAGCAACGCCTCGCCATCGGCCGGATGCAGCCCCGCCGACGGTTCGTCGAGCACATACACCACGCCGAAGAGTTGCGACGATAGCTGCGTGGCCAGCCGCAGGCGCTGCAGTTCGCCCGACGATAGCGTCGGCGTGCTACGGTCGAGCGACAGGTAGCCCAGGCCGAGATCGGTCAGCGCGGACAGGCGTTCGAGCAGTTCCTCCGCAATGCGCTGCGCCGCGAGACGCTTCTCTTCGGTGCCCGTCGCGGCATGCGTGCCCGTGGCGACTCCCTCCATGATTTCGGCCACGCGAGCGAGCGGCAGATGCGAGAACGCGGCGATATCGAGTCCGGCGAACGTGACGGTCAGCGCGGCCGGCTTGAGCCGCTTGCCATGGCAGAGCGGACAGTCGCTACCCACCATGTATTGCGCCACGCGCTTCTTCATCAGCGCGCTCTGGGTATTCGCGAAGGTCTGCAGCACATAGCGCCGCGCGCCCGTGAACGTGCCCTGATAGCTCGGCTCCATCTTCTGCTTCAGCGCCGCGCGCACCTCTTTCGGGGTAAAGCCGGCGTAGACGGGAACCGTGGGCTGCTCGTCGGTGAAGAGGATCCAGTCGCGGTCCTTCTTCGGCAGATCCCGCCAGGGCTTGTCGATGTCATAGCCAAGCGTGACGAGAATATCGCGCAGGTTCTGGCCGTGCCATGCGGGCGGCCATGCGGCAATGGCGCGGTCGCGGATCGACAGCGAATCGTCGGGCACCATCGATTGCTCGGTCACGTCGTAGACGCGGCCCAGGCCGTGGCATTGCGGACACGCGCCCTGTGGCGTGTTCGGCGAGAAATCCTCGGCGTACAGCATCGGCTGCTTCGCGGGATACTTGCCGACGCGCGAGTACAGCATGCGGATGTGGCTGGACAGCGTGGTGATGCTGCCCACGGTGGAGCGCGCGTTCGGCGTGCCGCGCTGCTGCTGCAGGGCGACGGCGGGCGGCAGTCCTTCGATGGCATCGACATCGGGCACGCCGACCTGATCGATCAGCCGGCGCGCATACGGCGCGACCGATTCGAAGTAGCGCCGCTGCGCCTCGGCGTACAGCGTGCCGAAGGCCAGCGACGACTTGCCCGAGCCGGACACGCCGGTGAATACGACGAGCGCGTCGCGTGGAATATCCACATCCACGTTCTTCAGATTGTGCTCGCGCGCGCCGCGCACGCGCACCATGCCCGCGGCGCCTGCCGCGATGGCCGTTCTGGAAGGAAGGGGACGGGTCATGGCTGCGGGCTCGGTGATGGGTGCGCCTTGGCCTTGCGGGCCTCCATCATGCCACGGATGTTCAATGCAGCGAGCGCAAATTGCAACGTGACCAACGCATAGGCGGACGTATGCAATCCCCACACGACCCACATCAGGTTACTGGCCAGAAATACCCAGAAGCCGATCCTGCGCCGCCCCGCCCCGCGCGAGCCGACAAGCCACGTCGCCGCCACGGTCACGGCCATTGCCGGCCACTGGATGATGTTTAGCCAGTCCAAGACCTCTCCCTTCAGCCGGCATCGATGCCGATAGCCTTCAGGGAAGCAATGTCCGTTCCAGTCGCGTGGGCTGCCAGCGCACTGTTGGTGGATTCGACGTGCTGACCGCCTTGCCGCACGCGTCGGCATCAGGCTGATGTCGATCACATGCAGCCGGTCCGGCAGCAATTGCAGATAGAGACGCCCGGCCGGCTCGCCATCGTGCAGGGCCAGCAGGAACCGCGCATCGGGGTACGCGAGGTAGGCACGTTGCTGCGCGGCGAACTGCGATTGCAGGAAGATCGATTGCTGAGCCGCGCTCCAGCCCGTCATGCGCATCTCCGCCTCGCGCGTCGAGGCATATAGCCGCGCGAGGAACGGGCGATCGTCGTCGGCGATCGCCCGCAACGTGATGCCAGGGAATGCGGCGGCCATCAGCTCCTTGGCGGGAAGTTGCCCGACAGCGCGATGCAGAAGCGCAGGGCAAGGTTGGGCTGACGGTTCTCGTGCGCCATGCTGGCGCCCGTCGCGGCGATCATCGTCGGGGCGAGCGTCGTCATGACCGGTGCCGGCGAATCCGTCACCGACAGATACGCCCGGTTGTTGCGCACCTGGAAGCGCGCAGGCAGGCGCCCCGCCGGCTCCGGCGTGGACGGGCGCACGTTGTCTACGTTGGCCGGGTGCGTGTGCACGGGCATCTCGTCAGGCAGCAGCGTCACGCTGTTCGTGCCGCGCGGGTCGTTCAGCTGGCTCGCGACAGGACCCGACACCGCGCAGCGGCCGCCGCCCGCATTGCCGCATTCCATCGCGTGCAGCGCGAACGCGGAGCCCTGCGGCGCATTCGCATAGAGCGGCTGGCCCGGACCGGTGACTGTCATTTCCGGCAAATTCACTGTCGGCTAAATCGCACGGTCGCCATCCTTCGGTAGGGTTCCGCTGCTGTTTTACGTGCGCGCACGCGTGTTTTCGTCTATGTTTCCGCTCTGTAAGCAGAAGCGCACAAAAAGATAAATATCAAAAATGTAATTTCTTCGACCGCGTGGGCCATACGGGGGCTCACCGAAGAAAAAAGACGGGCAGCCTGCCTGCGAGCGGGCATTAGGGAGAATCGGGTTGGTTACGCTAGTCAAATTTGCGGACAGGACGCTTGCCGTCCGTCGCTTTCTACTGGGCGCGCTCGCGCTGTTTCTGGCCCTGCTGGCACCGCAGGCTTACGCCAAGCCCTGCACGATCAACGTCAGCGCGCAGTCCTCACCGACAAAGACGGTCTACGAGTTCAACGCCACCGATAACTCGACGTGCGACAACGGGCTCGGCGACGGCGCGTACTGGGGCATCGCGGACAGCTCGGCGGGATTTGCCAACAATGGTTCCGAAGACACGTACGTGACGACGACCAATAACGGCAGGCTCTACATCTTCAGTGGCACGATTCCGGGCAGCTCGAACCCCGGCAAGATCCAGTCGGGCTTCGTCTACTACCCGCCGGCCGGCTTTGTCGGCACCGACAGCGGTACCTTCTACACGCAGAACACGGCCGGTGGACCCTGGATCCCCAACGGCGTGGTCAACTTCATCGTGCCGGCCGGCGCGAGCGCGCCAACCGTAACCAACGTCTCGCCGAACTCCGGTGCGTCGGCCGGCGGCACGGCGATCACGGTGACGGGCACGAACTTCACCGGGGCCACGAGCGTGACTGTCGGTGGTGTCAATGCATCGGCGCTGTCCGTCGTCAATGCCAGCACCATCACGGCCACCACGCCTTCCGGCGCGGCCGGCACGGTCGACGTGCGCGTCACCACGCCGAGCGGTACCAGTGCCATCAATGCGGGCGCGAAGTTCACCTACATCGCCTCCAATCCCCCGATTGCTTCGTCGTCGTCCGCCAGCGTGGCGTACAACAGCGGCGCCAACCCGATCACGCTCGCGCTGTCGGGCGGTGCCGCGACGCAGATCAATCTGATCAGTCCCGCGAGCCATGGCACGCTCATCGTCTCGGGTACCAACGTCACCTATCAACCGAACACCGGTTACGCGGGCCCGGACAGCTTTATCTATACGGCCAGCAACGGGGCGGGCATATCGAGTCCCGCCACCGTGTCGATCACCGTGGGCACGGCGACGATCACGTACGCACCGTCCAGTCCGACGATGGCCACGGCCGGTGTCGCCTACAGCGGCAGTGTCGCCGGTGCCAGTGGCGGCGCGACACCCTACAGGTACACGATCGCCTCGGGCGCCTTGCCGAGCGGGCTCGTGCTGAACACGAACGGGTCCATCACGGGCACGCCGCGGGCCATCGGCAGCTTTACGTTCCAGGTCACGGTCACCGACAGCAGCACCGGGGTCGGTCCGTTCTCCGTGACGAGCGGTACGCTGACGCTGAACGTCGCGGCGCCGACGCTGTCGATGTCGCCTGCCCCCGGCCCCATGGCCGGGTCCGTCGGCGTCGCCTTCTCGCAGACATTCTCGCCGTCGGGCGGCACATCGCCCTATTCGTTTTCGCTGAGCGTGACGGGCGGCACGATGCCGTCAGGCATGACCTTCAATACGGCCACGGGCGTCCTGTCCGGTACGCCGACCTCGGCAGGCACCATGTCGTTCAATATCAGGGCCACCGACAGCACCGGCGGCGGCAGCTTCAGCATCACGAACAGCTACGCGCTGACGGTCACGGCGCCCACGGTCATCGTCTCGCCGCCCTCGCTGACGAATCCGCAGGCGGGCGTGTCGAACACCCAGACGGTGACCGCAAGCGGCGGCACGGCGCCTTACTCCTTCGTCGTCTCCAGCGGCGCGCTGCCACCGGGCATGACGCTGAATGGCAGCGGCCAGTTGTCCGGCACGCCGACGGCGGTCGGCACGTTCAACTTCTCGATCCGCGCGGCCGACAACAACGGGTTCACCGGCGATCAGTCCTACTCGCTTACGGTCTCCGCGCCCGCGCTGGGCCTCGCACCGGGCTCCCTCGGCAACGGCGTCGCGGGCACCGCATACAGCCAGACCTTCACCGGATCCGGCGGCACCGCGCCGTACACGTTCGCGATGACGGGCACGCTGCCGGCAGGCATGTCGATGAACACCGCCGGGGTGTTGTCGGGCACGCCGACGGCCACGGGGTCGTACCCGATCTCGGTCTCCGCAACGGATTCCACCACCGGTACCGGCGCGCCATACGCAGTGACCCGCAACTACACGCTGGTCGTCGTGGCGGGCGGCGTGACCATCAGCCCGGGCTCTCTGACGAACCCGTCCGTGGGCGTCGGCTATAGCCAGACCGTCACGGCGGCTGGCGGCATTGCCCCGTACACGTATGCGATCTCCGCGGGCGCGCTGCCCGCTGGCCTGTCGCTGAGCACCGGCGGGGTGTTGTCCGGCACGCCCACCGCGGGCGGCACGTTCAACTTCACGGTGCAGGCGACGGACAGCACCACGGGTGGCGGACCCGCCGTCGGCACTCAGGCCTACACGCTCAACGTCGGCGCGCCGACGATCGCCATCGCGCCCGCGACGCTGCCGGCGCCCACGATCGGCACCGCGTATTCGCAGACCGTTACCGCGAGCGGTAGCGTGGCGCCCTATCACTTCTCCATCAGCAGCGGCACGCTGCCGGTGGGGCTCGTGCTGAGTCCGGGCGGCGTCATCTCCGGGAGCACCAGTGCGGCGGGCAGCTACAGCTTCACGGTCCGTGCGACGGACAGCTCGACCGGATCGGGTCCTTACAGCAACACGCAGATTTATACGTTCACGATCGGCGCGCCGACCATCGCCCTGAATCCGGCCACGCTGCCCGACCCGGCCGTGGGCATCGCCTACAACCAGACGATGACGGCCAGCGGCGGCATCGGGCCCTACACGTACTCGGTATCGTCCGGCACGCTGCCGGCCGGGTTGTCGCTCAATGCGAGCACCGGGGCGATCACCGGCACGCCGACGGCAATGGGTACGAGCACATTCTCGATCAAGGCGACCGACAGCAGCACCGGCACGGGCGCACCGTTCAGCGCGACGCGCAACTTCACGCTGAACACGACGCAGACCGTGCCTACCGCCCCGCCGGTTTCGGCCACGACGGGTTCCAACGCGCCGGTCACGATCGCGGCCGCCGCCAACGCGACCAACGGGCCGTTCACGGGCGTGTCCATCGTCTCGCCGCCGGCCACGGGCACGGCGCGGGTCGAGGGCCTCAATATCGTCTACACGCCGGCGGCATCGAGCGCGGGCGTGGTGACCTTCAGCTACGCGCTGCTCAACGCCGCGGGCGCGTCGGCACCGGTGCTGGTGAGCATCACGGTGACGCCGGTGCCGATTCCGATCGCGCAACGCCAGGCCATTACCGCGTCTGGCAAGGAAGTGGTCATCGATCTCACGGAAGGCGCGACGGGCGGTCCGTTCATCGGCGCGGCGATCATTTCGGTGTCGCCGTCCAATGCCGGCACGGCCGTGCTCGCCGCGGCCGCGCCCAAGCAGACCGCATCGGCCTCCGCGGAAGGCTCGGCCAGGCAGTTGTCGGCGGGCCAGACCTATACCGTCACGTACACGCCGGCGGCCGCGTTCGCGGGCACGGCGGTCATCACCTACACGATCAGCAACGCCTCGGCGACCTCCTCGCCGGCCGCGCTGCAGATCTCGGTGGCACCGCGGCGCGATCCCTCGACGGACCCCGATGTCTCGGGCCTGATCAACGCGCAGATCCAGGCCGCGCGGCGTTTCGCGACGGCGCAGATCGCGAACTACAACCAACGTCTGGAACGTCTGCATGCCAATGGGCGCGCGGCCTTCACGAACAACCTCACCATCGTGATGCCTTCCGCGCAGGGCAACGCACAGCAGCAATGCCAGGACCTGCAGAGCCTGTCCGCGCGCGATGCCTGCCAGCGTGGCGTGTCCACGCAGACCACGAGCCGCAACAACCGCGGATCGGGCGGCAGCGCGTTCGGCACGAGCGGTCTTGCGGCGGGTACGACGAGCGCATCGGATACCTCGGGATCGGCGGACAGCGCCGCGGCGGGCAATGCGGGCAGCGGCACGGCCGAAGGCGGCCTCGGCAGGCTGGCCGCGGGCACGCTGCTGGCCGCGCTGCCGGGCTCGCCCGATGGACTCGCGGGCCTCTCCGGTGCGCCCGATCTTCCCGGCGCGGACGCCACGGGACCGAACCCCGACGACGCGCGGCTCGCGTTCTGGACCGCGGGCAGTGTGGACTTCGGCTTCGCCAATATCGGCACGCAGCGCTCGGGCTTCCGCTTCACCACGGGCGGCGTGACGGTGGGCGCGGATTACCGCGTGTCCGACCAGCTGACGGTCGGCGCGGGCTTTGGCTATGGACGTGACGGCACCGATATCGGTTCGTTCGGCACGCATAGCAGCGGCGATTCGTACAGCATCGCGCTCTACGGCAGCTATCGTCCCACGCCGTCGTACTTCGTTGACGGTGTGGCGGGCGCGGGCCTGTTGCGCTTCGACTCGCGCCGCTGGGTGACCGACGAGGCCGCGTTCGCGAATGGCCAGCGCGACGGCCATCAGCTGTTCGCCTCGCTGTCCACGGGTTACGAGTACCGGACCGACACGTGGCTGTTCTCGCCGTACGCGCGGATGCTGGTTGCGGAGAGCAAGCTCGATCCGTTCTCGGAGTCGGGCGCGGGCCTCGGCGCCCTCACGTACTTCGGGCAGACCGTGACCACCGTGTCCGGCGCGCTGGGCCTGCGCACGGAGTTCGCGAAGGAAACGCGCTACGGCATCTTCCTGCCGTTCGCGCGCGTCGAGTACCAGCACGACTTCGAAGGCCAGAGCGCGGCCAACCTCGCGTATGCCGACCTGGCCAGCGCGGGACCCGCGTACACGGTCTACGGCACACCGTTCGGCCGCGATCGCATCCAGGTCGGGCTCGGGGCCAAGCTGCGGACCAAGACGCTGACGTTCGGCCTCGACTACAACGTGCTGTTCGGCATGAGCGGGCTGCAGCAAGGCGTGCGCCTGACGTTCACCGCGCCGTTCTGACGCGACCTGCCTCGCTGCCTGCCTCGCTGCCTGCGTCGCTTTCGGCGATACTCTCTGCCTGAACAGCAGAGAGTATTGGCCGGACGGCAGATGGAAGAACAGGGTTCGAGTTGGGAGTTCTCCGCGCACATGCACGCGGAGGTCACGCAGACGATCGTCAGCCACGCGCTGCCTTACGCGCCCATCGGCATCTCGCGGGTCCGTAGCACGCGGCGCAACTCCGGCCTGACGGACCCGTACGAGCGCGAACCCTCGTACCTCGTCGTCCTGCAACTGCGTCCGTTCGGCGAGCAGAACCTGTGGCTCGCCGGCCGGGCCGCGCCGCACGTGCCGTTCGACGCCGGGTCGCTGGCCATCTACGATCTCGAGCGCAACTGGGTGGCGGACCTCATCGGCGAGTACGACTGCATGCAGTTCTATATCCCGCAGTCCGCGCTCGACGAAACCGCGAACGATCTCGGCACCCGTCCCGTTCAGCGCCTGCACTGCCCGCCTCATCTGGCGACGCCCGATCCCGTCGTCCACCACCTGAGCCGGGCATTGCTGCCCGCGCTCGCGCATCCGGAGCAGGCCTCGACGCTGTTCGTCGATCATATGGCGCTCGCGCTGCGGGCCCATCTGGTCCAGTCGTACGGCGGCGTGCACGTGCCGTCACGCCGCGTCTACCCGGGCCTGTCGCCGTGGCAGGAGCGGACGGCGAAAGAGCTGATCCTGGCCAACCTCCACGGCGAGATCTCGCTCGACACGCTCGCGCGCGCCTGCCGGTTGTCCCGGGCGCACTTCGCCAAGGCCTTCCGCGCCTCCATGGGCATGCCGCCCCATCGCTGGATGGTGCTGCAGCGGGTCGAGCTGGCAAAGCACTACCTCGCCAGAGGGACGATGCCGCTTGGGGAGATCGCCCAGATGTGCGGTTTCGCCGACCAGAGCCATTTCACGCGGACGTTCGGACGGGTCGTGGGCGCGGCGCCCGCGGCATGGCGGCGGGTCAATCGCTGACATTTGCGCGGGCGATCGGAATTAACCCGAATGGAATAAATTGCGACCACAAATCCAGTCGCAATGAAGTCGCAAAAACCCTAATTGTTGTCCACCCCACGCGAGTTGTAACGCCAGTCTACGTTGCGGGTGCGCCACTTCAACCCCCGTTCATATTCATCGAACGTCGCTTATCTTCCGAATCGTCGGTGCCCTGTGAACGTTGGTGCATCGAGGGCTGGCGGTTTTCGTCATATTTAGACAAGCATTTTTGCCACAGTAACAACATTTTCGACTTTGGCACGGTGTCGATTGAGTAAAATGGCGCCCCACGCTTCCGCCATAACCCCTTGTTCCACCGTTATTTGCCGTTGATTCGCATCATGATTCGCTGCGGAAACCGTCCGTTCCAGGGGTGCCACCCACAATGACGCCGCAGTTCGCCATTCGCGGCTGGTCGGCATGGGCCGGCGGGCTGGATACCCCCGAGGCATGGCGCGCGTGGAGCCAGGCGCCGGTCCTGCCGCCGGCGGCCCCGCAGGTGCCGGCGCTCGCGGAAGTCGCGCCGATGCTGCGGCGGCGCGTGCCGCCGCTTGGGCGCGTGGCGCTCGCGCCCGTTTATGCCGTGGATGAAGCACGCGAGGTGGGCGAAGCAGGCCCCGTGCCGGCCGTCTTCTGTTCGCGGCACGGCGATACGCAACGGCTGGTGCCGATGCTGAACGAACTGGCGGCGGCAGCGCCGCTGTCGCCGACCGCGTTCGGCCTGTCCGTCCACAACGCGATTGGCGCGATCCGCTCGATCGACCTGGCGGACCGCACCAACCTGCTCGCGCTTTCCGCGGGACGCGATACGGTGGAGACGGCGGTGTTCGAGTGCTGCAGCCTGCTGGCGGATGGCGCCGCCGAGGTGCTGCTGGCGTATTACGAAGCGCCGCTGGCCGCGCCCTACGCGCCGTTCGTGGACGAACCGGAGGCGTTGTACGCGTGGTGCTGGCGCCTTGCCCTGCCCGCCGAAGGCGAGCCGCACTACACGCTGGCGCCGACGGACGAGGCGCCGGTCGAAACGGCCTCAGGCCTGCCGCATGGGCTCGACGTGCTGCGGTTCGTGCTGGCCGGTGACGATTCGCTGACCCATCGCGGCGAAAACACGATGTGGAAGTGGAAATTTCATGACTGAGCATCTGATGCCGCTAGAACGTGCGTGGCGTACCTGTGCCACGGGCCTGTGCTTCTCCAGCTTCGGGCTCGGTGGACTGCTGCTGCGCGTGCTCGTGTTTCCGGTGCTCGCGCTGCTACCGTGGAGCGCCACGCGCCGCAAGCGCATCTGCAAGGATGTGGTGCATTACGCATTCCGGCTGTTCGTCTGGCTGATGTGCACGTCCGGCGTCATCCGCTGCGAAGTGCGCAATGCCGAGCGCCTGCGTCGGCAAGGCCTGCTGATCGTGGCCAACCATCCATCGCTCGTGGATGTGGTGCTGCTGATCGCGCTGACGCGCCGCACCGATTGCGTGGTCAAGGCCGCGCTGGCGGACAACCCGTTCACGCGCGGACCGGTCAGGGCGACGGGCTACGTGCTCAACGATTCGGGCGTGACGATGGTGCAGGGTTGCATCGACTCGCTGCGCGCGGGCAACAACCTGCTCATCTTCCCCGAGGGCACACGCACGCCCGCCGACGGCCAGATCCGGCTGCAGCGCGGCGTGGCGAACATCGCCGTGCGCGGCGGGTTCGATCTGACACCGGTGGTGATCCGTTGCGCGCCACCGCTGCTTCGCAAGGGCGACAAGTGGTATCGCGTCCCGGTGCGCCGGCCGCGGTTCGTGGTCGACGTGCAGGAGGATCTCGATCCCACTCAGTTTTTCGCCGCCGGCGCCGATGATGCAATGGCGGTGCGCGCCGTGACGCACGCACTGACAGAATATTTTTCCAGGGAGGTACGCCGTGGAGGCGCTTGAACAAGAAATCAAGGAACTGATCGTGACGTCGCTGGCGCTTGAGGAAGTCGCCCCGGCGGACATCGATACGCATGCACCATTGTTCATTGAAGGGCTCGGGCTCGATTCGATCGATGCGCTGGAACTGGGACTGGCGCTGCAGAAGCGTTTCGGCGTGACGATGAGCGGCGACAAGGACGAGGTCCGCGCGCGCTTCGCGAGCGTGGCGGCCCTTGCCGCCTTTGTGAGCGCCCATCGCAACGAACGCTCCGAGAGCCAGGCGGCCTGAACCGCCCGGCACCCCCGACACTATCCAGCTGGCAGGCATGGCCATGACTCACGACGAAATCTTCGCGCGGATCTCCGCGGTGCTCCAGGACTCCTTCGAGATCGATGCGGACCGCATCCGACCCGACGCGCGCCTGTATGAAGACCTCGACATCGACAGCATCGACGCGGTGGACCTTCTGGTGAAACTGAAACCGATGCTCGACAAGCCCCTGAAGCCCGAGCACTTCAAGTCCGTCCGTACCATTCAGGACGTGGTGGAAGCGCTTGCGCTGCTGATCGACTCCGATACTTCCGCGACGGCCTGATGTCGTGGCGCAAGATCGGCCTGGTAGCGATGACGCTCTGCTACCCGGTTGTCGTCTATGTGGGGCTCCAGTACTGGCCGCCCCGCATCGTGGCGCTCTTCCTGATCGCCATGCTGGTGCTGCGCCTCGCCACCGGCAGGCAGGCCGGCGCGCGCGCGATGGCGCTGGCCGCCGGCGCCGTGGCGCTCGTGGTGTTCGCCTCGGGCGACGCGATGCCGCTCAAGCTCTATCCCGTCTTTATCAATGCGCTGATGCTCGCGCTCTTCGGCTGGAGCCTGTGGCATCCGCCGACCGTGGTCGAACGTATCGCACGTCTGCGGGAACCGGATTTGCCGCCGGCCGGCGTGGCCTACACGCGCAAGGTCACGGTTGCGTGGTGCGTGTTCTTCTGCTGCAACGGCGCCATGGCGCTGCTGACTGCGCTGTTTGCCGATGACGCCACGTGGGCGCTCTATAACGGCGCGATCGCCTATGTGCTGATCGGCACCATGTTCGGTGGCGAGTGGCTCGTGCGGCGCCGCGTCATGGCGGGGAACGGGCAAAGGAATGGACATGCCTGAGGTGCGAACGACGGACGGCGCGTGGCGCGGTGTGCGCGGCGCGATGGGCGCGCTCGCACGGCGGACCGCTCACGGCCACGCGCAAGACCCGACGCAAGACCCGACGCAAGACCCGACGCAATCCGCCTCGCTCCTCGCGAGCACGGCCGCGTGGCGCGCGGTATTCGCCGCGGCGCCGGGCCGCCGGTGGGCCCTGTACATCGAGTCGCCGCAAGAATTTGCCGCGGCCCTGTTCGGCGCATGGCACGCAGGCAAGCACGTCGTACTGCCGGGCGACCTCCGCGCCGATACGCTCGATGCGCTGCGCGCGCATACCGATGGCTGGGCCGGCGAGATGCCGGGCGGCCTTGTGCCCTCCCCCTCGACGGCGTCGCCGGCATATGGCTACCCCCCGCTGGACTGGCCCCCGCTGCCCGAGGACGCGGGCATCACGCTGTTTACGTCGGGCTCCACCGGCACGCCGACCGCGATCGAGAAGCGGCTTGCACAGCTGGACGCCGAGACGGCCACGCTGCAAGCCGCATTCGGCGCGCGCCTCGCCGCCGACGCGCAAGTGCTCGCCACCGTTTCGCATCAGCATATCTATGGGCTGCTGTTCTGCGTGCTGTGGCCGCTTGCCGCGGGCAGGCCGCTGCCCGATGACCGATTGGCGTTCAACGAGGAACTCGTGACGCGCTGCGGTGCGATGCCGCGGACGGCCGTGCTTGTCACGAGCCCCGCCCATCTGCGCCGGTTGCCCGAAGGGCTCGACTGGGGACCCGTGCGCGAGCGCGTCGGCGCGGTGTTCTCTTCCGGCGGGCCACTGCCGCCCGCCGCGGCCGACGACGCGCTGCGGCAACTGGGCCAGTCGCCGATCGAAGTCTTCGGCAGTTCCGAGACCGGCGGCATCGCGTGGCGCCAGCGCGCCGCGCATGGCGACCGCTGGGCGCCGCTGCCGGGCGTCGCATGGCGCATCGAGGAGCGCTTCCTCGCGGTACGTTCTCCGCATCTGCCCGACGACGGCTGGTACGTCTGCCCGGACCTCGCCTACGCCGACGCGGACGACAGCTTCGTGCTGCAGGGCCGCGCCGATCGCGTCGCGAAGATCGAGGAAAAGCGTATCTCGCTGACCGCCATCGAGCAGGCGCTCGTGGCATCTCCATGGGTACGCGACGCGCGCGTGCTGCTGATGGACCTGCCCGTCGGCACGCGCGTGGCCGCGGCACTTGCATTGACCGACGAAGGCGATGCCGCGCTGGCGGAACGCGGCCGCGCGGCATGGATTGCCGCGCTCAAGGCATCGCTGGCCGGCAGCGTCGACCCGCTCGCCGTGCCGCGCCGCTGGCATGCCACGCGCGACGACCTGCCCGCCAATACCCAGGGCAAGACGACCGACGCCGCGTTGCGGGACCTGTTCCGGCAGACGCTGCCGTCCGTGACCTGGATCGAACGCGAACCCTGCAAGGCCGCGGCGATGCTCGACGTGCATGCGCATCTGGCCGTGTTCGACGGGCACTTTCCCGGCGCGCCGATCGTGCCCGGTGTCGCCCAGGTCGACTGGGTCATGACACTGGCCCCGCAGGCGCTGCCCGTGCCGTCGCGCACCGCGTTCATGCGGCTCGACGTGCTGAAGTTCCAGGGCATCATTCGCCCGGGCATGCAGGTACGGATGGACCTCGAATGGCATGCGGACAAGCATGCGCTGGCCTTCCGCCTGACCTCCGACGCGGGCCCGCACGCGAGCGGGCGCGTCGCATTCCGGAGCCCCGCATGACCGCCGCAGCCGACTTCCGCCCCGTGGTGCTGGTGCCCGTGTACAACCACGAACGCGCGATCGGTGCGATGGTCGATGCCATCCTCGCGCATCCCGTGCCGTGCCTGCTGATCGACGATGGCAGCAGCGCATCCTGCGCGGCGGTGCTGCGCGACCTCGCGGCACGCGCCGACGGCCGTGTGACGCTGATTCGCCTCCCGCGCAACCAGGGCAAGGGCGCGGCCGTGATGGCAGGCTTCGATGCCGCATGGCAGGCGGGCTATACGCACGCCCTGCAGATCGACGCCGATGGCCAGCACGATGCCGACTGCATTCCGGCGTTCTTCGACCTCGCGCGGCGCCACCCCGAGGCGATCGTATGCGGCACGCCGCTCTACGACGCATCGGTGCCGCGCGGACGGCTGATCGGCCGGTATGTCACGCACGTCTGGGTCTGGGTGCATACGCTCTCTTTCGCCATCCGCGATTCGATGTGCGGGCTGCGTGTCTATCCGCTTGCCGCGGTGGTGCCGCTCACGCGCACGACGCGCATCGGCCCGCGCATGGAGTTCGACACCGAGGTGCTCGTGCATCTGGTGTGGCGCGGCATCTCCGTGCTGAATATCGCCACGCCCGTGACCTATCCGAGCGATGGCGTTTCGCACTTCCGCATGTGGCGCGACAACGTGCGCATCTCGTGGATGCATACGCGACTGTTCTTCGGCATGCTCGGCAGGCTGCCGATGCTGCTCGCGCGCAAGCTCGCCTGAGCACACGGAGACGACGGCCATGCGATCCCTTGCCCCCGACAACCTCGCTGCCTCGCGGGATGGCGCGCGCCATTGGAGCCGCATTGGGGAAGCGACGTGCGTATGGGGTATCTGGTGGCTCTATGCCGTGCATCGCGTGCTGGGCCGCTCGGTCTTCCGCGTGGCCCTCTATCCGGTGGTGATGTACTACTGGCTGGCACGGCCGGTGGCGCGACGCGCGTCGCTGGACTATCTGCGCCGGCTGCATCGGACTGCGGGCGACCACGTCGTACCCGGGGCGCGGCATACGTTGCGGCACCTGTACGCGTTCGCCGAGACGCTGCTCGACAAGCTGCTGGCCATCAGCGGCCGCTATCCGTTCGAGAACGTCGCGCGCGAAGGGGTCGAGGTGCTCGAGCGCCAGCTGGACACCGGGCGTGGCGGCATCATCGTCACCGCGCATATGGGGTGCCTCGAACTCTGCCGCGCGCTCGCGCAGAAGCGCGCGGGACTGCGGCTGACCGTGCTCGTGCACACCGCGCATGCGCAGCGGTTCAACCGCATGCTGTCGCGGCTCGATGCCGACAGCACGCTGCAGTTGCTGCAGATCGACGACATCACGCCGGCGACCGCGCAGCAACTGGCCGATCGTGTGAACGCGGGCGAGTTTGTGGCCATCGCGGGCGATCGTATTCCCGTCCACGGTGGACGCACGGTCACCGTGCCGTTTCTCGGCGCGCCCGCGCAGTTTCCGATCGGTCCATACGTGCTGGCCGCGCTGCTCGACTGCCCGTTGTTCGCGATGGGATGCATCCGGCAGGGCGACGGCCATCTGCTCCGCTTTACCGAACTGGCGCGCGAAGTGGCCCTGCCCCGCGCGCGGCGCACCGAAGCCCTGGCCCATCATGCGAGCGCCTATGCCGCATGGCTGGAGGGGCTGCTGGTGCAGTCGCCATACGACTGGTTCAACTTCTACGACTTCTGGGCAAGCCCGAACCCATGAACCCAGTACTGAGTCACGACATTACGCTGAGCCCCGCGTTCCACGACCTCGATCCGATGAACGTGGTGTGGCACGGCAACTATGCCCGCTACGTCGAGCTGGCGCGTACCGCCCTGCTCCAGAAGTTCGGGTATGACTACCCCGCCATGCGCGACTCGGGCTATGCATGGCCCGTGGTCGACCTGCGTCTGCGCTATGTGCGGCCGATCGTCTATGGCCAGAGCGTCACGGTTCGCGCGACGATCGTCGAATGGGAGCATCGGCTCAAGATCGATTACCTGCTGCGCGATGCCGCCACGGGCGAGCGCCTGACCAAGGGCTACTCGGTGCAGGTCGCCGTCGATATGCAGACCGGCGAGATGTGCTACGAGTGCCCGCCGGTGCTGTGGGAGCGGCTGGGAGTGAAGCCATGAGCCGGATCGTCGACCGCCGCGCGATCGTGCTGGCGATGACCGCGTGCGTTGCTTTCGCGGGGACGGGCACGCTCGCCGTGGCAGCGGAGAAGACGTCCGGAAAAGGCCCCGACACGCTGCACGACATCACCGCGCGGCTCTCGGATGCACCGGTCATTCGCGGCCGCTTCGAGCAACGGCGGCAGTTGGCGGGATTCGCCACGCCCCTCGTATCGAAGGGCGACTTCGTGCTCGCGCGCGAGCACGGGCTCGCGTGGACCACGCGCGAACCGGTGGCGTCGAGCCTCGTCGTCACCCCGACGCAGCTCGTCGTGCGCGGTGCCGATGGACAGGTGCAGCAGCGCATGGCGGCCGACAATCAGCCCGCAATGCGGATTCTGGGCGAATCGATGGTCGCGCTGCTGCGCGGCGACTTTTCGTCGCTGCTGCCGCGCTTCAGTGTGGACGCGCGCAAGACGGGCAAGGACGGCTGGGCCTTGACGCTCACGCCGACGGATGCGGGAATCCGCCGCGCGTTCACGCGCATCGACCTGTCCGGCGACCGCTTCGTGCGCAGCATCCGCATGGATGAGGCCGGCGGCGATACCACGCAGATCCGGCTGATCGATCCCACCGCGTCACCGCAACTTTCCGCGGCGGAGGCACAGCGTTTTGAGTAAGCCGATTCACCACGCCTCCGCCGGTGTTGCCGATACCGGGGCAAGTGCCCTGGTGCCGATGTCCCCGTTCGCGCGGGTGCTCGCGGTCCTCTGGCTGCTGGCCGTGCTCGCGCTCGGCTGGCATCAGGCGAATTTCTGGCGCGACGGGCGCGTCGATACCGACATCATGGCCCTGCTGCCGTCGAGCGAGCGCACGGCCACGGCGGACCGCGTGCTGCGGCAGCTCGCCGAGGATGTCTCGCGCGAGGTCGTGGTGCTCGTCGGGGCCCCGGACTGGCAGGCGGCACGCCACGCGGCGGACGGCATTCGCGCGGTCACGGGCGCGCATCCCGAACTGCTCAAGCCCATCGACAAGCTCGGCACGTTCGACCTCGATGCGGCGCTGGCGTTCTATCGGCCATGGCGCGGCCGGCTGCTGACCGACGCGCAACGCGCGCAACTGACCCACGCCGATGCCGATGCGTTGTCGCAGCAGGCACTGGCCCGCCTCTATCAGATTTCTTCGGGCTCCGCGCTCACGGGCTGGGCTGCGGATCCGCTCGGCCTCTGGCAGGACTGGTGGCTTGCGCGCGCGGACGTGACGCGCGTGCGCGAGCGCGACGGGCTGCCTTCGTTCACCGCCGACGGCATGCAGTGGATTCTGCTCACGTACCGCATTGGCAAGCCCGCGTTTTCGGTCGGGGGCGACACCGACTATGGCGACCTCCTTGCCGCGGCGGAAGCCCGCGCGCGGCGGGACAACGCGGGCGTTCGCGTGGTATCGGCCGGCATTCCGCTGCATGCGGAAGCGGCGGCGGCGCGCGCGAGCTTCGAGATCAACGTGATCGGTTTCGGTTCGCTGGCCGCGGTGCTGCTGCTGGTCTGGCTGGCATTTCGTTCGATGCGCCCGATCGTGCTGGTGGCGCTGTCGCTCGCCATTGGCACCGCGGCCGCGATTTCGGTGACGGCCATCGTGTTCGATCGCGTGCATCTGATCACGCTCGTGTTCGGTGCCAGCCTGGTCGGAGTGGCGGAAGACTACGGCATTCATTACTTCGTGACGCGGCAGGCCAATGGCAACCGCTCGCCGGCCAGCACGATGCGGCTGCTGCTGCCGGGCATGGCGCTCGCGCTTTCGACGAGCGTCGTAGCCTATCTGGCGCTCGGCGTGGCGCCGTTCCCCGGCCTGCGGCAGATGGCGCTGTTCTCGGCGGTCGGTCTCGTTGCCGCGTTCCTGACCGTGGTGCTCTGGTTTCCGCTCCTCGACCGCGGCCGCCTGCGCCCGACGCGGATGTCCGAATGGCTGACGCGCGGGCTTGCGCGCTGGCCGCGCGCTCGCATGGACCGGCCCACGCTTATCGCCGGGGCGGCGCTGGTGGTCTTTATCGTGAGCGGCCTGCTGCAGGTGCGCGTGGTGGACGATGTGCGGCAGTTGCAGAACTCGCCCGCGCATCTGGTCGATGCGCAGCGCACGGTCGGCCGTCTGCTCGGCAGCCCGAGTCCGACGCAGTTTCTGCTGGTGCGCGGTGCTTCGCCCGATCAGGTGCTCGAGCGCGAAGAAGCCGTGAAATCGCGGCTGCGCGGGCTGGTTGCGCAGGGTCGTCTCGATGGTGTCATCGCCTTGTCCGACTGGGTGCCCTCGGCTGCCACGCAGCGTGCCGATGCCGCGCTGACGGGGCCGCTCGAGGAAGCGGTGCGCGAGCGGGTGGCCAAGGCCTTGCGCACGACGCGCGTGGCCATGCCGTCGGACGATGCGCAGCCGAACGATGTCCTGACGCTGTCGGCCTGGCTGGCGAGCCCGGTGTCGGCGGCGCTGCGGCATCTGTGGCTGGGCCGTGAAGGTCATTCGACAGGGCCCTATGCCAGCGTGGTGCTGCTGCGCGGTCTGGCGGACCCGGCTGCCGCGAGCGCGGTGGAGGCGGCGGTGTCGGGGTCGCCCGGGGTCGAGTATGCCGATCGCATTGCCGATCTCACCGGTCTGCTCCATCACTATCGGGTGCTGATGACGTGGCTGCTGCTGGCCGGGGCGGTCGCGGTGTCGGTGCTGCTTGCGTGGCGTTATGGCCGGGCCTCGTGGCGCGCGCTTGTGCCGACGTTGCTGGCGGGCCTGTGCAGTGTGGCGTTGCTCGGGTGGCTGCAGGTGCCGCTTCAGCTGTTTCCTGTACTGGCGCTTGCGTTGCTGCTTGGCGTGGGGGTGGACTATGGCATCTTCCTGCTGGAGCATCCGGGGGATGGGGTGTCGTGGACGGCGATCGTGCTTGGCGCGGCGAGCACGCTGCTGGCTTTCGGGCTGCTTGCGCTGTCCTCGACGCCCGCGCTGCACGCGTTCGGCGTGACCATGCTTGCGGGGGTGGGGGCGGTGTGGGCGTTGTCACCGTGGTTCCGGCCATGAGGCGGGCGACGCTGCTTGCCCTCCTCGTCCCGGCATGGCTGGCCGCTTGCGCGGGCCCGGCCGGACCGGGCTCGGCCGCGCCCATGGCCTCGACACCTGGCGCACCCCCTGGGGCTCCCATGCCCGTGCCGCTGCTGCGGTTGCCGCCCGCCTCGCTGGGCCGTGCGCTGACGCTGCAGCAATCGATCTCCGCGGACTTCATGCACGCAGGCCGGCGCGAGCATCGCGAGCTGCAGGTTCTGCTCGAAGCCAACGCCCGGCACACGCGGCTTGCCGCGATAGGCGGTGGGCAGGTGCTCGCGCGCCTCGACTGGGATGGCGCGGATCTGCGCATCACGCGCTCCCCGTGGACGCCCGATACCGTGCAACCCGAGCGCATCCTCAGCGACCTCCAGCTATCCGTATGGCCCGCCGAGGCGATTCGTGGCGCGCTGCCGCAGGGCTGGACCCTCGACGACGCGCCCGCGCAGCGGCGTCTGCGCCAGGGCGACGAGGTCGTGGTGGACATTCGCTATCCCGACCCCGCCACCACGTTGATCGAGCAGCGCCGCGATGGCTATCGGCTGACCATCCGCACGTTGCCCGCTGCCATTTCCGGAGCCGACCAATGACCGCTTTTCTCGATACCGTCGGCGTGACCTGCGCACTGGGCCGCGGCCGCGACGCCGTGCGCGATGCGATGTGGAAGACCGACCTCGCCGGCATCGGCGAAGTCACCGACCGCTACAGCACGGGGCGGCCACTGCTGCTTGGCACGGTGCCAGACCTCTCTGACGACGCTTCGCTTGCGAGCGCGCTGCCCGATGCGTATCGCAGCCGCAACAACATGATGCTGCTCGACGCGCTGTCGCAGATCCGCGAAACCGTGGACGCCGCCATCGCGCGTGTCGGCCCCGCGCGCGTCGCCGTGATCATCGGCACCAGCACCTCCGGCATCCACGAAGGGGAACGCGCGATCCAGCATCTGTCCCGGCACGGCACGCTGCCCGCTTCCTATCACTATGGACAGCAGGAACTTGGCTCGCCGGCCCTGCTGCTGGCAAAGGTCCTCGGCACGCGCGGCCCCGCCTATGCGATCTCCACCGCGTGCTCCTCCGGCGCCAAGGCCATGGCCGCCGGCGCGCGGCTGCTGCGCCACGGCCTGGCCGACATCGTGCTGGCCGGCGGCGTCGACACGCTGTGCGCGTTCACGGTGGCCGGCTTCTCGGCGCTGGAATCGGTCAGCGCCGCACGCTGCAACCCGCTGTCCGCGAACCGCAACGGCATCAACCTCGGCGAAGGCGCGGCCCTGTTCCTCATGTCGCGCGAGGCAGGCCCGGTACGGCTGGCCGGATGGGGCGAATCGTCGGACGCCCACCATGTCTCCGCGCCCGACCCGCAAGGCGAAGGCGCGCGCCTCGCGATGCGGCAGGCGATCGCCACCGCCGGCATCGAGCCGAACGCCATCGACTACGTGAATCTGCACGGCACCGCGACGCCCGCCAACGACGTCATGGAAGCGCATGCGGTCGCCGACCTGCTCGGCACCGATGTGCCCGTCAGCTCGACCAAACCGCTGACCGGCCATACGCTGGCGGCGGCCGGCGCCGTCGAGGCGGCCCTGATGTGGCTGACGATAGCGGGAAATCCGCGCGGGCAGTTGCCCCCGCACTGGTGGGATGGCGCCGCCGACGGCGCGCTGCCGGCGCTGCACGTCGCGGAACCCGGTGGCACGCTCGGCCGCGCGCCGCGCTACGTGCTGAGCAACTCGTTCGCGTTCGGCGGCAGCAATTGCACGCTGGTCATGGGTGCCGCATGATGACGTCGAACCTTCCACCGCCCAACGCGCTACCCCCGGTGCGCGAGGTCGTCCCGCACGGCGGGGCCATGCTGCTGCTCGACGCGCTGGTGTTCGCCGATGACGCGCAATGCATCGCGCGCGCCGAAGTCCGCGCCACGCAGCTGTTCGCCGACGCCGGCGGCATGCCGGCATGGGTCGGCATCGAGTACATGGCGCAAACTATCGCCGCATGGTCCGGCATGCGGGACCGGCGCGACGGCAAGCCGCCCGGCATGGGCTTCCTGCTCGGTTCCCGCCGCTATGAATGCGACCTGTCGCACTTTCCCGTGGGCTGCACGCTGACCGTCAGCGTACGGCCCGAACTGATCGGCGACAACGGTCTTGGCCAGTTTGCGTGCCGCATCGACATGGACGGCCGCGAAGTGGCGCGCGCGAACGTTTCCGTTTTCCAGCCTGCGGATGCGCGGGCGTTTCTGCAAGGACAAGAGGTATGAGCAATCCCACGGTTCTGGTCACGGGATCGTCGCGCGGCATCGGCCGCGCCATCGCGCTGCGCCTGGCCCGCGAAGGCTACGACGTGGCCATCCACTGCCGTTCGCGCCGCGATGAAGCGGAATCGGTGGCCGACGCGGCGCGCGCGTGCGGCCGCAAGGCTCGCGTGCTGAGCTTCGATGTTTCGCAGCGCGAGGAAACCTCGCGCGTGCTGCTGGCCGACATCGAGGCGCACGGCATGTACTACGGCGTGGTCTGCAATGCGGGCATCGCGCGCGACGCGGCGTTTCCGGCGATGACGGGCGAGGAATGGGACGATGTGGTCCACACCAACCTCGACGCGTTCTACAACGTGCTGAACCCGCTGGTCATGCCGATGGTCCAGCGCCGCCAGCCTGGCCGCATCGTCACGCTGTCCTCGGTGTCGGGCCTCGTGGGCAATCGCGGCCAGACCAACTACAGCGCGGCCAAGGCCGGCATCATCGGCGCCACCAAGGCACTCGCGATCGAACTGGCCAAGCGCGACATCACGGTGAACTGCGTGGCGCCGGGCCTGATCGACACCGATATGGTGGAGCCGCACGTGCGCGAGGAAGCGTTGCGCATGATCCCGGCGCGCCGGCTCGGCTCGCCCGACGAGGTGGCGGCGACGGTCGCCTTCCTGATGTCGCGCGACGCGGGCTACATCACGCGCCAGGTGATCTCGGTCAACGGGGGGATGTTCGGATGAAGCGCGTCGTCGTGACAGGTGCGGGCGCCATCTCGGCGCTCGGCAATGACTGGGCCGCGGTGCGCCAGTCGCTCGCCTCCGGCCGCAACACCGTGGTGCGCATGGCCGACTGGGATGACATCAAGGGCCTCAACACGCGGCTGGGCGCGCCGGTACCGGAACTCACGCTGCCGCCCCACTACACGCGCAAGGCCACGCGCTCGATGGGCAAGGTGGCCTTGATGTCCGTGCTGGCGAGCGAAACCGCGCTGCGGGAAGCGGGGCTGCTCGGCCATCCGCTGGTATCGGGCGGCAAGCTTGGCATCGCCTACGGCTCGTCCACGGGCACGCCCGAGGCCGTTGCCGATTTCGGCCGCATGCGCACGGAGCGCACGACCGAGGACATCAGCGCGACGACGTATATCCGCATGATGCCGCATACCACGGCCGTGAACATCGGCGTGTTCTTCGGCATTACCGGACGCATCGTCACCACGTCGAGCGCATGCACGTCGGGCAGCCAGGGCATCGGCTACGCATACGAGGCGATTCGCAGCGGGCGGCAGATCGCCATGCTGGCCGGCGGCGCCGAGGAACTCGATGCCACGGAAGCCGCGGTCTTCGACACGCTCTTCGCCACGAGCACGCGCAACGATGCGCCCGAGACCACGCCGCGCCCGTTCGATAGCGAACGCGACGGGCTCGTGCTAGGCGAAGGCGCCGCCACGCTGGTGCTCGAGGAACTCGAGCATGCACGCGCACGCGGCGCGCGCATCCTGGCCGAGATCGTCGGCTTCGGCACCAATAGCGACGGTGCCCATGTGACCCAGCCCAAGGCCGACACGATGGCCGTGGCGATGCGCCTGGCGCTGGAAGACGCCGCGCTCGACGCGGGTCGCATCGGGTATATCAACGCGCATGGCACCGCCACCGACCATGGAGACATTGCCGAGTCGCACGCCACCCACGCGGTGTTCGGCGCGGGCGTGCCCGTGAGCACGCTCAAGAGCTATATCGGCCATACGCTCGGCGCCTGCGGCGCGCTGGAAGCGTGGATGACCATCGAGATGATGCGCGACGGATGGTTCGCGCCGAACCTCAACCTGCGCACGCCCGACCCGCGCTGCGCGGAACTCGACTACATCATGCATGCGCCGCGCGAACTCGACACCGAGTACGTGATGAGCAACAACTTCGCATTCGGCGGCATCAACACGTCGCTGATCTTCCGCCGCTGGAACGAAGATACCGAGTGAAATCCCATATCAACCAATAACAAGGTCCATCGATGAAACTCACGGCTTCCCTGCTCACCGCCGCAACCTGTGCCGCCGCACTGCTGGCCTCGCCCGCTCACGCGCGCGACACCAGGTACATGCTGCCGCTCAAGGACGTACTGTCGATGCCCGAGGCAAAAGACAAGCTGGACCCGTCGTTCCGCTTCTTCCTGGCGGGTCAGACCACGCCGCCCGTGCTCGAGCGCTTCGACTCCGGCGTGACGAACCGCAAGACCAACGGCGTGGGCAAGAGCGACGAGGATGGCTGCCGCTGGGCCGCGCTGTCCGCGCTGGTCGCGCTGCAGGACACCGCCAAGTCCAAGGGCGCCAACGCAGTGATCGATATCGTCAGCTACTACAAGAAGAACGAGGTGACGAATCCCGCGGAGTACGAATGCCATGCCGGCGCGGTCGTGGTCGGCGTCGCGCTCAAGGGCACGTACGCGAAACTGGGACAGTAATGACCATCCGGATCCGCCATGGGAGCGTGGCGGCGCTTGCCGAGCAGGCGCCGTCGCCTTCCACATGGATGTCCGAGAGCGAATGCGCGCGGGTGCGGTCGACCCATGCCGCAACGCGCCGCGCGCAGTTCATCGCGGGGCGATGGCTGGCGCGCGTGCTGCTGTCGGAGGCCATGGGCGGATCATGGCACGACTGGACGCTGACGGCCGAAGACGATGCGCCGCCGCGCGTGTCGGGTCCCGCCACCGCTTCCGCCTTTCCCTCCGCCACGCTGTCGCTGTCGCACAGCGGCGACCTCGTCGCGTGCGCGCTCGGCACCGCGCCGCTCGGTATCGACGTGGAGGCCTGCACGCCGCGCAAGGGGCTCGATGCGCTCTACGATGCCGTCACGACCGCAGACGAGCGGCGGGCCCTGGCCGCGCATCTGGGCACCGACACGCTGCAATGCTTCCTCCACGCATGGACGCTCAAGGAGGCCGGTCTCAAGCGCGAAGGCGACGGCCTCTTCGCCACCATGCTGGGCCACGCCCTGCAGCTCGAGGCGGCCACCGATCCCCCGCGGGCCAATGCCTGCACGTGGCAACTGGACGGTCACGTACTCGCCCTCAGCGCCGAGGCGCTGGGCACCTGCACCCTCCCCGGCTTTCCCCCGCCGCGCTACTGGAAGCTCGCGCGGCACACGTCTTCCCGCTGAATCATGTCTGAAATCACCGTACCCGACCTTCCCGACAACACCGTCACGCCTTCGCAGGTCGTCTTCGACGGTACACCGCTCGCGATCGAGGCGATCGTCGCGCTCGCGCGCCGCGAGGCCACGGCCGTGCTGTCCGATGCGCCGGACTTCCGCGCGCGCATCACGCGCGGTATGGCGTTTCTCGATCAGCTGCTCGAGGAAGATGGCCGCATCTATGGCGTGACGACGGGCTACGGGGACTCGTGCGAAACCGCGGTGCCCGTGGACCGCGCATGGGAACTACCCGTGCATCTGTACACGTTCCACGGCTGCGGGCTCGGGCGGCTGCTGGAAGCGGACGAGACGCGCGCCGTGCTCGCGGCACGGCTGGCGTCGCTGTGTCAGGGTTATTCGGCGGTCAGCCCGGCGCTGCTCGAACAACTCGCCGCGTTCCTCGCGCATGACGTGCTGCCCTGCATTCCGGCCGAAGGCTCGGTGGGCGCAAGCGGCGACCTCACGCCGCTGTCGTACGTCGCGGCCGCGTTGTGCGGCGAGCGCGAGGTCGTCTACGCGGGACGGCGCCAGCCGGCGGCCGAGGCGCTTGCGGCAATCGGCCGCGCGCCGCTGCGGCTGCGGCCCAAGGAAGCGCTGGCGATCATGAACGGCACCGCCGTGATGACGGGCCTGGCCTGCCTCGCATGGTCGCGCGCCGCGCATCTTGCCGCGCTCTCCGCCACGCTGACCGCCGGTGCGGTCGCGGCGGTCGATGGCAATCCCTATCACTATGACGAGACGCTGTTCCGTGCCAAGCCGCATCCCGGGCAGTTGCGCGCCGCCGCGCGTATCCGCACGCTGCTCGGCGATTCGCGCGCGCCGCGCCATGCGAGCCGTCTGCAGGACCGCTATTCGCTGCGGTGCGCGCCGCATGTCATCGGCGTGCTCGAAGACGCGCTCGACTGGTCGCGCCGATGGATCGAAACCGAGCTGAACAGCGCGAACGACAATCCGCTAGTGGATCCGGACGAGCAGCGCGTGCTGCATGGCGGCCATTTCTACGGCGGCCATGTCGCGCTGGCCATGGATGCGCTCAAGACGGCGGTGGCCAGCGTGGCGGATCTGATGGACCGCCAGTTGGCGACGCTCGTCGATACGCGCTACAACAATGGCCTGCCCGCGAACCTGTCGGGCGCCACCGGCGACGAGGCGCCGCTGAACCATGGGCTGAAGGCCGTGCAGATCGGCGCGTCCGCGTGGACGGCGGAGGCGTTGAAGCTGACCATGCCGGCGACCGCGTTCTCGCGCTCGACCGAGTGCCACAACCAGGACAAGGTCAGCATGGGCACGATCGCGAGCCGCGATTGCCTGCGGGTGCTGGAGCTGACGGAACAGGTGGCGGCCGCGATGCTTGTGGCCGTGCGTCAGGGCATCGGGCTACGCCTGAAGATGGGTGGTGCGCTGCCGCAGCCGCTGCAGCCGTTCTTCTCGCGGCTCGAGGCCGCGATTCCGCTGCTGACGCGGGACCGGGCCCTCGAATCCGAGCTTCGCGCGCTGCTGGCGCAGATGCGCGCGGGCCGCTGGCAGGACGCTTAATCCTCGCGGCAACTGCCGTCGGCACAGCCGTCGCGCGACTCGCGCGGCGGATAGAGCGGATAGCGCAGCGCCGCATAGATCAGGACGACGACGCCCGCGGCGGTGATCCAGTCGAGCAGATCCTTCATGATGCCGGCTCCATGAGGGTGTGCCTTCAGTCTAGGCGCTCGCGGACATCGCGGGAACGATCGATTCCGCGAGAGCTTATGCGGATCGGGATCAGAACGCCGGCAGAATCGCGCCCTTGAACTGCCTGTCGAGGAAATCCTTCACTTCCTGCGACTGATACGCCGCAACCAGCGGCTTGACCCATGGCTTGTCCTTGTCCTGCGCGCGCACCGCGATCAGGTTCGCATACGGGCCGCGCAGGTCCTCGATCGCGATGGCATCGCGCGTCGGCGACAGGTTGGCCTTGACCGCGTAATCGGTATTGATCGATGCCGCGGCGAGGTCGCTCAGCGAACGCGGCAGGATCGCCGAGTCCAGTTCGACGAACTTGAGCTTCTTCGGATTCGAGGCGATATCGAGCGGCGTGGCGTTCTTGCCCGCGGCGGTTTTCAGCGTGATCACGCCCTTGGCCTGCAGCAGCCGCAGCGCGCGATTACCGTTCGACGGATCGTTCTGGATACCGACCTTCGCGCCTTCCGGCAGGTCCGACAGCGACTTGTACTTGCTCGAGTAGAAACCCATCGGCGCTACGTAGGTCAGGCCCACATTGACGATCTTGTAGCGGCGCGCCTCGATCTGGCTGTCGAGGAACGGCTGGTGCTGAAAGCCGTTGGCGTCGAGATCGCCGGCATCGAGCGCGGCGTTCGGCTGCGCATAGTCGTTGAACTCGACGATGCGGATGTCCAACCCATTGCGCTTGGCCACCGTACGCACGACCTCCCAGATCTGCGCGTCCGGCCCGCTCATCGTGCCGAGGCGGACGACCTGGTCGGCGGCGAGGGCCTGCGTGGCGGTCAGCGCCGCCAGCGCGGAAACAGCGGCGGCGGTGAACAGTTGGAACAAACGGCGGCGATGCATGATGGCTCCTGTAGGGCGTTGTATTGGCTCGCCCCCGCGCGGGTGGCACGAGGGCGTCACGGATGGTAAGGACGCTTACGCCATCAGGGAATGAATAAGTTCGGCTATCGATATGCGCCGTTTGTCATGCGTCGATGAACGACACGAACTCTTCCAGTTCGAGCTTCGCCAGCCGCATATTGTTCTCGGGCACGCTGTTGTCGGCGTACCCCAGCGACATTCCCGCAATCACCATCTCTCCCTCGGGAATGCCGAGCTCCCGATGGAGCACCGTCGATTGCAGCGACCAGATCTGCTGGGGACAGGTGTCCAGCCCTTCGGACCGGGCGGCGAGCATGATGTTCTGCAGGAAGCAGCCGTAGCAGAGAAAGCTCGCCCACTCCAGCCGGCGATCCATGGTGAAGATCAGTCCGACCGGCGCATCGAAGAACCGGAACTGACGCTCGACATCGCGTCGCCGCCCGGCGATATCGCTGCGAGGCACGCCCTGCGCATCGCCGAGCATCCCCCGGAACGTACTGAAGCGCGCATCGAACGGCGCCGGCAGGTTCGTGGGAAAGAACGGGTACTGCAGCGGCAGCGTCTCCGGATTCTCCCGATAGGCGGAGACCGCCGCCTCGGTGACGCGTTCACGAGCATGCCCCGTGACCACGTAGCAACGCCAGGGCTGCGTATTGCTCGAGCTCGGCGCATGACTCGCCGCCGACAGGATGCCCCGTACCGTGGCCAGCGGGACGGGAGTATCGAGAAAGGCCCGCTTGCTGCGGCGCTCGCGCATCGTCGCCGCCACCAGTGCCGCCACGAGTGCCGCCGCATTGCCTGCCGACGCGACCGCCCCAATCTGCTTGTCCATCTCCATCATCTCCATGGCATTACTCTCCAGTCGTGGTTGTCAGTGTGGTTGTGATTTCGCTTGTGCGTCTGGAGAAAAATCATAGACACATGGCACGCGCTGAACAGATGGCAATGCTTGCATCCTGCGTCCAACATCCCTGAACGATGCACCGCCCCTGTGCCTGATGACGAGTGTAGTCGCGGCGTCCAGATTCCTGAACGATATGTTCGCGAAAGCGGCGCGCACGGCCGAATCGGGATGCCCTATCTTGTCTCCGACACACATGGCACGAGGAGACGCCAAGATGGACCAGTTGAAATGCCTGCCGCAGGATCATGTCGTGTGGGGACACGACATCCTGCGGCCCGTGGCCGCGTCGCTCGGCGACTATGGCCTGCGCCGCCCGATCGTCCTGACCGTGAACTTTTTGGAGGCGCTGCATCGCGCGTATCTCGCGCCCGCCATCGCGGACTGCGTCGGCGTATTCACGGGATTGCCCGCCCATGTGCCCGACTTTGCCGTGGACGCGGCGTTGCGCGCATGCCGCGACGCGCGCGCGGAGTCCATCGTCGCGCTCGGGGGTGGCTCCGTGCTCGACGCCGCAAAGGCAGTGTCGGCGCGCCACTTCGCGGAGACGGGCCACCATCTGCCCATTGCCGCATTTCCGACGACGCTGTCCGGCTCCGAGTTCTCGCATTACTTCGGCGTGACGGAGACGGACGGCCCGCGCAAGTTCAAGCGCAGCTACGCCGTGCGGGAGACCGTGCCGAAGCTCGTCACGATCGACCCCCAGTTGATCGTCGACACCCCGCGCGAACTGCTGCTGAGCTCGGCGATCAAGGGCATCGATCATGCGATGGAAGGCATGCGCCGCGTCGGCACCGATCATCCGCACGCGATGCTCGCGGCGCGCGGCGTGGCGCGCTTTCTGGGCGTGCTGGAGCGATGGCCGAAACGCCTCGACACGCGCGCGGCGCTCGAGGCCGGCAACGTCTCGATGGACGATCTGCTGCAGCTCCAGCTCGGCGCCTGGCAGTGCTACTTCTATCCGGCGTCGGTCATCTACGGGCTCAGCCATCGCATCGG
The DNA here is from genome assembly GCF_008693385.1 of Cupriavidus pauculus. NCBI lineage: Bacteria > Pseudomonadati > Pseudomonadota > Betaproteobacteria > Burkholderiales > Burkholderiaceae > Cupriavidus > Cupriavidus pauculus. Next base: position 1,536,475 of record NZ_CP044065.1, read on the forward strand.
GCATATCCTCGGTGGCACGTTCGGCCTGCCCCATAGCGTGACGTCCTGCATCACGCTCGCCCCGGTGATTCGCGCATGCGCGGAAATCTACGGCGACAAGCTCGATATCTTCCGCACTTCGGCGACCGGGGCGACCCGCGATACTACGGCGGAATGGCTGGCCGACCTCATCGCCGGACTGGTCGATACGCTCGATCTGCCAAGCCGGCTGCGCGGCTTCGAGATCCCGCGCGGCACGCTGCGCGAGGTCGCCTCGATGCTGGCGGAACACTACCCGGCGGAAGTGGGCGATCTTGGCGACGACGCCGCGCGCAAGCTGGAAGCGCTGCTGGAGGGCATGTGGTGATGCGCGCGAACCCTGCATTGCCCGCCCCGGCCGACAGTCTGCGCGGGCTCCGCCACGCGCTCGTCACGCGCGAGATCACGGCCGTGGCACTGACGGAGCGTACGCTGCAAGCCGCGGAGGCGAGCCGGCAGGCCGTCAACGCGTTCGCCGCCATCGACTGGGACCGCGCGCTGCGGGCGGCCGCTGAAAGCGATCGCCGCTATGCCAATGGCACCGCGCGCGCGCTCGAAGGCCTGCCCATCGCGGTGAAGGATCTGATCGATACGCGCGGGATCGACACCTGCTACGGCTCGTCCGCATACCTCGGTCATCGTCCCGCTGTCGATGCCGATGTCGTCCACGCGCTCGTGGACCGCGGCGCCATCGTCGTGGGCAAGACCACCACGCACGAGTTCGCATGGGGCGTCACCACGTCGAGCGCGTACTTCGGCGACACGCGCAACCCGCTGGATCCGTCTCGTATTCCCGGCGGATCGAGCGGCGGCGCGGCCGCCGCCATCGCGCACGGCGCCGTGCCGGCGGGCCTGGGCACGGACACCGGCGGCTCCGTGCGTATTCCGGCCGCACTATGCGGCGTGGCCGGATTCAAGCCGACACACGATGCCCTGTCGACACGCGGCGTTTTTCCGCTCGCGCCCAGCTGCGACCACCTCGGCCTGCTCGGCCGCCACGTGGACGATGTGCTCTGGCTCGCCAACGCGCTCCATATCGACGTGCCGGAAAGCGATGCATGGCTGTCCGCGCGGATCGGCGTCGTGCGCGAGATCGCGCCCGTGCCGCTCGCCCCCGACGTCGCCACGGCGTTCGATGCGGCCATGCAACGCCTCGCGCGCACGTTCGCCTGCATCGATATCGGCGCGCCCCGGCTGTTCGCGGGCGTCTTCGACGCCTTCGCGGCCATCGTGCTCGTGGAAGGCGGCATCGAACACTTCCGGCGCAACGGGTGGGATCGCATTGCAGCGCACTACGGTGCGGAAACGATGGACCGCCTTCGCCGCGCGGAGCGTACGGACCTGCGCACGTATGGCGTCGCGCAGGACGTCCGCCGAGCCTTCACGGCACGCCTTCGCGACGCGATGGCCGGGGTGGACTACCTCGTACTGCCGACGTGTCCCTGCACGGCGCCGTCGCTTGGCGCCAGCGACGTGCGCATCGGCGAGTGGACCGGCACGGTCCGGGAGGCCCTCATGACATACACGGCGCCATTCAATATCGCGGGATTCCCCGCGATCTCCGTGCCGTTGCCGGCCGCAACCGGTGTGCTGCCGGCGGCATTACAGATCGTCGCGCGGCCTGGCGACGACGGCGCGCTGCTCCAGATTGCCCAGCAGATCGAAACGCTGCTGGGCGAACGCATCGCCGCATGACCACACCCCACCAGAGAGGAGAGCACGATGAGCGAATCCGCATCCCCCGGCATCACACCGTCGGGACAGACCCCATACAGCGCGTGGATACAGACCGACGTGCTGCACACGCTGCAGACGCCCGTCAGCGACCATCCCGGCGAGCATGCATGGATTACCTCCGTACAGGTGTCCGAGCTTTACTGGATGCTGATCGTCCGCGAAATCCAGACCGCCCAGCAGCAACTGCGGCGCAACCAACTGTCCGGCGCCATCGAGACCCTGCGGCGCATCGTGGCCCACCACGAGCCGCTCAATACGACGTGGAAGTCCATCGCATGGATGACGCCGGCCGATCTGCTGGCGATCCTGTCGCGCGCGGTGGCGAAGTATGGCAAGGACACGGCCTTGCAGGGATGGACGTATCGACAGATGGTGTATTTGTTCGGCATCCGGCAGGCCGAGCATCTCCAGCACTTCGAGCCGCAGCCGGAACGCTGGCAGCAGCTGAATCAGGTGCTGGACACGCCTAGCCTCTATGACGATGTGCTGATGGCCCTCGATCGCGCGGGATTCGCGATACCGGCGCACGTGCGGGAGCGCGATTATCGCCAGCCCTATGCGCCGGACAAGGCCGTGGAGCGCGCGTGGCGCGACATCTATGCCGATGCCGGCGGGCATGTCCAGTTGCGAGGGCTCGGGGAAACGCTGGCCGACATCACGGAAGGATTCCTGGCCTGGAAGCACCTGCACCTGATGGCCACGCGCCGCACGTTCGGCCATCGCCCGGCGTACTTCGGCACCGAAGGCATCGCGTGGCTGCTGCCGACGATGGAAGAACTGCCGTTTCCCGAACTGTGGACCGCGCGCGGGATCATCGGCGACCCACCGGCCGGCTGCCCCATGCACAAGCCAGCGGGGCGCGCATGACGATCGACGATCTGATGACGCTCGCGGCCGGCGCACGGGCCGCCATGGCGGATCCACGGCGATCCCATCTCGTGGGCGGCGCAACGGCACCCCATTCGCTTCAGAACTCGCCACCGCGCTTCGAACTATTCCACGCGGCCAGTTCGCTGTGTTCGCAGAAAGTGCGCACGGTCCTCGCGGAGAAGGCGTTGCCCTATCGTTCCAACGACATGATGATCCTGAGCGCGATCCAGGGCGATCGCATCGTGCCGGCCGAACACTATTCGCCCGCCTACGTCAGGCTGCGCCTCCACGCCGGCCGCGAAATTGGCAAGCCGTTCGTCGATCGCTATACGGGGCGCACGTCGGTGGAGACCGAGGGGTTCGACCCGTGCGTCGTCCCGTTGCTGATCGACTACGAAGCCGGCCGCGTGATCGCGGACTCGCTGCGCATCTGCAGTTATCTCGATGGCTTGTCGCCCGCCCCGGTTCGGCTGATACCGGACGACGGCGCGGCACGCGATGCCGTGATGCGGCAGGCGGGTATCGTCGACCGCATTCCCAATGGCGCGCTGCTCTATGGCTTTCACCCGGACGCCGACCGTCGCCCCGCGGCACTCCGCGCGGTGATGGAAACCGTGTACGACGCCAAGATCCTCGCGCTGGAAGCGATGATCGATGCCAATGCCGACGATGCGGGACTGGCCGACGCCTATCGCGCCAAGATCCTCAAGGAGCGCGGCGGCAAGGCCGTATCCCACGACGCGCGCTTCCAGCGCCAGACGCGCGAGCACGTCGCGGCGCTGCTGCGCGATCTGGAATGTACGCTACCCAGCGCGGGCGCACCGTGGGTGACGGGGGCGAATTTCTCGCTGGCCGACGTGTTCTGGGGCGTCAACCTGACGCGGCTCGCGTATCTGGGGCTGGCCTCGATGTGGAACGATCTGCCTCTCGTGGCACGGTATGTCGAGGCGCTGGTGCGGCGGCCTTCCATCGCCGAGGAAGTCGTGCAGGCCACCATCGAATCGCTGCCCCCCTCCGCGTATATGGATGTGCTGACGGGCGGGACCCGCATGACGCTTGCATGAGCGATCGCGGGACGTAAAAAAGGGGCGCCACGTGGCGCCCCTTCTTCATAGGCCAGCGCAATCAGGCGGCGACCGCCTCCGGCGCGCCATGCAGCGAGCGCGCGACTTCCGCGACCCGGCGGCCCTGGAAGCGCGCCACCGCAAGCTGGTCCTCGTCGGGCATCAACGAATCCTGACGCGACACGTGCGTGGCGCCATACGGGGTGCCGGCCTTGAACATCGCGGCATCGGCATAGCCGAGCGGCACGATGATCAGACCCAGATGGGCCATCGGCGCGTAAATCGACAACAGCGTCGATTCGTTGCCCCCGTGCATCGACGACGTCGAGCCGAACACCGATCCGATCTTGCCGTTGAGCTTCCCCTGGAACCACAGTCCGCCGAGTCCGTCGATAAAGGCCTTCAATTCCGAAGATATGGATCCGAAGCGCGTGGGCGTGCCGAACACGATCGCATCGGCCCATTCGACATCGGCCTCGGTCGGCGCTTCGTATTTTGCGTTCATCGCCGTGGCATTCTCGAGCCAGCCCGGCACCTGCCGCATGACCTCGGGGCCGACGAGCTCGCGCACGCGCCGCAGGCGCACCTCCGCGCCCGCCGCCAGCGCGCCCTCCGCGACGGCTCTGGCAAGCGCCTCCGTCGAGTGGTTACGCGAATAGAACGGGATTAGTACTTTCGTTTTCGACATATCAATTTCCAACGCACCAGAAAGGGGTTATACGGCAATGGGTTCGAGGCGGGACAGCAGTTCGTCCTTGCGTTCGGCGAGCCACGGCGGCAGCTGGAATTCCTCGCCGAAGTGGCCGGGCGGCTCGTCGATCGCGAAGCCGATATCGGTCGTGGCCGCTTCGAAAATCACCCCGCCGGGCATCTTGAAGTACATCGAACGGAAGTAGTTGCGGTTCACGGACTCCGACGTGTCGATGTAGCCGAGCCCCATGAACTTGTCCTTGAGCGTCATCTGCTCCGCCTCGCTGTCCACGGCGAACGCCACATGGTGGATCGTGCCTTCGCCATAGACGGAGGAGCCCTGCAGGCGGTCCGGTTCGTGAAAGAACTCGACGACCATGCCGGGGCCGCCCGTGTGGGTCTCGAAGCGGTAGTACGGGCCCGACTCGCCCGCCAGGCGAAAGCCGATGGCCTCGCTCATGAATCGCACGGACTCGGCGACCTCGCGCAGCGACAGCGTGATGCTGTGCACGCCGCGCACCGCGTACGCCTGCGGCACGTTGTTCTCCACGCAGGCCGGACGCTTGTCGAGATCGGTCTCGACGAGGTCGAACTCGATGCCGCACGGATGGTAGAAGCGCTGGCGCCGCTCGTCGAAGCGCTCGACGATATCGGCGTCGTAGCGGATGTTCATGGCATCGAAGCGGTGGCGCCAGAACTCGAGGGAGCCGCGCGGGACCGAGTAGTTGATCACGCGCACCTGCCCCGAACCGGGGCGCGCCATCACGCCGCGCTGGCGGAACGGGAACGACGTGACCAGGGTACCGGCATCGCCGTTGGCATTGCCGTAGTAGAGGTGATAGATCGGGTCCTCGCCATCGAGCAACACGGTCTTCTTGACGAGGCTCTGGCCGAGCAGCTTCACGTAGAAATCCACGTCCTCCTGGGCATGCCGGACGCCCGCAGTCAGGTGGTGGAATCCCTTGATTATCGACATTGTCTTCTCCACATTGAGTACGTCGCACAGAGACAGCCACCGGGCTCTCTCCTTTGCAACAGCTTAAGCACTGGTGTGTATTTGGGAAGCATCGGAACGTGTACGCACGGTTCGGGAAAGCCGAACGATCGACCAAGGTTTTTCCCGATGCGTCCCGCGCGCGCGTGAAGTAAGATCGGTTCATCCACTCCCATAAAAGCCATGCTGGATCTGAAGGACGTCTACTTCTTCGTGCAGGTCGTCGACCGCGGTGGCTTCACTTCGGCCGGCGAGATGCTTCGCCTGCCGAAATCCACGCTCAGCCATCGCGTGAAGGAACTTGAAGCCTCGCTCGGCGTGCGGCTGATCAACCGGACCTCGCGCCAGTTCGCGATGACCGAGGTCGGCATGGAGTTCTATCAGTACGCGATGGCGCTGCTGCGCAGCGCGGAGGTGGCCGAGGAGGCGATGCGGCAGCGGCTCGCGGAACCGAGTGGCGTGATCCGCGTGACGACAGCTGCGGAGATCGCCCAGTTCGCGCTACGCCATGTATTGCCGACGTTCCTGTCCGACAATCCCAAGGTCAGGATCGTGGAGACCGCGACCGATCGGGTGCTCGATATCGTGGGCGACGGCTTCGACCTCGCGATTCGCGGCCATACGGGGCAGTTGCAGGACTCCAACCTCGTGCAGCATCCGCTGGCGCGTGCGCCGTGGTACCTGTTCGCGGGCGCGGAGTATCTGCAGCGGATGCCCGCACCCCGCACGCCGGAGGAAATCGCCGCGCATGCGACGATCGCCCTGTCGGGCAAGGGCGCACAGCAATGGAATCTGCAGGGTCCCGACAAGCGCACGGTGTCGATTCCCGTGGACCCGCGCTTTCAGAGCAACAGCCTGATCTCGCTGAAGGAGGCCGCGTGCGCGAATATCGGCATCGCGGCTTTGCCGGGCTATATCTGCCAGGCCGAGCTCAAGGCCGGCGAGCTACGGCAGGTCCTGCCGGAATGGATTGCCGCCGACGCGCGCATCACGGCGTTGATTCCTTACCGTACCGGGCTGCTGCCCGCCGTACGTACGCTCGTGGATTATCTGGCGGTGGTGTTGCCGAAGGTGACGGCATTCGACCGGAGCTAGCGCGGTAATAACGTCCGGCAGCGCCGTAGGACGGCGACGGATATGCATGGACCTCGAACCGGGAAATCATCGGGGTAACGCATCCCGCCGGAGATTCTTCATGATGTTCCACCGCTTTCTCATCGGCTCGGCCGGATCCGATAGCGTGCAGGAAGTGCATCTGATTCGCGCGCTGCCGCAGGACTGGGCGTGCCTCGCCCGCATCGATACGGGCATCCAGTCGCTGCGCGAGACCCGCCGCGATATCCCGCCCTACCTGCTGATCCACGATCGCGACTGGCAGCAGGCGTCGTTCCAGCCGGACAAGCTTATCCGCACCGCGCGCAAGTTCTCCTATGACTCGGTCAGCGAATTCGTCGATCTGCATCTGCGGCAGACCTTCCACGAGCACGCGCTCGCGGTATTGTCGCCCGCGTGGAATCCGACCGGCGTGACGCGCGCCATCACGCGCGCCGTGGCGCCGTCAGCCCGCCGCCGCCGCGCGCGCGTCGCGGCGTAGCGTTTGCGGAGACTCGCCAAAGGCGCGCTGGAAGGCCTCGCGCAGATGGCCCCGGTCCCGGAACCCCGTCTCGCGGGCAATCACTTCGAGCGAATGGCGGCCCCGTTCCACGAGATTGCGGGCCGTCTCGATACGGATGCGCTCGATCGCCCGCGCCGGCGACTCGCCGGTCTCCGCCTGGAACACGCGCTGGAACTGCCGCGTGCTCAGGTGCGCGGCATGTGCGAGATCGGCAACCCGTAGCGGCTTGCCGAGGTTCTGGCGCACGAACTCGAGCGCGACCTGCACCTTGTCCGACTTCGGTGCAAGCTTGAGCATCTCCGAATGCTGCGTTTGCCCGCCCGCGCGGCGGTGGTGCATGACGAGCACGTGGGCCACCCGGTTCGCGACCTCGTGACCGAGGTCCTTCTCGACGATGCCGAGCGCGAGGTCCATCGCGGCCGTCAGGCCGGCCGAGGTCCAGATCGCGCCATCGACGATGAAAATGCGGTCGGCGTCCACTTTCGCCAGCGGGCAGCGCTGCTTCAATGCCTCCGCGAAGGCCCAGTGCGTGGTGGCGCGCCGGTTGTCGAGCACGCCCGCATCGCCGAGCGCGAAGGCGCCCGTGCACATGCCGACCACGCGGCGCGCGCGAACCGACGCTTCATGGATAAATGCCGCTTCGTCCGGATGCGTGGGGCGTCCGGTCGGATCGACGATCCCGCTGATCATCCAGGTGTCGGCATCGTCGATATTCGCCGGCAGCGTGCCGACCGACGCGCCGACCGACGAGCGCACCTCGCCGCCAGCCATCGAGTAATTGGTAACCTGATAGACGGGCTCGCGCGCGACGACGTTGGCGAACTCGAACACCGACTGCGTGCCCAGGGCCATCACCTGAAAGCCTTCCGTCAGCAAATACCCAATCCGATGCATCTTTCCACCGCGCGCTACATGTCCGAGAAGCGGATTATAAATGTCGCGTGTAAATCCTGCATTTCACCGATCATGGGTGCTCGACATGCCCGAGGTTATTACCCATGACCGCATCGCTACACGAACTGGGGCTGTCGCTTCTGCACGATACGACCCCTCCCCTGACCTCGCTCACGCTGCTGGCCGCGGCAGGTCAGCGTTGGCTCGATGGCGACCGCCCCGCCATCGACGAGGCGCGGCAGTGTCTGACCGACATCGCCGCTCACACGCGACTGCTTACGGACCTGCTCCACGCGCTGGTCCATCTGGCGCCCGTCGCCATGCCGCCGGCTGCATTCGATCTGCGCGCGCTGCTGGAAGAGACGGCCGCCGAATGGCGACCCTTGCTCGCGCGGTCCTGCACACCGCTGCGGCTCGCATTGCCGCCGGAACCGGTGGAGATTCTCGGCAATGCCTGGCAACTGCGGCAGGTGCTGGTCCGCAGCCTTCATGCCGCCGCTTCCCTGCTGGCAGGTCCGGATGCGGGCGATGCCTTGCATCTCCGGCTGGAGGCCACGAATGCGCACGCCATCGTCTCGTTGGACCGTGCGGCCAGAACACGCACCGGTCTCGGAACCTGCGCCGCGATGATAGCGCCGGCCGAGCTGGCCGTGCTCGGCGCCGTGCTTCGCGTGCACGGCGCACGGATACTGCACGGCAATACCGCACCCGGCCAGCCGCCGCTCGCGTTTGTCTGGGACCGCGCGCCCTGAGCTTCGGCCGACCCGTGGCGGAACACCTGTTTTGGGCTAGCATCGCGGGTGTCCCGATTCCGAGCCGAAGCCCATGTCATCGTCCCTATCCGGTCCCGCGCGGCTTGCGCTGGCCGCCGCGTCCCTGATCGCGCTATCCACGCCCGCGTTCGCCGCAGGCACGGCAACGTCGATCGACAAGGTCCCCGGCAAGCTGACCACGCCCGAAGGGCGCGCCGTGTTCGATCGGGAGATTCGCGGTACACCGCAGGCGGACGGCTTCGGCACGCAATTGCCGGAAGGCTTCACGGCGGCGCAGTTGGTGCGCCAGATGGTGCCCGGCGCGAACCCCGCCGCGCTGGTGCTCGCCGGCGTCAAGCCATGGCCTGGACAGCCCGACCGGTATGTCGCCGTGGCATGCCTCGCCGAAACACCGGAGCGCGCCACGAACGAGCGCAAGTACTGGAAAGACCAGTGCCGTACCGATTCGACCGAAACATGGTTCGCGATCTTCGCGCGCGCGGCGGGCGAGGAACCGACGCTGATCGCGCGCACGACGGCACCGGTCCGGACGCCGACCGACTGGAACGGATCGAACCTCGACGCCCCGCAAGCCGTTGACGACGGCGGCGGCCCGCCCGAATCGTGGCTGCGCTTCGACCTCGCCGCCTACAAGCTCGGCGAAGGCCACCCCGCATTCGGCGTGCGCGCGGGCTGGAGCGAAGGCTACGCCGGTGGCGGCGCCTCGTTCGAGGCGCTCTACCTGTTCATGCAGGACGGCAAGACGCTGCGCGCCGTATTTGCCGCGCCGATGTCCTTCATGAAGATGATTGCCGGAGACTGGAACAAGGACGGCACACGCAATCACGACGTCACCGACGGCAGCAATGTGCTCGTCGTCTCGGACCGCGCCACCGCGGGCTACAGGGAGCTGCAACTGCGCGAGCGCAAGGGATCCTGGCGGAAGACCTATCGCTGGTCGGAGAAGGACGGCCTGTACGTGCCTCGATGACCTTGCGTGGCGGCAGGCGCCTGTACGCATACACGCCTATGACGTACACCCTGCCCTATAATACGGCGCGCTCCGTCCTCCACTCATGCCCGCGACCCGCACCGCTCCCCCGACCGACGACGATTCCACGCCGCTCTATATCCGCATTCGCGACGAACTGCGCGCGCGCATTCTCGACGGCAGCCATCCGCCGCGCAGCCAGATGCCATCGGAGAGCGAACTCCAGGAACGCTTCGGCGTCAGCCGCATCACGGTGCGCCAGGCACTCGGGCACCTCGAGCGCGAAGGCCTGATCTTCAAGAAGCATGGCAAGGGCTCGTTCGTTTCGCAGCCCAAGGCGTTCCAGAACGTGACGTCGCTGGAAGGCTTCGCGGAAGCGATGTCGCGCATGGGGCACGAGATCGTCAATCGCGTCGTGTCGTTCGATATCGTTCCCGCGACGGCCGCCGTCGCGCACCGGCTGGAGATCGGCGAAGGCGAGCCGGTAACGGAGATTCATCGGGTCCGGCTGCTGAACCGCGCGCCCGTGTCCTACGAGGTCACGTATCTGCCCGAGCCGATCGGCCGCCAGCTTCAGCGCGCGGACCTCGTCACGCGCGATATCTTCCTGATTCTCGAGAACGACTGCGCGCTGCCGCTGGGCGCCGCAGACCTCGCGATCGACGCAGTCCTGGCCGACAAGGCGCTGGCGCGCGCGCTGGAAACCACCGAGGGCGCGCCGCTGCTGCGCATCGAGCGGCTGACGCACGATAGCGCCGGCCGCCCCATCGACTTCGAGTACCTGTACTTCCGCGGCGATACGTTCCAGTACCGGCTGCGCATCGACCGCCAGCGCACGCGCGCGCGCCGCGCGGGCACCGCGTAGGCACCGTCGGGCGACATCCAGGCGACACCCAGGCGACACCGCTCACGGCGCATATGCGCGCCGCGCACAAGCAAGCGCGAAACCATTCATTGGTGCCGCGACGCCGCACTCCTACAATCTGGTCCTACTTGTTATAACAAGTTGATCCCCACAGGACCATGCAGACACACGAACTCGACTACGACATCGTCGTCATCGGCGGCGGCACGGCCGGCCCCATGGCGGCGATCAAGGCCAAGCAGCGCAATCCGGCGCTGCGCGTGCTGCTGCTCGACAAGGCGCACGTCAAGCGCAGCGGCGCCATCTCCATGGGGATGGACGGCCTGAACAACGCCGTGATCCCCGGCCACGCGACGCCGGAGCAGTACACGAAGGAGATCACGGTCGCCAACGACGGCATCGTGAACCAGGCCACCGTGCTCGCGTACGCGCGGCACAGCTTCCGCACGATCGAGGAACTCGACCGCTGGGGCGTGAAGTTCGAGCGCGACGAAACGGGCGACTACGCCGTCCGCAAGGTCCATCACATGGGCGCCTATGTACTGCCGATGCCGGAAGGCCACGACGTCAAGAAGGTGCTCTATCGGCAACTGAAGCGCGCACGTGTCGAGGTCACCAACCGGATCGTCGCCACGCGGCTGCTGACGGGCCCCGCCGGCGAGGCCGCGGGCGTGATGGGGTTCGACTGCCGTACCGCGGATTTCCACGTGATACGCGCAAAAGCGGTCATCCTCTGCTGCGGCGCCGCGGGCCGCCTCGGCCTGCCCGCATCGGGCTACCTGATGGGCACGTACGAGAACCCGACCAATGCCGGCGACGGGTACGCCATGGCCTATCACGCGGGGGCCGAACTGGCCAACCTCGAATGCTTCCAGATCAATCCGCTGATCAAGGACTACAACGGTCCCGCGTGCGCGTACGTCACGGGCCCGCTGGGCGGCTATACCGCGAACGGCAAGGGCGAACGGTTCATCGAGTGCGATTACTGGAGCGGCCAGATGATGTGGGAGTTCTATCAGGAACTCCAGAGCGGAAATGGGCCAGTGTTCCTCAAGCTCGATCACCTCGCGGAAGAAACGATACAGAACATCGAGACGATCCTGCATACGAACGAGCGTCCGAGCCGCGGGCGCTTCCACGCGCGGCGCGGCAACGATTACCGCAAGCGCATGATCGAGATGCATATCTCGGAGATCGGCTTCTGCAGCGGCCATAGCGCTTCGGGCGTGTGGGTGAACGAGCATGCGGCGACGTCCGTGCCGGGGCTGTACGCCGCGGGCGACATGGCCGCGGTACCGCACAACTACATGCTCGGTGCGTTCACCTACGGCTGGTTCGCCGGCGAGCAGGCCGCCGAGCGTGCCAGTGGCGGCGCCCTGCCCGCCATCGATCGCGCGCAGGTCGAAGCCGAACGCACACGCGTGCATGCGCCGTTGCATCGCGCGCACGGCCTGCCGCCCTCGCAGGTCGAGTACAAGCTGCGACGCTTCGTGAACGACTACCTGCAGCCGCCGAAGGTCACGCGGCGCATGGAGATCGGGCTGCAGCGCTTTGCCGAAATCCGGGAGGACGTCGCGCAGTTGTCGGCCGCCAATCCGCACGAGCTGATGCGCGCGGCCGAGGTCTCCGTGATTCTCGACTGCGCGGAAATGGCGGCGCGCGCGTCGCTGTTCCGCACGGAGAGCCGCTGGGGCCTGTACCACTACCGCATCGACCATCCCGTACGCAATGACGAGGAATGGTTCTGCCATACGCATCTGAAGAAGGGCGAAGACGGCGCGATGACGTCGTTCAAGCGCCCCGTCGAACCGTACCTCGTGCCGCTCGACGCGAACGAACGCACCGCCTACTCGCGCCTGCGGGTCGCGGCCTAGCTCACAAGGAATCCAACCATGGCCCTCGTACCCCGCGACGCGCAGACGCGCACCGCCGTTCCCGTGACGATCGACGAAGACAAGTGCATAGCCGACAAGGGCTGCACGGTCTGCATCGACGTCTGCCCGATGGATCTGCTTGCGGTGGATCCGGTCACCGGCAAGGCGTTCATGAAGTTCGACGAGTGCTGGTATTGCATGCCCTGCGAGCGCGATTGCCCGACCGGCGCCGTGCACGTCGACATTCCATATCTGTTGCGGTGATTCCGCTGCGTGCACCGTACCGATTTCCCAATGCCCCCGCACCCATCGACTTCAAGGAACGCAAAATGAAAGCGCTGCCCCTTCCCCTTACCCTTCCCCTGCGCGTCGCGCTGCTCCTCACGCTGACGCTGCCGGTTGCCCATGCGGAAACGATTCGCGTGGCACTCGGCACCCAGGACACGACGATCAACACCGCCAGCGGCGGGTTGCTCGTGCGCGAACTCAAGCTGCTCGAGAAGTACCTGCCTCGTGACGGCAAGTACAAGGATGCGGTCTATGACGTGCAGTGGAAGAACTTCACGAGCGGGGCGCCAATCACGAACGAGATGCTGGCCGGCAAGCTCGACTTCGGCTCGATGGCCGAGTTTCCGGGCGTGCTGAACGGCGTCGCGAACCAGAAGGCCGGCAAGGGCAGCATCTTCATCAATGTGCTGTCGGGCAGCACGCTTGGTAGCGGCAACGGCATCGTCGTGCCCAGCGATTCGCCGGCGCAATCGCTCGCGGACCTCAAGGGCAAGACCATTTCCGTGCCGTTCGCCTCCACGGCCCACGGCATGCTGCTGCGCGCCATCGCGGCACAGGGATGGGACCCCGAGCGCGACGTCAACATCATCACGCAGGCCCCGGAAGTGGCGGGCCCAGCGCTGCAGGCACGCAAGATCGACGCGCATGCGGACTTCGTGCCGTTTGCCGAGCTGTTCCCGTATCGCGGCTTTGCGCGCAAGATCCTCGACGGGGCACAGACGCAGACGCCCACGTTCCACGGTACGCTCGTACAGAAGGAATTCGCGCAGAAGTATCCTGAGGTCGTGGTGGCGTACCTGCGCGCGACCATCGAGGCCAACCGGCTGCTGGCCGCCGAGCCCGAGAAGTACAGCGAGCTGATCGCGAAAGTGACGGGCGTCGAGCCCGAAGTCAACTACCTGTTCCATGGTCCGCTCGGCCTGCAGACGCGGGACCTGACGTGGAAGCCCGAGTACCGCAAGGCCGTGCAGACCTCGTTCGACACGCTCAAGCTGCTCAAGCGCGCCGATGGGGACCTCGACGTCAACGCATTTATCGACGACAGCTTTGTGCGCGCCGCGTTCAAGGCGGAGAAGCTCGACTACGACGCCGCGCTGCGCGACTACGCACAACTGCCGCTCAAGGCGAACGATGCGGCCACCGGCAAGCGCATCGACCACTTCGACCGCGTGGCACAGGTGTGGGTCAAGGGCGAAGCGCGCGTGCGCAGCTACGCGTCGCCCGAAGCCGCGGTGCAGGCGCTGGGCGCGTTGCAGCGCGACGGGAAGGAAGTCCGCGCGTTCTACGCACAGGACAGAGAGTCCGGCATCAAGCTGCTCGGCAACCAGGCATGGTTCACACGCGATGGCGAGGGCCGCCTCAACGCGTTCCTGCTGAAGGCGCGCGCGCAGGCATGGGCCAGCCAGCACGGTGGCCAGGTCATCGATTACGCGGCGGCGCGGCAACCGTCTGCACTCGCGGCACGCTAGGAGGGCACGATGACGAGCCACGCCCTGCCTGGCACCTCCGGCAGCTCCGGCGCGCCGTCCGCCACGGCCACGCCCGCGGTTGCCGCGCGGCGCATTCGCCCGGCCCGCCTCGCGCTGCAGATCGCGTCGCTCGCGCTGTGCCTGCTGGGGTGGCACGTCGCGACTCGCTACCGGCTGCACTTCGGCGTGGTCACGTTCGAGAACGTGCCGACACCGTCCGAAACATTCGAGGCCGCCTGGACGCTGCTGCAGTCCCCGAAGCTGCTGCGCCATCTGGGCAGCAGCCTCTCGCGGGTCGGCTGGGGATACCTGTCGGCGGCCGTGCTCGGCACGCTCGCCGGCCTGCTGATCGGCCGCTCCACGTGGATACGGCTCGGCCTGTTGCCGCCGCTCGAGGTATTGCGGCCCATTCCGGCCGTCGCTTGGATTCCGCTTGCGATCCTGATGTTTCCGTCATCCGAGGTGTCGATGATCTTCATCACGTTCACGGGCGCATTCTTTCCGATCCTGCTCGGGGCCATTCATGGCGCCGAGTCGGTGGACCCGCGCCTCGTCGCCTCGGCGCGCAGCCTGGGTGCCGGCCAATGGTCCGTCCTGCGCGAAGTCGTGCTGCCCGGCGCCGCACAGGGCATCGTGACCGGACTCGCCATCGGCATGGGCACGTCGTGGTTCTGCCTCGTCACCGCGGAAATGATCTCGGGCCAGTTCGGCATCGGGTACTACACGTGGGAGTCGTACACCGTGCAGCGCTATCCCGACATCGTCGTCGGCATGCTGCTGATCGGCCTGCTCGGCATGGGCAGCAGCGCGCTGGTGCGCGTGGCGGGCCGGCTCGTCACGCCCTGGCTGGCGGTATCGGGGAGCGCGCGATGAGCGGCCCCACGCATGACGCGCGCCAGGGTGCCGTGGCGCTCGACGGCCTTTCCATCGCGCTGGGCTCCGGCGCGCAACGCTTCACGGCGGTTCGCGATGTCAGCCTGTCGATCGCGCCCGGCGAATTCGTCTGCGTGCTCGGCCCGTCCGGCTGCGGCAAGTCCACGCTGCTGGGCGTGCTGGCCGGGCATATCGCGCCCGCCGCGGGACGCGCCACGCTGGATGGCACGCCGATCGACGGCCCGCATCCCGAACGTGGCATGGTATTCCAGCACCACACGCTGTTCCCGTGGCGCCGGACGATCGACAACGTGGCATTCGGACTCAAGATGCGCGGCGTGGGCCGCGAGGAACGTCGCCGCCGCAGCGCGGCCTTGCTCGGCCGCGTGGGCCTTGCCGATTTCGCCGATCGCTATCCGTCGCAGTTGTCGGGCGGCATGCAGCAGCGCGCGGAAATCGCCCGCGTGATGATCGGGGGTCCGCGCATCCTGCTGATGGATGAACCGTTCGGCGCGCTGGACGCGCAGACGCGCGCCATGATGCAGGCGCTGCTGCTCGACGTCTGGGGCGACTATCGGCCCACGGTCGTGTTCGTCACGCACGATATCGACGAGGCGCTGTTCCTCGCGGACCGCATCGTCGTGATGAGCCCGGGCCCCGGCACGATCATCGAGGATCTGCGCGTCCCGTTTGCGCGGCCGCGCGAGCGCAGCGAGACGCGAGACCTCGTGACCGAGCCCGCGTTCATCGAGCTCAAGCGGCATCTGCTCGCGCTGCTGCGCCATCGCGAGCCCGCCTTACCCGCGGCCCGGCTGAGCCCGCTTGGCGACGGCCGCGCATCGCCCCCCTCTTCTTCCGTTTCCAGCTTCTGATCTCCGTGACCATGACCGACCCCCGCTTTGCCGCTGCCGATCCCGCCGTACGGCGTCTTGCCGTTATCGATGCCACCGAAAGCGAGGACGAAGCGCTGCTGCCAGAGGTCGCCGCCGCGCTGCGGCGCGATGCCGATGCCGGCGTGCGGCGCACGGCCGCCGAACATCTGGCCGCATGGGAAGCACCGGCGGCCGTTGCCGCCCTGTGCGATGCGCTCGGCGACGCCGACGCGGCAACGCGCCAGGCGGCGGCGGACAGCCTCTCCGCGCTCAAGGACCCCGCGCTCGGGCATCTGTTGCTCGCGCGTCTGGCCGGGACCGATGCGTTCGCGCGCGCGGCGCTGCTGCGTGCATTGCGCGAGTTGCGATTGCCGGAGAGCATTGCGGCCGCGCAGGGCGCGTTGGCCGATCCTGTATCCGCGGTGCGGCGCGAGGCCGTGGGCGTGCTTGGCTGGCTGCGTCACGAGCCATCCCTGCCCGCGCTGTCCGCGCTCGCGGGCGGCGACAGCGATGCCGATGTGCGGCGCGCCGCGATCGGCGCGCTCGGCTTTGCCCACGACGATAGCGTGCTGCCACCGCTGCTCGGCGCGCTGCGCGATGCGCACTGGCAGGTGCGCGAGGAAGCGGCCGTGACCCTTGGCAAGCTGCGGCTGCGTGCCGCGCGCGCGGGGCTCGAGGCCGCGCTCGACGACGAATACTGGCAGGTCACGCTGCAGGCCGCGCGGGCGCTGGGCCGGCTCGGCGAGCGGGCCAGTGCGACGGTGGTGGCGGGTCTGCTCGCGTTTCCGCTCAGCAACGTGCGCAAGGAGGCCGCGCTCGCGCTGGGCGAACTGGCCGAAGCGCGTGACACGGCCATCCTCGCGGTGCTCGAGGCCGCGCTGGGCGATGGCGATCCCGAGGTGCGCAAATCCGCGCGCATCGCCATCGCGCAGATTCGCGAACGGGTGTCGGCCGCCTAGGCGGGCCCCGCTGCCGGCCGCGCCGGATTGGCGTCAATCCACGTGAATATTCGCCTGCTTCACGATATCGCCGTACATGCGCAGATCGGCATCCACCTGCTTGCGGAACTCGGCCGGCGTGTTGCCTGACGGCACGATGCCGAGCGTCAGCAGCCGATCGCGGGTCTCCGGTTCGCTGACCACGGCGTTGAGCGTCTTCTGCAGCTTGTCGACGATCGGCGCGGGCGTCTTCGCCGGGGCGAACAGTCCCACCCACGAGTTCACCTCAATATTGGCGATGCCGGATTCGATCATCGTCGGCACGTCGGGCAGCGACGGCACGCGCGTGGCCGACGAGACCGCGATCGCGGTGGCCTTGCCGTTCTTCACGAACTGATGCGCGCCGGCCACGGCCGTGTACAGCACCGGCAGATTGCCGCCGACGAGGTCGCCCATCGCCTGTCCGCCGCCCTTGTACGGCACGTGCGTCATCTTGATGCCCGTGCGCGCCTTGAGCAGTTCACCGGCAAGGTGTGGCGTGCTACCGGTGCCCGCGCTGCCGTACGACAGTCCATCGGGCAGCGTCTTCGAGTACGCGACGAGGTCTTTCAGGTTCCTGGCCGGCACGCCCGGATTGGCCACGAGAATCAGCGCCGCGTCACCGATCTTGCTGATCGGCGCGAAATCCTTGAGCGTGTCGAACGGCACCTTCGCATAGACATGCGGATTGATGACCATCGTGCCGTCGAAGCCGAGCAGGAGCGTATAGCCATCGGGCTCCGACAGCGCGACCTGCTGCGTGCCGATATTGCCCGACGCGCCCGGCTTGTTCTCCACCACGACCGATTGTCCGAGCCGCTGCCCCAGCCGGTCCGCCACCACGCGCGCGCTCGTGTCCGCGACCCCGCCCGGCGCGAACGGCACGATCAGCCGTATCGGCCGCGCGGGATAGCTCTGCGCGTGCGCGGGCACGGCTGTCCCCATAGCCGCCGCCATGGCGGCCATGGCCAACATCATCTGACGTCGTTGCATCATGTCTCCCCCTTATTGTTGTTTGCAGCTTATTCAGGCTGAATCCCGCCGCGTTGCGCGACGGCCGCCCACTTTCGCGTCTCCGATACGATGAATTCGTTGAACTGCGCCGGCGGCGTGAGCACGACGTTCGCGCCCTGGTCGTGCATCTGCTTGGCAACCGCGGGGTCCGACGTCACGCGGCGCAGGTCCGCATTGATCTGGTTCACGACCTGTTGCGGCATGCCCTTCGGTCCGAACAGGCCATACCAGTTCAGCGATTCCACACCCGTGAGGCCCGCTTCCTTGAACGTCATGGCGTCGGGGAAGATCGACATGCGCTCGTCCGCGGCCACGCCGATCACGCGCAGATTGCCGCCCTGCACATGCGGCATCGCGGTCAGCACGCTCGTAAAGCCCATGTCCAGATGGCCGCCGATGACATCGACCATGATCTGCGCGCCGCCCTTGTACGGCACCGAAACCGTCTGCAGCTGGCCGATCTGGCGGAACAGTTCGCCGGTCAGGCGCGTCGTCCCTTCCGAATACCCAACGCCGAGCGGCTGCTTGCGCGCGGCCTCGACGAGGTCTTTCAGATTCTTGTACGGGCTCTTCTTCGACACGACGAGCACCATCGGCGAGATGGCGAGCCGCGTGATCGGTGTAAACGCGGCCGCGGTGTCGTACGGCATGCTCTTCATCAGCACCGGGTTGATCGCATGCGAACCCACGACCATCATCAGCGTGTAGCCGTCGGCCGAGGACTTCGCGACGTGGCTCGTGCCGATGACGCCGTTGGCGCCGGGGCGGTTTTCCACCACGACCGACTGGCCCCATAGTTCGGAAAGTTTCTGCGCGACGAGGCGGCTGACGATATCGGTGCCGCCGCCAGGCGCATAGGGAACGATTAGCGTGACGGGCTTTTCCGGCCATTTGCCGGCGGCCTGCGCGGGCAGCATGGCGCCAGGCAGGCCCAGCGACAATACGAAAAGGGCAATACGAATCCAACTGCGATGCAGCATGTCTGTCTCCGGAATGTTGTCGTTGTGTTCGGTGTTTGGGGTACGGCGGTCGTTCAGGGTTATGCGGCCTCCCTGTTGCGTTCCGCTTCCTTCGCGTAGTGCCTGCGCAGCCAGGCGATCGATCGGCCGCCGAGCGGTCGCCCGAGGACCGATTCGGCAAACGCCACGGCATCGAGCAGCCCGCGCAGATCGATGCCCGTGGCGAATCCGCTGCGCTCCGCCATCAGCACGAGGTCTTCCGTGGCGAGATTGCCGGCCGCGCCGGGCGCGAACGGACAGCCGCCGATACCGCCCACGCTCGCATCGAAATGCCGAATGCCGGCTTCCAGCGCGGCCCATGCATTGGCGGCACCGAGTCCGCGCGTATCGTGGAAGTGCACGGCCAGCCGATCGGCACCGATCGATGCCACCAGTTCGTTCATGCGGATCTTGACCGCGCCCGGAGCGGCGGCACCGATGGTGTCCGCGATGACGATGCGATCGGCACCGGCCGCCTGCATGCGTCCGGACAGGCGCAGCACGACGTCCAGCGGCACGTCGCCCTCGAACGGGCATTCGAACGCCACGGCGACATAGGCACGCGTGCGCAGGCCAAGGCGCCGCGCCTCGATCAACGTGCGCTCGCTGACCTCGGTGGCCGCGTCGAGGTCCATGTTGATATTGCGTTCGTTCATCGTGCGCGTGGCCGACAGCACCACGGCGATCTCGCGCGCGCCGGCCGCATGGGCACGTTCGAGGCCCTTGAGGTTGGGCACCAGCGCGGAGGTCTGCAAGCCGGGCAGCGCGCTGTTCAGCCGCGGGACGAGGTCGGCCGCGTCGGCCATCTGCGGCACGGCTTTCGGCGAGACGAAGCTGGTGACCTCGACGCTCGGCACGCCCGCGGCGGCGAGCCGCCGGACGAGTTCGAGCTTGTCGTCGGTGGACACGTGGATGGCCTGGTTCTGCAGGCCGTCTCGCGGCGAGACGTCGGTAATGACGATGCGATCGGTGGTTGCCATGATGTCTCCTCAGCCGATCGCGCCGTCGGCGCGCAGCGCCTCCACGCGGCCCGCGTCATAGCCGAGCCAGTCGCGCAGCACGGACTCGGTATGCTCGCCCAGCGAAGGCGGACACGTATAGGCAGGCTCGGCCACGGCCGACAGCTTGACGGGGTTGCCCGGCATGCCGATGGTTTCGCCGGTCTTGAGCGTGACCTCGCGCACCATGTCGCGCGCGCGGACCTGGCGGTCGTTGAGCGCCTGCGCAAAATCGTTGACGGGACTGCACGGGATGCGCGCCTGGCGCAGCTTGTCCAGCCAGTACGCCGACGATTCCTGACGCAGTTCATCGGCGATGATGCCGTCGATATGCGCCTTGTCCGCATAGCGGCCCGGCTGCCGCGCGTATTCGGGGCGGCGCAGGTCCGGATGCTCGATCACGCTCAGAAAGCGCTCGAAGAACGCGTCGCCGATACACGCGATGACGATATAGCCGTCGCGCGTCGGATACGTGTTGTACGGCACGTGCACGAAGTGGCTATTGCCGATCCGGTCCGGCACATGGCCCGACATCAGGTGCATGGTCGCCATGTAGTTGAGCATCGAGATCTGCGCGTCGAGCATCGAGATATCGACGTGTTGCCCACGCCCGGTCTGCTCGCGCGCGCTCAATGCCGCGAGCACGCCGATGGCGCCGAAGATGCCGCCGCCGAGATCGCCGATGGGAATGCCGCTGCGCACGGGCGAGCCATCGCTCATGCCCGTGATGGACATGCCGCCGCCCATGGCCTGGACGACCTGGTCGAACGCGGGATGCTGCGTGTCCGGGCCCGTCTGGCCGAAGCCCGTGACCGAGCACGTGATGATGCGCGGGTTGATCTCGGAGAGCGTGGCGTAGTCGATACCGAGGCGCGTGGTCACGCCGGCGCTGAAGTTGTCGAACACCACGTCGGCGCGGCGGACCAGATCGAGAAAGACCGCGCGGCCCGCCTCGCTCTTCAGGTCCACGCAGACGCTTTCCTTGTTCCGGTTCAGCGTGAGGAAGTACGCCCCCATGCCGTCGCGCGCGTAATCGTCGCTGTC
This sequence comes from Cupriavidus pauculus, assembly GCF_008693385.1. Classification (NCBI taxonomy): domain Bacteria; kingdom Pseudomonadati; phylum Pseudomonadota; class Betaproteobacteria; order Burkholderiales; family Burkholderiaceae; genus Cupriavidus; species Cupriavidus pauculus. The sequence goes on from NZ_CP044065.1 coordinate 1,557,372, forward strand.
CGCCAGCAGCTTGCGCGTACCCTCGCCCGCGCCCGGCGGCTCCACCTTGATGGTTCGCGCGCCGAGATCGGCGAGCAGCATGGTTCCGTATGGGCCGGACAGCATATGGGTCAGGTCCAGTACGGTGATGTGTTCAAGCGCCTGCATCGTCTCCTCCATGTATGGTTGAGACACCTATCGCAACCTGCATGCCATGGCAAAGCGCATTGATTTTTAAGCGTTTTTTCTTTCGCATCGATCGATGCGACGTTGCATGAGACGTTTCATGAAACAATGGCGCAACCTCCATGCAACGCTTTATCAGCTACCGTCATCTGAGCCATTTCGCGATGACCGTGCTCGACGAATATGCGGACCGCGCCGATATCGAGGTCGTCAACGGCTCGTTCGACGCGGCGCTGACGTTTGCGCGCGAGCGCATGCGGCTGGGCACGGCCGACGCCTTTATCAGCGCCGGGGCCAACGCGACCATCCTGCGTACCGCGTTGCGCGCCCCCGTGGCCACCATCAAGCTCAGCGGCTTCGACCTGCTGCTCGCGCTGATGAACGCGCGCCGCGTTTCCAACCGCGTGGGCGTGGTGATGTACGGCGCGCCGATTCCCGAGCTCGATGCCATCAGGGACCTGCTCAATATCGAGGTGGCGCAGTATGCGTACCGCACCCCCGACGAGGCGCGCCATTGCTTCGCGCTGCTTGCGCGCGATCGCTATGAAGTCGTGGTGGGTTCGAGCCTGGTACTCGAGTTTGCCGAGCAATACGGGATGCAGGGACATCTCGCCTATTCGCTGGCGGCCGTGCGCCAGGGCGTGGAGGACGCCATCGAACTCGCGCGCGCGGCACGGCAGGAAGCCAGCCGATACGAGCAACTGAACGGCGTGGTGCACAACCTCCAGGAGGCGGTACTGGCCGTCGATCGCGATCATCGTATCGTCGCGCTCAATCCGCCGATGGAGAAGCTGCTCGGCCGGCCGCAGGCGCAGCTGTTACGGCAATCGCTGGAGACGATCGAACCGGCGCTGTCGCTCGCGCATACGCTGGAGACCGGCGCGCAGGACCGTGCCGCGGTCATGCGCCTCGCGCAGCGCGACTGGATCGTGAATCGCACGCCGATTCGCGAGCACGGGCAGATCGTCGGCGCGGCCATCACGCTCTACGATGCGCGCACGATCCACGATGCCGATGCCAGCCTGCGCAGCCAGCAGCGTCACCGGCAGCCCACCGCGCGCCATAGCTTCGACAGTCTGATCGGCCGCAGCGAGCCGTTCCGGCGCGCGTCCGCCACGGCGCAGCGGTTCGCGCGCACCGACCTGACGATTCTGCTCTCCGGCGAGAGCGGCGTGGGCAAGGAACTGTTCGCGCAGGCCATTCACAACGCGAGCGCGCGCGCCGCGCGGCCCTTCGTCGCCATCAACTGCGCGGCGTTTCCCGAGTCCCTGCTGGAGAGCGAACTGTTCGGCTACGACGAAGGCGCCTTCACGGGCTCGCGCCGCGGCGGCAAGCGCGGGCTGTTCGAGGCCGCGCATACGGGCACGCTGTTTCTCGACGAAATCGGCGATATGCCCGTGTCACTGCAGACGCGGCTGTTGCGCGTGCTGCAGGAGCGCGAGATCGTGCGGCTGGGCGGCGCGCTGCCGATTCCGGTGAACGTGCGCGTGATTGCGGCCACGCACCAGCCGTTACGCGAACTCGTCGCCACGCGGCAGTTCCGGCAGGACCTTTATTACCGGATCAACACGCTGCATCTGCATCTGCCCGCATTGCGCGAGCGGCCCGAAGATATTGCGCCGCTGGCGGAGGCGTTGCTGCGCCGCAGCCTCGGCAGGCTCGGGTCGTCACTCGACGCCGCGCGATTGCTGACGCAGGTGCTGCCGCGGCTGTCGGCGTTTCCGTGGCCGGGCAACGTGCGCGAGCTCGAGAATATCTGCGACCGCATGGCGGTGTTCTTCTCGCAGTGGCACGACGAGGACGAGATCGACTTCCGCGAGCTGCGGCACGATTGCGCGGAGCTCTATGAAGACGCGGTGCCGCAGCCGGGCCTCCACCAGCGTGCCGGGGCGCCGGCACCCGCGCCCGCATCACAGCGCGATCGCGCGCGCGAGGTGCTCGATGCATGCGGCGGCAACCGGCAGGAAGCCGCGCGCGAGCTCGGCATCAGTCGCGCGACGCTCTGGCGATGGCTACGCGAGGACTAGCGCGGCTGATTATCGCGCTCACTGCACGGCGATGCCCACCGTCTTCACCAGCTTCTCGATATTGACGCTGTCGTTGCGGATCAGTGCGGCAAATTCGGGCGCGTCGGCGTAGTTCACCTCGGTGCCGCTCTCGGTCAGGCGCCGGCGCAGGTCGGCATCGGCCAGGCTGGTCGCGAGCGCGGTACGGAGCTTTTGCTGGACATCCTTCGGGGTGGCCTTGAGCACCGTCATGCCGTACCACGGGTACATCTCGAAGCCAGGATAACCCTGCTCGGCAATGGTCGCGAGCGAAGGCATCGCCGACGAACGCTTGGGCGTCGTTACGCCCAGCGCGCGGAACTTGCCGCTCTTGATATGCGGCAGGCTGGAGACGATCGTATCGAAGTAGGCGTCGACGCTGCCGGCCATCAGGGCCGGAATCGCCTCGGCGGCGCCCTTGAACGGCACGTGGACCATATCGATGCCGGCGGTCTGCTTGAACATCTCCCCGGCCAGATGCGAGGTGGTGCCCTGCCCGAACGATGCGTAGTTGACCTTGCCAGGATGCGCCTTGGCATACGCCACGAACTCGGCCAGCGTGTTCACGGGCATCGAGCTATTGACGACGAGCACGAGCGACTGCACGCCCACCTCGCCGATGGGCTCGAAGTTGTCGGGGTTGTAGGGCAGCTTCGAGTAGAGGAACCGGTTGCTGACGAGCGTGCTGTTCGAACCCAGCAGCACCGTATAACCATCGGCCGGCGCATTGGCCGCGGTCTGCGCACCAATGATGCCCCCCGCACCAGGGCGGTTCTCGATCAGCACGGGCGTCTTGAGCTCCAGCGCCATCCGCTCGCCCAGAAGGCGCGCGATGCTGTCGGTACCTCCGCCCGCGGGAAACGGCACGACGATCTTCACGGGCCGTGTCGGCCATTTCTCCTGCGCATGCGCGAACGACGCGAGCGAAAAGAGGGAAACAAGCACTGCACCTGCTGCGGCAAGCTGTCGGAGTGTTCGGTTCATTCCACGCACCATGAGAGTAGTCGGCGCCACTCCTGCAGCAACTTGCATGCCATGAAAGATGCATCAATGCGGTGCGGTGCCGTCCAAAAGTATTGTCAATTCATCGAAGGCGGCTGCCTTGCGCTCCTAGACTCGCTCATCGTCAATGACAAAGGGAGTACGGCATGTTGCATCGGACCCTGGTGGCGCGCGCGGCATTGTGGGCTTGCCTGGCATGGACTGGACCGGGCATGGCGGTCAGCTTCTCGCCCGCCGACCTGAGGGAAAATACGATTCCCGTGTCGGATGCCGACGCGCGACTGACGCTTGCGGATGGCATGTGGACACCGGTGGTGCGTCTGCCGGACCGCCATCCCCGTGATGGCATCCAGTATCACATCGCCACGTCGGCGGCGTACCCGACCACCTTACTGACCCGAAACACCGACCTTGGCATCGACTCGCTCACGCTTCATGCGGGTAACCAGATTTCGTTCCGATACCGGAAGGACGGGAATGTCTGGACAGTCGTGGCACCGGTTCAATCGCCGAGAGGCGGCAGCGATATGGTCGCGTCCGCCCCCAATGCATTCGTCTCGCTCTATGAGCTCCGCGATGGCGACTGGACCGGCAAGGTCCGGCTGCCTGCCGACGCCACCGACGGCGCGCTCGTGCTGATTCGTTCGGCAGCGACGTGGCCATCGGCCATCGACCCGGCGCATGCATTGTTTCCGAGTTCGCTCAGGCTTCAGCATGGCGACGCATACCTGTTCCAGTTCAGCAAGGCACGCGGCCGCTGGATGCCGCTGAGGACCGCGCGGCGGATCGTGCAGGCACGCACGGTCGCCGGGCGTCTGCCGCATCCCACCGCGCCGGTCACGGAGGTCCGTTTCGCCGACGGCAACTGGACGCCGTCCATTGCACTGCCGGCGAGCGCCAGCGATCGCGACCGCATCGTGTTCACCTCGCAGGCCACGTGGCCCGCCACATTGCTACCGGACGCGGCCAACCCGCGACATGCCGTGCGTATCGCCACGGGCCAGCGGTACGATTTCACGTACGTCAAGGCCGAATCGGCATGGAAGATGACATCGCACCCGAGAAGGCTACTGCTGGTAAAGCACCTGCCTCAGGGCGTGATACCGCAGCCGACGACGCCCATCACGGACGTGCTCGCGGGGGATGCCAACTGGGCGCGTGAACTCGTCCTCCCGCAAACCGCGAATCCGGGCGATGCCATTGTGGTCCGCAGCACCGCGGCATGGCCGTTCGCGGTACGTAGCGCGACGAGCGCGACGCCGCGTCATATCAAGACGGGGGATACCGTCAGGTTCACCTTCAACGAGGGCAAATGGGACACGGGTACGCATGTGGTCGATATCCTGCTCGTGTACAGCGATGCCGCAGCCCAACGGCTCGGCGATCAGGCGATGCGGATGCGCTTGTATGAAGGCCTGCGCCTGACGAACGAGGCGCTCGAGAACGCGAAGGCGAACCTTTACTACAACCCTGTCGCGGTCGTACGCCGTACGGTCCGGAATGGCGGCACCACGCTTGGCCAGGCCTTGTCCGCCATCCGCTTCGACCCCGATATCCAGGCCGAGCTGCGCGACCGCAAGGCCGATGCCATCTACTATGAAGGGACGGAAGCCGGATGCGGCCTGGCCTATGTCCGCCCCAACAGCTTCAGCATGGTCGGGACGGGTTCTCTGGCCTGCGGGACCACTGTCATGCGCCACGAGCTCGGGCACAACCTTGGGCTATCGCACGGCGGCGAACGCTATGCCAATCCCCGCTACGCTGTCGGCAACACCCTTCACGGCACCGTCATGGGCGGTAACGCCATCCCCTACTACAGCACCCCACACATCCTCCACCCGATTACAGGCGAGCCGCTCGGCATTCCGGACCAGATCGACGCCGTCCGCGTCATCAACGAGCGGTCGCAAGAGATCGCTGCCTTCCGATGAGCAGGTCACCACGCCTTGCGACGTTCGCCCTCGCCCTGGGCCTGCTGGCAAGCCTCGCCGCGTGGCTGGCCATGCGGCCCGGCGCACCGGACACCGCAGTCCCTCGCACATCGGATGTGCCGGTGCGCACCGTGGATGGCCCACGCGAAATCGGCCCCACCCTCCCCGACGAACCGACGGACGCCGACCGCTCGGCCAGACTCGAGCAGGTGCTCCACTACCGTGACGACCCGACGCTCCGCCAGCATGCCGACGACCTCCGCGCGGCCATCGGCAAGACGCTGCTCGCCACGCCGATGTCCGCGCAGGAGATTGCCGCGGCCACCCGCGGTGTCTCCGACGACCGGACATGGGTCACACTCGACCCCTTCGTCCTCGAGACCAGACTGCCCGGCGACACCATCCGCCTCGACGTCCCCGGCGCAGGGGACGTTACGGGAACGATCGAGCATGTGGCCACGGAGAACGGCTTCTCCCGGTGGGAAGGCACGATTGCCGATACCGACCCGCCCGCGCGGTTCTCCATTTCGCAATCGCTATCGGATCGCTATACCGTCGGCAACTTCCACGCCGCCGGCGGCGGCTTCACCATCGAAGCGACGAACGGCGTGGGATGGATACGCTCCCACGCGCAGGACGCCGCGCGGCTCGTGCACGATACCGTCGACGCCCCGCATTGAGCGTTGGCTACGCCTCGGGCCGTCTGCGGATCCATTCGGCAAAGGCCTCGTCTTCGATGCGGTAATCGCCCATCGACAGGCGTGTGACGACGTTGTCCGCCATGAGTCGCCGTAGTGCATGCGCCGCCGTATTGCGCGTGGCCGGCTTGCCGAGCATGGCACCCAGCTTTTCCAGCGTCGCGGCCGAGTGGAGGTCGGGCTCGCCGCGCGCGATCAGGTACAGGATGGCCCGGTCCGCGGCCCGGATCTCCTGCCATTGCTGCAGCGAATGCTCGTCCGAGAACACGGACGCCTTGGTGTGGGCCAGCGCCGCGGCGTCGCCCTGCGTTTGATAGAGCATGTACCGCTCGATGAATCGCTTGAAGAACTCGGGCGTGCGGTGCAGGGCTTCGAACGCGCGGCGTCCCTGCTCCAGCGTGAGCTTGTTGCGCGCCATGCTGTTGAGCAGCCTGACGCTGTAGGCCACGAACTCGTCGCCGAGCAGCGGGAACGGCTCCAGCGGGGCCCAGTTGTAGAACGGCTCCGAGGCCCTTGCGAACATCGCGCGCAGCGTCGTCTCGGAACTCCCGGCGAAAATGACCTTGATGCGGTCCTTGCGGATATCGAGCGCGGCGCGCAGGGCGTGCGCGAAATCGCTGTGGTCGGCGCGTGCGAGGACCTGGGCTTCGTCGATGACCAGCAGCAGGGTTTTCTTTGCGCCGTCCAGCTGCTTCAATACCTCGTGCAGCGCGCTGGTCCTGTCGGTGCTGGCCTTGCCGAGCTCGGCTTCGAGCGTACCCTCGAGTCCGCCAGGTAACTTCGCGCCTGCCTTCAGTTTCCTGACCGGGCCGCGCAGCCGCGACAGGACTGCCGCCGCCCCTTTCGGCTCCAATGCCTCGCCGAGCGCGGCAACGAGCGCCACCTCGGGCGAGGTCCGGCGGTCCCACAGATTGGTGTAGGCCGTGAGATAGCCACGCGCCAGCGCGGCAGGTATCAGGTCTTGCCGCAGAAACTCGGTCTTGCCCATGCGGCGGCGCGCAAACAGGCCGCGCGCGGCGGAGAGCTTGAGTTCGAAGGCCTGCAGATAGGCATCGGCGAGGTCGGGCCGCGGAAAATGCCAGGGGTCCTCGGGCAACGTGTCACGGCTTCTCATGGCTTCTCACGGAAATTGATACTTCTCAAATGTTCTGAGAAGTCATGATACAACCGGCCGGCGACGCAGGTAAAGCCGCGCCTGCGTCACCGGGCTCGGCTATGCTGCGGGATCTTGCTGCCATCCCGCCGGCCATGCCCGCTCCGCCGCCCCTCGACCGTCTGCTGCACACCGTGGCCCGCCGCTACCGGCTGCCGGGCCTCTCCGCGCTGGCGGCCGCGGCGCGGACACCGGCCATGGAGATCGCGCTAGCGATCGAGCAGGCGCGCGTGGCGCTCGCTCGCACCGACGCGGGTGGGATGGACGCGCTCCATGCCGCGAAGGCGCGGTTCCTCGACGCGCTTGCCGGGCTCGTGCGCCAGGCATTGTGCGACGATGCGGGCGACCCGGTGTTTCGGGCGATGATGCTGCGGCATCGCAATCCGCGCGTCCGTGAGTATGCATCGCTCTCCACGCATGCGGAGCAGGACCGGCGCCAGTTACGGACCGCCGTCAACGCGGTGGCGCATCCGGGGCGGCGGCAACGCACGGCCGACGATAGCCTGCGCACGACACTCGCGCAGCTGCACGACGCCGCGGCCCATGGCGACTGGCACGCGATGGAGAAGACGGCGCGGCGGCTGCTTGCCGGGCATGACGGTTACCATGCGCCCGGCACAGCCGGGCCAGCCGCCGCAGATCGAGCAGCCGAGCCGGCCGCCGCAGATCGCGCAGCCGGGCCGGCCGCCTCAGACGGCGCAGACGGGACGGCCGCCTCAGACGGCGCAGACGGCGCGCTCGACGAGGCCGGCACGGTCGGCGAGGCCGGCACGGTCGGCGAGGCCGGCACGGTCGGCGAGGCCGGCACGGTCGGCGCGGTCGGCACGGTCGGCACGGTCGGCACGGTCGGCACGGTCAGCGCGGCCGGCAAGGCCGGCACGGTCGGCGCAGTCGGCGCAGTCGGCGCGGTCGGCGAGGCCGGCACGGTCGGCGCAGTCGGCCAGGTCGGCCAGGTCGGCGAGGTCGGCGAGGTCGGCGCGGTCGACGAGGCCGGCGCGATCGGCGAGGTCGGCGCGGTCGGCGAGGTCGGCGCGGTCGGCGAGGCCGGCACGGTCGGCGCGGTCGGCGCGGTCGGCGCGGTCGGCGCGGTCGGCGCGGTCGGCGAGGTCGGCGCGGTCGGCGCGGTCGGCGAGGTCGGCGAGGTCGGCGCGGTCGGCGAGGTCGGCGAGGTCGGCGAGGTCGGCGCGGTCGGCGCGGTCGGCGCGGTCGGCGCGGTCGGCGAGGTCGGCGAGGTCGGCGCGGTCGGCACGGTCGCCGAGGTCGGCGTTACCGGCGTTACCGGCGATGGCTCCATTGGCCCGGGCCTCCAGAAGCTGCTCGCCCACCCCGCCCTCGCCCGATTGCAGCGGCTCGATGCGCTAACGTCGGACCCCTCCGTGAAAGCCTATCGCGCCCTCTGGTCACGGCATGGTCCCAGCGCCGGCAGCCCCATGGCCACATCGGCCGGCGTCGCATCGCGCGAGCGGGGCGCCGCGGCGGAGGCTGCCGCCGCGCGCGCGCTCGATGCCATTGCCCGGCGGCTCGATGCCGGTATGTCCTACCGCGTCGTCACCTCGATGCGCGTCCCCGCGACGATTCCCGCCAGCCACGAGCGCGCCAAGAGCGAATGGGACGTCGTGCTGCTGCGGCAGCGACCCCGCGCGGACGCACAGGACCCGCCCGTCTGGGACATCTGCCTGCTGCTCGAGGTCAAGGCCTCCGTGGAGGCCGCCACGTCAGACTTCCCGCGGCTGCTGCGCGGACTCCGCCTGCTCGGCCACGCCGATGCCACGCAGACCTACGCATTCCACACGCACGAAGGCACGGTGCGGCTGCACGGTGAGTCCCTGCACGCCCTCGGCGACATCGAGCGAAGCCATGACCCAGACCTCGCGAACACGGTGCTCTACTGCTGCGACACCCAAACCGAACCCGCTACCCGCGTACTCGGCGCGGCCAGCCGCATGCAGTTGCTATCGGCCCAGGCCAGCCTCGACTACGCAGGCGCCATCACCGATGGCAAGAACCCGGCGGTGTCCATGCTGGAACCGGTCTGGGAGCAGCTGCTGACCTCACCGCGATGGTCGGCCGTGCTCCATCAATACCCGCTGCTGCGCCAGATCCGCGGACTGATGGTACATACGGCCGATCTGCTCGCCGCCGCCGGGTAGCCCTGGCCCTAGCTCGGCACGTGCACGGTATCCCGCGCCCGGTACGCGCTGGTCTGCCGGGACGTGGAGACTTCCTGCGTGACCACCGCGTCGATCCAGTAGTTGAGGCCCAGCTCGGTACGTTCGCCATTGACCTCGTTGACGTACAGGAAGCGCGGCCCCCAGCTATCGGGCGCGACCGCCACGGCATCGAGCTCGGCGCGCAACGCGGCGCGTCGCTCGTCGCGCTGCGCGGGCGGCAGCGCTTCCGCGTAGGAAAACGCGGCCAGCAACTGGTCCATGCGCGCACGCGCGGCCGGCTGAATCACGACGCGCTCGGCAAGCAGGAGCCTGCCGTTGTCCACCCCGCCGCGCACACGTGCCAGGTAGTCGTCGAGGCGCGCCTCGGCGCTGCTGGTGGCACCCGGCTGGTCATCCGCCTCGGCGCGCGTCCACTGCAGCCACTCGTCGCGGCGGCTATCCACGTACTGCACGAAGTCGTCATAGTCGGCGAACTCATGGTCGTACACGGTCGTCGGCGCGACCTTGCCGTTGTCCATCGAGAACCGCAGCGTGCCGCCGCGCGACACCGGCAGCATCACGGCCGAGGCGCTCAGCAGGTTGATCGGCGTGAACACCGCGCTGCCATACGTGGTGCCGGAGGCGGGCGGTGCCACGCTCACCCCGCCGCTTACCGACGTATTGGTATTGCTGTTGCTGTTCATGACGAGCGTGCCCAGCCCACCGTCCTGATCCTTGGCCCTGCGTCGCGAGAACGCGGTGACCGTCTGCGTGATCGCGCCGCTGATACCGCCGCGCGTGGTGTCCTTTGCCCTGGGGTCGCGAAAGCGCGCGGCGCCGGTCGCGCCCAGCGACATGCCGACATTGACGGTACTGCCCGCCACGCGCCCGATGGACAGGTCCGGCGCGGTGGCATGCGTGGCGGCCAGGTTGTCGAGCAGCGTCGCCGCGTCCGCGGGACGCTCGATCGTCGCATGCGCGCCCGGATTGGCGGCCTCCGTGACGCCGTACATGGAATCGAACGCACCCAGCAGCGTCGTGCGCCAGGACTCGAGATCGCCTGGGGTGAAGCGCGTGCGGATGGCCGCGCCCTCGGAACTCGTATAGTCCGCGACCACCGGCAGCAACGTGCCCGCCACCGAACCGCCGAACCACTTCGTCGGCGTCCACGAGGCCACGCCGGACAGCCCCGCCCAGCCCGTGACCCCACGCTGCGTGGTCACCTCGAGCGCGCCGGCCAGTGCATTCGAACCGGCATAGACCTCCGCGCCAAAGCGGCCCGCCAGCCTGAGCGCGGGCCCGGCGGCCAACACCGGCACGCCGGGGCGCGCGAGAATGTTGACGTTGGCGTTGACCCCGACTTCCCGGCGCTCGCTCGCGCGCACGCCGTAGGTCATGCGCGACAGCGCCAGCGTGCGCCGCACGGCCATCAGGTAGTCGTCGGACGTTGCGCCATGTTCGGGAAAAATGTCGCCGCGGTTGTTCATGTGGTCCACATGCGCGAGGCCCGCGTCCATCTCCATGCGCGCCGGGTCTCCCTCGGGGGGCCGCACGTTGTCGGCCCACGCCCGCAGTTTGACGGACGTCATGACAAAGCCTTCGTTCACCCAGCCCATCGTCTGCCGCGCGCAGCATGCCGACAACTGGCGCGCGTCCAGATGCAGGACCTCCATGACGCGCGCCATGACCGGCGAGTCCGCCGTCAGCGGAATGGGCGTGCGATCCTGCCAGCCGTTCTCGCCGATCTGCGTGACCCACTGATCGAGGATCGCCGAGCGGAGCGCGGCGTTGAAGTGCGCGTCCGAGACGCGCGGGCCGCCCCTGCCGCCAGCGAGCGTGCCATCGATGGCGGTAGCGACGCGTCGCACCGCGGTCGCCACATCCGCGAAGTCGGCCTCGGGCTCGCGCATCAGCTGGCCACCGGTGCCGTTCTGCAGCGCATGCAGCGGGTTCTTGTCCTTGCCCAGGAGCGCGCGGGCGGGGTTCGGCACCGCCCCCTCCGCCGCGCGGTCGGCGTAGGTCAGCATCTTGAACAGACGCTCGCCAATCTCGTCGATCGCTTCCTGGTCATAGATCCGATTGCGTCCCGCGAGGTACGGCAGTGCGAGGTCCGGATGTCGTGCATGCAGGTCCAGGCCCGGGTTCTCGCGCAGCATGACGGCGGCCAGCAGCGCGCGCGCCGCGTTGCCCTCCCGCGCCAGCGGACTCCCGGTCAGTTCGGGCACGAGTTCCGTCCGGTCCGTGTTGCTGAGCAGCGAGGCGCCCTCGTGCGTCTCCGACTGACGCTCGAAGTCGGAACGCAGATCGCCCTCCAGATGCTCGCCACACCCCGCATTCGTCAGCAGATTGCACACATGCGCGAGCTCGCGCAGCGAATTCGGCCGCGACACGCCGGGCGGCCACGCGGCCAGCAGTCGCTCCGCGGCCTGATGCGCGGTCATTTCGGCCTGCTCCTGAATCGCGTGCTCGCGCGCGGACAGTTCGCCCGCCCCGCCCGTCCCCGAGAGCGCGCGCAGGATATCGAGGCCCGCCCCCGTCGTGCTGAGATGGCAGGCCGCGGCAAACGCGTCGGCGCGCGCGCCTTCGTCGGTGGTGCTCGCCTCGCCGTGGCGCAGGACGTTCAGCGCCCTGAGCGCGCGCGGGGCATCGCGATCGCAGACGGCGGCGAGCGCCATGCCCGCGATGCGGCCCGTATCGCCGGGACAGCATGCGCCGAGCGCGCGCTGCAGTTGCTCACGCGGGGTGGCGGACGACGATGCGACCTGCGAGGGTTGCGGGGGTTGGGTGGCTTGCGCATCCGGAAAGAACGCGTGCAGATCGAACAGCGCGGTGACATCGTGCTCCGCTGCCGGCCTCTGGCCCTCGGTCAGCAAACCGTTCGCCGCCTTCAGCGTGCCGCGCCGGAACGGGCCGGTGAGCACGGGCGCGGTGGCATTTTCGTCGGCGAAAGGGTCGGCACTCGCCGCGCGCGCCTGGGCCGTGGTCGCCTTGAGCGACGTGCGCGCGTGCACGCTGGCCGTGTTGACCGGCCCCATCCGCGGCTGCAGGCACCGCAGCACCGCCGACGGTTCCTTGCGCGTCGGTAATGGCGGCCGCGTTCCCGGCGTGATATCCGGCGCGTCGGGCTGGTTGCCCACCAGATGCAATTGAACGTGTCCTGGGTTATCCGTTGCGCTCCTGACCATCGCGTGCTCCGCAAATTTCCGGCAACTCATCACGGGCCAGCGTTCCAATGCCGCTAGCCTTGAGTGCTACCGGCAATGGTAGGGAGCGCAGTCTCCGCGCGACGGCGCAATGCGAAACGATACCGCCCGCGCCGAAGGCGCCCTCATGACGCCTCGATCAATGCCGCGGGCAAGGCGTCGCAATACTGGCTGCACACCTCGCGCGCCACTGCCGCCGCCGCGTGCACGGCCACGCGCGCATCGTCGCGCCGATAGAGTGCGATCACGATCGGTGGCGGCGACGGCAGCATCGGCAGCTCGACGAGCTCGCCGGTATCCAGGTACTCCGCGACGAGCAGGCTCGGCACCGCGGCCACACCGTAGCCATCGCGCAGCAGATGGATCATCGCGGCCACCGACGGCATGCAGGTGACGCGCGTTTGCGAGAGCGGCACGCCGTGCTCGCTGGCGAGGCCGCTGACCATCGCATCGACGGCGAGTTGGGGCAGCGTACCGCGGCCGAACGTCAGCACGGGATGCCGCAGCATCGCCCGCACGCGATCGTCCATCTGGTCCGTGCCGTCCGCCTCGGCGAGCATGTCGCGCCGCGCGATCCAGCGCACCGGGTAGCGCGCGAGCGGCTGCGCGACGATGGAGGGATCGATCGCGCTCTCCACCTGCGCCACCAGGTCGAGCTCGCCCGCGAGCAGGCGCGGGCCGAGCACGGCGGTGGCGTCGACGGTCAGGTCCACGACGAGCTCCGGATAGTCGGTTTCCAGCGCGCGCACGAAGTTCGGCAGCCAGCTATGCACCACGGTCTCGACGACGCCGAGCCGCAGCCGCCCCGAGATCTGCTGGCCCCGTTGCGCGGCCAGCTGCAGCGTACGCGCGGCGTGCACGACCTCTCGCGCATGATTGAGCAGCCGCTCGCCATCGTCGCTGAGCCGGAACTGGCTGCTGCCGCGATCGACGAGCGAGACGCCGAGTTCGGCTTCGAGCGCCTTGATGCGCGAGGAAATGGCGGCGGGCGTGGCATGCAGTTCGCGCGCGGTGGCGCGAATGCTTCCCGAGCGCGCCAGCGAGAGCAGCGTTTCGAGAAAGCGGGTGTTCATGGGTTCATGGGAAGCGGGGGGGATCAGAACTGAGCGCTGAACGGAGCGCCGCAACTCGCTGGGAGTATGCGGGATTTTCCCGTGGCGGGCACCTGTCCGGCCGGCAAACGAAGAAATACGAAGACGCCGCGCCATGAACGAAGCGCGGGCGCGCGCCAGAGGCCCCGCGCCATTACGCTGGCAGAGCGTCCAAGGCATCGTGCGGCGGACGCCGTGGCGCCCATTGCCCATTTGGGCGTCCCCGGACAGCGAGGCTCGTACATGCCCCCCAATACCTTTCGCGTCAGACCGTACACGCTCGCGGACGCCGCCGCCGATCAGGTCGCGAGCCAGGTCCCGAGAATCGTCCAGCCACTGGTACGGGGGCTCGCCAAGCACTACGCTAAGCGTGTGTATGCCGACGCCGGCCTGTCCGCATTTACCGCGGTGCAGGTGCAGGTGCCGCAGCCGGTCCGGCGCCCGCACGGCCCGCCGCCGCAGGCCCACGGCGCGGGCTTCAATCCGTATGCGCAGGGCATGTCGGGCTTCCAGCGGTACGAGGAGCCGCCGCCCCCTTATCGGCCCGATGCGGCGCCCCACGAACAGTACGACCCGCCGCCGCCGTACTCGCCCCCACACGCGCCCCCACACGCGCCCCCACACGCGCCCCCCCACGCGCCGTCCTACGCGCCGCCCGATCATCCGCCACCGGGCTTCGCGCACCCATCCCGGCCCCAGTCCACGTTCCAGCGGCCCGCCCCGCCGCCGGCCGACATCCCGTGGCATCTGCAGCCCCCGCCGTATGACGACCCCATCGGCATGGAGCTGCACGCGCGGCTCAACCAGATCGCCGCCAGCATGCAGGCGGCGAGCCACGAGCCCGAAGCGCACCCCGCTGGCCCCGCCCACGCGCTGGACCCGCGCGAGCAGCGCGCCATCGATCACGCCATCGCGCTCAGCATGCAGGACGCCACGCCGGGCCTGCGCGGCATCGACCCCGCCCGGGTCCACGAAGAACAGCGCTCGGTCGCGTACGCGCTCAAGGGCCTGCGCGACATCCCTTCGCTCGAGACCGAGATCACGCCATGGCAAGACCTCGATCCGGACATCCGCACCGCGGTCTATGACGATAACGAGACGGCGTACCTCGAGGAGCTGTCGGCCGGCGCAACGCGCACCGATCGCATCGCCAATGTGCTGGCCGCCCACGACATGACGCTGATACCGAATGGCGGAAAGACCCAGCCGATGCCGCGCGACGGCGCGCCGCCGGCGGACGAGAAATGGGCAACGAACAATTGCCTGCTGATCTCGCTGATGCAGCATGCCACGGGCGACTACGACAGCGACCACGCCCCGCTCGTCAACCAGTTCCGCGAGATCATCGAGCAGGATCCGTCGCTGGGCATCAAGTCCGGCGACAAGCTGCCCGCGCATGGCGATACCGCGAAGGCCATCGTCTCGCTGATCAACAACAGCCTCGGGCTCGAACGGCCGCTGCGCATGATCACGGTCTCCGACGCCGCCGGCGCCATTCATATCGAGACCACGGGGCCCGATCACACGCATCGGCGCGACGTGATCGTCGTCGATATGGGCGGCCATTTCGAGGCGGCTGCGCCGGTGTCCGTGATCGCGGCGCGGCGCGAGCAGGACGAGGCGGCGCGCCGCCAGTCCCCCGACACGCCCGCGCAAAGCGACGTAACGCCCGCCCCGTCGGCGCCGCCCCCCGGCGCGGAAGGCATGCATTCGATCGCCCACGTACAGCTCCAGAGCACGCTGATCCAGCAGGCCCAGCAACTCGCCAACACGACCATGCAGGGTTCGAAGGCCATTGCCGATCTGACAAAAGTTTGACCGTCCCGCTCGACGTTCGGTCTATGATCGCGATCTGACCTCATCGATGCCGATCGCGATCTCCGATGCATATCCGCTGGCTGGAAGACTTTATTTGCCTCGCGCAGGCCGGCAGCCTCGCGCGCGCGGCAGAGTTGCGCAATGTGACGCCACCCGCGTTCGGCCGGCGCATCCAGGCGCTCGAAATGTGGGCCGGCGCGCCGCTGATCGACCGCAGCGCGTATCCCGTGCGGCTGACCGCGGAGGGCCGGCAGTTCCTCGAGGCCGCCGAATCCGCGCTGCGCACGCTCGACGAGACCCGTCTGGCCCTGCGCGCCGCGCACCGCGCGGACGCCACCACGCTGACCATCGCCACGGGCAAGACGCTTGCGCGGTCGATGGTGCCGGCATGGCTCGCCGGCCTGCGCAATGCCCTGCGCGACGATCCCGTGGGCGACGGCTTCCGTACGCGCCTTTCCACCCATGCCACGCACGACGCGCTCGAACGCTTTACCGAAGGGCATGCGGATTTCCTGCTGTGCTACAGCCCGCACGACCTGCCCGTGATGCTCGACGACGCGAGCTATATGTTCCACGCGGTGGGCGTGGAACGGCTGGTCTGCGTGGCGGCCGCCGATGCCAATGGGCGCGCGGCATTCCAGATCCGCGGCGGAAAAACCAGGACGGCAACGGTGCCGTTCATCGCCTATGCGGAAACGCTGACCATGGGCCGCATGGTCAATCAGGAGATTGCACGCCGCAAACTCGCGACCCAGCTGGAAACGGTGGCCATCAGCGATTTCGCCGAATCGGTGCACGAGATGGTGCGCCAGCACATGGGCCTCGCGTGGCTGCCGGCCCGGCTGATCGCCGACGACCTCCACGCGGGACGCCTCGTGCGCGCCGACAGCCACGGGGGCAACTCGGCCGATCTCGCCCTCGATATCCGTCTTTACCGCCCGCGCGCGGCCATGCGCCCGCTGGCCGAGACCTTCTGGCGCGCCGCCATCGCGGCATGAGGGTCCCGGGCATCGCCATGCACCATTCCGTCTCATTGCCGAAACGGCAAGTGCCGTTGCCAAAGCCGCACGCCAAAAGCCGCGATGCTCACTACCATCGCCGTGCATCGACCACGACATCCCTGCCGGAGAAATCATGAAGACCCTGCTACGCAAGGCCCTGCACGCCTCCCTCTTCGCGACGCTGAGCGGCGCCGCGCTCGCCGCCAGCGCGGCCGGCGCCTATCCCACCAAGCCCATCACGCTCGTGGTCGGCTACACCGCCGGCGGCAGCGTCGACCTCGTGGCGCGCTCCATTGCACCCGAGCTCGGCAAGCGCCTCGGCCAGAGCGTGGTGATCGAAAACCTCGGTGGTGCCGGCGGCACCATCGGCGCACAGAAGGTGGTCAAGGCGGAAGCCGACGGTTACACCCTGCTGCTCGGCTCCGGCAGCGAAGTCTCCATCGCGCGGCTGACCAACCCCGCCGTGCGGTACGACGGCGAGAAGGACCTGGCGCCCATCACATTCGTCGGCACGCAGCCGATGGTGCTCGTCGGCAAGCTGCAACTGCCCGCCAAGGATGCGACGGAGCTGATTTCGCTGGCGCAGAAGCAGCCCGGTCAACTGTCGTACGCCTCGTCGGGCATCGGCACACCGCTGAATCTGGCCGGCGAACTGATCAAGCAGCAAGGCGGCGTGAATATCACGCACGTTCCTTACAAGGGCGCCTCGGCGATGTCGACGGACCTGCTCGGCGGCCAGATCGACCTTGCGGTGATGGTGCTGTCGTCCGCGCTGCCGCATATCCAGGCCGGCCGCGTGCGCGCCTATGGGCTGACCGAAGCCAAACGCTCGGCGGTGGCCCCGAACGTGCCGGCACTGGCCGAGACACCCGCGCTCAAGGGCGTGGACATGGGCGTATGGTTCGGCCTGATGGCGCCGGCCAGCACGCCGAAGCCCGTGATCGATCGCCTCAACACCGATATGCAGGCCGTGCTCGCGATGCCCGACGTCCGCCGCAAGCTCGCGGAAGCCGGCGTCGAGGTCAAGCCCGGCTCGCCGACGGAATTCGCCGGGTTCGTCCGACGCGAGACGGGCCGCTATCGCACGATCGTGCAGGCGGCCAATATCCGCGAATAACAGACAGGATTCCCATGACGCAACAACAACCCTTCGATGCCTACCCCGTAGAGGTCGAATTCCCCGACATCCGGCCCTACGCGACGGGCAACACCGGCGTGCCCTACGTACACACGTTCGACAGCGGCACGCCCGGCCCCCACGTGATGGTCAACGCGCTGACGCACGGCAACGAGGTCTGCGGCGCCATTACCGTGGCGGGTCTGCTCGCGCATGGCCTGCGTCCGCGCCGCGGGCGCCTGACCCTCTCGTTCGCGAACGTCGATGCCTATGCGCGCTTCGACGCCGCGCGCCCCGATGCGTCGCGCTACGTCGATCAGGATTTCAACCGCGTCTGGACCGCGGCCGTGCTCGACGACACCTCGCGCGACTCCTCCGAACTGCGCCGCGCGCGCGCCATGCGCCCCGTGATCGATACCGTCGATCTGCTGCTGGACCTGCATTCGATGCACGAAAAAAGCCGGCCGCTGATCGTCTCCGGCCCGCTCGACAAGGGCATCGCCCTGGCCCGCGCGGTCGGCGCGCCGGCCGACATCATCGTCGATGAAGGCCACCCGGAAGGCCGCCGCATGCGCGACTACGCTGACTTCGGCGACCCCGCCAGCCCGCGCAACGCGATACTCGTCGAATGCGGCCAGCACTGGGAAACGCGCGCCGTGGACGTGGCGCGCGACAGCACCGCGCGCTTCCTGCTGCAGTCCGGCATCGTCGAGGCGGCGGACCTGCCCGACGGCTGGCTGCGCCCGGATCCGGCCGCCCAGCGCGTGATCCGCGTGACGGAGCCCGTGGTCGCATCGACCATGGATTTCCGTTTTGCCGGCCCGTACACCGGTCTCGAGACGTTTGCCGAAGCCGGCGCCGTCATCGCCTGGCGCGACGGCCAGCCCGTGGTCACGCCCTATGACCACTGCGTGCTGGTCATGCCTTCGCTGCGGCAACTGCGGCCCGGCGTCACCGTGGTCCGGCTGGGGCGGCTCGACCGCTGACCGCCATCCCCCTCTTTGCCTCCCTTGCTTAAGTTGCACCGCACAACAAATAATGGAGCGTGCCCCACGGGCATTCCCAAGGGAGGATCGCATGGTCCAGCAAGGAGATGTGCAGAAAGGACAGGTTGAAAGCGTAGACGCTGCCGAAGCCGCCGATGCCGCCGATGCCGCCAACAACGCGCGGGCGCCACTGGCGGTGGATCTGGCCCTGCAGGGCGGCGGCGCGCACGGCGCCTTCACCTGGGGCGTGCTGGACCGCCTGCTCGAAGTACCGTGGCTGCGCATCGACGGCATCTCGGGCACATCGGCGGGCGCCATGAACGCGGCCGTGCTCGTCCACGGCCATGCGCGCGGCGGCGCCGAAGGCGCGCGCCAGGCGCTCGACGACTTCTGGCACCGCGTGGCCGACGCCGCGCGCTTCAGTCCCTTCCGGCGCAGCCCGCTCGATGTGATCCTCGGCCGCTGGACGCTCGACAACTCGCCGCTGTTCGTCGCGGCCGACCTCGCCGCGCGCATCTGGTCGCCCTACGACCTCAACAAGGCCGGCAGCAATCCGCTGGCCGAAATCCTGCGCGATACGATCGATTTCGACACGCTCGCGAACGCACCCGTTCGCCTGTTCGTCACGGCCACCAATGTCGAAACCGGGCGCGGACGCATATTTCGCAATGCGGAGATCACGGCCAGCGTGCTGCTCGCCTCGGCCTGCCTGCCCACGGTCTTTCAGGCCGTGGAGATCGACGGCGTTCCGTACTGGGATGGCGGTTACGCGGGCAATCCGACCATCACGCCCCTCGTGCGCGAATGCCAGTCGCGCGACACCATTCTCGTCCAGATCAATCCGGTGGCACGCCCCGGCGTGCCGCGCAGCGCGCGCGATATCCTGAGCCGCGTCAACGAGATCTCGTTCAATGCCACGCTGCTCAAGGAGCTGCGCATGATCGCGGTGTTGCGCCGCGTGGCCAGCGCCGGCGACTGCGAAGGCGCGCAATGGGCCGGCATGCGCATCCATCGCATCGCGAGCGACCGCATGGCCGAGTTCGGCTCGTCATCGAAGATGAATGCCGAATGGTCGTTCCTGTGCATGCTGCGCGATGAAGGTCGGCAGGCCGCGGACGGCTTCCTTGCCGCGCATGCCGATGCGCTCGGCCGGCGTTCCACGTTCGACCTCGACGAACTGCTCGAGGAGGTCTGACCGATGGGCCTGCTCGGCATCGTCATTGCCCTCGCGGCAATGATCTGGCTGGCGTTCCGTGGCTGGAGCATTTTGCTGATCGCGCCGGCCGCCGCACTGCTGGCGGCCGCCACGGCGGGCGCCCCGTTGCTCGCGCACTGGACGCAGACGTTCATGGGCACGGCGGCCGGCTTCGTCGCGCAGTTCTTTCCGCTGTTCCTGCTCGGCGCGCTGTTCGGCAAGCTCATGGACGACAGCGGCTCCGTCACCGCGATCGCGGACTGGATGACGCGCACGCTCGGCCCGCGCCGCGCGATGCTGGCCGTGGTGCTGGCCGGCGCGCTGCTCACGTATGGCGGCGTGAGCCTGTTCGTCGCCTTCTTCGTGCTCGCGCCCATGGCGCATGCGCTGTTCCGCGCGGCCGATATCCCGCCGCGGCTGATGCCGCCCGCGATCGTGCTGGGCACATCCACGTTCACGATGTCGGCGCTGCCCGGCACCCCGGCCATCCAGAATGCGATCCCGATGCCGTTCTTCGGCACCACGCCGTTCGCGGCGCCCGGCCTCGGCATCGCGGCCAGCGCGATCATGCTCGCGTTCGGTCTCTGGTGGCTCGGCCACGCCGAACGCAAGGCACGCCGCGCGGGAGACGGCTACGGCCCCGACATGCCGGCCATCCCCGACGAGGTGGCCGAGCGCCCGCTGATCCGCGAACGCGCGAGCACCGCGCACGAGTTCGACCCGGCCGAAGCCCTGCACGGCCTGCGCAGCGCGCAGGGCCCCGGCGCGGCGGTCGCGCTGCTGCCGCTGGCCGTCGTGATCGGTGTCAACCTCCTGATGACGCTGGTCGTGCTGCCCCGCTGGCCCGCCGACTACCTGCAGCTGCCGCAGTGGGGCGAGACGAGCCTGCAGGCACTGGGCGGCGTATGGTCGGTCATCGTGGCGCTGGTCGCGGCCATCGTCTGCCTGGTGCTGCTGAACCTGCGGCGGCTGCCCGCGCTGCGCGACACGATGGGAGCCGGCGTGCACGCGGCCGCGCTGCCCGTGCTCAGCGTGGCGAGCCTCGTCGGCTTTGGCGCCGTGGTGGCGGCGCTGCCGGGCTTTGCCGTGGTGCGCGACTGGGTGCTCGGCATCGGGGGCGGGCCTCTCGTCTCGCTGGCCGTGGCCACCAACGTGCTGTCGGCCCTGACGGGTTCCGCGTCCGGTGGCCTGACCATCGCGCTCGAGGCGCTGGGCGGGACCTACCTCGCGCGGGCGGCGGAGATCGGCCTCGATCCGGCCGTCCTGCACCGCGTGGCGGTGATGAGCGCGGGCACGCTCGACACGCTGCCGCATAACGGCGCGGTGGTCACGCTGCTCGCGGTCTGCGGCGCCACGCATCGCCAGAGTTATGGCGGCATCGTCATGGTCGGCATCGTCGGCCCGCTGCTTGCCCTGGCCGCGGTGATCGTGCTCGGAGGATGGCTGGGGTCGTTCTAGGGTCAGGTGCCCGGGATAGTCCAGCCAAGCCCGCGCACATTGCGTACGAGCGTGCTGCCGAACTTGCGGCGAATGCCGTAGATGATCGCATCCACCGCATTGCTTTCGACTTCCTCGCCCCAGCCATAGAGCCGTTCTTCCAGCTGCGCGCGCGAGAGAATCGCGCCGGGACGCTCGAGCAGCGCCAGCACCAGCGCATACTCGCGCGCGCTCAGCGCTTCGGCACGCCCATCGTAGTTGAGCTGCCGCAGGTTGAGGTCGAGCGTGGCCTTGCCGTGCACGAGCGTGGACGATGCGGAGCCCGACTTCCGGCGAATGACGGCGCGAATGCGCGCAAGAAGTTCGCGCGCCTCGAACGGCTTGATCACGTAGTCGTCGGCACCGAAGTCGAGGCCATCGATCCGCGTGTCCACATCGTCGCGCGCGGTGATGATGAGCAACGGCGTTTCATCGTGCTTCGTGCGCAGCCATTTGAGAATCTCGAGGCCGTCGATATCGGGCAGGCCGAGGTCGAGCAGGATCGCCGAATAGGACCCGTCATCGATCGCCGAGCGCGCGAGGTCGCCCGTGCGTGCCCAATCGACGCTGCATTGCGCGTCCTTGAGCGCGCGCACCAGGCTCTGGCCGATCTGCGGATCGTCCTCGATCAACAGGATTCTCATATCGCCTGCCCTCGCTCTTGCCCTTGCGCCTGGCCTTGCAACGGCAGCACGATGCGCGCCACAAGCCCATGCCCGCCGTCGGCCCGGCCCGAAAGCGTCACGCTGCCGCCCAGGTTATCGACCACGGTCTGGACGATCGCCAGTCCCAGTCCGCTGCCCTCCTCGTCCGTGGCGCCGCCGCGATAGAAGCGGTCGAACACGCGCGCGCGTTCGGATTCGGGAATGCCGGGTCCGTCGTCCGCCACCTCGATCTCGGCGTGACCGTCGAGGCGACGCACGCTCACATCCACGCGGCACCCCGCGCCGCCGTAGCGAATGGCGTTGTCGATCAGGTTCTTCACGAGCATGCGCAAGTCGGTTTCCTGCGCGCGCACCACCGCGTCGTCCATCTGCTCCGCGCCAAGGTCCACGCCGCGATCGAGCGCAAGGGGCAACAGGTCGGTCACCACGTCCGTCACCACCTGCGTCAGCGGCACCTCGGCCGGGGAGGCGCGCGCGCCGATCTCCGCGCGGGCCAGGCCGAGCAGCTGCGTGACCAGCGTCGACGTGCGGCGGATGCCGCGCTGCAGTTCCTCGATGCGGTCTTCCATCGCCTCCGGCGGCGCATGCCGCAGATTGTCGACCTGCAGCTGCAATGCGGTGATGGGCGAGCGCAGTTCGTGCGCGGCGTCGGCAATGAACGTGCGCTCCGCGTCGATCAGGGACGACAGGCGCTGCATCATGCGGTTGATCGAATCGAGGAACGGCCGCAGTTCCTCGGGCGCGGCCTGCGTTTCCACGGGCTGCAGATGATTGAGATCGACCTTGGCCACTCGCTCGCCGATCTCGCCGAGCGGCCGCAGCGACATGCGCACGCTTGCCCGCACCACCCAGACGAGCAGCGGCAACAGCAGCACCACGGGAATCGCGGCCCACATCGCCACACGCGCGGCATTGTCGTTGCGCACCGCGCGCTGCTCGGCCATCTGGACCCAGGCCGTGCCGGCCTGCATCGCGAAGACATCCCACATGCGCCCGTTGGCGCCGCGCGCCTCCGAAAAGCCCGGCGGCACGCGCGGCACCAGCACGGTCGGATCGCTCGTATGGCCCGGCAATGCGCCATCGCCGGGGCGCCAGGTCTGGATCACGATATGCGGCGTCGGATGGCCGGCCGGCGCGGGCACGGGCATGGCGGCCGGCGACGGCTGCATCGTCGAACCCGCATGCGCGAGGTCCGCGTTGAACTGGCTGGCAAGCTGACGCACGACGACCCACGCGCCGAACGCCCCGAGCAATCCGATCACCAGCGCGAGGCTCCCGAGGGAGAGGCTCAGGCGGCGATGCAGGGAACGGACGGCGGTCTGGCTTGGCATGCGGGCTCCGGCGGGGCTGAGCGGCTCGCGCGTTTCGGCGCACGTTTCGGCGCGCGTTTCTGCGCTCGTTTCGGCGCGCGTTTCGGCTCTTGATTCGGCTCTCATTTTCGGCTCATTTTCGCCTGCCACACTGTATTCAGCCATAGGTTTCGCCGCTGGCGCCGGGCCTCCCCGGCCGGCAGCTTCACCCCCAGTGGCACGGGCAGTTCCCCGCTGCCCTTTTTTTATCTGGTGGGCGCGAGGGTGTCCCCGAGCTCGCCGAGGATCGTGGGAATCAGTTCCGACACAGTGGGATGAATCGCCATGGTCCGCGCCAGCAGCGTGTACGGCTTGTCCGCGGCCATCATCGACAGGATCGAATGCACGGCCTCGTCGCCGCCGACGCCAAGGATCGCCGCGCCGAGAATGCGATCGGTGTCGGCATCGACGACCACACGCATGGACCCCTGGCTCTCGCCCTTTTCCACCGTGCGCATCACGCGCGTCATCTGCCGCTTGCCGACGCGCACGCGATGCCCGGCCTGCCGGGCCTGCGCCTCCGTCATGCCCACGCGGCCCAGCGGCGGGTCGATGAACAGGCCATACACGGGGATGCGATCGGCCACCGAGCGATGCTCGCCGTCCAGCAGATTGGCCGCGACGATCTCGAAGTCGTTGTAGGCCGTATGGGTGAATGCCCCCCGGCCATTGCAGTCGCCGAGCGCCCAGATGCCGTCCACGCTGGTGCGCAACCCGTCATCGACCACGATATAGCCATGCGTGTCGGTCCTGACGCCGGCCTTGTCCAGGCCCAGGTCGTCCGTATTGGGCTGGCGCCCGACCGCCACGAGCACATGGCTGCCGACCACCGCGGGCTCGCCGGACTCGCAGTCGACGCCGACCTCCACCCCTTCGGCATGCGCGCTGACCGTGATGCAGTTCGCATCGGTCCGGATCCGGATGCCTTCGGCCTCCAGAATGCCGCGTATCTGCGCCGACACCTCCTCGTCCTCGCGCGCGACAAGCCGCGCGCCGCGCTCGACCACCGTCACCTCGGCGCCGAAGCGCCGGAATACGTGCGCGAACTCGAGCCCGATATAGCTGCCGCCAATCACCACGAGGTGCTTCGGCACGGTCTCCAGCGCGAGGGCCTCCACATTGGTCAGATGCGGGACCGCGGGCAGGCCCTTGATCGCGTCGGGCACGAGCGCGCGTCCGCCGACGTTGATAAAGATCTTGTCGGCGGTCAGCAACCGGTCGCCGACGCGCACGGTCCGGGGGTCCTCGAAGCGCGCGTGGCCGCGAATCAGCTTCGCGCGCGGCATGCCCTCGATCCAGCGCGTAACCCCATTGCGGCTCTTGAGGACGATGCCCTGCGTGCGCGCATGCACGGCCGCCATGTCCACGCGCACCGTGCCGTCCAGCATCACGCCGTACTCGGCCGCCCGCGCGGCCATGCGCGCCGCGTAGGCGCTGGCGACCATCGCCTTGGTCGGCGTGCAGCCCACGTTGACGCACGTCCCGCCCACGTCGCCGCGCTCGATCACGGCAACCGCCATCCCGGCGGCCGAAAGCCGGTTGGCCAGCGCGGGCGCCGCCTGACCGGTACCGATGAGGATGGCGTCGAAACGTTCTGGTGCGGTCATCACAGCTCCCTTTGGCTCGTTCGCTGCGAAAGATTATAGGTAGCGCCGGCAACTTTCATCGCCCCGCATGTGCGTCGTTCTCCCTTTTGCACGGTTCCCGGGGCGCCGGCCTCCTCATCTGCACGATTTTTCAACCACTGCTAGTATCCACAGACTTTCATTGTGAAACTATCGAGTTCATGACAACCCTGTTCGACCCCATCCAGATCGGCGACCTGCAACTGTCCAACCGTATCGTCATGGCACCGCTGACGCGCCTGCGCGCGGCCAGTCCCGTCCACGTGCCCAACGCGCTGATGGCCGAGTACTACACGCAGCGCGCCTCGGCCGGCCTCATCGTGTCCGAAGGCGTACCCGTCATGCCCGACGGCGTGGGCTACCCGAACGTGCCGGGCCTGTGGTCGCAGGAGCAGGTTGCAGGATGGCAGATCGTGACGCGCGCCGTGCACGAAGCCGGCGGCCGTATCGTCGCCCAGCTGTGGCACGTGGGCCGCATCACCCACCCCGATCTGCTCGACGGCCGCCAGCCCGTGGGCCCGAGCGCCATCGCGGCCAAGGGCAATGTGAGCCTGCTGCGCCCGCAGCGCGAGTACGTGGTACCGCGGGAGATGTCGGTGGAAGACATCAAGGAAGTCGTGGCCGGCTTTGCGCGCGGCGCGGCCAATGCCAAGGCGGCCGGCTTCGATGGCGTGACCATCCATGCCGCCAATGGCTATCTGCTCGACCAGTTCCTGCAGGATGGCTCCAACCAGCGTACCGATGCCTATGGCGGCGCGATCGAGAATCGCGCGCGGCTGTTGCTGGAGGTGGCGGACGCCGTCACGGCGGTGTGGGGCCCGGGCCGCGTCGGCGTGCACCTTGCCCCGCGATCGCCGAGCCATTCGATGGCCGATTCGAACCCGTCCGAAACGTTCGGCTATGTCGCGCGCGAGCTCGGCAAGCGCAAGGTCGGCTTCCTGTTCGTGCGCGAGACGCGGGGCGACGGCGCGCTGCTGGCCCAGCTGAAGCGTGAGTTCGGCGGTGCCGTCATCGCCAACGACGGATTCGACCTGGACGCGGCGCAGGCCGTGCTGGCCGAAGGTACCGCCGATGCGGTGTCGTTCGGGCGCGCGTTTATTGCCAACCCGGACCTCGTCGAACGGCTGCGCCAGCGCGCGCCGCTCAACGAGGTGAACGCGGCCACGATCTACGACCTCGAGCACGCGAGCGGCACCGGCTATACCGACTACCCGCTGCTCGCGGCCTCGTAAGCCGCTTCCCGGAAGCGCCGCCCTGTCAGTCCTGCTGGCCGGCGCGGCGCGCGGAGACCTTGCCTAGCGCGGCGAGGTCGAGATTGCCCTCGCCGTGCGCGAGGTTGTCCAGCAGGTTGTCGCGCAGCACGCTGGCAAACGGCATGGGCACCTCGCCGGTGCCCGCCGCTTCCAGCGCGAGCCGCACGTCCTTGTAGCCGAGCGAGAGCTTGAAGCCAGGCGGATCGAACTGCCCGTTCGCCATCGCCATGCCATAGCCGCGGTACGCGGGCACCGCGAACACGGTGGACGTGACCATGTCGAGAAAATCGACATTCGAGACGTCCTGGCTGCGGGCGAGCGCCGCGGCCTCGCCCATCGATTCGATCGCGCTGGCAAGCATGAAGTTGGTCGCCAGCTTCACGATCGTGCCCTGTTCGGGCCGCGCGCCAAAGCGCCATGTCTTCTGGCCGAGCACGTCGAACAGCGGCTGCAGTCGGTCGAGCAGCGCGTCTTCCCCACCCGCCAGGATATTGAGCTTGCCGTCGCGCGCCACGTTGACGCGCCCCAGCACCGGTGCCGCCACGTAGCCGACCCCACGCGCGGCGTGAAAATCGGCCATCTCCCGCGTGAACGCCACCGAGACCGTGGCCATGTTGGCGTGGATCGCTCCCGGTGCCAGCGCGCCGAGCACGGCGTCGTCGATCACCGCGCGCGTGGCATTATCGTCGGCCAGCATCGTGATCAGCACCTCGGCGCCGCGCGCCGCGTCCGCGGCGCTGGCCGCCGCATGGCCACCGGCCGCCGCCAGCGCGGCAACGGGGTCCGGCGAACGGTTCCAGCCCCGCACGCGGTGTCCCGTCTTGACGAGGTTCGCGGCCATGGCCGCACCCATGGTGCCGAGGCCGATAAATGCGACTTCCATGATGATCAGACCTTGTGGATGGGAATCACCGTGCGGCCGCCGTTTTCGCGCAGCAGCGCACGCAGTTCACGGATGACCGGGAAGACCTCGTGGTTCCAGTCGGCGCCCTGCTTGTCGTGCGCGAGCTGTTCGAGTTCGACGATATCGCGGTCTTCCTGGAAGATACGTTCGGTAAACCAGACAAGCAGCGGCCACGCCAGATCCATCACGAACGGTACCTTTGGCCGGCGGATCGACAGCACGCCGAACGTGCGATTGGTCCGCTGCGCGGCGTCCAGCGGCACGTAGGCGATCCACAGGTCCATCACGAGCGTGCCGCTCGCGGTGCGAATCTGCAGCGTCTGATAGGGATAGCCCGTGCGGACGGTCATCACGTCCTTGCCGCCCGTACCGCTCTCGTTCTTCTTGCCGCCACCGAAGACCAGCGACTCGCCGAGCGGCTGCTTGCCGGCCTCCCGGTAGAACGTGTAGTCGACCTCGACGAACCCCTCGCCGCGGCGGCGCCCCAGCGAGCGCGCGCGCATGTTGCCCATCTGCCGGCGATGCAGGAACTGATGGTTCATGTCCATCAGGTTCTCGTGCATGAACGAGTAGTGGCACTTGACCTCGCGGCCGAAGCGGCGCGTCTTGTACTCGCGGTTCGTCACCGAAGCCAGCTCGGGGACCGGCCGGCTGTCGGCCAGCGCCGGATCGCCCGTGAACACGAAGATCAGGCCGGCCTGCTCGCGGCACGGATAGGCGCGGACGCCGTTGGGCAGGCGCTCCTTGCCGAGGTAAGGCACGTCGATGCACTTGCCGCTGCAATCGTAGCTCCAGCCGTGGTAGCAGCAGCGCAGCGTCTCGCCGTCCACGACGCCCGCGTGCAGCGGCACCTGGCGGTGCGCGCAGCGGTCCTCGAGCGCGAACAGCTTGCCCGTCTCGGTACGCACCAGCACGATCGGATCGCCGGCGAAATGGACGCCGTGCGCGCGCCCCTTGCGGACTTCGCGCGACCAGGCGAGCGGATACCAGTAATCGGGATGAATCGGCACGCGGCGCAGATCGCGCTCGGACGGTTCTACCGGTGTCTCGACCGATTTGTCGAGGGGTGTATCGTTCGTACGGCTGTCTAGCAAAGACTCTGCATACATGCGGGACGTCTCCTTGCGTCGCTAAAAGACTCGGCCGTGTTTTGCGGCGATGATTGTTCGAAGGTATTGTTGCCCGGACTGCGGACCGCCAGCACTGGAGTCTACGCGAACGGAATGCCAATCGGGGAAAACGGATGTGCAAATGCAGCAAGGTCCGCGCCAGCGGCTGCCCCAAAAAAGCGCGGGGGTGCCGGGAACACGAGTATCCTTGCGGAATGTTCGCATCCGCGCCCCATCATGTCCCGCTCCGCCCCGCCCCTTGACCGGCGCGCGTCCGCCGTCGGCGCCGGCGAGGCCGCGACCGTGACCGCGACGCCCGTGCAACCGGCCGGCGACGAGCGCTTCCGCACGCTTGTGGAAACGATCACCGACTACGCGATCTTCACGCTCGACGCCACGGGCCACGTCACGAGCTGGAACGCCGGCGCCGCGCGCATCAAGGGCTATGCGGCGCACGAGATCATCGGCAGCCATTTCTCGCGGTTCTACACCGAGGAGGCCAAGGCCCGCGACTGGCCCGGCGCGGAGTTGCTGGCCGCCGCCGAACACGGCCGTTTCGAGGATGAAGGCTGGCGCGTGCGCAAGGACGGCACCCAGTTCTGGGCCAACGTCATCATCACCGCGCTGCGCGACCCGTCCGGCCGGCTGACCGGCTTCGGCAAGGTCACGCGCGACATGACCGAGCGGCGCAACGCCGCCGAGGCGCTGCGCCGGAGCGAAGAGACATTCCGCATGCTGGTCGAGAGCGTCAAGGACTACGCGATCTTCATGCTCGACCCACAGGGCTACATCATGAGCTGGAACTCGGGTGCGTCCTATATCAAGGGTTACCGGCGCGACGAGATCATCGGCGAGCATTTCTCGCGCTTCTATCCGGCAGACGATGTGCGCATGGGCAAGCCGGACCTCGAACTCGAGATCGCGCGGCACGAGGGGCGCGTCGAGGACGAAGGCTGGCGCGTGCGCAAGGACGGCACGCTGTTCTGGGCCGACGTCACGATTACCGCAATCTACGACGAAAGCGAGGCGCTGCGCGGTTTTGCCAAGGTCACGCGCGACATGAGCGAGCGCAAGCGGCTCGAGGAACTCGAACGTTCGGGCCGGCGCATGAACGAGTTCCTGGCCACGCTCTCGCACGAACTGCGCAATCCGCTCGCGCCGGTACGCAACGCGCTGACCGTCATGCGGCTGCGCCCGGGCGACCTTGCCGCGACCGAAAAAGGCCTGGGCCTGATCGACCGGCAGGTCACGCATCTGACGCGGCTCGTGGACGATCTGCTCGACGTCGGCCGTATCGCGTCCGGGAAGATCGAACTGCGGCGGGAGCCCATCGATGCGTGCGACGTCGTGGTGCTCGGCATCGAGGCCGCACAACCCGCGCTCGATGCCAAGGGGCAGACCGTCAGCATCAACGCCGACGCGGGCGCGCTCCCGCTGTTCGTCGACAAGACCCGGCTGGTCCAGGTCATCCAGAACCTGCTGCTCAATGCGGCCAAATTTTCTCCACCCGGTTCGCCGGTTGCCATATCGATTCACGCCCAGGGACGCACGCTCGTGATCCAGATCATTGACCAGGGCCGCGGCATTTCGCGCGACGCGCTCGACGACATCTTCAACCTATTCGTGCAGGAGGACCGGCCCGGGAGCAATGCGCAGGGCGGCCTCGGCATCGGCCTTTCGCTCTGCCGTTCGCTCATCGAGATGCACGGCGGCTCGATAACAGCCATGAGCGAAGGGGCGGGGCTTGGCAGCACCTTCACCATCCGGCTGCCAATGGCGAGCTCGGCCGCGGCGTCCGATCGCGCCGATGACGACCGGACGGCCGGCACGCGTCCGCTCCGCGTGGTGCTCGTCGATGACAACCGCGACGCGGCCGACAGCATGGCGATGCTGCTCGAAATGTCCGGGCACGAAGTGGCCGTGGCTTACGACGGCATGGAAGCCGTGCACGCGGCCGCGCGCGTTCGCCCCGACGTGGCGCTGATCGACCTTGCCATGCCCGGCATGGACGGTTTCGCCGTGATCCATGCACTGCGCGGAATGCCGGCGCTGTCCGGCACGCGCTATGTGGCGCTGACCGGATTCGGCCAGGCTTCCGACCGGCAGCAGACGCAGGATGCGGGCTTTCATGCGCACCTCGTCAAGCCTGTCGACCTCGACAAGCTGCTGGCGACGCTCGCCGATTTCGGTCCGGCCGCCCAGTAACTTTTACATCGGCCATGCATCGTCTGCCGGTACGTTTTGCCGGCGCCGGTCAGCGGCACCTATCTGCCATGCACGACGGGCCACACGCGTCCGTCGCCAATCACGTACAGGCGGGTATTGGCTTCGGCCCGTACGGTCGCGTGGCCCGTGAACGCGCCGAACGCCGGCAGAATTCCCCCGCGGGGACCCAGTACGAAGCACGGCAGCCGCACCGCGTCGGCGCCGCGTCCGCGCAGGTGAAACGCCGGATGCAGGTGGCCCGCCAGCACGTATCCGCTGTCCGACGTGCCCGGCATATGACATAGCGCGAACGGCCCCGCCCCATACGGTTCGGCCCTGACATCGATCTGGAGTTCGGGCGGCGGATCGCCCGCATGCAGATCGTGATTGCCCCGGACGAGCGTGAGCCGCAGGTCCGCCGGTAACGCGTCGCGCCAGTCGTGCAGCGCGACGAGCACGGCCGCGGTCCGCGCCGCCCGCGCGTGCAGGAAATCGCCCAGGAACACGAGTTCGCGCGCGCGATGGCGCATGGCGAGCGTGCGCAGCCGCGCGAGGTTGCTGGCCGTCGTGCCGGCCGGCACCGGTTGCCCGAGCGCGCGGAACGATGCGGCCTTGCCGATATGGACATCGGCCACGAGCAGCATCGCACGCGCGGGCCACCATACCGCGTGCTCCGGCAGCAGCCATAGCGTCTCGCCCGCGACGTCCGCGGCCACGGCGCCCAACGCGGCGAGATCGGTGAGATCGGTGAGATCGGCGTCGCTCATAGGGGTGGCAATGGTCTGGAAGGTTTGCGCGCGCGTCTGGGCTTGCGCGGTGTGCCGCTGGCGGCGTGGTCGGACATGCCGAAGCGGGCGACCGTCGCGACATCCGCCGCGTCTTCCGCCACGTTCCCGGCTGTGTCCCGCGCGGTGTCCCCGACAGCGGGCCCTGCCGCGCGCTCGAGGTCCGCAAGCATCCGCGCGATCCGATCGGCCAGTTTCTCGGTACTGAGCTTCTCGCGCAGAAATTCCACCACGAGCGGGAACGCGAACGGCGACGGCCGCCGCAGCACGCGCAGATCCAGCGGCAGCGCGTCCAGCCGCGCGAGCGTCGCGCCGAGCCGGTGCGCGTCCAGTTCCTGCATCAGGACCTCGCGCTCCGCCTGCCCGAGCAGCAGGTTGTCGGGATCGTGCTTGCGGAACACCTCGTAGAACAGGCTCGACGATGCCTGCAGCTGCCGCGCGCTGCGCGCCTCGCCCGGATAGCCCTGAAAGATCAGCCCCGCGACGCGCGCAATCTCGCGAAAACGCCGCAGCGAGAGTTCGCCCGCATTGAGGCTGCCGAGCACATCGCGCGCGAGATCGCGCCCGCCGTCAGGGCGCGCCTCCTCCGCCAGCACTTCCGGCAGCCATCGCGCCCAGTCGATCTCCGACGGTGTCAGCAACTCCAGTCCGTAGTCGTTGACCGCCACCGAGAACGTGGCCGGCACCTTTTGCCCCAGCCGCCACGCCAGCAGGCTGCCGAGCCCCAGATGCACGGACCGGCCCGCAAACGGATAGAGGAACAGATGCCATCCCTCGCGCGAATGGAGGCTCTCCGCCAGCAGCGTATGCCGCGTGGGCAATGCGGACCAGCGCGTCTGCAGCTCGACGATCGGCTCGATCAGCGGCAGCTCGGGCGTCTCGCGCGGATCGAGGCGCTTTTGCGCGACCGCCTCGAGCATATCGAGCATGGTCTCGGCGAGCTCGGTGGAGAGCGGCATGCGTCCGCCGTTCCAGCGCGGCACCACGGGCTTGCGGCCGCTGGCGCGGCGCACGTAGGCCGTCATCTCCTGCACGCGCACGAGCTCGAGCAGGCGTCCGCCGAACAGGAAGCAGTCGCCCGGCGCCAGCCGTGCGATAAAGCCCTCCTCCACGCTGCCGAGCGACGCGCCGCCCGATGCCGCGCGGGACCAGTAGCGGACCTGCATCGTCGCGTCGCTCACGATCGTGCCGACGCTCATACGATGCCGCCGCGCGAGCCGCGCGTCGGGCACGCGCCAGATGCCGTCGTCGCCAGGCTGCGCGCGGCGGTAATCGGGATAGGCGGACAGCGTCCTGCCGCCCTGCCGGACGAAGTCCAGGCACCACTGCCATGCCTCGTCGGACAGATCGCGATAGGCCCAGGTCGTACGCACCTCGCGCAGCAGGTCGTCGGCACGGAAACCGCCGCCGAGCGCCACCGTCACCAGATGCTGGACCAGCACGTCGAGCGGCTGGTCGGGCGACTCGCGCGCCTCGATGCGCCCCGCCGCCACGGCATGCCGCGCGGCCAGCGCCTCGACGAGTTCCAGGCTGTGCGTCGGCACCACGGTGGCGCGCGAGGTACGCCCCGGTGCGTGGCCCGAGCGGCCCGCGCGCTGCAGCAGCCGTGCCACCCCTTTGGGCGAGCCCACCTGCAGCACGCGCTCCACGGGCAGGAAATCCACGCCGAGGTCGAGGCTCGACGTGCAGATGACCGCGCGCAACACCCCCTGCTTGAGGCTGACCTCGACCCACTCGCGCGTCGCGCGGTCGAGGGAGCCGTGATGGAGCGCGATCTGCCCCGCCCACTCGGGGCGCGCGTCGAGCACGGCCTGATACCAGAGTTCCGCCTGCGAACGCGTGTTGAGGAATACGAGCGTGGTGCTGCTCTCGTCGAGTTCGCGCACCACATGCGGCAGCATCGACAGCCCCAGATGCCCGGCCCACGGAAACCGCCCCGCATGATCGGGCAGCAGCGTGTCGATGGTCAGCGCCTTGGGGGTATGGCCCTGCACGCGCACGCGCTGCGCCGCGGGCACTCCGGCCAGCAGCACGTCGCTCGCGTGGTCCAGGTTGCCGAGCGTGGCGGAGAGCCCCCAGACGCGCAGCGCGGGTTGCCAGCGGTGGAGGCGCGCGAGCGCGAGCTGCGTCTGGACGCCGCGCTTGTTGCCGATGAGTTCGTGCCACTCGTCGACGACGACCAGTTGCACGCGGCCGAGCGTCTGCTGGGCGTCGGCGCGTGTGAGCATCAGCGACAGGCTCTCGGGCGTGGTGACGAGCGCGCTCGGCAGCCGGCGGGCCTGCGCGGCCCGCTCGCCGCTGCCCGTGTCGCCGGTGCGCAGCGAGACGGTCCATGGGATGCCGAGTTCGGCCAGCGGGGCCTGCAGGGCGCGCGTGGTGTCGGCGGCGAGGGCGCGCATCGGGGTGAGCCATAGCACCGTGAGCGGTGCGGGCTCCTTCCTCTCCGCGGTGTCCGCGAACGCGAGCAGCGCGCCGAGCCATGCCGCATAGGTCTTGCCGGTGCCCGTGGTCGCGTGCAGCAGCCCGCTCTGGCCGGCGCGGATGGCGTTCCAGACGTCGCGCTGAAACGGAAACGGCGCCCACCCGCGCGAGGTGAACCACGCGTCGAGGCGCGATGCGAGCGGCACGGCCAGCTCGACCGCCGCCGTCCCGGCCCGTCCCCGCACCGCGCGCGCGCTCATGCGGGGTCCTCCGGCACGGGCGAGCCGGACGCCGGCGCAGCCGCAGCCGCAGCCGGGGCCGGACCTGCGGGCGCAGCGGGCCCGGTGTCCCCAGCCGGCGGCTCGGCCGATCGCAGCATCCCCTCCAGCGTCGCCAGCGTATCCGCCTCGCCGATCGGCTTGTCCGTCCGCCACCGCAGCATGCGCGGAAACCGCACCGCGATGCCGCTCTTGTGCCGCGTGCTGCGGGCAATCCCCTCGAACCCGAGCTCGAACACCTGCGTCGGTTCCACGCTCCGCACGGGCCCGAATTTCTCGACCGTCGTGCGGCGGATGATCGCATCCACCTTGCGCATCTCCTCGTCCGTCAGCCCCGAATACGCCTTGGCAAACGGCACCAGCGCGCGCTCGGGTTTGTCCGGCGGCGCGTTCCAGACCGCGAACGTGAAGTCCGTGTAGAGGCTCGCACGCCGCCCATGCCCGCGCTGCGCATAGATCAGCACCGCATCGACGGTGTACGGATCGATCTTCCATTTCCACCAGACGCCCACATCGCGCGTCCGGCCGGCGCCATAGGCCGCGTCGGCCGCCTTGAGCATGAACCCCTCCACGCCCATCTCGCGAGACGCCTCGCGCAGCGTCGCGAACGCATCCCAGCTGTCCGCCTCGACGAGCGGGCTCAGTTCGAGCGCCGGATGCACGGTCGCCTCGAGCACGCGCGCCAGCTGCGCGCGCCGCTCCGCCTGCGGCCGTCCGCGCCAGTCCTCCCCCTGCCATTCGAGCAGATCGTAGGCCATCAGAATGGCAGGCGCATCGCGCAGCAGTTTCGCGCCCAGCGTCTTGCGGCCGATTCGCTGCTGCAGCAGCGCAAACGGCTGCACCCGCCGGTCCTTCCAGATCACGATCTCGCCGTCGAGTACCGTGCCATCGGGCAGCAACGCCGCGGCCTCCGCCAGTTCAGGAAAGCGCTCCGTAATCAGTTCCTCGCCGCGCGACCATAACCACGTGTCGCCCTGCCGGCGCACGAGCTGCGCGCGAATGCCATCCCATTTCCACTCGACGAGCCAGCGCGCGGGCGCGCCCAGCACCGTGTCGAACGTATCGAGCGGCGCCTGCAAGGGGTGCGCAAGAAAGAACGGATACGGCTGGCCGCCACGCGTCGTGGCATCGTCGTCGGCCGTGGAGATCAGCGCGAGAAACCGGCTCGCATCGGGGCGCGCCGAGAGGTCCGTATAGCCGACCATGCGCTCCGCCACGCGCTTGGGATCGATATCGGCCACCGCGCCAAGCGCGCGCGTCACCAGCAGCCGCGAGACGCCGACGCGGAAGCTGCCGGTAATCAGCTTGAAGAGCACGAGCCGCCCGCGCGCGTCGAGCGGCCGCCACAACGCATCGAGCCGCTGGGCCACTTCCCCGGGCGGCAGCCCGCGCAGCGGCAGCACGCGCTGCTCGACCCACTCGGCAAGACCCGCGTCGTCGGCCTGCTCGGGGTCCGGCAACAGCAGCGCGATGGTCTCGGCCAGATCGCCCACGGCCTGATAGCTTTCCTCGAACAGCCATTCGGGCAGCCCGGCCGCGCGCTGGGCGAGTTCGCGCAGCATCGCCACGGGCACGATCTGGCGCGGCTTGCCGCCGGCCAGGAAGAACACGGCCCAGGCCGCGTCGGCCGGCGGCGCCTGCCGCAGATAAGCAACCAGCGCGGCGAGCTTGGCATTGCTCGACGTCGTGCCATCGAGCGCGGCGTAGAGGTCGGCGAACGCCTTCATGCCGCGGGCGCCTCCGCCGCGACGTCCGCATCGCTGTCCTCTTCATCGCCATAGGCGGTGTCGAATGCCTGCGCGCGCCAGCCCCGCTCCGACAGATAGCGCACCATCACCGGCACGTTGCCGTGCGTGACGATCACGCGTTCCGCGCCCGTGGCCGTGATCGCCGAGATCAGCCCCGGCCAGTCCGCATGATCGGACAGCGCAAAGCCACGATCGACCCCGCGCCGGCGCCGCGTGCCGCGCAATTGCATCCACCCGCTCGCAAACGCATCCGAGGCATCGCCAAAGCGGCGCAGCCACGTGGACCCATGCGCGGACGGCGGCGCCATGACGAGCGCGCGCCGCAGCGCGGGGCTGCGCGGCGGCAGATCCGCGGCCAGCATCACGGGCGGCAACGCCACGCCCGCTTCGCGATACGCCTGATTCAGCGAGGTCAGCGCGCCGTGCGCCACGATCGGCCCCGGCAGCGCGACGTCCGCCCCCGCATGGGTCATCAACCCATGCAGGATGCGCTGCGCCTTGCCGAATGCATACGCGTAGAGGACGCTCGCGCGCCCTGCCTCCGCGTTGACGCGCCACCATTCGAAAATCTCGGCCATCAGCGTGGGCTGCGCCGGCCAACGGTAGATGGGCAGCCCGAACGTGCTCTCGGTAATGAACGTGTCGCAGCGCACGGGCTCGAACGGCGCACAGGTGCCGTCGTCCTCCACCTTGTAGTCGCCCGATGCCACCCACACGCGCCCCCCATGCTCGAGCCGCACCTGCGCGGACCCTAGCACATGCCCCGCGGGATGCAGGCTCAGCGTCACGCCGCGATGGACGATACGCTCGCCATACGGCAGCGTATCGAGCGTGATCCCCGGCAGGCGCGCCAGCAGCACGCCACGCCCGGGTTCGGCGCATAGATAATGGCCATGGCCGAACCGCGCATGGTCGGAATGGGCGTGCGTGATGACGGCGTGCGAGACCGGACGCCAGGGGTCGATATAGAAATCGCCCGGTGGGCAATACAACCCCTCGGGCCGCGCCACCACCAGGTCCGCGGACTGCTCCTTCTGCTGGCTCTCCATGGCCGGGCCCTCCTTGCAGCGTCATTGTCGCGCGGCCTGCCTGGGCACCGTCCAGACGGCGGAGGCTGCTCGTGCTGTCGGCGCATTCCGACAATGTGACTTATGCAATACTTTAGAGAAAGTACACACCAGATTTGCTTCCGGCGTCAATCAGCCGGAGGCCGATAGTGTGAACTATCAATCCCACCTAGAATGATTCGGCAATGCCCGTAGTCCCTGTCCGGACGGCTGCAATGCCGCAGTCCGTGCCGGCCCTGCCCGAAACCGATACCCATACTTCCATGCGACAAGAAAACCAGCGCCTCGCCGACCTGCTTCGTGACGATCAGGACGCCATCGTCAAGAGCTGGACCGCCGAATATCAGGCCAACGCGGGCGGCCGCGGCGTCAGCCAGACCCTGTTCGGGGAACAGATGGCCATCCTCAAGGCACTGGAGGCCGGCGTCCGGGCCGACGGCAATGCGGCCGGCTTCGAATCCACCGCATGGACCCCGTTGCGCGACGTGCTCGCGCAACTCTCGGCCTCGCGCGCCGCGCAAGGCGAAACGGCCGACGTGACCAGCGCGTTCGTGCTGGCGATCAAGCGACCGATCTTCGAGGGCCTGCAGCGCCATCGTGGCGAGCTGGAATCCCAGATCGAGGTACTGTGGGCCGCGTCGGCGATCGTCGATCGCATGGCGCAATGGACCATATCCACATACCAGCGCTCGCGTGAGGAGATCATCTCGCGCCAGCAGCACGAGCTGCTTGAACTCTCCACGCCGGTCATCAAGCTATGGGATGGCGTGCTCGCGGTACCCGTCATCGGCACGCTCGACAGCAGCCGCGCGCAGATCGTCATGGAGACGCTTCTGGAGCGGCTGGTCGAGTCCGGCTCCGAACTGGCGATCATCGACATCACGGGCGTGCCCACGGTCGATACGCTCGTGGCGCAGCATCTGATGAAGACCGTTACCGCCATCCGCCTGATGGGCGCCGAAAGCATCATCAGCGGCATCCGTCCGCAGATCGCGCAGACCATCGTGCACCTTGGCATCGACCTCCAGGGCATCCAGACCAAGGCCACGCTGGCCGATGCCCTGTCGGAGGCCCTGCGCCGCACGGGCCATACGGTCGCACGCCGCGCCGGTTGAGCGGGAGCCGATATGGAACGCATTCCAATCCTGCGCATGGGCAAATTCCTGCTGGTGACGATCCAGATCGACATGCAGGATCAGACCGCGCTGCAGCTGCAGGAAGACCTGGCCAACCGGATCGAGAAGACCAGCGCGCGCGGCGTGCTGATCGACGTCTCCGCGCTCGAGATGGTGGACTCCTTCATCGGCCGCATGCTCGTCAGCATCTCCGGTATCGCGCGCATTCTCGGCGCGGAAACAGTCGTCGTGGGCATCCAGCCCGCGGTGGCCATCACGCTCGTGGAGCTTGGGCTATCGCTGACCGGTGTGCGTACCGCCCTCAATGTGGAGCGCGGCATGGCCATGCTCGACGCCGCACAGGACCAATGACATGAGCGTCCTACCAAGCGGCGCGATGGCGCCCACGGGCAACACGCCCCTGCGCGACGAGCGCGACATCGTGCAGGCGCGCGCGATCGTGCGCACCCTGTCGGTCGGACTCAAGTTCTCGCTCGTCGAGCAGACCAAGATGATCACCGCGGCCAGCGAGCTCGCGCGCAATACCGTCGTCTACGGCGGCGGCGGCGAAATGCGCTGGGAGGTGATTGGCGACACGGTGCGCAAGGGGTTGCGCCTGCATTTCGAGGACAAGGGGCCCGGCATTCCGGACGTCGAGCAGGCACTGGTCGACGGCTGGACCACGGGCAGCGGGCTCGGCATGGGCCTGTCCGGCAGCAAGCGACTGGTAAATGAATTTGCCATCCGTACCAACGTTGGTGAGGGGACCTGTGTCAGCATCACTCGGTGGAAATAGCACCCACGGCCCCCACGTCACGTTCCCCATGGGCGATCCGAGCCGCGTTGGCGAGGCGCGCCGGTTCGCGGCGGATCTGGCCACGCGTCTCGCGTTCGACGCCATCCAGTCTGGCCGGCTCGCCGTCGTGGTCAACGAGCTCGGCAACAACCTGCTGCGACACGCGGTGGGCGGCCGGCTGCTGATCGGCGCGCGCACGATCAACGACAGCGTGGCCATCGAACTCATCTCGATGGATCAGGGTCCCGGCATTGCCGATATCCAGGCCTGCATGCGCGACGGCTATTCCACCGCAGGCAGCGCAGGCCAGGGGCTTGGCGCGATGCAGCGCATGGCGGACGACTTCGACATCCATTCGCAGGCCGGCGACGGCACGCTGGTACTGGCCCGCTTCTATCGCGAACGCGACCGCAGCGGCGCCGCGCGACGCCTGCCCGGTTTCGCGGTTGGCGCCATCTGCCTGGCCGCGCCGGGCGAGCGCGTCAGCGGCGACGGCTGGAGCGTCAACATCGACGCCAGTACCATCGAAGTGATGGTCGCCGATGGCCTCGGCCACGGCCCGGACGCCGCGGTCGCCGCGGATGCCGCGCTGGCCGCTTTCCATCGGCCGCGGCCCCGCGGCGCGGGCCGTTTCGTCGAACTCGCGCACAACGCGCTGCGCGGCACGCGCGGCGCGGCGATCGCCATCGCGCAGGCGGACGCCGCGACGGGCCGCGTCAGTTTTTCCGGCGCCGGCAACGTCGTCGGGCGTATTCTCTCCGGTGTGACCGACCGCACGCTGCTGGCGCAGAACGGCACCGCCGGCGTGCAGTTGCGATCGAACGTGCAGGAGCAGGACATGGAGTGGCCCGCCCACGCGCTGCTGCTGCTCTGCTCGGACGGCGTACAGTCGCGCTGGCAACTGGAGGATCGCAGTCTGCTGCAACGGGACCCGGCCCTCGTGGCCGCCTTCGTCATCTGGAAATTCTGCCGCGGCCGCGACGACGCCACCGTGGTGGTGATTCGCCGCGCGGAGACCTGAACATGGCCGAACTCGACAACGACCCCGCCACCCTGCAGGCCCTGCTCGATGCGCGCACGCAGGAAGTGGAAGCGCTGCGCGCGGAGCTCGAGGAAACGAACCGCGGCGTGCTGGCGTTGTACTCGGAACTGGATATCCAGGCCGACCAGCTGCGACAGGCCACGGAGCTCAAGAGCCGTTTCCTCGCCTACATGAGCCACGAATTCCGGACGCCCATCGTGGCCATCCAGAGCATTACGCGGCTGCTGATCGATCGCGTGGACGGCCCGCTCACGACCGAGCAGGAACGGCAGGTCACGTTCGTGCGCGATACCGCCGCGGAGTTCGCCGACATGGTCAACGACCTGCTCGACCTCGCGCGGCTCGAAGCGGGACGCGTCGATGTGTCCCCGGCGTGGTTCGACATGGTGGTGCTGTTCGATGCGTTGCGCGGCATGTTCAAGCCCGTGCTGACCAATCCCGAGGTCTCGCTGATCTTCGAGGAACCGCAGGATATCCCGAAGCTGTTCGGCGACGATCGCAAGCTGTCGCAGATCCTGCGCAACTTCATCTCCAACGCGCTCAAGTTCACGCCGAGCGGCGAGGTCCGCATCGCCGCGCACAGCGACAACCCGGCCACCATCACGTTCTCCGTGCGCGACACCGGCATCGGCATCCCCGCCGAAGCGCATGGCGCGGTGTTCCAGGACTTCGTGCAGATCGACTCGCCGCTGCAGCGGCGGTATCGCGGATCCGGCCTCGGACTGGCACTGAGCAAGCGGCTGGCCGAGGTGCTGGGCGGCCATGTCGGGTTCGAAAGCGAGGTCGGCGTCGGCTCGCGCTTCTACGTCACGCTGCCCGTGACTTACGGCGCGCCGTCGAACGCCGACGCCAATACACACGGAGGCAGCCATGGGCAATGATGCGATGCCCGCGCCGGCACCCTCGGCACCGACGATGCCGGGCCGCGATATCGCGCCCCTGGTACTCGTCGTCGACGACAATCCCGTCACGCGCTATGCGACAGTCCGCACGCTGTCCGCCGCGGGCTTTCGCACCATCGAGGCCGAAAGCGGGCAGGAAGCGCTCCAGCGCGCGGACGTGACGGTCTCCGCGATCGTGCTCGACGTCAACCTGCCCGATATCGACGGGTTCCAGGTCTGCCGCATGCTGCGCGAGCGCCATGACACGGCGACCGTGCCGGTGGTCCACCTGTCGGCTACGTACGTCCAGGACTACGACAAGGTGCGCGGCCTGGACGCCGGCGCCAGCGCCTATCTGATCCACCCGGCGGAACCCGCCGTGCTCGTGGCGACGATCTCGTCGCTGCTGCGTGCCAGCGCGGCCGAACGCTCGATGCGGGAGTCCGAGTCGCGTTTCCGCGCGATCTACCATCAGGCCATCGGCGGCATCTGCACGATCGATCTCGATGGCCGGTTCGTCGACGTCAATCCGGCCATGCAGAGCGTGCTGCGCCGCCCGCCGGAGGAGCTCGTGGGGCAACCGGTCGCATCGTTCGCCCCGCCCGGCTGGCGGGAGCGCGTGGAGGAAGCCACGGGCCCGCATGCCAACCACGGCTGGCAGGGCGCGTTCCCGCTGCTCGATGCCGAAGGCCAGCTCACGTTCTTCGAATGGAGCATCTCTTCCGTGCTCGAGACCGGCGTCAAGGTCGCGGTGGCATCGAACATCACGGACCGCGTCAACCTCGAACAGCAGCGCGAGCAGCTGATCGAGCGCGAGCAGGCCGCGCGCGCGGCGGTCGAGCGGCTCAACCGCATGAAGGACGACTTCATCGCCATCCTCTCGCACGAGCTGCGCAATCCGCTCAACGTGATTTCGGTATGGACGCATGTGCTCGGCCGCCATATCGACTCCGACGAGGGCCGGCGCGGACTGGCCGCCGTGGAACGCAATATCGCGATCCAGCGCCGGCTCGTGGCGGACCTCGTCGATGTGTCCATGCTCAACGTCGGCAAGCTCAAGCTCGAGCGCGAACGCACGAATCCCGCCGACGTCATTCGCAGCGCCATCGAAAGCATGGAGGCTGCCGCGCAGGACCGCCGCGTGACGCTCGACGCCGAGTTCGCGCCGGGGCTGACCAACGAAGCGTTCATCGACCCCGCGCGCTTCCAGCAGATTCTGTGGAACCTGCTCTCCAACGCGATCAAGTTCTCGCCCGAAGGCGGCACCGTGCGCGTGATCGCGCGCCCCGAAGGCGACGCGCTGCAGGTCACCGTCATGGATCAGGGCCGTGGTATCTCCGCCGAGTTCCTGCCGCTGCTATTCGACCGTTTTACCCAAAGCGACGATGCAAACCGCCGCAAGCACGGCGGCCTCGGCCTCGGGCTCGCCATCGTCAAGCATCTGGCCGAGATGCATGGCGGGTCGGTACAGGCACGCAGCGGCGGCGAGAACCAGGGTTCGACGTTCGAAGTCACGATCCCGCTCCACGAAACCGCGCCCACGGATACCGACGCCTCGGGCGGCCAGCCCGTGCTGGCCCATCAGCCGGTGCCGCTTCAGGCGCTCGATATCCTCGTGGTCGAAGACGACGCCGACGCCTCGGCCGCGCTCTCGACGATTCTGACCGGCTACGGCGCGCGCGTCCGTTGTGCGCGCGATTGCGACGAAGCCCTTGCGCAGATTAGTCGGGCCACGCCTGACCTGGTCATCAGCGATATCGGATTGCCCGGCCGCGACGGCAACGATCTGATCCGCGACATCCGCATCCGCGAGACGCTCGAGTCGCTGCCGCGCGTGCCCGCCATCGCGCTGACCGCCTTCACGCGCCAGCAGGACCGCCGCGTGTCGCTGGAGTCAGGCTTCGACGCGGTCTGCGGCAAGCCGCTGCGCCTGCAGGACCTGCTCAACGCGATCGAGGCGACGCTGGGCCCCGGACGTTGATCCCTCCGGAAATTTCCGAACACGCTATGCGAAATTGCCGCCATTAGGCGGCAATTTTGGCGCTATTTAGCGGAAATACGCGCCAAATTTCATAAATCTCCGATTTCACACGGCCTACTGGATAGGCACCATTCGTGGCTTTCAAACGCGAATCATTCGCATCCGTGCGCGATTCGCTCTCCATGAGCCACTGAAGATGACATCCAGTTTGCATTCCCCGCTCGCTCCCTCTCCGGCTAGCGCCATCCGCCCGCTCGCGGCCCTGGCGCGGCTTGTCGTGCTGACGGGCTTCCCGCTCTGCGGCACCACGCTCGCCCATGCGGCCCCGGCGGCCACCACCCTCCCCGCCGTCACCGTCACCGCGCCCACGCTTGCCGCCAACGACGCAAGGGGGCACCAGCTGGAAACGCCCTTCGCCAACGGCGCGCTGGGCAGCCGCTCGCAGCTCGACACGCCGTTCTCCACGACCATCGTCACCGGCGAGGATCTGGCCGACCGCCAGGTCACCAAACTGGGCGACATCTTCGCGCTCGATGCCTCGGTCACGGACAACAGCAATGGCAACAGCGCGTGGAATTCGTACCTGACCGTGCGCGGCGTGCCGCTCGACTGGCAGCGCGGCTTCAAGATCAACGGCATGCCCTACGTCGGCTACGGCAATACGCTGCCATACGAACAGCTCGCGCAGGTGGAACTGCTCAAAGGGCCTTCGGCGTTCATGTATGGATTTGCCACGCCGGGCGGCGCGCTCAACTACGTCACGAAGAAGCCGCCCGCGCCGGGCGAGCCGCTGCTGGCCAGCATCGACTTCGGATACCGCACCGCGCATCTCTGGGGCGAGCACCTCGACCTCGGCGGGCGCGTGGGGCCGGACGACCGGTTCGGCTACCGCGTGAACCTCACGCACGAGGAAGGCAAGCCCGCCAACGCGGTCGGCATGAACCGCAACGCGGCGTCGCTGGGCCTCGAAGCACGCGTCACCCCCGCGCTCACGTGGACATTCGACGGCCTCTATCAGGACCGCAATGCCTGGGGCCAGACGCCCACGTTCGCGACCTATGCGATCCAGGGCACGCGGCTGCCGGCCATGGTCAGCGGCCGTGGCGGCGTCTTTGCCGGGCCGGACCAGCATCTGTACACGAACCTCCAGCTCTACACGACAGGCCTGCGCTACGCGCTCTCCCCGGACTGGACGCTCACCACGCGCTACAGCTTCTCCAAGCAATCGCGCAACCGCAACGAGTCGTCCTACGTGCTGCGGAACAGCGCCGGCGACTACGACGACTATCGCTACTACGGTATTCAGGGGCACCAGTTCAACTATGTCGATGCCATGGTGGAGGGCCGGTTCCGCACGGGGCCGTTCGCCCACCAGATCGTCGCGGGCGTGGCCGGCCAGAAGCAGCGAAACTTCTATAGCCGCGGCACGGGCCGCTACTTCCTGCTCGGCACCGGCAATATCTTCGAGCCGAGCACCAATGTCTTCTATCAGCCGGATGGCCTCGTCACGTTCCGCGCGAGCGACATCGAGCAAAAGGCCGCGTTCCTCTCCGACACGCTGCAACTGACCGAGCGCTGGTCGGTGCTCGCCGGCGTGCGCTACACGAACTTCTCGCAGCACAACTACAACCGCGGCGGCACGACGAAGAGCGTCTACAGCAAGAGCGGCGTCATCTCGCCCACTGCGGCGCTGATGTTCAAGCCGGCGCCGGGTACGACGCTCTATGCCAGCTACGTGGAATCGCTGGAGCCAGGCACGCTGGTGAGCGACCAGAGCCTCGCCAACTTCGGGCAGCAGCTGAATCCGGTCCGCAGCCGGCAGTACGAGGTCGGCGCCAAGACCGACCGCGACCGCTGGACCGGCACGGCGGCGCTGTTCCGCCTCGAACGCGGCGCCCAGTACCGCCAGGGCAACTATATGGCGCAGGACGGGCTCGAGGTGTATCAGGGCGTGGAACTGGACGGCTACACGCGCGTCGGCCAATGGGATCTCAAGGCCAGCGCGATGTACCTGCATGCGCGCTATGCGCGCGGCGTGCAGAACGACGGCAATCGCGTGGCGGGCGCGCCGGCGCTCGTGCTCGCGGGCGCCGTGGGCTATCGCGTGCCGTTCGTGCCGGGCCTGCGCATCGGCGTGGACGGCAAGTACACGGGCAGCGTGAAGCTGCGGCCCGCCGGCGATATTGCGCTGGGCGGCTACACCGTGTTCAATGCGGGCGCCAGCTACACCACGCGCGTGGCGGGCCGCGAGGTCACGCTGCGCGCGGTGCTGGCCAACCTGACCAACAAGCGCATCTGGGGCTTCCAGTACGCCGACTATATGCAGCCGGCCGATCCGCGCGCGATCAGCCTGAA
The DNA here is from genome assembly GCF_008693385.1 of Cupriavidus pauculus. Classification (NCBI taxonomy): domain Bacteria; kingdom Pseudomonadati; phylum Pseudomonadota; class Betaproteobacteria; order Burkholderiales; family Burkholderiaceae; genus Cupriavidus; species Cupriavidus pauculus. Next base: position 1,601,982 of record NZ_CP044065.1, read on the forward strand.
CGCGAAAATCACGTACTGACGCTCGGAAACGTCCGTCCGACTGGCGAACCCCGCGATCGCTGCCTACGATAAATCCATCGTTCATGCATCGAGGGGATCGTCATGACCCGCGCGCTCGCATCGTCCCTGCTGTCCCTGTTGCTGCTGCTTGCGGGCAACGTGGCGCATGCCGTTACCAAATGCCAGGGACCGGACGGCATCCTCTACCAGAACGGTACCTGTCCGGCGGGATACGCCAATATCACCGCCGGCATGAAAGCCAACATCACCACCGTGCCGCGCAGCACGCCGGCGTCGCGCCAGCAGGACGCCGCATATGCGCGCGTGCTCGCCGCCGAAGTTCGCGAGCGAGAGGCACAGTGGACGCTCGATCAGCAACGCTATCGCATTGCGCAGAACAATTTCTGGGCCGAGTGTCAGATGCTCGAATTCCAGCTTCGCGCGAGTGAACGCGCGATCGTGGAATCCCCCACATGGGAGGGGTCGCGCCGCTATCGCGAGAGCCATCGCGCCCTGCGCACGCAGCAATACGACCTCGGTTGCTATGGCTGAGCGCGATATTAGTCGCGCTTAGATCGGCCTACAAAAAGTTTCAGACGCCAAGCGTAACGACGTTCCCTACAATCCGGGTCACATTCCGGCCCGCCAGCTTTCGTCGCGTTTTTGTTTGATTCGACCTGCCGTTAGCCTTGCGGTCGCAACCCTCATCCGTGAAGAAACATGATGACTCTGACCGCGATCGTTGCGTACATGCTGGCCTGCATCGTTGCACTGGCCTACGGCGCCCGTTGGGTGCTCAAGAATGACCCTCTGCTGCGGCAGCATGCGCTGAAACCGCGCACGCGCCCGCAAACGGAGGACCGCCGGTAACGCACCGCGCTGCCGTGCGCTGCGCCGCACCGTTCCCTTGTTAGCCCGGTCATGTCCTGCCGGGCTTTTTTCTTTTCCGCCCCTGTCCTACAGGCCGAGGTGCGGCGCGCCGACAGCATGTGGCATCGGGTTGGCTATCGTGTAAGCAGGGCATGGTGCCCCATCGTGCCCTGCTTGCCCCGTTACGCTTACCCCGCTTACCTACAGATCGCCGCCCATCATGTCCGCCGTCGCGCCGCCCTTCCCGCCCCCTCCGCAGGAAATCACGCCGGAGCCGGTTGCTCAGCCGGACAGTGGTCCGGAGGCCTCGCCGCCCTTCTTTACCGCCGACGGCGATCCCACGCCGGCGCTCTACCAGCGGCGGGCAAGCATCGCGCTTGTCATACTGGCCACACTGGCCTGCCTGTACGCACTGCATGCGGCCCGCACGTTCCTCGTCCCGGTGGTGATGTCGATCGTCATCGCCTACTTGCTGGATCCGCTCGTGGCGGGATTGCAGCGTTATCGCGTGCCGCGCAGCGTCGGCGCCACCTTCGTGCTGCTCGCGATGTGCTCGCTGCTGTCCTGCCTCGCCTATCTGCTGCAGGGCCAGATCGAATCGATCGTCGATCGGCTGCCCGAGATCGCGGGCAAGCTCTCGCGGTCGCTCGGTGCGCTGATGTCGGGGGACGACTCGATGATCCAGAAAGTGCGCCGTGCCGCCACCGTGCTCAGCGGCACCGGACAGCCCGTGCCGGCGCGCGCGCCGCAGGTGGTCGTGGAGCGTCCCAGCGATGGTCTCAGCAATGTGCTGTGGCTCGGCTCCGCGGGCGTCTTCTCGATGCTTGCGCAGGCGACGGCCGTGCTATTCCTGACATGGTTCCTGCTGCTCGGCGGCGACATGTTCAAGCGCAAGTTCGTGAAGATGGTCGGCAAGACCATCAGCCAGAAGAAGATCAGCGTGCATATGCTCGCGGAAATCAACCGCTCGATCCAGCGCTACATGCTCATGCTGCTCCTCACCAATGCGGCGCTGGGGGCCTGCACGTGGCTGCTGCTCAAATGGCTCGCCATGGACAACGCGGGTACGTGGGCCGTTGCCGCGGCGGCGCTGCACCTCGTGCCGTACTTCGGCGCGGTGCTCATCGCCATCTGCCTCGGCGTCGCGGCCTTCATGCAGTTCGGCACGCTCGGGATCGCGGCCATGGCGGCCGGCGGCTCGCTGCTGATCGCCACGCTGATCGGCTCCGTGGTCACGACCTGGATGACGGGACGCATGGCACGCATGAACGCCGTGGCCGTGTTCGTCGCGCTGCTGCTGTTCACTTTCCTCTGGGGCACATGGGGCATGCTGCTGGCCATTCCGCTGGCGGTCATCGCCAAGGTCGTCGCCGATCACGTGGAGGGCCTCGAGCTCCTTGCCGAGTTTCTCGGCGAATGACGCCGCGCCTGCCCGGTTTCACCGGGCAATAATTTCATCCCGCAAAACATTGATGCAGCGCAGAATGACCTGCCGCATCCGTTCGCCTATAACCTTGCTCTAACGCCCGTGCCAATGCCGCATGGGCCACAAGGATGCCGCCCGCGGAGTTTCACGTGGCGAAATTCCAGAAAAGAGGAGACATTGGTGACGGTACCCAGCACGTCCCTGCAGAAGGCCTGCCGGCTGCTGCGCGCGCTCTCGGATGCACGCCATACGCGGCTGACCGACGTGGCCGCCGCGGCAGGCGTCGACAAGGCCTCCGCGCTGCGCCTGCTCGAGACGCTCGTGGCCGAGGGGCTCGTCGAACGCGACCCCGATACCAAGGCCTTTTCCCCGGGCCGCGAATGGCTGACGCTGCAATCGGCCGCGCAGCGCCGCTTCGACCTGCGGCCGGTCGTCCGGCCCGCGCTGATCCGGCTGGCCAACGCCTTCGAGGACTCCGCCATCCTCTCCGTGCCCAGCGGCTGGGAATCGGTCTGCATCGAACTGCGCCTCGGCACCTTCCCCATTCGCGCGAACTACCTCGATATCGGCAGCCGCCGCCCGCTTGGCGTGGGTGCCGGCAGCCTGGCGCTGCTGGCCGCGCTGCCCGACAGCGAGGTGGAGGCCGTGCTCGGCTGCATCGCCCCCTCGCTGCGGCGCTATACGCGCCTCAACGCCGACGTGCTGCGCCGCCATATCGACGCCACGCGCGAGCGCGGCTACGCGGTGCTGCTGGACGTCGTGGTCGAGCGCATGGGGGGCATCGCCATCGCGCTGCCCGATGCCAACGGCTATCCGCTCGGCGCGATCAGCATGGCCGCGCTCAACGAACGCATTACCGAGCGCGAGGCGACCATCGCCCGCGCGCTGCGCCGCGAGGCCGAGGCGATCTGCGCGACATGGCGCGGCCGTGCCCCTGCGCCGAACGCCCCCGCCCTCGCGCGCGCCACCCCCGTCCGCACCGCCACCCCAACCACCACGATCGAGGAGGCTTGACCGCATGCGCTGGAAAGAACGTCCGGAAGGTTCCAACTGGGGCGACTTCGGTCCCGACGATCAACTGGGACGCGTGAATCTGATCGGTCCCGAGCAGGTGGTCAGGGGCGCGCGCGAGATTCAGGCAGGGCTGAGCTTCTGCCTGTCGCTGCCGCTCGACTATCCGGGCGGCAACAAGCTCAATCCGCGCCGGCACCCGCCCGTGCTGCGGCCCACCTTCCGGGAAGACACGCCCTATCTGAACTTTCCGCTCGCCAAGGTGCACCCGGCCGCGACGGACGTGATCAGCGACGACCAGGTGCTGCTGTCGCTCCAGTATTCGACCCAGTGGGATTCGCTCGCGCACGTCGGGGCGTTGTTCGATGCCGATGGCGACGGCCGCGCCGAGCGCGTCTACTACAACGGCTATCGCGCCAACGACCATATCGTCGGTCCGATGGACTACGCGGAGGACGCCGGTTTTGCCGCGCACCCATGCGGGCACGAACACAGCCACGCGGATGCACTGGGCATCGAGAACTTTGCGGTCAAGGGCATGCAGGGCCGGGGCGTGCTCGTCGATCTTGCGCACGTGTACGGCACCGAGTTTCGCGATATCGGCTACGACGAACTGATGCGCGCGATGGAGGCCACCGGCGCCGAGGTCGAATCCGGCGACATGCTGCTGCTGCGTACGGGGTTCTCGGAAGTCGTGCTGTCGATGGCCCGCGATCCCGACGAGACAGTGCTGCACCACAGCTGCTGCGCGCTCGATGGCCGCGACGAGCGGCTGCTGCGGTGGATTACCGATGCGGGCATTGCCGCGCTGATCGCGGACAACTATGCGGTGGAGCGCTTTCCGGCGCGCCCCGCGCCGGCCGGCCAGGCCACGCATCCGATGCTGCCGCTCCATCACCACTGCCTGTTCAAGCTCGGGCTGCCGCTCGGCGAACTCTGGTACCTGAAGGAGCTTGCCGACTGGCTGCGCGCGCACCAGCGCACGCGCTTCATGCTGACCGCGCCGCCGCTGCGATTGCCGGGCGCGGTCGGATCCCCGACGACACCGATCGCCACCGTCTGAACGCAGGTGAGCCACACGCCTGCCGGCCGCCCAATGCGGCCGGAACCAAATCTTGGCGGTTAATTGCTAATTTCAAGGCGGCACGCACCAAGACACACCCATTAGAAACCCAGAAAAAACTCAGGAGACAACCATGCGTATTCCCTTCGGCCGCAAGGCCCTCGGCGCGCTCGCGCTCGCTGCGTTCGGCACACTGCCGGCCGGCCAGGCCACCGCGCAACCCAAACCCGGCATTTCCGACGACGTGGTCAAGATGGGTCTGTTGCTGGACATGAGCGGCCTGTATGCGGACGTGACCGGCCGCGGCAGCGCGGCCGCGGCGCAGATGGCCATCGACGACTTCGGTGGCAAGGTGCTGGGCAAGAAGATCGAACTCGTGGTGGTCGATCACCAGAACAAGGCCGACATCGCCGCCAACAAGGCGCGCGAGTGGTTCGATACGGACCACGTGGACGCCATTCTCGACGTCGCGGCCTCCGCCCCCGCGCTCGCGGTACTCGACGTGGCCAAGCAGAAGAACCGCATCGTCGTGTTCTCGGGTCCCGGCACCGAGCGCATCACCAACGACCTGTGCACGCCGGTCTCCGTCCACTATGCCTACGACACCTACGCGCTCGCCAACACCACGGCCAAGGCCATGGTCCAGCGCGGTGGCAAGACCTGGTACTTCCTGACCGCCGACTACGCGTTCGGCCACACGCTGCAGCAGTCGGCCACGGCGGTCGTGCAGGAAGCCGGCGGCACCGTGCTCGGCGCCTCGCGGCATCCCACGGGCGCGAGCGACTTTGCCTCCTACCTGCTGCAGGCGCAGGCCAGCAAGGCGCAGGTCGTCGGGCTCGCCAACGCGGGCGGCGATACCGTCAACGCGATCAAGGCGGCCTCCGAGTTCGGCCTCACGCGCAACAACGCGCAGCGCATGGCGGGGCTGCTGCTGTACATCAACGACATCCATGCCATCGGCCTCAAGACCGCGCAGGGGCTCGTACTGACGGAAGCGTTCTACTGGGACATGAACGACGAAACCCGCGCGTGGTCGCGCAAGTACTTCGACAAGGTCAAGAAGATGCCCAATATGAGCCAGGCGGGCGTCTATTCGTCGGTGACGCACTATCTCAAGGCCGTACAGGCCGCCGGGACCGACGAGACCGCGGCCGTCATGAAGCAGATGAAGTCGATGCCGATCAACGACTTCTTCGCGAAGAACGGCCGCATTCGCGAGGACGGCCGCATGGTCCACGACATGTACCTGTTCGAAGTCAAGGCGCCCGGCGAGTCCAAGTATCCGTGGGACTACTACAAGGTGCTGGCCACTGTGCCCGGCGACCAGGCCTTTATGCCGCCGTCCAAATCCCAATGCCCCCTGATGAAGAAATAAACCGATGACAGCGAGCTATGTACGCGGCGTGGGCAACACGCCTTTCGGCCGGCTGCCCGGCAGCACGCCGCTGACACTGATGGCGGACGCGGCGTCGGTCGCGCTGGAGCAGGCCGGCCTGCGGCGCCAGGACGTCGATGGCGTGCTGTGCGGCTATGCCACGACGCTGCCGCATCTGATGCTGGCCGACCTGTTCTGCGAGACCGCGTCGCTCTCCCCGGCCTATGCGCATGGCATGGCCGGCGGCGGGGCAACCGGCGGCCTGATGGCGATGCTCGCGCACGACCTCGTCCGCGCGGGCCGCTGCCGCAATGTGCTCGTGGTGGCCGGCGAGAACCGGCTGTCCGGCCAGAGCCGCGACCAGTCCATGCAAACGCTGGCGCAGGTCGGCGAGCCCGCCATCGAGGTGCCCAATGGCGCGTCGGTCCCCGCCTACTATGCGCTGCTGGCCTCGCGCTATCTGCACGAGACCGGGCTCGAAGCGGATGCGCTGGCCGAGTTTGCCGTGCTGATGCGCAGGCATGCGGGGGGCCATCCCGATGCCCATCTGCGCGAGCCGATGACGCTGGCGGATGCGCTTGCCGCCAAATGGATCGCGGCGCCGCTGCGGCTGTCCGACTGCTGCCCGATTTCGGATGGCGCGGTAGCCGTGGTGGTCTCCATCGAGCCGGGCGCGGGCACGCCGGTGCGCATTGCCGGCGCGGGACAGGCGCATCGGCACCAGCATCTGTCGGCGATCGAAAGCGTGATGGACTCGGGCGCGGCCGATGCCGCCGCGCGCGCGTTCGCCGACGCGGGCTGCGCGGTGGCCGATATCGATCTGCTCGCCATCTACGACTCGTTCACGATCACGCTCGTGATGCTGCTCGAGGAACTGGGCATCGCGCCGCGCGGCCGTGCGATCGAACGGCTGCGCGCGGGCGACTTCGGCGTCGATGGCGTGCTGCCGCTCAACACGCATGGCGGCCTGCTCGCGTTCGGCCACTCGGGCGTGGCGGGCGGCCTCATGCATCTGGCGGAAGCCAGCCGCCAGCTCGCGGGCCGCGCCGGCGCACGGCAGATCGCGCCCCAAGGCGGGACAGCAAGGCGGCGCGCACTGTTCCACGCGGACGGCGGCGTGCTGTCGTCCCATGTCAGCCTGATCCTGGAGACCGCATGACGCATCCCTATACCGAAGGACTGGCCGCCGGCGTGGTCCGCTACCAATGCTGCGCGGCATGCGGCGCGTGGCAACCGCTCACCCGGCTCGCGTGCCGGGCGTGCGGCAGCGCCGACCTCCACTGGCAGGACGCCGGCGGCGACGCCACGGTCTTCGCCGTCACCGAAGTCTCCCGCGCGCCGACCGATGCGTTCCGCGCGCTCGCCCCGTACACGCTCGTCCTCGCCACGCTCGACGAAGGCCCGCGCGTCATGGGCCACGCAGCCCCCGGCGTACGCATCGGCGACCGCGTGCGCGCGTCGTTCCTGCCGTTTGGCGACGGCACCCTGCTGCGATTTGCCTGAAACACGAACACTGATCCGAAACATGTCCACTCGTCTCGACTCCCTGCTCTCGCCCAAGTCCATCGCCGTGATCGGCGCCTCCGACAATATCCACAAGATCGGCGGCCGGCCAATCTACTACATGCGCCAGCACGGCTATGCCGGCGCGATCTACCCGGTCAATCCGCAGCGCGAAACGATTCAGGGCATCCCTTCGTTCCCCTCGCTGGACGCGCTGCCCGCGGTGCCGGAACTCGCGATCATCGTGGTCGCCGGCGACGCCGCCGTGCAGGCCGTGCGCGATTGCGCGCGGCTCGGCGTGCAGTCGGCGATCGTCATCGCCTCGGGTTTCGGTGAAGCCGGCGAGGAAGGCAGGCGCCAGCAGGACGAGATGGTGCGCATTGCGAAAGACGCCAATCTCCGCATCGTCGGCCCCAATAGTCAGGGCCTCGCCAACTTCGGCAACGGCGCGGTCGCCAGTTTCTCGACCATGTTCATCGAAGTCCCGCCGCAGGACGGCCCCGTCGCCGTGGTCAGCCAGAGCGGCGGCATGGCGGCCATGGTCTACGGCCTGCTGCGCAGCCAGGGCATCGGCGTGCGGCACGTGCATGCCACGGGCAACCAGGCCGACGTCACCGTCAGCGAACTGGCGCTGGCCGTCGCGCACGACCCGGACGTCAGGCTGCTGCTGCTCTATCTGGAAAGCCTCTCGGACCCGGACATGCTCGCGCAGGCCGCCGCGGTGGCACGCGCACGCGGCGTGCCCGTGGTCGCCGTCAAGGCCGGCCGCACGAACGCGGGCCAGCGCGCGGCCGCGTCGCATACGGGCGCGATGGCAAGCGAAGACCGAGCGGTAGATGCATTCCTCGCGCGGCACGGCATCTGGCGTGCGGACGACGCCCACGCGCTCGCACGCTGCGCGCCGCTGTACCTGCGCGGCTGGCAGCCATCGGGCCGCCGGCTCGTGGTCGTCAGCAATTCGGGCGCAAGCTGCGTGATGGCCGCCGACGCGGCCGATACGCTCGACCTGTCCATCGCCCCGCTCTCCGACGCGACGCAGGCCGCGCTCGCCGAACGCCTGCCCGGCTTCGCCGCCACCGCAAACCCCGTCGATGTCACGGCCGCCCTGCTGACCAACAGCGCGCTGTTCGGGGACGTGCTGCCGGTCGTCGCCGAAGATCCGTCCGCGGATCTGTTTCTGCTCGATATCCCCGTGGCCGGCATGGGCTACGACGTCCCCCGTTTCGCGCGCGACGCCGCGCATTTTGCCGACAACGCGGGCAAGCCGATCGCCGTGGCCACATGGCAGGAGTCGGTCGCCAGCGTGTTCCGCGCGGCCGGTGTGCCGACCTTCGAGAACGCGGCCGATGCGCTGGCCGCGTTCCGCCAGCTGACCGGCCATCAGGCGCTGCTGCGCATCGTCGCGCAGGAACCGCCGGCCGCCGCGGCCATACCCGCGCCTCCGCATGGCGGCAAGACGCGCACGCTGTCCGAAGCCGCGAGCCTCGCGCGCCTGGCCGACGCGGGCGTCAACGTGGTCGAGCACGTGCTGTGCCGCACCGCCGACGAAGCCGTGGCCGCGTGGCAAAAGATCGGCGCGCCCGTCGCCGTCAAGGCCAGTTCGCCGCAGGTTCCGCACAAGAGCGAACACGGCCTGGTCATGCTGCATTGCAATGACGCCGATACCATCCGGCGGGCCTTTGCCGCGCAGACGCGCACGCTCGCCGACATGCGGGCCGACTGTGAAGGCGTGCTCGTCGCGCGCATGACGCGCGGCCAGCGCGAGCTCATGGTCGGCGCGCACTGGGATCCGACCTTCGGCGCAGTGTTGCTCGTAGGCGACGGTGGCAAGTACGTCGAGGTGCTGCGCGACACGGCGCTGCTGCTGGCGCCCGCCACCCCGGCGGCGGTCGCGCGCGCGCTGTCGTCGCTGCGCATCGCGCCGCTACTCGCGGGCGTGCGCGGCGACAAGCCGATCGACGTGGAAGCGCTCTGCAGGCTGGCTGCCGGGGTGGGCCGCATGGTTCACGACGCGCGCGGCGCGATCGCCTCGGTCGATCTCAACCCCGTGATGGCGGGCCCCGATGGCGCGGTGGTCGTCGATGCTTTGATCGAGGTGTCCGGGCAAAGCTGAAAAACCTCGGGGTCTGCGGTGACCGGCCGGCGCCAAGATGGGGATGGTGGCAGTCCACCGCAAGGGCTCCTATTGTTCATGGGCAGGAATACTGTGTCGACAAAACTGGCCTATGACGTAGCGAATACGTGCCGTTACATTGGGCGGCCCGCGTGTTTCGAGCCCATTAGACACACGCGCGGCTGCCACAATAAGGACTCCGATAATGAAAGCCCATCATGCCTGCCTGGCGGCACTGTCCATGCTGCCAGCCCTTGCTTCCGCCCAGGGAAGCGGCATCACCCTCTATGGCGTCGTCGACGACGGCATCGAATACATCAATCACCTGCCCCGCGCCGGCAACAGCAGCGCCTCTACCGTGCGCATGTCGGCCGGCAATCTGTCGACGTCCCGCTGGGGCCTGCGCGGCCGCGAGGACCTCGGCGACGGCCTGGCCGCGGTGTTCCTGCTCGAGAACGGTTTCGACCTCGATACGGGCGTGGCCAATCAGGGGGGCCGCCTGTTCGGCCGTCAGGCCTATGTCGGCCTGCAGCAGCGCTACGGCACGCTGAGTCTCGGCCGCCATCAGAACCTCGTCTACGACTTCTCCAACGCGTTCGACCCGATGGCCATCGCCACGCGCTATTCGCTGCTGATGCACGATCGCTGGATGTCGAGCCGCTCGGACAATTCCGTGAAGTTCTTCGGCCAGACCGGTAGCGTCTACTACGGCCTGCTCTACAGCACGGGCTACGACAGCAGCGCCGGCGGCGAGATTCCGGGCGACTACAAGGCGGGCCGCGAGATGAGCGCCGCGCTCGGCTATGCGGCGGGCCCGCTCGCCCTGCGCGTGGTCTACGACGACCTGCACGGCAGCACGCTGGCCACCGACGACAATCGCGAACGCCGCGCGGCGATTGCCGGCACCTACACGTTCGGCCCGGCCAAGGCGTTCGTCGGGTATCGCTGGTACTACGGCGACTTCACCACGAGCTCGCTGCGCACGAATCTGTACTGGGCCGGCATGCAGTACCAGCTGACCCCGGTGATTTCCGTAACGGGCGTGGCCTACTACACCGACGTGCGCAACAGCGGCGGCGATCCCTACAGCTTCGTGCTGTCGGGCTCATACGCGTTCTCCAAGCGGACGGACGTCTACACGGTGTTCGGCTTCACCCGTAATCGCGACGGCTCCAATCTGAGCCTGAGCGGCTTCGGCCCATCGCTGAACCGGTCCGCGACCACGCTGGTCAACACGACGGAACAGGTCGGCGCCGGCCAGAACCAGTTCGGCGCGGTCATCGGTATCCGCCACCGGTTCTAGCCGCGTGTTAGAGGAGGATCTCGGACATTTCTGAGCACCCGACCTTGAAAAACGCCCAATACTGTATATATTCACAGTAACTGTATGAATACACAGTATCGGAGCGTGCGATGGAACAACTCGTTCGGGTGCAAAACGAATATGACCGTCAGGTATTGGGCTGGCTGCGCGTGCGCGTAGGCGACGCGGCGTTGCAAAGTGCCGCGCGCCAGGCCGCCACGGATGGCGAAAAGCCTTATCTTTCAACGATTTGCCGTAGCCTCGGCATTCGCCCGCCGTCCCGCCGCGCATTCCGCGACGAGGCCGCGAAGACGCACCGCGCCGTGGGCGAACGCTACCTCAAGCGCATCCGGCAGATCCTCGGCGCCGCCAGCCCGGCGGCCTCCCACCCCGCTCAGCCCGCCCGCCGGCCGGAACCCCGCGCCGCATCGCGTCCGCAGGGCTCCCTGTTCTGATCAGGCCGGCAGGTCCGTCACCCGCATGGCGGGCGTGATCTGCAGCGGATCGGTCACGAGCTCGATCAGGGCCGGCTTCTGTTCGGCCACCGTGGCCGCCCGTGCGCGCTCAAGCGCCGCGGGGAAATCCTCGGTCCGCTCCACGCGCTCGGCCACCGCGCCGCAAGCCCGCGCCATGCCGATAAAGTCCGGCGACGGGATCGTCGTCCCGCTCTGACGCCCCGGGTAACGCCGCTCCTGATGCATGCGGATCGTGCCGTACATCCCGTTGTTGACCACGATGACGATCAGGTTGGCCCCATGCGCGGCCGCCGTGGCGATCTCCTGCGGATACATCAGGAAGCAGCCATCGCCCGCGAACGCGATCACGGTCTTCTCGGGCGAACGCAGCTTGGCCGCGATTGCCGCGGGCAGGCCATAGCCCATCGCGCCACAGGTCGGCGCCAGTTCCGTGCGCGGCTGCCTGTAGGCGTAGAAGCGGTGCAGCCACACCGTGTAGTTGCCCGCGCCGTTGGTCAGGATCGAATCCGCCGGCAGCACGTCGTTCAGGTGCGCCATCGCGGCGGCCATATCGACGCCGGTCAGTTCCGGATGCGGCCTGGGCACCGTGACGAACGCCTCATGCTCGGCGCGCGCGCCGGCCGTCCAGTCGCCCCAGACCGGCGTCGCGGCAGGTTTCAGCGAGGCCAGCATCGCGGCGCCGGGCTCCACGCCCGCATGAATCGGCAGGTCGGCCTGATAGACGCGCCCCAGTTCGGCATTGTCGGCATGGATATGCACGAGCTTCTGCACCGGCCGCGGCACCTGCAGCATCGTGTAGCCATCGGTCGCGATATCGCCGAGGCGCGTGCCGAACGCGATGATCAGGTCCGCGCCGCGCACCCGCTCCGCCAGCTTCGGGCTCACGCCAAGGCTCAGGTGGCCCACATAGTGCGGATCGCGGTTGTCGAAGGTGTCCTGACGGCGGAACACGCAGGCCACCGGCAGGTTCCACGTCTTCACGAACGCCGCGAAGTCGCGCGCGGTGGCCTCGGTCCAGTTCGCGCCGCCCGCGATCACGAGCGGCCGCTTCGCTTCGGCCAGTGCCGCCGCCAGCGCGGCCGTATCCTCGGGCCGCGGCGCGGCGGCCACCACGCGGTACGGCGCCGCATCGGCGGTCTCGCACAGGTTGTCCAGCACGTCCTCCGGCAGCGCGATCACCACGGGCCCCGGCCGGCCCGACGTGGCCACCTGGAATGCGCGCGCCACGACCTCGGGGATGCGCTTCGGATCGTCGATCTCCACGGCCCACTTGGCCAGCGTGCCGAACACCGCCGCGTAATCGACCTCCTGGAAGGCCTCGCGCCCCTTGTGCTCGCGCGCGATCTGGCCGACGAACATGATCATCGGCGTCGAATCCTGCTGCGCGATATGCACGCCGATGCTCGCATGCGTGGCACCCGGCCCGCGCGTCACGAAGCAGATGCCCGGCTTGCCGGTCAGCTTGCCATCGGCCTCGGCCATGTTCGCCGCGGCACCCTCGTGCTTGCATACCACGAGGTCGATCGCGGGCTGGTCGTGCAGCGCGTCCAGAACGTCGAGAAAGCTCTCGCCGGGCACGCAGAAGATGCGTTCGGCACCATGGATACGCAGTTGATCGACGAGGACGCGGCCACCGGTGCGGGCCGAGGGGGAGGAAGTCGAAGCGGTCATGACGAAGCGTGAGGATTGAAGAGGTAGACGAGAAAAACAGATTGTCTGCGATTGTTCCGTTTGACGATACGCATCGCGCGGTCTATCGTGCATTTCTGTTATGCGAATTATGCAAGACGGCACGCCATGGGGGCGTGTAGATTTGCTGACGGCGCATGTTGCAACGACGCCCTGAAAACTACACAGCAACTGGAGACCACGCAATGCCCTTTCCCCATCTCTCGACCGGGATGATGCGGCCGCTGTTTGCCGCGCTTTGTGTCGCATGCATGGCCACGGCGCCCCAGGCGCGAGCCCAGTCGGCCGACAAATACCCCTCCAAGCCCATCAACTACGTCGTGCCGTTCGCGGCGGGCGGCACCACGGACCTGCTCGGCCGCCTGATCGGCCAGCGTCTGTCGCAGGTGCTCGGCCAGTCGGTCGTCGTGGAGAACCGGCCCGGCGCCGGCGGCAATATCGGTTCCGACTATGTGGCCAAGGCCGCCCCCGATGGCTACACGCTGGTCGGCGGCACCATCAGCTCGCACTCGATCAACGTGAGCCTGTATCCCAAGATGCCGTACGACCCGGTCAAGAACTTCCAGCCGGTGGCGCTTATCGGCACGCTGCCCAATGTACTCGTGGTCAACGCCAGCAGTCCGTGGAAGTCCGTTGAGGACGTGATCGCCGCGGCCAAGGCCAAGCCGGGCGCGATCAATTTCGGCTCGTCGGGCAACGGCACCTCGCAGCATCTGTCGGCCGAGCTGTTCGCCAACATGGCCGGCCTCAAGCTCACGCACGTGCCGTACAAGGGCAGCAGCCAGGCCGTGCAGGCGCTGCTCGGCAATCAGGTGGACCTCGTCTTCGAGAACAGCGTGGCCGCCGTGCCGATGATCCAGTCCGGCAAGTTCCGCGCGCTGGCCACCACGGGTCCGAAGCGCTCGGCCGAGCTGCCCGACGTGCCCACGGTGTCCGAGGCGGGCCTCAAGGGCTACGAGATCGTGTCGTGGCAGGCCATCTTCGCGCCGGCCGGCACGCCCGCGCCGATCGTCAACAAGCTCGCCACCGAGATCGGCAAGATCATCCGCGAACCCGAGATGCGCGCGAAGCTCGCCGGGCTCGGCGTGGAGCCCTCCGGTGCGGGCCCCGCGGAACTGGGTGCGTTCCAGAAGCGCGAAGTCGCCAAATGGGCGGAGCTGATCAAGGTAGCCAACATCCGACTGGAGTAATCGACAGCATGAGCGAACACCGCATTCCCGCCGCCGCCCTGCACCAGTGGGTGCAGGATCTCTGGCTCGCCGCGGGCTCCGACGCGCGCGAGGCGCGCCTGACCGCCGACCACCTCGTACTGGCCAACCAGTCGGGCCACGACTCGCACGGCGTCGGCATGATTCCCAAGTACGTGCTGTCGTGGCAGGCGGATCAGCTGCAGCTGAACCAGCGCGTGAGCGTCGTGCACGAGTCGGGCGGCATCGTGAGCCTCGATGCCAACCGCGGCATGGGGCAGGCCCTCACCGAAGAGGCGATGCGCATCGGCATTGCGCGCGCGAAGGAACATGGCGTCTGCGTGCTGGGGCTGCGCCGCGCGCATCATCTGGGCCGCGTGGGCCACTGGGCCGAGCAGGCGGCGGCCGCGGGCCTGATCTCGATCCACTTCGTCAACGTGCTGTCCAAGCCGATCGTCGCGCCGCACGGCGGCTACGACGCGCGCTTCGGCACCAATCCGTTCACGATCGCCGTGCCGATTCCGGGCCGCCCGCCGCTCGTGCTCGACTTTGCCACCAGCGCGATCGCGCTCGGCAAGGTGCGCGTGGCCAACAACAAGGGCGTGCCCGTGCCGCCGGGCTGCCTGATCGACGATCATGGCAACCCGACGAACGACCCGTCGATCATGTTCCCGATGGCCGGCGGCCCGCACGGCGCGCTGCGCACGTTCGGCGAGCACAAGGGCTACGTGCTGGCCATGATGTGCGAACTGCTCGGCGCCGCGGTCACGGGCGGCCATACCATCCGGCCGGAGACGCTCACGCACGAGCACGCGGTCTGGAACAACATGCTCGCCATCGTGTTCGATCCCGCTCGCCTCGGCACGAGCACCACGTTCGGCCACGAGGTCGAGGCGTTCGTCGAGTGGGTCAAGGCCTCGCGCCTGCAGCCGGGCACCGAGGACATCCTGTTCCCCGGCGATCCGGAACGGCAATGGCGCCAGCTGCGCGCGGAAACCATTCCCGTCGATGCGGGCACGCTGTCCCAGCTCGACGACGCGGCGGCACGCGTGCTGCAGTCGCGCGGCAAATCGCCAGGGCCGCTGACACGGCTCGCGCTCGATTGAATTTCAGGAGACACCCATGAGCACCGCCCCCCATCTGCCCCACCTGTCGCCGCTGCCGAACCAGTTTCGCGCGGACGTGCTCGCCCGCAAGCGGCTGATCGGCTGCTGGAGTTCGCTCGGCCATCCCATCACGACCGAAATCGTCGGTCTGGCCGGCTTCGACTGGATCCTGCTCGACGGCGAGCACTCGCCCAACGACGTGCTGACGTTCGTGCCGCAGCTGATGGCACTCAAGGACAGCACGAGCGCGCCCGTCGTGCGCCCGCCGTGGAACGATCCGGTCATGCTCAAGCGCCTGCTCGACGTGGGCTTCTACAATTTCCTGATCCCGTTCGTGGAATCGGCCGAGGAAGCCCGCCGCGCGGTACGCGCCACGCGCTATCCGCCCGACGGCATCCGCGGCGTGTCCGGCATCCAGCGCCAGAACCGCTACGGCACGCTGCCGGACTTCTTCAAGACCATCAACGAGAACATCTGCGTGCTCGTGCAGGTGGAAAGCCGCAAGGGCGTGGAAGCGATCGACGAGATCTGCGCGGAGCCCGGCGTCGATGGCATCTTCATCGGCCCCAACGACCTCGCGGCCGCCTACGGCCATCTGGGCAACCCGAACCACCCCGACGTGCAGGCCGCCGTGCAGCGCATCTACGATGCGGCCAATCGCGCGGGCAAGGCCATCGGCACGCTGACGCCTGTCGAGGCCGAGGCGCGCCGCTATCTGGACATGGGCGCGCATTTCGTCGCTGTGGGCCTCGACCATGGCCTGCTGCGCGATGCGACGCGCGCGCTGCGCCAGAAGTTTGCCGACTGACAGTTGTACAACGACCGGAACGTGACATGAGCAAGATCGGATTCATCGGACTCGGCGTCATGGGCAAGCCCATGGCGCTCCATCTCCAGCAAGGCGGCCACACGGTGTTCGCGCACACGCGCAGCGGCGTGCCGAAGGACCTGCTGGACGCCGGCATGCAATCGCGCGAGAGCGCGGCGGACGTGGCCCGCGAGGCGGACGTCGTCTTCCTGATGCTGCCCGATACGCCCGACGTCGCGCGCGTGCTCTTCAGCGACGGGGGCGTGGCCGAAGGCCTGAGCCAGGGCAAGACCGTCGTCGATATGAGCTCGATCTCGCCGATCGAGACGCGCGAGTTCGCGGCGCGTATCGAAAAGCTCGGCTGCGAGTATGTCGATGCCCCGGTCTCGGGCGGCGAAGTCGGCGCCAAGGCCGCCACGCTGTCCATCATGTGCGGCGGCAAGCAGGACGTGTTCGACCGCGTGCTGCCCCTGCTGCAGCTGATGGGCAAGAACATCACGCTGGTCGGCAACGTCGGCGACGGCCAAGTCGCCAAGGTGGCCAACCAGGTCATTGTGGCGCTCACGATCGAAGCGGTCGGCGAGGCGCTCGTGCTCGCGGCGAAGGCCGGCGCGGATCCCGCGCGTGTGCGGCAGGCGCTGATGGGCGGCTTCGCCAGCTCGCGCATCCTGGAAGTGCACGGCGAACGCATGATCAAGCGCACGTTCGATCCGGGCTTCCGCATCGAGCTGCATCAGAAGGATCTGAACCTCGCGCTGTCCACGGCCAAGGCGCTCGGCATGGCACTGCCGAACACCGCCTCCGCGCAGCAGCTGTTCAACGTATGCGTGGCTCAGGGCGGCGCCGGCTGGGACCATTCGGGCATGGTGCGCGCGCTCGAGCATATGGCGTCGTTCAAGATCGGCGACACGCCGAAGAAGTAACTGCCCGGCCGACTGGCCCGCGCCCCATGTCGACACTGAACTCGGACGACCTCGCGTGCTTCGTCTGCGTGGCCAACACGCAGAGCATCTCTCGCGCGGCGCTCGAGCTCGGTGCCGACCAATCGACGGTCAGCCGCCAGATCGCGCGGCTGGAGGCCGCGCTCGATGCGCGGCTGTTTCATCGCAGCGGCCGCGGCGTCGTGCTGACCGAGGCCGGCAATACCCTGCTCACCTACGCGCGGCAGGTCGCGAGCACGCTCACCGAGGCGCGCGCGGCCGTGCGCGCCTCCACGGGCAACGGCCCCGCCCAGATGGTCATCGCCGCGCAGCCGACCATCGCCAATACGGCCTTCGCGGCCATAGCCGCCGCGCTCAAGCAACGGTTTCCCGCGACCCGGGTGCGCTTTGTCGAAGGCCTCGCGAGCCCGATCCTCGCATGGCTCGCCGCGGGCGAGATCGACGTGGCATTGCTGTACCTGCCCGAGCAGCAGGGCGCGCTCAAGGTGGATGTCCTGCTGGAAGAAGACCTCACGCTTGTCACGCCGACATCCTGGAGCCATCTGGGCGCGACGTTCCCGGCGAAGCGGCTCGGCGAGATGCCGATGATTTTGCCGAGCACGGGCCATGGCCTGCGCGTGCTCGCGGAAACGCTGGCCACGCGCGTCGGCACCACACTGAACATGGCGCTCGAGTGCGATGCGTCGAACACAGTGGCGATGCGGCTGGTGGAGGATGGATGCGGCGCGACGATGCTGCCGTTTGCCGCGGTCGCCGATCGCGTCGCGCAGGGACGCCTGCACTCGGCGCGGATCGTCGATCCGGTGGTCACGCGTCAGGTCGCGCTCGCGACCGCGCGAAACCGGCCGCCCGTCCCCGAACTCTGGGACGTCATGCAGGCCGTGCGCATGTCGGTGCGGAATATCGTGATGTCCGGCGCGTGGCCGGGCGCGCGACTCGTATAGTCACGCCCCGGCCACGCTTCCCTGACTGGCAACGTTACTGCTTCGTGCCTTGCTGGAGCTGCTGCGTGGCCTGCTCGTTGGCGGCCTTGTAGGCGTCCTTGCGCTCCTGCTTCGCGGCGCCGACATCCTGCTTGTATTCGGCCTTGGCGGCCTTCTTCTCCGCCGCGTATTCCTGCTTCGCTTCGCGGCGCTGTTCGCGGCGCTCCACGAGCGGATCCTTGGGCGGCTGCACCTGCGTGTAGCCCGGCGGCACGGTGTTGGTACCGGCGGCCGGCGCGGTCGTGGTCGTGGTTTGGGCGAAGGCGGTGGCCGACATCAGGCCCGCGGCCAGCGCGCCAATCAGAGCGGAAGTACGAAGGGTATGGTTCTTGGACATGTGAGACCTCTCAGGTAGTTTTTGAAAAAAAGCCGCATACGTGAGCGGGATGAATGAGCGGGTTTTGGTACCGCATGCCTGCCGAAGTTTAGAAGCGTCATCGGGCCCCGCGTGCCGCATTCACACATCTCCTTACAAAAACTCATCCACGCTGACAGACAGAGCCCGACAAGGCCACAGATACGCGCCGTTTCGCTTGCACAGGCGCGCTCCGTGGACCACACTGAGTGACGACGTCCTGTATGGAGGCACCATGCATCTGGAAGGATCCTGTCATTGCGGCGCGGTGGAATTCAGCCTCGAATCCGACTCGCCGTATCCGTACATGCATTGCCACTGCTCCATCTGCCGCAAGACCGCGGGCGGTGGCGGCTATGCGATCAACCTCGGCGGCGATGCCACCACGCTGCGCGTGCGTGGCAAGAAGAACGTCGCGATCTATCACGCCGTGATGCGTGAAGCCGGCAAGTGTCCCACGCGTTCGAAAGGGCAACGGCATTTCTGCATCAAGTGCGGCAGCGCACTGTGGATGTGGGATCCGCGCTGGCCCGAACTCGTCCATCCCCACGCGAGCGCCATCGATACGCCGCTGCCCAAACCGCCCGAAGTCGTCGAGGCCGGACTCGACTACGTGGCACCCTGGGTCGATGTGCCACGCGGCAAGGGCCACCGGCACGTGGGCACGTGGCCCGAGGAATCGCTGCACGACTGGCATGCGCGCCACGGTCTGCTGTCCGAATAAACGTTCACAGAGAAACTGGAGATCCGCCATGGCACAGCGCATGTCCCGCATGCTTGCCCTGCCCTTAGCCGCCGCCATCGTGGTGCTCGCCACCGGCTGCGGCGAATCGTCCAAGTTGCCCGAGTCCGCGGGCTTCGGGCCCACGCCGCAGCTTCCCGAGCCGAAGAAGCAGACCATCCCCACCGTGCACGTCGCCACGGCCAAGGGCTGGGCAGACGGGAAGACCCCGGTGCCGGCCGAGGGCATGAGCGTCACCGCGTTCGCGGGCGGGCTCGACCATCCGCGCTGGGTCTACGTGCTGCCCAACGGCGACGTGCTCGTGGCCGAATCGAACGCGCCGCCCAAGCCGGACGACGACAAGGGCATCAAGGGGTGGTTCTCCAGGATGTTCATGAAGCGCGCGGGCGCGACCGTTCCCAGCGCGAATCGCATCACGCTGCTGCGCGATGCCGATGGCGACGGCGTGGCCGAAGTGAAGACCGTATTCCTGCAGAACCTCAATTCGCCGTTCGGCATGGCGCTGGTCGGCGCGGACTTCTACGTGGCCAATACCGATGCGGTGGTGCGATTCCCATACACGCCCGGCCAGACCAGCATCACCGAACCGGGACAGAAGGTCGTCGATCTGCCGGCCGGACCGCTGAACCACCACTGGACCAAGAACATCATTGCCAGCCCGGATGGGACGAAGCTGTACGCGACGGTCGGCTCCAACAGCAACGTCGCGGAAAACGGTATCGACAAGGAAGTGGGCCGGGCGGCCATCTGGGAAATCGATCCGCGCACGGGCCAGCACCGCGTCTTCGCGAGCGGCCTGCGCAATCCCAACGGCATGGCGTGGGATTCGGCCAGCGGCATGCTATGGACCTCCGTCAACGAACGCGACGAGATCGGCAACGACCTCGTACCCGACTACATCACGTCGGTGCGCGATGGCGGATTCTACGGCTGGCCTTACAGCTACTACGGGCAGCACGTCGATGAGCGCGTGAAGCCGCCCGCGCCGGACATGGTGGCCAAGGCCATCGTGCCCGACTATGCCGTGGGCGCGCATACCGCGTCGCTGGGGCTCACGTCGGCCCAGGGCAGCAGCCTGCCCGCGCAGTTCCAGCACGGCATGATCGTGAGCCAGCACGGCTCGTGGAACCGCAAGCCGCGCTCGGGCTACAAGGTCATCTTCGTGCCGTTCGACCAGGGCAAGCCGAGCGGTGCCCCGTTCGACGTGCTGACGGGCTTCCTGAACGAGGATGGCGACGCGCAGGGGCGGCCCGTCGGCGTGGCCATCGACAAGCGCGGCGGGCTGCTCGTTGCCGACGACGTCGGCAACATGATCTGGCGCGTATCAGGGGCCAAATAGGGGCGCGGCGGAGGGCTCAGCGCGGCCCGAGGTAGTCCAGCTTGCCGATCTGCACGCCCTTGTGGCGCAGCAGGCCATACGCGGTGGTCACGTGGAAGAAGAAATTCGGCAGCGCGAACGACAGCAGGTACGTCTTGCCGTCGAACGTCACGGGGCCCGTGCGCATCTTGAGCTCGATCGAGCGCGATTCGCTGCCTTCCATCTGCTCGGCGCGAATGGTCTTCAGGAAGCCGATCGTCTTCGCGATGCGCTCCTGCAGCTGGGCAAACGTCGTTTCGTCGTCGGCAAACGACGGGACTTCCACGCCCGCCAGACGCGCGGCGGCGCCCTTGGCGGCATCGCTCGCGCGCTGGATCTGCGCGGGCAGCGCATCCATGTCCGCCACGAGGCGGGTATCGATCAGCGTTTGCGGATCGATTCCCTGCTCCTTCGCATGCGCCACGCCCTTCTCCAGAATGGCCGAGAGGTTGGTCAGGTAACGAATGAAAACGGGGATCGATGCGTCATACATCGAGAGCGAAGTCTGGCTCATGGACGGGGTCTCCTCGGGGGGGAAGGTGAACGACAGCCGAGAGAATAGTGCAAATTCTCTAAACGTGCCGTTGCTTGACCCAGCGGTTCATCGCCGCGCACAGCAGCAGCAGCGCCGCCGTCGCGACAAACACGTAGCGCAGGCCGACATGCGCCCCCACCTGGCCGCCAAGCAGCGGCCCCACTACCTGTCCCGAGAACTGCGCCGACTGCAGATACCCGAGCGTCTTGCCCGAGCGGTTCTCGTCGACCGACTGCCGGACGAGCTTGGCGATCGACGGCAACAACCCGGCAATCGTCATGCCCATCAGGCCACGCAGGATGGCAAGCTGCCACCACGCCGTCACGAACGCCTGCGGCACCATCACCACGGCCGTCGCCACAAGGCACCCGACGATCACGTTCCAGCTGCCGATGCGGTCCGCCAATGCACCGAGCCGCGGCGCGGTCAGCATGCTGCCGAAGGCGGAAGCGGCCATCACGATACCCGCCATGCGCGCCTGATGCGCGGTCGGCACCCCGAGCTCGCCGATATACACGGTGATGATCGGTTCGATCGACATGTTCGCCAGCAGCACCATCATCGCGGTAATCAGCAATGCGACGATGACGATCCGCCGTGACGGATCGGCCGCCATGCCATCGACCTGCACGCGCGGCTTCGTATCGGCATGGCGGTCGAAGTCTTCGCGCACCAGAAAGATCGTGGCGAGCGCCGCCACGGCGATGATGGCGCCGCCGACGAAGAACGTGCCGCGAATGCCGACGAGTCCCGGCAGGAAACCGCCGACGAGCGGCCCGATCAGGTTGCCGGCCAGCGCCCCGGTGGAGAGCACGCCGAGCGCCCACCCCGCGCGTTCCTTCGGCGCCTGCGTGCCGATCATGACGATCGACGCGGAGGCATAGCCTCCGATCAGCCCCGCGACGAGCCGCAGCACCACCAGTTCCGTGACCGTATGCGCCACACCGATCAGCGACATCACGATCGCCATGCCGATGGCCGCGCGCACGAGCATCGGCTTGCGGCCGAAGCGGTCCGCCAGGCGGCCCCAGAGCGGTGCCGTGATGGCGGTCCCGAAGAACGTGGCGCCGAAGGCCACCGCCGACCATTGCACGATGGCCGCCGGCGAGGTCTCGCCAAGCTGCTCGACGTAGAGCGGCAGAAACGGCAGCAGCATGCTGAGGCTGATCAGCGTGGTGAAGGAGCCGAACACGCAGACGTAAAGGTTGCGCCGCCAGTACGCCTGATTGCGCTCCGCGTATCCGCGCGCCGGCGGCGGCGAGGCGACATCCGCCGGAGGGGAGTTGCCGGCCACGGCCAGCGCCATGTCGTCCTTCATCGTCATTGCCTCTATCCATCGCTATCGGAGATAGCCAAAGGCTAGGCGTAATCGGCAATCATGAGAACTGAAAAATAACGATACCAGTTATCTGAAATACAGATAGCCATGCAACGATCGCGGAAGCGCGCTACAGTCGGGAACGATGACCGCATCCAGCGAGACCCCATGGACGTCGCCGACCTGAAAACTTTCGAAGCCGTGGCCCGGCATGGCAGCATGAACAAGGCCGCCGCGGAACTGCACACCGTGCAATCCAATGTGACGGCGCGCATCCGCGCGCTGGAAGACGCGCTGGGCACCCAGCTGTTCGAGCGCCATGCGCGCGGCGTCAGCGTGACGGCGGCCGGGCAACGCATCCTGCCGTTCGTGCCACGCATCGCGCGGCTGATTGCGGAGGCGCGGGCCGCCGCGCGCGACGACGGCGTGCCGGGCGGCACGCTCGCGCTGGGCTCGCTGGAGACGACCACCGCGTGGCGGCTGTCGCCGTTGCTGACCGAGTTCGCGCGCGCCTATCCGGCCGTGCGGCTGACCGTCACGGCGGGCAGCACCGCGAGCCTCGTGCGCGACGTGGCTGCCTCGCAAATGGATGGCGCGTTCGTCGCGGGGCCGGTCTCGCATCCCGATCTGCATCAGGAGCGCGTATTCACCGAGGAACTCGTGCTGGCGACGAGCCTCGCCATCCCCTCGCCCAGGGCGCTCGCGTCCCTGCCCGATCCACGCATCGTGGTGTTCCAGAGCGGTTGTTCGTATCGCCAGCGGCTCGAATCCTACCTTGCGAGCCTCGGCATCGTCGTGGCAAGGCCGCTCGAATTCGGCTCGCTCGATGCCATCGTCAGTTGCGTCTCCGCGGGGGTGGGCGTCACGCTGCTGCCGCGCGGCGTGCTCGCCGATGCGGCCGCCGCGGGCCGCATCGCGCTGCACCGCATGCCGCGCGAGCTTGCGCGCGTGGACACCCTGTTCATCCGCCGCGAAGATGCCTATGTCACGAGCGCCATGCAGGCCTTTCTGGCGATGATCCGCCAGTTCCACGGCAAGCCGGCCGCCCCGGCGAAGCCTCAGGTGAGCCCACGCAAGGCGGCCGCGTTGCAAGGCGCATAGCCAAGCGCGTCCACGCTCGTTCGCACCGCGCGCAGCAGCGCCGCATTGTCCGGCGCGACGTCGCCGGACGGCAGCAGCATATTGTTCTCGAACCCGATGCGCGCATGCCCGCCGAGCAGGATCGCGGCCGCCGCGCAGTCCGCCTCCTGCCGGCCAAACGCGCAGACCGCCCATTCGATGCCGGCGCGATCGAGGCCCAGCTCGCGCCAGGCCTCAAGAAACGGCAGCAGGTCCGCGGGCGACGACGTCTGCCCGACCGCGTAGCGCCCCAGCACGAACAGCACCCAGTGCCCGTCCGCCGGGATCACGCCGCTTGCGCGCAGCGCCGCATAGCGGCGCACGTCTTCGGCGTCGTAGAGGATGTACTGCGCCACCACGCCTGCCTCGCGCATCCAGTGGAAAAATGCCGCGGCATCGTCCTGCGCGGCGTCCTTCGGCACGAGCTCGCGTACCGCCACCGATGCGGCTTCGGGCCGCAGCGCGCGAATCGTCGCGATCTGCTGCGCGGGCGCATAGATCCCCACGGCCTCGGTCGTCAGCTGGATGACCAGCTCCTGCCCCACGGCCTTGCGCACGGCCGCCACGGCGGGTGCATAGTCGCCGACCTCGAGGCTATGCGTATCGTCGGCCTTGCGCACATGCAGATGGATCATCGACGCGCCGGCATCGAGGCACTCGCGCGCGCATCGGGCCAGTTCATCGGGGGTGATCGGCAGGCGCGCATGATCGCGATGCGTCTTGCGCGCGCCGTTCGGCGCCACGGCCAGCGCGTACCCGCGCCGCGTGTTCGTTACGGATGTCGTCATCGGACGCTCCCCGATGCGGGCAACACGGCATCGACCGTCGTCGCAAACCGCTCGACGATGCGATCGATATCGTTCGCGGTGCTGATAAACGGCGGGGCGAACAGCACATGGTCGCCATGCACGCCGTCCACGGTGCCGCCCATCGGATAGATCAGCAGCCCGTTCTGCATGGCCGTCGACTTGATCTTCGCGTGCACCTTGCGCGCGGGATCCAGCGTGGCCCTGGTCTCGCGGTCCGCCACGAACTCCACGCCGACGAACAGCCCGCGGCCCCGCACATCGCCGACGTTCGGATGCGCGCCCAGTACCTCGCGCAGCCGCGCGCGCAGCTGCTCGCCGCGCGCCCGCACATTGTCGAGCAGACGCTCCTCGGCAATCGTGCGCTGCACGGCCAGTGCCGCCGCGCAGGCGGTCGCATGGCCGATATAGGTATGCCCATGCTGGAAGAAGCCGCTGCCGCCCACGATCGCATCGTAGATCCGGTCCGTGGACAGCATCGCGCCGATGGGCTGGTACCCCGCGCCGAGCCCCTTGGCAATCGTCACGATATCGGGCACCACGCCGTCTTCCTCGCAGGCGAACGTATAGCCGGTGCGGCCCATGCCGGCCATGACTTCGTCGAGGATCAGCAGCACGCCGTACTTGTCGCAGACCGCGCGGATGCGGCGCAGGTAGTCGCCAACGGGGGGCACGGCGCCCGCGGTGGCGCCCACGACTGTCTCCGCGACGAACGCCGCCACCGTCTCCGGCCCGAGTTCGAGGATCTTCGCCTCGAGTTCGTCGGCCAGCCGCTGTGCGTACGCGTCCTCGGTCTCGTCCTCGCGCTGGTCGCGATAGGCGTAGCACGGCGACACATGATGGGCGGGCACCAGCAACGGCAGGAACGGTTCGCGGCGCCACGCGTTGCCGCCGATCGCCAGCGCACCGAGCGTGTTGCCGTGATAGCTCTGGCGGCGCGCGACGAAGTGGCGCCGCGCGGGCTGTCCAGTCTCCACGAAATACTGCCGCGCGAGCTTCAGCGCGGCCTCCACGGCCTCCGATCCGCCCGAGACGAAGTACACATGATCAAGATCGCCGGGCGCCGCCGCGACGAGGGTATCCGCGAGCGTCTCCGATACCTCGGTCGTGAAGAACGACGTATGCGCATAAGCCAGCGTCTCCACCTGCTCGCGAATGGCCGCGATCACGCGCGGATGCCCGTGCCCGAGGCACGATACGGCCGCACCGCCCGATGCGTCGATATAACGCTTGCCCTGATTGTCGAACAGCTCGACGCCCTGCCCGCCGACGGCAATGGGCATGGCCTGACGCGGATTGCGATGGAAGACCTTGGTCATGGTGGTGTGAAGGTGAAAACCGATGGAGAAAGTATATGAGCGCTCCGCGCGTTACGCAACATTTGTTTCATACGTAGCGCGATAAGATTCGAATGATTCAACCCTGACTTGTGCAACAATCGTTACATCCCGAGTCCCACGCACCCCGACGATGACTTCCCCCCTCGTGCCGCCGCAACACCTCGACGATCTGCTGACGTATCTGCGCGAGCATTTCGCCGAGCTCAGCACCCAGTTCCAGGGCGGCGCGCGCTATCTGCTCGACCATCCCCAGGAAGTCCCGCTGCTGTCGATGCGCAAGGTGGCGACCGAAGCCGGCGTCCAGCCCGCCACGCTCGTGCGGCTCGCGCAGTTCCTGGGCTTCGAGGGCTGGCAGGGATTGCGCGAGCTGTTCGTCGAGTCGATGCGCGGCGGCCCGCAACCGTATGCCAAACGCGCGCGCAAGGTCGTGCAGGCCGGCGGCTCCAACCGCCTGCTCAAGGACATGTTCGACGCGCAGCATCGCAACCTCGACGTGACCGGCGAGCAGAACGCGGCAGCCATGACCAAGGCCGTCGATCTGCTGAGCGCGGCCGGCAACGTCTATGTGGCCGGCTTCCGCTCGTGCGCGCCCATCGCGGCGACCCTGCATTACGTCTACCGGCTGTTCCGCCCGACGGTCCAGCTCATTCGCGGCGATGCCGGCGCGCTGGAAATGGAACTCCGCGCCCTTACCGCGCGCGATGCGGTCGTCGTCGTCAGCTTCGCCCCCTATTCCGCCGAGATCATCCGCGTCACCGACGCCGCGCGCGAAGCGGGCTGCCGCGTGGTCGCGATGACCGACAGCACGGTGGCGCCCATCGCGCTGCATGCCGATTGCACGCTGCTGTTTTCGGTGGATAGCCCGTCGTTCTTCCCGTCGATCACCGCCGGTATCGCGCTGGCCGAAGGCCTCGTCGAGCAGTTGCTGGCGCGCAAGGGCAAGGGCGCGATCAAGGCGCTCGAGCATACCGAGGGGCAACTGCATCAGGCCGGCGCCTACGTGCAGGGCAAGGGTGCGAAGCGCAACTGAGCGCGCTGAGGGGAGCGAATCATGAACCTGCGGCAGATCGAAGTCTTTCGGGCGGTCATGAGCACGGGCTCCGTGAGCGATGCCTCGCGGCTGCTGCACGTCTCCGTGCCCGCGGTCAGCCGCATGCTGTCGTACACCGAGAGCCGGCTCGGGTTTCCGCTGTTCGAGCGCATCAAGGGCCGTCTCCACCCCACCGAGGAAGCGCGCCGCCTCTATCACGAGGTGCAGCTCGTCTATCGCGGCGTCGAGCGCATCGAGGACCTGATCCACGAGCTCGCCGATCGCCGCCACGGCCTGATCAGCGTCGGCGCGAGCCCCAGCATCGGCCAGATGCTCGTGCCGCAGGCCATCGCGCAATTCCATATCGGCAACCCCGACGTGCGCATCCATTTCCAGTGCATGACGCACGCGCAGCTCAAGGAGCAGTTGCTGAACCGTCAGATCGAGGTCGGTGTCTCCACGCTGCCGATGGATCATCCCACGCTAACCACCACGCCGCTGGCATCGAGCCGCGTGGTCTGCATCTGCCCGCCGTCGCACCCGGTGGCGTCGCGGACATCGGTCACCGTGGCGGACCTGCTGCCGTATCCCCTTATCGCCTATCCGCCCGATACGCCGTTCGGCCAGCGCATCGACAAGCTCTACCGCGAAGCCGGCGAAACCCCGCGCGTGGCGATCGAGGCCGGACTGCCCCACACGGCCTGTGCGCTCGTGCATGCGGGCGCGGGCATTGCACTCGTCGATGAGTTCCTGCTGCGCGGCTGGCCCGGCGCGCGTTTCCGCGTACTGCCCCTGGAGCATGCCGCGCCGATCGTCGCGGACCTCGTGCACCTGCGCACGGAGTCCGTCTCGCCGGTGGCGGAGGCATTTATCCGCGTGCTGCGCAATGTGCTGGCGCAGCACGACGTGGCGGCACCGTAGCGACCTTTGTGCACGCCGCACTGTCCGTGTGCACCGCACCACGCCGGGGCAACGTCTTAAACCGCGATTAAGACCGACGCACAAACCGTCATTCGACGCGCCCGCACCCGGTTCCGATAATGGCTCGCATCCCGCTCCCGACCATTACGGAACCCGCATGCAATCCAAGCGCACCCTTGGCCTCGCCGTCGCACAGATGGGCCCCGTCCATCTGGCCGACTCGCGTGCCGCCGTCGTCCGCCGACTCCTCGACATGATGCGCGACGCGCACGGCCGCGGCGCGACCTTCGTCGTGTTTCCCGAGCTCGCGCTCACCACGTTCTTTCCCCGCTACTGGATGGACGAGGCCGAAGCGCAGGAACGCTTCTTCGAACGCAGCATGCCCGGCCCGGCCACGCAGCCGCTGTTCGACGAGGCGAAAAGGCTCGGCATCGGCTTCTATCTCGGCTACGCGGAACTGACGCCCGAGGGGCAGGCCTTCAACACGTCGATCCTCGTCGGCACGGACGGTGCGATCGTCGGCAAATACCGCAAGATCCATCTGCCTGGCCACAGCGATCACAAGCCGGACGCGCCGTTCCAGCATCTCGAGAAAAAGTTCTTCGAAGTCGGCGACCTCGGCTTCCGCGTATTCGATACGCAGGACACGCGCTTCGGCATGTGCATCTGCAACGATCGCCGCTGGCCCGAAACCTATCGCGTCATGGCGCTGCAGGGTGCCGAGGTGGTCGTGCTCGGCTACAACACGCCGTCACGCAATATCCACTGGAACGAGCCCGCGCATCTGCGTACGTCCACGCACCTCATCTCGCTGCAGGCCAATGCGTACCAGAACGGGATCTGGGTCGCGGCGGCGGCCAAGTGCGGCAGCGAGGACGGCCATCACATGATCGGCAACTCGGTCATCGTCGCGCCCACGGGCGAGATCGTCGCGCGCGCGCTCACCGAAGAGGACGAAGTCATCTCGGTGCACGCGGACCTGACGCTTGGCGAACACTTCCGCCAGCACGTCTTCAACTTCGCGAAGCACCGGCGCCCCGAACACTACCGGCTCATTACCGAGCGCGTCGGCGTGGGCGATCCGCTGCCCTGAGGCTGCGTGGAACGCCACGTCGAACCATCGCCGCGCACGCTTGTTGCATTCCCCGAATTATCGATCTGCCGTCTGCCCGAAGGAAGTCGCATGCTCCCGTTTCGTCTGCCCTCCCGTTTCATCAAGCGTTTGACCATTGCCGCCATCGGCGTCTCGCTGGCACTGCCGGCGGTGCAGGCGTTCGCCGCATGGCCGGACAAACCCATCACGTTCGTGGTCCCGTCCGCGGCGGGCGGCTCGCCCGACGTGCTGTCGCGGCTCGTCACCAATGAAATGACGCGCACGCTCGGCGTGCCGATGGTCATCGAGAACCGTCCCGGCGCGGCCGGCAATATCGGCATCCTGCAAATCAAGAGCAAGGCCGCGGACGGCTACACGGTAGGCTATGGCAACGTCAACACGCTGGCCGTCAACCGCTCGCTGTTCAAGAAGCTGCCCTACGACGTGGACAAGGACCTCGTGCCCATCGTGCACGCGTTCGATCTCTACAACGTGCTGATCGTCCGCAGCGATTCGCCGTTCCACACCGCCAAGGGCCTGATCGACGCCGCGAAAAAGGCGCCCGGCACGCTGTCGTTCGGCGCGCCCGGCATCGGGACCACGGGCCACCTTGGCGGCGAACTGTTCAAGAGCATGGCCAGGATCGACGTGCTGTTCGTGCCGTACAACGGCGGCCCGGCCGCGCTGCAGGATCTGCTCGGCGGCCGCATCGACTATCTGTTCGCCAATACGTCCGAAGTCGGTCCGCAGATCGCGGCCGGCAAGGTGCGCGCGCTCGGCGTCAGCAGCCTCAAGCGGCTGCCGATCCTGCCCAACGTGCCCACGCTCGACGAATCGGGGCTCAAGGGCTACCAGACCGTGGCATGGGGCGGCGTGGTCGCGCCGCGCGGTACGCCGCCGGAGGTGGTGAGCAAGCTCAACCAGGCCGCCAATGCCGCGCTCAAGACCGACGTGGTGCGCGATGGGCTTGCCAAGCTCGGTGCCGTGCCCGCGGGTGGCAGTCCGGCCGACTTCCAGGCGACGATCAACGAAGAAACCGAGCGCTGGCGCAAGCTGATCGACGAAGCGCATATCGAGAAGCTCGACTGATCGCCATGACCCCATCCCGCCAACCGGATCGGACCGCCCGCCTGCTGCTGCGCGGCGGCATGGTCATCGACGGCACCGGCGCGCCGGCCCGCGCCGCGGACGTCCTCGTCGAAGGCGACCGCATCGCGGCCCTCGCCGCGCCCGGCACCGCCATCGAGGGCGACGTGGGCGATATGACTGTGCGTGATATCGCCGGGCTCACCGTCGCGCCCGGCTTTATCGACTCCCACACGCACGACGACGGCTATCTGCTCGCGCATCGCGACATGGTGCCCAAGGTGTCGCAGGGCATCACCACGGTGGTCACCGGCAACTGCGGCATCAGCCTGGCGCCGTCGCCGGCGGCGGACCGGGTGCCGCAACCGCTCGACCTGCTCGGCCCGCGCGACCTGTTCCGCTTTCCGCGTTTCGCGGACTGGCTCGCTACGTTGCGCGCCCAGCCCGCGGCGGTGAACGTGATTCCACTTGTGGGCCATACCACGCTGCGCGTCGCCGCGATGGACGACCTGCAACGCCCCGCCACGCCGGACGAGACGGCCCGCATGCAGGCACTGCTGGCGGAGGCGATCGAGGCCGGCGCATTCGGCATGTCCACGGGCACGTTCTATCCGCCCGCGGCCCATGCCACCACGCGCGAGATCATCGACGTCGGCGGCCCGCTGCGTGCGCGCGGCGGTATCTACGCCACGCATCTGCGCGACGAGGCCGACCAGATCGACGCGGCCATCGAAGAAGCGCTCGAGATCGGCCGCGCGCTCGGCACACGCGTGGTGTTCTCTCACCACAAGCTCGCGGGCGAACGCAACCATGGCCGCTCGGCCGCGACGCTCGCGCGTATCGGCCAGGCCGGCGCGCTGCAGCCCGTCTGCCTCGACTGCCATCCGTATCCCGCCACCTCGACGATGCTGCGGCTCGACCGCGTGCGTCTGGCCCGCCGCACGATGATCACGTGGTCGGAAGGCTATCCGGAGGCTTCCGGCCGCGACTTCGACGATATCCAGCGCGAACTGGGCCTCGACGACGACCAGATGCTCGCGCGCCTGTCACCGGCCGGCGCCATCTACTTCCTGATGAGCCAGGAGGACGTCGATCGTATCGTCGCCGATCCCCGTTGCATGGTCGGCTCGGACGGGTTGCCGTTCGACAAGCATCCGCATCCGCGCCAGTGGGGCACGTTCACGCGCATTCTGGCGGACACCGTTCGCGAACGCGGGCTGATGCCGCTGGAGACCGCCATCCACAAGATGACGGGTCTGGCCGCCCGGTATTACGGCCTGCCCGACCGCGGCCTGCTGCAACCGGGCATGCGCGCCGACCTCGTCGTCTTCGACCCGGCCACGGTCACCGACCGCGCGACGTTCGATGCGCCGATTCAGGCGAGCGAGGGGATTGCCGGGGTCTGGGTCAATGGCGAATGCGTCTGGGATGGGCAGCGCGCCACGGGCGCCTATCCGGGACAGATGCTCGCGCCGGCCTGACCTCGCTCGTTCTGCTCGCCCGGCTACGCGAACCGGCGGCTGACGAAGTCCGCGAACGCCCTCACCTTCGCCGAATGCCGGCGTTGCTGGGGGCTGACCAGATGAATGGGCATCGGCACGGCTTCCCAGTCCGGTAACAATCGCTGTAACTCGCCGCTCGCCAGCTCTTCGTCGAACAGCCATGTCGGCGAGTAGCCGATCCCCATGCCCGCGAGCAGCGACGCCCGCATGACCTCGCTGCTGTTCGTCTGCAGATTCCCCTGAATCCGTACTGCGGAGGTCGTGCCCGCCGGCACTTCCGCACCGGCGCCCGCCGTGAACTGCCAGACGTTGCGCGACACGGTCTCGGTGTAGACGAGGCAGTTGTGCTGCGCGAGATCTTCCGGTGTCTTCGGCGCCTTGAGGCCGGACGGCAACCTGCGCAGATACTTGCGATGCGCCACCAGCGTCCGGTGCGTGGTGCCCAGCCGCCGTGCC
The DNA here is from genome assembly GCF_008693385.1 of Cupriavidus pauculus. Classification (NCBI taxonomy): domain Bacteria; kingdom Pseudomonadati; phylum Pseudomonadota; class Betaproteobacteria; order Burkholderiales; family Burkholderiaceae; genus Cupriavidus; species Cupriavidus pauculus. The sequence continues at coordinate 1,633,496 of NZ_CP044065.1, forward strand.
ACGAGGCTGCTGTCCGATAGTTCGCCGATCCGCACCGCGACATCGATCCCGAGCTCGACGAGATCGACAAACCCGTCATGCAGGCGCAGGTCGATCTTCACATGGCGATGTTCCGCCAGAAAATCCTGGACGATCGGCATCAGCTTGCGGCGCCCGAACGCGACCGACGCGGCCACGCGCAGCCATCCCGACAGCTGCTGCTCTCCGGACCGCAGCGCACCCTCGGCCTCCGCGATCTCGGCCACGAGCCGCCGCACCTGCTCGAAATAGCGCGCGCCTTCCTCGGTCAGCGCAAGCGATCGCGTCGTGCGCGTGAGCAGCTTCGCGCCGAGGTCCGCCTCGAGCGCCGCCACCTGCTTGCTTACCGCGCCCTGCGTCACGTCCGCCTCATGCGCCACCGCCGAAAAACTCCCGGCTTCCACGACCCGCACAAAGGTCCGCATCGCCTGCAGCTTGTCCATCGATATCCCTTCGTCTTTATTCCAGCGTGGAATGATTGATATGAGAATACCCCACTGAATCTACGCATGGGAATCAACGATAGTGGATGAACGCAAAACCACGGAGACCCATCATGACCCCTTCCGCTGCCGCCCCTGTTGTCCTCATTACCGGCGCCCTCACCGGCATTGGCCGCGCCACGGCCCTCGCCTTCGCACGCGAGGGCAGCCGCCTCGTCGTCAGCGGCCGCCGCGAGGAAGCCGGCCATCAGCTGGCCGCCGAGTTGCGCGCGCTCGGCACGGAAGCCGAGTTCGTTCGCGCCGACGTGCGCTTCGAAGCCGATGTCCGCAACCTCGTGGAACGCGCGGTCGAACGCTTCGGCCGCATCGACGTGGCGGTGAACAACGCGGGGACCGAAGGCCAGGTCGCCCCGCTGTCCGAGCAGTCGGTGGCCAACTACGAGGAAACGTTCTCGACGAATGTGCTGGGCACGCTGCTGGCGCTCAAGCACGAGATGCGCGTGATGCTGGCCCAGGGCAGCGGCGCGATCGTCAACCTGTCCTCGGTCGCCGGACACGCTGGCTTTGCGGGCGCATCGGTCTACGTGGCCAGCAAGCACGCCGTGGAAGGCCTGACCAAGTCCGCCGCGCTGGAGGGCGCCGTCGCCGGCATCCGCGTCAATGCGGTCGCCCCCGGGCCCGTCGCCACGGACATGCTCGACCGCTTCACCGGCAACGACGCCGGCGCCCGGTCCGGCTTTCTCGACACGATTCCCGCGCGCCGCGCCGGCACGCCCGAAGAGATCGCGCAGACCATCGTGTTTCTTGGCAGCGACAAGGCGCGCTATCTCACGGGTCAGTCCATTGCGGTCGATGGCGCCTATCTGGCGCAGTGAGCATCGCTGACGCCGCCGCGACAGGAACGTCGCGGCCGGCCGCCATGCATGTCACGGCTGGATGCAGACGCCATCGCGGCGGACCCACGACACGAACGACGCCGACGGCGCGACGCGCTGAACACCGAGGAGCATCTGGCTCATGACGGCATGCGCCTCGGTCGCCGTACACACGTACGTCATCGATAATCGCCGCTCGCGGTCGATCTGGATCAGCATTTGCGCCAGCGTGGGCCGGGCGAGACGTTCGACGAGGGTTTCGAGGTCACGCTCGTGCTCGGCAAGCTGGTATGTCAGGGTGAACGTGAAGTAGTCATGCGGCGTGACGTGCGGAGGATGCATGGTACGAATTCCGAGCGCGGAGAGTTATCAGACCCCAACCCTAGCAGCGCCGCAAAGCGCGCTGAATAGCCGATCTCTCGAATTCATCCCACGCGTGGACCCACCAGAAACTTTCGGCAAACTCTGACTAAGCCGCCATGCCCGACCGCCCCAGCAAGCCCAGCCGGACCAGACTCTCGGCCGTGGCCACGATCGCGTCCTCGCTCGAACGCGGCGCCCAGCCAAGCAGGCGAATGGCCTTCTCGCTCGTGGCGTTCATGTTCCTGCCCAGCAGCGTGGCGACCCCTTTCAATGAGGGGTTCCTGCGCGCGGCCAGGCGCACCATCCAGTTCGGCAGTTCCCACGCCGATACCTTGCTGGCCGCCGCGCCCATCCGGCGCTGCAATACCTTCGCCACGTCGCCCATCCACAGGCTGTCGCCCGCGATCGCCAGGAAGCGTTCGCCACGGGCGGCAGGGTTCGTCATGGCCAGCACATGCAGGTCGGCCACGTCCCGCACATCGACAAAGCCGCAATTGACCTTCGGGCATCCGCGCTGCCCGTCGAGCATTCGCGTGATCATCGAGATGGAGTGCGAATAGTCGGCGCCCAGCACGGGCCCCACCACCGCCGTCGGATTGACGGCCGACAACTCGAGGCCACCGCCCTCGCGCGCGATGAAGTCCCACGCCGCGCGCTCGGACAGCGTCTTGGACTTCTGGTATGGCCAGATGTCGCCGGCCGTCAGATCGCTCCAGTTGTTCTCGTCGAACGGCCGATTCAGTTGCGCATGCCCGGCACAGATCGCTCCGAACGCGGAGGTCAGCACGACGCGCCTGACGCCGGCATCCCGCGCAGCGCGGAGCACGCGCAGATTGCCGCCGACCGCGGGCCGGATCCAGTCCTCCTCGCGCACCTGATCGCCCGACGGCGTCGGCGACGCCCCGTGGAGCACGTAGGCACATCCGGCCACGGCTTCTGTCCAGCCGCGGTCGTCGCCCAGGTCGGCGACGACGAACGACAGCCGATCTCCCGCCGCCACGCCGCCCGTCCGCAGCTGGTCGCGCACCGCCGCCTCCCGCGCCGCGGACCGGACCGTGGTCCGCACCCGATAGCCCGCGCGCAGCAGGGCCAGCATGCAGTGCTGCGCGATAAATCCCGTTCCGCCCGTGACCAGTACCGTCTCTTCGCTCATGTCGATGTCCCAAATGCCGAAAGGCGTCAGGTTAGACACGAAGCCGCGTACGGTGAATAATTGAAAGTGCGATTTACTTTCGCGATAGTACGAAAAAGCTCGAAATACGCCGAATTAGCCCGATGAGCCGCGATCCGTTTTCCGACATCCTGAAGTTCACCCATGCCGAGTCCATCGTCACAGGCGGATTCACGGCGACCGGCCCGTGGGCGCTCCGCTTCCCGGCTCCGGAGAAGATCAAGTTCTTTGCGGTGGTGAAGGGGCAGTGCTGGGTGCGGATCGACGGCGAGCAGGAACCGGTCCGCTTCGAGACCGGCGACGTCGGGTTGCTGGCGGCCAGACGATCGTTCGTGCTCGCGAGCGATCTGGACACGCCACCCGTCGATGCGATGAGCGTGTTCGCCCGTGCCGGCAACAACGGTGTGCATCTCGGTATCGGTATCGGCACCGGCACCGGCACCGGCACGGCGCCGGATTTCTCGCAGATAGGCGGCCACATCCTGCTGGACCCCGTCAGCGGCCGGCTGCTGGCCGACGTCCTGCCGCCATGGATCCATGTCCCGGCCGCCTCCGCGCAGGCCACGGCCTTTCGCTGGCTGCTCGCGCAACTGGTCGAAGAGCGCGCCAACGAACAGCCCGGCACCCAGCTCGCCTCCGCGCAGCTCGCGCAGCTGCTGTTTATCCAGATCCTGCGCGCGCACCTGCGGACGTCCGCACCGATGCCACCCGGGTGGCTCCGCGCGCTCGGAGACGCCCGCCTCGCGCCGGCCCTGCGCCTGATGCACGACGACCCCGCGCGCACCTGGCACCTCGAAGACCTCGCGAAAGCCTGCGCCATGTCCCGCACGACGTTCGCCGCCCACTTCAGGACCGTCGCCGGCGTCGCGCCGCTGACCTACCTCACCGAATGGCGCATGCGACTGGCCGAACGCGCGCTGCGGGAAGACGACACGCCGGTCACCGTCGTCGCCCAATCGCTCGGCTACTCATCCGATAGCGCGTTCAGCACGGCCTTCAAGCGCGTGAACGGCCACTCGCCCAGGGCCTATCGCATGGCCATGCGCGAGGCCGAGCCAGGCGAGGCGTGATCCCGCCGAAAACCGAACTCACCCCACCAGTGCCTGCAACTCCCTCGCCGCCGCCCGCGGCAACCGCTGGCCCTCCTTGGCCAGATTGACCTGCAACGCCACCCGCGCCACGTCCAGCGCCTCCCTGGCCAGCGAGTAGGTCCCCTTCGCCTGCAGCCACGCCAACACATCCACCAGATGCCAGATGGAAGCGCTGCCTTCATGCACGGGCGTCGGAAAACTCCCCGGGTGCGACAGCATCAGCTTCCGCATGTTCTGCCGCGACACGCCAATCATCTCGGCGACATCGGTCAGTCCAACGAGGTCCGGCGCCACCTCGATGAGCCGCGCCTCCGGCACGGCCCGCCGCACATCCGCGAGCGCACTGCGCACCGCCGCATCGGCGCTGGGCGCTTCGCGCGTGAACGCCAACGCGAGTCGGCCGGGCTGCCCGATGCCAACCAGCGCGTCATCGCAACCTGCCTCCCCCAGCCGTGCCACCACACGGTCCGGATCGCCCAGACCATCGGCCAACTGGTACTTCAAGGTAAAAACGTATTCCATCGGCTAATCCTTCCGCAGCTTGGGAACGTGAATCGGTCTCTGTTGCATCGCGCAGTTGTCCACGACGCGCCGAATCGCACGCGCATGGTTGCAGGCGTTCCGGGGAGTACTCCAGACACTGGAGATACAGAACTCCCCGCAACGACAATCGCGCGCGTTATGGGGACAATAAAATCCGTCCCCACGCATGGCCACCACCCGCCTCCACACGCCAGCCACAACTTTCGGCGTACCTGAGCGCTTCCTCTACGTCCTTCTTCGGATGAGCGACGCGCGCCATCGGCGATCTCCAGTGTGGGAACCCCCACATAGTTGTCATGTGACAACCATACACCCCCCAAGCCCCCCTTTGGAATCGCACTTTGCCGATTTACCCTTATCCAAGCCTGTACCCGCCGCTCGCCTCGATCACCTGCGCGGTCACCCAGCGCCCTTCGTCCGACGCCAGGAATGCCACCACCGCCGCGATGTCCGAGGTTTCGCCAAAGCGGCCCAATGCGGTATCGCCCTCGATGGCCTTCACCATGCCGGCATTCTCGCGAACCGCGGCGTTCATGTCGGTTCGCACCCAACCTGGCGCGACGGCATTCACGGTAATGCCGCGCGGCCCCAGTTCCATGGCCAGCGAGTGGGTCAGGTTGTTGATCGCCGCCTTGGCCATGCCGTAGATGGGCACCACCGGCAACGGACGCGTGGCGAGGCCCGACGAGATATTGACGATGTGACCGCCATTCGCCAGACGACGCAACGCGGACTGAACGACGAAGAACGGTGCGCGGGCATGTACCGCGAACATCGTGTCCCAGCTGTCCGGCGTCGCATCCGCAAGACCGCCCCAGCCGGAATTCCCGGCATTGTTGACGAGCACGTCGAGTACCGTGCTGCCCGTGCGTTCGACAAGTTCGCCGTCGAGCGCCGCGAACATTGCCGGAATCGCCGCCGCATCGACGAGGTCGGCCTGCAGCGCGAAAGCACGGCCCCCATCCCTCCCGATGGCCGCAACCACCTCTTCTGCACCGGCCTTGTTCGCGTTGTACGTCAGCGCGACCGTCGCGCCCTCTTTCGCGAGCCGCTCGGCGATCGCCCGTCCAATGCCGCGCGACCCACCCGTGACCAGCGCGGTTTTCCCCACAAGCAACTGTGACATGTCTGGTTCCTCGCGCTTACGTTCTGACGGTGTCCGCACTGGCCTGCTCGAGGAACAGGTCGATATGCACCTGCGGCATGCCGTCCAGCGTCCCGCCGATCGGCGACGGGCGTACCGCCTCGTTGACGAGTTGGCGGGCGTCATGGCGAGAAACGGGTTTGCCTGGCTGCAGGTAGTACCGCTTCGCCTCGTCGCCCGTCGCGCCATCCGGCACGACGGGGGCATAGCGCCAGAAATAGATCGGCGTGCCGGGTTCGATCCGCCAGCTGTCCGCGAGCGCGCCCGCGTCGATGACGTCGTAGCCCACCGCCTCGACAAAGCGCATCACCGCAGCCTTCGCGGCCGCATCGTCGCCAGCAATGGGCAATGTCGTCCGAGCGGCATCGCCCCGGGGACGGGCATTGCGCGCCATGTGGATCCAGCTCAGGTTATGCAGGCCCTTCACCACCTTCGCGCCACGAAGGTGCCGTTGCACGAGTTCGCTCGACGTCAGTTCGCCGTTGTCGAGATCGGCCCGGCGAAACTCGCCCATGCCCGGGTAATAGTTGGTCTGGTCGAGCACGACCTTGCCGGCAAACCCGTCCGCCGGCAGCGTCTCGAAGACCGCCAGCGGAATGGCGAGCGTGACGATATCCGCGGCCGCAATCGCGTCCTCGACGGTGCCGGCGCGAGCGAGCGGCCCGAGCTCCCCGACCAGCGCGGAAAGCGTGGCGGGGCCGCGCGCGTTGCTGATCACGACGTGATAGCCCGCCGCGACGGCCAGACGCGCAACGGCCTTGCCGACCAGTCCCGCGCCAATGATTCCGATTGTTTGTTTCATCGTACGTCTCGTGTGTTGAAGAAGATCGCACTTTGAACGTGACGCCAGGATTGATAAATAGCGCCGAAAATCACATACTGTTGTCCATGACTACATCAGTCGACCTGCCCGAGATGCGCGTCTTCGCGGCCGTGGTAACCGACGGCTCCTTCACCACGGCCGCGGAACGGCTCGGCACCGACAAGGCAAGGGTCAGCCGCATCGTGCGGCGCATGGAAGAAAAACTCGGCGCCCAGCTCCTGACTCGCTCGACGAGGCGGCTCAACGTGACCGAAGTCGGCCGCGACTATTTCGAGCGCGCGATCAGCATCCTCACCGCCGCCGAGGCCGCGGAGGCCGCGGTGGCGCAACAGTCGAGGGAGCCCAAGGGCCTGCTCAAGATCACGGCCGGCTCCGAATTCGGGACGATGGTCGTGGACCAGTGGGTCGCCGCATTCCTGCGGCTGGGACCGAAGGTCACGGTGGAGGCGGAATACACGAACCGCATGGTCGACATCATCCACGAAGGCTTCGACGTCGCGGTTCGCGTCGGCGCGCTGGAGGACTCAGGCCTGTCAGCCCGCAAGCTGGGGGAAGTGGATTACGGCCTGTACGCGGCCCCGGATTACCTGAAAGATGCACCGAAGCTTCTGACGCCCGGCGACCTGAAGCATCACGCGCTGATCCTGAAAACGACCCGCGGCCGCGCCAGCTGGACGCTCGGCAACGGCACGCAAACGGAGCGCATCACGACGTCCCCACGCTGCGCGGTCAGCAGCACCCTCTCCGCAAGAAACCTCGCCCTGGCGGGCATCGGCATCGCGCAACTGCCCCGCTTCATGGCGGCGCCGTACGAAGCGGAAGGCGCGCTGTCCTGCGTACTGCCGGGCTGGTCAGAACCGCCCGCCCCGGTCCACGCCGTATTCGCCTCGAGCCGCTACATGGACCCCAAGGTACGCAGCTTCGTGGACCTGAGCGTGAGGGCATTCGGGGTCCCGCTGGCCGCATAGATCATCATCGCTTCGCCTGCGCAGGCAATGCAATGTCATACGCCCTGGCGATTCGGGCGACCAGATCGGCGACGGCAACGTTGCCGAGATTCAGTGCTTTTGGATCGATCGTTGCATCGGCCGCAATGGCGACAAGAAAGCGCGTCAGGTCCGCGCCGATCTTGTTGTCGAGCGAGATGCGTGTATCGGGTGTCAGAAGCTGGGAAAGACGCAGCACGTCGTTGAGGTGCTTGCGCACGTCCTTGGCATCTACCTTTGCGCCATGCTCCTTCTGGCTGCTCAGGTCCAGCCACGCGATGGCCTTGAGCGGGATCAGACGATCTTCACCGACCCACGGCAGACCACCGACCTCGCGACGTCCAGCCATGATAAACGCGTAGTAGACTTCGTCCAGCAGAATGGCGGACAGGCTGGAGACGGCTTCATCCAATGGTATCGGTGTCAGCGCACTGCCTTCGGCCAGCCTTAGTCCTGCAGGCGTTCTCGCGAACAACTCGATCATCGCGGGGTAGCGATCATCGGCCGGCTTCTGAAATCGATAGAAGGTCGGTTTGCCTGTGTCACTCGCCTGACGAATTTCGTACCCACCCTCCTCAACGAATTCCCAGAAGGCTTCGCCGAACGCCGGCGTCAACGCCTCCACGTGCAGGACAATGTCGAGGTCCTTCGTGGCTCGGAACTCCAGGCCCGCCTCCTCCATCGTCAGACTCGCAGCTGTGCCGCCAATCAATACATATTGGTCGGCGTACGCCGCGAAATGCTCCTGAAAAATAGCCAATCCTCTCACCACGGCAACAGTCCCTTGAGTTCATCCAGTGCGAGCTGAACCCTGTCGTCGGCGCTATCCTGCAAACTAAGCGTCAGCGAGAGGGGGTCAACAATGTCGGTATCCCACATCAACGCCGGGCTGTAGCTCCATAACTGCCACTGCTGGGCGCCCGCTTCAGGCTCGGGCAACTCCTGAATCCCGGCCTCCGTCGCGACCTTCCAATCGGCGGCGGCCATCGCATACACCGGCCATCTCGGCGCCGTCAGCATGGAATGGCGAGCGAGCGCACTCAGGCCTGCCATGCGAGTCGGCCGATATCGGACGTCTTCACAGGCTGCCACCCACGCCACGCGCTTGACCGGCGTTCGCAGCATGGGTTTCGCACGTTCCCATATCTGCTGTGGAGGATGTTCCATCTTCAGCCAGCGCGAACGACCAACCGTGTAGGCAGTGGCCAGCCCGGTCCCAGTGAGTTCCTTGACAGCACGCGACACTGTCATTGGCGTATAGCCGAGGACCGCCGCCACGCTGGAGGGCTGCCAGTCGGATTGCCATGGCTGATGCAGTAAAGCGGAAATCAGCATGGCCTGCGCGGATGGGCTCAGCGCTTCCGTGGGCGTAGCGCGCTGCCGAAAATGTTCACGCAAATCCAGACCCAGGTCTGGCAGGTAGAGTTGGTTGCCCGGAACGATGAACGGGACTTTCTGCTCGATCAACCGCCGGCGGTCATAGGACGGCAAGGCATCCGTGACGTAAACCACCGGATGGCCGGCCAAGGCGCCGACCTTGCTCACCCAGAGCCGGATCTCGCTCAGAGACGTCCTGGCGTCGGCGGCGGCCATCGCCAGAATGACGGGCTGCCCTAGCAGCTCTAGCTCGCAGAACTGAAAGGCATCCTGGAGGAAGTAAGGCAACTGCCCCGCGCCTGTCCACGGCTCGACGCCTGGTGCGTCGATGCCCAAGACCTCATGGAGATAACGCAGAACGTCGGTCGCGAGAGATGGCAAGGTGAAGCCCCGGTAACGTACATTCCACACGATAACATACACCATGTTATCGTGCAGAAGTACGTTATCTTAGTGCCACCCTCAATGCGTCAAGGCGGAGATGGCTCACAAATGGCAAAAAGCTCACTGAACGTGAGCTTTTTACGACATCTATAAACCGGAAGTCCGCTGGGCAGTTATTCCCACTCGATCGTCGCAGGCGGCTTGCCCGAAACGTCGTACACCACCCGGTTCAACCCGCGGACCTCGTTGATGATGCGGTTCGAGCAGCGGCCCAGCAGCGCGTAAGGCAGGTGCGCCCAGTGCGCCGTCATGAAGTCCGTGGTCTGCACCGCGCGCAGTGCCACCACGTAGTCGTACGTGCGGCCATCGCCCATCACGCCGACCGACTTCACGGGCAGGAAGACCGCGAACGCCTGGCTCGTCAGGTCGTACCAGCTCTTGCCCACCTGATGCGGCTCGCACAGGCCGGCCGCCGCGTCCTGCTCGGTCGCGATCGTCTTGCGCAGTTCCTCGATGAAGATCGCATCGGCGCGGCGCAGCAGCTCCGCGTACTCGCGCTTCACCTCGCCCAGAATCCGCACGCCGAGGCCCGGGCCCGGGAACGGGTGGCGGTACACCATCTCCGGCGGCAGGCCGAGTTCCACGCCGAGTTCGCGCACTTCGTCCTTGAACAGGTCGCGCAGCGGTTCCAGCAGCTTCAGGCCCAGCGTCTCCGGCAGGCCGCCCACGTTGTGGTGGCTCTTGATCGTGGTCTGCTTCTTCGTCTTGGTACCGCCCGACTCCACCACGTCCGGATAGATCGTGCCCTGCGCCAGCCACTTGGCGTTGCTCAGCTTCTTCGCCTCGGCCTGGAACACCTCGACGAACTCGCGGCCGATGATCTTGCGCTTCTGCTCGGGGTCGGTCACGCCGGCCAGATGGCCGAGGAACTGGTCCGACGCGTCGATATGCACCACCTTCGCGTGCAGGCGGCCCGCGAACATGTCCATCACCATCTTGCCTTCGTCCAGGCGCAGCAGGCCATGATCGACGAACACGCAGGTCAGCTGATCGCCGATCGCGCGATGGATCAGCGCCGCGGCCACCGACGAATCGACACCGCCGGACAGGCCCAGAATCACCTCTTCATCGCCCACCTGCTCGCGAATCTTCGAGACGGCTTCCTCGATGTGGTCGCGCATGACCCAGTCCGCCTTCGCGCCGGCAATGCCGAGCACAAAGCGTTCGATCATCTCGCGGCCGCGCACCGTGTGCGTGACTTCGGGGTGGAACTGCACGGCGTAGTAGCCGCGATCCACATCGGCCATGCCCGCGATCGGGCAGCTCGGCGTGGACGCCATGAGCTTGAAGCCCGGCGGCAGTTCGGCCACCTTGTCGCCGTGGCTCATCCAGACCTTGAGCATGCCGTGGCCTTCCGGCGTGACGAAGTCCTGCACGTCCTGCAGCAGCGGCGTATGGCCGTGCGCGCGCACCTCGGCGTAGCCGAACTCGCGATGGTCGCTCCACTCCACCTTGCCGCCCAGCTGCACGGCCATCGTCTGCATGCCGTAGCAGATGCCGAGCACGGGCACGCCGAGGTCCCACACGGCCTGCGGCGCGCGCAGCTGATGGTCCTCGTAGGTGCTGGCGTGGCTGCCCGACAGGATGATGGCCTTCGGCGCGAACTGCCGCACGAACTCGTCGGACACGTCGTTCGGATGGATTTCGCAATAGACGTGGGCCTCGCGAACACGGCGGGCAATCAGCTGCGTGACCTGCGAGCCGAAATCAAGAATGAGGATTTTGTCGTGCATGATGGGGGGATGGCAGTTCTTCCGTTGCAGGGTCGGGCAACACTTCGGTACCGGGCCCATAGCCCGGCGGCGGCGTGATGACCGGCTCGCGCCGGTATTCAGGATATTCGCGCGATGCCGGACGAACCGCATCGTCATGAGGATAAGGGTCGGGTCGCACCGCATCGCCACCGGGACCGACGGGACGTCCGCCCGTGGTGGCCGTGGTGGCCGCCTGGCGCTCGGCCTCGCGTGCCAGCTGTGCCTCGCGCTCGCGCCGGCGCACGCGCTTGGCCGCGGGAATCTGCACCGCTGCAAAGAACGCGAGGACCGCGGCCAGCGTCAGCAGCCAGATCTTGCCCGCGCCCTGCACGGGCACTTCAAGGAACAGCACCCACGATACGATCAGAATCGCGCCGATCAGATTCACCTGTCCGACCGTCCGCGCGATGGCGACGGTCAGCTGGCCGTTGATCGTGGCCTGCACCAGAAGCCAGGCAAAGCCGATCATTGCCACGCCGAGCAGTTGCCCGTACAGCGCGGGCTGCGGCTGCGGCAATTGCAGCGCGGCATACAGCGTCGCAAACGGCGACGCCAGCAGCAGGATGCCAAGCAGCAGTTGGAGCAAGGCATCGAGAAACAGCACCGCTCGCAGCAGTATCTTCATTGGCGCTCCTGTCCGTGATGTCGGTGACTCATGTACACACGGCCGCGCGGCCCCGCCCGCAATCTGCGCGGACAAGGCTTGCGCGGCCGTGCGGCCGGATCGACTGCGGAATCAGTCGATGTGGTAATTCGGCGCTTCCTTCGTGATCTGGACGTCGTGCACGTGCGACTCGCGCATGCCTGCCGCCGTGATCTGCATGAACTCCGCCGTCTCGTGCCACTGGGCGATGGAGCTGCTGCCGCAATAGCCCATCGACGCGCGAATGCCACCGGTCAGCTGGTGAATGATCGCCTGCACCGGGCCCTTGTAAGGCACGCGGCCCTCGATGCCTTCCGGCACGAGCTTGTCGACGTTGGCGGTGTTGTCTTCCTGGAAGTAACGGTCCGCGGCGCCATCCTTCATCGCGCCCACCGAACCCATGCCACGGTAGCTCTTGAACGAGCGGCCCTGATACAGGAACACTTCGCCCGGCGCTTCCTCGGTACCCGAGAACATGCCGCCCATCATCACCGTATGCGCGCCTGCCGCGAGGGCCTTGGCCACATCGCCCGAGTAACGCACGCCACCGTCGGCGATCAGCGGCACACCGGTGCCCTGCAGCGCCTCGGCCACGTTGGAGACGGCCGTGATCTGCGGCACGCCCACACCCGCGACGATACGCGTGGTGCAGATGGAACCGGGACCGATACCGACCTTGACGCCATCGGCGCCATGATCGACCAGCGCACGCGCGGCGGCGCCGGTGGCGATGTTGCCGCCGATGACCTGCACCTGCGGATAGTTCTGCTTGACCCAGCGCACGCGGTCCAGCACGCCCTGGCTGTGGCCGTGGGCGGTATCGACCACGATCACGTCCACGCCGGCCTTCACCAGCAGATCCACACGCTCGTCGTTGTCCGGGCCCACGCCAACTGCCGCGCCTACGCGCAGCTGGCCATGGTCGTCCTTGCTTGCCAGCGGGTTATCGACGGCCTTCTGGATGTCCTTCACGGTGATCAGCCCGCGCAGCTCGAACGCGCTGTTGACCACGAGCACACGCTCCAGGCGGTGACGGTTCATCAGGCGCTTGGCTTCTTCGAGCGGCGCGCCTTCGGCCACGGTCACCAGCTTCTCGCGCGGCGTCATCTTCGCGCGCACCGGCGCTTCCAGGTCTTCCTCGAAGCGCAGGTCGCGGTTGGTGATGATGCCGATGACGGTCTTGCCTTCGAGCACCGGGAAACCCGAAATGCCGTGGTGCTGCGACAGCGCGATCACATCGCGGATCTTCATGTCCGGCGAAATGGTGATCGGATCACGCAGTACACCCGACTCGTAGCGCTTGACCCGCGCGACTTCGCGCGCCTGGTCGGCTGGCTTCAGGTTCTTGTGGACAATGCCGATGCCGCCGGCCTGTGCCATGGAAATGGCGAGGCGGGCTTCCGTCACGGTATCCATGGCGGCGGAGACCAGCGGAATGTTCAATTCAATGGAACGAGACAGGCGGGTGCGAAGGGAAACATCCCGGGGCAGGACGGCCGAATAGGCCGGTACGAGCAGCACATCATCGAACGTGAGTGCTTTCTGGACAAGACGCATAGCAAATCCTCTAGGCGCAAAAGCAGATTATACAGGATTGCAGGATTTGCTGATGCTTTCCCGCAAACCCTTTGCTATGCTCGCCTTCCTTTCAAGATTCGAGAACGGAGACGATGGGAATCGGCGTCCTGTGCGGCCTGCTGGCCGGCGCGTTCTGGGGGATGGTGTTCATCGCGCCCAAGCTGCTGCCGGTATTTTCACCGTGGGAACTCGCCATCGGCCGCTACCTCGCCTATGGCATCGTCGCATGCGTGGCCACGCTGCCGATGCTTCGCCGCATCCTGCGCAAGCTCACGCGCGCCGACTGCATCGCGCTGCTGCGGCAGGCATTCACGGGCAACCTGCTCTACTACGTGCTGCTCGCGTTCGGTGTGCAACTGGCCGGCGTGGGCCCCACCTCGCTGATCATCGGCATCCTCCCGATCACGGTCACGATCATGGGCCGCCGCGACCATGGCGCGGTTCCGTTATCGAAGCTCGTACTGCCGCTGCTCGTCGTTGCCGCGGGCATCGCCTGCATCAATATCGATCTGTTCTCCGGCGGCGGCGGCGCCCATGGCGCGGCGGCCACCGACGCGGCAATCCGTCCGGTATGGGAGAAGATCGCCGGCGTGCTGTGCGCCGTGGGCGCGCTCGTCTGCTGGTCGCTGTACGCGGTGGACAACGCGCGCTACCTGCAGTGCAACCCGCATTTCAGCGGCAACGAATGGTCCGCGCTTTATGGGCTGTCCACGGGCCTCGTTTCCGCGGTGCTCGCGGTCATCGGGTGGATGGTCGCCGGCGACACCCTCACCGCGTCCGGCAGCCAGCGCGACTGGCAGTGGTTCTGGATCGTCAACGGCGCCGTTGCAATCGGAGCGTCGCTTATTGGCAACAACCTGTGGAACATCGCGAGCCGTCGGCTACCCCTCACGCTGTCGGGCCAGATGATCGTGTTCGAGACGCTATTCGCGCTGGCATATGGGTTTGTCTTCGACCATCGCTGGCCCCGGCCGCTCGAGACGGCCGCCGTTGCATTGCTGATGATCGGGGTGGCCTGGTCCGTGCGCTTGCACGCCCCGGACAAGTCTGCGTAGACTGCTGTGCGTTGCTCACCACGCACGTTACCTCCCCATGAAACGCTCGTTCGCGCGCTTTTTCGGTCTCTCCCTGCTCGCCGCGGCCGGCATCGCCGCGCTGCCCGGCATCGCCCAGGCCCAGTGGCAATGGCGCGACGAGGCCGGCCGCAAGGTCTACAGCGACACGCCACCGCCGCCTGGCGTGCCGGCGCGCAACATCCTGTCGGCACCGGGCCGCGCGCCGGGCGCCTATGTCCCCGCCGATGGCGCCGAGGGCGCAGCCGACAAGGGCAAGGGGTCGGTCAATACCATCGCCTCGACGCCGAACGACAGCCAGGCGGCCCTGCAGGCCCAGAAGGAAGGCTTCGAGAAGCGCCGCGCGGCGCGCCTGAAGCAGGAAGAGGAAACGGCCGCCAGGGAAGCCAGGCTCGCTCAGCGCGCCGCGCGCTGCCAGGAGCTGCAGAACTACGCGCTGGGACTCTCGCAGAACGCGCGCATCGCGCGCATCAACAGCGAAGGCGCGCGCGAGGCGCTGGACGATGCCGAGCGCGCCGCGTCGCTGGAACGCACGAATACCGCGATCGCGGCGGAGTGCGGCGCCGGCGGCTGATCAGTCAGACTTGCCGCGCAGCCACTTCTGGCCTTCGCGGGTCCCCGTGGCGCGGGTCTTCTGCACGCGCCTGCGCCGCGCCTGCTTGGGATCGGCCGTGAGCGCGCGATACACCTCCACACGATCACCGTCGCGCACCACCGTATCGAGCGTCTTGAGCTTGCCGAAGATTCCCACGCGCATCGTGTTCGGATCGACCTCGGGACAGGCCCGCACGAGCCCGCTGGCCGCGATGGCCTGCACGATCGACGTCCCCGGCGGGACTTCCACGTCCTCCAGGAACACGCGGTCCGGCCGCGCATAGCAGACGGCCAGGCGCACGACGGCAGCCGGCGACCCGGGCGCGAGATCAGGTCTTGTTGTCATAGACCACCTCGGCCCGCTTCACGAACGCATCGACGAACGTATTGGCGATGACGCTGAACGCCGGGCCGATGATCTTCTCGAGCAGGACGCTAGAGAACTCGTAGTGCAGATGGAATTCGATCTTGCACGCGTCGGCGCGCAGCGGCGTGAAGCGCCACGTGCCATTGAAGGTCTTGAAAGGTCCGTCCGCGAACGTCATATCGATTCGCGTGGGACGCTCCTGGATGTTCCGCGTATGGAAGTACTGCTTGATGCCGCTGAAGTGGATATTGATCTTCGCGTCGAGCAGCGTTTCGGTCTGCTCGAAGACCTCCACTCCTCCGCACCACGGCAGAAACTTCGGGTAGTCCTCCACGCGGGTTACCAGGTCGTACATCTGCTCGGCGGAATACCCGAGCAGGACGGATTTGTGGACGTCGGCCATGTAAGCGGAATGCGGGGCGCTGCCGGGCTGGGCCGGCGCCTGTCTGGTTTGCTAGAATCGGGATTTTAGCCGACACGCGCGCGAAGGGCATCCCCAGCGGACACCCCAGCTCATCATTCATCGGAACGCATGACCATCGCAGACAACAAGAAAGCCTTTTTCGACTACTTCATCGAAGAGCGGTACGAAGCCGGCCTCGTGCTGGAAGGCTGGGAAGTCAAGGCGATCCGGGCTAACCGCGCGCAGATAAAGGAAGGCTACGTGGTCATCCGCAACGCCGAGATGTTCCTCATCGGCGCGCATATCAGCCCGCTGCAGAGCGCCTCCACGCACGTCCAGCCCGACCCCGTCCGCACGCGCAAGCTGCTGCTCAAGGCCGCCGAGATCAGCAAGCTCATCGGCAAGGTCGAGCAGCGCGGCTATACGCTGGTCCCGCTGAACCTCCATTACCAGCGCGGTCGCATCAAGTGCGAGATCGGGCTGGCCAAGGGCAAGAAGCAGTTCGACAAGCGCGAGACCGAGAAGAACCGCGACTGGCAGCGCGAGAAGGCGCGCATCCTCAAGGGCGACGCCAAGGAGTAATCGCCCTCGATCCGGTCGTCCTGATCGTGGTCGCCCTCAGCGCGCGGGTGACGACTTCATGAGCCGCCACAGCGTGGTACGGCCGATGCCGAGCGCGCGGCTCGCCGCGGCGCGATTGCCGCCGTGCGCCTCCAGCGCGCGCAGCACGTCGTCACGCGACGGCGGCGCTGCGGATGGTGCCGCGGCCTGCCGGTGCCGCTCGCCCGCCTCAACTACCTCACCCACCTCATCGAACTCGGGAAAGATCTCCCGCAGATCCTGCTGCGCGCTCCACGCGGCATCGGTCAGATAGATCGCCGCGCGCGCCACGAGGTTCTCGAGCTCGCGCACATTGCCCGGCCACGCGTACGACGCGAATAACGGCTGCAGGAACGCGACGATGCGCGCGTCGTCCTGCCCATCGTTCCGCGCGGCCAGGCCGTACTTGCTGCGGCTGCGCGCCAGCAGTTGCCGCGCGAGGTCGGGAATGTCCTCGCGCCGCTCGCGCAGCGCGGGCAACGCGATCTGCAGCAGATTCAGACGGAAATACAGGTCGGCGCGAAACGTCCCCTGCCGCACGAGTTCGCGGAGGTCCCGGTGCGTGGCGGCAATCACGCGCACGTCGATCGGCGTCGCGCGCCCCGCCCCGAGCTTCATGACCTCGCGCTCCTGCAGCACGCGCAGCAGCCGGCTCTGCAACGCCGCGGGCATCTCGCCCACTTCATCCAGAAAGATCGTGCCCGTGTGCGCCACCTCGAAGAGCCCCGGCTTGCCGCCGCGCCGCGCGCCCGTGAACGCGCCCTCTTCGTGCCCGAACAGTTCGCTTTCGATCAGTCCCTCCGGCAACGCCGCGCAATTGAAGGCCACGAACGGATTACCCCGGCGCTCGCTCGCGTTGTGCACGCCCTGCGCGACGAGCTCCTTGCCCGTGCCGCTCTCGCCGATCAGCAGCAGCGTGGCATCGTGCGCGGCGCTGGCCTGCGCGAGCCGCCTGACGCGATCGATCGCCGCCGATGCGCCGGTCAGATCGGCCAGCTTGTGCCGCGCGACCACATGCCGCGGCCGCTGGCTCGTGCGCAGCGAGCGGTCGATGCGCTGCGCGACGAGCGCATCCTGCGCGGTGATGACCGTGCCCGAACGCACGCCATGATCGACGATCGGCAGGCTGTTCATGATCAGCGCGCGGCCGCCCATCTGCTCGATGCGCTCTTCCGCCATGGCATCGCCGTCGCCCGCGTCGCGCAGCTGCGCGCCAAGCGCGCGCATCAACTGCGCATCGATATCCTGCGCGCGGTCCACACCCAGCAGTTCGAGCATTGCCGGGTTGACCACCTCCACCTGCCCCGACTCGTCGAACGCGGCCACCCCATCGCGCAGATGCGCGACGATCGTGTTCAGACGCACGCGCTTCGACTCCTTCTGCCGGCTCATGCGCGCGAGTTCGATCGATCGTTCGAACGCTTCCTCCACGGCGCCCATGGAATACAGGAACACGCTGTGCAGCCCCGCACGCAATGCAAGGTCGCAGGCCATGCCCGGGCCGATGATCACGGTGCAGCCTTCGGCCGCCAGGGTCTCCACGGCTTCGCGCACTTCATCGATCGAGCGATAGGCGCGCTGCCGCAGGTCGAGCCGCAGGTACTTGCCCAGTTCGGCAAGCTCCTTCGAAATGGCCTCGTGCAGCACGAGTCCGACCGACTCGCCCGGCCATAGCGAGATGGCCTGCGCGATCGCGCTCAGCACGTCGAAGCCATTGACCTTGACCATGACCACGGGCACCGCGAGGTTGTCGCGCAGATAGGCGCCGTTGGAGCCCGCGGCCAGCACCACATCGACCGTGCCGGCCTCGATATGTGTCTGCAGCGCCGCGACGGCCGCGCCGTAGCCGGCCCGCACCGAGAAAAATCGCGCCTGATCGCCATAGCGCGGCGCGACGGTTTCACAGAGCGTCGCAAGTTGACTAAAACTGACGAGGGCGATGCCGGGACGTCCAGGGACGGCGTTCGATACGACTTGGGACATGGGAAAGACCTTGGTGCCAAAACGTCCAGCCCGAGACTGGAACGTTCCGTGAAACACATGAAACGTTCCGGCATGGTAGCTCAACCACGCGCCCCGCACCCAAGTCATTGTTTTGCATGAAGTTTTTGGCGAACCGTCCGACTGGCACGCTCCGTGCGAAAAGAGGCACATCCATTCGAGATCCGGAGACCCCATCATGACCACCTCCTCCGCGGCACGCCGTGCCGCCTTCCGCGCCAAGGTCGAAGCCCGCCAGGGCCTGCTCGTGCCCGGCGCATTCAATGCCATGAGCGCCCGCGTCATCGAGGACGCCGGGTTCGAGGCGCTGTACCTGACCGGTGCCGGCGTGACCAACATGTCGCTGGGCCTGCCCGACCTCGGCTTTATCGGCCTGCACGAAGTCGCCGAGCACACGTCGCGCGTGCGCGATGCCATCGCGCTACCGATCATCGTCGATGCCGACACGGGCTTCGGCAACGCGGTGAACGTCTATCGCACGATCCAGGTCCTCGAACGCAGCGGCGCCGACGCGGTCCAGCTGGAAGACCAGATCATGCCGAAGAAGTGCGGGCACTTCGCGGGCAAGGAAGTCATCAGCACGAGCGAGATGGTCGGCAAGATCCAGGCCGCGGCCGATGCGCGCGAGGACGAAAACCTGCTGATCATCGCGCGGACCGATGCGGCCGCCGTGCATGGCATCGAGGACGCGATCGACCGCGGCCGCCGCTTCGTCGAGGCGGGCGCGGACATCCTGTTTATCGAAGCCACCGAGTCGCTGGCCGATATCGAACGCCTGCCCGGCCTGATCGACATTCCGCAACTGATCAATATCGTGATCGGCGGCAAGACGCCGACGCAGTCGCGCGAGGCGCTTGCCGGCCTTGGCTACGCCATCGTGCTGTACGCGAACGCGGCGTTGCAGGGCGCGGTGCTCGGCATGCAGCGCGCGCTCGGCACGCTGCAAAAGCAGGGGCGCCTCGATGAAGACGCGACGCTCGTGGCACCGTTCAGCGAGCGCCAACGCCTTGTCAACAAGCCGCGCTACGACGCGCTCGACAAGAAGTACGCCGCGAAAGACTGACGTTTCAGATGTTGTTATTCGCTTTTGGAGACACGTTTTGCATAAGACCAACCGATTCACGCGCACCCTGATCGCTTCGGCGGCCCTGATCACCACGTTTACGGCGGCCGGCACCGCGGCCGCCGCCGACACGTGGCCGTCCAAGACCATTCGCTTCGTCGTGCCGTTCTCGGCCGGCGGCGCCAACGATCTGATGGCCCGCGCGGCGGCCGAAGGCGCGTCGAAGGTGCTGGGCCAGACGGTACTGATCGACAATCGTCCGGGCGCGGGCGGTACCGTGGGCGCGGAAGTCGTCGCCCGCAGCGCCCCCGACGGCTATACGTTCCTGATCAGCGCGGCGGGCGTGATCTCGAACAGCATGATCAAGAAGTCGATCCCGTTCAAGGACGATGCGCTGGTGCCGGTCGTGATGATCGGCCTGGCCCCGTCCGTGATCGTGGTGCCGAAGAGCTCCCCGTACAACACCCTGCGCGAATTCGTCGATGCCTCGAAGAAAGGCAACGGCTTCAACTTCGCGACCGCGGGCACCGGCAGCACGCCGCATTTCGTGGCCGAGATCCTCAACGTGAAGTACGGCGCCAAGCTGCAGTCGATTCCGTACAAGAGCGGTGGCGAGAGCACGACCGCCGTGCTCGGCGGACAGGTGGAAGGCACGTCGGAGGCCAGCATCATCGCACTGCCGCATATCGTGGGCGAAGGCAAGTTCAAGCCGCTGGCCACGACGTGGACGCAGCGCATCTCCGCCTACCCGCAGCTGTCCACGGCCACGGAGCAAGGCTTCCCGGACCTGCAGATCGCGCACTGGGCCGGCGTGCACGCGCCCAAGGGCACGCCGCCCGCGATCATGGACAAGGTGGCGGCCGCGGTCGATCAGGCCATGCGCGACCCGGCCACGGCGGCCAGGCTCAAGTCCGTCGGTATCGAGCCCATCGGCGGCACGCGCGCCGAGTTCGTGAAGTTCGTGGACGCCGAACGCCGCCGCCTGGGCGAGATCGTCAAGGCCGCGAAGATGCAGGAAAAATAAGCGATCTCGCAAACCTGCAAACAAAAAGGCCGCCCCTCGGGGCGGCCTTTCTACATGGCGACGTGGCTTACGAAGCCAGCTGCTTCCACGTATCGATCACCGAATCAGGATTCAGCGAGATCGACTTGATGCCTTCCTTGGCGAGCCACGCGGCAAAGTCCGGATGGTCCGAAGGACCCTGGCCGCAGATGCCGACATACTTGTCCAGGCGCAGCGCCGTGGAGATCGCACGGGCCAGCATGAACTGCACCGCCGGATCGCGCTCGTCGAAGTCCTTGGCCAGCAGCTCCATGCCGGAGTCGCGGTCGAGGCCCAGCGTCAACTGCGTCAGGTCGTTCGAGCCGATCGAGAAGCCGTCGAAGTACTGGAGGAACTCTTCGGCCAGAATCGCGTTCGACGGCACTTCGCACATCATGATGATGCGCAGGCCGTTCTCGCCGCGCTTGAGGCCGTGCTTGGCCAGCAGCTCGATGACCTTTTCCGCCTGACCCAGGGTCCGCACGAACGGCACCATGATCTCGACGTTGGTCAGGCCCATTTCGTCGCGCACGCGCTTCATGGCCTTGCATTCCATCTCGAACGCCTCGGCGAAGTCGTCGGAGATATAGCGCGAGGCGCCACGGAAACCCAGCATCGGGTTTTCTTCGTCCGGCTCGTAGCGCGAACCGCCGATCAGCTTCTTGTACTCGTTGGACTTGAAGTCCGACAGACGCACGATCACGGGCTTCGGATAGAACGCCGCGCCGATCGTCGCGATGCCTTCGGCCAGCTTGTCCACGTAGAACGCGCGCGGGCTCGCGTGGCCGCGGGCCACCGATTCCACGGCCTTCTTCAGGTCGGCATCGACCTGCGGATAGTCGAGAATCGCCTTCGGGTGGACGCCGATGTTGTTGTTGATGATGAACTCGAGACGCGCCAGGCCCACGCCTTCGTTCGGGATCTGCGCGAAGTCGAACGCGAGCTGCGGATTGCCCACGTTCATCATGATCTTGACGTCGATGGCCGGCATTTCGCCGCGCTGGACCTCGGTCACTTCGGTCTCGAGCAGGCCGTCGTAGATCCGGCCTTCGTCACCCTCGGCGCAGGACACGGTCACCAGCGTGCCATCCTTGAGGATGTCGGTCGCGTCGCCGCAACCCACCACGGCGGGCACGCCGAGTTCGCGCGCGATGATCGCCGCGTGGCAGGTACGGCCGCCACGGTTCGTCACGATCGCCGAAGCACGCTTCATCACCGGCTCCCAGTTCGGGTCGGTCATGTCGGCCACGAGCACGTCGCCGGGCTGCACACGTTCCATTTCCGACGGATCGTTGATCACGCGGACCGGACCGGTACCGATCTTCTGGCCAATGGCGCGGCCGCTGGTCAGCACGGGTGCCGTGCCCTTCAGCTTGAAGCGCTGCTCGGCCTTGCCGGCGGACTGGCTCTTCACCGTTTCCGGGCGCGCCTGCAGGATGTAGATCTTGCCGTCCTTGCCGTCCTTGCCCCACTCGATGTCCATCGGGCGGCCGTAGTGCTTCTCGATGATGACCGCGTACTTGGCCAGTTCCGACACGTCGGCGTCGGTGATCGAGTAACGGTTGCGCAGTTCCACGGGCACATCGACGGTCTTCACGCGGCCGGCTTCGCCCGGTGCCGTGAATTCCATCTTGATGAGCTTCGAGCCGATCGAGCGGCGGATGATCGGGTACTTGCCCGACGCCAGCGTCGGCTTGAACACGTGGAACTCGTCCGGGTTCACGGCGCCCTGCACCACCGTCTCGCCGAGGCCGTAGCTCGACGTGATGAACACCACGTCGGGGAAGCCCGACTCGGTGTCGATCGTGAACATCACGCCCGACGATGCGAGGTCCGAACGCACCATGCGCTGGATGCCGGCGGACAGCGCCACCACGTCGTGGGCAAAGCCCTTGTGCACGCGGTACGAGATCGCGCGGTCGTTGTACAGCGAGGCGAACACGTGCTTGATCTTGTCCAGCACGTCATCGATGCCGCTGACGTTCAGATACGACTCCTGCTGGCCCGCGAACGAAGCGTCCGGCAGATCCTCGGCCGTGGCCGACGAACGCACGGCGAACGACGCCTCGGCGCCTTCGCGCGCGGACACCGTTGCGTAGAACTCGCGAATCTCCTTTTCCAGACGCGGCTGCAGGGGCGCGTTCACGACCCAGCCGCGAATCTCGGCGCCGGCCTCGGCCAGTGCCTTGACGTCGTCGACGTCGAGTGCCTTCAGGCGCGCGGAGATGCGCGCGGTCAGGTCGTTGTGAGCCAGGAAATCGCGGAAGGCGAGCGCGGTCGTCGCAAAGCCGCCGGGAACGCGGACGCCGGCTTGGGCCAGCTGGGAGATCATCTCGCCGAGCGACGAGTTCTTGCCGCCGACAGTCTCCACGTCGTGCATGCGGAGCTGCTCGAACGGCAGCACATAGGCGCCGTCGAGTGCGCCGGCATTTGCCTGATTGGCGTTGGTCATGAAAGCCTCAAAACAAAGTAAGAAATCTTTCGTGTCGCCCGGTATCTTGTTGGAGTTCTGTTCCCGGAAGCGATCGCTTGGCTAAGCATTTGCCCGGCATTTCCATCGCCTTTGCTGCGGCGCACATTGTTGACAATCGACCGTATGATCGTTGTCTGGCTTGCGCCCGCGCAATTGCTTAGCCAAAAGATCGCCGCTATTCTACCGTGCCGCACCGCACTTCGCGAAAATGCGGCTCCAAATAATTGATCAGACATGTCCCTTCCGGAAGCGCCTGATGCGCCGCAACCGGCGTCCGTAGCGCCCACCCCCGTCACCGGCGCCGCCGATCGCCCTGCCGTCCGTACGGTCTTTATCGTCTCGGATGGCACCGGCATTACCGCCGAAACATTCAGCCACTCGATCCTCGCGCAGTTCGAGATGCGTTTCCGCAAGGTGCGCATGCCGTTCGTCGATACGCCCGAGAAGGCACATATCGCCGTGGGCAAGATCAACGAGGCGTTCTACAACGAAGGCGTGCCGCCGATCGTGTTTACGACGCTCGTCAACGCCGAATCCAACAAGGCCATCCGCCGCGCCAAGGCGATGATCCTGGACATGTTCCAGACCTTCATCGAGCCGCTGGAGAAGGAGCTCGGCCTCAAGTCCACGCACGCGATCGGCCGCTTCCACCAGAACGCCGACACCGAGGCGTACAAGAACCGCATCGAGGCCATCAACTTCTCGCTCGCGCACGACGACGGCCAGTCGCACAAGAACCTGCAGGAAGCCGACGTCATCCTCGTGGGCGTCTCGCGCAGCGGCAAGACCCCGACCAGCCTCTACCTGGCCATGCAGTACGGCCTCAAGGCCGCCAACTACCCGCTGATTCCCGACGACTTCGAACGCGGCAAGCTGCCCACGGCGCTCTATGCGTTCAAGAACAAGATCTTCGGGCTTTCGATCGATCCGCAGCGCCTGACCGAAATCCGCAACGAGCGCCGGCCCGGCAGCAAGTACGCGGCCATCGAGAACTGCCGCTACGAGGTCAACGAGGCCGAGACGATGATGCGGCGCGAGGGCATCAAGTGGCTGTCCTCGACCCACAAGTCGATCGAGGAAATCGCGACGACGATCCTGCAGGAAATCAAGGTCGATCGCGACAACTATTGACCGCTATTTTGAGAATCGTCTCCTGTTCGGAGCCCTGACACGGTGGCAAATTTCAATGGCAACGCTGTCGTTGTCCACAGGAGAAAACCACCGTGTCCCATCCCCAAGGCCATGTGCATACCGCTGGCGACTTCCCGCATACCCTGACCCCACGCGATCCCGGCCACCTGCCGCCGAAGGTCGGCGCCCTTCTTTTCGCCGGCGTTCTCACGTCGCTGTCCGCCGTGTTTGCCATCGTGGAATACAGCGGCCGCGACCTGAAGGACGCCCTCGTTCGCATCGAAACCCAATTCGACAATCGGCTCGGTCGCCTGGAAACCCAATTCGACAATCGGCTCGGTCGCCTGGAAACCAAATTCGATCAGCGGTTTGATCGCCTCGAGGCGCAGGTGCACGCCCTCGATCGCAAGGTGGACAGACTCGAAGTTCGGCTCGACAAGGTCGAAGCATTCATCGCCCCGAAGACGGGGCAACCGGCGGACACCAGGGCGCAGACGCGCTAGCCCGCTATGCGCCCGCCCCGCGCCGCTGCCGCACCGCCTCGAACAGGCAAACGGCAGTGGCCGCCGCCACGTTCAGCGATTCGAGTCCGCCTGGCTGTGGAATGGTCACCGTGCGGGACACATGCGCCATCCATGCCGCGCTGACGCCAGCGCCTTCGTTACCGACGACCCACCCCACCGGCGCCCGCAGATCGGTATCGAATACCGCCGCATCCGCGTGCGAGGATGTCGCCAGCAACGGCACCCGCAGCCGGCTGGACAGCATGTCGAGCGTGCAGTGCTCGACGATATTCAGATGGAAGTTCGCGCCCATGCCGGCGCGCAGGGTCTTGGCCGACCATGCCGACGCGCTGCCGGTCACGAGGAACGCGTGCGGAATGCCCGCCGCGGCCGCGCTGCGCAGGATCGAGCCGACGTTGCCCGCGTCCTGCACGCCATCGAGAATCACGCAATCGGTGTCGATGGTCTGCGGCAGATGCCCGCCCGGCGTGTCGATCACGAACAGCAGATCGATCCCATTGGCGACGGGGGCGATCTGCGAGAACAGCGCGTCGGCCAGCACGATGACGCGGTGCTCGTCGACGGCGTCGCGCAGCGCCCGCACCTCGGGATGATCGTAGTGGCGCTCGCCGAGCACGCATTGCACGGGCTGCCCCAGCGCCGCGACGTAGGCCTGCGCGAGGTGCACGCCATCGAGCACGGACTGGCCCGCCTTGCGCTGCTGGTGGGTGGAGCCCGTCAGCGCCTTCAGATGCTTGAACAGCGCGTTGTCGCGCGATGTGATGTGCTTCACCGTAGAACCTTCAGAACGGCGGCGCTTCCTGCGCAACCGTCATGCGATCGAGCACGATGCGCACCGGCGCGAACGTGCGGCGGTGATGCGGCGTGGCCCCGAACTGCTCGAGCGCGGCCAGATGTTGCGGCGTGGGATAGCCCACATGGCTGTCGAACCCGTACTCGGGATACTGCTGGTGCAGCGCGTGCAGTTCGCGGTCGCGTGCGACCTTGGCGAGGATCGACGCCGCCGAGATCGCACGCACCTTGGCATCGCCCTTTACGATCGCTTCGACCGGAAACGCGACCTGCGGGCAGCGATTGCCGTCCACCTGCACGAGGTCGGGAATCACGCCTTTGGCGGCGAGCCCCTGCACCGCGCGCTGCATGGCCAGCATCGAGGCATGCAGGATATTGATCGAGTCGATCTCCTCGACCGTCGCAAACGAAATATGCCAGCCCAGCGCGCGTTCGCAGATGCGCTCGAACAGCACTTCGCGCTTCTCCGCGCTGAGGATCTTGGAATCGGCCAGCCCGCGGATCTGGCGCGCGGGGTCGAGCACCACGGCGGCCGCATACACGGGCCCCGCGAGCGGGCCGCGACCGGCCTCGTCCACGCCGCACAGGCGCTGTACGACGGCCACGGTCTGAGTGAGTTCGAGCCCCAGTTGCGGCGAAGGCGACTTGGCGCGCGGCATCAGCGTACCCCCCGCTGATGCATGAGATCGACCACGACATCGGCGGCGATCGATGCGGTATTGCGCTTGAGGGTCTCGTGCATCGCCGTGAAATGCTCGCGGAGGAATGCGATATTGCCTTCGTCGTTGAGCTGCAGCAGCGTTTCGCGCGCGAGCGCCTCGGGCGTGGCATCGTCCTGCAGCAGTTCCGGCACGACAAAGCGGCCGGACAGGATATTCGGCAGCCCGACATAGGGCAGATAGCCCTGCCGCTTCATGATCTGCGCGGTCAGCCAGGGCACCTTGTAAGAGATGACCATCGGCTTCTTGTACAGCGCGGCTTCCAGCGTGGCGGTGCCGCTCGCCAGCAGCACGACGTCGGCGGCTTCCATCGCAAGATGCGACTGACCATCGACGATCGTCACGTCGAGTTCCGGATGATCGAGCGCATGTCCCTCGATGATCGCGCGCAGCGGCGCGCTTGCCGCAGGCACGACGAAGGCGAGGTTGCCGTCCATGCGATGCATGCGCGCCATCGCGCCGAAGAACGTGGCGCCGAGGTTCTTCACCTCCGACTGCCGGCTGCCCGGCAGCACCGCGACGACGCGCTTGCCCTCGGGCAGGCCCAGCGTCGCGCGCGCACCGGCCACATCGGGCACCATCGGAATCACGTCGGCCAGCGGATGGCCGACATACGTCGCGGGAATGCCCGCGCGCGCGTAGATCTCGGGTTCGAACGGAAACAGGCAGAGGATATGGTCGACCGCGCGTGCGATCGTACGGATCCGCCCACCGCGCCATGCCCAGATCGACGGGCTGACGAAATGCACGACCGGAATCCCCGCGCGGCGCAGCGGGACTTCGAGGCCGAAATTGAAATCGGGCGCATCCACGCCGATAAAGCATAGCGGCGGCTGCGCAATCAGCTTCTCGCGGATCGCACGCCGCGTGGCGAGAATCTCGCGCAGCGAGCCCAGTACCTCCACATAGCCGTTGACGGAGAGCGTCTCCATCGGCCAGTGCGAGACGAAGCCCTGCTCCATCATGCGGCGGCCGCCGATGCCGGCATAGTCCACCGATTCGCCGAGCCGCTTGTGCAGCCCTTCGAGCAATAACGACGCCAGCAGGTCGCCGGAAGCCTCTCCGGCCACCATCGCGACGGTTCCGCGCTTTGCCTCGACCATGTCGCGTCGGCTTAGCGAACGATGCCGCGCTGCGTCGTGGCCAGGAAGTCGGCGAGCGCGCGCAGCGGCTCCGCCGTCGTGGCGTCCGATTGCGCGAGCAGCGCCGCGATTTCATTGCGCGCGTCGTCGAAGTTGAGGTCCGACTTGTAGAGCAGCTTGTACGCCTGGCGCAGCGCGGCGATCTGGCCCGCGTCGAAACCGCGGCGGCGCAGGCCCTCGACGTTCACGCCGTGCGGCGTGGCCTTGTTGCCGCCCTTGTCGCTCGCGGCGATCACGAACGGCGGAATGTCCTGCACGAGCGCCGAGGCACCGCCAAGGAACGCATGCGCGCCGATGCGCACGAACTGGTGCACGCCGCTCATGCCGCCGAGAATCGCCCAGTCGCCCACCTGCACGTGGCCGGCGATCTGCGCATTGCTCGAAAACACGACGTGGTTGCCAACGTCGCAGTCGTGCGCGATATGCACGTACGCCATGATCCAGTTGTCGTTGCCGAGGCGGGTCAGGCCGCGATCCTGCACGGTACCCGTATGGATCGTCGTGAATTCGCGAATCGTGTTGCGATCGCCAATCTCGAGCCGCGTCGGCTCGTTGGCGTACTTCATGTCCTGCGGCGTGCCGCCGATCGAGGCGTAGGGACCGATACGGTTACCCTCGCCCACGGTGGTATGCCCTTCGACGGTGGTATGCGAGCCGATCCGGGTACCGCTGCCAATCCGCACGTTCGGGCCAACGATGGAAAACGGGCCGACGG
This sequence comes from Cupriavidus pauculus, assembly GCF_008693385.1. Taxonomy (NCBI): domain Bacteria; kingdom Pseudomonadati; phylum Pseudomonadota; class Betaproteobacteria; order Burkholderiales; family Burkholderiaceae; genus Cupriavidus; species Cupriavidus pauculus. The sequence goes on from NZ_CP044065.1 coordinate 1,661,388, forward strand.
TCACGTCGGCGGCAAGTTCTGCCTTCGGGTCGACCAGTGCGGTGGGATGGATTTGCGTCATACGTCCTGTCCTGTGGTCTGATGCGTGTGAAGTGGCGCGGCTCAGGCGTCGGCCTGCTTGACCGTGCACATGAGTTCGGCTTCGCAGGCGACCTCGCCGTCCACGGTCGCATTGGCCTTGAACTTCCAGATGCCGCGGATATAGCGCTCCACGGTCACGTTCAGGTGCAGCTGGTCACCGGGGTACACCACGCGCTTGAAGCGCGCGCCGTCGATGCCGACGAAGTAGTACAGCGAGCCTTCCTTGCGCTCCATGTCCGCGCCGAACGTCAGCAGCCCGGCCGATTGCGCGAGCGCCTCGAGAATCATGACACCGGGCATCACCGGTTGTTCCGGGAAATGGCCCACGAAGTACGGCTCGTTGATGGTGACGTTCTTGAGCGTCTTGATCCGCTTCTGCGGCTCCAGCTCGAGCACGCGGTCGACGAGCAGGATCGGATACCGATGCGGCAGCAGCTTCAGGATCTTGCGAATGTCGATGTCGGATGCGGTCATGATGATTTCTCTTGGTCTTGTGTTGGGGCGGGATCCGGTGACTGGCCGCGCAGACGGCGCTCCAGCTGGATCACCCTTTCGCGAAGCTTCGCGAGCCCGCGTACGATGGCGGCGTTTCGCTCCCATTCGCCATGCGGCAGGAATGGGAAAACGCTCGTGAAATGGCCGCCAGGCTTGCTGATCGACTTCGTGATCGAGGTGCCGCCCGAAATCGTGGTCCGGTCGGCAATGGTCAGGTGGCCCGCGAAATTGGCCGATCCACCGATCACGCAGAAACGGCCGACACGGGTACTGCCCGCGATCGCGGCGCAACCCGCGATCACGGTATGCGCGCCGACCCTTACGTTATGCGCAATCTGGACCTGATTGTCGAGCTTGCAGCCCTCTTCGATCACCGTGTCCGCCATCGCGCCACGGTCGATCGCGGTATTGGCGCCGACCTCGACGTCATCGCCGAGCACCGCGCGACCCGTTTGGGGGATCTTCACGTAGGCAACGCCGGCCGGCCCGATATCGGGCGCAAAGCCGAAGCCGTCCGCGCCGATCACCGCGCCGCTATGCAGGATATTCCGTTTACCAACCACGCAGTGGTGATAAACCGATACATTCGCGTAAATCAGCGTATCGTCGCCGATCTCCGCGTGCGAACCGACAAAACTGTTGCCGACGATGCGTACACGCTCGCCCAGTCGCGCGCCAGCCTCGATCACCACGTTCGGGCCGATAAAGCACGAGGCGGGGACCACGGCATCGGCCGCCACGCTCGCGCGCGGGTCGATGCCCGTACGCGTGTCCGCGTTGGCGCGGTCGAAACGCTGCGCGACACGGGCAAAGCATACGTACGGATTGCGCGCGACGAGCCAGTTGCGGCCGTCGGCATGCCCTTCGGCGCGAATGCGCTCGAGGTCGGCGGGCGACACGATGATCGCCCCCGCGCCCGAAGCGACGGCCTGCGCGAGGTACAGCGGATTGGAGAGGAACGACAGGTCGCCGGGACCGGCCTGGTCGAGCGGCGCGAGGCCGGCAACGGTCAGGTCGGGATCACCCACAACCTGCGCGCCGTTCTCGGTGGCGAGCTGCCCCAGTGTGGGTGTCTGCATGGCGGTACTTCCTGAAAGGGAACGATCGAATCGACGCGCGATGGAACCTGCGGGCCGACGGGCTTACTTCGCGCCCGTGGTGCTCGCGTTCAGCGCCTTCATCACGTCGTCGGTGATGTCGATGCGCGGATTCACGTACACCGCTTCCTGCACGATCAGATCGTACTTGCGCTGCTCGGCCAGGCTGCGGATCACGCGATTGGCGCGCTCCAGCACCTGTGCCAGTTCCTCGTTGCGGCGCTGGTTCAGGTCCTCGCGGAATTCACGCTGCTTGCGCTGGAATTCGCGGTCGAGGTCGGCCACTTCGCGCTGACGGCGCTGGCGGTCGGAGTCCGCGAGCACCGCGGTGTCCTTGTCGAGCTTGTCGGCCATGCCCTTGATCTTCTGGGCCATGTCCTGCAGTTCGCGGTCGCGCTTCGAGAATTCCTGCTCGAGCTTGACCTGAGCGGCCTTCGCCGGCTGCGAATCACGCAGGATGCGCTCCGAGTTGACCGCGGCGATGCGCGCCTCCTGAGCCATCGCCGGCGCTGCCGCGCACAGGGCCGCAGCGGCCAGCGCGGCCGCGCTCAGGGATTTCATCAGTGGAGAATGGAGTTTCATGAAACGAATCCTTTGTCGCAATCAGAACGCGGTACCGATCTGGAACTGGAAGCGCTGGACCCGGTCGGTATCGTCCTTCTTGAGCGGGAAGCCGACGCTGACCTTGAGCGGGCCGATCGGAGACAGCCACGACATACCGAGACCGGTCGAGTACTTGAGGTCGCTGACCTTGATGGGCGCGCCTTCCTGATACACGTTACCGAAGTCGAAGAACGTGAACAGACGCAGCGTGCGGTCCACACCGGACCCCGGCAGCGGGAACACGAATTCGACGTTACCAATAAGCTTGGACGCGCCGCCGACCGGGTTGCCGTTCTGGTCCTTCGGACCCAGCGTGCTGGTCTGGTAGCCACGTACCGAGCCGATACCACCGGCGTAGAAGTACTTGAACACCGGGAACGGCGTGTCGCCGTAGCCGTGCCCGTACGCCACTTCACCGTTGAAGGCCAGCGTGAAGGCCTTCGACAGCGGATAGAAGTATTGCTGCTGGAAGCTGGCGCGATAGTACTGCGTATCGCCACCCGGCACGCCCACTTCGAGGTTGGCCTGCGTGTACGGACCCTTGGTCGGGATCAGCGCACTGTCGCGGCGATCGCGCGCCCAGCCGATCGTGAACGGGAAGTTGTTGATCGGGTCGCCACTGCTCTTGCCAATCTTCTGCAGCCACGCCTGGTACTGCGACGGCGTGTTGACCGAGGTGTAGACCTGCGTGCGCTCGTAGCCGATACCGAAGAACACGGTATCGTTTTCCGAGAACGGCACGCCGAACTTGAAGCCGCCACCCGCGGTGACGATCTTGTAGTCCTGGTCGCCCGTGTAGTACAGCGGACGCGCGGTACGGTAGTAGATATCGGTCGAGCGGCTGATGCCGTCCACCGTGAAATACGGGTCGTACTGCGTCAGCGAGATCGTGCGGAACGACTTCGCGGTGTTCACGTCCAGGCCGAGGCTGGTACCGGAGCCGAACACGTTGTCCTGGCGCAGGCCGGCCTGCAGCACGAGCTTGTCGGTCGAGGAGAAGCCCAGACCCAGGCTGATCTGACCGGTCGGCTTCTCGGTCACGTTCACGTTCACATCGACCTGGTCGGGCGCGCCCGGCACGTCCTCGGTGGTGATGTTCGTGTCGGTGAAGTAGCCGGTACGGTTGATACGCGCCTGCGACTGCGTGAGCTTCTCGCTGTCGAACCACGAGCTTTCCATCTGGCGCATCTCGCGGCGCACCACCTCGTCACGCGTCTTGCTGTTGCCGACCACGTTCACGCGGCGCACATAGACGCGGCGGCCCGGATCGACCATCAGCGTCAGCGCGACTTCGCGCTTGCCCTGATCGATGTTCGGCTGCGGATTGATCGTGGTGAACGCGTAGCCGTACGTGCCCAGCAGGTCGGTAATGGCCTTGGTGCTCGCGGTCAGCTTTTCGGACGAGAAAATATCGCCCTTCTTCAGCTGCATGAGCTTTTCCATCTCTTCCTGCTTGCCGAGCAGTTCGCCGGCCAGGCGGATGTCGGACACCTTGTACTGCTCGCCTTCCTTGATGTTCAGCGTCAGGTAGATGTCCTTCTTGTCCGGCGTGATCGACACCTGCGTCGATTCGATCTGGAACTCGAGGTAACCGCGGTTCAGGTAGTACGAACGCAGCGCTTCCAGGTCGGCCGTCAGCTTCTGCTTCGAATAGAGATCGTTCTTCGTGTACCAGGACAGCCAGTTCGGCGTCGACAGCTGCATCTCGTCGCGCAGCGTGCTTTCCTTGAACGCCTTGTTACCGACGATATTGATCTGGCGGATCTTCGCGACGGGGCCTTCGTCCACATTGAACACCACGGACACGCGATTGCGGTCCACCGGCGTCACGGTGGTCTGCACGTCGGCGGCATAGTAGCCGCGCGCGACGTACTGGCGCTTGAGCTCCTGCTCCGCCTTGTCGATCAGCGCCTTGTCGTAGTAACGCGCCTCGGCCACGCCGACGGCACGCAGCGAACGGCGCAGCGTGTCCTTGTCGAATTCCTTGATGCCGACGAACTCGAGCTGCGAGATGGCGGGACGTTCCTCCACCTGCACGACGAGCACGCCATCTTCGGCACGGATCTGCACGTCCTTGAAGAAGCCCGTGTTGTAGAGCGCGCGAATGGCATCGGCGCCCTTGTCGTCGGTGAAGGTTTCGCCGACGCGGACCGGGAGGTAGCCGAACACGGTGCCCGGCTCGACGCGCTGCAGCCCTTCGACGCGGATGTCCTTGACTACGAACGGATCGGCGGCCCAGCCCGCAGGGCTCCAGGCCGCGATAATCGCACTCGTCAGCACGCCCAGCGAGATGCGCTTATTTCTGATCAATGTCGATCCCCTCTCTCTCAAATCGATGCAATGCGATACAGGAATATTTTTTAGGCTCTGGCGCCGCGGCGCGTACCCGTCGTCCCGGCCAACGCGCAGCTACCCGCGCGCCAGGAACAATCGGCTGACGTCATTGAACAAAGCGAGTGAGGTCAGGAGCAAGATGCAGGCGATGCCGACCTTCTGCAGCGTCGCCTGCCAGTGATCTGGTACGGGCCTGCCAGTCAAAAATTCCACGCAATAATACAGCAAATGCCCCCCATCCAGAACCGGAATAGGTAACAAATTCAGTACACCGAGGCTGACGCTGACCAGCGCCAGGAAGCTGATGAACGGCTGCCAACCCATGTTGGCCGCGCGGCCCGCATAATCGGCGACGGTCAGCGGCCCGCTGAGATTCTGCAGCGACGCCTCGCCGATCAGCATCTTTCCGAGCAGCTTCAGCGAGAGCACGCTCGTGTTCCAGACCTGCGCCGCGGCACGGACCGTCGCCTGTCCGAGCGGATAGCGCACGGTTTCGGTCTGTACGGCCTGATTGAGCGCCGCGCCCAGCTTGCCGGCGGGCTTTGCCGCACCGCCATCCTTGGGCGCCTCGCCGGGCGCGGTGTCGAGCGTGACCGGCACGTCGAGCCGCTTGCCGTCGCGCTGGATGCCGAGCACCACCGCCTGGCCCGGCTGCGCGCGCACGGCGCGGATCAGCTCGCTCGCCTGCGTCAGCGGCTTGTCCCCGAACGCCACCACCTGGTCGCCCGCCCGCAGGCCGGCCCGTTGCGCGGCGCTGTCCGGCAGGACTTCGGCCACGGTGACCGGGCCGCCCTTGAGATTCAGGCCCAGCGTGGCCAGCGGGTCCTGCTCCGGATTGCCGCCCGTATTCGGCAGGCGGCCCAGCCGCACGTCGCGCTCGGCGCCGTCGGTGCCGCGCACGCGCAGCACGGCCGGGGCATCGTCGAATCCGTTTGAGAAAACGGCCATGCGCAGGTCGTTCCACGAGCGGATGGTCTCGGTACTGTCGTGCGCGGTCAGCGACAGCACGCGGTCGCCCTCGCGCACGCCGGCCTCCGCCGCGACCGTGCCGGCCGCGGGCGCCGCCACCACGGGCACCGGCTCGCGCATGCCGCCCGCGAGCAGCACCATATAGAAGACGATCGCCAGCAGGAAGTTGGCCAGCGGGCCGGCCGCCACGATCACGAACCGCTTGCCCACGGGCTGGCGGTTGAACGCGCGCGGCAGTTCGGCCGCGTCGATCGGCGGATCGACCTCGGGATCGCGCTCGCGCTCGTCGAGCATCTTGACGTAGCCGCCGAGCGGAATCGCCGCGAGCGTCCACTCGGTCCGGTCACGGCCCTTCGATACCCAGCGCGCGAGCGGCCGGCCGAAGCCGATCGAGAATCGCAGGACCTTGACGCCGCAGGCCCGCGCCGCCAGGTAGTGCCCCATTTCGTGCACGAAAATCAGAATGCACAGGGCAACGATAAAAGCGATCACGGTTTGCATGGCATGTCATCCGTCAAGACTGCGGACCTCGGCGAACGCGCATTGCACATCGCCGCGGTCGTTATCGCCACGATCATCAGCGAGCCAGGCTCGCCACCAGTTGTTGCGCGGCCGCGCGCGCGCCGGCATCGGCCGCGAGCACGCCGTCGAGCGACTCCGCCGAGCCTTCATGCGGCTGGCCGAGGACGCCCTCGACCACGCGCGCGATGTCGGTAAAGCGCGCGCCGCCGGTCAGGAACGCCTCCACGGCGACCTCGTTGGCGGCATTCAGCACCGCCGGCGCCACGCCCCCCGCGCGCAGCGCGTCGAACGCGAGCCCCAGGCACGGAAAGCGTTTCAGGTCCGGGGTCTCGAAATGCAGGCCGCCGGCCACGGTCAGGTCCAGCGGCGTCACGCCGGAGTCGATGCGCTCGGGGTACGCCATGCCGTAGGCGATGGGCGTGCGCATATCGGGGTTGCCGAGCTGCGCGAGCACCGAGCCGTCGGCATAGGCGACCATCGAATGGACGATGCTCTGCGGATGGATCAGGACTTCGATCTTGTCCGCGGGCGCGCCGAACAGCCAGTGAGCTTCGATGACCTCGAGGCCCTTGTTCATCATCGTCGCCGAATCCACCGAGATCTTGCGCCCCATCACCCATTTGGGATGGGCACAGGCCTCGTCGGGCGTGATGTCGTGCAGCGTCGAGGGATCGCGCGTGCGAAACGGGCCGCCCGACGCGGTGACCAGCACCTTCGACACGCCGGCGCGATAGCGCGGGTCGTCGGTCGGCAGGCACTGGAAGATGGCATTGTGCTCGCTGTCGATCGGCAGCAGCGTGGCGCCATGCTCGCGCACCGCGTCCATGAAGATGGCGCCGGACATCACGAGCGATTCCTTGTTCGCGAGCAGCACGCGCTTGCCCGCGCGCGCGGCGGCCAGCGACGAGCGCAGCCCCGCGGCGCCGACGATCGCGGCCATGACCGCATCGGTCCCCGTATCGGCGGCCACCGACTCGAGCGCCTCCGGTCCATGGCTGACTTCGGTCTTCACGCCGGCCTGGCGCAGCAGGCCCTCGAGTTCGCGTGCCGCTTCCGGGCTGCCCACGACGGCCCGTGCCGGACGAAACTCGGCACAGGCGGCCGCGAGCTTGTCGACCTGGCGATGCGCCGACAGCGCGTGAACCGTGTAGCGGTCCGGGTGGCGCCGCACGACGTCCAGCGTGCTTTCGCCAATGGATCCGGTTGCGCCGAGAATGGTGATGCGTTGCATAGAAACCAGTTCAGATAAGGGTCACAGCCACGCCAGCAGCAGCGCCGCCAGCGGAAATACGGGAATCAGCGCATCGATGCGGTCCAGCACGCCACCGTGCCCGGGCAGCAGGCCGCTGCTGTCCTTCATCCCGACCTGACGCTTGAGCAGCGACTCGAACAGATCGCCGATCACGCTCGCGGCCACCAGCAATGTCGTCAGCACCGCGACGAGGCCCAGACCGTGGCGGTCCGCCACCGCGGAGAACCAGGTCGGCGCGAACGCATGCGATGCCGCCAGTCCGAGGCCGAGCGCCATGACGAACACCCAGCCGCCCAGCGCGCCCTCCCAGGACTTGCCCGGGCTGATGGTCGGCGCGAGCTTGCGGCGGCCGATGGCCTTGCCCACGAAATACGCGCCGATATCGGCCACCCAGACCAGCACCGCCACCGACAGCAGGACGGCAATGCCCTGCCCGCGCAGCACCATCACGGCATGGCCGAACGCCGGCAGCATGATGACACCCAGAATCGCGCCCAGCCCGGTAAAGGCCGGCGTGGCCGTCCGCACGCCACGCGCGAGCAGCACCAGCGCGACGCCCCACGCGACGACGGCGGCCGCAAGCAGCACCATCACCGAGCGCGGATCGGGCGCGGCATCCCAGACCAGCAGCACGAGCAGGCAGACCACGGCATAGACGACGGGCATGGACCCCCGCAGGCCGATCAGGCGGCCGAACTCCCAGCCGCCCAGCAGGACGATGATCGCGACGAGCCCGGCCAGCGCCACCGGCGGTGCCAGAAACAGGATCGGCAGGATCAACAGCAGCAGGCAAACGGCGGTGATGACGCGGGTAATGAGCATGCGCTGCGGTGTCCCTGAGTGAATGGCCCGTGAACGGCAGGAGCGTCCCGAGGACGCTCAGGCGGTTCCCGACAGACCCGGCGCGACCAGCTGTGCGCTGGTGCGGCCGAAACGCCGTTCCCGCTGCCGGTACGACGCAAACGCCTTGTCGAGTTCGGCGGCGTCGAAATCGGGCCAGTAGGTATCGGTGAAGTAAAGCTCGGAGTAGGCGAGCTGCCAGAGCAGGAAATTGCTGATGCGCTGTTCCCCGCCCGTGCGGATGAACAGGTCCGGCTCCGGGGCGTAGGCCATCGCCAGATGCGGTGCGAGCACCGATTCGTCGATGGTTTCGGGGTCGAGCATCGGCTGGCGCGCGAGCATCTTGCGCATGGCCTGGAGCAGGTCCCACCGGCCCCCGTAGTTGGCGGCGATGGTCACCGTCAGGCCGGTATTCTTCGCGGTGCGCGCCTCGGCATCGGCAATCAGCTGCTGAATGCGCGGGCTGAAGCGGGACAGGTCTCCCACCACGCGCAGGCGAATATTGTTGGCGTGCATCTTGACCACCTCGCGGCGCAGGGCGGTCATGAACAGGCGCATCAGGAACGAGACTTCGTCCGCGGGGCGGCGCCAGTTCTCGGAACTGAATGCGAACAGCGTGAGGAACTGCACGCCACGCGCGGCGCTCGCCTCGACCACGGCCCGAACCGCGTCCAGGCCACGATTATGGCCGGCGATGCGGGGCAGATGGCGTTGTGTCGCCCAGCGGCCGTTGCCATCCATGATGATGGCAACGTGCTGGGGCACATAGCTGGTATCGGGAACGCCGAGCGTAGAACTGATGTGCTGCATGGTGACAGACGGTTTCACACCGTCATGATCTCCTTTTCTTTCTCGGCCACGAGCTTGTCGATCTCGGCGACGAACTTGTCCGTCAGCTTCTGGACTTCGTCCTGACCGCGGCGCTCGTCGTCCTCGGAGATCGTCTTGTCCTTGACCAGCTTCTTGAACTGTTCGTTGGCGTCGCGGCGCAGGTTGCGCACGGCGATCTTGGCACCCTCGGCCTCGCTCTTGACGACCTTGGTCAGCTCCTTGCGGCGCTCTTCGGTCAGGGCGGGCATCGGCACGCGGATCACGTCGCCCATGGTGGACGGGTTCAGGCCGAGGTCCGCGTCGCGGATGGCCTTCTCGACCGGCTGCACCATCTTCTTTTCCCACGGCTGCACGCTGATCGTGCGGGCATCGGCCAGGCCGACATTGGCCACCTGGCTGATGGGCACCGGCGAACCGTAGTAATCCACCTGCACGTGATCGAGCAGGCCGGTATGGGCACGGCCCGTACGAATCTTGGCCAGATCGGCCTTGAAGGCTTCGATCGACTTCTGCATCTTCTGCTCGACGCTCTTCTTTGTGTCGGCGACGGTCATGTTTACCTCCGGAAATGCCAGACAGGATCCCGCCCTGGGCGGGATCGAAAATGAACCATTCTACTCTCAAGGACCGCGCGAATTGCCATTCTGCCTCGGTCCGTCCACGTCAAACGTGCACCAGCGTACCTTCGTCCTCACCCTGGATCACACGAAGCAGCGCGCCCGGCTTGACGATCGAGAAAACCTTGATCGGCAGCTTCTGGTCGCGGCACAGCGCGAACGCCGTGGCGTCCATGACCTGCAGGTTGCGGGAAATCGCCTCGTCGAACGAGATCGTCGTGTAGCGCGTGGCGCTGGGATCCTTCTTCGGGTCGGCCGTGTACACGCCGTCCACCTTGGTGGCCTTGAGCACGATCTCGGCGCCGATCTCGGCGCCGCGCAGCGCGGCGGCCGTGTCGGTCGTGAAGAACGGGTTGCCGGTACCGGCCGCGAAAATCACGACCTTGCCTTCTTCGAGCTGGCGGATGGCGCGGGGGCGGATATAGGGCTCGACCACCTGGTCCATGCGCAGCGCGGACTGGACCCGGCCTTCGATATTGGCGTGACGCATGGCGTCCTGCAGGGCCAGCGCGTTCATCATCGTGGCCAGCATGCCCATGTAGTCGGCCGTCGCGCGGTCCATCCCGGCGGCACCGCCAGCCACGCCGCGGAAGATATTGCCGCCGCCGATGACCACGGCCACCTGGACGCCCAGCTTCACGATCTCGGCGATGTCGTTGACCATGCTTTCGATGGTGGAGCGGTTGATGCCGAAGGCATCGTCGCCCATCAGGGCCTCACCGGACAGTTTCAGAAGGACGCGCTTGTAGGCTGGCATGTTCACCCTCGGGCAAATTTAACTGGGAAACGCCGGTCGTAACCGGTTTTCGTCGTGACCCGGGGTGCCGGATCACGACGAAAACTGGCTGCTTGAACAGTGCTGGTGCAGTGCTACTTGTGCAGAGGGGCACCTTGCGGCGCCCCTCGGCATTATACGGTGGCAGCGTTGGGAGTCCGCATGGAACGCCCGCTTGCCACCCGGAACATCAGCCCTTCTGGGCAGCGGCCACCTGGGCAGCCACTTCGGCAGCGAAGTCGTCCTGCTTCTTCTCGATGCCCTCGCCCACCACGAACAGCGTGAAGCCCTTCACGGTCGTGTTGGCGGCCTTCAGCATCTGCTCGACGGTCTGCTTGTCGTTCTTCACGAACGGCTGGTTCAGCAGCGAGACTTCCTTCAGGTACTTCTGGACCGAACCCTCGACCATCTTGGAGACGATCTCGGCCGGCTTGCCCGATTCGGCAGCCTTCTGCTCGGCGATGCTGCGCTCCTTGGCGATCAGCTCGGCCGGCACGTCGTTCGACGACAGCGACACGGGCTTCATGGCGGCCACGTGCATGGCCACGTCCTTGGCAGCGGTTTCGTCGCCGTCGAACTCCACGACCACGCCGATACGCGTGCCGTGCAGGTACGAGGCCAGCTTGCCGCCGTTGGCGTAGCGCTTGAAGCGGCGGATCGCCAGGTTTTCACCGATCTTGCCGATCAGCGCGGTACGCGTGGCTTCCACCGACACGCCGTCGATCTCGAGCGCCGACAGGGCGGCCACGTCGGCCGGGTTCTGCTTGGCGATCAGTTCGGCGATCTTGGCCGAGAAGGCCAGGAAGTCGTCGTTCTTCGACACGAAGTCGGTTTCGCAGTTCAGCTCGACCAGCGCGCCGGTCGTGCCGTCGATGAACGTGGCGACCACGCCTTCGGCGGTCACGCGCGAAGCGGCCTTGCTGGCCTTGTTACCCAGCTTGACGCGCAGCAGCTCTTCGGCCTTTTCCAGGTTGCCATCGGCTTCCGTCAGGGCCTTCTTGCATTCCATCATCGGCGCGTCGGTCTTCGCGCGCAGTTCTGCAACCATGCTTGCGGTAATTGCCGCCATTTTTCACTCCTTGGATGTCACCGGCGGGAAAGGGTACGCACCGCGGATGACAGCTTGATAGTTTGAAAAAAGGGGGCGACGGATGTGCCCCCTGTTTCGGGGTTCGACCCCCGATTTCCCGGCATGGGCGCCGCCAGGGCGCCCGTGCCCGGAACATCAGCCTTCTTGCACTTCTACGAATTCGTCGCCTTCGCGAGCGGCTTCCACCACTTCCTGCACGGCGTTCGCACGGCCTTCCAGGATCGCGTCGGCCACGCCGCGCACGTACAGTGCCACAGCCTTGCTCGAGTCGTCGTTACCCGGAATCACGTAATCGATGCCTTCCGGCGAGTGGTTCGTATCGACCACGCCGATCACGGGAATGCCCAGCTTGTTGGCTTCGGTGATGGCGATCTTGTGGTAGCCGACATCCACCACGAAGATGGCGTCAGGAATGCCGCCCATGTCCTTGATGCCGCCGATCGACTTCTGCAGCTTGGTCATTTCGCGCTCGAACATCAGCGCTTCCTTCTTGCTCATGGTTTCCAGCGCGCCGGCTTCCTTGGCGGCTTCCATGTCCTTCAGGCGCTTGATCGAGATCTTGACCGTCTTGTGGTTGGTCAGCATGCCGCCGAGCCAGCGGGCATCGACGTAAGGCATGCCGGCACGGCCAGCTTCCTCGGCGAGGACTTCGCGCGACTGGCGCTTGGTGCCCACGAAAAGGATGGTGCCGCGGTTTGCAGCCAGCTGACGCACATACTTCAGTGCGTCCTGGAACATCGGCAGCGTCTTTTCGAGGTTGATGATGTGAATCTTGTTGCGATGGCCGAAGATGAAGGGGGCCATCTTCGGGTTCCAGAAGCGGGTCTGGTGGCCAAAGTGGCAACCGGCTTCCAGCATTTCGCGCATGGTCACGGACATGTGAGGTGCTCCAATAGGGTTGGGTCTGAAGTCCGCCCCGACATTCCTGAAAAGGAACACCCCGGATGGGCGGACAAGCGATTTACAAAAAGTTCCGAGTAATGCTCTCAAGCATTCGCTCTCGAGTACGACTCCGCTGCCTGCAACGGCAACCGTCAGCAAGGCAGCCCGCGATTGTAGCAACAAATCGGCATTTCCTTCAAGCGGGCCAGCAAATCCCTGCCAACCGCCCGGGTTGGTGAGATAATCTTACTTTGCGATTCGATTTCCGACGAGGTCTTTATGATCTTGTCGTCACATTTTCACAGCGCAGCATGAGCATCTACCTGAATACGGCCGACGACGTCGCGCAAATGCGCGTGGCCTGCCGTCTGGCCTCCGAGGTTCTCGACTACATTACCCCGCACGTCAAGGCCGGCGTGACCACGGGCGAACTCGATCGCCTGTGCCATGCCTATATGCGCGACGTGCAGGGCACGGTGCCGGCCCCGCTGAACTATGCGCCGCCGGGCTACCCGCCCTTCCCTGGCGCCATCTGCACGTCCGTCAACGACGTGATCTGCCACGGCATTCCCGGTGACCGCGTGCTCAAGAACGGCGATGTCGTGAACCTCGACATCACCGTGATCACGAAAGAAGGCTATTACGGCGACACCAGCCGCATGTTCGTCGTCGGCGAGGGTTCCATCCTCGCCAAGCGCCTGGCGCAGGTGACCTACGAATGCATGTGGAAAGGCATCCAGCAGGTGCGCAACGGCGCGCGCCTCGGCGATATCGGCCATGCCATCCAGACGCATGCGGAAGCGGCCGGCTACAGCGTGGTGCGCGAGTATTGCGGCCACGGTATCGGGAAGAACTTCCACGAGGATCCGCAGATCCTCCATTACGGCCGTCCGGGCACCGGCGCCGAGATCAAGAGCGGCATGATCTTCACGGTGGAGCCGATGATCAACGCGGGCAAGCGCGACATCCGCACGATGCCCGACCACTGGACCGTCAAGACGCGCGACCGCAGCCTGTCCGCGCAATGGGAACATACCGTGCTGGTCACCGACACCGGCTACGAGGTGCTGACGTTATCGGCGGGGTCGCCGGTACCGCCTCCCTTTATTACCGAACCCGTCGCGGCCTGAGGCCGCAAACGATACCGGGGCGCCGACGATGGCGCCCTTTGTGCTTTCAGCCGTGAAGAATTCACTCGCCCACGCCATGGACACCACGCCGGAACTGCTGCTCTGCCAACGCGTCCGCGACAGGCTGCGTGCCGACAAGCAGGCGCTGTTCGCCGAATTCGATGCGAGCAACCAGGTGCATCCGCTCGTCACGAAGCTGCGCCGCGCCGTGGACGCCGCGCTGATCGAGGCGTGGACCGGACTCGGGCTGCCGCGCGATGCCGCGCTGGTGGCCGTCGGCGGCTACGGCCGCGGCGAACTGTTTCCGTACTCGGACGTGGACGTGCTGCTGCTGTTGCGCGGGGAGCCCGATGCGGACACGGCCTCGCGGCTCGAGCGGTTTATCGGCCTGTGCTGGGACCTCGGGCTCGAGATCGGGTCCTCGGTACGGACCGTGGACGACTGCATCCGCGAGTCGGCGGCCGATATCACGATCCGCACCTCGCTGCTCGAGGCGCGCCTGCTGACGGGCAGCCGCAAGCTGTTCGACGAACTGCGCGCGCGCTACGACGCGGACATGGATGCCGGCGACTTCTTCCAGGCCAAGCTGCTGGAAATGCGCCAGCGCCATGCGAAGTACCAGGACACGCCCTACGCGCTCGAACCGAACTGCAAGGAAAGCCCGGGCGGCCTGCGCGACCTGCAGGTCATCCTCTGGATGACGCAGGCGGCCGGCCTCGGCGACAGCTGGAAACAGCTGTTCGAACGCGGACTGCTGACCGAGCGCGAAGCGCAGGAACTGACGCGTAACGAACGTCTGCTGCGCACGATCCGCGCGCGGCTCCATCTGCTGGCCGGGCGCCGGCAGGACGTGCTCGTGTTCGACCTGCAGACGGCGCTGGCCGAGGCCTTCGGCTATCGCCAGAACAACCACAAGCGCGCGAGCGAGCAGCTGATGCGCCGGTACTACTGGGCGGCCAAGGCGGTCACGCAGCTCAACAGCGTGCTGCTGCTCAATATCGAGGCGATGCTGTTCCCGAGCGAGTCCAAGGTGACGCGCGTGCTGAACGATCGCTTCGTCGAGCGCCAGGGCATGCTCGAGATCACGAGCGACGACCTCTACGAGCGCGAGCCGCACGCGATTCTCGAGACGTTCCTGCTGTACGAGCGCACGCCTGGCGTCAAGGGCCTGTCGCCGCGCACGCTGCGCGGGCTCTACAACGCGCGCACGGTGATGGACGCATGCTGGCGCAACGATCCCGAGAACCGCCGGCTGTTCCTGGCCATCATCCAGGAGCCGCACGGCATCACCCATGCATTGCGGCTGATGAACCAGACCAGCGTGCTGGGCCGGTACCTCATCAACTTCCGGCGCATCGTCGGCCAGATGCAGCACGACCTGTTCCACGTCTATACCGTGGACCAGCACATCCTGATGGTGCTGCGGAACCTGCGGCGGTTCGCGATCGTCGAGCATACGCACGAGTTTCCGTTCTGCAGCCAGCTCATCGCGAGCTTTGACCGGCCGTGGGTGCTGTGGATCGCGGCGCTGTTCCACGATATCGCCAAGGGCCGCGGTGGCGACCACTCGAAGCTCGGCATCGTCGATGCGCGGCGCTTCTGCAAGCAGCATGGCATTTCGCGCGAGGACACCGATCTGATCGCGTGGCTCGTCGAGCATCACCTGACGATGAGCCATGTCGCGCAGAAGCAGGACCTGACGGACCCCGAGGTCGTGCATGCATTTGCCAAGGTGGTGGGCAACGAGCGCTACCTCACCGCGTTGTATCTGCTGACCGTTGCCGATATTCGCGGGACAAGTCCCAAGGTCTGGAATGCGTGGAAGGGCAAGCTGCTCGAGGACCTGTATCGCATTACATTGCGGGTGCTCGGTGGCGCGCAGCTCGACCCGCATTCGCTGTGGGCGCAGCGCCGTGACGAAACCATCGCGCAGCTTAGGCTCAAGGCATTCGACCCGGAGCTCGGCAAGCCGCTGTGGGACAAGCTCGACGTGTCGTTCTTCCTGCGGCACGATGCGCGCGACATTGCGTGGCTGACGCGCAATCTCTTCAACAAGGTGGACAGCGAGACGGCCGTGGTGAAGGCGCGCATCTCGCCCGCCGGCGAGGGGTTGCAGATTGCCGTGTACGTGAAGGATCAGCCCGATCTGTTCGCGCGCATTTGCGGATACTTCGAGCGCAAGGCGTTCTCCATTCAGGACGCGAAGATCCACACCACGCGGCATGGGTATGCGCTGGATACGTTCCAGGTGACCGATCCCGGGCTCGCGGGCGACTATCGCGACATTCTCGCGCTGGTCGAGCATGAACTGGCCGAGCGGCTGCGGCTGGAATGTCCGCTGCCGGAGCCGACGCAGGGACGGCTGTCGCGCCAGTCGCGCAGTTTTCCGATCAAGCCGCGCGTGGACCTGCGGGCCGACGAGCGCGGCCAGTACTACATTCTTTCGCTTTCCGCCAATGACCGTACGGGTCTGCTGTACTCGATCGCGCTGGTGCTGGCGCGGCATCGGGTTTCGGTGTTCTCGGCGCGGATCAATACGCTCGGCGAGCGTATCGAGGACGTGTTCCTCGTCGATGGCGGACGCCTGTCTTCGGATAATCGATTACAGCTTCAGCTCGAGCAGGACCTGCTCGATGCGCTGGCGGTCTGAACGGCCGCCGCATTCGTACCCTACAAGATGACCGATAGCAAAACGCCCGGGCGCAAGACGCTGGGCATCAAGACCCCCTCCTCCTCCGACGCCGCGCCTGCCAAGAAGACGGGGGCGACGCGCCCCGTGCGCGTGTCGGACCTGAATCGCAAGCGGGTGCAGGCGGTGCAGGAGGGGATCCGGCAGGCGAAGGAACGGGCGGGGAAGCGGAAACCGCAGGGGGGGGAGAGTGGCGAGCGTGCGGCGTCGCCGGCGCGCAATGCCGGGGGTGGGTATGGCGACCGCCCGCCGCGACGGGAAGGCGACGCCCGGCCGCCGCGACGCTTTGACGGCGACTCGCGTCCGCCGCGACGCTTTGAAGGCGACTCGCGCCCGCCCCGTCGTGACGACGATGCCCGTCCGCCGCGCCGTTATGGCGACGACGAGGGCCGTCCGCCGCGACGCTTTGACAACGACTCGCGTCCGCCGCGACGGTTCGACAACGACTCGCGTCCGCCGCGCCGTGAGGGCGATGCCCGTCCGCCCCGGCCGTATGGCAACGACGAGGGCCGGCCGCCGCGACGGTTTGACGGCGACTCGCGCCCGCCGCGACGGTTCGACAACGACTCGCGCCCGCCGCGACGTGACGGCGATGCCCGTCCGCCCCGGCCGTATGGCAACGACGAGGGCCGGCCGCCGCGACGGTTCGACAACGACTCGCGTCCGCCGCGCCGTGAGGGCGATGCCCGTCCGCCGCGGCCCTATGGCAACGACGAGGGCCGTCCGCCGCGACGCTTTGACGGCGACTCGCGCCCGCCGCGACGGTTCGACAACGACTCGCGTCCGCCGCGCCGTGAGGGCGATGCCCGTCCGCCGCGGCCGTATGGCAACGACGAGGGCCGGCCGCCGCGACGGTTCGACAACGACTCGCGTCCGCCGCGACGTGACGGCGATGCGCGTCCGCCGCGGCCCTATGGCAACGACGAGGGCCGTCCTCCGCGGCGCTTTGACGGCGACGATCGGCCGCCGCGACGATTTGACAACGACTCGCGTCCGCCGCGCCGCGAGGGCGATGCACGTCCGCCGCGCCGTGACAGTGGCGACCGCCCCGCCCCGACCCGCGAACGTCGGTTCAGCGACAACGCCGACCGCGCCCGTCCGGCCCCGCGCCCCCCGGCCGCCGCGCCGCGCGGCGAGGATCATGCCTCCGCCCGCGCCGAGGACGACGGTCTCGTTCGGCTCTCGAAGCGCATGTCCGAACTCGGCCTGTGCTCGCGCCGCGAGGCCGATGAATGGATTCCGCGCGGCTGGGTGCTCGTCGACGGCAAACCCATCACCGAACTCGGCACGCGCATCCGCCCCGACGCCGAGATCGAGATCCTGCAGGCCGCCCGCTCCGAGCAGGGCGAACGCGTCACGGTGCTGCTCAACAAGCCCATCGGCTACGTGTCGGGCCAGGCCGAAGACGGCTACGAGCCCGCAGCCGTGCTGTTCGCCCCCGAGAACCAGTGGGAGAACGATCCCACCCGCAAGCGCTTCGCCCCCTGGCAACGCAAGAACCTCGCCCCCGCCGGCCGCCTGGACATCGACTCCACGGGCCTGCTCGTCCTGACACAGGACGGCCGCGTCGCCCGCGCGCTGATCGGCGACGACTCGACGGTCGAGAAGGAATACCTCGTGCGCGTGGTATGGCAATCCCCGCAGGGCGATGTCGAGCACAAGGTGAGCGAGGTCTTCCCGCCCGAGCAGCTCGACCTGCTGCGCCATGGGTTATCGCTCGACGGCGTGGTGCTCAAGCCCGCCAAGGTGAGCTGGCAGAACGAAGAGCAATTGCGCTTCGTGCTGCGCGAAGGCCGCAAGCGTCAGATCCGTCGGATGTGCGAACAGGTCGGACTCAAGGTGGTGGGGCTCAAGCGCGTGCGCATGGGGCGTATCGTGCTGGGCGACCTGCCCGTCGGCCAGTGGCGATTCCTCGGACCGTTCGAGAAGTTCTGAGGTCCCGGCCCTCTCCCCCGCAGGGAGAGGGCAACCAGCCGTCTACGATGCCAGCGGCGGCAGCCGCGACAAGGCCGCTTCGCTGGACTCGTCCACCGGCACATACACGAGCATCCGTACCCCATGCCGCGGCGACGACCACCAGTTGTTGCTATGCAGGGTCAACACGCCCGTGTCGGGGTGAAAAAAGCGCTTGGTCTGGTTCTCGAACCCGCGCACCTGATACCGCGGCCACAATGCCCGGAACGTCTCCGACACCGCCATATACCGCTGCAGCGCCGCCTGCCACACGGGGTCGTGCGTATGCTCCGCCATCTGCGCGCGGAACAGGGCGACCATCGCGGTCACCATGCCCTCCCAGTCCACGACGATCGATTTCCAGCTCGGTTGCGACAGCGCCAGGTAAAGGCAGTTGCGATCCTCGCGTGGCACCCGGGACAGGTCCATCCCCACCAGCCGGCAATAGGCATCGTTGAACCCGAGGATATCGAACCGCGTGTTCTCCACGATCGCCGGCAACGGGCTCAGCTGGTCGAGAATCCGCTGCGTCGCCGGCGGCACCGCCTCGCACGGCGCCTGGATCGCGGGCGGACGCGGCATGCCGGCCAGCACGAACAGATGCTCGGTCTCGGACTCGCTGCATTGCAGAGCCGACGCCACGGCGCCGAGCACCTTGTGGGAGACGCGAATCGGACGCCCCTGCTCGAGCTTCGTGTACCACGTGATGCCGATATCGGCGAGCGCCGCGACTTCCTCGCGCCGCAGCCCCGGCGTTCGCCGCCGCCCCATGCGCCCGAGACCCATGGCCGCGGGATCGAGACTTTCGCGGCGGGCGCGCAGAAAGGCGCCCAGCTCCAGCGAGCGGCTGTCCGAGACCCCGTCATCGGTCACATCGTCATCGAGCGACACCACATCGAGCCTACCCGGACGTGCAGTCATGCAAGAACTCCTCGGAAACCTAAGCTGACACAATTTATACCAGTCTAGACTGGGCTCTTGTACCAGTCTAGGCGACCTCCGATACTACCGCACATCGCATCGCGTCTGCAGGTAAACCCCAATGAGTACGACACCCTCCCCTTCGCTGGCCAAGTCCGGCCTCTATGTGCTGCTGGCCGGCCAGTTATTGCCGCAAATCGACTTCTCGATCGTCAACGTGGCCCTCAACGCCATCGAGCAGTCGCTGCACGCGACCGCCACCGAACTCGAACTGATGGTCGCCGTCTACGGCGTGGCCTTTGCCGTCTGCCTCGCCATGGGCGGGCGCCTCGGCGACAACTTCGGCCGCCGCCGCGTGTTCAATATGGGCGTGCTGCTGTTCGGCATCGCCTCGCTGCTGTGCGGCATCGCCGATTCGATGCTGATGCTGCTGGCCGCGCGCGTGCTGCAGGGCGCCGCGGCCGCGCTGCTGGTGCCGCAGATCCTCGCCACGATCCACGTGGGCCTGCGCGGCCACGCGCATTCGCGCGCGATCGCGCTGTTCGGTTCCGTCAGCGGCATCGCGTTCATCATCGGGCAGGTGCTCGGCGGCGTGCTCGTCTCCGCCGATATCGCCGGACTCGGGTGGCGCAGTGCGTTCCTGATCAACCTGCCGGTCTGCGCGGCCATCCTCGTGCTGTCGCCACGACTCATTCCCGAGACGCGCCGCGAGAATGCGTTCGGCATCGACGTGCCGGGCACCGCGATCCTCGCGGTCGTGATCATCGCGATCCTCGTGCCGCTCGCCATGGGTCCGACCATGCACTGGTCCTGGCCATTGCTGGCCACGATGGCCGCCGCGGTTCCGCTGATCGCGCTGCTCTGGCGTGTGGAACTGAATCAGGAACGCCGGGGCCTGCATCCGCTGCTGCCGCCCTCGCTGATGCGCCTGCCGAGCGTGCGCTTCGGCCTCGCGATCGCCATCCTGCTGTTCACGAGCTGGAGCGGCATGATGTTCGTGCTGGCACTCGCGCTGCAATCGGGCGCGCATCTGTCGCCGACCCAGTGCGGCAATGCGTTCATCGCGCTCGGTACCGCGTACTTCATCTGCGCCGTGCTCAGCGCGCGCATCGTCGCGGCCATCGGCCGCACACGCACGCTGATCGCCGGCTGCGCGATCCATATCGTCGGCATGCTCGCGCTGTGCTACACGCTGCATCACGTGTGGCCGCATCCGACGTGGCTGGACCTTGCCCCGCCGACCGTGGTGATCGGCTTCGGCAATGCGCTGATGGTGGGTTGTTTCTATCGCATCGGGCTGGCCGATATTCCGGCCGACCACGCGGGCGCGGGAAGCGCGATGCTGGCGACGATGCAGCAGGCCGCGTTCGGCCTGGGCTCGGCATTGCTGGGGACGGTGTTCGCGCAGGTGCTGCACCACCATGCGGGTGCCGCGATCCCGCCGGGCGCCTACCTCGATGCCACACAGGCGGGACTGGGCGCGGAACTGCTGCTGATTGTGCTGTTGCTGGCGGGCGCGCTGCGCTACCACGCGCGGCATGGGCAGCCGGTCGTGCCGGCCGCCGCCTGCCCGTCACGGTAAACCGTCGTCGCGATCAGTCGTCGCGATCAGTCGTCATAATCCGCGGGGAGCTCGGGAAAGAGGACTTCGGTAAAGCCGAAGCGCGAGAAGTCCTCGATCCGCATCGGGTACAGCACGCCGAGCAGGTGGTCGCATTCGTGCTGCACCACGCGCGCATGGAACCCGTCCGCGACGCGCTCGATGCGGTGCCCTTCGATGTCGTAGCCCGAGTACCGCAGATGCGTGTAGCGCGGTACCACGCCGCGCATGCCGGGCACCGACAGGCAACCTTCCCAACCCTCTTCGCGCTCTTCCGACAGCGGTTCGATGACGGGGTTGATCAGCACCGTCTTCGGCACCATCGGCCGGTCGGGCTGATTGGGCATGCGATCGAACCCGAAGATCACGACCTGCAGGTCCACGCCGATCTGCGGCGCCGCCAGGCCCGCGCCGTTCGCATGGGCCATCGTGTCGAACATGTCCTCGACCAGCGCCCGCAGTTCGGGCGTGTTGAACCGCGTCACGGGTTGCGCGATCCGCAGCAGTCGCGAATCGCCCATCTTCAGGATGTCTCGAATCATCGTGTTCCCTCCGGTTCAGCCCGCACTCGCGTCGCCCGCCAGTTCGGCGAGCAGTGCCAGCATGCCATCCTCGTCGATCACGGCCACGCCGAGCGACTGGGCCTTCTCGAGCTTGCTGCCCGCCTCGGCCCCGGCCACCACGTAATCGGTCTTCTTCGACACCGAACCCGCCACCTTGGCGCCCAGCGCCTCGAGCCGCTCCTTGGCTTCCTCGCGCGAGAGCGTGGGCAGCGTGCCCGTCAGCACGAACGTCTTGCCCGCGAGCGGCGCCGGCACGCGCGCGGCCGGTTCGCTCTCCGACGGGGTCACGCCCGAAGCCAGCAGATCCTCGATGACCTGACGGTTGTGTTCCTCGGCAAAGAAGTTCGCGATCGACTGCGCCACGACGGGGCCGACGTCATTGACCTCGAGCAGTGCCGCTTCGTCCGCATCCATGACCGCCTGCAGCCTGCCGAAGTGTTTGGCCAGATCCTTGGCCGTAGATTCCCCGACGTGGCGAATGCCCAGTGCGAAGATGAAACGATTGAGCATCGGCGTGCGCGAACGCTCGATGGCCTCGACGATATTGGCGGCCGACTTGTCCGCCATGCGGTCGAGCGCCGCGAGCTTCATCACACCGAGCTTGTACAGATCGGCCGGCGTGCGCACGATGCCCTGATCGACGAGCTGCTCGACGAGCTTGTCGCCGAGGCCTTCGATATCCATCGCGCGGCGCTGCGCGAAATGCAGCAGCGCCTGCTTGCGCTGGGCGGCGCAGATCAGCCCGCCCGTGCAACGCGCGATGGCCTCGCCTTCGAGCTTCTCGATATGCGAGCCGCATACGGGGCATGCGGTCGGCATCACGAACGCGCGCGCGTCCGCGGGCCGGCGCTCGGCCACCACCGCCACGACCTCCGGAATCACGTCGCCGGCGCGGCGCACGATCACGGTGTCGCCGATATGCACATCCTTGCGGCGAATCTCGTCCTCGTTGTGCAGCGTCGCGTTGGTCACCGTGACGCCCCCGACGAACACGGGCGCCAGCCGCGCCACCGGCGTGATCGCGCCGGTACGGCCGACCTGCACCTCGATGTCCTCGACGATCGTGGTCATCTCCTGCGCGGGAAACTTGTGCGCGAGCGCAAAGCGCGGCGCGCGCGAGACAAAGCCCAGTTGCTCCTGCTCCGCCAGCGCGTTGACCTTGTAGACCACGCCGTCGATGTCGTACGGCAGCTGGTCGCGGCGCGCGCCGATATCGCGATAGAACGCGAGCAGGCCCGGCGCGCCCTTGACCACGCGGCGCTCGGCACAGACGGGCAGCCCCAGCCGCGCAAAACCGTCCAGCATCACGCTGTGCGTGACGGGACGATCGGCACCCTGCAGCTCGCCGAGACCGTAAGCGAAGAACGACAGCGGACGCTTCGCGGTAATGCGCGGATCCAGCTGACGCAGGCTGCCAGCGGCCGCATTGCGCGGATTGACGAAGGTCTTCTCGCCGGCCTCGGCCTGGCGCGCATTGAGCTTGTCGAAGTCCTCGCGATACATGAACACCTCGCCGCGCACTTCGAGCACGGCAGGCGCCTCGCCCCGCAGCTTGAGCGGAATGGCCTTGATCGTGCGCACGTTGGCGGTGACGTCCTCGCCCGTCTCGCCATCGCCGCGCGTGGCGGCCTGCACGAGCTTGCCGCCCTCGTAGCGCAGCGACATCGCCAGTCCGTCGAACTTGAGTTCGCAGGCGTACTCCACCGCGTTGTCGGGCACGCGCGCGGTCTCTTCCGCCTGACTGAACAGATCCTGCGGGGCGTCGGCGGCGGGCACGGGCGCCGGACGCCCGAGGCCCTGCGCGCAGCGGCGGTCGAAGTTGACGACGTCGTCGTCCTCGAAGCCATTGTTCAGCGACAGCATCGGCACGCGATGCCGCACGGCATCGAACGCGGCAAGCGGCGCGCCGCCCACGCGCTGCGTGGGCGAGTCGTCGGTCAGCAGTTCGGGGTGTTCGGTCTCGAGCGCCTGCAACTCGCCGAACAGCGCGTCGTAGTCCGCATCGGGAATCGTCGGCGCATCCAGCACGTAATACTGGTAGCTATGGCGGTCGAGTTCTTCGCGCAGCCATTGCACGCGCTCCGCCGGCGCGGAGGTCGATGCCTGCGCGCCACGGGTTTTTCCGGTCATCGCGGCACTCCTAGAGGCTGAACAGTCGATGCGCGACGGGCGAGCCAGCCGGCATGCCACGTGCCTCGAGCTTTTCGTACAGCTTCTCCAGCTGGCCGAAAATCGCGACGAACGACGCCTCGCTCAGCGGCCGCATATTGTCATCGACGAGCTGCGCGCCCATGCGCTGCGCCAGGCTGTAGCCGTACTCGCACACGGTCTTGAACGGCTTGGTCGACTGCGCGGCCACCGGCACGTCCAGCAGCAGCGTGATCTGGCCGCCGGCGTTGATCGTCAGGTCGTCGCGCAGGAAGTTGGTATCGCCGAACTGCAGCGTGAACAGCGGACGCTGCACGCCGTCGCCATCGGCCTGATAGCGCGAGAAACGCGTGCCGTCGCGCGACAGCACGAGGCCGTCCTGCGTGGCCACGTTCTGCACGTACGCGGCCGACCACGGCGCACCATCGGAAATCACGTTGACGCCCAGCTGCACGTCGCAGCCCGCGGCAAACCCATCGAGCTCGCGCGCGTTGGCCACGGTCTCGGTCATGTCCGGCAGCTCGGCCGACGCGTCGAGCGCCTCGGCAAGCGCCTCGACCGCATTGACGAACTCCGAGAACTCGAGCGCGTTGAGCGGACCGCTGCGGTTGGCAAGCTGCACGGCCACCTGCAGGTCTTCATACTGGTGGCCCGCGGTCACGGGTTCCCACGCATTGGCTTCCACGCGCAGGCCTTCGATATGCACCTGCTTGGTCCCGGCACGGCGCAGACGGCCCGTGAGCGGGAGGATGCGATCGCCGGACGCCTTGCGTTCGAGGTGCATCGGCACGATGCAGTCGATCAGCGGGTCGATCACGGCGGGCGACGGCTGGCCATCCATCGGCGCGGTTTCGGGCTTCGGTTCCGGCTGGAGGCTCGCGGCGCCCAGTTGCGGCGACGACTGTGCCTCGGCGCTGGCCGTGGCCTGATTGGCCGCGGCAAGGTTGGCCGACTCGTCGTCGCCAGCCGCGGTGCCGGCCGCGTGAGTGCCATCGGCACCCTCGCCCGGCTTGCGCGCCACGGCGACCGCATTGGCCACCTCGTCCGCAACGGCCTCGTCGGCATCGGCGCCACCTGCCGCCGCATGCGCGGCCGCGGCCGCCACGCTGGCATCGCGCGCGTCGGCATCCTGGACCGCACCGGCCCCCACCGACACCTTGCCGGCACCGCCGAGCGTCGGCTCGCGGCGCGGGATATGTTCGGGCGGCGTCTCCTGCAGCTTGGCGGCCGTCTCGGGCCGCACGGTCTTGCCGACCACCGGCTCGCGCATCGGCGGCAGGTCGTCTTCCGGCATCAGCGGGCGCACGCGGCGCGACTTGTGGATCTGCCAACGGTTGTACGCCACCAGCAACAGCAGCAATACGACACCGGCGATGATCAGGGCATTCTGCAGTTCCATCAGGCGGCCTCCGCCATCGATACCGCTGCGTCCATATCCACCGCGACGATGCGCGATACGCCCTGCTCCTGCATCGTCACGCCGATGAGCTGATGGGCCATTTCCATTGCAATCTTGTTGTGCGAGATAAACACGAACTGCGTCTTGTCCGACATGCGCGCCACCATGTTCGCGTACCGCTCGGTGTTCGCGTCGTCGAGCGGCGCGTCCACCTCGTCCAGCAGACAGAACGGCGCGGGGTTGAGCTGGAACATCGCGAACACCAGCGCGATCGCGGTCAGCGCCTTCTCGCCGCCGGACAGCAGGTGAATCGTCGAGTTCTTCTTGCCGGGCGGCTGGGCCATGACCTGCACGCCGGCGTCGAGGATTTCCTCGCCGGTCATGATCAGGCGCGCCTGGCCGCCACCGAACAGCGACGGGAACAGCTCGCCGAAATGATGGTTGACCTGGTCGAACGTGCCCTGCAGCAGCGCGCGCGTTTCCTGATCGATCTTGGCAATCGCGTCCTCGAGCGTGTTGATCGCGTCGTTGAGGTCGGCGGACTGCGCGTCGAGGAACGTCTTGCGTTCGCGCGCGGCGGCCAGCTCGTCGAGCGCGGCCATGTTGACGGGGCCCAGCGCGTTGATCGCGTTGTTCAGGCGCGTGACTTCGCCCTGGAGGTACGACGGCTTGAGGTCGCCCGTGAGCTTGTCGGCCAGCGCGGCCTCATCGACTTCCGCCGTGGTCAGCTGCTCGCTGAACTGTTCCTGGTTCAGGCGCGCGGCCTGCTCCTTGAGCTGGTACTCGGTGATGCGGTCGCGCAGCGGCTGCAGGCTGCGCTCGGCGGCCAGACGCTGCTCGTCGAACTGGCGCAGCTGTGCCGACAGCGCGTCGAGTTCGATGCGCGCGGCCGACAGCTTCTCTTCCTTCTCGGCCCGCACTTCGAGCGCTTCCTGCAGGCCCGTGTTCGCGGTCTGTTCGTTGATCGTCTCGAGTTCCGCGCGGGCATTCTCGAGCGACTCGCCGATGCGCTCCGTCTGGTCGGCCGCCATCTGGATATTGCGGCGCAGTTCGTCGATACGGCCCGACAGGTTGCGCTCGGCGAACAGCGCTTCCTGCGCGGCGCGCTCGAAGTCGCGCAGCTGGTTGCGCGCGGTCGAGAGCTTGCCGTCCAGCGCGTCGAAGGCCATCTGCTGGTCCTCGTGCGCGGCCTGCAGGTCGGCAAGCGCGGCGTCGTGCTGCTCGAACGCGGCTTCCGATTCGGCGCGCACGGCGCGCTGCTCCTCGATCTGCGCCATGATCTCGGCGAGCTCGTCGCGAATCTGGCCGCTACGCGCGGAGAAACGCTCCATCGCCTGCGACAGCTTGAGCACGTCCATCTGCAGCGTGTGCACGCGGCGCGTGGCCTGCTCGGCGCGGCCGCGGGCCTCGCTCAGCGCCTGGCTTGCCTGCGTGTACGCCGCATCGGCGCGCACGGCCTGGCTCTTTGCCTCGTCGGACAGCAGCATCTGCGCGCGCACCTGCTTCTGCAGGTTCTCGATCTCCTGCTCGCGCGCGAGCATGCCGGCCTGTTCGGAGTCGGCAGCGTAGATCTGGATCGCGTTGCGGCCGATCAGGTGACCCTCGGCCACGACGAACGATGCGCCATCGGGCAGCGTATGGCGCGCGCCCATCGCCTGCGCGATATCGGTGGCGGTATAGATATCGGCCAGCCAGTCCTGCATGACCGCGCGGATGCCGGGCTCGGTGATCTGCACGAGCGACATCAGCGGCCGCAGGCCTGCCGGTGCCTCGATCGGGCGCGCGGCCGGCGGCGGCGTATAGAACGCGAGCTTGGCGGGCGGCGCGTCGGAGAGGAAGGCCTTGACCCAGTCGAGGTTCGACACTTCCAGCGCGGCCAGCTTCTCGCGCAGCACGGATTCCAGCGCGTTTTCCCAGCCCGGCTCGATATGCACCTTCTTCCAGAGCCGCGGCAGCTCGGCCAGGCCGTGGCGTTCGAGCCAGGGCTGGACCTTGCCATCGGTCTGCACGTTTTCCTGCAGCTGGCGCAGCGCGGCCAGGCGCGCCTCGAGCGAGGCAATGGCGGCGGCTTCGCTCTGCACGCGCTCCTGCGCGGTGCGGCGATCGGCATCGAGGCGCGGTACGCTGTCCTCGCTGTCCATCAGCACGGCCTGCGCTTCCTCGAGCATGGCTTCCTGCTCGGCGAGTTCCTCGCGCTGCTGTTCCAGCCGGGTTTCGTCCGGACGGTCGAGCCCCTTCTCCTCGAGCGACAGGCGTTCGCGGCGCTGCTCGAGCTGTTGGAGCGTCTGGTCCGCGTTACGCTGCTGCGCGGCCTCGAGTTTCAGCGTCTGTTCGGCCTGCGCGATGGCGGTGCGCTGCTCGTTGAGGCGCTGCTGCGCATCGCGCCACTGCCCCTCGAGCGTCGGCAGTTCGTCGGTTTTCACCGCGACCGTTTCCTGCGCTTCCACCGTGCGGCCTTCGGCCACGGCGAGGCTTTCCTCGGCCTGCGCGAGTTCGTCGGCGGCCTGCTCGGCCTTGCCCTGCCACTGGTCGCGTTGCGCGGTCAGCGCGGCGATCTGCGCCTGCGCGCGATTGCGCGACTCCACGACGAAGCGGATCTCGGCCTCGAGCTTGCTGACCGTGGCATTTGCCTCGTACAGCGCGCCCTGTGCGGCATGCATGCCGTCCGACGCGGTGTAGTGCGCGGCGCGCATGGTCTCGAGCTCGGCTTCGACGTGGCGCAGCTGCGCGGTCTGGGCTTCGAGGTCGATCTGCGCCTGCTCGATCGCGCGCTGGTGGCGTTCCTGCTCGGCCTGGGCTTCGCGCTTGCGCAGCAGCCACAGCAGATGCTGTTTCTCCTCGCCCTCGGACTGCAGCGTCTTGAAGCGCTGCGCCACTTCGGCCTGCCCTTCGAGCTTGTCGAGGTTGGTGCCGAGTTCGCGCAGGATGTCCTCCACGCGCGTCAGGTTCTCGCGTGTGTCGGAAAGGCGGTTCTCGGTCTCGCGGCGGCGTTCCTTGTACTTGGACACGCCCGCGGCTTCTTCCAGGAAGATCCGCATGTCATCGGGCTTGGCCTCGATGATCCGCGAGATCATGCCCTGCCCGATGATCGCGTAGGCGCGCGGACCCAGGCCCGTACCGAGGAAGATGTCCTGGATATCGCGGCGGCGGACCGGCTGGTTGTTGATGTAGTACGAGGAAGTGCCGTCGCGCGTCAGCACGCGCTTGACGGCCACTTCGGCGTACTGGCTCCACTGGCCCGCCGCGCGGCCCTCGGCGTTGTCGAACACGAGTTCGACGCTCGCCCGGCCGGCCTGCTTGCGCGCCGTGGAACCGTTGAAGATGACGTCCTGCATGGACTCGCCGCGCAGCTCGGAAGCGCGTGACTCGCCCAGCACCCAGCGCACGGCATCAATGATGTTCGATTTGCCGCAGCCGTTGGGACCGACGATGCCGACCAGTTGGCCCGGCACTTGAAAATTGGTGGGATCGACGAAGGACTTGAAGCCCGCCAGCTTGATCGATGACAGTCGCACGTTGTCGTGTGGTTTTCGGCGTTACGGATGAGAATGCGGGCGGGCGTGGTGTCACGTGTGACTTAATACCCACTTTAAACCTGAGGTGCCCGACGGAATGGCGACAATCATACCATCGCGAAACGCCCCACCGGCCGCTTTATCGACCGTTGCGCGCGGCACGAAAACCCACTCGGGTGACCCGGAAAAGTGTTGTATATCCAAGACTTGCGCGCCATGCTTGAACCAGTCTCTAGAACGCCTAATACCGACATCCAATTGTCACATGGGCAAATCGGAGGGAAACTCGCCAGGGTTACACCCCAGACAACATGGAGAAGCCACATGACGTGGTCGGTCGATGAAATCGATTACGACGCCATAGACGTTTCACGCGTGCGCCCGAACCGCACGTTGTTCTACCTGCTGACCTCCGCGTCCTATATGGAGAGCGGCTCCGATACCTACGCCGGCAACCTCGCGCGCCACTATGCGGAGACGCCGGAAGCCGCGGGCTGGCTCAAGCAGCACTGGGAGCGCGAGGAACTCCAGCACGGCCTCGCGCTGCGCCGCTATGTGGAGCACGTCTGGCCGGACTTCGACTGGGAGGCCGGCTACGAACGGTTCTTCGGCGAATACCGCCTGACCTGCAACGACGACAACCTCGAAACCTCGCGCGCGCTGGAGATGGCGGCGCGCTGCGTGGTCGAGACGGGCACCGCCTCCTACTATCGCGCGCTCGCTTCGGCCAGCGACGAACCCGTGCTGCGGGACCTCGCGCGCCGCATCTCCAGCGACGAGGTGGGCCACTACAAGCACTTCTTCCGCTACTTCAACGACCTGAACGGCCGCGAGCGCCATGGCCGCCTGAAGGTGCTCGGCGTGATCGCGCGCCGGCTGCTGGAGATCAAGAACGACGACGCCGAGATCTCGCTGCGCAATATCCTGCGCGTGGAGCGCGGGCAGGACGAGATTCCGGCCGCCGACGTGGCCGCGCTGAATTCCCGGTGCAGCGACGTGGTGCGGCATAACCTGCCCATCGAGATGACGATCAAGATGCTGTTGCGGCCGCTGCACCTGCATGCCCGCATCGAGCGTCTCGTGCATCGTCCGCTGGTCGCGATGGTGTCCCTGACCATCCTGCGCTAGCGCCGGGCGCGGGCGGGTCTGGCGCGGTAGGATCGGGGGCGGCATTCCTCTATAATGCTGCGTTTCCACCGCATGCAAAGCCAAGCCACTGTGAACCCGCGCCTCGACCTGCTCCAGACCTATCCTTTCGAGAAACTGCGCGCGCTGGTGGCCGACGTGAAACCCGCCGACATCCCGGCGATCAGCTTCGGCATCGGCGAGCCCAAGCACCCGACGCCGCAGTTCATCAAGGACGCGATGATCGAGTCGCTCGGCGGCCTCGCGGTCTACCCGAGCACCATCGGCTCCGACGCGCTGCGCCAGACCGTCGCGCGCTGGCTCGAGCGCCGGTACCGCCTGCCGGAGGTCGATGCCCTGACGCAGGTGCTGCCCGTGGCCGGCTCGCGCGAGGCGCTGTTCGCGTTCGCGCAGACCGTGATCGATGCCTCCCGGCCGAATCCGCTGGTGGTGTGCCCGAACCCGTTCTACCAGATCTACGAAGGCGCGGCCCTGCTGGCCGGCGCGCGGCCGATCTTCGCGAACAGCGATCCCGCGCGCAACTTCGCGCCCGCGTTCGAACAGATTCCCGACGTGGCCTGGGCCGACGTGCAACTGCTCTACGTCTGCTCGCCGGGCAATCCGACGGGCGCCGTGATGTCCCTCGAGGACTGGAAACAACTGTTCGCGCTGTCGGACCGCCACGGTTTCGTGATCGCGTCCGACGAGTGCTATTCCGAAATCTACTTCGACGAAGCCAACCCGCCGCTGGGCGCGCTGGAAGCCGCGCACAAGCTGGGCCGCGGCTTCGAGCGCCTGGTCATGTTCTCGAGCCTTTCCAAGCGCTCGAACGTGCCGGGCCTGCGCTCGGGTTTCGTCGCCGGCGATCCGGCGCTGCTCAAGAAATTCCTGCTGTACCGCACGTACCACGGCACCGCGATGAGCGCTTCCGTGCAGGCCGCCAGCGTGGCCGCGTGGAACGACGAAGTGCACGTCCGCGACAATCGCGCGGCCTACGTGGAGAAATTCCGCGAGGTCACGCCGATGCTGTCGGAAGTGCTCGACGTCGCGCTGCCCGATGCCGCGTTCTACCTGTGGGCCGACGTGTCGCGCACGGGCCTGTCGGACACCGAGTTCGCGCGTCGCCTGCTGGCCTCGCAGAACCTCACGGTGCTGCCCGGCAGCTTCCTCGCGCGCGACGCGCACGGCGTGAATCCCGGCGTCAACCGCGTGCGCATGGCGCTGGTCGCCACGCCCGAGGAATGCCGCGCGGGCGCGCGCCGCATCGTCGAGTTCTGCAAGTCGCTGGGCTGACCCCAACAAACCATCTACGACATTTCGATTTTTCGACTGAG
This sequence comes from Cupriavidus pauculus, assembly GCF_008693385.1. NCBI lineage: Bacteria > Pseudomonadati > Pseudomonadota > Betaproteobacteria > Burkholderiales > Burkholderiaceae > Cupriavidus > Cupriavidus pauculus. The sequence goes on from NZ_CP044065.1 coordinate 1,692,153, forward strand.
AAAACCATCATGACGCAAGCCCTGCAAGCCCTGATCGATCAAGCCTGGGAAGACCGCGCAAGCCTGTCGCCGAAGTCGGCGCCCGCCGATATCCGCGAGGCCGTGGCCAACGTGATCTCGCAACTGGACTCGGGCGCCCTGCGCGTGGCCGAGAAGCAAGGCAAGGACTGGATCGTCAACCAGTGGATCAAGAAGGCCGTGCTGCTGTCGTTCCGTCTGGAAGACAACGCGCCGATGAGCGCCGGCGGCTTTGCCCAGTTCTACGACAAGGTGCCGACGAAGTTCGCCAACTGGTCGGGCGACGACTTCGCCAAGGCCGGCTTCCGCGTGGTGCCGCCCGCCGTGGCGCGCCGCGGTTCGTTTATCGCGAAGAACGCCGTGCTGATGCCGTCGTACGTGAACATCGGCGCCTATGTCGATGAAGGCACGATGGTCGATACGTGGGCCACGGTCGGTTCGTGCGCGCAGATCGGCAAGAACGTCCACCTGTCGGGCGGCGTGGGCATCGGCGGCGTGCTGGAGCCGCTGCAGGCCAACCCCGTCATCATCGAGGACAACTGCTTTATCGGCGCGCGTTCGGAAGTCGTGGAAGGCGTGATCGTCGAAGAAAACTCGGTGATCTCGATGGGCGTGTACCTCGGCCAATCGACCAAGATCTACGATCGCGAAACGGGCGAGATCCACTACGGCCGCGTGCCGGCGGGCTCGGTCGTCGTGGCCGGCAACCTGCCCTCGAAGGACGGTTCGTACAGCCTGTACTGCGCCGTGATCGTGAAGAAGGTCGACGCGCAGACGCGCGCCAAGACCAGCCTGAACGACCTGCTGCGCGGCGACTGATCGCATTGCCCCGCATGGCTCTGGACCCCGCGACCGTCGGCACCGTCCTGTCGCTGCTGCCCACCATTCTCGAGCAGGCCAACAAGACCATCGAGAAGATCAAGAAGGGGCGGCGCAAGGACGGTTCGCCCGATAACGCCGACGCGCCCGGCGGCCGCGCGCTCGGCGATGCCGATTCCCAGGCGCGCATTGCCGAGCTCGAGGCGGCCGCGGTCCAGCAGGCGGAGGCCGTCAAGCTGCTGGCCGAGCAGCACGCGATCACGATCGAGGCGCTGCGCAAGGAAGCGGCCCGCCTCGACCGCCGCCTGCGCCTGATGACGGCGGTGGCGATGGGTGGCGTGGCGCTCGGCATCGGCGCGCTCGTGATCGCCCTCAATCTCCTGCTCCGAACATCATGACCGTCCTGCTCTACGGCATTCCCAACTGCGACACCGTCAAGAAGGCGCGCACCTGGCTCGCCGACAACGGCGTCGACTACACGTTCCACGACTTCAAGAAGCAAGGCGTCAGCGAAACGATGCTGCGCGGCTGGCTGAAGCACGTGCCGCTGACCACGCTGCTCAACAAGAAGGGCACCACGTACCGCGCGCTATCGGATGCCGACAAGGCCCGCGCGGAAAGCGAAGCGGGTGCGATCGCGCTGATGCAGCAGAGCCCGTCGCTGATCAAGCGGCCCGTGCTCGAGTCCGCGGGCAAGGTCGAAGTCGGGTTCAAGCCCGAACAGTATTCCGGTATTTTCTAAGCGATCTTTGTTCATGAATCCCACGCTCGCCCTCACCGAAGACCTGATGCGCCGCCGCTCGGTCACGCCCGCCGACGAAGGCTGCCAGGCCGTGCTCGAGTCGCGCCTCAAGGCGCTCGGCTTCACCTGCGAGGCCATCGTCAGCGGCCCCGACGACTTCCGCGTGACCAACCTCTGGGCGGTCAAACGCGGTACGCAGGGCAAGGACGGCAAGCTGCTCGCGTTCGCGGGCCATACCGACGTCGTGCCGACGGGCCCGCTCGACCAGTGGTCGTCGGACCCGTTCCTGCCGACGCACCGCGACGGCAAGCTCTACGGCCGCGGCGCCGCGGACATGAAGACGTCGATCGCGGGCTTCGTGGTCGCCGTCGAGGAATTCGTGCAGGCGCATCCGGCCCACGCGGGCTCGATCGCGTTCCTGATCACCAGCGACGAGGAAGGTCCCGCCCACGACGGCACCGTCAAGGTCGTGGAAGCGCTGCGCGCGCGCGGCGAGCGCCTGGACTACTGCGTGGTCGGCGAGCCGACCTCGGTCGATACGCTCGGCGACATGGTCAAGAACGGCCGCCGCGGTTCGCTGTCGGGCAAGCTCACCGTGAAGGGTGTGCAGGGCCATATCGCCTACCCGCACCTCGCGCGCAATCCGATCCATCTGGCCGCGCCCGCGCTGACCGCGCTCGTCGGCGAGACGTGGGACGAAGGCAACGAATACTTCCCGCCGACCACGTGGCAGATGTCGAATATCCACGCGGGCACGGGCGCGACCAACGTGATTCCGGGTCACGTGACCATCGACTTCAACTTCCGTTTTTCCACGGCAAGCACGCCGGACGGCCTCAAGGCGCGCGTGCATGCGATTCTCGACGCGCACCAGCTCGACTACACGCTCGACTGGACGCTCGGCGGCGAGCCGTTCCTGACGCCGCGCGGCGACCTGTCGGAAGCGTTGACGGCGGCGATCGCCGCGGAGACGGGCGTCAAGACCGAGCTCTCGACGACCGGCGGCACGTCGGATGGCCGTTTTATCGCAAAGATCTGTCCGCAGGTGATCGAATTCGGTCCGCCGAACGCGAGCATCCACAAGATCGACGAGCACGTCGAAGTGCGCTTTATCGAGCCGCTCAAGAACGTCTATCGCGGCGTGCTCGAACGCCTCATCGCCTAATCATTTCCGCATCATGGCCCCTACTGCTTCAAACTCCCCGCTGCGCACCGTGCGCGATCTGCTGCGCTACGCGGTGTCGCGCTTCCATGGGGCCAAGCTCTCGTTCGGCCACGGCAGCGCCAACGCGTACGACGAGGCCGCCTACCTCGTGCTCCACACGCTGACGCTGCCGCTCGACACGCTCGACCCGTTCCTCGACGCGCGCCTGCTGCCCGAGGAAATCGACGCGGTGCTGGCCGTGATCGAGCGCCGCGTCACCGAGCGCGTGCCGGCCGCGTACATCACGCACGAAGCCTTCATGCACGGCCTGCGCTTCTACGTGGACTCGCGCGTGATCGTGCCGCGCAGCTTCGTGGGCGAACTGCTGCAGGAAGGCCTCGAGCCGTGGGTCGGCGACGTGTCGCAGATCGGCCCCGTGCTGGAACTCTGCACGGGCTCTGGCTGCCTGCCGATCATCGCGGCACATGTCTGGCCCGAGGCGCGCATCGACGCGGTGGACCTCTCGCCCGACGCGCTCGCCGTTGCGCGCCGCAATGTCGCCGACTACCGCATGGAGGATCGCATCTCGCTGTACGAGGGCGACCTCTACGATCCGCTGCCCGCGGGTGCCACGTACGACGTGATCCTGACCAACCCGCCCTACGTCAACGAAGCGTCGATGCGCGACCTGCCGCCGGAATACCTGGCGGAGCCGCGCATGGCGCTGGCGGGCGGCGACGATGGGATGGACATCGTGCGCCGGATCGTCGCGGGCGCGAAGAAGCGCCTCAATCCGGGTGGCGTGCTCGTGGTCGAGATCGGCAACGAGCATGCGAATGTCGAGGCCGCGTTCCCCGATCTCGAGATCGTCTGGCTGCCGGTCAGCGCGGGCGAGGAACAGGTGTTCCTCGTCACCTACGAAGCCCTTCCTGGCTAATTCCCACTTGTTGCAATAGTGGCATGCGTGCCACGGTTCTTTGTTGCAATCCGCGGCCTGCTTGACGGCTTGCCGCGGCGATAGGATCATTCGGGCCTTTACGAATCGTAATGCGACTGGTTCGCATTACGATTATCAGACTCGTTTCCATCCTTTCGATCCGTCATGACCTTTTGCCGCACCCCTCGCGTTCGTCCTATTGCCGCTCTCGCCCGCACGGTGGTGCTGGCCGGTTTCCCGCTCTGCGGTGCCGCGCTCGCCCAGACCGCCACGCCCGCGCCCGAAGCCGCGCTGCCGACCGTGACCGTGCAGGCGCGGCAGGACATCGACGTGGGCCCGCAGCTCGAGAAGAAGGCATCGGGCGGCGCACTCGGCAACCGCACGCAGCTGGAGACGCCGTTCTCGACGACCGTCGTCAGCGGTGACGACATTGCCGATCGCGGCGTGACCAAGATCGGCGACGTGTTCTTCAACGACGCGTCGGTGACGGACAACAGCAATCCGGGCAATGCGTGGGCGTCGTACACGACGGTGCGCGGCCTGCAGCTCGACTGGCGCAACGCGTACAAGATCAACGGCATGCCGTTTATCGCGTACGGCATCACCATGCCCTACGAACAGCTCGAGCAAGTGGAACTGCTCAAGGGCGCATCGGGCTTCATGTACGGCTTCGGCAATCCGGGCGGCACGGTCAACTACGTGACCAAGAAGCCGACCGACCAATTCACGGCCAGCGTCGACCTCGGCTACCGCTCGTCGCACGTCTGGACCGAGCACGTCGACGTCGGCGGCCGCGCGGGCCCCGACAACATGTTCGGCTACCGCCTGAACCTCACGCACGAGGAAGGCAAGCCCAGCAACGCCGTCGGCCTGAACCGCAATACCGTCTCGCTGGGCCTCGACGCGCGCATCACGCGGGACCTGACCTGGACGTTCGACGGCATCTACCAGGACCGCAACACCTGGGGCGGTACGCCGTCCTTCTATGTGGGCGGCATTCCGGCCGGGGGCCAGCTGCCGAGCGTGATCAGCGGCCGTGGCGGCCTGTACGCGGGCCCGGACACGCACTTCTACTCGAACCTGCAGGTCTACCAGACGGGCCTGCGCTATCGCCTCAACGACGACTGGACCGTCAGCACCACGTACAGCTTCAGCAAGCAGTCGCGCACGCGTAACGAGTCGACGTTCTTCCTCTCGAACGCGGCCGGCGATTACACGGACCTTCGCTACGACGGCTCCGAGAGCCAGCAGTTCACCAACTGGACGACGATGGTCGAGGGCAAGTTCCGCACGGGCTTCCTGCGCCATGAACTGGTGGCGGGCCTGAGCTGGCAGGAACAGATCGACCGTTACAGCAGCAACTACGTCAACACTCCGCTGCCCGGCGGCAACCTGTTCGCCCCGTACGTGGGCCAGTACTACAGCCAGTGGGGCATGAACAAGTACCGCGCCGGCGATACCACGCAGAAGGCCGCGTTCGTCAGCGATACCGTCCACATCACCGACAAGTGGTCGGTGCTCGGCGGCCTGCGCGTGACGAATTACGAGCAGAACGGCTACGGCACGCCGGGTTCGGTCGGTGGCGACTCGAACTACAACAAGCATGGCCTGCTGACGCCGACCGCGGCGATCATGTTCAAGCCGATGCCGAGCACGATGCTGTACGCGAGCTACGTCGAGTCGTTCGACGGCGGCGGTATCGTATCGTCGTTCTATTCGAACGCCGGCCAGGCGCTGACGCCCGCGAAGAGCCGCCAGTACGAAGTGGGCGCAAAGACCGAACAGGGCATCTGGAACGGCACCGCCGCGCTGTTCCGCATCGAGCAGCGCACCGAGTACGGCCGCAACGCGGGCACGGGCACGCTGCCCGTGTTCGTGCAGGACGGCAAGTCGATCTATCAGGGCGTGGAACTCGCGGCGGGCGCGCGCATCGGTTCGCAGTGGGAAGTCGGCGGCAGCGCGATGTACCTCGACAGCTACTACGACCAGGGCCAGGCCAATATCGGCAACCGCGTGGCGGGCGCGCCGAACTTCATGCTGACGGGTCGCCTGGCCTATCGCGTACCTGTCGTGCCGGGCCTGAAGGTCGGCATCGACGGCAAGTACACGAGCACGGTCAAGGCGCGCCCGGAAGGCGACCTGACGCTCGGCGGCTATACGATCTTCAACCTCGGCGCGACGTACAACACGCGCATCGCGGGCAAGGAAGTCACGCTGCGCGCCGCGCTGAGCAACCTGACCAACAAGCGCTACTGGGGCTTCCAGTACGCGAGCTATATCCAGCCCGCGGATCCGCGGGCGGTCAGCATCAGCGCGAAGATCGCGTACTGAGTTCCGGCTTCGTTTCTGCCTCGCAAAGCAAAGGGCACACCGCGGTGTGCCCTTTTTTCATCGATGCTCCGCCTACCGCTTATTGCGGACCCACCGAGAAGATCGTGCCGTTCGACGAGACCTGATAGTAGTCGGCCCCGACGCCGACCCAGTGATGGCCCTTTCTCGGGGCCGGCAGGTCGTATTGCTTGTAGTTGTCGATCACGTACTGGCGATCGCGGAACTCCGTCGGGAGCTTGTCACCCTTGCTCCATTTCTGCGGCGCGTACGGCGACTGCGCGCCCATCGGTGGGGCTGGCGGCCGGCCGCCGCTCATGGCGGGCGGCGGGCCCGGCGGGCGTTGCTGCGACATACCGGGATCGCCCTGCATGCCAGGGCCACCGGGACCGCCAGGTCGCATGGGACGGCCATAACCGCCACCGCCCGTGGCAGGTGGCATCGGCGTGGCCGTCGAGGGCGAGCCGCCCGCCTGGCCCGGTGCGGGCATCGGGCGCGGACCCATCGGCGCGGTCTGGCCCGGCACGTCGCCCGGCATCTGGTTGGTGGGCTGCGCATGGAGCCACGGCGTGGCCAGCAGACCCGTGGCGACGAGGATGGATGGTATTAACGACTTCGTTTTCATCGTGATCTCCTCACTGATGGAACGTAGGCCGCCCGGCCGGGCAACCTGAACTTAGGTTAGTAGCAATTGCGGGGCCTGCCCCCGCCGAGCCCCGAATTGTCGTGCGCCGGCGGCCAACTTGCCGCTTTCCGCCGCGTGTTCGCGCGGGCCGGGCTTGTAGTTTTGGCATGCGCTTGTCAGATTGACTTGCTGCACCGCGCCACAAGTCGTCCTTGCGCATCGTGTCAACGTCTCCTAAAAATTGGTCTGACCGCCTGACCCTTTGACCCGTCCTGTCGAGGTGACATGCCCATCCAGCAGATCGAGCCGCGACGTCTCTATCGCCAGATCGCCGACCAGTTGCGCCGGCTGATCGAAGGCGGCGAGTTTCCGGCCGGCAGGCGTCTGCCGGCGGAGCGCGACCTCGCCGTGCAACTGGGCGTGTCGCGACCCTCGGTGCGCGAGGCGCTGATCGCGCTCGAGGTCGAGGGGTTCGTCGAGGTGCGCATGGGTTCGGGCATCTACGTGTGCGACGTCCATGCTCCGGAACGCGCGCGCACGGACAGCGTCGTTGCCGAGTCTCCGCTCGACGTCATTCGCGCGCGCCAGACCATCGAAGGCGAAATGGCCGCGACCGCCGCGCGGCGCTGCACGCCCGCGCTGCTGCAGGGCCTCGATGCGGCAATCGAGATGATGGTCGAGGAAGCCGGCAGCGGACAGATTCCGGTGCGGGGCGACCGGCTGTTTCACCTGCGCATCAGCGAAACCGCGGAGAACGCAGTGCTCGTGCGGCTGGTGGCCGAACTGTTCGACGAACGGCAGAACCCGCTGTGGGCGCAGTTCGGCAATCATTTCGAGAACGCACAAAGCTGGCATGCCGCGATTGCCGAGCACCGCGCGGTGGTCGATGCCATCGCCTCGGGCTCGACCGATGCCGCGCGCGCGGCCATGTGCGACCACCTCGAACTGTCGCACCAGCGTTTCTATGCAGCCTGGCCCGGCGCGTCCGACGCCAGCCGTGCCGCCGTGGCTTCGCTCAAGGAGACCTCGTGATGTCGCTGACTACCCCGTCGCTGACTACGCCGTCGTTGACCATGCCGTCGTTGACTATGCATATCCACGGGAGCGAGGATCTTCGCTACACCGAGACCGAGGCCCCCTCTCCCGGCCCGCACGACGTTCGCGTGCGCCTCGGCGCGGCCGGCATCTGCGGTTCGGACCTCCATTACTTCTTCCACGGCAAGGTCGGCGCGTTCGTGATCCGCGAACCGCTGACGCCGGGTCACGAAGCGGCGGGCATCGTCGACGCCGTGGGCAGCGCCGTCACGCGGCTCGCGCCCGGCATGAAGGTCGCGATCAATCCCTCGCATGCGTGCGGCCAGTGCGACTACTGCCGCGAGGGCCGCGACAACCTCTGCCGCAATATGCGGTTTCTGGGCAGCGCGAGCGTGTATCCGCACGTGCAGGGCATGTTCCGGCAACACTTCCTCATGCATGAGCGCCAGCTCACGCCCGTCGATACCGATCTCTCGCTTGGCGAGCTCGCGTTCGCGGAACCGCTGTCGGTGGCGCTGCACGGCGTCAACCGCGCGGGCCCGCTGCTCGGCAAGACGGTACTGGTGACGGGCGGCGGCACCATCGGCAGCCTGACCGTGATGGCCGCGCGCCTTGCCGGCGCGGCGCGCATCGTCGTCTGCGATATTGCCGACCGCCCGCTCGAGGTCGCGCGCACGGTGGGCGCCGACGAGACGATTCGCAGCGATCAGGCCACACCGGCCGAATTGCAGGACATCGCCGATATCAGCCTCGAAGCGGCGGGCAGCCCCGGCGCGCTGGCCACCTGCCTCGCGGCGACGCGCCGCGGCGGACGCATCGTGCAGATCGGCACGCTGCCCGCGGAGGGCCTCCACTTTCCCGCCAACAGCGTGATGGCGCGCGAACTCGACTACGTCGGCGCATTCCGCTTTGGCCGCGAATTCGACTGGGCGGTGCAGACCCTGGCGCGCCGCCGCCTGGACGTGCGCCCGCTGCTGTCCGCGCAATTGCCGCTGGCACGGGCGATCGAAGCGTTTCACCTCGCGGCCGACAAGGGCCGCAGTACGAAGGTGCAGTTGACCGGTTAGCCCCCGCGCGACGGCTCGCAGAGGCCGCGCGTCCATAACGGAAATCAGGAGACATCCATGTTGCGCAATCATCGGTTCGCGTCATTCGGTCGGTTCTCGTCGTACGTCCTCGGTGCCGCGCTGCTGATGGCCGGCATTGCCATGCCCGCCGCGGCGCAGGCCCCCGCCCCCACCAAGCTCAAGTGGGCCCACGTCTACGAGACCTCGGAGCCGTTCCACAAGTGGTCCGTGTGGGCCGCCGAAGAAATCAAGAAGCGCAGCAACGGCAAGTACCAGATCGACGTGTTCCCGGCCTCGCAGCTCGGCAAGGAGAACGATATCAACCAGGGCCTCGTACTGGGCACGGTGGACATCATCATCTCGGGGTCGAGCTTCGCCGCGAAGTCGTTCCCGCGCATCGGCGTGACGTACTACCCGTACACGTTCCGCGATCCCGCTCACCTCGTGGCCTACACCAAGAGCGATATCTACAAGGAGCTCACGCGCGGCTACGAGGAGAAGACCGGCAACCATATCGTCTCCACCACGTACTACGGCACGCGCCAGTCCACGTCGAACAAGCCGTTCGCGCACTGCGCGGAGATGAAGGGCCTGAAGATGCGGGTGCCGGACGTGCCCGCCTACCTCGCCATGCCGCGCGCGTGCGGCGTCAACACGTCGCCGATCGCGTTCGCCGAGGTCTACCTCGCGCTGCAGAACGGCACCGTGGAGGCGCAGGAGAACCCGCTCGGCACCATCGAGGCGAAGAAGTTCTACGAGGTGCAGAAGTACATCGTGCTCACGGGCCATATCGTCGATCACCTGAACACCATCGTCGCGGGCGGGCTGTGGAAGAAGCTCCCCGATGCCGACAAGCAGATGTTCACGGAGGTGATGCAGCAGGCCGCCGTCAAGGCGACCGAGGACGTGGCCGCGCGCGAGAAGGAGCTTGTCGATGTGTTCACGAAGAAGGGCATTACCGTGACGCAGATCAGCGTGCCCGAGTACCGCGATGCCGTGCTCAAGAACGTGAGCTTCGAATCGCAGGGGTACCGCAAGGCCGATTGGGAAAAGATCCAGGCGGTGAAGTGACATGGCCACGCACGCATCCAACGCGGTACGCAAGCCACCCGACGAGGCGTCGGCCCCCTCCCCCCATATGTCCTCGGTGGAGGACATCGTCCAGAGCTTCGAGGAAGCCGACGCGCAGCCGGTCGATATCTCGGGGCACGGGGTCGAGGATTGGTTCACCGTCGGGCTGTTCTGGATCATGACGGTGCTCGTGTTCCTGCAGTTCTTCACGCGCTACGTGATGAACGACTCGCTGTCCTGGACCGAGGAACTGGCGACGTACTGCCTGATCGGCGTGGTCTTCATCGGTTCATCGATGTGCATGCACCGCTGCCGGCATATCCAGGTGGACCTGCTCTACCGCTACCTGCCGCACGGCGCGGCGCGCGTGCTGTCCACGCTCGTCGATATCGTGCGCAGCGCGTTCTTCGCGTACGCGGCCTGGCTGGTCTGGCGCTATATCGGCATCGTGGGCGAGGAGCCGATGACGACGATCGAATGGAACAAGAGCCATGTGTACTGGTTCGCGCTCGCCGGTTTCATCCTGATGTTCGCGCGGTCCTGCCAGGTCAGCTGGGAGAACTGGCGCCGCGGCTACTCGATCCTCGAGCGGCCGCAGGCCTTCGAAGCCATCGACGACTGACCGCGGAGCGCACACCATGTGGACCCTGATCCTGTCCTTCCTCGCCCTGATGCTGGTCGGCATGCCCGTCGCCGTGGCGATGGCCCTTGCGTCGCTGCTCTATATCTGGACCAGCGGCACCGTGCCCGACGTCATCCTTGCGCAACGGATGATCGCGGGCGTGGAAAGCTTTCCGCTGCTCGCGGTGCCGTTCTTCATCCTTGCCGGCAACCTGATGAACGTGGCCGGCATCACGGGCCGCATCTACAACTTCGCGGTGGCGCTCGTGGGCTGGATGCGCGGCGGCCTCGGGCACGTGAACATCATCGGCTCCGTGATCTTCTCGGGCATGTCGGGCACGGCCATCGCCGACGCGGCCGGCCTCGGCACCATCGAGATCAAGGCCATGAGGGACCATGGTTACGAGACGGAGTTCGCGGTCGGCGTGACTGCCGCGTCGGCCACGCTCGGACCCATCATCCCGCCGTCGCTGCCGTTCGTGATCTACGGCATGATGGCCAACGTGTCCATCGGCTCGCTGTTCCTCGCCGGCATCGTCCCGGGCCTCGTCCTCACGCTGTTCATGATGGCCACGGTCGCGTGGATCGCGCGCCGGCGCGGCTGGGGCGGCGACACGGCGTTCTCGTGGAAGCTGCTGGGTTCGGCCAGCATCGAGATCGTCGTCGTGCTCGCGTTTCCGCTCGCCATCTGGCTGATGACGCAGGCCGGTGTCTCGACGAACATGGCCGCGCTGTCGGCGCTCGTCATCCTCCTCGCGCTCGACTGGTACTTCGACTTCTCGGCCGTGATGGCGCTGATGGCGCCCGTGATCCTGATCGGCGGCATGACGCTCGGCTGGTTCACGCCGACCGAGGCCGCCGTGGCCGCGGTCATCTGGGCCCTGTTCCTCGGCCTCGTGCGTTACCGCTCGATGAGCCTGCGCGCGCTGACCAAGGCCACGCTCGACACGATCGAGACCACGGCATCGGTGCTGTTCATCGTCACCGCGGCATCGATCTTCGCGTGGCTGCTGACCACGAGCCAGGCCGCGCAGATGCTGACCGACGCGATTCTCGGCTTCACGCAAAACAAGTGGGTGTTCCTGCTGCTGGCCAACCTGCTGATTCTGCTCGTGGGCTGCTTTATCGACACGACGGCCGCCATCACGATCCTCGTGCCGATTCTGCTGCCGATCGTGCTCAAGCTCGGCATCGATCCGATCCACTTTGGACTCGTGATGACGCTGAACCTGATGATCGGCCTGCTCCACCCGCCGCTCGGCATGGTGCTGTTCGTGCTCGCGCGCGTGGCGAAGCTGTCGGTGGAGCGCACGACGATGGCGATCCTGCCGTGGCTCGTGCCGCTGTTCCTCACGCTGATCGCCATCACCTACGTGCCGCAGATCACGCTGTGGCTGCCACAGATGGTGGGCACCAAATAACCGGTGGGCAGCCAATAACCGTTCCATTCCTTCCGGGAGTTCGCATGTCACAGAGACTGGCAGGGAAGCTCGCGCTCGTCACGGCCGCGGGCCAGGGCATCGGCCGCGCCACCGTGGAAGCCTTCCTGCGCGAAGGCGCGCGCGTCATTGCGGCCGATATCAACCCGGAAGCGCTGGCCGAACTCGCCCGCCTGCCGCAATGCACCGCGCGCCGGCTCGACGTGACGGACGCCGCCGCGGTCGATGCGGCCGCCGCGGAGATCGGCGCGATCGATATTCTCTTCAACGGCGCGGGCTACGTACACCACGGCAACATCCTCGACTGCGATGCCGACGCCTTCGATTTCTCGATGACGCTCAACGTCACCGCGATGTACCGCATGATGCGCGCGTTCCTGCCCGCGATGGTGGAACGCCGGCGCGGGTCGATCATCAACATGTCGTCGGTGGCCGGCAGCATCAAGGGCGCTCCGAACCGCTTCGTCTACGGCGCCAGCAAGGCCGCCGTGATCGGCATGACCAAGTCGGTCGCGGCCGATTTCATCGCGCACGGCATCCGCTGCAACGCGATCTGCCCGGGCACGGTGGAGTCGCCCTCGCTGCGGCAGCGTATCGACGACCAGTCGCGGCGCAGCGGTCGGTCCCTCGCACAGGTGGAAGCGGACTTCGTCGCGCGCCAGCCGATGGGCCGCATCGGCACCGCGGCCGAGATTGCCGCGCTGGCGGTCTACCTCGCCGCCGACGAATCGGCATTCACGACCGGTACCGCGCAGATCATCGACGGCGGATGGTCCAACTGACGCCATGACCGCCCCCACCGCTCCGAACTCCGTCCGCATGCACGCGAACGACGATATCGTCATCGCGTGCCGCCAGTTGATCGCCGGTACCGTGCTCGCCGAAGACGGCGTGACGGTGCAGGGACTGATTCCCGCCGGCCACAAGGTGGCCGTGCGCGCGATTGCGGCCGGCGCGCCCGTGCGCCGCTACAACCAGGTCATCGGCTTTGCGCGGCAGGATATCGCGCCGGGCCAGCACGTGCATACGCACAACCTTGCGATGGGAACCTTCGCGCGCGATCATGCGGCCGGCGCGGACGTGCACGCCACCGACTACGCCACGGACAAGGCGACGTTCGAGGGCATCGTGCGCGCGGATGGCCGCGTGGCCACGCGCAACTACATCGGCATACTGACCTCGGTCAACTGCTCGGCCACGGTCGCGCGCGCCATTGCCGACCACTTTCGCCGCGATATCCATCCGGAGGCGCTCGCGCGGTATCCCAATATCGATGGCGTGGTCGCGCTCACGCACGGCGCGGGCTGCGCGACCGACAGCGATGGCGAGAACCTGCGCGTGCTGCGGCGCACGCTGGCCGGCTATGCGCGGCATCCGAACTTCGCCGCCGTGCTCGTGGTCGGCCTGGGCTGCGAGACCAACCAGATCGACGCGCTGCTCGCGGAACCGGGGCTCGGCGATCTGGCGGCGGGGCCGCGCTTCCACAGCTTCAATATCCAGGACACCGGCGGCACGACAAAGACCGTGGCGCGTGGTGTGGGCGTGGTGCAGGCGCTGCTCGACGATGCCAATCGCGTCACGCGCCAGCGCGTGCCCGCGCGCCATCTGATCGTGGGCCTGCAATGCGGAGGGTCCGACGGATATTCGGGCATTACCGCCAATCCCGCGCTCGGCGCGGCCGTCGATCTGCTCGTCCGCCATGGAGGCACCGCGGTCCTGTCCGAGACACCCGAGATCTACGGGGCCGAGCATCTGCTCACGCGCCGCGCGGTATCGCCGGCCGTTGCCGAACGCCTGCTCGCGCGCATCCGCTGGTGGGAGGACTACTGCGCGCGCAACGCGGGCAATCTCGACAACAATCCGTCGGCCGGCAACAAGGCCGGCGGCCTGACCACGATCCTCGAGAAATCGCTCGGCGCGGTGGCCAAGAGCGGCACGACCAACCTCGTCGAGGTGTACGAGTTCGCGCAGCCCGTGCAAGCGCAGGGGCTCGTGTTCATGGACACGCCCGGCTACGACCCCGTTTCCGCCACGGGACAGGTGGCCGGCGGCGCCAACCTGATCTGCTTCACCACGGGCCGGGGCTCGGCCTATGGGTGCGCGCCCTCGCCTTCGCTCAAGCTGTCCACGAACAATGCGCTGTTCGCGCGGCAGGCCGAGGACATCGACATCAACTGCGGCGACATCCTCGATGGCGCGAGCACGGTCGCGCAGAAAGGCGAGGCGATCTTCCGGCTGATGCTCGAGACCGCGTCCGGCCACAAGACGCGCAGCGAGCTGCATGGCTACGGGCAGAACGAGTTCGTGCCGTGGGCGCTCGGCGCCGTGATGTAAACCACAAGGTCAAGACAGGAGACAGGGATGAAGATCACCGGCGCGCGCGTCATCGTCTGCAGTCCGGGGCGCAACTTCGTGACGCTCAAGATCGAGACCGACGAGGGCGTCGATGGCATCGGCGATGCCACGCTCAATGGTCGCGAGCTCGCGGTCGTGGCCTACCTCGAGGAGCATGTGATTCCGTGCCTGATCGGCCGCGACGCGCATCAGATCGAGGACATCTGGCAATACCTGTACCGCGGCGCGTACTGGCGGCGCGGACCGGTGACGATGACCGCGATCGCGGCCGTGGACACCGCGCTGTGGGATATCAAGGCCAAGGCCGCGGGCCTGCCGCTGTATCAGTTGCTCGGCGGCAAGAGCCGGACCGGCGTGATGGTGTATGGCCATGCCAACGGCAGCGATATCGCCTCCACCGTCGACGAGGTGCTGCGCTACAAGGAGATGGGCTACCGCGCGATTCGCGCGCAGTCTGGCGTGCCCGGGCTCAACAAGGTGTACGGCGTGTCGCGCGACCGCATGTTCTACGAACCTGCCGATGCCAATCTGCCGTCGGAGCACGACTGGAGCACCGAGCGTTACCTCGACCATACGCCGAAGCTGTTCGAGGCCGTGCGCGAGGCCGCGGGCTGGGATACGCATCTGCTGCACGACGTGCATCATCGGCTCACGCCCATCGAGGCGGGCCGGCTCGGCAAGTCGCTGGAGCCGTACCGCCTGTTCTGGATCGAGGATGCGACACCGGCCGAGGATCAGGAAGCGTTCCGGCTGATTCGCCAGCATACGGTCACGCCGCTGGCCGTGGGCGAGGTGTTCAGCAGCATCTGGGACTGCAAGGCGCTGATCGAATCGCAACTGATCGACTATATCCGAGCGACGGTCGTGCATGCGGGCGGCATCACGCATCTGCGGCGCATCGCCGACCTGGCCGCGCTGTACCAGGTGCGCACAGGCTGCCATGGCGCGACCGACCTGTCACCGGTCTGCATGGGCGCGGCGCTGCACTTCGATCTGTGGGTACCGAACTTCGGCGTGCAGGAGTACATGCGGCATAGCGAGGAGACCGATGCGGTGTTCCCGCATGCGTATACGTTCGAGAACGGCATGATGTATCCCGGCGATGTGCCGGGCCACGGCGTGACCATCGACGAGGCGCTGGCCGCGAAGTATCCGTACCAGCGGGCGTATCTGCCGGTGAACCGGCTGGCGCACGACGGCACGCTGTGGCACTGGTGAGCGCGCATGGAACGACTCGGTCCGAACCAATTGGAAGCGCTGCGCGTGCAGCGGCCGCGCTATCACCGAGACTTGCTGCGCGGCGGCATCGTGCATCTGGGCATCGGCGCCTTTCATCGCGCGCATCAGGCTGTGGTGACAGAGGATGCGATCGAGGCGGACCCCGATGGCCATCGCTGGGGCATCGTCGGCGTCTCGCTGCGGCGGCCCGATACGCATGACGCGCTCATGCCGCAGGGCGGGCTCTATACGCTGGCGATACGCGACGGTGGCAGCGTCGATCATCGCGTGATCGGCGCGGTGATCGACGTGCTCGTCGCGGACCACGACCCCGAGGCGGTGCTCGAACGGCTCGCGCATGCGGACACGCGCATCGTCAGCCTGACGATTACCGAGAAGGGCTATTGCCACGATCCGGCCACGGGCGCGCTCAACCCGCGGGATGCGGGCATCGCGCACGATCTGTCGAACGCGGCGCCGCCGGTGACCGCGCTCGGCTACCTCGCGCGGGGCCTGCAACGCCGGCGGCAACGCGGTCTCGGGCCCGTGACGCTGCTGTCGTGCGACAACCTCGCGAGCAACGGCGATACGCTGCGAGGCGTGCTGCTAGCGTTTGCCGAACGCGTGGACCCCGCCCTGCGCGACTGGATTGCCACGCACTGCACGTTTCCGAACAGCATGGTCGATCGCATCGTGCCGAAGACCACGGCAGACGACGTCACGCGGGTATCGAACGCCCTGGGGCTGCACGATGCCTGGCCCGTGGTCGGCGAACCGTTCCTGCAATGGGTCATCGAGGACCGCTTTGCCGCGGGACGTCCGCGCTGGGAAGCCGGTGGCGCGCAGTTTGTCGATCGCGCGCAGCCGTTCGAGCGGCTCAAGCACCGGCTCGTCAACGGCAGCCAGTCGATGATGGCCTACTTCGGCGTGATGGCGGGCTGGCCGACCACCGATCGCGTGATCGCCCAGCCTGGCCTGCGCGCCTTTATCGACGATGCGATGCGCCACGAGCTGCAGCCGACGCTGCCCCTGCTGCCCGGGCTCGATGTCGATGCGTATCGCGAAAGCCTGCTGCCGCGCTTCGAGAACCCCGCGCTTGGGCATCGCACACGGCAGATTGCCATGGATGGTTCGCAGAAGATCCCGCAACGACTGCTGGCACCGATCGCCGAACGTCTCGCGCGCGGCCAACCGTTCGATCGCCTCGCGCTCGGCGTGGCCGCGTGGATCCACTTCCTGCGCGGCTACGATGAACATGGCGAGGCCTATCCGATCGAGGATCCGATGGCCGACCTGTTGCGGCCGCTGGCGAGCGATGTGCGGGCGATCACCGGCTTTGCCCCGGTGTTTGGCGCGCTGGGCACGTCGGCGGTGTTCGTCGACGCGGTGGGGCGGCAACTCGGGCGACTGCGTGCGCAAGGCACGCTTGTCGCGCTCGCCGGTATCCTCAAAGCACCTTAGGCACCGCCGCCGCCAGCATGGCCACGCCCGACAGCGTCAGCAGCGACAGCACGATGCGACGGAACGCGATGTCGCTGATGCCGAGGTACACGCGCGTGCCCAGAAACGCGGGAATCAGCATGGCCGGTGCGACGATCGCGAACTTCGGCAGCATGTCGGCCGTCACGATGCCCGTGCCGACATAGATGGCCATCGTGACGATCAGCGCGCCGAGGTTGAAGTTCTGGATGATCGTGCGCTGTGTGTCCTTCTCGAACCCGCGCAGCGTGCACCAGAGCGTCGGGATCATGCCCGTGATGCCGCCGATGCCGCCCATGATGCCGCCGAGCCAGCCCGCAACGCCGTCGGCAAAGCGGCCGCCGCGCGTGATGCGCGGCATGTTCGCCGAGAACAGCATGATCGGGCACCAGATCACGAGCACGGTGCCGAGCAGGATCTTGAACCAGTGGACGTTGAGCATCGGCAGCAGTATCACGCCGACCGGAATGCCCAGCACGCCGCCGAGCAGGAACGGCAGCAACGCCGCCCAATGAAACTTGCGCCGGACCGTGAATGCCGCGAGCAGCTGGCCCGTCAGCGCGCCGAACACCGACATCGCCGCGGCGAGCCTGGGTTCCACGGCCCAGGCCCAGAACGACATGGCCACCATGCCGAATGCGAATCCCGAAAGTCCCTGTACAAAGCCCGCCACGATCGCGCCCAGTGCGATCAGCAGCAGCGTGGTGTCGATAGACATGTCTCTCGTTGTTATGCGTTGTTGTCTCGTCAGCGCACGATACCTTTTTCCACCGCGTCCGTCACCTGTGCGACCACGCCTTCGCGCCAGTCGTCGCTATCGATATAGAACGCCTGCCAGATCGCGTGCCTGATCAGCGCGCGCTGGTTCTCGTCGGCATCGGGATGCCGGTGCAGCCAGTGATCCCCGCGCAGGGCCTCCAGCACCTCCGCGATCGGCAGCGTGCCGAACTCGAGCGCGATGCCTGCATAGTCGAGCGAGGCAAGCGGGCCCAGTGTCTGCGGTAACGCAAGCCACGCCACGCCGCTCAGGTGGGCGGACGTGGACGAGCCGTCGTACATCGACGTCACCCCGCTGCCCCAGACCTGCTGCGTGCGCGCCAGTTGCGCGGCATCGTCGGGGCCCATGTAGATGGGCTCGCCATAGCCGCGCGGGCCGAGACCCGTATGGATATCGATCCATCTGAACGACTCGCGCCCGGAACCGAAGCGCGCGAGGATGCGGCGCAGCGTGTAGTTGCTCCATGTCGCGCGCGTGCCGCCGAAGAACATGCCATCGGGATCCTGATACTGGCCCGCGCTCACCGCGGCCTGGTACCAGGCCATGCCGCGCGCCGCAATCGCCTGCATGAGCGCGGCATGGTCGGCCTGCGACGGCGGCCATTGTTCCGGCAACAGCAGGGGCGCGACCTCGGCGTAGGCCGCGTTCGCGGGCAGCGGCTGGTCGAAATCCATGAAGTTGCGGTTCAGGTCGACATTGTCCTCGTTGACGCGCCGCAGATGCGAGAAGCCATACGGATTCACCGCGTGCACGAGCAGCAGCGCCACGCGCGCCTCCGCGCAGGCGGCATGCAGCGTGGTATCGCGCAGCAGCGCGACCTGCGCGCCGGCGCCGCAATAGCCTTCGGCGCCGTGGATGCCCGAGGTGACCATCAGGCAATGCGGGGCGTCGGCCGCGCCCACGAGCGCCACGTCGATGGCCAGCGGCTCGTCGTCGCGGCCCAGTTCGGTGGGATGGGGGAATTCGGTCAGCGCGGCGCCGGCATTGCGCGCGGCATCGAGGAACTTCTGGCGCGCAACGGCATAGCTCGGCGCGAAACAGTCGGCAGCTCGCATGGCGGCAAGGGGCCTGGGGGGCCGGAGTCCGGAGGACGATGCTGCGATTAGACGCCTTTTCGGCGCGTCTTTCCACCCCGCCGGGTCAGAAACGTTCCGCGGCCAGTCCAGTGCGGAACGCGTGCGGATGCATGACGATGCCCGCCGCGGCGATCTGGGCGGACGACAGCACCAGATGTCTGGCAAGCCAGTCATGCACGCCGCGCAGAAAACGGATGTTCTCGACGCTGTTCGATTCCGCAATCAGGCGTTCGAGCTTGACATGCGCGGTATAGACATCGAGCAGGTTCTCGGCCTTGAGCCGGGGCGGCGTGCTAGGACTGCGCTCGATGCCGAGCACGCGCGTCACCTGCGCGTCGGAAAGCGGCTCGCCGCGCGCGATCTGGCGGTAGATGTCGTCCAGCGCCGGAAACCTGACGGTCGGCTGCACGCGCGGCACCCCGGCGACCTTTTCCATGCGCAGGACGACGTACCGCGTGGCGGCATTGCGGCGGGCGAGCTTGCGGGCGGCTTCCTTGTCGATGGCGTCGCCTTTGCCACCGCCGCCTTGGCCGCTGCCGCGATCGCCACGCCCCGTGCCCGCCGCGCGCGGCGCGCGGGCCGCAGGCCGCAGGCCCACGTCGGTCCCGCCGGTCCCGTCGGTCCCCTCGAACGAATCGTCCGGGAGCGAGGCGGCAGTTGCGGACGCGGCCGGCATATCGCGCTCGGTGTAGTCGGGCACGGTCTCGAGCCACGACGGCTCGGTCAACACCGCCCGCGCGCAATCGGCGCCAAACGGATACTCGTGCCCCGCGGCGTCGCGCAGGATATACGCGTGGCCTTCCGGAAAACCATGGTGGCGGCCGCCCAGCGGCGAGCGCGCATGGCAGCGGGTATGGGCGGGATCGACAAAGTCCTTGCGGACCGGCGTCCAGCCGTCGGGGACGGTCATGATCGAATGCGGCGGGTCGAAGCAGGCGACATTATCGCCTGCCGCCGCCCCGCGGCTACTTCAGCATGAACGACATCGCCGACAGCGAGTTCAGCATCCGCACGGCCGACTGCACCGAATCCGCCTGGAACGCGAGCAGGTCGCCCTCCAGGCGTTCAAGCACGGGCCACTGGCAGAACAGGTCCGCATGCGCGGGGGTCATGGTCTGCAACCGCACCTTGATCGGTCCCGTGAGCTCGAGGCAGCGCGCCTCGGGCCGCTCGATGGCCAGCCGCGTGGCGGCTTCGGCGGCCTCGGCAATCGCCTGCCGCGCACCGGCTGGCGACAGCGACGTACCGCTGCCCTGCCCGCCCGCCTGCTTGGTTTCCACGTACCGCACCCATGGCATCAGCGGCCGCGTCTCGTTGACGAACACGTCATCGCCGCTCGCCAGCAGCACGGGCACATCGAACTCGCCGGCCAGCGCCGCGTAGATGCCCGCCTCGCCGAGCTCGAGCCCGTTGAGCCAGACCCGCGCGAACGCACCGCTGTTGATCGTATGCGCGAGCACGCCGCGGCTCTGCGCGCGGCCGTGATAGCCGATCATGAACACGCCATCGCAATCCTGCTCGACGCCGGCCATCATACTGAGGTAGCGCGGCTTGCCGAGCACGAGCTGCACGCGCGGATCGAGCTGATCGGGCAGCAGGTTGCGGAAGCCGCCATGCGAATCGTTGACGATGACCGCAGTCGCGCCGCCGGCGAAAGCGCCCTGCGCGGCGGCGTTGGCCTCGGCCGTCATCCACGCACGCGCGCGTTCGTACTCGCCGTTGCCGGCCCGCGTCTGTTCGGGATGGAATACGCCGGCCACGCCCTCGATATCGGCCGAAATCAGAATCTTCATGGTCTACGGTTCAAAATGCGAGCATCTCTCGCAATGCGGCGCGGCGATGGCCGTCGCGGCCGGTCACGGCTTCGGCGTGCCACAGTGCATGGACAATGGCCTGCTCGACGCTGTCGGCGGCCGCGCGGAACAATGGATCGAGCCGCGACTCGTGGAGCATGGCAACGGCCGGCATGGGCGCGTCGGTGCCATGCGGCACCGTGTAGGCCGTGGAAAACGCGAACGCGATATCCCCAGAGCCATGCCCGAACACCGAACCCGTGCGCGCAAGGCCCGCGCCGGCACGCAGCGACAAACGCCGCAGCTGCCGCGCATCGAGCGGCGCGTCGGTGGCAACGACCATGATGATCGAGCCCTTTTCCGGCGCCGCCGTCTGTTCGGCCAGCTTCGCGGCCAGCCGCGCGCCCACGTGTTCGCCGGCGAGTATCAGCGACTCCGGCGTGCCGAAGTTGGACAACACGAGCGCGCCGACGGTGTACCGTTCGCCATCGTGCCGGCCATCGCACGACACCACGCGCGAGGCCGTGCCGATTCCCCCCTTCACCCCAAACGACGACATCCCGCGCCCCGCGCCGATCGCGCCCTGCGCCACATCGGCACCGGCCCCACTCAGCGCGCGCGCATAGTGGTCGCCCGCGACCACCATCGCCTGGATATCGTTCAGGTACCCGTCATTGCACTCGAACACGAGCGGATTGACCGTGGGCCACGCGCGGCCGATCTCGGGATTGTCGGCAATCGCCGCGCGGATCTGCGCCTGCGCCACCGCCCCCACGGAGAACGTATTGGTCAGCGCGATCGGCGTCTCCAGCACGCCGAGCTCGTCCACCTGCACGAGGCCGATGCTCTTGCCAAAGCCGTTGAGCACCGACGCCGCGGCGGGCACCTTGTCGGTATAGACGTTGCCGCCATGCGGCCGCACGACCGTCACCCCGGTCTGGCAGGCATCGTGCGCAAGCGTGCAGTGGCCGACGGTCACGCCGGCCACATCGGTGATCGCATCGCGCGGCCCCGAAGGCAGTGGCCCGATGCGCGGCGGGTTCGAAAGGGTCATCACCGATCAGCGACGATCGATCTTCGGATCCAGCGCGTCGCGCAGGCCGTCGCCGAGCAGGTTGAACGCCAGCACGGTCAGGAAGATCGCCACGCTCGGGAAGATCGCCACATGCGGCGCGGTCACCATGTCGGCCCGCGCCTCGTTGAGCATCGCGCCCCATTCCGGGGTCGGCGGCTGCGCGCCAAGGCCCAGGAACGACAGGCCCGCGGCCGTGATGATCGACGTGCCGATACGCATCGAGAAGTAGACGACGATCGACGACACGGTGCCCGGCAGGATATGCCGCATCAGGATGGTCCAGTCGGACGCGCCGATACTGCGCGCGGCCTCCACGTACGTCAGCTGCTTGAGCATCAGCGTGTTGCCGCGCACGAGCCGCGCGAACGCCGGAATGCTGAACACCGCGACCGCGAAGATCACGTTGGTCATGCCGTTGCCGAGAATGGCCACGATGCCGATGGCGAGCAGAATGCCCGGGAACGCGAACAGCACGTCCGAGATCCGCGTCACGATGCGGTCCCACCAGCCTTCGTAGTAGCCGGCCAGCAGGCCCAGCACGGTGCCGATGATCGCACCGATGATCACCGAGAAGAAGCCCGCGGCCAGCGAGATACGCGTGCCCGCGATGATGCGGCTGAAGATATCGCGGCCGAGCGAGTCGACGCCCATCCAGTGCGCGACCGACGGCCCCGCGTTCAGCGAGTCGTAGTCGAAGTAGTTCTCCGGATCGTACGGCACGATATAAGGCGCGAGCACCGCGATGACGACGAGCATCAGCACGAACGCCCCGGCGGCGATGGCGAGATGCTGCTTGCGGAACTTGCGCCAGAACTCCGTCCACGGCGTGCGCACGCGCTCGCGCGAAAATGGATTGACGGTGGCCGCTTCGTGCGAACCGGAACTGGCTGGCGTAGAGATATCAGACATGCCGGCCTCCCTTATTTGTAACGGATAGCAGGATTGATCACCGTGTAGAGCAGGTCCACCACGAGGTTGATCAAGATGAATTCGAGCGAGAACAGCAGCACCTCGGCCTGAATGACCGGGTAGTCGCGCATCTCCACGGCGTCGACGAGCAGGCGGCCGAGGCCGGGCCAGTTGAACACCTTTTCGACGAGGATCGAGCCGCCCAGCAGAAAGCCGAACTGCAGGCCCATCATCGTCACGACGGGAATCATCGCGTTGCGCAGCGTGTGCTTGACCACCACGACCGTCTCGCGCACACCCTTGGCGCGCGCGGTGCGCACGAAGTCTTCCTGCAGCACTTCGATGAACGAGGCCCGCGTGAAGCGCGCCATCACGGCGGCCACGGCGGCGCCGAGCGTCAGCGACGGCAGGATGTAATGCTTCCAGCTATCGGCGCCGATCGACGGCAGCCAGCCCAGCTGGACCGAGAACACTTCCATCAGCAGCATGCCCAGCGCGAACGCGGGGAACGAGATGCCCGACACCGCGAGCGTCATGCCCAGGCGATCGGGCCACTTGTTGCGGAATACCGCCGAGCCGATACCGATGGTCATGCCGAACACCACCGCCCATGCCATCGACGTCAGCGTCAGATAGAGGGTGGGCAGGAAGCGCTCGCCAATTTCCTCGCTGACGGGACGCTTGGTCCGCAGCGACGTGCCGAATTCTCCCTGCAGCGCGTTCGAGAAGAACCGGACGAACTGTTCGTGCATCGGACGGTCGAGACCCAGGTCCTTGCGCACGAGCTCCACGGTCGCCTGGTCGGCTTCGGGGCCGGCTGCCAGCCGCGCCGGATCGCCGGGCAGCATATGGACGAACAGGAACACCATCACCGCCACCAGCAGCAGTGTCGGAATCACGCCCAGGCATCGTTTGAGGAAGTAATTCAGCATCGAGAACTCTTGTTGTAATTGCTCCCCTCCCCCCATGGGGGAGGGGTCATGCCTACCGCTTACTGCTTGATGTCGATCTCGTCGAAGTTGAACGAGCCGTCAGGCATCGCGTACGCACCCGACAGGCGCTTCGCACGCGCGAACAGCACCTTCTCGGTCACGAGGAACGCCCACGGTGCATCCTTCCAGATACGCTCCTGCGCGTCCTTGTACAGACGGGCCTTCTCGGCGCGGTCGGTCGTACGCAGCGCGCCGGCGATATCGGCATCCACCTGGTCGTTCTTGTAGTACGCGGTGTTCAGCAGCTTCGGCGGCATCGATTCCGAGGCCAGCAGCGGACGCAGCGCCCAGTCCGACTCACCGGTCGACGACGACCAGCCCACGTAGTAGAGGCGCACGCCAGCGTCTTCCGGCTTCTGCACGCTCTCCACCTTTTCCACGCGCTGGCCGGCTTCCAGTGCCTGCACGCTGGCCTTGATGCCGACCTGCTGCAGCTGCTGCTGCACGAACTGGATCACCTTCTGCGCGGTGGTGTGGTTATACGCGGACCACAGCGTGGTCTCGAAGCCGTTCGGGTAGCCGGCTTCCTTCAGCAGCTCGCGCGCCTTGGCCGGATCGTACGGCCAGGGGCCCAGCTTCTCGGCATAGTCCACGCCGGCGGGCACCACGCCTTCGGACGGCGTGGCGTAGCCTGCGAACGCCACCTTGGCCAGCGCGTCCTTGTTGATCGCGTAGTTGATGGCCTGGCGCACCTTCGGGTCGTTGAACGGCTTTACCTGCGTGTTGAACGAGATGTAGCGCGCGATGATCGACGGCGCGTCGATCAGGTCCACCTTCGGGCTCGTCTTCAGCACGGCGGCCTGCTCGAACGGAATGCGGAACGCAAAGTCGGCTTCGCCGGTCTGCATGACCGCGGCGCGCGTGTTGTTGTCCACCACGGGCTTCCACGTGATCGAGTCGATCTTCGGATAGCCGGTCTTCCAGTAGCCCGCGAACTTCTTGCCCTTCAGGTAATCGGTCTGCTTCCACTCGACGAACTCGAACGGACCCGTGCCCACCGGATGGAACGCGATTTCCTTGCCCCACTTCTTGAGCGCGGTCGGCGAGATCATCACGGCCGACGGATGCGACAGCACGTTGATGAACGGCGAGAACGGCTCCTTCAGCGTGATCTTGACCGTGTTGGCGTCCACCACGTCGGTCTTGGCCACGCGGTTGAACAGCGTGTAGCGCTTGAGCTTGTTGGCCGGGTCGATCACGCGGTCGAAGTTGGCCTTGACGGCGTTCGCGTCGAACGTGGTGCCGTCATGGAACTTCACGCCCTTCTTGAGCTTGATCGTGTAGGTCAGGCCGTCCTTGCTGGCTTCGTAGCTTTCGGCCAGCACGTTGACGAGCTTGAGGTCCTTGTCCAGGCCGAACAAGCCCTGGTAGAACGACTTGGTCACCGCCTGCGACAGCGTGTCGTTCGAATCGTACGGATCGAGCGTGGTGAACGTGGAGTCCACGGCCATCACGGCGTCCTTGGCGGCAAACGCGGGGCTCGCACCGAGCATGCCCAGAGCGCCTGCTGCAACGGCGCCGGCAAACAGCCTGGGCGAAACCATACGGATAGTCATTCTTCTTTCTCCTGGTGGAAGTACCACAAACTTCAGTAGGCGCCGCCGACCGGATGGCGGGCGACATAATGTCCATGCGCGCCGCTGCCGGAGACGGGCACCAGTGGCTTCACCACGGGCTCGTCGCCGACCGCGCGGATCGGGCTGGGGATTTCATCGGACAGCGGTTCGCGCTTCAGGTGGCGGCGCGCCGGATCGGCGATCGGCACCGCCGACATCAGCTTCCTGGTGTACGGGTGCTGCGGATTCTCGAAGATCGCGCGGCGCGGGCCGATCTCGACGATCTGGCCCAGATACATCACGGCCACGCGATGGCTCACGCGCTCCACCACGGCCATGTCGTGGGAGATGAACAGGAACGCCACACCGAGCTCGCGCTGCAGGTCGAGCATCAGATTGACGATCTGCGCCTGGATCGAGACGTCCAGCGCGGACACCGACTCGTCGGCGACCACGACCTTCGGGTTCAGCGCGAGCGCGCGCGCGATGCAGATGCGCTGGCGCTGGCCGCCCGAGAACTCGTGCGGATAGCGGCCGGCCTGCTCGGGCGTGAGGCCCACCTTCTCCAGCAGCCACGCCACGCGCTTCTCGGCTTCCTTGCCGCTCGCCACCTTGTGCACGAGCAGCGGTTCCATGATCGAGTAGCCCACGGGCACGCGCGGGTCCAGCGACGCGAACGGATCCTGGAAGATGAACTGGATATTGCGGCGCAGGCTCTGGAGCGCGGAGCCCTGCATCTGGCTGATGTTCTGGCCCGCGAATTCGATGGTGCCGCTCTGTGCGTTCACCAGGCGCAGCAGCGAACGGCCCGTCGTGGACTTGCCGCAGCCGGACTCGCCGACCAGCGCGAGCGTCTCGCCCGGGTACAGGTCGAAGCTCACCTGCTCCACCGCGTGCACGCGGCGCGTGACGCGGCCGAACATGCCGCCCGGCACATCGAAGCGCGTGACGAGGTCGCGCACGCGCAGGATCGGCTCGGCGTCCTGCGCCACGGTGTCCTGCGGAATCTCCACCACGGGGCCCGCCGCGTCGTTGACCTGCACGAGCGGGAACTTGGCCGGCAGCTCGGTCCCCGTCATCGCGCCGAGCTTCGGCACGGCCGACAGCAGCGCGCGCGTGTACGGATGCGCGGGCGTATGGAACACGTCGTCCGACGCGCCTTCTTCGACTTTCTCGCCGCGGTACATCACGAGCACGCGGTCGGCCACCTCGGCCACCACGCCCATGTCGTGCGTGATGAAGACCACGCCCATGTGCATCTCGGCCTGCAGGTTGCGGATCAGCTGCAGGATCTCGGCCTGAATGGTCACGTCGAGCGCCGTGGTCGGCTCGTCGGCGATCAGCAGCGCCGGCTTGCATGACAGCGCCATCGCGATCATCACGCGCTGGCGCATGCCGCCCGACAGCTGGTGCGGAAAGCGGTCCAGCACGCGGCGCGCTTCGGGAATGCGCACGAGTTCGAGCATGCGCAGTGCCTCGGCACGCGCGGCCGAGCGGCTCATGCCCTGATGCAGGCGGATGGATTCGGCAATCTGCTCGCCGACCGGGAACACCGGGTTCAGCGAGGTCATCGGCTCCTGGAAGATCATCGCCACGTCCGCGCCGCGCACGCTGCGCAGCGTGGCATCGTTGGCGTTGACGAGGTCGATGACATCGCCGCTGCGGCGGCGCAGGGACATGCTGCCGCTCACGATGCGGCCGCCGCCGTGTTCGACCAGGCGCATCAGCGCCAGCGACGTGACGGACTTGCCGGAGCCCGATTCGCCGACCACGGCCAGCGTTTCACCGCGATCGACGTGGAACGACAGGTTGCGCACGGCTTCCACGCTGCGCTCGCTGGTCGCAAAGCGCACCGTGAGGCCGCGCACGGCGACCACGCGTTCGGGCGGCAGCACGAGGCCGGAGGGAGGGATTCGAGAATTCATGCTCAACCGTAAATCCAGACGTTGACGGGCTCGCCCACGCGCGCGATGCCGCGGTACATGCCTTCGGTATTGAACGGCAACGTGACGTTGCCCGCGCGATCCACCGCGATCAGGCCGCCACGGCCGTTGATCGCGGGCAGTTTTTCCATGACCACGCGGCGCGCGGCCTCTTCGAGCGACAGGCCCGCATAGCGCATCTGCGCGGCGACGTCGTAGGCCGCCACCGTACGGATGAACATCTCGCCCGTGCCCGTGGCGGACACCGCGGCCACATCGTCCGCGTAGCAGCCGGCGCCGAACACCGGCGTATCGCCGACGCGGCCCACCTGCTTGTTGGTCACGCCGCCCGTGGACGTTGCTGCCGCGAGGTTGCCCTGCGCGTCGCGCGCCACCGCGCCCACCGTGCCGAACTTGCGGTCCGGATCGATCGGGTCCGTACCGCCGGCCTTCGCCTGCGCGGCCAGCGCGGCCGCGTCGTGGTCGAGCAGTGCCATGCCGGCAGACGCACGCGCGCGCAGCCACTGGTCGTGACGCGCCTGCGTGAAGTAATAATCGGGGGATACGAGCTCGAGGCCCTGCGCCTCGGCGAACGCTTCCGCGCCCTCGCCCGCGAACAGCACGTGTTCGCTGTGCTCGAGCACCGCGCGCGCGGCCAGTACCGGGTTGCGCACGCGCTTGACGCAGGTAATCGCGCCCGCGTTCAGCGTCGCGCCGTCCATCACGGAGGCATCGAGTTCATAGGTGCCCGCGTGCGTGAGCACGGCGCCCTTGCCCGCGTTGAACAGCGGGCATTCCTCGAGCAGGCGCACGGCCTCGGTCACCGCGTCGAGCGCGCTGCCGCCGGCGGTCAGCACGCGCTGGCCTTCGCGCAGCACGTGTTCGAGCGCTTCGGTGTATTCGCGTTCGCGTTGCGCGTCCATCGCGGCGCGGGTAATCGTGCCGGCGCCACCGTGAATGGCAATGACAGCGGAATTCATCTGTACGGGTAACTCAGTCAGGAGATTTCGGGGCGGCAGGACGCGAGGCGCCTTGCCGGGATTGCGTGTCGCGGTCATCGCTGCGCGCGCCGGGCGCGCCATACAGCCATGGCAGCAGGAATTCGGTCATCTCGGCCGCGGCCTTCACCGAACGCGCCGAGCGATAGGCCACCGCACCGCACAGCGCCTCGATCAGCGCGAGCACCGTGGCATCGGAGTTCGCCGACAGCCGGTTGCCCGCGTTCGCATACAGCGCGATATCGGCAAGCGGCGCCAGCGGCGAGGTCGGGCCGTCCGTCAGGGCGAGCAGGCGGCCGCCGTGCGCCTTCACGCGCTGGGCCAGCAGCATCGAGTCCGCGACGTAGCGCGGGAAGGCGATGGCGATCACGAGGTCCTGCGGCTGCAGCTTGAACAGTTGCCGGGCCGCGTGCGAGGCACCGCCCGCGTTGGACACCGAGGTGACCATGCGGCAATGCATCTCGAGGCCGTGCTGCAGCAGGCCGGCGAGGAAACCGCTCGCGCCGAAGCCCATCACGTAGACGCGCTCGGCGCCGAGAATGGCATCGACGGCGCGCTCGCAGGCATCGGCATCGAGCGAGCGGCGCGTGGCTTCCAGATTGCGCGCGCCGTCTTCGAGCGCGGCGGCGATGACGTCGGCCACGGACGACGGCCGTTCCAGTTCCGTGCGCAGCCGCTCCACGGGCGCGAGCGTCGCCTCGAATCCGCGCACGAGTTCGGCGCGGAACTGCGGGTACCCTTCGAACCCGAGCGCGCGCGCAAAGCGGTTCGCGGTGGCCACCGAGACATCGACCGCGGTCGCGAATTCGTCGATACGCATCGTCGCGGCGCGGAACAGGTTGTCCAGCACATAGCTGGCCATACGCTGATGCGCGGGCGTCAGCGTGGGCAGGCTACGGGCGATACGCTCGGAAATCGACAGACCTTCGTGCATGGGGGGTAATATCCTGCGGGCGGGCAGGCTTCAATCTGGTGCAAGACTTGGGTCCAAGGAACGGTCCGCACCAATATTGGGACCGATCGGAAGCTTCAGGAAAGCATGCCTGATGAAAAGGCACTTTCCTCGTGCGCCAGTTCATGTAAATAAATTTACACGCAAACGGCATACCAGGAGAACCCCGGCGAACCCGAATACGGGTAATCCCCTATACGCCGGGCACAGCGCCGCGCCGCGCTACAATGCCGCCCTGCCTCACCGTCCATCGCCCGTCTTCCCGTGATCCGAATCGACCAGCTTGTCCTCCAGCGCGGCACCAAGGTGCTGTTCGACCATACCAGCGTGACGCTGAACCCCGGCGAACGGGTAGGCCTCGTCGGGGCCAACGGCAGCGGCAAGTCGACGCTGTTCTCGATGCTGCGCGGCGACCTGCACCCCGATGGCGGCGACGTATTCATCCCCGCAAGCTGGCGCATCGCCCACGTCGCGCAGGAAACCCCGGCCGTCTCGCGCAGCGCGGTGGACTATACGATCGACGGCGACACCCGTCTGCGCGAGATCGAAGCGCGCATCGCCGCGGCACAGGCCTCGGGCGACGGCGCCGCCGAGGGCGAGGCGCATGCCGCCTATGCCGACGCCGACGGCTACACGGCAAGCTCGCGCGCGGAGGCGCTGCTGCTGGGTCTCGGTTTCACGCTCGCGCAGGTCTCGCAACCGGTCTCGTCCTTCTCGGGCGGCTGGCGCATGCGCCTGAACCTCGCGCAGGCCCTGATGTGCCCGTCCGACCTGCTGCTGCTCGACGAACCGACCAACCACCTGGACCTCGACGCCATCGTCTGGCTCGAAGACTGGCTCGCGCGCTATCCCGGAACGCTGGTCATGATCTCGCACGACCGCGAGTTCCTCGACGCCATCTGCACGGTCACGGTCCATATCGAGCATCTGAAGCTCAATCGCTACGGCGGCAACTACACGCAGTTCGAGACGCTGCGCCTGCAGCAGATGGCGCTGCAGCAGGCCGCCTATGCGCGCCAGCAGAAGGAAATCGCGCATCTCGAATCGTTCATCACGCGCTTCAAGGCCAAGGCGACGAAGGCCCGACAGGCCCAGAGCCGCGTCAAGGCCCTCGAACGCATGGAGCGCCTGGCGCCCGTGCACGCCGCCGCGGGCTTCGCATTCGAATTCCGCGAACCCGAGTCCGCCCCGAACCCGATGATGGTGCTCGACGGCGTGGATTGCGGCTACCCCGACGCGCAGCCGCCCGTCACGATCCTGCACAATCTGGCGCTGTCGATCCAGAACGGCCAGCGTATCGGCCTGCTCGGCGCCAACGGCCAGGGCAAGTCCACGCTGGTGAAGACGCTCGCGGGCACGCAGGATCCGATGAAGGGTACGCTGCGCCACGGCAAGGGCCTCGTCATCGGCTACTTTGCCCAGCATCAGCTGGAAACGCTGCGCGATCACGATTCCCCGCTCCAGCATCTGGCGCGCCTCGCGCCCGATACGCGCGAGCAGGAACTGCGCGACTTCCTCGGCAGCTTCAATTTCCGCGGCGACATGGCCACCGCGCCGATCGAACCGTTTTCGGGCGGCGAAAAGGCGCGCCTCGCGCTGGCGCTGATCGTCTGGCAGAAGCCCAACCTGCTGCTGCTCGACGAACCGACCAACCACCTGGACCTCGACACGCGCGAAGCCCTGACCATGGCTTTGGCGCAGTTCGAAGGCACGCTGATTCTCGTCTCGCACGACCGTCACCTGCTGCGGGCCACGTCGGACCAGTTCATGCTCGTGGCCGACGGCACGATCCGGCCGTTCGACGGCGACCTCGACGACTATCGGGACTGGCTGCTGCAACAGGCGGCCGCGAAGCGCAACGCCGCCACGGCCGCGCATGCGACCGACGCGGCGCCGGCGGTGAACCGCAAGGACCAGCGCCGCGCGGAGGCCGACGAACGCCAGCGCCTCGCGCAGCTGCGCAAGCCGCTGACGAAGGAAGTCGAGAAAATCGAGAAGCGGATGGCCGTGCTGCAGGCCGACAAGGACGCCATCGACGCGTTCATGGCCGACGAGTCGAGCTACGCGGAGGCCAACAAGGCGAAGCTGATGGAGATGCTCAAGCGCCAGGGCGAGGTCACTGGCGAACTTGAGACGCTGGAAGAACGCTGGCTGGAACTACAGGAACAGATCGAACAAATTCTGTAGTTTTGAAGCGGTCTCCCTTACCGATTACCGGAAATGCTTTTCGCGGCGAATCAGGCCGACCGCGAGAGTCAGCGTCAGACTCACAAGCCAGATCAACGACCACGCCGGAATCGACAGCCCCAGAATCGGCGGCAATTCCGCCGTGCAGAGGCCATCCGAGTAGAACAGCTGCGGCAGCACCCGCGCGGTCGGCAGCTGGTTGACCCAGTTCTCGAGCGGATCGATACCGCACGATGCCTTCGGGTTCAGCAACAGCGACACGTGATACCCCGCCACCGCGATGCCCGCGACGCCCGACAGCATGCCGAGCCCCTGCCACAGCGTGCGCGTGTTCTGCGCGACGACCGCGAGCAGCGAGAAGATGCCGATACCGAGGAACGCAAAGCGCTGCATGATGCAGAGCGGACAGGGCTGGTAGCCCTCGGCCATCTGCAGGTAAACGGCGAACGCGACCGCGCCGAAAGAAAGGAACGCGATCAGCAGAAAGTAAGCTCGGGAATTGGCTTGCATGGGCATCGAATACAGGGAAAGTCATGCGAGGCATGACGAACGTTTCGACGCGCATTATGGCCGATTTTCCCGTCCGCGTTCGGACCGCACGGACAAACACCGCGCGGGGCGCTGCGGCGGATTGCCGCAGTGCCCCGCGAACATCCTGTCAGCGTCCCGTCACGCTGCCGTCTGCGCCGACAGATACCGGCGGCGCCACGGCTTGAGGATGGCGATCGCCAGCACGGCCGTGATGATGTCGAGCGCGATGGCCACGCCGAACACCGGCATCCAGCTGCCCATGCGCTCGTGCATCAGCGCCGCGAGCGGACCGCCGAAAATCGAGCCGATGCCCTGCGAGATATAGAGCCAGCCGTAATTCGTCGTGGCGTACTTCGTGCCGAAGGTATCGGTCAGCGTCGACGGGAACAGCGAGAAGATTTCGCCCCAGCCGAGGAACACCACGCCCGACAGCAGCACGAACAGCACCGCGTTCTCGCGCGTCAGCAGCCACAGCGTCATGGCCACGGCTTCCAGTGCAAACGCGAAGCACATCGTGTTTTCGCGCCCCCACTTGTCCGAGACCCAGCCGAACAGCGGCCGCGTCAGCCCGTTGGTCAGGCGGTCGATGGTCAGCGCGAGCGGCAGCGCGGCCATGCCGAACACCACGGCGTTGGACACGCCGAAGTCCTTGGCGAACGCGGCCATCTGCGACGTGACCATCAGGCCCGACGTCGACATCATCGTCATCATCGCGAACAGCAGATAGAACAGCGGCGTCTTCAGCATCGTGCGCGTCGGCACGTCCGCGACGTTGGACGTCACCTGCGACGACGCTGCCGGCAGCACGTCGCCGGCAGCCGGCGCGCGAAGCCCCTGCGAGGCGACGAAACCGATCGCCGCGAACAGCAGGCCGAACTGCCACAGCGTGGACTCGAGGCCCTTGCCGGCCAGCGATGCCGCAATCGGGAACGTCGTCACGATCGCGCCCATGCCATAGCCGGCCGCGACCATGCCCACCGCAAACCCGCGGCGATCGGGGAACCAGCGCACCATCTGGCCGACCACGCCGACGTAGACGATGCCGGTACCGAGGCCGCCCACGATGCCATAGCTCAGATACAGCATGCCCACGGTCTGCGCCTGCGAAGCGAGCACCCAGCTGAGGCCCGCGAGCACCGTGCCGAGCGCGATCAGCCGGCGTGGGCCGAAGCGCTCGATCAGCGCGCCCTGGAACGGCGAAAAGAACGTCTGCAGCACGATCAGCATCGAGAACGTGATCTGCAATTCGGACAGCGGCACGCCAAGCTTGGCCGAGAGCGGCTTGGTGAACAGCGTCCAGACGTATTGCGGGCTCGAGATCGCCATCATGCAGGCGAGGCCCAGCAACAACTGTATCCAGCGCGTGCGCGCCAGCGGCAATGCCTGCGACGCCGGAAGCGCCGCACCTTCAGCAACGGTACGCATCGAACTACTCCTTCACACTGTCAGACGGACTTCAAGAAAAGCCGCGCGCCGGTCGGCGCGCGGCGGAAACCTGGGCCGGCGCCCCGCTACCACCCCACGGCCGCGCCGTCGCTGCGCGGATCGCTGCCGCCCTCGTAGAGCCCATCGGCGCCGAGCACGATCGCGCCCGCATGGCCCATCGTCTCGTCGTACGGCAGCAGGATCTCCACGTCGTGCCCCAGCGCGCGCAGCGCGTGCTGCGTGGCCTCGGGAAAGCGTGACTCGAGCTTGAGCGTGTCGCTGGTCTGGCCCCACGTGCGGCCGAGCAGCCAGCGCGGCGCATCGATCGCGGCCTGCGGATGCATGCCGTAATGGACGATGCGCGAGAACACGGCCGACTGCGATTGCGGCTGGCCGTCGCCGCCCATGTTTCCGTAGACGAGCGTGCGGCCGTCGTTCAGCCGCGCCATGGCGGGGTTCAGCGTGTGGAACGGCTTGCGCCCCGGCATCAGCGGATTGCGCGCCTCTGCATCGAGAGAGAAGCTGCAACCGCGGTTCTGCCAGTTGACGCCGGAGACCGGCAGCACGATGCCGCTGCCGAACTCGTGATAGATGCTCTGGATAAAGCTGACGGCCACGCCGTTGCGATCGATCGCGCCCATCCACACGGTGTCGGCCGGCCCCATGCCCTCGCCCCACGGCAGCACCGCATCGGGACGGATGCGCGCGGCCGCGGCATCGAGCCACGGCGGCGCGAGCAGATCGCGCACGTCGACCTCCATATAGGCGGGGTCGGTGATATGGCGGTCGCGCACGCGGAACGCCTGCTTGGTGGCCTCCACGCATGCATGCACGAAGGCCGGACCGTTGGGGTCCGTGCCCAGGCCGTTGTCAGGCGCGAGCCGGTCGAGTTGCCCGAGAATCAGCAGCGACACGAGGCCCTGCGTGGGCGGCGGCATGTTGTAGACCGTGCCGCGCGAATGCGCGAGCGCGAGCGGCGTCTTCCAGACCGCGCGATGCGCCTGCAGGTCGGCCAGCGACAGCGGGCTGCCCACGTCGCCGAGTTCGCCGGCGAGCGTGCGCGCCAGGTCGCCGCGATAGAAATCGTCGAAGCCCGCCTGCGCAAGCTGCTCGAGCGTGGCGGCAAGGCGCGGCTGCCGGAAACGCTGGCCCGCCTTCGGCAGCCCGCGCGACAGGAACGTCGCCGCAAACCCCGGCATATCGTGCAATTCGTCCGCCTTGAGCGCGACGCATGCGGCCTGGCTTTGCGTCATCGGCACGCCATCGCGCGCATAGGCGATGGCGTCGGCCAGCAGGCGCGTGCGCGGCAGGCGTCCGCCGAGCGCTTCGCGCGACCATTCGAGCGCGGCATGCCAGCCGGAAATGGTGCCCGCCACGGTATTCGCGGCCATGCCGCCGCGCGTGGGCACACGGTCGAAGCCCGCCTCCCGATAGCGCGCGATGGTCGCCGCGCCCGCGGCCGCGCCGCAGGCCTCGAGCCCGCGCGGCGCCTCGCCCGGCCGTCCGATCAGCCAGAAGCCGTCGCCGCCGATGCTGTTCATGTGCGGGTAGACCACCGCGATGGTTGCCGCCGCGGCGACCATCGCCTCCACGGCATTGCCGCCCTCGCGCAGAATGGCCGCCGCGCTCTGCGCGGCCAGCGCGTGCGGGGCAACGGCCATGCCGCGGCTGCCGCGACTGGGTTGAAGATGAAAGCTCACAGGACGATCCGCGATTTATGTATACATAAATTTCCTGCGGTATCGATTGCAACATGTGTGCCAAAGG
This sequence comes from Cupriavidus pauculus, assembly GCF_008693385.1. Taxonomy (NCBI): domain Bacteria; kingdom Pseudomonadati; phylum Pseudomonadota; class Betaproteobacteria; order Burkholderiales; family Burkholderiaceae; genus Cupriavidus; species Cupriavidus pauculus. Next base: position 1,727,012 of record NZ_CP044065.1, read on the forward strand.
CGATGGCCGGTTACGCGCGACGCGTCAGGTCACAGGCTGCGAGGCGCGGGCGCACGGCCCGGGCGGCCCCGCAAGGGGCCCCCATGGCCGCAAAGGCGGCTATTGCCGGGATGGCCGGGATGGGAGAGACGGTGTGTGCGACGGAGGAGAGGCCGCGCCATGCGCGTCACGGTTGCCGCGACAAAGATGGGCCGGGACCGCCCGTCAGCCGAAACGCCTGCGCCGTGCAGGTGCGTTCGCGCCTTCGGGCCGCACAAGGCTGGTGCGGGCCTGCTCGAGCCGTTCCGTCGTCAGGCGGCTCACTTCGGCGCGGCCATCCTCGATATGCGCGGACAGCAGCGCGACCGCCCGCGCGCCATCGCGCGCGTCCAGCGCGGCGAGAATCGCGCCATGTTCGTCGTAGGTCAGCGCGATGCGCGTGCCGAACGCAAAGTCGAGCCGTCGGATGATGCGGATGCGGTCCGTCACCTGCTGATGCACGGCCGCGGCCTCGGGGTTGCCGGCCGCATGGACGATCGACAGATGAAACGCCTCGTCGAGCTCGGCCACGCGCTGGCCGTCGTCGAGCCGTTCGGCCACCGGCACGCGCCAGATCGCACCGAGCTCGGCCACAAGCTTCGCGACCGCGGCGTCGTCCGACGCCCCGCCACCGCATAGGCGCATGACCGCATGTGTCTCCAGCATCGTGCGCAGCTCGTACAGGGCCTCGAAGCGCGCCAGGTCGAGCGGCACCACCTCCCAGCCATTGCGGTAATAGCCACGCACGAGGCCATCGCCCTGCAACCGCAGCAGCGCCTCGCGCACGGGCGTGCGCGAGATGCCGAGCCGTTCGGCCACATCGTTCTCGGTAAAGCGGTCGCCGGGCAGCAGCCGGAACGCGAAGATATCGTCGCGCAGGCTCTGGTAGGCCGCGTGCGAACGCGACGGCCGGTCGGCGCGCGCGGTCATTATTCGAGGTGCCGCACGCGGTCGATCGCCTGCTCGATGCGCTCCACCGCGATCACCTCGAGCCCGTCGATGGCCTGCTTCGGCGCGTTGGCCTTCGGAATCACGGCCACCGTGAAACCGAGCTTGGCCGCTTCCTTCAGGCGCTCCTGCCCGCGCGGGCTCGGACGAATCTCGCCGGCCAGCCCGACCTCGCCGAACACGACGAGGCCGCGCGGCAACGGCTTGTTGCGCATCGACGAATGGATCGACAGCAGCACGGCCAGGTCGGCGGCCGGCTCGGTGATCTTCACCCCGCCCACCGCGTTGAGGAACACGTCCTGATCGAAACACGCGATGCCCGCATGCCGGTGCAGCACGGCCAGCAGCATCGCCAGCCGGTTCTGCTCCAGACCGACCGCCAGCCGCCGCGGATTCGGCGAGCCCGCGGCGTCCACCAGCGCCTGCACCTCCACCAGCAGCGGACGCGTGCCCTCCTGCGTCACGAGCACGCACGAGCCGGGCACCGATTCCTCATGCTGCGACAGGAACAGCGCGGACGGATTGCTGATGCCGCGCAGTCCCTTCTCCGTCATCGCGAACACGCCCAGTTCGTTGACCGCGCCAAAGCGGTTCTTGAACGCGCGGATCAACCGGTGCGAGGAATGCGTGTCCCCTTCGAAATACAGCACCGTATCGACGATATGCTCGAGCACGCGCGGACCGGCGAGGCTGCCCTCCTTGGTCACGTGGCCGACGAGGATGATCGTGATGCCGCTGCTCTTGGCAATGCGCGTCAGCTGCGCCGCGCATTCGCGCACCTGCGCCACCGAGCCCGGTGCCGAGGTCAGCGCCTCCGAATACAGCGTCTGGATCGAGTCGATCACCGCCACTTCGGGCTTCTCCGCATCCAGCGCGGCCTGGATCTTCTCCAGCTGGATCTCGGGCAGCAGTCCCAGGGACGGGCTTTCCACGCCCAGCCGCTGCGCGCGCAGCGCGATCTGCGCGCCCGATTCCTCGCCGCTCACATAAAGCACGCGGCGCTCGCCGGCCAGATTGGCCAGCGCCTGCAGCAGCAGCGTCGATTTGCCGATACCGGGATCGCCGCCGATCAGCACCACGCCGCCGGCCACGAGGCCGCCGCCGAGCACGCGGTCGAATTCATCGATCCCGCTCGAGAAACGCGGCACATCGGCCGCATCGATCTCGGACAGCTTGCGCACGACGGCCGAGGCCGCCAGCGGCTGAAACCGGCGCGCGGCCGTGGAGCCCGTATCGGCCACGCTCTCGACCAGCGTGTTCCATTGCTGGCAATGCGGGCACTGGCCCTGCCAGCGCGGCGTGGTGCCGCCGCATTCCGTGCATGTGTAGACAGTCTTGATCTTGGCCAAGCTCGACTTCCCTCGTTAAGCTTCCGGCGCACCGGTAATGGTGGCGACAGTCGTCGGGACGCGCGGCGCCAGCGCGCACATCAGCTCGTAGCCGACCGTGCCGCTGGCCGCGGCCACGTCGTCGATCGGCAGCCCGTGACCCCACAGCGTGACCGGCGAACCGACGCGCGCCTTCGGGCACGGCGTCAGGTCCACGCACAGCATATCCATCGACACGCGGCCCACGAGTTCGGTGCGCACGCCATCGACGAGCACCGGCGCGCGTAGTTCGCCCCAGCCGCTGGCGTGGCGCGGGTAGCCGTCGGCATACCCGCACGCGACCACGCCGATCCGCATCGGCCGCTCCGCTGTATACAGGGAGCCATAGCCGACGGTCTCGCCGACCTGCAGGTCCTGCACGGCGATCAGCTCGCTATGCAACGACATCGCGGGCTGCAATCCGGTGTCGGCGATATCGGCCGAGCGGCCGCTCGGCGAGGCACCATAAAGGATCACACCGGGCCGCACCCAGGCGCGGTGCGCCTCGGGGTGCCACAGCACGGCCGCCGAATTGGACAGGCTGGCCTCGCCCGGCAGGTTCGCCGTGGCGGCGTCGAACGCCTCGATCTGGTGGGCGATACCGCGCGGGCCGTCCGCGTCCGAGAAATGGGTCATATGGACGATGCTGCCCACGCACGACATCGTGCGCGCGCGCTCCCACGCGGTGCGGTACTGCGCCGGGCGGAAGCCGAGCCGGTTCATGCCCGTATTGAGCTTCAGCTGCAGCGCCAGCGGCCCCCTGGGGCGCGCGACTTCGAGCATGCGCAGCTGCTCTTCGTTATGGACGGCCGTGGTCAGCCGGTACTGCTCGATCAGGGCCACGTCCTGCGGCTGGAAGAAGCCCTCGAGCAGCAGGATCGGGCCCTGCCAGCCCAGGTCGCGCAGCAGAACGGCCTCGTTGAGGTCCAGCAGCCCGAACCCGTCGGCGCCCCGCAGGCCCGCGAACGCCCGGCGAATGCCGTGTCCGTAAGCATTGGCCTTGACCACGGCCCAGACGCGCGCACCGGGCGCGCGGCCGCGCACGACCTCGAGGTTGTTGGCGAGGGCGGGCTGGTGGATAACAGCTTGGATGGGTCTTGGCATGGTAAAGATTGTTGGAACATCCACGGCAATGGCTGGTCCGTTGGAAAGCTGGCGCTGGAAAGCGGCGAGGTGGAAAGCCGCTCTCCGGCGGCGCGGTCATCAGGGTAGACCCCGTCACCGCCCCGCAAGTGCCCAACGTTTTACAGACCGTGATCCATACGGTGGTGGCTGGCATCGCCGCCCGGGGGCTACAGGCCACATCCGGGCGCGCGCCGCGCAGCCGGTATTTGAACACAGTTGGATGCGGATTCCGGGAATCGATTCCGCCACCCGCTGTCAAAAAGGCCGTCCGCGAGTGTGCTGAAATGTCGCGTTTTCGTGATATAAAGCCGGACGCTCAGGCCATGTTTTATAAGTGAAGCAATATGTCTATGACGGTTCGGCAAGCCTCCCGGCGAGCAAATGTCACGCATCCGCCCCACTTTGACACGGCCGCCGTGCCAGCTTCCCTGCCCGCCCGCGATGGAGACAAAGTCGACAGTATGAAGAAGGGTTTCTATACCATCATGGCCGCGCAGTTTTTCTCGTCGCTGGCCGACAATGCGCTGCTCATCGCAGCCATCGCCCTTCTTACCGAGTTGCATTCCCCGCAGTGGATGACGCCGCTGCTCAAGCTGTTCTTCGTGCTCTCCTATGTCGTCCTCGCCGCGTTCGTCGGCGCGTTCGCGGATTCGATGCCGAAGGGCCGCGTGATGCTCATCACGAATGCCATCAAGATCGTCGGTTGCGCCATCATGATGTTCGGGTTGCACCCGCTGCTGGCCTACGGGATCGTCGGCTTTGGCGCCGCGGCCTACTCGCCGGCCAAGTACGGCATCCTTACCGAACTGCTGCCCCCCGAGAAACTCGTGATGGCCAACGGCTGGATCGAGGGCCTCACGGTCGGGTCGATCATCCTCGGCACCGTGGTCGGCGGCGCGCTGATCTCGGTGCATGTGTCCGATATCCTGCTGCGCCTCGACGTGCCGTATATCGATACCGGCATCAACACCCCGGCCGAGGCGGCCATGGTCGTGATCATGCTGTGCTACCTGATCGCGTCCATCTTCAATGTCTTTATTCCCGACACCGGCGCGCGCTATCCCGCGCAGGAAAAGAACCCGATCAAGCTGATCGCCGAGTTCGGCGACTGCTTCGTGGCGCTGTGGCGCGACAAGCTGGGCCAGATCTCGCTGGCCGTGACCACGCTGTTCTGGGGGGTGGGTGCCACGCTCCAGTTCATCGTGCTCAAGTGGGCCGAGCATTCGCTGGGGCTCAACCTGTCGCAGGGAGCGCTGTTGCAGGCCGTGGTGGCTGTCGGTGTGGCCGTCGGCGCGATTCTCGCGGCCGCGCGCATTCCGCTCAAGCGGTCGCTGTCGGTGCTGCCGTTCGGCGTGGCCATGGGTGCCACCGTGATGCTGATGGCGTTCTACACGAAGGACGCGATGCCGGCCGTGACCCTCGACCTGATGGGCTGGCACATGCCGCTGTATATGGCCATCGCCTATGTGTTCCTGGCGATCGTCGGGGCGATGTCCGGTTACTTCGTGGTGCCGATGAACGCGCTGCTCCAGCACCGCGGGCACGTGCTGCTGTCGGCGGGCCACTCGATCGCGGTGCAGAACTTCAACGAGAATGTGTCGGTGCTGCTGATGCTGTGCCTGTATGCGCTGCTTATCAAGCTCAACTGCCCGATCGGTTTCGTGATCATCGCGCTGGGCCTGTTTATCTGCATCACGATGTACCTGGTGATGCGGCTCCACCGCTATAACGTGCGCACGTTCAATTCGCTGGCGATGATCGGCGAGGACAAGCACCACTGAAATGGCATGGCCGGGCAATGCCCCGGCCGAGCTGCCGCGACTACGGGCGCCCCACGCGCTCCACGGCCCGCGCTTCCCAGCCTTCCGGCACGACGAATCCCCGCGAAATCTCGATCCACCCCTCGTGCCCATGCGGGCCGGCGGGGGCGAGTTCGCACAGCATGACGGGCGCCTCCCGCCGCCAGCTTTGCTCCGGATCCGGATCGTCGAACCGCGTGGCCAGCGCGGCCCGCAGCGCTGAAACCTCCTCGAACACGAGTTCGCCGGCCGGCGCCGCAACGTCCACCCGCATGGCGGACAGCCAGTCCGCGCGCGACAGCCGGCACCAGCGCGAGGCGGGTCGTGCCGCCGCCCGCGCGGCCCACGCATCGAGCGTCGACCACCAGCCGCGCAGATGATCGGGCGCGATGCCGAGCGCGTCGAGGCCCGGTGGCAATACCCCATCTCGATAGAACAGCCAGCCCAGCAGATAGACCTCGCCGCGGTCGATCCCGCGGCCCAGCGCCGCACGCGCTTCCGGGGTGTCGCCAAGCGGCAGCTGCCGCCGGACGATATGCTCGAGCTTGTCGCCAAGGCGGTCCACGAGGTTCGGGCCGACAAAGGCCCGAAGGCACGGCGTCGCCGCACCCGTGTCCACATGCAGGTAGAACTTGGTGGCCATTTCCCAATGCACCACTTCGTCGCGCACGGGGTCGCGCCAGACGAAGTCCAGCTCGCCCAGCGTACGGATACCGTGATCGTGACGATGCCGCACGGGCACGTTGGCGGCGAGCAGTTCGAGGCCCGGGGCATGGGACAGCGCAAACTGGAGCAGCCGCTCGGCATGGCGGCCGAGCCGCAGGCTGCGGTTGGCGGCACGCGCGCCGTGCCCGGCTCCCCGCGCGCTGCCGCCCGCGAGGCGCTCCCCGGCCCCGCGCTGGTCCGCGAGTTCGGCGATGGTTTCGGGCAGCGTGGCCGGATCGGCCGCGGCGAGCCAGCGAACCCACGCGGCGCGGGATTCGGCGGGCCAATGCGCCAGATGAAAGGCAGGCTCGGCCATGGGCAGGCGCGACAGCAGCGGCGGTGCCAGCGAGCACCATGCCAGATCCCGCACCCGCTGCGACGCCGCGTAGCGCCACAGCGGCCACACCTCGCCCACCCCGTCGGGTCCGGCCAGTGCCGGTCCGCCGGGGCTCAGGGCATGCGCGAGGTCAGGCTTGAGCTCCCGCACGATCGTGGACCTCGCGTGCCAGGCACAGATCCTCCCACGCGCGTGCCTTGTCGGTCAGCGTGCGCAGCAGGTAGGCCGGGTGATAGGTCACCACGACCGGAATGCCCTCGTATTCGTGCACCGTGCCACGCAGCTTGCCGATCGGCGTGGTCGTGCGCAGCAGGGACTGCGCGGCAAACCGGCCCAGCACGACGATGACCTTCGGCCGGATCAGCGCGATCTGCCGGCGCAGATAAGGCTCGCATTGCTCGACCTCGTTCGGCGCGGGGTCGCGATTCTCGGGCGGCCGGCACTTGAGGACATTGGCAATGAACACGTTGTGCCCGCGCGCGAGGTTCAGCGCGCCGAGCATATTGTCGAGCAGCTTGCCGGCCTGGCCGACGAACGGCTCGCCCTGCAGGTCCTCGTTCTGGCCCGGGGCCTCGCCCACGAGCATCCATTCGGCGGCGCGGTCGCCCACGCCGAGCACGGTATTCGTGCGGGACTCGCACAGGCCGCAGGCCGTGCAGCCGGACACGCTCGCCTCGAGCGCGGCCCAGTCCATGGCCGCGATCTCCGCCGCGCGCTGCGGCACGACCGGGCTGACTCGCGCCACCGCGGGCGCGTCCTCGGGGATGGGCTGGTGTGCCGCACCGCGCGGCCCGGCGTCCGCCATCGGCACGGGCTGCGCGACGTTGTCGGCCTGCACGGCCTCGCGCGCAGATGTTGCTGCCCCAACCGGCATCCCCTTCGGCATCCCCTTCGGCATCCCCTTCGGCAGCCACTCGGTGCGAATCCCAAGCACCTCCAGAAACTGCGCACGACGGTCCACCACGTTCTCCTTCATGGCGCCGCCTCCTCGCCCTGCCAGCTACGCCGCATGACGAGCGCATCCTCGCGCCCCTGCGCCGCGGCCGGATAGTACCCGCGCCGGCGGCCAATCTCCACAAACCCGGCTTCCTGATACAACGTAATGGCCCCGGTATTCGAAGGCCGCACCTCGAGCAGCATCGTAAAAAGCCGATGATCGTGCGACGTGGCAAGCGCCACGCCCAGCAGCATGCGGCCCAGCCCCTGCCGCTGGCGCCGCGGATCGATCGTGATATTGAGCAGATGCATCTCATCGACCACGGGCATCAGCACCGCATAGCCGACGAGCGCATGCGTCGGATCGCGCATCGTCAGGCCCAGATGGCCCGCCTTGAGCGAATTCTCGAAATTGCCGCGCGTCCACGGATGGCTATAGGCCCGCTGCTCGATCTCTGCCACCGCCGACAGATCCAGCGCGCTCATCCGCCCCAGCCGCCAGCCGTCCGGCAGCACGGGCATGACCGGCACATCGGGCCAGGCGCCATCGGCAAACGGCTGGAGCGCGGCACTCACGACGCGCTCCCCGCCGCCAGCGCCGCGGCCTTGGCCGCGGCAACCGCCTCGCGCTCGACGATCGTCTGCGCCACCTTGTCGCGCAGATAGATCGGCATCGCGTCGGCCGCATCGATGGTCTCGCCGCGCGCCAGCGCGCGTTGGGCAATCGAAACCAGCGCGCGCGCATCGGGCATCGCGTCGGGCACCTGCCGCGCGGCACCGGCCGCGACCGCCAGCCGCTCGCCGAACACCGCCATCGCATTGCCCGCGATCCAGTACGTGCCCTCCGGCCGGACCACCGCCTCCGCGGGACCGACGCCGATCGGGCCGGTCACCCGCCATTCTCCAGCCGCGTCATCCCAGGCGAACGTGCCCGAGTAGACCTCGTCCATGCGCGCGTCGAGCGTTACCAGCACCGGCATGCCGGCGGGCAATGGCGACGCCGCGGACGCCAGCGTCCGCGCGGCCTCGGCACAGGCCATCAGCGTATTGACGGGAATGACGGGCAATTCGGCCCCGAACGCGAGGCCCTGGGCCACGCCGCACGCGGTGCGCAGGCCCGTGAACGAGCCGGGCCCGGCGCCGAACGCGATGGCCGCGCAGTCGGCCAGCCGCACGCCGGCCTCGGCCAGCACTTCGGCGACCGCCGGCAGCACGCGCGAGGACGAGCGCGGGCCCGTGTGGTCATGACGAAAGACACACGGGGCGTCGCCATCGTTCGCGGCGCGCCCCAGTGCGACGGAGCACCACTCTGTGGAGGTCTCGACAGCAAGAATCCAGGACATGCCGCGATTGTATCCGTTGTCCCCGCGACAAGGCGCGACCGAAGGCTTCTTCGGATTTTTTTGCCGCAAACGGCGCGCGGGCGCGGCTATCATCGGACATCGCACAAAATTCACCGCAATTTCTTGAAACAGGAGTCCCCCATGAGCGATCTTCAGGCCCGCTTCGAACAAGCCACGGTCGATGTCAAAGCGCTGAGCGAGCGCCCGAGCAACATGACGCTGCTGCGCCTCTACGCGCTGTACAAGCAAGGCAGCGAAGGCGACGCGCATGGCGACAAGCCCGGCATGACGGATTTCGTCGGCCGCTACAAGTTCGAGGCGTGGGAATCGCTGAAGGGCACGGCGAAGGACGAGGCGATGCAGAAGTACATCGACCTCGTCGAAGAACTGCGCAGCGGCGCCGTCAGCTGACCCGCCGCGGGGGCCGGCTCAGCCGAGCCGGCCGCTGTGCGCGACCTCGCGGATCTTGCGCACGGTGTCCAGGTCCGCCTCGTGATAGGCGGACTTGACGATCTCCGCGTAGCGGTCGTCGCCGCTCGCGTCCACCGCCGGCATCGTCGTCTCGTAGATAAAGCGCAGCAGCAGCGCATCGGGGCCCGGCGTCTCGATCACCATCGTCAGCGTGCCGCCCGCATGCTCGGCCGTGGCCGCGGTTTCATACCGGACCTGCCGCTGCGGCTCGTACACCACGCGGTCCCGGATCTTTGCCTCGCCGAAGTGCAGCACCCGTTCGATCCAGCCTTCGCCGCGCGCCGTCACCTCGGCGCGGTCGAGCCCCAGGATGAACTCGGTCGGCTCTTCCGCGCGCAGCACGAGCCCCTGCCATAGCTGCCCTGCCGTCAGCGGTTCCACCGCGGGATTGCCGGGATCGTTGATCTCCACCAGGTGTTCGAAACGCAACTCACTTCTCCAGTTCGTCAATGCCGTCATTATGAATGCGTGACGAACATGGTGCCGCAGATGCATAAAAAAAGCCCCCGGGAGAACCCGGGGGCTTTGCCGATTCGCGACGAGGCGGATCAGACTTCTTCGTACAGCGGCAGCGTCAGGAATTCGGCGAAGTCTTCCGACGTGGACATCTGCTCGAAGATCTGCGCGGCGCGGTCGTAGGTCGGCGTTTCACCGCCGACGACCTGCTTCACCTTCGCCAGCTCTTCCGGAATCAGCGCGCGCACCAGCTCGGCGGTCACCTTGCGGCCATCCTCGAGCTTGCCCTTCGGCGAACGGATCCACTGCCACACCTGCGAGCGCGAGATCTCGGCCGTGGCGGCGTCTTCCATCAGGTTGTGGATCGGCACGCAGCCATTGCCGGCCAGCCAGGCGCCGAGGTAATGGATGCCCACGTTGATGTTCATGCGCAGGCCATGCTCGGTGATCGGCGTCTCCGGCTTGAAGTCGAGCAGATCGGCGCCCTTCACGTTCACGTCCGGACGCTGCTTCTCGAACTGGTTCGGCTTGTCGCCGAGCACCGCGACGAACTCCTTCATCGCCGGCTCCACGAGGCCCGGGTGCGCGACCCAGCCGCCGTCGTAACCGTCGGTCGCATCGCGGCGCTTGTCGCTGATGATGCCTTCCATCGCAATCGCGTTCTTCTCCGGATCGTTCTTGATCGGGATCAGCGCGCTCATGCCGCCGATCGCGGGCGCGCCGCGCTTGTGGCAGGTCTTGAGCAGCAGCAGCGCGTAGGCGCGCATGAACGGCGCGGTCATCGTGACCTTGGCGCGGTCGGCCAGGCAGAAGTCCTTGTCCACCTTGAACTTCTTGATGCACGAGAAGATGTAGTCCCAGCGGCCGGCGTTCAGGCCCGCGCTGTGATCGCGCAGTTCGTACAGGATCTCTTCCATCTCGAACGCGGCGAGGATGGTCTCGATCAGCACGGTCGCCTTGACCGTGCCCTGCGGCAGGCCGACTTCCTTCTGCGCCATCACGAAGACGTCGTTCCACAGGCGTGCCTCGAGGTGGCTTTCCATCTTCGGCAGATAGAAGAACGGGCCCGCGCCGCGCGCGATCTGCTCCTTGCCGTTATGGAAGAGGAACAGCGCGAAATCGAAGATACCGCCCGAAATGCGCTTGCCGTCGATCGTGACGTGCTTCTCGTCCAGATGCCAGCCGCGCGGACGCACCTGCAGCGTGGCGATCTTGTCGTTGAGCTTGTAGTGCTTGCCGTTGGAGTCCAGCGTCAGCGTGCGGCGCACGGCGGCCTTCAGGTTGACCTGGCCCTGCATCTGGTTGTGCCAGTTCGGCGTGTTCGAGTCCTCGAAGTCCGTCATGTAGCTGTCGGCACCCGAGTTGAACGCGTTGATCACCATCTTGGCCTCGACCGGACCGGTAATCTCCACGCGGCGGCATTCGAGCGCCTTCGGTACCGGGGCCACCTTCCAGTCGCCCTCGCGAATGGACTTCGTTTCGGGCAGGAAATCGGGGATTTCGCCGGCGTCGAGGCGCTTCGCGCGCTCCACGCGCGCGGCCAGCAGTTCCTGGCGGCGCGGCTCGAAGGCGCGGTGGAGCTTGTCTACGAGGGCCAGGGCTTCCGGCGTCAGGATGTCTTCATAGGCCGGCAGGATCTCGCCGGTAATCTTCATGCCCGCGGGCAGCGTGATAGCCATCAGTGTTCTCCTGTATATGCGATGGAATGGTGAGGGGTAGACCCGCGCGTCAGTTCGGCACGCCACGGGTGGCGACGAAAGCGAGCAGGTCGTTCATGTCGTGCCCGGTCCCGGCAGGCGCCACGTCGAGGCGCTCCGCCGGATGGCCGGCACGGTTGATCCAGAACGTCGTATAGCCGTACCAGGCGGCCCCGCAGGCGTCCCAGCCATTGGAGGACACGAACAGGATCTCCTGCACGGGCAGGTCGAACGCGGCCGGGCCGAGCGCATAGGCGGCCGGCGCGGTCTTGTACTGGCGCACGGACTCGACCGACAGCACATGGTCGAACAGGCCCTGCATGCCCGCGCTCTTGACCGAGATATCGAGCATCTCGGGATTGCCGTTCGACAGGATGCCGAGCGGCAGCCCCGCGCGCTTCAACCGCTTGAGCGCGCCGAGGTTCTCCGGGAACGCGGACAGGCAGGCGTACTCCTTGAGCAGCTGCGCCTCCGTGCCCGCGTTCATGTCCAGCCCCAGCCGTTCGGCCGCAAAGCGCAGCGCGTCGATCGTGATCTCCCAGAACGGCTTGTACCGCGCGCCATCGGGCGCCGCCATCGTGCGCACGCGCGTGTAGTCGATCTGACGCTCGCGCCACAGCAGTGCCAGCGCTTCCCCCTTGCCCGGAAACAACTGCTCCGCGCGCGCCGTGACCGAATACACGTCGAACAGCGTGCCATAGGCATCGAACACGACCGCGCGAATCTTGTGCATGAATGGACTGAATGGGGTTGTACACGTCTGAATGCAGGGCATTGTAGGCACGCAGTGCAGTGCGACAAAGCCGGTGGGGGTCACTTGATCTTTTACTTTTCGGCATCTAATCTAGCCCGATTCCGCTGAAACTCATGCGTTGCAACCGTGGACCACTTCAAACAACTCGAGACGTTCGTGTCGGTCGCATCACGCGGCAGCCTCTCTGCGGCCGCCGCGGCCGAGGGGGTGGCGCCCGCGATCATCGGCCGCCGCATCGACGCGCTCGAGGAACGTCTGGGCGTCAAGCTGCTGGTCCGCACCACGCGCCGCCTCACGCTGACCTTCGAGGGATCCGCGTTTCTCGAGGACTGCCAGCGCATCCTCAACGACCTGCACAACGCCGAGGCCAGCGTGTCCGCCGGCGGCGTCAAGGCCAGCGGCCACCTGCGCGTGACCGCGCCGGCCGGCTTCGGCCGCAAGCACGTGGCGCCGGTCGTGCCGCTGTTCATCGAATCGCACCCCGACGTCACCATTACGCTCGACCTCGCGGACCGCGTGGTGGACCTCGTCAACGAGGGGTTCGACTGCGCAATCCGGCTCGGCGATCTGCCCGACTCGAATCTCGTGTCGATCCGGCTGGCCGAAAACCGCCGCGTGGTCGTGGCCTCGCCGGCCTACCTCGCGCGCGCGGGCACGCCGCCCGATCCGGAATCCCTCGCGCGCCACAACTGCCTGGCGTTCGGCGCCAGCGCGAACGTCCAGCGTGGCTGGGTGTTCCAGCAGGACGGCCAGCCCGTGACCGTCAAGGTGGGTGGCACGATGGAATGCACGGACGGCGCGGTGCTGCACGAGTGGTGCCTCCAGGGCCATGGCCTCGCCTGGCGCTCGTGGTGGGAAGTCGGCCACGAGATCGCGGCCGGCCGGCTCGTGACCGTGCTCGACGAATTCCAGGCGCCCCCGATCGGCATCCACGCCGTCTTTCCGCAGCGCAAGCATCTGCCGCTGCGTGTACGGCTGTTTATCGATCATCTCAAGAACACCTACGGCAATCCCGCCTACTGGCGCCGCGCCGAGCAGGCGGCCGCGCTCGCGGCCGAGGCCGGCCACGACATCGTGGCGTAACGGTGCGTGCGGCACGGCACGATGCGGTTTGATCTGAAACAAGGGCAGGCGTCGCAAGCGGACTAGAATGAACTTGTCGGGTTGACTTCGTGAAAGGAGGTCCAGCATGTTCAAGCACATCCTGTTACCCACGGACGGTTCCGCGCTGTCGAAGAAGGCCATCGACGGCGGCCTGGAACTGGCCAAGGCGATCGGCGCGCGCGTCACCGCCTATGTCTGCCTCGAGGAGTATCCCTACACGCCTTTCAGCGAGATCGTGGTGGAGGCGCCGCAGGCGTTCAAGGACCGCATCGAGAATCAGGCGCGGCTCTATCTGCGCGAGATCGAGACCGCGGCACGGGCCGAGGACCTGCCGTTCGACGCCGACATGACCACGTTCGCGGTGCCCTACCTCGGCATCATCGACGCGGCCGAGCGCCACGGCTGCGACGTGATCTTCATGGCCTCCCACGGCCGCCGCGGCCTGACCGGCCTGCTACTCGGCAGCGAGACGCAGAAGGTGCTCACGCACACCGACATCCCGGTCATCGTCTATCGATAGCAGGCGCTCCCCGTCTCCCCTCTCCCCCTCTCCCATCCAGGGAGCGGGGGAGAGGGGGAGCGACCTTACGCTGCCTTGCGCTCGGCCTTCTTCTCGTCGAAGAACTGCTCATCCTCGGTCGAGCCCTTGAGCGCCGTGGTCGAGGACTGGCCGCCTTCGATGGTCTGCGTGACCGCATCGAAGTAACCGGTGCCCACTTCGCGCTGGTGCTTGACCGCGGTAAAGCCCTTCTCGGCCGCGGCGAACTCGTTCTCCTGCAGTTCGACGAACGCGCTCATCTGGTTGCGCGCATAGCCGTAGGCGAGGTTGAACATCGAGTAGTTCAGCGAGTGGAAGCCCGCCAGCGTGATGAACTGGAACTTGTAGCCCATCGCACCGAGTTCCTTCTGGAACTTGGCGATCGTCGCGTCGTCAAGGTTCTTCTTCCAGTTGAACGACGGCGAGCAGTTGTACGCAAGCAGCTTGCCCGGGAACTTCGCGTGCACGGCCTCGGCGAACTTCTTCGCGAACTCCAGATCGGGCTTGCCGGTCTCGCACCAGACGAGGTCGGCCACTTCGGCGTAGGCAATGGCGCGCGCGATGGCCTGATCGATGCCGGGCTTGGTGCGATAGAAGCCTTCGACCGTGCGCTCGCCCGTGCAGAACGGCTTGTCGCGATCGTCCACGTCCGAGGTCAGCAGATCGGCCGCCTCGGCATCGGTCCGCGCAATCACCAGCGTCGGCACGCCCGAGACATCCGCCGCCAGACGCGCGGCATGCAGCTTGGCCACGGCTTCACGCGTCGGCACGAGCACCTTGCCGCCCATATGGCCGCACTTCTTGACGGAAGCGAGCTGGTCTTCGAAGTGGACGCCGGCGGCACCCGCCTCGATCATGGCCTTCATGAGTTCGAACGCGTTCAGCACGCCGCCGAAACCGGCTTCGGCGTCGGCCACGATCGGCGCGAAGTAGTCGACATCGCCCGAACCTTCGCTCCACTGGATCTGGTCCGCGCGCTGGAACGTATTGTTGATGCGCTTGACCACGAGCGGCACCGAGTTGGCCGGATACAGCGACTGATCGGGATACATCTCGCCCGCGACGTTCGCGTCGCCGGCCACCTGCCAGCCCGACAGATAGATCGCCTTCAGGCCCGCCTTCACCTGCTGCATGGCCTGGTTGCCCGTCAGCGCGCCGAGCGTGTTCACGAACGGCTCGGTATTGAGCAGATGCCAGAGCTTCTCGGCGCCACGGCGCGCGAGCGTGTGTTCGACCTGGATGGAACCGCCCAGGCGGATCACGTCCTCGGCCGTGTAGTTACGCGACACGCCCTTCCAGCGCGGGTTGGTTTCCCAGTCTTGCTGGAGCTTCTGGATATCTTGTTGGCGGGACATGGTGTTCTCCTGTGATCGATGGGGTGGGCTTCGAAACTCGTGACACCGACCGGTTTTTGCTGCCGCAGGTCATGTGTCTTATATAAGAGTGTAGGGAAGCCTCCCGCGTCGCAACAAGCGTAGAACCGTCCGCAGGCGAAGATTTTTATTCCTTTATATTCAATGTGTTACAGGATAAATTTCGCGATGTGGCATGCGGTCTTTCATGATGAGAAATGCACGTTGTGCTCCGCACCCATGCATTTTTGCGCACCAAAACAGCTTTCCGCATCGTGAAATTCTGGCGGTCACGGGATCAGGCGGCTGCCACGTCCCGCGCGCGTCGATATTCGACCCAGTCGCCGCTCTCGATTCGCGCGAGCCCCGCCACGGCGCTATCGGCCACGGGGTACAGCAGGCACGGCACCATGGCGCCGCCGTGCGCAATGTCGCGCACCTCGCGCACGAACAGCGTGGCCTGGCCGGGATAGACCTCCTCGATCTCGTCGAGCACGGGCAGCAGCGCCTCGGGAATGTCGTAGATGTCGCCGGCCACCGGACCGGCCGCGGCGTCGAGCACGAGGCCCGGATAGGTGCCGAAGTCATAGAGGCGGCCGGCGATCACGCCGGGGCCGACCAGTGTCGGCGCCGCAATGCCATGCCGCGCCGCGGCGAGGTTCAGGTCGTTGACTTCACCGGCACGGAGCGTGCCGTAGACGAATACGCGATGCATGATGGGACGGACAGGATGGGGAAAGACACGCCATCTTATGCGATTACATCTGCTTGAAGAGGTGCGCATACTGCCGCGCCACGGGCAGCGACTCCGCGCGGTTGCGCAGCCGCAGCGACACACGCCCGAGCGACTGGTTGACCGCGCTCGCCACGCAATCGATGTTCACCACGGTGCCGCGGTGGATCTGCCAGAAGCGGTCGGGATCGAGCTGCTGCGCCAGTTCGCGCAGGCTCGTGCGGATCAGTGCCTCGCCGTTGGCGGACACCACGTTCACGTATTTGTCCGTGGCCTCGAGGTAGATCACCTCGTCCACGGGAATGATGCGGACCTCCTGCCCGACCAGCGCCTTGATAAAGCGCAGGTACTGGCCCGGCGCGACGCCGCGCTGCGGTGGCGGATTCTCGAGCGCCTCCAGCCGGTGCAGCAGCTGCGCGAGCCGATCGGCGTCCACCGCGGCCGGCTCGGGCTCGGCCGCCGGGGACGACAGCCGCACCGACAGCCGCTCCCGCAGCCGCGCCACCGTGGCTTCCAGCCGCTCGTGCTGCACGGGCTTGAGCACGTAATCGACCGCCGCGCGCTCGAAGGCCTCGAGCGCGAACTGATCGTAGGCGGTCACGAAAACCACGAGCGGCGGCGCATCCAGCTCCACGAGTTCGCGCGCGACGTCCATCCCGCTCATGCCGGGCATGCGGATATCGAGAAAGGCCACGTCGGGCCGGTGCTCGCGCGCGGCATCCAGCGCGGATACGCCGTCATGCACCACGGAGACGATGCGCGCCTCCGGCCAGAGCGCACCGAGCTCGGCCTCGAGCACGCGCGCAAGCAGCAGTTCGTCATCGGCGATCAGCAGCGTCGGGGACATCGCGGGAGTGGGTTGTGGATCAGGGATGCGCCGGCGACACGGTACCGCCCGCCGGACGGGCGCGCGCCGGCACGGCCGCCACGCCCTCGGCGGGCACTACCGGCACGGTATCGGTCCGCCGCACGAGCGGCAGCGTCAGCCGCACGATCACGCCGCGCGGCTGGTTTTCTTCCATCTGCATGGTCGCAGCCGCGCCGAAGATCCGCGCCAGCCGCTCGCGCACGTGCGTGAGGCCCATGCCGGACCCCTTGCTGCCGCCCTGGCAGAAGCCCACGCCGCTGTCGGTGATCACCACCTGCACATTGCCATCGCCGGGGTCGCGCGCGGCCAGCACGATCGCGCCGCCCCGCATGCACGGCTCGATGCCGTGCGTCACGGCGTTTTCGACCAGGGGCTGGATCAGCATCGGCGGAATTTCCACATCCGCGAGCGCGGGCGGCAGGTCGATCTCGAACGCCAGCCGCGAGCCGAAACGCATCGACTGGATTTCGAGGTAGCTGCGCAGCAGTTCGAACTCCTGCCGCAGCGTGCATTGCTCCGCCCGCGTGTGCTTGAGCGACGTGCGCAGGAAGCCGATCAGCCGCTGAAGCAGCTGCCGCGCCGCGCGGGGATCGGTGGCGATCAGCCCGTCGAGGTTGGCCAGCGAATTGAACAGGAAATGCGGCTCGATCTGGGCCTGCAGCGCCATGAGCTGCGCGCGCACGAGCTGTTTCTCCGCTTCCTCGCGCTGCAGCGCGTCCAGCGCGGCCTGCCGCTCGAGGTAGGCGAGCTTCTCGCGCGACCAGTAGAAATAGATCATGCTCGCCGAGGCGAGCATCCCCACCACCAGGCACATGCGCAGCATGTCGCCGGTCTCCGCATGCGAACGGATCGGCAGGTTCAGCACCTCGCGCGTGGCCCAGCTGCCGAAGAGCACGCCCACGGGCACGGCCACGGCGGCCAGGCACAGGAACGGCCAGCGGCGGGGCCGGTCGTTCCACCAGATTCCCACGCGCGGGATATCGATCAGCGCCCAGATGGAGAGGCCGATCAGCTGGCTATAGACGAGATTGTGGAACAGCGAACCGCCAGTGCGGAAGCCGTAGTTGAGGCTCAGGGCGATCACGGTGTTCATGCAGATGACGAACAGCAGATCGCGGCCAAGGATGGTCAGCCTCGACGGTAGCGCGGCATACAGACAACGGTTCACGGGGTCTCGTCCCTCCAGCAATGCTGCGTGGACGTAACTTTACGCCGGTTACCGGGCCGGGGGAAGCGCCGTGCGACGAAACGCACCGGCACGGCGCCAAGTGTGCGAAAACCGGTGGGATCAGGCCGCCTGGAGCGCCTGCCCGCGCACGGTCTCCGCGAGCGCGGTGGAAATCGTGTCCGCCGACAGGTGCGGCGCGAACATGCTGATAAACGCCTGCGCATAGCCGCGCAGGTAGGCCCCGCGCCGGACCGCCACACTGGTCGTGTTGGGTTCGAACAGGTGATCGGCCGTAATGCGCACGAGCCCCGCGTCCTTGCGCGCGTCGTACGCCATGGACGCGATGATGCCCACGCCCAGGTCCAGTTCCGCATACGTCTTGATCACGTCCGCGTCCATCGCGGTCAGCACGATCTCTGGCTGGAGGCCCGCCTCGGCGAACGCGCCGTCGATCTTGCGCCGGCCCGTGAAGCCCGCGTCGTACGTGATGATCGGAAAATTGACGATGTCCTCGAGCGACGGTTCAGGAATGCGCGTGAGCGGATGGTCGGGCGAGACCACGAGCACGTGCTGCCAGCTGTAGGCCTCGAACGACGTCAGGCCCGCCTCGCTCGCCACCGCCTCGGTCGCGATGCCGATATCGGCCTGACCGGTCAGCAACAGCTCGACGATATGCTGCGGCGACGCTTCCTGCAGGGCCAGCGTCACGTGCGGGTATTCGCGCCGGAAGCTCTGCACCACCTTCGGCAACGCGTAGCGTGCCTGCGTGTGCGTGGTGGCCACCGTCAGGCGGCCCGTATGGCGGCCCGCGAACTCGTCGCCGGCCTGCCGCAGGTTCTCGGCCTCGAGCAGCAGACGCTCGACGATGCGGACGATTTCGCGGCCCGGCTCGGTCAGGCCGGTCAGGCGCTTGCCATAGCGCTCGAAGATTTCCACGCCGAGCTCTTCCTCGAGTTCGCGGATCTGGCGCGACACGCCCGGCTGCGAGGTGTACAGCGCGTTGGCGACTTCGGTCAGATTGAACTGGCGGCGTACCGCCTCGCGAATCGATCGCAGTTGCTGGAAGTTCATGGCGTGACTCCGTTGTTCTTGTCCTGCACAGGGGTGTCGCGCGTGAAGACGCGCAACTGGCGGGGCCGCACGGCGAGCAGTTCGCCCTCGCGGAAGCCCAGATGGCGGAAGCGTTCGAGCGGCAGCGCCACCTCGATCACGTCCTGGTTGTCTTCGCGCTCGAGTTCCAGCTGGGCGACCGGGCCCAGCGTCAGCGCGCGGCGCAGCGTCACGGCAATCCCGTCGGTGCCCGGCGCGTAGCGCTCGAGGTCGAGGTCGTGCGGGCGCACATAGGCCACGGCATCGCCGGCGGTCTCGTGGCCCTGCCCCACCACGGGCAGCACCGAGTCGCCCGTATGCAGCAGGCCGCCGGTGTCGCCGACTTCCAGGCGGCCGTGGAACAGGTTCACATTGCCGAGGAAGCCGAACACGAACGGCGTGGCCGGATGGTTATAGACGGCCTCCGGCGTGCCGAACTGCTCCACGCGGCCGCGATTCATCAGGACGACCTGATCGGCCACTTCGAGCGCTTCTTCCTGGTCATGGGTCACGAACACGCTGGTCACGTGCAGTTCGTCATGCAGGCGGCGCAGCCAGCGGCGCAGTTCCTTGCGCACCTTGGCGTCGAGCGCGCCGAACGGCTCGTCCAGCAGCAGCACGCGCGGCTCCACGGCCAGCGCGCGGGCCAGCGCGATACGCTGGCGCTGGCCGCCCGACAGCTGCGACGGATAGCGGTCGGCCAGCCAGTCCAGTTGCACGAGTTCCAGCAGCGACTTCACCTTCTCGCGGATCTTCGCTTCCGACGGACGCTCGGCGCGCGGCTTCACGCGCAGGCCGAAGGCCACGTTCTCGAACACCGTCATGTGCTTGAACAGCGCGTAGTGCTGGAACACGAAGCCCACGTTACGCTCGCGCACGTGATGCTGCGAGGCATCGGTACCTGCCAGCACGACCTGCCCGGCATCCGCGCGTTCCAGGCCGGCGATGATGCGCAACAGCGTGGTCTTGCCACAGCCGGACGGGCCCAGCAGCGCGGTCAGCTCGCCTTCGTCGAAGTCGAGCGACACGTTGTCCAGTGCCACGAAGTCGCCGAAGCGCTTCTCTACGTTCCTGACCTGAATGCTCATGATGCCTGTCCCTGCAGCGGTTGTTGCTGCGATTGATGCGATGCTTGTTGCGTGGTGTGTTGCGTGGTGTGTTGCGTGGCGGGTTCCGATACCGCACCCTTGGGCGAGGACGGGGCCAGTACCGGATCGGCCGGCCGCTCCAGCGCGTCCTCGCTGTGTTCGCGCGCGGCGCGCATCTCGACCAGCGTCTTGATGCCGAGCGTCACGAGCGCCAGCAGCGTCAGCAGCGACGCCACCGCGAACGCGGCCGCGAAGTTGTATTCGTTGTAGAGAATTTCCACGTGCAGCGGCATCGTGTTGGTCAGGCCGCGGATATGGCCCGACACCACCGACACGGCGCCGAACTCGCCCATGGCGCGCGCGTTGCACAGGATCACGCCATACAGCAGGCCCCAGCGGATGTTCGGCAGCGTGATATGCCGGAACGTCTGCCAGCCCGACGCGCCGAGCACGATCGCGGCCTCTTCTTCCTCGCTGCCCTGCGCCTGCATCAGCGGAATGAGCTCGCGCGCGACGAACGGGAACGTCACGAAGACCGTCGCGAGCACGATGCCGGGCACCGCGAACATGATCTTGATGTCGTGCGCCTCCAGCCATGGGCCGAACCAGCCCTGCGCGCCGAACATCAGCACATAGATCAGGCCCGAGATCACGGGCGACACCGAGAACGGCAGGTCGATCAGCGTGATCAGCAGGTTCTTGCCGCGAAAGTCGAACTTCGCGATGGCCCAGGCCGCGGCCACGCCGAACACCACGTTCAGCGGTACCGCGATGGCGGCCACCGTCAGCGTGAGCTGGATCGCCGAGACCGCGTCGGGCTCGGTCAGCGCGCTCAGGTACGTATCGACGCCCTTCTTGAACGCTTCAAAGAACACCGATGCCAGCGGTACGAACAGGAACAGTGCGAGAAACAGCACCGCCACCGTGATCAGCGTATAGCGGACCCATCGGGACTCGCCGGTGGCGTCGTAGGGATGATGGGCCGTGCCCTTCGATCCGAGTCGGGAAACTGCGCCGGCCATCTCTTAATCCTTCGCCACGATTTCTGCAGCCGCGCGCGCACCAGTCTGGTGGCGTCGCGTCCAGGCCTGCAACAGGTTGATCAGCAGCAGCAGCACGAACGAGATCACGAGCATCACCACGGCCACCGCGGTCGCGCCCGCGTAGTCGTACTGCTCGAGCTTCGAATAGATCATCAGCGGCGCGATCTCCGACACCATCGGCATGTTGCCGGAGATAAAGACCACCGAACCGTACTCGCCCGTGGCGCGCGCGAACGACAGCGCAAAACCCGTGAGCAGCGCGGGCAGGATGGCCGGCAGGATCACGCGATAGAACGTCTGCAGGCGCGAGGCGCCGAGGCTCGCCGCGGCTTCCTCGAGCTCGCGCTCCACGTCCTCGAGCACCGGTTGCACGGTGCGCACGACAAACGGCAGGCCAATGAACGTCAGGGCCACGACGATACCCAGCGGCGTGAACGCGACCTTGATGCCATGCGGTTCCAGATACTTGCCGATCCAGCCATTGCCCGCGAACAGCGCGGTCAGCGCGATACCGGCCACCGCCGTGGGCAGCGCGAACGGCAGATCGACGAGCGCGTCGATGAATCGCTTGCCGAAGAAGCGGTAGCGCACGAGCACCCACGCGACGATCAGGCCGAACACGGTATTGATGATGGCCGCGACGAACGATGCGCCGAAGCTCAGTTCCAGCGAATGCACCACGCGGGGTTCCGTCACGGTGCGCCAGAACGCTTCCCACGTCATCGTGAACGTCTTCAGGAACGTCGCCGACAGCGGAATCAGGACGATCAGCGTCAGGTAGAAGATCGTGAAGCCCAGCGACAACCCGAATCCGGGCAGTACGGTAAAGCGCTGGTTCGTCCTCGGACGGAGCGTACGGCTGGCTGGCTTGGGCCCGGACGGTGGCAGGTCCGTGGCGGTAATGGATGGCGGCATATCGTCTCGCTTATGAAGCCGGCGCATAACGCGCGGGCTACCGAGACAAATTTTGCAGATAGGCCCTTATAAACAGAACGAATCTTTCTGCATGTCTTTAGACGGTTTAGATATAAGGAGTGGTGCAGCCGAGCTCCACGCTCGACTCCCAGCAGCCTGAAACATCACTTTCCGTGCCTTGCGACTCGATGCGCTGGAGCAATGTGGCGAGATAGGCCTGCCCGACCGGCCATTCGCCAAGCCCGGAGTCCGCATTGATATGGCCGAGCTGGCCCGCATCGACGAGTTCGCTGCCCCACAGCGCGCCCCAGCTGAACGCCGTGCGCTGCACCATCCACGGGTCGTCGCGGCTCGCGATCAGCACGGTCGGAAACGGCAGCTTCCACGTCGGCAGCAGCGCGCCGACGCCGAACTTGTCCGGATCGGCCGGCGCCACGAGCAGCGCGCCCGCGATACCGACCGGATCGAGGGCCGCCTGCCGGAGCGTGGCCAGACACCCAAAACTGTGCGCGACGAGCACCGCACCACCCTGGGCCACGCGCCGTGCGCGCATGACGCCCTCGGACACGCGCTCCGACCACAGCGGCAGGCTTGGCCGCGACCAGTCGTGCTGTTCGATGCGCTGCCAGTCCGGATGCCGCGCCTCCCAGCGCGACTGCCAGTGCGCGGGGCCGCTGCCGTGCAGGCCCGGCACGGTCAGGATCTGCAGTCCGCGCGGGACGGCCAGCTGGCCGGACGGCGCGCTGTCGGCCGACGGCAACGATGCGGCGGTTTCTCCGGTGGGGGGCAATGCACTCATGCTGGCTCCTTGCGCGACGCGCTCGCGGCTGTCCCTGACTTGTCGGTTCCCGCGTGCAATTGCCGTGCCGACACGGCCTCGCCCGCGGCGATACCCTGCCCCAGCGCGATGCCCGCGGCCTGTAACCGCTCCACCGACAGCGTGTCCTGCAGCCGGCGGCCGATCAGCGTCACGCCCGCGTTCGCGGCGCTCGCGCGCAGACCGGACAACTGGCGGTCCGTCCATGTGCGGCGCATGTCGAGCTTGAGCCAGTCCGGCAATGCATGCGCCATCAGCGCGCCCGCCTCGGCCGGATCGGACGCCTGCAGGCTCACCGCAAACCCGTTGCGCCGGTAATTGCCCACCACGTGCAGCAGCAGCGGCAGATCGTCGTTGGCGCTCGCGGGCACCTGGATCACGAACCGCTCGAGCGGCAGGCCCAGCGATTGCAGCGCGCGCCGGAATGCGGCCCCGTGATCGTCGGCCACGGCCGCCAGCAGGCGGTTATGCACGTTGAGCACCAGCTTGTGCCCGCCGTCCTGCTCGGGCGGGCCGGCGAAATAATTGATCGCATGCACGAGCCGCGACAGGCGGTCCAGCGACACCAGCGAGGCATCGTCGGCCGCCATGGCGAACAGCTTCCATGCGGCAAGCCCCACGCCGTCCTCGGCGTAGGTGTGAATGGCGCCCTCGTGCGCGACGACGCTGCGATCCGCCAGCGTGACGAGCGGCTCGAAGACGCTCGTCAGCGAACAGTTGAAGTACTGGCCCTGAACCTGGCCACTCGCATCGCGCCACAGCTCCCGCCCCGCGACGGGACCCCGGGGCAACGTTTCCAGATAGCGGTCGAGCGCGTCGGGCATGGTATGGACCCTCAGAGCTTGGCCAGCGACACCTCGGTCGCCTTGACCAGCGCCACGACCTCGCTGCCCTTGACCAGGCCCAGGTCGCGGATCGACCGCGTGGTGATGACCGACGTCACGATACCCGCCGGGGTTTCCACATCGACTTCCGACACCACAGGTCCCTCGATGATGTTGGCCACCTTGCCACGGAACTGATTACGTACGTTGATCGCCTGAATGCTCATGATAGAAGCTCCTTCGGAAAAAATGATTCACATTCGCCGGGGGTCGTATCAAACCGCCCAGCCCACCGAGTCGAAATGCCGGACGCGCGGCACCTCGACGACCACCTCTTCGCTGCCCTCATGTCCCTCGTGCTGCATGACACGGCGCAGGACCCTGTCCTCCAGCTGCGCGAACGCTACCGAGCCACGCTGCCGCGGCCGCGGCAGATCCACGCGCTCGTCCAGCGCGATGCGGCCGTCCTCGATCAGCACCACGCGATCGGCCAGCGCGATCGCCTCCGACACGTCGTGCGTCACGAGCAGCGCCGTAAAACCGAGCCGGCGCCACAGCGATTCGATGAGGCCCTGCATCTCGATGCGCGTCAGCGCGTCGAGCGCGCCGAGCGGCTCGTCGAGCAGCAGCAGCCGCGGGTGATGGACGAGCGCGCGCGCCAGCGCCACACGCTGCCGCTGGCCGCCCGAAAGACGCGCGGGCCATTCCTGCGCCCGTTCGGCCAGGCCGACCTGCGCGAGCACCTGCGCGGCATCGGCCGCGCGTTCCTTCGGCAGGCCCAGCGCCACGTTGTCCAGCACGCGCTTCCACGGCAGCAGGCGCGCGTCCTGGAACATCACGCGGATGTCCTCGCGCTGCGTGCGGCCATCGCGGCCATCGAACGTGATCGCGCCTTCGTCGCGGCCTTCGAGGCCCGCGACCAGACGCAGCAGCGTGCTCTTGCCGCAGCCGCTGCGGCCCACGATCGCCACGAACTCGCCGGGCGTCGTCTGCAGCTCGATGCCGTGCAGCACCTCGCGTCCGTTATAGCGCTTGACCACCTGCTGCACGTGCAGCGCAACGCCGCCCTGCGCGCCGTTGCGCGCGACGGCGCGGGCATGGCCCTGCGGATGCGTGAGATCGTCGGCCGTCTGGCGCCGCAGGGTGGCGTCCACATAGGCGACCGCGGCCGCTTCGAGGGGATGACTTTGCATGCGATAACTCCTGCTCAGGATGTCTGGTAACCGGGATGCCAGCGCAGCCAGTAACGTTCGAGCGCGCGCGACAACACGTCGGCCAGCTTGCCGAGCAGCGCGTAGAGCAGAATGCCCACGAGCACCACATCGGTCTGCAGGAACTCGCGCGCATTCATGGTCATGTAGCCGATGCCCGACTGCGCGGAGATCGTCTCGGCCACGATCAGGATCACCCACATCAGGCCGAGCGAAAACCGTACGCCGACGAGGATGTTCGGCAGCGCGCCAGGCAGGATCACCTCGCGATACAGGCGCCAGCCGGAGAGCCCATAGCTGCGGGCCATCTCGACAAGCGCGGGATCGACGGCGCGGATGCCGTGATACGTGTTGAGGTACACCGGAAAGAACACGCCGAGCGCGACCAGGAACAGCTTCGCGGTCTCGTCGATGCCGAACCACAAGATCACGAGCGGAATCAGCGCTAGCGTCGGAATGTTCCGGATCATCTGCAACGTGCTGTCGAGCAGCGTGGCGGCCGTACGGAACGTGCCCGTCAGCAGGCCGAGCGCAAGCCCGAGCCCGCCGCCGACGGCCAGCCCGATCAGCGCGCGCCACGTGCTCACCCACACGTGCCGCCACAGTTCGCCCGACACGGCGAGCCCCCAGGCGGCTTCCACCACGGCCAGCGGGGCCGGCAGCACGCGGTTGGACAGCCAGCCCAGTTGCGACGCGGCCTGCCACGTGAAGATCAGCAGCACGGGCACGATCCAGGGCGCCACGGCGCGCAGCGCGCCCGCGGCGTTGGTCGCCTGCCGGCCGGTGCCGCGGTTGACGGGAATCGACGGTGCGGACATTGCGGGCTCCTTCAGCTTTGCGCGGCGCGCGGCACGAGGCCGGTTGCCATGACTTCGCCGAACGGTCCCGACAGGACCTGGCCCGGCAGCTTCTCGCGCACGTTGCGCGGCAGCAGCGGGAACACCAGTTCGGCAAAACGATAGGCCTCTTCGAGGTGCGGATAACCGGAGAGGATGAACGTGTCGATACCGAGCGCCGCGTATTCCTCCATGCGCGCGGCCACGGTCTTCGGATCGCCCACGAGCGCCGTGCCCGCGCCTCCGCGTACGAGGCCCACGCCCGCCCACAGGTTCGGACTGATCTCGAGCGCCTCGCGCGTACGCGCGTTCTTGCCGCCCGCATGCAACGCGGCCATGCGGCGCTGGCCTTCGGAGTCCATCTTCGCGAACACCGCCTGCGCGCGCGCCACGGTCTCGTCGTCGAGCCGGCTGATCAGGTCTTCGGCGGCGGCCCATGCGGCCTCGTCGGTTTCGCGCACGATCACATGCAGACGAATGCCGAAACGCACGGTGCGGCCAAGCTTCTCGGCCCGCGCGCGCACGTCGGCAATTTTCTTCGCGACCTCCGCGGGCGGCTCGCCCCAGGTCAGGTACGCCTCCACCTGTTCCGCGGCGAGGTCATGCGCGGCCGCCGACGATCCGCCGAAATACACGGGCGGATGCGGGCGCTGCAGCGGCGGATACAGGACCCGCGCGCCCTTGACGTTGATATGCTTGCCGGCAAAGCTGATCTCGCCGCTGTCGTGACTGGCGGCCAGCACGTCGCGCCAGACGCGGATAAATTCGGAGGACGCCTCGTAGCGCTCGGCATGATCGAGAAACAGGCCATCGCCTTCCAGTTCGGCCACATCGCCGCCCGTCACCAGGTTGACCAGCAGGCGGCCACCGGAGATGCGGTCGAACGTGGCGGCCATGCGCGCGGCCAGCGTCGGCGTCATCAGCCCGGGGCGCACCGCGACCAGGAACTTCAGCTTGCGCGTGACCGCGGCCAGCGCGGACGCGGCGACCCACGGGTCCTCGCACGAGCGGCCGGTCGGGATCAGCACGCCTTCATAGCCGAGCGTGTCCGCGGCCGTCGCGATCTGCCGCAGGTAGTCGAAATTGACTTCGCGCGCGCCCTCGGAGGTACCGAGGTAGCGGCTGTCGCCGTGCGTGGGGATAAACCAGAAGACTTGCATGAACGTTGCCTCGTAGCGATCTCGTTGGATAAGCGAACGAACGCTCCCCTGTCGGCCCGAACACGGCGACATGCATGGAGCGGAAAAAAACAAGCCGGAATCAGATCAGGCGGAACATCGCCATCTGGCGCGCCACGAACGCGGCGCGGATTGCCTGGGTGGAAGGATCATCATTGCTTGCGTCTCCTTCAGGCATGCCGGGGCGGCGCGCCCCGGCCTTGTTCGGCAATCAGCGCTTGCCCGGCTGATAGATCTGGTCGAACGAACCGCCATCGGCGAAGTGCGCCTTCTGGGCCTTCTGCCAGCCGCCGAACGCCTCGTCGATCGTGAACAGCTTGATCTTCGGGAAGTTGGATGCGTACTTGGCCGCGATCTTCTCGGAAATCGGACGGTAGTAGTTCTTTGCCGCGATTTCCTGGCCTTCGTCCGTGTACAGGAACTGCAGGTAGGCCTCGGCCACCTTGCGCGTGCCCTTCTTGTCCACGACCTTGTCGACCACGGCCACCGGCGGCTCGGCCAGGATGGAGACCGACGGAACCACGATATCGAACTTCTCGGGACCGAGTTCCTTGATCGCGAGGATCGCTTCGTTTTCCCATGCGATCAGCACGTCGCCCAGGCCGCGCTCGACGAACGTCGTCGTCGCGCCGCGCGCGCCCGAGTCCAGCACCGGCACGTTCTTCAGCAGCGCGCCGACGAATTCCTTGGCCTTCGCTTCATTGCCGCCCGGCTGACGCAGCGCGTAGCCCCATGCGGCCAGGTAGTTCCAGCGCGCGCCGCCCGAGGTCTTCGGGTTCGGCGTAATCACCTGCACGCCCGGCTTGACCAGATCGTTCCAGTCCTTGATCTGCTTCGGATTGCCCTTGCGCACCAGGAACACGATGGTCGAGGTGTACGGCGAGGCGTTGTGCGGCAGGCGCTTCTGCCAGTCGGCCTTGAGCAGACCCTTCTCGGCAATCGCGTCGATGTCGTAGCCGAGCGCCAGCGTGACCACGTCCGCGTCCAGGCCATCGATCACGGAACGGGCCTGCTTGCCCGAGCCGCCGTGCGACTGACGAATCGTCACGTTGTCGCCGCCCTGGGCCTTCCAGGCCTTGGCGAAGGCGGCATTGACGTCCACGTAGAGCTCACGGGTCGGATCGTACGAAACGTTGAGCAGGTTGGTGTTGGCCGAGGCGGTCTGGGCGGCGCCGATCGCGGCGAAAGCGGCGAGGCCGATGGCCAGCTTGCGAATCATCTGAAGTGCTCCCGTCTGAAAAGGTCGTGAATCGGCGCGTGGCGCCTGGTTGTTCAATGTGTCAGGGATGGAGACTACCGACGGGGCTATCTGAACGGAACGAATGGTTTCATCGAACCTTGCACGTTTTCCGCATAAGAACAGGCGGCAATATGCACATACCGCCATGAGAAGCCATGAAAAGCGACGAGCGGCCAAAAAATAGCCCGCGGGACTTGCGTGCCGCGGGCCAAGTTTCCATTTGGAAACGGGTAGACAAGCCATGGAGAGCGCCCCCGCATCTCCATGACAGGATCGATGCTACCGATCGCGATGTGCGCTTGCCTTGATCTGTGTCAGTTGCGAGCGCATTCGCCGGCACCCGCTACATCTTGTGGCAGGCGCCCCAGACGACGCTGTCGACATCCCTGCGCATTTCGTTGAGGTAGATCAGATGGGTGTCGCCCAGCGGCATCAGCACCTGCTCGCGAATCAGCTCCGTGTGGGGCTGTATGGGCGGATCGAACCATTTCACGTGGGCCAGCCCGCCGACGGAAGCCGGCCGGGTCTCGCTGAAGTTGCCGAACGCGGCGTTCAGCGAGAGATCGCTGACGATGCCCGGCACCCGCCCCGTGGCAACGGTGCCCCCATCGATCCACAAGGAATGGCCGGCCATCGCGCCGCTGAGCTGGGCGCCTGCCAGCACCGAAAAGCTGACGTCCGGCTGCCGGCAGGACCAGTTGCCCGACAGGGCGCCGTCCCGCAAAGGCCGGGCGCTGCGCAGGACCCACGCGCCCAGATCGAGCTTGCCGCCCAGCGATTGCTGCTGATCGATAAACAGCGTCCAGGCATCGCCATCGCGCGACAGGAACACGCGCCCCGCCACCTCGCCGTCCGCGCGTAACTCGAACGCGCCCGGATAGCGCGTCTGATCCGCCGGGTGGAGCGTGGCGCCCGGCGCCGGCTCGCCCGTGTCCGGGGACGTGCAATGGTCCCGGTAATCCTGCCCCCGGCAGATGGCGAGCCGTCCGTCCGCGGTAATCCGCGCCTGCCCGGCCGCCGCCTGGTTGCTACCATGCACGGGGGAAAGATCCCCTTCCGCGCGATCGACGTGCGTCATCACAAAGGCATAATCGCCCGCAATGTCGGCCATGGCCGGCAATGCCGCGAGGGACGTCGCGTGGATCAATCCCGCGAGCCGTGCCGCGCCCGGTAACGCCGATGCCGGCAGATTGGCGATATCGCCGCCCAACCGGTCGTCTCCCAACCGGTCGCCCCCCAGCCGGTCGTCCCCCAACCGGTCGTCTCCCACGCGGAAGGCCACCTCGAGCTCGCCGAGCTGCGACACGACATGGCCGGGCGGCGGATCGGCGGCAT
Organism: Cupriavidus pauculus; assembly: GCF_008693385.1. Taxonomy (NCBI): domain Bacteria; kingdom Pseudomonadati; phylum Pseudomonadota; class Betaproteobacteria; order Burkholderiales; family Burkholderiaceae; genus Cupriavidus; species Cupriavidus pauculus. The sequence continues at coordinate 1,756,307 of NZ_CP044065.1, forward strand.
CCGCCTCGAGGCTCGTGACCACATAGCCGTCGCCGTCGGGCATGTAGTGGCCGACGACGCTGCCGTGCAGGCCGAACGGTGAATCGGCGAATCGCAGCGTGACCCTGCCCGGGGCCGGCGCGTCGAGCGTCAGCGCGATCGTGCCGCCGAGCGACATCATGCCGAGATAATGTTTCGGGGGCTTCGCGGGCCCCGGGGTGCCGGTGCCCGCGCTCGCCGGGCGACTCGCGGGTTGCGCCCCCTCCTCCGACGGGCATCCCGCGAGCAGACCGCAGACCAGACTGGAGAGCAGACCGTAGAGCGGACCGTAGAGCGGACCGTAGAGCGGCCCATACAGCGGACCATAAAACGGCCCCCTGCCCCGCGCATGCGTGACGCCTGCCATGGCTTCCATGGATACGTCCTCAGTGGCTGGGTCGCCCGGGCCGCTTGTCCGATCTTCGGTAGCACAGCCCCGCAACCGTGCTCTCCGCCTTGCCGTCGACTTCGCGCAGATAGGCAAAGGACTGGTCGTCGAGGGGCAATATCACTTCCTCGCGCTCCTCGCCGGTGCCGGGCCGCGTCTGCGTGTCCTGCCTGAACGCGTACACGACGCCGGGCAAAGGCGCTGGCTTCGCGTTGGCATCGGCGGCGAACCCTGCATTGAATGTCAGACGCGCCGAGTCCAGCGAACCGTGATCGTCGCTCGCGATGCCCCCGCCCTTCAGGATCCAGTCTCTCTCGTCGATCATGCCGCTGGATACCGGCGGATTCAGCGCTGTGGCCGCAAGGTCGAGCGCTGGCTGGATGCACCGCCACTTGCCGTCGAGCGCATCGGCTGCAAGGGGCTGCGTCGTCGCCTGCATGATCCAGCTACCGATCTGCACGGTATCGTTTCCCACTCCCCCCTGCTGTGCCATGCGCAGATTCCACTTGCCCATGTCCTCCTGCGCGAAGAGGCGGCCGACGAGGACATCCGCGCTCCACACCTCGAACTGGCCGGGATGCCGCGTCTGATCCGCAAGCCGTACCTCCGCGGTCATGACCGCATCGCCGCTGCGCACCGGCTCGCACGCCTCGGCGTAGACCTGATTCGGGCATGCCCTGAATTTGCCATCGCTCTCGATGCGCAACTGGCCCACCTGCGCGCTCTGGCTACCCGGCAGCGGTGCGAAGTAGCGCGCCGGGTACCGCGCGGTCTCGCTTATGTACGTGTACGTCCCCGCGATGCTGGCCAGCGGCGGCGCGCTCTCGGTGGCCACCGCGTGAATCGTTCCGGCCAGTATCGCCGATCCCGGATGCCGGGTCTTCACCGTGCCGGGTGGTTCGCCCCCCTGCGCCAGCGCGACATTGGGCAGCCCTTCGATCTCGCCGCGCAATGCACCGTTGCCAATGCCGAACCGCACGCCAATACGTGGCAACGCCTCGATCACGGCTTCGGGCGGCGGGTCGCTGCCGTCGGACACAAGCGCGGTCACGGCCAGCCCGCCGCGCCCCGATACCTTGCGCACATCGCCGACGATGGCACCCTTGAGCCCGAACGGCGAATCCTCGAAGCGGATCGTGGCCTTGCCGGCCTCCGGCTGGTTGATGACCATGACGAATGTGCCACCGAAGGACAGCGTGCCGCGAAAGGCAAGCGGCGCGTTCACGTCCTCGGGCTTCGGTGTCGGCGCAGTGGCCGGTGTCGATGACGTGACGGACGTTTTGGATCCCGTGCCGCCGGTCGCATTCGGTCCGATCTGCTCCGGGCATCCCCACAGGACCAGACAGGCCGGAAGCATCGCCCATCGGCAGACCTGTGGCGCCGCGCGTACCGTCAACCGCTTCGCCGTTGTTTCTCTCTCACTTGCCATCATGCCCTCGCGCACTCGGTGGAAACAGAAACGAGGCTAGAGGGCCGAGGCCCGTATGGAATTGACTTCCATCAAGTGTCACGGCGCCAAGACGCCCGACGACACACAATTCGGAATAGGACGATGAAACAACGACTCTGAAAAAAAACGCCCCGCCCTGTCGGGCGAGGCGCGTTCTCAGCGAAGTGCGATTACGGACGGAACGTGTCGCCCAGCACCACGCCTTCGCGGCGCGGATCGGTGCCGCCGGTCCAGATCGGCGTGCCCCCGTTCTGCGAGCGCATGACCGTGTTCACGCCGCTCGATTGCGCGGAAGTCGAGACCGTATGGCCCAGCGCGCGCAGACCCGTGATCAGCGGATCGTTGTTGCCGCTGTTCGTGATGTCCACGTTCGGATGCTCGCCACCCACGGTCGTCGTCGCGGAGTTGCTCGCACCGAAGTCGACGAGACCCGACGATTGCTGCGCGTCCAGGCCCCAGTCGAGCACGCCCACGAGCGTCTTCACGACGTATTGCGGGATGGTGCCGCCGCCCGGCGAACCGGTGGCCATGAAGAAGTCGCCGATGGAACCGTCGGCGGCCTTGCGGAACACCATCGTCGGCGACATCGAGCTACGCGGACGCTTGCCCGGCTGTACGCGGTTGGCAATCGGCACGCCGAGCGAATCGGTCGGCGTCGCGTTGAAGTCCGTCAGCTGGTTGTTGAGCAGGAAGCCGTTGGTCATATGGAACGACCCCATGCTCGATTCCACCGACGTGGTCGCGCTGACCACGCTGCCGTCGGCATCGACGATCGTGAACTGGTTCGTGCCGTGCTCGATCAGCGATGCCACGCCGAGCGGCACGTTGCCGAGGTTGCCCGCGGTCGCCGTGCCCATGCTCGCCGTCGGCGAGATCAGTGCCGCGCGCGATGCCATGTACGACTTGTTCAGCATCGTGTTGGCGGAACCGCCGGGCAGCGGCACGAAGTCCGTGTCGGCCACGTACTTGTCGCGATCGGAGTAGGCCAGGCGCTCGGCCTCGCTCACGTAATGCACGCCGAGCACGGCGGGCTTGCCGCCCTCGCCGTCGATCGCGGTCGGCTTCATCGAGGCCATGTCGAAATTCTCGAGAATGCCCATCGCCGACAGCACCGTGATACCGCCCGACGTCGGAGGCGGCGCACCGCAGATCCAGTACGCGCGGTACGTCGTGCAGATTGGCTCGCGCATCTTGGCCTGATATGCGGCCAGATCCGCCAGCGTGGTCTTGCCCGGGGTGATCGGGCTGCCGTCCACCGCCGCGGTCGTGCCGATCTTGTTGATGATGTCCTGCGCGATCTGGCCCGTGTAGATCGCGTTCGCCCCGTTCGCGGCCATCTGGGTCAGCGTGTTGGCGTAGGCCGGATTCTTGAGCACCGTGCCCAGCGCCTTCGGCGTGCCGTCCGCATTGAAGAAGTACGCGAGCGCTTCGGCATCACGCTTCAGCGAGGTGGCATTGCTCGAGATTGCCGCGGCCAGGCGGCCGCCGATCGGAAAGCCGTTCGAAGCCAGCGAGATCGCATCGCCGAACAGATCCTTCCACGCGAGCTTGCCGTGTTCCTTCTGCACGCGTTCGATCAGGCGCGGAATACCGACCGTGCCGATCGAGCGTCCGCTCGCGCGCGCGCTCGGCACGGGCGTCGTCTGCGTGGTCACGTCGTCGATCCAGCGCAGGTAGTTCTCGGTCGCCGCGGCCGGGGCCGACTCGCGGCCGTCGTAGGCCTGCACGGACTTGTTGCGCGCGTCGTAGTAGAGCATGAAACCGCCCGAGCCCATGCCCGTGGCTTCGGGCACGGTCAGGCCGAGTACCGACTGCACGGCCACCGCCGCATCGGCCGCGCTGCCGCCCTTCTTCAGCACCGCGCAACCGGCGGCGCTGGCATAGGCGTTCGACGACGAGACCATATAGGTCTTCGCGCTGACCGGCTTCAGCCCCTTGCGATAGCCCGATGCGGGCTCCGGCAGCGACGGATCGCCCGGCTGGTTCGATCCCACGACAACGGTGGTGCCATTGTCCGCCAGCACCTGACAGCTGGTGTCCGCGGGCGTGACCGGCGTGGTCGGGGTGGATGACGTGGGGGGATTGTCATCGCCGCCGCACGAGATGACGAGCAGGGTACTGGCGACGGCCGTGGCCAGTGCCAGCTGCTTTCTTTTGAGATGCAACACGATTTGTCCTCCGGGACTACGACCAAAAATAAAAGGAAAAACGCCCCCCTGCCGCGCTGGTGGCTCGACCAGGCGGCATCGCTCGATGCTCGACGAATAAAGGGGAAATGCAGGGACTCGCGCTAGGGCGAGAAGAGGCTCAGCGAACGTGTATCGGCCATGATGTGAGGGGCTCGTTTCTTATCGGATTTGTGTCCAGCGTACTACACGCATATCGATATACAAGCCCATCGCGCGGCCGATTATTACAGCGTGTTTAACGGCCCGCACCGCGTTGCAGCATGCCGTCCCGGTGCGCCCATGCGCAGGGCCGTGTGCACTGCAGCGGAAACAAAAAAGCCCGTGTGCGGCGCATGCGGCGGTGCATGCATCGAACACGGGCCGACCGGGCACCCACTTGGGGTCGCCCGGATACCACAGTTTCTTTCTTCAGGCTTTCAGGTTCGGCCCCTGCTTAGCCTTTGACTGCGGACAGCGCGCCGTTCAGCGTCTTGCTCGGACGCATCACGGCTTCCAGCTTGGCGACGTCGGGCTGGTAGTAGCCGCCGATATCCACGGGCTTGCCCTGCACGTCGGCGAGTTCGCCCACGATGGTCTTCTCGTTCTCCGTCAGCGTCTTGGCCAGCGGCTTGAAGGTCTCGGCCAGCGCGGCATCCTGCGTCTGCGCGGCGAGTTCCTGGGCCCAGTACATGGCCAGGTAGAACTGGCTGCCACGGTTGTCGAGCTGACCGGTCTTCGGGGACGGGCTCTTGTTGTTGTCCAGCAGCTTGCCGGTCGCGGCGTCGAGCGTCTTGGCCAGGATCTTGGCGCGCTCGTTGCCGGTCTTGATGCCCAGCTCCTCGAGCGAAACCGCCAGGGCCAGGAATTCGCCCAGCGAGTCCCAGCGCAGGTGGTTCTCTTCGACCAGCTGCTGCACGTGCTTCGGTGCCGAACCGCCGGCGCCCGTTTCGTACATGCCGCCACCGGCCATCAGCGGCACGATCGACAGCATCTTGGCGCTGGTGCCCAGTTCCATGATCGGGAACAGGTCGGTCAGGTAGTCGCGCAGGATGTTGCCCGTGGCCGAGATCGTGTCCAGACCGCGGATCACGCGCTCGAGCGTGTAGCGCATGGCGCGAACCTGCGACATGATCTGGATGTCCAGACCCTTGGTGTCGTGATCCTTCAGGTAGGTTTCCACCTTCTTGATCAGTTCGGCTTCGTGCGGACGGTACGGGTCGAGCCAGAACACCACGGGGGTGTTCGAGTTGCGCGCGCGCGTCACGGCCAGCTTCACCCAGTCGCGGATCGGTGCGTCCTTGACCTGGCACATACGCCAGATGTCGCCGGCTTCCACGTTTTGCGTCAGCAGCACTTCACCGGTCGCCAGATCGACAATGCGCGCTTCGCCGGCTTCCGCCACTTCGAAGGTCTTGTCGTGCGAGCCGTATTCCTCGGCCTGCTGGGCCATCAGGCCCACGTTCGGCACCGTGCCCATGGTCGTCGGATCGAACGCGCCGTTGGTCTTGCAGAAGTTGATCACTTCCTGATAGATCCGTGCGAACGTGCTTTCCGGGATCACGGCCTTGGTGTCCTTCGGACGGCCGTCGGCGCCCCACATCTTGCCGCCGATACGGATCATGGCGGGCATCGACGCATCGACGATCACGTCGTTCGGCGCGTGCAGGTTCGAGATACCCTTGGCCGAGTCCACCATCGCCAGTTCCGGGCGATGCTCGTGGCAGGCGTGCAGGTCGCGCACGATTTCTTCTTTCTTCGACTCCGGCAGCGACTCGATCTTCGAGTACAGGTCCACCAGGCCGTTGTTCACGTTGATGCCCAGCTCGTCGAACAGCTTGCCGTGCTTCTCGAACGCTTCCTTGTAGAAGATGCGGACGGCGTGGCCGAACACGATCGGGTGCGACACCTTCATCATGGTCGCCTTCACGTGCAGCGAGAACATGACGCCCGTCTCGCGCGCGTCTTCCATCTGCTCTTCATAGAATTCGCACAGCGCCTTCTTGCTCATGAACATGCTGTCGATGATCTCGCCGTCCAGCAGCGAAACCTTCGGCTTCAGCACGATGGTCTTGCCACTCTTCGTGACCAGTTCCATCTTCACGTCGCGGGCGCGATCCAGCGTCATCGACTTCTCGCCATGGTAGAAGTCGCCATGCTTCATGTGGGCCACGTGCGTGCGCGACGCCATGCTCCACTTGCCCATCGAATGCGGGTGCTTGCGCGCGAAGTTCTTCACGGCGGCCGGTGCGCGGCGGTCCGAGTTGCCCTCGCGCAGCACGGGGTTCACGGCGCTGCCGATCACCTTCTGGTAGCGCTGGCGAATCGCCTTTTCTTCGTCGGTCTTCGGATCTTCCGGGAAATCGGGAATCTTGTAGCCCTTGGCCTGGAGTTCCTTGATCGCGCTGGTCAGCTGGAACACCGATGCGCTGATGTTCGGCAGCTTGATGATGTTCGTGTCCGGCAGCAGCGTCAGGCGGCCCAGCTCGGCCAGGTTGTCCGGCACGCGCTGCTCTTCGGTCAGGTATTCGGGAAACAAGCCCAGGATGCGGCCCGCCACCGAGATGTCGCTCGTCTCGACGTTCACGCCGGCCGGCGCCGCGAATGTACGGATGATCGGCAGGAAGGCGCTGGTCGCCAGCAGCGGGGCCTCGTCGGTCAGGGTATAGATGATGGTGGGCTGCTGGGTACTCATTGCATGTCTCGCGATAAATAATCAGGTTGAGAAATCGCCGTCGCGCACATTTGCATGCAGGGCGGCAGACCGCAATTTTGCCTGATTTTGCTTTCGGGGGGATTGCATTGGGACGGCTTTCTGCGAAATGCGCCGAAAAATACGGATTTGGACCCGTTCTTACGCCATTGCGACGCAAGTGAATTGCACCCCTCCCCCGTCGGGGAAGGGGTGCCCAGCCTTAGTGCATCAGTGCAGCGACCGGCCGAACGTGAACTCGCCGTCCGTAAAGTCCACCGGGACCACGTCCTTCGCGGCGAACTTGCCCTCGAGAATCGCCCGCGCCACCGGGTTCTCGATCTGCTGCTGGATCGCGCGCTTGAGCGGACGCGCCCCGAACACCGGGTCGTACCCCGCGCTCGCGATACGGGCCAGCGCCGCCTCGCTGACATCGAGCGTCATGTCCATGCGAGCCAGACGCGACTGCAGGCGTTGCAGCTGGATCCGCGCGATGGACTCGATGTTCTTCTGATCCAGCGCGTGGAACACCACCACCTCGTCGATCCGGTTCAGGAACTCGGGGCGGAAATGCGTGCGCACTTCCTGCCAGACCGCGCCCTTCACCACGTCCTGCGGCTCGCCCGACATCGACTGGATCAGTTGCGAACCCAGGTTCGAGGTCATGACGATCACCGTGTTCTTGAAATCCACGGTACGGCCCTGCCCGTCGGTCAGACGGCCATCGTCGAGGACCTGCAGCAGCACGTTGAACACGTCCGGGTGCGCCTTCTCGACTTCATCGAGCAGCACCACCGAATACGGCTTGCGGCGTACGGCCTCGGTCAGATAACCGCCTTCCTCGTAGCCCACGTATCCCGGCGGCGCGCCGATCAGCCGGCTCACGCTGTGCTTCTCCATGAATTCGCTCATGTCGATGCGAATCAGGTGATCCTCCGAGTCGAACATGAACTCGGCCAGCGCCTTGCACAGCTCGGTCTTGCCCACGCCGGTGGGCCCGAGGAACAGGAACGAGCCATACGGCTTGTTCTCGTCCGCCAGACCCGCGCGCGAACGGCGAATCGCATCGGACACCAGGCGCACGGCCTCGTCCTGGCCAACCACGCGCGCATGCAGGCGGTCTTCCATCTTCAGCAGCTTCTCGCGCTCGCCCTGCATCATCTTCGACACGGGAATGCCCGTCGCGCGGCTCACCACCTCGGCGATTTCCTCGGCGCCGACCTGCGTGCGCAGCAGCTTGTTCGGCTGCTTCTGCTCGTTGGCCTCGGCCTTGTTCGCCGCCTGCAGCTTGCCCTCGAGTTCGGGCAGCTTGCCGTACTGCAGCTCCGCCACCTTGTCGAGCTTGCCCGCGCGCTGCAGCCGCGTGATCTCCAGACGAATCTGTTCGATCTCTTCCTTGAGCGCGGCCGCGCCCTGGGCGGCACCCTTCTCGGCGCGCCAGATCTCGTCGAGGTCCGCGTATTCCTTCTCCAGGCGCGCGATCTCCTGCTCGATCAGCTCGAGCCGCTTCAGCGACGCCTCGTCGGTTTCCTTCTTCACGGCCTCGCGCTCGATCTTCAACTGGATCGTGCGGCGCTCGAGCTTGTCCATCGCCTCCGGCTTGGAATCGATTTCCATCTTGATGCGCGCGCCCGCCTCGTCGATCAGATCGATCGCCTTGTCCGGCAGGAAGCGGTCCGTGATGTACCGGTGCGAAAGTTCGGCCGCGGCCACGATGGCCGGGTCGGTGATCTCCACGCCATGGTGCAGTTCGTACTTCTCCTGCAGTCCGCGCAGGATCGCGATGGTCGCTTCCACGCTCGGCTCATCGACGAGCACCTTCTGGAAGCGGCGCTCGAGCGCGGCATCCTTCTCGATGTACTTGCGGTACTCGTCGAGCGTGGTCGCGCCGATGCAATGCAGCTCGCCGCGCGCGAGCGCCGGCTTGAGCATGTTGCCCGCATCGATCGCGCCCTCGGCCTTGCCCGCGCCGACCATCGTGTGGATCTCGTCGATGAAGACGATCGTCTGGCCTTCGTCCTTGGCCACGTCGCCGAGCACGGCCTTGAGCCGCTCCTCGAACTCGCCGCGGTACTTGGCGCCGGCCAGCAGGCCCGCCATGTCGAGCACGAGCACGCGCTTGTTCTTCAGCGATTCCGGCACTTCGCCGTTGACGATGCGCTGCGCGAGACCTTCGACGATCGCGGTCTTGCCCACGCCCGGCTCGCCGATCAGCACCGGATTGTTCTTGGTGCGGCGCTGCAGGATCTGGATCGCGCGGCGAATCTCGTCGTCGCGGCCGATCACGGGATCGAGCTTGCCCGAACGCGCGCGCTCGGTCAGATCGACCGTGTACTTCTTGAGCGCCTCGCGCTGCGATTCCGCATCGGCGCTGTTGACGCCGTCGCCGCCGCGCACGGCCACGATCGCGGCCTCGAGCGACTTGCGGACGAGCCCGTTCTCGCGCGCGATGCGCCCGGCCTCGCCCTTGTCGTCGGAGACGGCGAGCAGGAACAGTTCGCTGGCGATGAACTGGTCATTGCGCTTGATCGCCTCTTTCTCGGTGGCGTTGAGCAGATTGACGAGGTCGCGCCCGATCTGGACCTCGTTGGTGCCCGAGACCTGCGGCAGCCGCTTGATGGCCGCATCCAGCGCGGTCTGCAGGCCGTTGACGTTGACACCGGCGCGCGACAGCAGCGCGCGGGCCGCGCCGTCGTTCTGGGCGAGCAGCGCGCGCAGCAGATGCTGCGGTTCGATGTACTGGTTGTCATTGCCCAGCGCCAGGCTTTGCGCGTCGGAAAGCGCTTCCTGGAACCGGGTGGTGAATTTATCTAGACGCATGTGGAACCCTCTCTCTCGATGAGTGTGTCCTGATGCGGGACGGGACGCGCACGTCTTGCCGCGTACGCTCCGTATGCCCTGCCGGACACTGACTCAACGAAAGATAGGGCTTCGTGTAGTCTTTTCAAGACGCGCCGATGCCAAAGAGGCGATCGGCGCGTCATGCTTCAAACATCACAAACGTTCACGCGTCAAATATGCTCAATTCGGCACATCGACAACGTTCGCCGATACCGAGATCGTATTCGACGGGCCCGGCGATGCCGAGATCGGCGGCACGTTCGTCGCGGTGATGGCCGGCGCCGGCGTGCCGTTGGGCCCGCCCCGCGGCGTCGTGCGCACCACCTGGGACGGCGGCAGCGGCTGGTTGCTGCGCAGGTTCGCGTACACGGCATCGAGTGCGCGGTTCAGGTACAGGTGCAGCGGAATGTACCGGTTGCCGTACCCGGCGATGGCGCCGATAAACGCGTCGAAGTGCTGGCCGTTCTCCACCTCGATATACGAGAGCTTGCTGGCGGCCCCCTCCTGCGCGCGATTGAAGCCCAGATACGGGCGCGACGTATGGTTGACCGGCAGCAGGCCGTCGCTGCGGCCGTGCACGATCATGGCGGGCTTGCCGCGCAGGTTACCCGTGCGGTACGTCTGCGAAATGCCCGTCTGCACCGCCAGTGCCTGCGCGGTCGTACCCGTCAGCAGATCGCGCAGGCATTTGGCGCCCGGGAAGTTCGCGTCGGCCACGCCGCTCCCCGTCGACACCGACACGAAGTCGCGCGTCGGGCCACCCGATGCGACATCGTTGATCAGCGTCACGCCGCCGCCCGGCGGCACGCCATTGCCCGTGGCGAAGAACACGTTGAGCACGGCCGGCGAAATCTGCACGGGCGTGGACGCACCGCCGCCGATCGCCGCAAAGCTGTAGTTGCAGAGCCGGTCCGTCACGCTCGCGCGCGCATAGGCGTTGGCATAGGTGACCGAGATCGAACTGCCGACCTCGAGTCCCGACAGCGAGGCATAGAGGTCGTCGGACTCGGCTTCCCATCCGGCCGCCCGCAGCGCGGCGCGCGCGCTTGCGGACCGCGCGCTGATATCGGCACCGGTCACGAGGCCCGCGGTCGCGAGCGCCGCGCAACGATTGCCTGCGGTCACGGCCGGCACCCCCGCGAGGAACGGCGCATTGACGAGATTCACGTCCTGGCTCGCGCACAGCTGCATCAGGTTCGCCGTGGTCGTGTAGTCATAGAGATGCTTGCCCGACGCGGGCACCGACACACCGCCGCGGCGGACGGACACGCCCGCGGTAGGCGGCAGGTTCAGGTTCGGCTCGCCGACGGCCACGCCATCGATCAGCCCCGAGCTGTCCTGCTCGGCCGCGGCGATCGCCGCGCCGCCGCCGTTGGACACCGCCGAGGCAATGACGATGATCTTGTCCTTGCCGATGCTGGCCTGCCGCGTGCCATCGGTGGCCAACGCGCCGAACCGGTCGTTGATGGCCCAGATCGCGAACTCGATCGCCTGCAGCGTGTTATTGCCCCAGTCTTTCTCGGGATTCTGCTTCGAGTGCGCGTGCTTGAAGGCAAGCCGGTGCGGGAAGGCCGCGGTAAAGTCGGAGAGGGACTGCGCGCCCGGCTGCGCGACGAACTGCGCGGTCTTGCCCGCGCCCACGCGGGCCGCGCGCGTGCCATTGATCAGCGGCACGGTATCGGTGTCGAGGTCGTGCGGCGCGGCGCCCGTGCCCTTGTCCGTGAATGCCACCGCGCAGCCGCGCTTGAGTCCCCACTCGGCTACCGCAATGCCGCCGTAGATGCCGCGCGAGCCCGACGATGTGGCCGAGATCAGGCAGGGATTATTCGGATCGAACGTCGCCGGAATCTGAGCCATCAGCGTCACGTTCTGCAGGCCCGTGCCGTCGTCGGCAAACGCCAGATACTCGACGCCCGCGATCTTGCCCTGCCCGCTCGTGATATTGCCCTGCGCATCGACATTGGGACCGTACAGCGAACCGTAGCCACCGCTGGCCGTGGTGTCGACGATCGCACGGTAGTTGTTCCAGATGGCATAGCGCCGCAGTTCGGCGGCGGTCGGCGCGTTGGGGTCCGCCGGCACCGGCGCCGTGGCGCTGCCGATGCCGTCCTTGCCCAGGCCGCCCGTCAGCAGGTCGTCGGTGTTGCCGTCGTAGGACAGCGTGTTGATGGTCCCGACCACGAACGTGGGCCGGTTGTTCGGATTCTGGCTGGTCCCCCCGCCACCGCCTCCGCCATTATTGTTGTTGTCGGAGCCGCCACAGGCGGCAATGGCGATGGTGCCGGCCGCTAGCGCGATCAGCTTCTGGCTCGCATGCATGAACTGTCTCCGTTGTCTTGAACTGCTTTGTGGGGCAAATCAGACGACACAAAAACACGCACAACACCAGATAGTAGGCGCTGGGAGCGCCGGAGCAGGATAGTGACTTACCCGAGCGCCCGGTAAGTCCAGATGCCGAGCGCGGTCAGCGCCAGCGAGCCACCGAGATGCAGCAGCAGATGGACGAGCGCCCAGCCATATTCCCCGGTGTTCAGATTGGAGACGACCTCGGCCGAGAACGTCGAAAACGTGGTCAGGCCGCCGAGAAAGCCCGTAATCGCAAACAGGCGCCATTCGGCCGGCAACGCCGCGTTCGCGTGGAAAAACGCCACGGCCACACCAATGAGGTAGCCGCCGACGAGATTCGAGGCGAGCGTGCCGTACGGCAGCGCGGGATTCAGCGCGTTCCACATGACGGAGAACCCCCAGCGCAGCCATGCGCCGAGCGCCGCGCCGAGACCCACGGCAAGGAAACCCAACGGTGTCATAGGCACCTGTCAGTCCGGATCCGCATTGAAGGATTCGATCCCCCAGCGCCGCAGTGCCGCGTCGTCGCTCACGCGCGCATCGACCCAGCGCGCACCCTCGGGCGTTGCCTCCTTCTTCCAGAACGGCGCCTCGGACTTCAGATAGTCCATGATGAATTCGCACGCGGCAAAGGATTCGCCGCGATGGGCCGAGGCCACCGCCACCAGCACGATCTGGTCGAGCGGCTGCAGCAGCCCCACGCGGTGGACGATCGTCACGCCGAGCAAGGCCCACCGCTCGCGCGCCGCCGCCTCGATGCGAGCCAGCGCCTTCTCGGTCATGCCCGGATAGTGCTCGAGCTCCATCGTGCTGACACTGCTGCCTTCGCTCACGTCGCGCACGGTGCCGATAAAGCTCGCGACCGCGCCCACGCCGGGATTGCCCGCACGCAGCGCCGCGACCTCCGCGCCGAGGTCGAAGTCCTCATGCTGGACACGCACGCTCATGGTCAGCCTCCGGTCACGGGGGGGAAGAACGCGACCTCGCAGCCGGCCGCCAGCGGCGTGTCGGCGCGTGCCACCGCATGATCGACGGCCATGCGCAACGCGCGGCCCTCGGCCAGCGCCTCTTCCCATTGACCGCCGCGCGTGCGCAGCCATGCGCGCAGCGCGCCGACCGTCGTGACCTCGGCGGGGACGCCCACGCGCTCCGCGCCGGTCCCGACCTGCTCTCTCACGCTCGCGAAGAATCGAAGCTCGATATCCATGATGTTCAGTCCAGCAGACCCTGGAAGGGAATGAACGGCACGACGTCGCCGCGCCGGATCGGATGGTCGGGCGGATTGTCGATCAGCCCTTCGCCCCATACCGTGGACGTCAGCACGCCCGAGCTCTGGTTCGGGAACAGCTCGAGTCCGCCCTCGGCATTGAGGCGCGCGCGCAGGAATTCGTTGCGGCGGTCGCCCTTCGGCAGGTCGAAGTCCGCGCGCAGCGGCAGGCGGCGCATGGCCACGTCCTGCACGCCCTGCATGCGCAGCAGGAACGGCCGCACGAACAGCAAGAACGTCACGAAGCTCGACACGGGGTTGCCCGGCAGCCCGAGGAAGAACGTCTCGCCCACGGCACCGAATGCCAGCGGCTTGCCCGGCTTGATCGCGATCTGCCAGAGGTCGAGGCGCCCTTCCGCCTGCACGGCCGGACGCACGTGGTCTTCGTCGCCGACCGACACGCCGCCGGACGTGATGATCACGTCGTGGCCGTCGGCCGCGCGGCGCAGCGTGTCGCGCGTGGCCGCGAGCGTATCGGGCACGATGCCGAAGTCGGTCACCTCGCACCCGAGGTTTTCGAGCAGGCCGCGCAGCGTGTAGCGGTTGGAGTTGTAGATCGCGCCGGGCTTCAGCGGCTCGCCCGGCATTGCGAGTTCGTCGCCGGTAAAGAACACCGCCACGCGCACGCGGCGCGTGACGTCGAGCGTCGCCTGCCCGACAGAGGCCGCCAGACCGACGGCCTGCGGCGTCAGCCGCGTGCCTGCCGGCAGGATCACGCTACCGGCCTCGATATCCTCGCCCGCGCGGCGCACCCATTCTCCCGCGCGCGGCACATGGCGAATCACGACGCCATCGCCGTCGGCCTCGCATTGCTCCTGCATGATGACGGCATCGGCGCCGGGCGGAATCAGTCCGCCGGTGAAGATACGCGCGGCGGTACCGGGTGCGAGTTCCGTACCCACGTGGCCCGCCGGAATGCGCTGCGACACGGGCAACCGGACACCGGCGGCGGTCACGTCGGCAGCGCGCACGGCGTAGCCATCCATCGCGGTATTGTCGGCCGGCGGCACACGCAGCGCGCTCGTCACGGGCGCCGCCAGCACACGGCCATTGGCCGTCAGCGTGTCGATGGTCTCGGTATCGGCAATCTGCCTCGCGCCGGCCATCAGCGCGTCGAGCGCCTGCACCAGCGTGAGCATCGGGGGACGGGGGGAAGCTTGAGTCATGGTTAGGTCTGCGAGAACGCGCGACATGCGTAGCAGACCTGATTGTAGCGACTTGCTTACAGCCCCGTATGTCCAGCGATATAAGCCTTCACCTTCGACGCATCGTTCGGCATCACCTCGAACCGCTGCGGCAGCGCCTCGATTCCCTCGAACGCGGGCGGGCGTTCCGGCTCGTGGCCCAGTGCCTCGCGGATCGTTTCCGCGAACTTGGCCGGCAGCGCCGTCTCCAGCACCACCATCGGCACCCCCGGCGCCAGATGCTCGCGCGCCACCTTCACGCCATCCGCCGTATGCGTATCGATCGTGATGCCATAGCGCTCGCTGACCCCGCGAATCGTCGCCAGACGGTCGTCGTGCGTGCTGCGCCCCGACACGAACCCGAACTCGCGAATCCGCGCGAACTCGGGCGTGCCCGACAGATCGAACCCACCCTTGGTATCCACGTCGCGGAACAGCGCCGCGAGCTTGCCCGCGTCCTGGCCGAGCAGATCGAACACGAAGCGCTCGAAGTTCGAAGCCTTCGAGATATCCATGCTCGGGCTCGACGTGTGATACGTCTCCGCCGACTTGCGCACGCGATACGTGCCCGTACGGAAGAATTCGTCCAGCACGTCGTTCTCGTTGGTCGCCACCACGAGCTTGTCGATCGGCAACCCCATCATGCGCGCGATATGCCCCGCGCATACATTGCCGAAGTTGCCCGACGGCACGGAGAACGAGACCTTCTGCCCCGGCCCCGTGGTCGCGAGCAGCCAGCCCTTGAAGTAATAGACCACCTGCGCCACGACCCGCGCCCAGTTGATCGAGTTGACCGTGCCGATACGCTGGCGCGCCTTGTAGTCGAGGTCGTTCGACACTGCCTTCACGATGTCCTGGCAATCGTCGAACACGCCTTCCACCGCGAGGTTGAAGATGTTCGGGTCCTGCAGGCTGAACATCTGCGCGGTCTGGAACGCGCTCATCTTGCGATGCGGGCTCAGCATGAACACGCGGATGCCGCGCTTGCCGCGCATCGCATACTCGGCCGCGCTGCCGGTATCGCCCGACGTCGCGCCGAGGATATTCAGTTCCTTGCCGGCCCGGCCGAGCGCGTACTCGAACAGGTTGCCCAGCAGCTGCATCGCCATGTCCTTGAACGCGAGCGTCGGCCCGTTGGACAGCCCCAGCAGCTGCAGCTTCGTGCCGCCTTCCTCGCCGAGCGTGCGCAGCGGCGTGATATCGGCGGTGTTGTCGCCCGCGCGCGCATTGCTGTACACGCTGGCGGTGTAGGTCTTGCGCGTCAGCGCGCGCAGGTCGTCTTCCGGAATGTCGTCGCAGAACTTGCGCAGCACCTCGTAGGCCAGATCGGCGTACGGCAGCTTGCGCCACGCTTCGAGTTCGTCGGCGGTGACCTGCGGATATTGCTTCGGCAGATAGAGCCCGCCGTCCGGCGCAAGGCCGCCCAGGAGGATCTCTGAGAACGTTTGCGGCACATCGTGGCCGCGCGTCGACTGATAGTTCATGTTTCGATACGGCTGGGGCGTCAGTTCAGTTCTTCCATGCGCAGGCGCGTCACCGGAGACAGCACGGTGGCCAGCGACTCGATGCGCGCGATGGCCGCATTGATCTGCTTCTCCCGCGTCAGGTGCGTAAGGATGATGATGTCGGTCTGCGGCTCGCCCACGCGCGATTCCTTCTGCAGCATGGCGTCGATCGAGATCCCCGCTTCCGCCAGGATACGCGTGATCTCGGCCAGCACGCCGGTCTCGTCGGACACGCGCATGCGCAGATAGTACGAGCTCGTGACTTCCTCGATCGGCAGCACGGGCACCGTCGACAGCTCGTCGGGCTGGAATGCGAGGTGCGGCACGCGATGATTCGGATCGGCCGTGTGCAGGCGCGTCACGTCCACGAGGTCGGCAATCACGGCCGAGGCGGTCGGCTCGGCGCCGGCACCCTTGCCGTAGTACAGCGTCGTGCCCACGGCATCGGCCTGCACGAGCACGGCGTTCATCGCGCCCTCCACGTTGGCGATCAGGCGCGAGGCCGGCACCAGCGTCGGATGCACGCGCAGCTCCACGCCCTCTTCGCGGCGGCGCGTGATACCGAGCAGCTTGATGCGGTAGCCGAGTTCCTCGGCATAGCGGATATCGACGGCCGACAGCTTCGTGATGCCTTCCACGTGCGCCTTGTCGAACTGCACGGGCATGCCGAACGCGATCGCGCTCATCAGCGTGACCTTGTGCGCGGCGTCCACGCCCTCGATGTCGAACGTCGGATCGGCTTCGGCATAGCCGAGCTGCTGCGCTTCCTTGAGCACGACGTCGAAGTCCAGGCCCTTCTCGCGCATTTCCGAGAGGATGAAGTTCGTGGTGCCGTTGATGATGCCGGCGATCCACTGGATGCGGTTGGCCGTCAGGCCCTCGCGCAGCGCCTTGATGATGGGGATACCGCCCGCCACCGCAGCCTCGAACGCAACGATCACACCCTTGCGGCGCGCGGCTTCGAAGATCTCGTTGCCATGCACGGCCAGCAGCGCCTTGTTGGCGGTGACCACGTGCTTGCCGTTCTCGATCGCCTTGAGCACGAGCTCGCGCGCGATGCCGTAACCGCCGATCAGCTCGACGACGATATCGATGTCCGGATGCGCGACCACGAGGTTCGCGTCGTTCACGACCTCCACTTCCCCACCGGTCAGCTCCTTCGCGCGCTCGGTGTTGAGGTCCGCCACCATCGCAATCTCGATGCCGCGGCCTGCGCGGCGACGAATTTCTTCCTGATTGCGCTTGAGCACGTTGAACGTGCCGCTACCGACGGTACCGATGCCGAGCAGGCCTACTTTGATGGGATTCATGGACGTCTGACTTTCGTTGCTTGATGCGGGAAATCGATGGCGCGACCGAATGCCGGAAAATTCGGACTCAGGCCGTGCCGTGGCGTTTGCGATAGTTCTCGAGGAAGCGGCCGACGCGGTTGATCGCCTCGCGCAGGTCTTCCTCGTGGGGCAGGAACACGATCCGGAAATGGTCCGGACGCTCCCAGTTGAAGCCCGTGCCCTGCACGAGCAGCACCTTGGATTCCTGCAGCAGTTCGTAGATGAACTCCTGATCGTCCTGGATCGGGTACATCTCCGGATCCAGCTTCGGGAACAGATACAGCGCGGCCTTCGGCTTGACGCAGGTCACGCCCGGAATGGCCGTGATCAGCGAATGCGCGAGATCGCGCTGCCGGCGCAGGCGGCCGCCTTCGGCCACCAGGTCGTTGATGCTCTGGTAGCCGCCGAGCGCGGTCTGGATCGCCCACTGCCCCGGCACGTTCGCGCACAGGCGCATGGACGACAGCATGTTGAGGCCCTCGATATAGTCGAGCGCCGGACGCTTGTCGCCGGACACCACCATCCAGCCGGCCCGATAGCCGCACGAGCGGTAGTTCTTCGACAGGCCGTTGAAGGTCACCGTCAGCACGTCGGTGGACAGCGAGCCGATCGACGTATGCGTCTGGCCGTCGTACAGCACCTTGTCGTAGATCTCGTCGGCGAAGATGATCAGCCCGTGCTCGCGCGCGATCACGACCACTTCCTCGAGCAATTCGTCCGAATACAGCGCGCCGGTCGGGTTGTTCGGGTTGATGATCACGATCGCCTTGGTGTTCGGCGTGATCTTGCGGCGGATGTCGTCGAGGTCAGGCATCCACTCGTTGGCCTCGTCGCACACATAGTGGACCGGCGTCCCGCCCGACAGGCTGACCGCGGCCGTCCACAACGGATAGTCGGGCGCGGGCACCAGCACCTCGTCGCCGCTGTTCAGCAGCGCGTTCATCGACATCACGATGAGTTCGGACGCGCCGTTGCCCACGTAAATGTCGTCCAGCCCCACGCCCTGGATCTTCTTTTCCTGCGTGTAGTGCATGATCGCCTTGCGCGCGGCGAAGATCCCCTTCGAATCCGAGTAGCCCGCCGAGTTCGGCAGGTTGCGCATCATGTCCTGCTGGATTTCTTCCGGCGCATCGAACCCGAACACGGCGAGGTTGCCGATGTTCAGCTTGATGATCTTGTGCCCTTCTTCTTCCATCTGCTTGGCCTTCTCGAGCACCGGACCACGGATGTCGTAGCAGACGTTCTGGAGCTTGTTCGATTTCTGGATGGGTTTCACGGCGGCGATGGGAATGTCGGCAGAGGCACCGCCGGGCGGACAGTGCGACGCGAACGTGGCAGACAGGTAGGCAAAAGCTATAATTTATCGGATTATGACAGACTTCTGTATGGATTCCTGCACTGCAACCGCCATATCGCGCGGTTGCGCGCACGATCCTGCCACGCGCCCTTGAAACTCCACGCCGACTCCCCCCAAAGCCTCAATACCGTGACCGCCTATGGCCCCGGCTATATCGAGATCAATGCGGTCCGCCACGAGCGGTCGCTGCTGGTCATGCCCGAAGGCGCGGTCGAGCCCTGGCCCGTCGATCGCTTCGAGGACCTTGCGCCCGAGCACTTCGAGGCCCTGCTCGACAAGGGCGCCGAAGTGGTGCTGCTGGGCACCGGCAACCGCCTGCGGTTTCCGCACCCGCGCCTGACCGCCGCCCTTGCGCGGCGCCGGATCGGGGTGGAAGCCATGGACATGCAGGCCGCATGCCGCACCTACAATATCCTCATGGCCGAGGGCCGCAAGGTCGCGGCAGTGCTGCTGCTGGATCCCGCTGGCGCCTGACCGCCACATTTTTTTGCCAAGTTGAGCCGGCGGCACGCTTGAAGTCCGGGGAGCCGCCCCAATCTGCACTCGCCATGGCGAGAGCCATCACCGACCTGGTGAACGCCAGACAAAGAGCCCAACAGGAGCCATCAGCATGACAGTGAGCCTCAACAAGGCCGTTCCCGACTTCCAGGCCCCCGCCACCGGCGGCGACTTCCGGCTGGCCGACCATCGCGGCAAGACCGTGGTGCTGTACTTCTACCCGAAGGACAATACGCCGGGATGCACCACGGAAGCGATGAACTTCCGCGACCAGTACGACGCCTTCGAGGCCGCCGGCGTATCCGTGTTCGGCATCTCCCGGGACAGCCTGAAGTCCCACGAGAACTTCAAGGCCAAGCTGGACCTGCCGTTCGAGCTGATCTCGGACAGCGACGAAGCCATCTGCAACACGTTCGACGTCATCAAGATGAAAAAGATGTATGGCAAGGACGTGCGCGGAATCGAGCGCAGCACTTTCATCGTCGACGGCAAGGGCGTCCTCCGCCACGAGATGCGCGGCATCAAGGTGCCGAACCACGTCGACGAGGTGCTCGACATCGTCAAGGGGATGTAAGCGCGGCACGCGCGCGACATCTCGACGATGTCATCGCGCGGGACGATTGCCAAACGGAAATCGTTCGGATACATTGGGCCGTAATGCGTTCCGATCACAGTTGCCACGCCGCTTCACCTGACTGGCCAAGGCGCCTAGCGCCAAGGGCCGGAGGCGGACCTGCCGTAACTATCCAGAGCACCATCGAAAGCATCATCACGCGTCGCCATCCGGGACACCTCGAAAGCCGCCCTACCTGTTATGCAGGCATGGCGGCTTTTTTGATGCCCTCATCATCCCCCGCCGTCGTCCCCTGAAAGGAAAGCCAAGCATGCCGCTGCCTACCATGCCCGCCAAGCCTGCCCAACTGCTGGACCCGAGCGAGTTCGCTCCGGTCACATTGCCCAAGGCCAAAGCCGCGACGCAGGGTAAAAAACCGGTGCCGGTGCTCGAGCGTGTGGCACTGCTCGAGACCGGCACAACGTCGAACGGCACTGACCCGGCAGCCGACACCGGGGCCCCCGCGACCCGTGGGCGCGCCGGCACGGCCACGCGCGCCCGCACGCCGGACGCACCGGTCGCGCCGCCCGCCACCATGGGTGCCGCACCGGTCAGCCTCGTCAAGCCGGCCGCCGGCCCGACGCGCCGCGCGCGCAAGCTGGAAGGCCCGAGCAAGCTGTTCGTGCTCGATACCAACGTGCTGATGCACGACCCCAGCTCGCTGTTCCGCTTCGAAGAGCACGACATCTATCTGCCGATGATGACGCTCGAGGAGCTGGACAACCACAAGAAGGGGATGAGCGAAGTCGCGCGTAACGCGCGGACCGTCAGCCGCACGCTCGACGCGCTGGTCGGCGGCACGGACGGCGTGCTCGACGAAGGGCTGCCGCTTGCCAAGCTTGGCAACCGCGACGCGCAGGGCAAGCTGTTCTTCCAGACCACGCTGAACGACATCAAGCTGCCCGAAGGCCTGCCGCAGGGCAAGGCCGACAACCAGATTCTCGGCGTGGTCAGCGCGCTGCAGCAGCAGCATCCCGAACGTCAGGTCGTGCTGGTGTCCAAGGACATCAACATGCGCATCAAGGCGCGTGCGCTCGGCCTGCCCGCGGAAGACTACTTCAACGACCAGGTCCTCGAAGACAAGGACCTGCTCTACGCGGGCGTCATGCAGCTGCCCAACGACTTCTGGGCGCGGCACGGCAAGGGCGTGGAGAGCTGGCAGGATCCGAAGTCGGGCGCGATGTTCTACCGCCTGACCGGCCCGCTGGTGCCGTCGTTCCTCGTCAACCAGTTCGTCTACCTCGAGCCGATGGACGGCAGCCTGCCGCTGTACGCGCAGGTCAAGGAGATCAACGGCAAGACCGCGCTGCTGCAGACCCTCAAGGACTACACGCACAACAAGAACAATGTGTGGAGCGTGACCGCGCGCAACCGCGAGCAGAACTTCGCGCTGAACCTGCTGATGAGCCCGGACATCGACTTCGTCACGCTGCTCGGCCAGGCCGGTACCGGCAAGACGCTGCTCGCGCTGGCCTCGGGCCTCGAGCAGGTGCTCGACCAGAAGCTGTACAACGAGATCATTGTCACGCGCGCGACCGTGCCCGTGGGCGAGGACATCGGCTTCCTGCCCGGCACGGAGGAAGAAAAGATGCAACCGTGGATGGGCGCGTTCGACGATAACCTCGAGGTCCTGCAGAAGAGCGACGACAGCGCCGGGGAATGGGGCCGCGCCGCCACGCAGGAACTCATCCGCTCGCGCATCAAGGTCAAGAGCATGAACTTCATGCGCGGCCGCACGTTCGTGAACAAGTTCGTGATCATCGACGAGGCGCAGAACCTGACGCCGAAGCAGATGAAGACGCTGGTCACGCGCGCGGGTCCCGGTACCAAGATCGTCTGCCTCGGCAATATCGCGCAGATCGATACCCCGTACCTGACGGAAGGGTCGTCCGGCCTGACCTACGTGGTGGATCGCTTCAAGGGATGGAGCCACAGCGGCCACGTCACGCTCGCGCGCGGCGAACGCTCGCGGCTGGCTGACCACGCGGCCGACGTGCTGTAACGCCGGGCTGTCCGGCAAACGGCGTAGGCCGTTTGCCGACAGCCAGACCGGTTCAATCCGGATAGGATGCCCAAGTGTAATCAGAAAGATTCCCGGGAGGCGTCGATGCACAAGCAAGAGCCGTTCAACCAGTATTTGCCTGGCAGCCGCACGCTGTTCTCGCGCAATGCGCGTTCGGCGCGGCGGCGCCGTATCGCCGTCGCGGCGGTGTTCGGCACCGTTGTGATATGCGCCCTGACCTGGCGTCCGGCCCGCGCGGCCGACGAAATGGTGATCCGCACGATGGGTCCGGTCAGCTACGTCTGCGGCGGCGTCGCCGAGGACGAACGCGCGAAACTGGCCGCTCAGGAGAAGAACTTCAATATGGGCATCCTGTTCACGCAGGGACCCACCGGCGAGTATCTGTCGGACGTCGACGTCAAGCTCACGATGGACGACGGCCAGCAGGTCGCCACGTTCAAGGCAGGTGGTCCACGCTGCCTCATACGTGCGCCCGAAGGCAGTTACAATATCGAGGCCAGTTACAAGGGTCAGCCCAAGACCCTGAAGATCAGTACCGGCACCCGCAACGCCCAACTGCGCTGGTAGCGCATTCGACGGCATCCGAGGCGTCGATGCGCGGCCGGCACCCGGAATGACGATGCCGCAGCGCCCGACGCCCTTTTCTTTCAGTTTCCGTCTGAGCTTCCCTCTCGGCAGCCGCCTGACCGTGCTTGGCATGGCGCTGCTGCTTGCCGCCTGCGCGGGCTCGCCGCCCAGCCGGCACGGCTCGACGCCGCCACGCGCGCCGGGCAAGCCCATGAACGACCCCAGCGTCGGCCTCGAGGAAATCTCGATCCAGGCCATGTCGCTGGTCGGCACGCCCTACCGCTACGGCGGCAACACCCCCGACTCCGGATTCGACTGCAGCGGCCTCGTGCGCTACGTGGTGCAGCGCGCGGCCAGCGTGACGCTGCCGCGCACGACCGAGCAGATGGGCACGCGCGGCACTTCACTGAACCGGAGCGAAGTCGCGTCCGGCGACCTCGTGTTCTTCAACACGACCGGCCGCGCCAATTCTCACGTGGGTATCTATGTGGGACAGAACCGCTTCGTGCACGCCCCGGCAACGGGGGGCACGGTACGGCTGGAGGATATGGGGAAGTCGTACTGGGCAACGCGCTACAACGGCGCGCGCCGTGTGGTGGCCGCGAACAGCCTCGGGGCACCGGAGCCGGCGCCGTCCTTCCAGCCAGCCCCGCCCGTACCGGCCGCGCCTTCGGTGCCGATCGAACCGGCGCCCGCCAATGACGACGGCGACGATCCGATCGCCGCATTCGCCAA
Source organism: Cupriavidus pauculus (assembly GCF_008693385.1). Lineage (NCBI taxonomy): Bacteria > Pseudomonadati > Pseudomonadota > Betaproteobacteria > Burkholderiales > Burkholderiaceae > Cupriavidus > Cupriavidus pauculus. Next base: position 1,779,287 of record NZ_CP044065.1, read on the forward strand.
CAAACGCTGAGCGGCATCCGCGAGCGAATCGCGCAGGTTCAGCGGCGGGCGTATCCGGCCAGAGCGCGCAGAGCGTTCAGAGGATATGCTTGCCGACCCACCAGGCGATGGCGGCCATGAACGCCGACGCGGGAATGGTCAGCACCCACGCCCAGACGATATTGCCCGCCACGCCCCAGCGCACGGCCGACATCTTCTGCGCCGAACCGACGCCGACGATGGCGCCCGTGATGGTGTGGGTGGTGGACACCGGCACGCCCAGCGCCGAAGCGATAAACAGCGTCATCGCGCCACCGGTCTCCGCGCAGAAACCGCCGACGGGCTTCAGCTTGGTGATCTTCTGACCCATGGTCCGCACGATCCGCCAGCCGCCGAACAGCGTGCCCATGCCGATGGCCACGTAGCAGCTCACGATCACCCATGCCGGCGGCTCGCCACCGCCCGCGGCCACATGGCCGCTCGCGATCAGCAGCATCCAGATGATGCCGATGGTCTTCTGCGCGTCGTTGCCGCCATGGCCAAGGCTGTACAGCGATGCCGACACCAGCTGCAGCCGGCGGAACCAGCGGTCCACGCGCGACGGCGGCGTACGGAAGAACGTCCAGCCCACGATCACCATCATGATCGAGCCGAGCAGGAAACCCAGCAGCGGCGAGATCAGGATGAATGCCACGGTCTTCAGCAGACCGCCACCGACCAGCGCGCCCGTGCCCGACTTGGCCACCGCCGCGCCCACCAGGCCGCCGATCAGCGCGTGCGAGGACGACGAAGGAATGCCGTAGTACCAGGTAATCAGATTCCAGACGATGGCCCCGACCAGCGCGCCGAACACCACGTAATGGTCCACGACGTGGATGTCGATCGTGCCCGTGCCGACGGTGGCCGCCACCTTCAGATGGAAGATGAAGATCGCCACCACATTGCACATGGCCGCCATGGCCACCGCATGGTGCGGCTTGAGCACGCCCGTGGAGACGACCGTCGCAATCGAGTTGGCCGCGTCGTGGAAGCCGTTCATGAAGTCGAACAGCAACGCGAGCACGACCAGCAGGCCGATCACCCACAAGCTCATTTGAATGGTTTGCATGCGGTGCCGCGCCTTACGCGTTTTCCAGGACGATGCCTTCGATGATGTTGGCCACGTCCTCGCACTTGTCGGTGATCGACTCCAGCTGCTCGTAGATCGCCTTCAGCTTGATCAGGCGCTTGACGTCGGTTTCCTCGCGGAACAGCTTCGACATCGCGGAACGCATCACGCGATCGGCCTCGGACTCGAGCTGATCGATCTGCTGCGCGGTCTTGAGGATCGTGCTGGCATTGCCCATGTCCTCGAGCAGCGCCACGGCGATCTTGACCTGGTCGCAGCACTGTACGCAGATCGCCGCGAGGCGGCGCGCCTCGTCGGTGATATTGGTCACGTCGTACAGCGAGATCGTCTCGGCCACGTCTTCCATCAGGTCGAGGATGTCGTCCATCGTCGTGATGAGCTTGTGGATCTCGTCCCGGTCCAGCGGCGTGATGAACGTCTTGTGCAGCAGGTCCACGGTGTCGTGGGTGATGCGGTCCGCCTTCTTCTCGGTGGCCTGCACGCGGCGCGCATGGGCTTCGGCGTTGGGCAGGTCGTTGACCAGCGCCTCGAGCTCATGGGCTGCCGTGACGGCGCAGTCCGCGTGCTGGTTGAAGTATTCGAAGAACTTGCCCTCGGTGGGCATGAATCGACCGAACATGAAATGTCCTTGTGCGTGCGATGGCATGACAGCCGCGCGCGGGCGGCTGTCATAAAAACGCAATATTTTACAGGTTTGAGCGGATCAGGTGTCGCTCATTGATCGTTATCGAAGAACGCCGGACCGCCCGAGAAGTTGTCGAACTTCGTGAATTGCCCCAGGAACGTGAGGCGCACCGTTCCGATGGGACCGTTACGCTGCTTGCCGATAATGATCTCGGCCGTACCCTTGTCCTGCGAATCGGGGTTGTAGACCTCGTCCCGGTAAATAAACAGAATCACGTCCGCATCCTGTTCGATAGCGCCGGATTCGCGCAGGTCGGACATCACGGGACGCTTGTTCGGACGCTGTTCCAGGCTTCGGTTCAGCTGGGACAGCGCGATCACCGGACAATTCAGCTCCTTCGCGAGACCCTTGAGCGAACGCGAGATTTCCGAGATTTCGGTCGCGCGGTTCTCGCCGCCGCCCGAGCCCGACATCAGCTGGAGGTAGTCGATGATGATCAGTCCCAGCTGTCCGCACTGGCGCGCCAGCCGGCGCGAGCGCGCGCGCAACTCCATCGGGTTCAGCGCGGGCGTCTCGTCGATAAACAGCTGCGCGTCGTTCATGCGCTGGATCGCATGGGTCAGGCGCGGCCAGTCCTCGTCTAGCAGACGGCCCGTACGCAGCCGGTGCTGGTCCAGGCGGCCCACGGAACCGAGCATACGCATGGCCAGCTGCGTGCCGGCCATTTCCATCGAGAACACCGCCACCGGCAGGCCCTGCTCCACCGCCACGTGCTCGCCGATATTCAGCGAGAACGCGGTCTTGCCCATCGAGGGGCGGCCGGCCACGATGATCAGGTCGCCCGCCTGCATGCCGCTGGTCATGCGGTCCAGGTCGATGAAGCCCGTCGGCACCCCCGTCACATCGGACGTGGAATCGCGGTGATAGAGCTCGTCGATCCGCTCGACCACCTGCGTCAGCAGCGGCTGGATTTCCTGAAAACCCTGCTGCCCGCGCGAGCCCTCTTCCGCGATCGCAAAGACCTTCGACTCGGCTTCGTCGAGCAGTTCGCGGACCTCGCGCCCCTTCGGCGCGAACGCGGCGGACGCGATATCGTCGGCCACGGTCACGAGCTTGCGCAGCACCGACCGCTCGCGCACGATCTCCGCATAGCGCCGGATATTCGCGGCGCTGGGCGTGTTCTGCGCCAGCGAATTCAGATAGGCCAGGCCGCCGACTTCCTCGGCCTTGCCGGCCACCTGGAGCATCTCGTAGACCGTAATCACGTCCGCGGGCTTGGTCGCGGAGATCAGGCGCGCGATGCTCTGGAAGATGACGCGATGGTCGAAACGGTAGAAGTCGGATTCCGACAGGAAGTCCGCGATGCGGTCCCATGCGGCGTTGTCCAGCAGCAGGCCACCGAGCACCGATTGTTCGGCCTCGATCGAATGCGGAGGAACCTTGAGACTGTCGAGTTGGGGGTCTGCGGCGGGCGCGTTCATGGGGTGGGATTATAGCGGGCGAGCCCCGGGCGGGACCGGGACGCGCAAAACAAAAAAGGCAGGGGCGTGGCCCCTGCCTTTTTCATCGATCGGCCACGCGCGGGGCGCGGCCGAAAGCGACTGCGATCAGACGTGCTCGCCGAGCACCGACACGGTCACGTCCACCACCACATCGGTGTGCAGCGCGACGGTAACGGGGTGGTCGCCCACGACCTTCAGCGGGCCGTTCGGCAGACGCACTTGCGCCTTCTCGACCTTGAAGCCCTGGGTGCCCAGTGCTTCGGCGATGTCGGCGTTGGTGACCGAACCGAACAGACGGCCGTCCACACCCGACTTCTGGGTCAGTTGAACGGTCAGGCCGTTCAGCTTTTCGCCTTCGGCTTGCGCGGCGGCCAGCTTCTCGGCAGCGGCCTTTTCCAGCTCGGCGCGCTTGGCTTCGAATTCACCGATCGCGGTCTCGGTGGCGCGGCGCGCCTTCTTCGACGGGATCAGGAAGTTACGAGCGTAACCGTCCTTGACGCGAACGATGTCACCGAGGTTGCCCAGGTTGATGACTTTTTCCAGCAGAATGACTTGCATCGTGTATTTCTCCTTGCGGTCCTGGGGACGATCAGTTCTTGTGCAGATCGGTGTACGGCATCAGCGCGAGGAAACGCGCGCGCTTGATGGCCGTGTCGAGCTGACGCTGATAGTGCGCCTTGGTACCGGTCAGACGAGCCGGCGTGATCTTGCCGTTGTCGCCGATGAAGTCCTTCAGCGTGTCCAGATCCTTGTAGTCGATCTGCTCCACACCTGCCACGGTGAAGCGGCAGAAGCGCTTGCGCTTGAACAGCGGGTTCTGTTGCTGGAAGCGCTTCTTGTTCTTGTTGTCACGTTTGACGAATGCCATGATTCAATCCTTTTCGAATGCACTCTCTTCGAATGCCGTACATCCAATGATGTGAAAGACCAGCGTCTTGCTGTTGCGGTGCTTGCGCGCCAGGAACCCTTCGCAGTCGAGCAGCGTACCGAGCGCCATGCGCTCCAGTTGCCTGCCCACCGGGCCGATTCCCATCGCGGCGATCGCGAACTCCACCTGCCGCGGCGTTGCCGCTTCCACGACCTCGCCGGCATGCTGCAGGATGCAGTTGACGACGGGGACGCCGGCTGGCGTGTAGCGCAGGACGTCGCGTTCGACGAGCGTCGCGGATAACCGGATCTGGTTCACCGCGCCCGCCCTTCCGCTGGCACCGCAGTCCGCACTCAGGCGGCCTGGCCTTCCGTGGTCGTTTGCGCGGCCTTGCGGGCTTCTTCGCGCTGCACTTCCTTCATCATCGGCGAAGGAGCGGTTTCAGCCTTCTTGGTCTGCACGATCAGGTGACGCAGCACGGCGTCGTTGAACTTGAAGGCGTGCTCGAGCTCGGCCAGGGTTTCCTTGCCGCATTCGATGTTCAGGCAAACGTAATGAGCCTTGGCCAGCTTCTGGATCATGTAGGCCATCTGACGGCGGCCCCAGTCTTCCACGCGATGGATCTGGCCGTTTTGCGAAGTCACGAGCTGCTTGTAGCGCTCGATCATCGCCGGGACTTGTTCGCTCTGGTCCGGGTGGACGATAAAGACGATTTCGTAATGACGCATTGACGCTCCTTTTGGATGTAGCCACCCGGGCGTCACGTCCGGTGCGGCAAGGGTGGGTAGCCCGCGAGTATAGCCCGACCCTTGACATTCCTGCAAGGGCCACTTAATAAGCGGCCAGCCTCGCCTGGAGCCGCGCGGGATCGGCCCCAAGCGATGGATCGGCGGCCAGCAGCAACATCAACAATACGCGCGCCTTGTACGGATTGTGGTCCAGCGCCGAGGGGAACCCGCCGACGACCGCCCGCGCCGAAGCCGGCAAAGCCACGTGCCCGGCACCCGTACGCGACGCGCGCACCACGGCCACCTCTTCCATGGCGGCGTCGGCCAGTGCGCCGCCGAGCACCTCGTGCACGGAGCCATTGCCGGCCGCGGCCACCACGATGCCGCGCACGCCGGCCGCGACGAGCGCATCCACCATGAAGCGGCTCGGCGCCGCATAGCTCGCGACGATTTCCACGAGCGGCCAGTCCGACGGCACGGGCAGGTGCGCGACGGCCGGCAGCGGCGCGCGCGCGAAGCGGACATAGTCGTCCTGCACGAAGCCGAGCGGGCCGCAGGACGCGGAGACGAACGCGTTCACGGCCGAAGTGTGCGCCTTGGCCGCATCGCGCGCCGCGTGGATCTGCTGATTGATCACCACGAGCACGCCCTTCCCGCGCGCGTCCGCATGCGCGGCCACGCGCACGGCATCGAGCAGGTTGAGCGGCCCATCGGCCGACAGCGACGTCGAGGGGCGCATCGCCGCGGTCAATACCACCGGCACCGGGCAGGGCTGCGTCAGATGCAGGAACATCGCCGTCTCTTCCAGCGTGTCCGTGCCGTGCGTGATGACGATGCCGGCCACGTCGGGCTGCGCCGACCAGTGCGCGATGCGCGCCGCGAGCGTCGACCACAGCGCGAACGTCATGTCCTTGCTGTCGATCTGCGCCACCTGCTCCGCCTCCACGCGCGCGACGCGCGCAAGCGTGGGGACGGCCTGCAGCAGCGTGCCCACGGGCACGGTGGCGGCCTGGTAATGCGCGCTGCTGCCGGGATTGCCCGAGGCACCGGCGATGGTGCCGCCGGTAGCGAGGACGACGATGCGGGGGAGCGTATCGGACATGAGGGCGGAATCGCGTAGGGGAATCGAGGCCGCCGATTGTAGCGGGTGCGTGAACCCAACACTGCTGGCGTCATCCCGGAGGCGCGCGAAGATTGTGCTTGCACTTCATCCGATACTGTATAAAATCACAGCATACTGTTTAAACATACAGTGTCCAACGAAGAACACAGCGAAGAAGAAAGGACAAGGCAATCCGATGGCAACTCTGACTCCGCGGCAGCAGCAGATCTTCGACCTGATCCGCAATACGATTCGCGGCACCGGCTTTCCGCCGACGCGCGCCGAGATCGCAGCCGAGTTTGGCTTTTCGTCGCCCAATGCCGCGGAAGAGCATCTGCGCGCGCTGGCACGCAAAGGGGTCATCGAGCTGACGCCCGGCGCGTCGCGCGGCATTCGCCTCAAGGTGGCACGTAGCGACTCGGAGATGTCCGATCAGTTTTCGCTGCCAATGTCCGGTGTGCTGCAACTGACCCTGCCGCTCGTGGGACGCGTGGCCGCAGGCAGCCCGATTCTCGCGGCCGAGCATATCGATCGGCAATATCAGGTGGACGCGTCGGTGTTCGACGAACGCCCCGATTATCTGCTGCGTGTGCGCGGCCTCAGCATGCGCGATGCCGGCATTCTCGATGGGGATCTGCTCGCCGTGAAGCGTGCGAGCGAAGCGGCCAACGGCAAGATTGTCGTGGCGCGATTAGGGGAAGACGTCACCGTGAAGCGCCTGCAGCGGCGTGGCGGCACCATCGAACTGATCGCCGAGAATCCCGATTACCCGAATATCGTGGTCGAGTCCGGCCGCGAAGAGTTTTCCCTCGAGGGCATTGCCGTGGGCCTGATCCGATCTTCCGGATTCTGACCGCAGCTTCAGCGCCCTCAGTCACAGCTGTATTTGCATCGTTGTTTTGCCCTGTCGCCCCGTTCTGCCGAACGATGGGCGCGGACCCTTGCTGTCTCAAAATCACGAGGTGTAGCCATGCCGCAAATCAATACCATCGCCGCTCGTCGCCCGGTCAAGCCGGTGCCGTTTCGGCAAACCAAGGGCGTTCGCGTCTATCAGGGCGCGCAGCGTCGCACGATGGTGGGTAGCATGGCGGCCATCTGCCGAATGCTCGAGCTGGACGACCTGCCAGCCAAGCTGGCGGCCTGAAACGCGATTTCGTGCGCCGCACTGCACAATTTTTTTGTAAAAAATGCAGTTGCAGTCTCACAACGTGTAACTTAAGAAAACACTTAACACGGTGCTGGGTGTGATTTAATTCTCTGTAAGTGTGTTGCTAATGTGATGTTTAGGGCATCAAACCCAAGACGAAACCAGGCGCGCACATTCTCGCGCGGCTGCGCAGAACCGGACCTTGACGACCCCGCCGAGTGCCGGTTTTTTTTCGCCTCCGTACCGCGCGATGTCAGGTCATGCCCGTCATATTGCCCTGGAGGCGGTCCCGCAGCTTGCGCGAGAAGCGCAGCGCCTTGCTCAGGCCCATCGAGAAGCCGGGGTCGTAGTAATGAATCAGCAGCGACCGCCGCTGCCCGTCTTCCACATGCAGGTTCGCGTGCTTGAGCGCGAAGCCGTTGAACACATAGACGCTGCCCGGCTCCACGCTGATTCGCTCGCAGTTGCCGCGGCGCAGGTCGTACAGCGTCAGCTGCTTGCGAAACTCGAACGGCATGTTCCGATGGACGCCATGCCGGATCTTGCAGAACACGTTGTCGAGCGTGGACACGCGCTGCCGGGTCTTGCCGTACGTAACCAGGTCCCCGTTGAAGAACGAGTCCGGCGCGGCCAGTTGCAGGGGAACAAGCAATGTGAGCAGATGCGAGTCGAAATGGCGGCAGTGCCCGTCCCGGCTGTTGTCGCGGCTCACGCAGCGCAGTACGTGATGCGGGCGTTCTTCGATCGGCTTCTGGCTCATCTTGCGCGCGAACCGAAGCGTGGTCGCGCAGACCATCTCCTCCATCTGCCGGAACGCATCGACCTTGCGCAGTATCTCCGCCACCGAGCGCGGCTCCACGCGCGTCGGTTCGGGCCCGAACGACGCATCGATCGCGGCATTGATCTCACCCAACACGCTGGCCGGAATCACTTCCCGAAACGTTTTCAGCGATGCGTACTCCTCATACCCCATTGGTGTGTTCACGATATGTCTCGTTTGTTAGAGGGGGAAAACGCGTTTATTACAAATCTGAAATCTACGGAATCGTAGGTAAATGGGAATCCCTCCGTCGTAACGTTTGGTGTGCTGCCGCACATTGTTCGGAAACGACTGCCCTTATGCGCTGTAGGACCAAAGCCGATACCGCCCGGACCCGGGCAAGCGCGAGACTGTGGCTGTCGATAACGAACGGGAGACGCACCATGGCCGCAAACGTCCATGTGGTACCCACGGAACGCAATGGCTGGGCGGTAGAGGTAGAAGGCACGGACGGTGCGACCTCGCACTACCCGTCGCAGGAAGAGGCAATTGCCGCCGGCACCGAGAAAGCAAAACTCGACAAGGTCGAGCTATTTATTCACGACAGGAATGGCAAGATCCGCGAGCGAAATTCGTTCGGCCATGATCCGCGAGACATCAAGGGCTGACGGAACGCCTCGGGCCACGGAGACGATCTGCTCTTTGATCCGACGCGATGCAGAAACAAAAACAGCCGCTTAAATAAGCGGCTGTTTTTTTGCGGAATTCTTTTGGGGTGGCTGATGGGACTCGAACCCACGACGACAGGAATCACAATCCTGGACTCTACCAACTGAGCTACAGCCACCGTCGAACTTTGTACTGCGTTTTCTTCGCTGCTCAGCTGTTGCTCGATCAGCGAAGAACGAGATTCTACAAGGATCTTGAGGCGATGGCTAGTACTCCGCACAAAAAATTTTGAGGACCCTCAACCGCCCTGCCACTTGGCCTCGAGCAGCACGGCCTCCTTGATCGCCGCGATGGTTTCGTCTTCGGTTTCGAACAGGCCGAGCAGCCGCTTGGACTTGCCGTTGAGCACGTCCTGTTGCAATGCTTTGCCGGCGGCCTCGGACGTGCCGCGGTGCCAGCAATAGCGAGCGGTCCACTTGCCGTCCTGGAGTTGCTCCGCCACCCAAATCAGGCGGTAGCCTTCGAATACGATGCCGAACGAAAGGTCCTCGTCCATTTCCTACGCCCTTCTTGGTTTTTCATGACCTCCATCTGCCGTCTGACGCGGCATTTGCCCGGATCGTAACATGCCTGATGCACCGCACAGTGGAATTGGTCAATTCAAGCGGCGGTCTGAAAATGGCTACCGCGAATCCGCAAAATTCTAACGCCGTCGCCCCTACCAATGCAGGGTTCAAGGGAGAGTGCGACGTGCGAGATACTTCGTTCTGAGGGACATTGACCCCCCTCGACATTCCCGTCAGGCGACCTTCTCAGAAGCGTCGCCTGCTTTTTTCCCGGGAATTCCCAGCACGAATCTTCGTTCGCGGAAAAAAAAAAGAGCCCGCCGCAGCGGACTCTGAATTTAAGCGATCTCAATTGCCCTGAAGGCCTACTCAATGTAGCCGCAAGGCGCGCCCTCCACCATTCGGGTAAACGGAAAGTGCGCGTCGCCAATCGGGAAATCGTGAAAAAAAGAAGCCCGCACGCGGCGGGCCAATAATCAGTTGAAGAAAGCCCTGTATTCGAGGGCACACTCAGTTTAAGAACTTGTGACGGCCATGGCGAATTAGGGGAATCCCTTTGCTGGCGCGGCTTTGCGGCTGTTGAGACGCTCAAAGCGACGCCCGGCCTACCTTTCCAGCACGATCGTTCGAATTTAGAATCTTTCCTCGATTTCACGCGACCCATGGTTGGCCGCACGAAGAGGATCAGGCAGCTTCCAGCAGATCCGGCCGCAGGTGCGAGCGCGCTTCCTCGAACAACGCGACGACCTCCTGGCGCGTGCGCGCGGCGTTCATCCGGCGCGCATCCGACAGCACGCGCCGCCAGCCTCGCCCGCCATGAATTCCGCGATGCAGCCCGAGCATATGCCGCGTGGCGGCACCCATGTAACCGCCCCGCTCCACGATACCCACCACGTACTCCTGCATGGCCAGCTCGACGTCGAGCCGCGTCCGGACCGGGGTATCGGCGCCATAGAACCGCTGATCCATCTCGGCGAGGAAGTACGGCTGGTGATAGGCCTCGCGCCCGATCATCACGCCATCCACATGCGCGAGATGCGCCGCGACTTCGTCGTACGTGACGATGCCGCCGTTGATCAGGATCTCGAGCTGCGGAAATTCCCGCTTGAGTTCGTAGGCCACCTCGTAGCGCAATGGCGGAATCTCGCGATTCTCCTTCGGGCTCAGGCCCTTCAGGATGGCATTGCGCGCATGGACGATAAACGTCTCGCAACCGGCTTCGGCGATGGTACCGACGAAGTCCCGCACAAAGCCGTAATGCTCGATCGTGTCGATGCCGATACGATGCTTGACGGTCACGGGCACCGACACCGCATCGCGCATCGCCTTCACGCAATCGGCCACAAGCTGCGGCTCTGCCATCAGGCAGGCACCGAACGCCCCGCGCTGCACGCGCTCCGACGGACACCCGCAGTTGAGGTTGATCTCCGCATAGCCCCACTGCTCGCCGAGCTTCGCGGCCTGCGCAAGATCGGCCGGCTCGCTGCCGCCAAGCTGGAGCGCCACCGGCTGTTCGACCGCATTGAAGTCGAGATGCCGCGCCACATCGCCATGCAGCAGCGCACCCGTGGTCACCATCTCCGTATAGAGCCAGGTGTGCTGGGTCAACGCGCGGTGGAACGTGCGGCAATGGCGATCGGTCCAGTCCATCATGGGAGCGACCGAAATGCGGCGGGGATTGACTGTCATGTGCGGCGGTGTGGCGGGTTCCGCACGGCATGGCGGAAAGCCAGACAGTATAGGCCATGACGCCCCGCAAAGCAGAAAGGCGTCCCGTGCGGGACGCCTCTCCGAGTCTTCTCCACCTTGCAATGTGATCAGTGCATGAACAGCCAGATGAGCACGAGAACGAAGGCCGGAACGCCAAGCAGCCAGGCGAGGATATAAGGCATGATCTGCTCCTTTTCTGTCGTGAAGGTCATGTGAACCCGGTGACTTCACTATAGAAAGACGCATGCCTCGCGGATGTCGGGTCCCGCCCGCAACCGCATGTAGGACAGGACTGACCCGGCGTTCCAAACGGGGCCGTCACATGCCCGTGCCTCAGCGCGGCGCGGTGCGCTCGATCCAGGTGGCGAAGGTCGTCAGGTACTTCTCGAGGAAGCCACGCGTGCCTTCGTTGGCGATACCGCCCTTGTCGTCGAACAGCTTGTCCGCACCGCCGATATAGGCCTCGGGCTGCTGCAGCACGGGGATATTCAGGAACACCAGCGACTGGCGCAGGTGGTGGTTGGCGCCGAACCCGCCGATGGCGCCCGGCGACACGCTGATGACGCCGCCCGGCTTGCCGTCCCACGCGCTCTTGCCATACGGGCGCGAACCGATATCGATCGCGTTCTTGAGCACGCCCGGCACCGAGCGGTTGTATTCGGGCGTGATAAACAGCACCGCATCGCTTGCGCGAATGCGATCGCGGAACGCCTGCCATTCGGCCGGCGGCGTATCGGTGTCGTCGTCCTGGTTGTAGTGCGACAGCTGGCCGATCTCGACGATCTCGAGCTTCAGCTGCGCGGGCGCCAGCGCGGCAAGCGCGTGCGCGAGCTTACGGTTCAGTGACTCCTTGCGCAGACTACCCACCACTACGGCAACTTTACGCGGATTGCTCATTGCGATTCCTCTCTTGGTTAAGGACGGGACGGGGGTGACAAACGAAATCAGCGCCCGAGTGCGGCCAGCGGATGATCCTCGCGGCGCCACGGACTGTCGAAGAACGCGCGCACGCGCGCGGCGGACACGTCGTCGAGTCGCGACGGGTTCCAGCGCGGCTGGTGATCCTTGTCGATGGCGAGCGCGCGGATACCTTCCACGCCGTCGCCCCTTGCAAAGACCTCATGCATCATGCCGAGCTCCATGCGCAGTTCGTCCTCGAGCGACATGTCGCGCGCGCGGCGAATCTGCTCGAGCGTCACGCAGAGCATGAGCGGCGAACGGCTGCGCAGCATCGCGGCCGTCTGCGCGGCCCAGTCGGCCGGCACATCCTTCGGCGCATCGCTCACGGCCTGGACGATCGCCTCGACCGTGGCGCCCGCGAACAATCGATCGATGGGATCGTACAGCTTCGCCAGCTGGCTGTCGCGCGGCTGGCATGCATCGGCGTGCGAAAGCGCAAAGGCGTCGACATGGGCCAGCACCGCGTCGCCGGACGCGAACGTGGTGTTGTGAAGCGAGGCCACGAGCTCGGCCAGCGCATTGGCCGGCAGATACAGATCGGCGAGGCCCGCATAGAGCGCGTCGGCCGCGTGGATCACGACGCCGGTCAGCCCGAGGTACTCGCCGAGCCGGCCCGGCGTGCGCGCGAGGAACCAGCCGCCGCCCACGTCGGGGAACAGGCCGATATTGGTCTCGGGCATCGCCATCTTCGTGCGATCGGTCACGATGCGCCGGCGCGCGCCCTGCGAGATCCCCATGCCGCCGCCCATCACCACGCCATCCATCAGGGCGATATAGGGCTTCGGGTACCGGTGGATCCGGTAGTTGAGCGCGTACTCCTCGACGAAGAACTGCTGCAGCAGCGGATCGCCCTCGTGATAGGCACGATGGAACCAGCGGATATCGCCGCCCGCGCTGAAGGCCTTGCCGCCGGCACCGGCGACGACCACGGCCGCCACGGCGGGATCGGCCGCCCATCGGTCCAGCGCATCGGTCACCGCGCGAATCATTTCCAGCGACAGCGCATTGAGGGCCTGAGGCCGTTGCAATGTCAGGTATCCGACACCGCCCTGCACCGTCGTGGTCACAAACTCCGTCATCTGTCTCTGCTCCTTTTGCTCTCTTTCGTATGTCCCGCAGATTCTACGCCAGCCCTCGTATGGAGGACTTCCTCCACGCCATGGGCGGCCAATGCGTGCACACTGGCGGCCACCGGCCATCGTTCCTGCAAGACAGCGCACCCATGCAGCCTGCTCCCGCCCCCGCCGCCGCCTTCGACCCGGGCCTGATCCTGATGGCCTTTGCCCCGGTGTTCCTGCTGACCATCGGCTGGGAAGCCTGGTACTGGGCACGCCGCGACCGCACCGTCTACAGCTGGCGCGACACACTCTCCAACGCCTCGCTCGCGCTCATGCATCAGGCGTCCGACGCCTTCTTCCTGTGGCTGATGATCCGGACCGTCTACAGCTGGTGCTACGCGCACGGCCTGCGCGCGATGCCGGAGACCTGGTGGTCGTTTGCGCTGCTGCTGTTGCTGCAGGACTTTCTCTACTACTGGTTCCATCGCGCGAGCCATCGCGTGCGCTGGCTGTGGGCGTCGCATGTCACGCACCACTCGTCGGAGGGCATGAACTTCTCGACGGCATTCCGTCAGAGTCTGACGTATCCGCTCTCGGGCATGTGGCTGTTCTGGATTCCGCTCGCGCTTGTCGGATTCTCGCCGGACTGGGTGATTCTGGCCGTCGGCCTGAACCTCGCGTTCCAGTTCTTCGTGCATACGCGGCTCGGCGCGCGCTGGCCGCGCGTCGAGGCGGTCTTCAACACGCCATCGGTGCATCGCGTCCATCATGCGAAGAACCCCGACTATATCGACCGCAACTATGCGGGCGTGCTGACGATCTGGGACCGGATGTTCGGCACGTTCGTGCCCGAGCGGGACACTCCCGTGTATGGCATTACGCGCCAGGTGCGCACGCACAATCCGCTGACGCTGACGTTCCACGAGTGGCGCGACATGTTCGGCGATGCGTGGCGCGAGCGCGATCCGCGGTATCTGTGGAAGCCACCGGAATGGCGAGGCCCGGGGCGCGGCGCCGGCGATTGGAAGGAGTCCTCGAAAACGCTGATTCGGTGACATCTGTTACGGATTCTCACTATTCGCGCCCGTCGGCTGGGGGTAGAGTGGTTCTCGGGCATTTACCTTCTGGCGATGCCCGCCCGCATCGCCGCCATTGTGAGGATGAAGATGTTCAAGAAGACCGTTCCGACCCTGATCGCCGTCGCCGCCATTGCCGCTACCGCGGCTCTTGGCACCGCGTCGCTTGCGCAAGCGCAGACCAAGAACTACACCGAGGGTGGCGATCTCTACAGCGGCTCGCACACCAAGACCAACCCGAACGCCAACACGGCGAAGTCCGGGAAGTTCGATCCGTACACCGACGGCGCGAAGAAGTCGACGCGCTCGAATCTTGCCCCGGGCAAGAAGGCCGATCCGTACACCGATGGTGCCAAGACCGGCAAGGCGGATCCGTACACCGACGGTGCGAAGACGGGCAAGGCAGACCCGTATACCGACGGCGCCAAGAAGCCGTAATCCGCGCGTGACCGCATTCCCCTCTCCCTCGGGAGAGGGCGCGCAAGCGCTGCCCGAAGCGCCTACGCCAAAAGAATGACTAGGATTTACCCGTGCCTTCACGCAAATGTAAGGACATTACTGCTACTGTGGCGGCCATCGGGAAACGAAATCCGATTCGGGAGACTCAAGCCAATGCAGCCCAAAGCACTCGAAACGAATGAGCCAGTCGTTCTTGCCCTTGTCGATGCGGTCACCGCATGGCAGGCGGCCCTCGAGCAAACCCTGTCCGTATCCGGACTGACCTATTCCAAATGGCTGCTATTGCGTGCGATCGGGCAGGAACGCCTGGCGCGCGCCCAACCTTTCCATGGCGCCGTGTTCATGGACATCGCGCGGACGGAAGCGCTGCTGTCAGAACTGCATGACGACGGCTGGATCGAATTCGCCGAGACCGGCAATGCGTGCATCGCACCCGCTGCCCGCGCGCGCTTCGATCGCGCCGCGCAGGCGGTCAAGGCCCTGCATTCGGTCTCGGTCGGACATCTCAACAGCGAAGAGCGCGCGGCGCTCGGCGGCTTGCTGCAGCGCATGACCGGCACGCTGCACGATCACGCCGAACGACGAAGCCGGCTCGCGGCCTGAGCAGCCATCGCACGCACGCGAGCCGGAATATTTTGTCAGCCGGCGCGGCCAATCTTTCCTAAAGTGTGAGCATGCGTCGGCACATGCCGAGGGGATGCCATGCCACCGGAAAACGAAGAAAAAACCGCACTCCTGCTGGATGAACTGCTTGCGTTCGCGCAAGAACGATTGCCGGCCCAGACGTTCGGCATCGTCTCGCCGCTCCTGCGGCATTACTACGATCTGGCCGACGCCGAAGACCTGCTCGCGCGCGAGGTCGCGGATCTGTATGGCGCCGTGATGGCGCACTGGCAGACCGCGCAGAAGTTCAAGCCGGGCACCGTGGCGCGGCTGCGCGTCTACAACCCGAACCTCGAGGAGCACGGCTGGCATTCGGACCATACGATCGTCGAGATCGTGAACGACGACATGCCGTTCCTCGTGGACTCGGTGACGATGGAGGTCAATCGCGCCGGGCTTACGCTCCATTCGGCGATCCACCCGGTGTTCCGCGTCTGCCGCGACGCGCGCGGCGCCATCGAGAGCATCGGCCTGGGCGGCCCCGGGGCAGACGATAGCCCGAGCGGCGGCGCGTGCCAGCTGGAGTCGTTTATTCACTTCGAGGTCGACCGCACCGGCGATCCCGCGCAGCTCGAAGCGTTGCGCGACGGTATCGCGCGCATTCTGGGCGACGTGCGCGCGGCCGTGGAGGACTGGCCCGCGATGCAGAGCACCGCGCGCGAGACGGTCCAGCGCATGGCGAACACACCGGGCGCCAATACGCCCGCCGCCGTGGAGGCGCGCGCGTTCCTCCAGTGGATGATCGACGACCATTTCACGTTCCTCGGCCACCGCGATTACGAACTCGTGGCAAAGGACGGCCAGTTCTGGCTGCGCGGCGTGCAGGGTTCCGGCGCCGGCATCCTGCGCGAAAGCCTGCGCGCGCCCGGCGACGACGCGCTGACGCCGCTGCCGGCCGCCGCGCGCGGCATCATCGAAGGCGAATCGCCGATCTTTCTGACGAAGGCCAACTCGCGTGCCACTGTGCACCGGCCCGGCTATCTGGACTATGTGGGCATCAAGCTCGTCGATGCGAACGGCAAGCTGTTCGGCGAACGGCGTTTCGTCGGGCTCTACACGTCGACGGCCTATATGGTGCCAAGCAGCGAGATCCCGCTCGTTCGCCGCAAATGCGCGAACATTCTCGCGCGTGCTGGGTTTCTGACCAGGGGGCACCTGTACAAGTCGCTGGTCACGATTCTCGAGCAATATCCGCGCGACGACCTGTTCCAGGTGGATGAAGACGAGCTCTACGACACGGCGCTCGGCATCCTGCGCCTGCAGGAACACCAGCGCACGCGGCTGTTCGTGCGGCGCGACCGGTTCGATCGCTATGTCTCGTGCCTCGTGTTCGTGCCCCGCGACAAGTACAACACGGACCTGCGCCAGCGCATCCAGAAACTGCTCGTGCAGGCATTCAACGGCACGAGCTGCGAATTCACGCCGCTGCTGTCGGAGTCTCCGCTCGCGCGCATCCAGCTGACCGTGCGCGGGCAGCCCGGCACGATGCCCGAGGTCGATACGCGCGAACTCGAGGAGCGCATCGTCCAGGCCACGCGCCGATGGCAGGACGACCTTGCCGGCGCGCTGCACGAAAGCCGCGGCGAGGAACTCGGCAACCGCCTGCTGCGCCGCTATGGCGATTCGTTTCCGGCCGGCTATCGCGAGGACTACGCCGCGCGCACGGCCGTGCGCGATATCGAGCTCATGGAACAGGCGCGCCAGCACGCGAACGGGCTTGCCATGAACCTGTACCGGCCCATCGAGGCCGCGGCGGGCGCGTTCCGCTTCAAGGTGTTCCGCGCGGGCGAGCCCATCGCGCTCTCGCACAGCCTGCCGATGCTCGAGCATCTGGGCGTGCGCGTCGACGAGGAACGCCCCTATCTGATCGAACCCGACGCGGGCGCGCCCGTATGGATCCACGACTTCGGGCTCGAGATCGCGAACGATCATGACGGCACCCCGCTCGATGTGGAGATCGAGCGGATCAAGCCGCTGTTCGAGGATGCGTTCGGCCGCGCGTGGAATGGCGAGATCGAGAACGACGACCTCAACCGGCTGGTCCTGCGCGCGGGACTCGGCGCGCGCGACGTGACCATCCTCCGCGCGTACGCCAAGTACCTGCGGCAGGTCGGCTCGACGTTCAGCAACGCCTATATCGAACGCGCGCTGACGAGCAATCCGCGCATCGCGGCCATGCTGGTCGCACTGTTCATCGCGCGCTTCGACCCCGCGGTCGCCTGCGGGCTTCCGGACGCCAACGCTGGCGCCGCCCCCGATGCGCGCTGCCAGAAATTGCTCGACGATATCGGCGCCGCGCTGGATCAGGTGCCCAATCTCGACGAGGACCGCATCCTGCGGCTGTTCCTCAACGTGATGATGGCCACCGTGCGCACCAACTACTTCCTGCGCGATGCGCACGGCGCGCACCGCCCTTACCTTTCGTTCAAGCTCAATCCGGCGCTCGTGCAGGGCTTGCCGGAGCCGCGGCCGATGTTCGAGATCTGGGTGTACTCGCCACGCGTGGAAGGCGTGCACCTGCGCGGCGGGCGTGTCGCGCGCGGCGGGCTGCGCTGGTCGGACCGCCGGGAAGACTTCCGGACCGAGGTGCTGGGGCTGATGAAGGCCCAGATGGTGAAGAACACCGTGATCGTGCCGGTCGGGTCCAAGGGCGGCTTCGTGGTCAAGCGTCCGCCGCCGATGACGGACCGCGACGCGTTTCTCGCCGAAGGCGTGGCTTGCTATCAGACCTTCCTGCGCGGGCTGCTCGACCTGACCGACAACCTCGTCGCTGGCGAGCTGATTCCGCCGCCGAACGTGGTGCGCCACGACGAATCGGATCCGTATCTGGTCGTGGCCGCCGACAAGGGCACGGCCACGTTCTCCGATTACGCCAACGCGATTTCGGCCGAGTACAAGTTCTGGCTCGACGATGCGTTCGCCTCGGGCGGGTCGGTCGGCTACGACCACAAGAAGATGGCCATCACCGCGCGCGGCGCGTGGGAATCCGTCAAGCGCCATTTCCGCGAGATGGGCGTCGATATCCAGCGCACGCCATTCACCGTGGTCGGCATCGGCGACATGTCGGGCGACGTGTTCGGCAACGGCATGCTGCTGTCGCCGTGCATCCGGCTGCTGGCCGCGTTCGACCATCGCCATATCTTCCTGGACCCGGATCCCGATCCGGCGCGCACGCTGGCCGAGCGCGCGCGCATGTTCGCGCTGCCGCGGTCGAGCTGGGCCGACTACGACACGAAGCTCATCTCCGAAGGCGGCGGCATCTATCCGCGCACGGCCAAGTCCATCGCGCTGACGCCCCAGGTGCGCGCGGCGCTCGGCATCGAGGCCACGTCGCTGTCCCCGGCGGACCTGATCCACGCGATCCTGATGGCGCCGGTCGATCTGCTCTACAACGGCGGCATCGGCACCTATGTGAAGTCGGCCGGGGAGACGCACCAGCAGGTGGGCGACCGCGCCAACGACGCAGTGCGCGTGAACGGCAGCGAGTTGCGCTGCAAGGTCGTCGGCGAAGGCGGCAACCTGGGCTTCACGCAGCTGGGGCGGATCGAGTTCGCGCGCAATGGCGGACGCATCAACACCGATGCGATCGACAATTCCGCCGGCGTCGATTGTTCGGACCACGAAGTCAATATCAAGATCCTGCTCGGGATTGTCGTGCGCGATGGCGAGATGACCGAAAAGCAGCGCAACACATTGTTGGCGGAAATGACCGACGAAGTGGGCCTGCTCGTGCTGCAGGACAATTACTACCAGACGCAGGCGCTGTCCGTGGCCGGGCGCGAGTCGGCCACGCTGATCGATGCCGAGGCACGGCTGATCCGCTGGCTCGAACGCGCGGGCCGGCTCAACCGTCCGCTCGAATTCCTGCCGTCGGAGGAAGGCATCGCCGAACGCAAGGCCGACGGCGCGGGCCTCACCTCGCCCGAACGCGCGGTGCTGCTGGCCTACAGCAAGATGTGGCTGTACGACGAACTGCTCGTCTCCGACCTGCCCGACGATCCGCTCGTCGCCTACCTGCTGCCCGACTATTTTCCGAAGCCGCTGCGCGAACGCTATGCGGGCGCGATGGAGCGGCATCCGCTGCGCCGCGAGATCCTGGCCACGCATCTGACCAATATGCTCGTGAACCGCATCGGGGCGACGTTCGTCCATCATCTGATGGAAGAGACGGACGCGCGCCCGGCCGACATCGTGCGCGCGTGCATGCTGGCGCGCGACGTGTTCGGGCTGACCGCGCTGTGGCAGCAGATCGATGCACTGGACAACCGCGTGGACGATGCCGTGCAGGCGCAGATGTTCGGCGCGCTGGGCCGGCTGCTGGAGCGCGCGACGCTCTGGTTCGTCCGTTACCTGCGTGGCGGCGGCGCGGTGGAGGCCGGCGCCGCGCGCTTCGTCGACGCGGCGCGCTGGCTGACGCCACAGCTGCCGCAGTTGCTACCGGAGGACACCGCGGCCGCGCTCGATGCGCGCGTGCGCGAGCTGACCGAAGCCGGCGTCGAGCCGTCGCTGGCCATGGCCGTGGCCGCGAGCGACAACGCCGCCGCCGCGCTCGATATCGCGGAGGTCGCGGCCAATTGCGATCGCAGTCTCGACGCGGTGGCCGGCGTCTACTTCGCGCTCGACACGCATCTGAACTTCGGCTGGCTGCGCGAGCGCGCGCTGGCGCTGCCCGCCGACACGCACTGGGATCTGCTGGCGCGCACCACGACGCTGGAAGACCTCGGACGACTCAAACGCGCGTTAGCCACGAGCGTGCTATCGAGCGCGCCCGCGGTGGACGATGCCGCCACGCTGATCGATGCATGGCGCGCGGGCCGTCAGCCCGCGCTCGATCGCTATGCGCAGATGCTGGCGGACCAGCGCGCGTCGGGAGCGCCCGCGACGGCGGGTCTGTCGATGTTGTCGGTGGCGGTGCGCGAGATAGGGCTGCTCGATCGAGGGTGAAGTGAGGGTGAGGGGTGAGGGGCGATCAGTCGTCGATCGCATCCTCGTCGTCGATATCGCGCAGCGGCTCGAGGTCTTCCCCGAGCGCATCGCTGTCGTCGCCATCCGCGCCGCGCGCGCGAAACTCGATGCCCAGCCGGATGAACAGGTCGAACGCATCCGCGAGCATATGTTTTTGCCGCGGCAGCAGGCTGGCGTAGGGCATGTCGTAGATCGACTGATGCGTGCCGCGCGCGCCCTTGAGGCCACGATCGCGCGCGATGTCCGAAAGCAGCGCGGCGAACCCGGACAGGTCCTGCGCGGCAAGCGCGGCGTTCAACACCCTCGCGATGACCTGGGGGGTTGCGCCCGACCAGCCGATGACCTCGGCGTTCGAAGCGGAGTCGTGGGAAAGATCGCTAATGTCCATAATGTTCTTAACGGTCCCGTCTCCGCCGTCTTGAGGAAATCTGGCGCCGTCACGCCATTTTTTCCTTCAAGTTTCGGGGTCAGTGCCGTCGTCCGCGTGGGCGTTCGGGCTCGGCCGAGGGTGATTCCCGCCGAGATTGCCTGTATTCGATGGTGCCATCTCGCTTCTGCCTGGCTTGCACGGGATTGCGTGCGCCACACATCGGGCATCGGAACAAGAATCCCTGGCCCTCATTTTTGATCGTCACCTCTGACGGTTGCCACTGGGCACCGCAGGGTTGGTTCTGGCAGACAAACATATAGACTCCAAATACGCCGGGCATCGTAACATGGGTGTTGCGTCGGTCACATGCTACACAAGCAGAATTGTCCCCCTACCTTGGCGGGGGGCCGCCCATGCGCCACATGTTGGGCGGCTCGCCCAACGCGGTGCTCTGGTACATCCATGCGCCACATCCCGCGCAACGCCAGCGGCTGTCCACCTTGCATCGATTGGGCATGGCGCCGATGCCCGACGCCTGCAGATTCTCGTGTGGCGGCACACTTGCCGGCTCGCCCACCAGCAAATGGCAAAGGTCACAGGCCTGCATCGTGGCTCCTCGAATGATCCTTACTCAGCTTAGTCACAAAGCGGGGCCGACCCCAATGCGATCAAGGACTTCGGTGGCTCGCTAGAATGGCGGCATTTCGCCTTCCGCGTCTTCCCGACGCCCCCCAATCATGTTTACGCTTTCCGCCGACGCCACGCCTCTCTCCAAGACCGAGCACTATGCGGAGCTCGTGGAACTGGCGCGCGGCCTGCTCGGCGACGAACGCGACGTCGTCGCCAACGCGGCCAACTTCTCCTCGCTCGTCTTTCACTCGCTGCGCGATCTCAACTGGGCCGGCTTCTATTTCTACGACGGCACCGAGCTCGTCGTGGGGCCGTTCCAGGGCAAGCCCGCATGCGTGCGCATTGCCCTCGGCAAGGGGGTGTGCGGCACGGCCGCGCAGACGCGCGTCACGCAGGTCGTGCCCGATGTGCACGCGTTTCCGGGCCATATCGCATGCGACGCGGCCTCGCGTTCGGAGATCGTCGTGCCCCTCTTCGCCGAAGACGGCACGCTGATCGGCGTCTGGGACGTGGACAGCCCGGTGCCCGGCCGCTTCGACGACGAGGATGCGCGCGGCATGGAAGCGCTCTGCCGGGTCTTTATCGCGACCCTACCTCGCTGACTCTCGCGCGGAGTCTCGCACCGAACCTCCCGCTGAACCCCGCGCCCCGCCGATCGCATGGCGCACCGCATGCTGGACGAACGCGCGCACCGTCGCCGACGCTTCGCTGGCGCGATAGGCGAGCGCGACTTCGGACACGATGGGCTTGCCGGCGATCGGCCGGTACACCACGCCCGGTAACGCCACACAGGCCGCCAGCGAGCCGGGTACCACCGACACGCTGTTGCCGAGCGCGACGCGCGCGAGCACCGCGGCCAGCGTGCCGCCCCGCGGACCGATCGCGGCCGAGAAGCGGCCGCGGCGCGCCACCTCGACCGTGCCCGCCTCCTGCTCCGGCACCACGAACGTCGCCTCGCGCAATTGCGCGGGGTGGATCTCCAGTTCCCGCGCGAGCGGCGAGTCGGAGGGAATCGCGAGCAGGAACGCGTCGCGGTGCACCGTCTGCGTGCGCACGCCGTCGGGCAGTGCCATCGGCGGACGACAGTAGGCGACGTCGATCTCCCCCGCCTCCAGCATCGGGCCGATGCGGTCCATGACCACCTCGTCGATCCGGATATCGACGAGCGGATGCGTGTCCCGGAAGCCGCGGATGTTCTGCTGCAGCACGCCGGCGTACGCGGCCGACCCCACGTACCCCACTTCGATGCGCCCCACTTCGCCGCGTTCGGCACGCGCGGCCACGTCGATGCCGCGCGACAGATGCTCGAGCACGGCGAGCGCCTCCGGCAGGAATGCCTGCCCGGCGGCCGTGAGTTCGACGGAGCGGCGCGTGCGGTGGAACAGGCGGGCGCCCAGCAGGCGCTCGGCCTCCTGGATCCGTCGGGTGAGCATCGGCGGCGCGAGGTCGAGGGCCTCCGCCGCGTGGCCGAAATGCAGATGGCGCGCGACTTCCGCGACGGCGCGCAGGTGGGCGATATCGAGTGTCTTCATGGTTCTGTATTGACTCAATCGTCAATGAAGTTGTCACTGTATAGCAATGACAGGCAATACGGGGGTCGCTACCATGCAATCCTCGCTGGAACCCTGCCCCCGCACACCGATGTCCGCCCCCGCCTCTTCGCAACCGTTCTCGCGCCCCGACGCGCCACCCGATGCGCCCGGCCGCGGCAGCAAGGCCTTTGTCCTCGCCACCGCGTCGGCCACCTGCTCGCTGATCGTGCTCGACACGAATGTGGTGGCGGTCTCCCTGCCCGCGATCGCACGCACGTTCCAGGCGAGCTTCGCCGATGTGGAATGGGTGGTCAGCGCCTATATGGTCGCGTTTGCGTCGTGCCTGCTGCCCGCCGGCGGCCTGGCGGACCGGCTCGGGCGCAAGCGCATGATGGTGCTGGGGCTGGCGGTCTTCATCCTTGCGTCGGTCGGATGCGGGCTGGCGTCGACGGCGACCTTTCTCAATGTCGCGCGCGCGGTCAAGGGCGTCGGCGCGGCGATGCTGCTCACGGCCGCGCTGGCCATCATCGCCAATACCTTCCACGAAGGCGCCGAGCGTACGCGCGCCTGGGCCGTGTGGGGGACGTGCATGGGAATCACCACGACGATCGCACCGCTGGTCGGCGGCGTGATCACGCAGTGGGCCGGCTGGCGCTGGATCTTCCTGATCAATGTGCCCATCTGCCTGGTGCTCGTGGGCTGCGTGCGATATGCGGTGACCGAATCGCGCAATCCGGCGGCCTCCCGCATCGATGCACTGGGCAGTGCGCTGTTCGGCGTGGCGCTGATGCTGGGCATCTGGGCACTGATCGATATGCCCGCGCATGGGTGGACGTCGCTGGCCACGTGGTCGCGTTTCGGCGGCGCGGCGCTGCTGCTGGCCCTCTTCGTCGTGCACGAGCGTGCCACGGCGCATGCGATGATCGACCTCTCGCTATTCCGGCAACCGCGCTTTGTCGGCGCGGTGCTGGGGATGTTCGGCTATGCGGCCTGCGCGCAGGTGATGATGACGTTCCTGCCGCTGTATCTGCAGAACGCGTTCGAGATGTCGGCCGTGCAGGCGGGGGTGGGCATGCTGCCGTTCGCGCTGGCGATGATCGTCGGGCCCTATCTCGGCGCGCGGCTGTCGGCGCGCTTCGATGGCAGCCGCAGCGTGCTGGTGGCGGGCCTGCTGCTGATCGGCACGGGCAACGTGCTCGTCGCGGCGGTTGCCACGCATGCGCACTACGGCCTCGTGGCCGCAGGCATGGTCGTGACCGGCCTCGGTGCCGGGGTGATGAACGGCGATACGCAGAAGGCGATCATGGCCTGCGTGCCCGTGCACCGGACGGGGATGGCCTCCGGCATCAGCACCACGACGCGTTTCTCGGCGATCGTGACGGCGGTGGGCGTGCTCGGCGCGGTGCTGGCGTCGCGGACGCAGCTGGCGTTCGAGGATGCATTGCCCGCCGGGTTCGCGTGGCGCGATGCGCTGGGCGCGGACTTCCTGGCACGCGTGCTCGCGGGCGACATCGCGCAGGCCATCGCGCCGCTCGACGGGACGGCGCGGGCCTCCGTGGGGACACTGGCGAGTCAGGCGTTTGCGAGTGGCTTTGGCGCGGCGTTGATGGTGGCCGGCGTGGTGGCGCTGGTGCTGAGCGCCACCGTATGGTCGCTGTACCGTGCCGCGCGCTAAGGCGCGGCAACCGCATCAGCAGCGATAGTCCCCGCCGTCGCGGTCCAGCAGGCGCAGTAGCGCGGTCCACTCTCGGTCCAGGTGGACCGTGTCGAGGTACGCGTAGTCGTCGTGCTGTTTGGCCGCGTGCTCGCACACTTCCGGCGACGGGATCGTGACCTTCTGGCCCATCGACAGCGTCTTCACCTGGATCTCGCACGCGCGGTTCAGGTAGAACATGCGCGTGAACGCCTCCGCCACCGAGCGGCCCGTGGTCAGCAGGCCGTGGTTGCGCAGGATCAGGTAGTTGGCGTCTTTCATCGACGCGACGATGCGCGAGCGCTCGTCGAGGTCGAGCGAAATGCCTTCGTAATCGTGATAGTTCACGCGGTTGTAGAACTGCATGCTGATCTGGTTCAGCGGCAGCAGCCCGCATTCGAGCGCGGCCACGGCCATGCCCGCGTCGGTGTGCAGGTGGACCACGCACTCCACGTCATGGCGGCTCTGATGCAGCGCGCTGTGGATCGTGAAGCCGGCCGCGTTGACCTCGAAGCGGTTATCGCCGATGGGGCGCCCTTCGGTGTCGATCTTCACGAGGCACGACGCGGTAATCTCGTCGAAGAACCAGCCGTGCGGATTGATCAGGAACTGGTCGTTCGTGCCCGGCACGCGCACGGAAATATGCGTGTAGATGAGGTCGGTCAGGTTGAACTTGGCGGCCAGCCGGTATGCGGCGGCCAGTTGCACGCGCACCGCCCACTCTTCCTCGCTGATATTGAGCGGCTTGCGGTTGCGATGCGGATCGGTCGTGGAAATCATGGGTTTCCTTTCGAGATGTGAATTCAGACCAGCGCGGACATGACGATCTCCACGCGGTACGCGGGATCGGCCAGTTCCACCTTGCCGCAGCAGCGCGTCGGCGTCTCGCCCGGCGCCACCCACGCATCCCATACCGCGTTGAATGCATCGAAGTCTGCCATATCGGCGAGCCAGATCTGCGCGGTCAGCGCGCGGCGCTTGTCGGTGCCGGCTTCGGCCAGCAGCGCATCGACCTTGGCCAGCGCCTCGCGCGCCTGCGCGGCAATGTCGCCAGCCTTGTCGTCGGCCACCTGCCCGGCAAGGAACACCATGCCGTTGGCGACGACCGCGCGGCTGCGGCGGTGATTCTGGTCCAGACGGACGATCGGAGGGTTGGAAGTGCTGGCGGTCATGTCGAAAGTCCGGTTCAGGCGTTGGTCGTGACGATACGGCGGCAGTGGTCGAGTGCCGCGCCGATCAGGTTGTTGTTGGCCTCGGGCGTGCGGAACGCCGAGTGCGCGGACAGCGTGACGTTGGGCAGCGTCGTCAGCACGTGCCCCGCCGGCATCGGCTCCACGGTGAACACGTCGAGCCCCGCGTGCGAGATCTTGCCGCTGCGCAGCGCGGCGATCATCGCGTCTTCATCCACGAGCGCGCCGCGCGCGGTGTTGATCAGGATGGCGCCATCGCGCATGCGCGCCATGCGCTCGGCGGTGATCATGCCGCGCGTCTCGTCGGTCAGCAGCAGGTGCAGCGACACCACATCGCTCTGCGCGAGCAGCGTGTCGAGGTCCACGAACTCCACGCCTTCGTGCGTCTTCGGCGTACGGTTCCAGGCCAGCACGCGCATCCCCATGCCGCGCGCCAGTCGCGCGAGCTCCGCCGCGATGCCGCCGAAACCGATCAGGCCGATGGTCTTGCCCGTGAGCTGCACGGCGTCCGAACGCAGCCAGTTGCCCGCGCGCATCTCGCGATCCATCCGCGCGAAGTTGCGCGCCGACGCCCACATCAGCGCGAACGCGCACTCGGCCACGGCCGTGTCGCCATACCCCTTGATCGTATGCACGGTGATGCCGAGTTCGGCCAGTTCCTCGGGATTCATATAGCTGCGCGCGCCCGTGCCCAGGAACACCACGTGTTTGAGCCCCTTGCACTGCCGCGCGATGTCGGTCGGCAGATGCGTGTGGTCGATGATCGCGATCGGCGCGCCGGCGAGCGCGGCCGGCAGCTGTTCCGACTTGATATCGGGCTGCTGGTTGATCTCGAGCGGCAGGTCGTCGGCGCGGCGCAGGCGCAAAGACACTTCCGACAGTGTGGGATTGGCATCGACGAAGACGGCGCGCCATGCACCAGTATCGGACGTTTGGTTTGCGGAAGAGGTGGTCGAAATCATCGTGGTGGCTCTGCGATTAAAGGGATGGAGCGGTGGTTAGCAGGCTTGCGCCATTACAGTGCCGACCGAACCAAAACAGGGAAGATGCAGCGGCACTGCAGTGATCGCAGCATAACGCTTTACAGAATACAGATCAATAATTAAAGTCTGTATACAGGACGGAGTGCAGCGCTGGCCCAGCCGGCAAGTGCCCGTCGCCCTGTAACCCTGCTTAAGGAGCGTCCCCCATGACGATGCGCCCGGTTGTGCCATACAAAGCCCTGCTTTCCGCCACCCTGCTGGCTTCCACGCTGATGGCGTTCAGCGGCACCGCCGCCGCCCAGGACACGAAAGCGTGGCCGAACAGCACGATTTCGATCGTCAGCGGCTTTCCGGGCGGTGCCGCCACCGACATCTATGCGCGCAAGCTGGGCGTGGAACTGAACAAGGAGTTCGGCGTCTCGTTTATCTCCGATAATCGCCCCGGCGCGGGCGGCAATATCGCTTCCGCGCTGGTAGCGCAGGCCAAGCCGGATGGTTATACGTTCCTGCTGGGCACGGCCGGTACGCACGCGATTAATCCCGCGCTATATTCGAAACTGCAATTCGACGTGGTGAATGATTTCTCGCGGATCGCATTATTGGGAACGCTGCCGAATATCCTGCTGATCAACCCGGAGAAGCACCCCGAGATCAAGACCTGCGCGGATCTGCTCGCGGCCGCGCGCAAGGCGCCGGGCACGCTCAACTACGCGTCCACGGGCAATGGCGCGTCGGGCCATCTGGCCGGCACGCAGTTCGCCACGGCCTCGAAGACCAGCTATGTGCATATCCCGTACAAGGGCCAGGGTCCGGCCATGACGGCGCTGCTGTCGGGCGAGGTCGATTTCTTCTTCAACCAGAGCTCGCCGAGCCTGGGCCCGATCCAGTCCGGCAAGGTCCGCGCGCTCGCCGTCACGTCCCCGCAGCGCGTCAGCGTGCTGCCCGATGTGCCGACCGTCGCCGAGGCTTGCAACCTGCCGGGCTTCGAAAGCACGACGTGGTACGGCCTGTTCGGTCCGGCCGCCCTGCCCGCCGATATCCAGAACCGCATGTCGAAGGCCGTGCTCAAGGCCATCAACACCGACGAGTTCAAGGGATGGCTCGTCAGCCAGGCCATCCAGCCGATCAAGGACGGCGGCCCGGACGCATTTAAACGCGTGCAGCAGGCCGATATGAAGACCTGGGCGAAGATCGTCAAGGATTCTGGCGCGCACGTGGACTGATGCATGACCGCACGGGTGTATACACACCCGTGCACAGCATCGAATTCAGGTATATTCCTGCCTTCGCTTCGTTCAGACAGCCAGAATAGACAGGACCGACACCGTGGCAACAGCAGCAAGTGACAGCATCGTCGAGCAGGTCTACGACAAGCTCAAGGCCATGAGCGTCGGTTACGACTTCAAGCCCGGCGAACGCCTCAATGAAGGCGTGCTGGCGAGCGCGCTCGGCGTCAGCCGCACGCCGCTGCGCGAGGCGCTGACGCGCCTGACCACCGAAGGCCTGCTGCGCTTTTCGCCGGGCAAGGGCTTTTTCTGCCGGGACCTCGATGCGCAGGAAGTGTTCTCGCTCTACGAGATGCGCAAGATCGTGGAAGTGGAGGCGCTGCGCCTCTCGCTGGAACGCGCAAAGGACGAGGATATCGAGGCGTTGCTGACGTTCCTCGAGAACACGGGTCCCGAACCCGGCAACCGTTCGGTCGAGGAACTCGTCCGGCTCGACGAGACCTTTCACGAAAGCCTGATGGCGATGTCGGGCAACCTCGAGATGCTGCGCGTGCTGCGCAATATCAACGCGCGCATCCGCTTCGTGCGCTGGATCGATATGGAGCGCTGCGACCGCCGCGTCAGCCAGAACGACCACCGCGAGATCCTGCTGGGCCTGAAGGCGCGCGATGCCGATCGGTGCATCCCGATCCTGGCGCGCCATATCGACCGCCGCCACGACCAGATCGCCACCGCGCTCAAGGAAGGCCTCGCGCAGATCTACATGGGCTGATGCGCGCCTTTACCCCTGTTTCTCGGGGAACAGCGACAGCCTGATGTTCGTCAGCGCGGACACCGTTTCGCGCGACGCGCTGCCCGCGCCGTGCGCGATCGCGGCCAGCGCATTGTCGATCCGCGCGGCCAGCCGCGGCGGCGGCGCCAGCGCGGCACCCTCCCGCACCCTTCTCAGGTAGTGATACTCGAGCGAGCGCAGCACGCGCGCAAGCCGGCTCCGCGCGACGGGCGGCAACATGTCGAAATCGCGCTGGAGCGCCAGCGTGCCGAACCCCACCTGCAGTTCCGTAAAGCCCTTGTTCGACGTCTTGTCGCTGCTGGCCGCGAGCAGCGGCACGAGCCGCTGCAGCTGGTCCAGCATGCGGCCGCGCAACTGGGGATGCTCCTCCAGTTCACGGCGATCGGCACCGAGCGCGATGTCCTTCCAGCTTGCATGCACGAGCCGCCGCAGCACCGCGTGCGCGCCGAACGGCCGCACCATCACGACCCAGAGCGGCGCGAAGATCATCGCCGCGAAGGTTGCGATCGTGCCGTTGAACAGGTTGCCGAAGTTCGCGTCGTACAGCATCTGCACATTCGCGAACGACGCGGCATTGACCGATAGCAGCACCGCGAACAGATTGAAACCGGGCCGCGCGATCAGCGCGCCGATGATCAGGTACGGCACCGCGAGCAAACCCGCCAGTCCCGCGAAGTCATGCGCGAACGGCAGCACCACGAAGATGTAGAACCACGACACGACCAGGCACACCATGGCCCAGCGCACGAAGCGCCAGGCCGTGCGGCGCGGCTCGTCGATGGTCGCGTAGATGCAGGTGGTCAGCGCGGCCAGCGCAACCGGTGCGCCCCCTTCGATCCATCCCGACAGGATCCATGCGAGTCCCGCCACGAATGTCGCGCAGCCCGCCGTGAGCGCGTAGACGAGCAGCATCGCGTGATCGTGGTGATAGGCGCGCTCCCCGGGCTGGTCCGCATAGCGCAGCTCCGGCATGACCTGCTCGGTCGACCGGTCGCTGATGCGCTGCTGGAGCACGAGGCAGTCGTGCCAGAGATCGGACAGCGTGGCAAGGTGATGCTCGGCCGTGGCCACGAGGTCCGAGTGCCAGCCCGGCTCCGGCGCGCTCGCCGCCACCGTCGCCGGGTCGGGCAGGACGACCGTGCGGGCCTCGCCACGCATCCAGGCGGCCACGCCCGCCATGCGCTGTCCCAGTGCCTCGGGCACGCCCGCCGGATGCGCGTGCAAGGCGCTCAGCACGCTGGCCAGGCCGGACAGCTCGGGCAGCAGCATCGTCATGCGCGCATGCAGGCAGCGCGCGCAGCGGACCGCCATCGCCGTGTCGGCATCGAACTGCAGATGCGTGATCAGCGTGTCCAGCTGGCGGATGTCGGCGGCGAGCTTGTAGCGGCTGTCGTGCTGCTGCATGTCCCCCGGCGCGCCCGTCAGCATCGCCGACGCCCAGCGCGCGGCATCGGCCAGCCATACCGTGGTCTGCGCATGGAGCGCGGACGCCACGCGCGCGGGGAATACGAGCGACCCGATGACGCTGGCGCAGACGATGCCGATGCAGATCTCCTCCACGCGCGCGACCGCGAGGTCGAAGATCTGCAGCGGATCGTTGACCGCCGGCAGCGCGACGATCGGCAGCGTGTAGGCCGCCAGCAGGAACACGTAGCTGCGTGGCGAGCGTTCCATCAGCGAGAGGTACAGCAGCGTGCCGACCCAGAATGCGATGGCGCCCATCAGCAGCGGCGGCGAATCGACGAGCGGCGGCACCAGGGCCACGGCCGCGATGGCGCCGAGCAGCGTGCCGACCACGCGGTACGCCCCCTTCGAGCGCGTGGCGCCCGTCAGCGGATGGGACACGAGATACACGGTCGCCATCGCCCAGTAGGGGCGCGGCAACGCGAAGGCCAGCGCGATATACAGCGCGAGCATCGCGGCCGCGAACACCTTGGCTGAAAACACCCAGTCGCGTGCGCTGGGGAAGCCGATCATGCGAGCGAACATGGTGCGATCAGGCGACGAGGCCGCCGAGCCGCATGAGCAGGCGCATCAGCATCGCGAACACGAACACCGTGCCCACGCCGCCGAGCCACAGCAATGCCATCCATCCGAGCCGGAGACCGAGACCGGCCTCCGTGGCCCCGGTCGTCCCGGCGGCCTGCCGGGGCGCGTTGTCGAGATGTCGATCGTTCATTAGTGATACCCCTCCCCTGCCTTGACCTTGCCGCGGAACACGTAGTACGACCACGACGAATACGTGAGGATGATCGGCACGATGAACAGCGCGCCCACGAGCGCGAAGCCCTGGCTCTGCGGCGGCGACGAAGCCTGCCAGATCGAGACGTCCGGCGGAATGATGTTGGGCCACACGCTGATGGCCAGCCCCGTGTAGCCGAGGAACACCATCAGCAGCGCGAGCAGGAACGGCGACGCATTCGGCCGGCTGCCCAGCACGCGGATGATGCCGAACGCGGCGGCGAGCACGAGCACGGGTACCGGCGCGAACCAGAACACGTTCGGCAGCGAGAACCAGCGATGCGCGATCTCCGGATGCGTGAGCGGCGTCCATACGCTGGTGATGGCAATGAAGATCAGCATCATCGCGGTCAGCGGCGTGGCCGCCGCGATCATGCGGCCCTGCAGGCGGCCTTCGGTCTTCATGATCAGCCACGTGCAGCCGAGGAACGCATAGGCCACGACGACGCCGAGGCCCGTGAACAGCGGAAACGGCGCGAACCAGTCGAACGCCCCGCCCACATAGTCATGCCCGTTCACCGCGATGCCGTTGATATACGCGCCCAGCGCCACGCCCTGGAAGAAGCCCGCCAGCGCGGAGCCGCCGATAAACGCCTTGTCCCACAGATGGCGCGTGCGGTCGCTCGCCTTGAAGCGGAATTCGAATGCGACGCCGCGGAAGATCAGCGCCAGCAGCATGAGCATCAGCGGCACGTACAGCGCGCTCAGCACCACGCCGTACGCGAGCGGAAACGCGCCGAACAGCGCCGCGCCGCCCAGCACGAGCCACGTCTCGTTGCCGTCCCAGACCGGCGCGACGGTGTTCATCATCACGTCGCGGTCCACACGGTCGCTCACGAATGGAAACATGATGCCGATGCCCAGATCGAAGCCATCCATGACCACGTACATCATCACGCCGAAGTAGATCAGCGCGACCCAGATGAGGGGGAGATCGATTCCCATGACAGTTTGCCTCGTTAGCCGATTAATGGTTGCTGAACTGCGCAGCGGCGGTACCGGGGACGGTTCCGGATGCGCTGCCACCCATCGGCACCGCCTGCGGCGGCACCGGGATATGGCTGGGGCCCACGTCGCCGTGCGCGCCGCCATCGGGCCCCTTGTTCACGAGCTTGAGCATGTAGCGGATACCGGCGCCGAACAGCAGGAAGTAGACGACCACGAACGCCGCCAGGGAGCCCGCGATCGGACCCACGTCATGGCGCGACACCGCTTCGCTGGTGCGTAGCAGGCCATAGACCACCCACGGCTGGCGGCCGATCTCGGTGGTCAGCCAGCCGGCCAGCAGCGCGATCAGCCCGGTCGGGCCCATCGCCACCGCGAAACGCTGGAACAGGCGGTTGTGGAACAGCGCGCCGTTGCGGCGCAGGACGAGTCCCAGCAGGCCGAACAGGATCATCAGCACGCCGAGGGCGACCATCGCGCGGAACGTAAAGAAGATGACGGTCGAGTTCGGCCGGTCGGCCTTGGGGAAGTCCTTGAGCCCGCGGATCTGGCCGTCGAGGCTGTGCGTCAGGATCAGGCTGCCGAGGCGCGGAATCTCGATCGCGTATTTCGTGACTTCCTTGTCCATGTCAGGAATGCCGAACACGATCAGCGGAAAGCCGCTCGTATCGCCCTTGGGCGCGGTATCCCAGTGGCCTTCCATCGCGGCGATCTTGGCCGGCTGGTACTTGAGCGTGTTCAGGCCGTGCGCGTCGCCGACGAACGCCTGCACCGGCGCGATGATCAGCACCATCCACATCGCCATCGACAGCATCTTGCGCGACGCGGCCTCGGCCTTGCCATGCAGCAGCAGCCAGGCGCCCGCCGCCGCGACGAACAGCGCCGTGGACAGATAGGCGGCGATGCTCATATGGGCAAGGCGGTACGGGAACGACGGGTTGAAGATGACCGCGAGCCAGTCGGTGGGCACCACGCGGCCGTTCAGGATCTCGTAGCCCTGCGGCGTCTGCATCCAGCTGTTGGACGCCAGGATCCACGTCGTGGAGATCAGCGTGCCGACGGCGACCATGATCGTCGCCAGGAAATGCAGGCCCGGGCCGACGCGATTCCAGCCGAACAGCATCACGCCGAGAAAGCCCGCTTCGAGGAAGAACGCGGTCAGCACTTCATACGTGAGCAGCGGTCCGGTCACGCCACCGGCGAACTCCGAAAAGAAGCTCCAGTTGGTGCCGAACTGGTAGGCCATGACGAGGCCCGACACCACTCCCATACCAAAGTTGATGGCGAAAATCTTGACCCAGAAATGGAACAGGGTCTTGTAGACAGGGTCTTTGGTGCGCAGCCAGCATCCTTCGAGAACCGCGAGATAACTGGCGAGGCCAATCGTGATCGCGGGAAAGATGATGTGGAAGGAAACTGTGAATCCAAACTGGATACGCGCAAGTTCTAGTGCGGTTATTCCGTGCATCGCTGGGCTCTCTTCGGTGGACAGCGGCATCCGTTCGTGCCGTGTTGCGAAGATTAAGAGAGCCTCGGTAAAAGCGACGGATACAGTTGCGACGGTTGCGGCGAAGCTCAGCGCCAGCGTCGTGCGGACAGGAAATCATGCGCGGGAATGCGCGAAAACGCGCGTACGGCGCGTGCGAACTGTCGTGAAAACCCGTCGCGGGAACTGTCGTGCGAACTGTGTTGCACAGCCGTGTCGCGCACTGTATCCGTCGATATCGGCACGGTGCCACTACCATGGTTCCATGGCTCGACGCCAAGCACTCAACGTCTCAACGTCCCAACGTCCCAACGTCCACGGAGAACGCATCATGCCAGCACGCACCGCACGTACGGAAAGCCTCAACCGCCTGAACCTGACCACGGCATTGCAGGCCATGATCCTCGCCGCGAGCGCCTTCGTGGCCCTGCACGTGCAGAGCGCGCATGCGGAGACCGCCGCGCAGCGGCAGACGCTTGCCGCGCTGAAGGCCAGCAAGCCGCAGCCGTGCAACGCGCCCGTCACGCATGCGAGCCTCGAGCGCGAGCTCGCGAACCTCGAAGCCGCGGGGTTCAACCCTGCCGGTAACGACAACGACTACCCGCAGAACCTGGAGCGCGCGGAACGCATCGTCGCCGCGCACACGCCGGCCTGCACCATGGGCTGATTTTCCGAGGTCGCGGCGTGGAGGCCGTCATGAAGCAAGACCCTCCTCCTCCTCGTCTTGCGCTCCCCTCTTGCGGGTACCCCTCACCAGCCCGCACGGCCTGCCGCGACTTTTTTTTATTCTGTTTTTGCTGCGCGCTTTTCTGGTCTATACGACGATTTCGCGAATGCCGTCCGGCCTGCGCGCCAGCAGGTCGGCCAGGCGGCGTAATCCGCTCGCCAGCAGCAGCCGATCCGCCGCGCCGCCCAGCGAGATGCGAATCGCATTCGCGCGCTGCGATCCCACTTCAAATGCTTCCGACGGCGTGACACGCAGTTCCTCCGCGCGCGCCGCGTTGGCGAGCGCCTGCGACGTCCAGTAGCTCGGCAGCGTGTACCAGAGGTGAATGCCGCTCGGCGGTGCCTGTCCCACGCTCGATAGCAACTGCCGCGCGATGGTCTGCCGCGCGGCCGCTTCGCGCCGGATGCCGCCGAGCAAGGTCTCGGCCGCGCCGTCGTGGATCCATTGCGTGGTCACCGCCGTCGTCAATGGCGCGGACATCAGCGCGAACGCGCGCAGCGCGGCGAGGACCGCTTCTTCGGCCACGCTCTCGGGCAGCACCACGAAGGCGGTGCGCAGCCCGGGGCTCAGGCACTTCGACATCGTGGAAACGTAGCAGACACGATCGGGCGCGATGCGCGCGAGCGGCGGCGGTGCGTCCGGCGTCAGCAGCCAGTACGGATCGTCCTCGACGATCAGCAGGTCGTTGCGCGCGGCGGCCGCGACGATTTCATGCCGGCGCGACTCGGGCATCGTCCAGGTGGTCGGGTTCTGCGTGGTCGGATTGAGGTAGACGAGCCGCGCGCGCGGCCCTTCCGCGCGATCGCGGCAGGCCTGCTCGAGCGCGTCGGGCCGCATGCCATCGGCATCCACGTCCACCGCGATGACGCTGCGCCCCAGTTGCTCGGCCGCGAGCCGGACACCCGGGTAGGCCAGCGGCTCCGTCAGAATCGCCTCGCCGGGCTGCGTCTGCGCCAGAATCAGCGCCGCGAGCGCGGACTGCGCGCCGGGGCACACCATCAGCCGATCCGGCTCCACGGCGCCGAGCATCGGCGCGAGCCACATCACGCCGGCCGCGCGGTCGCTATGGCTGCCGCCGCCGAGCTGATACGTCATCAGCAGGCTCGCATCGGCGCGCAGCAGCACCTGCGACACGCCACGGCGCATCAGGTCGTCGAAGTCCACGCCGTCTGGCGGCGGCGGCACATTCATGCTGAGGTCCACGCGCTGCGCGAGCTCCACGCGCGGCGCGGCGACGAACGTCCCGAGCGCGCCGCGCGCGTCGATCAGATGCCGGCGGCGCGCCTCCGTGAGCGCGCGCGTGACCGTGGTCAGGTCCACGCCGAGGAGTGCGGCAATTCGCCGCTGGGGTGGCAAACGGTCGCCGGGCACGAGCGCGCCGTCGGCAATCGCCTGCTCGATACGTCCCACGATCTGCAGGTAGCGCGCCCCGCCGCCCGCACTGAAGCCAGTCAGCCAGGCAGTGGCGCCGTCATCTTGTATGGAAGTTTTCTCTCGCATGGGGCCAGGGCAAATCTGTTGCTTGTTGGTGGATTCCGGACGATTTGGTCGCTTGTATGGGCGTTGTCTTACCTTATCTTCCGCCGCGACATCCCGTATTTCCATACATTAAAACCCTCGTATGCGTACTTGTCCATCCCCGTCTGGCTCCGGCTGGCGGCGTGCCGCGGGCCTCGCGCTCGCTGCCGGCACCGTGTTGCTGCTCTCCGGCTGCACCATCGAGTTGCTCTCCCCCAAAGGCGATATCGGGCATCAGGCGAAAGACCTGATTCTCGTCTCGCTATTCCTGATGCTGCTGGTGGTCGTCCCCGTGATCATGCTCACGCTGATCTTCGCGTGGCGATACCGCGACTCCAACACGAAGGCAACGTACGCGCCGAAGTGGGCGCACTCGACGAAGATCGAAATCGTCGTCTGGACCATCCCGTGCGTGATCGTGGCGTTCCTGGGCTTCCTGATCTGGACCTCCACGCACAAGCTCGACCCGTACCGCCCGCTGGACTCGCAGGTGGAGCCCGTGGAAGTCGAGGTCATCGCGCTGAACTGGAAATGGCTGTTCATCTACCCGCAGTACGGCGTCGCCTCGCTGAACCAGCTTGCGATTCCCGTCGATACGCCGATCAATTTCAAGATCACGTCCGAGTCGATGATGAACTCGTTCTTCATCCCGCAGCTCGGCAGCATGGTCTACGCGATGGCGGGCATGCAGACCCAGCTGCATCTGATCGCCGATACGCCGGGCGTCTACCTCGGCCAGTCGGCCGCGTATAGCGGCGAAGGCTTCTCCGACATGCACTTCAAGACCTACGCCACCTCGCGCGCGGACTTCGATGCATGGGTCGCCGAAGCCAGGCGCTCGTCCACGCCGCTGACCGAGTCGGTCTACCGCGCGCTGGAAAAGCCCAGCACCAGGGACCCCGTCACGATGTATTCGACCGTGGCGCCCGCGCTGTTCGCCGGGACCGTCGACAAGTACATGAAGGATGCCGACCCTGTCTGCCGCACCGACAGCACGGCTTCGCTGCAGGCCTTCAATGCCATTACCAATCCTGTCCCCCGCGCGGCCGCGACCGGCAGCGTGACGGAGTAACCAGCCATGTTGGGCAAACTCAATCTAGAAGCCATTCCGTACCACGAGCCGATCATCATGGTCACGCTCGCCGTGGTGCTGCTCGGCGGCGCCACGCTGCTCGGCGCGGTCACGTACTTCGGCAAGTGGAAATACCTCTGGACCGAGTGGATCACCTCGGTCGATCACAAGAAGATCGGCGTGATGTACATCATCCTCGCGCTGGTCATGCTGCTGCGCGGCTTTGCCGACGCGATCATGATGCGCCTGCAGCAGGCCATGGCCTATGGTGAAAACCTTGGCTACCTGCCGCCGCACCACTACGACCAGATCTTCACGGCCCACGGCGTGATCATGATCTTCTTCGTGGCGACGCCGCTGATCCTGGGCCTGATGAACGTCATCGTGCCGCTGCAGATCGGCGCGCGTGACGTGGCGTTCCCGTTCGTGAACTCGCTGAGCTTCTGGCTCTCCGCCATGGGCGCCGTGCTCGTGATGATGTCGATGTTCGTCGGCGACTTCGCGGCCACGGGCTGGGTCGCGTACCCGCCGTTGTCCGAGCTTGGCTACAGTCCAACGGTCGGGGTGGACTACTACATCTGGTCGCTACAGATATCGGGGCTGGGGACCACGCTGACCGGCATCAACTTCATCGTGACGATCCTGCGCATGCGCGCGCCGGGTCTCAACCTGATGAAGATGCCCGTGTTCACGTGGACCGCGCTCATCACCAACATCCTGATCGTCGCGGTGTTCCCGGTGCTGACGGCCACGCTCGCGCTGCTGACCGCGGACCGCTACCTCGACATGCATTTCTTCACCAACGAGCTTGGTGGCAATGCCATGATGTACGTGAACCTGATCTGGGTCTGGGGCCACCCCGAGGTCTACATCCTGATCCTCCCGTGCTTTGGCGCGTTCTCGGAAATCATCTCGACGTTCTCGCGCAAGCCGCTGTTCGGCTACTCCTCGATGGTCTACGCGACGTCATCGATCGGCGTGCTGTCGTTCTTCGTCTGGCTGCACCACTTCTTCACGATGGGCTCGGGCGCCAACGTCAACGCGTTCTTCGGGATCATGACGTCGATCATCTCGATTCCGACCGGGGTCAAGCTGTTCAACTGGCTGTTCACGATGTACCGCGGCCGCATCCGCTACCACTCGTCCACGCTCTGGACCATCGGCTTCATGGTCACGTTCGCGGTGGGCGGCATGACCGGCGTGCTGCTGGCCGTGCCGGGCGCCGACTTCGTGCTGCATAACAGCCTGTTCCTGATCGCCCACTTCCACAACGTGATCATCGGCGGCGTGCTGTTCGGCTGCCTGGCGGCCATCAGCTTCTGGTTCCCGAAGGTGTTCGGCTTCACGCTCAACGAGCGCTGGGGCAAGATCTCGTTCTGGTGCTGGATGGTCGGTTTCTACCTCGCGTTCATGCCGCTGTACGTGCTCGGCTTCAAGGGCATGACGCGTCGAATGAACCATTACGCCAACGTCGACTGGCATCCGTACCTCGTGGTCGCGCTGATCGGTGCCTTCGTCATCGCGGCCGGCATCCTCGCGTTCCTGATCCAGCTGTACGTCAGCGTGCGCGACCGCAAGCAGAACCTCGACCTCACGGGCGACCCGTGGGATGGCCGCAGCCTCGAATGGGCGACCGCCTCGCCCGCGCCGTTCTACAACTTCGCCGTGGTGCCCAACATCACCTCGCTCGAGCAGCACTGGGACGACAAGGAAGCGGGCCGTGCCTGGAAGCAGCCCGCGCGTTACGAGCCGATTCATATGCCGAAGAACACCGGCGACGGCTTCATCGTCTCGATGTTCGGCCTGCTGCTGTGCTTCGCGCTGGTCTGGCATATGTGGGCCGTGGCGATCGGCGGCCTGATCGGCGTCATCGGCACGTTCATCCTGCGCAGCTATAACCGCGACGTCGATTACTACGTGCCCGCGGAAGAAGTGGCCCGCATCGAGAACGCCCGCTTTGCCCAACTGAAGGAAGCCGCCTGATCATGAGCCAAGTCCTCTCCGTTACCGCCCATGGTCACGCCGATGACCATCATCACGACCATGGCCACGACAGCGGCACCACGCTGACGCTCGGCTTCTGGCTCTACCTGATGAGCGACTGCCTGATCTTCGCGACGCTGTTCGCGACGTTCGGCGTGCTCGTCAACAACACGGCCGGCGGCCCGACCGGGCAGCAGCTGTTCGAACTGCCGTTCGTGCTCGGCGAAACCATGCTGCTGCTGCTCAGCAGCTTCACGTTCGGCGTGGCGATGCTGAACCTGTACGCGGGCCGCACGCAACGCACGATCGCCTGGCTCGCCATCACGTTCCTCTTCGGCGCGGGCTTTATCGCGATGGAGATCCACGAGTTCGCGGAACTCGTGCACCGGGGCGCGGGCCCCAACGTGAGCGCTTCGCTGTCGGCCTACTTCGCGCTGGTCGGCACGCACGGGCTGCACGTGAGCGCCGGCCTGCTGTGGCTGCTCGTGATGATGCACCAGCTGAAGACCTACGGCCTGGACGCCGTGACGCGCCGGCGCATGGCCTGCCTCAGCCTGTTCTGGCACTTTCTGGATCTGATCTGGATCTGCGTGTTCACCTTCGTCTATCTGCGGGAGTTCGTATGAGCACTCACACGCTTCACCCTGCCGGGCACGATTCGCATGGCAGTCTCACCGGTTATGTCATCGGCTTCCTGCTCTGCCTGCTGCTCACGTTCGCGTCGTTCGGCGCGGTGATGTACGACGTGGTGCCCAAGGGCATGGGCCTCGCGGCCATCGTCGTGCTGTGCGTTGCACAGTTGCTCGTGCAGCTGGTGTTCTTCCTGCATCTGGGGGGCCGCCCGGGGCAGCGCTTCAACACCGGTATCTTCCTGTGCACGATGTTCGCCATCGTGATCGTGGTCGCGGGCTCGCTCTGGGTCATGCACAACGCGACGGTCAACATGATGCCGACGCACATGACGATCGAGCGGGCCAAGGCGAAGGACTGACGGAGCTGAGCGGACGGGAACGGGGCGGTCTCCCCGCTCCCTCCTCTCCGTGCAAACCCTCTCTTCAGGAATCGTCTTCCCCATCCGTTGACCGCCTAGGGGCTCCTCAACACAGAGGCGCCACCGCAAAAGGAGGAAGACAATGTGGAAGCACCTCACGATCCGCGGCCAGCTGAGCCTCATGATCGCGTTCTTCGGGCTCGCGCTGGTCGTCGGCGCGGCCGCCGGCCTGCTGTCCATGCGCGCCGGGAATGAATCCCTCAAACAGATGTACACCGTGGATACGCCCGCCGTGGCGGATCTCGAAGGCAGCGCCGGGCAACTGCTGCGGCTGCGCCTGGCACTGGCCACCTATGCCTCGCTGACGGAACTGAACGACCAGGACGCCGCCAACGCGGTGCTCAAGCGGTTCGACCAGTACCTGAAGAACGCCAACGAGCGGCTCGAGCACTATGCCGGTCTGGCCAGCCCGGACGCCGAGGAGCAGCAACTGGTCAAGGACATGCAGGGCAAGCGCGACAAGTTCCTGTCCGAAGGCGTGAACCCGGCCCTGGCCGCGCTCAAGAACGGCGACCGGCAGGCCTTCCTGCAATTGCAGGCCCACAAGCTTCCCCCGCTCTACAGCGCGTTCGAGAAGGCCATGCTGACCCTCGAAAAGCGGCAACTCGATCGCGGCGCGCAACGCTACGAGGAGGCGCAGGCGCGCTTCAGACTCGTCAGCTGGGCGGTCGCGATCGGCCTCGTCGGCGCCCTGCTGCTGGCGTGGATCGGCCGCGCGCTGATGATGCGCGCGATCGTGGTGCCCGTGAACGCGGCCATCGACCAGTTCCAGCGCATTGCGGCCGGCGACCTGACCGGCCGCGTCGAGGTGGTCAGCCGGAACGAGATGGGCCGCCTGAGCGCGGCACTGCAGACGATGCAGGCATCGCTGATCGACACGGTCGGTACCGTGCGCCATGGCGCCGAGTCCATCAACGTCGGCGTGCGCGAGATCTCGACGGGCAATACCGATCTGTCTCAGCGCACCGAGGAACAGGCGGCATCGCTCGAGGAAACCGCGGCGAGCATGGAAGAGCTGACCTCCACGGTCAAGCAGACCGCCGAGAACGCGCGTCAGGCCAGCGAGCTTGCGCAGGGGGCGTCGGGCCTCGCGGCGCAGGGCGGCGCGCTGACGAAGGAGGTGGTCGGCACGATGAACCATATCGTCAGCGACTCGCGCAAGATCGGCGAGATCGTGGGTGTGATCGAGAGCATCGCGTTCCAGACCAATATCCTCGCGCTCAACGCGGCGGTGGAGGCGGCGCGTGCCGGCGAACAGGGACGCGGTTTCGCGGTGGTGGCGTCCGAGGTCCGCTCGCTCGCGCAGCGCAGCGCGGGGGCGGCCAAGGAAATCAAGGGGCTGATCGATGCGTCCACGTCGCGCGTGGAATCGGGCGCCGACCTCGTGTCGCGCTCGGGCACGACCATGGACGAGATCGTCGGCGCCATCGCGCGCGTGAGCGACATCATGAACGAGATCGCCGCTGCCGCCGCGGAACAGAGCAGCGGGATCGATCAGGTCAACGTGGCCGTGACGCAGATGGACGAGGTAACGCAGCAGAACGCGGCGCTCGTGGAAGAAGCGGCGGCGGCGGCCGGCGCGCTGGAAGAGCAGGCGCACCGGCTCTCGGCCGCGGTGGCGGTGTTCCGGATCGAGGGCGGTGGGGAGGCGGGCCCGGACGCGGGACCACGCCATGCCGGTCGCGCGCGCGTTGGCGCATCCCTGCGCGCGTTGCCTGCCTGATGGGGGGGCTGCCCGCCTGCGCCGCTAGTCCGCCAGCGGCGGCCCGAACACGTCGCACTCGAGATCGCGTTCGAATGCAACGATCCACGGCGCGCCGCCGGCCTCTGTCGGATAAGCGCGCAAATCTCCGCCAGCCACGGGCGCGACGCTGACGACGCCCCCCTCCTCCGCGACCTCGAAGTCCTCCCAGACAAACCCGTGCCGCGCGCAGGCGTCCGCAAACGCCTCGCGCGCGGCCAGCGGCATGTCATGCAGGCGCTGTCGGGCCATGTCTGACAACGGCGGGCGCTCAGCCCCCGCTCTGCGTAATGCGCTTCGGATTGACCGCGTAGTACGCGAGGATGAACGACGCCGCGAGCGCGAGCCCGGCCACCGCGAATGCGATGCACGTCGTGCCGGCGATACCGATACCGCTGTCCTTGTCAGACATGAAACCCTCCGATGGCTGGAATGGAATCTTTATCGTAGCAACGTACGGTGGAGGATTCAAACCGACCGGAGATTTTCCGCTGGCCCGGATCGCGTGCCCGAAGCGCCGGCCCAGCGGCCCGCTACGGGATTGCCTCGACTTCCGACTCAAGGGGGGATTCTTATCGGAAAGTGACAACTTTGCGATAATATCGACCCCTTTCGGGAACGCGAGAGACACGTGATTAGTTGGCGAAGTACTGTCGTCTGCCTGCTGGTGCTGCTCGGCCTGGCCCTGGCCGGGGCGAATATCCTTTCCTACCGGGACAAATTCGCGGCCAAGGAAGCGGCGGCAAAGCTCGTGGGCGCCTCGATCCAGTCGCCGCCGGCCGATGACGACATCGTGGACGGCAAGGCCGGCCTCGCCGAACGCTCGCGCCTGTATCGATTCCTCACGGACCTGGGCCGCGAGAAAGACCTGCACAACGGCACGCCGTACGGTGTCGTCATTCTCGACCCCGATTTCTATCGCGGCGTCTATATCAACAAACCGACTGACACCGTGCTGCCCGCCTGCGCGATCCAGCCCTTCGTGGTGCCCGCGCTCACAGGCATGCCGCTGCTAAGCCCGTTCTCTCCAGAGAGCGGCCAGTGCAAGTATGAATCGTATGGCTACCAGTACCTCGCGCCCCGGCAGCCGATGAGGGGCGACGCATCGGAAGCTCCCTGCAAGCTCGCGCTCGCGCGCGGGTTCTCGCATGTTGTCGTGATCAAAAAAGCGGATCACGCATTTCAGTCGAAGAGGATGGATTGTGCGACGTAGCAGTCTGGTATGGTCGGAGTCCGGAGCGAGCGCCAGTACCTTCGCAAAAAGCGGTTATATCGGATGCTCGGTCGCAACGTTCAGTTTTGCGATCGCGCTGTATCTCGCCCTCCGCGCGCCGGAGTTCGTGACGGGGCGGAATCCCGAAATCATCGACGCCGTGCTGGCGGGGACGGCCGCAAGCCTCTGCGCCGTCGCGCTGGCCTTCGAGTGGTATGAGCGGGGCCGGATGCAGAGATCCGACTGGAGCACCCTGCTGCTTGCAATGTGCGGGCTGCCCTGCCTCGTCTGGATTTTCGCCGGGCACAGCACGCTTGCATGGATCGCCATCGGTGCCGTCGCCATCCGCAATGCCGTCATGATCTGGAAGGCCAGAAGCCTGAACACGCTGGTCGCGCTAGTCGCCAGCGCGCTGGTCGGCTATTGGGCGTTCCTCCTGACCTACGTGGACGGGTACAAGACGCCGTGGATCCATGAAGGCGTGCTATCGGGTACCGCCCACGTGGACATGATGTTCCACGCCGCCATCGTCAACATGCTGACTGGTTTTGCGTCTGCATCGCTGGGCATCGACGGCGTCGCGCCGTTCCCCTACCA
Source organism: Cupriavidus pauculus (assembly GCF_008693385.1). Lineage (NCBI taxonomy): Bacteria > Pseudomonadati > Pseudomonadota > Betaproteobacteria > Burkholderiales > Burkholderiaceae > Cupriavidus > Cupriavidus pauculus. Next base: position 1,822,244 of record NZ_CP044065.1, read on the forward strand.
CTTTGCCAGCCATCATCTGGTCGGGCTGCTATCCCAATTTCTGGGCGTCGGCGCACTGGACTTCTACGCGGTCATTTTCCCGTTGCTGTTCGTGCCGCTGTTTCTTCTCGCGATGTTCGTCTTCGCAATGGCGTTCCGCAACTACCTTGCACGAATCGGTGTCATGGATACCCGCGACGATGCCGATCAGGAAGGTTTCGGTCCGTTCTGGATTGCACTGCTCGTTGCGTTCATCGGACTGATTTCCGCCGGCTACCGCCGGGAGCTCGGCGTGTGGGACAACGTGTTCCATAGCGAATCTTTCGGCGTGGCCGTGCTCGTGGCCTATCTCGCCGGCGTCTGGCTGCTCGATCAGCTTGGCCGCAATCGTCCGCTTCGATTGAAGTGGTATGCATTCCCCGCGATCGCGATCTACCTGATCGTGCTGTGCTCGCTCAAGATCAGCGTTGGCGCGGTCGTCGGCTGTCTTCTCGCCTACGCCGTCCTGCGGCTGCCGATGACGTGGATGCAGCGCGTACTGGCCTGGCTGGCCATGTCGTGCGCGCTCGTCTACGGCTATGTTGCCACCCAGGTAGCCACGCAGAGCGCGGAGGCCGGCCCCGGCCTCCTGCACATGCTCAAGCCGTTTGCCTTCATTCGGGACGTCCTTCCCGAGGACCGCTGGGTAGCATCGTTCTTCGCCTTCTTCGGTCCGGCGCTCCTGTTCGTCGCGGTCAGGATATGCCTGTCGTTCTGCGGCAAGCACCGCCCGGCGCTGCGAGACGCGTTCAGGGCGCTCGGCGATCTGGAAATGATCGCCGTCCTCATCGTCATTTCCGTCACGCCTGGGCTGATGCTGTCGATCCCGCAAGGCGCCACCAACTTCTTCGCGGAAGTTTCCTACTGGTGGGTGCAGCCCATGCTGGCGGTAGTATTGTCCTCCACCATATTTACGGCCGTGCGGCCAAGGAAGTCTTAGGATAAGAGCATGTCGCGACTATCTGGCCACATTTATATCTTTCTCATGCTGGCGTTTACCGCCTACAGCCAGCTCGTCATGCGCTGGCAAGTCGGTGAGGCGGGCCCGCTACCGGCCACCACGACCGGCAAGGCACTCTATGTCATGCATCTGCTGCTGACCCCATGGGTGTTGTCGTCTATTCTTGCGACATTCCTGGCCGGTGTGAGCTGGATGCTGACGCTGACGCAATTGCAGATCAGTTACGCCTATCCGTTCGTGAGCCTGACCTATATCGTTGTGCTCATGGGCGGCGTATTTATCTTCGGCGATTCGCTCAACGCCTATCGCATCGTCGGCACACTCATCGTCCTGAGCGGCATTGTCGTGATCGCCAAGGGCGGCTAATACCATCAACTTTTGCGAGCCTAACGAATGGCACAGATTACAAGCGGAGTTCGCAGGGTTCTTTCCCATCCCGCCGTCTATGACGCCTTCCAGCTGTTCATGGGCGGCAACAGCACGCGAAACGATTTCGCCCGCGATTCGATTCGCGTGCGTCCCGGCGACAACGTCCTCGATATCGGCTGTGGAACGGCAGAGATCCGCGCATTCCTGCCCGAGGTCAATTACTGGGGATTCGATATCAGCGAAGCCTATATCGAGGCCGCCAGGAAGCGATACGGCGCGCAGGGCAACTTCGTCTGCAAGCTGCTCGATTATTCCGACCTCGAAACGTTACCGAAATTCGATGTCGTGCTTGGATGCGGCTTGCTCCATCACCTGGACAGCGATGCCGCGAATCATCTCTTCCAGCTCGCGAAAACGGCGTTGAAGCCCGGAGGCCGGCTGGTCACCATCGACCCCTGCTACGCCAAGGGGCAGAACCCCATCTCGCGTCTGCTGGTGAGCTACGACCGGGGCCAGAACGTGTTGACCGACGAGGGCTACGTCAAGCTCGCCTCCTCGGTTTTCTCGGACGTCACGGGCCGCGTCCGTCATCAGGCGTGGATTCCCTATACGCACTGGATCATGGAGTGCCGGGCCACCTGATGCTGCCCCGGGGTCGGATCATCATCGCTCCCGCAAATCAAAGCCCGCCGCGAGGCGGGTTTTTCGTATCCGCTATCCATCGTGGGACGCTTACACATTCGTGAATATGCGATTGATCCTGCGCGCCCGCGCGTTAGCATCCGTTGATATCAGCTTGCAACGCCACTGACAAGGCAACCGTACATGCGATATCGACCACCGCAACCGCATGACCTGCGCAAACTCAAGCAGGATCTCAGCCGCACGGGCAAGAGCATGGCCGCGCTGTTCGGCCTCGCCGGCGACCATCAATGGAGAAAATATACGGGGGGTTCACACCCCCGTGAAATGGCGCCGCAGATGCTGTTCTTCGGCGTGGCGCAGCTGGTGCTTGCGCCCGAGGACATCGAACGCGTGTTCGCGCGCATGCGGGAGATCGGCGCCGAGGTCGAACCGGCGGGACCGCGCGAGGCGGGGCTGGCGTACGCGCCGGTTGCGGTGGGGGCCGCGGGGGAGGCTGAGGCTGAGGCCGAGGTTGAGAGCCGCAGCGAGGATGGCTGACGCTGCAAACCTGATAGTGCTTCGGCTTTGCTCCTCGGCTTGACTCCTCAGCATTGCTACCGGGCATGCACCCTCAGCACTGCCCCTTCTTCGCCTTGCCCGGCGGGCAGAACGATTCATTGCCATACGAATCGACCCGGCAATTCCCCTTCTTCGCCTGCCCGGGCGGACATCCGGGCCCACCGCCACCGGCATCGTCGTAGGGGGCGACCACGCATCCGCCCAACATCATCGCACCGGCAGCCATCATCGCCGCCAACAGATATCGCATCATCGTCTCCTCACCGATATGACATGGCGACGAAGCATATCGGACCCGCGTACGCGGGGATGTAACCAATGGTGAAGAACGCGCGTATGCGGCGTCATCCGACATCCGCGGCGGCGACGCGGCGCCCCTCCATGCATTCCCTCTCCAAGTCCCGGTTGAACGAACACTCAAAGCAACGCTCGTCCGTGCATTCGACAGGCGTCGTCGACACAAGCGATACGAAGTCATCGTCCCCGTCGAACGGCACAAAACCGTCCGGCCACGGACAGGTCAGCCGGCACAACACCCACATGGCTGTCGGCGCATCCTGATTCAATTGCCTGACGCGCACCTCCAGGGCCGAACCACATCGATCGAGCAGCCTTTCGATATCCTTCGCAAACATCCGCGGCAGATACCCGACGTAGGGGCTCTCGCCCTCGGCATCCGCGAACAGCTTGTAGCTGCACCACCGGCTCAGCGGATCCTTGATCAGCCAGAGCCGATCGCCCTCCACCAGCCGGCGCGCCGCCTCGATGCTGGCCGGTCCGGCCTCCCACAGGCCTCGCGTAAAAAACTCGGTCACATACTCACCTGTCGGCGTCCGCTCGGGCAACGGCATCGTCTCGAGTGAGTCGGTCACCTTGATCCCCCCGGAAATCCCGAGCTCAGCCATCGCATCGGGCGCATCGAGGCCCATCCACTTCAGAAACCGCGGATAGTCGGGCCGAGACTTGCGCATCCGTCGAATCGACATATCAGGTGGGAGCTCCGGCCAATATTGCACGCGATCGACCTTGGCCTTGCATTCGAACGGCAACAGATACCCGGACCGCCACACGCCGCGCGTGTAGGAAAAGTGGTACGCGCTGCCGTCCCAGTCCAGTCGCGCCACCACCATGCGTTCGCGCGTCTCGTAACTTCGCCAGGACAGGAAAATGGTTTTCATTCGATATCTCCAATCGGAAGTGCACCGCGCCGAACCTTGGTCGCGTTGAAGAAACGCAGACCAAGATAGACAAAAGGCCCAACGATAAGAATCGCCAGGCCTTTAATTTGTGACCGCTGCTCTACGGTGTGACAGCGGTGGTGCGTACGACTTCTACGATCGGCAGGCTATCCTGGCCCAGCAGCACGCATAATTGAGGTGAGCCGAACAAACTCGCTGGAGCATACGAATGGAACCGAAGAAGGGAGAAATGCTGTCGAAGATGCTGCTGCTCGTGACGCAGCAGTTCGACGGCAAGTACGACAAGGCCGGCAAGCCGTACGTGCTGCATCTGCTGAAGGTGATGCACAACGCGAAGACCGAGGATGAGGAATTGCAGTGCATCGCGCTCGGACACGACCTGCTCGAGGACACGACTACGACGCCCGTCGATCTGACGACCATGGGGTTCAGCGAACGCGTCATCACCGCGATCATGAATCTGACGAAGCGGAAGGACGAGTCCGAGGACGAGTATCTCGCGCGTGTCATGCGCTCCCGCGACTCCATCATCGTCAAGCTCGCCGATCTGCGTCACAACAGCGACATCCGCCGCCTGAAGGACCTGCGCGAGAAGGACTTCGAGCGCATGCAGAAATACCACCGGATGTACCTGACCCTCTCCGCGGCACTGGAATCTGGAGCACCAGCACGAGTGAACCAGACCTGATCGAGCGCTTGGCCGACGAGCTCGGCAAACGCCTGAGCGTGATTTTGGAAGTCTTCCGAAATGGCCGTTCGATTCGCTGACGTGCAAAAGACAAAACCCGCCTGGTTTTTACACCAGGCGGGTTTTGAATTTCTGGTCGGGGCGAGAGGATTTGAACCTCCGACCACCTGCACCCCATGCAGGTACGCTACCAGGCTGCGCTACGCCCCGAAAGACAAAGATTATAACAGCAAGATTTAGCCGATGGCTAGTCACTTGCGCACGTTTTATCCGTGCTTCGCGATCTCTCTCAATTGTGCGAGCAGATGCTGCACCTCGACCAGTTCGCCGCGAAGCTGGTTGATGTCCACCGTCAGTACCGCGGCCTCTTCGCGCGGGGTGCCGTCCGGTTCTTCGATCTCTTGTTGCGCTGCCGCGCCGCCGTGATGACGGACTTCGTCGAGGCGGTTGCGGGCACCGTTGATCGTGAAGCCTTGCTCGTAGAGCAGCTCGCGGATGCGGCGGATCAGCAGGACTTCGTGGTGCTGATAATAGCGGCGATTCCCGCGGCGCTTCACCGGTTTGAGCTGCGTGAACTCCTGCTCCCAATACCGCAACACATGCGGCTTGACGGCGCACAGCTCGCTCACCTCACCAATCGTGAAGTAGCGTTTCGCGGGAATCGGCGGCAGCGTGATGCGCTCGCTGGATTTGTCCGTCATGCGATGGTCGTCTGAGTTCGGGAGGAAGATCGGTGCTGGCACGCGCGACGTCTAGACGTGCGCGTTGCACGGCACTGAAGGATACAGACTACAAATTCAGGGGGCAATCACGCGGAAGGAGGAACCCGCCGCGGCCATCGCACGGACACCGCCGTGCGATGTGGGTATCAGTTCGATACCACCGCCACGCCGGCGCGTTCCTCGACGAGACCCTTGAGTTTCTGGCTCGCATGGAACGTCACCACGCGGCGCGCGGTAATCGGAATGACTTCACCGGTCTTGGGGTTGCGGCCCGGACGCTGCGGCTTGTCGCGCAGCTGGAAGTTGCCGAAGCCGGACAGCTTGACGCTGTCGCCCTGCTCCAGCGCTTCGCGAATGACGTCGAAGAAGGCTTCGACCATGTCCTTGGACTCGCGCTTGTTCAGACCGACCTGGTCGAACAGCATCTCCGCGAGTTCGGCCTTGGTCAGGGTAGGCACCTCGGTCGCGCGGGCTTCCGGCGACGCGTCATCGTGGGAGGGAGCGTGCCGGTCGCTCACCTCGCCCAGTCCTGCTGCATTCATGGAAATCGCGTCTCGGTCGTTCATCTTGCTGATTCTATGATCGCTCGTTGGCGTGGGCCCGATGACCACCGGTCAATGAGCCCAGCCTTCACAGGGAGTTCAGCCGCGCAGGCGGGCGTCGAACGCCGCGACCACCGCATCGACCATGCAGCGTACTGCCTGATCGACAGTTTCGTCCTGAAGCGTCGCCCCAGTATCTTGCAAGGTCAGGCGGAACGCAAGGCTTTTCTCGTCCGCGCCAATGGCCGCCGAAGCCGCCTTCGGACGGAACTCGTCGAAGAGCACCAAGCTCTGGCAGTAGCGGCCCAGATCGGCCTTGTCCAGCGCCTCGCGCATGGCGTCGATCATGTCCTGCACGCGGACGGTCTGCTTGACCACCACGGCAAGATCGCGCACCGCGGCCGGGAAGCGCGAGATCTCGGTGTACGTGGGCAGCCCAACGTCGCGCAGCGCCTGCAGGTCCAGCTCGAACACCACCGGCGCCTGCGCCAGTTCGTATTCCTGCAGCCAGCGCGGATGCAGTTCGCCCACCACGCCCACCGCCTTGCCGCCGACGATCACGCGCGCGGCGCGGCCCGGATGCAGCGCGGGATGTGCCACGGCCTCGAAGCGCGGCACGTGCGGATGGAACAGGGTCTCCACGTCGCCCTTGACGTCGAAGAAGTCCACCGCGCGCGTCGGCACGCCCCACTGCTCCTCGAACGCGGGACCGTAGGCGATGCCCGCGGCGACCATCGGCTGGTCGTAACCGGCCACGGTCAGCCCGCTATCCACGGCCTTCGGATCGCGGTGGAACACGCGGCCCACCTCGAACAGGCGCACACGCGCGGCCTTGCGGTTGAGGTTGTAGCGCACCTTGTCCACGAGCCCGCCGATCAGCGTCGAACGCATCACGGCCAGCTGGCTCGCGATGGGATTGAGCAGGCGAATCGGGTTGTCGTTGGCGGCGAAGTCACGCTCCCACTTCTCTTCGACGAACGCGAAGTTGACCACTTCCTGATAGTCACGCGCGGCAAGCGCATGACGCACGACGTGCTGCGAGCGGCGGCCTTCGTTGGTCGGACGCATCTCGTTCTCGGCGACGGGCGGCCGCGCGGGAATGCGTTCGAAGCCATAGATGCGCGCGACTTCCTCGATCAGGTCTTCCTCGATCTCGATGTCGAAGCGGTAGCTCGGCGGCGTCACCTCGAAGACTTCACCGTCGGCACCCTGCGAACGCGTAAACGGCAGATTCAGACGCTGGAACACATCGGCGATCTCCGCCGCCGACAGCTCGATGCCGAGGATGCGCTCGGCACGCGCCACGCGCAGCGACACCGGCTTGCGTACCGGCAGGTTGACGATCTGGTCATCGACCGGACCGGCGGCGCCGCCGCAGATCTGCAGGATGAGCGCCGTGATGCGCTCGATGTGCTCGACCGTCGTTGCGTAGTCCACGCCACGCTCGAAACGATGGCCTGCATCGGTCGAGAAGTTGTAGCGGCGCGCGCGGCCCTGAATCGCCTCGGGCCACCAGAACGCGGCCTCGAGGTAGATGTTCGTGGTGTCGAGCGTCACCGCGGTGCTGTCGCCACCCATGATGCCGGCCAGGCTCTCGATCTCCTTGTCGTCGGCGATCACGCCCACGTTCTCGTCGACCTCCACCGTATTGCCGTTGAGCAGCTTGAGCTGTTCGCCCTTGCGGCCCCAGCGCACGTCGAGGCCGCCATGAATCTTGTCGAGGTCGAACACGTGGCTCGGACGGCCGAGCTCCAGCATCACGTAGTTCGAGATATCGACGAGCGCGGAGATGCTGCGCTGGCCCGAACGCTCGAGCCGCTGCACCATCCACGCGGGCGTGGCCGCATGCGCGTTCACGCCGCGGATCACGCGGCCCGAGAAGCGGCCGCACAGGTCGGGCGCGGACACCTTGACCGGCAGCCGATCGTCGATCGTCACCGCCACGGGCGACATGTCGGGCAGCATCAGCGTGGCGCCGGTCAGCGCCGACACTTCGCGCGCCACGCCATGAACCGACAGGCAGTCCGCCTTGTTTGGCGTGAGCTTGATCGTGAAGATCTGATCGTCGAGGTCCAGGTACTGGCGAATATCCTGGCCCACGGGCGCGTCCTCGGGCAGCACGAGCAGGCCGCCGGCATCCTCGGACAGCTTGAGTTCGCGCGCCGAGCACAGCATGCCGTAGCTTTCCACGCCACGCAGCTTGCCAACCTTGATCTCGAACGGTGCCCCGCCCGCTTCCGCCGGCGGCAGCACGGCGCCCACCATCGCGCACGGCACCTTGATGCCGGGCTTCACGTTGGGCGCGCCGCAGACGATCTGCAGCGTCTCGCCGGTGCCGGCATCCACCTGGCACACGTTGAGACGATCGGCATTGGGATGGCGCTCGGTGGCCAGCACATGCGCGACCACGATCTTGCTGAACGGCGGTGCGACCGGGCCCACCTCCTCCACTTCCAGCCCGGCCATGGTCAGGCTGTGCGAGAGCGCGTCGGTGGAGATTTTTTCAGGGTTCGCGAAGGTACGAAGCCAGGATTCCGAGAATTGCATGGCGCTTCTGTTCGGTAGATATCTGTGAGGTAAATGCCGGCGTCAGGCGAACTGACGCAGGAAACGCACGTCGCCTTCGAAGAACAGGCGCAGGTCGTTGATGCCGTAGCGCAGCATGGTCAGGCGCTCGATGCCGGAGCCGAATGCAAAGCCGATATAGCGCTCGGGATCGAGCCCCATGTTGCGCAGCACGTTCGGATGCACCTGGCCCGAGCCCGAAATCTCGAGCCACTTGCCGTTGCCGAATGCCATATCGATTTCAGCCGACGGTTCCGTGAACGGGAAATACGACGGACGGAAGCGCACCTGGATGTCGTCGCGCTCGAAGAACTTGCGCAGGAAGTCCTGATACACGCCCTTCAGGTCCGCGAAGCTGATGTTCTCGCCGATCCACAGGCCTTCCACCTGATTGAACATCGGCGAGTGTGTGGCATCGCTATCGACGCGATACGTGCGGCCCGGGCAGATGACCTTGATCGGCGGCATAGCCTTGCCGGCGTACTTCTGCACGTGCATGCGCGCGTAGCGGACCTGCATCGGGCTCGTATGCGTGCGCAGCAGCAGGAGCTTGCCGTCGCTGTCGCGGCCATCGATGTAGAACGTGTCCTGCATCGAACGCGCCGGATGGTTGTCCGGGTTGTTCAGCGCCGTGAAGTTCATCCAGTCGGTTTCGATCTCGGGGCCGTCGGCGACGTCGAAACCGATCGAACCGAAGATCTGCTCGATGCGCTCCCACGTGCGCATGACCGGATGCAGGCTGCCGCGCGACACCGCGCGGCCCGGCAGCGTCACGTCGATCGCTTCCGACGCGAGGCGGGCATTCATCAGCGCATCGGCCAGCGCCTGACGGCGCGCCTGCAGCGCGGCTTCCACCTGCTGTTTGGTCTGGTTGATGCGCGCGCCTTCGGTCTTGCGCGCTTCGGGGTCGAGCTTGCCGAGCCCCTTGAGCAGTTCGGTCAGCGCGCCGGTCTTGCCGAGGAAACGTGCTTTCTCGTTTTCGAGCGTGGCGTTGTCGTTAGCGGCTGCGAAGGCGGCCTGTGCGTCGGCGACGATTTGATCCAGATCCAGGGACATGACGGCAAACGTGGAATATGTTGGCGCTACAAAATAAAAACGGGGCTCGGTGAGGAGCCCCGTTCTTACGTGACCTTGCGGTCGGTGCTTGCCCGGCGGCGTCTAGTGACGCTGCCGGAGCCGGCATCAGGCAACGGAGGCTTTCACCTGGTTGACGATGGCAGCAAAGGCAGGCTTGTCGTGAATGGCCATGTCCGACAGCACCTTGCGGTCGAGTTCGATCGAAGCCTTCTTCAGGCCGTTCATGAACACGCTGTAGGTCATGCCATGCTCGCGCGTGGCAGCGTTGATACGTGCAATCCAGAGGGCGCGGAACACGCGCTTCTTGTTGCGACGATCGCGGTATGCGTACTGGCCAGCACGCATGACCGCCTGCTTGGCGATGCGATAGACATTATTGCGACGGCCGCGGTAACCCTTGGCAGCGTCGATGACTTTCTTATGACGGGCCCGTGCGGTGACCCCACGTTTGACTCGAGGCATGAAGCTCTCCTTTCGTGATCGTTAGGGTTACGCGTACGGCATCATTGCGCGAACGGACTTCAGGTTCGTCTCATGGACGTCCTGAGTGCCACGCAGGTGACGCTTGTTCTTGGTGGTCTTCTTCGTCAGGATGTGACGCTTGAAGGCCTGGCCGCGCTTGAACGAACCGTTCGGGCGCGCCGTAAAGCGCTTGGAAGCGCTTTTCTTGGTCTTCATCTTAGGCATGAAAAACTCCAGCTCTATGACATGCATGCAGGTGGCCGGCTGACGCCAGCGCTTGTAAGACCCGCATCCACTTGTTTTTGTACGCCGGCCGGGAGGCCCGCGTACTGCTCCGCACAAAGCAACACCGGGATGCCGAGCATCCCGGTCGTCGCTTCGCACAGGAATTACTTCTTCTTCTTGGGGGCCAGCACCATCACCATCTGGCGGCCTTCCATCTTCGGCATCTGCTCGACCTGGCCCAACTCCTCCAGATCGCTCTTCAGCCGTTCGAGCATGCGCGCGCCGATTTCCTGGTGGGCCATTTCACGGCCGCGGAAACGCAGCGTGATCTTGGTCTTGTCCCCATCTTCCAGGAAGCGCTTCAGGTTGCGCAGCTTGACGTTGTAGTCGCCATCATCCGTGCCAGGGCGGAACTTCACTTCCTTGACCTGGATGATCTTCTGCTTCAGCTTCGCTTCGTGCAAGCGCTTGGCTTCTTCGTACTTGAACTTGCCGTAGTCCATGATACGGGCCACGGGCGGAGCCGCATTGGGAGCGATCTCCACCAGATCCAAGTCCTTGTCCTCAGCCATGCGCAGAGCGTCCATGAACTTGACGATGCCGAGCTGTTCGTTATCAACCCCTACCAGGCGCAACTCGGGCGCGCTGATCTCACGGTTGATGCGGTGACCTTTGTCTGTAGCGATGTTGCGTTACCTCAAGAAGACAAAAAAACAAGCCGTGCTCGTCGCCTCAGGCTTTACTGGAGACGTCCTGTTGCAGACGATCCACAAATGCGGATACGGACATTACGCCGAGATCCACATTGCCACGGGCACGCACGGCCACTTGATTGGCATCCCGCTCCTTTTCACCCACCACCAGCAGGTAGGGGATCTTTTGAAGGGAATGCTCGCGGATTTTATACGTAATTTTCTCGTTACGCAAATCCGCCTTGGCCCTAAACCCTTGTTTTTGCAAGAGTTGAACTACGTTTTCAGCATATTCTGCGTGCGAATCCGCAATGTTCAGCACGATCACCTGCTCAGGCGCTAGCCAGGCCGGCAGCGCGCCTGCGTGGTTCTCCAGCAGAATGCCCAGGAAACGCTCGAACGAGCCAAGAATGGCGCGGTGGAGCATCACGGGGCGCTTGCGCGAATTGTCTTCGGAGACGTATTCGGCATCCAGGCGCTCCGGCAGCACGAGGTCGAGCTGGAGCGTGCCGCATTGCCACGAGCGGCCGATCGCGTCCTTGATGTGGTACTCGACCTTCGGGCCGTAGAACGCGCCCTCGCCCGGCAGCTCTTCCCACTCCACGCCGCAGGCACGCAGCGCGAGGCGCAGGCCTTCTTCGGCGTGATCCCACGTCTCGTCCGAACCGGCCCGCTGATCGGGGCGCAGCGAGAGCTTGACCTTCACGTCCTTGAATCCGAAGTCGTCGTAGACCGAGAACGCGAGTTCGTTGAACGCCTTCGCCTCTTCCACGATCTGCGCTTCCGTGCAGAAGATGTGCGCATCGTCCTGCACGAAACCGCGCACGCGCATCAGGCCATGCAGCGCGCCCGAAGGCTCGTTGCGATGGCAGGCGCCGAACTCGGCCAGGCGCAGCGGGAGGTCACGATACGAACGCAGGCCGTGATTGAAGATCTGCACATGGCCCGGGCAGTTCATCGGCTTGATCGCGTAGTCGCGCTTCTCCGACTCCGTGACGAACATGTTCTCCTTGTAGTTCTGCCAGTGGCCCGACTTCTCCCACAGCGAACGGTCCATCACCTGCGGCGTGCGCACTTCCTCGTAGCCGGCGTCCGTCAGGCGGCCGCGCATGTACTGCTCCACGGCCTGCCATACCGCCCAGCCCTTCGGATGCCAGAACACCATGCCGGGCGCCTCTTCCTGCAGATGGAACAGGTCGAGCAGCTTGCCGAGCTTGCGGTGGTCGCGCTTCTCCGCTTCCTCGAGCATGTGCAGGTACGCGTCCTGGTCTTCCTTCTTCGCCCAGGCCGTACCGTAGATGCGCTGAAGCATCTCGTTGTTGGCATCGCCGCGCCAGTAGGCGCCGGCGACCTTCATGAGCTTGAAGACCTTGAGCTTGCCCGTCGACGGCACGTGCGGGCCGCGGCACAGGTCGACGAAGTTGCCCTCGCGATAGAGGCCGATCTCTTCGCTCGCCGGAATCGACGCGATGATCTCCGCCTTGTACTTCTCGCCCATCGACTGGAACAGCGCCACCGCGTCGTCGCGGCTCAGCACTTCGCGCGTGACTTTCTCGTCCTTGCGCGCAAGCTCCGTCATCTTCTTCTCGATGGCGGCGAGATCTTCCGGCGTAAAGGGACGCTTGTACGCGAAGTCGTAGTAGAAGCCGTTCTCGATCACGGGACCGATCGTCACCTGTGCATCGGGATAGAGTTCCTTCACGGCATACGCGAGCAAGTGCGCCGTCGAGTGACGGATCACGTCGACGCCATCGGCGTCCTTGTCCGTGACGATGGCGAGCGCGGCATCCTGCTCGATGCGAAAACTCGTGTCGACGAGCCGGCCATCCACCTTGCCGGCGAGCGCGGCCTTGGCCAGACCCGAGCCAATGCTCTGCGCCACTTCAGCCACCGTGACGGGGCCGGGGAATTCACGACGAGATCCGTCAGGCAGCGTGATTGCGATCATCTTGCACCTCTTGTGCTCTTGTGGAGACCGGCAGCTTATCAGGCGGCCAGCAAACGACAGACGAAAAAAAACGCGGCCAAGGCCGCGTTTTTCTTAACTTGCCGGATCGCTCCGGCTCGAAGGGCGTACCTCGACTACTGACGCTGTTCAGCGGTAGTAGTTCGCGGTGTCATAACCATGATGCCCCTCGATGTTGATGCTGCAGTTACTTCAGTACTACTTGTTCGTTGGTAGGCTCGATTGGACTCGAACCAACGACCCCCACCATGTCAAGGTGGTGCTCTAACCAGCTGAGCTACGAGCCTAGCGAAGACGCAAGTATAGCATCACTTTCTTTTCGCTTGCAACACCCCTTGTACATCTTCTATCAAAGAGAGTGCGCGTTGCAGTTGCGTGGCCTCCGATACCTCGGCCGTGAACTGCATGCGCGCGACGCCCTTGCTCGTCAGCGTCTTCACGCCCGTCACATTGATCTTCTCGCGCGACAGCACTTCCGAGATATCGCGGAGCAGACCCTGGCGATCGACGGCCTCCACGTGGATGTCCACCGGATACACGGCGTCGCTGCGCTTGCCCCACTCCGTCTGGATCACGCGCTCGGGCGCGCGCGACGACAGCTGCAGGAACGTATGGCAGTTGCGGCGATGGATCGACACGCCGCGGCCGCGCGTGACGAAGCCGACGATATCGTCGGGCGGCGCGGGCTTGCAGCAGCGCGACATCTGCGTCATCAGCGAATCCACGCCCACCACGAGCACGCCGCTCTTCGCGCCGCGCGCCACGCTCGTCGCGCGGCTCTTCTTGGTGACCGCCTCTTCCTCGCTGAACTGCGGCTCGGCCTCCCCTTCGGGATGCCGCAGCGCATGCTCGACGTGGCGCAGGCTGAATTCTTCCTTGGCCACCGCGGCGAACAGATCCTCGGGCGTCTTGAACTGCAGGCGCGTGGCGAGGTCTTCCAGATTCACCGCGGTCTTGCCTTCGCGCTGCAGCGTCTTGTCGATCATCGCGCGGCCCTGCGCGATGGTTTCCTGCGAGTCGAGCGCGTTGAACCACGCGCGCACCTTCTGCCGCGCGCGCGTGCTGGCGAGGTAGCCGAGTTCCGCGTTGAGCCAGTCGCGCGAGGGGCCGCCCTGCTTGAGCGCGACGATCTCGACGGTCTGTCCGTTCTTGAGCGGCGTGTTCAGCGGGACCATCGCGCCATCGACGCGCGCGCCGCGGCAACGATGGCCGAGGTCGCTGTGCAGGTAGTACGCGAAGTCGAGCGGCGTGGCGCCCTGCGGCAGCGCGACCACGCGCGCCTGCGGCGTCAGCACATAGATATGGTCGTCGATCGCCGCATGCTTCAGCTGCTCCCACGGCGAGTCCTCGTGGGCGACCGAATGGTCGGCATCGTCCTTCCATGCCAGCAGCTGGCGCAGCCAGGCAATCTTCTCGTCGTAGCGTTCGTTGGCCGCGAAGTTGCCGCCGTACCCCTTGGCGCCCGCTTCCTTGTAGCGCCAGTGCGCGGCCACGCCGTACTCGGCAAAGTGGTGCATCTCCTGCGTGCGGATCTGGACCTCGAACGCGCGGCCGTCATCGCCGATGACCACCGTATGCAGCGAGCGGTAGCCGTTGGACTTGGGCCGCGAGATATAGTCGTCGAACTCGCGCGGGATGGGCTGCCAGATATGGTGCACGATGCCGAGCACCGTGTAGCAGTCCTTGATGTCGTCCACGATCACGCGGAAGGCGCGCACGTCGTACAGGTCGGCAAAGTCGAGCTCCTTGCCGCGCATCTTCTTCCAGATGCTGTAGATATGCTTGGGCCGGCCGCTGACTTCCGCGCGGATGCCCGCCGCGGCGAGTTCCGACTGCAGACGTTCGATGGCCTGCGAGATATAACCCTCGCGCTCGATGCGCTTCTCGTCGAGCAGCCGCGCGATGCGCTTGTAGGTCTCGGGCTGCTCGAAGCGGAACGCAAGGTCCTCGAGCTCCCACTTCATCTGCCAGATACCGAGCCGGTTGGCCAGCGGTGCATAGATGTCGAGCGTCTCGCGCGCGACGCCGGGCAGCGGCATGGCCTTGGTCTGGGCGAGCCAGCGCAGCGTCTGCAGCCGCGAGGCCAGGCGCACGAGCACCACGCGGATGTCCTGCGCGAACGCCAGCAGCATCTTGCGCAGCGCTTCCACCTGCTCGTGGCGCGCGGCGGCCTCGGTCTTCGAGGACTCCGAAACATCCGCCTGCCGGCTGTCGCGAACCGCCGCGATGGCACCGATGCGCAGCAGCTGGCGCACGCCCTTGACGAGCCCCGCTACCTCGTCGCCGAAGCGCGGCGCGATATCGGCCTCCACGCCATCGACGAACGCGGCCAGCGGGAACAGGCACGCGGCCGCGCGCGCGGCATCGTCCACGCGCAGGCCATCGAGAATGCGCAGCATGCCCTCGGCATGCGACAGCACGGTCTCGCCGGTGGGCAGGTGCGCGGGCGGGCTACCCTCGGGCTCGCCGCGCTCGCGCACATAGGCGAGCGCGCGCTCCACCAGGTGGGCATCGGGGACGCCCGCCGTCTGGCTCGTGAGGTCGGTCGACGTCACCATTTGCTGCCACTCCGCGTTACTTCAGCGCCGCGGTCACCACGACTTCGATCAGATAGTCGGGATTCGCGAGCCGCGCTTCCACGGTGGCGCGCGGCGGCGTGTTGCCCTGCGCGACCCATGCATCCCACACCTCGTTCATCTCGCCGATACGCGTGATGTCGGTCAGGAAGATCTGGCACGAGAGGATGCGCGTCTTGTCGCTGCCCGCCTCTTCCAGCAAGCGGTCGATATGGCCGAGCACCTCGCGTGTCTGGCCGCGCAGATCGGCCTTGGGGTCGACCTCGGGCACCTGGCCGGCGAGGTAGACCACATTGTTGAAGACCGCATATTCCGAAAGGCGCTGGCCCACGTGGGCGCGCTTGAGGGCGAGGGCGTTGGTGCTCATGATTCGTTTCTGATTCAGTGTTGAAAATCTCGGGTGCCGGGGCTCAGGTACCGAGGAAGAAATCCTTCGCCACGGCGACCTGCGCGGGATCGACGAACGTCGGCGCGTGGCCCACGTCGGGAATTTCCACCGACCGCACCTGCTGGCCGCGCGCGGTCATTTCCGCGACGGTCTCGCGCAGCAGCAGATCGGATTGCGCGCCGCGCACGATCAGCGTCGGGCCCGGAATGCCCGCGAACAGCTGCCACAGCATGGCTTCCCCGGCCGCCGCCATCTCGGGCGTGGTCTCGCGGAACGGGACCGCGAGCGCCGGATCGTAATGCGGCCCCCACTCCATGCCGTCCGGCGTCTGGACGGGCTTGAGGATCGCGCCGTTCAGTTCGCGCCACTGCTCCGGCGTATGGCGGCCGAACGATGCGCTGATCGTCTGCAGATACGCAAGGCCTTCCTCGAACGTCTTGAAGCGCACGGGCAGGCCCAGGTAAGCGCCGATGCGCTCGAGCGCCTGCGGGGCGATCTTCGGACCCACGTCGTTCAGCAGCAGCTTGCGGATGGGCGACCTGGGCAGGCCCGCGAGGCTCATGCCGATCAGGCCGCCCATCGACGTGCCGAACCAATCGACCTGCTCGACGTTGAGCCGCGCGATCAGCGTGACCATGTCCGACACGTACTGCGGAATCACGTAGCGGTGCGGATCCGCCAGCCAGTCGGAACGGCCGCGGCCCACCACGTCGGGGCAGATCACGCGGTAGTCGCCCGACAGCGCGCGTGCCACGGTATCGAAGTCGCGGCCCGTGCGCGTCAGGCCATGCACGCACATCAGCACGCGCGGATTCGCGGGATCACCCCACTCGTGATAGGCCATGCGATGCAGGCCGGCGGTGCTGATGCACTGGACAAAGCCAAGGCGCGGACTGGACAGACTCGACGACATCGGGACTCCCTCTGAAGGCCGCTCCCGGCGGCAAAAAAACAGCGTGATGGCGATGCGGGGCAAAACGGGATTGTACGCCGCAGCGAGTACAATGCCACAGCACATCTCTCGACGGAGGCATTCATGCTCAAAGGCAAGACCGCCCTGGTAACCGGATCGACCAGTGGCATTGGACTCGGCATCGCGCAGGCACTCGCCGCGCAGGGCGCCAACATCATCGTCAACGGGTTCGGTGACGCGGACGGCGCAAAGGATGCGATCGCCAAGGCCGGCAACGGCATCAAGGTGGGCTATCACGGCGCGGACATGAGCAAGGCCGGCGATATCGAGGACATGATGCGCTATGCCGATGCGGATTTCGGCGGTGCCGATATTCTCGTCAACAACGCGGGCATTCAGTTCGTCTCCAATATCGAGGATTTTCCGATCGAGCGCTGGGACGCGATCATCGCCATCAACCTGACGTCGGCGTTCCACACGACGCGTCTGGCGCTCCCGGGCATGAAGCGGAAGAACTGGGGGCGCATCATCAACGTGGCCTCCACGCACGGTCTTGTCGCCTCGGCGCAGAAGTCGGCCTATGTGGCCGCCAAGCATGGCATCGTGGGCTTCACCAAGGTGACCGCGCTGGAAACCGCGCAGACCGGCGTGACCGCGAATGCGATCTGTCCGGGATGGGTATTGACGCCGCTCGTGCAGAAGCAGGTGGAAGCCCGCGCGCAGAAGGAAGGGATCGATATCGAGCAGGCCAAGCGCGAGCTCGTGATCGAGAAGCAGCCGTCGGGGCAGTTCGTGACGCCCGAGGAGCTCGGTGGGCTGGCGGTGTTCCTGGCCAGCGATGCCGCGAAGCAGGTGCGCGGCGCGATCTGGAATATGGATGGAGGGTGGGTGGCGCAGTAACCCCCCTCCCGAGGGAGAGGGGAGCGAACCGGCGTTACTTCACTGTGGCGCCGGTTTTTTGCTGGATCTCTTCGCGCGTCACGCCCGGCGCCAGCTCCACCAGTTTCAAACCGTCCGCGGTCACGTCGAGCACGCCGAGGTCCGTGATGATGCGGTTGACCACGCCCACGCCCGTCAGCGGCAGATTGCACTCCTTCAGGATCTTGATGTCCTCGGTGCCGTCCTTCTTCTTGGCCGTGTGTTCCATCAGCACGACCACGCGGCCCACACCGGCGACGAGGTCCATCGCGCCGCCCATGCCCTTGACCATCTTGCCCGGGATCATCCAGTTGGCCAGGTCGCCGCGTTCGTTGACCTGCATCGCGCCGAGGATGGCCAGGTTGATATGGCCGCCGCGGATCATCGCGAACGAGTCCGCCGACGAGAAGATCGACGAGCCCTTGAGCGTCGTCACCGTCTGCTTGCCGGCATTGATCATGTCGGCGTCCACTTCATCCTCGGTCGGGAACGGGCCGATGCCCAGCAGGCCATTTTCCGACTGCAGCCAAACCTCCATGCCTTCCGGCACATGGTTCGCCACGAGCGTCGGCAGGCCGATGCCGAGGTTCACGTAGAAACCGTCTTCGAGTTCGCGGGCTGCGCGCGCAGCCATTTCGTCACGTGTCCATGCCATGGTTGTCTCCTCACTTAGCACGCACGGTGCGCTGCTCGATGCGTTTTTCGGGGGTGGCGTTCAGCACCAGCCGTTGCACGAAGATGCCGGCCAGATGCACGTCGTCCGGATCGATCTCGCCGGTTTCGACGATCTGCTCGACTTCGGCGATCGTGATCTTGCCGGCCATCGCGCAGACCGGGTTGAAGTTGCGCGCGGTGCGGCGGAACACGAGGTTGCCGGCCTTGTCGGCCTTGTACGCCTTGACCAGCGCCACATCGGCGGTCAGCGACTGTTCCATGACGTATTGCTCGCCATTGAACTCGCGCACTTCCTTGCCTTCGGCCACGATCGTGCCGACGCCCGTCTTCGTGAAGAAGGCCGGGATGCCCGAGCCGCCGGCGCGCAGCTTCTCGGCCAGCGTGCCCTGCGGCGTGAATTCGAGCTCGAGTTCGCCGGCCAGGTACTGGCGCTCGAACTCCTTGTTCTCGCCGACGTACGACGAGATCATCTTCTTGACCTGACGCGTGGCGAGCAGCTGGCCCAGGCCGAAGCCATCGACACCGGCATTGTTGGAGATGCAGGTCAGCTGCTTCGCGCCGCTGTCGCGCAGCGCCGCGATCAGCGCTTCCGGGATGCCGCACAGCCCAAAACCGCCCACGGCGATCGTCTGGCCATCACGGACGACGTCCGCGAGCGCCTCGGTGGCGCTGGCGTAGACCTTGTTCATGCTTTGCTCCTTGTTCCTCGGTGATTCCCGCGCGGATGACGTGCCGCCCCGGGATGATCGGCAAGGCACGCCGGGAAATTGTAACGGTACAATCTTTCACGTGCGAGCGATGTCCGGGCCACAGCATACGCCAAGCCGCCGCGCCGACGCCATTACGTAAAAGTACATAAGGGACAAGCCTAGGGATGATGCCGGCCATCGATTACCAGACCGCCTTCCAGCTGGCACCCGTCGGCCTCGTGCTGTCGCGCGAGCGCATGATCGAGGATTGCAACGACGAGGTGTGCCGGATTTTCGGCACCACGCGCGCGGTGCTGATCGGACAGTCGTTCCAGACGCTCTACCCGACCGCCGACGAGTTCGAGCGGACAGGCGCGCGCATCGTGCCCATCATGAATGCGCGCGGCATGTATTCGGACGAGCGGATCATGAAACGGGCCACCGGGGAGCTGTTCTGGTGCCATGTCACCGGGCGGGCGCTCGATCGGCGGCAGGCGCTCGGGGCGGGCATCTGGACGTTCGAGGACCTGTCGCAGAAGCGGCCCGTGACGGCCGAGCTGACGGCGCGCGAACGCGATATCGCGGCGCAGCTGGTGGAAGGCAAGACCAGCAAGGAGATTGGCAAGCTGCTGGCGATCAGCCCGCGCACGGTGGACATCTACCGCGCGCGGCTGATGAAGAAGTACGGGGCCCACACGGCGGTGGACCTCGTACAGCGGCTGGTGAGTCGTTGATTCCCTGCTACGAGCGGCTGCGCCGCCCGCCCTCTCCCCAGGGGAGAGGGGAGCAAACACGCTTTATCGCTTGGCGATCGACTGTTCGGCCTTGGTCACGAGGTCCGCGCCGATCTGCTTCTTCCACTTGTCGTAGACCTTGGCGGTCGCCTTCTTGAACGCGTCGCGTTCGGTCGGCGACAGTTCGGTGACCTTCACGCCGTGCTGCTCCATGGCCTTCCATGCCGGCGCGCCGGCCTCGGACAGGCCCTTGCGGGCGAGCTCGATCTCCTGCTTGCCGGCATCGATGGCGGCCTGCTTGACGATATCGCGGTCCGCCGGGGTCCAGCTTTCCCAGATCTGCTTGTTGACCACGAAGATCAGCGGGTCGGCCACGTAGCCCCACGTCGTCACGAACTTCTGGCCCACGGTGTACAGCTTGGCGGCCGCGAAGATCGATTGCGGGTTCTCCTGGCCGTCCACGGCGCCCGAAGCCATCGCGGGCTGCGCGTCCGCCCAGCTCATCTGCGTCGGGTTGGCGCCCAGCGCGTTGAAGGTCTCGATATACAGCGGCGAGCCCACCACACGCAGCTTCAGGCCCTTCATGTCCTCGGGCTTGCGAATCTCGTGCTTGGAGTTCGACACTTCGCGGAAACCGTTCTCGCCCCATGCCAGCGGCACCACGCCGGCCTTCTCGAGCGTCGTGAACATCTGCTTGCCCACTTCACCCTGCGTCAGCGCGTCGATGGCCTTGTAGTCGGGCATCAGGAACGGCAGCGAGAACAGGTTCAGTTCCTTGACCTGCGGGGACCAGTTGATGGTCGAGCCGACGGCCATGTCGATCACGCCCTGGCGGATCGCGGAGAACTCGCGGGTCTGGTCGCCGCCCACGAGCGAGGTGCCCGGGTACAGCTTGATATTGATGCGGCCGTTGGTGCGCTGGCGCACGAGGTCCGCCCAGATTTCGCCGCCCTTGCCCCAGGGGAAGGCGGTACCGACCACGAGCGACAGCTTGTATTCGGACTTGTAGGTCTGGGCCATGGCGCCCGCGGGCGCGAGCGCCGCGGCGGCGATCGTGGCGGCAACGGACAGCATCAAAGCACGGCGTTTCATGCAACTCTCCTCGTTGGGAATCTTCGATAAGTCTTGTCAATAACCAAGGTAGTCCGGCAGCCACGTCGCCAGCGGCGGGTAGGCCAGCACCATCAGCATCGCGACGAACATCGCGGCCAGCAGCCAGATGACCCATGGCACGGTCTCTTCCATGCGGACGCGGGCAATCCGGCACGACACCATCAGGTTCACCGCGAGCGGCGGCGTGAACTGGCCCAGCGCGACCTTGAGCGTCAGCACCACGCCGAACCACACGGGGTTCCAGTGGAACGCGTTGGCGATGGGCAGCAGCAGCGGCACGAAGATCAGGAAGATGGAAATGCCGTCGAGGAACATGCCCACGGTCATCAGCAGCAGCACGATCAGCGCGAGCACGCCGTATTCGCCGAGACCAGAGTTGGCGATGGCGGCGGCGAGCGGATCGATGACCCCGAGCGTGGACAGCGCGTAGGCGAAAATGCCGGCCAGCGCGACCACGAGCAGGATCACGGCCGAGGTTTCCGCGGCTTCCTGGAAGATCACGAACAGGTCGCGCATGCCGATGGAGCGATAGATCACCATGCCCACGAACAGGCCGTAGACCACCGCGACCACGGCCGCTTCGGTCGGCGTGAACCAGCCCGCGCGCATGCCGCCGAGAATCAGGAACGGCGCGACCAGGCCCCACGCGGCTTCACGCAGGCTCTTCCAGAACGGCGGGCGCGGCAGGCCGGCCTCGATGGCACCCATCTTGTGCTTGCGCGCGAGCCAGACCGCGGGGACGATCAGCGCCACACCGGCCAGCACGCCCGGGATCATGCCGGCCGCAAACAGCGCGGGCACCGAGGCGCCCGGCACGAGCACGCTGTAGATGATGAACGCGACCGACGGCGGGATCAGGATGTCCGTCGCCGCCGCGGCGCCCACCACCGACGCGCTGTACGCGGGCGGATAGCCGGCCCGCGACATCGCGGCGATCATCACGCCGCCGACGGCGGCCGCGTTGGCGGGACCCGAACCCGAGATGCCGCCGAGGAACATCGCGACGAGAATCGCGACCAGCGGCAGCATGCCGGGCCCGCGCCCGACGATGGCGATGGCGAACGTGACGAGCCGCGCCGCGACGCCGGACCGATCGAAGATCGAGCCGACGAGCACGAACATCGGAATGGCCAGCAGCGGGTACTTGGCCAGCCCCGCATAGAAGTTCTGCGGCACGGCCAGCAGGCCGAACATCTGCGTGTCGAGGTTGGACAACGCGATGGCGGCCACGCCGCCGAGGCCCAGCGACACGCCGATGGGCACGCCGAGCAGCATCAGGATGATGAAGACCGCAAACAGGACGATGGCGACGAGGGTCATGGCGCGCGCCCTCCCGCATCACGGTCGGCACGCTGCTGGCTCAGTGCCTTCAGCGCGCGCACGTTGCGCGCCATCAGGCCCAGCGCCCGCAGCACGATGGCCATCGAGAACACCGGCAGCCAGATCGAATACCACCAGCTGGGGACGCCGATGCCCGGCGAGGTCTCGCCGAACGTGTATTCGTCCCACGTGACGCGCGCGCCGAGCACGGCCAGCGCGAGGAACATCACGGCCACGCCGAGCGCGGAGAGGATGGCGAGCCGCCGCTGGCGGGCCTCGCTGCCACGCTCGAAGAAGAATTCGATGCGGATATTGCGATCGCGCGCCACCGCGGCGCTGCCGGCCACGAGCGCGAGCACGATCATCAGGAAGACCGAGAACTCCTCGGTCCAGGCGAACGATTCGTCGGTGAAATAGCGGACGATGACGTTGATGAAGGTGATGGCGACCAGCAATACCATCACGATGACGCCGACCCAGTCCTCGATACGCGGCGAGACGCGGAAATCCTTGTCTTTCGCTTCGTCAACGGCTTCCGGCACCACGGCCGAATCCATCAGGTGCTGCGAACCCGCGTGTTGCGGCCCGGCGTTGCGCCGTGCCTGCTCCTCTTGATCCATCTCCCCGGCCTCCGGTCCGGTCCGCGCGCGCGAGTACATACGTGTGCGTGCGCCGCGCGGTCATGCTCGTTTTTAATGTTTTGACGGCAAAAGCCTGTCGATTATGCCAAGAACTGCCCACCCCGAGGGACCGGATAAGCCCGGAGGTTCATGGACAGCACGCCCGCGCGCGCTTTTGGCGCGCTGCCGGGCGGATTGGCGGACTGCGGTTATACCATCCCGTCGTCGGCGGTCATCACGGCGCCGTTGATAAAGCGCGAGGCATCCGACGCCAGCAGCAGCATCAGGCCGTCGAGATCCTCGGGGCTGCCCAGCCGTTTGCGCGGCAGCATCTGGATCAGCTTCTGGCCCGCATCGGTGTCCCAGTGATGGCGATTGATCTCGGTCTCGATATAGCCCGGGCAGATCGCGTTGGTGTTGATGCCGTGCCGCGCCCATTCGAGCGCCATGGCCTTGGTCATCTGCACCACCGCGGCCTTGCTCATGCAATAGAGGCCGATCTGCGGCAGCACCTTCAGCCCCGCGACCGACGAGATATTGATGATGCGCGCCTGCGGCAGCGGATTGCCGAGCTTTTCCGCGCCCTTGGCCCGCGCGATCATGCGCTTGGCCACTTCCTGCGCCACGAAGAACGCGCCGCGCGTGTTCGTATCGAACACGAAGTCGAAATCGTCGGGCGTGACCTCGGAGAGCCGCTGCGTGGTGGATACCCCGGAATTGTTGACCAGGATATCGATGGAGCCGGCCTCGGTCTCCGCATGGGCAACGGCGGAGCGGATGCTGTCGAAGTCGGTGACATCGAGCCCGACCACGTGCGCGCTGCCGCCGTCCGCCTCGATGGCGGCCCGCAGTTCCTTGAGACGGTCCACGCGGCGCGATGCCAGCACGACCTTGGCGCCCGCGGCGGCCAGTACGGTGGCGAAACGCGTGCCGAGACCGCTCGACGCGCCGGTCACGAACGCGACCTTGCCTTCCAGATTGATCGACAAACCCATGATTACCTCGGTGTGGGGGCACGGCCAGTCAGGCCGGACGTCCGCCGCCTACCCTTGCCTGAAGCGGAAGGCAGCATATCAAAAAAAAGAACGATCGTTCCAAAAAATGTCTTGCCTGAGGGTGTCGAGTCCCGGACAATGCCGGAGATTCTAAGAACTTGGTCCCCAAAGGGAAAGAGGAAAAACGCCTACAGGGCCCGCCTTTTCTCCCGCCACGCCCGGTTCGTCCAGTCAGCCGCAGCATCTCCCACAACCGCAGACCCGCATTCGCATATTGCGCGCTGCATTGCGCGGCAGTCATGCCGCCACGAAAAAGTAGAGGGTTAGAGACAATGGATCAGCAACAGCTCCTGGAGCAGTTCGGCCCCCGCGAAGCCATGGAGTACGACGTCGTCATCGTTGGCGCGGGCCCCGGCGGCCTGGCCACGGCGATTCGGCTCAAGCAGCTTGCCCAGGAGAAAGGTGGCGACGTCAATGTCTGCGTGCTCGAGAAAGGTTCGGAGCCCGGTGCGCACATCCTGTCCGGCGCGATCATGGATCCGCGCGCGCTGACCGAACTCTTCCCGAACTGGAAGGAGCTGGGCGCACCGCTGAACCAGCCCGTGGCCGAGGACAAGTTCCTGTTCCTCGACGAGACCGGCTCGAAGGCGACGCCCGACGCGCTGCTGCCCGAGTGCTTCCATAACCAGGGCAACTACATCATCAGCCTGTCGAACTTCGTGCGCTGGCTCGGCCAGCAGGCCGAGGCGCTGGGCGTCGAGATTTTCCCGGGCTTTCCGGCCGCCGAGGTCCTCTACAACGACGACGGTTCGGTCAAGGGCGTGGCCACCGGCAATATGGGGATCAACAAGGAAGGCGAGCCCACCGAGAACTTCCAGCTCGGCATGGAGCTGCACGCCAAGTACACCATCTTCGCGGAAGGCGCGCGCGGCCACCTGGGCAAGCAGCTGATCGCGAAGTACAAGCTCGATGCGGGCAAGGATCCGCAGAGCTACGGTATCGGCATCAAGGAGCTGTGGGAGATCGATCCGGCCAAACACAAGGCTGGCCTGGTCGTGCACACGGCCGGCTGGCCGCTGGATCCCGCCACGTATGGCGGCTCGTTCCTCTATCACATGGAGGACAACAAGGTGGCCGTGGGCTTCGTGGTCGGCCTCGACTACACCAATCCGTGGCTGTCGCCGTTCGAGGAATTCCAGCGCTTCAAGACCCATCCGGAAATCCGCCAGTATTTCGAGGGCGGCAAGCGCATCGGCTATGGCGCGCGCGCGATCACGGCCGGCGGCCTGCTGTCGCTGCCCAAGACCGTGTTCCCGGGCGGCGCGCTGGTCGGCTGCGAAGCCGGTTACCTGAACGCCTCGCGCATCAAGGGCAGCCACGCCGCGATCAAGACCGGCATGCTTGCCGCCGATGCCGCGTTCGATGCGCTGCAGGCGGGCCGTCAGCACGACGAACTCTCGGCCTACCCGGCCGCGTTCGAGCAGAGCTGGCTCTACAAGGAACTGCTGCAGGCGAAGAACTTCAAGCAGTGGTTCAAGAAGGGCCGCACGACGGCCACGCTGATGACGGGCATCGAGCAATGGCTGCTGCCGAAGCTCGGCATTCGCAACCCGCCCTGGACGATCCATCGCACCAAGCCGGACCACGTGTACCTGAAGCCGGCGGCCGAGTGCCAGAAGATCGAATATCCGAAGCCCGACGGCAAGCTCACGTTCGATCGTCTGAGCTCGGTGTTCATCAGCAACACGAACCACGAGGAAAACCAGCCCGCGCACCTGACGCTCAAGGATGCGAGCGTGCCCGTGAACGTGAACTGGGAAAAGTTCGCGGGCCCGGAGGCGCGCTATTGCCCGGCCGGTGTGTACGAGTTCGTGCAGAACGACGCGGGCAAGGAACGGCTGCAGATCAATGCGCAGAACTGCGTGCACTGCAAGACCTGCGATATCAAGGACCCGACGCAGAATATCGTGTGGGTGACGCCGGAAGGCGGCGGCGGTCCGAACTACGTCAATATGTAAGGCAGTTTCGGGCTTCGGCCATTTCCGATCGTGACGCGCGTGCCTAGGATGGGATTTTTCCTTCGCATGCTTTCACGATGGGTGTTTCGACGCGATGGGCGGCGCTTTGTAGATTGCGATGTTGTTTGCCATGTCGCTTGCTATCCCGCGTGCTGGCGGGCGCGCTGCTGGGCCGGGCGATAACGGCCATGGCCGCTGGCGACCCTGCCGTCGCCACGGTGCCCGGATGCAGTTCGCGCCTGCACGCCGCCTCGCAGCACTTCCTCGACGCCGCGTGCCGGCGTGAGATCCCGGACGCGGCTCCCGCGTCCGACGGCCCCCTCGCCTGCAATGGCAAACCCTCCAACGACTTCGCGCCCGCGTGGTACTACCTGCCGCTGCGGCATTACCGCACGCGCGAGATCGTGCCCGAACAGTGGCGCGTCGCCCCGGCCCCGCCCAACGCGTGGATGCGCGACGAGGCAGGACTGCATCGCGCCGGGATCCGCGCGCAACGCCAGTTTCGCCATGCCCTGCGCTTCCGCTTCGATACCGGCGGTGTCACGCCGTTACAGCCAGCCAGCGAAGTCGTTTCGCCGACGCTCGATGGATGGCTGGCCCAGTTGCACGCGGCACGGAACGACCCCGTCGCCATGCGGTGGCTGTCGTGGAGCATCCGGACGCGCGGGCTCGGCTGCGCGCCCGAGGAGTTGCTCGATCGATGGATCCATCGCGCGCGCGAGATGCAGGAGGATGCTCGCGACGCGGACGATGGGGCCCGCCCGCTGTTCGCGGCCGTGGCCTATGTGGGCGACGAAGCGGCCAGCATCGTCCACTACGTGGTCCATACCGGCACCGACGGCTTCGAACATCTGCTGATCGTGGACAGCATGCCGGCGCCATCGACGCTGCTCGACCCATTCGGGGACCGGACCGTGCACAACGGCATGGTGGCGACGATCCACCATATGAGCGCCGTGGCCGCCGAGAAGACCGACTTCCGCTCGGTCCGCGTCGGCATGAGCCTGCGCGTCAATGCGGAGGCCATGCGCGAAGCGGGGTTCGTGCGCGATGGCCCGGATGACGCCACGCCCCCAGGCGGGACGACCTCGAGCCCGCGGGACGACCTGTAACGCTTCCCGCGCGCGTGCTATGCGTCGAACGATCGGCCCCCTACACCGTCATCCGCGTGCTGCTCAGCAGTTGCTCGTAGATAAAGCACTGCAGCAGCGTCAGTTCGCGTTCGCCCAGCGCGTCGAACGCGACGCCGCATGCCGGGAATTCTTCGTCTTCGCTGCCGGCCGGCGCGCCGCGTACCTGCGCGTTGACCGTGACATCGCTGTCGATCGATGCCGTGCGCAGGCGGAAGCGCAGGCGGATGCGGCTGCCGATGGCGAGGCCCGGGGCCGAGGTCTGGATCAGCGCCCCGCCCGTGCTGAGGTCCGATAGCAGGCCGAGCCTTGCCATCCCGCTTGCCACGAGCCCTTCCATCGGTTCGTCGTCGTTGTCGTGCACGAGGTATGCGGCCAGGCGCGTGGGGACGCGCGCGGCGCTGCGGACCGGCGTGTGTTCGGCTTCCGCGGGCGACGACAGCACCAGATAGCGGAACGGGCTGCGGCATGCGGCCGTGACCGTCGATGTGAAGCTATGGATCGCCTGGCCGGAGAAGCCGCGCAGCAGCAGCGTTTCGCCAGCCTGCACCGTGAGCTCGCGGCCGCCGAGGCTTGGCCATGTCACGAACAGGCCCTGATCGATAAAGCCGATCAGCCGGCTGGCCGCCGCGCGCGAACTTTCGCCGGGCAGTTTCACGTGCAGCAGCGTGCCGACCTGCAGGCCGAGCGGGCCCGCGCTCAGGCGGCCGCCGCGTGGACTGACGGGGTCGTTCTCCGCTTCGGACAACTCGTCCGGGCGGCAGACGACGCCGTGGCGAAACACGAGCGCGAGGTCGCGCTTGTCGGGAATCACGCAACCGCTGCCGAGCATCAGGTTGCCGTCGCCGTCGAGCAGCGACCATGGCAGGGGCGCGCCGACCGGCAGGTCTTGAGGGGATAGCTGGATCATGGCAAGCGTCTCCATGAGAGCGGCTGAAAAGGTCCAACGACCGTTCTCATCCGCAAATGTCACGAGCGGTCGGACGGTGGGCGTCCGCCAGATTTGATATTTATCTGCTATCGACCGTTTGAAGACAACCTTGACCCCTCTCTCGACCCCCATTAGCGGGGGATCGGCCTTGCGGCTTGACGGACCGGCTCGCCGCGGCCACAATCTGTCCATTCAAAGCTGTCTGACAGCCTGACATATCAATGGAACCGCTTTCCCGCCCTGCCTCGCTGGCCAACCGTATTGCCCAGACCCTGCGCGACGATATCGCGGCCGGCCGATTCCCTGCCGGGGCGCGGCTTCCGGCCGAATCGGGGCTGGCCGAAGCGTTTGGCGTAAGCCGGCCGATCGTGCGGGAAGCCATTGCCCTGCTCAAGGCCGACGGCGTGCTCGTGACGCGCAAGGGCTCCGGCGCCTATGTTTCGGAAACGCCGGGCGGGCAGGTGTGGCGGGTGCCCAGCGCGCCGGACGGCGGGCCGACGCTCGAACAGCTGTTCGAGCTGCGGCGCGTGGTCGAGGTGGCCTGCGCGGAGATGGCCGCGCGGCGGCGCACGCAGGCCGATATCGCGGCGATTCGTACCGCGCTGGATGCCATGTACGCGCATGCGATGGATTTTCCGAGTGCTGCGGCGGCCGATGTCGCGTTTCATCATGCGATTGCCGCGGCCGCGCATAACCCCTGCTTTACCGGGCTGACCGACTTCGTGAGCCAGCAATTGCTGATCGCGCGGCAGCGCGCGTGGGAGAACAGCGCGCGCCTGTCCGCGCAGACCGGCGCGCCGCGCGCGGCCGATGCCGAGCATGCGGCGCTGGTCGCGGCCATCGAGGCGGGCGATGCGGCGCGGGCACGGGCCGCGGCGCAGGCGCACCTTGCGGCCGCCGCGGCACGCATGGGGCTCGCTTTGTCCTGACAGATCACACGTATCGAGGAGCATTGGATGGAACAGGTCGATTGCGTCGTCATTGGCGCCGGCGTCGTGGGACTAGCGGTGGCGCGCGCGCTCGCGCTGCAGGGGCGCGAGGTCATCGTGCTCGAGGCCGAGAATGCGTTCGGGACGATAACCAGCGCCCGCAACAGCGAGGTGATCCACGCGGGCATCTACTACCCTGCCGGGTCGCTCAAGGCCGAGCTGTGCGTGCGGGGCAAGGCGATGCTGTACGACTTTTGCGAGAGCCATTATGTCGAGCATCGGCGTTGCGGCAAGCTCATCGTCGCGACGAGCGCGGGTCAGGTGGCGACGCTCGAGGGCATTCGCGCGAAGGCGGCAGCCAATGGCGTCCACGATCTGCGCATGCTCACGCGCGACGAGGCGCGGGCACTGGAACCTCAGCTCGAATGCGAGGCGGCCCTGCTTTCGCCCTCCACCGGGATCATCGATAGCCACGGGTTGATGACGGCGCTGCTTGGCGATGCGGAGAATGCCGGGGCCATGCTGGCGGTGCAGTCGCCGGTGTTATCGGGGGCGGTCACGGCCGAGGGGATTCGGCTCGAGGTCGGGGGCGAGGGGACGACGACGCTGCTGGCGCGCACCGTGGTGAACTCCGCGGGGCTCACCGCGCCGGAGCTTGCGCGGCGTATCGACGGGATGCCTTTGGCGCATGTGCCGCCGCAGTTTTACGCCAAGGGGTGCTATTTCACGCTGGCGGGACGCGCGCCGTTTTCGCGGCTGATTTATCCGGTGCCGGAGGCGGCCGGGCTCGGGGTCCATCTGACGCTGGACCTCGGCGGACAGGCGCGGTTCGGGCCGAATGTGCGGTGGATCGACGAGATCGAATACAGCGTGCCGCCGCACGATGCGGATGGGTTCTATGCCGAAGTGCGGCGGTATTGGCCGGGGCTTGCCGATGGGGCGTTGCAGCCCGGGTATGCGGGGATTCGGCCCAAGATCAGCGGACCTTCGGAGGCCGCGGCGGATTTCCGGATCGATGGGCCGGGCGTGCATGGGGTGCCGGGGTGGGTGAATCTGTTCGGGATCGAGTCGCCGGGGTTGACGTCGTCGCTGGCGATTGCGGAGCGGGTGGTGGGATTGGTTTGAGGCGCCCCTCCAACCCAGCCAATCTCACCCCCAACCCTTCTCCACCTCGTCGTAACGAAAACTCTTCCACGCACAGCACGCGCCGAGCAACGCCGCGATGGCGGCGAGGCCGAATGTGTGCGACGGCGCCAGGGTCTTCCATGTCCAGCCCATGGCGAGGCCGCCGAGGGTGCCGCCCACGCCGTACGAGATACCCGTGTACAGCGCCTGCCCCCTCCCCTGCAGCGGCCCCGCGAACCAGTGCTGCAGCCGCTTGAGGCTTGCGCTGTGGTGCGCGGCGAACGTCGCGGCATGGAGGATCTGCACCGTGGCCATCAGCCACGCGAACTGCGCGAGGTAGCCCGTGAGGCCGAACCGCACCGCCGCCAGCACGAACGTCCCTGCCAGGATCGTGCGCAATGCAAAGCGCGAGAACAAACGGCCCTGGTAGAAGAAGAAAACAATCTCCGCAACCACCCCGATGGTCCACATTACGCCGATGGCCAGCTTGCCGTAGCCGAGCCGCTCGAGATACAGAGAGTAGAAGACATAGAGCGCCGCATGCGCGAACATCATCAGCAATGCGGAAGCGAAGAACCATGCGACGTCGGGACGGCGCAGCAATGGCAATGCGGGCGGCGGCCGAACGCGGGGACCGTCGTCCGTGGCGTCGCGCATGCCCAGCACCACGAGCGCGAACAGGCCCAGCATCGCGCTGGCGAGCCACGGAAACGCGAGAATGCCGAAGTGCTCGAACAGCGCGCCACCCAACAGTACCGCGCCGATAAAGCCCGCCGAACCGAACATGCGCACCCGGCCGTAACGGTGGTCGAACGCGCCATGGCGGCGCAGCGTGGAGATGGTGAGCGCATCGCCGAGCGGCGACATCGCGCTGGTGATCAGATTGAGGCCGATCATCATCGCCATCATGCCGCCATAGGTTTCCACCCCGGGCACGATCAGGAAGGCGAGCAGTGCGGACACCGCCGTCAGGCGAAGAATCCGCACGCGCGTGTGCATGACGTCGGAGAGCCAGCCCCACAGATAAGGGCCGACGATGCGGCTGACCTGAAAGCAGGCCATCAGCACGCCGATCTGCACGGGCGAGAACCCGCGTCCGGAGAAATACAGGCTGATATAGGGCGAGATGACGCCTACATAGCCGTAATAACCGAGATAGAACAGCCCGAAGCGAAGATAGGTCGCGGTATCGATGCCGGTCCGCTCGCTCGCCCCGCCCTGTTTCTCGCTCCGGCTGGCGCTCAAGACTGTGCCGGAATGCGCGGGGTGTCCACGTGCACGTCGCCGTTCTGCGCGCGATGGCGCAGCGCGTGATCCATCAGCACGAGCGCGAGCATCGCTTCGGCGATCGGCGTGGCGCGAATGCCCACGCACGGATCGTGACGGCCGAACGTCTCGACCGTGGCCGGCGTGCCCGCCTTGTCGATCGATCCCTTCGGGGACCGGATGCTCGACGTCGGCTTGATCGCGATGGAGACCGTGATGTCCTGGCCGGTCGAGATACCGCCGAGCACGCCGCCCGCATTGTTCGTGCGGAAGCCCTCGGGCGACAGTTCGTCGCCATGCTCGGTGCCGCGCTGGGCCACGCTGCCGAAGCCCGCGCCGATCTCGACGCCCTTGACCGCGTTGATGCCCATCATCGCGTGCGCGATATCGGCATCGAGCCTGTCGAACAGCGGCTCGCCGAGGCCCACCGGCACGCCGCTGGCCACCACGTTGATCCGCGCGCCGACGGAGTCGCCGTCATGGCGCAGCGCGTCCATATAGGTCTCGAGCTCGGGGACGATATCTTCATTGGGCGCGAAGAACGGGTTCTCCGGCACATGCTTCCAGTCGATGAACGGCACCTGGATCTCGCCGAGCGCCGACATATAGCCACGGATCTCGGTGCCGTACTGCTCGCGCAGCCACTTCTTGGCAATGGCCGCCGCGGCCACGACGGGCGCGGTCAGGCGGGCCGACGACCGGCCGCCGCCGCGATAGTCGCGGATGCCGTATTTCTGCCAGTAGGTGTAGTCGGCGTGACCGGGACGGAAGGTCTCGACGATATTGCCGTAGTCCTTGCTGCGCTGGTCGGTGTTGCGGATCAGCAGGCAGATGGGCGTACCCGTGGTCTTGCCCTCGAACACGCCCGACAGGATCTCGACCTGATCGGGCTCCTTGCGCTGCGTGACGTGGCGCGAGGTCCCGGGCTTGCGGCGATCGAGGTCGCCCTGGATGTCGGCCTCGGTCAGCGACAGGCCCGGCGGGCAGCCGTCCACGACGGCGCCGATGGCGGGACCGTGCGATTCGCCGAACGTGGTGACAGTGAACAGCAGGCCAAGGGTATTGCCGGACATGATCGAAACCGCCGAGAAGTCAAAAACGGCCTACATTGTACGGCTAATTTGGGTCCCGATCGGCGCCCCGCTGGCGTCCCCTACTCCCGGACCGCGCCATTGGCCGCTTTGGGCATGGCGACGCCACCCTCGATGGCGGGCGCGGCCAACGCCGGGCTGGCCGCGACGGGGAACGCAAAGTCGGGATAGAACTCGCGCCGCATGCGCGCGATATAGGCCACCAGATTGGGCCGCGCCTCGGCCGCCGTGCGGATCGGCGTCTCGAACACCGGCGACATCAGCGCACCGGCAAACGCGAACAGCGTGGCGTCCGCGCCGCATGGCCGGTCGCCCATCAGGTACGGCTTGTCCCCGAGGACATCCGCGATCGCGCCCACGCCGTGATTGGCCAGCACCACCAGTTCGTCGTCGGTATAGCGCCCCGCGCCCTGGCTCCACAGCATCTGCCGCACCTTGCGCTGGACCAGCCGCTCCACGAGCCCGCGCACGGGCGCCGGCACGCGGCGGAAGTACATCGCGGGCCCGCGCGCGAAGTTCTCGCGATCCAGCCAGCGCACGCGCGCGACCACCCAGTACAGGTTGTCCTCCATGAGCTTCTCGATGGCCCACGCCGTGCCGCGCTGCGCGGCATCGAGGCCTTCGTCGAAGTCGATGTGATAGGTCTTCTCGAGATACAGCCGGATCAGCGTGGAGTCCGCGACGATCCGCCCCGTATCGTCGAGATACGGCAGCTTGCCCTTGGGCGCGCGGCGGAAGCTGCCGCGCCGCGTCTCGTACGGCAGGCCCGACAGCTTGAGCAGCATCTCCGCCTTGGTGACGAACGGGCTGGCATCGGGCAGCCCGAACGCGGGGCCGAACGTGTAGAGCGTGATCATGGTCTTCCCCTCTAGCGCCACTCGCCGCGCAGCGCGGCCACGGTCTGCTGCAATCCTTCGGGCGTGACCTCCTCGGGCGGCACAGGCGCGCCCACGACGAGTTCGAGCTTGCTCTGGATACCGCGCCGGAACGGCCGCGACATGGCGGGACCGTCCTTGCGCGAGAAGAAGCTGCCCCACAGCCCGCGCAATGCCATCGGCACCACGGGCACCGGCGTGCGGCGGATGATCTGCTGCACGCCGCCCTTGAACGGGTTCAGATCGCCCGTGGCCGTGATCTTGCCCTCCGGGAAGATACAGACGAGGTCGCCCTCCCCGAGCGCCTCCGCCACGGCATCGTACGCACGCTTGAGCATCTCCGGATTCTCGTGCGCGGGCGCGATCGGGATGGCGCGCGCCTGCCGGAAGAACCACGACAGGAACGGAATCTTGAAGATGCGGTGGTCCATCACGAACCGCACCGGCCGCGGGCTCGCGGCCATGAGCACCACCGCGTCGGCAAAGCTCACGTGGTTGCAGACGAGCACCGCCGGCCCATCGTCGGGAATGTTCTCGGCATTGATGCGGCGCAGGCGGTAGATCGTGTGCACGAGAATCCAGGCGATAAAGCGCAGCAGGAATTCCGGCACCAGGGTGTAGATGTAGATCGCGACCACCGCATTGAGCAGGCCGACGACGAGAAACAGCTGCGGAATCGAGTAGCCGGCGGACGTCAGCGCCACGCCGAGCAGCGAGGCCGCGATCATGAAGAAGCTGTTCAGGATATTGTTGGCGGCGATGATCCGCGCGCGGTGGGTCGGCGCGCAGCGGCTCTGGATCAGCGCGTACAGCGGCACGCTGTAGAAGCCGCCGAACATCGCCACGCCGAACAGATCGACCAGCACGCGCCAGTGGCCGGGGGCCCCCATGAATCCGACGATGCCGGACAACGTGCCGGACGACGCCTCGCCGTGCGTGGCCAGATACAGATCCACCGCGAACACGGTCATGCCGATGGAGCCGAAAGGCACGAGGCCGATTTCCACGTGCCGGCTGGACAGCCGTTCGCACAGCAGCGAGCCGAAGCCGATGCCGATGGAGAACACCGCCAGCAGCAGCGTGACCACGTTCTGGTCGCCGCCGAGCACGTCCTTGGCAAAGCTGAAGAACGAGGTCAGGAACGTCGCGCCGAGAAACCACAGCCACGAGATGCCGAGCAGGCTCAGGAACACCACGCGGCGCTCGCGCGCGAGCATCAGGTTGCGCCACGTCTCGGTGAACGGGTTCCAGTTGATGCGCAGGTCCGGCTGCGGCGCCGGAGAGTCCGGCACGCCCGCCGAGACGAGGCGCCCGGCCGCGGCCAGCACCACGCAGACGATGCCGACGTAGAGCGGCCCCACCACGACCCCGTCGCGGGTCAGGCCCGCCAGTTCGCCGCCGATGATCGTGCCGAACAGGATCGCGACGAACGTGCCCATCTCCACGAGCCCGTTGCCGCCGACCAGTTCGGTCTGGTCCAGATGCTGGGGCAGATACGCGAACTTGACGGGGCCGAACAGCGTCGAGTGCAGGCCCATCAGGAAGGTGCCCGTGTAGAGGATCGGCGCGCTATGCCAGTAGAAGCCGGCGAGGCCCAGCAGCATGATGGCGATCTCGAGCGACTTGACGAGCCGGATCAGCCGCGATTTCTCGATCTTGTCCGCGATCTGCCCGCTCGTGGCCGAGAACAACACGAATGGCGCGATAAAGATCGCGGAGATCAGGAACGCGGCGGAGTGGGCATCGACGCCTTCGAACAGTGCCGTGTGGTACGTCACCAGCGACGTGAACGCGACCTTGAAGACGTTATCGTTCATGGCCCCGAGGAACTGTGTCCAGAAAAACGGGGCGAACCGCCGCAGACCCAGCAGGCGGAACTGACTATGTTGGCTCATCGATGGCTTTCTAGACGGCTTCGATTGATGCGCTAGGGAGAAGACGCGCTGATGGCGCGCCCGAGACGCTTCGCGTGCGCGCTCAGGGTTGCGCGGTGCGCTCGTCCGAACGTTCTTCGGTCCGCTCTTCCGGCCAGTCGCGGATATACGCCTTGAGCATCCTGTTCTCGAAGCTCTGCTCCTCGACCACGGCCTTGGCGACGTCGTAGAACGAAATCACGCCCATCAGCGTGCGGTTGTCGAGCACGGGCAGGTAGCGGGTGTGGCGCTCCAGCATCATGCGGCGCACCTCGTTCACGTCGGTCTCGGGCGTGCAGGTCAGCGGTGCGTCGTCCATGATCTTGCGCAGGCTGTGCGTGCCCACCGTGCCGTTGTTCTTCGCCAGCGTCTCGATGATTTCGCGGAACGTCAGCATGCCGACCAGTTCGCCGTACTCCATGATGACCACGGAGCCGATATCGTGCTCGGCCATCGTATTGACGGCTTCCAGCAGCGACGTGTCCGGGTTGACGGTGTACAGGGTGTTGCCCTTGATCTGCAGGATGTCGCTGACTTTCATGACGGTCTCCGGGGCCGCCGGCAGGCGGGCCTGTATCGGTATGTATGTTTCTGAATGGCAAGGGAAAAGCCGGAAAGGCCCGTCCGATGCGCCGATGCTAGCCCAAACCGGGCAGCCAAGTAAAGCGAGCATTCCTTCGGTACGCGGGCGCCTGCGCGTTTCCCTCGATGGCGCCGCACCGCGCCGGTGCTAGGATGCCCACCGGAGACCACTACAAGCGAGACACTCATGTCCGGAACCCGATTCGACACGCTGACGCTGCATGCCGGCGCCGCGCCAGACCCCGCCACCGGGGCCCGCGCCACACCGATCCACCTGACCACCTCGTTCGTGTTCCGCGACAGCGAACACGCCGCCTCCCTGTTCAATATGGAACGCGCGGGGCACGTGTACTCGCGCATTTCCAATCCGACCGTCGCGGTGTTCGAGGAACGGGTGGCCGCGCTCGAGGGCGGCGCCGGGGCCATCGGCACCGCGTCCGGGCAGGCGGCGCTCCATCTGGCGGTGGCCACGCTGATGGGCGCGGGCTCGCATATCGTGGCGTCGTCGGCGCTCTACGGCGGCTCCCACAACCTCCTCCACTACACGCTGCGGCGGTTCGGCATCGAGACCACGTTCGTCGATCCGCGCGATATCGATGCCTGGCGCGCGGCGATCCGGCCCGAGACGCGGCTGCTGTTCGGAGAGACGCTGGGCAACCCGGGGCTCGACGTGCTCGATATCGAGACCGTCGCGCAGATCGGGCAGGATCACCGGATTCCGCTGCTCGTGGACTCCACGTTCACCACGCCTTACCTGCTGCGGCCATTCGACCATGGCGCCGGCATGGTCTATCACTCGGCGACCAAGTTCCTGGGCGGGCACGGCACCACCATCGGCGGCGTGCTCGTGGAAGGCGGAACGTTCGACTTCGAAGCATCGGGGCGTTTTCCGGAACTGTCGGAGCCCTACGCGGGCTTTCACAATATGGTGTTCACCGAGGAAAGCACGGTGGCGCCATTTCTGCTGCGGGCGCGGCGCGAGGGGCTGCGCGATTTCGGGGCCGCGATGAATCCGATGGCGGCGTGGCAGCTGCTGCAGGGCATCGAGACGCTGCCGTTGCGCATGGCAAGGCATGTCGACAATACGCGCAAGGTGGTGGCCTTCCTTGCCGCGCATCCGATGGTGGAGGCGGTGGCGTACCCCGAACTCGCATCGCATCCCGATCACGCGCTCGCGAAGCGGCTGTTGCCGCGCGGGTGCGGCGCGGTGTTCAGCTTCAATCTGCGGGCGGACCGGGTGGCGGGACAGCGGTTTATCGAGAGCCTGTCGCTGTTCTCCCATCTGGCCAATGTGGGCGACGCGCGGTCGCTCGTGATTCATCCCGCTTCGACCACGCATTTCCGGATGGACGCGGCCGCACTGAAGGCGGCGGGGATTGGCGAGGGCACGATCCGGCTGTCGATCGGGCTCGAGGATGCCGATGATCTGATCGACGACCTCAAGCGCGGGCTCAAGGCCGCGGAGCGCGCGATGGGTGCCGGTGCCAAGGGAGGAGCTCGCTGATGGAACTCACGGTTCTTGGCCAGCAGGTCTATGCCTATACCGGCGGCAAGCCGTTCAATCCCGCCCTGCCCTGTGCCGTGTTCGTGCACGGGGCGCAGAACGACCACACGGTCTGGAGCCTGCAGACGCGGTGGTTCGCCAATCACGGGTTCTCGGTGCTGGCCGTGGATCTGCCCGGGCATCAGCGCAGCGCCGGTGCGCCGCTCACGACCGTCGAGGCGATGGCCGACTGGGTCATGGCGCTGGTGGCGGCGGCCGGGGTGGAAGCGCCCGTGCTCGTGTTCGGACACAGCATGGGCTCGCTGATCGCGCTCGAATGCGCGGCGCGGCATGCCGATCGCGTGCGGGGCATCGGGCTGCTGGCGACGGCCTATCCGATGAAGGTGTCCGAGGCGCTGCTCGAGGCGGCGCTGCATCGGGAGCCCGAGGCGATTGCGATGGTCACGCAGTGGTCGCTGTCCAGCCTTGCCAACAAGCCTTCGTCGCCGGGACCCGGGGCGTGGATGCATGGGGGTAGCCAGCGGCTGATGGAACGCGTGTCGCGGCGCAATCCGGGCGCGCATGTGTTCCATACCGACTTCACGGCGTGCAATGCGTATGCGCATGGCGAGGAAGCGGCTTCGGCGGTGCGGTGTCCGGCGTTGTTCGTCATGGGGACGAAGGACCAGATGACATCGCCCAAGGCGGCGCAGGCGCTGGCCGCGCGCATGGCCGATGCGTCCATCGTGACCGTGCCCTGCGGGCATGCGTTGATGGGGGAGCGGCCGGACGAGGTGCTCGATGCGTTGGGAGCGTTTGCGCGGCGGGTGCAGGGCCGTTGAGCGTCGCGCCCGCGCCGTTCGATGCGCCTAAACCTGTCCGTGCCACCCGGGTGGCACCACCTCGAGTACCGGCTTGCCCTCTTCCTGCTGCCGGAACACCACCTCCAGCGGCTGGTCCAGCTGCGGATTGTCGAGGATGCCGCGCAGGCGTTCCACGCCCTGCATCTGGTGCGCGAGCGCGGTGCGCGGCAGGCGCGCGAGGTTCAGCACCAGCCGGTCATGCAGGACCCGCAGCGTGACCTGCGACGGGTCGCACAGCAGTGCCCAGTGCGCTTGCCCGCGCTCCTGCTGGAGCTTGCCGATCAGATGCAGGCCCTTGAGCTTGCCCAGCAGGCTCGCCAGATAATCGGCCTCCACCCGCAGCTTGCGGCCCATATCGAGCTCCCCCACGCTGCGCGGCATCTCGTCGCGCGCGCGGTACAGCAGGTACAGCACGCCCAGCGCGTCGAAGAACTCGCTGCCCGCGAACGTGCGGCGGCGCCAGTAGCCCTGCCGGATCACCGGCAGGTTCGCCGCGATGGTCGCGCCGAGCAGCGTGACGAGCCAGCTGACGTACATCCAGAGCAGGAACAGCGGCAGCACCGCGAACGTGCCGTAGACCGCGGTGTAAGTCGGGATATGCGTGATGAAGTACCCGAAGCCGCGCTTGGCGATTTCGAATGCAATGGCCGCCACCAGTCCCGCGGCGATCGCGTCGCGCCATTCCACGTACGCATACGGCACCGCCATATAGAGGAACGCGAACGCGATAGCCGACAGGGCCACCGGAGTGACGCCGACCAATAGCCCCACGCCGAACGGAATCGTGGATACGTAACCGGCCGAGATCGAGATCAGATAAGAGCTGATCGAGAGGCTTGCGCCGATCAGCACGGGGCCGAGCGTGAGCACGGCCCAGAACACGAGCACGCGCTGCGCGAACGGCCGCCGGCGCTTGACGCGCCAGATCGCATTGAGCGCATCCTCGACGGTCAGCATCGTCAGCACCGAGGTCAGCATCAGGCCGACCAGGCCCAGCGCGGTCAACCCCCGCGCGCTCTTGGCGAACTGCCCGATATAGCGCGAGACCGAGTCGCTGATATTGCCGCCCGGAATCAGATTCTGGTACAGGAAGCCCTCGATTTCGCCACGAAATTCGCGGAAGACCGGGAACGCGGCCAACAGCGCGAACGCGACGGTCAGCACGGGCACCACGGCCAGCACGGTGGTAAACGTCAGGCTTGCCGAGACCTGCGGCAGGCGGTCTTCGGCGGCGCGGCGCAATGCGTAACGGGAAAGCGCGCGCACCTTCTGCAGGTTCCATTCCCTGCGCAGGCGGGCGATGCGTGCAGCGGCCATGCGAGTCCGATATTCCTTGAAATGGGTGGAAAGAAGCACGCAACTATAATACGCGCATTGTTGAAAGCCCCTATCGCCGCCCGAGCCTCCATGTCCGACATTCTGGTCCTGTTCTATAGCCGTCATGGCAGCACCCGCAAGCTCGCCGAACTGATCGCCAACGGCATCGACAGCGTACCGGGCGCCCAGGCGCGCCTGCGCACGGTGCCCCCGGTCTCCACGGTCTGCGAGGCCACCGCGTCCGATATCCCCGACGAAGGCGCGCCCTACGTCGAACTGCGCGACCTCGAGGAATGCGCGGGACTGGCGCTCGGCAGCCCGACGCGCTTCGGCAATATGGCCGCGCCGATGAAATATTTCCTCGACGGCACGGTCTCGCAATGGCTGTCGGGCGCGCTGTCCGGCAAGCCCGCCTGCGTGTTCACGTCCACGGGGAGCCTGCACGGCGGACAGGAAACGACCCTGCTCTCGATGATGCTGCCGCTGTTCCACCACGGCATGCTCGTGATGGGCCTGCCCTACGCCGAGCCCGGGCTCATGACGACGACGGCCGGCGGCACGCCTTATGGGCCCAGCCATCATGCGCATGTCGATAACCGGGGGCCGGTGACCGAACAGGAGGCCGCGCTCGCCCGCGCGATGGGCAAGCGGCTGGCGCAGACCGCGTTGCGGCTCGCGGGAGCCTCGGCATGACCGCCGCGACCGATGGCGCGCTCCACAACGCCGCGCTGCATCGCGCGAGCCTGTGGAGCCTGATCGCGCTGATGGTGCTCTGCATCGCGTGGGAGTGGTTTCTCGCGCCGCTGCGGCCAGGCGGCTCGTGGCTGATCCTCAAGGTCGTGTTCCTGTTGCCCGTGCTGCGCGGCGTGATCGCGCGCAACCGGTATACGCTGCAGTGGTCGTCGATGCTGATCCTGCTGTACTTCACCGAAGGCGTGGTGCGCGCGACCAGCGATCGCGGACCGTCGGCGACGCTGGCGATCGTCGAGGTGGCGCTGACGCTGGTGTTCTTCTTCAGCACGATCTTTTATCTGCGCCCGTACAAGAAACGCGCCCGCGCAGCGCGACCCGACAAACGATAAGCCGGAGACAACCGCCCGATGCCCGCCGCCAAACCCGATTCGTTCCTCGACCTCTGCCGCGCCGCCATCGGTCCGCAGCATGTATTGACCGAGACCGAGGACAAGGCCCCCTTCCTCACCGACTGGCGCCGCCGCTACACCGGCGATGCGCTGGCCGTCCTGCGGCCCGGCAGCACGCAGGAGGTGGCCGCGGTCGTGCATGCCTGTCATGCGCATGGCATGGCGATCGTGCCGCAGGGCGGCAATACCGGCCTTTGTGGCGGCGCCACGCCGGCGGCTGGCGAAGCGGCCGCGAACGGCGTGGTCGTGCTGTCGCTGCAGCGGCTCAACCGCGTGCGGCAAGTAGATCCGCTCAACAACACGGTGACCGTGGAAGCGGGCGTGATCCTGCAGCAGTTGCAGGACGCGGCGCGCGAGCACGACCGGCTGTTTCCGCTGAGTCTGGCGGCCGAAGGCAGCTGCACGATCGGCGGGAATCTGTCGACGAATGCCGGCGGCACGGGCGTGCTCCGCTATGGCAATACGCGCGACCTGTGCCTCGGGCTCGAGGTGGTCACGGCCACGGGCGAGATCTGGGATGGGCTGCGGGGATTGCGCAAGGACAATACGGGGTACGACCTGCGCGATCTGTTCATCGGGGCCGAGGGCACGCTCGGGATCATTACCGCTGCGGTCATGAAGCTCTATCCGGCGCCGCGCGCGCGCGTGACGGCGCTGGCCGCGCTCCAGAGTCCGCGCGACGCGCTCGCGCTGCTCTCCATCGCGCAATCGCATGCGGGTTCCATGCTGACGGGCTTCGAACTGATGTCCGAGCTCTGCATGACGCTGGTCACGCGGCATTATCCGCAGCTGCGCTATCCGTTCGCGCAGGCGTATCCGCAGCTCGTGCTGCTGGAGCTCTCCGATAGCGAGAGCGAGGAACATGCGCGCGCGATCTTCGAGACGATGATGACTGCCGCGTTCGACGCGGGTGTGGTGATCGATGCGGTGGTGGCGGAGTCCGTGCAGCAGTCACGCGATTTCTGGAACCTGCGCGAGCATATTCCGCTGGCGCAGGTCGAGGAAGGCAAGAACATCAAGCACGATATCGCGGTGCCGATCTCGCGGGTGGCGGAGTTCATCGAGACCACGGACGATTTGCTGCAGACCGTGTTTCCGGGCGCGCGCATGGTCACGTTCGGGCATCTCGGCGATGGCAACCTGCACTACAACGTGTCGCCGCCCGAGGGCGGGGACCACGATGCGTTCCTGGCGAACCAGGACACGGTGAACCGGATCGTGCACGACAGCGTGCACCGCTTCA
Organism: Cupriavidus pauculus; assembly: GCF_008693385.1. NCBI lineage: Bacteria > Pseudomonadati > Pseudomonadota > Betaproteobacteria > Burkholderiales > Burkholderiaceae > Cupriavidus > Cupriavidus pauculus. The sequence goes on from NZ_CP044065.1 coordinate 1,863,782, forward strand.
ACGGCTCGATCTCGGCCGAGCACGGGCTCGGGCAGCTCAAGCTTGGGGAGAATGCGCGCTACAAGAGCGGGGTGGAGCTTGCCCTCATGCGCGCGATCAAGCAGACGTTCGATCCGCGGGGACTGATGAATCCGGGGAAGGTGGTCTGAGCCCGCTGCGCGCGCTCACCCGGCCCAAAGGCGCCCTCACCCCCGGCCCCTCTCCCCTGGGGAGAGGGGAGCAAACCTAAAACAATCAGTTCTCTCCCCCTCTCCCCCGGCCCCTCTCCCCCAAGGGGGAGAGGGGAGCAAACCCTCAATCGCGAGGGTCTCAATGCCGCGTCAGCTGCGAGGCCTGGCCGTCGAACAGTTCGGCGCATAACGCCTCCCCCTCCTCCGTCAGGTGCGCGGTGCCGCGTCCTTCCTCGTCCATCGTCGTCTCCGCCAGCTCGAGTTGCTCGAGCTGGGTCAGCACGCGGCGCAGGACGCTCATCTGTACGCCCGCGCGCTTGCTGATGCGCGCCAGCGACCAGCGTTTGCCGTCCGTCTCCTGGCTGGCCGTCCATAGCACCTGGAGGATACCGGCGACCGCCGGGTCCATGTCCTCCGCGCCAGTCTCTTCTGCCGGGGTCTGGTCTTCCATGTTGTTGTCTCCGCTCTGGGTTATCCGGACATCTCCTGCACCGGCCCCGTGCGCGCCTGCTGCGATGCCACAAGCTTGCCCAGCGTCACCACGGCCGCCTCGATCTCGGGCGTCCAGGCCGCGCTGTAATTGAGCCGGATGCAGTTCGTATAGGTCGGTACCGCCGAGAACATATGCCCCGGCGCCACCGTGATCTTGCGCTCCAATGCCGCGTGATACAACACCATCGCATCCACGCCCTCGGGTAGCTGCACCCACATCACATAGCCCCCCGTGGGCCGCGACGTGCTGGTGCCGGGCGGGAAGAAGCGCCGCACCGCGGCGGCCATGATGTCGGCCTGCTGCGCATAGGCCTTGCGCACGCGTCGCAGGTGGAAGTCATAGCCGTCGTTCTTGAGGAACTCGGCAATGGCCAGTTGCGGAATGGCGGGCGTGGTCAGCGTGTTCAGGAACTTGAGGCGCTCCACGGTCTCGCGGTACCGCCCCGGCAGCGCCCAGCCGATGCGCCACGCATTGGTCAGCGTCTTCGAGAACGACGCGCAATGCAGCACGATGCCCTTCGTATCGTAGGCCTTCAGCGAAGTCGGGTGCGCATCGCCGTAATAGAGCTCGCCATAGACGTCGTTCTCGATGACCGGAATATCGCGCTCGGTGAGCAGCGCCACGAGCTGCCGCTTGCGCTCGTCGGGCATCTGGAAACCGAGCGGATTCTGGAAATTCGGCATGACCATGCATGCCTTGATGTTCCGCTCGTCGATGAGCCGCATCAGCGACGGCAGGTCCATGCCCTCCACGGGATCGGTCGGCACCTCCACCGCGCGCATGCCCAGCCGCTCGATCGCGTGCAGCATCGCGTAGTAGGTCGGCGACTCCACGGCGATGGCATCGCCGGGCTTGGCCACCGCCTGCAGGCACAGGTTGATCGCCTCGGTCGCGCCGATGGTGATGATGATCTCGTTGGGATCGACCGTATAGCCGTTCTCCAGATACCGCCGCGTGATCTGGCGAATCAGCTGCGGCTGGCCCGGCGGCAGATCGTCGAGCACGCTCCACGTCGCGTAGCGGCGCCCGATATTGTTGGCGTACTGGTTGATGCGCTGCCATGGAAACAGCGTGGGATCGGGATACGGCGACCCGAGCGCGATGGCCTCGTCCGACCGGATCGAACGCAGCGTGGACAGCACCATGCCGCTCACATCCACGGCCGACGGCCGCGGATCGGGCCGCGACGGCCGCAGCTCGACGGGTGGCTCCTCGCGCCGCGCGCGCACGAAATAGCCCGATTGCGGACGGCTCTCGATGATCCCCCGGCTCTCCAGCAGCACGTAGGCGCGGATGACGGTCGTGATGCTGAGCCGATGATGCTGGCTGGCCTGCCGTACCGACGGAATCCGCTCCCCGGGCAACAGCACGCCCTGCTGCACCAGCGCCTCGATGTCCGTCGCAAGCTTCTCGTATAGGTTCACCGCCTGCCAGCCTTTCCACTGAGTCAATGACGGCCAGCCGTCACCCCCATGGGGTGCCTCAGCACAGCCAACGGCTGAGATCGTAATACGGAACGCGGACTTGTGTCCTCTCGGACATATGCGGAGCGATGCGGACCAGGCCCGACGCATCGCCGAGCGTCGCGAGGGAGCCATCCGGCCGGGTATCGGCGCGCACCCAATCGGTGCCATCGGCGGCCGTGGCGCGCTCGACGCGCCAGAACGCATCGCCCTCGCCATGCTGCGGCACGGCAAAACCGGGCGCCACCCGGCTGACGGGCGGATAGATCGACGCGCGGCCCTGCATGCGGCGCAGCATCGGCGTGACCAGCAGGACGAACGTCACATAGGCGGCGGCCGCGTCGGCGGGCAGGCAGACCAGCGGACGGTCGCGCAGCCGTCCCAGCAGGACAGCGCGGCCGGGGTTCATATCGACCTGCCGGCACAGCAGCTCGCCACCGGCGGCGACCAGCGCCGCGGCAAACCGCTGCGGGGCGCCGCTGACGAACACCACGTCGCACTCGCCTTCTTCGACCAGATCGACCAGCGCGTCGTGCAGACGGGCCCCATCCTCGGCGACGTGGCCGCGCCGGCGCACCACGGCGCCGAGCGAGTGGACCAGCGCCTCGAGCATCGGCCCGTTGGCGTCGGGCGCGTGCTCGGTGGGCGCCTCGCCCACGCGCAGCAACGCAACCTCGATCAGCCGGTACACGGGCACCTCGACATACCCCTGCGCGGCCAGCGCGGCGATATGGCCGGGCTGCAGCAACGTGCCCGCACCGGGCAGCGGTTCGCCGGTCCGGGAAACGAGGTCGTCCGCGAGCACGCGGCCGGCCGCGAGTTCGAGCCAGACTTGTTCGGACTCGCGCACGGGCGCCACGCTCGCGGCAAAGCGGGCCTGGGCTTCATCGAACTTCAGCATCGCACGCTCCTAGCGGAAACCGGAGGCGAAATTGCAGGGCCGCGTGCGGCTGTCCAGCTGCGCGCGCAGCAGGCCGTTCCACGCGGTCAGGCACGAATCCTCCGAGCCCGGCACGCAGAAGACGATGCGGCCGTTGGCCGTGCCCGCCAGCGCGCGCGACTGCATCGCGGAGCCGCCGACGGTCTGGTACGACAGCGAGCGAAACAGTTCGCCAAAGCCGTCGATCTCGCGATCGAACAGCGGCCGCACGGCTTCCGGCAGCGCGTTCCTCTCGTGAAAGCCCGTGCCGCCGTTGGTGAGGATGATCTGGATATCGTCCGCGACGATCCAGTCGCTGAGCACGCGGCGGATCTGATAGCGGTTGTCCGGCACGATCGCGCGCCGCACGCAGCGGTGGCCGTCCTCGGCCAGCAGCCGCGCGAGCAGGTCGCCCGACGTGTCGTTATCGGCTGTGCGCTTGTCGCTGACGGTGAGGACCGCGCAGGCCAGCGAAAGGCGATGATCGAGGGCCATGATGGAACTCCTGTGTCAGCGCCCGCCTGGCGCGCGCGTGTATTCGACGTAGCCGTCCTTGCGGCAGAAACTGAGCAGGCGCACGCCCGCCATCTCGGCGATGCGGATGGCCAGCGACGTCGGCGCCGAGATCGTGGCCACCAGCTGGATGTTCATGCGCGCGGCCTTGCGCACGAGCTCGTAGCTCGCGCGGCTGGACAGGAACACGAAGCCGTCGTCGAGCGGCACGCGCGCGCTGGCCAGATGGCCGATCAGCTTGTCCAGCCCGTTATGGCGCCCCACGTCCTCGAAGACGTAGCGCACCGAGCCATCGGCACCGCACCACGCGGCCGCATGCACGCCGCCCGTGGCGCGCATCAGCGTCTGCCAGGCGGGCAGTTCCGCCGCGGCGCGTTCGATCATGTCGCGCGTGGGTTCCAGCACCGCGCGCGGCGCGGCAATCGGCACCGGCTGCAGGTCCAGCAGCTCGATGCTCTCGATGCCGCAGACACCGCAGCCCGTGCGGCCGGCCATGGCGCGGCGGTGCTCCTTCATGGCCATGAACGCGCGCTGGCTGATCCGCATCTGGACTTCGAAGCTGTCGCAGCCTTCGACGACTTCGACCTCGTAGATCTCGGACGCGCTATCGACGATGCCTTCGGTCAGCGAGAAGCCGATCGCGAACGCCTCGAGGTCGCGCGGCGTCGCCATCATGACGGCATGGGAAATATCGTTGTAGACCAGCGCGACCGGAACTTCCTCGGCCACGTTGTCCTCGCCCTCGGTGGCCACGCCGGCCTTGTGGCGGACGATGCCGCGCTCGACGAAGCCGGGCCGCTCGCCCGACGAGGCGTCGAAATCTGGCGGGGAAACGGAGACTGGAGGGGACGGTTCGGTGGACGTCATCGGGTTCTCGCATGCAGAAGGCATGGATCCATGGTATCCGACCTTGACCGGGGAGAGGCGTACAGTTGCGCGGCCGCCGCCCGATGACAGCATCGGGCGGACATCGGCCTGACATCGGGCGGACCCGAGCGCGTCAGGCCTGCAGCGCGGCCCGGCGCAGCAGCACGGGAATCGACTTGGAGGTCGGGGTGCCGGAACGGTCGCCGATGCTTTCCAGCGGCACCAGCGGGTTGGTTTCCGGGTAGTACGCGCCCAGGCAACCGGCGGGAATGTCGTAGTCCACGAGCAGGAAGTCCTGCGCATGGCGTTCGATGCCATCGTCCCACACGGACGTGATATCGACGCGCTCGCCCGCGGCAAAGCCCAGGCGCTCGCGGTCGGCCGCATTGATGAACACCACGCGGCGCAGCCCGAACACGCCGCGATAGCGGTCGTCGAGGCCGTAGATCGTCGTGTTGTACTGGTCGTGCGAACGCGTGGTCATCATGACCATCAGGTCCTCGCCGTACTTCTCGCGCGCGCGCTTGATCGGCGTGTCCTTGTCGATCGCATGCACGAGGAACGTGGCCTTGCCCGACTCGGTGCGCCAGATGCGGTTGCGCGAGGCGGGCGTCAGGTGGAAGCCGCCCGGCTTCGCCACACGCGCGTTGTAATCCTCGAAGCCCGGAATCACCTTCTCGATGGCATCGCGGATGCGGCTGTAATCGCTCGCATACCACTTCCAGTCGACCTTGTCCGAGCCGAGCGTGGCCGCGGCCATGCCCGCGACGATCGCGGTCTCGGACATCAGGTCCGGCGACGCGGGCTTGTTCATGCCGTACGACATATGGACCATGCAGACCGAGTCCTCGACGGTCACGCCCTGCGGCACGCCGTCCTGCAGGTCGATCTCGGTCCGGCCCATCGTCGGCAGGATCAGCGCGTCCCCATCCATGATCAGATGGCTGCGGTTCAGCTTGGTCGCGATATTGACCACGAGGTCGCAGTTGCGCAGCGCTTGCCACGTGCGCGGCGTGTCCGGCGTGGCCATCGCGAAGTTGCCGCCCAGGCCGATAAAGACCTTCGTGCGGCCGTCGAGCATCGCCTGGATGGCGCCCACGACGTCCTGGCCATGGTGGCGCGGCGGCTCGAACTGGAACACCTCGCCCAGCCGGTCGAGGAACTCCTCGCTCGGCTGTTCCTCGATGCCGACGGTGCGATCGCCCTGCACGTTCGAGTGACCGCGCACGGGCATCAGGCCCGCGCCGGGGCGGCCGATATTGCCGCGCAGCATCATCACGTTGGACAGCATCTGGATCGTGCGGACCGAGTTCTTGTGTTGGGTGATGCCCATGCCCCAGCACGAGATGACGCGCGGGCTCTTGACGTACACGTCCGCCAGCGCGTCGATGTCCTCGCGGGGCACGCCCGACTCGGCCACGATATCGGCCCAGCTCTCGGCGCGCAGGTCTTCGATGAACGCGTCGAAGCCGGACGTATGGGTCTCGATGAAATCGACGTCGATGACACGCGGGGCGCCGGCCGCGATGGCCGCGTCGTCGAGTTCCACGACGCGCTTGCCCAGGCCCTTGATCAGCGCGAAGTCACCGGCCAGCTTCGGCGTGACGAACATCGATGCGATCTGCGTGCTGGAACCCGTGAGCATTTCGCTCGGGTGCTGCGGGCTTGCAAAGCGTTGCAGGCCACGTTCCTTCAGCGGATTGATCGACACGATGGTCGTGCCGCGGCGCGCCGCCTCGCGCAGCTCGCCGAGCATGCGCGGGTGGTTGGTCGCCGGGTTCTGGCCGAAGATCATGATCGTGTCGGCGTGCTCGAAGTCGTCCAGCAGCACCGTGGCCTTGCCCACGCCCACCGTCACCGGCAGGCCACGGCTCGTGGCCTCGTGGCACATGTTCGAGCAGTCGGGGAAATTGTTCGTACCGTACATGCGCACGAACAGCTGGAACAGGAAGGCGGCCTCGTTGCTCGCGCGGCCCGACGTGTAAAACGTGGCGGCGTCGGGGTTCGGCAGCTTGCGCAGATGACGCGCGATCAGCTGGAACGCGTCGTTCCATGCTATCGGCACGTACTTGTCGGTCTGCTTGTCGTAGACCATCGGATGCGTGAGCCGGCCATGCTGCTCGAGCTCGTAGTCCGATTGCTTCAGCAGATCAGTGACCTTGTGCTGGGCGAAGAAGGCTGGCGTGACGCGCTTGCTGGTCGCCTCCGCGGCCACGGCCTTGACGCCGTTTTCGCAGAATTCGAACGTCGAGGCGTGCTGGCGATCGGGCCAGGCACAGCCGGGGCAGTCGAAACCGTCCGGCTGGTTTTGCTTGAACAGCAGCTTGTATTTGCCGCCGGCCACCTTTTCCTTGACCAGATTGATGGCGACGTACTTGAGGGCACCCCAGCCGCCGGCCGGGTGCGTGTAGGGGGCCACATGGCCCTTTTCTGGGGTGTTGCTCATAACGGGGGGCGACTTCCTCGGACTCCGCGCGGAGCTCGATTCGGCCCCGCGACATGAGGGGTAGCCTATGGGACTGGAGGGGTGCGGGGAGCACACAGACTGTACCGGATGGAAGGAGTACAGTTGTGCAATGCACGCTCATATATGCGCGAAAGTACACATATTTAGCCTAACTGTACTCATGCACCGAGTTGGACCACCGGCTCGCGCGCTGCCGGCAGCACCTGGAGCCCGCGGATATTGCCCTGACGGCGCCATTGGGGGTGCACGGTGTCGGTCAGCGTCAAATGGGGCACGCGGCGCAAAAGCGTGGTCAGCGCCACTTCCATTTCCAGCTGGGCCAGCCGCGCGCCCAGGCAATAGTGGATACCGCCGCCGAACGCGATCTGCTTGCCGGCATCGGTACGCGTGATATCGAGCCGGTCCGGATGGGCGAAACGCGCCGGATCGCGGTTGGCGGCGCCGATCATCATGAACACCACCGTCCCGCGCGGAATTGTCACGCCCTCGATGGTCGCGTCCTCCAGCGCGGCGCGCGTCATCGCCTGCACCGATGCGTCGTAGCGCAGGCATTCGGCGATGGCCTGCGGCATCAGCGACAGGTCCGCCTTGAGCTTTGCGAGCTGGTCGGGATGCCGGAACAGCGCGAGCAGCGCGTTGCCGATCATGTTCGATGTGGTCTCGTGCCCCGCCGCGAACAGCAGCAGAATCTGCGAGATCACCTCGTCGTCGCTGAGCCGGTCGCCATCGACCTCGGCCGTGACGAATGCCGAAACGAGGTCCGTGCCCGGGGCCTTGCGGCGCGCCTCGACCACGGTGCGGAAGTACGCCTCCAGCTCCTCGGCGGCGGCATTGGCGCGGGCGAGCGTGTCCGGTCCCAGCGGCGCCACATCGAGCGCCATGCTGACGGCGGCCGTGGCCGCGCCGAGACGCAGGCCGTCTTCCACGGGCAGGTCGAGCAGGCGGCAGATGATGGCCACGGGCAACGGGGTGGCGAGATCCCGCATGAGGTCGAACTCGCCTTCCGCGGGGAGCGCATCGATCAGTTGATCGGACGCGGCCTGCGAGACGTTGCGAAGGGAATCGATATTGCGGCCGCTGAAGGCCTTGGTGGCGAGCGCGCGCAGCCGCGTGTGCACGGGCGGATTCATGAACAGGAACATGCGGCTCAATGCCTGGAACACGGGCTGTTCGGGGCCTGTCTCGCCATAGCGCGCGCGCACGCCGGCGAGCAGGGCCTTGCCGAGCCGCCGGTCCGCGAACATCGCTTCGATCAGCGAGAAGTTCGCGGTCATGGCCAGATTGGGTGCCAGATAGTGCAGCGCATCGCCGTTGTGCAGCTGCGCGTACAGCGGGTACGGATTCTCGAAGAACTCGGGGGTCGACAGATCGCTCAGTTTCATCTCACGGGCCGCCCCGCGCGCCAGTACGTCGCGGGGCTATCCTCCTTTGGGGGGGAATTCTAGGGAGCGATGGGGGCCCGTGTTTTCAAATACGACGCGTTTGCGGGTCAAAGGCCTTCATTCGAAGGCCATGCCGGAGGCGGAACGCGCGAACAGCGCGCGTTCGGTCCTCTGGCGCTGCGCGTCGGGCAGCGAGCGGACGAGCCGGTAGAAGGACAGCGTAGCCTCGCAGACCTTGCCCGGCTGCCTCGCGTAGAGCTCGGGGTTGTGGAGTATGCGCGCGTGTTCCACGGGCAGCAGGCGCACGGCGGTGGCGATCATCGCGTCGGCCTCGTGACGGTTGGCGCGTGCCTGGGTGTTGCGCGGGGGCGCCGGGGTCAGCAGCGCGATCATCGTCGCGCGTTCCTCTTCCACGAGCGCGGGGGGCAGCATGGCGGCGGTGCGGATACTGCCGTCGATCAGCGCGTCGCACGCCGCGCCGCCCATGCCGCGCGCGGCGGACAACTGGGCGAGGTGCATGTCCATATACCGGTCGAGCAGCGCGCCGTCGGCCGCGCCGAGCAGGGGTGGCAGGGAGACGCGGATAAAGGCGCGCGCCGCGGCCATGACGTCGGCGTCGGTGCCACCGCCCGCCATCGTGGCCCAGCTTTTGTCCGTGAGCGCGGGCAGCGAGCCGGGGAAGCGGGATTCGTAGGCTTGCACGAGGGCGTCGGCGGCGAGCGCGTCGGCGAGCGCGGTCTTTGGCGCTGCCGTCGATGGGTCCGCCGCTGGGACCGCCGCTGGGTCCGTCGATGGATCCCTCGACGCCGCTCCCGGCGACACAGGCGTCGACGCCCCCAGCAATCCCGCACGCGTGATCACATGCGCGTCGATCAGTTCCTCCCGCGTCGGATACCACGCCGACCGGTTAGGCGTCGCCGCCACGCGCGCGATAAACGCCTCGGGCAACCCCGCCGCGCGATAGGTGGCGATCATCCGCTCCGAGGCCAGATGCTGCGCGGGTGCGTACGTGCCCGGCACCGCGGGCAGATGAAAGCCGATGCGCGCTTCCGGCGAAGCCGTGCGATCCTGCCCCGCGAGAAAGACGAACGTGCACGCGCTGCTGCAGCGCGCATCCACATGCGTATCGAGCCCGCGTTCGCGTACGAGCCGCGCGAGCATCTCGCCCTCCACGAGCCGGCCACCGCGCGAATCGAGCCGCAGCATCCTCGCATTCGGCGTCGCGGCCAGCACCGCCCTCACGCGCGCGGTCACGCCTTCGCGCAGCATGCCCGTCAGCAGGATGTCGCGCCCATCGGGCGACGCCTCCACCCGAACCTCGCCCAGCGGGTCGTTGCCGAGCGCGATATAGGCGAACTCGCGCCCGACAGGCACCATCGACGTCACCGCCAGATAGCCAAGCGACACGGCGCTCAACGCCACCGATCCACGCGCCAGCCATGTCCACACGCGCGACCCGCCGCGCGCCCGATAGCCCCGCGCCGACCGCCAGATGCCCGTCAGCGCCCAGCCCCACAGCAACGCCGTCGCCACGAGCATCGCCACGCAGATCGCGGCGCCGATGCGCAACGGCACGCTGCCGTTGGCGAGCCAGTCCTGCAGCGGCGCCAGCGCGATCAGCAGTACCGCCGGGAGGTTGCCGTTGAGCCAGTAAGACACCGGCAGCGAGTACTCGCCGCGCCAGTGCCGGCGGAAATAGCCCGTCATGTTGTTTGACCCTGAATTGTTGTTGGTGTTTTGAACGCGCGAGCAGCATAGCGCCGGCCGCCGCCAAGCGTCAAAGCCCCGCCCAGCCCGCTGTTGGATTTTCATCCAATGAAAATATCGGGCTTTTGTTTGACGGGGTTTCCGGGCCCTTCCTACCATGTGCCGCACAGAGTTTCGCTACGAAACCACTCCGGAGACAGCCCGATGAAATTCCTGCCTTTCGCGTGCGCCATGTTCGCCGCCACGCTGAGCGCCCTGCCCGCCGGCGCCGCCGAAACGTTCCCCTCGAAGCCGCTGCGCCTCGTCGTGCCATTCACGCCCGGCGGCACCACCGACATCCTCGCGCGGCTCGTCGCGCAAAAGACCGGCGAAGTCCTCGGCCAGTCGATCGTCGTCGACAACCGCCCCGGCGCGGGCGGCAATATCGGCGCGGAAGCGGTGGCGCGCAGCACGCCCGACGGCTACACGCTGCTGATGGGCACGCTCGGCACGCAGGTGACCAACCAGTTCATCTACGCGCGCATGCCGTACGACAGCGCAAAGGATTTCACGCCGGTCACGCTGGTCGCGAACTCGCCCAACGTGCTGCTGATCAACAGCACGCTCGACGCGCATTCGATCGGCGAACTGATCGCGCTGGCCAGGCGCGAACCGGGCAAGATCAACTATGCCTCGACGAGCACCGGCGGCTCGCCTCACCTCTCCGGCGAACTGCTGAACATGATGGCGGGCACGCGCATGCAGCACGTGCCGTACAAGGGCGCGGCGCCCGCAATGACGGACTTGCTCGCGGGGCAGGTCAACCTGATGTTCGACAACCTGCCGTCCGCGCTCGCGCAGATCCAGGCCGGAAAGGTCAAGGCGCTGGCCGTCACGGGCACGAAGCGTGCATCCGTGCTGCCATCGGTGCCCACCGTGCGCGAATCGGGCCTGCCCGGCTACGAGGTGAATTCGTGGTTCGGCCTGCTCGTGCCCGCGGGCACGCCGCCCGAGCGCGTGCGGCAGCTCCAGCAGGCGGTGGATAAGGTGCTCGCGATGCCCGAGGTCAAGCGGCGCATCGAGGAGCTCGGCGCGGAGCCCGGCGGCGAAGGCTCGGCCGCGTTCGCGAAGCAGATCGGCGGCGATACCGAGAAGTGGTCGCGCGTGATCCGCACCGCCGGCATCGTGGCGCAATAGCCATCGCCGTCGCCCGTCGATATCAACCAGGCAGACCATCATGACCCAACCCAGAACGCTGCGCATCGGCTCCGGCTCCGGCTGGTGGGGCGATCGCGTCGAACCCGCGGCGCTGTCCGCGCGCCTCGGCCGGCTCGACTACCTGTGCTTCGAAACGATGGCCGAGGCGACCGTCTCCGCCGCGCAGGTCCGCAAGCGCCGCGACCCGACCTTCGCCGGCTACGACACCTACCTCGACGAACGCATGCGCGCGGTGCTGCCGCACTGCATCGCCCATGGCACGCGCATCGTCAGCAACCAGGGATGGATCCACCCGCTCGGCGCGGCCCGGCGCGTGGCCGCGCTGTGCGAGGAACTCGGCCTGCCCGGCGTGAAGATCGCCGCGGTGACGACGACCGACCTGACAAAGACGATCTGCGAACTCGACCTGACGCTGCTGGAGAGCGGCAAGCCCGTCGCCACGCTCAAGGACACGCTGATCAGCGCGGAGCCCTATGAAGGCGCGGCACCGATCGTCGAGGCATTGCGCGCCGGCGCGCAGATCGTCATCACGGGCCGCGTGGCCGACCCGTCGCTGTTTCTCGCGCCGATGATCCACCATTTCGGATGGGCGGCCGACGATGTCGCGCGGCTGGCCAGCGGCAGCGCGATCGGCCATCTGCTCGAGTGCGGTGCGCAGGTGACGGGCGGCTACTTCGGCGACCCCGGCTACAAGGATGTGCCCGAGCCGTGGAACCTCGCGTTCCCGATCGCCGAGGTCGAGGCCGATGGCACCGCCATCATCGGCAAGGTGGACGGCACGGGCGGCCGTATCGATCTCGAGACCGTCAAGGAGCAGATGTTCTACGAGGTGCATGACCCGCGCCGCTATATCACGCCCGATGTCATCGTCGATTTCTCCACGGCGCGGCTCGAGCAGGCCGGGCCCGATCGCGTGCGGCTGAGCGGCGTGAGCGGCCAGCCGCGCACCGATACGCTCAAGGTCTCGCTCGGCTGCACGGAAGGCCATATCGGCGAGGACATGTTCTTCTATGCGGGGCCCGGTTGCCTCGGCAAGGCCGAACTGGCGAAGACCATCCTCGCCGAACGTTTTGCGCTGGCGAAGCTCGACGCGGAGGAACTGCGCATCGACTTTCTCGGCGTCAACGCCGTGCATGGCGCGGCGTCCCCGGTGCCGGCCTGCGAACCCAACGAGATTGCCGTGCGCGTGGCCGCGCGCACGCGCACACGCGAAGAAGCCGCCAAGGTGGGCCGCGAGATCGACAGCATGGCCGTCTGCGGGCTGGCGTCCACAGGCAAGCGCGTGCCGCATCAGGACCGCACGCGCGAGATCATCGGCGTATGGTCGGCGCTGGTGCCGCGCACGCTTGTCGCTTCCCACGTGCAGTTCGTCTGAAAGGAGACTCCGATGCGTGTTCCGCTGCGCCGCGTGGCGCATACCCGCTCCGGCGACAAGGGCAATACCTCGAACACGGCCGTCATCGCCTACGCGCCCGAGTTCTACCCCCACCTCAAGGCGCAGCTGACGGCCGCCGCGTTCAAGGCGCACTACGGCACGCTGATCGCCGGCGACGTGACGCGCCACGATGTCGATGGCCTGCAGGTGCTCAACTTCGTGGCCGAGGGTGCGCTGGGCGGCGGCGTATCGCGCAGCCTGGCCATCGACAATTACGGCAAGGCACTGGCCAGCGCGGTGCTGCGTTTCGAGGTAGAGATTCCCGAGGCGCTGGCGCCGTTGCTGCGCGGGCCCGGCGCGCGCGGGGATGCGCACTGAGGCTCGCCGGCCGACGCGAGCGTCCGTGCGGAGGTCCCGGCCCCCGGGCCCGTCGATGCACGGGTCCACGCGGTCGCGATCTGGCTCGCTTCCTGTCGGAGGCGGCGCGCGAGCGTGGCCTCGCGGGCGCGTAGCCGCGTGCTCAGCCCGGCCACGCTCAGCGCGCCGATCGGGTGCCCCTCGTGGTCGAGGATCGGCACCGCGATGCCGCCCATGCCGTCGATGACCCAGTCGAGGAACATCACGTGCCCGCGCGCATGCGCGGCGTCGATTTCGCCATCGATCGCCGCCACCGTGAGCCGCGGGTAGTTGACGAGCTTGCGCGCGGTCTGCTGCAGCCGCCGCGCGCGTTCCACGGCGGGCAGCCACGCGAGCACCGCCAGACTGCCCGCCCCGACGCCGAGGGGCCGTCGCGTGCCGACCGTGACGTAGTGCGCATGCACGGGATGCGTCCCCGGTTCGAGGTCCGAGCACACGGCCTCTCCGTGGCTCGCTTCCGTGAGCACGGCCGTGTCCTCGAATGCCTCGACAAGGCGTTGCAACGCGGGCCGCGCGAGCTGCCGCAGATCGACGCGCCGCTGGGCCACATCGGCGAGCTGGAAGATCTCGGGGCCGATGCCGTAGCGACGCCGATCGTCGCGTGTGGCAAACCCTTCCTGCACGAGCATGTCGAGCAGCCGCGACGCCGTGGCCGGGTCGAGACCGGTCGCGCGCGCCACGTCGCTCATGCGGCGGACCTCGGGGTCGGACAGCGCGCGCAGTACCGAAAGCGCGCGCTGGACCGGGGAAGGACGCGATGCCATGGTGGCCTCCGTCGATGGAACCGGTGCTAGGCGAATTGCAGCGCCGCGCCCGTCAGTTCCTGCAAACGGCCCGGCGTGACATCGGGTGCGAGTTCGATGACGCGCAGTCCATCCGGCGTCACGTCGATGACGGCAAGGTCCGTGATGATGCGGCTGACCACGTTCACGCCCGTCAGCGGCAGCGTGCACTGCGGCAGGATCTTGAGGTCGAAGCCGCCGTCTTTGCGCCGCGCCACGTGTTCCATGAGCACGACCACGCGCGCGACGCCGGCCACGAGGTCCATCGCGCCGCCCATGCCCTTGACCATCTTGCCCGGGATCATCCAGTTGGCCAGGTCCCCGCGTTCGCTGACCTGCATCGCGCCCAGGATGCTCAGGTTGATCTTGCCGCCGCGTACCATGGCAAACGCCTGGTCGCTGCTGACGATCGACGTGCCGCACACGGTCGTCACGGTCTGCTTGCCCGCGTTGATCAGGTCCGCATCGACCTCGTCTTCGGTCGGATACGGCCCGATGCCGAGCATGCCGTTTTCCGCCTGCAGCCAGACGTCGATATCGGCCGGCACATGGTTGGCGACGAGCGTCGGCAGCCCGATGCCGAGGTTCACGTAGAAGCCGTCCTGCAGTTCCGCGGCCGCGCGCGCGGCCATCTGTTCATGCGTCCATGGCATATCGGTGTCTCCTGCTCAGGCGGGGCGCGTGGTGCGCTTCTCGATGCGTTTCTCGGGATGGGCGTTGACGACGATGCGATGCACGTAGATGCCCGGCAGATGGATATCGTCGGGCGCGATCGCGCCGGTCTCCACGAGCCGCTCCACCTCGACGATGCAAAGCTTGCCGGCCATGGCCGCGGCCGGATTGAAGTTGCGCGCGGTATAGCGGAAGCGCAGATTCCCGGCGTGGTCGGCCACATCGGCCTTGATCAGCGCGACGTCGGGCACCAGCGAACGCTCCATCACGTACTGGCTGCCGTCGAACTCGCGCACCTCCTTGCCCTCGGCCACCATCGTGCCGACGCCCGTCTTCGTGAAGAAGGCCGGAATGCCGGCCCCGCCCGCGCGCAGCTTCTCGGCCAGCGTGCCCTGCGGCGTGAACTCGAGCTCGAGTTCGCCGGCCAGGTACTGGCGTTCGAACTCCTTGTTCTCGCCGACGTAGCTCGCGATCATCTTGCGGATCTGGCGCGTCTCCAGCAGCTTGCCGAGCCCGAAGCCGTCCACGCCCGCGTTGTTCGAGATCGCGGTCAGGTTCTGCACACCGCTGTCGCGCAGCGCGTCGATCAGCGCTTCCGGAATCCCGCATAGCCCGAAGCCACCGACCGCAATCGTCTGTCCGTCGTGCACGACGCCTTCCAGCGCCGCCGATGCGGAGCCGTAGATCTTGTTCATGTTCTTGTCTCCTGAAATGCGTTGTCTTGTTCTGGCTATCGCATGCTGGCGGTCTGCTCCCATGCCAGTTCGGCCACGCGCGCAAAGCGCTCGCCCATCGCCTGCGCGTCGGCGCTGGCCGCCGTGCCCCGCGCGGCGCGGCCCCTGATGCCGTGCAGGATCGCCGCGAAGCGGAACATATTGAAGGCGACGTAGAAGTCGAGGTCGGCGATGCCGTCGCGCCCGGTACGCGCGCAGTAGGCGGCCACGTAGTCGGCTTCGTCGGGCAAGCCCGTCGCGGCAAGATCGAGCCCGGCGATGCCGCCGAGAATGTCGCGCGGCATGCGGTACATCATCGCGTGGTAGGCAAAGTCGGCCAGCGGATCGCCCAGGGTGGACAGTTCCCAGTCGAGCACCGCGATCACGCGCGGCTCGGTCGGGTGAAAGATCATGTTGTCCACGCGGAAGTCGCCGTGCGTGATCGCCGTCGCGTCCGACGCCGGCAGATGCGCGGGCAGCCAATCGACCAGCCGGTCCATCGCCGGGTGCCGCCCGGCCAGTTCATCGGCAAGGTACTGCTTCGACCAGCGCTCGATCTGCCGCGCGACATAGCCACCGGGCCGGCCGTAGTCGCCGAGTCCGATGGACGCGTAGTCGATACCGTGGAGCGCGGCCAGCGTCGCGTTCATGGCGTCCAGATAGGCGGCGCGTTCGGCAACGGGCACCTCGGGGAAGCTCGCATCCCAGAAGATGCGGCCATCGACCATGTCCATCACGAAGAACCAGCTGCCGATGACCGTATCGTCGGTACACAGGCCATGCACGGCCGGCACCGGGAATCCCGTCTGGCCCAGTGCCGCCATCACGCGCGCTTCGCGCTCCACCGCATGCGCGCCCTTGACGAGCTCGCCGGGCGGCTTGCGCCGCAACACATAGTGTGCCTCCGGCGTGCGCAGCCGGTACGTGGGATTCGACTGGCCGCCGCTGAACTGGTCGATCCGCATCGGGCCCGCAAACCCGGCCACGTTCTCTTCCATCCAGCGCCGCAGCGCCGCTTCGTCGATGCGATGCTGCGCGCGCACGGCGACGGTGCCGCCGCCGCGCTCAGCCATGATGCGCGCCCTCCAGCGTGTCGCGCTTGATCTTCTTGGCCAGCGACCATTTGTGGACCTCGGTGGGGCCGTCGTAGATGCGGAACGCGCGCAGTTCGCGGAAGGCCTGCTCGACGATCGTGTCGCGCGACACGCCGTTGCCGCCGAGGATCTGCACGCAGCGGTCGGCCACGCGGAACAGCGCCTCCGATACGGCTACCTTCGCCATCGAGCTCTCGGTGGTCGCCGAAGACCCGTCGTCGAGCACGCCCGCGCACCAGTCGATCATCAGCGCGGCCTGCTGCAGGTCGATGAGGTTCTCCGCCAGCATGAAGCCCACGCCCTCGTGGTCGATCAGCAGCTTGCCGAAGGCCTTGCGCGTGGTCGCATAGGCGCGGGCGATCTCGTCCGCGCGCGCCACCGTGCCGAACCAGCGCATGCAGTGCGAGAGCCGCGCGGGCGAGAGCCGCACCTGCGCGTAGCGGAAGCCTTCGTGGGCTTCGCCGAGCACCTGGTCCGCCGGCACGCGCAGGTCGTCGATCAGCAGCTGCGCATGGCCGCCGGGCATCGAGCTGTCGATCGTATCGAGCACGCGTTCCAGGCGGATGGCCGGGTGCGGCAGATCCACGAGGAACATCGTGGCCTGCGCGCGTTCGCCGTCGCCGGTGCGCGCCATCACGATGCCGACCTTCGCGCCTTCCGCGCCCGTAATGAACTTCTTGCGGCCGCGGATCACCCACTCGTTGCCATCCTGCACCGCGCGGGTCTGGAGCATCGACGGGTCCGAGCCCGCGCCGCCCTCCTCGGCCGGCTCGGTCATGAAGAAGGCCGAGCGGGCCTCGCCGCTGACCAGCGGCGCGAGAAAGCGCGCTTTCTGCGCGGCGGTGCCGACCTTGCCGATCAGGAACATGTTGCCCTCGTCGGGCGCCATCGTGTTGACGGCCACGGGGCCGAGCGGCGACAGGCCCGAGCGCTTGAGCACCGCGGCCGTCTCGCGCTGCGTCAGGTGCGAACCGTCGGGCAGGATATGGGGCGTCATCACGCCCGCGGCGCGCGCCTTCGCGCGGAGCTCCTCGACCAGCTCGGCCGAGGGGCCGTGCGATGCGGCGCGCGGGTCCTGCTCGTACGGCACGACCACATCGCGCACGAAGCGCTCGACGCGGTCCGCGATCTCGCGGCTTCTATCGGTGGGACACGGCGTAAACATGGAAATCCTTGATGTCGATGCGTTCAGGTTCAGAGGGTGTTGACGAGGTGCCCGCCGTCCACGGCGATCACCGCGCCCGTCATATAGCGCGAGGCATCGGAAGCCAGCAGCAGCAACGGACCGTCGAGGTCCTGCAGCTGGCCGAGCCGACGCTGCGGAATGCGCGTGATGAGCGCGCGGCCGGCATCGGTCTGCCAGAAATCGCGATTGAGTTCCGTATCGATATAGCCCGGCGCGATCGCGTTGACGCGAATGCCGTGGCGCGCCCATTCGAGCGCGAGCGACTGCGTGAGCTGCACGACGCCGGCCTTGGACACCGCATACGACACGACGCCGCCCGCCTGCCGCAGGCCCAGGATCGACGCGATATTCACGATGCTGCCGCCCCCGCGCTCGCGCATGCCGGCCGCCAGTGCCTGCGCGACGAAGAACATGCCCTTGAGGTTCGTGTCGATCACGAGGTCCCAGTCGGCCTCGGTATGCCGGAGTGCCGCGCCTTCGCGCACGAGTCCCGCGTTGTTGATCAGGATGTCGATGGGCCCGGCCGCCTCCACCATGGCCGCGCGCGAGGCGGCGTCCGTCACATCCAGCGCCACGCATTGGGCCTTGCCATAGGGCTCGAGCTGCCGCGCCACCTGTTCCAGCGCGTCCACGCGCCGTGCCGCCAGCACCACTTCGGCGCCCTGCGCGGCCAGGCGTTGAGCAAAGTGCGCGCCCAGCCCGCTCGATGCGCCCGTCACCAGTGCGCGCTTGCCCCGGAGGCCCAGCAGCGTGTCCGTCATTCATCGTCTCCGTCGTTTTTTATGTCAGGACGAAATTGTAGGATGATTTCATCCTATGTCAACGATGGAAAGTCCGGGGGCAATCCATTAGAATCGCCGTCGTGACCCTATCTACCGCCCCTCTCCCCCTCTCGCCCGCCAATGACGCCGCCGGCCGCAGCGCGTCGGACCAAGTGTTCTTCGGCATCCTGAAGGGCCTCGAGCTCGGCAGCTTCGTGCCGGGCCAGCGGCTCGTGGAGACGGACCTCGTGACCGAGTTCGGCGTGGGACGCAATTCCGTGCGTGAAGCGCTGCAGCGGCTGGCCGCCGAAGGCATCGTCGAGCTGCCGCGCCATCGCGGCGCCATGATCCGGCGCCTGAGCCTGCAGGACACGCTCGATGTGCTGGATGTGGCCGAACGCATGACCGGCCTGCTCGCGCGCACGGCCGCGCGTGGCAGCGGCGATCGCGCGCATGCGCAGACGTTGCGCGCGGCGGTGCAGGAGCTCGTGAGTGCGGAGAAAGCGGAGCGAAGCCGGAGCGACGAGGCGCGTGGCGCCGTGGTGTCCTTCTCGACCGCGCGGCGGCGTTTCTACCGCGCGCTGCTCGATATGGGCGGCAATCAGGAACTGCGCCGGCTGTTCCCGACCATCCATATGCCGATCGTCCATGCGCAGCATCGGCTCACGTCGCTGCAGCAAATGCGGCTGACGGACTACCGCCGCATCGCCACGGCGGTGCTCGCCGGCAGCGCCGACGAGGCGGAAGCCGCCGGCGCCGCGCACGTGCAGAACGTGCGAGAGGCCATTCTGGCGGATCGCCAGCCGTAGATCGCACGGCGGGCCGACGGCACGAAAGGCAGGGCCTCAATCCCGCATCGGTGCCAGCGCCGCGGCGAACGCCTTCGCCATGAACTCGCGATCGGAGCCCGTCGTGAAATTGCGCGCGCCGCGCGCGACCCATTGCAGCCGCTCGGCGCGCATCGCCGCCGCATCGGCCGGGCGCAGCCGCGTGACGTACGGCACGCCAGCCCGCTCGGCCGCCGCGACGAACGTCTCGAAGATATCGCCGATGACGCGGCCATATCGATCGCCATCGAGCCCCATCTCGTGCGCGAGGTCGAAGCGGCCGAGCGCGACCATATCGATGCCCGGCACGGCGAGGATCGCATCGAGGTTGGCCAGCCCCTCCTCGCTCTCGACGAGCAGCGTGACCATGACGTTCTCGTTGGACCATGCCACATACCGATCCCATTCGGCCGCGCCCCGCCCCCGTGCCGCGCGGACGGTCGGGCATGCCCCGCGCATGCCGCCGTCGCCATCGACGCGAAAGCGCACGGCCGCCACCGCGGCCACGGCCTGCGCGGCCGTGCGCACGTCGGGCACATAGACGCCCATCGCGCCCGCCTCGACGGCCTTGCGCGCTTCCGACGCGCGATGATCGGGCACCCGCACCACGGGACAGATGCCGCTCGCCTCGGCCGCGCGGATCAGCGCCACGGTCTCGCCGTAGCCGAACGGCCCGTGCTCCTGGTCGATAATCGCGTAGTCGTAGCCGGCGGCCGCGGCAATCTCCACGCAATCGGGGCTCGCAGTCTGGATATACATGCCGGCGATGCATTCGCCAGCGGCCAGCTTGACGCGCAGCGGATTCGGTGCGGGATACATGCGCCTCCTTATTTGGCGGCCATGCCGACTTCGGCGGCCACGCGCCGGAAGCGCGTGATCTCTTCCTGCTGCAGCTTCTGCATCTGCGCGGGGGTCAGCGGAATGCCCTCGCTCCCCTTGGGCGCATAGAGCGTGCGGATGGTCGCATCGCTCGTCATCACCGAGCGGATCATCTCCCCGAGCTTCGCGCGAATGGGCGCGGGCGTGTCGGTGCGCACGTAGAACGCATTCCAGCTGTACTGCGAGAACTCGGAGATACCGCTCTCCTTGATGGTCGGAATCGACGGGAAGTCCGCATGTCGCGTATCGCCGGTAACCGCGAGCGCGCGCAGCTTGCCCGAGCGGATCAGCGTCGAGGCGCCGCCGAGGTCCACCATGCCGAAGTCGAGCTGGTTGCCGATGACCTCAGTCATCACCTGACCCTGGCCCTTGTACGGCACGTTGGTGAACTTCACGCCGGCCAGCTTGGCGAGCCACGCGCCCGTCAGCGCGAGCGTGGGCGAGAACGTGCCCATGTTGAGCCCCGCCGGCGACGCCTTCGCCTTCGCGACGAGGTCGGCAAACGTGTTGAGCTTCGAATCGTTGGCCACGAGAATCACGTTCATGTTGCGGCCATACCCGGTCAGCGGCACGAAGTCGCGCATCGGGTCGTATTGCAGGTCCGCGTTGATGGCCGGGTTGACGGTCATCGGCCCGATGCTGCCCTGCAGGATCGTGTAGCCGTCCGCGGGCAGCGCCTTGACCGCCATGATGCCGATGGCGCCATCGGCGCCGGGCCGGTTCTCGACGATGACGGGCTGGCCGAGCATCGGCGACATCTTCTCCGCGTAGAACCGCGCGGTGGCATCGGCACCGCTGCCACCGGTGAACGGCACGATGATGCGGATCGGGCGGTTCGGCCAGCTGTCGCCAGTCTTCTCGCCAGTCCTGTCGTTGGCCCATGCCGACGTGCCCGCGCCGGCCAGGGTTGCGCCCAGCAGCGATCCAAAGGCGCCGCACGCGGTTAGGCAAAAGCTGCGTCTCGTGGTCATAACCTGTCTCCTCTAATTATCATGGTGTCGCGCGGGGGGCGCTCAGTGCGCCTGCGGCAGAAACTGGCGTTCGAGTTCCTCCACGTCGTCGAAGCCGATCCATCGCTTGAAGTCCATCTCGCGCATCGGGGCGATCGGCACCGCCTCCGGCTGCAGCGTCCGGCGCAGCGCGGCCAGATTGCTCTGCAACGCCGCGGCCGCGGTCAGCAGCGGCAGCAGCGGAAACGTGCAGATACCGCCGAGCGCTTCGATCTGCTGCGTCGTGAGGTTGCGCTGCAGCTTGCCGAGCAGCGAGATCGCGAGCGGCCGCTGCACGGCCTCGCGCAATTGCACCAACCCCTCGAACGAGTCGAAACACTTGCTGATGGGCTTGATCACATCGGCACCGGCCGCCGCATAGGCCTTGCCGCGCGCGAACGCTTCCTCGGGCGTGCGCGCATCGGTCCGCGCGATGATCGCCATCGACGGATCGCGCCGCGCCGCCACGGCCGCGCGAATCTTGCCGACCGCCTCGTCGAGCGGCAGCAGCGATGTGGCATCGCTGACGGCCGGGCACTTCTTGGGCGAGATCTGGTCCTCGAGCGTCACGGATGCCGCCCCCGCGGCCTCGAACTCGCGCACGGTGCGCATCACGTTGATCGCATTGCCGTAGCCGGTATCGCAGTCGGCCATCACGGGCACCGGCACCGCGTGGCAGACCGCGCGCACGACCGACAGGTTCTCGGTCATCGTGTAGAGCTCCGTGTCCGGCATGCCGAGCATCGACGCCGATACGCCAAAGCCGCTGACGACCACGGCCTCGAATCCCGCATGGACGATCATGCGCGCGCTCAGCGCGTCGTACGCGCCGGGCACCCAGAGCGTGCGGCCGGACTCGAGCCGCAGCCGCATCTGCACGCGGCGCGCGGTAACGGTAGGCAGGTCTTGCAGCATCGCGAACTCCTCAGGGGTGGGCATCGGCCGGTACGAGCGCCCGCGCCAGCACCAGACCCGGTTGATCGATCGTCGCGCACAGCACGGTGCCCGTGGACGACTCGGTGCAGTAGACCGTGCGCCGTCCTTCGCCGCCAAAGGCGACGTTGGTCACCGACGTGCCGGCCGGACTGCGCAACACCATGACCGGTTCCGCGCGCGCATTGAGCACCCACACGTGGCCCAGCCCGGGGTTGGCGGCCAGCAGCAGGCCATCGCGCGTCATCGCCAGACCATCGGGTCCGGCAGGGCCGTACGAGGTAAAGAACACGCCGACCTTCGATACGCCGCCGTCCGCATGCAGCGGCACGCGCCAGATGGCATTGGCGCGCGTCACGCCCAGATAGAGCACGCGCTCGTCCGGCGACAGGCACACGCCGTTCGGGCTCGGAATGTTGTCGACGAGGACGTCGAGCCTGCCGTCGGGCGAAAGACGGTAAAGCCGCCCCGCGGGATCGTGCATGCCCGACTGGCCCTGGTCGGTGAAATACAGGTTGCCCGCGCGATCGAAGACCAGATCGTTGAGGCCCTTGAAGCTCTCGCTGTGCCGGCGCGACAGATGGGGCACCACGCTGCCGTCACGCACGTCGATGCGCATGAGGCCGCGCCGGTAGTCGGCCGCGATCAGATGATCGTCGTCGTAGAACTTCAGCCCATTGGGCTCGCCGTCATACTGCGCGACCAGTGTCCATTCGCCGTGGGGCGCGATGCGAAAGATGCGGCCGTGGGGGATATCGCAGACATAGAGGTTGCCCGCGCGGTCGAACACGGGGCCTTCCAGGAACGAATCGACGGGATGGCCCGGCCGGTTGATCCGGCCCCACTCGGACACCGTCTCGCGGCGGAAGCGGTCCGGCAGCCGGGTAAAGATTTCCGCGTCCTGCACGACGGGCGGCTTCGGCGGAAACATTGCATGCATGCTCGTCATTCGGGCTGGATATTCGCGTTGGCGGCCACCGACTTCCAGCGGCCCACTTCATTGCGCATGAACGTCGCGAACTCCGCGCTCGGCATGCCGCCCACCTCCGCGCCGATGGACGCGTAATACGCGCGCACATCCTCGCCTTCCATCGCCTTGGCCACCTGCTTCTGCAGGAACGCGACGATCTCCGGCGGCGTGCCCCTGGGCGCGGCCAGCCCGGTCCAGTAGCGCATCTGGTAGTCGATGCCCGATTCGCCGAACGTCGGCACCTTGGGCAGGACGTCCAGCCGATGCGCGCCGCTGACCGCCAGCGCGCGCAGCTTGCCGGCCTGCACGAGCGTCAGCGCCGACGACGGCCCGCCCATCACGATATCGACGGTGCCCGCGGCCACGGCGGCCACCGCCTCGCCCGCCCCCTTGAACGGGATATGGCGCAGCTGAATGCCCGCGGCCTGCGCGAACTGCTCGCACGCGAAATGCAGCGAGCTGCCGACCCCGCCCGTGCCGTACGTCACCTCGCCCGGATGCGCCCTGGCATAGCGCACGAGTTCCGCCACCGTGTCGAAGCGCGTATTGGGTCCCGCCGCAAGCACCGCGGGCGACACCGACGTCGTGGTGATGGGCACGAAGTCGTTCGCGTGGTCCCACGCGAGCGTCTTGAATACGTACGGAAGCATCGTGTACGAGCCGTCGTTCGCCAGCAGCGTGGTGCCGTCCGGCGTGGCGCGCGCGACCTGCGCGATGCCGATGGTGCCGCTCGCGCCAGCCTTGTTCTCGACGAAGAACGTGTTGCCGGTCTGCTCGGTGAGCTTCTGCGCGATGCGCCGCGACATGGCGTCGAGGCCGCCACCGGGCGCGAACGGTACGACGATGCGAACCGGTTTGGAGGGATAGGACTGGCCGTGCGCGAAGGCGGATGCGCAGGCCAGCAGCAGCGTCGCGAGCAGGCGCGCGCTGCCGAATCGCTTGACGATGGGCTTCACGATGATGTCTCCCGGGAGGGGTGGGTTGTGCTGCTGTTTTTGCTTTGCTTGAGAACGATTATCAAAGCAGCGCACGGTCCGCGGCACCCGTCCCGCCCGGTAAAACTCCACAATGCGGAGTTTTATTCGATCAGCCCCATCCGGCGGGCTTCGCGATGGAGCCGTTCGCGCAGCAGCGCGGCGGTCTCGTCGAGCACGGGACCCGACAGCCGCGTGCTGAGCCCCGAGACGCAGATGGAGAGGTAGGGCACCGGCCCCGGCACCGTGAGGCCGACCACGGACACGCCGCGGATCGTCAGCGCCTGCAGCAGCGCATAGCCGCGCGCGCGGCCGCTGTCCACGAGCGCCTGGACGCCGGCCGAATCGAGCCCGTAGTACGGATAGCGCGTCGCATTGCGCGCGAGGGCATAGGCCACCTCGTCCTGCGGCATCGACATCAGGATGGCCAGTCCGCCCGCGCCCGCGCCGAGCGGCCGCCGCACGCCGACGTCGATCGGATGCGCCTGCACGGGCTGCGAGCCCATTGCCACATCCATGCAGACCGAGTCGCAGCCGTTGCGCCGGTTCAGGTAGATGGTCTCGCCCGTGATCGCGGCCAGATCCAGCACGACGGGCCGCCAGTGCGCGACGTCCAGCGACGTCTCGAGGCCGGTCAGCATGCCGAACTCGTGCGCGAGCTGGCCGAACACGATGCGGCTCGACCGCTCGTTGCGCGCGAGCATGCCGTTGGCCACGAGCCCCTGCACGATGCGCACGACCGTCGCCTCGGCCAGCCCCGCCGCCGCGACGATCTCCTTGAGCCGCATGCCCGTGCGCCCGCCCATCGCGACGACGCGCAGGATATCGAGCGCGCGCTCGATGCTCTGGGTACCGGTGCGGCGCTCAGCCATCTTGCTGTGCCGCGAGTTCCGCCAGCTCTGCCTCCACTTCGGCCGCGCCCGCGAGCAATACGAGGTCGGCAATCGCCTTGCCGCCGGCCGAGACGTGCGTGCGCATGGCGTCCGCGGCGGCATCGGCCTGCCCCGCGAGCATCGCCTCCACCACGAAGCCGTGCTCGCGGTACGAGCTCGGCACGCGCGCGTCGTTGATCAGCCCCTTGCCCTGCCAGTAGATCGCGAGCCGGCGCCGCAGCTGGATGATCTGCTCCGACAGGAACGGGTTGGCCGCGGCCTGATAAACCACCTCGTGGAACCGCCGATTGGCCTCGACGTACGCGGCCGTGTCGCCGCGCGCAACCGTCGTGCCCGCTTCCTCGTGCGCGCGCGCCAGTGCCTGGCGACCCGACGCCGTCATGCGTTGCGTGGCCAGCCGCGCGACCACGCCCTCCATTTCCGCGAGCGTCTCGAACATGGCGACGAGCTCGGCCGCGCTCGGGCGATGCACAAACATGCCGGCGCGCGGCACGATGGTCACGAGCCCCTGCGCCGCCAGCATCAGCAAGGCCTCGCGCACCGGTGTGCGCGAACTGTCGAACTGCTCGGCCAGCCCTTTTTCGTCGATCTGTGCGCCGGGACGCAGCGCGCCGCTCTGGATGGCGGCAATGATGCTTTCTCGAATGCGATCCTGTAACGATTGCACGGGTATACCCCTGTTCGTCCTTAACAAAAATATCTATAGGCTGCGCAAATATATCAATTCGAGTCTGAGATATTACGGCAATGGATGATAGCAAACCCGTTCTGACCGTGGAGGGCCGCATCGCCACCGTGTCGCTGCAGCGCCCCGCCGTGGCCAACCGGCTGTCTCCCGAAGACGTACGTACGTTGCGCGACCACGTGACGGCCGTCAATGAGATGGAACACGTACTCGTTCTGCGCTTCACTGGCGCCGGCAAATATTTCTGCAGCGGCTACGACATCGGCGCACTGGCCGGCAAGGCGGACGAGGGAGCCGTCAACTTCGGCGACGCGATGGACGTCATCGAGCAGGCGCGCCCCATCACGATCGCGGCCATCCACGGCGGCGTCTATGGCGGCGCGACCGATCTCTGCCTGGCTTGCGACTTCCGCATCGGCGTGCCCGACTGCGACATGTTCATGCCCGCGGCCCGGCTCGGCCTGCACTTCTATCGCGGCGGCCTGGAGCGTTACGTATCGCGGCTCGGCCTCAACGCGGCCAAGCATCTGTTCCTGACCACCGACCGCATCGACGCGCAGACGATGCTGCGCATCGGCTTCCTGACCGAGATCGTGCCCGCCGACGGGCTGCAGGCGCGCGTCGGCGAACTGTCCACGCAGCTGGCCTCGATGGCGCCGATCTCGCTGCTCGGCATGAAGCGGCACCTGAACGCGATCGCGCGCGGGGAGCTCGACGCGGCGGCGCTGGCGCGCGACCAGCATCGGTCGGAAACGTCGCAGGACCTTCGCGAAGGCGCGGCCGCGTGGAAAGAAAAGCGCGCACCGGTTTTCACGGGCAAGTAGTCGGCACGGAAAGTCAGCACGGAAATCGCAGCATGTTTGGGCAATGACCAGCAGTGGCGAGACAGCCACGGAGGAGACACGCATGACCCAGCAGTTGCATCACCGCAAGATCGCCGTCACGGCACTCATGGCAGCGGCGCTCGTGCCGATGGCGGCCGCCGCGCAGAACGCCGCGGCCGGCTATCCGAACAAACCCATCCGCCTCGTCATCGGCTTTCCGCCCGGCGGCGGCGCGGACAACTCCGCGCGGCTGTACGGCGACGCGCTGAGCCGCGAGCTCGGCCAGCCCGTGGTCGTCGATAACCGCCCCGGCGCGGGCACCACCATCGCGGCCGAATTCGCCGCCAAGTCCGCCCCCGACGGCTATACGCTGCTGATCGCCACCGCGAGCCTGATGGGCGGGGACAAGGTCATGTACCCGAAGATCAGATATGAAGCGTCCGACTTCGCGCCGATCACGAAGCTCTCGGCCGCGCCGCTGATCCTCGCCGTCAACAAGGACGCCGGCATCAAGAGCGTGACGGACCTGATCGCGCAGGCGAAGGCCAGGCCGGGCAAGCTCAACTACTCGTCGTCGGGCAATGGCGTGATCACGCATCTGGCCGCCGTGTATTTCACCAAGCTCGCCCACGTGGAGATGACCCATGTGCCGTACAAGGGCGGCGCGCCTTCGGCACAGGCCGTCGCGGCCGGCGACGTGCAGCTGACGTTCGGCACCGCGCCGTCGGTCAAGCCGATGATCGACACGCACAAGGTCATTCCGCTCGCGGTGACGTCGATGCAGCGCTCGAACTCGAGTCCGCAATTGCCGACCATCGACGAAAGCGGCCTCAAGGGCTATGACCTCTCCGTCTGGTACGGCCTGTTCGCGCCCGCGAAAACCCCGCCCGAGATCATCGACAAGCTCTACGCGGCCACCGCGAAGGTCATGTCCGATCCGGAACTCAAGAAACGCTTCCTGGTGCAGGGCGACGAGATCTCGATCTCCTCGTCGGTCGCCGAATTCCGCGAGTTCGCCGCGCGCGAAGGCAAGGTCGGCGTGGACCTCGCGGTCTCCAGCGGCGCAAAGATCGATTGAGCAGGAGCCACGCTTCATGACGCAGGACACCTCGCAGCAACTTCCGCTGGCCGGCATCACCGTCGTCGATCTGACGCGCGTGCTCTCGGGCCCCTACTGCACGATGATGCTCGCGGACCTGGGCGCGCGCGTGATCAAGATCGAGAACCCCGACGGCGGCGACGACTCGCGGCAGGTCGGGCCGTTCGTCGATGGCGAGTCCGCGTACTTCGCCTCGATCAACCGCAACAAGCAGTCGATCGCGCTCGACCTCAAGCGGGCGGAAGACCGCGCGGTACTCGACCGCATGCTGGAGTCGGCGGACGTGCTCGTGGAAAACTTCCGCGCGGGCGTCATGGAGCGTCTGGGCTATACGTGGGAGGCACTGCACGCGCGCCATCCGCGGCTGGTCTTCGCGTCGATCTCGGGCTTTGGACAGACCGGGCCTTATCGCAACCGACCCGCCTACGACATGGTCGTGCAGGCGATGGGCGGCCTGATGAGCGTCACGGGCGAGGCCGGTGGCAACCCCGCGCGCGTGGGCGTATCCATCGGCGATATCGGCGCGGGACTCTACGCGACCATCGGCATCCAGTCCGCGTTGCTCAAGCGCGTGCGGACGGGGCTTGGCGAGCGCGTCGATATCTCGATGCTCGACTGCCAGGTGGCGCTGCTCGAGAATCCGATCGCCCGGTACTCGGCCACGGGGAACGTGCCCGCACCGCTCGGCACGCGGCATCCGTCCATCACGCCGTTCGACATGTTCGCCACCGGCGACGGATTCATCGTCATCGCCGTGGGCAACGATGCGCTGTTCGCCAAGCTGTGCGAAGCGCTCGACCGCCCCGAGTGGATACGCGATGCGCGCTTCGCCAATGTGCCGGCGCGCAACGCGCATCACGTCGCGCTCAAGGCCGTGCTCGAGGAACGCCTGGGCCACGACACTACCGCGCACTGGGAAGCGGCGCTGGAAGCCGCGGGCGTACCGCACGGCCCGCTCAACGGCGTGCCGCAGATCCTCGACAACCCGCATGTGGCGGCGCGCGAGATGCTGCTCGATATCGGCATCGGCGACGACAAGACGCTGCGCGTCGCGGGCAACCCCGTCAAGGTGGGTTCGGCGGGCGCGCTGCGCGACGTGCGCAACCCGCCCGCGCTCGATCGGGACCGCGAGGCGTTGCTGCGCGAGTTCGGCAACAACGCCTGACGCGCCTGTACTGCCAGATCAGTCGAGTGCCTTGTCGTTCGGGGTCTTGAACAGCGCCTTCATGTCTTCCGACAGCGGGAAGTCGAGGTTCAGCCCCTTCGGCGGCACGGCCGCCTGGAACCACTTGGTGTACATCGTCTTGATCTCGCCGTCCTTCATCAGGCCGGCAATCACGTTGTCCGACAGCTTCTTGAACGGCGCGTCGTCCTTGCGCAGCATGCAGCCATAGGCCTCACGCGACTGCGGCTTGCCGACGACGACCCAGTCGTTCACGTTGCGGGCCTTCGCGCGCTCGCCGAACAGTAGCGCATCGTCCATCATGAACGCCACGGCACGGCCGGACTCCAGCGTCAGGAACGACTGGCCATGGTCCTTCGTGCTGATGATGTTCATGCCCATCTGCTGCTCGTCGTTCATCTTGCGCAGCAGGCGCTCGGACGTCGTGCCGGCCGTCGTCACGACGTTCTTGCCCTTGAGGTCGGCCCAGTCCTTGATGCCGCTGCTCTTGTTCACCATCATGCGCGTGCCGATGATGAAGATGGTGTTCGTGAACGACACCTGCTTCTGGCGCTCGAGGTTGTTCGTGGTCGAACCGCACTCGATGTCGATCGTGCCGTTCTGCAGCAGCGTGATGCGGTTCTGCGCGGTGATCGGAATCTCCTTCACCTGCAGGTTCGGCAGCTTCAGTTGCTCCTTGATGGCCTCCACGATCTTCGTGTTGATATCGTAGGAATACCCCACCTGGCGCACGCCACCGAGGTTGTAGTTGAACGGAATCGAGGAATCCCGCACACCCAGCGTGATGACACCCGTATCTTTGATTTTTTGCAGCGTGCCCGTGAGCGGCTCGGCGGCTTGTGCTGCGCCGCTCAACATACCTGCCGCGACCATCAGGCTAGCCAGCTTGGCAAAACTCATTACGACTCCTTGACCTTGTTTGACCTCGTTGACCCCTCGTTGACCCAAGGGGAGCACGATGTGCAGCAAGATCGATGCCTGCCGCGCGCACCGCAACGGGGCATCGCGCCAGCCGTGCCGGATGCGGCTTATTTGAGGCTTATCCGAGGCTTTCGGCATTCATGGGATACCATGTGGCTTGCGCAGCCGCGATCCGCCAAAGCGCGACGCCCTTCCCAATCATGCGAAAGCCGGCGCCACGCCCGTTTTCAGCCCGCTAGGTAAATGCCCGCTGAATGGACCACAACATCTCCCTCATCACCACGCTCGCTGCCGGTTTCGGTATTGCACTGATCCTTGGCTTTATCGCCGAGCGCCTCAAGGTTCCGGCTCTGGTCGGCTACCTCCTTGCCGGCATCATCATCGGCCCGGCCACGCCGGGCTTCGTTGCCGACGTCAACCTCGCTTCCCAGCTTTCCGAGATCGGCGTGATGCTGCTGATGTTCGGTGTGGGGCTGCATTTTTCATTGAGTGACCTGCTTGCGGTCAAGCGCATCGCCGTGCCCGGCGCCGTCGCGCAGATGACGCTGGCCACCGTGCTCGGCATGGGTATCGCCTGGTGGTGGGGCTGGAGCTGGGGGGCGGGGCTGATCTTCGGCCTGTCCCTGTCCTGCGCGAGCACCGTGGTACTGCTCAAGGCGCTGGAGACGCGCGGCGTGCTCGAGAGCATGAATGGCCGGATCGCCGTGGGCTGGCTCGTGGTGGAGGATCTGGCCACGGTGCTGGTGCTCGTGCTGCTGCCGCCGCTGGCCGGCGTGCTCGGCGGCGACATGGCCGGTGCCGCGGGCGCGGCCGGCACGCCCGGCGCGCATACCGCCGCGGCCGCGGCCGAAGCGGCCGGTGGCGACCTCTGGCTCACGATCGGCAAGACGCTGCTGCAGGTGGCCGCGTTCGTGGCCGTGATGCTCGTGGCCGGCCGCCGCATTCTGCCGTGGCTGCTGTGGCAGGTCTCGCGCACCGGTTCGCGCGAGCTGTTCACGCTGTCCGTCGTCGCGTCCGCCATCGGTATCGCCTATGGCGCGGCCGAGCTGTTCAGCGTGTCGTTCGCGCTGGGCGCGTTCTTCTCGGGCATGGTCATGCGCGAGTCCGAGTTCAGCCATCGCGCGGCCGAGGAATCGCTGCCGCTGCGCGATGCGTTCTCGGTGCTGTTCTTCGTGTCGGTCGGCATGCTGTTCGACCCGCATATCCTGATCGAGGAACCGATTCATGTGCTCGGCGTGGTGCTGATCATCATGTTCGGCAAGTCCATCGCGGCGCTGGCCCTGGTGCTGGCCTTCCGTTATCCGCTCAATACGGCGCTGACGGTATCGGCCAGCCTGGCGCAGATCGGCGAGTTCTCGTTCATTCTGGCCGGGCTCGGGCTGTCGCTGAAGCTGCTGCCGCAGGAAGGCATGAGCCTCGTGCTGGCGGGCGCGCTGATCTCGATTGCGCTGAATCCGGTGCTGTTTGCGTGCATCGAGCCGCTACGCAAGTGGATACTCGAGAAATCGGAACTGGCGCGCCGGCTCGAACAGCGCGAGGATCCGTACGCCGAACTGCCGATGACGACCGAGCGCAAGTACCTCGAGGGTCAGGTGGTGCTGGTGGGCTACGGCCGCGTGGGCCGCCGGATCGCCGCGGCGCTGGAGTCGAACGGCGTGCCGTACGTGGTGGCCGAACAGAACCGCGAACTGGTGGAGAGCCTGCGCAAGCGCGGTATCGCCGCGGTGTCGGGCGATGCGGTGGATCCTGCCGTTCTCATTCAGGCGCATATCGCGAACGCGGCGCTGCTGGTGGTGGCCACGGCCAACCCGCTCGACGTGCGCCAGATGGCCAATATCGCGCGCGCGCTGAACCCGACGATCGAGATCGTGCTGCGCACGCATAGCGAGGAAGAGTCCGCGCTGCTCAACAAGGAGGGCGTGGGCAAGGTGTTCTTCGGCGAGGAAGAGCTTGCCAAGGGGATGTCGGGCCATGTGCTGGCCCGGTTTGCACCGAGGACGCACGCCGCCTGATCACGGGCGCCCCCCCTCTCGCCCTCTCCCCCCGGGCCGGGGGGGGAGAGGCCCATCCTCCCTGGCCTCAGGCGATGGCCAACCGCGGCTGCCCCCAGCTCACCGCCCGCGTCTCGCCACGATTCACCTCCCCGCCCTCGACCCGAAACGCCCCCACCGCCCCATCGAGCATCATCGCCTGCTCCTCCAGCGAGTGCGATGCCGCCGCGGCCTGCTCCACCAATGCCGCATTCTGCTGCGTCACGCCCTCCATCTGGTTGATCGCCTCGTTCACCTGCTCGATCCCGCGGCTCTGTTCGTCGGAGGCCGAGGCAATCTCGCCGATCAGGTCGTTCACCCGGCGGATCGCGCGCTTGACGTCGCTCATGGTCTGGCCCGCCTGCGTGGCCTGCACCGAGCCCTCGCGCACGGACGCGACCGAATCGTCGATCAGGCCCTTGATTTCCTTGGCCGCCGCCGAAGACCGCTGCGCCAGGCTGCGCACCTCCCCCGCCACCACCGCGAACCCACGACCCTGCTCGCCAGCGCGCGCGGCTTCCACCGCCGCGTTCAGCGCGAGAATATTGGTCTGGAAGGCAATACCTTCGATCAGCGCCGTGATCTCGGCGATCTTGGCCGAGCCGCCATGCAGGTCTTCCATCGTGTGCACGAGGCGATCGACCACCGTGGCGCCCGCTTCCGCGACGTCATTGGCCTCCAGCGCCAGCGTGTTTGCTTCGCGCGCGTGGTCGGCGTTCTGGCGCACCGTGACCGTCAGTTCCGTCATGCTGGACGCCGTCTCTTCAAGCGAGGCCGCCTGCTGCGCCGTGCGCCCCGACAGGTCCGCGTTGCCGCTGGCGATCTGGCGCGACGCCGTGCTCACCGCCGACGTGGACTGCTGCACCAGCGTCATGGCCTCCCGAATTCGCCCGAGCAGCTGATTGAACGCCGTGGCCGCGTGGCCGATCTCGTCCATGCGCGCCACCGGCGCACGCACCGACAGATCGAGCGATTCGTTGACCTGCTCGATCGACGCGCGCATGCCTTCGAGCCCGCGCCGCACCACGCGGCACAGCAGCCCGCCGAACACGAATGCCGCAATCGCCGCGACGATGGAACCGCCCACGACGTTGGCCACCGCCCAGTGATAGGCCTCGGTGTTGTCGGCCACCTGCAGGCCGGCAATCTTCGTGTTGTAGTCGACGTGGTCGTTGATGGCCTGGCGCAGCTGCGCGGCGCCCTTGTCGAGCGCGCCGCCCGGCGACAGCACCTGCCGCGCGGCCTCGATATCGTTCGCGTTGGACGCCGCGTAGAACGGCACCAGCGCCGTGCGATACGCCTGCATGCCCGCGCGATCGGCCGCGAGCATCTTGCGGTCGTCCTCGTCCTTGATGTCGTTCTGCTCGTAGTCGCGCAGCGCGGCGTCAAAGCGCCCCACGGCGCCCTCGATCACCTTGTCCAGCTGCGCCTTGGCCTGCGGGTCCGACAGCACGAGGTGCCGGTAGCCGAAGACGCGCATATCCGCCACGGCGCCCTTGGCGGCGTCGAGGTCCTTGAAGCTGGGCAATACCTTCGACTGCAGGTACAGCAGCCGCTCCTGCGAGCGATGAATCTGCCAGAGCGCGCAGGCGTTGACGGCCGAGAGCACGAGGGCGATGAGGACGAGCGTCAGGACGATACGTTTGACGATGGTCATTGCAATGAAATCCTGGTTCTGTGTTGGAAGGGTCGACGCGACGCGCGGGTGTGCCCCCGCGCTGCCGTCACGCCGTTTGGAGCCGCGCTGCCACGCCGGTCTCGGCGCGCATCGGCACATTGGGAACAGGTGGGGATGCAGGTTGTAGGACCGCTGGCACGGCCGGCTGCCGCAGCAGGTCGCCATGCTCGGCGCAGAAGGCCATGCCGGCGTCATGCCCGATCTCGAACAGCCGCCGCAGGTTGGAGCGCGACCAGTCGGTGACTTCGGGCCAGTGCTCGGGCGGAATGCCGCCCATCAGATCGACCTTGAGCAGATTGCGCCTGGGCTGCCCCGTGGCGGCGTCGACGTTGTGCTCGAGCTCGAACAGCCGCACGTCCTGCCGCGCGAGCGCGACCAGCGGCGTGATGATCGACTGCACCCACGCGTCGTAGAGCCCGCGCGGCTTGCGGATCAGCTTCTCGGAGCCGAGGATGTCGAAGATCACGAGCGTATCGAGGTCACGATGCAGCCCCGGCGTGTCGGCGCTGTCGGAGACCAGCGCGCCGAAGTTCACGGGCTGGATCGCCGCGCCCTCGATGTAGTCGCTCTCGCCGATGCGATACGGCGGATAGATAAACGGAAACGCGAACGCCGCGCGGATATGGTCGGGCGTGATGTCTTCCTTGCCCCAGATTTCCATGCGCGACTGCGTGACGTTGTACGCGTTGATATAGAAGTGCGTATTGCCCGCGCGCAGCGCGTCGAAGTCGATCGCTTCCTCGGCAAACGGCAGATGCGCGCACAGGCCGAGACTGTTCGGCGTGAGGCTGCTCGGCGACAGGCTCGCCAGCATCAGCCGCATCCAGTCCGCGTGCATGCCGTTGGGACTGTCGGTGCCGAACGCGTCGAAGAACGGACGCGTCCACGGCATCGCGGCGAGCCACTGCCGATAGACATCGGCCGTGTCGCCCGGCTTCATGAAGACTTTGTAGTTGACCGGAAAAACGCGGTAGATCTCGTCGGAGACGCCGGCTTCCATCCAGCGTTCCAGCGCGGCGCGCCGGTCGCCGCCGCGTGGCACCGTGTAGAGCAGACCCATGAGGGCCCCGGCGCCCGCAGTGGAGATGACATCGAACTCGATGCCGTTATCGAGAAATGCCGCTAGTGCGCCGGCAATCAGAGTGGAATTCGGCGCACCGCCGCCAATCAACAACGCCTTTCTGGCCCCGCTGGATGCGGGACGCATTGCTGCATCGCTCATGTTTTCGGCCTCTTGTTGTGCAGGCTGCCCCGTCGGCTGCCCACCGTGCCGTCTCCTCCCTCCGCTGGCGCCCCGCTATGGCGCCCCGTCTTTTGGTGAATACCTTTCCATGGGTAACGGCACGAATCGCCAGCGCCCACATCCATCCTTCGTGGGGTGTCTACTCCGTCACCTTTGGTGCGTGAACGCCCCACTGCCCCAGTGTGGTTCACCGCGCACCGGAATGGCCGGACGCTGGCGACAATGTAGCAACGTCAATACAATGCACGACTTCTTTCTTCTGCCCGCCGTCCCGCGTTTTCCCGATGGACCTCACCCAGCTGATCCTTCCCATGTTCGCCATTGTTATCGCGGGCTGGGCGCTTGCGGCCATGGGCGTGATCTCCCCGCGCGTGGGCGAAGGACTTTCGGACTATGTGTTCGCGGTGGCGGTGCCCGCGCTTATCGTGCAGACGATGGCGCAGCCGAACGAAGGCGCGGCCATCCATGTTGGGTACTGGATCGCGTACTTCGGCGGTTGCGCGCTCGTGTGGGGACTGCTGACGGCGTTCATGCGCTGGCGCGGCATGTCCGAAGGTCAGGCTGCCGTCATTGGCGGCTTTGCCTCGAGCCAGTCGAATACCGTGTTCTTCGGCGTGCCGATCATCCTCGCGGTGTATGGGGATGCGGGCAAGGTGCCGCTATTCCTGCTGCTGGCCGTCCACCTGCCGATCATGATGACCGCGGCCACGGTGCTGATCGAACGCGGCGATGGCGGCACGATGCGCGCGCGGCTCGGGGGCGTGGCCAACCGGCTCGCGCGCAACCCGATCATCATCGCGCTCGTGCTGGGCGGGATTCTGCGCACGCTGCGTATTCCGCTGACCGGCACACCCGCCACGATCGTGAACGCGTTCGGCGTCACGGCATCGACGTGTGCCCTCTTCTCGCTCGGCATCTCGATGCAGCAATACCGCCTGCGCGACGGGCTCGGCGTGGCGGCGCTGATCACGTTCGGCAAGCTCGTGCTGCACCCGCTGTTCGTCTGGGTCATCGCCTTCCACGTGTTCGACATGCCGCCCGCCTACGCGGGCGTGGCCACGATGTTCGCGGCCATGCCGGTCGGCATCAATTCGTATCTGCTGGCATTGCGCTATCGCGCGGGCGAAGCCGCCGTATCGTCGGCGGTGGTGCTGTCCACGATCGTCTCGAGCGTGACGATCGCGGGGTGGATCAAGTGGTTGATGCGGGGGTGAGGGAAGCCTCGTCCACGCCCAATATCACGTCAACCGCCGCACGGCCGGCGATCCGACTACACCTTCTTCTTGCCCGCCACTTCATTTCGAACACGCGACTGCAGCGTACCGAAGGGTGCGGCCGGAAGTTGCGGCTTGGGTGGCTGTTTAGGTTTTTTGGCTTCGCGATTGCCGCGCAACTGACCCTTGGCCATAGCGGTACTCCTTAGTCATTGTTTGCCGACTGGCAGTCCGAGCATACGCGCATAAGGGTCGCGAAAGGGAAATATCTTCCCTGACGCCCGCGAAGGGCCGGAAGTCTTTTCGTCCGCTACCGTACCGATTCAACGATCGCCCACGATCACAATCGAGCCGGAATCAGAACGCTGTCGGCAGAAGCCGCTCGAACTCGGTCTTCACGACGGCATAGCACTCGCAGACGCGTGCCTCCAGCCCTGCGCGATCCAGAATCACGATATGTCCGTGGCTGTAGCGAATCAGCCCCGAAGCCTGTAGTTTCAAAGCGGCTTCTGTCACGCCGGATCGCCTTACTCCGAGCATGTTGGCAATGAGTTCCTGCGTCATCGCCAGATCGTCGGTGGCGAGCCGGTCGCGGCTCAGCAGCAGCCACCGGCAGAGTTGTTGATCAATGGAGTGATGTCGGTTGCAGACCGCCGTCTGTGCCATTTGAGTAATGAGCGCCTGCGTGTACCTCAGCAACAGCTGCTGCATGGCGCCCCCGTGCCGAAACTCCTGCTTCAGTTTCGCGGCACTCATGCGATAAGCAGGACCCGCGCTTTGCACGACGGCGCGGCTCGGCGTGGTCTCCCCGCCCATGAAGATGGCGATGCCAACGATGCCCTCGTTGCCCACGATCGCAATCTCGGCGGAAGCGCCATCCGCCAGTACGTACAGCAGGGAAATGATGGCATCGACAGGAAAGTACACCCACGGTAGCCTGTCCCCCGATTCATGGACGACGTGTCCCAGGGGCATGTGCACCAGCTCCAGGTGAGGAGCAATACGGCTCATGTCGGCAGTGG
Organism: Cupriavidus pauculus; assembly: GCF_008693385.1. Lineage (NCBI taxonomy): Bacteria > Pseudomonadati > Pseudomonadota > Betaproteobacteria > Burkholderiales > Burkholderiaceae > Cupriavidus > Cupriavidus pauculus. Next base: position 1,900,324 of record NZ_CP044065.1, read on the forward strand.
GCAGCATCGCGAGCAACCGATTGGAGATTGGATCAGGGGCGATCGTCATCACTTTTCTCCAGATCGTTGGCGGATGGCCGGGAGGGAGCGTGAAACCGGCGCCACCGACAGGCGTCGCCATCTTTTGCCAGACCCAGGAAGAACCATGAGAATCGCCCAGATCGCGCCCCTTGCAGAACGCTGCCCCCCCAGCCTATATGGCGGCACCGAACGGATCGTCTCTTATCTCACAGAGGAACTTGTGGCGCAAGGCCATGATGTCACCCTGTTTGCAAGCGGGGACTCGCTCACCAGGGCCGCGCTCGTATCGAGCTGTGACGTGGCGCTGCGCCTCGATGCAAGGATTCGAGACCCCTTGCCGTATTACGCCATGATGCTCGATGACGTCATGTCGCGCGCACACGACTTCGACGTGATGCACTTCCATATCGACATGCTGCACTACCCATTGCTGCAGCGGATGCCCTCAAAGGTCGTCACGACGCTTCACGGGCGACTCGACCTTGCAGATCTCCAACCGTTCTACAGACGATTTCCGCAGTTCCCCGTGGTGTCTGTGTCGGCCGCCCAGCGTCACCCGATGCCGCCCGTCAACTGGGCAGGCACGGTGCTCCATGGTCTGCCTGGAGACCTGCTCGAATACCATGCCGAGGCGTCGGGCGGCTATCTGGCATTCCTGGGACGCATCTCGCCGGAAAAACGCCCCGACCATGCGATCAATATCGCAGCCCGCGCCGGACTGCCGTTGAAGATCGCGGCGAAAATCGACGAGGTCGACCGCGTGTATTGGGAAGGAACGATCAAGCCCATGCTGGACTCCAACCCCTGTTGCGAATACGTGGGCGAGATCGACGAGAACGAGAAGGCGGCGTTCCTCGGGAACGCCGTTGCGCTGCTATTCCCGATCGCGTGGCCAGAGCCTTTCGGCCTGGTCATGATAGAGGCGATGGCGTGCGGCACCCCCGTGATTGCGTTCCGGTGTGGCTCGGTTTGCGAGGTCATCGAGCCCGGCGTCAGCGGCTTTATCGTCGAGACTGTCGATGATGCGGTGGCAGCGGTACATCAGCTGGGCCAGCTGCCGCGCGGTCGCGTGCGCGCCGCGTTCGATGCGCGCTTCACCGTGGGACGCATGGCACGCGATTACGTGCATATCTACCACAGCCTGGCTCTCCCCGCCGCGAGAAGCGTGCTGCGGGACGAGCCTGATGAACTCGAGCTCGCTTGAAGGGAGAGTTTATGCAGGTTGATTCGTTGCCCCATGGCGGCAATGCGACACTGGTCGCAGGTGCGCCTCGTGTGGCGCAGTTCTACATCCCTACGACGGCATCGCTTCAGGAGCGCCGGCCACGCACACTCAAGCATGGGGATACCTTCGGGCTATTCGATCACAACGGCGACGCGATCGGCGCGGTGGGAAGTCCGGAGGGTCTCTACCACCTCGATACCCGCCATCTGTCGTTCCTGCGGCTGTCCATCGATGGCGCACGTCCCATGCTGCTATCTTCGACGCTGAGCGACGACAATTCCGCGCTGACTTGCGATCTGACAAATCCGGACCTCTCGGACGAAGACGGACGCCTCAGGCTGGAACGAGACCTGATTCACCTGCGCCGCACGCGTTTCCTGTGGAACGGCACTTGCTACGAGCGGCTCGCGGTACGCAACTTCGACGAACGCGCGCGCCGCGTACGCATCGAGATCCACTTCGCCGCGGACTTCGCCGATCTGTTCGAAGTGCGAGGCACCCAACGCGCGCGGCGTGGAACCGATCACGACGCGGCGCTAGCGCCGGCGGCCGTCACGTTGTCGTATACGGGCCTGGACAATGTCTTGCGCAGCACCGCGCTTGGCTTCCACCCGACACCGGATGACCTGAAGAAAGACTGCGCAACGTTCGATCTGGTGCTCGATCCGTTGTCGTCGAAGCAATTGTTCGTCGAGGTCCGCTGCACTTCGCCGTCGGCGGATCCTGCGGGCCCCGTGACGTTTCTCTCGGCGCTGCGTAAGTCCCGGCGAGAGCTGCGACGGATGACCAGGCGCGAAACCGCCATCAGGACGTCGAATGAATCGTTCAACGAGCTGACTCGCCGCAGCGTCTCAGACCTGCATATGCTCAGGACGGAGACACCTCACGGCCCCTACCCTTATGCCGGGATCCCATGGTTCAGCACCGCATTCGGGCGAGACGCGATCATCACGGCCCTGCAGATGTTATGGCTGGATCCGCAGCTGGCGCGTGGCGTGCTGCAGTACCTGGCGGCAAAGCAGGCAACCACGATCGATGCGAGCGCCGACGCCGAGCCTGGAAAAATCCTCCACGAGACTCGCCATGGCGAGATGGCGCGACTGGGAGAGGTGCCATTCGGGCTCTATTACGGAAGCGTCGACGCCACGCCACTGTACGTCGTCCTCGCCGGCGCCTACCTCCAGCGCACCGGCGACATGGAAACCATCCGGGCGCTCTGGCCGAACATCCGTGCCGCTCTCGATTGGATCACCGATTTTGGCGATCGCGATGGCGATCTGTTCGTCGAGTACGGTCGACAGTCCTCGGAGGGGCTGATCAACCAGGGGTGGAAGGATAGTCGCGATTCCGTCTTCCATGCGGATGGACAGCTGGCGCCGGGACCCATCGCGCTGGTCGAAGTGCAGGCCTACACCTATGGCGCGTGGAACGCGGCGTCGCTTATCTGCTCGGCGCTTGGGGATACAGCGGGGGCGGCGACCCACGGCGCCAGGGCGGAGGCCCTGCGCGATGCGTTTGACGCCCGCTTCTACGATCAGGAGCTAGGGACGTATGTCCTGGCGCTGGATGGCGACAAGAAGCCTTGCAGAGTCCGGACTTCTAACGCAGGTCACGCGCTGTTCACGGGCATCGCCCGGCCAGAGCGCGCCCAATCGGTGATTGCGGCGTTGATGGATTGCAGGACATTCTGTGGATGGGGGGTTCGCACGGTCTCGTCCGAGGCGGCGCGCTTCAATCCGATGAGCTATCACAACGGATCCGTCTGGCCGCACGACAACGCCCTGATCGCGCAGGGCATGGCGCGCTATGGCCATCACGCGGAGGCCATTCGCATATTCGAGGGTCTGTATTCCGCATCGAACTACATCGATCAACGCCGGCTCCCCGAGTTGTTCTGCGGGTTCCCGCGTCGGCGCAGTCAAGGCCCGACATTCTACCCAGTTGCCTGTTCGCCGCAGGCATGGGCGGCCGCGGCACCGGTACTGCTGTTGCAGGCGTGCCTCGGTCTGGACTTCGATCCGTACGAACCCGCGATAACGTTCAATACGCCGACCTTGCCGTCGTTCCTCGATGAAGTGCTGCTAGACAACCTGACGGTCAGCGGGACAAGTGCGAACGTGGCGATCCGTCGCGTGGAGGGGCGCATCGTCGTCGACGTGATAGCGCGCCGCGGCGCAATCCAGGTGCGCACCCGAGCCTGAGCCCCCGAACGTCGGAGACGAGATCGCCCGCCCCGCCCCTCCAAAAAAAGAAGCCCGCCAAAAAGGAGCGGGCCCGGAGCGACTTATCGCAATGCTGTGCGCGCCGTCGCCGCGCACGGACGAAAATGTATGGGCTTGTGCGTAGGCCGGCTGTCGGCGTTCGTCTGATTCGTTCGATTCGTTTCGTTTGATTCGTCCGGTTCGTCCGATGCGCCATGCGACTCAGTGGCCCGCGCTCTGGCCGCCGTCCACGTGCAGGATCTCGCCCGTGATGAACGGGGCCGACTCCAGGAACAGGACCGCTTCCGCGATATCGCTCATTTCGCCCATATGGCCCACGGGGTGCAGCTTGCCCAGCGCCTCATAAGTTTCCGGTGCGTGCATCGGCGACTTGATGATGCCGGGAGACACGGCGTTCACGCGGATATTGCGCTTGGCGTATTCGATGGCCAGCGACTTGGTGGCCGAGTTGATGCCGCCCTTGGTCAGCGACGCGAGCACCGAGGGCACGCCATCCACGGCGTGGTCGGTCAGGCTGGTCGTGATGCTGACCACATGGCCCTTGCCCTGCTTCTCCATTTCGGCCACGGCCAGTTGCGTGATGTAGAAGAAGCCCGCGAGGTTCACGCCGACCTTCGTCGTGAAGTCCTCCTGCGTGTAGCTCGTGAACGGCTTGGCGATAAAGATGCCGGCGTTGTTGACCAGCGCGTCCACGCGGCCGAACTTTTCCACGGCGGCGGCCACGGCGCGGCGCGCGGTGTCCGGATCGGCGATGTCGCCCGCCACGGCGACGACGTCCTGATCGTCACCCTGCCTGATGCCACGCGCGGTGGCGACCACGCGATAACCGCGTTGACGATAGGCCTTCACCAGCTCTGCGCCGATGCCTTGCGATGCGCCGGTAATGATGGCGACCTTCTGCGTCGCTTGCGTGGATTGCGTGGTTTGCGTTGTGCTCATGATGAACCTCTTCAATATTGGGATTGACCTTGGCGTCTTGCGCTTGCCAATCGAACCGTCGTGGTCGATGGCGTAAATCTAGGTCAGCCCCGGAGATTCATGAACGGCCTGCCTCCACAAACACTTGTGCGCGGCGGTAACAAATGCGGATTACGGTACCCACCAGAACCGCGTGATATGGAAGAACACGGGCGCCGCAAACACCACGGAATCGAGCCGGTCCAGCATGCCGCCGTGGCCCTGGATCATGTGCCCCCAGTCCTTGATGCCCCGGTCGCGCTTGATGGCCGACATCACGAGCCCGCCGAAGAACCCCATCAGCGCGATGACCAGCGCCACGGCCCCCGCCTTCAGCGGCGAACCGTAAGGCGTGATCCACCACAGCGACGCGCCCAGCGCCGTCGCGCTCAGCACGCCGCCGACAAACCCCTCGACGGTCTTGGAAGGCGACAGCGTCGGCGCGATCTTGCGCTTGCCGACGAGCTTCCCCCATACGTACTGCAGCACATCGCTGCCCTGCACCACGATCACGAGAAACGCGATCAACAGCAGGTTGCGCTCCTCGAAATCGGGAATCGGCAGCGTAAGCAATGCGGGCACGTGGGAGATGCAGAACACGCAGATCATCACCGCCCACTGCACGCCCGCGCATCGCTCCAGAAAGCGCGTGGTCTCCGAAGACACCGCGGCGAGAATCGGCAGGAACAGGAACGCATAGACCGGGATAAAGATCGAGAACAATCCATACCAGCCGATGTACACGAGCACGTACTGCGCGGGCAGAAAGAAGAAGAACGCCGCGACGATCGCGCGATGGTCGCCGCGCCGCGTGGTGGTGATCGTCACGAACTCGCGCAGCGCATAGAACGACAGCAGGCCGAACAGGATCACGATCGCGCCGCGTCCCATCGCGAACACCACGCCAAGAATGCCGATCATCCACCACCACGCGGAAACGCGCGACGCGAGGTTGTCGATCACGTTGTTGGGCTGGCCCTTCGCCACACGCCAGCGCAGGATCGACGTGACCAGCGACGCGAAAATCAGCACGCCGAACGCGCCGGCAAACAGCAATTGGGTCTCATGCATCATGTGCAGGCTCTGCATGGTGATCAGTCTTCCAGCTCGGGGGCGATCGACAGCAGCCCATTCCGGGCGCGCTCGAGAAATGCTTCCTTGGACTCGTCAGGGGCCAGCGTCAGCGGCGTGCCGAACGTCACCGTACAGAGCAGCGGCACCGGCACGATCTCGCCCTTCGGCATCACACGATTGAGGTTGTCGATCCAGACGGGCACGAACTCGACGGGCGCATCGACGGTATCGGCCGTGCAGCTGCGCGCGAGGTGGTAGATGCCGCTCTTGAACGGAAGCAGCCGCGCGTCCGTCGTGTTGCGCGTGCCCTCGGGGAAGATGATCAGCGACGATCCGGCGGCCAGCGCGTCCTTCATCTGCGAGACCGGATCCGCGACCGCACCGCCGGCCGCTCCACCCTGCCCGCCGGTCCGATCGATCAGTAGCGCATGGAACACGTCACGCCCGATGAATCGCCGGAGCGGCGACTTCAGCCAGTAATCGGCGCCCGCCACGGGCCGCGTAGAAGGCCGCAGATCGGGTGGCAGGCTGCCCCAGATCAGCACGAAATCGCCATGGCTGCTGTGGTTGGCAAAGTACACGCGCTGCGCGGCGGACGGGATGCAGCCGTTCCATCGCGCCTGCATACCGGTCAATAGCCGCGCAAAGCCGATGATCGCGCGCGCGACGAGTCTTGCTATCCAGTTCATGCGGTAAAGACGTCCAGGAGAAAAGAAGTCATGACAGCCGCGCGAACAGGATCAGCATCGCGGCCACCCATTGCCATGCGGCCAGCAGCGCCGCGTATTTGAGGAAGCGGCTCGCGCCGCGCACACGATCGGCCAGCGGACGCGGCGGCAGCTTGCTCGCGTCGCTGGCGGAGATCCACCCGAGCGCGACCATCGCGGCATCCAGCGAACGCAGATCGCCCTCGCCCTGCATATGCGCCAGTGCCGCGAACAGGCCCCGATCGATCTCGATGCGGATAAGCAGGACCAGCTGCGTCAGTGCGGCGAGTCCGCACAACGCGCCGATCCATAGCCACTGCGATCCGGCCGACAGCATGATGCCGGCCAGCAGCACATCGGCAAACGCAAGCACGAGGCCCACCACATTGAGCCGCGCGGCCGCGCGCAGCGAAGCGTTGGCCGCATGCACGAGCCAGCGCGCGTCGAGGGGCGGCAGGGTAGCGTCGTCACTGTGCGGCATGCGATGGCTCCACGAACTGCTCCACAAACGTTGTCAGCGCCGCCACGCTGGCGGGCCCCAGCACCACATGCGGCCGCGCCGCGCGCAGCGCGGCAAGCGCCTGCTCCGCCGTGCATCGCCGATGCACGGCCAGCCAGCATGCCACCACGAGCGCGCTGCGCGAATACCCGAGCGCGCAGGTGACCAGCACGGTCCGCCCCTCGCGATGCCATGCCTCGATCTGCCGCACGGCGCGCTGCAACTGCGCCTGCGACGGCACCGTCAGGTCCAGCACGGGCACGCAGCAATACGCATCGCTCTCCACTCGCCGCGGAAACTCGGCGGTCAGGTCCAGCAGCGCATCGGCATCCGCCTGCCGCATCTCGGCTTCGCCAGGCAGGCGGCCGATCCACACGCCATCCGCCACGTGATCGACCGCCGCATGCCCGCGCGTCCACCAGCGCGAGTTGAGAAACGCGCCCGCCAGATACGGGGCGAGCATCCACCAGGCCGCCATCGGCAACGCGCCGTCGTCGCCCTTGCCAAAGCCTTCCGCGCGACCCATGCGATAGATCCATGCCACGCACAGCAACGCTAGCGCGACCCAGACGAGTACGAGCCATGCGGTCACGGAGACCTGCAAGGCGGCCAGCGACAGCAGCAGCACCACGCCGGCGCCGATGCCATAACGCAAGGCCAGCGCGCGCGCCCGCGGATCGATGCCCGACGGCTCGACGCCCACCGCCAGCCCCGTGGCTTCCGCGGGCACGACCGCGCGCGCGAGCGGAAACGCGAACACGCAGAGCCATCCCACGAGCCAGCCCGTCGGCAGGTCGATCAGGTGATGCTGGTAGGTCGTCAGCACCGACACGCCGATCAGCGCGAACCAGCCATGCAACAGCCACCGCCAGCGGCCGGACAGATGCAATGCATAGGCGACCCACAGCACGACCAGCAGGCTGATATGGAGCGACGGCGCCTGATTGAACGGCTTGTCGAACCCGCCGAGCAGCGTGAACAGCTGGCCCGCCCATCCATCGGCGGGCGGACGATCGAACGCAAACCGCAGCGGGAACGCGACAAAGCACACGACCGACACGACCTGCGCCATCAGCAGGCGCTTCACGTGCGTGAGCAACCCTTCGCGCGTCCGCCACAGGAAGAACGAGAGACCGTACAGCAGATCGATCGACCAGTACGGCAGGATGGTCCACGGCACGAACGGGATATACCGCTCCCAGTCGTAGTGGAAGTACGGCACGTTCGCGCGCTGGCTTGCGAGCCAGTTGGCGGCGTTATAGGTGCCGAAGAAGAGCACCGCCATGCCGGCCAGCAGCGTAATGGCCAGCCCCCACGGGCGGCGTGCCGGTATTGCGCTGGCGACGACGCTTGCCATCACGCCACCCGCCGCGCGAGGCTCACGGTAAAGATGCCCCAGGGATCGATCCGCTGCGCGACTTTTTCGAACCCCGCTTCCCGCACGAGTTCGTCCATCTCCGCCTGCGAGCGGCGCCGCATGACCCATGCCGACCCCGCGCGATGGCTGGTCAGCGCGCGCGCGATGAATTCCAGCTGCGGATGCCACGGCTGCCCCGTGTAGACGAGGTACCCGCCGGGCCGCACCGCGCGAGACAGACCGCCGAGCGAGCGCGCCACCATCTCGTTGTCGCCGAACAGCTCGTACAACCCGGAGACGATGGCCAGCGTGGGCGCGGGATCCAGCGCGGCCAGACTCTCGGCATCGAACGCATCGCCGCGCACGAAGCGCGCCATATGCCCGAGCCCTTTCGCGCGGATCAGCGCGCTGCCCTGCTCGACATTGAGCTCGCTGTAGTCGCGCAGCAGGATGCTCTCCACGGCGGCGCCATTGAGCGCCCCGAGCCGCTGCTGCTGCGAAGCGAGCGCCTCCAGCACATAGCGGCCATGGCCCGCCGCGATATCGACGATCCGCGCCGGTGTGCCGGACGCATGCAATCGCGCGATCGCCTCGCCGATCAGTTCCTCGACGTGCACCTTGCGCTGCCGGATACCGCGCCAGCCGATCGCATCGAGGTAATTGCGATCCATCACCTTGCCGATGCCGAATCGCCCCGCCGCCTCGTTGCGATACACGTAATCGAGCGTCGATCCCGAATCGAATCCGGTCTCGTGGCCCAGCCGCACGCCGCGCGACAAGGTGCCGCCGAAGCGCAGGCCCGCGCGCGTGACCGCCCAGTACAGACCTGCCGGGCTCATCGGCGCCAGCGGTTGCGCGAGGCGATCGGACTCGTCGCGGAAGGGCCCTTCCCGGTCGGCGTGGCGCAGCGATACGCGCGCGGACGGCGCCTCGCACTCCTGCACGATAAACCGCCGCGCCGCGCTCACGGCCTTTGCGCGATCGCGCTCGCCCAGCGTGTCGTGATAGAAGCCGTCGAGCACGATCTTCTCCTTGACGCGCGCGCCCAGGCGATCGAAGAACGCATCCTGCGGTCCGCGATGGACTACCCAGTCCGCGCCCGAGATCAGCAGTTGCGTCGGCACCGTGATGGCCGCGGCATCCGCCACGATGCGCTCGGCCGCGTCGTACAGGTCGAGCAGAATGTTCACGGCGATCGGCCGCGTGATCAGCGGATCGGTGTCGTAGCTCGCGATGCGTTCGGGATCGTGCGTGAGGAACTTCGCCTTGACGTAGCTGTTGACGAAGAACTTGCCGCGCAGCTTGTGCATCAGCCTGAGCCCCGGCCGCGCGAACGGCACATAGAGCTTGACCTTGAACGCCGGCGACGCCAGCACCAGTGCGCGCAGCGGCGGTGCGTAGTCGTGGACCCATGTGGACGCCAGCACCGCCCCCACGCTCTGCGCGACCACGGCCATCTCCGCGACGGCAATCCCGTAGGTGGCGCCGATATGATCGACAAAGGTCTGGATATCGCGCACCGATGTGGCCAGGCTCGGGCTGTAGCCGCGCTCCCCGGGCGACCGGCCATGCCCGCGCGCGTCCCACGCAAAGAATGCGTGCCCCGGCAGATCGAATTCGTCCACGAGGTGCGCGACGCGCCCGGAGTGTTCATGGCCGCGATGGAACAGCAGGACCGCGCGCTTCGGCAAGGCGTCATCGACCGCCGCCCAGTATCGGTAGAACAAGGTCTGGCCGTCGTGCGTCTGGAACTGCGATTCGATCGGGGTTCGCGGGGTTCGCGGGATAGAAGCCACGGCACTCACTCCTCGGTGGACGGCGTGCTGCGCGATGATGCGGCGCGCGCTACGGTAGCTTCCTGCACGCCACGCTGCACGCGCCGTACGATGGTGGCGATGGAGAGCAGGCACAGCACGCCCCAGATCCAGCCGCCATAGTGACCGGGACCGAAGCCGAGGCCCAGCCAGAGCCCGAGCGCGCCGAGCACGAACGCGCGGTCGCTCTTGCCGAGCGGGCCGTCGTAGCGGCGGCTGGCGCCGACCATCGGCCCGATAAGTCCCGCGCACTCGACCATCACGGCGAGCACGGCGAACGGCAGGACGCCGGTACCGAACGGCAGTACGAATGGAATCACGAGCGCGAGGTCGGAGACGATATCGCCAAGTTCGTTGAGGTAGGCGCCGAGCACACTCTGCTGGTTGTGCTCGCGGGCCAGCATGCCGTCGATGGCATTGAGGGCCATGCGCAGGAACAGCCAGACCGGCATCAGCAGGAATATCCCCGGCAGCCAGATCAGCGCGCCCACGAGGCCGCCCACGACGATCGACCCCACCATGGCCGCGAGGGTCACCTGATTGGCGGTAACGCCGCGCGCGGCCAGCTTTTGCACGAGCGGCCGAAGCCGCGCCTGGAATTTCGGTTTGATCTGGTAGAGCGTCATCTTGGCTTGTGTGTTCTTGTTCCCGATGCGTGCCGCCGACCTGCTGCCGGCGATCATACTGCGTTCGCCCGCCGCGATTGTCTCCCATAAGCGACATTCAGGGAACCGTTTGGCGTTGACATCACCGGATCGAACCCATAAACAGGTGTCAGCCGCCGGCAGGACGGCCGCCGGAAATCTGGGGTAACCGCCCACTCGTCTACAATGACGCGCATCGGCACACTGCGGGCAACCTACTGACCTATGACCAAGCAACTCGTACGCGTGGAATCGGGCGTACCCGGACTGGACACCATCCTGTGCGGCGGCCTGGTCCAGGGGGCGTCCTACATCGTGCAGGGCAGTCCCGGCGCCGGCAAGACCATCCTTGCAAGCCAGTTCGCGTTCCGTCAGGTGCGCGGCGGTGGGCGAGTCCTCTACGCGACGCTACTTGCCGAGTCTCATGACCGCCTCTTCCAGGCGCTCTCGACGTTCGACTTCTACGACCCATCGATCGTCGGCCAGGACATCTTCTACATCAGCCTGTTCAAGGTCCTGCGCGACGAAGGCCTCCCCGCGCTCGTCAATGCGCTGCGCGCCGAACTCGCGCGCCAGCGCTGTACCACGCTGGTCCTCGACGGCCTGCTGATCGCAAAGGATCGCGCGGAGACCGCGCTCGACGTCAAGACGTTCGTCGCCGAACTGCAGAGCCATGCCGCGTTCACGGGCTGCACGGTGCTGTTCCTGACCAGCGCGCGCGTCGATGACGTGAGCCCCGAGCACACGATGGTCGATGGCGTGCTGCAGCTCAAGGAAGAACTGGTCGGCATCCGCACCGTGCGGCTCATTCGCGTGTCCAAGTCGCGCGGCAGCGCGGCGCTAGGCGGCTATCACCAGTACCGCATCTCCAATCAGGGCATCGACGTCTATCCGCGCCTGGAGGCACAGCACGGCAGGCCGTCCGAGGACGAGGTGGTCGTGCACGCGCGCGCCGCGAGCGGCGTCGATGGCTTCGAGGCCATTACCGGCGGCGGCATTACCGCTGCATCGGTCTCCCTGCTGCTGGGGCCCGCCGGCAGCGGCAAGACCACGTTCGGCCTCAACTTCCTGCACCAGGCCACGCCGGAGGCGCCCGCGCTGTATTTCGGCTTCTACGAATCGCCGAAGCGGCTGCGCGCGAAGGCGCAGGCCCTGGGCATCCCGCTGGAGCCGCTGGAACGGTCGGGCGCGCTGCATATCGACTGGCATCCGCTCACGGAGAACCTGCTGGACTCGCTCGGCCATCAATTGCTCAATACCGTGCGCGCGAAGGGTATCCGCAGGCTGTTCGTCGATGGCATTACCGGCTTCGAGCGCGCGGCGGTGCACCCTGCCCGGCTCGTCGAGTTCTACACCGCGCTCTCCAACGAGCTGCGCACCCTCGGCGTGACGGCCATCGGCACGCTGGAGACGCGCGACATCCCGGGCGTGACCGGATTCCACACGCTGCCCGAGTATTCGAGCCTGATGGACAACCTCGTGTCGCTGCGGCACGCCGTGATCAACGGCGAACTGCGACGGTTCATCAGCATCGTCAAGATGCGCGACAGCGCGTTCGACAATGGACTGCACGAAGTGCAGATCGGCCAGGGTGGCCTGCAGGTACGCAGTCGCATGACGATCACGTCCGACGCGTTCGGCGGACAGCAGGCAACCTTTGAATCCGGCCAGCAACTTTCCGCGCGGATCTGATCCATGGCAACCGTAGTCGTCATCGACGACGAAACGATGAATGCCGATGCGCTGGCGTTCATGCTCTCCACCGAGGGCGTGCGCGTGGTGACGGCCGCCGACGGTGCGGAGGGGCTGCGCGTGATTGCCGCGGAGTCCCCCGACGTCGTCGTGACCGATTTCATGATGCCGGTCATGACGGGGCTCGAACTCGCCCGCGCGTTGCGCACGGAGCCGCAGTACGCGGCCTATGCCCATCTTCCGCTGATTCTGCTGACCGCCGCGCAGGCCGATATCGGCCGCAGCCATCCCGAACTGTTCGATGCGGTGCTCGAGAAGCCTTGCCCGCCCGCCGACGTCATTGCCACCGTGCTCGAATGGATCTGCAAGCGTGGCGGCCCCAGCGGGGACGGTGGCAATACCGGCGGCAACAACGGCGGCAATAGCGACGCACCATGATCGTCCCCGCCGGCGGCGCCAATGCGATCCAGCCGATGGAACTCGGGTTCTTCTCGTCGCTGGTCGCGGCGGGCAGCCTGAGCGCCGCGGCGCGTGACCTCGGCGTGTCCACCGCGGCCGTCAGCAAGCGGCTCTCGCAAATGGAAGCGCGGCTCGGCATGCCGCTGGTCGTCCGCACCACGCGGCGCATGAGCCTGACGCCCGAGGGCGAAGTCCTCCTCGAACATGCGCGGCGCATCCTTGCCGATATCGACGACCTCCAGCAACTGCTGTCGAACGCCGCGGGACGGCCCAGCGGCCTGCTGCGCGTGAACGCGACGCTCGGTTTCGGCCGCATGCATCTGGCGCCCGTCATCGCCGAGTACAGCCGCATGTACCCCGACGTCGATGTGCAGCTGCAGCTGTCGGCCGACCCGCCGCCCTTGTCGGAAGACGCATTCGATGTCTGCGTGCGTTTCGGCGAACCACCCGATGCGCGCATCATCGCGCGCAAGCTTGCCCCGAACCGCCGCCTGCTGTGCGCCGCCCCGAAGTACCTGCGCGAGCATGGCGAACCGCTGACGCCCACCGATCTGCTGCGTCACAACTGCATCGGCATCCGCCAGGGCAGCGATGCGTATGGCGTGTGGCGACTGACGCCGCTCAAGGGGGCCAAGTCGCGCACGGAAACCATCCACGTGCGGGGCAACCTGACCACCAACGATGGCGAGATTGCCGTGACGTGGGCGCTCGGCGGGCTCGGTATCGTCATGCGCGCGGAATGGGATATCGAACGCTATCTGCGCAGCGGCCGCCTCGTGCAGGTATTGCCGCAGTACGCGACGCCGGAAGCCGATATCTATGCCGTGTATCCGCACCGGCACCGGCTGTCGTCACGCATCCGGCTGTTCGTGGATTTTCTTGCGACGCGGTTTGCGAAGCTGGGCCACTAGCGCGCCCTCCGCTTCCAGCCAGCTACGGAACGTCGAGATCAGCGGATCGCCCTCGCGCGCCTCCGGCACGTAAGTGCAATAGCTGCGCGACGGCAGCCGCGGCCCCGCGAACGGCATCACCAGCCGCCCCGCCTCCAGATCGCTGGCCACCAGCGCGGAAGGGGCCACCGCCACGCCCACACCGTCGATTGCCGCCTGGATCGTCAGATAGAAATGGTCCAGCGTCATCGACGAGGCGGGCCGCAGCGCGGGCAATCCGGCCTTGGCCAGCCAATCGGGCCACAACCGCGGCAGGCTCGTCGTATGCAGCAGCGTATGCCGCTCGAGATCCGCGGGTGCGCGCAGACGTCCACGCTGCTTCAGCGCGGGGCTGCAAACGGGAACCCGTTCCTCGGTCAGGAACGGCCGCATGACATACCCGTAGAACGTGTCGGGCCCACCCCGCACGATCAGGTCGTACTCGCCCGTCAGGCTCTCGACGGGTTCGTTCGACGTATCCATCGTGATTTCGACATCGGCATGCGCGGCCCGAAACGCCGCGAGCCGCGGCACCAGCCAGCGCAGCGCGAACGTGGCCGACGCGTTGATCGTCAACCCGCGCGGCGCGGCGCGCGGCAACCCATACCGCGACGTCGATTGCGCAAGGTGCGCGAACAGCGGCCCGATATCGTCGAGATACGCGCGCGCGGCCGCGGTGAGGGCGACGCCGCGATGCTGCCGCTCGAACAATGGCGCGCCGAGCCATTCCTCGAGGGTACGCACCTGCTGGCTCACGGCGCCCTGCGTCACATGCAGTTCGGCCGCCGCCTCCTTGAAACTGCCCAGACGGCCCGCGGCCTCGAAAGCGCGCAGGGCATTGAGCGGCGGCAGCAATGGCTTCATCGGTTTAGCTTTTCTATTGCAAAAGCCCAATTTATCTGGTTTGCGCGCCCATCACAAGATAGATATTCTGCACCGATTCGATTTCCAACCCATCCCGCTCCAAGGAACCCCGCATGTTCGGCATCACCGGAGGCCTGGTCCTGCTGGCCGCAGTGCTCCACGCAAGCTGGAACGCCCTCCTCCACGGCAATCGGGACCGCGCGTTATCCATGACGTGGATGAGCATCGCGATCGCGGCCGTCGCCACGGCCGTCATTCCGCAGGTTCCGCTCCCTTCCGCCGCGGCATGGCCGTATATCGTCGCGTCGGGGCTCGTGCATAACGCGTACAACCTCGCGCTGATCCAGTCATACAAGCGCGGCGATCTCGGGCAGGCCTATCCGATCGCCCGTGGCACATCGCCGTTGCTCGTGGCGCTGGGCGCCGCGCTATTCGCGGGCGAGCGCCTCGACCCGCTGCATGCGTTCGGGGTGTTGCTGGTCTCGGCCGGCATCGTCGCCCTGGCGCTGCAACGCAGCCATACCACGCGCGCCGGCATCGCCATCGCACTGGTCACGGGTGCGACCATCGCGCTCTATACGGTGATCGACGGCATCGGCGTGCGGCATACCGACGGACAGCCCATCGCCTATACCGCGTGGATGTTCGTGTTCTACTGGGCAATGCCGGCCTGGTTCATCGCCACACGCGGCATCCGCGCGCTGTGGGCGCCCGTCCGCGCCAACCCCGCATCGATCGGCGCCTCGATCGGCGGCGGCCTGCTGTCCATCGCCGCGTACGGCATCGTGATCTGGGCACTGCAGTCGGACGCGATGAGCGGCGTGTCCGCGCTGCGCGAGACGAGCGTCGTCTTCGCCGTGCTGATCGGACGCGTGGCCCTCAAGGAAACCGTGAGCGCCATGCGGTGGGTGGCGTGCAGCGTGGTGACCGTGGGCGCCATATGCCTGGGGGTCTGAACCCACCGTTGCACCGCGCGCCGCCATCCCGCAATATCCCTTTATAACGTGGAGAACAAACGCATGACCACCCCATCCGAATCCCCCCTGATCCTGGTCACCGGCGGCAGCCGGGGCGTCGGCGCGGCCACGGCCAGACTGGCGGCCGCAAAGGGCTACGACGTCGCCATCAGCTACGTCTCGAACGCATCGGCCGCAGACGCGGTCGTCGCCGATATCAAGGCGATCGGCCGCCGCGCGCTGGCCATCCGCGCCGACAGCGCCGACCCGAAACAGGTGGAAGGCATGTTCGACGCCATCGACCAGAAATTCGGACGCATCGATGTGCTCGTGAACAACGCGGCCATGCTGTCGCTGCAGTCGCGGCTCGAAGACCTGAGCTACGAACGCATGCAACGGATCTTCGCGGTCAACACGATCGGCCCGATCCTCTGCGCCCAGCAGGCCATCCGGCGCATGTCCCACCGCCACAACGGCAAGGGCGGCTCCATCGTCAACGTGTCGTCGGCGGCAGCGAGGCTAGGCAGCCCCAACGAATACATCGACTACGCGGCGTCGAAAGGCGCGCTGGAAACGTTCACCACGGGACTGGCCAAGGAACTCGCCCGCGAAGGCATCCGCGTGAACTGCGTCCGTCCCGGCCATATCTATACCGAGATGCACGCCAGCGGCGGCGAACCGGGCCGCGTGGACCGCGTCAAGGACTCGATCCCGATGGGCCGCGGCGGCCAGCCCGAAGAAGTCGCACGCGCGATCCTGTGGCTGGCGAGCGATGAGGCTTCGTTCGTGACGGGGACGTTCCTCGATGCGACAGGGGGGAAATGATCGGGGGAAACGAGCGGCGCGCGCGGCCGGTCAGGCCGCCGGCTTTTTCGCCGACGCGAGACGATTGCCCTTCCCCCGCGTGGCCAGCCAGCAAAGAATCGACCCCGCCACGACCATTGCCGCGCCCTTCCAGAATGCCAGCGACAAGGGTGCGCGCAGCAACATGGCCGCAAGCGCGGCAGACAGCACCGGGATGAAATACGATGCACCCGCCAGCACGGTCACGTTGCCATGCAGGATGCCAACGTTCCACGCGGCATAGCCAAACCCCATGGCGCAGGCCGCGAGCGCAAGGTAGACGACACCCGCGACATCGAACGCCATGGTCTCCCCGCCCGTGAACAGATACTTGCCCCACAGCACGAGCGCGGTCAGGATAAAGAACAGCGTGACACCGTTCTTCCCCTCCGCCATCCGCGCGGTCACGGCGCAATACCCGGCCCAGATCATCGCGCCAGCAAACGCCAGCCCATAACTCAGCGGGTTGTCCCGAACATTGGCCGTCATGCTCGCGACATCGAGCCCGACATCCCCGCCGAGCACGGAACAGACACCCAGTATCGCGACGAGAACGCCGGGCACGATGAGCCAGTTGGCCCGCTGCCCATTGAACACAATCGCCGCCAGCATGGTGAACGTCGGCCAGAGGTAATTGACCATCCCCACCTCGATGGCCTGCCGGCCGGTATTGGCATAGCCAATCGACAGCGACAGGCAGACCTCGTACGAGACGAAAAGAAGACTGCCCCAGACGCGATACGCGCGCGGCAATGCGTTCAGCCTCACGGGGCCGACCGAGAACCACAACAACACGGATGCGACCGTATAGATCAGCGCCGCCCCACCCGTCGCGCCGAAATGATCGCTGACGCCACGGATCAGACCGACGATCGAACTCCAGAGAACGACGGCGAGGAGGCCGACGAGGGTGGCCTGTTTCGGGGTGGGTGGGACTGCCATAACGTCACCGGCTTGAACGGAAGGGCGAACATTCTACTGGACGCCGCCGGCGGCCTCGTGTCACACCTTCGATGCGTCCCAGGCCGACAGGATCCGCGTGATCGCGGCATCGAGCGTCGCGTGCCGGGCGCCATCGCGCGCCAGCGTGGAAACGCCGAGCAGGAATCCGTCGAACACGGCCGCCAACGCCCTGGGGTCGGTATCCGGATACAGTTCACCGTCGTCGATCCCGCGCTGCACGCACGCCACGAAGCCCGCCCTGGTCCGCGCCCGTGAGCGCGTCAGCGGCTCGACCAGCGCCGCGTGTTCTTCGGACGGTGCGCTCATGGTGCCCAGGGCGACCATGCACCCCTTGGGATGTCCACGCTCGCACTGCATCCGTACGGACTGGCGCAGCGCGGTCTCGATGGCATCGCGCGGCGCGAGTTCCGTGTCCCACAGGCATTCCGTCACCTGCGCATAGGTAGAGAGGTATCGCTCCATGCATTCCTGGAACAACGACTCCTTGGAGCCAAACGCGGCATAGAAGCTTGGCGCCGAGATGCCATCGCCTATACCGGCCTTCAGCTGGCTCAGCGAGGTCGATTCATAGCCATGTTTCCAGAAGATATGCAGCGCTTGTTCCACCGCCTTGTCGCGGTCGAACGTTCGAGGGCGTCCCATGACGGCCATGACGAACTCCAGAAGACTGTCCTGACTAACATACTAAACGATACAAAAGTTGTTGACCATCCCTTTCCGCGCTAGTAATGTACCGATCATTACATATGTTGGACGACCTCCGTGACCACGCTTACCTCGACAGGCATCAACACCGGCGGCGAGCGCCTGCCGCTGGGCGCGCTTCTCGCACTCGCAATGACCGGTTTCCTCTGCATCATCACCGAGACCCTGCCGGCCGGGCTCCTGCCCCAGATCGCGGCGGGGCTCGGTATCTCGACGTCGCTGGCCGGCCAGACGGTCACGGCCTATGCGCTGGGCTCGCTGCTCGCGGCCATTCCGCTGACCATCGCCACGCGTGGCTGGCCCCGGCGGCACGTGCTGTTGCTGACCGTCGCCGGTTTTCTCGTCTTCAATTCGATTACCGCCGTGTCGTCGAACTACTGGCTGACCCTCGCGGCACGCTTCCTTGCCGGTGTGGCGGCGGGGCTCGCGTGGAGCCTTCTTGCCGGCTATGCACGCCGGATGGTGCCGCCGCATCAGCAGGGCAAGGCACTCGCCGTGGCAATGGTCGGCACGCCAGTCGCGCTGTCTCTGGGTGTTCCGGTCGGGACATGGCTCGGTACCGTGCTCAACTGGCGCATTGCATTCGCGATGATGTCGGGCCTGACACTGGTGCTGATGGTCTGGATCCTCGCCAAGGTGCCGAACTACCCCGGACAAGCCGGCCACGAGCGCCTGCCCCTGCTCCGGGTGTTCACCACGCCCGGCGTTCGCCCCGTGCTGGCGGTGGTCATCGCGTGGATGCTGGCCCATAACCTCCTCTACACCTATGTGGCCCCATTCGTTGCGCAGGCGGGTCTGGCCGGGCGCGTCGACGCGGTACTGCTGATCTTCGGCGCGGCCGCGCTCGTCGCCATCGGCTTCGCGGGCCGCCTCGTCGATCGCCACTTGCGCGCGGCGGTGCTGGTCAGCCTGCTGACCTTCGCCGTGGTATCGCTGCTGTTTATCTGGTTCGCGCGCGCACCGGCGGCCGTGTATGCGGGCACCGCGGTATGGGGGCTGACCTTCGGCGGCGCGGCGACGCTGTTGCAGACCGCGCTGGCGGACACGGCCGGCGACGGCGCCGACGTCGCCCTGTCGATGAATGTCGTGGCCTGGAACGGCGCCATCGCGGGCGGTGGCCTTCTCGGAGGCGTGCTGCTGAATATGTGGGGGGTGTCGTCGTTTCCGCCCGTGCTCGTGCTATTGCTGGCCATCGGATTTGCCATTGCATGGTCGGCGCGCGCGCATGGCTTCAGACCGGGGGCGCGCCATGGATGACGACGCCGGTTTCCACGCGCATATATCGCATCAGGCACCTTCATGGAAAGTGTTTGACTGATCGAACAGTCAGCATTTAGACTGATCAGACCTTCAACGCAAAGGACGAGAAATGGAAAATCAAACACCGAGGCGCGCGCAGGATCCGGTCATTCGCCGCATCGTTACCGGCCATGACGCCAACGGCCGCGCGATCGTTCTCGAAGATCGCGCCGCGCCTTCCATCCGGCACAACCCCGCCCATCATGGGCATGTCTCGGTGGAAATGTGGAAGACGGAAGGCGCACCGGTCGCGGTAACGGCCGAGGAAGCCGATCCGACGACGGGCCCCAAGCAGATCCACCCGCCGGAACGCGGCACGGTGTTTCGGATTTCGGAGATTCCTCCCGAAACCGAGGAAATGCGAAACATGGGTCCAGAACAGGTCGCGGAAGTCTTCAAGGCCTTCGGCAACGACACCATTTCCACGTTCGGAAAAGCGCAGCGGCATCCGTTCATGCACCGCACCGAGTCCGTGGACTATGCGGTGGTCCTGGAGGGCGAGGTCTATCTGGTTCTCGACGATAGCGAAGTGCTGGTTTCCGCTGGCGACGTGGTCATCCAGCGCGGGACGAACCATGCATGGAGCAATCGCTCGGGCAAGCCCGTGCGCATGCTCTACGTCCTGATCGACGGCAAGTTCGACGACGCGCTCAGGACGAAGTTCTGAGCCGCGCGCGACGCGCCTAGCTTCCCTGCGTCGATGTCGCGAAATAATGCGCGTGCCGCCTGATCAGGTTGGCCATATGGTCGGCGATCGGCAGCAGTGGCGTGCTGCTGCGCCTGACCAGGCTGATGCTGTAGCTCGGCAGCGGCTCGACGAGCCTCAGGGCCTGCAGGGAGTCGGACGACCCCGGCTGCTCGATCATGATGCGCGGCAGCGCGCAGAGCATATCGCTCTGCACGAGCAGCGTGTTGAGCGTCCACGTCATGTCGCACTGGAGCAGGCGCGTCGGCCGCGGTAATCCGCGCTGCCGGAACGCTTCAAGAATCGCCGACCCGGGACCCTTGCCCACGGGTCCCGTCAGCACCCATACGGCGCCGGCGAGCTCGGCCAGCGATCGCGCCTGACCGAGCGGATGGCCGCGACGGCATACGACGACCAGGTCGTTATAGAAAAGGTGCTCGACGTCCAGCGTGGATTCCCGTTCCTCCGGGACGGCCACGATGGCCATGTCGAGACTGCCCTGATGCAGCGGGCCGATATGGTCGAAGTAGGACCCCCCGAACATGTTGACGTTCACGGCCGGATACCGCCGCTGGAAGTCCTTCAGCACACCGGGCATCAGCGCGACGCCGGCCGACGGGCCGACACCCATCGAGAGCGCCCCCTCCAGCTTGCCGTGCCGCTGCGCGATGTCCTCGGCAGCCTTGTTGGCCTGCGAGTCAATCAGCCGGGCGTGCGCGAGCAATGCCTCGCCGGCCTCGGTGAGCACGACGCCGCGCGACCGGCGCTCGATCAGCACCACATGCAGCCCCTCCTCCAGCGAGCGAATGTTCTTCGCCAGCGCTGGCGCCGTCACGCCGCGGCTCCGGGCCGCGCCTCTGAGGCTTCCCATATCCGCCACGGAAATAAAGTCGCGTAGTTGCTGCAGTGTCATCGCATCGAGCCGGAAGACTGATTACCCTGGGTATACGAAGTGTGCTCAGAGTACACCAACGGCTTTCTTGCCGTTGGTAAATTTCCAGTCATGGCCCCGTTGCCACAAAAAAGAAACAGCCCTTCAGGCTGAGACGAGGAGACAGACATGGAACGCATCAGGAAGGCCCTCGCGGCCGCGATATTCGCTATGGCGTCGATGCTCGCCGCCACGTCCGCACCGGCCGCGGAGTACCCGGCCAGGGCGGTCACCGTCTACGTCGGATTCGCGGCGGGCGGCCCGACCGACGCCGTCGCGAGGCTGCTTGCGGAAGGGTTGACCAGAAAGTTCGGCCAGCCGTTCGTGATCGACAACCGCCCCGGTGCCAGCGGCGAGCTCGCCGCCAACCTGCTGAAGAAAGCCGCCCCCGACGGCTACACGCTGATGGTGGGTGCCAACGGCACGCTCGCCATCCTCCCCGCGGTGAAGAAGGGACTCGGTTACAACCCCCTTGTCGATTTCACTTCCATCGCGCCGGTTGCCCGGTTTCCGTATTACCTCGTCGTCTCCCGCGACTCCACGCTGACCTCGTATCAGGATCTGGTCCAGGCGGGACGCACGCCGGGCAAGGGCCTGACCTTCGGCTCCGCGGGACCCGGATCGGCCAACCATCTGGCGGGCGAATGGTTCTCGAAAAAGGCCGGCATCCACGCCACGCATGTTGCGTACAAGGGCGACGCCGCGGCGCTGAGCGACCTGATCGCCAACCGCATCGACTTCGCGTTTCTCGCCGGCTCGCTGGTCCTCGCGCAGGCCCAGTCGAAGAACCTCAGGATCCTGGGGTCGTCCGCATCGTCGGCCGATGTGGGCCGGCCAGGCATCCCCGTGCTGGGCAGCGCGTCCCTGCCCGGATTCTCGGCCGAACCCTGGAATGGGTTGCTCGGCCCCGCCGGCCTGCCGCGCGACATCGTCGGCAAGCTCAATGCCGCGGTCAACGACATCATGGGGAGCGAGCGCGTGGCCACCCGCCTCAGGGAAATGGATCAGTACCCGTTCCCCGGTTCCCCCGGCAGTTTTGCCGATCACATCCGCGTGCAGACGCAACGCACCGCGGACATCGTCCGAACGTCGGGCCTCACGTTCGAGTAATCAGGAGCATTCACATGAAAGCAGGATTCATCGGCCTTGGCCGAATGGGATTCGCATTGGCAACGCATCTGCGACGCAACGACGTGAACGTCGCCGTGTTCGATCTCCATCCGGACCCCGTGGAAAAACTTGCCGCGCTGGGCGCGCGCGCCGGCACCAGTGTCCGGGACGTGGCCGAACAGGCGGATGTCGTCTTCACGATGCTGCCCGGACCGCGGCAATCGCGCGACGTCGTGCTCGGCGCCGATGGCGTGCTGGCCCATATGCGCCCCGGTGCGCTGTTCGTCGAGCTCAGCACGATCGATATCGATACCGTTGACGACATCGCCCGCGCCGCCAACGAAAAGGGCATCCGGTTTGCCGACGCCCCGGTCGGCCGGCTCGCGACGAACGCCGATCGCGGAGAGTCGCTGTTCATGGTCGGCGCCAGCGATGCCGACTTCGAAGCCGTGCGGTCCATTCTGCTCAGGATGGGCACCACGGTCCAGCACTGCGGCAATCCGGGCGCCGGCACGCGGATGAAGCTCATCAACAACCTCATGGTGCTGTGCTACTGCCAGCTCAATTCCGAGGCGCTGGTCCTCGCCAGTTCGCTGGGCATGGACGTGAAGAAGACCTTCGATGTGCTGACGGGCACCACGGCCTCGAATGGCCAGCTCAAGGAGAAGTGGCCCATCAAGGTACTCAAGGGCGACCTCACGCCCGGCTTCGACATTGCCCTCGGATTCAAGGACCTGACGCTCGCCTGCCAGGCCGCGCAATCCAGCGGCGTCTCGCTGCCCGTCGGCAACCTCGTGCGGAGCATGTTCCAGCTGGCACGCAACGCCGGCTACGACGGCAACGACACATCGTCGATGACGGAGTTCTGGGCGAATGCCAACGGCATCGCCGCCCCCCGCTGCTAGTCGGCACCGCGACTCTGGTGTCCCACTTTGTAAAGGCCTGACAATTGAACTACGCACAATTCATCGCCGGCCAGTTCCGGCAAGGCGCCTCCGGCAAGTACATCCACATCTTCAACCCGGCCAATGGCCAGCCGCTGGGCGAATACGCCTGCGCGTCCGAAGCGGACGTCGAGCAGGCCATCTCCGCGGCTGCGGATGCCTTCCGCAGCTGGCGGGTCAGGTCGCCGCTGGAGCGCTCTTCCCTCTTGCGCCGCGTTGCCGAGCTGATGAAAGAACGCGAGGAAGCATTCGCGCGGCAGATCTCGCTGGAACTCGGCAAGCCCATCGCGGAGTCCCGCAAGGAAGTCGCCACGGCATGGGAGATGTTCGAATGGTCGGCGGAGGAAGCCCGCCGGCTCTACGGGCGCGTCATTCCCGCGCGCACCCGTGGCACCACGCAGACCATGCTGCTGGAACCCATGGGTCCCGTCGCGGCGTTCGCGGGGTGGAACGCGCCGGCCATCACCCCCGCGCGCAAGATCAGCGGCGCGCTCGCCGCCGGCTGCACCGTCGTGCTGAAGCCATCGGAGGAGACGGCCGGCGTAGCGCTGCTCCTGGCGCAGGCGATCCAGGACGCCGGCATTCCCGACGGCGTCGTGAACATGGTGTTTGGCGACGCCGCGGAGATTGCCGGGCAACTGTGCGGCTCGCCGAAGATCGCCATGCTCACCTTCACCGGGGCGACCGCGGTCGGCAAGACGCTGGGCGCCAAGGCGGCCAGCACGCTGAAACGGGCAACGCTGGAACTGGGCGGCCATGCGCCCGTCATCGTCACGGCCGACGTCGATGTCGATCGCGTCGTCAAGGCTGCGGTGGCCACGAAGTTCAGGAACTCGGGCCAGTTCTGCGTATGCCCGACGCGGTTCCTGATCGACGAACGGATCTTCGCGCGGTTCTCGGCGCAGTTCGCCAGCGCTGCCCAGGCGTGGCGCGTCGGCGACCCGTTCGATCCGGCCACGCAGATGGGCCCGTTGAAAAACCAGCGCCGTCTCGACGCCGTCGAACGGCTCGTCGACGATGCGCGCGGCCGCGGGCTCGAGATCGCGGCAGGCGGGCAACGCATCGACGCACCGGGCTTCTACTATCGCCCGACCGTGATCCTCCAGCCTGGCGCGGACAGCGACGTTTCCAATATCGAGCCGTTCGGCCCGATTGCGCTGCTGAGCGCCTTCACGGACCTGGACGCGGCGATCGCCGAAGCCAACCGGCTGCCTTTCGGCCTCGCTGCCTACGGCTTCACGAACCATCTGGGTACCGCGGACCGCCTCGCGCACGAGATCGAAGCCGGCGCGGTGTGCATCAACGAGTGGCAGGCTTCGCTGCCAGAGACGCCTTTCGGCGGCTACAAGGATAGCGGACTGGGATCCGAGGGCGGCATCGAGGGACTTCGCGAGTTCCTGCGCGTCAAGTGCGTTCGCCAGAGCGCAGGCACCTGACACGTCGGGCATCCGAGCAGGCATGGAGACAAACAACATGAATACCCTAAGCAATGTCGCGACGGTCCCGGAGACCGTCCGGACGCCGGCGTCCATCCGCAAGGTCGTCTGGGCGGGTGCCATCGGCACGTTGATCGAGTACTACGACTACACCGTCTACGCGTTTCTCGCCACGACCCTCGCCACCCTGTTCTTTCCGGACATGGGGGAACTGGCGCTGCTCTACACGTTCGCCGTGTTCGGCGTCGCATTCGTCGTTCGCCCCCTGGGCGGCATCGTGCTGGGCGCGCTGGCCGACCGCTATGGCCGCAAACCGGCGCTGCTCGTGTCCGTCGTGATGATGGTCGCCGCGACCGCCCTGATCGGCCTGCTTCCCGGTTATGCCAGCGCGGGGCTCGTCGCGCCGGTGCTGCTTTGCCTTCTGCGATGCGTGCAGGGCTTTGCCGCGGGCGGCGAGATGGGCGGCGCGGTGGCATACGTGGCCGAAGTCGCGCCGGCCCCGCGGCGCGCGGCCCTCACGAGCGCGACGCAGATCGGTTGCCTGGCGGGCACCATGGGCGGCGCGATCGCCGTGGCGCTGCTCAACGCCGCCCTGACCCCCGAAGACCTGCATGCCTGGGGATGGCGCATCCCGTTCCTCGTCTCCGCGCCCATGGGCGTGATTGCGCTGTTCATCCGCCACCGGATGGAAGAGACGCCCGACTTCATGCGCATGGAGAACCAGAGCAAGCTCGAGAAGGTGCCGACGCTCGCGCTGCTGCGCGACTATCCGAAAGGCGTGCTGGCCATCGCCTGTATCGGATGCTGCGCGATGGCGGGCTACTACATCCCCTTTACCTACTTCGTCACGTATTTCCAGAAGCAGCAGATCATGTCGGCCCAGATGGCGGGCTGGTCCGCGACCCTGTCGATGATCGTCGCGGCAATCGCGATCTATCCGTTCGGCGTGCTCTCCGACCGCATCGGGCGCAGGCCGATGCTGATCGGCGCGAACCTCTGCTTCATCGCGTTCAGCTATCCGCTGTTCATGGCGATGCAGACATCGCTGTCCTGGGCGATCTTCGCGCAGATCGCGCTCGGACTGTTCGAAGCCGCCTATCTGTCCACGAACTACACGCTGTACTGCGAGCTGCTTCCGACCAAGGTCCGTACGAGCGGCATCAACCTCGGCATCAGCGTTGCCGCCATCGTCGCGGGCGGTTCCGCGCCGTACCTGGCCACATGGCTGATCGCGACGACGGGCTCGACCACGTCACCCGCGTGGATACTGATCGGTGCGGCGCTCATCTCCTGCGCCGTCGTCCTCGGCATCGGGGAAACGGCCGGAAAGGCCTTGCGGACGGAGTAAGACCATGACGCTGCGATCGCAAACCCCTGCCGCGGAGGATCCGCCCGTCCTGCACCCTCCCCGGCTGCCCCACGCCTGGTACACGACGGCGCCTGAAGCGCCGATCGACCCGGAGCGCCCCATCATCGACGCGCACTTTCATTTTTCCGATCACTGGGCCGGCTATCGGCTGGAGGACCAGTTGCGCGACGCGGCGGCCGGCCATCGCATCGACGCGACGATTTTCATGCAGGTCGGCTGGAAATACCGGACCCGTGGCCCCGAGCATCTTCGGCCCGTAGGCGAAACGGAAGCCGTCGCGGCACTGGCGGAACAGGCCACATCGCGCCGCACGCCGACGCGGATTGCCGCGGGCATCGTCGGCTATGCGGACCTGTGCCTCGGCGATGCCGTGACCGAAGTGCTGGACGCGCACGAAGCGGCCGCCCGAGGCCGATTCCGGGGCATCCGGTGCGCCGCGGCACGGCATCCGTCGTTCCGCTTCGGCGTGTTGCCGCGGCCTCCGGCCGGACTGTACGCCCTGCCCGGCTTCCGGGCAGGATTGCGCCGGCTGTCCGCGCGAAACCTCGTTTTCGATGCCTGGATCTACCACACCCAGCTGCAGGAAGTCATCGACCTGGCGCGCGCGGTACCGGACGCCACCATCGTGCTGAATCACGTCGGCGGCATCCTCGGCGTCGGCGATTACGCGGGGCGGCGTGACGAGGCCTTTCGCGAGTGGATCACGCCGATCCAGACGCTGGCCGCATGCCCGAACGTGTTCGTCAAGATCGGTGGCTACGGCATTGCCACGTTCGGGTTCCAGACCGAATCGATGCCCGCGCCGCCGTCTTCGGCCACGCTCGCCGAGCTGTGGCGCCCGTCCGCGGAGGTCGTGATCGAAGCATTCGGCGCCGCCCGATGCATGTTCGAAAGCAATTTCCCCGTCGATCGATCATCGGGCCATTACGCGACGGTGTGGAACGCGTTCAAGAGAATCGCGCAGCTTGCCACGGAGGACGAGAAGGACGACCTCTTTCATGGCACGGCCGCGCGCGTGTACCGAATCGGGGCTGCCGCCTAACTGACCGAGACGGTCCCGTCATCGCCATCGTGCGCGGCATGATGGATGGCTTCGACGATTGGCTCGTACGCCGTGCATCGGCAGAGATTGCCGCTGATGGCATGGCGTATCTCGTCTCGCGTGGGAGACGGATTCCTTCTCAACAGGTCCGCGGCCACGACAAGCATGCCGCTCGTGCAGAACCCGCACTGGAACGCATTGTGGGAAATGAACGCCCGCTGCAGCGCTTCGATGGCATCGAGGCCCTCGATGGTTCGCACGTCGTTGCCGTCGATCGACGCCGCGAGCACCAGGCATGCTTTCCTGACCTCGCCATCCAGCAGCACACTGCAGGCCCCGCAGTCCCCTGTCAGGCATCCGACCCGGGTGCCCTTTGCATCGAGCCCGTCACGAATCAGTTCGACGAGCAGCAGCCGGCTATCCGCTTTTGCCGCGCGCGGCGTGCCATTCAGCACGAGGTTGATCGTCTTCGTCGTTGTCATGCGTCTACCTCTTCGATCGCGGCGCGGAGGTTGCGCCTGATTGCCGCTGGCAATACCGCGCGGCGATAGGAGGCGTCCGCGAGTTCGTCGCTCCAGCCCTCGCCCGCGCCAGCCATGGTCTCCGCGACGATGGCGTCGAGCCATGCATCGCCGTGGAGGCCCGCGCCCGGGAAGGCACGAGACACGACGACCGGGCGCGGCGTGGCCGCCCCCACGGCGAGGCGAACGCGCGCGGGCTCGCCCAGTCGCACCGCGCAGGCCACGGCCACGATGGGCCACGAGCTCGCACACGGCTTGTACTTCTGGTATCGCCAGACCTCCGGGGCCCGCGCAAGCGGAATCTCGATATGCGTCAGCAACTCGTCGGGCCGGCGCGCGGTGTGGAACGCGCCAAGGAAGTAATCGCCGGCCGCGACACTGCGCGTGCCATCCGCGGAATGCAGCAGGAAGGCGGCCTCTAGTGCGCAGAGGCATGCCGGCGCATCGGACGCCGGGTTGGCGAACGCAGCGGAACCGCCCAGCGTGCCCTGGTTCCAGATCGACGGGCCGCCGGTGACCTGTTCCGCCATCATGCGGAGCAGCGGCAGATGTTCGGCCACGACGGGCGAGGCCAGCAATTGCGCATAGCTCGTCATCGCGCCAATGCGCACATGCGTGTCCGTCAGCACGACCGTGTCCAGATGCAGGCGCGACAGGCCGACGACGTGCTTCCAGCGGACCTGATTGGCCGACATTGCCGGAACCAGCATGGTGCCGCCGCCGATGACCGTGGCCTCTCCCGCGAATTGCCGCAGCAGCCCGGCGGCCTCCTTCAGGGAGGCCGGCCGATGAAACTCGAAAACCTCGCCGATCATGCATGCCTCCCGCTCAACGCCGCGATCACTCGCGCGGGGGTAGCCGGCACATGCTCGAGCTGCGTCTCGCCGCCCAGTGCATCCGCCACCGCGTTGGAGACGGCCGCGAGCGCGCCGCCCACGCCCGATTCGCCCGCCCCTTTCATGCCGAGCGGATGAAACGGATTCGGCGTCGTAAGGTGGCCCACACGTATGGGGGGAAGGTCCGTCGCGCGCGGCAACAGATAGCTCTTGAATCGGTCGGTGATCATCCGGTGCCCGGCGTCGTACTTCAGTTCCTCGTAGAGCGCCGTGCCGATCCCCATGGCCACCGCGCCCCGCAATTGCCCCTCCACCAGCTGGGGATTGATCATCACGCCACAGTCGTGGACCACGGCGTAGTCGAGCAGGCGGGAATTTCCCAGCTCCGTATCGACCTCGATCGCCACCGCATGCACGGAATAGGAGAACGTCGGATATGTCGCGATCCTTCCCTGCGCGTCGGGTTCCACCCGGACATTGGCGGGCGCGAAGCTGCGCGTGACCTCCAGCGGCAGCTCGACATTCGCGGCCACGGTGAACGGCCGGACGTGCACACCGAGCGCAATGTCCGCGATCGACACCTTCCGGTCCGTATTGCCAAGCCATGCAAAGCCGTCCCGCAGCGCGATGTCCGCCTTGCCGCCGCCGAGCATGTTGGCGGCACACTGCGCCAGCTTGTCGCGCAGGTCGCGCGCGGCAAGCAGCGCGGCCGTTCCGCCATACATCAGTGCCCGGCTGCTCGCATTGCCGGTGCCTACCGGCGTGACATCGGTGTCGCCCTGCGTGACCATGACCTGGTCGACGCGCAGGCCCAGTTCGCCCGCCACCATCTGCGCGATGCCGGTGTCGCTGCCGCTGCCCGGCGAGGTCACGCCGGTCAGCACCTGGATATCGCCCGATGGCGTCAGCCGGACCGTCGAGGTTTCGTAACCGTTCGGGAAATTGCCGGGTCGCGCCCCGCCCTCCGGCGTCAGCTCGAACGCAATGCCGACACCGATGCGGATCGCATCGGCACGGGTCTCGCGCGCGCGGGCTCGCCATGCGTCGTAGCCGAACATCGGCAGCAGCTGTTCCAGCGCGGCGGGATAGTCGCCGCTATCGACGTTGAGCCCTGAGGGCAGCAGTCGCGGGAGCGCGTCCCTGGGCACGAGGTTGCGCCGGCGAAGCTCGACCGGATCGATGCCCGTGCGCCGCGCCATCAGGTCGATGGCGCGCTCGATGACGAGGTTGCCGATCTCCTTGCCGTACCCGCGAATCGCCTGCCATGGCGCATGATTCGTGATCGCAAGCGCGCACTCCACGTCGCAGTTGTCGATCGTGTAGACGGTCGGGAAGACGGCAGGCGTGACCAGTGCCATGGCCCAGCTGTGGCCCGCGGCCATGATGCCCACGTCGGCCAGGATGCTGTCGCGCCATCCGATCAGCCGCCCGTTCTCGTCCGCCGCGAGCGCGAAGGTGTGGTGCTGCGACCGCGCGCCCGCGAGCAGCGTTTCTCTCCGCTCTTCGACCCACGCCACCGGACGCCCGGTGAGCCTGGCGAACAGCGCGACCAGGACTTCCTCCGGATGCCCCGCCATCTTCAGCCCGAAGGTCCCGCCGATGGCCGGGGCCACGATGCGTACCTGCGTCTCTTTCACGCGCAGGGCGGCCGCAACGAGCCACCGGCTCGTATGGGGATTCTGGAAGGTGCCGGTCAGCACATAGCACTGCGCCCGCCGGTCCCACTCGCCCACGTAGCAGAGCGGTTCCATGGGCGCACTGGTGGAAGGCGCGATGGTCATCGTGCCCTTCACGACATGCGCGGCCCGGGCAAACGCGTCGTCCGCATTGCCCGCACGGATGCGGTCGCGCATGAGCAGATTGGTTTCCCAGCCCGGCTGGACGATCGGCGCGCCCTCGCGCAACGCGTCGCGGGCATTGACCGTCGGGGCATGCACCGCGTACTCGACCGCCACCTTCGCGACGGCCGCCTGCGCGGCCTGCACCGAGTCGGCGACGATCGCGGCGACGGGCTGGCCAAAATACACGGCCTGGTCCACGGCCAGGCATCGGCTTTGCAGCGGCCCGCGGGCGGCGGCCGCGGGCAACGCCATCGCCGCCGGCATGGCATCGCACAATTCGGCAGCCTGGGCGCCCGTCAGTCCCGCAACGACGCCCGGCATCCCGAGCGCCGCCGTCATGTCGATCGACACGATCGTCGCGCTGGCATGAAGACTGCGCACGATACCGAGGTGAAGCGCGCCAACCGGAATCAGGTCGGCGCTGTAGGCGATGCTCCCGGATACGAAACGATCGCCATCGAGGCGCGTGACGCTGGCGCCCGGTACGGTTTCACTCATTCGGCCCTCACCCGTTTCACGTTCACGCACAGCATCAGGACGGCGCCGCATACGAGCAGCCCCGTCATCAGATAAAGGCCACTGTTGAGCGTACCGGTCCACGTCTTGAGCCAACCCATCGCGAACGGGCTCACGAACCCGCCCAGCAAACCGATACTGTTGATGAAGGCAATGGCGCCGGCCGCGGCCGGAGACCCGGCAAGGTAATCCGACGCCATCGACCACAGCAGCGGCAGCGTCACGAAGACGGTGGTCGATGCCACGGCAAGAAGCACCAGCGTGACCGTCAGGTCGTGGGCGAAAGCGGGCAACAGCGCCAGTGCCGCGGCACCGACGATCGCGCACAGCGCGCCGTGGATGCGTCGCTCCAGCAGCCGGTCTGAGCTGCGGCAAATCAGGACCATGCCCACCGCGGCGATCCCATAGGGAATCGCGGACAGCCAGCCGATATGCACGACATCCGTCGCGCCGGCGGTTTTCAGGACGGTCGGACCCCAGAAGCTCAACGCATACGTCCCGCAGATGAACGTGAAGTAGGCAAAGCAGATCCGGTACACCTTCGCATCGGTCAGCACCTCGCGCCAGAGCCCGTGCGCGCCGGAGTGAGCGGGCTCGCCATCGGCCTTCAGCGCCGCGCGCAGTTTGTCCTTTTCGGCCGCGCCGAGCCATCGCGCGCCCTCGAAACTGTCATCGAGCGTGAACCAGACGACGAGCCCGAGCAGGACCGCCGGCGCCGCTTCGACGATATACAGCCATTGCCATCCCGCAAGGCCCGCGACATCCGCGAGGCGCGACATGGCCCACCCCGATACGGGACCGCCGATCAGGCCGGCGATCGGAAACCCGGTCATGAACAGCGCGAGGATCTGTCCGCGGCGGCTACGCGGAAACCAGTTGCTGAGGTAATAGACCACGCCGGGAAAGAATCCCGCCTCGAATACGCCAAGCAGGAATCGCAGCACGTAGAACTGCGTGGGCGTGGCGACGGTGGCCATGCAGCAACCGATGATCCCCCAGCAAATCATGATGCGCGCAATCGTCCGTCGCGCGCCGATGCGCTGCAGCAGCAGATTGCTCGGCACTTCGAAGAGAAAGTAGCCGATGAAGAAGATGCCGGCGCCGAGCCCATAGACGGCGTCGCTGAAGCCCAGTTCCTCCTGCATCTGCAGCTTCGCGAACCCGACATTGATGCGGTCGAGGTAGGCGATCACGTAGCAGACGATCAGAAGCGGTATGAGGCGTAGCGCCACCCTGGTGTACAGCGCACGCGGGGACTCCCCCGCGTGCGCGGCGTCAACGCTCAGTTTCATCATGTCCTGTCTCCGGATATAGTTAGTTGACTGATCGAACAGTCAGTAGCATAGGCAAGGCCATCCGCCATGGTCAAGCTCGCTCAGCGCAGGGGATTACCCTGAGTTTTTTGAGGTTGACTGATCAATCAGTCAGCTCCTACTATATCCGAACCGGGACGACCTTGCTGGCGTGTGCTTCCAGCGGGTCTCGCGCTCTTCCATCCATCGATTAGGGAATTTCTCGTGAGTACTTTCGACGAATACGCAAACAAGTTCGAGACGATCCGCATGACGCGTCACAACGGCATCCTCGAGATGCACTTTCATACCAACGGCGAGCCGCTGGTATGGAACCTGACCGCGCACCGCGAGTTCGAACAGGCATTCCTCGACGTGGGACGCGACCGCGAGAACGACGTGGTCATCATGACCGGCACCGGCGATGCGTTCAGCGGCCCCGCCATCGCGCCTGGCATGCACCAGAACCGTAACTCGATGACGCCGTCGATCTACGACCCGATCTACTGGGAAGCGAAGCATCTGCTGATCAACCTGCTGAACATCGAGGCGCCCGTCATCAGCATCATCAACGGGCCGGCCGTGCGCCATTGCGAGATTCCACTGCTCGGCGATATCGTGCTGGCGTCGGACACTGCGCTGCTGCAGGACACGGCGCACTTCCAGGGTGGCATGGTGCCCGGAGACGGCATGCACCTGATCATGCCCCTGCTGATGGGCCGTGCGCGTGGCCACTACTTCCTGTACACGGGCCAGTCGATCTCCGCCGGCGAGGCGAAGGAGATGGGGCTCGTCAATGAAGTCATGCCGGCCGCCGACCTGCTGCCGCGTGCCCGCGAACTTGCCGAGCAGATGCTGCGCCAGCCGCGTCTGGTGCGGCGCTACACGCGTACCTGCCTGAATCAGGAGCTCAAAGGCCGCCTGCACGACGTCCTTGGATACGGACTCGCCCTTGAAGGCGTCGCGCGCATGAAGGAGCCAGCTTGAAGCCGCTGGCCCGGCTATGCGTGCTGGCCCCGGTCGCGTGTCTCGTCATCGCGGGCACCGGGGCGGCGGCCGCCGACAATGACACCGCGTTCCCCGCACGCGTGGTCAAGATCGTCGTGCCTTACACGGCGGGCGGCGCGACGGATGCCGTCGCGCGGAGCCTCGCCAATCGACTGGGCGCGGTATGGAAGCAGCCCGTCGTCGTGGAGAACCGCGGCGGCGCGTCCGGCATGATCGGTCTGGACTACGTGGCGAAGGCCGCTCCGGACGGCTACACGCTCGTGCTGAGCGATAGCGCGCCCTTCGTCATCCTGCCGGCGCTGTATCCGAAGATGTCGTATGCCCCCCAGCGCGACTTCGCGCCGATCACCGTCGTGGCGCGCCAGATCCCGATACTGGCCGTCTCCTCGGCGGTCCCCGCGAAGACCGTCGGCGAGTTCCTGGCCTATCTGAAGACGCATCCGGACACGGCCTACGCTTCGCTGGGGGCGGGTTCCTATCCGCACGTCGCGATGGAGCAGTTCCTGCAGCGCAGCGGCGCGCGGATGCTGCACGTCCCGTACAAGGGCACGTCGCAGGTGGTCACCGATATCATCGGCGGTCAGGTCAGTGCGTACATCGGCACGCTCGGCGCCTTCGAGACGTACGAGAAAGCGGGAAAGGTGCGCATTCTGGCCGTCGCGACGGAAAAGCGCGTGGCCTTCCGGCCTGACCTGCCGACCGTGGCCGAGTCCGGCGTGCCGGGCTTCGCGGTCAACACCTGGTTCGGACTGGCCGCGCCGAAAGGCACGCCGCAGCCCGTGCTGGACAAGATCCAGCGGGACGTCGGCGCGCTGCTGGCGGACAAGACCTTCGTCGATCAGGCCCTGACACCGCAAGCCCTGCTGCCCGGCGGGGACTCGCGCCGTGACTTCGGAGAGCTCGTCAAGACCGACACGGCGCGCTGGGCCGATGCCGTCAAACGCGCCGGCATCAAACTCTGACGTTGACGAAACGGCGACGTGCGCTATCCTTCCACCCCAGAACTGACTGATCAACCGACTAGCACCATCGGAACGACCATGAAAACCACCCGAGCACGCAAGCCCTCCGCCGCCGACGAAGCGCGTCAGGAAGACAGCCGGCCTCAGCCCGGGTCGCGCATCGCGGCCATTCTCAACGCCGCGGAGCGGGTCTTCGGCACGCATGGGTATGCGGGCGCCAGCATGCGTCAGATCGCGGAAGACGCGGGCGTCGCGCAGGCGCTGCTCCACTATCACTACGCATCGAAGGACAGGCTGTACGAAGCCGTCTTCGAGCGCCGCTCGGCGGCAATCAACCAGCATCGCGGGCAGTTGCTCGATGCGCTGTTCGCGGGCACGGAGCCGGCAACCGTCGAGGATGTACTCACGATCGCGTTCACGCCGCTGTCCGAGATGTTCCGGGGGGAGGATGCCGAGAACCTTGCGCTGTATGTGCAGATGGTCGCCGCCATCAGCCTCGGCAGCGACGAGCGCTCGCGCCGATTGCGCGAGCAATACTACGATCCCATTGCCGAGCGCTTTATCGACGCGATTCAGACCGTATTGCCCGCCATCTCGCGCGAGGATGCCGTCTGGGCCTACCTGTTCTCGGTGGGCGCAAGACAGCAGGCGCATGCACTGAATGGCCGCGCGGAGCGCCTGGGCGCTTCCGTGCGCACGCCGAAATCGACGTCCCACTACTCGGCGCTCGTGCGGTTTGCAGCCGCCGGTATCCGCGAGATGATCGCGGACGACCACGAGAGTCGTTCGCAGCGGCCCCGCAAGCGCCGCGCCTGACGTCAAAATAGATTAGTATCGTCATGTAAAGTTATCCTTTTCCGATGTTGATCACGAGGAAACCCGACATGTCGATACCTGAAGTAGTGCTCTGCCATCCGGTCCGAACGGCCATTGGTGCTTTCCACGGCGCACTGGCGACCGTCCCCGCGACCGACCTCGGCGCCGCCGTGATCGCCGAGGCCGTCCGTCGGTCGGGCCTGGACCCCGCGGCGTTCGGAAGCGTCACCATGGGCAACGTGGTGCAGGCGGGCAATCGAATGAATCCCGCGCGACAGGCCGCCATCCACGGCGGCATACCCGTCCAGGTTCCGGCGCTGACGGTCAATCGGGTCTGCGGGTCGGGCGCCCAGGCGATTGCGACGGCTGCCGACGAAATTCGTCTCGGCTATCTGCCCGTGGCGATCGCCGGCGGCATGGAGAACATGGACCGCGCCCCCTACCTCCTGCCCTCCGGACGCTGGGGTAGCCGCATGGGAGACGCCGTCATGCATGACAGCATGCTCCATGACGGCTTGAACGATGCCTTCTCCGGGCAGGCTTCCGGGTGGCACACCGAAGACCTGGCATCCCGCTACGAACTGACGCGCGAGAGCCAGGACGCATGGGCGCTTCGCTCCCAGCAGCGCTTTGCTTCGGCCAAGGCCGCGGGACGGTTCGCACGCCAGATCGTCGCCGTCCAGACGCGCGACAAGAAGCCCGTGTCGTTCCAGGAAGACGAAGCGAACCGCCCGGACACCACGCTGGACATCCTCGCGAAACTGCGGCCGGCGTTCCGCCCCGAAGGCACGATCACGGCCGGCAATGCGCCGGGCCTGAACAGCGGCGCGGCCGCGTTGATCGTGTCCGACAGGCAGTATGCCGAGACGCATGGACTGGCCCCGATGGCAAGGCTGGTGGCCTATGGCGTGGGCGCGGTGGAGCCCGGGCTGTTTGGACTGGGGCCTGTTCCCGCGGTCCGGCAAGCGCTTGCACGCGCAAACTGGTCGCTGTCCGACGTGGAACGTTTCGAGATCAACGAAGCCTTCGCCGCGGTGCCGCTGGCGGTGGCCGCGGAGCTCGGCATTCCGCACGACATCGTCAATGTCGACGGCGGCGCCATTGCGCATGGGCACCCGATTGGCGCGACGGGCGCGGTCCTGACCACTCGCCTTCTCCATTCGATGGCCGATGACGGCATCCGCCGCGGCATCGTCACGCTCTGCATCGGCGGTGGACAAGGCATTGCGCTGGCACTGGAGATGCTCTGAGGTCTCTGCGCTACCGGGGCGCCGGCTGGTCCAGCGCGGCGTCCCACATTCCCATCGCGTCGTTCACGGCCTTCTCGATGACGGCATAACGAACGCGATCGCGGGCGAGCACGGAGAGCCCCTGGAAAAAGCAGTCGAACGCCATCGACAGCGAAACCGGATCCGTGCTCTTGCGCAACTCCCCGCTCTTGATGCCGCGCTCCACGCAGGCACGAAAGCCGGCGCGCGTGCGGCTACGCACCTCGCGAAGCAACTGGGTGACACTTTCGCTGCCGGTGGAACTGGCCCCGACAACGCCCAGCGCGACCATACAGCCTTTCGGATGGCCACTCTCGGTCTGCATCTTCGCCGACCGGAGCAGGGCCAGGTACACGCCCTCCCGCGGCGCAAGCGACGTGTCATGGAGGCTGCGGGTCAGCTTGCCATGAATCTCCATGTATCGCTCCAGCGCCTCCTTGTACAGCGCCTCCTTGGACTCGAAGGCCGCATAGAAGCTGGTCGCGGAAATGCCTCCGCCGATCGCCGCCTTCAGTTGCGACAAGGACGTCGACTCATACCCATGCTCCCAGAACAGATGCATCGCCGAAACGATCGCCGCATCGCGGTCGAATTCGCGCGGCCGACCCCGCTGAACCATGAACATCTCCGTCAGTAAAAGAAATACAGACTAATCGATACACAATCTTAGAGCAAGTTGACAAGGCTCGCTTCGCCCCCTTATATTTGTACTACTCGGTACGGAATTACGGAGAAGCGCGGGGGCACCACACAATCCCTCGCAATTTTTTTCACTATTTGTGTACTACTTGGTACGGAAAACAGCCAATGTCCAAAGAACTCGAAGCACGTCTTGACGCCATCGAAAGCCGCTTCGCCATCGATGCGCTGATCGCCAACTACGCCGAGGCGTTCGACACCATGAACATGGAGCTGCTGGCGACGCTCTGGCATCCCGACTCGCGCCTGCTGCTGGGCGCGAACGGCAATTCCGAGGGCCTGGAAGCCATCCTCGCGCAAGCACGCGTGAACATGAAGCGCATGCCCCACATGCATCATTGGATGGCGAATGCGCTGATCACGGTGGACGGGGACAACGGCCACGGCCTCGTGGCGGCCGACTGTCTTTTCTACGACGTCGAGCAGGGTCCGCTACAGGTGAGCGGCCAGTACCGCGACGTCTATCAGCGACGTGAAGGCCGCTGGGCATTCGTGGAGCGCGTCTTCACAATGCACTACGCCACGCCGCTCCAGAACTGGCATCCCATCATGGGAACGGAACGCTTCGGCCGTCCGGCCTGACACTGCCCCCTAGCCGCCGAAACTTATGTCTACGACAGCCCTGACAACCTCTTCCACGCGTCGATGGTCGGCGTTCGCGGTATTGCTGGTGGGCGCATTTCTGCCTCCGCTGGACTTCTTCATCGTGAACGTTGCCCTGCCCTCCATCCAAAGCGACCTCCACACGAGCGCCGCAGAACTGCAACTCGTCATTTCCGGATACGCTGCGGCCTACGCGGTTTTCCTGATCACAGGAGGACGGCTGGGCGATCTCTTCGGACGTCGGAAGATCTTCCTGCTCGGCGTCGCGGGCTTCGGACTGACATCGGTGATCTGCGGCCTGGCAACGTCACCCCTCCTGCTGATCCTCGGGCGTGTGGTCCAGGGCTTGAGCGCCGCCGCCATGGCGCCGCAAGGACTGGCCTCCATCCACGCCCTGTTCCCCGAGAAAGAGCGCGCACGCGCGCTGGGCCTCTACGGCGCCGCCGTGGGATTGGCCGCCGTCGCCGCGCAGGCGCTCGGCGGCGCGTTGATCTCCGCGGATATCTTCCATCTGGAGTGGCGCATCATCTTTCTCATCAACTTGCCCGTGGTCGTCGGCGTCCTGATCTTCGGGCTGCCGTTGCTGCCCGACGTTCGCGGTGACAGCCCCGCACCGGTAGACCGCATCGGCGTGCTGCTCTGCGCGCTCGCGCTGGGCTTGCTCATCGTGCCCCTGATCGAAGGGCGGGAGCTGGGCTGGCCGTGGTGGGCCTGCGCAATGTTGGTCGCGTGCCCCGTCGCCGCGGTGGCCTTCTGCCGATACGAGGTAGCCTACGCCCGCCGAGGCGGCGTGCCCCTGATCAGCATGGACCTGATCCGCAGGCCGGGCCTGATGAGCGGGCTGACGGGCGTCCTCTTCTTCTACGTCGTCTCTGCATTCTTCCTCACGTTCTCCGTCTACCTTCAGGGGGCGCTTGGGATGAGCCCATTGGAGACCGGGCTGGTGTTCCTGCCGTTCGGGGTCGGCGCCTTTATCGGGCCGCTGACGACCCCACTGGCCATTCGCCTCTTCGGCGACCGCGTCCCCGCCATCGGCATGATGCTCGAGGTCGCCGGCTGCGCACTGCTCGCCGCCCTCGTGGCCGGCGCGCCCGGGCAGATGCCGGCTCATCTTCCGTTGATCGCGGCGGTGGGACTTCTGGGGTTCGGTCAGGGCTGGGCGTTGCCCACGCTGGTGCGCGCGATCATCAATCGCGCACCGGCGAGCGGCTCCGGGATGATCGCGGGCATTACGAACTCGGCGTTGCAGATCAGCGCGGCACTCGGTGTCGCGGTCATCGGCGGCATCTTCTTCAGTGTCGCGGGCACTACACCGAGTCCGGCGACCCTGGCCAGGGCGCTGGTCGTCGCCATGTCGTGCGTGGGCGGCAGTCTGATCGTTGCCGCCGTCCTGTCCATGGTCGCTTCGAGATCGAGCATCCATGCGGCCTCGAGACCGGCCTCGGTGGCGCAAGGTCCGCTCGAGGTCCGTTCAGGGTCCGACTAGCGTGTGAAACAAGACGGAAGGGCTCGATTCCCATCGGGCCATCTCCGCTGCCTGCATGATGGCCTGCAGGGCGAGTTCCATGTCCGCATCGGTGGATACCCAGGCAGGAACGCCCACGCGCATCGTCAACTGCCCTTTCCACACGATGCCATCGCACCAGCTGGCGAACTCGGTCTGAAGCGTGTCGATCACAGCGCGCGAGGTGTCGTCAGAGCCGAAGGAGACGAGGACATACTCGAGCAGCACGTCGCTCTGTATCGTGTATCCGACGCGCGAGAGACGCTCCGCAAGCATGCGAGCAAAGCGCCTCGATCGTTCAATGCGCTTCACAATGCCGTCACGCCCCGCATTGAGCAGTGCAGCCGAGACCTCGACACCGCTCGCTCGCAGCGCATGACTCGCCGGGCTGGCGGCTTCGAGATCCGATGCGCTTCGGGTCAGAACGATTGCGCTGTCGTGAGGAACGCCGAGCCACCGGTTGGCGTCCGTGGTCCAGGAGTCTGCTTCGGCAAAGCCGTGGGTCAGCGTATCGAAACCGCGATGCGATAGCGCCAACAGACCGAGCGTTCCATCCACGTGCACCCATGCGCCTGCCATTCTTGCCAGACGGCAGATTTCGGCGGCGAAATCGAAGTCCCCGGTTTTCGGGGTGCCCGCATGCATACAAACGATCGTCAGATGATCGAGCTGGGGAAGACATTCCGTCTTCATCCGCCCGCGATGATCGGTTGGTACAAAGACGATGCGATGACGCCCCAGGCCCAGAAGTAACAGCGCGTCAACGATGCTGGCGCGGACGTCTTCGCTGACGACCACCGTCAGTTCGGGCGCGCCATACAGCCCACTGGCATTGACGTCCCACCCGGCCCGGCCAAGCAGGGCGTGCCTCGCCGAGGCCAGCGCGATGACGTCGGCCGCCGACACGCTGCCTGCCGAAACGCC
This sequence comes from Cupriavidus pauculus, assembly GCF_008693385.1. Classification (NCBI taxonomy): domain Bacteria; kingdom Pseudomonadati; phylum Pseudomonadota; class Betaproteobacteria; order Burkholderiales; family Burkholderiaceae; genus Cupriavidus; species Cupriavidus pauculus. Next base: position 1,939,861 of record NZ_CP044065.1, read on the forward strand.
AACGACGTCCGATGGCAGCCGCAGCAGGTTACATAGCCATCGCAACGCGACGGTGTCTTGCAATGGGAGGTCCGCGCAGAAATTTTCCAATGCCATTTCTGATTCCCTGGCGACGTGCCTCTATATTACCAACTCGAAAACAATAAAATCGTTCATAACGGCCAATACGATTATTCAGATACCATCGATCCATCGATGACGACTATCTTCTCGTCAGCTGGGCAAAGCGTGTTTCATAAAAGAACGACGGCATAAGCATCGACCCCGCCGAACTTATCGGTCAATCAACCGATGGCGCTTCGCGAATCGATACCGATCGAGGCATCGCCGGCGCGCCCTCTGTGCCTTCTTCCCGGCGCCATGAATCGCCCGCAATGGCGCGCCAGCGCGCGGTTTGCGCACGTCTTCCCGCCGCCCTCGCATGCCCTGTCATGCCGGTTTTTTCCGGCCCCGCGATGCCGCGTCCCTTGCCTTGACGGCCCCGAGGCGGCGGGCATAGTCTCCGCGCTACCGGATTTCACCGATGTTTTCGCAACGATATTTCCGATTCAGTCCAGCAAGTCTTTATTCAGCAATGCCTGCGGAGCGCAAGCCATGGAAAATAGTGTTAAAGCGATATGGGAAGGTCGAATTTATTCGAATGGCTGGCGAGCCGGGACGGGATATGTCACCGATGTCGTCGAACCCGCGACAGGCGAGACGCTCGCCACGCTCGGGACGGGTTTCATCGAGGACATCGACCACGCGGCGGCATCGGCCGGCGCCGCGCAGCCGGCATGGGGCGCGACGAGCTTCGACCGCCGTGCCGAGATCATCCGCGAGGCGGCGCGGCTGTTGAAATCGCGGGCCGCCGACATCCATGCATGGAACATCCGGGAGTGTGGCTCGACGCCGGCAAAGGCGGAGTGGGAGCTTCATGCCGCGTATGAGCAGTTGCAGATGGCGGCGGCCATGCCGATGCAGCCGGAAGGCGCACTGTATGCGTCGTCGATACCTGGCCGCCTCAATCTGAGCCGACGCGTGCCGATCGGTGTCGTCGGTGTGATCGCGCCGTGGAATTTTCCGCTCCTCCTCGCCATTCGCTCGGTCGCGCCGGCGTTGGCGATGGGCAACACGGTCATCCTGAAGCCCGATCCGATGAGCGCCGTCACGGGCGGCCTGCTTCTGCCCGAGATTTTCGAGGAGGCCGGTCTCCCGGCAGGCGTGTTCCATGTGATTCCCGGTGGCCCAGCCGCGGGCGAGGCCATGGTTCGTCATCCTGGGATCGACATGATCTCCTTTACCGGATCGACGGCCGTGGGGCGCGCCATCGGCGAAGCGTGCGGACGAACGCTCAAGAAAGTCGCGCTGGAACTCGGCGGCAACAACGCGATGATCGTACTCGACGATGCCGACCTCGATGCCGCGGCGTCCAGTGGCGCATGGGGATCGTTCCTGCATCAGGGGCAAATCTGCATGCAGACCGGGCGTCATCTCGTGCATCGCTCGATCGCCAGCGCATATGCCGCCAAACTGGCCGAGCGCGCGCGCAACCTGAAGGTGGGCGATCCGCATCGGCAGGCGGTACATCTCGGGCCGCTGATCAGCGAACGGCAGCGCGACCGCGTCGATGACATCGTCAGACAAAGCCTCGCGTCCGGTGCCACGCTGCTGACCGGCGGCCGCTATGAGCGCCTGTTCTACGAACCGACCGTACTGACCGGCGTGACACCGCATATGCCGGCGTTCACGCAAGAAGTCTTTGGACCCGTCGCCCCCATCACCGTGTTCGACGACGAAGATGAAGCCGTCGCGCTGGCGAACGCTTCCGACTACGGGCTGGCTGCCGCCATTCACACCGGGTCGCTGGGCCGGGGCCTTGCGCTCGCTTCGCGCATCCGGGCGGGGATGGTCCACATCAACGATCAGACCGTCAACAACGAATTCCATGTGCCATTCGGCGGCATGGGGGCATCGGGCAACAGCAGCAGGTTTGGCGGACCGGCCAACTTCGACGCATTCACGCAGACGCAGTGGGTCAGCGCCCGCGACGAGCCGATCCTCTATCCGTTCTGACGGCGCGACACAGGCGAGCGATCGTGCCGAACCCGCGCGACGGGGACCCGGCAGTGCGCCCGTCTGTCAGCATTCGGAGCCCGCCATCTCCGCCGCAACGGCCATCACCTGAGCGCGAAGCCACGTGATGGCCGCATCGCCCGCGGCCCGTTTACTCCACACCATATCGATACTGAACCGGTCCGGCCCGAGATCGGCGGGCAAAGGGTGCACGGTCAGGCCTTCGGTGACGGCCAGCCGAACCGCGGCGCGCCCTGCCAATGTGGCAATCAGATCCGTGCCGGCAAGGTCGGTCAGGTGCCGCTCGTCCCCTACCACCGGCCGGGGGATCCGGCCGTGGGCGAATGGGTCGCCCGGTGCATCGTCGCGCGGCGCAACGCTGGAAAGCCGATCCGCGCGGTCATGCTCGAACGGCTAGGCCCCAACGTCTGGCATGACTCGCCGGCGCAGGCCAGCGGCGTGCTCGAGGAGCTGGAGGAGACTGCACGACTCTGGCTGATGACCCGACCCGCGCCGCTCGACGACGCCAGCCTCGAAGAACTCCGGACAACCTTCCGCGCGATCTGGTAGGTCGCGATCGGGCCCCACGGCTGTTCTCGCCGAACTTTAGCCCTACTGAAGTCGGGTTGAGGACGTCGCCGGCGCTGCCGTTCTGGTGGCGACAGTGCGCATCTTGCTCGCGAACCACGCGGCAGGGGCCGACAAATATCAAACGGGAAACGGGGGAGAAGGTATGGGGAAAGGTACAGGGTTCATCGGCAACATGAAAATCGGCAGGCGACTCGCGCTTGGCTTTTCATTGATTCTGGTATTTTCGATTGCGATTACCGCGATCGCCATCTGGCGACTCGAAAACGTTGCCACCGCGACGCGCGAGATGATGTCGGTGCCGCTCCTCAAGGAAAGGCTCATCGGCGACTGGTATGCGAACCTGGCATCGGGCATCCGGCGCACGAGCGCCATTGCAAAGAGCAGCGATCCCGCGTTGGGTCCCTATTTCGCCGAAGAGGCCGCGGCTTCGTCCAAGAGCTCGGGCGAACTGCAGAAGCGTGTAGAGGCCCTGCTCTCCACGGACGAAGAAAAGGCGCTATTCAGCAAGCTCGGCGAATCGCGGAAGGCTTACCTGAGCTCTCGCGACGACATCAACAAGGCCAAGGCGGCCGGTAATGTCGAGGAAGCCATGCGCCTTCTGGACAAGGTCTTCACGCCGGCGGCAAACGCCTATCAGGGCGCCATGCGCGAACTGGTCGAGATGCAGCGCCGGTCCATCGACGATACCGCCCGGAAGATCGATGGCGTTTCCGCCCAGAGCCGCACGCTGCTGCTCGTGCTCGAAGCCCTTGTGCTGGTCCTGGGCATCCTCTGCGCGTACTTCCTGACGCGCAGCATCAGCGGTCCGCTGGCGCTGGCTGTCGGCGTCTCACGTCGCGTGGCCGACGGGGACTTGTCCAGCGAGATCGTCGTGACGTCCAGCGACGAGACCGGCGAGTTGCTGCAGGCGCTGAAGGACATGAACGACAAGCTCGGCGGCACGGTCGGCAATATCCGCGCCGCCAGCGTGGCGGTCGCCAGTGCGGCCGGTCAGATCGCCTCCGGCAATCTCGATCTGTCTTCCCGCACCGAGGAGCAGGCTGCCTCGATCGAGCAGACGGCGGCCAGCATGGTCCAGCTCACGGAAACGGTGAATCAGAATGCCGACCATGCGCGCCAGGCAACGTCCCTCGCGGGCAATGCCAGAGAGATGACGGAGTCCGGCCGCTCCGACGTGGCCGCGATGGTGCAGACCGTCAGCGAGGTGAGCGCCGGGTCGGCGAAGATTGCCGAGATCACCGGCATGATCGAAGGCATCGCATTCCAGACCAATATCCTCGCGCTCAATGCCGCGGTCGAAGCGGCACGTGCGGGGGAGCAAGGCCGAGGTTTCGCGGTCGTTGCCGGCGAGGTACGCTCGCTCGCGCAACGGGCATCGGGCGCGGCCAAGGAAATCAAGGAACTGATCGAGACCTCGACCGTCAAGGTGCAGGTGGGGGCTCAGCAGGCCCAGGGGGTCAGCGCCGCGATGGAGCGGATCAGCACGGCCATTGCGCACGTCTCGGATATCATCCGCGAGATTTCCGCGGCCTCCGACGAGCAAAGCAAGAATCTCGAGCAGGTGAGCCTTGCCATTGCCCAGATCGATCAGGTGACCCAGCAGAACGCGGCGCTGGTCGAGGAATCGTCCGCGGCCGCGCAGGCGCTGCGCGAGCAGGCAGTCGGCATGAAGGACGATGTCATGTACTTCAAGACCGCAGGCCAGTTCGCGCTAGCGCACATCGGCTGATCGTCCCGCCCACACCAGTGGCCGGCGATCCTTCCAGGGCCGGGCGCGTTCGAGTTGCCCGGCAAGGCTGAGCAACGTGTCCTCCCGCCCGAACCCCGCTGCGAACTGCATGCCGATCGGCAGCCCGGTTGCCGGATGCGTTTCGAGCGGAACGGACGCGGCCGGGACGCCGGCGACGTTGAACGGTGGCGTGAACGGCGAATGCCGGAACACCCGCTGCGTCCAGTCGAGGCCGCTCATCGATCCGGCCCCCTCTCCATAGGCGCCGATCGCGAGTGGCATCTGCGGCAATGTGGGGGTCAGCAACACGTCGACGTCCCCAAACCACGCACCGACCGATCGCGAGACCACGTTGCGCATCGCCAGCGCCGCGGCAAACTCCGACGCCTTCTCCTCCTTGCCATAGCGGAAACAGGCCAGCGTGGCGGGCTCGAGCATGGTGTCGTCGATCGGACGGCCGGTCGCGGACGCCAGGCCCTCGATCCAGCCGACGAGCGTGGCAGTCCATATCGTTGCATTCATCCGCACGAAGGCGTCCCAGGAGAGGCCGAGCGTCGGCTGGAGCTCGATGACCGTATGGCCAAGGTCTTCAAGAAGATGCACGGTCGATAGCGTCGCGGCCGAAATCACGGGATCGGTGCGCTCGCCGTTCCACGGGTCGAGCATCAGGCCGATGGTCAGCTTGCCGGGCTCACGGCTGACTTCGGACAGGAAGCTTCGTGCCGGCGCCGCGGTGACATAGGGATCGCCGATCGCGTGGCCATGGATGGCATCGAGTAGCGCGGCGCTGTCCCGCACGCTGCGGCTCACGCCCAGTTGCACACCGAACCCCGCGAAGACTTCATCAAGCGACGGTCCATTCGAGCTGCGGCCACGTGTCGGCTTGAGCCCGAACAGGCCGGTGGACGCGGCCGGCACGCGAATGGAACCCGCGGCATCCGTCGCATGGGCGAGCGGGACAACGCCCGCCGCGACGGCCGCGGCCGCCCCGCCGCTCGAGCCGCCAGCACTCAGCTCCGGCAGCCACGGGTTACGGGTCGCGCCTTGCAGCACGGATTCGGTAGTCGTGCTGAACGCCATCTCGGGCGTTGCCGTGCGTCCGACGGTGACGAGTCCCGCCGCGCGAAAGCGCGACATCAACCACGAATCCTCCGCGGCGACGACGCCTCTCGCCAGCCGGCTTCCCAGCTCCAGCTTCTTGCCTTGCATGCTGACCGCGAGATCCTTGATCAGGAACGGCACGCCGGCAAGCGGCCCGCCCCGCGGATTTGCGCTCCCGCTTTCGGCCGCGGGCCAGCATTCGATGACGGCGTTGAGCGCCGGGTTGACGGCCTCGTTGGCCTCGCGCGCGAGGTCGGCAAGTTCGACGGCCGTGACATCGCCGTTTGCGACCAACGCAGCCAGCCCCATCGCATCGTATGCCGTGTATTCGCTGAGCTTCATATTTCCTCCGTGTCATGTGAAGGAAACGATAGGGCAGATCGCTCGCGTCGATTAGTGGGCCTGCGTGGCAAGGATTGCGCCATTAATGAGACAATGCCGCGAAGCCTTGCATGCCGAATCATCCCAGCGAGTACCACGGTCCGATGATCAGAGATCTGAACGACACCCTCATCTTTGTCCGCGTCGTGCAGTCGGGTAGCTTCACCGCTGCCGCGAGCGCACTGCAGATTCCCAAGGCGACGGTAAGCAGGCGCGTGCGGGCACTCGAGACGCATCTCGGCGCATCGCTACTGCATCGGACGACGCGCAAGCTGCGCGTGACAGAGGCCGGCGCCGCGTATTTCGAGCGATGCAACGGCATCGCCCAACAACTTGCCGAGGCAGAGAACGCCGTCCAACGCATTCGCGGCGCGCCCGGTGGCTGGCTGCGCGTGACCCTTCCCTATTCGTTTGGCGCCACGTGGGTTGCGCCGTTGATCTCCGGCTTCTGCACGCGATACCCCGATGTACGCGTCGAGATTGTCGCGACGCATGTGCCGCTCGACTTGTTCGGCGAGAACGTGGATGTCGCGCTGCGTCTGGGTGCGCTGCCGGATTCGAGCCTGGTCGCGCAGCGACTCGGCAGTTTCCCGACGTCCCTTTACGCGAGCCCCGCATTCATCGAGGCGCATGGCGCGCTCGAGAGTCCGGACGATCTGCATCGGCTTCCCGCGCTCGCGCTGCATCAGGCGCGCACCGACAGCGGCTACGCATGGCCATTGCGCAAGGCGGGGCGCAAGCCAAAACACTTCATCGTGGATCCCGTGATCGTCGCAAGCGACCCGATACTGCTACTGGACGCCGCGCGCGCCGGTAACGGGGTGCTGCTCGCGATGGACGCCAGCATGGCGGAGGAAGTCGAAGCCGGGCGCCTGCGCAAAGTGCTGCCCGAATGGATCGGCCCCCAGCAAGATCTCAATGCGCTCTATCCACGCGAGCGCGTGTCATCGCCAAAGCTTCGCGCGTTCCTGAGCTACCTGAAGACGCAGCTGCGTTTTACGCGTACGGCGTAAGCGCTGGCTCGAGTTCATCGGCGCCGACGGATGCGTGGATCGCCCTCCACGCATCCCCTCTCAGTCCACCGATATCTGAAGCTTTTCCACGATCGGCTTGTTGCGCTTCAATTCCTCCTTGATGAAAGGAATGATCGCGGCCTGCTCCATCGCAAGAGGCTGCACGCCCTGGCGTCGCATCGTGGCGATCATTTCCGGCTGAGCCAGTGCCTGCAAGACTTCCTTGCGCCGTGCCGCAACGTCTTCAGGCTTCAGCCCGCCAGGCCCCATGATGGCGAGCCAGACATCCACGTTATAGCGCGGGAAGCCGCTTTCCCTGAGCGTGGGGACCTGTGGGGCCACGTCGCTGCGCACGGCGCCCGTCATCGCCAGGGCTTTCAGCTTGCCCGTCGCCACCAATGGCGCCACGGCCTGCGCCGCCACAAAGGCAATATCGATCGTGCCCCCCAGCAGGTCCGTGATGATCTGCGTCGAGCCCTTGTAAGGAATCGGACTCGTCGTGATCCCGGCTTGCTCCTTGAACACCTCGCTCGCCAGGTGATAACTGGTTCCCGCGACCACACCTTCCACGAGCGATTGCCTCGATGACCTGGCGAGCGCCACCAGTTCCGTTGCCGAGTTTGCCGTCACGCGGTTGTTGGCAACCAACATCGACGGCACCGTGCCGATCATGGCAATCGGCGTGAAGTCGGCAATCGGGTCATAGGGCAAATGCTTGTAGAGCCACGGATTGATCGTGTGGTTGGAGCTCATGACCCCGAGTGTCAATCCATCCTTTGCCGCGCGCGCGATCTGGCGCGTGCCGATCGTGGTCCCCGCGCCGGCATAGTTCTCCACCACGATCGGATGCCCGCTCGCGCTTCCCCACGGCGTCGCCAACGCACGCGCGAGCGCGTCGGACGCGGACCCGGGAGGCGTGGGAACGATCAGTCGAATCGGACGGCCATCCTCGGCCGCGTGCGCGCCCGCACAGGTCAACGCAAGCGCCAGCCCCGCAAGACAAGCCCGCAATGGAAGTGAAAAGATCATCATGCAACTCCTAGTGTTGTCACCCGCCGCGCGCTCCCCGGCGCACCACCATATTGCAGTGCGGCAGGGGCAGGAAACAACATCGCTGTAGTTGCAGGCACCGAAGTAAAACTTTATTCGCTCCCGCGCGGCCGGCAGCGCAGCCAACCGCTAGACCGTCTCCACATGCTCGCTGTCGAAGAGCGAGTCGCGCTGCGCGACAAACACATCGGCCTCGCCGCGCAGCCAGCTGCGGATCGTCGACGCCTCCGGATGCTGCGCATTGATAATCATCCGATAGCTGGCATCGAGCCGGACACGTTGCCGGAACGGCGTGACGAGCCTGCCTTGCAGGAGATATCTGAGGACCAGGGCGACCCTGCCCATGGCCACACCCTGCCCTCCAAGCGCCGCCTGCATCGCGAGCAGCGAATGATTGAACTGGGTGCCGCGGCGCAAGTTGGCCGCCGGCATGTCGTGACCGATCGCGGATAGCCATGTCGCCCACTCCTGTGCGGGCTCGGTACCCTCCGAAGGATCCGCGGCGTGCAGCAGATGCTCGCCACGGAGATCGCCGACAGATTGCACCTCCGGATGCGCCTGCATGAACGCAGGCGTGGCCACGGGCACGAGCCATTCATCGAACAGAACGTCGTCGTCGGTTGCCTGGTTGCGGGGCAGCTCGAAGCGAATGGCGGCCGCAAGACTCTCCTGAGAGATTCGCACGCCTTCCGGGTGCTGTGAGTCTCCCACGACCCGAAGCGTCAGATGGGGATATGCCCGGTAGAAGTTGTCGAGCCGTAGCGTCAGCCAGAACATCGCGAACGACGGAGAGCAACTGACGTTGACCGGCTCCCCGATGCGGGCAACATGCAATCGATGGACTGCCGACTCCAGCCCCCGGAACGATTCGCGCGTCGCCGCGAACAGCTGCTCACCCTCCCGCGTCAGCCTGAGACCTGCCTGCGTACGCAAGACCAGTGGATGCCCCAGCCGCTCTTCGAGCTTCTTCACTTGCTGGCCTACGGCACTTTGCGAGATGTGAAGCTCGCTGGCTGCCTTGGTGAAACTCGCGCACCGGGCCGCGGCGTCGAAGCAGCGCAACCAGGCAAGTTCGGAGGCAGACAACGCGGGCGGATCACCGGGGGACAATAGTTTCATTACGGGCCACCGTACTAAGAAGCGATTGTGCATCAGTGTATTCACGACAAGAATCCTGTCAACGAAACCCTTATCGAGCTCAACATGCGCGTACTCGTCGCAGGCTTCAAGCACGAAACGAATACCTTCGCCGAGAATCTGGCCGACTGGGCCGCATTCGAGCGCGGCGAGACGTTTCCGAAACCGACCCATGGTCAGGCCACGCTCGACATGATCGCCAGCGTCGAGGTCTCCGCCACGGGCTTTGCGAGGCAAGCGCGGCAACGTGGCTGGACACTGGTCCCCAGTCTCTGGTGCGGCGCCGTTCCTTCCTCGTATGTCACCGACGAAGCGTTCGCGCGCATCTGCACGACCATCGCCGCGGATGTGCGACGGCTCGACTTCGATGCGATCTATCTCGAGTTGCATGGCGCGGCGCTGACGCAATCCCACGACGATGCGGAAGGCGAGTTGTTGTCGGTCATCCGTGCAATCGTGGGCAAGGATATGCCCATCGTCGTCAGCCTCGACCTTCACGCGAACGTCACCCGCACCATGCTCGATATGGCGGACGCCATGGTCGCGTTCCGCACTTATCCTCACATCGACTACGTCAAAACCGGGGAGCGCGCAGCGGAGCTGCTCGAGCGACTGGTTGCGAACGGCGGCGCGGAGAAAACAAGCTCGCATCGGCTTCCCTATCTCATCTCCATCAATTCGCAGGGCACATCTTCCCAGCCAGCGAAGGGCTGCTACGAGCTTGTCGCCGAAGTCGATCGCGAATTTGGCACCGTATCGAGCTTTTGCATGGGCTTTCCGGCATCCGACTTCGACGAGTGCGCGCCGGTCATCTGGTCTCACGGAGACCGTGCCGAGGCCGCCGCCGCCAGACTCTTCGCGCATATCTCGGAGCCGACCCAGTGGCAGCTCACCGCGCAGACCGCGGACGACGCCGTGAAGGCCGCGCTGGCACGCGCCGCCGTGACCAAAGGCACCGTCATGGTTGCGGACACCCAGGACAACCCGGGCATCGGCGGAACGGGCTCGACAACGGGCGTATTGCATGCGCTCGTCAAGGCAGGCGCGGGGACCGCGTTGCCGCGGCGCGTGGCACTCGGGGTGCTCTACGACCCGGTTGCCGCGGACGCGGCGCATCGCGCCGGTGTCGGCGAGTACCTCGACATGGCAATCGGCGAATCGGTGTGTACCCCGGCGGGACCGAGCGAGCCGCCCGTGCAGGGTCGCTTTCTGGTCCGCGCGTTGTCCGACGGCATCACGACCTTCAAGGGTCCGAAGATGACGGGATTCCAGACCCAGCTGGGCAAGACTGCGTGCCTCGAACTGGAGGGCATCCTGATCGTGGTGGCGAGCGGCAGGATTGGCGCTCAGGACCGCGAGCTTTTCCGGATGGTCGATATCGAACCGGAAGCGATGAAGATCATCGTGGTCAAGAGCTCCCACCACTTCCGCGCGGATTTCGATCGCCTGGTGGAGAACCCGGAGCGGGACATCCTGTTCGCGTTGGCGCGCGGACAGCTGCTTGTCGACCCCGCCGAGCTCCCGTGGAAAAAGATCTCCCCGTCAACGCGTCTGCGACCCTGAACAAGAAACGCATTGCCACGGCGCGCATCGCCGCGGATCCGTTGGGTGCGGTGCAGTTATCACAGAAAGTTTAAGGTTTGGCGAGGACTTGGCGACACACAAGCGCGTACGCTTGCCCGGATCGAATCAGGCTTGAGTGACCATGGATCAGGACAAGCGGAACCCTCCGGGGCTTCCCCCCAGACTCGGCCCTGCCGCGCTGGCGATACGCCTCGGCGCGATCGGACTTGCAACGCTGTGCCTCGCCGGCGCGTTTGCCTACACGGGCGGATGGCTGACACCGGAGCGGCTCTCGCCCCATCGCGTGGTCGATGGCTTCGAGGCCACCAGCGGCCGACATATCGGCTTTCGCCGCAACCACGCCAAGGGCGTCTGTGCCACGGGCTGGTTCGACGCCTCCGGCGATGGCGCGCCGTTCAGCCGGGCCGATCTGCTGAAACCCGGTCACTACCCCGTGACAGGCCGCTTCGCCTTTGCCGGTGGCATGCCGTACGTGTCCGATGGCCCGGCGCTGGTCCGCAGCCTGGCGCTGCAGATCAAGCCCCCGGGTGGCGAGGAATGGCGCATGGCCATGATCGATATTCCGGTCTTCCCGGTCGCCGATGCCGACACGTTCTACGCGCAGATGATGACGCGCGTGCCGGACCCCAGGACCGGCAAGCCCGATCCCGAGAAGATGAAGGCCTTCGCGGCCGCCCATCCCGAGGTGCTCACGGCGATGGGCATCGTCGGCAAGCGCCGGCAATCGTCCGGCTTTGCCAACACCACCTACAACGGCCTGAACACGTTCCTGTTCGTGAACCGCGACGGTGCCTCGGCACCGGTGCGCTGGTCGTTCGTCCCCGAGCAGGCGTTTGCTCCGGTCGGCCCGCAGCAGGCGGACAAGAACTATCTGCTCGATGCGCTGATCGCGGACGCGGCCAGGCCGCTCAAATGGAAGGTCATCGTGACGATCGGCAATCCCGACGATCCGGTGCGCCCGGATCTGCCCTGGCCCGAAGGTCGAAAGCAGGTCGATATCGGCACCGTCACGCTCGATACGCTCGCGAGCGAGGACAGTGCCGGCGGGAGCTGCACCGATATCACGTTCGACCCCACCGTGCTGCCGGCCGGCATTCGCGTATCGGCCGATGGCATCCCGAGCGCGCGTTCGGCCGCCTATGCGCGATCCTTCCAGTTGCGCGAGCACGAGCGCGGGGCCAAGCCGCCCAGCGCCATCACCGAATCCGACGTGAAAGCCGGAGGCAAATCATGAGCGACCGTGTCCAGGGCTTTTCCTTCCTCTCGCGTCTGCTGCACTGGGTCATGGCCGTGCTGATCGTGGCCATGCTGTTTATCGGTATCGGCATGGTCTCGACGGTATCCGGCCGTTACACCACGTTGCTGACGTTGCACCGCCCCATCGGCATCGCGATCCTGCTGCTTGCCGTGCTGCGCCTGGTCAACCGGCTGACGCACCGGCCGCCGCCGCTGCCCGCCTCCCTCCCGGCACCGCAGCGCATCGCCGCGCATGCGTCGCATCTGCTGCTGTATGCGCTGATGATCGCCATGCCGCTGGTGGGCTGGGGCATGCAGTCGGCGGGCGCATTCCCGATCGTGCTGTGGGGCACGACCGAACTGCCGCCGATCCTGCCGCACGATCCGCAGCTTTACGCGTCCCTGCGGCAACTGCACACGACAGGCGCGTTCGCGTTGTTCCTCGCCCTGCTGTTGCACTTCGCCGCGGCGCTGTTTCACGGACTGATTCGCCGTGATGGCGTGCTGGCGTCGATGACGACGGGCAAGGCGCGGTAGCGTCCCGGAGCTTACTTCCCCTCTTCCGGCACGTTGTAAGCCGCGCGCAGCTGCGTCACGTACGGCTGGATCGCCGCCAGGCAGGCGGCGCAGTTGCCACCTTCCATCGTCGACAGCTTCCAGTTGCAGCCTTCGTCATCGGCCGCGTGCCAGCAGACATCGCCGAAGCACGACCCTTCGCATTCCGGATGCCTGGCCTGTTCGGCACGCAGCATGGCGCGCAGTTCGGCCTTGTTCTTGATCTGTCTTGACATGATGTCTCCCTCTCGCTGTGGCGAAGCAATACCTGCGACGACCCGCTGTCGCTATCGAGCATACGCCCATATTGGGCCTGCGGGCTGATAGTCTTACTATCGCGGGAAGCCCATACTGGGTCGCCCTCGTCAATGGCGCGTCAAGTTTGCTCAACGATCCGGAGGATACGGTGCCAAAACTGCTGGACAAGTCGTGGGTGGTTTTTGAAAGCCTGGAGAACCCGGAAGGGAATCGCTGCGTCGACCTTTTCACGCGTCCAGACCGGACGTTCGGCTTCGAGGAATTCCGAAAGGACCCCGAGGACGGCGGCGTCTGGACATCGGTTCGGCATTTCGCCAATCAGTCCTTCGCTTCGCGTGCGGAAGCACTCGCGGCAGCCCGCCGCGTCGTCCCGTGGCTCATCGCTTCGATGGCGCCGGACGGCCAGCGCTCTTAGAGACCGTAGTACCGGCAATTGCCCATGATGCGGTCGCGTTCATGCTGAGGAAATTGCCCACCCGCAAGCAGCCGCCGAAGAGCGTCGCGGCCCTGTTCGATGGCGCCGACGTAATATGCGCTGACGACGAGCTCATCCAGTGCGCGCCATGCATAGACGCCATCGTCAATGAATAGCGAGTCGGCCGGACGCGGCACGGCGGCGGCCTGCTGCGCATAGAGGTGGGCCAGCGCGAATTCGCCTCGCAGCCGGTGGTAACGCGCCAGCGCGCAAAGCGGCTCCGCGCGCGCAGGGCGGAACTGGTAGGCATCGAGATAGGCTGCCTGAACGTCCTCCCGCGCGTCGCCGCGCCGTTCCCGCAGCGCGCCGATTTGAAAGCGCGCGTACCAGACTTCCTCTTCCCAGCCGCCCATCGCGGCGCGGTCCTGGTAGTGCTGGATGGCCTCGCCCAGCTTGCCCGCATCGCGATAGCTTTGCGCGAGATAGAAGCGATAACGCGTGTTGTCGGGCACCTCGCGGACTGCATTCTCGAGGACCTCGATGTCGCGCAGGTACGTCTGCGGATCGCGCGCTCGCGCGCCGTCGCGTGACACGACGATGGTGGCGTGCGGGAGCGCCTCCCAGCGGTGCGGCCCGTCCTGCGTCAGAAATTCATGCAGCACGCCTTCCCACCGCCATGGCTGACGCGCGCGTACCAGCGCGTTGCGCAAATAGTGCCAGCCATCCAGTTCGCAGCGAAACTGGTAGCCGTCGGCCTGCAGGTCGGGCCACGCGAAGCCGTGTTCCATGCGGAGCGTTTCGTCGGCATCGATACACAGCACGTAATCGTCCACGCCTGCCATGGCCGTGCGGGCAAGCGCCATGGCCTCGTTGCGGTTGTGCGCGAAATCGCGCCATGGCCGCTCATGCAGAGTACCCGGCAAGTCGGCCATGAACCGGCGGATCGCGTCCTGCGTGCCATCGCTCGACCCGGTGTCCACGATGACCCAATGGTCGATCCACGGCTTCACGCTGGCCAGGCAGCGTTCGATGACCGGGGCTTCGTCCTTGACGATCATGTTCAGGCAGATGCGGGGCACGTCAGACTCTCCGAGTGGCAAAAATCCGGGCGAAGGATACCCGCTTTGCCGGTCCCGCGCGAATCGCGCGCGCGTTCTGTCTGCCCCTCCGAGGGGGGGCAACAATGCAATAACCCGTTTGAACCGTTCATGGCTAACATGCTGGCCGCCACGGGCAGTGGTCCGCATAACCGCGCCGGAGGCCGGGTCTTCGAAATCTATCAATCTTTGACGGGAATGGGAAAAATGAAACAACGACAATGGGCTGCCGCCCTTTCGATCGCCACGGCTGTACTTCTTGCAAGCTGCGGCGGCGATGACAGCACAGGAACCAGCGCAAGCACCCCCACGGCCCTGCCGGCAGCCACGATTTCCGGTACGGCGGCCACAGGTGCGCCGATCACCAACGCCGCGCTGACGATCAAATGCGTCAGCGGGCAAGCGACCGTCACCACCGGCACGGATGGCAGCTGGAGCGCTACCACGGCAAATCTGGCACTGCCTTGCGTATTGCGCGTGACCACTGCCACCGGTGAAGTGTTGCATTCGTACATCGAAAGTGCCGGCACGACCAACGTCACGCCGATTACCGAGCTCGTCGTCGCCGCAGCGTCCGGCAGTGCCGATACCGAGGCGTTTTTCACCAGTTTTTCCACGGTCTCCGCCGCAGCCGCCAGCGACAAGCTCGCGCTGGCCATCACGCAGGTCAAGCAACGCCTGGCGTCCCTTGGTGTCGACGCCGATTCGCTGAATCTGCTGAATCAGAAGTTCAACCCCCGCAACGGCGACAAGTACGACGATCGCCTTGAGGAAATCGCGGCCAAGCTCAAGCAGGCCAATTCGACGCTGGCCGCGCTATCGAGCGATGTGGCGCAGGGCAAGGTAGGTCCGGTAGGCCCCACTGGCGCGACGGGGGCGACCGGGGCGACGGGCGCCACGGGTGCGACGGGCGCGAACGGCGTGGATGGGTCGCCCGGCGCGACGGGTCCGCAGGGGCCGACAGGCGCCACCGGTGCAGCGGGTGCCACCGGCGCTACCGGCGCCACGGGGGCCACAGGTGCTACGGGTGCTACGGGTGCTACGGGCCCGACCGGCGCCACCGGTGCCACCGGCGTATCCGGTTCAAACGGCGCGACCGGCGCGACAGGGGCAACGGGTGCCACGGGCGCAACGGGCGCAACCGGGCCCACAGGCGCTACGGGTGCCACCGGTGCCACCGGTGCCACGGGCGCGACCGGCTCGACTGGCGCAACGGGCGCCACGGGACCTGCTGGCACGGTTCCCGGCCTGGGCAATCCCGACACCACCGTGAGCGATGGCACCGGCGCTGACTGCACGATGGCGACCGTGTGGCTGTCCGCCGCCAGCTTCGCGGCTGGCGGGACGCATGCCGACGGCCGCATCCTGAGCATTCAGAGCAATCAAGCCCTGTTCGCGCTGCTGGGCACGAAGTTCGGCGGCGACGGCGTCAGCAACTTCCGGCTGCCGGATCTTCGGCCGCTGGAGCCTACCGGCCTGTACTACGTGATCTGCACGCAGGGTATCTTCCCCACCCGACAATAAGGTCCCCTCCTTTTGGCTCCTGGCAGCGCAAATGGCAAGGCCGCCCCACTCTGTCGGGCGGCCTTTTTGTCGCTGTCGTGACCATCGCCCCGGCGCATCCAATCCGCCTGGAAGGCAGAGCGCGCGCCATCACCCCTTGCCGCCGCATCCGCTGCCGCTCAGCACGAACGCCGACACGTCGTCGCTGACGGGAGACAGCCAGCGCAATGGCGTGGAAAACACGCCGATGAGCAGCGTGTGCGAGAGATGGCCGTATTCGCGATGGGTCACCGGCACGCCGGCCGCGCGCAACTTTTGCGTCATCTGCCGCGAATTGCGCTCGGGATCCACGAGCCGGTCGCCGATGTCGACACCGATGAACGAAGGCGGCGATTGCCGGGTGACGAGGTCGATCGGCTGCGAGTCGGCTGGATAGTTCGGATGATGGAAAACCGGTTGCGCATCGGGATTGACGATCGGCAGGAAGTCGTAAGGCCCCGCGAGGCCGATCCACCCGCGCAGCTGCGTCGGCGACGCCCCCGCCGCCGTCAGCCACCGCTTGTCGAGCGCGATCATCGCGGCGTTGTAGGCGCCCGCGCTGTGGCCCATGACGAAGACCCGCGAGGGATCGCCACGGTAGGCCGCGATGCTGCGCAGTGTCCATGCCACGGCCTGCGCGCTGTCGGTCAGGAAATCCGGATAGGTGACCTCGGGATAGAGCCGGTAATCGGCGATGACCGTCAGAATGCCGTGGCGCGCGAGATTGGCGCCCACGAACGCATAGTCCGCGCGCGACCCGGAATTCCACGTGCCGCCGTAGAAGAACACGACGACGGGCGCCTTGTCGCCACAGGCCGGTTCACGCGGCACATAGACGTCTAGCTGCCCGCGATCGCCTGCCGCGTAGGCGATGTCCTTCAGGTGGATGTAGTCGCCCGACGGCGTCAATGCATTCAGCGCATCGACCGTCGAGCATCCACCGATGGACAGCAGGAACGCCGTCGCCGCCACGCGCCACATCGCTCTCGCGCTCATCGGGTCGGGGGCGCGGCAAAGTGCCGCTGAAGCCAGCGTACGGGCGCGCCGATCACCGGGAGCTGCCGCCACAACGCGGCGGCGTCCCAGTAATCGCAATGCATGCACACGCGCCCATCGTCGTCGAATTGCAGATGCGTGCTGCCGGGCACGACGAACGCATGGCCACGCACCGCGCCCGTGAACACCCATGTGGCGAAGGCTTCCTGGTCGCCCATGACCTGGCGCTCGATCGCGAAGCGGGGAGCGTCGACGGTCTCGAACATATGCGCGAACAACGCCTGAATGGCCGCGTGGCCCCGCACGCTGTTGAAGGGATCGGTAAAGCGCGCATCGTCCGCGTAGTAGCGCGGGAGGTCGTACAGCGACTGGGGCGTCAGCGAGGCGTACCAGTCGAGCAGCGCCGAAAGCGTTTGCGAATCTCGGGTGGCGGTAGTCATGTCATGCCATGTTCAGGAAGAGTTCATCAATCGTTGCAGCAGCGAAAGCCGCAACCGATACGGCAGCATGCTGAGCAGGCGCATGACCGAGGTGAATCGCGACGGGAATGCGATCTCGAACCGGCCGCGCGCGAGGCCGGACAGGATCGACGCCGCGGCCTCCTCGGTGGTCTGCAGGGCCGGCATCGTGAAGTCGTTGCGCGCCGTGAGCCGCGTGCTCACGAACCCGGGGTTGACGAGGTACACGCCGATGCCGTGCGGATGCAGCTCCGCGTATAGCAGCTCCGCCAGGTTGATCATGGCGGCCTTCGTCGGTCCGTAGATGGTGGCGTTCGGCAGGCCGAGGTAGCCTGCCACGCTGGCGAGCATCACCAGGCTGCCGCCACGGCGCGACATCATCGCCGGCAGCACGGCGGCCAGACCGTAGTAGACGCTCGACAGGTTCGTCTCGATCGTATTGCTCGCCTCGGCCGCGTCGATTTCCCACGGACGCAGCGGCCGGTAGTCGGCGGCGCAGAAGACGATCATGTCTACCGCGCCCCACGCCTGGCACAAGGCATCGTGCGCGGTCACCCAGTCGGACGGGACGCGCGCGTCCATCGGCGCGACCAGGCCGCATGGATGACCGTCGATCACGGCAGCCAGGGCGCCGGCCCGCCGCGCGGAGACCGCGACGCGCGCGCCCCGCGCCAGCAGCGCCTGCGCCAGCGCCGCGCCGATGCCGCTGGAAGCGCCGACGATCCAGACGCGCTTTCCGGCCCAGTCCGTCCAGCGAGGGTTCATGGAAAAGCCATGCATGGCGACATCCGCCTGATTCAGGGAGCGGGACGGCGGAAGAACACCGTCACCTGGCCGACTTCGAAACCGAACTTGGTGACACGCGCGCGATTGATCAGCGTGCGGTCGTCCACGAGCACCATCCAGTCGTCGAACTGCACGTCATAGGTCTTGTCATCGACGGGCAATTGCAGCGTGTACCGCCACCGCAGGACGTTGCCAGCGGCCTGGCCGCTCGCGCTGCCCACGACATCGGGCGCGGTGCCTTGCCAGCTGCCATCGGCGGCCCGCGTCAGCGTCCATGTGCGATGCTGCGTCGTGCCGTCGCTGTAGCGGAAATCCTCGTCGAGCACGAAGCGCCCATCGCGCTCCTGCCCCTGCAGGTCGACGTAAAAGCGCTTGACGATCTCGCCGCTCCGCTTCTGGAACATGCCCCACGCCTCCGTGCGTCCCGCGAAGAAGCGGGCAACGTCGAGGGCCGGCTTCTGGTCGGCGTAGTGGGCGACGTCCGGCGCGGAGCATGCCGTGCAGAGCGCGGCGACGGCGATGGCGCCCAGAGTGGCAACGAATTTCATGAGGACATCTCCTGCGCCGGATACCGGGCGGAACGAAGCAGCGCCATCGCGGCAAGTTTGAGAACGCAAGGAAGACCGGCATACATGAACGCCAGCGCGTGCCCCGTCGCGCCGATGGCCGGCGTTCCCGGCTGGTAGCCCAGCCATGCGAGGACGGGCAACGTGAGCCCTGCGATCGCCAGGCATAGCTTGGTCAGCAGCGTCCAGACGCCGTAATAGACGGCGGGTCCCTCGCCCGCGGGAATGCGCGTGGCCAGCAGGACCGGTGGCAGCGCGAGGTCGGCGCCCACCGCCAGACCCGACATGGCGCAGATGAGCAGGAACGGCAGGACGCCGCCGGGCTCGAGCAACGCCGCCCACACGAACGCAACGATGGCGAGCGCCATGGCCAGCCGCCACGCATGCATGGCGCCGATGCGGTACGCGATGTGCACCCACGCCGGCAGGCCGGCCGCGCCCGCCACGAAATACAGCGTCAGGCAGGGGGCGACCCACTGCGGCGCCATCAATCGGTCTTCGATGAAGAAGATCGCAAGGGTAGCGGGAATGGCGACGGCGATGCCATTCAGGAAGTAAGGGGCCAGCAGCGCGCGAAAGGCGCGGTTGTGGCGCACGGCATGCCATGGCCCTGGCGCGGCGCCCGCCAGGGCGGCTTTCGCATTCCACGGCGGGGCCAGCCGAAAAAGCAGCCACAGCGCGGCGACGAGCAGCGCGGCGAATAGCGACGCAAAGGCGGTCATCGCCAGGCGCGCGTCGGTGCCGGCGATCGTGATCAGCGTGGCCGGAATCGCGGTGGCAAGCAGCACGCCAACGAGGCCCGCACCCTCGCGCCATGCGGCGGCGCGCGCGAGCGTATCGTCATCGCCGAGACGCGCGGCCCATGCCAGGTAGGCGATGTTGATCAGGCTATGGGCAAGGTAGACCGCGACGAGCGTCGCGCCCAGCCATGCCGCCAGCCAGGCGTCGCCCGAAACAGGCGGCAGCCACAACGCGGCGAAGGCCACGGCGAGGCAGAGCGCGGCGCCTCCCATGACCGGAGTCAACGCATGGCGGCGCGCCAGCTTGTCCACCCACAATCCAAGCAGCGGGTCTTGCGCGGTATCGATCAGCCGCGCGGCGAACAGGACGATACCCGCCAGCGACAGCGACATGCCCATTCGCGTGGTGTAGTACGCCGGCGCCTGAATGTAGACGGGCAGAGCCACCATGGCGAGGGGCAATCCCAGGGCGCCATAAGCGGCAAGTCGGCTGGCGGTGGGCGCGGTCATGACGGCAGGCCCAGCAGGTGCCTGCGCAGCGCCGGCGCGCGCGTGGACGGATCGAGCCAGATCGAGAAGAATGCGCGGGCGAGCATGGGGTCCTCCAGTGCGCCAAGGGCGCGATCCCCCGCGTAGAAGCGCGCCCCCTGGCCGGGCAGATAGACGCCGGTCAGCACGTCGCCGGCGCGCACATCGGGCAGCACGCGCGACAGCGCGGCGCGCCACTGGTCCAGCGTGGCTTCCGGGATCGTCACCGCGGCGAGGCGTTTGATCTCGTCCATGCTGGTATCGGTGAGCCGTTCGCCCGAGATGCCGCGGGCGTAAGTCAGTCGCAGCGCCAGCGGCGTATCGAGCGTGACCGGGGTCTGTGCCGCCCAGAGCTGCGCGGTGTAGATGCGGATGCCGAACCAGCGGAAGTCGCCTTCGCCTACCATCCGGACGTCGGCGGTACCCGGCCATGCGTCCCGCCACGCCTCCGCTCGCGCGGCGGTCACCGTCGCCATCATCGCGATCGTCGCCATCGTGGCAAGCAGAGCGATCGCCATGCGCTGTGGCCGGGTATTTCGCACGTCAGGCCTCGCGCGTGAGCAGGAACTGCATGACGTCGGTGCGGCCTTCGTCGAAGCCCGCTTCGCAGTAGCAGAAGTACAGATGCCAGAGCCGCAGGAAAGCCGCGTCGAAGCCCTGCGCGGAGACATCGTCGCGCCGCGCCTGGAACGCGTGGCGCCAGCGCCGAAGCGTCTCCGCGTAGTCGGGACCGAAGGCCAGCACGCTGCGCGCCGTCAGCCCGGCCCGCGCCGCGACGCGCGATAGCCGCTCGGGGCTCGGCAGCATGCCGCCCGGGAAAATGAATTCGCGAATGAAATCGCTGCTGGCGCGATACGCGTCGAAATGCGCATCGGCGATCGTGATGGTCTGGATCACGGCCCGGCCGCCGGGACGCAGGCAGGCGCGAACGATGTCGAAGTACTTGCGCCAGTAGGCCTCGCCGACGGCTTCGAACATCTCGATCGAGACAACCGCGTCATAGTGGTCGCCGCGCGCGGGGAGGTCGCGGTAGTCGCACAATGCCAGATCGATATGGCCACCGATATGGCCGCCAATATCGCCACCGATGCCCGCCTGCGCGACACGCTCGCGCGCCAGCGCCAGTTGCGCGTTCGAGATCGTGACGCCATGCACGTGAATGCCGCGGCGTGCCGCGTGCATCGCGAAGCCGCCCCACCCGCAGCCGATCTCGAGCACGCGCATGCCGGGCCGCAGTTGCAGCGTGTCGACGATATGGGCGTACTTGGCCTCCTGCGCGTCGTGCAGCGTCCGGCCGGAATCGCCGTCGAACAGCGCCGCGGAGTAGGACCACGTGTCGTCCAGCCACAGCGCGTAGAAGGGATTGCCGAGGTCGTAGTGCGCATGGATATTGCGGCGGCTGCCGCGCGGCGTATTCCGGCGCAGCAGATGGCGCAGCTGATACCAGCGGCGGGACAGCCATGTGCCGACGATCGTGCGCGGCAGCACGGACTGGTTGCGCATGGCCAGGCGCAGCAGCGCCGTGACGTCGGGACTATCGACCCACTCGTCCCGCCACGCCTCGGCAAAGCCGATGTCCCCGGCACGCAGGATCTTGCCGCAGGCGCGCCAGTCCCGCAGCGTGAGCCGCGCCCCGGGCGCGGCATGCGGATCCCCGAAGATCGTCTCGCGGCCGTCGGGCAGCGTGACCACGAGGTGCCCGATGGTCAGGCGACTGAGCATGGCCAGGAATGCGCCGGCGGCGATCGGCATGTCGCCGAGGCGAGACTGCACGCGGAGGCCGGAGGAGGAACGGTTCATGGGCGGATATCGTTGGGCAGGAGATCGGACAGGGGTTCGGCTGCGGAAGCTGGCGCGGATAGGGGCGCCGTCGGGGGCATGGCGGCCATCGCGGCCTCGGGATGCGCGGGCGGCGCGGCGCGCGATGCGGGCGGCTCGCTGCCATGGAACGGCACACCGCGCACCCACAGCCGCAAAGCCTGCCAATGGATGCGCGCCGTGACGGACAGCGTCACCCAGGGCTGCCGCAGCAGCGCGGCAAACATCGCGCCACCGGTCAGCGGGCGCTTCCATCCGGCAATCGACGTGCGGAGCAGCAGCCCGTCATCGTCGAAGTAATCGATTCCGACGAAGGACGTATCGGCCGTCTCGCGCAGATGAAACCCGTAGTGTCCGCGCACGTCGTTGAACGGCGACACATGCAGGCACTTGCGCGTGGCGAGCACGGTCGACTCGTCGATCGGTCCCAGATTCGGCGCCGTGACGAGGTAAGCGTGCCGTCCGCCGAACGTGTTGGTCACCTCGGCGACCAGCGCGCGCAACGCGCCATCGCGATCGTGGCAATACCAGAAGCTGACCGGATTGAACGCATACCCGAAGATGCGCGGAAACGTCTGCAGCCAGATCTCGCCGTCCTCCGGCAGCCCCGCCTCACGCAGCCCCGCCTCACGCAGGCGCGCGCGCATCCAGGTTGCGAGGTCGGTACCATCGCGCGGGCCATAGTCGGCCGTGCGCAGGCTCACGATGCGCGCGCGGTTCACGCCGAACCACCAGCGCTCGAGCCCGGGCAACGCATCGAGATTCACGCGCAGGCAGAACACCGGATAGACGAAGCGGTTCCGCACCGGCCGCAGGCGGTCGTGCATCACGCGGGAGGCAAGGAGCCATGCGATGGGCGTCATAGCCGTGCCCACGCAGGCAGCAGGCCGAAGTCATCGACCACGCGCAGTGCGGATTTCAGGCCGTCTTCATGGAACCCATAACCGGTCCATGCCCCCGCGTACCACGTACGGCGCTCGCCCTGCAATGCGGGCAACGCGCGCTGGGCGGCGATCGCCTGCAGGTCGAATAGCGGATGCTGATAGTGGAAGCGGCGCAGCTCCGTGCCCGGCGCGGGCTCGCGGAATGCGTTGAGCGTGACGACCACCGGCGTTCGGAACGGCAGCGGCTGCAGCTGGTTCACGAGATAACTGACGCAGACCGCGCGCGAGGACGCGTCGCGCTGGCCGCCCAGGTAGTTCCAGGCGGACCACACGCGCTGCCGCCGCGGCAGCAGCGTGGGGTCGGTATGGAGGATGGCGACGTTCGGCGCGTAGCGCACGGCGCCGAGCACCTCGCGCTCCGCGTCGCTCGCATCGGCCAGCATGCGGAGCGTGTCGGGCGCATGGGTGGCCATGACGATGGCATCGAACCTGGACGTCCCTTCGTCCGTCATCACGCTGACGCCCTCCTCATCGCGCCGGATCGCGCGCACGGGCGTCCGCAGCCGGATGTCGCCGAGCTCGGCCGCGATGCGCCGCACGTAGGCACGACCGCCGCCGGCGACCGTGCGCCATTGCGGGCGGTTGGCGATCTGCAGCAGCGCGTGGTTCAGGCAGAACCGCAGGAACGTGGCCGCGGGAAAGCGCAGCACGTCGGCGGCGGCGCACGACCAGATCGCGGCGGCCATCGGCAACAGGTAGTGCTGCTGGAACGGCTGGCCATAATTGCCCGCCACGAGCAGGTCGCCAAGCGAGCAGTGCGTGGTCTCCGCATCCGCAAGGTGGCGCCGCGCAGCGCCGTTGAAACGGACGATGTCGCGCAGCATGCCGAGGAACGTCGGAGAGAACGCGTTACCGCGCTGGGCGAACACGGTGTTGAGGTTCGTGCCGGCCCATTCCATGCGGCCATGGTCCATCGACACCGAGAACGACATGTCGCTCGCATGGGAGGCTATGCCAAGCTCGTCGAACATGGCGATGAGGTTGGGGTAGGTGCGCTCGTTGAACACGAGGAAGCCCGTATCCACGGGCGCGGTGTGCCCATCGAGCGTGACGTCTACCGTGTTCGTATGCCCGCCCAGGTAGTCGCCTGCCTCGAACAGCGTGACGCGATGGCGACGCGACAGCAGCCATGCGCTGGCCAACCCTGAAATGCCGGCGCCCACAACCGCGACGCTTTGTCCCTGTTCTGTGCTTTTAAAGGCTCTCACGACCCACCATCCTCTCTGCTTTTGTTCTTTCTGGCGCCCTTGGGCACTGCGAGTGCTAAGATGAGGCTACCGCTTCGGAAAGAAGACTACTACATAGTAGCGAGATTTACTAATGAGTATTTTCGGCAGGCTCAATTTCAAGGATCAGGCGTTTCAATTGCGCGAGGACGCGATCCTCGACGCGGCGACGCGCATCCTGGCTGGCAAGGGGTTCGATCTGATGACCATGGACGACGTGGCCACGGAGGTCGGCATTTCCAAACCGAGTCTCTACAAGCACTTCAAGTCGAAAGATGCGCTGGTGGGCGCGGCGATGATCCGCCTGATCGACGGAGCGCTGTCGTTCCTCGAGGAACTGCCGGCCGATCTCGATGCGGTGGGACGCCTGCGGGCGTTGCTGGAGTGGGCGCTGCGCGTGCGGCTTCAGGGAGGGCTGCCGTTCCTGCCCTCGACGAGTCCCGGTGTGCGGGACATGCTCACGCGCAACCTGGGCTATGTCACGCGGGTGCTGAAACTGAACGGCCAGTTGAAGGGACTCGTCGCCAAGGCAAAGGCGGCCGGCGCGCTCGACGCGAGCCTGCCCGACGACGTGATCCTGTTCAGCTATTACTCACGGACCTGCGATCCGGCAGTGGAGTACCTCCGGATCTATGCGAAGCTCGACGACGAGGCCATCGTCTCGCACATGCTGGACGTGTGCTTCGGCGGTATCGGCGCCGTAAAGCGGGCGCCGTAAAGCGCGCTCGATAGCTGACCGCCCTGCTCGGCCAGCAGGCGCTGGTTCTCCGTGGTCTGTTCTTCGGTAGAGACAGGCGCGGCCCTTGGTGCGGACGCTTATCGGCGCGTGAGGTGCCTGGGGACACGGCGGCGAATGTGTACGTACCGGAAACCCGCGCCCAAAAAACAAAACCCCGGAAGACCGCGATCTTCCGGGGTTCGCCGCCATTACTCCCTCGTACAGGCTCGCCGGACAATGCACCCATGGTGATGCGCATATTCCGGTAGCCATTGATGGGCCCGTGCGTGACAGTTTCCCAGCGAGATGGTGGATGCACGTTTGAGCGGGGACTCTATCGGGTTCTGCGACTCACAGACGTTCCGAAAGTGAAGATGCTGGTCGACGCGGGATTCCCGTTCTTGGCAAGACGAATCCTGCCGTTTTCTACTGACTGGCTCGGCCGCGTTTTCGCCGCTGACGCCGGCAGGCTCGACAGATGGGAGCCGATGGTGCTTATGCTGGAGCCCGGGACAGGGGAAGCGCTAGAGATCCCTTGCACCATTAAGAGCTTCCACGACCGCGAGCTGATCGAAAATAGGGATGCCGCACTTGCTGCCACGCCAAAGTCCTGCCAGCGGTCCTTCACCCAACTCGGCGCAGTCGTCCGAGGACGGCCAGGAGCGGCCGTTCAATCGCCCAATGAAAATGGCAAGTGTGTGTTGTTTGCGCGACACCCCTCGTCAGCATAGGGGGAGCGGCGTGGCGGTTTTGCTAAATTCCCTGCCACGTGAGCCAGCGACACATTCCTCCGCGGGACCAAGCAACAAAAAACTCGTTCATCTCCCCCTGAGGTATATCAACCTTCCAATCGCGAGCGAGGTTCCGCTCGTAGCGCCCGCTGATTCGTGCTGCAACTGCGGATCCATATCGAAGATCAGCCCGATGGCTACGGACCTGCGCCGCATGCCTTTGATGGGACTGGCCGGCACCGAGATTACGGTGGTGCTTCCGTTCCCCTATTGCGACGTGTGTGCCGTTACAGCGCGCCGGCGGAGGCCATCTCCGCTCGGGGTCATGGCCATTACTTGCTTGTTATCGCTTTGCTTCGGAATGACCTGGCTTTTCTTCGGCCCTCTACTTTCGGAAGCAATGACAACGTATGTCCTTGGTCCGATTGTCGTTAGCATGAGTTTGGCCTTAGTAGTGATCTACTATCGCCTGCGTAAGCCGAACTCTGGTCAGACCAGCTACTACCAGCCTGTGAAACTCAAACATACAGGCCACAAGTGGCCAGCGGATATTAGCGGGCTCGAATTGGCATTCACGAACCACGCATACGCAACTGCCTTTGCTACTGCGAACCAAGCTGCGATCGCGGTCAAGAAGCTGAAGGTCTCTCTCGAGTGACGTCTTCGGTGATGTTGTCCGAAGTCGAGCGTCCGGCGGTCCGCCATCGGCTCAGCCTCGTGGGCCGAGGCCAGCAAATAGCAGTCGCCCGGTACACCTCTGCCCGAGGTGCAACGCTCGCCAGCCAAGCGAACGGTATCTTTTCCCTGTCTTTCGAACAGAGGTTTAGGAGTGGGATATGAAATTCAGTTACTCGTTTACGATTACGGCCCCGCCCGCACCGCCAAAAAAATCACCGGAGAAGCTCATTGAGTATTCTTACAGTGAATTCCTTCTTGATCTGCCTGAGCATTGGGAGCAGATGGGCACATCCGAAGATGCCTCCCTGACTTGGCAATCTGACGTTGACGGTGCGGCGATTACTGTAAGTTGCGATTTTTACGAAGTGCCAAACGAAAAATTTTCTAAATTGGCTGAAGTATGCCTGCATGCACGGCATGAAGCCATGGCAGTGCAAGCACCAGGTCAAGTAACGGTGCTGTCCCGAAGTGTCAAACCATACTCTGGAGGCGGCGGGCTGGAGATGAGCTACTCGGCTCAGATTCCCGGCAGCACCTATCTTTACTTGGGCTATGTAACATCGAGAAAGGTCTTCAACTTTGCTCTTACCTATGGCCCGGACAGGTTTGCCGCGGCTAACCTGTACAACCTCATCATGAAAGAACGTCTGCGCGTCAAGATTCCTTGATGTCCAAAGCCGGATGCGAATCTGTCCAAGAGCGGCCAGAAGCGGTCATGTTAGGTCCGCACTCGATTGTATGCAATCGCCGTCGAAAGTACGCTTTGGGGGCGGTGTGCCCCAGGAGCGTCGGGCCATAGACGGTCGAACCAACAAATGAGATTGTGATGGCACGCGGCCACGTGATGTCGTTCGGATATCCGCGATGCCAACAAGATCAGCCACTTATACGGCGCCTGCCGGGATTCCGTGACGGTCATTGCGATGACAAGTACCGATCTAGAGGGCCGCGCTCAGGTGGCGGTTCGCCGGGAGTGGAGCAGATACGGCTTTAGTCCCCAAAGTTTGAAAGCACAAAACGGAGTGCGCGGAGCGGGTTGCCTTCTTAAACTTGCGGTAGTTTGCTATCTACCACCAGGAAACGAGGATCCGTTCATGTCACCCTATTCCCTGTCCACAACGCCAGAAGGCATTGTTGATTCGCTGCTTGCCCACATCAACTCCCTAAATGTGGACGTAATGCTCGAGTTTTACGATCCCGAAGGGATGCTAATCGACGCGGCAGGTGTACCGCAGA
The DNA here is from genome assembly GCF_008693385.1 of Cupriavidus pauculus. Classification (NCBI taxonomy): domain Bacteria; kingdom Pseudomonadati; phylum Pseudomonadota; class Betaproteobacteria; order Burkholderiales; family Burkholderiaceae; genus Cupriavidus; species Cupriavidus pauculus. The sequence goes on from NZ_CP044065.1 coordinate 1,967,030, forward strand.
TCGGACGCGAGGCCATTGCCGTGGAACTGGAGAAGTATTTCCAGCTCGGCCTGAAGATGCAAATTGTCCAAAGGCATCTGTTCGTGGCAGGCGACATTGCTTCACTTGTACTCGACTGGTCTCTCATTGGAAAGGCGCTCGACGGCCAAACCGTGCATATGGTGGCCACTGCGAATGACATTGCACGCCGTGGAGCAGACGGCTACTGGCGGTACCTGATCGACAATCCGTTCGGAACGCAATTGCGCATGCTGGGCGCAGCTTGAGATTCCGCCGTTCATGAAGTCCAAACCGCCCGACCTAACCGAATCGATTGCTAGCATTGATTGTCGTTCCGATCTATCAGCCACCGCGCGCGATCCTCGCTGGCAGTTGGTGCTGAAGCGAGACGCGTCTGTGGACGGGCGGTTTTGGTGCTCCGTCAGCACCACGGGAGTGTATTGCCGTCCGTCTTGTCCGAGCCGACATGCGCGCCCGGAGCATGTACGCATACACGACACACTTGAAGAGGCTCGAGCGACGGGCTGTCGGCCTTGTCGCCGCTGCGACCCAGACGGTCCAACCCTGCGCAGTCGCAATGCCCGATTGGTTGCAGAGGTTTGTCGCATGATCGAACAGCGTATCGATCGGGACAATGCCGAACCAGCGTTGGCAACGCTAGCTGCGAACGTGAACAGAAGCACTCGTTACCTGCATCATCTCTTCAAATCACTCACGGGACTGACGCCCAAGGCCTATGCCGCAGCCCATCGCGCGATGAAGTTACGAGGCTCCCTGGAACATTCGGAAAGCGTGACCGAGTCTCTCTACGAGGCTGGGTTCAACTCGAGCGGTCGCTTCTACGAGAACGCGACTCGCATGCTGGGGATGACGCCCACGAGCTATCGCGCGGGAGGCAAGAATGAAGAGATTCATTTCGCCTTGGGACAGTGCTCCCTAGGCGCAATCCTCGTGGCTGCCAGTCGCAAGGGAATCGTATCCATCCTTCTGGGCGATGATGCCGAAGCTCTCTTGCAAGGTTTGCAGGATCGCTTTCCTCAAGCCCATCTGATCGGTGCCGATCAAGAGTTTGAAGCGTTGGTGGCAAACGTCGTCGGTATGATCGAGCAGCCCGCTATCGACAAGAACCTCCCCCTCGATATTCGAGGCACCGCTTTCCAACAGCGTGTTTGGCAAGTGCTTCGCAAAATTCCGGTGGGAAGCACACTGAGCTATGCGCAGGTCGCGCGCCTCGTTGGAACTGACGTGTCGGAGCTTGATATTGCCAGCGCTTGCGCTGGCAACCCGCTAGCCGTTGCGATCCCTTGCCATCGCGTAGTCAGAACTGATGGAAGGTTTTGGGGCTATGCATGGGGCATTGACCGCAAGCAGGCGCTGCTTGACCGTGAACGTTGCACTCACGTGCAATCGTGAGCGACGATAATCATGAACGATTGCCGTGCCTCCGGTTTGAAGCGTCCGGCATAACGCAGCCCAGAGAGGCTCGGCAAAACGATTTCAGGGTACGCGCCGCGTTAATTACGCCACGGCAGCAACAGGCACCCGGAAAGGCGCACCGAGACGATTGAACGCGTTCATCGCGGCGATGGCGATCGTGAGGTCAACCAGGTCCTTCGGCGAAAATGCCGCCGCAGCAGCGGCATAGGCTTCATCCGATGCATGCGTTTCGCTGACACGCGTGACTTCCTCAGACCAGGCCAGCGCGGCACGCTCCTGATCGGTGAACAAGTGCGCAACCTCATCCCACACTGGCACCAGCGTAATTTTGTCGACGGACATGGTTTTTCTGAGATCGCGGCTATGCATGTCGATGCAATGCGCGCACCCGTTGATTTGCGAGACGCGGAGAAACACGAGGTGGACAAGTTCCTCGGGGAGATTCGTCTTCTTCGTGACGTAGTGGTGGATACCAAAAAGCGCCTTTGCGCCGTCCGGTGCGGTCTCTTGCCAGTTCATGCGGGTCATCTCGGTCCTTCTCCGTGGGTGATGCGAATAGTGTCGCCGTCGCGTCCAAGCCGCCTATCGACTTGCGCCGCGATCCATGTCATAACGCAACGTTACTCCGCTGGGCATTAGAGAAACAGGCCCAAAAACTGGCGAAACGACTGGCCCAAAAATGAATCAACCGAATTCGCCCGCTGCGCTGTCCATCCTGGTGGACCGTGCCATCGCCGAGCCGATCGGCGACCAGATCCATGCGAGCCTGCGCCAGGCAATCGTCGAGGGCCGGCTCGTACCCGGACAGCGCCTGCCTTCCGGCCGGGACCTCGCTGCGCAACTTGGCGTCGCCCGCGGCACCGTCCGCGTGGCCTACGATCGGTTGATCGCCGAGAATCTGGTATTCGGTGCAGGCTCCTCGGGCACACACGTTTGCGCGCGGCTGCCCGCGGAGCGAGCGGATGGCGAGGCTTCCCTTGACGGGCCTCTAGCGGATTTCACCCGCCCATTTTCGAGCGCCCCGCTTCCATTCCAGATGGGCGTACCGGCCCACGACGCATTCCCAGCCAAGCTCTGGGCCCGCATGCGCACGCGTGCCGTACGCGCCGATGCCTTCGCTTACACGGCCTATGCCGATCCGCGCGGCGAACCTGCCCTGCGAGCCCAGATCGCGAGCCACCTGGCCGTAAGCCGGCAGATGCAATGTCATCCCGATCAGGTCATCGTCACCAGCGGATACCGGCAAAGCCTGATGCTGGCACTGACCGCACTGCGCGCGCATGGACGCAAGGCGTGGCTCGAGGAGCCAGGCTATCCACTGGGAAGACGCGCGCTGGAAATCATCGGTGCAGCGGTCATACCCGTACCTGTCGATGCCGATGGGCTGCGAGTGGAGGCTGGCGTCGCCAGCGCGCCAGATGCTTTGCTGGCGTTGGTCACGCCGGGCCAGCATGCCCCGCTCGGCGTGACCCTGTCGCCGGCACGAAGGCATGCGCTGCTCGACTGGGCGGCGACAAGGGGTGCCTGGATCATCGAAGACGACTATCTCGGAGAACTACAGCTCGAAGGCCGCGCCGCACCGGCCCTTGCTGCAGGCGAAGGTGCCGAGTGTGTGGTTCACATCGGCGCGTTCAGCAAGACGATCAGCCCGGGGCTCGGCCTGGGTTTCGTCGTTGCCCCACGCTCAGTGGCGGAGCGTCTGGTTGAGGTAGCCGCCGTGTTGTCCCCAGCTCCGAACCGGACCACCCAATTGGCGGTGACGGAGTTTCTGAGGAATGGACACTACCTGCGGCACCTGCGACAGATGAAGGCGCTCTATGCGGAGCGCCGACGCCTGACGCTGGCGCATGTCAACAAGTTTCTGCCGGGCACCATGATGGCGGGCCTGGGGGTGATCGCACCGCTGCCACAAACCGCCGACGACCGCATGGTTGTCGGCATTGCCCGGGCGCATGGCCTCGCGCCTTCGGCACTCTCCGCCTGGTACCTTCGCCGCAGCAACGCACAAGGTGGCTTGCTACTCAGCGCGACAAACCTCCGCCCAGACAACATCGAGACCGTCTGCGCGACGCTTGCGTGTATCGTTGCGTCATCAAGTCGTAGCCCACATGAGTCCAACGGTCGCCAACGCGGCGTCGAACGTCCGCTTTCTAGAAATATCGACGGCCGCTAAGGGTTGGAAACGGCCACCGCCGGCGGCTTCCCGAACGCCTGTCAAGGGTCGATCGCGGACCGTTGCAGGGCTGCAGCCGCTCCCGGGCGGCCCTTCAACTAAATTGCATCAATTTGGCATCAACGCCCCATCGCTATCTCCCTTCGAGCCGCCCTCCCCGCACAAACCGCACGCTCGTGCCGACATTTGAGTTTGCCGCGCACTCCGACATCTGAGAACGACCTAGACATTGGGATGGGGCCAAATCAATGGCGTGGCTGCAGAGCGTCCTCGCCGGCGGGCGAGGCGATGCCGGAAAACCATACGCGGCTTACATAACTGTTAGATGAATCCGAGGTCTACTGACGGGTCGGATCGCTCCTATCTTCGAAGTCTGCGACGCAGTTCGTGTCGCATTGAAGACAGAATGGAGCACATCAGCATGACTCGTAAGCTTGAAGGAAAAATCGCCCTGGTCACGGGCGCTAGTGAAGGCATTGGATTCTCGATCGCTCAGCATTTCGCAGAACAAGGGGCGCGCGTGTTTTTGACCGGTCGCCGTCAGGCACAACTCGATGCGGCCGTCGAGAGGATCGGGCACGGTGTCGTCGGCATTCGCGGCGATGTTGGCAATCTCGACGACCTCGATCACCTCTATCGCGAGATCCAGGTTCAGGCGGGAAGGCTCGACATCGTTGTGGCCAATGCCGCTGTGTATGAGTTCGGTAAGTTTGGGGATATCTCCGAAACCCATTTCGACAAGATCTTCGATATCAACGTACGGGGCACGCTGTTCTCGGTACAGAAGGCACTTCCCTTGCTGGTCGACGGTGGATCGGTCATCCTCGTCGGCTCGATCGCCTCGAACAAGGGGTATGACCAGTTCTCTGTCTACAACGCGTCGAAGAGCGCCATCCGTTCGTTTGCGCGAGGCTGGACCAACGACCTGCGTGACCGCAAGATCCGCGTCAATTCGCTGGCGCCTGGCCACACGCAGACGCCGGGTCTTGATGTGCTGATCACGCCCGAGCATAAGGCGCAGATGATCGCCGTTGCGCCGTTGGATCGCCTTGCAACCGGCGATGATCTCGCTAAGGCAGCACTGTTCCTCGCGTCTGACGATAGCGCCTTCATCACGGGCGTCGAACTTTACGTTGACGGCGGCGCCGCGCAAGTCTGATTTGCATGGCCGCGAGCCGGAGCAACGCGCGGAAATGTGCGCGACTCCGGCTCGAGAATTGCCAACCTTGTTACATGGCCCGCTCGGCCTTCATCCGCTCCAGCGTCGGCAGCAGTTCGCTGGGGTCGGGCCGATGGGTATAGTCGGGGTTGATTTCTGCATAGGCAATCAAGCCATCCTCGCGAACGATGTAGCGGGCGGGCATGGGCAGCGTTCGACGTTGCAGTATGGGCACCAGACGCCGCGGTAGAACGTCAGTACGGCGGGGCCGCGTGCTAGCACGGTTGCCAATGCGACGGGCTCACCCGAAGTATCGGATAAATAAGGGGGCTTATGATCGAGAACCTGGCCGCATTGAGAGTCTTCGTTCGCGTTGCGCGAAAAAGGAGCTTCTCCGCTGGCGCGCGGGACATGAATCTGCCGCAGCCTACCGTGTCGCGCATGATCGCCGCACTCGAGCGCGAGATCGGTACGCCGCTGTTGACACGCACCACACGCGCCGTGGTCCTGACTGATGCTGGCATCGAGTTTCTCTCGCGCGTGGAGTCGATCCTCGCGCAACTCGATGAAGCCGAGCAGGCCGCGCGCGGTACGCATGCGCTGCGGGGTGTGCTACGCGTTGGCACGTCGGCAAGCTTCGCGTCCCGTGAACTCTTGCCGGCGTTGCCAGTATTCCGTGCGCGTCACCCACAGTTGTCGATCGAGTTGCTCGTCGATGACTATCGGCAAGACCTGGTCACCGAGAACGTAGATGTGGCATTCCGCTTCGGTGTGTTGCCCAACTCCTCGGCGATGGCGCGCAGGCTGGCCGTGTGGCCATGCATTCTGGTGGCAAGTCCCGTATATCTTGCCCACCGCGGAATGCCGGCGACGCCAGCCGATCTAGGAGCGCATGAAGTCATTGTCGGCCCGGCGCCGGCAGGGCGAACCTGGACTTTCACGCAGGGCGGAAAGCAGGTGTCGGTCGAAGTGAAAGGTAGCCTGGCCGTGACGAATGCCGAGGTTGGCATCCAAGCCGCGCTGGCCGGGCAAGGCATCGTGGCGGCGGCCTCGCATGCATTCGAACCCGATTTATCAGAAGGCCGACTCATCCAGCTATTGCCCTCCTGGCAGATGGCCATGCTCGAACTTAATGCTGTATTTGCTGCGGGCAAGCGTGCACGGCCTGCAGCCAAGGCGCTTGCCGATCATATCGCAGGGCGACTCACGACGTGAGCAATGACCGGTAATGGCCGGTCTCGGCCTGCTGCAAGCGCTACGCAGCGCGTTCATGTACACCTGATAGGCGCTCCGTCAGACGAATCGCGGGATGGGTCCTCGCTGCGGCGTCTGGTCCGGGAGCGCGACCACTTCCTGATCGATGTAGCACCACCCCCAACCCTCAGGGGGATCATAACCCTCGATGATTGGATGTCCAGTCTCCTCGAAATGCGCGCGGGCATGCATGAGAGGCGAGGCATCGCAGCAGCCAACGTGACCGCAGATTCGACACAATCGAAGGTGCACCCACGGGCTGAATCAGCGTGTTGATGACCGCCTCCGAGTGCTCGTTGTTCGCCTCCGGGCCGCTGCCGTGCGCTTCGAGCCCGACGCAATCCACGCCGCAATCGACTTCCCGCTTGCCCAGGATCGCTTCGATCTGGTCGGGCACCGGCGTGTCGCTGGTGAGATCGACAATCTCGCAACCATTGTTCTTCACCAGGTCCAGCCGCTCCCGATTACTATCGGCCACGATGATGCAGGACGCGCCGATCAGGCGGGCCCCCGCCGCGGCACACCGGCCCACGGGCCCGGCCCCGGCGATATAGACCGTCGAGCCGACTCTGGCCCCAGCCTCCATCAGGCCATGGAAGCCAGTCGGCAGGATGTCCGACAGCAGCGTGAGATCGCGGATCTTCTCCATCGCCTGATCCTTGTCCGGGAAAGGCAGCAGGTTCCAGTCGGCGTAAGGCACCATGAGGTAGTCGGACTGGCCGCCCTGCCAGCCGCCGAGATTGAAGCCATACGCGCCGCAATCGACGGCGTCGTTGACGTTCATGCACACATCGGTGTGCCGCTCCTTGCAATTGCGACAACGCCCGCAGGAGACGTTGAACGGCACCGAGCACAGGTCGCCCACCTTGATGTACTCGACCCCCTTCCCGACCTCGATGACCTCCCCCGTCATCTCGTGACCCATCACCATCCCCTTGGGCGCGGCAAAGCGGCCCCGGTAGATGTGTTGGTCGCTGCCACAGATGTTCGTCGTCACGATCTTGAGGATGGCGCCGTGTTCGGCTTTCTTGCCCGTCGGGGTGATCAGCTTTGGATAGTCGAAGGTCTGAAGCTCCATCTTCATCGGACCCATGAACGTGATTACGCGATTGCCGCTCGCAGCCATGATTCAACTCCTTGTGTTTGTGATGACAGTGACCTCAAAGCCAGGCGCTTGGGGGTGGTACCTCTTCCGTATTCCTGCAAAGACTTGTTGCCTCTCCGCGGCCTACCTCCAGCGCCCGTCGGTGACGGAGCGAGGGGATTCCCCGCGCTCCTGCGCGAGCGTCGGATAGTCGGTATATCCGCGCTCGCCGCCGCCGTAGAAGGTGGTGGGATCCGGCGAATTGAGCGCCGCGTGTAGCCGCAAGCGTTCAGGCAGGTCGGGGTTGGCAATGAACAATCGTCCGAACGCAATCAGATCCGCGTTGCCATCCTCGATCCATTTTTCCGCATCGCGCCCGTCGAACCCGCCGGCGACCATCAGCACACCGCGATACGTGCGGCGTATCATCTGGCTCATGCGTTTCGCGCGCTCGATGGCGGCCACATCCTCTCCCGTCGACGCCAACGCGGGGTTCACGATGTGCAAGTAAGCCAGGCCGTATCGATTCAGCTTCTCCACGACGTAAGAGAAGGTGGCCTCCGGATCGTCATCGTGCATGTCGTTGAAGGTGCCAAGCGGCGAGAGCCTGACGCCCACTCTGTCTGGCCCCCACACTTCGCAAACCGTCTCGACGACCTCGAGCAACAACCTGGCCCGGCGCTCGATCGATCCGCCGTATTCGTCCGCGCGGCTGTTCGTGCCCGACAGCAGGAACTGGTCGAGCAGATAACCGTTCGCGCCATGGACCTCGACGCCATCCATGCCCGCGGCCTTCGCGTTGCGCGCACCGCGGAAGTACTGGCGCACGACATACGGCATCTCTTCGGGCTGCAGTGCGCGAGGCTTGACGCAAGGCGCGATGACCCCTTCGCCCCGCTCGTTCTCGATGAACGCCTCGGCTTTCGGCTGGAGCGCGCAGGGCGCGACGGGCAGCATCTCATCGGGTTGCAGCGACGGGTGCGAGATCCGTCCTACGTGCCACAGCTGCATGAACATCAGCCCTTGCGCCTCGTGCACGGCGTCCGCCACGAGCCGCCAGCCTTCGACCTGCGCCGGGCTGTGTATGCCCGGCGTCCATGCATAGCCCTGCCCCTGCATCGATACCTGGGTCGCCTCGCTGACGATGAGCGCGGCCGTCGCGCGTTGGGCGTAATAGCAAGCGTTGAGCTGCGACGGAATGTTGCCCGGCCGGAGTGCGCGCGAACGCGTCAACGGACCCATCACGACGCGATGAGGCAGCTTGTACGGGCCGACCTTTATAGGCTTGAACAGCTTGTACAGGGGGCCGGCTTCCTTATCGGGCATATTCGTTCCTTGTGTGATCGACTTGGGCCGAGAGAGACGAGGCCCCTAGCTCTATACGCAGTCTAGCCGCGACACTGCGCGCGGTTCTTGTCGGTTACTGCTCCACGATGTCACGTTCCTGCTGTCATCGGCGCGATGCGAGGGCCATGAGACACGATGGCAGAAGGCCAACAAAACACGGCAGAATCGCGACAGACATCCCTCCGGCGTGGGTCTAGCCTTGGCACAGGAAGTCCTCGTGGTCTCTGGTTGTCCTGGTGTCTTGGTGAGGGGGATGCAGATGTTCCAGCCCAGTACTGTTCCTTACCAGCGGCATCGGGGTTTCGAACGTGCCTTCTCGCCAGGGACGCTCAGCCTTGGATTGTTTTTTCCCATTGAAGCGTTCGAGGGAGATCGGCCAACGATGCTCAACCAGGTCGCGCTGGCCAAGCGAGCCGAGGCGGCCGGTTTTGCGGCGTTATGGTTTCGCGATGTGCCACTGAGAGATCCGAGCTTTGGCGATGTGGGCCAGGTGTTCGATCCGTGGGTCTATATGGGATTTATCGCCGCCCACACTTCGAACATCGCCCTCGGCACGGCGTCGATCGTGCTACCGCTGCGCAATCCCCTCCATACGGCCAAGGCGGTCGCGAGCGTCGATCAACTGAGTCATGGCCGGCTGCTTCTGGGGGTGGCCTCCGGCGATCGCCCAGTCGAGTTCCCGGCATTCAACATCGACCCGGAAAAGCGAGCCGATATCTTCCGCGAAAGGATAGCGGTGATCCGACAGGTGCAGCGCACGAGCTTCGAGCCCGTGCGCTGGAGCGAAGGCGAGCTGATCGGGGCCGACCTGATTCCAAAGCCCACGACGAACGAGATTCCGCTGTTCGTGACCGGGCATAGCCGCCAATCGCTCGACTGGATCGCCAGGCACAGCTGTGGGTGGATCACTTATCCCCGCCCGCCTCACCTCCAGCGAACGAGCGTCGACAAATGGCGGCAGGAAGTGATCGCGCAATCCGGTAGCGTGTACAAGCCGTTCATGCAGTCGCTGTATGTCGACCTCGATGCATCGCCGACGGCCGCGCCATCACCGATTCACCTCGGGTTCAGGCTTGGTAGAAGCCATCTGATCGACTTGCTGGATGTCCTGCAGGCCATCGGCGTCGATCATGTCATCCTGAATTTGAAGTACGGAGGCCGCGGCGCAGCCGAGGTCGTCGAGGAGCTTGGCACGCATGTGGTGCCGCGCTTTCCCGCGCGGAATGCTACCGGCGCGGGAGCCGATACACGCGTCTGGTGAGGCGTTCGTGCCAGGGCGCCCCGCATAAGCTAACGATACGAGTTGACCATGGAAGCGATCACGGATCCCGTCCAGCTGAGCGCCAGCCGACTGCTCGACTGGGTCTGCCAACCGCGCAGGAACGGCGATAGCTTCAACCTGCTACCCGACCCATCGCGGCTGTCCGCGCGTGCGCTCACGGCGCGCGCCCAGCATCGTTTGCCCGGCGCGCTCGGCGAGGTCCAGATCGTCTCGGCGATACGCCGGCAATACCGTATCGAGCGCTTCAGGCAGCCGCTTGCCGATTGCTTCGTCCTGGTTCCCATGCGGACCACCCTTGCTGTCCACGCCAACACCATCCTCGGCCTTCAGGGCTCGCTCGATGCCGGTTTGGGTCAGACCATCGCCGATGCGTTTCTGGCCTATTCCCCTGCGCGCCACGGTGCGGCGCTGCCCTATCTGGCGGCACGGCTCGGTGACTTCAATCGTGATCATCCACCGGGACTCAGCGGCGAGGAGTTCGGCCTCTTTCTGGATCCCACGTTCACCTGGCGCGGCGTACAGAAGAAGTTCGACGACGTGGAATGGCTTCATGCCGTCTATGAGGGCAACGCGCAATCCATCATCCCCGAGCTATGTCCGGAACGCGAAAAAAATCTTGGCGATGACGGTTACCGACTCGTCTTTATCGGGGAGGAATACTTGCAGGGCATTCCCCCCGCGATGGCGTCGAAGAACGTCGTGACGATCCTGCACGGAGAGTCCGAAGACCAGGCCGTGGCGACACGCGCGCAGGAACTCGCTCGCGTCAAGAAGAGCGATTGCCAGTTCATGGATTTGCACAAGAGCCGTATCACGTCCATCCGGCTGATGGACGAAAAGAGATGCGTGCACGAACTCGGGTATCTGAGGCACCCCAGCTGTGGCGTCCATGTGTCCATGCCGACGCTACACACGAGGTCGGCGCAGAACTTTCTCTATGCGACGGTCATATGGCCGCACCGGCATGACGATATGAAGCGGATCTTTACGGAAAGCGCCCATGAGGCGGCCATCCTGGCCGCGCCCGTTGCGTTGGTCAATTTCGAGGCGGGGCTTGCAATCTTCAAAGTCGAGTTCTGGAGACTCGTCAAGGACCGGGCGCTCCATAGCTTCGACTGCCTGATTCCCGAACTCATTCTGGTCAGGCAGGCAGGCGGATGGCAGCCTGCCGGCTGGCCGGAACCCAACGAGTCCGAAGATGAGGCCGACCACTCCCTTGAATCTTGACAAACTGCGGTTGCAATGGCGCATGCTGACGTTCTATGAGCGCTTCGAGCAGATCATCTCCCACATCTTGAGCCTCGTGATCTCGGTGGTCATTCTCGTATCGCTCTGGCAGCTGATTCGCGCCGTCATCGCACTGCTGTTTTCGGGAGCCATCGATATTCTCGACCATGCGGTCTTCCAGGCGGTCTTCGGGATGGTGATGACGCTCCTGATCGCGATGGAGTTCAAGCATTCGATTACCCACGTCGTACTACGGCGAGGTCACATCGTACAGGTCAAGACGGTGATCCTCGTTGCGATACTGGCGATCGCGCGCAAGTTCATCATCCTCGACCCGGCCACGGACCCGCCTCACATCGTCGCACTCGCCGCGGGACTACTCGCGCTCGGCAGCGTCTACTGGCTGATGCGGCAACGCGACGACGCGGTCGATGCGGTGGCCGCCGAGCTGGCCGCGCGGGAGAACGAGGAGCGCGGGTGATGCCCGGGGGCGCAGGATTCCGAAACCTCTGCGCAGAAACCCGGAAGAACCGCATGACGCCCGGACATAAGCTTGAGGACAGTCACGGCTCACCCATCCCGCCTGCCTTGCCAGCCGGGCCCCTGTCGACTCGACCGAGGTACCCAACAATGGAAGAACTGCTCGGACGTGCATGGTGGATGCTGGCGCTGCGCGGCGCCGCAGGCATCGTGTTTGGTGTCCTCGCGCTTCTCTGGCCTGGTCTCACGCTGCTGGTGCTCGGCGCGATGTTCGCGGCTTATGTCGTTATCGCAGGCGCCGCGGCAGTCAGCGCGGCGGTGCGACATCGCGCAATACGCTCGGACTGGTGGATCCCTTTGCTGCTGGGCCTGTGCAGTATTGCCGCGGGCGTGATCGCCATCGCCGTGCCAGGTCTGCCGACGCTCGTGCTGATCGCTGTCATGGGCGCGAACGCCATCGTCACGGGCGTGCTCGATCTCACCGCCGCAATGCGGCTGAAGCGGCGCGGGCGCAACCACTGGCTGCTGTTTGCCATCGGCATCCTGTCGGTGCTGTTCGGCGTCGTCGTGTTGCTGGCCCCCGGTGCCGGCGCACTCGCCCTCGTCTGGATGGTCAGCACCTACGCGATTGTCACGGGCGTGATGCTCCTCGTCCTGGGCCTTGGCGCGCGGAACTGGCGGTCCGTCCTTCGCAACCGGCGGAACGTCCCACTGCACTCGTGAGGGCGCCGCACGCCCGGCGTCCATCCTCCCTGTGCGCATATCGGAGAACACCATGAAGACCCGCCTGACTTCAGTCGCAAAGCTGTCAACGCTTGTGCTCGCGCTATCCGCTGGGGGCCTGTTGACCGGCACCGCGACCGCGCAGGATCCGCCCATCGCCGGCAAGGCGACGCTCGGGGTAACCGTCACCGAGGCCCAACTGGTGGCAACGGGCTGGCGTGCATCGAAGATGATCCACACCGATGTCTATAACGAAAAGAACGAGAAGATCGGCCGGGTCGATGACCTCATCGTGGCACCGGACGGTTCGCTTTCGACCGCGGTCATCGATGTCGGTGGCTTTCTCGGCGTGGCCACGCATCGTGTCGCGATCCCCGTTCAGCATTTCAAACAGATCGCACCGAAGGCCATTCTCCCCGGCGCAAGCAAGGACGCGCTGAAGAAGCTGCCCGTGTTCGAGTACGCCAAGGGCTGACAGCCCTGCACCTCGAGGGCTCTTTAGCAGGCCCTCTCCCTCAATCCTCAACTGCCCTCTTCAACGGAGATCATCATGGCAACTTGCAGTGTTTGCGGAAAGCCGGCGACCTCGCAGATTACGATTACCGAGAACGGTCAGCGTCGCCAGTTGACGCTGTGCAACCAGCACTACGTCGAGTTCATGGCGCGCAACCAGCGCAGCCTCTCGCCGCTCGAGTCGCTTTTCCGCGGCGGCCTCTTCGATAGCCTCTTCGACGACATGTTGTCGCCGCTGGAAGGCGGCCGGAGCGGCTTGCATGCCGTCGGCAAGGCCGACGAGTCGCGAACAAGTGCCGGGGAGGACGGCAACGGCGACGCAGGTGCGGCCACGCGCGGGGGCTCACCCGGCGGTCGTCCGCGTCGGCATCGCCGCGCGCGCGAAGCCGTCGACCTCCAGACGTTCCTTAGCGAGAGCGGCCTGGACCGCCTGCAGGCTGCCGCCCAAAAGGCTGTCGATCTCGGCAAGTCCGAAGTCGATACCGAACACCTGCTGCTTGCGCTCACCGACAATAACGTGGTGCAGGAGATCTTTCGCGAGTTCAAGCTGGACCCGGAAGAGATAAAGAGGACGGTCGATCAGAGCGCGCCACGGGGCAACCGCGGGGAGAGAGCCGACGATGAACACATCGGCGTGTCGCCGCGCGCGAAGAGCGCGCTGGAGAATGCGTTGACCGCATCGCGGGAGCTCGGCCACAGCTATGTCGGGCCGGAGCATATCCTGATCGGACTCGTCGAAGAGGAAGATGGCTTCGCGGGCGAGTTGCTGCGCAAATACGGGCTGTCTTCGCATGCGCTCCGGCAGAAGACCGTCAAAGTGGTCGGCAAAGGCGCGGAGGAAGGCACCGTCGAGGGGCGATCCACCACGCCGACGCTCGACAAGTATGCGCGCGATCTCAGCGACCTCGCGCGGCGCGGCAAGCTCGATCCGGTGATCGGCCGCGACAAGGAGATCGAAACCACGATCGAGGTGCTGGCCCGCAGGCGCAAGAACAACCCGGTGTTGATCGGCGAGCCGGGCGTCGGCAAGACGGCGATCGTAGAGGGACTCGCCCAGCGCATCGCGCAGGATCAGGTCCCGGAAGTGCTGCGGGGCAAGCGTGTCGTCGAGTTGAACATCAACAGCGTGGTGGCGGGCGCGAAATATCGCGGCGAGTTCGAAGAGCGCGTGAAACAGGTACTCGACGAGATCGTCGCGAATCAGGACAGGCTCATCGTCTTCATCGATGAGCTGCATACGATCGTGGGTGCCGGCCAGGGTGGCGGTGAAGGTGGACTGGATATCGGCAACGTCTTCAAGCCCGCGCTCGCACGCGGCGAACTGCACCTCGTGGGCGCCACGACGCTTAATGAATACCAGAAGTACATCGAGAAGGACTCGGCGCTCGAGCGCCGCTTCCAGCCAGTGAACGTCCCCGAACCGAGCGTCGCGGAAACCATCGAGATCCTGCGCGGCCTCCGGGATCGCCTCGAGGCCCACCACAAGGTGAAGATCAGCGAGGAGGCCATCTCGGCCGCGGCGAAGCTGTCGGACCGGTATATCGCCGCGCGATTCCTGCCGGACAAGGCCATCGACCTGCTCGACCAGGCGGCTGCCCGCGTACGAATCGCCTCGAACTCCAGGCCGACGAAGCTGCGCGATATCGAGGCCAGCATCCGCCGCACGCGTCAGGAACAGGACGCGGCGAGCGCCGCCAAGCAGTTCGACAAGGCGAAGGAACTGGAAAACAAGCTCAGCGTTGAGCAGGAGCGCCTCAACGATGCAACCGAAGCGTGGAAAAAAGAACGCGGCACAAGTTCGCAGGAGGTGACGGCAGAAGACATCGCGCAGGTCGTAGCGTCGCTCACCGGCGTTCCGGTGTCCGAACTCACCGCCGAGGACAGGGAGAAGCTGCTTCGCCTCGAAGACCGCCTGATGGAGCGTGTGGTCGGCCAGGACGAGGCCGTGAGCGCGGTGGCGAGGGCCGTCCGGCTCTCCCGCGCCGGTCTCACGGAAGGCGGCAAGCCCATCGCGAGCTTCCTGTTTCTGGGGCCGACCGGCGTGGGCAAGACGGAGCTTGCCAAAGCCCTTGCCGCCGCCGTATTCGGCGACGAGAACCAACTGGTGCGTATCGACATGAGCGAGTACGCCGAGCGGCATACGGTGTCGCGGTTGGTGGGCTCTCCCCCTGGATATGTCGGCTATGAAGAAGGCGGTCAGTTGACCGAACGAGTCCGCCGCCGGCCGTATAGCGTGGTGCTGCTCGACGAGATCGAGAAGGCGCACCCGGAGGTGCACAACATCCTGCTGCAGCTGTTCGACGAAGGCCGTCTCACCGACGGAAAGGGACGCACGGTGGATTTCACGAACACGATCATCATCGCGACGAGCAATATCGGGTCGCAGATGATTCAGGACAACATGCGTGCCGACAAGGCGCAGCTGGACTACCCTGCGCTGCGCGACCGCCTGATGGAGGTGCTGCGGCATCATTTCAAGCCCGAGTTCCTGAACCGCGTCGATGAAGTGGTGGTGTTCCACGCGCTGGGCAAGGCACAGATCCGCAGCATCGTCGATCTGCAACTCGCGCGCGTGCAGCGCACCGCGGCCGGACAGAACATCGAGCTATCGTTCGACGATTCGCTGCGGGATCACCTCGCCGATATCGGCTATGACCCCGAGTTCGGCGCACGGATGCTAAAGCGAAAGATCCGGGCGGAAGTGGAGTCGCAACTCGCGGATGCGCTGCTGCGGGGCGATGTACGCGATGGCGACAAGGTGACGATCGCCTACGATGCGGGCACGAATGCCGTGCGCGTACAAAAGGCGACTGCCGATGCGGCGGTGGCGCGTCCGACGGAAGAGGCTGACGCCGCGCACGCGTGACCGACGTGCGCAGGGGCGTGAAGCCGGTTTCGCCACCATTCAGGCTACCGATCAGGGGCGTAGCGGGGTTCCAGCGAGCGCGGCTGACAGGGAGGTCGCGGTGCAACGGGTAGCGTTCCAGCGCTGCCCGCGCCTGACCCTGGCGGCCGCGGCTTGCCAGCCGTAAGACCACTCACGGGCGGCTCGTCGCCTTCCGAGTACGGTGCCGACTGCCGCGACGCTGCGCGCGCAAGCGGTACCGCGCCAGCCAACTCTCGGGCAAACAGGATGACGCAGGGTACTTAACCGCCATTGGCGCGGTGGTCCGCGCTCGCCGCCTGGAGTTCGCGTGTCTCAGGAAGCGCTGGCCCTTGCGACGGGCATCGACCGCAGCCATATGGGCCGCATCGAGCGCGGCGAGCGCAATCTGTCCGTGCTCAATCTCATCCGGATTTCGGCCGCGCTCGATATCGCCCCCTCCCAACTCCTCAAGAGATCCGGCCTGTAGGCTGTCACACTGCCATGGCGAGACAGATCACGACGATCGAGCAGGCCTTTGGCAAGTCGGTACGTATCCGACGCAAGATGCTCGGCTGAAATCAAAGCGAACTCGCCCGGCATGCGGGCCTGCAGACGTCCGCCGTGAGTCGCATCGAACGCGGCGAGGGCGCCCCCACCCTGCACACCCTGGCACGCATCGCCGTGGCACTCAGCGTCCCGCTGGCTTCGCTGATGCAGCGAGCGCCACGGTGAGCGGCCCAACTTCGTTTATTTCGACTGGGCAGCACGCCTTCGATCGCAAGCCGCACGCCCTCGCTAAAGCGGGAAACCTTTGATCACCAGCTTGTCCATCCAATATGCCCGCGTTTCTATGGGCGTGTGGCCATACTTGGCGCCAACCGAGCCCAGGGCATGCCCGTCGATCACGAAACGGACGGGCTCGTCCAGCCGACGTATTCGCCAGTTTGTAGCGAAGCCATGCCGAAACGAGTGAAACGTCTTTCGCGTATCCGTGATGCCAATCTCATGACGCAGAAATTTCGCGAACCATGCCCCCCAGCTGCCGCTGAGCTTCCCCAGCTTGCTCAGCTTGAGGAGGGGAAACAGAGGCGCGTCTGGGCTCGGCAGCGATGCCACATAGTCGAGCAGTCCAAGCCGAGTCAGTACCGGATGAACAGGGACTGCGCGATTGGACGCTTTATTTTTCGTACTACCTTTCGCGTTGTGGATCGCGAAATAGTCGGCCCCGGACTCCCTCTTAAAGTCTTCCCGCCTGAGTTGCGCGATTTCTTCCAGTCGTGCCTTAGAGAAACAGGCGATCAACGGCATCCAGTGGGCCGCGATGCCTCCCGCTGCGCCTTGGGCGGGCGTCGCGTGCGTTGTAAAGGTAGGATGACTGAAAATTTTCTGATAGTCCTCGGGATCGAAGCTGACGCGCGGGTCGTCAATGTTAATCATGCGATGCCTGTTAAGCCTTGCCACGCCAAGGGATGCCCCGCGCAGAGCGTGACCTGTGGCCGTGCTACTAGCTCCGGGACTGGTGCCCCGGTCATGCTAGAGGGTTGTTGCGCGTGGGATGCGCGGGGGCGTACGGGGGAGCGCGCGAGTCATTTGATTTCACAACTGCGCGCGGATTAGCAAAACGGATTTTTTGCCCGAACCAAAATGCAGATTATTCAAAGTGTGATAGGATTTTCACACCACGCCAATTCTCTAAGAAAGGGAAATGATGTCTGATTCGTATTCTTGGCAATGTCCTTTCTGCGGTCACCACGCAACCATTACCATAAACAATCGGTCTGTTGATCATCATGTTTTCGACAAGGGCAATAAGGATGGCAACTCGGTCCTAGTTACTACCGTCATCACTTGCCCCAACCCGGCGTGCCGAGAGTATGAACTAAAGGCTGCTCTCTACAGGTATGCGACCCCGCCTGGAGGTGGCTCGTATGCCCCTAGGGGCGCGGCCAGGCAGACTTGGACTCTGCGCCCAGCTTCCGCTGCCAAGCCAATGCCAGACTATGTTCCTCATCCGATCGTTGAGGACTACAACGAAGCCTGCCTGATTCAGAGCCTCAGCCCGAAAGCGTCGGCAACCCTATCAAGGCGATGCCTGCAAGGAATTATTCGCGATTTCTTTGGAATAAGTAAGGGGACTCTCGCTGAGGAGATTAAGGCAATCGAAGATAAAGTCGATGCCGAGACGTGGAAGTCGATCGATGCCGTGCGCAGCATTGGCAATATCGGCGCACATATGGAAAAGGATATCAACGTTATCGTCGAGGTTGACGCAGACGAGGCGGCACACCTTGTTTGGCTAATTGAACTCCTAGTAGAGGACTGGTACGTTGCCCGCCACGAAAGACAGCTAAAGCACCAAAGCATCCGTGCCATTCGGGACAAGATGAACGCGGCCAAGAAGGCAAAGCCGTCAAACGTTGACAGCGAAAGCGCGGGAAATGCTAGCCAAGACGACATAGCAGGTATCGCCTCCTTAGCAGCACAGAAAGGAATTCGATTCGTTGAAGACGATAAATTCTAGTCTACCGACTGATTTGATTTATCGCTTCGAGTAACCGTGTGGCAGGCATTCCATCGCCTGCCCCATAGGCGGCAGATACTCCCTGTTCAGCGTGCCCCATCAGGGCCATTCGCACGTCCGGCGTAACACCAGCGGTCCGACACATGTCGGCGAACCCATGCCGCCAAGAATGGAAGGTGATGCGCTTGTCCGTGATCTTGAGGGTATTGCGCAGCAATCGCCCGTACCGCTTCGAAAAGGCGGCGGATACGATGCCGTGCATATCCGCCTTGGCGGGGAATAGCGGACCATCCTGCCGAGCCTGCGCCCATTCCACGAAGTCTCGCACTGGCTCGGCCAGTGGCACCCATCGGCGGCTACCTTGATTCTTGAGGCGCATTGCCGCACCCTCGTCGTGCTCACCCTCATCGGCAATCATGAGGCCAGGCATTTCCCTCGCGGGTCTGCAAATCCTCGCGGCGTAGCTGGTGCAATTCGTTCAGCCGGGCACCTGTCCAGCGGGCCAGTCGTGGTAGCCAGTACATAGCCGGGTCCGATTCGCGCATGCCCTTGGTGGCATCCATGACGGCCTCCGCCTGCTCGGGGCTGTAGGGCAGACGTAGCTCGACCGCGCGCTTAGGCGGCGGCAGTTCTGCACCCTCTGCGTGGTTCGCTTCGATCAAGCCGCGAGACTTGGCGACACCCAGCAGCAGACGGATAAATCCAATTGTCTTGTTCGTCGTGGCGACACTGTTGCCCGCCTCAATCCAGCGATAACGCATGGCGATGATGGCCGCTCGCGTAATGGTGTGGATATCGGGGTCTCTCGCCTCTCGCACGGCGCGCGTCACTGCGTCCACAGTCTTGGCCGTGGGCTGTCTGTCGCGCTGCCAGAGCGGGATGATTTGCTCAAGCGTGAGGCCCGATGTCTTGGTCTTGGCTTGCTGGGCCGTGGGCGCATTTTGCGTGGAAACAGCTTGGCGAATGGCGGGTGGAATCGGGGCATGCCCTGCCTCGGACCTACGCCGCTCTACGATGGCCCAAACCCGCTCCAGCCGGTCCGCCTCGGCCTCGTCCTTTTCCTGCTGCTCGTCCTCGGCATCCCAATGCGCCGCTGTTTCCTCGGCCTGCTCATGGCTCGCTGCCTCGTCCCAATAGGCCGGGTCGATGCTGTCTGCTGGCATCGGCTGCGGACGCTGCGTCATGGTCTGCTCTGCCGTCGCAAACTCGTTATCCAATTCCACAGATATGGCTCGGGACAAGCGCAATGCTTCGGCCCGGTCCTTGGTGCGGAGGCTTCTAACGATTTCGGCTTTGCCCGGATAGAGGGGCGTGAGGTGCTTGGGGATAGGGCGGCGAATGTAGTACGTACTGCCGCGTTTGATGAGGTGTGCCATGTCTTCTCGCTGGTCCGTGTGTAACACCCGCGTGGCAGTGTATGTACCGGAAACCCGCGCCAGAAAAACAAAACCCCGGAAGACCGCGATCTTCCGGGGTTCGCCGCCATTACTGGCGGAGACGGAGGGATTCGAACCCTCGATCCAGGTTTTGGCCCGGATGCTCCCTTAGCAGGGGAGTGCCTTCGACCTCTCGGCCACGTCTCCCAAACTTGCGTTGTGCGAGGGAGTCCACACAACGAAGCGCGTATTCTAGCGAGTGACTTTCAATTGGTCAACGCCAAATCGATGACATTGACCACAATTTCGCTCGCCAGAAAATTCCTGGCGAAATTCGATCACGCCTGATCGAGTTCGAACACCTTGTGCAGCGCGCGGACGGCGAGCTCCATGTACTTCTCGTCGATCAGCACCGAGATCTTGATCTCCGACGTCGAGATCATCTGGATGTTGATGCCCTCTTCCGACAGCGTGCGGAACATCTTGCTGGCGATGCCGACGTGCGAGCGCATGCCCACGCCAACCACGGAGACCTTCGACACCTTCGGGTCGCCCGTCACGCTGCCGGCGCCGATATGCGCCTTCACGCCATCGTTGAGGATCGTCAGCGCGCGCTGGTAGTCGCCGCGCGGCACGGTGAACGTGAAATCGGTCTTGCCGTCCACGGACTGGTTCTGGATGATCATGTCGACGTCGATGTTCGCGTCGGCGATCGGGCCCAGGATCTGGTAGGCGATGCCCGGCTTGTCCGGCACGCCCAGGACAGTGATCTTGGCCTCGTCACGGGCAAATGCGATGCCGGAGATGACGGCTGCTTCCATGTCAGACTCTTCCTCAAAAGTAATCAGCGTGCCCGAATGCATTTCCTGCTCGAGCGGCATCAGGGGGTCGGTCAGCGACGACAGCACGCGCGTCTTCACGCGGTACTTGCCGGCGAACTCCACCGAGCGGATCTGCAGCACCTTGGAACCGAGGCTGGCCATTTCCAGCATTTCCTCGAAGGTGATCTGGTCCAGCCGGCGGGCGTCCTCGACCACGCGCGGATCGGTCGTGTACACGCCATCCACGTCGGTATAGATCAGGCATTCGTCGGCCTTGATCGCGGCCGCGATGGCCACGGCGGACGTATCCGAGCCGCCACGACCCAGCGTCGTGATATTGCCCTCTTCGTCGATGCCCTGGAACCCGGTGATCACGACCACCTTGCCAGCGTCCACGTCGCCGCGGATGCGTTCGTCGTCGATCGACTGGATGCGCGCCTTGGTGTAGGCCGAATCCGTCTTCACGGGAACCTGCCAGCCCGTGTAGCTCACGGCGTCGATGCCCTCGCCATGCAGCGCGATCGCGAGCAGGGCCACGCTGGCCTGCTCGCCGGTCGAGGCCAGCATGTCCAGTTCACGCGGGTCAGGCTGCGCGGAGAGTTCCTTGGCAAGGCCCAGCAGGCGATTGGTCTCGCCCGACATGGCCGAAGGCACCACGACTACGCGGTGACCTGCGCGGTGCCACTTGGCCACGCGCTTGGCGACATTCTTGATGCGTTCCGTGGAACCCATCGAAGTGCCGCCGTATTTGTGAACGATGAGAGCCATCTTCTTGTCGACGCCAGCGATTGTGCAAAGCCCTTGAAAATACACGAACGGCGCCGCTCCGGCAAGGCCAGGCTTGCATCGGCGTGATCAGGGCGTGGCGCCGGGGCGATTTTCCAGCCGATCCGGCACCCACTCCACCCGCCACCGTGGCGCCGGCGCGGCGTCCGGCCAGCGACGATGCTGTCCGAGCCCGGCCGCCAGCACCAGCGCCTCCCCCGCCCACAGCAGCGGCAGGCACTCGCGGCGCCACGCGGGCACGCCGGCTTCCTGATAGGCCTGCTTGAGCGCGCGCGCCGGGCCGCCCGGCCGCAGCACGATCCGCTCGCCGCCGGCGCGCGGCGTCACGCGCATCGGCGCCCGCAGCACGGCCTCGGGCACGCCGAACGTGTCGTCGCGCGTAAAACGCAAGACACCGCGCCAGTCCGGCACGGCAACCTCGGCCGCTTCCTGCCACGCAAACGCGAACACATCCGGCACCGCGGCAAGCGGCGGCCGGCAGGCCAGCACGCGGTCACGAAAACGATGGAGCACGAGCCCGTCGTGCGCGATGGCCGGCTCGCCACCGTCATGGTCGATCAGTTGCCTGCGCATATCCGCGAGCCGCGCCGTCGAAGGCGGCTGCGCGCCCAGGTCGCGCAGCCAGGTCCGCAGCACCGCGTCCGCCCGCGCGGGCGGCAACGCGCGCAATCCTGGCAGATCGAGTTCGCCGTAGGTATCGCCATCGCGCCCCGCCCGCACCAGCGGCGCGAGGTCGTGCTGCGTCATGGCGTCGAGCATGTCCGCGGCCTGCGCGATATGCGCGGCGGCCTGCACCACGTTCTCCTGCAATCCGGAAAACGCCGCCACGAGGGCAGGCAGATGGGCGCGCAGCGCATTGCGCGCATACCGCGTGTCGGTGTTGGAAGGATCCTCGATCCAGCGCAGCGCATGGCGCGCGCAATATGCATCGATCTCCGCGCGCGGCATGTCGATCCACGGGCGCAGCAGCTGCACGTCGCCGGCGGCATCGAGCGCGCGCATTGCCGGCATCCCGGCGAGACCCGCAACGCCGGCACCGCGGAACAGGCGCAGGAGCACCGTTTCCACCTGATCGTCGCGATGATGCGCGAACATCAGCACGCGGGCACCGGCCGCGCGGCACATGCGGCCCAGCGCGTCGTAGCGCGCGCGTCGCGCGGCCGCCTCGATGCCCTCCCCGCCTAGCGCGGAGACCTGTACGCGTTCGGTATGGAACGGCACGCCCCACTCGCCGCACAGCGTCGCGCAGAACGCGTCCCATGCATCGGCTTCCGCCTGCAGGCCATGATGCACGTGCAATGCGACGACGGTCGCGCCGAGCCGCGCGGCGGCATCGCGCGCGGCGTGGAGCAACGCCACGGAGTCCCGGCCGCCGGACAGGGCCACGGCAATCGGCAAAGCGATGGGCGCAACATCGCTGGGAGCCGAAACAACAAAGGCCGCACTGGCTTGCACAGCCCGTGCGACCTTGTCGATCAGGTCCGGTGACATCGTGGATGTCACCGCGTTGGCGCCACCGTCATTCGGTCGCGCCGGTTTCCTTGAACTTGCCATACGCGAGCAGACGCTCATGACGGCGCGCCTGCAGTTCCTTCACGCTCATGCCCTGGAACTGGCGCAGCGATTCGGCCAGCGAGCGCTTGAGCATCGTCGCCATGTTCTTCGGGTCGCGATGCGCGCCACCGAGCGGCTCGTTGATGATCTTGTCGATCAGGCCCAGCGCCTTCAGTCGATGCGCGGTCAGGCCCAGCGCCTCGGCGGCTTCCGGCGCCTTCGCGGCGGTCTTCCAGAGAATGGACGCGCAGCCTTCCGGCGAGATCACCGCATACGTCGCGAACTGGAGCATCTGCACCACATCGCCGACGGCAATCGCGAGCGCGCCGCCCGAACCGCCTTCGCCGATGATCGTCGCGATCAGGGGCACCTTCAGGCCGGCCATCACGTAGAGGTTATGGCCGATCGCTTCCGACTGGCCACGCTCTTCCGCGTCGATGCCGGGGAACGCGCCCGGCGTGTCCACGAACGTGAAGATCGGCAGGCCGAACTTGTCGGCCAGCTCCATCAGGCGCTTGGCCTTGCGATAGCCCTCGGGCTTCGACATGCCGAAGTTGCGCAGCGCGCGTTCCTTCGTGTCGCGGCCCTTCTGGTGACCGATGACCATGCAGGCCTGGCCGTTGAAGCGCGCCAGACCGCCCACGATCGACAGATCGTCGGCAAACGCACGGTCGCCGTGCAGTTCATGGAAGTCGGTAAAGATCTCCCGCACATAGTCCAGCGTATAGGGACGCTGGGGGTGACGGGCGATTTGCGCAACCTGCCACGGGGTCAGGTTGGCGTAGATATCCTTGGTGAGCTGCTGGCTCTTGCCAGCCAGCCGCGAGATCTCTTCGGAAATATCGACGGCCGAATCGTCCTGAACAAAACGCAGTTCTTCGATCTTTGCCTCGAGCTCGGCAATCGGCTGTTCGAAATCCAGGAAGGTGGTTTTCATAGAAACGCGGACCTGTCTGTGAAGGGGCGCATTCTACCGGAAAAAGAACCCGGTCCGACCGCCCTGAAAGTTGAACTTCCTACACTTCCCGGCAAATTTTCCCTGCCGGCCCTGCCAGACACTCCTAATACGTCACTGGAACCGGGTCCAGACTGCGCCACATATACCACGTCGCTACCGTGCGCCACGGCTCCCAATTGGCGGCCACTTCACGTGCCTCGCTCCGGGTCACGGGCTCGCCACTGAAGTAATTGGCCGAGATTGCATTGATCAGGCCAACGTCGTCGAGCGGCAGCACGTTCGGGCGCATCAGGTTGAACATCAGGAACATTTCCGCCGTCCAGCGCCCGATACCGCGAATCTGGGTGAGCTCGGCGATGACGGCCTCGTCCTCCATCGCGGCCCACTCATTGACATGGACGCGTCCGGCCTTGAAATGTTCGGAAAGATCGATGATGTATTCCGCCTTGCGCCGCGACAATCCGCAACTGGCGAGCTGGTCGTTGCCGGCCTTGAGGAACTGCGCGGGCGTCAGCCGCGGGCACATCGTCACGAGCCTGTCCCACACGGCCTGCGCGGCCTTGACGGAGATCTGCTGGCCAACGACAGAGCGCGCGAGCGTGACGAACGGATCGCCGCGCGAGATCAGATGCGCGGGGCCGTATGTCGGGATCATCTTGCGCAGGATGCGGTCCCGCTTCATCAGGTCCGCGCACGCTTCATCCCAGTAGGCGGGACGCACCGCATCGACGACCGTCTCCACCGGTAAGGGCATGCCCTCGGCTTCCGGCAACGCCGGCCTGGCGGCGCGGGCGCCCTTCGCGGCGGCGCCGCTCTTGCCGGTCGCCTTGTCGGTACGCTTCGCGGCCGCGGTCTTGGCGGCCTCTTTCCCGGTCACGGTCGCGGCAACCTTGGCGAGCACCTTCGCGGGCGCCTTGCCCTGCGCGCTGCCCGCCCCCTTGCCGGATGCCTTCGAGGCCGGCCTGCTCGCGGACTTGCCAGCTACCGTGGGCTTGCGCGCGGCAGCGTTCAAGCACGCCTCCACTCGGTCGCGCCGCCCGGCTTGTCTTCCAGCACCACCCCCGCTTCGAGCAGTTCCGCGCGAATGCGGTCGGCCTCGGCGAAGTTGCGCTCGACCTTGGCCGTCTTGCGCGCCGCAATGCGCGACTCGATCTCGTCGGGCGTCAGGCCATCGGTCACGTGGCCGCCCTGCAGGAACGTGTGCGGATCGCGCTCGAGCAGACCCAGCGTGCCGGCCAGCCCCTTGAGCTGGCGCGCGGCCACCGTCGAGCCCGTGCGATTGACCTCGCTCGCGAGGTCGAACAGCACCGACATGGCGATGGGCGTATTGAAGTCGTCGTTCATCGCGTCCGCAAAGCGCTTCGCGTGCGGCTCTTCCCAGTCCACCGCGCAACCGCCCGGCTGCGTCTCCTTGAGCGCCGTGTACAGGCGCGTCAGCGCGCCGCGCGCGTCGTCGAGGTGGGCATCGCTATAGTTCAGCGGGCTGCGATAGTGCGCGCGCAGGATAAAGAAGCGCACGACCTCGGCGTCGTACTGCTTGAGCACTTCGCGAATGGTGAAGAAGTTGCCGAGCGACTTCGACATCTTCTCGTCGTTCACGCGCACGAAACCGTTGTGCATCCAGAGGTTGACGAACGGCTTGCCGCTCGCGCCCTCGGACTGCGCAATCTCGTTCTCGTGGTGCGGGAACTGCAGGTCGGCGCCGCCGCCGTGGATATCGAAATGCTCGCCCAGCAGCGTGCAGCTCATGGCCGAGCATTCGATATGCCAGCCCGGACGGCCCGAGCCCCACTTCGACGCCCACTTGGTCTCGGGCGGCTCCGATTCCTTCGCGGACTTCCACAGCACGAAATCGAGCGGGTCCTGCTTGGCGTCGTTGGCCGACACGCGCTCGCCGGCACGCAGATCCTCGAGCGACTTGCCCGAGAGCTTGCCGTAGCCGGGAAACTTGCGGACCGAATAATTGACGTCGCCGTCGCTGGCCTGATACGCGAGGCCGTTGGCCTCGAGCTTCTCGATCAGGTTCAGCATCTGCGGCACGTAGTCGGTCGCGCGTGGCTCGTAGTCGGGACGGATGATGCCCAGCGCCGCGGCATCCTCGTGCATGTACTGGATGAAACGCGTCGTCAGCTGGCCGATGGTCTCGCCATTCTCGGCCGCGCGGCGGATGATCTTGTCGTCGATGTCCGTGATGTTCTGCACGTACGTGACGTCATAGCCCGCGGCGCGCAGCCAGCGATGCACCATGTCGAACACCACCATCACGCGCGCGTGGCCGACGTGACAGTAATCGTAAACGGTCATGCCGCAGACATACATGCGGACCTTGCCCGGTTCGATTGGCACGAAAGGCTGCTTCTCACGCGCGAGCGTGTTGTAGATGTTCAGTTGCTGCATGAAGGAAGTTCAGTGGTGAAACCGCGGGACCTGCGTCGAGGCGCCTATCTTACCGGAACGGCCTTGTGCGGGGGGACGGCCGCCCTTTGCTAGAATGCCGCGGAGTATAACGGACCGCACTTACATGAGCTTGCCTCTGCCTACCTCGACCGCCGGTCGACCCTCAGCCGCTGGCGGTCGATATTCCGCCGCGCCGTTCGCGCGCGTGGCCGCGACGCTCGCCATGCTGGCGGCCTTCGCCGCGCAGCCCGCCGCCGCGCAGAATGGCCCGCTCTCGCTGCAGCCGCCGCCGGCGCCGGCCACCGGCCCGGTGTCGAAGGACCCCGGCATGGTGCCCGCCGAGAAGGCGCTGCGCGAAAAGCGCTACAGCGACGCGGTGGCGGCGTTCGACCGTGTGCTCGCGACCAATCCGCGCAATGCGCAGGCCCGCTTCGAGCGCGCCTGGGCGCTGGCGCAGTCCGGCCGCGAGGACGAGGCGATGCGCGCGTTTGCCGAAATGGCGCAGGACTTCCCCGAACTGCCCGAGCCGCACAACAACCTCGCCCTGCTGTACGCCAAGCGCGGCGACCTCAAGCGCGCCGAGTCCGAACTGCTGCTCGCGATCGAGGCGCGTCCGGACTTCGGCGTCGCCTATACGAACCTGGGCGACGTCTACCGCCGCATGGCCGAGCAGGCCTACAACAACGCGCTTCGCCGCAACCCCGGCGACGCGCGCGCGGCCGAGTCCCTGCGTCACGTGCGCGAGAGCGCCCCGGCAGGCGGTTCGGATAGCAGCGCCGACGCCGCGCCGGCCTCGGCACCGGCCGCCACGCCCGCGCCGAAATCTTCGTCGAAGGCGCCCCGCAAGCCTGCCAAATCGGATAATCGTTAAACCGGAGTTACGTTCATGACCGTTTCCCGCCGCATCGTGCTCGCCGGCCTCGCGGCCGCCACCGTTGCCCTGTCCCCGTTTGCCGCGCTCGCGCAAGGCGCGTCGGCTGCTGCGACGCAAAAGACCGAACGCGTGCAATTTGTCACCAACAAGGGCAATTTCACGGTGGAGGTGTACCCCGACGCCGCACCGAAGACCGTCGCGAACTTCCTCGAGTACGTGCGCAGCGGCTTCTACGCCGGCACCACGTTCCATCGCGTGATCAACGGCTTCATGGTGCAGGGCGGCGGCTTCGACCGCGACATGAAGGAAAAGCCCACGCGCGCGCCCATTCCGCTCGAGTCGCAGAATGGCCTGAAGAACACTGCCGGCACCGTGGCGATGGCCCGGACGTCGAATCCGAATTCGGCCACGGCGCAGTTCTTCGTCAATGTGGTGGATAATCCGAACCTCGACTACCCGCAGCCCGATGGCAACGGGTACGCCGTCTTCGGCAAGGTGGTGGACGGCATGGACACGATCGACAAGATCAAGACCGTACCGACCACGGCCTACGGTTCGATGCGCAACGTGCCGGCCGCGCCGGTCGTCATCGAATCGGCCACCATCGTCACCAAGTAATGCCGGCCTCGCCGGCTACGAACAGAGGAATACCATGAGCAAAGTCCAGCTGCAGACCAACCAGGGCAATATCGTCATCGAACTCGACGAAGCCAAGGCGCCCAAGACCGTGGAAAACTTCCTCGCGTACGTGCGCAAGGGTCACTACGACAACACGATCTTCCATCGCGTCATCAAGAACTTCATGATCCAGGGCGGCGGTTTCGAGCCCGGCATGAAGCAGAAGGACACCGACGCGCCGATCGAGAACGAAGCCGGCAACGGCCTGAAGAACGAGCGCTACTCGGTGGCGATGGCCCGTACCAACGCGCCCCACTCGGCCACGGCCCAGTTCTTCATCAACGTGGTGGATAACGACTTCCTGAACTTCACCGCGCCCACGCCGCAAGGCTTCGGCTATGCCGTGTTCGGCAAGGTGAGCGAAGGCACCGAGATCGTCGACGCGATCAAGGGCGTGCGCACGGGCAGCTCGGGCTTCCATCAGGACGTGCCGCTCGAGGACGTCGTGATCCAGAAGGCCGTGGTCCTCGAGTAATCGCGACCCGCCTTGCAAGTATCGACATCAGAGATGCTTGATTTCACGCCGGTGGCCGCACCGATCGAGGTGCCGGCGCCGGCGTGGTTCGTTTCGGACCTTCATCTGACCGAAGGCATGCCGCGCACGCGCGCCGCGTTCGAGCGCCTGCTCGACCGTGCGGCCGCCAATGCGCGCGCGCTGTTCATCCTCGGCGATTTCTTCGAATTCTGGGTCGGCGACGACGCCCTGAACACGCCGTTCGCGCGCGATATCGCGCAGCTGCTGCGTCGCCTGACCACCTGCGGCGTGCCCGTGTACCTGATGCACGGTAACCGCGACTTCCTGCTCGGCAGGCGCTTTGCCGCCGCGGCCGGGGCCACGCTGCTGCCCGATCCCGCCGTCGTCGTCTGCGGCGGCCGGCGCGTGGCGCTGAGCCATGGCGACATGCTGTGCCTCGACGACGAACGCTACAACCGCTTTCGCCTCTGGACGCGCAAGCGCTGGGTGCAACGGCTGTTCCTGGCCATGCCGCTGTCGATGCGGCTGGGCGTGGCGCGCCGGCTGCGCGCGGACAGCGAGGCGAGCCGTACGCATCAGGTCATGTATGGCGATGCCACGCCGGCGGCGGTGGATGCCCTGCTTGCGGCCACCGGCACGCATACCGTCGTGCATGGCCACACGCATCGTCCCGCGCATCACCAGCATGGCGAGAACGATCGCTGGGTGCTGACCGACTGGGACCTCGATACCCGCAACCCGCGCGCGGCCGTGCTTCAGCTGGACGCGAACGGGTTCACCGAGCTCAGTCAGGCCGACTAGGCCTTATTTCATCAGGCTGCGCAGCTCGCTCGCATCGAAGCGATCGTTGGGCGTGTTCTCGAGGTGCTCGCCCAGCCGGTCGAGCGCGGCCAGCACGGACTTGATGCGTTCGTCCTGCTGCGCGGCATTGTCGATCAGGCTCTTGAGCGCGAGCGATACCGGATCGTCCGCATTGGGCGTGATGCCGTATGCCGAGAACTCCTGCCTGGCCCCCTGCTGCTGCGTCGGCGCATCGGGCAGGATGATCCGCGCCGGGATACCGACGGCGGTCGCGCCCGGCGGTACCGGCTTGAGCACCACTGCGTTCGATCCCACGCGCGCCCCCGCGCCCACTTCAAAGCCCCCGAGCACCTTGGCGCCCGCGCTGACCACGACGCCGGGTCCGAGCGTCGGATGCCGCTTCTGGCCCTTGTAGAGCGACGTACCGCCGAGCGTCACGCCCTGGTAGATCGTGCAGTCGTCGCCGATCTCGGCGGTCTCGCCAATGACGACGCCCATGCCGTGATCGATGAACACGCGGCGGCCCATGCGGACGGCCGGATGGATCTCGATGCCGGTGAGAAAGCGCGACCAGTGCGAAATCCAGCGGCCAAGCCAGTGAAGGCCCGCGCGCCAGCAGGCATGCGCCACGCGATGAAACAGGACGGCGTGAAGGCCGGGGTAGCAGGTGAGGACCTCGAGGCGGCTGCGCGCGGCAGGGTCGCGCAGCATGATCGAGTCGATATCTTCCTTCAGGCGTGTGAACATCTTTGTCTTGTCGTGATGCCGTGCCGTGCGCCGCGCGGCATGCGGCGTCCATCGGAACGAAGGTCCGAGGCACCGCTGCGGGCGATCGCCGGCATGGTCGTTGGCCGGTCTGAGTGGGGGTGAATCAGCGGCCAGGGTCAGCGCAGGATCAGGGAGTGTAAGAGATTTGCCCGCCCGACGCCGAGCCCTGACGCTGTCAGGGACATTCGCGCATGCGCGCTCAACATCGCTCCGGCACGTGCACGATGCCCGTCATCAGGCGCCGCGCACTGTGATGCACGACCTCGGGCGGGTCCTGGTAGGCGAGCACGATCTCCGCGCAGGGAAACGGCACGCCGTCCTCGCTGAACTCGCCCGACTCCACCGGATGGCCATTGCGGCAGGGCACATGGGAATGGATGGTCTGGCCGACATTGGCGTGCCAGATGCGCACGGTGGCGCCGCCATCGCGCGCGGGCACAAAGCCGCGCCAGATCGCGAACGGACCGGCCGCGGCGAGCAGATCGCCGCAGTTCGCGGTCCAGTCGATATGCGCGGCATCGACCGACACCGCGCCAAACACGAATTCGATATCGCAGTCTTCGCGACGCGAGGCTCGCACGAGCGCGACCTTGCTCGTGCTGGCGGTGGCGCCGCCCATGCCGTCGGCATGGCGCGCATACGGGTCGGGCGAACCGATCACGCGAAGCAGCAGTGCATCGCGGGCTTCGGCATCCTTCGGCAGATCGTCCGCCAGAAAGAACATGCCCTTGCTCGTGCCGCCTCGCATGTAGTACGCCGGAATCTCCGCCACGCTTCTCGCTCCTTTACAGATCCTGCTCGTCGCCCGCCTTGTTGTCCCCTGCCTTGCGATCGCCGACGCGCAGCATATGCCGCGCGACGCCTCGCAGGATATTCACTTCCTCGCGTTCCAGCCCGCTGCGGGCCAGTAACCGCCTCAGCCGCGGCATCAGCTTGCGCGGGTTGTCCGGATCGAGAAACCCGATCGCGACCAGGCCCGTCTGCAGATGATCGAACATCGACTCGATCTGCTCCGCCGTGGCGGGCTCACCAGCATAGCCGATATTGAGCGCACCGTGCGCCACCGCCGCGGGCGCCTGACCCGCCTCCAGCAAGGCGAGGCGCATCTCGTAGGCGATCAGCTGCACGGCCTGCGCGAGATTCAGCGAGGCATAGGCCGGGTTGGCCGGGATATGCGTGACCGCCGAGCAACGCTCGACCACGTCGTTCGGCAGGCCGTAGCGCTCGTTGCCGAACACGAAGGCCACGCCGGCTGTGGTCGCGCCAAACGGGGCGGCGCCCGCGAGCAGCGCTCGGGCCTGCGCGGCCGCGTCGCGCGGCAGCAGCCGCGGCGGGCCGAACTCGCGCTGGCGCGCGGTCATCGCCACGGTCAGGCTGGCGCCGGTCAGCGCGGGCTCGATACTGTCCACGATATGGGCGCGCGCAAGCACGTCGTCGGCCCCGCTCGCCATGGCAACCGCGTCCGGATGGGTCAGCACATCCGGCTCGCGCGGCGACACCAGCACCAGGCTCCCCGGCGTGTCGCCAAACCCCATTGTCTTGATGGCGCGCGCGACCGAGCCGACGTTGCCGGGGTGGCTCGTCTCCACGAGCACGAAGCGCACGCGCCCGAAAATGTCGGATGCGGCACTCCCGGCGGGGTCGGTCATGGCAGCGGAGGAAGATTGGCTTTCTGAATTCATGTGGGCAAGAACCGGGGCGCAACGGCCCCGTGTGTCATCGGCTGGCGTCCTGTACAATGCAGCCTTCATTGCCGACGCGGCCACATGGCCACGTCGTTCGTTCTTCGACAATTCGTTGTGTTGCCGCCGCGCTGCGATCGCGATCCGCACCGGCCTGGAGAGATTCATGCATCCGATGCTCAATATCGCCGTCAAGGCGGCCCGCAAGGCGGGTTCCATCATCAACCGCGCTTCGATCGACGTCGATCTGGTGCGTGTTTCCCGCAAGCAACACAACGACTTCGTGACCGAAGTAGACCGCGCCGCCGAGGCCGCGATCATCGAGATCATCCGCACCGCCTACCCGGAGCACGCCATTCTAGCGGAAGAGTCGGGCCAGTCCTGGACCGAAGGCGAGCTGACCGACCACGAATACACCTGGGTCATCGACCCGCTCGACGGCACCACCAACTTCATCCACGGCTTTCCGCAATATGCGGTGTCCATCGGCCAGCTGCACAAGGGTCAGCCCGTGCAGGCCGTGGTCTACGACCCGACGCGCGACGAACTCTTCACCGCGACCAAGGGCGCCGGCGCCTTCCTGAACAACCGCCGCATCCGCGTCACGCGCCGCGACAAGCTGGCCGACTGCCTGATCGGCACGGGCTTCCCGTTCCGTGACCTCGAAGGCATGGACGAATACCTCGAGATGTTCGCGCTGATGACGCGCAGCTGCGCGGGCCTGCGCCGCCCCGGCGCCGCCGCGCTGGACCTCGCCTACGTGGCCTGCGGCCGTCTGGACGGCTTCTTCGAGCGCGGCCTCAAGCCGTGGGACATGGCCGCCGGCATGCTGCTCATCACCGAAGCGGGCGGCCTGGTCGGCAACTATACCGGCGAAGCGCGCCAGATCGAACAGGGCGAGATCCTCGCCGGCAACCCGAAGGCCTTTGCCCAGATGGTCCGCCTGCTGACGCCGTTCTCGCTCGACAACGCCAAGCCCTCCACGCCCGCTATCTGATACCCGTATGGAAAACAACGCCACGCCCTACATGGCGATCATCCAGGCCCACCGCGAGATGCTCTCGCTCGCGTTTGCGCTGATCGCCCGCGACAGCAAACGGGACCTCGACGGCCTGCTCACGGCGCTCGCCGAGGCGGGCCGCAACGCCCTGACCTCCCCCAACATCCCCGAAGACGTGCCGGAGGTGTTCAGCGCGGAAGTGCTGGCGGTGCTGGCCAGCGCAAAAAAGCTGACGGCGCCCCGCGCCGAATAAGCGTTCCGCGTACCTGTCTCTCGTAAAAGTCGCGCACAGGATCAAGGCATTCGACGCCGCAGGCAGTAAAATGCGCGTTTTATCCTGACTGACAGGCGGCCCGCCCCATGGCGCGTGGCCGCCCGAGAGGAATGCATGTCTGCTGAAGCCCTATCCCAACGCAACGAAGAAGAAGACCTCGGCGACGCCGAGGTTGCCGCGAACGATGCCAAGCGGGTAGCGTCCGCCAAGGACAAGCAGCACACGCCGATGATGCAGCAGTACCTGCGTCTCAAGGCCGACCACCCGGACACGCTGCTGTTCTACCGGATGGGCGATTTCTACGAGCTGTTTCATGACGACGCCGAGAAGGCCGCGCGTCTGCTCGATATCACGCTGACCTCGCGCGGGCAGTCCGGCGGTGTGCCGATCCGCATGGCCGGCATTCCGTTTCATTCCGTAGACCAATACCTTGCCAAGCTCGTGAAGCTCGGCGAATCCGTGGCGATCTGCGAGCAGATTGGCGATCCGGCCACGAGCAAGGGCCCGGTCGAGCGCAAGGTCGTGCGCATCGTCACGCCCGGCACGCTGACCGACGCCGCGCTGCTGCCGGACAAGGTCGATACGTTCCTGATGGCCGTGCACCAGCAGACCACGCGCCGCGGCGTCAGCAAGACGGGCCTCGCCTGGCTCAATCTCGCGAGCGGCGAACTGCGCCTGATGGAATGCGAGGCCGCGCAGCTCGCGCGCGAGCTCGAACGCATCCGCCCCGCCGAACTCCTGCATGCCGACGGCATCGACCTGCCGCAACTCGCCTGCGCGCGCACCCGCCTGCCGGAATGGCACTTCGATCAGGACGCGGGCACGCGCCGCCTGCGCGAGCAGATCGGTGTGGCCAGCCTCGAACCGTTCGGCTGCGCGGGCCTCGGTGCCGCGCTCGGCGCCGCGGGCGCCCTGCTCAACTATGCCGCCACCACGCAAGGCCAGTCGCTGCGCCACGTGCAGGGCGTACTGGTGGAGCGCGAATCGGAGTTCATCGGCCTCGACACCGCCACGCGCCGCAACCTCGAACTGACGGAGACGCTGCGCGGCGGCGAATCGCCCACGCTGTTCTCGCTGCTCGACACCTGCGCCACGACGATGGGCAGCCGCGCGCTGCGCCACTGGCTCCATCATCCGCTGCGCGACACCGCGATTCCGCAAGCGCGCCAACAGGCCATCGGCGCGCTGATCTCGCAGGGCCCGGACCGCGTGCGCGGCGTGCTGCGCCGGCTGGCCGACGTCGAACGCATCACGTCGCGGCTCGCGCTGCTGTCGGCGCGGCCGCGCGACCTGTCTTCGCTGCGCGACACGCTGCGTGCATTGCCGGAAGTCCAGGCCAGCGTCACGCTCGACGACGACGCCCCGCTGCTCGTGCAGACCGTCGGCGACCTTGCCGTGCCGCAGGACTGCCTGGACCTGCTCGTGCGTGCCGTGGCCGAGGAACCTTCGACCGTCGTGCGCGACGGCGGCGTGATTGCGCGCGGCTACGATGCAGACCTCGACGAACTGCGCGATATCTCGGAAAACTGCGGCCAGTTCCTGATCGACCTGGAAACGCGCGAACGCGCGCGCACGGGCATC
This sequence comes from Cupriavidus pauculus, assembly GCF_008693385.1. Taxonomy (NCBI): domain Bacteria; kingdom Pseudomonadati; phylum Pseudomonadota; class Betaproteobacteria; order Burkholderiales; family Burkholderiaceae; genus Cupriavidus; species Cupriavidus pauculus. Next base: position 2,001,121 of record NZ_CP044065.1, read on the forward strand.
GCGAACCTGCGCGTCGAATACAACCGCGTGCATGGCTTCTATATCGAGGTCACCAACGGGCAGGCCGACAAGGTGCCCGACGACTATCGCCGCCGCCAGACGCTCAAGAATGCCGAGCGCTATATCACGCCGGAACTGAAATCGTTCGAGGACAAGGCACTGTCCGCGCAGGACCGCGCGCTGGCGCGCGAGAAGCTGCTGTACGACGCGCTGCTGCAGCAACTGCTGCCGCATATCGGCGGCCTGCAGCGCGTGGCCGGCGCCCTTGCCCGGCTCGACGTGATCGCCGCGCTGGCCGAGCGCGCGCAGACGCTCGACTGGACGCAGCCCGAACGCGTCGGCGAGAACGTGATCGACATCGTGCAGGGCCGCCACCCCGTGGTGGAGGGCCAGTTGGCCGCGGAATCGGTGGCGTTTATCGCCAACGACGCGCAGCTGAACGAAGCGCGCAAGCTGCTGCTGATCACGGGCCCGAACATGGGCGGTAAGTCGACGTTCATGCGCCAGACCGCGCTGATCGTGCTGCTCGCGTGCGTCGGCGCATGGGTGCCCGCGCGCCGCGCGGTCATCGGCCCGATCGACCGCATCTTCACGCGTATCGGCGCGGCCGACGATCTGGCGGGTGGCCGCTCGACGTTCATGGTCGAGATGACCGAAGCCGCCGGCATTCTCCATCACGCCACACCGGCAAGCCTCGTGCTGATGGACGAGATCGGCCGCGGCACCTCGACGTTCGATGGCCTTGCGCTGGCATGGGCCATCGCGCGCCATCTGCTGACGCACAACCGCAGCCATACGCTGTTCGCCACGCACTACTTCGAGCTCACGCAACTGCCGCAGGAATTCCCGCAGGCCGCCAACGTGCACCTGTCTGCCGTCGAACACGGCGATGGCATCGTGTTCCTGCACGCGGTACAGGATGGCCCCGCGAGCCAGAGTTACGGCCTGCAGGTCGCGCAGCTGGCCGGCGTGCCGCAACCGGTCATCCGCGCCGCGCGCAAGCATCTGGCATGGCTCGAGCAGCAATCGGCCGACGCCACGCCCACGCCGCAGATGGACCTGTTCGCGGCACCGGCCACGCCGCCCGAGGACGACGATGCGGGCGACGGCCACGATCACGCGTACGGCAATACCGATACCGTGTCGCCCGCGCAGGCCGCGGCGCTCGATGCGCTGCTCGATATCGATCCGGACCGCCTGACGCCGCGCGATGCGCTCGACGCGCTGTACCGGCTCAAGGCGTTGTCCGAGGGCAACGGCTGATCATGTTCGCATCACGGCGGCCGGGACTCATGTCGCGCCTCATGCCGCAGGCGCGACGCGCGGCATGCGCGTCGCTGCTGACGCTCGCGATGACAGGGCCAGTGCTCACCCCCCTCCCCGCGCTCGCCGCCAGCACGTCCAGGGTCGCACCGCCCCCCGCCCCCACCGTCAAGCCACTGCGCATCGCGCTACTCGCCGACGTCCCGCAGTGGCCCGCGGCCGAAGCGGAAACCGCCACACTGCTCAATCAGCTCGGCAACCGCCAGGTCGATCTGGTCATCCACGCGGGCGGCATCAAGGGCGATACGGAATCTTGCGGCGACGCCCTGCTGTCCTCGCGCGAACGCCTGCTCGACGACTCGCCGGTACCCCTGCTCTACGTGCCGGGAGAGACCGACTGGGCCGAATGCCAGCACCCGATCAACGGCCAGTTCGATTCGGTCGAACGGCTCAATCGCCTGCGGGAGCTGTTCTTCCCCGCCGATGCCACGCTGGGACGCCGCACGCTGCCCGTCGTGCGGCAATCGGATCAGGCACTGTTCCGCAGCTTTCGCGAGAACGCGCGCCTGGTCACGGGCAACGTGCTTGTGGTCGGTCTCAACGTGCCTGGCGACAACAACCACTACCGCACCGAAGGCGGCCGCAACAGCGAGTTCGAAGATCGTCGCGAAGCAAACCGCCAATGGCTGTCGCGCGCATTCACGATCGCCGAACAGCGCGACCTCGCGGGCGTGGTCGTCGTCATCCACGGCGATCCGCAGTTCGGCAACGGCTGGGAAAAACGCGGCAAGCCTTCGATTCTCGACGGCTTTCTGCGGCACGGCTCGCGCGACGGCTACCTCGAGTTCAAGAAGCAGCTACGCGAGTTGAGCGCGCACTTCGACGGCCAGGTCCTGCTCGTGCATGCGAGCCTCGGCGGCTTCAGCGTCGACAAGCCGCTGCGCGACAATGCGGGCAAGATCGTCGCCAACTTCACGCGTGTGTCGCTGCCGGTGGGCACGCCCACGCAGTGGACCGAGCTGATGGTGACGCCGGGCACGAAGTCGGTATTCCAGGTGCGGCTGCAGGACGGCCCGAAGGACTAGGCAACAAGGCAACAAAAAAGCCGGCGCTAGGCCGGCTTTTTTGCAGGTACTGCTTCCGCTCAGTGCATGGGCTCAATGAAGCGTGTGACGGCCGCTGTCGCCATCGTCCTCGTCGTCATCGACGACTTCGACGCCCGACGCGCCGTGCGCGTGACCGTGCTCGACTTCGTCGGCGGTGGCTTCGCGCACGTCGGCAACCTTCAGGTAGAAACGCAGCGCCATGCCGGCCAGCGGATGATTGCCGTCGAGCACGACCTTGTCTTCGGCCACGTCCGTCACCGTGTAGACGATGGAATCATCCTCGTCGCCATCCTCGGGCACGCCTTCGAACTGCATGCCCACTTCGAGCGGCTCGGGGAAACGATCGCGCGGCTCCACCTTGACGAGCTCGGCATCGTAATCGCCGAACGCATCTTCGGGCTCGAGCTGCAGCTGCGTCTCGAAACCTGCGTCGTGGCCGTCGAGCGCTTCCTCGATCTTGGGGAACGTGCCATCATAGCCGCCGTGCAAATAGACCATCGGGTCGTCCGATTCCTCGATCAGATTGCCCTGCGCGTCCGAGAGCTTGTACACCACGGACACCACCGTGTTCTTAGCGATTTTCAATTCTTGACTCCATGAGCGATTCCGCATTATACGCGCAGGCCTTGCCTGCGGGCCCCATTGATCCCGATGCGCCGCTCCCACTTCTCGGCGGCTTGACGCCCGCGGCATTCATGCGCGACGTCTGGCACCGCAAACCGCTACTGATTCGACAGGCTGTGCCGGGAATCGTGCCACCGGTGTCGCGCGAAGCGCTTTTTTCGCTGGCCGATCGCGATGACGTCGAGTCACGCATGGTGTCGCACTTTCGCAACCGCTGGAAGCTCGACCACGGCCCGTTCGCCGAAGAGAACCTGCCTTCGCGCAAGACGCGCCAATGGTCGCTGCTGGTTCAGGGCGTGAATCTGCACAGCCTGGCCGCCGCGGAACTCATGAGCCAGTTCCGCTTCATTCCCGACGCGCGGCTCGACGACGTGATGATCAGTTACGCCACCGATGGCGGCGGCGTCGGTCCGCACTTCGATTCGTACGACGTATTCCTGCTGCAAGTCTCGGGCCGGCGCCGCTGGCGTATCTCGTCGCAGACGAAGCTCGATCTCGTGCCCAATCTGCCGCTCAAGATTCTTTCCGACTTCACCGCGGAAGAAGAGTTCGTGCTCGAGCCCGGCGACATGCTCTATCTGCCGCCGCAATATGCGCACGACGGCGTGGCCGAGGGCGAATGCATGACCGCGTCCATCGGCTTCCGCGCGCCCGCGTTCCGCGAACTCGCGGGTCACTTCCTGGCGTGGCTGTCGGAAACCGTGGAAGACAACGAGGACCTCTCCGGCCGCTATACGGACGCGGGTGAAGCCGCCACCGTGCATCCCGCGCAACTGCCCGCCAATCTCACGCGCGCCGTGGCCGAGCGTCTTGCGGCCATGCGCTGGACCCCCGGCATGGTGTCCGAATTCCTCGGCACGCATCTGTCGGAACCCAAGCCAGGTGTCGAGTTCGCGGAGGTCGCCGAACTCACCGCGCGCAAGTACGCCAGGCTCGCGCAGTCACATGGCGTAGTCCTTGCTCCTGCTTCGATAGCGCTCTACGACAAGACACATTTCTTCCTCAACGGGGAAGCGTACGAGCCGCCCGCGGCGTTGGCCAAATGGCTGCGTCGGCTTGCCGACAAGCGTTGCCTGACGCCTGAAGAGGTGACGGCGTGCGCGCCGCTGCCCGACCTTCTCGACACGTTCCATGACTGGACGATGGAGGGCTGGTTGCAACTATTGCCAGCACGGGTGTAATAAGTCGTAACAAAGCGAACCGTATAATTTCGCCTGTACACAAGCCGGGAAAACGCGGATATAATCGCCCGCTGGCTGGTACTGTGTACCGCTGCATATCTGCAGATAGGCAGTTTGAGAACAGCCTCAGCTTTTGCTTCTGGCAGCTGCGGAAGAAGATTTTGCAGTTGAAGAGCGATAATTACCGGTAATTATTCATCGCCTGTTTTGGTTTTATAAAAGTTAAAGGACGAACAATGAAGAAGTCTCTCCTGATCGCTTCCCTGCTGGCCGCTGTTGCTCTCGCCGCTTGCGGCAAGAAGGAAGAAGCTGCCGCTCCGGCCGCTGACACCGCAGCTCCGGCTGCTGCTGCTCCTGCCGCTGACGCATCGGCTCCCGCCGCTGCTCCGGCTGCTGACGCTTCGGCTCCCGCTGCTGAAGCCCCGGCTGCTGACGCATCGGCTCCGGCCGCTGACGCTTCGGCTCCCGCAGCCAAGCAGTAATCGGTTCGTTCCGAACAAAAAAGCCGGCTTTAAGCCGGCTTTTTTGTTTCCTGCCTCGCCTCGCTCGACGCTCGCATTCGACACTCGCATTCGCCCCGCATACTGCCGTTTGATTAACCTTTCAACCGGCTTTCATTTTGCGCGCGATGCGGTTCTCAATCCCGCACCGGCTGCCATCCGAGCCCCAGCTCCTGATCGGCAATCAGAATATCTTCAAGCGCGGCACCCAACACCTCGGCAAGCGCACCCGCGGCAAGCTCGGGGGTATTGTTCTGCTTGCTCAGATGCGCGGCAACCACGCGGCGCAGTCCGCCATGTTGCACTTGCTGCAGGATACTCGCGGCAATCTCGTTGGCCAGATGGCCGAAATCTCCGCCGATGCGCCGCTTGAGCGAGTACGGATACGCCGAGTTGCGCAGCATCTCGCGGTCGTGATTGCACTCGAGCACGAGCGAATCCACGCCCGCGAGCTTCGCGATCACATATGGCGTTTCCATGCCCGCGTCGGTCAGCACACCGAGCCGCGCGTCGCCATCGGTCAGCACGAACTGCAGCGGCTCGCGCGCATCGTGCGGCACCGTGTAGGGCTGCACGTGCAACCCCTCGATGTCGAACCCGCGATCGGCGCAGCACACGCGCACGTCGGCCACATCGGCGCCACGCAGATGCGACGTGGCCATCCAGGTACCGTGACTCGTGTAGACCGGCAAGCGATGCTTGGCGGCGAAGGAATAGGCAGACCCGATGTGGTCGCCGTGCTCGTGCGTCACGAGCAGGCCATCGAGCTGATCGGGCGTCACGCCGAGGCGTTCGAGCCGCCGGGCGGTCTCGCGGATACCGAAGCCGCAGTCGAGCAGCACGCGCGTCGTGCGCGTGCCGTCGAACGACTCGATCAGCAGCGAGTTGCCCTCGCTGCCGCTACCCAAAAAAGCAAAGCGCATTATCGATGCGCTCGCACGACAGTCGCCATCAGTGCAGCTGCTCGTCCAGCAGGGACAGGATGCGCTTGCCGATCTCGGTGTTCTCCGGCTGGCCCGCATCGTTCTGCACGGTCACCGTGGTGCCCGTGCCGTTGCCCTTCAGCGCGACGCGATACTTCTTCGCGGTCTTGCCGTCGTTGGCCTTCGAGAAGATGCGCGAGAAGAAACCACGGCTATCCACTTCGGAGCGCGGATCGACGTAGCGCACGTAGTACAGGCCCTGCGCGCGATCGCGATCTTCCACCGTGAAGTTCACGCGGTCCAGCGACAGGCCGACCGAACGCCAGGCGCGATCGAACGGCTCGGGGATCTGCAGCGCGGGCGAGCCGTTGACCTGCGACAGGAACGACTTTTCGCCATCGGCGCTGGCCGCACCGGTTGCCGCGACGGCACCAATGCCGGTCGCCGCGGGCGACACGGCCGGGGTGGCCTGCGCGGCGGCGCTGTTGCCCACCGGCGTCGGGTTCTTGGCCATCAGGTCGGCCTTTTCCTTCTGCACGCCCAGACGCTGCGCGAGACGCGAGAGGAATTCGGCTTCCAGATCCGGATCGGCCGGACGCGGGGTCCACACCGTCTGGGTCTTCTCCACGCCGGTCAGCTGCTCCTGCGCGCCACGGTGGCTGATGAACACTTCGAGCTGGCCGTTCTGCGAACGCTCGACGCGCGTACGGAACTTGTCGCGTTCCGACGTCGAGTACAGGCCGTCGAACACCTTGCCGATCGTGTTGCGGATGAAATCCTGCGGGATCTTCGCGCGGTTCTCGGCCCAGTCCGTTTCCATGATGCCGGTCTCGGGCGAGTCCTGCACCAGCAGGAAACCGTTCTCCTGCCAGAAGCCGCGCAGCGACTGCCACAGCTGGTCGGCGCGCATGCCGTTGCTGATCACGAGCCAGCGCTGGTTGCCGTCGCGTTCCATGCGGATACCGCTCGCGCTCGGCAGCACGTTCTCGGTACCGGTCTGTTCGCGGGCGACCTTGTTGGCCTGGTTGTACGTCGACAGCGTGGACGTACCGGCCGCGTCGGGCACCGTGTAGCGGCGATCGCCGTCGAGCTTGGTCAGATCGGGCGGCACGTCGAGCGACGCGGTCTTCTTGCCTTGCGACTTGTAGTCGATCTTGTCCGGCTGCATCGCTTCGTTGATGCTGCTGCAGCCGGCAATCAGGGTCATGGCCAGCACAGGCGCGACCACTGCGGCGCGGCGACCGACTTGCGTCGCGCCACGGCGGTTAAGCTTCAGTTTCATTGACACACAATCCTATTCAACGGGATATCGGCAGGTCGGGCCAGGGCCGGACGGTTTGGATACTTCAACCGAGCAGGCCGGCGGCAGCCAGCGCGCGGCGCACGTACTCGTGCTGGTTCTCGGAGAGCGGCGTCAGCGGCAGGCGGATACCACTCTTCATGCGGCCCATCTGCTGCAGGGCCCACTTCACGGGAATCGGATTCGCCTCGACGAACATCGCCTTGTTGAGGTCGATCAGTTCCATGTGCAGACGGCGCGCGGTCACGACATCGCCCTTCAGCGCCGCCGCGCACATCTCGTGCATCTTGCGCGGCGCCACGTTGGCCGTCACCGAGATATTGCCCTTGCCACCGAGCAGGATCAGCGCGACCGCCGTGGGATCGTCACCGCTGTACACGGCGAAGTGCGCGGGCGCGTCCTTGATCAGCTGCGCGGCACGGTCGATATTGCCGGTCGCTTCCTTCACGCCGACGATGCCGGGCACCTGCGCGGCACGCAGGATGGTCTCGTTGGTCATGTCCGCGACCGTGCGGCCGGGCACGTTGTACAGCAGCACCGGCAGATCCACCGCTTCCGCGATCGTGCGGAAATGGCGGTAGATACCTTCCTGCGTCGGCTTGTTGTAGTAAGGCACCACCTGCAGCGAGGCGTCGGCGCCCACCTTCTTGGCGAAGGCCGTCAGTTCGATGGCTTCCTTCGTGGAGTTGCCACCGGTACCGGCGATGATCGGGATGCGTTTGTTGGCCTGCTCGACGGCGACGCGGATCAGCTCGCAGTGCTCGTCGACATTGACGGTCGGCGACTCGCCGGTCGTGCCGACGATCACGATGCCGTCGGTGCCTTCGGCCACGTGCCAGTCCACCAGGGCGCGCAGGGCCGGGTAGTCCAGGCTGCCATCCTCGTGCATCGGGGTCACGATGGCCACGATGCTGCCGGTAATCTGAGTCATAAGTTCGGGAAATCCGGGATACGAATAACCGGGATTGTACCGGAACCGTTCGCGGTTCCGACCACCCCCGGGATGAGGGAAAACGTCTAAAAGGCGACCGGGGGCAGGACGTGACGCGGAGGAGGTGCATCGCCAGCCACCGGAACCTCCCGCACCGCACAAATTCGCTGCACGAACGCGGGCGAGGCGCCGGCGCCGCGCGCCTCGAGCACCCCGTCCTCGTAGCCGATCACGCGCAATTGACCGCGAACCACCTCCAGCAGTTCACCGGGGCGGAGCAGGAAATCGGGCCGGGACGGTTTGCCGACCGTCTCGTTGCCCGCCGCGAAGGTCTCGTAGACGAACACCCCGCCCGGCGCCACGGCGGCCAGCAGGTGCGGCCAGAGCGGCCGATGGAGGTAGTTGGTGACGACGATGCCATCGAGCGGCGCCACGTCGCCGAGCGGCCAGGCGCCCTGCTCCAGGTCCGCCACACGCCCGGTGACGGTCGCCGGTAGCGCGTCCACCGCGGCCGCGTCGCGGTCCACGGCCAGCACGTCGAAGCCGCGCGCAGCCAGCCATGCCGCATGGCGGCCGCTGCCGCAGGCCAGATCGAGCACGCGGCCGCCGGCCGGAAACAGATGGGCCCAGCGCGTGACCCACGTCGAGGGCGCGCTCATTGCAACAGCAGCGTAAATGGCTGGAGCATCAGCTCGACGAGCGAGGCCAGCAGCTTGATCACCGGCCACATCCAGATCTGCGTGATCACGCCGGCCGCGACCAGCGCCATCACGACGAAAATGCCGTACGGCTCGATGCGCCCGACCGCCATCGCGATGCGCTGCGGCAGCAGCGCCGTCAGCACGCGCCCGCCGTCCAGCGGCGGAATCGGAAACAGGTTGAACGCCGCCATGACCAGATTGACCAGCACGCCCGCGCGCGCCATGTCCGCGAAGAACGGCTCCTGCACGCGCGCCCAGACCAGCCCGATCGTGACGAGCGCCCACGCAAAGGCCTGGATGAGGTTGCTGCCTGGCCCCGCCAGCGCCACCCACATGCCGTGCCAGCGCGGATTGCGCAGGCGGCTGAACACCACCGGCACGGGCTTGGCGTAGCCGAACACGAACTGGCCCTTGGTCAGGAAATACAGGAGCAGCGGGACCGCGATGGTGCCGATCGGATCGATATGCCGCACGGGGTTCAGGCTCACGCGGCCGAGCACATAGGCGGTGTTGTCGCCGAAATGCTTCGACACGTAGCCATGCGCGGCCTCGTGCAGCGTGATGGCGAAGAGGACGGGTAGCGCGTAGACCGCGAAGGTCTGGATGAGAGAGGAATCCATGACGGCTATTGTACCCAGCGCGCCGACGCCCGCGCGTCCGGACCGTGCGCCGTCAGACCGACGCCGTCAGCCCGAAATAAGCGAGATCGCCGCGACCCGCGCGCACCAGCTCCGGCTCGCCGCTGGTCAGGTCGATCACGGTGGTCGGCTGCGCGGGCGCGGGCCCGCCGCAGATGACGAGGTCGAGCTGTTTTTCCAGCCGCGCACGGATTTCGGCCGGGTCGTTCATCGGCACGTCGTCGCCGGGCATCTGGAGTGTCGCGGAGATCAGCGGCTGCCCCAGGTCCGCCAGCAGCGCCAGCGGAATCGGATGGTCGGGCACGCGCACGCCGATCGTCTTGCGCGCCGGGTGCGAGAGCCGGCGCGGCACTTCCTTGGTCGCCTCGAGAATGAACACGTAGGGCCCCGGGGTGGCGCCCTTGAGCCAGCGGTACTGCCGGTTGTCCACGCGCGCGAAGTTGCCGAGCTCGGACAGGTCGCTGCACATCAGCGTGAGGTGATGCTTGTCGTCGATGCCGCGCAGCCGGCGGAGCCGCTCCACCGCGGCCTTGTCGTCGAGCTGGCAGGCCAGCGCGTAGCTGGAGTCCGTGGGCAGCGCGATAAGCCCGCCCTGCCGGACGATCTGCACCGCCTGCTTGACGAGCCGCGACTGCGGATTCTGCGGATGGATATCGAAGTACTGAGACATCGACCGGTCACCAGTTGTGCCAGATCGGCGTGACCGTGGAAGGCAGCGGCGGCAGCGTGCCGATTTCCACGCGCCCTTCGCCCGGGCCGTGGAAGTCCGAGCCGCGCGATGCCAGCAGGCCGTAATGGCGCGCCACGTCGGCGTAGCGCTGGAACTGATCCGGCGTATGGCTGCCGGTTACCACCTCGACGGCGCGGCCGCCGAGTTGCGTGAATTCGTCGAACAGTGCGTCGTGCTGGAGGTCCGTGTAGTGATACCGGCCCGGGTGCGCCATCACGGCAATGCCGCCGGCCTTGAGGATCCAGCCCACCGCGTCGGACAGCGTGGCCCAGCGATGGCCGACATAGCCGGGACGCCCTTCGGACAGGTACTTGTCGAAGACTTCGCTGATGGACTCGCAATAGCCTTCATCGACGAGCCAGCGCGCGAAGTGCGTGCGGGAGATCAGGTCGGGATTGCCCACGTGGCGCAGCGCGCCCGCATAGGCGCCCTCGATGCCGATGCGCGCGAGCGCGTCGCTGATGTCGGCGGCACGGCGCGCGCGGCCGTCGCGCGTGCGCGCCAGGCCATCGATGAGGTCCGGATGGGTCGCGTCGATCTGCAGGCCCACGATATGGACGGTCTGGCCCGCCCAGGTCACCGAGATCTCCACGCCGGGCACATAGCGCATGCCATGCGCTTCCGCCGCGGCGCGCGCTTCGGCCTGGCCGCCCAGTTCATCGTGATCGGTCAGCGCCCAGAATGCCACGCCACCGGCACTGGCACGCGCCGCCACCGCGGCGGGGGCGAGCGTACCGTCGGAAACGGTGGAATGGCAGTGCAGGTCGGCGTTGATCGCGTGGGCGTTTTGCATGCCGTCATTCTACTCCTGACGGTGCACTTTCCGCGCGACCGATCCCCGGCCTGACGCGGATAGCCCTGCCGCCATTGCTGGCACGGGCGGCCGGGGGTGCGCCGCACGGTATAGTGACGGCATCGCGGCGGCACGAAGCCCGCCATGGGCGCCGCCCCGCGGGCGCTTTGCGCAGTTTCCCGCCATTCTCTTTCTGCCCTTTCCGCCATCCACCATGTCCACCTCCCCCGCTCCTGAAACCGTTCGTACCGACGTGCTGATCGTGGGCGCCGGCCCCGTCGGCCTGTTCGCCGCGTTCCAGGCCGGCGTGCTGGGCCTCACCTGCGAGATCGTCGATGTGCTAGACCGCGCGGGCGGCCAGTGCACGGAGCTCTATCCCGAAAAGCCCATCTACGACATCCCGGCGATTCCGGGCTGCAATGCGCAGGAACTCGTCGATCGCCTGCTCGAGCAATGCGCGCCGTTCGCGCCGCCGATGCACTTTGGCCAGCGCGCCGACAGCGTGACCGAGATCACAGGTGAAGACGGCCATCCACGCCTGCTCGTCACGACCGATGCCGGCAAGCGCTTCGACGCGGCGGCCGTGCTGGTGTGCGCGGGCGCGGGCGCGTTCGCGCCGCAACGCGTGTCGGTGCCCGAAGCGGCCGCGCTGGAAGGCAGGCATATCCACTACGCGGTGCGCGAACTGTCGCGCTTCGCGGGCAAGCGCGTGATCGTCGCGGGCGGCGGCGATTCCGCGCTGGACTGGGCGCTCGCCCTGCGCAACGTCGCGGCGCGCGTCACGCTGCTGCATCGCCGCGAGGGCTTCCGCGCGGCCGATCACACGGTGGCGTCGATGCGCGCGGCCGTCGAGGCCGGCGAGATGGATTTCGTGATGGGCATGCTCGGCGGGCTGTCCACCACCGACGGCGCGCTGACCTCGGTGGTCGTCAAGACGCGCGACGGCGACCGCGACATCCCCGCCGACGACGTCATCGCGCTATACGGCCTGGTGTCGGAGCCCGGTCCGATCGCGCAATGGGACATGGACATGCACGCGGGCCGCGTGCTCGTCGACACCACGACGTACGAAAGCTCGCGGCGCGGCGTGTTCGCGGCCGGCGACATCGCCTACTACACGCACAAGCAGAAGCTCATCCTGTCCGGCTTCCATGAAGCCGCGCTCGCGCTGCGCAAGGCCTATCACTACGCGTTCCCGGACAAGGCGCTGGTCCACATGCACACGAGCAACAACCCCGCGCTGAAGGCGAAGCTCACGACCGCGTGAGCATGCCTCGCTAACCCAGCAGGAAGGCCTCGGTGAGGCGCGCCACGGCTTCCGGCTGATCGTGATGGATCATATGGCCCGCGTCATCGACCGTGGCCTCGCGGAAGTCGCGGAACGCGCGGAAGCGCTCGCGGAATTCGGGAATCGGCTCCTTGTGCGCGAGCCGCGCCAGCGTGGGGGAATCGCGCCCCTCCACATGCAGGACCGGCGCCGTGACCTGCTCCCAGATCGCCATGATTTCGTCGATCCGGTACAGCTGCGGATTCACCATCTTGTGCGCGGGATCGGCCAGTAACGCCCATTGCCCGTCGGCATTCCGGCGCGACCAGTGCGCCGCGAGGAACGCCGCGCGATCGTCGCGCAGGCGCGGGTTGGTTTTCTGCAGACGTTCGGCCACCTCGCGCTCGCTCGCATAGGTACGCAACTGCGGCCGCTCGCGAAGTTCGTCGAGCCATTTGGCCAGCCGGCCCGGGGCCTGCGCGGGATGCGTGCGCGTCATGCCGAAGCCTTCCAGATCCACCACGCGGCGCACGCGCTGCGGCCGCACGCCCGCGTAGATGCAGACGAGATTCGCGCCCATGCTATGGCCCAGCAGATCAACCTGTCCCTCGGGCTGATAGTGGTCGACCAGGGCCTCGAGATCGGCCACGTAGTCGCCGAACCAGTACGACTCGGTGCCCGGAAAGCGGCTCGGCCAGTCGGTTTCGCCAAAACCGCGCCAGTCCATCGCGATGACGTGCCAGTCGTGCGCGAGCGCATCGACGAGAAACTGGAACGACGCGGCGACGTCCATCCAGCCATGGAGCATGAACAGCTTGCGGGCGCCGTCCTGCCCCCAGTGCCGGACATGAGTGCGCAGACCGCGCAGCGTGATAAATTCCGAACGCGATGTTTCCGTGATGGTCATGGTGCTCCTCGTACCGCGGCCCGGCGCGGGGCGTCGGGACAAGAATAGAACGATCGTTCGTTTTACCCGGCGATTATGCGGTAAAACGGACGCGAACGACAACCGGAGACACCCGCATGACCGCCCTGCCCGCGGACCGCCGCGACGACTATCGCGCGCTGCACGACACATTCCGCTGGAACGTGCCCGATGAATTCAACCTTGCCGAGGTATGTTGCGGCCGCTGGGCGCGCGACCGCAACACGATGCTGCGCGTGGCGGTCTATACCGAGCACGAGGACGGCCGGCGCGGCGCGCACACCTACGCCTATATCCAGGCCGAGGCCAACCGCCTGTCGCGCGCGCTGCGCAACCTCGGCGTGCGGCGCGGGGATCGCGTCGCCATCGTCATGCCCCAGCGCATCGAGACCGTCATCGCGGGCATGGCCGTCTATCAGCTTGGCGCGGTGGCCATGCCGCTCTCGATGCTGTTCGGCCCGGAGGCGCTCTCGTATCGCATCGATCACAGCGAGACACGCGTGGCCATCGTCGACGAGACCTCGATCGACAATCTGCTCGCCGCGCGCCACGAGTGCCCGACGCTCGCGACCGTGATCGCCGTCGGCGATGCGCAAGGCCGCGGCGATCGGGACTGGGACACGCTGCTCGCGGCACAGTTGCCGACGTTCACGGCCGAGGTCACGAAAGCGGACGAGGCCGCGGTGCTCATCTACACGAGCGGCACCACGGGACCGCCCAAGGGCGCGCTGCTGCCGCACCGCGCGCTCATCGGCAACCTGACCGGCTTCGTTTGCTCGCAGAACTGGTATCCGCAGGACCACGACGTGTTCTGGAGCCCGGCCGACTGGGCATGGACGGGCGGACTGTGGGACGCGCTGATGCCCGCGCTCTATTTCGGCAAGCCGATCGTCGGCTATCAGGGCCGCTTCACGCCGGAGCGCGCGTTCGAGATCCTGCAACGCTATCGCGTCACCAACACGTTCCTGTTCCCGACCGCGCTCAAGCAGATGATGAAGGCGTGCCCCGAGCCGGCGAAGCGTTACGACCTGCGCCTGCGCGCGATCATGAGCGCGGGCGAAGCCGTCGGCGAGACCGTGTTCAGCTGGTGCCGCGACGCGCTCGGCATCGTGGTCAACGAGATGTTCGGGCAGACCGAGATGAACTACATCGTCGGGAATTGCACGGCGCAGCACGACGAGGGACGCCTTGGCTGGCCCGCGCGGCCGGGGTCGATGGGTCGGCCCTACCCGGGGCACCGCGTGGCGATCATCGACGAGGATGGCGCGCCCGTGGCCGCCGGCGAGGACGGCGAGGTGGCGGTCTGCGCGACCGATATTCACGGCCATCCGGATCCGGTGTTCTTCCTCGGCTACTGGAAGAACGAGGCGGCCACGCAGAACAAGTATGTGGAACGCGACGGGCTGCGCTGGTGCCGCACGGGGGACCTTGCGCGCATGGATGCCGATGGCTACCTCTGGTATCAGGGCCGCGCGGACGACGTGTTCAAGTCCTCGGGCTATCGCATCGGGCCGAGCGAGATCGAGAACTGCCTGCTCAAGCATCCGGCGGTGTCCAATTGCGCGGTGGTGCCGTCGCCCGATCCCGAACGGGGCGCGATCGTCAAGGCGTTCATCGTGCTGACGCCGTCGGTCCAGCGCTCGGCGGAACGCGACGCGGCGCTGATCGTCGAACTGCAGCAGCACGTGCGCGGCCAACTCGCGCCGTACGAGTACCCGAAGGCAATCGAATTCATCGACCAGTTGCCGATGACGACCACGGGCAAGATCCAGCGGCGCGTGCTGCGGCTGCTGGAGGAAGAGCGCGCGGGCAAACGATAAGAGATGGCGGTCTAGCCGGCCGCCCCCTCGAGCCAGGCCAGTTCATCGTCATCGAACCCGGCCGCGCGCCGCGCCTCGACGTTGAACGGTCCCCGCGGCTTCGGCGCGCCGTATTGCCGCGAAAGCAATGGGTAGGTCGCCACCGGATCGAGCCCGCGCCGCGCGCACAGATACCGGTACCAGCGATTGCCGATCGCCACGTGCCCGACCTCGTCGCGCAGGATGATGTCGATGATCGCGGCGGCCGCGTCATCCCCCGCCTCGGCCAGCTTGGCCCGCACGGGCGGCGATGCATCGAGCCCGCGCGCCTCGAGCGTGCGCGGCACCAGCGCCATGCGCGCCAGCACGTCGCCGGCGGTCTTGTCGCACATCTCCCAGAGCGAGTTGTGCGCCGTGAAATCGCCGTACCGCGCGCCCAGCGTCTCGAGATGGTCCGCCAGCAGTGTGAAGTGGTAGGCCTCCTCGTCCGCCACGCGCATCCAGTCGGTATAGAACGCCGCCGGCATTCCCGAAAACCGCCATACCGCGTCGAGCGCGAGGTTGATCGCGTTGAATTCGATATGGCACAGCGCATGGATCAGATTGGCGCGCCCGGCCGTCGTGTGGATCGACCGCCGCCGCTCCACATGCTGCGGCGGCACGAGTTCGGGCCGCTCGGGCCGCCCCGGCAGCGCGCGGGCAGGATCTGCAACGATGCATGCATCGGTGTCGATCGAACCTGCACCGGCCGCGCCCTCCCCGCTACCCTCCAGCGCCGCGTACAGCGCCCGCGTGGCCGCCGCCTTGGCCCGGGCATCGTTCATGCATAGCAGCTCGAGCGCCTGCGCGCGCACGGGACGCGGCAGCGGTGGATGTGACGGCAAGGCGGGTGGGATCACTGGCATCGGCGTAAAATCTCGTATGGCCGCCATTTTAACGGCGGCGGCGATGCGAGCCGGCAGTTCCCGCATCGGCCGGAAATTTGAAATCCGCGCGGCCACCCCCACTTATCACGAATGCCTCAGGCAGGAGACTCCATGGCGCTTTACCAGCTCGGCGACCTCACCCCCATCATCGACGACGATGCCTACGTGGCGAAGGAAGCGACGATCATCGGCAACGTGACGCTCAAGGCGCGTGCAAGTGCATGGCCCGGCGTGGTGATTCGCGGCGACAACGAGCCGATCGTGGTGGGCGAGGACACGAACCTGCAGGAAGGCGCGGTATTGCACACCGACCCGGGCCGTCCGATGACGCTCGGCAACAAGGTGTCGGTCGGCCATCAGGCCATGCTGCATGGCTGCACGGTCGGCGACGGCTCGCTGATCGGCATCCAGGCCGTGGTGCTGAACGGCGCCGTGATCGGGAAGGAATGCCTCGTCGGCGCCGGCGCGCTGGTGACCGAAGGCAAGGTGTTCCCGGATCGCTCGCTGATCATCGGCACGCCCGCCAAGGTCGTGCGCCAGCTGACGGACGAGGACGTGGCCAACCTGTACCGCAATGCAGAAACCTATGCCAAGCGCCAGGCGACCTACAAGGTCGCGCTGAAGCGCATCGACTGAATTGATTGAAGCAAACCAGAAGGACCGCTTAGTGACCGCCTCCACCAACCCCGACATTCTCCAGAAATTCCTGTTCGACGCCGCCCCCGTGCGTGGCGAACTCGTACGCATGGAAGCCACCTGGCAGGAAGTGCTGAACCGCCACGCCTATCCGCTGGCGGTCCGGCACGTACTGGGCGAGATGATGGCGGCCGCGGCGCTGCTGTCCGCCAACCTCAAGTTCAACGGCGCGCTGGTCATGCAGGTCCACGGCGACGGCCCCGTGCGCATGCTCGTGGTCGAATGCCTGTCCGACCTGTCGATGCGCGCCACGGCCAAGCTGGCCGAGGGCGCCGAGATCCCCGACGACGCCACGCTGCGCCAGATGGTCAACGTCAAGGGACAAGGCCGCTTCGCGATCACGCTCGACCCGCAGGACAAGCTGCCGGGCCAACAGGCGTACCAGGGCATCGTGCCGCTGTCCGACGCGCATGGTCCGCTGAACTCGGTCAGCGAAGTGCTCGAGCACTATATGCAGGCGTCCGAGCAGCTCGACACACGCCTGTGGCTCGCGGCCAACGACCAGGTGGCGGCCGGCATGCTGCTGCAGAAGCTGCCGTCGTATGGCGGCACGCTCGAAGCCTACGGCAACGCGCCCGCGCAGGTCGGCGAGACCGGCGAGCCGCTGAGCGACGATGCCCGCGCGCAGGACCTCGACACGTGGGATCGCGCGTGCCAGCTCGGCGCCACGCTGAAGCAGGAAGAACTGCTCGGGGAAACGCCCGAGACGCTGCTGCGCAAGCTGTTCTGGGAAGACATCGAGGCCACGGGCCTGCGCGTGTTCGAGCCGATGCAGCCGCATTTCCAGTGCTCGTGCTCGCGCGAGAAAGTCGCTGGCATGCTGCAATCGCTGGGCCGCGAGGAGATCGAAGGCATCATCGCGGAGCGCGGCCACGTCGAGATCCATTGCGATTTCTGCGGCCAGCGCTACGAGTTCGACCCCGTCGATAGCGCGCAGCTGTTCACGGCACCGGTCGCGACCGGCGCGGGCGACGGCGCACATCAACACCACTGAGGCACCGCCCGAGCGCGGCCATTGTTTGGAGGAGGCTGAGATGAAGACCTTGCCAGACCGGAAGATCGTTTCCCGCGCGTTGGCCGCGCTGCTAATGGGTGGGTCGATGGCCGGCCTGCTTGGCGGCTTGCTGGGCGGCTGCGCGGCGGACCTGCCGCGTGACATCAATGGCGCACCCTTCACCTCGCGGCTCGCGCCCAACGCGGTGCCGCCCCCGCCCGTCACCGCCGAGCAGAAGCAGCAGCTGACCGCCCTCAACGCGCAGATCCTGCGCGACCAGGAGTCGGTCATCGCGCGCCAGCAGGAGGCGCAGGCGTGGGCCTACGCGGCGTATCCCTACACGAACTGGAACATGTACTACGGGGGCTGGGGTGGCGGCTGGGGTGGCGGCAGCCGCTGGGGCTACGGCGTCAGCGTCGGCTCGCCCGGATACTGGGGCGGCGGCTGGGGGGGTTACCCGTACGGCTGGTGGTGACCGGGGGCAACCGGGGTGACTGGGGGGTGACCGGCAGCGAACGGCGGGAGATGCGGTTCAGTGATGCCCGCCCATGCCGGCGACCGAGTTCGGCGGCGGCGGCAGCGGCGGCGTGGCGCTGACCTTCGGGGCCGGCGCGACGAACTGCACGAACACTTCGCCTTCCTTGACCATGCCGAGCTCGTAGCGCGCGCGTTCCTCGATCGCGCCCGTGCCATCCTGCAAATCCTTCACTTCCCCTTCAAGCTTGGCGTTGCGCAGCTTCAGCGACTGGTTGCGGCTGGCCTGCTCTTCCACCTGATGGTTCAGATCCCAGACGCGCAGCCATCCGCCCTTGCCCAGCCAGAGCGGGTACTGGATAGCCAGCAGCAGGATAAACAGCAACAGCGAGATCAGGCGCATCTGAGACAGGAAGGGGCGCTAGTCAAGGGGCGCTAGTCAAATTCGGAGCGATATGAGCCGGCACAATCATGGCGCATGCCGCACGAGAATGCAAAGCAAAAGCGCAGGAACGCCTGTAAAAGGTGTTCCAACATGCAACGAAAAACGGCGCCGCCCTCATCTCGAGGACAGCGCCGTCTTATCGGCAGGCAACCGCCAAAGGTTTAGCGCAGGTTGTAGAACGCGCTCTTGCCGGGGTAGCTCGCGATATCGCCGAGGTCTTCCTCGATGCGCAGCAGCTGGTTGTACTTGGCGATACGGTCCGAACGCGACAGCGAACCGGTCTTGATCTGGCCGGCGTTGGTGCCCACCGCGATGTCGGCGATCGTGCTGTCCTCGGTCTCGCCCGAACGGTGCGAGATCACGGCGGTGTAGCCCGCGCGCTTGGCCATCTCGATGGCGGCGAACGTTTCCGTCAGCGTGCCGATCTGGTTGATCTTGATGAGGATCGAGTTGCCGATGCCCTTCTCGATGCCTTCCTTCAGGATCTTCGTGTTCGTCACGAACAGATCGTCACCGACCAGCTGCACGCGCTTGCCCAGCTTCTCGGTCAGCGTCTTCCAGCCGTCCCAGTCGCCTTCGGCCATGCCGTCCTCGATCGACACGATCGGGAACTTGTCGCACAGGTTGGCCAGGTAGTCGGCGAACTGCGTCGAGCTCAGCTTCAGGCCTTCGCCTTCCAGCTGGTAGACGTCTTCCGCCTCGTGGTAGAACTCGCTCGCGGCGCAGTCCAGCGCCAGCAGCACGTCCTCGCCCGCGCGGTAGCCGGCCTTTTCGATGGCTTGCACCACGGTGTTCAGGCACTCCTCGTTCGACGAGAAGTTCGGCGCGAAGCCGCCTTCGTCACCGACCGCCGTGGACATGCCCTTGTCGGCCAGGATCTTCTTCAGCGCGTGGAACACTTCGGCGCCGCAGCGCAGCGCTTCGCGGAAGCTCGTCTGCGACACCGGCATGATCATGAATTCCTGGATATCCAGGCTGTTGTTGGCGTGCGCGCCACCGTTGACGATGTTCATCATCGGCACCGGCATCTGCATCGCGCCCGAACCGCCGAAGTAGCGGTACAGCGGCAGGCCGGCTTCTTCGGCGGCAGCCTTGGCCACGGCCATCGACACGGCCAGCATGGCGTTGGCGCCCAGGCGGCCCTTGTTGTCGGTGCCGTCGAGGTCGATCAGCGTGCGGTCGAGGAATGCCTGCTCGGAGGCATCCAGACCCATGATCGCTTCGGAGATTTCGGTATTGATGTGTTCGACGGCCTTCAGCACGCCCTTGCCCAGATAGCGCGACTTGTCGCCATCACGCAGCTCGATGGCTTCGCGCGAACCCGTGGACGCACCCGACGGCACCGCGGCACGGCCCATCACGCCGGACTCCAGCAGCACGTCGCATTCGACCGTGGGATTGCCGCGCGAGTCGAGAACCTCGCGACCGATGATATCTACGATTGCACTCATGAATTCCTCTCTCTACTGTTGATTCTTGATGCTGCTCGATTGGGAAACCGGGAAAGCATAGGCCAAGTTGCGCGCGGCGGCCATGCAGTATCTGCGAATTCTGTACGAAGTTTCAGTACTGACTGCCGATACCCGACACCGAAACGACATCGCCCGCGGCAGGCGCGGGCGATGGGAGCGTCATGGCTTACGCGCAGGCGGCGGGCCAGCCGAAGTTGTCCTCGAGGAAGCCCGCGCGCTTGACCAGCGCATCGAGGTCCCGGAGAACGGCCAGCAGTTCCTTCATGCGCGACAGCGGCACCGCGTTGGGGCCGTCGGACATCGCCTTGCTCGGATCCGGATGGGTCTCCATGAAGAGACCCGCCACACCGGTTGCCACCGCGGCGCGGGCCAGCACCGGCACGAACTCGCGCTGACCGCCCGAGCTCGTACCCTGTCCGCCCGGCAGCTGCACCGAGTGCGTGGCGTCGAATACCACGGGCGCACCCGTCTCGCGCATGATCGCGAGCGCGCGCATATCGGAAACGAGGTTGTTGTAGCCAAAGGAGACACCACGCTCGCAGGCCATGAACACGTCGTCCGGCAGACCCGCGTCGCGCGCGGCGTCACGGGCCTTGTCGATGACGTTCTTCATGTCGTGCGGCGCGAGAAACTGGCCCTTCTTGATATTCACGGGCTTGCCGCTCTGCGCGCAGGCACGGATGAAATCGGTCTGGCGGCACAGGAACGCGGGCGTCTGCAGCACGTCCACCACGGCGGCGACGGGCTTGACCTCGTCCACCTCGTGGATGTCCGTAAGCACCGGCACGCCGATCTCGCGCTTCACCGTCGCCAGGATCTCGAGGCCGCGCTCCATGCCCGGACCGCGGAACGTCTTGCCCGAGGAACGGTTGGCCTTGTCGAACGACGACTTGTAGATGAACGGAATGCCGAGCGCCTTCGTGATCTCGCGCAGCTCGCCTGCCGTGTCGAGCGCCATCTGCTCGGACTCGATCACGCACGGACCGGCGATCAGGAAGAACGGATGGTTCAGGCCGACGTCGAATCCACACAGTTTCATGATGTCTCCTCAGTGGGGCCCGGGCTCAGGCACCCTTGCGCTGCTGGCTGGCCAGCGCGGCTTCCACATAGGCCTTGAACAGCGGATGGCCATCACGCGGCGTCGAAGTGAATTCCGGGTGGAACTGCACGCCCACGAACCACGGATGCAGCGTATCCGGCAGCTCCATCATCTCGGGCAGGTTCTCGGTCGGCGTGCGCGCCGAAATCACGAGGCCGGCGTTCTCGAGCTGCGGCACGTAGTGGTTGTTGACCTCATAGCGGTGACGATGGCGCTCGTTCACTTCGGCGCCATAGATCGCATTGGCCTTGGTGCCTTCCTTCGTGGGCACGCGCTGCGCGCCCAGGCGCATCGTGCCGCCCAGGTCGGACTCGGCCGTACGCTGCTCGACCTTGCCTTCGCGGTCGACCCACTCGGTGATCAGTGCCACGACCGGATGCTCGGTCTCGAGGTTGAACTCGGTCGAGTTCGCGTCGGCCATGCCGGCCACGTGACGCGCGTACTCGATGACCGCGAGCTGCATGCCCAGGCAGATGCCGAGGTACGGCACCTTGTTCTCGCGCGCATACTGGATCGCGCGGATCTTGCCTTCGGTCCCGCGCTTGCCGAAGCCGCCCGGCACCAGGATCGCGTCGAGCGGCTGCAGCACTTCGAGGTGACCCGACTCGAGTTCTTCCGAGTCGATGTACTCGATGTTCACGCGCGTCGACGTATGCATGCCGGCGTGGCGCAGCGCCTCGATCAGCGACTTGTACGACTCGGTCAGATCGACGTACTTGCCGACCATGCCGATGCGGATTTCGTGTTCGGGGTTTTCCTGCGCGTTCACCAGGCGCTGCCACATCGACAGGTCGGCCGGCTTCGGGTCCAGGCGCAGCTCCTCGCAGATCAGGCGGTCGAGGCCCTGCTCGTTGAGCATCTGCGGAATCTTGTAGATGCTGTCCGCATCCCACACCGAAATCACGGCTTCCTGCGGGATGTTGGCGAACAGCGAGATCTTGGCGCGCTCGTCGTCGGGAATCGGACGGTCGGCGCGGCACAGCAGCGCCGTCGGCGAGATACCGATCTCGCGCAGCTTCTGCACCGAGTGCTGCGTCGGCTTGGTCTTGAGCTCGCCCGCGCTCGCGATGAACGGGACCAGCGTCAGGTGCACGAACGCGCAGTGGTTGCGGCCGAGGCGCAGGCTCATCTGGCGCGCGGCTTCGAGGAACGGCAGCGACTCGATGTCACCGACCGTACCGCCGATTTCCACGAGCGCCACGTCGGCCTTGCCGTCGTGCGACGCGGCGGCGCCGCGTTCGACGAATGCCTGGATCTCGTTCGTGATGTGCGGAATGACCTGCACGGTCTTGCCGAGGTACTCGCCGCGGCGTTCCTTGCGAATCACCGACTCGTAGATCTGGCCCGTCGTGAAGTTGTTCGACTTGCGCATCTTGGCCGAAACGAAGCGCTCGTAGTGGCCGAGGTCGAGGTCGGTCTCGGCGCCATCTTCGGTCACGAACACCTCGCCGTGCTGGAAGGGGCTCATCGTGCCGGGATCGACGTTGATGTAGGGATCTAGCTTGAGGAGGGTGACTTTGAGGCCGCGCGACTCGAGAATGGCCGCGAGCGAAGCAGCAGCGATGCCCTTGCCGAGAGAAGAGACGACGCCACCGGTGACGAAGACGAATTTGGTCATAAACCGAGCTTGCCGGGGAAATCGGGATTATACATGAGCGAGCCCTTCATGCGCGTTCGCGCTTGGCTCGTACGGGCTGTCCCCAGCGGTCGGCGTCGTCACGCGCGAGCGGGAATTCCGCGGGCTTGCCGGCATCCCATTCAGGGTTGCAGATCTCGCCGAACACCTGGCGCAGACGCTGCCCCCACGTGTCGCGGATCATACGGAAGTACGAATTCTTCTCGTCGATGGTGACGAAGCGCGTCACGCGCAGCGAGTCGGCCTCGTACACGAGCAGGTCCAGCGGCAGGCCCACCGAGATATTCGACTTCAGCGTCGAATCCATCGAGATCAGCGCGCACTTGGCACCCTCCCCGAGCGGCAGCGACGGATGCACGACGCGATCGATGATCGGCTTGCCGTACTTCGCCTCGCCAATCTGGAAGTAGCAGTTCTCGGGCGTCGCCTCGACGAAGTTTCCGGCCGCGTAGATATGGAACAGCCGCGTGCGTTCGCCACGAATCTGGCCGCCGAACACGAGACTCACATTGAATTCGATGCCGGCGTCGCGCAGCGCGTGCGCATCGCGCTTGTGCACGGCGCGCACCGCGTCGCCGACGATCGTCGCGGCTTCGTACATGTCCCGCGCGGTCCAGAGGGAGCGCTTCTCGTCGCGGCCTTCGGCCAGCAACTGGCGCACGGACTGGCTGATGGCAAGGTTGCCGGCCGTCATGAGCACCATCACGCGGTCGCCGGGTTCCTCGAACACCGTCATCTTGCGTGCAGTGGAGATCGCATCCACACCGGCATTGGTGCGGGAATCGGAAAGGAATACCAGGCCGGCATCCAGCCGCATGGCTACGCAGTACGTCATGGCTATGATTTTGGGGGCGCCCGCCCGCGCGATGGCGCGTGCGGCATAAACCTGCATTCTAGCGCCCCGGGGAAAGCTCGCGCCCGTTTGAGGGATGGCGCAGCCGGGTCAGGCCACCTCGGAGATGTCGATCGTCACGGTCATGGTCTCGCCGGTACCGCCCTCGAGAATGCCCCGGATTGGTGCGGCGGACGCATAGTCGCGCCCCACGGCAAGGCGCACGTGGCGGCCGTCCGTCACGCAGCGGTGCGTCACGTCGATGCTGCACCAGAGCCCGCTTTCGGGGTCGAGGCAGATATCGGCCCAGGCGTGGCTGGCCATCTCGGTAGCGGCGGGATCGTAGAAGTAACCGCTGACATACCGCGCCGGAATACCGAACGCGCGGCACGCGCCGACCATCACCTGCGCCTGGTCCTGGCACACGCCGCTGCCGAGGTGGAAGGCCTCCGCCGCGGACGTGCCGACATCGGTCGTATTGGCCTTGTAGCGCACCCGGCCGGCAATGCCGTCGGCCAGTGCGAGCAGCGCGGGCAGTTCGTGCCCGGCTGCGAGGAACGGCGCGGCAAATGCGCGGATTTCCGCGGGCGCGGCCGTCATCGGCGTGGGTGCGACGAAGTACAGCGGCGAGACACGTGCCTCGCCCTCCTCGGGCAGGTCGTGGAAGCCCGTGGCGCCTGCCGTCGCGATCACCTCGACCTCGCCCGCGGCGACGATCTCGATGCGGCTGGCGGGGCCGGCCAGCGTGAAGTTGTGGATGATGTTGCCGAATCCGTCACGGGCTGCCGACAGATTGCCCGGGGCCGAGACTTGCCACGCGTGCACCAACTGCAGCGGGCCCGTCCGCGGCTCCAGCCGCAGTTCGTGCACGCTGCGGCGCACGGGCTCCGCGTAGCGGTAGACGGTCTTGTGATGAATCTTGTATTTCACGGTAGATGCGAGCGCGCAGACCCGCGTGTGGGCAAGTCTGCGCGCGCCGCGCGCTCGGGGGGCATCGTATGTGCCTCAGGCAGCGAGCGGCACCAGGAAATCCCGGCTGATACCGTTGCCGAGGTCGCCGATGCGCTCCAGGAAGCTCGTCAGGTAGGCATGCAGACCACACGCGAAGATATCGTCGATCCGCGCATATTTCAGGTCAGCGTGGAGTTTACCAGCCTGACGCTCGGTCTCCGACGACTGCTGGTTGGCCACGAGCGCGAGAATCGACACCACCTCGTCCATGCTGGACACCAGCGAACGCGGCATGTCGGGCCGCAGGATCAGCAGTTCCGCCACGCGCTGCGGCGTGATCACGGCACGATAGATCTTGCGGTAGACCTCGAAGCCCGACACCGAGCGCAGCACCGCGGCCCAGTGATAGAAGTCGTTCTGCTCGCGATTCGGATCGGTGTCGTCGCTGCCCGATGCCTGGAACTTCACGTCGAGAATCCGCGCGGTGTTGTCCGCGCGCTCCAGGAACGTGCCCAGGCGCATGAAGTGGAACGCGTCGTCCTTGAGCATGGTGCCGAACTGCACGCCGCGCGCGAGGTGCGAGCGGAACTTGACCCACTCGAAGAAGCGCGAGGGGTCGTTGTGCAGCTCGCCGTCGGCGATCTGGCGCTGGACGTCGAGCCACGTGGTGTTCAGCGTTTCCCAGACCTCGGTCGTCAGCGAGCCGCGCACCGCGCGCGCGTTCTCGCGCGCCGCGCGCAGGCAGCTCATGATCGACGACGGATTGGTCATGTCGCGCACCATGAAGTCGATGACGTCATCGCGCGTAAGCAGGCCGTACTTGTTGTCGAACGCGTTGGTGAGCTCGGAAATATCGAGCATCGCCCACCAGCCCTGCTCCGCCACTTCGGCGGACTGGGGTAGCAGCGAGGTCTGATAGTTGACGTCGAGCATGCGCGCGGTGTTCTCCGCGCGCTCGGTATAGCGGGCCATCCAGAACAGGTGGTCGGCGGTGCGGCTCAGCATGATGTTCTCCCGGCGAATGACCTGTTAGCGTTCCAAGACCCACGTATCCTTGGTGCCGCCCCCTTGCGAGGAGTTCACCACCAGCGAGCCTTCGCGCAATGCCACGCGCGTCAGGCCGCCCGGCACCATGCGCACCTCCTTGCCCGACAGCACGAACGGCCGCAGGTCGATATGGCGCGGCGCGATGCCGGACTCCACGTACGTCGGGCACGTGGACAGCGCCAGCGTCGGCTGCGCGATGTACTGCTCCGGCCGCGCGCGCACGACTTCGCGAAACTGATCGATCTCCGCGCGCGTGGCGGCGGGACCCACGAGCATGCCGTAGCCGCCCGCGCCGTGCGTTTCCTTGACCACGAGTTCGCCCATATGGTCGAGCACGTATTGCAGGTCGTCGGGGCGGCGGCACATGTACGTCGGCACGTTCGAGAGGATGGCCTCCTCGCCGAGGTAGAACCGGATCATGTCGGGCACATACGGGTAGATCGACTTGTCGTCGGCCACGCCGGTGCCAATCGCGTTGGAGATCGTGACGTTGCCCGCGCGGTAGACCGACAGCAGCCCCGCCGCGCCGAGCGCGGAGTCCGGCCGGAACGCGAGCGGGTCGAGAAAGTCGTCGTCGACGCGGCGATAGATCACGTCGATGCGCTGCGGCCCCTGCGTCGTGCGCATGTACAGGTGCTCGTCCTCGACGAACAGGTCACTGCCCTCGACAAGCTCCACGCCCATTTGCTGTGCGAGGAACGCATGCTCGAAGTAGGCCGAGTTGTACATCCCCGGCGTGAGCACGACCACGGTCGGATCGGCGATGTTCTGCGGCGAGACGCCGCGCAGCATGTCGAGCAGCAGGTCGGGATAGTGCGCGACGGGCGCCACGCGGTTGCGCGCGAACAGCTCCGGGAACAACCGCATCATCATCTTGCGGTTCTCGAGCATGTACGAGACACCCGACGGCACGCGCAGGTTGTCCTCGAGCACGTAGAACTCGCCCTCGCCCGCGCGCACCACGTCGATGCCCGCCACATGGGCATAGATATCGCGCGGCACGTCGATGCCGAGCATCTCGGGCCGGTACTGGGCGTTGTTGTAGATCTGGTCCGCGGGAATCACGCCCGCGCGGATGATGTCCTGGCCGTGATAGATGTCGTGGATAAAGCGGTTCAGCGCGGCCACGCGCTGCCGCAGCCCACGCTCGAGCGTGGCCCACTCGCTGGCGGGGAAGATACGCGGGATCACGTCGAACGGTATGGTCCGCTCGGTGCCGCTGTTGGACTCGTCCTTGTCGCCGTAGACCGCGAACGTGATGCCCACGCGGCGGAAGATCAGGTCCGCTTCCGCGCGCTTGTTGTCCATGACCGCGCCAGGCTGGCGTCCGAGCCAGTCGGCAAAGCTCCGGTAGTGCGCGCGCACGGCACTGGCCGGCAATGTCTCCCCTGCCTGCACGACGCTCATCCCACCGTCGTCCCTGGCTTCAAGCATCTCGTCGAAAAAACGCGCCGCCATGATGGCCGCTCCTCTCGTTGGAAGGGTTATCGATGCTTTTTTGATGCCTCTCGATCAGCATATCCGCATCAGGAAATCCCGCAAGATGGGGCCCTCCCGATGCATGGCGACAATCTAGCAAGATGCTTGCCAACCTGGCAATGGCGCGCGTCAGCAGGTGGGCGGGCAGCGGTCGAGGATGTCCTGCACCAGTTCATCGGGAGACCGGCGGATATCGAGCACCAGCGCGTCGCGCGGCTCCTCGAGCGTCTGGAACTGGCTCTGCAGCAGCGCCGGGTTGAAGAAATGGTCCGTGCGCACGGACAGGCGGCCGCCGATGGTCTCGGCGTCGCCCTTCATGTAGACGAACGTCACGCCGCCATCGGGCGGCGTCAGGCGGTCGCGATAGACCTGCCGCAGTGCGGAACAGGTAAACACGTGCGGACGGCGTTCCGCGATGGCCGCATCGATGGCCGCGCGCATGGCGGCCAGCCACGGCCAGCGGTCCTCGTCGGTCAGCGGAATGCCCGCGTGCATCTTGTCCTTGTTGGCGGCGCTATGGAATTCGTCGGCGTCGTGGAAGCCGCAGTGCAGGCGGCTGGCCAGCAGCTGGCCGACCGTGGTCTTGCCGCTGCCGGAAACGCCCATCAGGATATAGATCATGTCTGCTCCGTCGATCATGGTCGGATGGTCGTGCCATCCTTGTCGGTAGCCCTCGCGCGGCGTTCGGATGCCGGGCACGGGGGTGCCCGCCGGCACGCGCCGGCGGGAATGCATAAAACGGGCGTCCCTATTGTGCGACGACCGGTGCCGTTTGGACAGCGTCCGCTTCGGAGAGGTCCATCGCGCTGCCGCCCTCTTCCGCGGTGCGCGCATGGCGGCGGAACAGGCCGAAGAGTCCCCGGCCCAGGCTGAAGCGCGCGAAGTCGTCGGCCGGTGCGGTCGCGGGCGTGCGCGCCGCGAACTCGGCCTGCGCCTCGGCGCTGCCGACCAGTTCCAGCGTGCCGGCCACCGCATCCACGCGGATCAGGTCGCCGTCGCGCACGCGCGCCAGCGGACCGCCGGCCAGGGCCTCGGGGCCGACGTGGATCACGGCGGGCACCTTGCCCGATGCGCCCGACATGCGGCCGTCGGTCACCAGCGCGACGCGGTGCCCGGCATCCTGCAGCGCGCCGAGCGCGGGGGTGAGCCGGTGCAGTTCGGGCATGCCGTTGGCGTTCGGCCCCTGGAAGCGCACCACGGCCACGACGTCGCGATCGAGTTCGTCGGCTTCGAATGCGGCCTGCAGCGCTTCCTGCGATTCGAACACGCGTGCCGGGGCCTCGATCACGCGATGTTCCTCCGCGACCGCGGACACCTTGATCACGCCGCGGCCGAGGTTACCCGCCATCAGGCGCAGGCCGCCTTCGTGCGAGAACGGGGCCGACGCCGGGGCGAGGACGGTGGCGTCCCCGCTCGTGGCCGGACCGTCGCGCCATTGCAGCGTGCCGTCGGTCATCACGGGCTCCTGCGCATAGCGGGCGAGGCCGCGGCCGGCCACGGTCTCCACGTCTTCGTGCAGCAGGCGCGCATCCAGCAGCTGGGCGATGACGTAGGCCACGCCGCCGGCCGCGTGGAAGTGGTTCACGTCGGCCGAGCCGTTCGGATAGACGCGCGCGAGCAGCGGCGTCACGCGCGACAGGCGATCGAAGTCGTTCCAGTCGATGACGATACCGGCGGAGCGCGCCATCGCGACGAGGTGGATCGTGTGGTTGGTGGAGCCGCCGGTGGCCAGCAGGCCGATCATCGCGTTGACCACCGCGCGTTCATCGACGATGCGCGAGATGGGCGTGTATTCGTTTCCGCGCGCGGTAAGGGCCAGCGCGCGCTGCGCGGCCGCCACGGTCAGCGCGTCGCGCATACCGGCGTCCGGATGGATAAACGCCGCGCCCGGCATATGGAGACCCATGATCTCCATCAGGAACTGGTTGCTGTTGGCGGTGCCATAGAACGTGCAGGTGCCCGCGCCATGATAGGCCGCGCATTCGGCTTCCAGCAGCGCGTCGCGACCGACCTGCCCCGTTGCGTAGAGCTGGCGCACGCGCGCCTTTTCCTTGTTGGGCAGGCCGCTCGCCATCGGGCCCGCGGGCACGAACACCACGGGCAGATGGCCGAACTGCAGCGCGCCCATCAGCAGGCCGGGCACGATCTTGTCGCAGACGCCGAGCATCACGGCCGCATCGAACGTATTGTGCGAGAGCGCGACCGCGGTGCCCATGGCGATGGCATCGCGCGAGAACAGCGACAGTTCCATGCCCGCATTGCCCTGCGTGATGCCATCGCACATGGCCGGCACGCCGCCGGCCACCTGCGCGACCCCGCCCACCGCGCGCGCGGCTTCGCGGATGACGGCCGGATAGCGCTCATAGGGCTGGTGCGCGGACAGCATGTCGTTGTACGCGGTGACGATGCCGAGGTTCGGCGCATGGTCGACGCGCAGGCGCAGCTTGTCGTTGGCCGGCAGTGCCGCGTAGCCATGCGCGAGGTTCGCGCACGACATGCCGCGCAGCGGGCCGAGTTCCTGCTGGGTCCGCTCGCAGCGGGCCAGATAGGCGGCGCGGCTCGCGCGGCTGCGCGCGATCACGCGTTCGGTGACGGCGGCGACTTCGGCAACCACATTGGCATCTTGGGAATCGTGGGGCATGGACGTTCCGTATCTGTAGATTTTCTACATTATATCCATGGGCGCTAGGGCCACGGAAGCCGTCATGCGCGGCGAATCTGCTTTTTCCTGCGCATATCCGGCATGAACTGGGGAAAGCCCTAGGTGCAGTCCCGTGTCTGCTGGCCGAGAATCGCGCCACCTCGCGTGTAGAATCTCTACACAAATACGACACCGATCATGCGCGACCGAATTCTTGCCGTCTACGACACGCTCCGTCCCTCCGAGCGCCGCCTGGCCGACTACATTGCCCGCCACGGCGCGAGCGTGATTCGCCTTTCCATGCCCGAACTGGCCGAACGCGCCGGCGTTTCGCAGCCGACCATCGCGCGGTTCTGCGCGGCACTTGGCTATGACGGGTTTCGCGAGTTCAAGCTGCAGTTTGCGCAGAACGTGGGGGGCGGCACGCCGTTCGTCCATCAGGATGTGGAGGCCAGCGACCGGCCGGCCGATATCGCGGGCAAGGTGTTCGATCGCACGATTGCGACGCTGATGACCGTGCGGAATGCGCTGTCGGCGGATCAGATCGAGCATGCGATCGCGCTGCTTGCCAATGCGCGGCGCATCGAGTTCTATGGGTGCGGCAATTCCGGGATTGTGGCGCTCGATATCCAGCACAAGTTCTTCCGGCTTGGAATTCCGACGACGGCCTATTCCGATTCGCATGTGTTCAGCATGTCGGCGGCGTTGTTGCGGCCTGGCGATGTGGCGGTGCTGGTGTCCAATAGCGGGCGCACGTGGGATATGCTGACCGCGGCGACACTGGCGCGCGCGAGCGGGGCCAGCGTGCTGGCGCTCACGCACAGCGGGTCGCCGCTGGCGGGGCTCGCGGATATTTGCGTGTTCTCCGATGTGGAGGAGGACAGCGATATCTATACGCCGATGACGTCGCGCATTTCTCACCTCGTGCTGGGCGATGTGCTGGCGGCGGGGGTGGCGCTGCAGCGCGCGGACACGGTTGCGCAGGGGTTGCAGCGCGCGAAGGCGCATTTGCGGGAGCGGCGGATTGCTGGGGCGGAGCCGGCGGTTTATGGGGAGGCGGCGCCGGGCGTTGCGGCGGCGGGTGCCGCGAAGCCGGCGCGTGCCAGGCTTGCGAAGCCCACCGCGCGCGGCACACGCACGGTGCCGCCCCGTCGGCGCGCCTGACTCCCCTGACCCACCTGGCTCACCTGACGCAAGGGGGGGGCCATCGGTCAATCCCGCGCTGGCAAGCGCCGTCACGCGCTACCGCGGCGCGGGTGGCGCGTCGCGCCAGTAACGCCTGACGTGCTGGCGGTAAGGAGTGACGTCATACGCGTCGCCCCGCGTGACGATGGTGATCGCACCGGTCTCGTCGGTGCGGTAGCGCTTGATATCCCGAGCCTCGTAACGCGCCCATACATCGGCCCGCGGATGGCCATAGCGGTTGCGATATCCCAGCTGAAACACCGCGATCTCGGGCGCGACCGCACGCAGTAGCGCCGCGCCCGACGATGTGCCGCTGCCATGATGCGGCACCACGAGGATGTCCGCGCGCAGGGGCGCCCCTTCCTCCTCCGCGCGCCGCACCATGGCCCGCTCCTCGGCCACGCCGATATCACCGGTCAGCAGCACGCTGCGCCGCGCGGTGGCCACGCGCAGCACGCAGCTGCGCGCATTGCTCGCGACGCGGGGGTTGCCGGATTGCGTTGCCGGTGGGTGCAGGAACTCGAAATGCACGCCGTCCCATACCCACGCCATTCCCGCCTCGCATGGCGCCCATGACCGCGTCATCCACGCCTGCCCCGGCGGCGCGCCGGTCAGCCGCGCGGTCTCGACGTCCCGCACACCGCCCGTGTGGTCAGCGCCCTTGTCGCGGAGGGGCACTTGCCCCAGCGCCGAACCGGTCAGCCGCGCGGTCTCGACGTCCCGCACACCGCCCGTGTGATCGGCGCCCTTGTCGCGGAGGAACACTTGCCCCGGCGCCGAACCGGTCAGCCGCGCGGTCTCGACGTCTCGCACACCGCCCGTGTGATCGGCGCCCTTGTCGCGCAGGGACACTTGCCCCAGCGCCGAACCGGTCAGCCGCGCGGTCTCGACGTCCCGCACACCGCCCGCGTGGTCAGCGCCCTTGTCGCGGAGGGACACTTGCCCCAGCGCCGAACCGGTCAGCCGCGCGGTTTCGACGTCCCGCACACCGCCCGTGTGGTCAGCGCCCTTGTCGCGGAGGGACACTTGCCCCAGTGACGAACCGGTCAGCCGCGCGGTCTCGACGTCCCGCACACCGCCCGCGTGGTCAGCGCCCTTGTCGCGGAGGTGCACTTGCCCCAGCGCCGAACCGGTCAGCCGCGCGGTCTCGACGTCTCGCACACCGCCCGTGTGATCGGCGCCCTTGTCGCGGAGGGACACTTGCCCCGCCGCTGAACCGGTCAGCCGCGCGGTCTCGACGTCCCGCACACCGCGCGTGTGATCGGCGCCCTTGTCGCGCAGGGACACTTGCCCCGGCGCTGAACCCGTCAGCCGCGCGGTCTCGGCACCGCGTGCATCGCCCGCCGGCATCGCATCGTCATCCCGCCTGCCGATTGGCACCACGGCCTCGATGTCCCGCACACCGCCCGCATGGTCGGCATCTTCGTGGCTGACGATCAGCCGGTCGAGCCGCCGCACGCCCGTGGCGCGCAGATACGGCACCACGACCTGCGCGCCCGCGCTGGTGCCCGACAGATAGCCCGGCCCGGTGTCGTACAGCAACGCGTGCGCTTGCGTTTCCACAAGCACCGCCGTGCCCTGCCCGATATCGAGCGCGGTCACGCGCATCTCGCCCTGCGCCACGGGCGTGCCGCTGGCCAGGATCATCGGCGCCATCAGCAGTGCGCCATAGGCGCGCATGGCGCGGTCGCCATCGGGCAGTAGCAGCAGGAACACGCCGATCGATGCGAGCCCCATGGCAAGCGGGCCTGCCTGCGCGGCTTCCCACACGGCCCACGCGGGCGCGGCCAGCCAGGCGAGCGCATCGGCTAGCCACGCCATGGCCTGATGCGCGACCGTCAGCGCGAGATGCGCCACCGGCGGCGGCGCCACGGCGCCGAGCAGCGACAGCGGCGTGACGACGATACTGACGATCGGGATCGCCACGGCGTTGGCGATGGCCGAGACCACCGATACCTGCCCGAACAGCAGCAGCGAAAACGGCACGAGCCCGATGGTCACGGCCCACTGTACGCGCGCTGCGCTCACGAGGGCTGCGCGCCAACGCAACAGCCGCCGCTGCAGTGCCGACGGCTCCTCCGCCAGGTCGTCCGCCGCAACAGCCTCCGCCTCGCTCCCGACACCCCTGGCCGCGCGGGCCGCCGCGCCATGGGGCTTGCGATTCGCCGCGCCGCCGGCGCCCAGCAAGCCGCCGAACAGGCGCGCCACTGCATGGGCGCCGGCACGCTTCGGCCCGCCGGACATGCTGGCGGTCGCATGAGCGTGGCTACGTTTCGGCCCGTCGTTCGACGTGCCACCCACCGCGGAGTCCGGCGCGCGCGGCGCGGCACGCGCCACGTCATGCGATGCGCGACTTGCCGAGCCGTGCTGGCCCGGCAAGCCGCCGGACATGCTGGGCATCGCATGCGCGCCGGTACGCTTCGGCGCGGCTTCGGGGGTCGCTTCGGGCGACAGGCGGCGGCGCCGCGTTGCCGGCCTCGCTGTGGCGGCCGGCTCGGGTCGCGCTGCGGCGAGGAAGATCACGGCCACGGCGCCGAACGAGAGCCAGAACCCCGGGGCCATGACCGCCCATGGGTCGATGACGACGGCAACGGCGGCGGCCCATGTCAGCACCAGCGTGGCCGGCGGCGCGCGGCCGCTCCAGAGTGCCACGGCCGCGACGGTCAGCATCGCCACCGTGCGCATGGCGGGAATCTGCATGCCCGCGATCAGGCCATATGCAAGCGCGGTCGCCACGGCGGCGACCAGTGCCGCCTGCCGCGCGGGCCAGCACAATGGCAACGGGCGCCGCAACCTGCGGCCAAGGCCGAACGAATGGCGCCAAAGCCAGTGCACGATCCCGCCGACCGCGCCCGACAGCATCGTGATATGCAGGCCCGAGATGCTCACCAGATGCGAGATGCCGGTGCGCCGGAATATCTCCCAGTCCGCCTGGGCGATGCCCCGCTGGTCGCCGATGGCCAACGCCACGAGCACGCTGCCGAGCCGCGCGTCGGCGGGCATGGCCGCGTGCATGCGGTCGCGCAGTGCGGCACGCCAGCGGGCGATGCGGGCGCCATCGCCGGGCATCGGGCCCGCGCGCGCGGCACGCACGTGGCCGGTGGCGCCGATGCCTTCGCTCAGGAGCCAGTATGCGTAGTCGAAACCATGCGGATTGGCGAGCCCGCGTGGGCGCTTGAGGCGGACGGTCAGTTGCCAGCGTTGGCCGGGGACGAGGGGGATTGGGGGATTGCGCCAGGTGAGCAGCACGCGGGGCGGGACCCGCCCTTCGGGCAAGAGCGCACCGAGCGCACCGGGCGCCGCTGGCGTGGCAAGCGCGTCGTATGCGCCGTGCGTGGCGGGCGCGGTATCCGGAGCGAAGAGGAAGCGCGTGCCGTGCGCGGCCACATCCGGCAGCCCCGCGACTTCGCCCGTGATGACGAGGTTCTGGCCGGCCAGTGACTCCGGCAGCCAATCCGCCATGCGCACCGCCGCGCGCCAGTTGGCCCATGCCGCGCCCAGCACGAGGGCCAGCACGGTGGCCATCGCGAGCGGGCATAGCGACCGCCTCGGCCCGCGCGCCTGCACGGACTGCGCCATCACGCGCCCCTTGAAGCGCCACCCTAGCGCCCACACCAACACCCCCGCCATCGCCCCCACATACCCGTGCCACGACGCCAGCGCCCCCTGCTGCTGCAGCCACCAGCACCCAGCCACGAATGCCAGCAGGCAAGCACGCATCGGCCTCTCCTTCGTCGAACGGAAAAGCCGCGTTGTAACGCGAAAACGCCGAAGAAAACGTGTCCAGGCGTTGCGCGAACGTGGCGAATTGATTCCGCCGCGTTTACACACGCAGCCGAAGAATTGCCAGGGCCTTTACGCGCGAAACGATATCGTCTCCGTCCCAATGTCGCGGCCATGCACCCGCG
This sequence comes from Cupriavidus pauculus, assembly GCF_008693385.1. Taxonomy (NCBI): domain Bacteria; kingdom Pseudomonadati; phylum Pseudomonadota; class Betaproteobacteria; order Burkholderiales; family Burkholderiaceae; genus Cupriavidus; species Cupriavidus pauculus. The sequence goes on from NZ_CP044065.1 coordinate 2,035,587, forward strand.
CATTTCCGTGGAGATATTCAATGTTTGAGATCGGCAAGGACTACACGCGCGAACAGATTCATACCGTCTGCGGCGGCAGCAAGCAGGCGTTCCTGCCCACCAGGAACGGCAAGGTGGTAGCGGTCTGCCTCCGCCCGGACCTGAACCCCGCCGCCCCCGACGCCATCGTCTGCAGCAGCAGCGCCGCGGCCCGCGCGGCCGGCAGGACGCTGGCCACGCAAACGGAGCCCGTGCCCGTGTTCATCAAGGGCGCAACGGACAAGTATCGCTATGCCGGCCATTTCACGGCCGCAGGCTCGCTGACCACGCCGCCCGAATGCGCGCCGTATGTCGTCAACAGCGGCTTCACGCTCGGTCAGGTATCGCGCGTGGTCAAGCTCAGGCGCGCGAACGGCACAACCGGCGCCAGCTGAAACAGACGCTCACCGCGGCGCCATCGTCGCCGCAAACGCGGCCAGCCGCGGCATCGCGGCGACCGAATTGGCCCACATCGCGTGGGCCAGCGACTCGAGCGGCAGACCGCGCAACTCGCCCAGCACGCGCGCCACGCCGACGACCTCGCCCGGCGTATTGCGCGCCTTGTGCTGTTCGCCGAAATGCCCATCGGACAGCCACGCGGGCGCGATATCGGGCGCATCGGTCTCCAGCACGATGGCCTCGAGCGGCAGCTCCACCGCCAGCCTGCGAATCTGCTTCGCGCGCGCGTAGGTCATATTGCCGCCAAACCCGAGCTTCATGCCGTGCTCGACATAGCGCCGCGCCTGCTCGTTGCTGCCATTGAAAGCATGCGCAATGCCCTGCCGCACCCCGACGCGCCGCAGGCCCGCATAGACCTGATCCTGCGACCGCCGCACATGCAGCAGCACGGGCAGATCGAACTCGCGCGCGATCTTCAGTTGCTCGGTATAAAGCCAGGTCTGATGCGCGGCATCGAGCCCCGGCACAAAGAAATCGAGCCCGATCTCGCCGATGGCCACGAAGCGCGGATCGCCGATCGACGCCTCCACCTCCATCCGCAGCGTATCGAGATCCGCCTGCCCCGCGCCAGGCGTATAGAGCGGATGAATCCCCAGCGCATACACGCATCGCGCATCGCCATGCGCCAGCGCGCGCACCGCGCCGAAATTCGACACGGCCACCGCCGGCAGCACGATGCCCGAGACGCCGGCCGCACCGGCGGCATCGGTGACCGCACCGCGGTCACCGTCGAACTCGCCCGCGTCCAGATGACAATGCGTGTCGATCCACATGGCCGGATGCGATCAGCGCTCGCGATGCAGATGCCCGTCGCGCAGCCGCAGCACGCGATCGCAACGGCCCGCGAGGTCCGTATCGTGCGTCACGATGACGAAGCTCGTGCCCAGCGTGCGCGACAGCTCGAGCATCAGGTCGTACACCCCGCCCGCCGTATGGTCGTCGAGATTGCCCGTCGGCTCGTCGGCCAGCACGCAGGCCGGCTGCCCCACGAGCGCGCGCGCGATGGCCACGCGCTGCCGCTCGCCGCCGGACAGCTCGCCCGGCCGGTGCTTCGCGCGACCGCCCAGCCCCACGCGATCGAGCATCGCCTGCGCGGCCTCGCGCGCCGCATGCTCGGTCAGCCCGCGAATGCGCATCGGCATGCCGACGTTATCCAGCGCCGTGAACTCGGGCAGCAGATGGTGGAACTGGTAGACGAAGCCCAGCGAGCGATTGCGCACCGTGTTGCGCTCCTTCTCGCGCAGCGCCGTGAACGGCTTGCCGAGCAGCGCCACGCGCCCCGAATCGGGATTGTCGAGCCCGCCGAGCACATGCAGCAGCGTGCTTTTGCCCGACCCCGACGCGCCGACGATGGCGACCTTCTCGCCCGCGTCCACGCGCACATCGACGCCGCGCAGCACGTCCACGTCGAGCCCGCCCTGACGGAACCGCTTGGTCAGGCCCTCGGCCACGAGCACGGGCGCACCCTGTTGCACGGCGAGACCCGGCACCGCCGGCACGGCCGACGGATCCTGCAGCAACGTGGTTTCACTCATAGCGCAGGGCCTCCGCCGGGTTCACGCGGGCGGCACGCCAGCTTGGGTAGATGGTGGCCAGCGTCGCCAGCACGAAGGAAATGACGCCGATCGTGGCAATGTCGTTCACGCGCGGATCCGAAGGCAGTTCGCTGATGAAATAGATATCGCGCGGCAGGAACTGCACGTGCAGCAGCCGCTCGATAAAGGGCACGATCACATCGATATTGGTCGCGATCAGCGTGCCGCCGGCCACGCCGAGCAGCGTGCCGATAAAGCCGATGGCCACGCCCTGCACGATAAAGATCTTCATGATCGAGCGCGGCTGCGCGCCCATCGTGCGCAGGATCGCGATATCGGGCTGCTTGTCGGTCACGGTCATGACCAGCGTGGACACGAGGTTGAACGCGGCCACGGCGATGATCAGCGTCAGGATGATGAACATCATCCGTTTCTCGGTCTGCACGGCCGCGAACCAGTTGCGGTTCTGCTGCGACCAGTCGCGCAGGTACAGGTTGCCCGTCATCGTGGTCGCCAGCTGCCGCGCCACTTCCGGCGCGCGTTGCATATCGACGAGCTTGAGCCGCACGCCGGTCGGGCCGGCCTGGCGGAACAGCGTCTCCGCGTCCTGGATATTGATCAGCGCGAGCGCGCTGTCGAATTCGTAGTGGCCGGACGAGAACACGCCCACCACCGTGAACTGCTTGAGGCGCGGCAGCACGCCGGCCGGGGTGATCGTGCCCTGCGGGGCCACCAGCGTGACCTTGTCGCCCACGCGCACGCCCATGGCCGCGGCCAGTTCGCTACCGAGCGCGATATCGAAGCCGCCCGGCACCAGCGCGTTCATATTGCCCGCGGTGAACTGGGCGCCGACATCGGAAACCTTGGGCTCCTCGGCCGGATCGACCCCGCGCAGCAGCACGCCGCGTACGGCATCCTCGCGCGTGAGCATCGCCTGCGCCGCCACATAGGGCGCGGCGCCGATCACCTCCTTGTTCTGCATCGCCTCGGCGGCGGTTTTCTGCCAGTCGCTCAGCGGCTGCTCGCCGACCACTTCGATATGCGCCAGCACCGACAGCATGCGGTCGCGCACTTCCTTCTGGAAGCCGTTCATCACCGACAGCACCACGATCAGCGCGGCCACGCCAAGCGCGATACCGAGCATCGAGATCATCGAGATGAACGAGATGAATGTATTGCGGCTGGCGCGCTTGCTTGCGCGCGTGTATCGCCAGCCGATCTGCCACTCGTAGGGAAAGTTCAAGAGAGGTCCTGTTGATTCGCGGAAATAGGAGCACAGTTTACAATCACGGCCACTATGATGACGCACCTGACTCTGATTGTCCCCTTTTCCGTCCCGCCCGGTCCCGGTGGCGACGGTGCCGACGGCATCGACGAGCGCGTGTCCGACGCCCTGCTCCGGCAGTTGGAGCTGCCCGCGCTCGGAAAGTTGCTGACCCGGGCCACGCCGGGGCCACGCGAGCGTCACGACGACCCGTTTCTCCGCAGCCTGCCTCAGGAGCGCTGGCTGGCCGCCCGGGCCGGCCTGCCGACCGATCGCGTGCCCACCGCGCCCTACATGCGGATGGCCGACCTGCGGCAATCGGACACAGCACCGGGTGCGTCAGCCCCCACGGAGGGCGCATGGGCCTGCCTGCAACCGGTCCATATCCACGCGGCGCGCGACCATCTGGTGCTCGTGCATCCCGGGCAGCTCGACCTCCGCGCGGACGACGCCACGGCGCTGCGCGCGGCGATCGACGACCTGCTGACCGAAGCCGGCATTCCGCTGGAGGCGCCCGTCCCGGACCGCTGGTACCTGCCCGAAGCCACGTTCGGCGAACTCGAGGCCACCACGCCGCTGCGCGCGGCCGGGCGCAATATCGATATCTGGCTGCAGGCTGGCGCCCGCGCGCGCGACTGGCGGCGCCTGCAGAACGAGATCCAGATGACGTGGCACGACCATCCGGTCAACGACGCGCGGCAGGCCGCGGGCCGGCTGCCCGTCAATTCGGTCTGGCTCCACGGCGGCGGTACGATGCGCCCGGTGCCGAAACTGGCCGACACGGTCCTGAGCGACGACGCCTTCCTGACCGGCCTCGCGCTGGCCGGCGGCAGCCGTGCCGCCGCGCTGCCCGCCCGTTTTGCCGATATCCATACCGAGGGCAGCGTGCTGGCCCTCGTCGAACGCGCGAGCGAACCGTATCTGGCGTCGGACTGGCACGAATGGCTGCTCCGCATGCACGCGCTCGACGCGGACTGGTTCGCGCCCGCGCTGCAAGCGCTCGCCGCCGGACAGATCCAGACCCTGACGCTCGTGCTCGCCGGCGAGAACCATTTTGCCGAGTTCACGGTGCGCCGCGCGGATCTGCGCAAGTTCTGGCGCGGCGTGGGCGCACGCGGCAACTGGCGCGCGCTGCTGTCCGACCTGGCCATGGCGGCCTGACCCGACTCTTTCCCCTCTGCCCATGACCCGGATCGCCATTCGCCAATACTCCGCCCCCAACGCCGACACGCTGGCCGCGTCGGGCCTGCATCCGACACTGGCGCGCATTCTGGCCGCGCGCGGCGTGCTCCACCCGGACGAACTCGCGACCGAGCTCGCCGTGCTGACGCCGCCCACCGCGATGAAGGGCATCGCCCACGCGGCCGAATACCTCGCCGATGCGATCGCCGCGCAAAAATCGCTGCTGATCGTCGCCGACTACGACTGCGATGGCGCCACCGCCTGCGCGGTGGGCGTGCGCGGGCTGCGCATGCTCGGCGCGCGAGTCGATTTCATCGTGCCCAACCGGTTCGAGTACGGCTATGGCCTGACGCCCGAGATCGTCGAACTCGCCGCGCAGCGCAACCCCGACGTGATCGTGACCGTGGACAACGGCATTGCGAGCGTCGATGGCGTGGCCGCCGCCAATGCGCGCGGCATCGACGTCGTCGTGACCGACCACCATCTGCCCGGCGCGGTGCTGCCCGAGGCGGCGGTCATCGTGAATCCGAACCAGCCGGGCTGCGAATTCCCGAGCAAGAACCTCGCGGGCGTGGGCGTGATGTTCTACGTGCTGCTGGCCGTGCGGGCCGAACTGCGCCGCCGCGGCGCGTACGAGACCGCCAAGGCGCCCAATCTGCAGACGCTCCTGGACCTCGTGGCGCTCGGCACCGTGGCCGACGTGGTCAAGCTCGACGCGAACAACCGCATCCTCGTCGCGCAGGGGCTGCGCCAGATGCGCGCGGGCCGCATGCACGCGGGCGTGGCCGCGCTGTTCCGCGCCGCCGCGCGCGATGCCACGCGCGCCAACACGTTCGACCTCGGCTTCGGCCTCGGCCCGCGGCTCAACGCGGCCGGGCGGCTCGCCGACATGTCGCTCGGCATCGAATGCCTGCTCACCGACGATCACGAGCGCGCTTGGAACATCGCGCAGGAACTCGACGGCATGAACCGCGAGCGCCGCGATATCGAGGCCGGCATGCAGCAGGAAGCGCTCAAGATCCTCGAGGCGCCGCTCGATGGCATCGATCCCGCGTCGCGCTTCACGGTCAGCGTGTTCAACGACACGTGGCACCAGGGCGTGATCGGCATCGTCGCGTCGCGGCTCAAGGAGAAATTCCACCGCCCGACCATCACGTTCGCGCCCGGCGACGATCTGCATATCAAGGGCTCGGGCCGCTCGATTCCGGGTTTCCACCTCCGCGACGCGCTGGACCTCGTGTCCAAACGCCATCCGGGGCTGCTGGTGAAGTTCGGCGGCCACGCGATGGCGGCGGGCCTGACGCTACGCGCCGATCAGTTCGACACGTTCATGGCCGCATTCGAGGCCGTGGGCCGCGAATGGCTGACCGACGACCAGCTCGCGCGCGTGGTGGAGACGGACGGCGACATCGACACCGATTGCTTCGATCCGGCCTTCGTGACGCTGCTCGAGGAGCAGGTCTGGGGCCAGGGCTTCCCGCCGCCGACGTTCAGCGGCGAGTTCGACGTGCTGCGCGAAACCATCCTCAAGGGCAAGCACCTGAAGCTCCAGCTGGGCCGCGGCGGCCAGCGCTACGACGCCATCTGGTTCAATCACGCCGAGGCGCTCGGCAGCGCGAGCGCCACCATCGCCTACCGGCTCGACAACAACACGTTCAACGGCGTCACGCGCGTGCAGCTCGTGATCGAGCACGCGCAGGCATAGCGCCCCGCGCCGTCGTGCAGCGCCCTCAGCGCGCGGGCAGGTAGCGCAGCGGGTCCACCGGCTGCGTGCCGCCGCGCACCTCGAAGTGCAGTTCGGCGTCGGTCCCCATGACGCCGATATCCTGCCCGGCCGAGACCTGCGCCCCTTCCTTGATCAGCGGTTTGTCGAGGTTGCCGTACACGGTCAGCCAGTCGTCGTTGTGCTTGACGATCACGAGCATGCCGTAGCCGCGCATCTCGCCGACGTGAATGGCCCAGCCCGACGCGGCCGCGCGCACCTTGCCGCCGGTGGGCACCGCGATGCGGATGCCCTTTTCGCCCGGCGGCGCAAAGCGACCGGTGATGCGGCCGTCGGCCGGCCATTGCAGGCGGATGGTGGTGGTGGGCACCTTGCCCTGCGGTGCCGGCTCGGATCGGGCCGGCGCCGGGTTGTAGGCGGGTCCCGGGGAGGATGCGGCAGCCGCCGCGCCGGCGGGCGGCCGCACGCGGATCAACTGGTCCACCTCGATCTGGTCCGCGCTCGCGAGATTGTTCCAGCGCGTCAGTTCGGCCACCGAGCGCTTGTGGCGGCGCGCGATCGAATACAGCGTATCGCCGCGCTCGACGCGATAGAAGCCGTCCGGCGCGGGGCCGCCGGTGGTGCCGCAGGCCGCCAGCAGCGCGGAAGCGGCCCCGGTGCCAAGCACCAGAAGCGCGCGCCGGCGGGACAATGTGGCAGATTCGGGGGAAGCCAATCGGGGTGATGCAATAACCGTCATGCGTCTGGGTTTCCATACGGGGGTGAGCCCCTATTTTCCCTCAAGTGACGTTCGCAGCGGTCGCCCCGCTATCCGCTATAATTCCCGGTTTTGGAAGCGCAGGAACATCATGGAAGCAGAACGCCTCAACGCCATCTCCGGTGCCATCTCCGATCTCCGTTCGCGAACGGAAGATCTACGGGGGTATCTTTGACTACGATGTCAAGGTAGGACGCCTCGACGAAGTCAATGGTTTGCTGGAAGATCCCGACGTCTGGAACAACCCCAAGAAGGCCCAGGACCTCGGGAAAGAGAAGAAAATGCTCGAGGGCGTCGTTGGCGTGCTCAGCAAGCTCACGGACGACCTGAGCGGCGCGGACGAACTGTTCGAACTCGCGCGCGAGGAAGCTGACGACGAAACGCTCGAGTCGATCGAGACCGACGTCAAGGGCTTCGAAGCGATCGTCGCCGACATGGAATTCCGCCGCATGTTCGCGGGCGAGATGGACCAGGCCAACGCGTTCATCGACATCCAGGCCGGCGCCGGCGGTACCGAAGCGTGCGACTGGGCCTCGATGCTGCTGCGCCAGTACCTCAAGTACTGCGAGCGCAAGGGCTTCAAGGCCGAGGTGCTCGAGGAATCCGAGGGCGACGTGGCCGGCATCAAGAGCGCCACGATCAAGGTCGAAGGCGAATACGCGTTCGGCTACCTGCGGACCGAGACCGGCGTGCACCGCCTGGTGCGCAAGTCGCCGTTCGACTCGTCGGGCGGCCGTCATACGTCGTTCTCGTCGGTGTTCGTGTATCCCGAGGTCGATGATTCGTTCGAGGTCGAGGTGAATCCGGCCGACCTGCGCGTGGACACGTACCGGGCTTCGGGCGCGGGCGGCCAGCACATCAACAAGACCGATTCGGCCGTGCGGATCACGCACATCCCGACCGGCATCGTCGTGCAGTGCCAGAACGACCGTTCGCAGCACCGCAACCGCGCCGAAGCCATGTCGATGCTGAAGTCGCGCCTGTACGAGCATGAAATGCGCAAGCGCCAGGCCGAAGCCGACAAGCTGGAAGCGGGCAAGACCGATGTGGGCTGGGGCCACCAGATCCGTTCCTACGTGCTGGACCAGAGCCGCATCAAGGATCTGCGCACGAACGTCGAAATGTCGAACACGCAGAAGGTACTCGACGGCGACCTCGATCCGTTTATCGAGGCCAGCCTGAAGCAGGGTCTGTAAGCAGCATCCGCATGACCGCCGCGCGCCATCGACGCGCGCGCGGCGGCTCCACAAAAGCAAGACTTACCAACACCGATCGACGAGAAATCCGGGGATTGTCATGAGCGCAGCCAAACACCTTTATATCGTGACCGGCGCCTCGCGCGGGCTGGGCGCGGCCCTCACGCGCGCGCTGCTCGTGCCGGGCAACCGCGTGGTCTGCGTGGCCCGCAGCCGCAACCCGGAGCTCGAGGCCGAGGCCTCGGCCAGCGGCGTGCCGGTGGCCTGGCATCTGCAGGACCTGGCCCAGCCCGGCCCCGCCGCAGGCTGGCTCGGCAGCGTGCTGGACGCGGTGGACGACACCCCGGCGAGCATCACGCTGATCCTCAACGCCGGCGTGGTGGAGCCGATCGGCCCGATCACGAAGCTGCACGAGAACTCGCTGATCCCGCATCTGCTGACCAACCTGGCCGCGCCGATGACGATGACCGCCGCGTTCATCGAACACACCGCGCGCTTCGACTGCCCGCGCAAGATCCTCGCGATCTCGTCGGGCGCCGCGCGCAATCCGGTGCAGGGCTGGAGCGCCTACTGCGCCGGCAAGGCCGCGCTCGACATGTTTATCCGCTCGGTCAACGCCGAGTACCGCGACGTGCCCGCGCCGCGCACCATCCGCGCGGTGGCGCTGGCGCCCGGCGTGGTCGACACCGACATGCAGGCGACCATCCGCGACGCGGAGTTCGCCGACGTGCAGCGCTTCCGCGACCTCAAGGCCAACGACAAGCTGTCGTCGCCCGACGAGACCGCAAAGCGCATCGCGGCCTATCTGTCCCGCCCCGATTTCGGCACGACCGAACTCGACGATATTCGCAATTACTGAACCATCATGACCGAACCCACGCGCGCCAATCCCGCCGCCCCCGCCAACGCCTCCGACACGCCCGCCGTCGACGAGAACAAGATCATCGCGGAGCGGCGCGAGAAACTGCAGGCACTGCGCCAGCAGGGCGTGGCCTTCCCGAACGATTTCCGCCCCACGCACCAGGCCGCCGCGCTGCACGCGCAGTTCGGCGAGACCGATCAGGCCGCGCTCGAAGCCACGCCGGTCGAAGTGGCGATTGCCGGCCGCATGATGCTCAAGCGCGTGATGGGCAAGGCCAGCTTTGCCACCGTGCAGGACGGCAGCGGCCAGATCCAGTTCTACATCACGCGCGACAAGGTCGGCGAGGACGTCTACGCGGCGTTCAAGCACTGGGACCTCGGTGACATCATCAGCGCGCGCGGCGAACTGTTCCGCACCAACAAGGGCGAGCTGTCGGTGCAGGTGCGCGAGCTGCGCCTGCTGTCGAAGGCGCTGCGTCCGCTGCCGGACAAGTTCCACGGCCTGGCCGACCAGGAAACGAAATACCGCCAGCGCTACGTGGACCTGATCGTCTCCCCCGAGACGCGCAACACGTTCCGCGCGCGCACCAACGCCATCTCCTCGCTGCGCCGCCATATGGCCGACGCGGGCTTCATGGAAGTGGAAACGCCGATGCTGCACCCGATTCCGGGCGGCGCCGCGGCCAAGCCGTTCATCACGCACCACAACGCGCTGGACATGCAGATGTTCATGCGCATCGCGCCCGAGCTCTACCTCAAGCGCCTGGTCGTCGGTGGCTTCGAGCGCGTGTTCGAGATCAACCGCAACTTCCGTAACGAAGGGGTGAGCCCGCGCCACAACCCCGAGTTCACGATGATGGAGTTCTACGCGGCCTATACGGATTACCGCTGGCTGATGGACTTCACCGAGAACCTGATCCGCCAGGCCGCGATCGATGCGCGCGGCAGCGCGACGGTGATGTATCAGGGCCGCGAACTCGACCTCGCCAAGCCGTTCCACCGCCTGACCATCACGCAGGCGATCCAGAAATACGCGCCGCAGTACACCGACGCGCAACTGGCCGACGTGGAGTTCCTGCGCGCCGAGCTCAAGAAGTTCGGCGTCAACACCAGCGCGCCGCAGTTCCTGAACGCCAAGGTGGGCACGCTGCAGCTGGTGCTGTTCGAGGAAACGGCCGAAAGCCAGCTGTGGGAGCCGACGTTCATCATCGACTACCCGGTCGAGGTGTCGCCGCTCGCGCGCGCGTCAGATACGGTGCCGGGCATTACCGAGCGTTTCGAGCTGTTCATCACGGGCCGCGAAATCGCCAACGGCTTCTCGGAGCTGAACGACGCCGAGGACCAGGCCGAGCGCTTCCGCGCGCAGGTCGAGCAGAAGGACGCCGGCGACGAGGAAGCGATGTACTTCGACGCCGACTATATCCGCGCGCTCGAGTACGGCATGCCCCCGACGGGCGGCTGCGGCATCGGCATCGACCGCCTGGTCATGCTGCTGACGGACAGCCCCAATATCCGCGACGTCATTCTCTTCCCGCATCTGCGCCGCGAAGAGTAACCCGGCGCTGACCGCGGTGTTTCGGCCCCTCTCCGCCCGGAGAGGGGGTCGGCCCCTGTTACAACCGATCGTCGGACACGCACCGACAACGGAGCCAAGCCCTTGATTTGACGGCGCTTTTCGGCTCACAACTCCTTACAAAATCCAACGGCATTCCGGCTTGCGTTGCGCCAAACTATGTTCATCCATCCGGCATTCCGGATCGCTTTGGAGAACAAGAGATGCAAAGCCCTGTGCCCTCCCCCCGCCGTATCCACCCGCTGATCGCCGCCGCCGCCGTGGCCGTTGTCATTGCGAGCCTGACGGCCGTCGCGGCCGTGACCGGCGTGCTGCCGATCAGCAAGGCCAACCAGGGCCAGGGTGCCGACTCCGACCCCGTCGCCACCGCGCCCGCACCTGCCTCGGCATACACCTCGCAGACGACCGCGCAGACGCCGCCGCCGGGCTCGACGACACGCCCGCCCGCCTACGGTCCGGCCACTTCCACCCAGGCCGCCAACAACGTTCCGCCGCCGCAGCAAGCCGCGCAGCCGGTCGAACAGCAGGCGCCCGCCGCCAAGCCCAGCCATACCGCGGGCCGCGTGGTGGCCGTGACGCCGATCCAGACCGAGAAGCCCACGAGCGGCCTCGGCGCCGTCGGCGGCGCGGTGGTCGGTGGCCTGCTCGGCAACCAGATCGGCCGCGGTAACGGCCGGATTCTCGGCACCGTGGCCGGCGCGGCCGCCGGCGGCTACGCGGGTAACGTCGTCGAGAAGCACGTGAACAAGGACACGCAGTACCGCGTCAGCGTGAAGATGGACGACGGCACGCATCGCACGTTCACCTACGAGCGGGAGCCGGGCGTGCAGGTTGGCCAGCGCGTGCATATGGAGCGCGGCGTACTGGTGACCGGCTGACCGGTTGAACCGGCTCCGCCACGAAAAAAGGCGCGTCGATCGACGCGCCTTTTTTTGGTCCTGCGAGGGAGCTTACTCGGCTTCCTCGATCCACGCCTGCTGGATCGCCTCGAGAATCTTCTCGCCCGAGCGGTCGGGCAGATCGTCGAAGCCATCGAGCTCCATCACCCACTTGTGCAGGTCCGTGAAGCGGATCGTGGCCGGATCGACGTCCGGGAACTTGTCGTACAGCGCCGCGGCGACGTCGTAGGTATCAGTCCATTTCATGAGCGTGCTCCGGCCTCAGTGGCCTTCCTTGGCATGGTTGATCGTGTATTTCGGAATCTCGACGGTCAGGTCCTCGTCCGCGACGATCGCCTGGCACGAGAGCCGCGAATTGGGTTCGAGGCCCCATGCCTTGTCGAGCAGGTCCTCTTCCTTCTCCTCGGCCTCGTTCAGCGAATCGAAACCTTCCCGCACGATGACGTGGCAGGTCGTGCAGGCGCAGGACTTCTCGCACGCGTGCTCGATCTCGATACCGTTGGCCAGCAGCGCGTCGCACACGCTGACGCCCGTCCTGGCTTCGATCACGGTCCCCTCGGGACAGTATTCGACGTGGGGCAAAACAATGATCTGTGGCATGGTCTTCCTGGGTATTTCTGTGTCTGGGGCGCCGGTTAGCCGATTTCCTGGACCTTGCGGCCCGCGAGCGCGCTCTTGATCGACCGGTCCATGCGCCGCGCGGCAAACTCGTCGGTGCCATGCGACAGCGCATCGACGGCCGCCTTGATCGCGCGATGGTCGTCGCCCTTCGCGGTCTCGCGCACGGTGACGATCAGCGCATCGATAGCCGCGCGTTCGGCGTCGTCGAGCAGCGTACCGTCGGACTCCAGCGCGCGCGTGGTCGCTTCCACGAGCCGCTCGGCTTCCACGCGCTCTTCGGCGAGCGCGCGGCTCTTCATGTCATGCTCGGCCTCGCGGAAGCTTTCCTGCAGCATGCGCGCGATATCGTCGTCGGCCAGGCCGTACGAAGGCTTCACGGCAACCGACGCTTCCACGCCCGACAGCATTTCGCGCGCGGACACGGACAGCAGGCCGTCGGCATCGACCTGATACGTCACGCGAATGCGCGCGGCGCCGGCCACCATCGGCGGAATGCCGCGTAACTCGAAGCGCGCGAGCGAACGGCAGTCGCTGGCCAGTTCGCGCTCGCCCTGCAGCACGTGAATGGCCATCGCGGTCTGGCCGTCCTTGAACGTCGTGAACTCCTGCGCGCGCGCGACCGGAATCGTGCTGTTGCGCGGGATGATCTTCTCGACGAGGCCGCCCATCGTCTCCACGCCCAGCGAGAGCGGAATCACGTCGAGCAGCAGCCAGTCCTCGCCCGGCGCGGAATTGCCGGCGAGCAGATTGGCCTGCATGGCCGCGCCCAGCGCGACCACCTTGTCCGGGTCCAGATTGGTCAGCGGCGTCTGGCCGAAATGATCGCCCACGGCCTTGCGGATGGCCGGCATGCGCGTGGCGCCGCCGACGAGCACCACGCCCTTCACGTCTTCCGGGCCCACGCCCGCGTCGCGCAGCGCCTTGCGCACGGGCGCCAGCGTCTTCTGCACGAGGTGCGCGGTGATCTCGATGAACGTGGTCGCGTCCAGCGTCAGATGCACGATCTCGCCACTGGCGAGGACTGCATCGATGACCGTGCTGTCCGCTTCCGACAGCGCTTCCTTGGCCGCGCGCGAACGCACCATCAGCAGGCGCGTGTCCTCGGCGGACAGCGGCTGCAGCCCCGCCTGCTCGACGATCCAGCACAGCAGGCGCTGGTCGAAGTCGTCGCCGCCGAGCGCGGAATCGCCGCCCGTGGACATCACCTCGAACACGCCCTTCGTCAGCTTGAGCACCGAGATATCGAACGTGCCGCCACCGAGGTCGTACACCGCGTAGATCCCTTCGGCCGCGTTGTCGAGGCCATAGGCGATGGCCGCCGCGGTCGGCTCGTTGAGCAGGCGCAGCACGTCGAGGCCGGCGAGTTGCGCGGCATCCTTCGTGGCCTGACGCTGCGCGTCGTCGAAATACGCGGGCACCGTGATCACGGCACCGACGATATCGTCGCCGAGCGAATCCTCGGCGCGCTGGCGCAGCGTCGCCAGGATCTCGGCCGACACTTCCACGGGGCTCTTCACGCCCGCGGCTGTCTTGATCTGCACCATGCCGGGCGCATCGACGAAGTCGTACGGGCTGTGCTCGATATTGGCCACGTCCCGCAGGCCACGGCCCATGAAACGTTTGACCGAGACGATCGTGTTCTTCGGATCGCGCACCGCCTCTTCCTGCGCGCGATAGCCGATATGCGCGGTACGGTCGGGCAGGTAGCGCACGACGGACGGCAGCAGCGGACGGCCGCGCTCGTCGGGCAACACTTCGGGAATGCTGTGGCGGACCGCGGCGACCAGCGAGTTCGTGGTGCCGAGGTCGATCCCGACGGCCAGCCGGCGCTGGTGCGGGGCCGGCGACATGCCGGGTTCGGAAATCTGGAGCAGTGCCATGGTAATTCTTCGCGTTTTATATGGGGGCGGCGCGCGTCGGACTTCGCGGGCGCCGTCTACCCTTCGAGACGATCGATCGCTTCGCTGGTGTCGTGCTCGATCTTCTCGATAAACATCAGTTGGCGCGCGGCCGCACCGGCCGCCGCATCGTCAGCACCATCGAGCAGCGCGCCCAGCGCCGCATGGCGCTCGCGCTTCTCTTGCCGCAGCGCGCGGAGCAGTGCATCGAGGCGTGCCTCGTCACGCGCTTCCGTGGCGTCCTGCAACGCCTCGCGCCATTCCATCTGCTGCATCAGGAAAGCCGGCGCCATCGCCGTGTTGCTTTCGGCCTGGATATCGACACCGCGCAGGGACAGCAGATAGATCGCGCGCTTGAGCGGCTGCCGCAGCGTGCGATACGCCTCGTTCGCGCGCGCGGCCCACTGCATGGCCACACGGCGCTCGGCATCGCCGGCGTTGGCAAAGCGGTCCGGGTGGGCCCGCGACTGGACCGTGCGGTAGGCCGCGTCCAGCGCGGCCTCGTCCACCTCGAACCGGGCCGGCAGCCCGAACAGCGCGAAATAGTCGTCTTGAAACTGCGCGTCTTTCAAATGCTTCCCCAACAAAAAGGAGCGGTCGCCCGCTCCTTTGTCTCCGCTTGCGCGCCCACTGCTCCGGCGCGCATCGCGCGGATACCGATCACACGCGGAACGACTCGCCGCAGCCGCACTCGTCCTTCACGTTCGGGTTGTTGAAGCGGAAACCTTCGTTCAACCCTTCGCGCGCGAAATCGAGTTCGGTGCCGTCGATATACGGCAGGCTCTTCGGATCGACGATCACCTTGATACCGTGCGACTCGAACACCGCGTCTTCCGGCGCGAGTTCATCCACGTACTCGAGCTTGTAAGCCAGGCCCGAGCAGCCCGTGGTCTTCACGCCCAGGCGCAGACCCACGCCCTTGCCCCGGCGTTCCAGATAGCGCGCGACGTGCTTCGCCGCCTTTTCGGTCATCGTGATCATCGTTGCCCTCGTTCAATCTCGCAGCCGCGGCCGCGTTCAGGCGGCTGCCTGCTGCTCGGCACCCGCGTGCTTCTTCTTGTAGTCCTCGACCGCCGCCTTGATGGCGTCCTCGGCCAGGATCGAGCAGTGGATCTTCACCGGCGGCAGCGCCAGTTCCTCGGCGATCTGGGTGTTCTTGATCTCCAGCGCCTGATCGACGGTCTTGCCCTTGACCCATTCGGTCACCAGCGACGACGACGCGATGGCCGAGCCGCAACCGTAGGTCTTGAACTTGGCGTCTTCGATCACGCCGGCTTCGTTCACCTTGATCTGCAGCTTCATCACGTCGCCGCAGGCCGGAGCGCCGACCATGCCGGTGCCCACCGCGTCGTCGTTCTTGTCGAACGAACCGACGTTGCGCGGATTTTCGTAGTGGTCGAGAACCTCTTTGCTGTAAGACATTTGGCTACCTCTTGCTTATCGCTATATGGGGATTGTTCTTGTCGTCGTTCCGGGGGTCTCGGCGCCTAGTGCGCAGCCCACTGAATCGAATTCAGATCGACGCCGTCCTTGAACATCTCCCACAGCGGGGACAGATCGCGGAGCTTGCTGATCTTGCTCTTCAGCAGCTCGACGGTGAAGTCGATTTCCTGCTCGGTGGTGAAACGGCCCACCGTGAAACGAATCGAGCTGTGCGCCAGTTCGTCGTTACGGCCCAGCGCGCGCAGCACGTAGGACGGTTCCAGCGAAGCCGACGTGCAGGCCGAGCCCGACGACACGGCCACGTCCTTGATCGCCATGATCAGGGACTCGCCTTCGACGAAGTTGAAGCTGACGTTCAGGTTATGCGGCACGCGATGTTCGAGCGAACCGTTCAGGTACACCTCTTCCATGCCCGAGAAACCGCGCCACAGGCGATCGCGCAACATGCGGATACGCTCGTTCT
The DNA here is from genome assembly GCF_008693385.1 of Cupriavidus pauculus. Lineage (NCBI taxonomy): Bacteria > Pseudomonadati > Pseudomonadota > Betaproteobacteria > Burkholderiales > Burkholderiaceae > Cupriavidus > Cupriavidus pauculus. Next base: position 2,051,479 of record NZ_CP044065.1, read on the forward strand.
CGGTGGCCATTTCCTCGCGCGCCAGGCGGAAGGCTTCGCCCATGCCGACGATCTGGTGGGTGGCCAGCGTGCCGGAGCGCATGCCGCGCTCGTGGCCGCCACCGTGCATCTGCGCTTCGATGCGCACACGCGGCTTGCGGCGGACGTACAGCGCGCCGATGCCCTTCGGGCCGTAGGTCTTGTGGGCCGAGAAGGACATCAGGTCGACCTTGAGCTTGCTCAGGTCGATCGTCACCTTGCCCGTCGCCTGCGCGGCGTCGCAATGGAAGATGATGCCCTTGCCGCGGCAGATCTCGCCAATCTGCTCGATGTCCTGGATCACGCCGATCTCGTTGTTCACGAGCATCACGGACACCAGGATCGTGTCCGGGCGCAGCGCGGCCTTGAACACGTCCATGTCGATCAGACCGTCGTCCTTCACGTCCAGGTACGTCACCTCGAAGCCCTGACGCTCGAGTTCACGCGTGGTGTCCAGCACGGCCTTGTGCTCGGTCTTCACGGTGATGATGTGCTTGCCCTTGCCCGAGTAGAAGTTCGCGGCACCCTTGATGGCCAGATTGTTGGACTCGGTAGCGCCCGAGGTCCAGACGATCTCGCGCGGATCGGCGCCAACCAGCGCGGCCACCTGCTCGCGCGCTTCTTCCACCGCGCGCTCGGCGTCCCAGCCGTAAGCGTGGCTGCGCGACGCCGGATTGCCGAACTGCTCGCGCAGGTACGGAATCATCTTGTCCGCCACGCGCGGGTCTACCGGCGTGGTCGCCGAGTAATCCATGTAGATGGGGAAATGTGGGGTGCTCATCGTTATGACTGCCTTATAGGGACTGCTAATCGATCGCGCTTATCGATAGTTTATAACAACTTCTGACGCAGCGTTGGTTACCGCTCAGGACTGCGCCAGACTGAAGACCGAGTTCACGACCCGCGCCCGGGCCGGCTTTTCCTGCTTGTCCACCTTGCCGCGCGGCGCGGCCACGGCCTGCTGGGCCGTCGCCTCCTCGCGCATGTCGTGCAGCACCGCGGGCTGCTTGGCCCGCTGCTGGTCCACGAGATCCTTGAGGGAGACGGAATCGAGGTACTCCACCATCTTCTGGTTCAGCGTCGCCCACAGTTCGTGGGTCATGCAGCGTCCGGTACCCTCGTCGCCATGGCAGTTGCCCTTGCCGCCGCACTGGGTGGCGTCGAGCGGCTCATCGACGGCGATGATGATGTCCGCCACGGTCACGGCCTCGGCCTTGCGGGCGAGACTGTAGCCACCGCCCGGGCCGCGTACGCTTTCCACGATTTCGTGGCGGCGCAGCTTGCCGAACAGTTGCTCGAGGTAGGACAGGGAGATTTTCTGGCGCTGGCTGATGCCGGCTAGCGTGACGGGACCCTGGTCCTGGCGCATGGCCAGGTCGATCATGGCGGTCACCGCGAAACGGCCTTTTGTCGTGAGTCTCATGATGCTCAGGGTTGGGAATACTTGAACAATTCGCTCAAGTATAAATTTTCCCGACTAATTTAGTCAAGTAACCCTACCGCGGTGCATCATATTGACGGGGGCGGCACATGGTTCCCGCAAATGTGCTAAGGAGGCGCCACCGCACGGCCGACGGCATTTTACCCGCGTACGCAAACGGCTGCAGGCGGGCGCTCCGACCGAGGGCCCGCCCATCGCGACACTGGCTGCCGCTACATCCGTTCGTAGATCTGCTTTCCCCGTGCGAAGCCAGCGGCCTCCGCGTCTTCCGGCGTTTTGAAGTGATCGCTGATCGACGACGACTCGGTCAGCGTGCTCGCGGCCCGGATGTTGGTCCCGGCGCGACAGACGCGCACCGTGAACTCCCATTCGTTCTGCGACCGGGGCTTCACCAGCACCTGTACTTCGTGCGTTTCGAAAACCCTCTTCTTCCATTCACTGCGATAGGCCATGACGTTGTCTCCTGTCTGGCCGGCGGTCCCTTGGCCCGGGATCTCAGTTCACCTCGCCGGCGTCGATCGTCTGCATCGCGGACGCTTCGCCCAGGGCGAGCGCAGCTTCCGGCGTCGGCGCGGAGCCTGCCTCGGTCTCGAAGGTCGGACCGGCGGGCTCGCCAAACGCATCGGCAATCTGCACCATCCCGGCGTAGCCGCCGCTGGCATGCGGGATTGCCCGTACCACTACCGAATAACCACCATATTCGAACTCCGTCATCATGGCGCGCTCCTGGTTCGCAATCGGGCTCCGCCCTCCACTATAGGAGCCCCGGCGCACTTGCGTACGCCACGCGCAGCGCGAACGCGCGACTTACAGATGATCGCCGCTCGCACCGAAGACCTGCGCGCGGAGCTTGGCCAGCTGGTCGCGCACCTGCGCGGCCTTTTCGAATTCAAGATTCTTCGCATGGTCGAGCATCTGCTTTTCCAGCTTCTTGATTTCCTTGGCCACCTGCTTCTCGCTCATGTCCTCGTACTTCGCGCGCTCGGCGGCCGCCGACAGCTCGGCCTTGACCTCGTCGGGGTTGTAGACGCCGTCGATGATGTCCTTGATGCGCTTGACCACGCCACGCGGTGTAATGCCGTTCGCCTCGTTGAACGCGATCTGCTTGACGCGGCGGCGCTCGGTCTCGTCGATCGCGCGCCGCATCGAGTCGGTCATGCGGTCCGCATAGAGAATGGCCGTGCCATTGACGTTACGGGCCGCGCGGCCGATGGTCTGGATCAGCGAGCGCTCGGCGCGCAGAAAGCCTTCCTTGTCCGCATCGAGAATCGCGACCAGCGACACCTCGGGAATGTCGAGGCCCTCGCGCAGCAGGTTGATGCCGACGAGCACGTCGAACGTGCCGAGGCGCAGGTCGCGGATGATCTCCACGCGCTCCACGGTGTCGATGTCCGAATGCAGGTAGCGCACCTTGACGCCGTTCTCCGACAGGAACTCGGTGAGCTGCTCGGCCATGCGCTTGGTCAGCGTGGTCACGAGCACGCGCTCGCCCGCTTCCACGCGGATATGGATCTCCGACAGCAGGTCGTCCACCTGCGTGCCCGCGGGCCGCACGTGGATGATCGGATCGACGAGGCCCGTGGGACGCACCACCTGCTCCACCACCTGGTCCGCGTGTTCGTTCTCGAACTGCGCGGGCGTGGCGGAGACGAACGTCACCTGCCGCATCTTTCGCTCGAACTCGTCGAACTTGAGCGGCCGGTTGTCGAGCGCGGACGGCAGGCGGAAGCCGAATTCGACGAGCGTAGTCTTGCGCGCGCGGTCGCCGTTGTACATGCCGTTGAGCTGGCCGATGAGCACGTGCGATTCGTCGAGGAACATCAGCGCGTCGGGCGGCAGATAGTCGACGAGCGTCGGCGGCGGCTCGCCCGGCGCGGCACCCGACAGATGGCGCGAATAGTTCTCGATGCCCTTGCAGAAGCCGAGCTCGGCGAGCATCTCGAGGTCGAAGCGCGTGCGCTGCTCGAGGCGCTGCGCCTCCACGAGGCGGTTCTCCTTGTAGAAGAAGTCCAGCCGCTCGCGCAGCTCCACCTTGATGTCCTCGATCGCGCGCAGCACGGTATCGCGCGGCGTCACGTAATGGCTCGACGGATAGACCGTGAAGCGCGGCACCTTCTGACGCACGCGGCCCGTGAGCGGATCGAAGAACTGGAGGGTCTCCACTTCGTCGTCGAACAGTTCCACGCGCACGGCCATCTCGGCGTGCTCGGCCGGGAAGATATCGAGCGTGTCGCCGCGCACGCGGAACGTGCCGCGCTGGAAGTCGGTTTCGTTGCGCGTGTACTGCATCGCGATCAGGCGCGTGATGATGTCGCGCTGGCTCAGCTTGTCGCCGGCGCGCAGCGTGAGAATCATCTTGTGGTATTCGCTCGGATTGCCGATACCGTAGATCGCCGACACCGTCGCCACGATGATCGTGTCGCGCCGCTCGAGCAGGCTCTTGGTCGCCGAGAGCCGCATCTGCTCGATATGCTCGTTGATCGACGAGTCCTTCTCGATAAAGAGGTCGCGCTGCGGAACGTAGGCCTCGGGCTGGTAGTAGTCGTAGTAGCTGACGAAGTACTCGACCGCATTGCGCGGGAAGAACTCGCGAAACTCCGAATACAGCTGGGCCGCGAGCGTCTTGTTGGGCGCGAACACGATGGCCGGCCGGCCCACGCGGGCGATCACGTTGGCCATCGTGTAGGTCTTGCCCGAACCCGTGACGCCGAGCAGCGTCTGGAAGGACAGACCGTCCCCCACGCCCTCCGTCAGCTGGCGGATCGCCTCGGGCTGGTCGCCTGCGGGCGGATACGGCTGGTACAGCTGGAACGGGGAACCCGGGAACGAGATGAACTTGCTTTCGTCCAGGGCCGGGGCGGCTTCGGCGAGATTCGACATAGGGTAGGGAAAAACCTCAGGAAAACGGGCGAATACGCTAGAATCTTGGGCTTGTGCGGTACGCTTCAAGGCGTGCTGCAGCCAGCGCAGTCCGAAGCATTCTACGCCCTCCGTTTTGTTACACAGCTGACCACGAGATCTCAAATGAGTTTGTTTTCTGCCGTCGAGATGGCCCCGCGCGACCCGATCCTGGGCCTCAATGAAGCCTTCAACGCCGATACGCGTCCCACCAAGGTGAATCTGGGCGTTGGCGTGTACTTCACCGACGAAGGGAAAATTCCGCTGCTGCGCGCCGTGCAGGAAGCCGAGAAGGCACGCCTGACCACTGCCACCCCGCGCGGTTACCTGCCGATCGAAGGTATCGCCGCCTACGACCAGGCCGTCCAGACGCTGCTGTTCGGCAAGGAATCGCCGCTGATCACCGAAGGCCGCGTTGTGACGGCTCAGGCACTCGGTGGCACCGGTGCCCTGAAGATCGGCGCCGACTTCCTGAAGCGCCTGTACCCCGATGCCAAGGTTGCCATCAGCGACCCGAGCTGGGAGAACCACCGCGCGCTGTTCGAAGCGGCCGGCTTCCCCGTGGTCAACTACACGTACTACGACGCGCCGAGCCACGGCCTGAACTTCGCCGGCATGGTGGAATCGCTGAAGTCGTTCCCGGCCAACACGATCGTCGTGCTGCACGCATGCTGCCACAACCCGACCGGCGTGGACCTGTCGGACGACCAGTGGAAGCAGGTGGTGGAACTCGTGAAGTCGCGCAACCTGATCCCGTTCCTCGACATGGCCTACCAGGGCTTTGCCGAGGGCATCGACGCCGACGGCGCCGCCGTGCGCCTGTTCGCCGAGTCGGGCCTGCCGTTCTTCGTCTCGAGCTCGTTCTCGAAGAGCTTCTCGCTGTACGGCGAGCGCGTGGGTGCCCTGTCGATCGTGACGACCGGCAAGGACGAAGCGCAACGCGTGCTGTCGCAGATCAAGCGCGTGATCCGCACGAACTACTCGAACCCGCCGACGCACGGCGGCACGGTGGTGGCCACGGTGCTGAACAGCCCGGAACTGCGCGCCATGTGGGAAACTGAACTGGCCGAGATGCGCGACCGCATCAAGCTGATGCGCAACGCGCTCGTGGACAAGCTGGCCGCCAAGGGCGTGCCGGGCGACTTCTCGTTCGTGAAGGCCCAGCGCGGCATGTTCTCGTACTCGGGCCTGTCGTCGGCCCAGGTGGATCGCCTGCGCAACGAGCACGGCATCTACGCCGTCGGCACGGGCCGCATCTGCGTGGCCGCGCTGAACAGCCGGAACATCGACGCCGTGGTCAACGCCATCGCCGCCGTTTATTGAAACAGGAAGCTCGATAGCCAAACCGCTGCCGAGGTAGCCTGAAAGGCGACCGGAGGATCACCTCCGGTCGCCTTTTTATGTCCGTCAGACATTCTCATGCGGAATTAAGGCGTTTGTCTTATTGTGCTTTCCTCATGGCGATGTAACTTCCAGTTATATGCTGCAAAGCACGATCGATGGATTGCGGGCATAATCGTTGGCGCCTCCATCGCCACAACGAGGGGCCAACAATACGGCACCACAGGCACCAAGGTATAGGTATCCGGCATGCTTTATCAATTGCACGAGTTCCAGCGCTCGCTTCTGAACCCGCTGACAGCGTGGGCGCAGGCAACGGCGAAGACGTTCACGAACCCCCTCAGCCCCCTTTCGCTCGTTCCGGGCGCGCCGCGCCTGGCAGCCGGTTACGAGTTGCTGTACCGGCTTGGCAAGGAATACGAGAAGCCAGCCTTCGACATCAAGTCGGTTCGTTCCAACGGGCGCGACATCCCGATCGTCGAGCAGACGGTGCTGGAAAAGCCTTTCTGCAAGCTCGTGCGCTTCAAGCGTTATGCGGATGATCCCGACACCATCAAGCTGCTCAAGGACGAGCCGACGGTGCTGGTTTGCGCGCCGCTCTCGGGCCACCATTCGACGCTGCTGCGCGATACCGTGCGCACCCTGCTCCAGGACCACAAGGTCTATGTGACGGACTGGGTCGATGCGCGCATGGTGCCGATCGACGAAGGCGACTTCCATCTGGCGGACTATATCCGCTACATCCAGGAATTCATCCGCCATATCGGCGCCGACCAGCTGCACGTGGTGTCCGTGTGCCAGCCGACGGTGCCAGTGCTGGCCGCGATCTCGCTGATGGCCTCGGCCGGCGAGAAGACGCCGCGCACGATGACGATGATGGGCGGCCCGATCGACGCGCGAAAGAGCCCCACCGCGGTCAACTCGCTCGCGACGAACAAGTCGTACGAATGGTTCGAGAACAACGTCATCTACACGGTGCCGGCGAACTATCCGGGTCACGGCCGCAAGGTCTATCCGGGCTTCCTGCAGCATGCGGGCTTCGTCGCGATGAACCCGGACCGCCATCTGTCGTCGCACTACGACTACTACCTGAGCCTCGTCGAGGGCGATGCGGACGATGCCGAGTCGCACGTGCGCTTCTACGACGAGTACAACGCGGTGCTCGACATGGCCGCCGAGTACTACCTCGACACGATTCGCGAGGTGTTCCAGGAGTTTCGCCTCGCCAACGGCACGTGGGAGATCGAGGGCGAGCCCGTGCGGCCGCAGGACATCAAGGGCACCGCGCTGCTGACGATCGAGGGCGAGCTCGACGATATCTCGGGCATGGGCCAGACGGCCGCCGCGCATGACCTGTGCGCGGGTATTCCGAAGACGCGCAAGCAACATCTGATCGCGCCCAAGTGCGGGCATTACGGGATCTTCTCGGGCCGGCGCTGGCGCGAGAACATCTACCCGGAACTGCGCGACTTCATTCGCAAGTATCGCTAAGAAAGACGCCCGCTTCCGCGGGCGTTTTTTTGCGCCTTATTGCCGCGTCAGGTAGCTGAGCAACATATCCGTGTGGAGGGCGGCGAATCGCTCGTGCTCCTCCTGCGATGCGACATCGCGCCCGATCACGGCGCTGATCGTGTAGCGGTTCGACAGCACGTAATAGCCCAGCGCGGAAATGGTCAGGTAGAACTGCGGCACGTCGACGTTCTCGCGGAACACGCCCTGCTTCTGCCCGCGGCGGATGATGTCGGCCAGCACGTTGACCACGGGGTTCACGAGCTGATGCAGCTGCGCGGACTTCTTGAGGTGCTTGGCCTCGTGCAGGTTCTCGCTGTTCACGAGCCGGATGAATTCCGGATGCTGGTAATACCAGTCCCATACGAAACGGGCCAGCGTGCGCACGGCCGCGACGGGATCTTCGTCGACGATATGCAGACGCTCCTCGTCGGCGCGGAATTCGGCGTACTGCTTCTCCAGTACGGCAAGGAACAGCCCCTCCTTGCTGCCGTAGTAGTAGTACAGCATGCGCTCGTTGGTTTCGGCGCGGCGCGCGATCTGGTCGACGCGGGCGCCGGCGAGACCGCCCTTGGCGAATTCCTCGGTGGCGGCGGCAAGGATGCGGCGCCGCGTTCCTTCGGGATCCCGCTTGGTTCTAGGCTCGTTGGTGATGCGTTCCGGGTCGGTCATAGCGGCGGATTATGGCATATCGCTTGGTCAGGTTCCCCGCCGGGGGACCTTCGTATGATCGTCCGCATGTTCGCCGATTCTGGGTCAGGACGAAATCGGGGATAATCCTTGCCGCGCACGGCCCACAGAGGCCGTCTCACCCGATTGCCCTTCAGAAGCCAGCCTTGCCCGTCGTGAACCCACCCGCTGCCTCCCTCGCTGCCTCCCTTGCCGATCGGCTCGAAGCGCTATTGCCGCAAACCCAATGCACGAAGTGCGGGTTCGATGGCTGCCGCCCGTATGCGGAGGCCATGGCGACGGGCGAAGCGCTCGCGAACCGGTGTCCGCCCGGCGGCGCCGAAGGCATCGTGCGGCTGTCGGCGGCGCTGGGCGCCGCGCCGCTGCCGCTCGACGCGACGCGCGGTGTCGAGCAGCCGCGCGCGGTCGCGCGCATCGACGAAAGCCTGTGCATCGGCTGCACGCTCTGCATCCAGGCCTGTCCCGTCGATGCAATCGTCGGCGCGGCCAAGCAGATGCATACGGTGCTGCCGGACTGGTGCACGGGCTGCGATCTGTGCGTGGCGCCCTGCCCCGTCGATTGCATCGACATGGTGCCCGTAACGGGCGAGCGTACGGGCTGGGCCGCATGGTCGCAGGCGCAGGCCGATCTTGCCCACGCGCGCTACGACGCGCGCAAGGTGCGGCTCGTGCGCGAGCGCGAGGAAAACGACGCGCGGCTGGCGGCCAAGGCGGCCGCAAAGCTCGAAGCGCTGCGCGCGGAACCGACGCAGAGCGACGAGGAACGCGCCGCGCAGGCGCGCAAGCAGGCCATCATCCAGGCCGCGATCGAGCGCGCGCGGCAGAAGCAGGCGGCGGCTGGCACACGCCCGCGCAATACGGAAGATGTCTCGCCCGCGGTGCAGGCCCAGATCGATGCGGCCGAGGCGCGCCGCGCGCGGGCCGGATTGACACCGGACCCGAAGAAAAACGACAAGCCTTGATGCCCGCATGAACGCCAAGAAGATTCACGCCATTTTCGAGACGCTGCGCGAGATCAACCCGGCGCCCGTCACCGAGCTCGAGTACAGCTCGCCGTTCGAGTTGCTGATTGCGGTGCTGCTATCCGCGCAGGCGACCGACGTGGGCGTCAACAAGGCGACGCGCAAGCTGTTTCCGGTCGCGCATTCGCCGCAGCAGATGCTCGCGCTCGGCGAGGCCGGACTGATCGACTACATCAAGACGATCGGCCTCTACAAGACCAAGGCGAAACACGTGATCGAGACCTGCCGGATTCTGGTCGAACGGCATGGCGGGAAGGTGCCGCCCGATCGCGAGGCGCTGGAGGCGCTGCCGGGGGTGGGACGCAAGACGGCCAACGTGGTACTGAACACGGCGTTCGGCCAGCCGACGATCGCGGTCGATACGCATATCTTCCGCGTGTCCAATCGCACCGGCATTGCGCCGGGCAAGAACGTCGATGCCGTCGAGCAGAAGCTGCTCAAGGTGGTGCCCGCCGAGTTCCTGCATGACGCGCACCACTGGCTGATTCTGCATGGACGTTATGTCTGCAAGGCGCGCAAGCCGGAGTGCTGGCATTGCGCGATCGAGCCGCTTTGCGAGTTTCGGGAAAAGACGGAAGCGCCCAGGGCCTGAGCGCTTTGCCCCCGAAGCCGCTCAAACGATGCGGCAGGCTTCCTCGAACGACAGGCGCGGCAGGCGCGGATGCAGCTTGTCGCCCACGCCGTACCCCAGGTTCACCAGGAAGTTGACCGACCAGTTGCCTTCGGGGAAGAACGCGGCGTTGACCCTGGCTGCATCGAAGCCGGCCATCGGGCCGCAATCGAGGCCGAGCGCGCGCGCGGCGAGGATAAAGTAGCCGCCCTGCAGCGAGCTGTTCATCAGCCCGTCGCGCGCGATCTTCTCGGGCGAGCCCGCGTACCACGAGCGCGCGTCGGCATGCGGGAACAGCTTCGGCAACTGATCGTGGAAGTTGTTGTCGAACGCGATGATCGCGGTCACGGGCGCGGTGCGCGTTTTCTCGGCATTGCCGGCCGACACACACTCCACGAGGCGGGCCTTCTCCGCAGCCGACTTCACGAAGACGATGCGAGCGGGCGTGCTGTTGGCGGCGGTCGGGCCGAACTTCATCGCTTCGTAGATCTGGCGCAGCACGGCGTCGTCGACGCCCTTGTCCTGCCAGACGTTATGGGTACGCGCTTCGGTGAACAGCTTGGCCATCACGGCCGGATCGATCGTTGTCATGTTGTAGCGGCTCTGTTTATGGGCAAAAGACCGTGCGATTTTACCGGCACGTCCCGCCGCGCCGCACAATGGCGTTGTGCAAGTTCGTCAATTCTTTTGATCGTCTACAATGGCGGCCATCATGTTCAATCCCTCACGAGAAGAAGTCCGCCGGTTCTTCTGCGATGCCTGGCAGAAGCAGCTCGCGGGCAGTGTCCTGACGCCGCTCGAGGCCATGGCCGTCGACTGGATCGGCGAGCATCCCGAATACCACCAGCTGCTGACCGATACCGAAGGCGCGCTGGCCGAGGCGTACACGCCCGAGCGTGGCCAGACCAATCCGTTCCTGCACCTGTCGATGCATCTGTCGATCTCCGAACAGGTGTCGATCGACCAGCCGCCCGGCATCCGCGCCGCCTACGAGGCGCTGGCCCGCCGGCTGGATTCGCCGCACGAGGCCCAGCATCAGGTCATGGAATGCCTGGGCGAAATGCTCTGGAATGCCCAGCGCACAGGCCTGCCGCCCGATGGCCAGGCCTACATCGATGCCGTGAAACGGCGGGCGGGTGCCTGACGTCATCGTCCGACAAACACTGACAAGTGATTTTGCGGTGACGTGCTAGCCTTTGCGGCATTGCCAATCTGACAGGTTGCGTGCCGCCCCGACTCTCGGCGCCGGACGCGCAATGCCCATCCCATGACCGTCACTGCGCCCTCCCGCGCCGCGTCTGTTCGCGTCCGGCCGTTCTGCGTGCCACTGCATCGCGCCCTCCACACGCGCTCCCTCACCGCCGCCGCACTTGCGTCGGCGCTCCTGACTGCGCCGCTCGCGGCACAGGCCGCCGTCACCTTGCTGCAGCCGCCGCGCGTGGTGGACGGCACCCAGCCGCTCACGGTCACGCTGCTCGTCGTCGGCGACGCGGAAACGCGGCGCTTCGAAGTGCCCGCCACGCTCGCGGTGACCGCCTCGGCCGACATGACCGCGCCGATCCGCGTGGAAGCGCGCCGCGTGGGCGCGGGACCGGGCGTGCTGCAACTGAGGCATGGCGAGACGCGCACGATCCGCTACACCGCCCCGTGGCCCGACGCGCTGCGCGGGCAGGTGCGGCTCGACGTGGCCGGGATCGATGCCGCGCCCGTGCTCGTGACGCTGAATCGCGCGGCCGACGCGAATGGCGCTGCCGCGGTTGCCGCCGTGGCACCCAGGGCCTCGGGGCCGCTGCCCGCCAACGGCACGGCGCCCGAGATTGCCCCGGCTGGCGCCGCCAGCGCGGATGCGGCCACGGGGCCCGTGACGACGGTCGCCACGGTGCCCGCCGAGGCCGGTCCCGCGCCGGCGGACCTGCGCGACGCGCAGCGGCTGTCGTTCAACGAGCCGATGTACATCATGTTCGGCGGCCATAACGGCGCGAACGCGAAATTCCAGCTGAGCTTCAAGTTCCGGATCTTCGAGGGCAAGGACCCGGCGTCGAAGTCCGTGCTCGACAACCTGTATTTCGGCTACACGCAGTTCTCGCTCTGGGACCTGAGCGGCGAATCGCGGCCCTTCCGCGACACCAACTACCGGCCGAGCCTCTATTACTACCTGTCCGACACGGGCGTCCGCAACAGCGTCATCAGCCGGCTGTCGGTCGCCACGGGTTTCGAGCATGAATCGAACGGGCTGGGCGGCGACAGCTCGCGCGGCATCAACACGCTGTTCGTGACGCCGACGATGTACTTCGGCGACCAGACCGACTGGCACTGGCGCGTCGCGCCGAAGCTGTATGCGTACGTGGGCAAGAGCGACAACGAGGACATCGCGCACTATCGCGGCTATATGGACCTCAATATCGCGTATGGCAAACCCGATTCGTGGGAGGTGGCCGCCACGCTGCGCAAGGGCACGCGCAAGGGCTATGGCAGCGTCAATGCGGCACTGACCTATCCGCTCGCGCGGCTGGTGCCGGGCACCGCGGGCTATCTGATGGCCGGATGGTTCTATGGCTACGGCGAATCACTGATCGACTACAACCAGAAGTCGCCGTGGCAGTTCCGCATCGGCTACGCGTTGTCCCGATAACGGCGCCGGAGTGTCTCAGGGCGCTGCCTCCTCGCCGCTGGTCACCACGGCTTTCGTGACGGAATACGTGGTCTCGACGGCGGTCGAGGCCACGCTCACGGCTGCGGAACCGGCCGTGGTGGCCACGGACACGGCCGCGCTGCCGACCGCGGCCGTCGCACTGATGACGGTGCATCCGGCCATCGTCCATGCGGCCGCGATCAGCACGAGGCCGGCGACAGGTGGACGCGGCATGCGCGATATAAAGGCTTTCACGGGGCGTTCACGGGTCAGCCCGCCAGCGGTTTGCCGCCGGCCTTGAGGCGCGCGTTGCCGACCGCGGCCGCGAACTGGCCGTGGCCATGCCAGCCCGTCGCGCGGCCGAGCTTCTTGCCCTTGTGGAAGAACATGAAGACCGGAATGCCGTGCAGGCCGAAGCGCCGGCCGAGTTCCGGGTGCGCGTAGACGTTGGCATGGAGCCAGTGCACGTTGAGCGCGCGGATCGGCTCGGGGTTGGCGAGCATGGCCTTCTTGGCCATCTCGCAGTTGAAGCAGTCCACGCCCCAGAAGAACACGCAGACGAGGTCGTCGCCGGCCTCGGCAATGGCCGCGTCGATGGTTTCGCCATCGACCTCGCGCATGCCGAATGCCTCGAAGGCACGGTGGTCGAGATGGGGCGCGGCGGTATCGGTCGCGCCGGACGGGGTGGCAGACGTCTGTTCGGTCATGAAGGACCTCCTGAAAAGCCGAACGCCCGGGCCGAGGGCACCGGGCGTTCGTGATGGGCTGGCGTGAACCGGGTCCGGCGGCTTAGCGCGGGGCCGAGACCGTGACCAGCGCCGGACGCAGGACGCGGTCAGCGATCAGGTAACCGCGCTGCAGGACGTTGACGACGGTGTTCGGTTCCTGCTCGGACGGCACCATCGAGATGGCCTGATGGCGATGCGGGTCGAACTTTTCGCCCACCGGGTTCAGTTCGACGATCTTGCCGCGCTCGAAGGCGCTGGCCAGCTGGCGTGCGGTCAGTTGCACGCCTTCGCGCAGCTTGGCGAGATCGTTGGTGTTGTCGGCCAGGGCAGCCATGAGGCTGTCCATGACCGGCAGGAGATTGTCCGCGAAGTTTTCGATCGCGAACTTGTGGGCCTTGGCGACGTCCTCCTGGGCGCGGCGGCGGATGTTCTCGCCTTCCGCGGTGGCGCGCAGGAGCAGGTCGTAATGCTCCTTGGCCTTGGCTTCGAGGTCGGCGACCTGTTGCGTCAGTTGCGCGACCAGGTCGTCACCGCCGGTTTGCTGTGCGCCGGGCGCGGCTTGGGCGTCGTCTGCGGCAGCGGGAGATGGCGTCTGATTCTGTTCTTCCATGTCGATCAATCTGTATGCAAAAAAGGCTTTGGGAATCGGCAAGTGTAGCGCGCAGTTGGCGACGGGCGGCTGTTTTTCAAGGGGTGGCGGTTCAGAGCCTTCGAAACAAGCCGTTACAAACGCGGGTGAATCGTCACCGGGTCGTCATTGCCTTGCTGCGGCGCACACACTACTATTCATGGTGAAAAAATGACAAAAATGATGCGGGAGGTAGGCGTGGATCGCTCTGTTGATCGTTCGTATTTCGACTTCAGAAGGTTAGTCATGCACAAGATGCCTGTGGTGACGTTCTGCCTGATTGCCGTGCTGGCGCTGATGACCGTGTTTATCTGCGTCTCGGGTGCCTTTACCCCGCGCGAAACCGAGTACGGGAGCGGCAAGGCCGTCTTCAAGCACTACCTCGTTCACTACGTACGATGACGCGCGGTACCGGTGCAGCGCAGGCTCAGTGTCTGCTCAGTGCCTGCTCAGTGCCTGAAATCGTCGATCCGGCGCCGGTCGCGCTTGGTCGGCCGCCCCTGCAGCTGCGCCGTCGGCTCGCTCTGATACCGGCGCTGCTCGGCCGCCTGCTCCCGCTTTGCCGCGCTGGCGGCCGTTTCCTCGTATAGCGTCTGCGCGACCGATGCCGGGCCCCGCGCGGCGGCAATCCCCCGCACCACGATTTCCCAGCGCTGCTGGTACGCCTCGATCACGATCGTGTCGCCGGGCCTGACCTCGCGCGAATTCTTGACCGCCTGGCCGTTCACTTCGACGCGGCCACGCTCCACGGCCTCCGCCGCCAGCGAGCGCGTCTTGAAGAACCTTGCGCACCAGAGCCATTTGTCGATGCGCAGCCGCGCATCGGATTCGAAATCTACATGCATGTCATGCCCTCAGGCAGCGGCCCCGCGCGTCTGCGCCCGCGCGCGGCGCGCGTCCAGTTCGTGCGGATGCGGCGCGCGCAGCGGCCAGCCCTGCAGATGTTGCAGCGCGATCTCGGCCAGCCCGACGATCCACGGCTGCGCGTCGTTCATGCACGGGATGAAGTGGAAATCCTTCCCGCCGGCGACCCGGAACTCCGATTGCCCTTCCATCGCGATCTCCTCGAGCGTCTCGATGCAGTCCGCCGGAAACCCCGGGCAGAACACATCGACACGCGCGGTCCCCACCCGGCCCAGTTCCGTCAGCGTCGGCGCCGTATAGGGCTGCAGCCATTCGGCCTTGCCGAAGCGCGACTGGAACGTGACCTGATACTGCCCCGGCTGCAGGCCGAGCGCCTCGCCGAGCAGCCGCCCGGTCTTCAGGCATTCGCAATGGTACGGATCGCCGAGATCGAGCAGGCGCCGCGGCAGCCCGTGGAACGACAGGATCAGTTTGTCGCCGCGCGCGAAGTCCGGCGTGCCGTGCTGCGCCCAGTATGCGCCGACCTGCTGGTGAAGCGCGCCGATATAGGCCGGATGATCGTGAAAATGCTTCACGAGCCGCAGTTCGGGCTGATTACGCCACTCACCGAGCACGCGGAACAGTTCGTCGAACGCGGTGGCCGTGGTGGTGCCCGAGAACTGCGGATACAGCGGCAGCACGAGAATCCGTTCGGTGCCCTGCCGGCGCAGCGCCTCGAGCACCGAGCCGATGGACGGGTTGCCGTAGCGCATCGCGCAGGCCACCGTGACATCGTGCCCGTGCTGGGTCATCAGCTGCTGCAGCGCATGGGCCTGCCGCTCGGTGTAGACGAGCAGCGGCGAGCCGGTCATATGGGCCTCGCGCAGCCAGATCGACTCGTACTTCATGGCCGACGCGCGCGAGCGGATCGGCAGGATCACGCCATGGAGGATCGGCAGCCATGCGATCCGGGGAATCTCGACCACGCGCGGGTCGCCGAGGAATTGCGCCAGATAGCGGCCGACCGCTTTCGGCGTCGGGGCATCGGGCGTGCCCAGGTTGATCAGCAGGATCGCGGTGCGCGGGGCCTGCCCATGCTGGTAGGTCGGTTCCGGTGCAAACGTCATAGAGTTTCCGTTGGCGCCGCAGGCCGTGCGGCCGGCGCGGCGCTGGCGTTCAGTTCTGGCTCAGCGCGCTGGACAGCAGCCGCGCGGTGATATCCACGATGGGAATCACGCGCTCGTAGGCCATGCGCGTGGGGCCGATCACCCCGAGGGTGCCGACGATCTGGCCATCCACCTCGTACGGCGCGGTAATCACGGCCATGTCCTCGAGCGGCACGAGCTGGCTTTCCCCGCCGATAAAGATCTGCACGCCCTGCGCGTGGCTGGACACGTCCAGCAATTGCAACAGATTGGTCTTGTGCTCGAACACGTCGAACAGGCGGCGCAGCTTGTCCATGCTCGAGGCAAGATCCTCGACCTCGAGCAGCTTGCGCTCCCCCGAGATAAAGACCTGATCGTCTTCCTCGGCCATCGCGCTGCTGCCCGCCTCCACCGCGGCCTGCATCAGGGACGACATGTCGCGCCGCAGGTCCTGCAGTTCCACGCGCATATGGTTACGCACGGCGTCGAAGCTCATGCCCGTGTAGTGCGTGTTGAAGTAGTTGGCGGCCTCGATCAGCTGCGCCGGGGTATACGGCCGTTCGGTCTGGATGATGCGGTTCTGCACATCGCCCTCGGGACTGACGATGATCAGCAGGATGCGCTTTTCCGACAGCCGCATGAATTCGACCTGCCGGAAGGACTGCGCGCGGCGCGGGGTCATGACCACGCCGGCAAAGTGGGACAGGTTCGAGAGCGTATGCGCGGCCGTCGTGATCATGCGCTGCGGGGTCTGCTGCGGCCCCGCCAGCTGGCCCTGGATCTGCCCGGCGAGGGCCGCCAGCTGCGCCGCGAGTTCGGGCGCCCGGTCCAGCGGGCGCGCGGTCAGCATCGAATCGACGAACAGGCGGTAGCCGCGCGGCGTGGGAATACGGCCCGCCGAGGTATGCGGACTGGCGATAAAGCCCATCTCCTCGAGATCGGACATGACATTGCGGATCGTCGC
This sequence comes from Cupriavidus pauculus, assembly GCF_008693385.1. Taxonomy (NCBI): domain Bacteria; kingdom Pseudomonadati; phylum Pseudomonadota; class Betaproteobacteria; order Burkholderiales; family Burkholderiaceae; genus Cupriavidus; species Cupriavidus pauculus. The sequence goes on from NZ_CP044065.1 coordinate 2,067,948, forward strand.
CGGCGACAGGTCGAGGCCCGAGTACTTCGACAGCGTACGCGAGCCGACGGGCTGGCCTTCGGCGATATACCGCTCGATCAGCGTCTTGAGAAGGGTTTTCGAACGTTCGTCCATAATGCCCAGATTCTAATCAAGTTTTCCACCTCTGGGCGGGCTTGCGCCATCCCCCGGAGCGGCTGCTGACAACGTTCATATCGGTATGGTCTAATCCCGCCATGTCTGTACCCCCCAAAGCCAACGCGCCGCGCGCGCCGTTCAAGACCATCGCCCTCGTGGGCCGCCATTCCACCGCCGGGATCGAAGGCCCGCTGGAGGAGATCGCGTCCTGCGTGTCGCGCAACGGCCAGGACGTGGTCTTCGAGCGCGAAACCTCGCAGGCCACCGGCCTGACCGGCTATCCGGCGCTGACGCCGGAGGAAATCGGCCGTATCGCCGACGTGGCCGTGGTGCTCGGCGGCGATGGGACGCTGCTGGGCATCGCCCGGCAACTGGCCGGCGCCGGGGTGCCGCTGATCGGCGTCAACCACGGCCGGCTCGGGTTCATGACCGATATCCCGCTCGATGACGTCACGACCGTGCTGCCCGCCATGCTGTCCGGGCATTACGAGGCCGAGACGCGCATGCTGGTGGAGTCGCGGGTGATCCGCGACGAGGAGATCATCTTCACGGCGCTGGCGCTCAACGACGTGGTGGTGAACCGCTCGGGCATCTCGGGCATGGTCGAACTCTCGGTGTCGGTGGACGGCTACCATATGTACAACCAGCGTTCGGACGGCCTGATCGTGTCCACGCCGACGGGCTCCACCGCGTACGCGCTGTCCGCGGGCGGTCCGATCCTGCATCCTACGCTCTCCGGGCTCGTGCTCGTCCCAATTGCCCCGCATGCGCTGTCGAACCGGCCGATCGTGCTGCCGCATGACGCGGAGGTGACGATCGAAGTGGCGACCGCGCGCGACGCCAGCGTGAACTTCGACATGCAGTCGCTGACGTCGCTGCTGCCCGGGGACCGCATCGTCGTGCGCCGTTCCGACAAAGCCGTGCAATTGCTGCATCCGGTCGGCTACAACTACTACGCCACGCTGCGCAAGAAACTGCACTGGCACGAGTATCCGACCGAGGACAACCGGCTCTGATCCGACCCGGGCCCCGGCACGCCGGCCACTTTCGCCACTCTCACCGTCACCCTTCCCGCCCACCGCTCACGATGCTGCGCAGCCTGTCCATCCGCGACTTCGTCATCGTCGATACGCTCGACCTCGACTTCTCCGCCGGCTTCACGGTCTTTACCGGTGAGACCGGTGCCGGCAAGTCGATCCTGATCGATGCACTCGCGCTCGTGCTCGGCGAACGCGCCGACGCCGGCGTGGTGCGCGAGGGTGCCGCGCGCGCGAGCATCGGCGCGACCTTCGGCACGCATCCCGAACTCGATGCCTGGCTGGCCGAGCGCGAACTCGGCGGCGACGATGGCAACGGCGAAGTGCTGCTGCGCCGGACCGTCGATGCGAGCGGCCGCGGCAAGGCCTTTATCAACGGCGCCGCCGCGACGCTCGCGCAGTTGCGCGAGGTCGGCGACCAGCTCGTGGATATCCATGGCCAGCATGCGCATCAGCAGCTGCTCCGCCCCGACGCGCAGCGCCTGCTGTTCGACGCCCACGCGGGGCTGACGCTGCAGACCGCCGCCGTGGCGGAAGCGTGGCGGGCCTGGCGCGCCTGCGTGAAGCTGCGCGAGGCCGCCGAGCAGCAATCGCGCGAGATGCAGCTGGAGCGCGAGCGGCTCGAATGGCAGGTGGGCGAGCTCGACAAGCTGGCGCCGCAGCCCGGCGAGTGGGACGAGATCCAGACCGAATACAACCGGCTGTCGCACGCGGCCAGCCTGATCGACGGCAGCCGCGCCGCGCTGGACGCGCTGCACGAGGCCGACGGCTCGGTGCTGTCCACGCTCAACAGCCTCGTGCAGAAGGTGCGCCAGCTCGCGGACCTCGATCCCGCGCTCAACGACGTGCTGGCCGCGCTGGAGCCGGCCCAGGTGCAGGCGGAAGAAGCCGCGCACTCGCTTTCGCGCTACGTCGATCGCGTGGAACTCGACCCCGAACGGCTGCAGGCCGTGGAAGCGCGCATGCAGGCGCTGCACACCACCGCGCGCAAATACCGCCTCCCCCCCGAACAGCTGCCCGACGAATTGCTCGCGCGGCGGCAGCAGCTCGACGACCTGCAGGCCGCGCAGGACGTGAACAAGATTGCCGCGCGCGAGGCCGCCGCGCGGGGCGCGTACCTGACGCTCGCGCAGCATCTGTCGGCCGCGCGCGCGCGGGCCGCGGAAGCGCTCTCCGCCGCCGTGACCGAGGCCATGCAGGGCCTCTCCATGGCCGGGGGAACGTTCTCGGTCGCGCTGAACGCGCTCGAGGAAGGCCAGAGCTACGGGCTGGAGCAGGTGGAATTCCTCGTGGCCGGCCACGCAGGCGTGACCGCGCGCCCGCTCGCGCGCGTGGCGTCGGGCGGCGAACTGGCGCGGATCAGCCTCGCGATTTCGGTGATCACGAGCGAGGCCGCGCCCACGCCGACGCTGATCTTCGACGAGGTGGATACCGGTATCGGCGGCGCCGTGGCCGAAGTGGTCGGCCGCCGGCTGCAGGAACTCGGGCGCGCGCGGCAGGTGCTGTGCGTCACCCATCTGCCGCAGGTGGCCGCGCAGGCGGGCACGCATCTGCTCGTCAGCAAGGAGACCGTCGATGGCGACGGGAAGGAAGGCCCGATCACGCGCTCGCGCATCCGCCCGCTCGATGCCGAGGGCCGCGTGGCCGAGACGGCGCGCATGCTCGGCGGCGCGACCGTGACTGCCACCACGCTGCAACATGCCGAGGAGATGCTCGCGCAGGGCGCCCGCGGCGGAAGCGCCGCCAACGTGACGAACAAAGGTAACAAGTCCGACAAGGAAGGCCGGCGCGCGCGGCGCGCGGTCGGATAAATACTGACGGACCGAGGAGCAAGACAACGATGATGACTGGCAAAACGCAAGATCCCTCCGCGCAAGACCCCTCCGCCCCCCGCCGCCGTGTGCTGACCGCGAAGGCCGCCGTCGCGGCCATCGCCGCGACCGCCGCCCTGGGCGCGATTTCCGGCTGTGCCTCCGAGTCGCGCTCGTATGCGCCGCCGGCGGGCAGCATTACCGACGACCGCGCGATCGGCGACATCATGGTTCGCTTTACGCCGCCCGAGGTGATCGTGTCCGAGGACGCGGGCAAGCTGCTCGCGGGCATTACGGGTCCGTATCGCTATGTGGTCAAGCGGCCGATGTCCGGGGGCGTGTGGCTCGTGACGGCCATCAGCAAGTCCACCGATGCCACGCTCGACCAGGCCGTGACGGTCCTGCGCGGCGCGCCGCGCATCGAGACCGCCGAGCCGGACCGCGTGCTCAAGCCGCATCGCACGATGCCGAAGACGCGCGATATGCCGCCCGGCTGACGGGCACAGGATTCTCGCTTACCCACGCACCATCTCTCGCTGTCGCTAGAACATACACAGGAGGCCTCGATGCCCACAGCAGCGCCGCAGTCAATGTCCTGGTCAAACATTGCACACCGCCCGAGCCGATGGCGGCGATGGCGCGATGGGCGCCCGTTGCTGGCTCCGCTGGCTCCGCTGGCTTCGCTGGCTTCGCTGGCTTCGCTGGCGCTTCTGGCCGCGGCGGCCGCGCTGGCCGTGCCGGTCGCGGCGCATGCGGACACCGCGGTGCGGCTGAAGCCCGCGCCGCGCTACACGGGCAACTACATCGTGCGCTGGCGCGACGGGCAGGCACCGTCCGAGAACACCGCCGAGACGTCCCGGCGCATGCAGCAGGTACAGGACAGCACGGGCGTGGCGCTCTCGGTCAAGCGCAGGATGGGCGGCGCGCTGCAGTTGCTGTCGGTGTCGAACGCCTCCGGGGAAGATCCCGAGGCCGTCGCCGCGCGGCTGCGCAAGGACCCGCGCATTGCCGATGCGGTGCCCGATCGCTGGCTGCGCGTGCATGACACCGTGCCGAGCGATCCCGAGTTCGTCGCGAACCAGATCTACCTCCAGTCGCCGCAGGTGGCCGTGGGTGGGGTCAATCTCCCCAAGGCGTGGGATCGCTCGCGCGGCACCAACGCGATCGTGATCGCCGTGGTCGATACGGGCTACCTGCCCCACCCCGACCTCGCGGGCCGCATCGTGCCCGGGTACGACTTCATCACGCAGCCGACCGTGTCCAACGACGGCGATGGCCGCGACAGCAATCCGCTCGACCCGGGCGACAACGAGCCGGCCGGCACCGTGTGTTCCGATGGCACGGTGACCACGCCGACGAACAGCACGTGGCATGGCACGCGTGTGGCCAGCGTGCTGGGCGCCATCACCAACAACGGGACCAATATCGCCGGTGTCGACTGGAATGCGCTGATCCAGCCGGTGCGTGTCTCCGGGCGGTGCGGGGCGCAGCTGTCCGATACCGTCGATGGCATGCGGTGGGCCGGCGGCCTGTCGGTGCCGGGGGTACCCGACAATCCGACGCCGGCGCGCGTGATCAACGTGAGTCTGGGAGGCGGGACCTGCAGCTCGGTGGAGCAGCAGGCGATTGCCGACCTGGCCGCGCGCGGCGCCGTGGTCGTCGCGGCCGCCGGCAATGCCCTGCCGGGGCAAGTGGCAGGCGGGGTGGAAGCGCCGGCCGACTGCCCGGGAGCGATTGCCGTGACCGCGCATGCGAACGACGGCGAGAACGCCAGTTTCGCCAACGTCGGGCCCGAGGTCGCGATCAGCGCGCCGGGCGGCGGATGCGGCAACTCCAAGGTGCAGAACGGCGCCTGCGTGGGCGGCTCGTCGTTCATTCGCACGCTGGCCAACGACGGGACGTCGTCGCCGGCCACCTACAACGTGTCGTCGGCACAGGGCACGAGCTTCGCCACGCCGATGGTGTCCGGGGTGATCGGGCTGATGCTCGCGGTCAATCCTTCGCTGACGCCCACGCAGATCATCGCGACGCTGAAAACCTCCGCGCGCCCGCATCCGGCGAATACGTTCTGCACGCGGACGTCGACGGCGGTTTGCGGGGCGGGGTTGCTCGATGCCGACGCGGCGGTAGCGCTTGCGCCGAATCCGCCTTCGACGGCCACCACGCCGCCGCCGGCTTCGCAGCCGGTGGCGACGCCGAGCACCGATAGCGGCGGTGGCGGCGGTGGCGCCATGGCACCGTGGCTGGCGATGCTGCTCGTGGCGGCAGGTGTGGTGGGGTTCGTGTTACGGCGGCGGGCTTGATCCGAGCGGAGCCAGCCGGCAGGCCTAGCCGCGCCGGTTGCTCCACCATTCCTGCAGCACCCAGCACGCAAGGCCCGCGATCGCGCCCGCGGCGTGGGCCGCGCGGACGACGCCAAAGTTCCAGGCGGGGTCGAAGACGATGGCGGCGAGCCATGACTGTTCGGCCCATACCTTCACCAGCACGGCCACACACATCACCACGCCGATCACGCGCGACAGGCCCGGCGCCTGAAGCAGTCTCAGGCCGCCCCAGAGCGCGAGGCCGTGCAGCGCGCCGGACAGGCCGCCGTACCACCCTACCGATACCATCTGCAACATCGCGACCTGCGTGGCGATACCGCAGATCGCGAGCACCGCGAGCAGTTCGCGGGGCCGCGCTTCGCGGGCGATCAGCAGCAGCAGGCCGCCGCATGCGGCCACATCGGTCAGCCAGTGCTTCCAGCCCAGGTGTACCCACATCGCCGTGACGACGCGCCACCACTGGCCGTCGACGCGCACGGCATCGCGCAGGTAGAGGCCATGCGCGTGGAGCCATGGGACGAACGTGAACAGCGCGGACAGCGTGGCCACGGTCGCCACGGTCAGGACCATCGCGCCGGTGCCGGTGCGCCGGTATGCGGGCCCGGCGGCCGGGGCCGTGGGCTCAGTCGTCACGGCGCGCTGCCCTGCCCGGCTGCCAGCAATCAGCCGCCACCGAACACCGCCTGCCAGAGCGCCCGCACGCGTGCGGTCTCGTTGGCGACGCTGGCCGCCGGAACGCGCGCCTGGGCGTGGCCGTCGAGCCGGATCTGGTGCTGCCGCGCGCGGAACAGCCGGTACGCGTCGCCCACCTCGCCCGCCAGCGTCGCATCGATGAGCCCCAGTTCGCCCGCGATGCGCAGCAGCGCGATATTGCCCGCATTGCGCGTGAGCGCGGGGTGCGCCCTGCTATGCAGGAGCACGAGGTACTGGACCGTGAACTCGATATCGACCATGCCGCCCCGGTCGTGCTTGAGGTCGAATAGGCCGGTGGGATTCGGATGTCCGTCGGACACCTTGCCGCGCATCTCGACGATCTCCGCGCGCAGCGTATCCGCATCGCGCGGCTGGCGCAGCACGTCCTCGCGCAGCGACTCGAAGCGCGCCCCGATCTCCGCATCGCCCGCACAGAAACGCGCGCGCGTCAGCGCCTGATGCTCCCACACCCACGCGGTGTTGTCGCCCTCGCGGAACTGGTAGCGGCGGAACGCATCGAAGCTCGTCACCAGCAGGCCCGCCTCCCCATTGGGCCGCAGGCGCGTATCCACATCGAACAGCATGCCGGCCGCCGTATGGCTGGTGAGCCAGGTGATGAGCCGCCGCGCATAGGCCGCGTAGACCTCGGGCGCGCGTTCGTGCGGATCGTCGTACAGGAACACGATGTCGAGGTCCGACGAATAGCCGAGCTCCTTGCCGCCGAGCCGGCCATAGGCAATGACCGCAAAGCGCGGCGTCTCGGTGTGGCGCGTGGCCAGCTGCCGCCATACCGCCTGCAGCGTGACCTCGAGCATGGCATCGGCCAGATCCGACAACCGGTCCGCGATCTGCTCGACGGTCAGCGTGCCGCGCAGGTCCTGCAGCAGCACGCGGAACGTCTCGGCATGGTGCTCGCGGCGCAGGATGTCCATCTGCGTTTCCACCTGCCCGTCGGACGCGGCCAGACGATCGGCCAGGCGCTTGCGGAATGCGGCCCAGTCCGGCACGCCGGCCAGCGCGTCGCTGTCCAGCAGTTCGTCGAGCAGCTGCGGATGCCGCGTGAGGTACGCGGCCGCCCAGCGCGACGCATGCAGCGTGTGGGCGACGCGGTCCATCGCCTGCGGATACTCGGACAGCAGGGACAGATACGACGCGCGCCGGCTGATCGCATCGAGGAAGTCGAGAAAGCGCGCGATGGTGCTGTCGGCATCGTCCTGCCGCGCCGCGAGGTCGAGCGCGCGATTCACGAGCTGGTCGAAGCGCGCGCGGCTGGTCTCCGATAACGCGCGATAGCGCACCGAGGTCGCGATCGCGCGCAGCCGGTCGTAGAGCCCCGTGCAATCGCCGAAGCCCGCGGCCTGCAGACGCTGGCATGGCGAGGATTCGGGATCGGTCTCGTCCGGACCGTCCTGCGTCGCCCGCGTGGCGGCCTCTTCGCGCACGAGCTCGGGCCACAGTTCCTCGGCCGGCTGCGTGTCGCCCTCGGCGTACGGATCGGCGAACGTCGCCTCGAACTGCTGCGCCACGGGTTCCTGCAGCGCATGCATGCGTTCCAGCAACGCCTGCCAGTCCTCGCATCCCATCGACAGCGCCACCGCGCGCTGCTCTTCGGGCGTGGTCGGCAGATGGTGCGTCTGCGCGTCGTCGCGGTATTGCAGCCGGTGTTCGAGCTGCCGCAGGAAGCGATAGGCATCGGCCAGTTGCTCGGCCTGCCCGGCCGGCAGCAGATTGCGCTCCACCGCCACCGACAGGACTTCGAGCGTCGGGCGCACCCGCAGCGCGGGATCCTGTCCGCCGCGGATCAGCTGGAACACCTGCGCCATGAACTCGATCTCGCGAATGCCGCCCCGCCCGAGCTTGATATTGAACGAGCGCTGGTTCATGCCGTGCCCGGCCAGCCCGCCGCTGCGCTTGGCGGCTTCCGATCGAATCTGCGCGTGCAGCGAGCGGATGGCCGCGATCACGCCATAGTCGAGATAGCGCCGGAAGATGAACGGCGTGGTCAGCCGTTCGAGCAGCTGCGCGGTGCGCTGCGCGTGCGGCGAGTCCTGCGCGGAGACGATCCGGCCCTTGATCCACGCGTAGCGCTCCCATTCGCGCCCCTGCACGATCAGATATTCCTCGAGCATGCCGAGGCTGCAGACCAGCGGTCCCGCGTCGCCGTTCGGGCGCAGGCGCATGTCCACGCGGAACACGTAGCCGTCGGACGTGACCTCGGACAGCAGGTTGATCAGGCGCCGGCCGAGCCGGATGAAATATTCGTGGTTGGACAGGCTGCGCGTGCCGCCCTGGGTATCGCCGTCTTCGTCGTAGAGGAAGATCAGGTCGATGTCCGACGACACGTTGAGTTCGCGGCCCCCCAGCTTGCCCATGCCGACCACGACCAGTTCCTGCACCTCGCTGCCCTGCCGGCACGTCGGCCGGCCATAGGTGGCGGCCAGATCGTTGCCGAGCACGTGCAGCCCGTGCTGGATCGCGAGTTCCGCGAGGTCCGTCATCGCGCCCGTCACCTCGGCCAGCGTGGCGGCCCCGCGCAGGTCGCGCTCGATGATCACGCACATGACTTCGGCGCGCAGCCGGCGCAGCGCGCGGCCGGCGGCGGCATCGACATCGGCCGCCGGTTCGTGCAACGCCGCGAGGCGCGCCGCCATCCAGTCGCGTGTCAGCGGCGCGGCGGCCGCCTGCGTTACCACATCGGCGACCTCGGGACGCGCCTGCAGGACGCGGCGCGCGTAATGGGAATAGGCCGCCGAGTACAATACGTGACCTTCGTCGTCGAGCCGTTTCGGGTCGAACGCGGGCATGATCGCGAAGGCGCCTTTGGCCATATTGCCGAGCACGCCCGATGTGGCGCTCGCGTCATTCCGGGCGGCCGTATCGCCGGCCCCGCCGTCGATGGCCGGGCGCGTAATCGGATCGGCGGCGGCCGGTGCGGAACCTGTCGGATCGGAGGCAGTCATTCCATTAACTTTTAGTTCGGGACCACTTTGGAGAGCGGCTAGTATTGTCGGATAATCTGCCCATGTCCAGCCGCCCCTCCGCCTCCGCCGACGGTTCCGCAAGCCCCGCGCGTGCCGGCAGCCCGGGCAGCCGGGGTAACGAAAACACAGCCGCCGTGCTGCCGTCGCCGACGGCGCCCGGCGCGCGCTCAGCAACGCCTCACGCTTCCGGTTTGAATACGCCTTCCCCGACCTCCGCCGGTGGCCGGCTCGCGCATGTCCGAGACTACCTCCGCGCGCTGCCCCGCCATCTCTGGCACGCGCTCCGCGCGGCGGCGACCCATCCCTGCTGGCGCTGGCTGCTGCGCATGGTACTGCGGGTGGCGCTGCTGCTCGCCGTGCTGGCGCTCGCCATCGGCATGCTGGTCCGCTTCATCCTGTGGCCGCAGGCGCACGAAGCCCGCAAATGGCTCGAACAGCGCGCCTCCGCCGAGCTGCACGCGCAGTTCACGATCGGCGAGCTCGACACGTTCTGGGAAGGCTGGCACCCGGCCTTTCGCGCGCGCGGCGTGCGCGCCGTGGACGCCCAGCAGCGCGTGCTGCTGGAGACCGGCACGCTGGACGGCACGCTGGCCTGGCAGTCTCTGGCCGGGCTGAGCCTCCAGTTCGCCAGCGTCCGGGCCAGCGGTACCGACGTGCTGATCCGCCGGACGCCCGAGGGCGTGCTGCTGGTGGCCGGCGTGCCCGTGGAGACCCGCGCGAGCACGGCCGGCGACGACCGCTTCCTGAACTGGGTAATGAGCCAGGGCAGCATCGAGCTGACCAGCGGCCATCTGCGCTGGCTCGACGAGCGCGCGGGCCTGCCGCAGCTCGACGTGGCCGATATCCACTTCAGCGCGCTGCGCGACGGCGGCCACCATACGCTGCGGCTGGAGGCGCGCAGTGGCGCGCTGGCGCCGCAGCCGCTGGTAGTCCAGGCCAGCTTCCGCCACGACTACCTGCACGACCCCGGCAACTGGATGCACTGGAATGGCCAGGCCGACTGGGATTTCACGCAGGTGCAGTTGCCGGTCGTGCAGCGTTACCTGCCGATCTTCGACAAGGTGGACAGCGGCACCTTCAGCACCAGCGGCACGGTGGACTTCCGCGCCGGCAATATCCAGCGCAGCCAGACGCGCTTACGCGCCGGCGCCGTGGACCTGCAGCTGACGGGCGCGCCCGCCCCGCTCAAGCTCGCCAACGCACAGGCGTACCTGATCCACAGCGCGGACCGCGCCGGCAACAACCGGCTGAACATCGACACGCTGCTATGGCAGGCCGAGCCCATTACCGGCCCGCCCAGCGCCAGCGATCCCGGCCTGCGCGAAGGCATGCGCAAGGTGACCATCGACTGGAACCGCGACAAGCAGGGCGTGCTCCGCAAGTTCGCGCTCAAGGCACCGACGTTCGACCTCAACACGCTGCGCGCGCTGGCCACCTCGATGCCGATCGACACCGAGATGCTGCGCCAGCTGCGCGCGCTGCAGCCGGCCGGCCATATCGACAACCTCGACGTCGCCTGGGCGCACGAGCGCCCCGGCCTGCTCGACAGCCGGCCGCGCGAGCCCCACTACACGGTCCAGGGCACGCTGCGCGGTGTCTCGGTCAATGGCCAGCCCGCCGTGCCGGCGTTGTCGGCCGACGGCCATCCGCGCGTGGGCACCCCGGGGTTCGCGCGGCTGTCCGGCAGCTTCAGCTTCGATGACCGCCAGGGCACCGCGCGCGTGGACAGCGCGGGCGCGACGCTGATCCTCCCGGGCCTGTTCGAAGACCCGCGCGTGCCGTTCGACGAACTCGCGGGCGAAGTCCGCTGGACGCACGAACAGGACAAGCTCGTCATCCGCACCGAGGGGCTGCGCTTTGCCAACCCCGACGTGGCGGGCACCGTGCGCGGCAGCTGGCGCGCGGGCGGCGACGGCGCGAGCGGCATCGCCGACATGTCGGGCGAACTCGCGCGCGTGCAGGCGGCCCGCGTGGTGCGCTACCTGCCGATGTCCATGCCGCACACGCGGCAGTATTTGGCCGGCGCGCTGGTCGGCGGCGACGCCTCCGACGTCAAGTTCGTCCTGCGCGGCGACCTCTTCCACTTTCCGTTCCACGCGCCGTTCGAGAAGGCCGGCGACTTCCGCGTGGACGTGCCGCTGCACCGCGTGAGCTATCAGGTGGCGCCGCACGAGTCCGGCCCCACGGGCGGCAAGGCCTGGCCCGATTTCAGCGAGATCGACGGCCACCTCGTGTTCCAGCGCAATGCGATGTCGTTCGCGATCAAGCGCGCGGCGGTGCAGGACATTCCGGGTGTCGCGCTGCACGACGTCAATGGGCAGATCGACGACCTCAGCGAGACCGGCCGTCTCGGGGTCGAGGGCACGGGCCAGGGTTCGCTGGCCGCATTCCTGCGCTATGTCGCGGCCAGCCCGGTGCGCGGCTGGATCGGCGGCGTGACCGACGAAGCCAGGGGCCAGGGCAATGGCGAACTAAAGCTCAAGCTCGACATGCCGCTGGACCACGCGGTGGACTCGAAGGTCGAAGGGCAATTCCGCTTCCCCGGCAACGACATCGTGCTGATGCCCGATCTGCCGCCGATGGGCAATGCCACGGGTACCATCGCGTTCAACGAGCACGGGTTCCGGCTCGACAACATGCGGGGCCGCTTTATCGGCGGCGAAGCGCGGCTCGGCGGCGGCACGCTGCCCGACAAGAGCACGCGCGTGACGATCGGCGGCACCGCATCCGCGGCCGGCATCCGCGACGCGCTGGCATCGACGTCGCTGGCGGCGTTCGGTGCGCGGATCGAGGGTGCCACGCCCTACAGCGCGGTGGTCGGCGTGCGCGACAAGCGCCTGCAGGTACAGGTGGCGACGGACCTCAACGGCATGGCCGTGGACCTGCCCGCGCCGCTGGCCAAGAGCGCCGCGCAGGATGTGCCGCTGCGCGCCGAACTGCGGCCGCTGGCGGCGAGCGGCACGGTGAACGCGAACGCGCCCGACGAAATGCTCGTCCAGTACGGCAACGCGCTCAACGTCCGCTACGTGCTACATCGCGGCGACACGCCGGAAGTCATCTCGGGCGGCATCGGCCTGCAGCAGCCCGCGCCGCAGCCGGCCAGCGGCGTGGTGGCGGCGTTCACCGCGGACCGTATCGATCTCGCCAGATGGCGCAGCCTGTTCGATACGACCGGGGGCAGCGAGTCGCCCGCCCCGGGCGGCCGCGTCGATCGCAGCTCGCCGTTCCTGCCCGAGCGCGTGACCGTCCGCGCGCGCACGGTCGATGCGTTCGGCCGCAACCTCGACGACGTGACGTTCGACGCCGACCGCGCGCGGACCGGCTGGGACATGAAGATCGCGTCGAAGCAGGTCAACGGCACCGCGCAATGGCGCCGCGACGCGAACTCGCCCGCCGGCGCGGTGAACGTCCGCCTGGCACGGCTCGACGTTCCCGACGCCAGCGACGACGGCCACATGACCGACGCGATGGCGAGCAATATCGACGAACTGCCGGCCATCGACCTCGTTGCCGAACAGTTCGTGCTGCATGGGCGCGACTACGGCAAGGTCGAGCTGCGCGCGCATACCGCGATCGAGAACGCGGACTCGGTATGGACGCTCGACAAGCTGACGATCGAGCAACCCGGCGGCACGTTCACGGGCAACGGCACGTGGCGCCTGCCGCGCCGGCTGCGCGACAACAATGCGGCCAGCGCCGACGCGAGCGCGCGCCGCACGCTGCTCAACTTCAAGCTCGATATCCGCGACGCGGGCGCGATGCTGGACCGCATGGGCATGCCGCATACCCTGCGCGAAGGCAACGGTTCGCTCGAAGGCCGCGTGTACTGGAAGGGCTCGCCGCTGTCCATCGACTATCCGTCGCTGTCCGGCAAGCTCGCGCTGCACCTCGAGAACGGCCAGATCCTCAGCGTGGATCCGGGCGCGGCGCGGCTGCTCGGCGTGCTGAGCCTGCAGAGCCTGCTGCGCTTCGCGACGCTCGACTTCCGCAGCGTGACGAGCCGCGGCACGGTGTTCGACGACATCAGCGGCAATGGCACGATCGAGAACGGCGTGGGCACGATCGAATCGTTCCGCATGAAGAGCAACCAGCTGAACGCGTCGATGACGGGCTCGGCGAACCTGCTGCGCGAAACGCAGGACCTCGACGTGGAAGTGGTGCCGCGCATCAACGCGGCCACGACGTCGGTGGCGGCCGCGTTCATCAACCCCGTGCTCGGCATCGGCACGCTGGCCGCGCAACTGCTGTTCGCCGACGAGTTCTCCAAGGTCTTCACGCAGCATTACCGCATTACGGGCTCGTGGGCCGATCCGCAGGTGACCAAGGTGGACGACGCCAAGTCGCGCCCCGCGCCGGTGCAGGATCGCTCGGGCGCGTATCCGCGATAGCGAACCGCCAACGCCACCGTCAAAGGGAAGATCATGACCGCCATCGATACCCCTCGCGCCGTCCCGTTCAAGGTCGCCGCCGTGCAGACCGTCACGGGCACGTCGGTCGATGCCAACCTCGCGCGCGCCGACGCGCTCATCGCCGAAGCCGCGCGCGGCGGCGCGGAGCTCGTGCTGCTGCCCGAGTACTTCTGCATCATGGGCCGTGCCGACACCGACAAGGTGGCCATCCGCGAAGCCGACGGCGACGGACCGATCCAGCGCTTTCTCGCCGATGCCGCGCGGCGGCACCGCGTATGGCTCGTCGGCGGCACCCTGCCCCTGCAATGCGGGGACGACGGCCGCGTCTACAACACGTCGCTCGCGTTCGACCCGCGCGGCCAGCGCATCGCGCGCTACGACAAGATCCACCTGTTCGGCTTTACGCGCGGCGCGGAAAGCTATGACGAATCGCGCACGATCCTCGCCGGTACCGAGCCCGTATCGTTCGAGGCCCCGTGCGGCCGCGTGGCGATGTCGGTCTGCTACGACCTGCGCTTTCCCGAGCTGTACCGCGGCCTCGCGGCCGGCGGCGGCACGAGCTTGATTCTGATGCCTGCCGCCTTCACCTACACGACGGGACAGGCGCACTGGGAGATTCTGCTGCGCGCCCGCGCGATCGAAAACCAGTGCTATGTGCTGGCGGCCGCGCAGGGCGGCAAGCACGAGAACGGCCGGCGCACCTGGGGCCACTCGATGCTCGTCGATCCCTGGGGCGAAGTGCTCGCCGTGCTGCCCGAGGGCGAAGGCGTGGTGAGCGGTACCATCGATCCGGACCGGCTGGCCGAGGTCCGCCAGAACCTGCCGGCATTGCGCCACCGGGTGCTGTAGGATGTCAGGCATTGGCAGCCAAAAAGAAACACGAACACAAGGACGAACATGAACGCCGGCGAACTCGGAATTCGTAACCTCGCTACCGCGCAACAGATCCTGCTGGCGCCGTACAACCTCGACGAGGCGACGCTGCAGCGCGTGCTGGCCGATATCTTCACGCACAAGGTCGATTACGCGGACCTGTACTTCCAGTACACGCGCAACGAAGCGTGGAGCCTCGAGGAAGGCATCGTGAAATCGGGCAGTTTCAGCATCGACCAGGGCGTGGGCGTCCGCGCGGTGTCGGGCGACAAGACGGCCTTCGCGTATTCGGACGACATCAGCCTGGCGGCGCTGTCGCAGGCCGCGGCCGCCACGCGCACGATCGGCAAGAGCGGCAACGGCCGCGTCAAGGTGGCCAAGTCCCTCGCCTCGCAGGGGGGCCGCGATCTCTACACGCCGAACGACCCGCTCGACTCGATGACCGCGACCGAGAAGGTGGCGCTGCTCGAGCGCATCGAGAAGATGGCCCGCGCGAAAGACCCGCGCGTGGTGCAGGTGATGGCCGGCCTCGCCGGCGAGTACGACGTGGTGCTGGTGGCGCGCAGCGATGGCGTGATCGCCGCGGACGTGCGCCCATTGGTGCGCGTCTCGGTGACCGTGATCGCCGAGCAGAACGGCCGCCGCGAGATCGGCTCGTCGGGCGGCGGTGGCCGCTATGCCTACGGCTACTTCACCGACGAACTGCTGCGCAAGTACGTGGACGAAGCCGTCAGCTCCGCGCTGGTGAACCTGGAAGCGCGCCCTGCCCCGGCCGGCGCGATGACCGTCGTGCTCGGACCGGGCTGGCCCGGCGTGCTGCTGCACGAGGCGGTGGGCCATGGCCTCGAAGGCGACTTCAACCGCAAGGGCTCGTCGGCCTTCGCGGGCCGCATGGGCGAGCGCGTGGCCGCCAAGGGCGTGACCGTGGTCGATGACGGCACGCTGGCCAACCGCCGCGGTTCGCTGAACCTCGACGACGAGGGCAATCCGACCCAGTGCACGACGCTGATCGAGGACGGCATCCTGCGCGGTTATATCCAGGACACGCTGAACGCGCGCCTGATGAAGATGCCGGTGACGGGCAACGCGCGCCGCGAAAGCTATGCCGCGCTGCCGATGCCGCGCATGACCAACACGTACATGCTCAACGGCGACCGCGACCCGCAGGAGATCATCGCGAGCGTCAAGCGCGGCCTGTACGCGGTGAACTTCGGCGGCGGCCAGGTCGATATCACGAACGGCAAGTTCGTGTTCTCGGCCAGCGAGGCCTACATGATCGAGGACGGCAAGATCACGTACCCGGTCAAGGGCGCGACGCTGGTCGGCAATGGCCCCGAGTCGCTCAAGGACGTGACCATGATCGGCAACGACATGCGCCTGGACTCGGGCGTGGGCGTCTGCGGCAAGGAAGGCCAGAGCGTGCCCGTGGGCGTGGGCCAGCCGACGCTGCGTATCGAGAACATGACGGTGGGCGGCACGGCCTGACGCGCCGGCGGCACGGCCATGGCTATCGGCGCGATAGTCATGGCTCGCTTGCCAACGTTTTCGAAAAGGGATATAAAGATGCTTCGTCGTGCAAGCGCCACGTTTCGCGGTCCGTAGTTCCGCCGCTGGCGCGCAATTTTATGCCTTGACCAAGATTGCCGCGACATAAAAGCCTCTGCGTTTTCCTGAAACTGAAACAAGCTGACCTCAGCCGAACTTTTTCCGCCATGTCCGCCAAGTTTTATTTTTACTTTTTTAGCGATCTCGCACCGCTGGCGGATGGAGAGGGACAGCTGTAAGTACCCGAAATTCTGAAAAAAGCCGCCAGCGACCCTGGCGGCTTTTTTTATTGCCGAAATTTTTTCGCAACACCATTACCCCACAATCAAGACCGATCCGGAGCCATCATGCTGAAGAACACCGACGACCTGCGTATTCGCGAACTCAAGGAACTCGTGCCGCCCGCGCACCTGATCCGCGAATTCGCGCTGTCGGAATCGGCCTCCGACGTGATCTATCACGCCCGGCAGTCGATGCATCGCATCCTGCACGGCATGGACGACCGTCTGATCGTGATCATCGGACCCTGCTCGATCCATGACACGCGCGCGGCGCTCGAATATGCGAACCTGCTCAAGGCGCAGCGCGACCGCTACAAGAACGAGCTCGAGATCGTGATGCGCGTCTATTTCGAGAAGCCGCGCACGACCGTGGGCTGGAAGGGCCTGATCAACGACCCGCACATGGACGGCAGCTTCAAGATCAACGACGGCCTGCGCACCGCGCGCGAACTGCTGCTGAACATCGCCGAACTCGGCCTGCCGACGGGCACCGAGTACCTGGACATGATCAGCCCGCAGTACATCGCCGACCTCGTGAGCTGGGGCGCGATCGGCGCGCGCACGACGGAGTCGCAGGTGCACCGCGAACTCGCGTCGGGCCTGTCGTGCCCCGTGGGTTTCAAGAATGGCACGGACGGCAACGTCAAGATCGCGGTGGACGCGATCAAGGCCGCCTCGCAGCCGCACCATTTCCTGTCGGTGACCAAGGGCGGCCACTCGGCGATCGTATCGACCTCGGGCAACGAGGACTGCCACATCATCCTGCGCGGTGGCAAGGCACCGAACTACGATGCGGCCAGCGTGCAGGAAGCATGCGAAGCCGTCTCGAAGGCCGGCCTCGCGCCGCGCGTGATGATCGACGCCTCCCATGCCAACAGCAGCAAGAAGCACGAGAACCAGATTCCGGTCTGCGAGGACATCGGCCGCCAGGTGGCGGGCGGCGACCAGCGCATCATCGGCGTGATGGTGGAATCGCACCTCGTGGCCGGCCGTCAGGACCACGTGCAGGGGACCCCCGTGGAGAACCTCTGCTACGGCCAGTCGGTGACCGACGCGTGCATTGGCTGGGACGATTCGACGGGTGTGCTGGAAGGACTGGCGAATGCCGTGAAGGCGCGCCGCCTCGCGACGGGCAGCGGCAACTGAGGTGAACACCCCTCTCGCCAGACGAGGGGGGTGTTACCGGCCCGCGTTACTTCTTCAGGACGAGATCGCCCGGCAGCGAATCGATGTACGCGGCGATGTCCTTCAGTTCCTGGCGCGTGAACGGACGCGGCTTGCCGTCCTTGCCCGTGACCGCCGGATTGGCGTTCATCTGGCCCGCCATGATGGCATTGGTGCGCCCGACCAGCAGATTGCCGCTGGTCTGGTAGGCCGCCATCGCGTGATACAGGTAGTCGGCGTGCTGGCCGGCCAGCTTCGGATAATCGGGCGCGATCGGCTTGTTGAGCCCGGCGCCATGGCAGGCCACGCAGCCCCCCTTCTCCACCAGCGCGCGGCCGGCGGCGATATCGGCCGCGGCGGCCGTCTGCATCCATGCGGCGGCCACAAAGGCGGCGGCCACGATCGAAAGCGTCTTGTTCGTCGTCATGATCTCGCGCCTTTTACTTCAGGGGGTTGGTCTTGGTCTCGGCGTTCTGCTGCGAGTAGTACGCAGCCAGATTGGCGATGTCCTGATCGGTCAGCGAGTCGGCGATGCCGCGCATCGTCGGATGCTTGCGTTCGCCCTTCTTGTACCCGTGCAGCGCATTTTCGATGTACTTGGCGCTCTGGCCGCCGAGCATGGGCACTTCATAGGTCTCCGGGAACGAGGCACGGTAACCGGGAATGCCATGGCAACCGATGCACATCGCGACCTTGTCCTTGGCGGCGCCAGCGTTGCCCTTGACTTCCTGGGCCTGCGCGGTCATTGCGGCCGCGCCCAACACCACCATCGTGAGGAACTTTTTCATTGTCTTTGATGATAGGGGAAGTGTTAAACCGTGCGGACGCGCGGACGTCGTCGGTTTCCTCGCTGGTTCTCTCGCTCTTTGTGTGTTGTCTCCAGGCGAGTGGGCGTTGCAACGGCTCTTGCGGCGCGCGTCAAACCGGCGCATTGTACCGCAGCAGTCGCATGGCGGTCCAGCCGGAGTGGCGCACATCGGACACGAGCCGGAAACGCTCTTATACTGGCCCATTCCGGCCGTTAATGTCGCCATATCCGCTCACAGGTTGCCGCCTCATGTCCGATAACGCCAGTCCCGCCAGCCCTTCCCCGAATACCGCCCGCTTCGAGGGTAGCGACCAGTACGTCGCCACCGACGACCTCAAGCTCGCCGTCAATGCCGCGCGCACGCTCCAGCGGCCGCTGCTGATCAAGGGCGAGCCGGGCACCGGCAAGACCATGCTCGCCGAGGAAGTCGCCGCCGCGCTCGGCATGCCGTTGTTGCAATGGCACATCAAGTCGACCACCAAGGCGCAGCAGGGCCTGTACGAGTACGACGCGGTGTCGCGCCTGCGCGATTCCCAGCTCGGCGACGACCGCGTGCACGATATCCGCAACTACATCGTCAAGGGCGTGCTCTGGCAGGCGTTCGAGGCCGACGAGCAGGTCGTGCTGCTGATCGACGAGATCGACAAGGCCGATATCGAATTCCCGAACGACCTGCTGCGCGAGCTGGACCGCATGGAGTTCTACGTGTACGAGACGCGCGAGATCGTGCGCGCGCGCCATCGTCCGCTCGTGATCATCACGTCGAACAACGAGAAGGAGCTGCCCGACGCGTTCCTGCGCCGCTGCTTCTTCCACTACATCAAGTTCCCGGATGCGGACACGATGCAGCGCATCGTCGATGTGCACTACCCCGGCATCAAGCGCGAGCTGGTCGCCGCCGCGCTCGACGCGTTCTACGAGATGCGCAACCTGCCGGGCCTCAAGAAGAAGCCGTCCACATCCGAGCTGATCGACTGGCTCAAGCTGCTGATGGCCGAGGACATTCCGGCCGAGGCACTGCGCAGCCCCGACCGCAAGGCCGCGATTCCGCCGCTGCATGGCGCCCTGCTCAAGAACGAACAGGACGTGCACCTGTTCGAGCGCCTCGTGTTCATGAACCGCTCCAACCGCTGATCCTTCCATGACGACCACTGCCTTCGTTCAGCCGACCACGCTGGTCGGCCGCCACGCCACGCTGGAACCGCTTTCTACCGCGCACGCGGCGGGCCTCGCGGAAGCCGTCGCCGATGGCGAGCTCTGGAAGCTCTGGTATACGGCCGTACCCGCGCCCGACGCCATGGAGGGCGAGATCAGGCGCCGCCTGGCGCTGCAGGAGCAGGACCTGTGGCAGCCGTTCGCGGTTCGCTGCAACCACACGGGCGACGTGGTGGGCATGACCAACTTCATGAACATCGACGCGACCCATCGCCGCGTGGAAATCGGCTCCACGTGGTATGCGCGCCGCGTCCAGCGCGGTCCGCTGAATACCGAATGCAAGCTCATGCTGCTGGGCTACGCGTTCGACAAGCGCCACTGCATCGCCGTGGAATTCCGCACGCACTGGATGAACCACCAGAGCCGTGCCGCGATCGCGCGCCTGGGCGCCAAGCAGGATGGCGTGCTGCGCAGCCACCAGCGACTGCCCGACGGTTCGCTGCGGGATACCGTGGTGTTCTCGATCATCGCCAGCGAATGGCCGATGGTGCGGTCGCACCTGCAGTTCCAGCTGGCGCGTCCGCGCTGAGGACGTCCGCCGCGCTCCCCCGGAGGCCACGATGCTGATCGACTTCTTCTTCTCGCTGCGCCACGCCAAGCTGCCGGTTTCGGTCAAGGAGTACCTGACCATGCTGGAAGCGCTGCGCGCGCAGGTCATCTCGCCCTCGATCGACGAGTTCTACTACCTGTCGCGCATGACGCTGGTCAAGGACGAGAAGCACTTCGACAAGTTCGACCAGACGTTCGCGGCCTACTTCCAGGGGGTGGAGAACCTCGTCGACTGGAAGAGCGACATTCCGCTCGACTGGCTGCAGAAGACGCTCGAGCGCGAGCTCTCGCCCGAGGAGCGCGCGAAGGTCGAGGCCATGGGCGGGCTCGACAAGCTCATGGAGCGGCTCAAGCAGCTGCTCGAGGAGCAGAAGGAAAAGCACGAGGGCGGCAGCAAGTGGATCGGCACGGGCGGCACGTCGCCGTTCGGACATGGGGGATACAACCCCGAAGGCATTCGCATCGGCGGGCCGTCCAAGGGCAACCGCACGGCGATCAAGGTATGGGAAGCGCGCGCGTACAAGGACTACGACGACTCGGTCGAGCTTGGCACGCGCAATATCAAGGTGGCATTGCGCCGGCTGCGGCGGTTCGCGCGCGAAGGCGCGGACACCGAGCTCGATCTCGACGACACGATCCACTCCACCGCGGCCAATGCGGGCCTGCTCGACATCAAGCTGCGGCCCGAGCGGCACAACAAGGTCAAGGTGCTGATGCTGATGGACGTCGGCGGCTCGATGGACGATCACATCAAGCGCGTGGAGGAACTGTTCTCCGCGACCAAGACCGAGTTCAAGCACCTCGAGTATTTCTACTTCCACAACTGCGTGTACGACCACGTGTGGAAGAACAACCGGCGCCGCCATGCGGAAAAGATCTCCACGTGGGATCTGATCCACAAGTACACGGCCGACTACAAGGTGATCTTCGTCGGCGACGCGACGATGAGCCCTTACGAGATCCTGCAGCCCGGGGGCTCGGTCGAATACAACAATCCCGAGGCGGGCGCGGTCTGGCTCAACCGGCTGATCGAGCAGTTTCCGCATTTCGTATGGCTCAATCCGGAGCCGGAAGGCCTCTGGCAGTACCGGCAGTCGATCACCGTGATCAGCCAGATCATGAAGTCTCGCATGTATCCGGTGACGATCGCGGGGCTCGAGCAGGCGATGCGGGTACTGACGAAATAACGGCGAAGCGGTCAGCTTTCCATGAGCCACGCGCGGAAAATCTGCAGCGCTGGCATATGGGCCTTCTGTTCCGGATAGCAAAGGTAATACCCCTTCTTTGCCAGCACGTGCGCGGGGTGCGCAATCACAAGCGCGCCCGTCGACAGTTCCTCCTCGATCAGGCAGCGCGGAATCAGCGCGATGCCGAGGCCCGAAACCGCGGCCTGCGTGAGCAGCGAGAACTGATCGAAGCGCGCGCCGCTCCATGCCTGCCGCGTGGACACGCCGAGTTCGGACAGCCAGTCGGGCCATGCCTCGGGCACCGTCGTATGGTGCAGCAGCGGGTAACGGAGCAACGTCTCGGGCGCGTCCGCGATGCCATCGCGCTCTCCACCCATCAGACCCGGGCGACATACGGGCACGACCTCGCGCCCCGTGATGTAGTCGGCAAGGCTGCCCGGCCAGACGCCATCGCCGAAGCGGATCGCCGCATCGAGATCGGGCTCGGAGAAATCGTAGCCCTGCGCGTGCGGCACGAACTCGAGCGTGACTTCGGGGTGCCGCGTGAAGAATTGCGGCAGCCGCGGAATCAGCCACTTGGCGCCGAGCGTCGGCATGCTCGCGATATGGAGAATGCCGCCCCGCCCCTTGCGCGCGATCAGTTCGACGCTGGCGGCCTCGATCTCGTTGAGGCTCGGGCGAATACGTTCGAGATAGCGCTCCCCGGCGCTGGTCAGCAGCAGCCGCTGGCGCACGCGCTCGAACAGTTCGACGCCAAGGAATGCCTCCAGGCTCCGCACCTGCTTGCTGACGGCGCCCTGCGTGACATGGAGTTCCCGCGCGGCAAGCGTGAAGCTGTTATGCCGGGCGGCAGCCTCGAACGCCTGCAGCTCCGTCATCGACGGGCATAAGCGCCGCATACGACTCCTCGGTTCAATACCAATTGGAATGACCCCGGGATTTTAAATCGTTTGCATGCCGCGTGCGAGGGACGCAAAATTGCACGCAAACACAGACATTTACGCAGAGCCCGATAAACGACGGTCGGTCCCAACAGACGTCGATCCTCAATCCTCGCCAATTTCAAACGGAACCGTTCTCATGCAACGCCGTCCTCTGCTTCGCGCCTTCGCTGTTGCCGCCGCCGCCACCGCCGTTGGCGGTCTCGCCCTGCCCGCCTTCGCGCAAGGCTCGTACCCGACCAAGCCGATCTCGCTCGTCGTGCCGTTCCCGGCCGGTGGCACCACCGATATCGTCGCGCGCATCGTCGCCGACAAGCTCGGCCAGGAACTGGGCCAGGCCGTGGTCGTCGATAACCGCGGCGGCGCCGGCGGCAGCATCGGCACCGCGTACCTGTCCAAGGCCGCGCCCGACGGCTACACGCTGGGTATCGCCACGGCCTCCACGCATGGCATCAACCCGGCCGTGTACCCGAAGCTGTCGTACGACGCGACCAAGGACTTCACCACGATCACGAACCTGGCGTCGGTGCCGAACGTGATGAGCGTGAACCCGGCCGTCAAGGCCAACGACATGAAGGCGTTCATCGCGCTGGCCAAGTCCGAGCCGAACAAGATCGCCTACGGGTCCGCCGGCAATGGCAGCGTGTCGCACATGATGGGCGAGCTGTTCAAGATGAGCAGCAAGACCGAACTGCTGCACGTGCCGTACAAGGGCGTGGGCCCGGCGCTCAATGACGCGCTGGCCGGCCAGGTGCAGGTACTGTTCGACAACCTGCCGTCGTCGCTGCCGTTCATCAAGAGCGGCAAGCTGCGCGCCCTCGCCGTGGCATCGCCGA
The DNA here is from genome assembly GCF_008693385.1 of Cupriavidus pauculus. Classification (NCBI taxonomy): domain Bacteria; kingdom Pseudomonadati; phylum Pseudomonadota; class Betaproteobacteria; order Burkholderiales; family Burkholderiaceae; genus Cupriavidus; species Cupriavidus pauculus. The sequence goes on from NZ_CP044065.1 coordinate 2,090,719, forward strand.
AGCGCGTCGCGGCACTGCCGGACGTGCCGACGTTCGCGGAACTGGGCCTCGGCGAAGTCAACGACTCCGCATGGTTCGGCCTGATCGCGCCGGCCAAGCTGCCCGCGGACATCCAGGCGAAGCTGAACGCCGCGGCCGTGAAGGTGCTGGCGCTGCCGGAAGTGAAGAAGAAGTTCGAGGAACTGGGCGCAACGCCGGTGGGCGACACGCCTGCCCACTTCGCCGCGCAGATCTCGAGCGAAGTGGCCAAGAACAAGCGCGTGGCCGCCGCTGCCAAGATCTCGCTCGACTGATCGCCTGACGGATTGCCTCATGACGGATACCGACCGATCGGCGCCCCAGGCACCGTATCAGCTGCATATGCCCGCGGGCGACTGCGGTGCGCTGTTCCTGGACTCGCCGCATAGCTGCACGCAGTACCCCGCCGATTTCGGCTACGACGCGGGCCTCCCGCTGCCGCTGCTGCGGCAGGCCGAGGACACGTTCGTGGACGAGCTCTACGCCGGCGCCCCGGCGCGCGGCATTCCGCTGCTGTGCGCGGGCTTCCCGCGCAGCTACCTCGATGCCAACCGCGGCCTCGAGGAGATCGACGAGAAACTGCTGGACGCGGCATGGCCCGACGCGAAGCAGGAAACCTCGAAGACGCGGCTCGGCAAGGGACTGGTCTGGCGCGTGCTCGACACCGGCGAGCCGCTCTATGCGCGCAAGCTGTCGGTCGCCGAAGTGCAGGCTCGCATCCGCGACTACTACGTGCCGTACTACGCGCAGCTGCAAAAGCTGTCGGATGCGGCGGTCGCCCGCCATGGCCACATGTTCCACATCAACTGCCACTCGATGCCGAGCCAGGCCGCGCAATACGCGACGGAACACCCCGGCATCGCGCATCCGGACTTCGTGGTCGGCGACCGCGACGGCACCACGTGCGACAAGCGGTTCACGGACCGCGTGGAAGGCCTGCTGAAGGACATGGGCTACGACGTGTGGCGCAACCACCCGTACAAGGGCGTGGAAATCGTGCGCGTGCTGGGCCGGCCGCAGGAGAACCGTCACAGCCTGCAACTCGAGGTCAATCGCAAGCTCTACATGGATGAAGCCGGACTGGCGCACAACGCGGGCTTCGGCACGCTGCGGCGCAATCTGGAAGCGTTGATGGACGACCTCGCGCGCTTCTCGCTCAAATCGTAGATAGCAATCGGTAGCCGGCAACCGGGCCCCTCCCCGGCCCGCGAACCCCGTGCGGATGTCGACGCGATCGTGCAAACGAATCGTCTCGTCGACGCCTCACGGGGTTTTTTCTCTCTTGCGCGCGCCTCGCGCCGTCTGGTATCGGCGCACGGCATCACGGGCCTCTCCACGTGAGCGCCACCTTCGCATTGCCGCGAGATGCGCGTCGATACGCGACGATCGCACCCGCTATGCGTATCCGCCATGGGTACGCAAAAGGAAGGGTAACAACATTTACGAACTTTCCGGCGGCGGCATCCTCTATCATGGCAGTCCTTTGCCAATCCCTTTGCTGACGCCAGCAAACAGATTCCGTGATCCGAATGTTTACCCACCTGCTAGGCACCCGGCTCCGCATGCTGACTGCCGCGGTGGCCGGGGCAATCGTGGCGGCCGGATGCGCCACCACGCCGTCGGACCAGACCGATGCTTCCGCGACGCCCGCCCCGAGCGCCAGCGCCGCGCCCCGTCCCGCAGCGCCCGCCGCAACGCCCGCTTTGCCTTCCGCCGCCGCTGCCGGCACCTCCGGTTCCGCCATGGCGCCGCCTTCCAACCGCCCCGGCTCGCCGCCGGCCTCCGGCGCCAAAACGCCGACCAAGACCGTGACCTTGCCCGACAAGGGACGCGTGAGCCTGGCCGAGTACCGCTCGCAGATGCGCGAGCAATTGATGAAGACCGACAACGCCGCGCCCGACGTGGCCGATTGCGCCGCGCATGCCAGCTGGGTCGTGCCTCGGTCGCCGACGTTCGATGCCCTGAAGATTCCCACCGGTGCGCTCGCCGCGAACGCGGCCACGGTGGAAGCGTGGAATGGGCGGTTCTCGCCCGGCAAGCAGGCGGTACCCGTGACATCGGTCGTCACGTTCACCGCCAGCGCGCACAAGCGCCAGGGCGAGGCGCAATGGCAGCCCGTGAAGGTGCGGTGCGGTTACAGCGACGGGATGATGCTCGCGTACGAATTGCTCGACAGCAATGGCGATACGATCAGCGAACCGGCGGCGGCACCGGCCGTCGCGACGGGTTCGTCGAGCCGCGGCAAGGCCAAGAAAGGCAAGGCCACGGCCAAGTCCAGCCATGGCACGAGCGCCAGGTCGAGCACCAAATCGAGCGCGACGAAGTCGACGTCGTCCTCGAAGACAAGCACGAAGTCGACGGCGAAGAAGAAGCCGTGACGCCGTGGCCCGCGCCTTCGCGGCGCGGGCGCGACCCCGTCAGCCCAGATACTCGAGAATCGCCTGCAGCATCGAGGTGCCGAGCAGCGCGCTGCGCTGGCCGTTCCAGCCGACCGCGGCGTCCGGCAGGTCCGCGTTGTCCTTGAACGGCATCTCCAGCGTGAGCGCGAGGCAGCCGAACGTGTGGCCGATGTACTTCGAGGCGAGCTTGAGCGCATCCGCGTTGTACTTGCTCGCGGCGTAGCCGTACTTGTCCTGGAAGTCCGGCGTGGCGCGCTTGAACGCCTCGATAAAGCGGTTCTGCTGCTCGCGCTGGGCTTCGGTGAAGCCCGGCAGCATCTCGCTGCCCGCCACGAAGTTGTACGGCAGCGCCTCGTCGCCGTGGATATCGAAGAACATATCGACGCCCGTCGCCTCGATCGCGCGGCGCACGTGCCAGACCTCGGGACTCGTCTCGGCCGACGGCGCCATCCATTCGCGGTTCAGGTTCGCGCCCGCCGCGTTGGTGCGCAGGTTGCCGCGCGCGGACCCGTCGGGATTCATGTTCGGCACGATATGGAACACCGCGCGGTCCAGCAGGCGGCGCGCGACCGGATCGCCGAGCCACATGCCCGTGCCCGTCAGGCGCTGCAGCACGCCCTCGCAGAACCATTCGGCCATGCTCTCGCCCGGATGCTGGCGCGCGATCATCCAGATGGTCTTCTTGCCCGGCCCCGGCTGGCCCACGGTCACGCACGTGAGGTCGCGGCCATCGACGGTGCTGCCCAGATGCGTCAGCCGCGCGAGCGGCGAGCGCTGGCACGTGGCCAGCAGCGACAGGTGGCGCTCCTCCGAATACGGCTCGAAGTACGCGAACCACACGCTGTCGTGTTCGGGCGTGAACTGCGTGGTCAGCGTGGTGCCGTCGTATTGCGTCGGCACGCGGAACCAGTTCGCACGGTCGTACGAGGCCACCACGCGGTAATCGCGCCAGCCATCGGGATACGTGCACTCGCCCGCGTTCAGGAAGCGCAGCGTGCAGGCCTGGCCGCCCGCGCCCTGCAGGCGGAAGTGGAACCACTGGCGGAAGTCCGCGTGCGAGTCGGCGCGGATGCGCAGGCGGATATCGTTGGCACCACCGGCGTCCGCGCGGGCGATCGATTCTACCTCGATCGCGCCCGAATCGAAGGACGAGGAGATATACAGCGGGGATTGCAGGGAAGTCGTCATCGGTGCGGTTTCCTTCTTCAGTCTTCCAGCCGGCGGCGGAACACCCAGCGGTCGTCGCTCGAGGCGGCCTTGTCGAAGGCATAGCCGTCCTCGGCGAAGCGGCGCAGCCTGGCGGGCTCGGTGACGCGATGCGTGACCGCATAGCGCGCCATGGTGCCGCGCGCGCGCTTGGCATGGAACGAGATGATCTTGTAGCGGCCGCCCTTCCAGTCCTCGAACACGGGCGTGATCACGCGCGCGTTGAGCACCTTGGGACGTACCACCTTGAAGTATTCCTCGGAAGCGAGGTTGATCAGCGTGGCCGGGCCCTCATGCTTGAGGTCCGACATGTCCTTGTTCAGCAGCCTGGTGACATCGTCGCCCCAGAACGCATACAGGTCCTTGCCGGCGGCGTTGTCGAGGCGCGTGCCCATCTCCAGCCGGTACGGCTGCATCCAGTCCATCGGGCGCAGCAGGCCGTACAGGCCGGACAGGATACGCAGGTGCTTCTGCGCGAAGGCGAGGTCGTCGGTGGTCAGCGACTTCGCGTCGAGGCCGTCGTACACGTCGCCGTTGAACGCGAGCACGGCCTGCTTGCTGTTGGCGGCCGTGAACTCGGCGGACCAGTCCGCATAGCGCGTGACATTGAGCACCGCGAGCTTGTCCGAGATGTCCATCAGCGCGGACACGTCCTGCGGCGCCAGACGGCGCAGGCGCTCGATCAGCGTGGCCGAGCGGTCGATAAAGCGCGGCATCGTATGGGTCTTGATGGGCGCGGGCGTCTCGTAGTCAAGGGACTTGGCGGGAGACAGGACGATGAGCATGGCAAAATCGCGGGCAGAAACAAAGACCCGATTGTAGCGAATGCCCACCGAACCCATCGCCGACGTGTCGGCGACCCCCATCCCGGCCGAATTTGCGTCCGAACTTGCGACCGAATTTGCGTCCGTATCTCCCGCCGCGCCGCGCGTCGTCCTCGACTCCAATATCTGGATCGATCTGCTCGTGTTCCGCGACCCGTACGTGGCGCCGATCCGCGCCGCGCTGGAGGCCGGAACCATTGCGCCGGTGATCCGCGCCGACTGCCGGGAAGAGTTGCGGCGCGTGCTCGAGTACCCGCAATTCGCGCGGTTCGCGGTGGACAACGCGGCCGCGCTGGCCGAAGTCGATCGGTACACGACGCTCGCGCCGACGCCCGACGACGCCGAGATTGCCGCGGCACGGCTCGCGCGCTGCCGCGACACGGACGACCAGAAATTCGTCGAACTCGCCCATTTTTCGCGCGCGGCGGTGCTGGTGTCGAAGGACAAGGCCGTGCTCAAGCTCAGGAGCCGCCTGCGCCGCTCGAGCGGGGTGGAGATCCTGCAGCCGGCCGCCTTCGGCCCGTGGCTCGCCGCATGGCAGGCCGCCGCCGCCGAACCCCGCTAAAATGTCGGGCACATCGCTACCCTTCCCACATCGCTCCATGGACTCTTCGCTCGCCCCGCGCATGTCACCGCGCATGTCCCCCCTCACCCCGCCGCTGTCGCGCCTGCCGAAGGTCGGCACCACGATCTTCACCGTGATGTCGGCGCTTGCCGCCGAGAAGAACGCGGTCAACCTGGGCCAGGGCTTTCCCGATTTCGATTGCGACCCGCGCATCGTCGATGCGGTGACGGGCGCCATGCGCGCGGGCCACAACCAGTACCCGCCGATGGCCGGCGTGCCGAAGCTGCGCGAGGCGATCGCGAACAAGATCGCGGCGCTGTACGGGCATACGTACGACATGAACAGCGAGATCACGATCACGGCGGGCGCCACGCAGGCGCTGCTGACGTCGATCCTCTGCGCGGTGCACCCGGGCGACGAGGTGATCGTGCTGGAGCCCTGCTACGACAGCTACATTCCCGCGATCGAGCTGGCGGGCGGCACCGTGGTGCCCGTGGCGCTGGAAGCGCCGCTGTTCCGCATTCCGTTCGACAAGCTGGCCGCCGCCATCACGCCGCGCACGCGCATGATCCTTATCAACACGCCGCACAACCCCACGGGGACGATCTGGCGCGAGGAGGACATGAACCAGCTGGCCGACCTGCTCGCCGGCACCGATATCCTCGTGCTGTCGGACGAGGTCTACGAGCATATGGTCTATGACGGCCAGCGCCACGAATCGGTGTCGCGGCATCCCGAACTCGCGCGCCGCAGCTTCGTGGTGTCGAGCTTCGGCAAGACCTATCACGTGACCGGCTGGAAGGTCGGCTTCGTGGCCGCGCCGGCCGCGCTGACCGCGGAGTTCCGCAAGGTGCACCAGTTCAACGTGTTCACGGTGAATACGCCCGTGCAGCATGGGCTGGCCGATTACATGGCCGACCCGAAGCCCTATCTCGAACTGGCCGCGTTCTATCAGGCCAAGCGCGATTTCTTCCGCACGGGGCTCGCGACGACGCGCTTCAAGCTGCTGCCGTCGGATGGGACGTATTTCCAGTGCGTGGACTACTCGGCCATCTCCGACATGAGCGAGGCCGATTTCTCGATGTGGCTCACGCGCGAGATCGGCGTGGCCGCGATTCCGGTGTCCGCGTTCTACTCGCAGACGCGCGAGTCGGGGGTGGTGCGGTTCTGCTTCGCGAAGAAGGAAGAGACGCTGGCGCTGGCGCTGGAGCGTCTCGCCCGGATCTAGGCGCTAAGCCGAACAGCCGGCCCGCGTCACGCGTAGCGGGCCATCATCGCTTCGGCATTGACCTTCCGGTCCTCCATGACCTTCCGCACCGTGGGCCGCTCCCCCATGCGCTTCAGGTAGTCCTTCACCGGCAGATCCGCGAGCATGTCGCGGCCGTAGATGATCTTCGTCGCCGAGGAGACCAGCGGCAGATGGCAGACCGCCGCGCAGTCGGCCAGCGTGAACGTGTCGCCCGCGATATACGGCGAGAACTTCGCCAGCGCCGCAAACCCCGGCACGTAGCGCTCGAGCAACTTCAGCTGCCGCGCCTTCACGTTGTCGCTGACCTTCCCGCCAAAGAACGCCTCCGGATACAGCTCGCGCACCGTGAGCTCCAGATAGAGCTCCATGAACGTCACGAGCTCGCGGACCTTGCAGGCCTGGTACGGGTCCGACGGCAGCAGCGCATGCTGCGGATACGTGGCCTCGATGTACTCCGCGAGCGTCTCCGATTCGCACAGCGGTCCCGCATCGGTCATCATGTAGGGCACCTTGCCGACCGGCGAGGCCGCGGTGTCGGTCTCGCCGATCCATGCAAGCTCTTCCTCGAACGGCAAATTCTTTTCCAGCAACACCAGCTTCACCTTGTTGTAATAGTTGCTGGCGGCGAATCCGCATAGCTTCAGCATGTCTCTCTCTCCTGGTGGCAATCGCTGCGCTCTATCCGGCGCGGCTTGACGGCGAATGGCCGATCAGCGCACGCCACGTAGCGAACTACGGGCGGTCGCCGAGTGCAAAAAACGTACGATCGTGCTAATTTAACCACACCTTTCTGGACGAATCATGAGCAACTTCTCGATCGAAACACTCGGTATCGTGGGCACCGGCGCCATGGGGCGCGGCATTGCCCAGATCGCCGCGCAGGCCGGCCTGACCGTCAACCTGTTCGACACGAATCCGCAGGCCGTCGCCGCGGCGCGTCAATACCTGCAGGACACGTTCGCCCGGCTCGCTGATAAAGGCAAGATCAGTGCCACCGACGCGGAAGCGTTCCTCGCCCGCGTGAAGCCGTGCAACGCGCTCGAGGACCTCGCACCGTGCGACATGGTGCTCGAGGCCATCGTGGAGAAGCTCGACGTCAAGCGCGACCTCATCGCGAAGCTCGAGGCGATCGTACGTCCGGAAGCGATCATCGCATCGAACACCTCGTCGCTGTCAATTACCGCGATCGCCGTGGGCGCCAAACACCCCGGCCGCGTCACGGGCTATCACTTCTTCAATCCGGTACCGCTGATGAAGGTGGTCGAGGTGATCGACGGCCTGTCCGGCGACCCCGCCGTGGGCGACGCGCTGATGGCGCTGTCGCGCCGCATGGGCCACACGCCGGTGCGCTGCAAGGATATGCCGGGCTTTATCGTGAACCACGCGGGCCGCGGCATGAACATCGAGGGCCTCAAGGTCGCGCAGGAAGGCGTGGCCTCGTTCGCCGATATCGACAACATCATGCGCGAGCAGGCCGGCTTCCGCATGGGCCCCTTCGAGCTCATGGACCTGACCGGGCTCGATGTGTCGCACCCCGTGATGGAGTCGATCTACAACCAGTTCTACCAGGAACCGCGCTACCGTCCGTCGCCGATCACGGCGCTGCGTTCGGTCGGCGGCCTGCTCGGCCGCAAGTCGGGTGGCGGTTTCTATGCCTACGTCGATGGCCAGAAGCAGGTGCCGGCCGCCGCGCCCGCGCCGGCCGCGCGTCCCGCGAGCGTGTGGGTGAGCCGCGCGAACGAGCGTGGCCATGCAATGACCGTCAAGCTGCTGACCGCGCTCGGCATCGCGCCGGAAGCCGGTAACGCGCCGTCCGCCGATGCGCTGATCGTGGTGACCCCGCTGGGCCTCGACGCGACCTCGGCCGCGCTGATGGAAGGCCTCGATGCCACGCGTACCGTTGCCATCGATACGCTGCTGCCGTTCGAGGCCACCAAGCGCCGCACGCTGATGACCACGCCGGCCACGACGGCCGCCGCGCGCGATGCCGCGCACGGCCTGTTCGCCAGCGACGGCGTGCCCGTGACCGTGATTCGCGACTCCGCCGGTTTCGTGGCCCAGCGCATCGTCGGCACGATCGTGAATATCGCGAGCGATATCGCGCAGCAGCGCATCGCCACGCCGACCGACATCGACCTCGCGGTGAACCTCGGCCTCGGTTATCCGAAGGGTCCGCTGGCGCTCGGCGATGCGATCGGCGCCGACGTGATCGTCGAGGTGCTGCGCAATCTCGACCGGCTGACCGGCGACATGCGTTACCGCCCGAGTCCATGGCTGTGGCGCCGCGCGGGCCTCGGCCTGTCGCTGCTGACCGACGAAGCCTGATCGCGGGCGCCCCGACGAGACACGGGGCGCCCTTTTTGTTTTTGCCCTCCAAGAGGCTGCCATGACCGCCCAACTGCTTTCCGAACGCGTCGACGGGACGCTGATCCTCACCATCTCGAACCCCGAGGCGCGCAATGCGCTGCATCCGGACATCTATGCCGCTTCCCACGAAGCGCTCGAGGTGGCCGCGCGCGATGACGCGATCCGCGCCGTGATCTTTACCGGTGCCGACGGCGTGTTCTGCGCGGGCGGCAACCTGAACCGCCTGCTCGGCAATCGCGCCAAGCCGCCCTCGGTGCAGGCGGAGAGCATCGAGACGCTGAACCACTGGATCGAGACGCTGCATGCGTTTCCCAAGCCCGTGATCGCCGCCGTGGAAGGCCCGGCGGCCGGGGCGGGCTTCTCGCTCGCGCTTGCCTGCGATTTCGTGGTGGCCGCGAGCGATGCCAAGTTCGTGATGGCGTACGTCAAGGTGGGCCTGACGCCCGACGGCGGCGGCTCCTACGAACTCGCGCGCATGCTGCCGCGCCAGCTCGCGAGCGAATTCATGATGGAGGGCAAACCCATCGACCCGGCCCGGCTTGCACAATTCGGTATCGTCAATCGCGTGGTGCCGCCGGGGCAGGCGCTGGTGGAGGCCCAGCGATTGGCCGAGGGGCTGGCGAAAGAATCGCCGAACGCGATCCGCGGCATCAAGGCGCTGATCAACCATGCGGGCGGCGCCACGCTGACCGAGCATCTGACCGCGGAGCGCGACAGCTTCGTCTCCGCGCTCCATCACGCGGATGCGGGCGAAGGCATCGGGGCGTTTCTCGAGAAGCGCAAGCCGAAGTATCGGTAACGCGTCATCGGAACGCACGCTCGCGGCAAATACAAAAGATCCACGGAGACACCATGAGCAGCAACGTTTCGCAATTCGAAGGGACCCGGCCGGTGGCCGACCAGCAGCGCTTCGACGTAGGCGCGCTAGAGCAGTGGATGCGCGCGCATGTCGAGGACTTTGCCGGGCCGCTGACCGTCGAGCAGTTCAAGGGCGGCCAGTCGAACCCCACCTTCAAGCTCGTCACGCCGAAGCAGACCTACGTGATGCGCGCGAAGCCCGGCCCGCGCGAGAAGCTGCTGCCTTCGGCCCATGCGATCGAACGCGAGTATCGCGTGATGGCCGCGCTGGCGGGCACCGACGTGCCGGTGGCGCGCATGTTCGCGCTGTGCGAGGACGAGTCGGTGATCGGCCGCGCGTTCTACATCATGGAGTTCGTGGCGGGACGCGTGCTGTGGGACCAGTCGCTGCCCGGCATGTCGACGGCCGAGCGGGCGGCGATCTATGACGAGATGAATCGCGTCATCGCGGCCCTGCATACCGTGGACTATCGCGCGATCGGGCTGGCCGACTATGGCAAGCCCGGCAACTACTTCCAGCGCCAGATCGAACGGTGGACCAAGCAGTACAAGCTGTCCGAGACCGAATCGATTCCGGCGATGGACAACCTCATGGCCTGGCTGCCCGAGCACATCCCCGCCGATGCCGATGCGCTGACCAGCATCGTGCATGGCGACTACCGGCTCGACAACCTGATGTTCCATCCCACGGAGCCTCGGGTGCTGGCGGTGCTCGACTGGGAGCTGTCCACGCTTGGGCATCCGATGGCGGACTTCGGCTATCACTGCATGAGCTGGCATATCGCCCCGGGGCAGTTCCGCGGCATCGCGGGGCTCGATCACGCGGGGCTCGGCATTCCGGACGAAGCGGCCTATCGCAAGCGCTACGAGCAGCGCACCGGGCGGCCGATCACGGGCGACTGGAATTTCTACCTCGCATTCAGCATGTTCCGGATTGCCGGGATCCTGCAGGGCATCATGAAGCGCGTCGTCGATGGCACGGCCTCTTCCGCGCAGGCCACCGACGCGGGCAAGCGGGCGCGGCCGATGGCCGAGATGGGGTGGGTGTATGCGCAGAAGGCCGGCAAATAGCGCCCATCCCCCGCAGATGTCATCAGACAACTGATCAGCGCGATGGGCATCTCCGGATGCCCATCTTTGCGTGATGGATAAGCGTTAATCCCTAATAGACCTGCTCCGGAAACGCGTCTACACTCGCGACACATGTTGTACGACATCTTATGATAAGCGTTACTGGAGACATACAATGAACGCACGCCGTCGCTTCCTCGGTCAGGCATCCGGGCTCGCCGCCCTCGGTACGCTCGGCACGTCGGGCCTGATTGCGCCCATGTCTGCATGGGCCGAAGACAAATGGCCCAATCGCCCGATCCGCCTCGTCGTGCCCTACCCCGCCGGCGGCTCCTCCGACATCATCGCGCGCCTGATCAGCAAGCAGCTCGGCGACGCGCTGGGCCAGCCGATCGTCGTCGATAACCGCCCCGGCGCCAACGGCAACATCGGTGCCGCCATGGTCGCGCAGTCGGGCGCCGACAATCACACGCTGCTGCTCTGCGACGTGGGCGCGCTGGCCATCAGCCCGTCGGTCTACACCAAGCTGACCTTCAGCCCGGACAAGGACCTCAAGGGCGTGGCGATGCTCGCTTACTCGCCGCACCTGCTGGTGGTGCATCCGAGCGTACCCGTGAACAACCTCAAGGAACTGGTCGCGCTGTCGCACAAGCAGACGCTGAACTTCGCCGTGACGGCCATCGGCAGCGCGCCGCACCTGGCCGGCGTGGCCGTGCAGCAGGCGACCGGCGCCGCGTGGCAATACGTGCCGTACAAGGGCGGTGCGCAGGCGATTGCCGATACCGTCGGCGGTACCGCGCAGGTGCTGATGAACGGCATGCTGGCCACGCTGCCGCAGGTGCAGGCGGGCAAGCTGAAGCTGCTGGCCGTGTCCAAGAAGACGCGCATGCCGCTGGTCGGTCAGGTGCCGACGATTGCCGAGCAAGGCGTGGCGAACTTCGAATCGGGTACGTGGCAAGGCGTGATGGCGCCGAAGGGCATGCCCGACGCGATCGTCGCACGCCTGAGCAGCGAGCTCATCCGCATCATCCGCACGCCGGAGATTCGCGCGCAGCTCGCGGGCCAGGGTGCGGAAGTCGTGACGATGACGCCGGCCGAGACGAACAAGTGGTTCGTGACCGAGGAGAAGCGCTGGGCCGAGGTCGTGAAGTCGTCGGGCGTGAAGCTCGACGCGTGACGGTATTGACCGTCGTCTGACGGGCAGTCGAACCCGGGGCGATACACCGGGAAGACTGCGGTCTGGGGGGTCTGTTTGGCGAGGGCAACTGCCCTCGCCTTTTCATTTCCGGAGCGCGCGCTCAGTCCGCGAGCGCCACGCCTTCGCGGCGCGGGTCGGCGCCGCCGGCCCAGACGGGCTTGCCGTCACGCGTCTTGCGCACGATGGCCTGCGTGCCGCTCGTCATCTCGATCTCCGCCACCTGATGGCCGCGCTGGCGCAGCGCCTCGGCCAGTTGCGGCGTCACGAGTCCCTTCTCGAGTTCGGTGGGGCCGTTGCGGCTGCCGAAGTTCGCCATGCCCACGGCGTTCTGCACATCCATGTCCCAGTCGAGCAGGCCCACGAGCGTCTTCGACACGTACTCGATGATCTGCGAGCCGCCCGGCGATCCGAGCGTGGCGACGAGGCGGCCGCTTTCGCGATCGAACACGAGCGTCGGCGCCATCGACGAGCGCGGACGCTTGCCCGGCTGCACGCGGTTCGCGATCGGCTTGCCGTTCTCGCTCGGCGTGAACGAGAAGTCCGTGAGCTGATTGTTGAGCATGAAGCCGCGCACCATGATGTGCGACCCGAAATACGACTCGATCGTCGTGGTCATCGAGATCGCGCCGCCGCGGTCATCCACCGCGACGATCTGCGACGTCGAGATACGCGGCGGCGAAGGGTCCGGCGCGAACGCGACCTTGGTGCCGGCCGGCACGCCCGGCTGCGCCTTGCCCATGCTCTTGTCGCCGATCAGCCCGGCACGTTCGGCCAGATACGACGGGTTGACGAGGCCGGCGACATCGACGGGCACGAAGTCGGCGTCGGCCACGTAGAGGCCACGGTCGGCATACGCGAGGCGATCGGCTTCCGAGATCGCGTGCACGGCGAGCGGATCCGCTTCCATCAGCGCGGGCGTGTTGACCTGACGCGGCTTGAGGCTGGCCAGCGCATAGCGCGGGTCACGTTTCTCGAGCGCCTCCAGCGTGCCCAGAATCTGCGCGATGGCGATGCCGCCCGACGACGGCGGCGGCATGCCGCACACCTTCCACTGCTTGTAGTCCGTGCAGACCGGCTTGCGTTCGACGGCCTTGTACTGCATCAGGTCCTTCGCCGACAGGCTCCCCGGATTCGGATGACCGTTGACCTTCGTGACGATCTCCTGCGCGATCGGGCCCGTGTAGAGCGCGTTGGGCCCGCGGCGCGCGATCTGGCGCAGCGTCTGCGCGAGCTGCGGGTTCTTGATGATCGTGCCGACCGGCTTGGCCTTGCCCTGCGCGTCCAGGAAGTACGCCGTCATTTCCGGCGAGCCGCCCATGAACTTGTCGGCGGCGACCTGCGTGTAGAGGCGCGGCGACATCGGGAAGCCGCCCTCCGCGAGCTTGATCGCGGGCTGGAACAGGCGGGCCCATGGCAGGCGGCCATGCTGGCGGTGCGCCAGTTCGAGCGCGCGCAGCACGCCGGGCGTCCCGACCGAGCGGCCGCCGATCTGGCCTTCGGAGAACTCCATCGGCTTGCCGTCGGGACGCATGAACAGGTTTTCCGTCGCGCCGGCCGGCGCGGTCTCGCGGCCGTCGAAGGCCTGCACGCGCTTGCCGTCCCAGTACATGATGAACGCCCCGCCGCCGATGCCCGTGGCCTGCGGCTCGACGAGCGTCAGCACGGCCTGCATGGCGACGGCCGCGTCGATCGCGGACCCGCCCGCACGCAGGATCTCGCGGCCGGCTTCCGTCGCCAGCGGATTCGCGGCGGCGGCCATATGGCGCTGACCGTAGATGGTGCTCATCCCCGGCCGATAACCGGAGGACACCTCGGGCGCCGGGGGCAGCCCGGCGGTGGAAGCCTGCGGCGCCGCCGTGGCCGGGGCGGCAGTCTGCGCGGCACCGGTGCCGTCCGCGGACTTGTCCGTCGTGCCGCAGGCGCTGAGCGCGGCGGCAATGGCTAGCGCCAGCGTCGCGCGCCAGAGGGTGTTATTCGTCTTCTTGCTCTCGTTTGCCGCGTCGGACATGCCGCTCTCCTGGGGGGAAGAATGAGGGCGATTGTAGCGGCTTGGGCCGCGTATGGCGGCGGGTTTCGACGCGGACGGCGCGGTGGGTTCGTGCAGCGCGCGCGGATCACAACGTAAATAAATGTTTGCATGCTGGCCCGCCTTTCGTTGAATCCCTAACATCGTCCGGTTTTTGTCTTACCGGGGATACATTTGTGATGGGCCGCTCCACGCCGTTGATTTCGCGCCGTTTTTTCGTCTTGCCGTTTGCCTTGCCGCTCGCTGTCAGCGCGGCCGCGTTGCTCGCCGCCTGTGGTGGCGGGGGCGACGAGGGCGGTGCCGCGCCGCAGGCCGCGGCGTCCACCGCGAGTCCAGGCATGGGTGCGGGCACGGGCACGGCCGCGCAGGCGTCCACCGCCGTGCCGGGGGCCCCGTCTCCCGCCACCACGACAGCGCGCGCGTGCTACACGGTCACGGGCAACGCTGCCGCGCCGGTGACGGGCGCGATCGGCGTGCTGCCGGCGCGCGGCACGGGCGTGTCGGGCTATCGCGTGCTCGACGACGCGCGTAGCGCGGGGCTCTGCTATGCCAACTATCGCCGCGAGCAGGTGGGCCTGCCGCCGCTGACCGCGCGCGATGCGCTCGGGACCTCCGCGCAGAATCACACCGCGTACATGCTCGCCAGCCAGACGCTCACGCATGACGAGACGTCGGGGGCGCCGGGCTTCACCGGCGCGACGGCGAACGGGCGGATTCAGGCCGTGTATCCGACCAGCGCCACCGCCGAGGTGGTGGCGACGGGCAATCGCTGGACCTCGGCCGCGGGGGCCAATCTGTCGATGACGCCAAAGGATGCGCTGGTCGTCGATCTGATCAACGCGCCCTTCCACCGCGCGGCGCTGCTCGGCAGCTACGGTTCGGCAGGCAGCGGCTTCGCTGAAAGCGTCGGTGCCGGCAGCAATGGCGGTACGTCGGCGAGCTACTACCAGACCATCGACCTTGCCGATGCCAGCAAGGGTGGCGCGGACAATCTGATGGTGGCGTATCCGTACGACGGCCAGGCCGATGTGCCGGCCAGCTGGGTCAACAACGAGAGTCCCAATCCGGCGCCGGCCTACGCGGGCCAGACGATCGGCTATCCGGTCACGCTGCAGGCCATCGACACGGCGCTGGCGTTCAACGCGGACACGTTCACGATAACCGATGCGCAGGGACGCAACGTGCCTTGCGAGAAGGTCGATGCGCGAACCGCCGGCATGTCGGGCGCCGCGCGCGGACTGGCGATGTGCACGCCGACCGCACCGCTGGCCAGCGGGACGCGCTACAGCGTCACGGTGACGGGAACGCTCGGCGGACAGGGCGTCAACCTGAACTGGTCGTTCACGACGCTGTAGGGTTCTCGGGCGGCGTACCGCCCAGCGACTGCATCACCGCGAGCAGCTGTTCCCGCAGCCACCGGTTCGCCCCATCGTTCTCTCCCCCGCCATGCCAGTACAGATGCAGTTCGAGCGCCGGCACGGCGAACGGTAGCGAGAGGATGCGGTTCGCATAAGGCTCGTTGGCAATGCGCGCATAGCGCAACGGCAACGTGGCCAGCAGATCGGTGGTACTGACCACGCGGCAGGCGCCCGCATAGTGCTGGCACCGTAGCCGCACGCGTCGCGTCAGGCCCATGCGGTGCAGGGCCTGATCCTCGAGCCCCGCGCCACGGCGCCGTGACGATACATGCAGGTGCTCGGCCGCAAGGTAGCGCTCGAGCGTCAGTTCCTTCTTCACCAGCGGATGGTCGCGCCGCGCCAGCACCACCATCGGGTCCGACATGAACGCCGCGTGGTGGATCGCCGGCGACACCGGCAGCAGGATATCGATGGCCGCGTCGAGCGTGCCCGCCAGCAACTCCGACTCCATCTCGCGCCGGTCGAAGCGGATCACCGCGATATCGACGTGCGGCGCCAGCGCCGTGACGCGCGCCATCAGCGGCGGCAGCAGCGTCGACTCCAGCGCATCGCGCATGCCGATCGTGAAGCGCCGCACCGTGGCCGTCGGATCGAAATGCGGCGTGTCCTGCAGCGTCCGCGCGAACGACTGCAACGCCCCGCGCACCTCGCCCGAGAGCGAGCGCGCGAGCGGGGTCGGCGCCATCCCCTGCCCCCGCCGCTCGAACAGCGGATCGTCGAACAGCGTGCGCAGCCGCCCCAGCGCATGGCTGACCGCGGGCTGCGTCAGATTGAGCTGGCGCGCGGCCGCGGTGATGCTGCCCTCGCTGTAGATGGCGTCGAACACCACGAAGAGGTTGAGGTCGATCCGGGATAGCTGCATGCGGGCCATTCTGTCACGGAATGCAGGACATTGATACTGGCAAATCCAGTAAATTCATTTCTCTTATTACATGCCATCGGGTAGAGTGGCCCAATCGCTGAAAGCCGACGCGCTGAGCGCAGACGAGGAGACGCCATGGATTTCGACTATTCGCCGAAGGTCAAGCAGATGCAGGAGCGCCTGCTGGCCTTCTTCGACGCGCATATCTATCCGAACGAAAAGAAGTTCTACGCCGAGATCCAGGCGAACCGCGAAGCGGGCAATGCCTGGATCCCCACGCGCGTGGTCGAGGACCTGAAGCCCGTGGCCCGCGAAGCCGGCCTGTGGAACCTGTTCCTGCCGCGCTCGCCCCGCGCGCCGCAAGGCCTTTCGAACCTCGAATACGCACCGATGTGCGAGATCATGGGGCGCGCGCCGTGGTCCGCCGAGGTGTTCAACTGCTCCGCGCCGGACACCGGCAATATGGAGACGTTCGAGCGCTATGCCTCCGAAGAACTCAAGGACCAGTGGCTCGAACCGCTGCTGCGCGGCGAGATCCGCTCGGCGTTCCTGATGACGGAGCCCGACGTCGCCTCCTCGGACGCCACGAATATCCGCTGCCGCATCGAACGCGACGGTGACCATTACGTGATCAACGGCACCAAGTGGTGGTCGTCGGGCGCCGGCGATCCGCGTTGCAAGGTCTACATCGTGATGGGCAAGACGAACCCCGACGCCCCGCGCCATGAACAACAGTCGATGATCATCGTGCCGGCCGATACCCCGGGCATCACGATCAAGCGATTCCTGCCCGTGTTCGGCTACGACGACGCCCCGCACGGCCACATGGAGATCGAGCTCAAGGACGTGCGCGTCCCCGCGGGCAACATGCTGCTCGGCGAAGGCCGCGGCTTCGAGATCGCGCAGGGCCGCCTGGGCCCGGGTCGCATCCACCACTGCATGCGCAGCATCGGCGTGGCCGAGCGCGCGCTGGAACTGTTGTGCAAGCGCGCGCTGTCGCGCGTGGCGTTCGGCAGGGAAATCGCGCGCCAGGGCGTGACGCAGGAGCGCATCGCCGAAGCACGCTGCGATATCGAGATGGCGCGGCTGCTGACGCTCAAGGCCGCATACATGATGGACACCGTCGGCAACAAGGTGGCCAAGGCCGAGATCGCGATGATCAAGGTGGTGGCGCCGAACACCGCGCTGCGCGTGATCGACTGGGCCATGCAGGTGCATGGCGCGGCCGGCGTGTCGAACGACTTCCCGCTCGCGAACTGGTGGGCGCATCAGCGCACGCTGCGCTTTGCCGACGGTCCGGACGAGGTGCATCGCAACGCGATCGCCAAGCTCGAGCTCGCCAAGCATATGAATGTCAGCGCGGACGCCGTGAACATGCCGGTGACGCGCGGCGGCTGAAAACCCCGTCCGCCACAGGCCTATTCCTTCCGTGCTCTAATCGGCGATCCATTTCAGTCAGGCACTGCGCCACCGAGGAGAGCACGGAATGATCGACGTCTATACGTGGGCGACGCCCAACGGCCACAAGGTCCACATCATGCTCGAGGAATGCGGCCTCGCGTACAAGGCCCATCCGATCAATATCGGCGCCGGCGACCAGTTCGGCGAAGACTTCCTCGCGATCAGTCCCAACAACAAGATTCCCGCGATCGTCGATCCGGACGGTCCCGACGGCCAGCCGATCTCGCTGTTCGAGTCCGGCGCCATCCTGCTCTATCTCGCCAGCAAGACCGGCAAGTTCCTGCCCGAGGACGTGCGCGGCAAGTACGAGGCCCTGCAATGGCTGATGTTCCAGATGGGCGGCGTGGGCCCGATGCTCGGCCAGGCGCACCACTTCCGCATCTACGCGCCCGAGAAGATCGAATACGCGGTCAATCGCTATACCAACGAGGCCAAGCGTCTCTACGGCGTGATCGACAAGCGGTTGTCCCAACATCCGTGGCTTGCAGGCAACAGTTACTCGATTGCCGATATCGCAACGTTCCCGTGGCTGCGCAGCTGGAAGAACCAGGGCATCGAGCTCGAGGATTATCCCCATCTGAAGCGCTGGTTTGATACCATCGCCGCGCGGCCCGCCGTTCAGCGCGGCGTGGAGGTGCTCGCCGCCGAACGCCGCCCGCAGCATGACGAGAAGGCGCGCGAAATGCTTTTCGGCGCCACGCAGTACCAGCGCAGATAAGGCCCGATCGGCGACGATCGCGGCCGTGGGTGGGGCTGACACCGATAGAACGGGGACCTATAGGTTGTCGTGACGGTCAGGCCAAAACCCTTAGTCTCTGAGCGACTTAAAATCCACAATGGCTCATGACTGGCGATCCTCTCAAGCTATTCGGCCGACATCTCACGTGGTTGCGCAAGCAACGCGGCTGGTCGCAGGAAGCGCTGTCGCTGGAAAGCGGACTGGCGCGATCATATCTGAGCGGCATCGAGCGCGGCACGCGGAACGTCGCGCTCTACAACATCTGCACGCTCGCCGATACGCTCGGCGTGCCGCCGCCGGAGATGCTCGACTTCTCGAAGCACACGGACGAAACCGACTCCGACGAACCGCGCTCGCCGTTCGATCCGGAATCGTCTCCGGCCGTGCAGGCGACGCTGCGCTATATGGCCGCGCTCGACGACTCCGAGCAGGATGTCGTGGCGGCCGTGGCGCGCGCCCTCGCCAAGAAGAACGCGCGACGCCCTGCGGAAGATAACTGAGAACGGCGTTTCAACGACCGTTTCAAACCCCAAGCATGCCCTGGCGTTCGATGAATGCCACGACTTCCGCCAGGCCCTGCCCCGACTTCACGCTGCCCATCACGAACGGGCGCTCGCCGCGCATCTTGCGCGTATCGCTCTCCATGATCTCCAGGTTCGCGCCGACGTACGGCGCGAGGTCGGTCTTGTTGACCACGAGCAGATCGGACTTCGTAATGCCCGGGCCGCCCTTGCGCGGAATCTTCTCGCCGCCAGCCACGTCGATCACGTAGATCGTCAGATCGGACAGCTCCGGGCTGAACGTCGCGGCCAGATTGTCGCCGCCCGATTCGATGAACACGACGTCGGCATCGGGAAATTTCGCCAGCATGCGATCGACGGCTTCGAGGTTGATCGACGCATCCTCGCGAATCGCCGTATGCGGGCAGCCGCCCGTTTCCACGCCCATGATGCGCTCGGCCGGCAACGCGCCGGAGATCGTCAGCAGGCGCTGGTCTTCCTTCGTATAAATGTCGTTGGTGATCGCCACGAGGTCGTAGCGGTCGCGCATCGCCTTGCAGAGCATTTCGAGCAGCGTGGTCTTGCCGGAGCCCACGGGGCCGCCGACGCCAACACGCAGCGGAGGATTCTTCTTGGTACGGGTCATGATCGATCGGATTCGGTTCAGGATCGGAACAGCCGGGAGTACTGTGTCTCGTGCCGCGCGGACAGCAGGCCCAGCATCGGAGAAAACGTGGAAAGCCTTGGCGGATTCGCCTCGGCGCGCTGCCATGCGGCCTCGACCATCCCGGTCACGGGCGTGTGCAGCGATCGCAGGATATGTTGCCCGGCCACCTGCCCGAGCGGCACGGCCTTGAGCGCGGCGGCGACCTGGTTTTCGGCCCAGTTGAACGCATAGGCGGCCAGCCCATCGCGCGCGTCGATCTGGAGCGCCACGCAGGCGGCCGTGAAGGCCGTCGGCAGGCAGATGGGCGAGAACGCGGTCAGCGCGTCGCGCATGGCGGCGTCGCCCCACGACATCTGGGCGATCAGCCGCGCGAGCGACCAGCCCATTTGCTCGGTCTCCAGCCGCAGTTCGGCGGTCTCGCGCGTGGCGTGGAACCAGTCGTTCCATTCGCGCACGGCAGCGAGGTCGCCCGATTGCCACGCGCGGTGCAGCAGCAGCCAGACCGGCGCCTCGCACGTGGCCTGCACGTGCGTGAGGTTGTCGTGGATCCAGCGGCCGGCGGTGTCGGCGTCGCGCACGATACCGCATTCGATCGCGGCCTCGAGCCCCTGCGAGTAGCTGAAGCCGCCGATCGGCAGCGCGGGGGAGGCGAGGTGCAGCAGGGAGATGAGTTGGGGCAGCGCGGTCATTCAGTGACGATGGGAATGGCCATGCCCGTGGTCATGGTTGCAACCCGGGCCATGCTCGTGGTCGTGACCGTGCCCGTGGTCGTGCCCGTGGTCGTGCGCATGCCCATGATGCTCGTGAAACACGGCCTGCGCGGCCGCATAATCCTCGGCGAACGTCGCGTCGTGCCCATGCTTGTGCCCGCCGCCATACGCGCCGGCCTCGGGCTCGAACGGCAACTCCGCGCGCGCAATCGTGACGCCCAGGCGGACCAGCATATCGGCCAGCACCGGATCGTACTCGAGCCGCAGATAGTCGCGCCCCACCTCCACCGGCGTATGGCGGTTGCCAAGGTGATAGGCCGCGCGCATCAAGCTCAGCGCGTCATCCGCGGTCACCTGCAGCACGGACTCGGCCGCGGCCTGCACCTCGATAAACGCGCCATCCTCGGCCACCAGCAGGTCGCCGCCGCGCAGCACGGTGCCGCGCGGCAGGAACAGCGCCACTTCCCCACCGTTGTCGAGCACCGCGCGCAGGCGGCTCTTGCTGCGGTCGCCAAACGGCAGCAAGAGCTTGGCCGCGCGCTTGACCAGCACGGGCGCAATGCCGTGCGGCGCGGGCAGATGTTTGTCGATCTTGATCACGTCGGTACCACTCAGAACAGAAAGTATCGCTGCGCCATCGGCAGCACGGTAGCGGGCTCGCAGGTCAGCAACTGCCCATCCGCAACGACCTGATAGGTCTCCGGATCGACGGTCACATGCGGCTGCCAGTCGTTGAGCACCATATCGCGCTTGGACACGGTCCGCGTGCCGCGCACCGCGGCGAGCGTCTTGGCCAGACCATAGCGCTCGCCGACGTTGGCCGCAAGCGCCGCCTGCGACACGAACGTCAGCGACGAGCGCGGCAGCGCGCCGCCCGCCGATGCGAACATCGGCCGGTAGTGCACGGGCTGCGGCGTCGGGATCGATGCGTTGGGATCGCCCATCGCCGCCGCGGCAATCATGCCGCCCTTGAGGATCAGGCTCGGCTTGACGCCGAAGAACGCGGGCTTCCACAGCACGAGGTCCGCCCACTTGCCGACCTCGATGGACCCGACCTCATGCGCAATGCCGTGCGTGAGCGCCGGATTGATCGTGTACTTGGCGATATAGCGACGCACCCGGAAGTTGTCGTGGCCGCCGCGCGCATCGTGCGGATCGCCGGGCAGCTTGCCGCGCTGGGCGGCCATCTTGTGCGCGGTCTGCCAGGTGCGGATGATCACCTCGCCCACGCGGCCCATCGCCTGCGAGTCGCTGGAGATCATCGAGAACGCGCCGAGGTCGTGCAGGATGTCCTCCGCCGCGATGGTCTCGCGGCGGATCCGCGATTCCGCGAACGCGATATCCTCGGCAATCGACGGATCGAGGTGATGGCACACCATGAGCATGTCGAGGTGCTCGTCGAGCGTGTTCACCGTGTACGGCCGCGTCGGGTTCGTCGACGACGGCAGCACGTTGGCCTCGCCGCAGACCTTGATGATGTCCGGCGCGTGGCCGCCGCCCGCCCCTTCCGTGTGATACGTATGAATCGTGCGGCCCTTGAACGCGGCAATCGTCGCCTCGACGAAACCGCCTTCGTTGAGCGTGTCCGTATGGATCGCCACCTGCGTGTCGGTGGCATCGGCCACGCTCAGGCAGGTATCGATCGCCTGCGGCGTGGTGCCCCAGTCCTCGTGCAGCTTGAGCCCGATCGCGCCGGCCTCGACCTGCTCGGTCAGCGGCCCGGCCTGGCTCGCGTTGCCCTTGCCGAGAAAGCCGATGTTCATCGGATAGGCATCGGCCGCCTGCAGCATGCGCTCCATGTACCACGGCCCCGGCGTGACCGTGGTCGCGAACGTGCCCGTGGCCGGCCCCGTGCCGCCGCCGATCATCGTGGTCACGCCGCTCATCAGCGCTTCCTCGATCTGCTGCGGGCAGATAAAGTGGATATGCGAGTCGATACCGCCGGCCGTCACGATCATGCCCTCGCCCGCGATGACCTCGGTGCCCGGGCCGACGACGATCGTCACGCCGGGCTGGATATCCGGGTTGCCCGCCTTGCCGATCGCCGCGATGCGCCCGCCCTTGAGGCCGATATCGGCCTTGACGATGCCCCAGTGATCAACGATCAGCGCGTTGGTGATGACGGTATCGACGCAGTCCTTCGCCATGCGCTGGCTCTGCCCCATGCCGTCGCGAATCACCTTGCCGCCGCCGAACTTCACTTCCTCGCCATAGATCGTGTAGTCGCGCTCGACCTCGATCACGAGACCCGTGTCCGCGAGCCGCACGCGGTCGCCCGTGGTCGGGCCGAACATCTCGGCATAGGCCTGCCTAGAGATCTTCACCATTACAGCGCTCCCATGATCTTGCCGTTGAAACCGTAGACGATGCGATCGCCATCGAGCGCGACGAGTTCGACCGTGCGGCTCTGCCCCGGCTCGAAACGCACGGCGGTGCCCGCGGCGATATTGAGCCGGAAGCCGCGCGCGGCTTCGCGGTCGAAATCGAGCGCGGCATTGGTTTCGTAGAAATGGAAATGCGAGCCGACCTGGATCGGGCGATCGCCCGTATTGGCCACCGTCACGCTGACGGTCGCGCGGCCCACATTGAGTTCGATCTCGCCGTCCAGCGGCATGAGTTCACCGGGAATCATCGCGATGCTCCGTGCTCGTTGGGAAAGGCGTCACGCCACCAGCAGGCCCACGCCGTACAGCGCCACGCCGGCACCCGCGACGCGCGCGAGCCAGCCCGCATGGCGGCGCAGCACGGCGCCAAGGCCGATACCGCCGCAATGCAGCGTCATCGTGGCCAGCGCGAAGCCGCTCACGTAGGCCAGCACCGTCGGCAGCGCCGCGGCCGTGGCCGGCAGCTCCGCGCCATGCGCGTAACCGTGGAACAGCGCGAAGCCGCCGACGATCGCCATGCCGGCGGCCGCGGGCAATTGCGCGCGCAGCGCGACCAGCAGGCCGATCACGAGCAGCGAGGCGGCGATCATCGGCTCCACGGCGGGCAGCGCAAAGCCGGACAGGCCCAGCGCGGCGCCCACGAGCATCAGCGCCACGAAGGCGAACGGCAGGCGCAGCAGCTGCATGGCGCCAAGCTGCTGGCCGTGGCTGCCGCGCGTGGCCAGCGCGCTCCACACGCCGACCGATGCCATCGCGAGCAGGTGGTCCGCGCCGGTCAGCGGGTGCAGCAGGCCGGCGTAGAAGCTGCCGGCCACGGTGGTCGCCTCGTGCCCAGGGTGCGCGAAGGCGCTGACGGCGGTGAGCGACAGGGTGGCGCCGAGCGCCAGCGTGCGAGCGGTTCTTGTCATGATGTTCTCGTTGGTGTCGGACAAAAATCAAACAATCGGGTGGTGGACGGTCACGAGCTTGGTGCCGTCGGGGAACGTCGCTTCGACCTGGATCTCGGGAATGAGCTCGGCCACGCCGTCCATCACGTCCTCGCGCGACAGCACGGTGGTGCCTTCATGCATGAGCTCGGCGACGGTGCGGCCATCGCGCGCGCCTTCCATGATCGCGGCGGTGATCAGCGCCACCGCTTCCGGATAATTGAGCTTGAGGCCGCGCGCGCGGCGCCGTTCGGCCAGCAGCGCGGCGGTGAAGATCAGCAGCTTGTCTTTCTCTCGCGGCGTGAGTTCCATCGTCGGAGTTCCTTTGTCTTGTTGTCTCGTTGGATTGAGGTTCAGGTCGCCCACAGCCGCAGTGGCCGCGCCGGCACGCCATGGATGGGCCCGCGCAGCTGCGTCCAGCAGTCGATCAGCAGATGGCGCACGGGTTCGATATGGCGGCCCAGCACGCGCAGCAGCAGCATGCGCTGGTCGGACGACGTCATGCACGTCACCCCCGCGCGCAGGTCTTCACGGTACGGACAGCGCTCGGCCAGCGCCTCGGCCAGTTCGGCCGTCGCGCCCTCGCCCACGGCCCACAGCGTGCCGAGCACCGGCAGGCCATCCATGCCGGGCAGCGCGGTGCGCAACGCGCAGTCGGCATCGACGAACGATTGCTCGATCCACAGCGGGCGCTCGCCGTTGCCGACGCGCGTGTCGAGCCACAGCGCGCCCTGCGACCAGCGCTCGCCCGATGCCTGGCGGCCGAGCACCACGGCGTCCCAGCCGATGGCGCTGCCGCCACGCGCCACGCGCACGTCGGTGCCGATGCGCGCGCGCGCATCGTCGAACACGATGTTCTCCTGCGGCAGCCAGTCCAGCCGCGCGCCTCCGGCCACGTCGATGCGCACCCGCTGGCTCGCCTCGCGGCCGAGCGACTTGTACCATTTGGTGGCGCCCGGCGTCGCGAGCACCGCATGCGCGCCCGGTTGTACCGCGATATCGATATCGAGCAGGTCACCGCCGGCGATGCCGGCCGGCGGATGCAGCACCACCGCGTGGCAGATCGCATCGCCTTCCGGGTAGAGCGGCTTCTGCACCATCAGCGGGCCTTTGTGGCGGCGCTCGACCAATGCCGTGCGCATGCCCTCGCCCTGGCCGCGCGCGGCGAACGTCAGGCGCAGACTGGCCTGCCACGTGGCGGGCATTGCGGAGGACGCGACGAGCGTCGAGGGCAAATCGGGATGACGCATGAGGAAGGACAGTGCGGGCAAGCGCGGGGCGCACGCCATGTGGGCCGTCGTTGCCGGCCATCATAGCGCGCGATCGTGGTAACCGATAGTGCGGATCAGACCGCAATCAGTTCCCGCACCCCATCCTGTTCCATGTTCGCGCCCACGCCCTTCGCCACCACCTCGCCGCGGCTCATCACCACGTAGTGGTCGGCCAGATGGCGCGCGAACTCGTAGTATTGCTCCACGAGCAGCACCGTCATGCCGAACTCGTCGACAAGCAGCCGCAGCGCGCGGCCGATGTCCTGGATGATCGACGGCTGGATGCCTTCGGTCGGCTCGTCGAGGATCAGCAGCTTCGGCTCGCTCATCAGCGCGCGGCCGATCGCCAGTTGCTGTTGCTGGCCACCCGACAGGTCGCCGCCGCGACGCTGGCGCATCGTGCGCAGCACCGGAAACAGCTGGTAGATGCGATCGGGCACGCCCGCGGGTGCCTTGCGGCTCGCGGCGCCGATCAGCAGGTTCTCCTCGACGGTCAGGCGCGGAAAGATCTCGCGGCCCTGCGGTACGTAGGCCATGCCCGCGGCCACGCGCTCGTACGGCGCCTTCTTCTCGATGGCGCTGCCGCCCCAGCTGATGCTGCCGCTGCGCGTGGGCACCACGCCCATCAGGCATTTCAGCAGCGTGCTCTTGCCCACGCCATTGCGGCCGAGCAACGTGGTCAGCTTGCCCTCGGGCACGTCGAAACTCACGTTGCGCAGGATATGGCTGCCGCCGTAGAACTGATTCAGTGCGTTGACCTGCAGCATCGTTATCTTCCCAGGTAGGATTCGATCACGCGTTCGTCGCGCTTCACGGCATCGAGCGTGCCCTCGGCCAGCAGGCTGCCTTCGGCGAGCACCGTGACCTTGCCGGCCTCCCCTGCCAGCGCGGCGACGAATTCCATGTCGTGCTCCACGACCATCATCGAGCAGCTGCCCCGCAGGCTGTTGAGCAGACCCGCAAGCTGCATGGTCTCTTCATCGGTCATGCCGGCCACGGGTTCGTCGAGCAGCAGCAGTTGCGGCTGCTGCATCAGCAGCATGCCGATCTCGAGCCGCTGCTTCTGGCCATGCGACAGCAACCCGGCCGGACGGTAAGCCTCGTCCTCGAGGCCCGTCAGTGCCAGCGTTTCCTCGATGCGGCGATGGCCCTCGCCCGTCAGCCGCGCGCGCAGCGACGACCACCAGCGCTTGTCGGCCTTCATCGCGAGTTCGAGGTTCTCCCACACCTGATGCTGCTCGAACACCGTGGGCTTCTGGAACTTGCGGCCGATGCCGACCTGCGCGATGCGGGGCTCGGTCATGCGCATCAGGTCGATGGTCTGGCCGAGGAATACGCGTCCGCTCACGTTTGCGTTGCGCGGACCGGTCTTGCCCGTGATGACGTCCATCATCGTGGTCTTGCCGGCGCCGTTCGGACCGATCACGCAGCGCAGCTCGCCATGATCGATCGAAATCGAGAGCTTGTTCAGCGCGCGGAATCCGTCGAACTGCACGGTGAGGTCCTCCACGTAGAGGATGGGGCCGTGCGTGACGTCGATCGTGCCCGGCTCCACCACGCGGCCGAGGCCCGTGGTTTCGCCGCTCTCGGCTTGTTCTGCGTTCAGTGCGGCGTTCATGCTTCCCTCCGGACCGGTGCGGCCTTGTCATCGGCGACCGGTGCCCCGGCGCTCTCGATCTTCTCCTTCGCCGTGCGGCGGCCCGACAGGCGCCGCCACAGCCCCACCACGCCATCGGGCAGGTACAGCGTCACGAGCACGAACATCGCGCCGAGCAGGAACAGCCAGTACTCGGCGAAGTACGCCGTGAACATCGTCTTGGCACCGTTCACGAGGAACGCGCCGACGATCGGGCCGATCAGCGTGCCGCGGCCGCCCACGGCCACCCACACCGCCATCTCGATCGAGTTGGCGGGCGACATCTCGCCCGGGTTGATGATGCCGACCTGCGGCACATACAGCGCGCCCGCGATGCCGCACAGCACGGCCGAGAACGTCCATACGAACAGCTTGTAGCCCAGCGGGTTGTAGCCCGAGAACATCACGCGCATCTCGGCGTCGCGCACGGCCGTCACCACGCGGCCCAGCTTCGACGACACGATGTAGCGGCATGCGATGAACCCGGCCAGCAGCGCGAAGAACGTCAGCACGAACAAGGCCGTGCGCGTCTCCGGCGCGGCGACGGCAAAGCCGGCGATGCGCTTGAAGTCCGTGAAGCCGTTGTTGCCGCCGAAGCCCGTCTCGTTGCGGAAGAACAGCAGCATGGCCGCATAGGTCATGGCCTGCGTGATGATCGACAGGTACACGCCCTTGATGCGCGAGCGGAACGCGAAGTAGCCGAACAGCCAGGCCAGCACGCCCGGCACGAGGATCACGAGCAGCAGCGCGTAAGGCAGATGCTCGGTGCCGTGCCAGAACCACGGCAGTTCCTTCCAGTCGAGGAACACCATGAAGTCGGGCAGATCGCTCTTGTACACGCCCTCGCGGCCGATCGAACGCATCAGGTACATGCCCATCGCGTAGCCGCCGAGCGCGAAGAACAGCCCATGCCCGAGGCTCAGGATGCCGCAGTAGCCCCAGACGAGGTCCAGCGCGATCGCGGCCAGCGCGAAGCACATGATCTTGCCGACCAGCGTGAGCCCGTAAGCCGACAGATGCAGCGGGTGGCCCTCCGGCACGAGCAGCGCGCAGACCGGCACGCCGATGGCCACGACGATCGTCAGCACGACCAGCGCGACCCATACGCGGCGCGAGAACAGCGGCTGGCGCTCGGGCACCGACAGGCGGAACGGCGCGCCCCCCACGGCGGATTTGGATTGAAAGCTCGTCATCATGCCTCCGCGCTGCGCCCTTTGAGCGCGAAAAGTCCCTGCGGCCGCTTCTGGATGAAGAGGACGATCAGCACCAGGACGAAGATCTTGGCCAGCACCGCGCCATAGAACGGCTCGATGAACTTGTTGATGATGCCGAGGCCGAACGCGCCGACGATGGTGCCGGCCAGCTGGCCCACGCCACCGAGCACGACCACCATGAACGAGTCGATGATGTAGGCCTGCCCGAGGTCGGGACCGACGTTGCCGATCTGGGACAGCGCGCAGCCGCCAAGCCCGGCGATGCCGGCGCCGAACGCGAACGCATAGCTGTCCACCTTCCACGTGCGCACGCCGACGCAGGCCGCCATCGTGCGGTTCTGCGTGGTGGCGCGCACGAACAGGCCCAGGCGCGTGCGGTTGAGCACGCCCCATGCAATGGCCACCACCGCGAGCGCGAACAGGATGATGATGACGCGGTTGTACGGAATCACCAGGCCGGGCAGCCACTCCATGCCGCCGCTCATCCAGACCGGGTTGGCCACTTCGACGTTCTGCGCGCCGAAGATCGTGCGCACGGCCTGCTGGAACAGCAGGCTGACACCGAACGTGGCCAGCAGCGTCTCCAGCGGACGGCCATACAAGTGGCGCAGGACGATGCGTTCGAGCGCAAACCCGACCACGGCCGCCGCGAGGAACGATGCCGGCAAGGCGGCGACCAGATACCAGTCGAACGCATTCGGCGCATAGGCGCGGAACAGCGTCTGCACGACATAGGTCGCGTAGGCACCGATCATCAGGAACTCGCCGTGCGCCATATTGATGACGCCGATCAGGCCATAGGTGATGGCGAGGCCCAGCGCGGCCAGCAGCAGCACGCTGCCGAGGCTCAGGCCCGCGAACAGGTTGCCCACGAGTTCGGCGCGGCGCTGGTCGCTGCGCAGCGCGTCGAGCGTCTGCTGCGCGGCCACGCGCACGTCGGCGTCGGGCTCGCGGTATTTGCCGGCGTCGTCCTTCTCGACCAGCGGCGCCAGTTTCTGGCGGCTCTGCGGATTGCTGTCCTTGCCGAGAATGCGAATGGCTTCGAGCCTGGCATCGCGCGGCGCATCGGCGCCTTCGGCCAGCACGGTGTTGGCCCAGATCACGTCCAGGCGCGCGCGCAGCCCGGCATCGGCCTCGGCCTTGCGCGCGGCCGCCACGACCTCTTGCGAGGCATTCTCGGGCGCGTCGAACAGCGTGTTGATGGCCTGCGTGCGCACCGCGATATCGGGCGACTGCAATTGCAGGCTGCTGGCCGCGCTATCGACGAGCGTGCGCAGGCTGTTGTTGAGCGTCAGCGATTCCAGATCGTCCTGCTTCACGGTCACGGGCTTGCCGCTGATCGCATCGACGAACTTGTCGCCGTCCTGCCGCACCATGCCCACCGACGGCGCGTACTGCAGCGCATCGTCCTGCAGGGCCTTGAGGATCGGAGCGGCCTGCTCGGGTGGCGCCTTGGTCAGCGCGGTCACCGCGGCGGTCTTCGCGTCGAAGTCGTCTTCCGCAAGCGGCTTGAGATCGGCCTGCGTCAGGGGTGCGGCCCAGAGCGGCGCCGCCCACAGTGACGTGAGCAGCAGCGCTGCCAGCATGGCGCGGAGCCATGATCGGGATATGGGTGATGGCATAGGGCTGGCGGAGTATCTTTGGGCGTGGCGCGATTCGTGTACGTCGATACTCGCGTCTGGTTTTATGAGGACCCCTCTCCCGCGGGGAGAGGGGGTACTGCGCTATCCGGATGACGGAAATCCCGGTGCTTACATCACCTTGTCCGGCTTGCCTTCGTTACCCGAGATGAACGGGCTCCACGGTTGCGCGCGGATCGGCTTCGCGGTCTTCCACACCACGTTGAACTGACCGTCGGCCTTCACTTCGCCGATCATCACGGGCTTGTACAGGTGGTGGTTGTCGCCCATCGTCAGCGTGAAGCCATCCGGTGCCTTGAAGGTCTGGCCGTACATCGCGGCGCGCACCTTGTCCGGATCGGTCGTGCCGGCCTTCTTGACCGCCTGTGCCCACATGTGGATACCCACGTAGGTGGCTTCCATCGGGTCGTTGGTCACGCGCTTGTCGCCGCCGGGCAGGTTGTTCGCCTTGACCCATGCCGCCCACTTCTTCTTGAACGCTTCGTTCTCGGGGTTCTTCACCGACATGAAGTAGTTCCATGCGGCCAGATGGCCCACCAGCGGCTTGGTGTCGATGCCGCGCAGTTCTTCCTCGCCCACGGAGAACGCCACCACCGGCACGTCCTTGGCCTTCAGGCCGGCGTTGCCCAGTTCCTTGTAGAACGGCACGTTCGAGTCGCCGTTGATCGTCGAGATCACGGCCGTCTTGCCGCCCTGCGAGAACTTCTTGATGTTCGCGACGATGGTCTGGTAGTCGCTATGACCGAACGGGGTGTAGACCTCCTCGATGTCCTTGTCGGCCACGCCCTTGCTCTTCAGGAACGCGCGCAGGATCTTGTTGGTCGTACGCGGGTACACGTAGTCCGTGCCCAGCAGGAAGAAGCGCTTGGCGCCGCCGCCTTCCTTGCTCATCAGGTATTCCACGGCGGGGATGGCCTGCTGGTTCGGCGCGGCACCCGTGTAGAACACGTTCTTCGACATTTCCTCGCCCTCGTACTGCACGGGGTAGAACAGCAGCGAGTTCAGTTCTTCATAGACCGGCAGCACCGACTTGCGCGACACCGACGTCCAGCAGCCGAACGTCACGGCGACCTTGTCGTTGGTAATCAGCTGACGTGCCTTCTCCGCGAACAGCGGCCAGTTCGAGGCCGGGTCCACCACCACGGGTTCGAGCTTGCGGCCCAGGACACCGCCGCTCTTGTTGATCTCGTCGATGGTCATCAGGGCCACGTCCTTGAGCGACGTTTCCGAAATGGCCATCGTGCCCGACAGCGAATGCAGGACACCGACCTTGATCGGGTCCTTCGACTGCGCCATCAGCGGGCTGGTACCGATCATCGCCGCGGCGGCTACCGCCGACAGCTTCAGCATGTCACGTCGTTTCATTGCAGCTCCCAGTTTTCGTATGTGGTTAGGGACTACGCACCCCGGGTGATGCTTCTGCAACTAGCGTGCCACCGCGAAAACGCGATGCCGACGTGACAATTCCTCAGGTTCGCACCAGCATGGTGCCGCCCATCATCACGGCAACGCGCACTGTTTTCGTGCGCGCGCCAGAAAACGGGGCGTAGCCGCCGCCAGACCGCGCCACGCCTGCGCTGAAACGGCCTCGCGCGGACTTCCTGCGTGGTGCGTTCAGCGCCGATCGAGCGTCTCGCCCGTGTGCATGTCCTTGAGCGGCTCAGACGATGCACCGAAATATGGCCGGGCCCAGATCAGCGTTCGGGCAGGCGTATCGCGGATGGCGGCAATCGAGAATTCGCTGCGCGCGGGAAACACGACTTCGGGCCCGAAGCGGCGGCCGTCGGCGCGCGGCATCTCCAGCTGGCGCCCTGCCGGGCCCTCGACCGCGAACAGATAAGGGCGCGGCCCGCCCGCTGCCGCCGCTCCCGCCAATCTCGACGCGCGATCGGCGTCCGCGAGCAGGGCCGAATGCATGAGCGGCTTCGCCGTCCTCACGATATCGCCCTCGACGATGGTCCGGCCGTAAAGGCCGGGCGCACCGGCGCCGCCGCGATAGGACGCCCCCGGAAAATCGCGCAATGCGAGCAGATCCGCGCGCGACGGCTGCCGGGCACCGCGCGGCGCGCCCGATGCCAACGGCAACGCGGCGCCCTGCAGCAAGGGCAGCATCATGGCCTGCTCGTACTGGCGCTCCGCTTCGGAGAACCTTCGCGCGAGCGGCGCGAAGCGCTGGGCGCGCGACTCGGCCTCCGCATCGGGCAAGGGCGGTGGCGGATCGAAATGCGGGGCCGGCGCGATCGCGGCGATCGCGTCCGCCATGCCGGGCTCGGTCCTGCGATGGCCCGTCAGCAGGTCTCGCTCCATGGCGGGCCTGCCCGGGCGAAGCCGCGCCGTCGCGGCCGCGCCGGCGGGGACTTCGTGCATCAGCACGTAGCGCACGCCGCCGTCGCTTTCCATGGCGCCGATTTCGAAGCGGGTGCCCGGTGCGTAGACCAGCGAGGGGTTGGCCTCGCCATGGAACGGCGTCGTGTTCCTGCCGGTACGGCCCTCGATACGGAACAGCGTCGGGATGCCCGCATCGACGGTGCCGACCGCGGCGCCCTCGCCGCGGCCGAGCGCGGCGCGCGCGTCGGGCAGTGCCATATCGGTGGAAAGGAAGATGTCCGCGGTCACGATATCGCCGGTCCTGACGAGCCGCTCGTATGCGAGCGCGGGCGTGCGCGTGGCGAAGTACGATACGCCGGGCGTCGGCGGCAGCGCGTGCAACGCGGCCGCGAGCGCATGCACGTCGCGCGTCACGGGCCCCGCGCCCGTGCCGCGCAGACTATCGTTGTAGGCGCCGGGCAGCTTCGCGAAAATGGCGACCGGATCGTAGGCGTCGCGGTTCGCGAAGACACGCGGCGCCACGCGCATCTTCGCGTCGTCGATGGCGCGGTGGCGCACGACCTCGCGTTCGTTGTGCGCGGCATATGCGGTCATCGCCTGCTTCATCTCGTCGAACATGCGCCGCGGCCCCGTGGCATGCCGGGCGGCGCGCTGCGGCCGCGACACAGCGCCTCGCGCGATCGCGGCCGGCATATCGGCACGTTCAGCGCGGTCGGCGCGGTCGGCGCGGTCGGCACGCGCCGCGCCGGCCGGATCGTAAGAGACCTCGTGGCGCGCGCGGCGGGGAACCGCCTTCCCGCCCAACGCCTCGGTGTCGTCGTGCCGGACCGTATGCTTGCGGCCCCTGTCGCTCACCCTGACACGCCCGTCCCTGCCCGTCACCTCCGCGTCGACGCCGCGCTCGTGCAGCGCATCGCGCAGCGGTGCGGCAAGCGCGGCGGAGTGGCAGCCGACCAGACTGACCTTGCAGGTATCCGCATTGGCCGCGAGCGGCGCCACCGCGTCGGCCAGTGCCGATATCGGCCGGCCGCTCAATGTCTGCGTGCCGGGGTCCCATTCGCCGACGAGGCTGTACTTGTGCCGGCCTCCCGCGCCGGTGGCGTCGCCGCGCCCGGACCACGGCACGAGCATGGTCGCCGCATGCTTGTGGCGCAGGCTTTGGGCCGCGTTCAGGACC
Source organism: Cupriavidus pauculus (assembly GCF_008693385.1). Lineage (NCBI taxonomy): Bacteria > Pseudomonadati > Pseudomonadota > Betaproteobacteria > Burkholderiales > Burkholderiaceae > Cupriavidus > Cupriavidus pauculus. The sequence continues at coordinate 2,123,433 of NZ_CP044065.1, forward strand.
TTGCCGCTGTCGTCGAGCGGCATCACCACGCGGCGATCGTAGTCGGGCATCGGCTCGCCCGTCAGCAGATGCCTGGCGACACCCGTCGAGGTGCCCGCGGCCGGCTTGTCCAGCCAGACATAGGTGCCATGCGCGGTATCGAGGATGTCGCGCACCGTCATTCGCGTATTCGGCGGATAGTAGACCTCCGTCCGGGCGTCGGGCCCCTGATACGGCGAAAACGGCGCGAGCGACTTTGCCGGCTGCCCGTCGAACACCATCAACACGGACTGGCGATCGGGCCTGTTGTCTGGCGCAGCGCCATGGTGGAGCATCGCCTCCTGCGCATAGCCCTTCGATGCCATCGCGTGAATGGCGGGTCCACCGACGACGTCCCCTTCCCGCACCATGCGGCCGAACACGCCCCGGGGCATTCTGTACGCGCCATAAGCGGTACCCGGATGATCGGGCAGCCTCGCCACCGTCTCCAGGAGGTGGGTCAGCGGCCGGTCGCCTTCGGGTGGTGCGCCGGCCGCCAGGCGCTCGAGCTGCCGCCGCTCGCGCATATCGAACAAGGGACGCGGTTGCGCGATCATCTGCTGCTGCGTGGTCTGCCAGTCCTCTCGCGCCTTGTCGCCCGACATGAGATCGGACTCGTCATAAAGGCGGTGATGATGGACCGGTATCGTGGGCGCCGCGCCGCCCAGCGCGTCAGGATCCGCGGTGTTCATGGGTAAGGTCTTTTTTTTTCCGCTGGCGAGCACCTTCACCTCGCCGGTCTCGCCCGTGACGCGGGTGGCCGTGTGCGGCTGCCCTGCCGCGAGCGCGGCTGTCGTACGCGCGGTCAGGCACGCACTGTCGCAGCCGAGCAGGTTCAGCTTGCCCAGCGTGGCGTCGGGGTTCGCGCGCATGCCGTTGCGGGCCAACCCGGCAAGGCGCTCGGGCGACAGGCCGCCGAGCGTGGCGTGCGTGGCGTCGCCGTGGCCCACCATCGTGAATTTGACATGGCCCTTCAGGCCGTCGGGCGGCAGGGGATCGGGCACGGCGCCGTGATCCCCCTCGCTGGCGGCCACACGCACGACGCGCGTGCCAGGATGCTTTTGCGCGACGTGCCGCGCGGCGCGGTCGACGGTTGGGGTATCGCCCAGGGCGAATACGACGCGGCTGTCGTAAGGCGTCTTGCCGGCGTCGCCCGAGTGTCCCGCGCGCGCGACGTGCTCGACGTGCTCGACGTGCTCGACCTGCCCCGCGTGCCGGGCGGCCACGGCGTGACCGGCATGCGCGTTGGACCCGGTGCGCCCGGTGGGCCCAGCGAGCGGCTGGTGCTGGCGCCGCGGGGCGCGCGCGGGTCGGATCACCGGTGGCAGTCCCACATTGACCACGGACGCCGTGATCTTCACCGGTGCCGCGGCCACTTCCCGCCGCACGCCGCCCGTCGCGTAATCGACCTGATCCGCATCCACCGTCGTCCCGATCAGCGTCGTGTCGCCACCGGACGCCACATGCACGCTGCCGCCGCGAATCCGCGCGCCCGTTTCCTGCTCGCGCGCGTACGTGCTGCGCCCCACGAACGCGCCCGGCGACCCCACGCCCGTCGACGCGCCGCCCCCCGCCTTCACGCGGCCGATATCGAGGCTCGCATTGAACTGCGTGGCATCACGGCTCTCGCGTTCGCGCGCCACGTCGAACGTGACATCGCCACCCGCCGCGACGCGCACGTCGGTGGCCGCCGACAACGACGTGCCAGCGAATCGCGCATCGCCGCTGCTGGCGATATCGATCGCCCCGTCGCGCGCGACCACGCCACCCGCCACATCGCGCGCATCGCTCGTCGACGCGCGCGAGACATTGACCCCGGCACTGACGCCGAACGACTGGGTACCGATCGAGACACCGCCGTTCGCGGCCGTGCTCGCATCGCCAGTGTCGCGCGTCACGCGGGCCGACTGGAACGCAAGATCGCCGCCGGCCGCAATGGTCACCGCGCCCCCCTCGATCGTCGTGCCTTCGAGCGTGGCGTCGCCCGTCGCCCGGACGGACACGTTGCCGCCCGCGTGCATCCGGCCCACCTGCACGCCGCGACCGTTGTCATGCGCGTGCGCGGTCGCATGGTCGCCCGATACCCCGACGCCCGGGCTCGCCAGATCGATCTGCACCGTCGCCCCCGTACCCGCCGACTGTTGCGAACGCGCATGCGTGTCGTACGCGGCGAGATGCTTCACCGACCCGGCGCGCACGTCGATCTCGCCCTTCGCCTCCACCTGCGTGCCCACCAGTCGCGTCTCGCCCGACGAGGCCGTCGACACGTCTCCGCCCGCGCGCATCGACGACACCACCGCTATCTCCGTCGCCGCGACATCCTGCTCCGATGACTGTCGATAGTCGATCTTGAGCCCCGCCCCCGCGCCGACGCCCGAGCTCAGCGTGCTGGCCGAATGCCCGGGCTCGACGGCCGCAGGCAGGCCCGCCGACGCCGAGGCATACCCACCCACGCGCGCGCTGCGATCGCCGGACCTCGTGGTCCGGTACGTGGTATCTCGCGCGGCCTCGCTCACGATCGTCGCGGCCGACTGCGTCAGGCTGCCGCCCGACGACACCGCCGTGCCGACATCGCGCAGCGTATCGCCCGCGTGCCGGACGAGATCGCCGCCGGCGGCGATCGACGACGTGACCGCGGTCGAACCGCCTTCGGTCCCCTGCTGACGCGCCTCGCGCCACTGCCATCCGGCCTCGGCATTCACGTGGGCCGCGGGCAGCCCGCCCGGCTGCTCGCCCGATGGCGCCGCGCCAATACCGGCCTGCGCACCCGCGCTGGCCGACGCGTAATAGCCGATGCCCGCGTCGCGGCGGCTCCAGGTGTTGGCCGTGACATCCTCGGCGGCCACCGCCGAGACGTTGCGCGCATCGAGCCGCATATCGCGACCGGACGCCAGTCGCGACCCCTCGATACTCACGTCGTCGCCCGCCTTGACGCGCAGCGCGCCGCCGGCCTCGATCGCCGAGCCCCGATGAACGACCTTGCGCGAGGTCCCGCTCCGCGTACTGTCGGCGACCAGTTCGAACGTGCCCTCCGCGCCGGCATTCGCGGCCGCATTCGCGCCAAGCCAGACTCCACGGCCCTCCCGGTGCGCCCCCGATCCGGCGCCGGCGTTCGCCCTCGCATGCGTGGTGCCCCCGAGGCGCAGGATGCTGCGGCGCGCCGTCGTCACCGCCGACGTCGATGTGTTGGGCGCGGCCACGACATCGATGCTGCCGGCCCGCAGGTCCGCGTCGCCGCCCGCCTTGACGTCCGCGCCCTGTAGCGTCAGCCTGCCCTTCGCCTGCATGCCGGCACGGCCACCCACGTCGATCGTGCTGCCGACATGCCTGCCCGAGACCGACTCGCCGACCGTGTCGGTCGCGTCGAACAGCGCGCCGTTGATGCCGTAGCCGCTCTCGTGGCTCACCGTGCGTTCGACGGTCTTGTCGGTACGGCCGACGATGCGCAGATCGCCATCGCTGCGAAGGTCCGCATTGCCACGCACCCTGACCTGCGCGCCCGCGAGCGTCGTCTGCCTGCCGCTGTCCGCGCGCAGGTTCCCGCCCACCTGCAGCGACGGCCGGGTGTGCCGGGTCTCTTCGACGGAATGCGTGCGCATCGACGTGGAAGACGTTCCGGCGGTGCCCGTGGTCGTCGCGTGCGTGGTCCGCTCGGACGTCGTGTCGAGGACCAGCCGGCCGGCGGCGGACAGCCTGGTGTCGCCTTCGGACGCGATCGTGCCGCCCGTCACCTCGATATCCTTGTCCGATTGCAGATCCACCGTGCCGCCGCGGATCTCGCCCGAGCGATTGACGATGCTGCCCTTGGCCCTGAGCGTCACCGAAGTCGCGCCCGAGATAACGCCGTGCTCGTTGTGGACGCCATCGGTATCGAGGTCGATCATGTCGGCCTCGATGGTCGCCGATCCCCGCGTGCGGGCCCGCGTCGCCGCGGACAGGTACACGACGGGCGCCATCATCGACATGCCATTGACGTCCGTGCGTACCATCCACACGATGTCGCCGGCGAGCCCGCGTTCCTGCGCGGCAGTCAACGCTTCGCCATGCACGAGCCCGAGCCGGTGCGCATCGCGTAACGCGTTGCCGATCAGGGCGCGCATCTGCTCGTTGGCATTCTCGTACTGCGAGAGCACGCCCCGCCCCGTCAGTTCGGCCATCTGCTCGCGCACGAGCGTCTGTTCGAGCCAGGCGTCGCCAGAGCGCGGGTCCTGTGCCGGATCCAGGCCCAGGCCCCGTATCAGGTTTCTGCTGGTCACGAGATCGCTGGGCGACGCGTCGCCGTGCGGTGCTGGCGTGGACGAGCGTTCGTCGGGGCCCGATTGAATGCCGTTCGAGCCGTTGGCGATCGAGACATTGTCGTTCGAGCCAGCGTTGTTCGAGCCGTTGGCGATCGAGCCATTGTCGTTCGAGCCATTGTCGTTCGAGCCGTTGTCGTTCGAGCCGTTGGCGTTCGAGATATTGGCGATGGAGCCGTTGGGGTTCGAGCCGTTCGTGATCTGCTCTGCCAAGGTCTCCGCCCTGTACGTCGTTCCGTCGGAGGACTGCCCATCGGACTTTCCGCCACCGGCTTTCCCCGCATCGGCTTTCCCCGTATCGGCTTTTCCCGTATCGGATTTCCCCGTATCGGATTTCCCCGTATCGGATTTCCCCGCATCGGCTTTCCCCGCATCGGCTTTCCCCGTCTCGGATTTCCCCGTATCGGATTTCCCCGTATCGGATTTCCCCCCATCGGACTTTCCGCCGTCGGACTTTCCGCCGTCGGACTTTCCGCCGTCGGACTTCGGTCCGCCGCCGGAACCCCCATCGGCAGTGCCGCCCCCCGAGCCGTCGTTGGGCGGCGGCACAGGCGGCAACTGCAGGGAACGCGGGTTCCACGGATACCTCGGCCTCCAGTATTCCCCGCCGTCCGAAAGCACCTTCACGTAGCGCGCGGTCAAGAAACTGGAGCCCGCGGTCAGCCCCAACGGAATCTGCCACTTCACCGCCAATTTGGGCTTCGTGTCCTCCTTGTCCTGCGACAGCGCCGATTCGGGCGCGAGCACATCGTCGATCGCCGACGTCTTTGCGCCACGATTGGTGATCGTGAACCCATCCCCCGCGATAACGCTCGCGCGAATGCCAGCGTTGTAGCCATGTTCGAAGGTACTTTTCACCTTCTTCATGACCTCGCCCTGATACGCGCACATATCATCCGGCGGACCGTAGCTTCCCCCGCACATCCTCCATTCCATGTCCTTAAAGAGAATGCCGTAAGAGACCCAGTAATCGCGCCGTGTCTTGGTGGTATGTTTCCAGGACAGCCGGGTCTCGAGCGCGAGGTCGTCGTTCGTCAGCGTCCCGCCCTTGAGCACGAAACGATTGCCCACGTCGTCGTAGATCCCTCTGCTACCGAATAGGCTCCCCGTGTTGTCGCGGGTCGCGGTAAAGCCTTGCGCAAGGATCGAGTTCCCCGCCCAGATGGTGCCCCCGATATTTCGCAGATCCGAGAAATTCAGCCACAGGTTATCGCTCGCGAGGATCTTCGGCGACTTGCTCCGCTTCGGGGCCGCATATTCCTGCCATTCGACCATCTGCGCCTTGTAGTTCTGGTAGTACCGATACCGTCGCGTCGGCCCGTGCCAGCGGTAGTGCTCCTTGCCATCCTTTACCGTCTCGTGCTCGAAGGTGACCCACCGGCGCGTGTCCCCCTCCTTGACCTCGTTACGAATCTGCCCCGCGACGAGCCGCAGCCGCGTGGCATCGATCACCCCGTGATTGACGATCGTGTTGGCCCGCAGATCCGCCCCGACCATCATCCCGCCCAGCATTTGCGAAATATGTCCGGTGTTCGTCAGCCTGCCGTTCACGATTGCGGACAACTTCTGACGGGCGGCGATCGTGCCGTGATTGGTGAGCTCGCCGCCGCCCTCGGACGCGCCCTCGGGCACGCGCAGATTGAGCTTGCCCGCCATGGCATACAACTGGAGCCGGTCCGCAACGATGGCCGCGTTCTCGTGGTTGACGATGTGAGGCGCCTTCAGCGTGAGGTTGTCGCGGGAATGAATGAGACCCCTGTTCTCGAATGGATCCCGCAACTCGATCAAGCTTGCGCTTTTTCCGCGCGTCTCGGACCCCTCCGACATACGGAGCGTCGCACTCGGCGTGTGCACGTTGTTGTGCATCCAGTCCCAGGGCAGGCGGCGGGGGTATTCGTATTCCAGCATCTGAGGGCCGCCGGGGCCCGCAGCCAGGTCCAGCCTGCGGAGCGACATATGCGTCGCCCCCGCCGAAATCAATCCCGCGCCAGCCGGCACCACCACCTCGTCGCCTCTGATATCCAGGCGGTCGCCGGACACCACCAGCGCGCCTGGTCTGAGCACGAGCGCGGCCTTCGGCACGGTCACCCTCACGCCCTGACGCGCGAGCACGCTGCCGCCCAGACGGACACCCATGCCACTGTCCCCGGACATCAGGTAAATCCGGTCCGCACTCATTGCCCCAAGCACGGTGCTGTCGATGGCAAAGCCTTTGGGCGTCTTGCTCCGGCCGATCGGATGAACGAAACGGCCCTGGTAATCGATCCGTGCGGCGCCCGCGATCAGGGCCAGATCGCCGGCACGATCCGCGGAACCGGCGTACACCCTGCCATTCAACGTGATCTGCTTGGCCATCAGTTGCGTCACGACCTGGCGACTCGCGTCGAGCCCGTTCGTGCGGTTGCCGCCTTCGACAAGAATGTCGCCGTCCGTCACTTCCACTCCGCCGAGCCCGCCTGACGCCTCCCAGTAAGGCTTGCCCGTCGTGAGCGTCACGCGGTCGCTCCCCTCGAAGCTGCAGCCGGAACAGGTAATGCCGTTGGGATTGGCGATCATGAGGTCGGCCTTGTGCCCGCGGACTTCCACGTGGCCGCCGAGCGTGCTGCGCTCCGCCGACACCACCTCGTTCACGATCAGACTGGCGGCGCTCGTCAGGCCGGGGTTCGCCCTGTCGACATAGCCAGCGAACGATGCGGGGTCCATTGGCTTTCCATCGGGGGCAAGGGTCGGCACGTTGTTGAACGCCAGTCCGTTGCGGCCGACGTTGAACGCGGTGTAGCGGTTGTGCGACACGCCCGCGGCATTGGGGGGCGCGATCTCCACCATCGCGACGCCATGGTTCCAGGTATGGGTCCGCACGCCATCGAGGGCGACAAGCGCCGGCGGACTCTGCGACGCATGGGACGGCGCCATCGGCACCGTCATCCACGCCGCCGCGATGGTCATCGTGGTCACGTCGGCGGGCCGGATCGAGTGTGCCGCGCGCGAGACGATCTCGGAGACTGCGCGGGAAAGAGTACGAGGGGTAGGTTTCAAGCGTTGCTCCACGGCTTGTCGAACATGCCGTGAAATGTCGCGAAAACCCGCGGCACTGGCTTTAGGCGTTCTCCGAATTTGTGACGAAGCGAGACAGTTTCGGCGATCGGCTAGGCCAATCCGCAAAAAAAAACCGCCCGGCGTGCACCGGGCGGTTTTGGCTCATGCCACCGAGGACAGCGTCAATGCGCCATCGGCATCATGTTGGCGTTCATGTTGTGCATGATCCAGAGCGAACCGGCCAGCACGATGAACAGGATCAGCACGGTGAACAGGAACGCGATCACGTTGCCGCGCTGCTCGTTCGAGCTGTCCAGATGCAGGAAGTACTTCAGATGGACGACGATCTGGACCACGCCCATGCCGAGGATGATCCAGAGGATCGTGCCGCGGTCCATGGTGCCGTCCATCACGATCTTGAACGGGATCACCGTCAGGATCACGGCCAGCACGAAGCCGATCACATACGACTTGACCGATGCGTGGCCGTGCGCGGCGCCGTGAGAATCGCCATGCGCGGCATGGCTGGATTGATGCTGGGCCATTTACATTGCTCCCATCAGGTAGACCACCGTGAAGACGCCGATCCAGACGACGTCCAGAAAGTGCCAGAACAGGCTCAGGCACATCAGACGCTTGGTGGTGGCCGTCGTGATGCCCTTGGTCGTGAGCTGATACATCAGCACGAGCATCCACAGCATGCCGCTCGCCACGTGCAGGCCGTGCGTGCCGACCAACGTGAAGAACGACGACAGGAATGCGCTGCGGTTCGGACCCGCGCCTTCGTGCACCAGGTGCGCGAATTCGTTGATTTCCATCACCATGAACGCCGCGCCCAGCAGGAAGGTCACGGCGAGCCAGCCCATCACGCGGCCCTTCTGCTTGTTCTGCAGCGACACCATGGCCATGCCATACGTGATCGACGAGAACAGCAGGATGAAGGTTTCCACGAGCACGTAGTTGAGCTCGAACAGCTCCTTGCCCGACGGGCCACCCGCCACTTCGCCGCGCAGGACGGCGAATGCGGCGAACAGGCACGCGAACAGGATGCAGTCGCTCATCAGATACAGCCAGAACCCGAAGATCGTGTTCCCGCTCGTATCGTGGTGCGCGTGGTCGTGTGTATCGTCATGCGCGTGCGCATGCGCCGGGGCTTGCGCCCCAAAACGGTCCAGGACTTCAGTCGTCATGGTGATCAGGCCCCCGAAGCAACACGTTGCAGCTGTTGCGTCTCAATCTGCTCGACCTCCTTGGCCGGCACGTAGTAGTCGATATGGTCGTCGTTCGCACGGAAGATGAACGACACCACCATGCCGATCAGGCCCACGATGGCAAGCCACCAGATGTGCCACGTCAGCGCGAAGCCCAGCACCAGGCTGAAGGCACCCATATAGAAGCCGGCGCCCGTGTTCTTCGGCATATGGATCTCTTCGTAGCCATCGGTACGCGGCTTCTCGCCACGCGCCTTCATGTCCGCGAACGCGTCCAGGTCACGCACCACCGGGGTGTGCGCGAAGTTGTAGAACGGCGGCGGCGACGAGGTGGCCCACTCCAGCGTACGGCCGCCCCACGGGTCGCCGGTCACATCGGCCAGCTTCTTGCGGTCGCGGATCGACACGACGATCTGCAGCACCTGGAAGAAGATGCCCAGCGCCACGAACACCACGCCCACCACGGCCAGATGCAGCCACGGGGTCCATGCGGGGTTGTCGGTATGGTTCAGACGACGGGTCATGCCCATCAGGCCGAGCACGTACAGCGGCATGAACGCGAAGTAGAACCCCAGGATCCAGCACCAGAACGCGCACTTGCCCAGACGCTCGTTCAGCTTGAAGCCGAACGCCTTCGGCCACCAGTAGGTGATGCCGGCCAGGTAGCCAAACAGCACGCCGCCGATGATCACGTTGTGGAAGTGGGCGATCAGGAACAGGCTGTTGTGCAGCACGAAGTCGGCTGCCGGCACGGCCATCAGCACACCCGTCATGCCGCCGATCACGAATGTGATCATGAAACCCAGCGTCCACAGCACGGGCGACGTGAATTGCACGCGGCCACGGTACATCGTGAACAGCCAGTTGAAGATCTTCACCCCGGTCGGGATGGAGATGATCATGGTCGTGATGCCGAAGAACGCGTTCACGTTGGCGCCGGAGCCCATCGTGAAGAAGTGGTGCAGCCAGACGATGAACGACAGCACCATGATCGCGCTGGTCGCGTACACCATCGACTTGTAGCCGAACAGCTTCTTGCCCGAGAACGTGGCGATGATCTCCGAGAAGATACCGAACGCCGGCAGCACCAGGATGTAGACCTCGGGGTGGCCCCAGATCCAGATCAGGTTCACGTACATCATGGCGTTACCGCCGCCATCGTTCGTGAAGAAGTGCATGTCCAGGTAACGGTCGGCGCCCAGCAGGGCCAGCGACACGGTCAGCACCGGGAAGGCGGCCACGATCAGCACGTTCGTGCACAGCGCGGTCCACGTGAACACCGGCATGCGCATCAGCGTCATGCCCGGGGCACGCATCTTGAGGATGGTGACCAGGAAGTTCACGCCCGTCAGCAGCGTGCCGAGGCCCGAGATCTGCAGCGACCACAGGTAGTAGTCCACCCCCACGCCCGGGCTGAAGTCGAGGCCCGACAGCGGCGGATAGGCCAGCCAGCCCGTGCGCGCGAATTCACCGACGCCCAGCGAGATGTTGACCAGCAGCGCGCCGGCCACGAACAGCCAGAACGACAGCGTGTTCAGGAACGGGAACGCCACGTCGCGCGCGCCGATCTGCAGCGGCACCACGAGGTTCATCAGACCCGTCATCAGCGGCATGGCCACGAAGAAGATCATGATCACGCCGTGGGCGGTAAAGACCTGGTCGTAGTGCTCGGGCGGCAGGAAGCCCGTATTGCCGCCGGTGGCGACAGCCAGCTGGGTACGCATCATCAGCGCGTCGGCAAAGCCGCGCAGCAGCATGATCAGCGCGACCAGCGAGTACATCACGCCGATCTTCTTGTGGTCGACGGACGTAATCCACTCGCTCCACAGGTAGTTCCATTTCTTGAAATGGGTGATGGCGCCAAGCAGCGCCAGACCGCCGAGCATTACCGCGCTCAGCGTCACCATGATGATCGGCTCATGAAACGGAATCGCCGACAGACTCAATTTGCCAAACATCGTTGCTCCTAGGATTGCGCGCCCACCGCCGGCTTGGCCGGCGTGGTCATGGACACCTGCGCGTCGCCAATCGTGTTGCGCGACGTGCAGACCGGACCGCCGTCGAAGCCTTCACGGGCCACGGCACGACCGCTGTTGTCCATGTATTGGTGCAGGATGCCGTGATACAGGTCGCCATCGACCTTGCCGTAGTACGTCACGGCAACGGCTTCGCTCGGCTTGGCGAGCTCCTTGTAACCTTCGGCGCCGAGCTGCTCCGACGACTCGCGGACCTTCGCGACCCACGCGTCGAAGTCATAGTTCGACATGGCCAGGGTCTTGAACTTCATGCCCGAGAAACCGCCGCCGCTGTAGTTCGCCGACATGCCGTCGAACGTACCGGCTTCGTTGGCGATCAGATGCAGCTTGGTCTCCATGCCCGCCATGGCATACACCTGGCTGCCCAGCGCGGGGATGAAGAACGAATTCATGATCGAATCCGACGTGATCTTGAAATTCACGGGCGTGTTCACCGGCAGCGCAAGCTGGTTGATCGTCGCGATCTTCAGCTCCGGATAGATGAACAGCCATTTCCAGTTCATCGCCACGGCTTCGACGGTGATCGGCTTGACGTTCGATTCGAGCGGCTTGTAGGGATCCAGCTCGTGCGACGAGCGCCACGTGATGATACCGAGCGCGATGATAATCAGGCAGGGGATCAACCAGACCACGACCTCGATCTTGGTCGAGTGCGACCAGTCGGGATCGTACGTTGCGGAGGTATTGCTGGCGCGATACTTCCAGGCGAACACGATCGTCAGAATGATCACGGGCACGACCACCAGCAGCATGAGCCAGGTGGCGATCAGGATGATGCCCTTGATATCCACGCCGATCTGACCCTTCGGGTCCATCAGCGTCAGGTTGCAGCCGGCCAGCAACAGCAGGCCAAGGCAAGGCAGGAACCGCGTCAGGCGCGGCATTCTAGGTAGTTTCATGTCACGACGGTCTGGTTGTGCCACGGCCCGAAGGCACGCGGCTTCAACTGCCCGATGCACGATGGCGGCAGGCAGGTTGAGCGGGGTAAAAACCGGAGGACGTGGACAGCGACTGACGACTGCGTGCGCGTGGCGCCGGAGAGGCGGTGGCGTGCGCTGAGGTGGAGGACTGCCCGAACCGCGGCTACGCCCGAAGGACTGCGTTGGTTCACGATGTCTTTGCCATGTCTGCTGTTACCATCCGGCGCGCCAGCGCTGTGCGCACGGATTTATGAGCAGATAGAGCAATACGTAAAGCATCGTGGGCGCGACTGTACCGCAACGCAACTTTGAGGGTAAACCCACGGGGTGCGGAAACACTGTTCTGTAAAACGGACAATGACGAGAACCTTACGGTCCGCTTACTTTTCGCTCCCGGGCGCGCGCCTGATGGCGGTTTTCTTCATATTTGGCGGGCCTCAAGCCCGCCAGCGACGATGCCGTTAACCATACCGCCGCGTAATCGATTCCGCGACGCAGACCGGACGATCCGACCCTTCCCGCTCGATCGTGACCTCCCAGTACGCCTGCCCGCCGACGAGTTCGGGCGCATTGGGCAGCGGATCGAGCCGCTCCACCTTCTGCAACCCGATGCGCGCCCGCAGCCGGCTGCCCACCGGCACCGGCGAGGTGAACCGCACGCGATTGAGCCCGTAGTTCACCGCCACCTTCGTGTTCTCGAACCGCAGCGCGTTCGCCATGAACTGCGGCAGCAGCGACAGCGTCAGGAACCCGTGCGCCACCGGCGCGCCGAACGGCGACTCGCGCTTTGCGCGCTCCACGTCCACGTGGATCCACTGATGATCGCCCGTGGCGTCGGCAAACAGGTTGACCTGCTGCTGCGTGATCTCGATCCAGTCGCTGACGGCCACTTCCTGGCCCTGCAGGCTTTCCAGTTCTTCCAGCGAGGCAATCGTACGCATGCGGTCTCCGTGCAATAGGGGAAAAGGTGAAAGATTGTGTCAGGCCGGGCGGCGTCCGTACATGCCCATGCCCTTGACGGTGCAGACCGGCTCGCCCCGCTGATTGGTGGCGCGCCAGATGGTGTGAACGATGCCGCGATCGGGCTTGGACGACGACGGCCGCGCGTCCAGCACCTCGAGCACCACGCTCAGCGTGTCGCCCGCGTAGACGGGCTTGATCCAGCGGATTTCATCGACCCCGGGCGAGCCCATGCTCGCGGTATCGGGCGGCATGTATTGCACGAGCAGCCGCATCATGATGCCGCAGGTCATCCAGCCGCTCGAGATCAGGCCGCCGTAGATGCTCTGCGCCGCCGCCCGCGGATCGACATGGAACGGCTGCGGGTCGTACTGTCGCGCGAACGCGACGATCTCTTCCTCGGTAACGGTGTAACTGCCCAGGTGGTGCTGACTGCCGACGACGTAGTCTTCGAAATAGACCGGACCCATGACTGCTCTCCTGCAAGACGCCCTCTCCCCGGGCGGGGAGAGAGGGCAACACCGTGTGCCTGCGTGCAACGATCAGGCCGCCTGCTGGAAGCCCGGCTGTTGCGCGAAGCGGCCGATGTGATGATCGACGTCACCGAACGTGGTGTTGATCAGCGTCAGACGCTTGAACATATGCGCGGCCGGCAGTTCGTCGGTCACGCCCATGCCGCCGTGGATCTGCACGGCCTCCTGCCCCACCGCGCGCGCGGCCTGTCCCACGCGCGCCTTGGCGGCGGAGACGAAACGGCGGCGCTCCTCGGGCGAGGCCTCGTCGAAGCGGCCCGCTGCCAGCACCGTGATCGAGCGCGCCTGCTCGGCATGGATGAACATCTCGACCATCCGATGCTGGAGCGCCTGAAAGCGCCCGATCGGCGAGCCGAACTGCTGGCGCGTCTTGGCGTACTCGAGCGTCGCCGCGTTGAGCGTATCGATGATGCCCACCGCCTCGGCGCACAGCAGCACCGCGGCATAGTCGGCCGTCGCCTCGAGGATGTCCCACCCCTTGCCCTCGGCGCCGATCGGCGTCGCGGGCGTATCGGCAAACGTGATATCGGCCGCGCGCAGGTTGTCGATGGTACGGTAGTCGCGCACGGTCACACCGGCCGCGTTGCGATCCACCACGAACAGCGCGATACCGGCCTCGTCCGCGTCGCCGCCCGACGTGCGCGCCGACACCACGAGCTTGTCCGCCTGGCCGCCGTGAATCGCCACGACCTTGCGGCCATTCAGCCGGCCTTCGCCGCCGGTCACCTTCGCCGTCACGCGCACGTCGTTGAGCGCATGGCGCGCCTGCGGCTCGTTGAAGGCCACGGCCAGCTTGACCTCGCCGCCCGCCACCTGCTCCAGCAGGGCTTCCTGCCCGCCGGCCAGCTTCAATGCATACGCGGCCACCACGGTCGCGAAATACGGTTCGATCACGAGCCCGCGGCCCAGCTCCTGCTGCACCACCATCATATCGACGGCCGTGCCCGAGAAGCCGCCCTGCGCTTCCGGCACCGGCAGCGCGGTCAGGCCGAGCTCGACCAGCGCGCCCCATGCCTGTTCGCTGAAACCGGTCTCCGAGCGGTAGGCCGCGCGGCGGGATTCGAAGTCGTAGCTGCGCTCGACGAAGCGGCGCACCGCATCGGCCAGCTGTTTCTGTTCGTCGCTCAGGTTGAAGTCCATGTCGCGTGTCTCCTCACAGCCCCAGGATCATCTGGCTGATGATGTTCTTCTGAATTTCGTTGGAACCGCCGTAGATCGAGGTCTTGCGGAAGTTGAAGTAGTACGCGGCCAGCGGCGCGGCATCGTCGAAGCCCGTCACCGCGTGGTCGCTCTCGCACTCGAGGTAGGCCGTGTCGAACGGCTGCGCGTACGGGCCCACGGCCTCGACCATCAGTTCGGTCAGCAGCTGCTGGATCTCGGTGCCCTTGATCTTGAGCATCGATGCCTCGGGCCCCGGGCCCTTGCCGGCCGCCTCGCTCGACACCACGCGCAGCACGGTGATCTCCAGCGCCATCAGCTCGATCTCGAGCGCGGCCACCTTCGCGCCGAACACGGGGTCTTCGAGCAGCGGCCTGCCGTTCTTCTGCTGCCCGCGCGCCAGGCGCTTGAGGAAGCCGAGCTCGCGCTTGGAATTGCCCACGCGCGCGATGCCCGTGCGCTCGTGGCCGAGCAGGTACTTGGCGTAGGTCCAGCCGCGGTTCTCGTCGCCGACGCGGTTCTCCACCGGCACCTGCACGTTGTCGAAGAACACCTCGTTGACCTCGCGCTCCTCGTCGAGCATGACGATCGGCCGCACGGTGATGCCCGGCGTCTTCATGTCGATGAGCAGGAACGAAATGCCCTCCTGCTTCTTGGCCTCCGGATCGGTCCGCACGAGGCAGAAGATCATGTCCGCGTGCTGGCCCAGCGTGGTCCAGGTCTTCTGGCCATTGACGATGTAGTGCCTGCCATCGGCCGTCAGCTCCGCGCGCGTCTTCAGCGAGGCGAGGTCGGAACCGGCGCCGGGCTCGGAATAGCCCTGGCACCACCAGTCGGTGCAGTCGAGAATGCGCGGCAGGTAGTAGCTTTTCTGGGCTTCGTTGCCGAACTTCATGATGACCGGCGCGACCATCGCCACGCCGAACGGCAGCACGCCGGGCGCGCCCACGCGCGCGCATTCCTCGTCCCAGATATGGCGCTGGGTCGCGTTCCACCCGGTGCCGCCGTACTGGACCGGCCAGTGCGGAGCGGACCAGCCCTTGCCCGCGAGCGCCTTGTGCCAGCGCACGAAGTCGTCGCGGTTGGGACGGCGGTGATTGAGCACCTTGGCGCGGATGTCCGCGGGCAGGTTGGCTTCCAGCCAGCCGCGCACTTCCTCGCGGAAGGCATCGTCGGCCGCCGAGTAGTTGAGGTCCATGCCTGTCTCCTGTGGCGCCGGCTCGCGGCCGGCGATTTTACGAATACGTGGGGTCGGCGCACCGCTGCGCCGGCCTCACGACTTCGCCAGGACACAGAATGCGATTCAGTGTGCCGTCTGCTTGAGCGCGTCGGGCACCACGAGCGGAAAGGCGTCGATGCCCTCTTCGGCCAGCGCCTGCACTTCCTCGCGCGACGCCTGACCGCGAATGCCGCGTTCGGGCGCCTCCTGGTAGTGCATGCGCCGCGCCTCCTCGGCAAAGCGGTCGCCAACGTCCTCGGTCTGTGCGAGTACCTGCCGCACGGCCTTCAAGTAGTGGGATTGCAGGGCCTGCAGCGCCTGTCGCGCGTCGTCGGACATCCCCGCACTCTCTCCACCCTGCCGGCCGGCCGGCTTGCCGCCGCCCGTCGGCGCGGTCGCACCCGACAGATTCAGGCGCGGCGCGCTCGGCAGACGGCTGACCGCATGGTCGCCACAGACCGGGCACTGGACCAGATCGCGTGCAATCTGCGATTGCGCATCTTCCTCCGAGGCGAACCAGCCCTCGAAACGATGGTCTTGCGCACAGCGCAGGTCGAGCACCTTCATGATCTTTCCAGCCCGTCGGGCAATATTAGCCGTGAATCGAAAATTTGTGAACGGTCGTGCTAATTTTTTCTTGCAACCTCAGTGCGCGACCGCAGCGGATCGCCAGCTTAGCAGGGATCACGGGTTCAGGCAGGACGCCCCGGCAGCGGCGGCAGCACCTGCTCGCCCGGCTGCCATGCCCCCGACAGCACCTTCTCGAGCCAGAACGCGCCGATGATCGTCTTGACGTCGGTAATGCGCCCCTGCCGCACCCAGTCGATGACCTGCCCGGCCGGGGTGATGAACGTCTCGAGGAACTCGCCATCGTCGAGTTCGGCCGCGCCCGCGGTCAGGTCGCGCGCAAGGAACAGGTCGATGAACTCGGTGGAATAGGAGATGACGGGATGGATGCGCGTGAGGTAATCCCAGCGCGCCGCGCGGTAACCGGTTTCCTCGATCAGTTCGCGCTCGCCGCAGCGCTGCGCGCCCTCTTCCGGATCCAGCTTGCCGGCCGGAAACTCGAGCATGACCTCACCGATCGGATAGCGGAACTGGCGCTCCATGAGCACCGTGCCATCGTCGAACAGCGGAATCATCATGACCGCGCCCGGATGGAGCACGTACTCGCGGCCGGCCTGCTTGCCGTCCGGCAGGCGCACGATGTCCTGCTTGAGCGTCAGGAACTTGCCGCGATGGAGGGTGGCCGAGGCGACCGGATGTTCCCGCAGACCGTCGTCCGATGCGGTCGTGGGGTCGTCGATCTTCTTCGTCATGCGAGCTCCGGGAGTATGCGGGCCCGGGACGCACCTTCAGGCCGCGCGGTGTTTGACGAGGTATTGCCAGGTAAAGCCGGGAAACGCGAACACGAGCATCATGCAGAGCGTGATCGCGTAGAACTGCCAGCCCTGCGGGAACGTGTTGCCAAGGCTCGCCTCGACGGCAAAGCCCGCGGCACCCGCCACGGCGTACCAGACCAGCAGCTCGACGAGGCGCAGCCACATCGGCTTGCGCGCCCACTTCAGCGCGACCGCGCCGAACAGCCGCTGGTTGATGAACGGCAGATTGGCACAGACCAGTGCCAGCAAGATGACAAACCAACCGCCAGCGGATGCACTCACGATCGGTTCGTCCTTTTCTGTCTGGGTCAGCGGATCACGAACCCAGCGACGCGCGGATGGCCTGGTAGCACAGGTTCATCAGCGCCGCGGGGAACAGGCCCAGCAGGATCACGGCCAGGCCGTTGATGCTCAGCACGCCGCGCAGGCCTGCCGTGGCTTCCAGCGGCTCTTCGCCGGCCGGTGCATCGAAGTACATCAGCTTGACCACGCGCAGGTAGTAGAACGCGCCGATCAGCGAGAACAGCACCGCGACCACGGCCAGCCAGCTCATGCCAGCCTTGACCACCGCTTCCAGCACGGCCAGCTTGGCGTAGAAGCCCACCATCGGGGGAATGCCCGCCATGGAGAACATCATTACCAGCATCAGGAACGCGAACCACGGGTTCTTGCGCGACATGCCCTTCAGGTCGTCGAGCGATTCCGCCTCGAAGCCCTTGCCGGTACGCAGCAGGATCAGGCCGAACGTGCCCAGCGTCGTCAGCAGGTACGTCACCGAGTAGAACATCGAGCCGCTATAGGCCTCGGCCGCGCCGGTGGCCGAACCGCCCGCCACGCCCGACAGCAGGCCCAGCAGCACGAAGCCCATGTGCGAGATGGTCGAGTACGCGAGCATCCGCTTGAGGTTGGTCTGGACGATCGCGGTCAGGTTGCCGATGGCCAGCGACACCACGGCCAGCACCACCAGCATCGCCTGCCAGTCGGTAGCCAGCGGCAGCAGGCCGTCCACGAGCACACGCACCATCAGCGCGAACGCGGCCACCTTCGGACCCCCGGCGATCAGCAGCGTCACCGCGGTCGGCGAACCCTGGTAGATGTCCGGAATCCACATGTGGAACGGTGCGGCGCCGAGCTTGAACGACAGGCCGGCAACGATGAACACCACGCCGAACGCGAGCATCGTCGTGTTCACGCGGCCCGACTCGACCACGCGGAACACTTCACCGAGGTTCAGCGAACCGGTCGCGCCGTACATCATCGACACGCCGTAGAGCAGGAAGCCCGAAGCCAGCGCGCCGAGCACGAAGTACTTCATGGCCGATTCCGACGTCACGCGCGATTCGCGGCGCAGCGCCACCAGCGCGTACGACGCCAGCGACAGCAGTTCCAGACCGAGATACAGCGTCAGGAAGTTGTTGCCGGTGATCATCACGATCTGACCGCCGAGCGTGAACAGCGCGAGCATGTAGAACTCGCCCGCGAACATGTCGCGTTCCTGCAGATAGCGGCGCGTGTACACGAGCGTGATCAGCAGGCCGAGCGAGCAGAAGGCCGACAGCACGTTGGCCATCGGATCGATCACGACCAGGTTCGCGAACGCATAGTGCGTGTCGCCGTGGCTCGCGTTGATCGCGAACCAGACGGTCAGCACCAGCGTGGTCAGCAGCGAAAGCGGATAGGCGACGCTCTGGCGGCCCTTGCCGCGCGCGAGGTCGATCCAGTTGATCGCCGCAATGGCGATCGCCAGGAAAATGATTGGCGCCACGGGGGCCAGGCTAGAAGACGCTTGCATGTTTATTTCTCTCTCCCCCGCTTACAGCTTGGACTGCGCGACGTGCGTCAGCAGGTTCGCCACCGAGGCGTGCATCACATCGGTAAAGGGTTTCGGATACAGGCCCATGTACAGCGTCATGATGGCGAGCAGGCCGAGCATGAAGAACTCGCGCTTGTTCAGGTCCACGAGTTCGCGCACGTGCTGGTGCACGATGTCGCCGAAGATCACGCGCTTGACCATCCACAGCGAGTACGCCGCGCCCAGGATCAGGGCCGTGGCGGCCAGCAGGCCGATCCAGAAGTTGTACTTCACGGCGCCAAGAATGACCATGAACTCGCCCACGAAGCCCGACGTCGCCGGCAGGCCGCAGTTGGCCATCGCGAAGAACACGGACAGCGCCGCGAACTTCGGCATCGTGTTCACCACGCCGCCGTAGTCGGCGATCTGGCGCGAGTGCACGCGGTCGTACAGCACGCCGATGCACAGGAACATCGCGCCCGACACGAAGCCGTGCGAGATCATCTGGATGATGCCGCCCTCGACGCCGATGTCGTTGAAGATGAAGAAGCCCAGCGTGACGAAGCCCATGTGAGCGATCGACGAGTACGCGACCAGCTTCTTCATGTCGGCCTGCACCAGCGCCACGAAGCCGATGTAGATCACCGCGATCAGCGAGATCGTGATGATGAACGGGGCCAGCGTGTGGCTGGCGTCCGGCGCGATCGGCAGCGAGAAACGCAGGAAACCGTAGGCACCGAGCTTCAGCATGATCGCGGCCAGCACCACGGAACCGCCGGTCGGCGCTTCCACGTGAGCGTCCGGCAGCCAGGTATGCACGGGCCACATCGGCACCTTCACCGCAAAGGCCATGAAGAACGCGATGAAGATCGCGATCTGCTCCTGCATCGTCAGCTTGGCGCCATGCCAGGCGAGGATGTCGAACGTACCGGTCTTGCTGTACAGGTACAGCAGCGCGACCAGCGTCAGCAGCGAGCCCAGCAGCGTGTAGAGGAAGAACTTGAACGCCGCGTACACACGGTTCGGACCGCCCCACACACCGATGATGATGTACATCGGGATCAGCGTGGCTTCAAAGAACACGTAGAACAGCAGGCCGTCCAGTGCCGAGAACACGCCGACCATCAGGCCGGACAGGATCATGAACGCGGCCATGTACTCGGCCACGCGCTCGGTGATCACTTCCCAGGCCGAGATCACGACGATCACGGTGATGAACGCGGTCAGGACCACGAACCACATCGAGATACCGTCCACCCCGAGGTGGTACTGGATCTTGAAGCGTTCGATCCACATCGATTGCTCGACGAATTGCATCGCGGCGGTGCCGGGCTCGAAGTGCAACACGAGCGGCAGCGTGGCGATGAAGCTCACCACGGCTCCGAACAACGACACCCAGCGCACGAAGCACTTGTTGTTGTCCGAGCCGAAGAACAGGACCAGCAAGCCGAAAAAGATAGGCAGCCAGATAGCGAAAGACAGAACCATTTCCTTGTTTTCCTTAATCGGTGCCTATCACTTGGTGCCTATCACGCCAGTGATCGTCAGCGTCAGCAGCACCAGCATGCCCACGATCATTGCAAACGCGTAGTGGTAGATATAGCCAGACTGCAGGTACCGGCTGGCCGCGGCGAACGTCGCCACGACACGCGCCGAGCCGTTCACGAGCAGGCCGTCGATCAGACCCTGATCGCCGCCCTTCCACAGACCCGTGCCGAGCAGGCGCGCGCCGCGCGCGAACACTGCCTGGTTGAACGCGTCCATGTAGTACTTGTTGTCCAGCAGCTTGTACAGGCCCGAGAAGCGGCGCTGGAGCGCGGCCGGAATGTCCGGGCGCTTCATGTAGAAGAACCACGACAGCACCACGCCGGCGATGGCCAGCCACAGGACCGGCGTCGTCAGCGAGTGGATCGCCATCGGCACCCAGCCGTGGAACGCTTCGCGCAGCTCTTCCATCGCGTGATGGTTTTCGCCGACGAAGATCACGTCCTTGAATGCCACGCCATGCTTGAAGAACTCGCCGAACAGCATCGGTTCGATCACGATCGCGCCGATCACGACCGACGGAATCGCCAGCAGCACCAGCGGCAGCGTCACCACCCACGGCGACTCGTGCGGCTTCTGGCCCGGGGCCAGGCCATGGTGCTCGTCGTGACCGTGGTCGTCGTCATGACCATGCGCGTCGTCATGGCCGTGGGCGTCATGGCCATGCGCGTCGTGCGCCTTGCCGAAACGCTCCTCGCCATGGAACACGAGGAAATACATGCGGAACGAGTAGAACGCCGTCACGAACACACCGGCCAGCACCGCGAAGTACGCGAAGCCCGAACCCGCCAGATGCGATTCCGCGACCGCCTCGATGATCGAGTCCTTCGAGTAGAAGCCCGAGAAGAACGGCGTACCGATCAGCGCGAGCGAACCGATCAGCGAGGTGATCCACGTAATCGGCATGTACTTGCGCAGGCCGCCCATGTTGCGGATGTCCTGGTCGTGGTGCATGCCCATGATGACCGAACCGGCGCCAAGGAACAGCAGTGCCTTGAAGAACGCGTGGGTCATCAGGTGGAACACCGCCACCGAGTAGGCCGAGGCGCCCAGCGCGACGGTCATGTAGCCGAGCTGCGACAGCGTCGAGTACGCGACCACGCGCTTGATGTCGTTCTGGATGATGCCCAGGAAACCCATGAACAGCGCGGTAATCGCGCCGATGACCAGCACGAACGACAGCGCGGTGTCCGACAGTTCGAACAGCGGCGACATGCGCGTCACCATGAAGATGCCCGCGGTCACCATCGTGGCCGCGTGGATCAGTGCCGAAATCGGGGTCGGGCCTTCCATCGAGTCAGGCAGCCACACGTGCAGCGGGAACTGCGCCGACTTGCCCATCGCGCCGATGAACAGGCAGATGCAGGCCACGGTCAGCATCATCCAGTCGGTGCCCGGGAAGATCACGCCGGCGAGCTTTTCGCGGGCAGCGAACACGTCCGTGTAGTTCATGCTGCCGCTGTAGGCCAGCAGCAGGCCGATGCCGAGGATAAAGCCGAAGTCGCCGACGCGGTTCACGAGGAACGCCTTCATGTTCGCGAAGATCGCGGTCGGACGCGTGTACCAGAAGCCGATCAGCAGATACGAGACGAGGCCCACCGCTTCCCAGCCGAAGAACAGCTGCAGGAAGTTGTTGCTCATCACGAGCATCAGCATCGAGAAGGTGAACAGCGAGATGTACGCGAAGAAACGGTTGTAGCCGGGGTCGCCTTGCATGTAGCCGACGGTGTAGATATGCACCATCAGCGAGACGAAGGTCACGACCACCATCATCATCGCGGTCAGCGAATCCACCAGGAAGCCGACTTCCAGCTTCAGGCCGCCGATGTTCATCCATTCGTACACGGTGGCGTTGTAGCTGGCGCCATCCATCACGTCGCGCAGCACCAGCAGCGAGAGCACGCAGGCGATCGCGACGCCGAGGATCGTCGCCGAGTGGGCGACGATACGGCCGCCGCGCGTATCGGAGGAGAACAGGCCGAAGAACTTCGTACCGAGCAGGCCGGCTATCGCGGCGCCGGCGAGCGGCGCAAGCGGAATCGCCAGCAGCAGGTTGGGGTCGAGCGTGGTTGCCATAGGACGCTTATTGGTGTGCGGTCGGTGAGCGGTCTTTGTTCGTGACGTGGTTCGGCACGGATCAGCCCTTGAGGGTATCCATGTCGTCGACGTTGATCGTGTCCAGGTTGCGGAACAGCACGACCAGGATTGCCAGACCGATTGCCGACTCGGCAGCGGCCACCGTGAGGATGAAGAAAACGAAAACCTGACCAGCCAGGTCGCCCAGGTAATGCGAGAAGGCGACGAAGTTGATGTTCACCGCAAGCAGCATCAGCTCGATCGCCATCAGCAGCACGATCACGTTCTTGCGGTTCAGGAAAATGCCAACGATGCTGATCGCGAACAGGATCGCACCGAGCACGAGGAAGTGAGCGAGAGAGAGCACAGCGAAATCTCCGGGCTTAGTTCTTGTTTGCGGTTGCCGCGGCATCCGCTTCCGCCCGGGCCTGGGCACCCTCCGCCGGCATGCTCACCATGCGGATACGATCGTTACGGCGCGTGCGCAGCTGGGCCGAGACGTCCTGGCCCTTCGCGTCCTTGCGGCGGCGCAGCGTCAGCGCGACGGCCGCGACGATTGCCACCAGCAGGATGATGCCGGCCACTTCGAATGCGTACACGTAGTCGGTGTAGATCAGCTTGCCCAGCGCGTGCGTGTTCGAATAGTTCGGGTCCTGCATGCCGGGCGCGACGACGGGCGTCGTGGTGCCGACGAAGTTGCGCACGAGCACGATCGCCATTTCCGCGATGATCAGCGCGCCGATCACCGAGGCCATCGGCACATAGGTCCAGAAATCTCGCCGCAGGTGCTCGATGTCGATATCGATCATCATCACCACGAACAGGAACAGCACCATCACGGCGCCCACATACACGAGCACGAGCAGGATCGCGAGGAACTCCGCCTTCAGCAGCATCCAGATGGCGGCCGCCGTGAAGAACGACAGTACGAGGAACAGTGCTGCGTGCACCGGATTCTTGGCCGTGATGACTTTCAGTGCGGAGAGCACCAGCACCAGGGCAAAGACATAGAAGATGGTGGTCGTGAGTTCCATGGTCCGTGTCGGATACTTTCGGATACTTCGCCGCGCTTCGCGCAGGCCACCCCAGGGGTGTCCCGCCTTGCCGCGGCATCCTTCAGTTGGGCGCCCCGGTCATTGCCGGGGCGCGCCGATTCGTAAAGCTAAAACCTGCGTATGACGCTTAGCGGTATTTCGCGTCGGCGGCCTTCGCGGCTGCGATCTGCGGCTCGTAGCGGTCGCCCACTGCCAGCAGCATGTCCTTCGTGAAGTACAGGTCGCCGCGCTTCTCGCCGTGGTACTCGAGCAGGTGGGTCTCGACGACCGCATCCACCGGGCACGCCTCTTCGCAGAAGCCGCAGAAAATGCACTTGGTCAGATCGATGTCGTAGCGCGTGGTACGGCGCGTGCCGTCGTTACGCACATCCGATTCGATCGTGATGGCCAGCGCCGGGCACACCGCTTCGCACAGCTTGCAGGCGATGCAGCGCTCTTCCCCGTTGGGGTAGCGGCGCAGCGCATGCAGGCCGCGGAAACGCGGCGAGATCGGCGTCTTCTCTTCGGGGAACTGGACGGTGACCTTGCGCGCGAAGAGATAGCGGCCAGTCAGCGCCATGCCCTTGAAGAGTTCCTTCAGGAGCAGGCTTGCGAAAAAGTCCTTGATCGTGGTCAGCATGACAATTGCTTCCTAATTCAGTGCCAGATGTTCCACGGCGACTTGATCCAGATCGCCACGATGATCAGCCAGCCCACCGTCAGCGGGATGAACACCTTCCAGCCCAGACGCATGATCTGGTCATAGCGGTAGCGCGGGAACGAAGCGCGAATCCAGATGAACACGGACAACAGCAGGAAAACCTTGAACAGCAGCCAGAAGAAACCCGGGATTGCGTTCGTGATGAAGCTCGAGAACGGCGGCGCCCAGCCACCGAGGAACAGCAGCGCAGTCATCGTCGAGATGACGATCATGTTGATGTACTCGGCCAGGAAGAACAGCGCGAACGCCATGCCCGAGTATTCGATCATGTGACCGGCCACGATTTCCGACTCGCCTTCCACCACGTCGAACGGATGGCGGTTGGTTTCGGCCACGCCCGAGATGAAGTAGACGCCGAACATCGGCAGCAGCGGCAGCCAGTTCCACGACAGGATGTTGATGCCCATGTCCGCGAAGTAGCCGGTGTTCTGCCCGTTGACGATCGCGGACAGGTTCAGGCTGCCGGCCACCATCAGCACCGTGACGAGCGCGAAGCCCATCGCGATTTCGTACGACACCATCTGCGCCGCGGCGCGCATGGCGCCGATGAACGCGTACTTCGAGTTCGAGGCCCAGCCGGCCAGGATCACGCCGTAGACGCCGACCGAGCTGATCGCCATCACGTACAGCAGACCGGCGTTCACGTCGGCCATCACCACTTCGGCCTGGAACGGCACTACCGCCCAGATCGCGACGGCCGGCATCAGCACCATCAGCGGCGCGATGATGTACATGCCGCGGCTGACCTGCGTCGGGAACATGACTTCCTTCAGCAGCAGCTTCAGCACGTCGGCGATCGGCTGCAGCAGGCCCAGCGGGCCCACGCGGTTCGGGCCCAGACGCACGTGCATCCAGCCGATCAGCTTGCGCTCCCACAGAATCAGGTAGGCCACGCACAGCAGCAGCGGCACCACGATGACCACGGCGCGAATCAGGATCCACAGCGGCGTCCAGACGCTGCCGAAGATGGCGTGACCTTGCGAGGTAATCCAATCGATCATGTTGCGTTCTCGCTCTTCTTATTCGCTTAGGCGGTGACCGCCGCGGCCTGCTGGCCCGCGGACAGATCGATTGCCTTCTCTACCGTGACCGTGCCGAACAGCGCGCCGAGGCTCGCCGCCGCGGTCGTCGCGGCCGACACGCGCACCGTGTTCGCCGGCAGCGTGTTCTCCAGCGCGGCGGGCAGCACCACGCTGCCACCGTCCTGCGTCACGCGCACGGGGTCGCCCACCTGCACGCCCAGCTTGTCGAACAGATCCGACGACAGGCCCACCTGCATCGCGCGGCGCGCGGCAGCGGTCAGCTGCAGCGAGTCGGCACGGCGCACGATCGGGTCGGCGTGATAGATGGGCACGTCGGCGATGCGCTCGACGGCGCCGGCTGCGGCAGCCGTCACCTTGATCGGTGCATCGGTCGTGTTGTTCAGCGTCGGCGCGATGGCCTTGGCCAGCGCCTCTTCACGCACGGCCTCGGCCGTATCGAAGTCGAAGCCCGCCACGTCCAGCATGTTGCCCAGCACGCGCAGCACCTTCCACGCCGGACGCGACTCGCCGAGCGCGCGCACCACGCCGTTGAAGCTCTGTGCCGTGCCTTCGGCGTTCACGAACGTACCGGCCGTTTCGGTGAACGGCGCCACCGGCAGGATCACGTCCGCGTATTGCAGCGCGGCGTCCGAGCGGAATGCCGACAGCACGACGACGGTACCGGCCTGGCCTAGCGCGGCCAGGGCCTTGCGCGGATCGGCGGTATCGAATTCGGGTTCGGCGTTCAGCACGACGTATGCCTTGCGCGGCGCGTCGAACATGGCCTGTGCGTTGGCACCGCCCTGTTGCGGCAGCGCGCCGGCCACGTAACCGCCGACCGTGTTGGCCGCCTCGGTCAGGAAGCCCAGCGTCGCCGACGTTTCCGTGGCGATCCACTGCGCCAGCGCATGCAGCGTCGAGAATTGCGGGTGACGCACGGCCTCGTTGCCGAGGAACACCGCGCGGCGTTCGCCGGACAGCAGCGCGTCGGCAATCTTCTTCGCGGCGTCGTTTGCCGATCCGTCGGCCTCGAAGCCAGCCGTACCGGCCGGTGCGGCCACGCCCTTGGCGGCGGCGATCGCATTGGCGATGCCGGCCAGCGCGGCGGTCCAGCCCGACGGGGCCACGTCCACGCGTGCGGCCAGCGGCATCAGCAGGTCTTCACCGCCGGCGCCGAGGACGGCCACGCGGGCGCCCTTCTTGCCAGCCTGGCGCAGACGCGCGGCCAGCAGCGGATGATCCTTGCGCAGCGAGGAGCCGATCACGAGCACGCGTTGCAGCGCGGACACGTCGGCCACCGGCAGGCCCAGCCACGGCGTGCCGCCGAGCTTGGCCGAGAAATCGGTCTGGCGCAGACGGAAGTCGACGTTGTCGCTGCCGATGCCGCGCATGAACTTGCCCAGCAGATACAGTTCCTCGAGCGTGCTGTGCGGGCTCGCCAGCGCGGCGATCTGGTCCGCGCCATGGTCGCGCTTGATGCTGGCCAGGCCATTCGCCACGTATTCGAGCGCGGTCTGCCAGTCGGTCTCCATCCACTGGCCGCCCTGCTTCAGCAGCGGACGGGTCAGACGGTCCTGGCTGTTCAGGCCTTCGTACGAGAAACGGTCCTTGTCCGAGATCCAGCACTCGTTGACGTCTTCGTTCTCGAGCGGCAGCACGCGCATCACGCGCTGGTTCTTGGTCTGCACGACCAGGTTCGCGCCCAGGCCGTCGTGCGGCGACACCGACTTGCGGCGTGCGAGCTCCCACGTACGGGCCGAGTAGCGGAACGGCTTGCTGGTCAGCGCGCCGACCGGGCACAGGTCGATCATGTTGCCTGACAGTTCCGAGTCAACGGTCTGGCCCACGAACGTCGTGATTTCCGAGTGCTCGCCGCGGTTCAGCATGCCGAGCTCCATCACGCCGGCCACTTCCTGGCCAAAGCGGACGCAGCGCGTGCAGTGGATGCAGCGCGTCATCTCTTCCATGGAGATCAGCGGGCCCACGTTCTTGTGGAACACCACGCGCTTCTCTTCCTTGTAGCGCGACTCCGATGCACCGTAGCCCACGGCCAGATCCTGCAGCTGGCATTCGCCGCCCTGATCGCAGATCGGGCAGTCGAGCGGGTGGTTGATCAGCAGGAATTCCATCACGGACTTCTGCGCCTTGACGGCCTTCTCGGAGTTCGTGAAGACCTTCATGCCCGGGGTCACCGGCGTGGCGCACGCGGGCAGCGCCTTAGGCGCCTTTTCCACTTCGACCAGGCACATGCGGCAGTTCGCCGCGATGGACAGCTTGCGGTGGTAGCAGAAGTGCGGGATGTACGTGCCCAGCTTGCGGGCGGCTTCCATCACGAGGCTGCCTTCCGCAACCTCTACCTTCTTGCCATCGATCTCGAGTTCAACCATGTTCTGCCACGCTTAGGAGTGGGCCGGGTGGGCCGGGACCATGCACTGCTTGTGTTCGACGTGATATTCGAACTCTTTCCAGTAGTGCTTGAGCATGCCGCGCACCGGCATCGCCGCCGCATCGCCGAGCGCGCAAATCGTGCGGCCCATGATGTTTTCGGCAACGTTGTTGAGCAGGTCCAGGTCTTCCTGGCGGCCTTCTCCGTGTTCAATACGATTGACCATGCGATAGAGCCAGCCGGTGCCTTCACGGCACGGCGTGCACTGGCCGCACGACTCTTCAAAATAGAAATACGACAGGCGCAGCAGCGAACGCACCATGCAGCGCGTCTCGTCCATGACGATCACGGCGCCCGAGCCCAGCATCGAGCCGGCCTTGGCGATCGAGTCGTAATCCATGTCCGTCGCCATCATCATGTCGCCCGGCACCACGGGTGCCGACGAGCCGCCGGGAATCACGGCCTTGATGCGCTTGCCGCCGCGCATGCCGCCGGCGAGCTCGAGCAGCGTCGCGAACGGCGTGCCCAGCGGAATCTCGTAGTTGCCCGGGCGCTCGATGTCGCCGGAGATCGAGAAGATCTTGGAGCCGCCGTTGTTCGGCTTGCCCATCTTCAGGTAGTTCTCCGGGCCGATCTCGAGCAGGAACGGCACCGCCGCGAACGTCTCGGTGTTGTTGATCGTCGTCGGCTTGCCATACAGGCCGAAGCTCGCCGGGAAAGGCGGCTTGAAGCGCGGCTGGCCCTTCTTGCCTTCGAGCGACTCCAGCAGCGCGGTCTCTTCGCCGCAGATGTACGCGCCATAGCCATGGTGCGCATGCAGCTGGAAGTTGAAGCCCGAGCCGAGGATGTTGTCGCCGAGGAAACCGGCGGCGCGCGCTTCTTCCAGCGCTTCCTCGAAGATCTTGTACTCGTTCCAGATCTCGCCGTGGATGTAGTTGTACCCCACGGTGATACCCATCGCATACGCGCCGATGGCCATGCCTTCGATCAGCGAATGCGGGTTGTAGCGGATGATGTCGCGGTCCTTGAACGTACCGGGCTCGCCCTCGTCGGTATTGCAGACCAGGTACTTCTGGCCGGGGAACTGACGCGGCATGAAGCTCCACTTCAGGCCGGTCGGGAAGCCCGCGCCGCCACGGCCGCGCAGACCCGACGCCTTCACGTCGGCAATCACCTGCTCCGGCGGAATCTTCTCGGTCAGGATGCGGCGCAGCTGCTTGTAGCCGCCACGCTTGACGTAGTCCTCGAGGTGCCAGTTCTTGCCGTCCAGGCCAGCCAGGATCAGCGGCTTGATGTGACGGTCGTGCAGACTAGTCATATTACTTGCCCCCCTTGGCAGCGGCCTCGGCACGCAGTTCCTCGATCAGTGCGTCGAGCTTGTCGTTGCTCATGAAGCTGCACATGCGGGTGTTGTTGACGATGGCCACCGGCGCGTCGCCGCAGGCGCCCATGCACTCGCCTTCCTTCAGCGTGAAGCAGCCGTCCGCGGTGGTTTCGTTGTAGTCGATGCCAAGCTTCTGCTTGAGGTAGTCGCCCGCGCGTTCGCCGCCCGACAGCGCGCACGGCAGGT
This sequence comes from Cupriavidus pauculus, assembly GCF_008693385.1. Classification (NCBI taxonomy): domain Bacteria; kingdom Pseudomonadati; phylum Pseudomonadota; class Betaproteobacteria; order Burkholderiales; family Burkholderiaceae; genus Cupriavidus; species Cupriavidus pauculus. Next base: position 2,152,347 of record NZ_CP044065.1, read on the forward strand.
TCGTGCAGACCGTGAGCTTGTACTTGCCCACCGGCTTGGTGTCGTACATGTTGTAGAACGTCGCCACCTCTTCCACCCACACGGGCGGCATCTCGAGGTAGCTCGCGACGAACTGCATGACTTCGGGGGAAACCCAACCCACCTCGCCCTGTGCAACGGCGAGTGCCGCCATCACGGCCGACTGTTTCTGGTCGGTCGGATACTTCGCGATCGCGCGATCGATTTCCTTGAGAGCTTCTGCTGATAGCATGGTCATTGCAGTAAAACGGCGAACGCCACGTGACATTCCACGCGGCACGTCCGCTGGTTTGCAGCCGTCGCTGCCTTGTTCCGCCAGTTGGCCGCCGTCATGCCCGGATCGTCGTCCGGGCAACGGCCCATATCCTTAGCGGTCGATCTCGCCGAACACGATGTCCTGCGTGCCGATGATCGTGACCGCGTCCGCAATCATGTGCCCCTTGGCCATTTCGTCGAGGGCCGCGAGGTGAGCAAAGCCGGGCGCGCGGATCTTCAGGCGGTACGGCTTGTTCGCGCCGTCCGAGATCGCATAGATACCAAACTCGCCCTTCGGATGTTCCACGGCCGCGTAGGCTTCGCCCGGCGGCACATGGATACCTTCGGTGAAGAGCTTGAAATGGTGAATCAGCTCTTCCATGTTCGACTTCATGTCCACGCGCGACGGCGGTGCCACCTTGTGGTTCTCGGTGATGACCGGACCCGGGTTGCGGCGCAGCCAGTCCACGCACTGCTTGATGATGCGGTTCGACTGGCGCATTTCTTCCACGCGCACGAGATATCGCGCGTAGCAGTCGCCGCCAACGCCAACCGGCACATCGAAGTCGACCTTGTCGTACACCTCGTAGGGCTGCTTCTTGCGCAGATCCCACTCGATACCCGAACCGCGCAGCATCGGACCGGTAAAGCCCATCTGCAGCGCGCGCTCCGGGCTCACGACGCCCACGTCCACCAGGCGCTGCTTCCAGATACGGTTATCGGTCAGCAGCGTCTCGTATTCATCGACGTAGGTCGGGAAACGGTTCGTGAAGTCCTCGATGAAGTCCAGCAGCGAGCCCGAACGCGCTTCGTTCATCGCCTTGATGGCGCGCTCGTTGTGGATCTTCGACGCACGGTATTGCGGCATCGTGTCCGGCAGGTCGCGATAGACGCCGCCCGGACGGTAGTAGGCCGCGTGCATGCGCGCGCCCGACACCGCCTCGTACATGTCGAACATGTCCTCGCGCTCGCGGAACGCGTACAGGAACACCGCCATCGCCCCCACGTCCAGCGCGTGGGCGCCGATCCACATCAGGTGGTTCAGCAGGCGGGTGATCTCGTCGAACATCACGCGGATGTACTGCGCGCGGATCGGCACTTCGATGCCGAGCATCCGCTCGATCGCCATCACGTAGGCATGCTCGTTGACCATCATCGACACGTAGTCGAGACGATCCATGTACGGCACGCTCTGAATCCAGGTCTTCTGTTCCGCCAGCTTCTCGGTGGCACGGTGCAGCAGGCCGATATGGGGGTCGGCGCGCTGGATCACTTCGCCGTCCAGCTCAAGCACCAGACGCAGCACGCCGTGCGCTGCAGGGTGTTGGGGACCGAAGTTGAGGGTGTAGTTCTTGATATCTGCCATGGCGCTCTTAGTGCTGCGTGCCGCCGTAGTTTTCCTCGCGAATCACGCGTGGCGTGATTTCGCGCGGCTCGATCGTCACCGGCTGGTAGATGACCCGCTTCTGCTCCGGGTCGTAGCGCATCTCGACGTAGCCGGAAACCGGGAAATCCTTGCGGAACGGGTGGCCGACGAAACCGTAGTCGGTCAGCAGGCGACGCAGGTCCGGATGCCCTTCGAACACGATGCCGTAGAAGTCGAACGCTTCGCGTTCGAACCAGTTCACCGAGTTCCACACGTCGATCACCGACGCCAGCACGGGCAGGTCGTCGTCGGGCGCGAACACGCGCACGCGCAGACGCCAGTTGTGCGTCACGGACAGCAGGTGCGAGACCGCGGCGAAACGGGGGCCATCCCACGTGCCTTCGGCGTAATCGGAATAATCCACGCCGGCGAGGTCGATCAGCTGTTCGAAGCGCAGCGACGGATCGTCGCGCAGCAGCTGGGCGGTTTCGAGATAATCGGCGGCCTTCACGATCAGCGTCAGTTCGCCGAGGGTTTCGGTCAGCGATTGCACGCGCTTGCCGAGAACCTTCTCGAGCGCGGCCTTCAGAGTGTCGAGCGTCGCCATTGTCAGCCCTTGCGCGCGATGGTGTTGGTGCGGCGAATCTTGTTCTGGAGCTGGATCACGCCGTAAATCAGCGCTTCCGCCGTCGGCGGGCAGCCCGGAACGTAGATATCGACCGGCACGATGCGGTCACAACCACGCACTACCGAATACGAGTAGTGGTAGTAGCCGCCGCCATTGGCGCACGAGCCCATCGAGATCACCCAGCGCGGCTCGGCCATCTGGTCGTAGACCTTGCGCAGCGCGGGCGCCATCTTGTTGCACAGCGTGCCGGCGACGATCATCACGTCCGATTGTCGGGGCGACGGGCGGAAGACCACGCCGAAACGGTCGAGGTCATAGCGCGCGGCGCCGGCATGCATCATTTCCACGGCACAGCAGGCCAGGCCAAACGTCATCGGCCACAGCGAGCCCGTGCGGGTCCAGTTGATCAGCTTGTCAGCGGTCGTCGTGACAAAGCCTTCGTTGAGAACGCCTTCGATTGCCATTTCACATCACTCCCAATCGAGCGCGCCCTTTTTCCAGATGTAGACGAAGCCCACGATGAATTCCAGCAGAAACACGCCCATCGCGAAGAACCCGGGCCAGCCGATGTCCTTGAGGGCAACGCCCCACGGAAACAGGAAAGCCGTTTCGAGATCGAACAGGATGAACAGGATGGCGATGAGGTAGTAGCGCACGTCGAACTTCATGCGCGCATCCTCGAATGCTTCGAAGCCGCACTCGTATGGCGACAGCTTCGCGGGATCAGGCTTGTTGGGACCGAGTATCCGACCGATGGACATCAGTGCCAAACCGAGCACGACACCAAAGAGGATGAAGATGAGGACGGGGAAGTAGGCTTCGAGAGTCAAGGTACGGCCAGCCTTATCTGGAATGTTGTCAACAGCACCAGCTGAAGCGGCGTCCTGTTGCCCACCCCAAGCGCCATTCCGTACGAAATTACGGCGCCGCCTTGCGGACTGCCGGAGCCCTCTGTGGATTATCGGTCCGGATACTACGTTTCTTGAAGCCATTCCTGAAGAATGACTGTCCAGAAAACGTTCTTAACGTACCCGGCGCCCTGCTTCCACTTCGAGGACTCCGATCAAGTTGTTTGGTGCCGACGGCGAGACTCGAACTCGCACAGCTTTCGCCACTACCCCCTCAAGATAGCGTGTCTACCAATTTCACCACGTCGGCTGGGGGAGAAACAATATTGCCTGGCGCCGGGTTTTTACACCCTCCGGTTCCCATGCAAGAGCGTTTTTCTCTTGCCTGGTTCCCGTCGCTGGGGAATCGTTTCAAGCCTTGCATTCTATCCCAAGTTTCCTGATTTGTTCAATGCACAACTGCAAATTTAATCAGGAATCTTCGAAAGAGCAGGCCAATTATTTCGGAACAGCAGGTGCGGCGGGCACGGACGATGCGCCCGAAGCCGCTGCGGCAGGTGCGGAGGCCGATGCGGCCGGCGCGCTTGCAACCGGTGCCTGGCTCGCGCCCATCACGCCCAGCGAGGTCTGCGGCTTGTAGTTGCCAAGCAGCGTCAGACCCAGCGTGCAGACGAAGAACAGCGACGCCAGCACCGCGGTGGTACGCGACAGGAAGTTCGCGGAGCCCGTGGCCCCGAACAGACTGCCCGAGGCGCCCGAGCCGAACGCCGCACCGACGTCCGCGCCCTTGCCATGCTGCAGCAGCACCAGGCCGATCACGCCGAGTGCCGACAGGACCTGCACCAGTACTAACAATGTCTTGAAGATTGCCATGTGATTACATTCGTTCGCTTGCCTGATCCATCCATGCGTTCGGCACTCAGGCGTTGCCGATCGCCAAGAAATCTTCCGCCTTCAACGAAGCGCCACCAATCAGGCCTCCGTCGATATCGGACATCGAAAACAGTTCGGCCGCATTATCGGGCTTCACGCTGCCGCCGTACAGAATCTGCATCCGCGCGGCCACATCGGCCGAAGCCGCCGCCACCTGCTTGCGCAGATACGCGTGCACGGCCTGTGCCTGCTCGCTCGTCGCGGTCTTGCCGGTACCGATGGCCCAGACGGGCTCATAGGCCAGCACGATCCGACCCAGCTGCTCGATAGAGAGCGCCTCCACCACGGCGGCCAGCTGACGCCCCACCACGGTTTCCGTCTCGCCCGCCTCGCGCTGCGCGAGCGTCTCGCCCACGCAGACCACGGGAGTGAGCCCCGACTCCAGCGCGCGCAGCGCCTTGGTCGCGACGGTCGCATCGGTTTCGCCATGATAGGAGCGGCGCTCCGAGTGACCCACGAGCACGTAGGCGCAACCGAATTCCGCGAGCATCGGCGCGGCCACTTCACCGGTGAACGCCCCGCGCACTTCCGCGGACACGTCCTGGGCACCCCATCCGATCGCCGTGCCGGCCAGCGTGGCCTGGCACTGTGCCAGATACGGGAACGGTGCGCACACCGCGAGACGCGCCCGGGCCGGTGCCGCCTTGATACCGTCCAGCAGTGCCGCGTTGGCGGCGAGGCTGCCGTGCATCTTCCAGTTACCGATGACCAGCTTTTGTCTCACGGGGTCCCCTCTCGATCAAAAACCCGCTATTGTAGCGCGCGCCCCGGCCATTTACCACGTGAGCATGATCTTGCCCACGTGCTCGCTCGATTCCATGAGGCGGTGCGCATCCGCGGCCTGCGCGGCGGGGAACACCTTGTGGATCACGGGCTTGATCTTGCCCGACGCGAGCAGCGGCCATACGTGCTGGTGGAGCGCGTCGGCAATCGCCCCCTTGAACGCGGGCGGACGCGGACGCAGCGTGGAACCGGTGATCGTGATGCGACGGCGCAGTACGTCGGAGAGCGGAATCTCGGCCTTGCCGCCGCCGAGCAGCGCGATGATCACGATGCGGCCGTCGTCGGCGATGCACGACAGTTCGCGCGCGAGGTACGAACCCGCGACCATGTCGAGGATCACGTCCACACCCTTGCCTTCGGTCAGCGCCTTGACCTCGGCCGCGAAGTCCTGCGTCTTGTAGTTGATCGCGCGATCGGCGCCGAGCGCCTCGCAGGCCTTGCACTTGTCGTCGCTGCCCGCCGTGACGAACACCCGGAAGCCCATCGCCTTCGCGATCTGGATCGCAGTCGTGCCGATCCCGCTGGACCCGCCCTGGATCAGCAGCGTTTCCTGCGCGCCGCGCGGGCCCTTGCCCAGCTGGCCGCGATCGAACACGTTGCTCCACACCGTGAAGAACGTCTCGGGCAGGCCCGCCGCCTCGATGTCGCTGAGCCCGGCCGGCACCGGCAGGCATTGCTCGATCGGCGCGGTGCACAGTTCCGCGTAGCCGCCGCCCTGCACCAGCGCGCAGACGCGGTCGCCGACCTTGAGGCCGAAACGATTGGCCGCGTGCGAGAGATCGCCACCCACGATGACGCCCGCCACTTCGAGCCCGGGCAGATCGGACGCGCCCGGCGGCACCGGATAGTTGCCCGTGCGCTGGAACACGTCGGGACGATTGACGCCCGCGGCGGCCACGCGAATCAGGATCTCGCCGGCCTTGGCGACGGGATCGGGACGCTCGGTCAGCTGCAGGACGTCGGGTGCGCCGTATTCACGGATCTCGATGGCTTTCATCTGGAGGACTCCTCTCGATTTTGTTGTCCGGGAGTGTAAACAAAAAAAGCGGCTGGACATTGCCAGCCGCTTCTTATTCCTGCTGCTACTGATTACTGCTGATTGTTGCCAGACGTATCCGGCGCGTCCGAAGTACCGCTCGGCACGATCGGGCTGATGCTGCCGCCCTCTTCCGCCAGCGCCGCCTTCAGCGACAGGCGCAGACGACCCTTCTCGTCGGCCTGGATCAGCTTCACGCGAACGTGCTGGCCTTCCTTCAGCCAGTCCTTGATGTCCTTCACGCGCTCGTTGACGATCTCGGAGATATGCAGCAGACCGTCCTTGCCCGGCAGGATGTTCACGATGGCACCGAAGTCCAGCAGCTTCAGCACGGTACCGGCGTAGATCTTGCCCACTTCGGCTTCCGCGGTGATGCCCTCGATGCGGCGCTTGGCTTCCGCCATGCCATCGGTCGAGGTCGAGGCGATCGTGATCGTGCCGTCTTCCTGGATGTCGATGGTCGTGCCCGTTTCCTTGGTCAGCGCCTGGATGGTCGAGCCGCCCTTGCCGATCACTTCGCGGATCTTGTCCGGATGGATCTTCATCGTGATCATGCGCGGTGCGTGCTCCGACAGCTCGGTGCGCGCATGGCCCATGGCACCCTGCATGGCGCCCAGGATGGTCATGCGGCCTTCGCGGGCCTGCGCCAGCGCAACCTGCATGATCTCCTTGGTGATGCCCTGGACCTTGATGTCCATCTGCAGCGCGGTGATACCCGAATCGGTACCGGCCACCTTGAAGTCCATGTCGCCGAGGTGATCCTCGTCGCCGAGGATGTCGGTCAGCACGGCGAACTTGTTGCCTTCGAGAATCAGGCCCATGGCCACGCCGGCGACGTGCGCCTTGACGGGAACGCCCGCATCCATCAGCGCGAGGCAGCCGCCGCAGACCGAAGCCATCGACGACGAACCGTTGGACTCGGTGATTTCCGACACCAGACGGATCGTGTACGCGAATTCGTCGTCAGCCGGCAGCACGGGGATCAGTGCGCGCTTGGCCAGACGGCCGTGACCGATTTCGCGGCGCTTGGGGCTGCCCACGCGACCGGTTTCGCCCGTGGCGAACGGCGGCATGTTGTAGTGGAGCATGAAGCGGTCGCGGTACTCGCCGGCCAGCGCGTCGATGATCTGCTCGTCGCTCTTGGTGCCCAGCGTGGCCACCACGAGTGCCTGCGTTTCACCACGCGTGAACAGCGCGGAGCCGTGGGCGCGCGGCAGCACCGACGAACGGATCTCGATCGGGCGCACGGTGCGCGTGTCGCGGCCGTCGATACGCGGCTCGCCGGCCAGGATCTGGCCACGCACGATCTTCGCTTCGAGGTCGAACAGGATGTTGCCGACTTCCACCTTCTCGGCTTCCACACCGGCTTCGGCCAGCTTGGCGTCCACCGCGGCGAACACTTCCTTCAGCTTCTGGCTGCGGGCCGACTTCTGGCGCAGCTGATAGGCTTCCTGCAGCAGCGGCAGCGCGATCTCGCTGACCTTGGCGATCAGCGGCTCGTTCTTCGCGGCCGGTGCCCAGTCCCACTCGGGCTTGCCGCCCTCGCGCACGAGCTCGTGAATCGCATTGATCGCGATCTGCATCTGCTCGTGGCCGTACACCACGGCGCCCAGCATCACGTCTTCCGACAGCTGCTGCGCTTCCGATTCCACCATCAGCACGGCGCGCTCGGTACCGGCGACCACGAGGTCCAGCGACGACGAGGCGATTTGCGAGCGGGTCGGGTTCAGCAGGTACTGGCCATCCTTGTAGCCCACGCGCGCGGCGCCCACGGGGCCGTTGAACGGAATGCCCGACACGGCCAGCGCGGCCGAGGCACCGATCAGCGCCGGGATGTCGGCCGGCACTTCGGGGTTGATCGACACCACGTGGATCACCACCTGGACGTCGTTGTAGAAGCCTTCCGGGAACAGCGGACGCAGCGGACGGTCGATCAGGCGCGAGGTCAGCGTCTCGTTTTCCGACGGACGGCCTTCACGCTTGAAGAAGCCGCCGGGGATCTTGCCGGCCGCATAGGTCTTCTCGATGTAATCGACGGTCAACGGGAAGAAGTCCTGGCCGGGCTTCGGGCTCTTGGCCGCGACCACGGTAGCCAGCACCACGGTGTCTTCCACATCGACGATCACGGCGCCGCCAGCCTGGCGGGCGATTTCGCCGGTTTCCATGCGGACCGTATGCTGGCCCCACTGGAATTCCTTGACGATCTTGTTGAACATGGTCATGAGCGTTCCTTGATTCATGCTGACGCGCCATGCTCATGCATGGGCGCGCCGCGCCTGCGTTCGCAGCCGCAGGCGTACTGCCGGATTGACGCCGGCCGCAGTCGCAGGGAAGTGCTATGCCATTCCATCGGGCCACCCACCACTGGGTTGATGTCGATGCGCACGATGGAATGACACAAGGCCCCGGTTCCTTGGATCCGGCTCCGGTGTCTCGGAGCTAAAGAGCAAAACAACTTACTCCGTTACACGCCATGGTGCAACGGGGAATAGCCACCAGAAAAGCAAAATGCCTGCCTCAGCAGCGCTGACGCAGGCATCGAGGACCTGGCTTGCGACCTTACTTGCGCAGACCCAGCTTTTCGATCAGGGCGCGATAGCGGTCCGCATCGCTGGCCTTGAGGTAGTCCAGCAGGCGGCGACGACGGCTCACCATGCGCAGCAGACCGCGGCGGCTGTGGTGATCCTTCATGTTGGCCTTGAAGTGCGGGGTCAGTTCGTTGATGCGGGTGGTCAGCAGGGCCACCTGAACTTCGGGGCTACCCGTGTCGTTCGTGCCGCGCGCGAACTGCTTGATGACTTCGGACTTGTTGATATCGGCAACTGCCATGATGATTTCCTTTACGTTTCACTTGCGAACACCGCAGCGCGGAATGCGCCGCCGGCGTCGTGCCAGCTCCATCGCCACCGGCAAGCCGGCAAACGATAGCCGCGCATTATAGCCGAATTCCCACGCATGGCGAAACTGGCGGTCCGGGCGCCGCCGTGTGGCCCCCAAGCCGCTCCAAACGACTACACTCTCTGTATCCGCCTCCGGGCCACCCCGCTTGCTTCCGCCATGACGCATCTCACGACTCTCCTGCCCCGCGCGCGCCGCTTCGCGGCCGGCGCCGCGCTCGTCGCCGCCACGGTGGCGATCACCGGCTGCGCAGCCCTCGCCCCGGTCCAGACCGGCCAGAAACTGATCGGCCAGCCGGAATCCGCCGTGCGCGCCACATTCGGCCAGCCGACCGACATGTTCCAGCTCAAGGACGGCACCACGCGCTGGATCTACTCCACGCAACCGCTCGGCGAGGACGCCTACGCGGCCACGTTCGACCGCAACGGCAACCTGGCCGACTTCCGCAACATGCTGACCACGGAAGAGCTCTACAAGGCACACGTCAACGTCTGGACCAAACAGGACGTGCTCGAGCACTATGGCGCGCCGCGCGAGCCCAATCAGTACTTTCCGATCATGAAGCGCGAGGTCTGGACCTATCGCTTCTTCCAGGACCGGATGTGGTACTCGATGTTCAACTTCTACTTCGACGACGCCGGCGTGCTGCGCCAGACGCAGATCACGCCCGACCCGCTGCGCGACCGCCCCGAGCGGTAAACGAAAACATCCCGCGCACGCGCCTCGTGAGCGCGTGGCGGGATGACGCAGGGATCCGTGATCAGATCTGCGGATTGATCTTCTGCACGGCCTTGTCGTGCAACTTGTTCAGCGCGGCCAGATAGGCCTTGGCCGACGCGGCGACGATATCGGGATCGGTCCCCACGCCGTTGACGATGCGACCGCCCTTCGAGAGGCGCACGGTCACTTCGCCCTGCGCCTGCGTGCCGGTGGTGATCGCGTTCACCGAATACAGCACGAGCTCGGCGCCGCTCGACACCTTGCCCTCGATCGCATGCAGCGTCGCATCGACGGGACCGTTGCCATCGCCCTCGCCCGTATGCTCGTGGCCGTCCATGCTGAACACGACGCGCGCATGCGGACGCTCGCCCGTTTCCGAACGCTGCGACAGCGAGATAAAGCGGTAGTGGTCGTTGGCCGCGTCGCTCGCTTCGCCCGAGACGATGGCTTCGATGTCCTCATCGAAGATCTCGGCCTTCTGGTCGGCGAGCTCCTTGAAGCGCGCGAACGCCGCATTGACCTCGGTCTCGCTCTCGAGCTCGATGCCGAGTTCCTGCAGGCGCTGCTTGAATGCGTTGCGGCCCGACAGCTTGCCCAGCACGATCTTGTTGGCGGTCCAGCCCACGTCTTCCGCGCGCATGATCTCGTACGTGTCGCGCGCCTTGAGCACGCCATCCTGATGGATGCCCGACGCGTGCGCGAACGCGTTCGCGCCGACCACGGCCTTGTTCGGCTGCACCACGAAGCCCGTGATCTGCGACACGAGCTTGGAGGCGGGCACGATCTGCGTGGTATCGATGCCGACGTCCATGTCGAAGTAGTCGCGGCGCGTCTTCACGGCCATGACCACTTCCTCGAGGCTCGTGTTGCCCGCACGCTCGCCCAGGCCGTTGATCGTGCATTCGATCTGGCGCGCGCCGCCGAGCTTGACCGCGGCCAGCGAATTCGCCACGGCCATGCCGAGGTCGTTATGGCAGTGCACGGACCACACGGCCTTGTCCGAGTTCGGAATGCGCTCGCGCACCGAGCGGATCAGGCCCGCGTAGCCTTCCGGCACCGCATAGCCGACCGTGTCGGGCAGGTTGATGGTGGTCGCGCCCTCGGCAATCACGCCTTCGAGCACGCGGCACAGGAAGTCCATGTCCGAACGGCTGCCGTCTTCGGGCGAGAACTCGATATCGTCGGTGAACTGGCGCGCGAAACGCACCGCCAGGCGCGCCTGCTCGTACACCTGGTCCGGCGTCATGCGCAGCTTCTTTTCCATATGCAGCGCGGAGGTCGCGATGAACGTATGGATACGGAACGAGTTCGCGGGCTTCAGCGCCTCGGCCGCGCGCGCGATGTCCTTGTCGTTGGCGCGGGCCAGCGAGCAGATCGTCGAATCCTTGACCACCTGCGCGATCGAGCGAATCGCCTCGAAATCGCCATTGGAGCTCGCGGCAAAACCGGCCTCGATCACATCGACCTTCAGGCGCTCCAGCTGGCGCGCGATGCGGATCTTCTCCTCGCGCGTCATCGAGGCGCCCGGCGATTGTTCGCCATCGCGCAAGGTCGTATCGAAAATGATGAGTTTGTCAGACATTTTGTGGAGCTCCTGAGACTTTTATGTGTGTGCCGGTCCGGGTGCCGGAGGTCAAATGCAAAACGCCCCGGCGTGCAATCGATGCAGGCCGGGGCGTGAAAGAATCCTTGTGGATTTCGCGCTGGAAATTGGGTTTCCGTCTTCCCTCAGCGCGCGCGCGTCCCGGCTCGGTTGCCTAGTAGGCCGCCCAGTAGGGTAATCGCGAGGAGGGATTGCAGCGAAATCATGTTGGCGACTATAGCCGGTTTGCTTTATCCGTGCAACTCAGCGTTTCCCGCTCATTTCGGCGGAATCCGCAGCTTCTGCCCCGGATAAATCTTGTCCGGGTGCGTCAGCATCGGCTTGTTCGCCTCGAAGATCCGGTTGTACTCGGCCCCGTTGCCATAGGCCGCCTGCGAAATCGCCCACAGCGTGTCGCCCTTCACCACGGTGTGCCATTGCGATTCGGTGGACGCGGTACTCACGGACATCTTGTCCTCCACCTGATCCACACCCTCGACATTGCCGCAGCAGAGAATGATCTTCTCGCGCGTGGCCTGGTCGGCCGCCACACCGAACACGGTGACCTTGCCCTGCGAGCCGTCCACCGTGACAGTCAGGCCCGTCGCGTCGAGCCCCATCTGCTTGATGTACGCCTCGATCGCGTCGCCGGCGGCACGATTGGCCGCCTCGACCTTCTCGGTGGACGCATCGGCTTTGGCGGCATCCTGCGCCGCCTTGGCCTCGCCCTTGCCGAACAGCTTCTCTCCTGCTTCCCTGATGAAGTCGAACATGCCCATGACGTCCTCCCTACAGCAATGAAAGTGAATGAAGTTGCGACCTAAACTCAGTGCGGCGCGCTGTTCTTTCGCACGCCGCCGGGCTGGCCGTGCAACGCACGCCAGGCCCACAACACGTAGCCAGAGATCGCATAGGCCACGAACAGTCCGAACAGCGCCACGGGCGGATCCGTCGATACGACGACGAACAGCACGAGCACCAGCACCATCATGCCGAACGGCACGCGGTAGCGTACGTCGAGCGCCTTGCCGCTGTAGAACGGCGCGTTGGATACCATCGACAGGCCCGCGTAGAGCGTCAGGGCAAACGCCACCCACGGCATCCACAGTTCCTTCACGGGCAGCTTGTTGTCGATCACGAGCCAGACGAAGCCCGCGACCAGCGCGGCCGCGGCCGGGCTCGGCATGCCCTGGAAGAAGCGCTTGTCGACCACGCCGATATTCGCGTTGAAGCGCGCGAGCCGCAGCGCCGCGCACGTGCAATACACGAACGCCGCGATCCAGCCCCACTTGCCGAGGTCGTGCAGGATCCATTCGTACATCACCAGCGCGGGGGCCACGCCGAACGACGTCATGTCGGACAGCGAGTCGTACTGCTCGCCGAACGCACTCTGCGTGTTCGTGATGCGCGCGACGCGCCCGTCCATGCCGTCCAGCACCATGGCCGCGAAGATCGCGATGGCCGCGGCGTCGAAGCGCATGTTCATCGCCTGCACGATCGCGAAGAAGCCCGCGAACAGCGCCGCCGTGGTGAACGCGTTGGGCAGCAGGTAGATGCCGCGCCGGCGCGGCCGCGGACGCACGTACTCGACGTCGTCGTGCTCCTCGGCGTCGTCGAAACCGTTGTCGTATGCGCTGTCGTTGCGCAGCTGGTTATGGCGGAACGGACGCAGATGCGTCACGTTGCCATTGTTCGCCCGCTTGTTGCGGCGATTGAAGGCACCCATGCCAGTCTCCTGTCCCGGGGTGGCTTATTTCAGTTCGTCGAGCTCGGCGAGCACCGTGGACGAGGCCGAGACCTTCTCGCCGATCGTCACGCGCGGGCGCGCATCCACCGGCAGGTACACGTCGACGCGCGAGCCAAAGCGGATAAAGCCGTAGCGCTGGCCGCGCGAGAGCGTGTCACCCACCTTGGTGTAGCACAGGATACGGCGCGCCACCAGACCCGCCACCTGCACGAGCGTGACGATCTGGCCGTCGCCGGCGCGGCGGATCACCAGCGCGTTGCGCTCGTTCTCCACGGATGCCTTGTCGAGGTCCGCGTTGACGAACTTGCCGGGGAAGTATTCGAGCTTCTCGACCTTGCCGTCGAGCGAGGAACGGTTCGAGTGCACGTTGAACACGTTCATGAACACGCTGATCTTGAGCGCTTCGCGGCCCGCGTACGGGTCCTGCGTCTTCTCGACCACGACGATGCGGCCATCGGCCGGCGCGAGGATCGCGTTCGCCGCCGAGGGAATCGGGCGCGGCGGATCGCGGAAGAACTGCAGCACGAACAGCGTGATGATCCACAGCGGCAGCGCCCACCAGAAGCCCGCGCTGACGTGAACCAGCAGCGAGATGACGAATGCGCCGGCCAGGAACGGCCAGCCTTCACGGGCGATCAGCGGATGAGGATAGTTCATGCAAATTTGGTCAGAAGTTCATTCACGGCGACAGGATAACAAAAAGCCGCCCAGGCACCGCCAAAATCGCACCGGCCGTCTTGGACGGCGCGGCTGGGCGGTACGGTGGGCGGCTGCGGGGCAAGGTGGCCGCCCTGTCGCGCGGCCACGCTGCCTTGCGGCTGCGTCTTAGTTCTTCGACTGATCGACCAGCTTGTTCTTGGCGATCCACGGCATCATCGCGCGCAGCTTCGCACCCACTTCTTCGATCTGGTGCTCGGCCGTCAGGCGGCGGCGCGAGATCAGGGTCGGAGCGCCGGCCTTGTTCTCGAGCAGGAAGCTCTTTGCGTATTCGCCGGTCTGGATGTCCGTCAGGCACTGCTTCATGGCCTTCTTGGTCTCTTCGGTCACGACGCGCGGGCCCGTGACGTACTCGCCGTACTCGGCGTTGTTCGAGATCGAGTAGTTCATGTTGGCGATGCCGCCTTCATAGATCAGGTCGACGATCAGCTTCAGTTCGTGCAGGCACTCGAAGTACGCCATTTCCGGCGCGTAGCCGGCTTCCACCAGCGTCTCGAAGCCCGCCTTGATCAGCTCGACGGTACCGCCGCACAGCACGGCCTGCTCGCCGAACAGGTCGGTTTCGGTTTCTTCGCGGAAGTTCGTCTCGATGATGCCGGCACGGCCGCCGCCGTTGGCGGTGGCGTACGACAGCGCGATATCGCGTGCCGCGCCCGACTTGTTCTGATGCACGGCGATCAGGTGGGGCACGCCGCCGCCTTGCGCGTACGTCGAACGCACGGTGTGGCCCGGTGCCTTCGGCGCGATCATGATCACGTCGAGGTCGGCGCGCGGGATCACGGCGCCGTAGTGCACGTTGAAGCCGTGCGCGAAGGCCAGCGCGGCGCCTTCCTTGATGTTGTCGTGCACTTCGTTCTTGTACACGTCGGCGATCTGCTCGTCCGGCAGCAGGATCATGACCACGTCCGCGCCCTTCACGGCCTCGGCCACTTCCTTGGTCTGCAGGCCGGCGTTGACGGCCTTGTTCCACGACGCGCCGCTCTTGCGCAGACCCACCGTCACATTCACGCCCGAATCCTTCAGGTTCTGTGCGTGGGCGTGGCCTTGCGAGCCGTAGCCGATGATGGTGACGTTCTTGCCCTTGATCAGGGAGAGGTCCGCGTCCTTGTCGTAAAACACTTTCATGATGATTCCTTCAATTGCTTTGATCTGGGATATAGGGGGTGGCGTCCCGCCCCGTCTGGACCGGGACCGCCGCTGCCGGGGGCGCCGGTCAGACCTTCAGGATGCGCTCGCCACGTCCAATACCGGAGCCGCCCGTACGAACGGTTTCCAGGATCGCCGTACGGTCGATCGCGTCGAGAAACGCGTCCAGCTTGCCGCCGTTGCCGGTCAGTTCGATGGTGTACGTTTTCTCGGTCACATCGATGATGCGGCCGCGGAAAATGTCCGCGGTGCGCTTCATCTCTTCGCGTTCCTTGCCGACCGCGCGCACTTTCACGAGCATCAGCTCGCGCTCGATGTGCGCGCCTTCGGTCAGGTCCACAACCTTGACCACCTCGACCAGGCGGTTCAAATGCTTCGTGATCTGTTCGATCACGTCATCCGAACCCGTGGTCACGATGGTCATCCGTGACAGCGAAGCATCCTCGGTCGGTGCCACCGTCAGCGTCTCGATGTTGTAACCGCGCGCGGAGAACAGCCCCACCACGCGCGACAGCGCGCCGGGTTCGTTTTCCAGCAGGACGGAAATGATGTGTCGCATTACAGGTCCTCCGAGCCGAGCAGCATTTCGGAGATTCCCTTGCCGGCCTGGACCATCGGCCACACGTTCTCGGTGGGGTCGGTCTGGAAGTCCAGGAACACGGTGCGGTCCTTCAGGCGGAATGCCTCGCGCAGGGCGGGCTCGACGTCGGACGCACGCTCCACGCGCATGCCGATATGGCCATACGACTCGGCGAGCTTGACGAAGTCGGGCAGCGCGTCCATGTACGAGTGCGAGTAACGGTTGTCGTACTCGATTTCCTGCCACTGGCGCACCATGCCCAGATAGCCGTTATTGAGCGAGCAGATCTTGACGGGCGTGTTGTACTGCTTGCACGTCGACAGTTCCTGGATGCACATCTGGATCGAGCCTTCACCGGTGATGGTGACGACTTCCTTGTCCGGGAACGCCTTCTTGATGCCCATCGCGTACGGCAGGCCGACACCCATGGTGCCGAGGCCGCCCGAGTTGATCCAGCGGCGTGGTTCGTCGAACTTGTAGAACTGCGCGGCCCACATCTGGTGCTGGCCGACGTCGGAGCAGACGTACGCATCGCCCTTGGTCAGTTCCCAGATCTTCTCGACCACGTACTGCGGCTTGATGATCTCGGAGCTGCGGTCGTACTTGAGGCAGTCCACCGAACGCCATTGCTCGATCTGGTCCCACCACTTGGCCAGCGCCTCGCGCTTGGGCTTGACGTCGCTGGCCTGCAGCTGGGCGATGAGCTCCTGCAGCACGTCCTTGACGTTGCCGACGATGGGAATATCCACCTTCACGCGCTTCGAGATCGACGACGGGTCGATATCGATATGGATGATCTTGCGCGCCTGCGAAGTGAAGTGCGACGGGTTGCCGATCACGCGGTCGTCGAAGCGCGCGCCGATCGCGATCAGCACGTCGCAGTTCTGCATGGCCATATTGGCTTCATACGTGCCGTGCATGCCGAGCATGCCCAGGAACTGCTTGCTCGTGCCCGGGAACGCGCCCAGGCCCATCAGCGTGTTGGTGACCGGATGGCCGGTCACCGCGGCCAGCTGGCGCAGCTCGTCGCTGGCGTTGGCCAGCACGACGCCGCCGCCCGTATAGATATACGGACGCTCGGCCTGCTGCAGCAGCGCCACGGCCTTGCGGATCTGACCCGAGTGACCCTTGTTCACCGGGTTGTACGACCGCATGTCGATGGTCTTCGGATACTCGAAGCGGCAGGCGTTGCGCGACACGTCCTTCGGGATATCGACCACGACCGGGCCGGGACGGCCGGTGGAGGCGATAAAGAAGGCCTTCTTGATCGTCGCGGCCAGGTCGCGCACGTCCTTCACGAGGAAGTTGTGCTTGACGATGGGTCGCGTGATGCCGACCGTGTCGCACTCCTGGAATGCATCCTGGCCGATCGCGTGCGTGGGCACGTTGCCGGTGATGACCACCAGCGGGATCGAGTCCAGGTAGGCCGTGGCGATACCGGTCACGGCGTTCGTCACGCCGGGGCCCGATGTCACCAGTGCCACGCCGACCTTGCCGGTCGCGCGTGCATAGCCATCGGCGGCATGAACGGCAGCCTGCTCGTGGCGCACCAGGATGTGCTCGAATTTCGTTTGCTTGTGAAGCTCGTCGTAGATGTAAAGCACGGCGCCGCCGGGGTAACCCCAGACGTACTCGACGCCTTCTTCGGCAAGTGCATGGACGAGGATTTCCGCGCCGATCATTTCGGGTGCGGAGGAGGCATTGCTGTCTGCGTGGGAAAATTCCGCGCTGGGCATGTTCATTTCAGTCCTTTGCAATTTTCGGCAAAAAATTGTTTGGATGCTCTCTGCCGGGCTTGTGGCTCGGGTTCAAGCGGTGCGCGTCTGCATGGAAGACCGCCTCATAAGCGGCCAAATGAGACAACCACTGATGTCGTGTGAACCGCAGATGATACTGCAATGCCCTGGCGCGGTCTATGGTCTTGTCATGCCGGCCCGCAACTGGCCGTGCAGTCTCGAAAGGTCATGTCTGCAATGCAATACAGCAGTGGTCAGAGCCACGTGTTTTTTGCTAGCATCGCAGACATTTTGGAAATTCCGCAGGACGTATGCGGCACTTCCAGCACGCACTGGCGCCGTCCATCCCGCAATTTCCGTCCGTAATTCGCCTGCATGGCCACCGACCAGGAACTCTCCGATTTTCTCGCCAGCGTCGAGCGGCGGGCTTTCAAGCAGGCCGTGTTTGCGGTACGAGACGACGAGGCCGCGCTCGACATCGTGCAGGACGCGATGATCAAGCTCGCCGAGAAGTACGGCGACAAGTCCGCGGCAGAGCTGCCGCCGCTGTTCCAGCGGATTCTGCAGAATACCGTTCACGACTATTTCCGCCGCCAGAAGGTCCGCAATACGTGGGTCACGCTGTTTTCGTCGCTGCGCGACGATCGCGATGGCGACGATAATGACTTACTCGACACTCTGGAGGCCCAGGCAGGGTCAGAATCTGCGGAAAGCAGCGCGGACAAGGTAGAACGCGCGCAGGTCATGCAGATCATCGAACAGGAAATCCAGCGACTGCCGACGCGTCAACGCGAAGCGTTTTTGATGCGTTACTGGGAGGACATGGATGTCGCCGAAACCGCTGCCGCGATGGGTTGTTCAGAAGGCAGTGTGAAGACGCACTGTTCCCGTGCAACGCACACCCTGGCGCAGGCCCTGCGCGCGCGAGGGGTCCGACTATGAGCCGAAACGAACAACAAATACTCGAACGCCGCCTGGCCCACGATATTCGCACCGTGCTCGATGCATCGGCGGATGCGGTGCCGGCCGATATCGCCGAGCGGCTAGCCGCCGCGCGGCGGATGGCCGTCGCCCGCAAGAAGGCCGAGGCACCGGTACGGGCGCCGCAATTCGCGGCGGCCGGCATGCCTTCCTCCTATGGGTCGGTGCATCACGACCTCGACGATCCCGATCACGATACGCCGCTGCACCGCGCGGGCGCCTGGCTGCGCCGGCTCGCGCTCGTGTGGCTGCTGATCGCGCTCGTCGGGGGGCTGAGCGGCATCTACGAGTGGCAGAAGCAGAAGCGCGTGGAGGAACTCGCCGATGTGGACGCCGCGATGCTGCTCGACGATCTGCCGCCGACCGCCTACGCCGACCAGGGCTTCCACATGTACCTCAAGCGCGGGCAATGAGGATGGCGCGCGCACAGGATCTCGTTGACGCCTCCCGTCGTGACACGTTGAAAGGCCGGCTGGGTCTGCCGCGTGCCGCGCGGCTGGGCCTGTCCGTGCTCGCGCTCGCCGGCGGCATTGCGCTGTTTGGCGCGCCGCTGGTGCAGGCGCAGGGGCAAGGGCAGGCCTCGGCGCCGCAGCCCGGCCCCGTCATCAATGCGCATCCGACGTGGCGCGAGCTCTCGCCCGCGCACCAGCGCATTCTGGCGCCGCTCGAGCCGCTCTGGAACTCGATTCCCGAGCTGAACCGGCACAAGTGGGTGCGCATTGCCGACCTGTATCCGAAGTATTCGCCCGAGGAACAGGCGCGACTGCAGGCCCGCATGGCCGAATGGATCAAGATGACGCCGCAGCAGCGGCGCCTGGCGCGCGAGAACTACCAGATCACGCGGTCGCTGACGCCCGAGGCGAAGGCCGAGGCGTGGAAGACTTACCAGCAGTTGCCGGAAGAGCAGAAGAAGAGCCTCGCCGCCGCGGACAAGGTGCCGAAGCGTCCGGGCGCGGTAAGCGCGCTGCCCTCGGGCAAGAAGCTGCCGACGCTGCCCTCGCATGGTCCGCATTCGCAGCATGCGAGCGAGAAAACCGCCGCAAGCGCGCCCGCCGCGCCGGCCGCGGCGGTAGCAGCCGCTTCGGCGCCCGCGGTCGCGACGGGTGCCGCGTCGGCACCCGCGGCATCGGCTGCGGCGCCCGTGGCCGCCGCGTCGGCACCGGTGGCGGCCTCGCCGGCCTCCGCGGTCTCGCCGCAACCGGCCGCGGCAGCACCGCTCGCCCCGCCGGTCACCGGCGAAGCGTCCACTGACTTTCCGATTACGGCGCCCAGCGAGAATCGCTGAAACGCAGCGCCTCGCCAAGCGGCGGCTTTGGCATAATGGCCGTTTCAGGATTTCCGGCCGCGCGCCATGTCCGCCACCACTACCGCCTACGTCCCCACCTCCGAGCCCGTCCGCGCGCCCACGCTGCGGCGGCGGCTGACCTGCATGGTCTATGAAGGCGTGCTGCTGTTCGGCGTGCTGATGGCGTCCACCGCGGTCTACGTATTTGCCCGCCCGCTGCTGCGGCCGATCGGGGCCGAGAACATGTACGTGGCGCAGGTCTGGAGCTTTCTCGTCCTCGGGCTGTACTTCTCTTGGTTCTGGCAGCGCAAGGGACAGACGCTCGCCATGCAGACCTGGCGGATTCGCCTGGAGACCGCCGACGGCGGCCCCGTGCGGTGGCCGCGCGCGATCCTGCGGTTTCTGCTTGCGTGGCTCTGGCTGCCGCCCGCGGCGGCCGTCGGGCATGCGCTCGGGCTCGTCAAGGGCCCGTTCGTGGGCGTGCTCGCGGGCGGCCTGCTGATCTGGGTCATGCTCGCGTGGCTCGATCCGCGACGGCAGTTCCTGCACGACCGGCTGGCCGGCACCCGCCTGATCGACCTGCGGCCGCCCCGCACCGCTCAGGGCAAATGAGCCTGACGGCCGCCGCCCTGCGCCGCGTGGCCGTCGCGGTGCAAACCACCGCGGCAGCCGGCATCGCGTGGGCGCTCGCGTCGTTCGCCGCCTGGCCCTGGACGGTCGCACTCGCCACGGGCATCGTCATCGTCCTTGCCGTGTTCTGCGCATCGGTCGCGCTGGCCTTCTTCGTCACGCTCCATGGCGTCGGCCTGCCGCGGCGCGATCGCGTCGCGCTGCTCCCCGAGAATATCCGCCCGGCACCGCTCGGCATCGCGCAGGCCCTCCGCTGCTACGCCAGCGAATGCATCGTCGTCTTCCGCATGTTCAACTGGCTGCAGCCGTTCCGCTCGCGGCTCACGGTCCCCCGCGCCGCCGATACGCACCCGGGCCGCGATGCGCCCACCGTACTGCTTGTGCATGGCTATGGCTGCAACCACGCGGTGTGGCTCGATATGGCACCCCACCTCGCGGCACACGGCTATCGCTGCGAGACGATCGACCTCGAGCCCGTGCTCGGCGATATCGACGACTACGCGCCGCCACTGCTCGCGCGCATGCGCGAGATCGCCACGCGCACGGGCAGGTCGCCGCTGCTCGTCTGCCACAGCATGGGCGGCCTGGCCGCGCGCGCGGCACAGGTGCAAGCGATGCGCACCACCGGCAACGACGCGCCGTGCAGCGGCATCGTGACGCTCGGCAGCCCGCATCATGGCTGCGTGCTCGCGCGCCATGGCAGCGGGCGCAATGCGCGCCAGATGCGCTGGCTCAGTCCATGGCTGCGCGCGCTCGCGGATGCGGAGACCACCGCGCAACGCGCGCGCATCGTGTCCATCTTCAGCTGGCACGATTCCATCGCCGGCCCGGCCGGCACCTCGTGGCTCGACGGGGCACGCCACGTGCCGCTGACGGGCATCGGCCATGTCTCGCTGCTGCGGCACCCGGGCGCCATTGCCGCCACGCTCGACGCGCTGGCCGTGCTGACCCAGGCGCCGCGCGCGCCGGTGCTCGCCGCGCCCCCGATCGAGACCCCCTGACACGCCATCCCGTTACTGACGCCTCGATCGCGGCACACATTCATGTGACATTCATGTTTCCGTCACGGTACGGTCATGTGCCACTGGCCCAATGCACGCATCGCCGCTACCGGGGCCGACATGGTTCAAGCAATCCGATCCGCGCGCGGGCGACTGTCGCATATCGCGCAGCGCCTGCTCGGCAAGAGTGACGCCACCCTCCCGCTGTCCGCCGTCCTTGCGGCCTACATGCCCCCCGCCCCGGGCTTCGCCCCACCGCCCACCTCACCCACCTCACCCGCCGCGCCGCATTCCCCGCCATCGTCACACGCGCGGGCCGTGCCTCCTCAGCGAGACGTCACCGACGAGCCGCCCGCCAGGCCGAGCGAAGCGCCGGCCCATCGCTACCGCGCGATCTGGATCTCGGACATCCATCTCGGCACCGCCGGCTGCCAGGCCAGGTATCTGCTGGACTTCCTCAAGCACAACGAGTCGGACCAGTTGTACCTCGTGGGCGACATCATCGACGGCTGGCAGCTGAAGCGCGGCTGGTACTGGCCGCAGAGCCACAACGACGTGGTGCAGAAGCTGCTGCGCAAGGCGCGCAAGGGCACCGAGGTCATTTTCGTCCCCGGCAACCACGATGAAGTCGCGCGCCAGTTCGACGGCATGGCCTTCGGCGATATCGTCGTGCGCGAGGATGCGATCCACGTGACCGCGACGGGCCGGCGCCTGTGGGTCGTGCATGGCGACCTGTTCGACGGCGTGGTGCAGCACGCGCGCTGGCTCGCCTATCTGGGCGACTCGCTCTACACGCTGATTCTCGCGGTGAACCGCCACTTCAACCGCGTCCGCACGCGGCTCGGCTTCGACTACTGGTCGCTCTCGCAATACCTCAAGCATCAGGTCAAGAACGCGGTCAGCTACATCAACTCGTTCGAGCACGCGATGGTCGAGGAAGCGCGCCGCCGCGGCTGCGACGGCGTGGTCTGCGGGCATATCCACAAGGCCGAGATCCGCGAGGTCGACGGCCAGCTCTATTGCAACGACGGCGACTGGGTGGAGAGCCTCTCCGCGCTGGTCGAAACGATGGAAGGCGAATTGCGCATCGTCTACTGGACCACGTTGCTCGATCCCCCCGCGCCGCCGGTCTCGCGCCTCGGCCGGCGTCGTCGCGCCCCCGCCGCCACCGCCGTGGCCGGCTGAATTGTTTCCGATCGCTGCCCCGGTCGACACTGCAACACGCCCACCAAGAGACATAAGGAGCTTCGATGAGAATCCTGATCGTCACCGACGCCTGGGAACCGCAGGTCAATGGCGTGGTTCGCACGCTCAAGTCCACGCGCCGCGAACTCGAGGCCATGGGCCATACGGTGGATCTGCTGACACCGCTTGAATTCCAGACGGTGCCCTGCCCTACCTACCCCGAGATCCGCCTGTCGCTGTTTCCGGGCGGCAAGGTGCGCCGCCGCATCGAGGACTTCCGCCCCGACGCGCTGCATATCGCCACCGAGGGCCCGCTGGGCCTGGCCGCGCGCCGCCATGCGCTGCGCCATGACCTGCCCTTCACCACGGCCTATCACACGCGCTTTCCCGAATACGTGCAGGCGCGCTTTGCGATTCCGCTCGCGTGGACCTATCGTTTTCTGCACTGGTTCCATGGCCCGGCGCGCGCCGTCATGGCGCCCACGCCCGTGGTGCTCGACGATCTGCGCAGGTACGGCATCACGAATGGCGTGCTGTGGACGCGCGGCGTGGATCTCGACGTGTTCACCGCGCAGCGCGCCAACGTCCTCAATACCGCGCATCCGATCTTCCTCTACGTCGGCCGCGTTGCCGTGGAGAAGAACGTCGAGGCATTCCTGCAGCTGGACCTGCCCGGCACGAAGTGGGTCGTAGGCGATGGCCCGGCGCTGGCCGGCCTGAAGTCGCGCTATCCGAACGTGAACTACCTCGGCGTGCTCAAGCAGCCCGATCTCGCCAGGGTCTACGCCTCGGCGGACGTGTTCGTGTTCCCGAGCCGCACCGATACCTTCGGGCTCGTGCTGCTGGAGGCATTGGCCAGCGGCCTGCCCGTGGCCGCGTATCCGGTGACGGGTCCGATCGACGTGCTCGGCGACAGTCCCGCCGGCGTCATGCACGAGGACCTGCGCGAAGCCTGCCTGGAGGCCCTGCGCATCGACCGCGCCACCGCGCGCGCGCATGCCGAGCGCTTCTCGTGGCGCGCGGCGTCCGAGCAGTTCCTCTCGCATCTGCGCCCCCTGCCGACCGCCACCGTGGCGGGCGCCCACAACGTCTCCGCCCCGCCCGATCATGCCAAAGCCGCATCAGCCGTTACCCACCGAGCCGGAGAGTGATTACTCGATCGAGCAGAATCCGCACAAGGGCAATCGCGGGCTGACGCGCGCCTGGTACGCGGCCATCAATTCGCTGTCGGGATTGCGCTATGCGGTGCTGGAGGAAAGCGCGTTCCGGCAGGAACTCACGCTGTTCGTGATCCTCGCGCCGTGCGCGTTCGTACTCCCGGTGAGCGTGGTGGAACGCGTGCTGCTGCTCGGCACGCTGTTTCTGGTGCTGATCGTGGAGCTGCTCAACTCGAGCGTGGAAGCGGCCGTCGATCGCATTTCGCTCGAGCGGCACAGCCTGTCGAAGCGCGCCAAGGACTTCGGCAGCGCGGCCGTGATGCTCGCGCTGCTGCTTTGCCTCGGCACGTGGCTCGCGATCGGCGGCCCGATCGTGTGGCGATGGGCGATGCAGCTGGCGGGGTGAAACCGCGAGCGGCCCGACCTCAGGCCTGCTCGCGCCCCTGCTGCCACTTGTCGACGATCACGCGCGGCGCGGCCGCGAGCTGGCCGAGCAACGCGTCGGGCGTGTCGGCCACGTGCAGCAGATCGGCATGGATGCGCTTGAGGAAACCTTCGTCGACCGCGTGGGACAGGAAATCGACCATGCGGTCGTAGAAGCCCGCCACGTTGAGCAGGCCCACGGGCTTGTCGTGGTAGCCGAGCTGCAGCCATGTGAACGTCTCGAACAGTTCCTCGAACGTGCCGACGCCGCCCGGCATCGCGATAAACGCGTCGGCGCGGTCGGCCATCATCTGCTTGCGCTCGTGCATATTGCGCACGACGTGCAGTTCCGTCAGGCCCCGATGGCCGACTTCCTTCTGCATCAGCGCGTCGGGAATCACGCCGATTGCGGTACCGCCGTGCTCGAGCACGCTGTCCGCGACGATGCCCATCAGGCCGACCTTGCCGCCGCCGTAGACCAGCGCCATGCCGCGCTCGACGAGCGCGCGGCCGAGGTCGCGCGCGCCCTGTGCATACTCCGCGCGGAAACCGGGGCTGGACCCGCAATACACGCAAACCGCTTTCATTTCGCTTCCCTCGCTGCCTGGGCCTTCTCGAGTTGCGCCTTGCTCTCGGCGTACTCGCGCGCGAGCTGATCGAACGCTTCGCGCGCCTTGCCGCGGAGGTACGGCGCGAGGATCGAGAAGATGTGATAGCTGGAGCCGTGCAGATACCCGCGGATCTGCTCGGCGTCGTTGTACTGGCGCGGATGCTGCACGAACTGGAACGAGAGCCAGTACGTGGCGATGACCACGATATTCGTGCACACGGCCTCCACCTGCTCGGGCGTGGCCTCCATGTCGCCGTCTTCCTGGAACTGCCGGCAGATCTCGAACGCGAAACGCTTCTTCTGATCGACGATGCGCTTGAAGTTCGTCTCCAGCATCCGGTTGCGCGCCAGCAGGTCGTTGATGTCGCGATACAGGAAGCGGTAGTTCCACAGGAACTCGGACATGTACTGCAGATAGCCCCAGCTCTCGCCCAGCGTGGCCTTGTGGTCATCGGGCAGCTTCAGGCGCCGCTCCATCTCCTGCTCGAAACGCACGAAGATGGAATTGATGATGTCGTCCTTGTTGCGGAAGTGATAGTAGAGGTTGCCCGGACTGATCTCCATGGCCTCTGCAATGGTCGTCGTCGTGACATTGGGCTCCCCGAGTTCGTTGAACAGGCGCAACGAGACATCGAGAATGCGATCGCGCGTACGGCGCGGACCGGTCTGAGGCTTGGCTTCCATGGGTGGCGGGCGATCCTGGCGAATGGACGGGTAAGGCGGATGAGGCCGGTCTGGAATTATAAGCAAACGCGTTCGCGGGGTGACGGGACGGATACAAATCGGTCGCGGCGGACACCGGGCACGTCACCATGTGTCACTAAAACAAGCGCGATACGATTACCCCCGCCCGAGCCGCCGCCGATACTGGCCGTGCCGATCAGAATCGTCTGATCGGCAATCGCACCCTTATCTCCCCCTGAACAGCCCATATCCACCATGCATCCCATCATCAGGAAATCCCTGCTGCTTGCAGGACTCGCCTCTGCCGCGACCGGCGCCTTCGCCGCGGGCTCCGCAGACCTGAAAATCACGGGCACCATCAAGCCGGCCGCATGCGATGTCACCCTGTCGGGCGGCGCCGTGCTGGACTTCGGCGACATCCCGGCCAATACGCTGAAGGATACGGCGTTCACCAACCTGGGCAACAAGAGCGTGGATGTCTCGGTCATTTGCGGCGCGCCCACCAAAGTCGCCCTCGCCGCGACCGATGGCCGCAGCGGCTCGAACGTACCCGGTATCGGTGCCTTTCTGTTCTCGAACCAGTCCGATGCCTCCACCTACGGCGTCGGCGAGGTGGACGGCAAGAAGATCGGTGCCTACGTCCTCTACAGCGACACCGCCCCCGTGGTCGATGCCGCGGCCGGCGCGCGGCTTGCCTCCGACAACGGCGGCACGACCTGGGCCGCCAGCGCCAGCGCCAGCAATGCCATGACGCCGACACGCTGGCACGGTTTCGGCGACGCGGGGTCGCTGGTACCCGGTCAGTACAAGACGATCAGGCAAACCTACAAGGTGCAGCTCGGCCTCAACAAGAAGGCCGATCTTCCGCCTCTGACCAAGGACGTTCCCATCAACGGCCTCGCGACGTTCACGATCAAGTACCTCTGAACGCCGCAACATCGGAGAAAAGCGAAACTTCAACCTTCGCGGCCTTTGTGATTTCGTTGGCTGTTCCACGCACTATACTGCCCGCACAACATCTGCGAGCGCCCCGGAAATTTCCGAACGAACTCACTCGAATCACGTCATCATGATGCCGCTCATCTCGAAGATTTCGAAGGTCGCGAAGGTTTCTCCCGCCGTGGTGCTCGTCGCTGCCAGCCTGTCCGCGGCAATGCCCGCGCATGGCGGCGAAAGCGTCGGGCTGCGCATCCGTGCCACGATCCAGCCCGCGGCATGCGCACTGTTACCGGCAGTCCCGACGAGAGCGGCCGACACGTTTCGCGTCGTGCTCGAATGCGACGCCGGCACGCGCGTGGCGGTGAGTGCGATCGATGGGCTGACCGGAGCCAGCGTGCCGCGGTTCGGTACGCGTCCGGCCGAGGCGTCGCCGCCTGCGCGCGGCATCGTTCGGCAGGCCTACGACCTGAAAGTCGACGAGGGCCCGGCCCACTTGACGATCACCATCCAGTATCTGTAGCGCGGCTCGGAACAGACTCGGAACAGACTCGGATCGGGCTCAGAACGACGAGCCGGGTTCCTGGAGGAATGCGGCTTCCTCGTCGGTGTTCGCGCGCCCGAGTACCGCGTTGCGATGCGGAAAGCGGCCGAAGCGCGCGATGACGTCGCGATGTTTCTCGGCCCAGTAGACTGTGTCGAGACCGGTTTCGTCGCGCAGCAGGGTCAACTGGCGTACCGACTCGTGTTGCGCGTCGAGGTCCTCGACATGCTGCAGCGGCATGTAGCAGAACATGCGGTGCTGCGGCGTGGGCAGCAGGCGGTCCCAGCCGAGGGCGATGACACGCCGGGACAGCGCGAGCGCGGCCGCGTCCGTGGCAAAGGCGCGCGGATCGCCGCGAAAGGCGTTGCGGGGAATCTGGTCGAGCAGCACGATGCGCGCGCAGGCCCCTTCGGGCGTATCGGACCAATCGTCTGGCGCACAATCGTCTGGCGCACAATCGTCCGGCGCACCGTCCCTGTCGCCGACGCGTTCGCATGCCGCGCGCCACATCGGCATCAACGCCTCGCACACGGCCGCATCGAACGCGGCATCCTTGCTGAACCACGCACGGCGATAGGTGTTCCACGCCGGGCCACCGGGCACGTCGAACC
Source organism: Cupriavidus pauculus (assembly GCF_008693385.1). NCBI lineage: Bacteria > Pseudomonadati > Pseudomonadota > Betaproteobacteria > Burkholderiales > Burkholderiaceae > Cupriavidus > Cupriavidus pauculus. The sequence goes on from NZ_CP044065.1 coordinate 2,179,387, forward strand.
AGAAATCGAGCAGGCGTTGCGCGTCGGCGGGAAGCATCGGCGGCGGTAGCGCGATCAGCGGGCGACGTTGCGCATCCAGTCCGCGGTCTGGAAGAACGCCTGCATCAGGCGCAGCCGCAGATCCTCGGACAGGCCCACGTCTTCCATCGCCATCGACATGCAGCGCATCCACTGGTCGCGCTCGCTGATGCCGATCTCGAACGGCAGGTGCCGCGCGCGCAGGCGCGGATGGCCGAACTTCTCGATGTACAGGCTTGGGCCGCCAAGCCAGCCCGAGAGGAACCAGTACAGCTTGTCGCGCGAACCCTCGAGCGTCGTGGGATGCAAGGCGCGCAGGCCCTTGAACTGGTCCTCGAGGTCCATCAGGTCGTAGAACCGGTCGACGAGTTCGCGCACGCGCGCGTCGCCGCCCACCAGTTCATAGGCGGTGACATCGCTGGAGGTGGCGTCGTTGTTGTCAGTGGCGTCGGTCATGAAAAATATCGGTCAGGCGTCGCGCAGCGTGGCCAGCGCGGGTTGCCGGAGCACCTCGCGCAATCCGAGCCAGCCGCCGGCAAAGGCGCACAGCATGCCAGAAACCACGCCGACCGGCACGATCCACCCATTGAAGCGGTACGGGAAATCGAACACGAACTGGGACAAACCCCAGCCCACGGCAATCGCGCCGAGGCTCGCCAGCAAACCCGCCAGCCCGCCCACCACAAGGAACTCCGCGTACTGGGTCTGCCTGACGAGCGAGGCGCTGGCGCCCAGCGCCTTGAGCAGGCCCGCGTCGCGCTTGCGTTCGTCGCGCGCGCCCGACAGTGCCGCATACAGCACCGTGACGCCGGCGAGCAGCGTAAAGATGAACAGGAACTCGACGGCCGCGATGACCTGGTCGAGCACGGCCTGCACCTGCCGCAGGATGAGGTCGGTGTTGACCACGGTGATGTTCGGGAACGCCGCGGTCAGCTGGTTGCCGAGCGAGGCCTTGGCGGCCGGCAGATGGAACGCGGTGATATAGGTCGCCGGCAGCCCGCGCATCTGCGAGGTCGGCAGGATCACGAAGAAATTGACGCGCATCGAGCTCCATTCGAGCTTGCGCAGCGAGGTGACGGGTGCCTCCACGGTCTGCCCGGCCACGTCGAAGCGGAGCGTATCGCCGAGCTTGATATGCAGCGTCCTGGCGATGCCCTCCTCGACCGATGCGCCGGCCTTGGCATCGCCGCCGTCGACCCATTGCCCGCCGACGATCTGGTTGCCCGCGGGCAGCGCGTCGGTATAGGACAGGTTGAACTCGCGCTCGACGAGGTTGCGCGCGCGGCCATCGGGATAGCTGTCGGCCTTGATGGGGCGCTCGTCGATATGGGTCAGGCGCCCGCGCACCATCGGATACAGCAGGTCCTCGACGCCGTTCTGCTCGAGCATCGCGCGCAGCGGCTCGCGCTGGTCGGGCTGGATATTGATGATGAAGCGGTTGGGCGCATCGGCCGGCGTGGCATTGCGCCACGAGTCGATCAGGTCGTTGCGCGTCATGCCGAGCAGCAGCAGCGCCATCAGCCCGATGGCCAGCGCGACGGTCTGCAGCGCGGTGACCGAGCGGCGGCGTTCGAGCACGGCCAGCGCGAAGCGCCAGCCCACGCTGCCGCGCGCGCGGCCACGCATCCCCCTGGACAACGCGGTAAGCAGGCCGAGCGCCAGCACCGCGAACACCGCGCCCGCGCCGAGGAAACCGCCCGCCGTGGTCAGGCCGAGCTTGAGGTCGCGCGCGGCCACCAGCAGCAGCGCGACGAACGCGCCAAGGCCGAGCGCGTAGGCCACCCATGCGGAAATCGGGGGCGTGCCGATATCGCGCCGCAGGACACGCAGCGGCGCGATGCGCGTGAGCGCGAGCAGCGGCGGCAGCGCGAAGCCCACGAGCAGCACGAGGCCGGCCGCCACGCCCACGGCCGCCGGCGCCAGCGACGGCTGCGGCAGCGAGACCTGCAGCAACCCGCCGAGCGACATCAGCAGTCCGTAATGGGCGAGGTAGCCCAGCAGCACGCCGAGCACCGCACCCGCGAGGCCCAGCAGCAGGAATTCGATGCCGAACGCGGTCAGGATCTGGGCCCGCGAAAGGCCCATGCACTTGTAGACCGCGCAGGCGTCGGTGTGGCGCTGCATATAGCGGCGCGCCGACATCGCGATGGCGACGGCGGCGATCATCGCCGACAGCACGGCGACGAGCGACAGGAAGCGTTCCGCGCGGTCGAGCGTCTGGCGCATCTGCGGCTGGCCCGATTCGAGCGACTCCACACGCGTGTTGCGCAGGTGGCGCGTCTCGATCTCCTTTTGCGCCCACGTCTGGTAGGCGGCGCCGGCCGCATCGGGCCCCGCCACCAGCAGGCGGTAGGTCACGCGGCTGCCCCACCCGATCAGGCCGGTGGCCTCGAGGTCGGTCAGCGGCAGCATCACGCGCGGGGCGAAGTTCATGAAGCCCGCGCCACGGTCGAGTTCCTGCGTGATCAGGCGGTCGATGCGGAAGGTCTTGTTGCCGAGCTGAAGGCTGTCGCCGACGTGCAGGTTCAGCGCGGTAAGCAGCGCCTCGTCGGCCCATACCGTACCCGGCGCGGGAATGCCCGCCGCTTCCTGCTCGGTGCCGTTCGGCGCCGTGGCGGTCTTGAGGCGGCCACGCAGCGGATAGCCGTCACTGACCGCCTTGAGCGCGGCCAGCTGGCTCGCGGCCTCGCCGTTGCCGGCCGCCGCCGCGGGCCGCGCCGTCGCCATGCTCGGGAACGTCACGGTCTGCGCGGTCTGCAGGCCGCTGGCCGTCGCGCGCTCGACGAAGGCGGCCGGCAACGGCTGGTCCGCGATCAGCAGCACGTCGGCCGCGATCATCTGCCGCGCGTCGCGTTCGAGCCCCAGCCGCATGCGGTCGGCCAGGAAACCGACGCTGGTCAGCGCGGCCACCGCGAGCACGAGCGCGAACAGCAGCAGGGTCAGTTCGCCGGCCAGCCAGTCCCGGCGCGCCATGCGCAGGGCCTGATGCCAGGGGGAGAAACGGGCGGAGTCGTTTGACATCGATGACGGTCAGGTTCGGTCGGAGGGCGCGCGCGGGCCGCGCAGGCTCGCGTGCAGGCGGCGCATGCCGCGCCAGAGTTTCGGGATCAGCCAGATCGCGACGATCAGGAAGACGGCCAGCAGCAGGAAGAACACCACAGGCAGGAAGAATGCCAGCAGCAGTCCGCCCGTGGCCGTCACGTCTTCCGTGAAAGAGGCCAGCCAGTTGGAAAAAGGTTCCGGAGAAACGTTGATCAGCGCGCGGGTGCCGGCCTTGGCCGCATGCGCGGTGCCGGCCAGCGTGCCGCCGACGAGGCCGGCGCCGACGATCCACTGCGGGTCCATATGGCCGAACGCCGCGGCGGCCAGTACCGCGCCGGCCGGAATGCGGATAAACGTCTGGATGCTGTCCCAGACGGTGTCGAAACCGGGCACCTTGTCGGCGACGAACTCGGCCACGGCGAGCACGCCCGCGATGCCGATCACCCACCAGGAGGCCAGCACGTCGAGGCCGCCGGGCAACTGGAGCCATCCCAGCCGCGCGAGCGCGCCCGCGGTCAGCACAGCCAGGTACAGGCGCAATCCGCTGGCCCAGGACATACCCGCGGCCAGCGCGGCGGTTTCCAGCATGGGGGCCTCGCGGTGGTCAGATGATGTCGAGTGTAACGGATGCGGAGGATGCCGCCCGCCCGCGCCGCGGCGCTACTCCGCCACCGTCTCCAGCTTCGGCAACTGCGGCAGGTCGGCCGCCACCTCGGCGATCGCCCGGCGGAGCCACATCACGTCCGGCGCCGCGTGGCTGCGTTCGTGCCAGAGCTGGTAGAACCGCATGCGCGGAAACGGTACCGGCGACGGCACCATGCGGATCGGGAGGTACTGCGCGTAATGCGCCGCGAACTGCCGCCCGGTGGTGAACACCATGTCCGTCTTCATCAGGACGTACGGCACGAGCCCGAAGTAAGGCAGCGTGACCTGGATATTCCGCTTCAACCCCTGCTCCGCCAGCGCCTGGTCGATCATGCTGCGCTGCATCGACGCATACGGCGCCGGCGCCAGGTGCGGCATCTCCAGATAGTGCTTGAGCGTCAGCCCCTTGCGCGCGAGCGGATGCTGGGCACCGAGCATGCACACCACCTCGTCGTCGAACAGCGGCGAGATATGCAGATGCTCGGGCGGCGACAGCCAGTTGCCGACCACGATATCGAGGTGCCCCTGCTCCAGCGCATCGAGGAAATCGCTCGACTGCGTCATCGGATGCACGAACAGCTTGGCGCCCGGCGCCAGGCGCCGCACGCGCTCGACGATATTGGGCAGGAAGAACGCATCGAGGTAGTCCGGCGCGCCCAGATGGAACGTGCGCGCGGTGGTGGACGGATCGAACTGCTGTGGCGGCCGCGCAATGCGGTCCATGGCGGCCAGGCTCTGCTCGGCCAGCGCCAGCAGCTCGCGCCCGCGCTCGGTCGGCACCATGCCGCTCTTGCCGCGCACCAGAATGGCGTCGCCCGTGATCTCGCGCAGGCGCTTGAGCGTATTGCTGATGGCCGGCTGCGACTGGCCGAGCCGCACGGCGGTGCGCGTGACGCTCTGCTCGGTCAGCAGCGTGTGCAGCACCCGCAACAGGTAGGTATCGAGGTGGTCGCGTCCGTGCATGAAGAGTCGAATAAAGTCCGGGCGGGGCTGGGCGAAAAAACCGGGCAATGCCGCGCACCTTCGCGGTGCCGCACGGCTGGCGCGGGGGAACGGAGAGGCGCATAGTGTATGTACGCCCCGCATGCAAGGTCAATTCGGGACTGCCACAGGCTGTCGGATGCCGGTGGCTGATGCCCTTTATCACATGGGCCGAATATTGCATGAGGAAGGCCAGTGCTATGTTTGCTCCATCCACGAAAGAGAGAAAACCATGGAGACGCAAACCATCCGCTTCTACCACCGCGGCCAGGTCAGGGAGGTGACTGGCGCCGCCGTGACCCGCACGGTACTGCAGTACCTGCGCGAGGACGCGCGCTGCACGGGCACGAAGGAAGGCTGCGCCGAAGGCGACTGCGGCGCATGCACGGTGGTGATTGGCGAGCTTCGCGACGGCGCATCGGACGTCGAGTTCAAGGCCGTCAACGCCTGCATCCAGTTCCTGCCCACGCTCGACGGCAAGGCGCTGATCACGGTGGAGGACCTGCGCCAGCCCGACGGCGCGCTGCACCCCGTGCAGGAAGCGATGGTCGAATGCCACGGCTCGCAATGCGGCTTCTGCACGCCGGGCTTCGTCATGTCCCTGTGGGCGCTCTACCAGCAACATACGAACGGCCACCCGGCCGACGGCACGCCCGCCGCCACCCGCCCCACCCGCACCGCGATTTGCGACGCGCTGACCGGCAACCTGTGCCGCTGCACGGGCTACCGCCCGATCGTCGATGCCGGCCAGCGCATGATGCAGCTGCCCGTGCCGCAACCGGGCAAGCTCGATCCCGCGCGCATCGCCGAGACGCTGCGGACCCTGCGCCGCGCCGAGACGTTCCATTACAGCGCGCGCGACACCAACGCCGCCGAGCAGCATTTCTATGCGCCGCGCACGGCCGCCGAGTTCGGCCGCATCAAGGCGAACGAACCCGGCATCCGCATTCTCGCGGGCAGCACCGACGTGGGCCTGTGGGTCACGAAGCAGTTCCGCGAACTCGGCAACCTGCTCTACGTCGGGCAGGTGGAAGACCTGCAAACGCTCGCCGAGCGGGACGGGATGCTCGAGATCGGCGCCGGGGTGGTCCTCGAAAAGGCCTATGCCGCCCTCACGGCCGCGCATCCGGAACTGGAAGAACTGTGGAAGCGCTTCGCCTCGCTGCCCATCCGCAACGCGGGTACGCTCGGCGGCAATATCGCGAACGGCTCGCCGATCGGTGACTCGATGCCCGCGCTTATCGCGCTGGGTGCCGAAGTCGTGCTCCAGCATGGCGAGACGCGCCGCACGCTGCCGCTCGAGGACCTGTACCTCGCCTACCAGAAGACCGCGATGGTCCCCGGCGAATTCGTCGCCGCGCTGCGTGTCCCGGCAAAGGGGCATGCGGGCAGCGTCGCGCATTTCCGCACGTACAAGCTCTCCAAACGTTTCGACGAGGATATCTCGGCCGTGTGCGCGGCCTTCGGCATCGACGTGGAGCATGGCGTGGTCACGCGCGCGCGCATCGCGTTCGGCGGCATGGCCGCCACGCCCAGGCGCGCCACGCTGACCGAAGCGGCATTGACCGGCCAGCCCTGGAACGAAGCCACCGCGCGCGCCGGCATGGCCGCGCTGGCCAGCGACTATGCGCCGCTCTCCGATATGCGCGCCACCGCGTCGTACCGCGCGCGCGGCGCCGCCAACCTGCTCTATCGGTTCTGGCTGGAGACCCGCGCCGACGCGCTGCCCGCCGCGGCGGTGAATGTGCGGGCCGCGGGTGCGGGCGAACTCGCCGTGGCCGGGGCCTGAGGAGACGACATGAACAAGCAGACCGAACCGTTCCTGCTCGACGCCAGCACCGCACGGGAATCCACGCCGCAGGTCGGCGTCTCCCGTCCGCACGAATCGGCCCACCTCCATGTGGCCGGCACCGCGACCTACACCGACGATATCCCCGAACTGGCGGGCACGCTCCATGCCGCGCTCGGCATGAGCACCCGCGCGCATGCGCGCATTCGCGCCATCTCGCTCGACAAGGTGCGCGCCGCGCCCGGCGTGGTGGACGTGCTGACCGCCGCCGATATTCCCGCGGTCAACGACTGCGGCCCGATCCTCCACGACGATCCGATCCTCGCGAAGGATGTCGTGCACTTTATCGGGCAGCCGATCTTCGTGGTGGTGGCGTCCTCGCACGACGACGCCCGCCGCGCCGCGCGCCGCGCCGAGATCGAATACGAAGACCTGCCGCCGATCCTGTCGCCCGAGGCCGCGCACGCGGCCGGCAGCTACGTGCTGCCGCCGATGCACCTCAGGCGCGGCGAGCCGCAAACGCATATCGATGCCGCCGCGCATCGCGACGCGGGCAGCATCCGCCTGGGCGGGCAGGAACAGTTCTATCTGGAAGGCCAGATCGCCTACGCGGCGCCGCGCGAGAACGACGGCATGCACGTGTGGTGCTCCACGCAGCATCCGACCGAAATGCAGCACGCGGTCGCGCATATGCTCGGCTGGCATGCGCACCAGGTGCTCGTGGAATGCCGGCGCATGGGCGGCGGCTTCGGCGGCAAGGAATCGCAATCGGCGATGTTCGCGTGCTGCGCGGCGCTGGCCGCGTGGAAGCTGCTGTGTCCCGTGAAGCTGCGCCCCGACCGTGACGACGACATGATGATCACGGGCAAGCGCCATGACTTCAACTTCGACTTCGAGGTCGGCCACGACGACGACGGCCGCATCGAAGGGGTGCGCGTGGAGATGGTGTCGCGCGCGGGCTTCTCTGCGGACCTGTCGGGCCCCGTGATGACGCGCGCCATCTGCCACTTCGACAATGCCTACTGGCTGCCGAACGTGCAGATCGACGGATACTGCGGCCGCACCAATACGCAGAGCAATACCGCATTCCGCGGCTTCGGCGGCCCGCAGGGCGCGTTCGCGGTCGAGTACATCCTCGACAATGTGGCCCGCAACGTTGGCAAGGACTCGCTGGCCGTGCGCCGCGCGAACTTCTACGGCAAGACCGAGCGCAACGTCACGCCGTATGGCCAGACTGTCGAGGACAACGTGATCCACGAACTCATCGACGAGCTCGTGGCATCGAGCGAATATCAGGCACGGCGCGACGCCACGCGCGCGTTCAACGCGACGAGCCCGATCCTCAAGAAGGGCATCGCGATCACCCCGGTCAAGTTCGGCATCTCGTTCAACGTCGCGCACTTCAACCAGGCCGGCGCGCTCGTGCACGTCTACAACGACGGCTCGGTGCTCGTGAACCATGGCGGCACCGAAATGGGCCAGGGCCTGAACACGAAGGTCGCGATGATCGTCGCCCACGAGCTCGGCATCCGCATGGAACGCGTGCGCGTCACCGCCACCGACACCAGCAAGGTCGCCAACACCTCGGCCACGGCCGCGTCCACCGGCGCGGACCTCAACGGCAAGGCCGCGCAGGACGCCGCGCGCCAGATCCGCGAGCGCCTGACGGCATTCGTCGCGCGCAAGGCTGGGGTGGAGGCCGACACCGTGTGCTTCGGCGACGACCTCGTGGTCGCCGGCGAGTTGCGCATGGACTTCGGCGACCTCGCGCGCGAGTCCTACGTGGCGCGCGTGCAGCTGTGGTCGGACGGTTTCTATGTCACGCCCAAGCTGTACTGGGACCAGTCGAAGCTGCAGGGGCGCCCGTTCTACTACTACGCGTATGGCGCGGCATGCTCCGAAGTCATCGTGGACACGCTGACCGGCGAATGGAAGCTGCTGCGCGCGGACGCGCTGCACGATGCGGGCAAGTCGCTGAACCCGGCCATCGATATCGGGCAGGTGGAAGGCGCGTTCATCCAGGGCATGGGCTGGCTGACCACCGAGGAACTGTGGTGGAACAAGGACGGCAAGCTCATGACGCATGCGCCGTCCACGTACAAGATCCCGACCGTCAACGACTGCCCGGAAGACTTCCACGTGCGGCTGTTCCAGAACCGCAACGTCGAGGACAGCATCCACCGGTCCAAGGCCGTCGGCGAACCGCCGCTGCTGCTGCCGTTCTCGGTGTTTTTCGCCATCCGCGACGCGATTGCCGCGGTGGGCGACTATCGCATCAATCCGCCACTGCGCGCGCCGGCCACGAGCGAGGCGATTCTCGATGCCGTGGAGGCGGTGCAGGCCATGCGGGCGGCGCAACCGGTCCCGGCCGCCGAGGCCACGGAGGCAGCGGCGCAAGCCGTCTGAGCACGCGATGCAGGACGCCCCGCTCAAGCCCTTCCGCTTTGCCGACGCCGCGCGCTGGATTCGCGCCGGCGTGCCCGTGGTCATGGTCACGATCGCCGAGGTGCGCGGTTCCGCGCCGCGCGAGGCCGGCATCCGCATGCTGGTCACGGCCGACGATCTCGTCGGCACCATCGGCGGCGGGCATCTCGAATGGCGCGGCATGGATATCGCGCGAGAGATGATGGCGGAACGCGCGGCCCCCCGTCGCATCGAACGGATTCCGCTCGGTCCCGCGCTCGGGCAATGCTGCGGCGGCGTGGTATGGCTCGCGTTCGAGGTGCTCGGCACGGAAGACCTGCGCTGGCTCGACGCGGTGGAACAGGCGTTTGCGGCCGGGCATGGCATCGAACGCACGGTTTCGTTACGCCATGCGCAGCGGGCGGTCGCGTTCGCCGACAGCCGCGCGCTGCTGCCGGCGGTCACGCATGACGAGGATGGCTGGATCGACACGCTCGTGCCGGATCCGCTCCACGTCGTGCTGTTCGGCGCGGGCCATGTCGGCCATGCGCTGGTCGGCGTGCTGGCGAACCTGCCCTGCCGCGTGCACTGGGTCGACGAGCGCGACACGCTGTTCCCCGGCGATCTGCCCGGCAACGTCGAGGCCGAGGCCAGCGACACGCCCGAGGCCGTCGTCGATCAGGCCCCCGCCGGCAGCTACTTCCTCGTCATGACGCACAGCCATGCGCTGGACCTGTCGCTGTGCGAGCGCATCCTGCGGCGGACGGATTTCGCGTATTTCGGGCTGATCGGCTCGAAGACCAAGCGCGCGCGCTTCGAGCATCGGCTCTCGGACCACGGCGTGGACCCCGTCCGCTTCGCGGAAATGACGTGTCCGATCGGTGTCGCCGGCATTACGGACAAGGCTCCGGCTATGATTGCGGTAGCGATCGTCGCCCAGTTGCTGCAGGTGCGGGATCAGCGCATTGCCGCGCTGTCCGCCAGCCGCATGGAGGCGGTGGCGCAGTAATCCGGCGCGCCGGGCTCACGAAGCCTGGCGCGAAGACACCGACAGACATAGAAGAGGGCCCCATGACCATCGACGCCGCGCTCGCGGACAGGATCCGCCGTACCCCAAAGGCCGAACTGCACGTGCATATCGAAGGCACGCTCGAACCCGAGCGTATCTTCCGCCTGGCCCAGCGCAACCAGGTCTCGCTGCCCTACCCCAGCGTCGAGGCGCTGCGCGAAGCGTATGCGTTCACTGACCTGCAATCGTTTCTCGACATCTACTACGCGGGCGCCAGCGTGCTGCTGACCGAGGAAGATTTCTTCGACATGACGATGGACTACGTCCAGCGTGCCGTGGCCGACAACGTGCGCCACGCGGAGATCTTCTTCGACCCGCAGACCCATACCGCGCGCGGCGTGCCGATGGGCACCGTCATCGACGGCATTGCCGACGCGCTCGCGCAGGCGCGCACCGAATACGATTTCTCGAGCAGCATGATCCTCTGCTTCCTGCGGCATCTGTCCGAGGAAGACGCGTTTGCCACGCTCGAGGCGGCGCTGCCCTATCGCGACCGCTTCGTCGGCGTGGGGCTCGACTCCTCCGAGCGGGGGCATCCCCCCGAGAAGTTCGCGCGCGTGTTCGCGCGCGCGAAGGAACTGGGTCTTCGCCTCGTCGCGCACGCGGGCGAGGAAGGCCCGGCGCAGTACGTGACCGACGCGCTCGACATCCTCCACGTGGAGCGCATCGACCACGGCGTGCGCGCCATCGATGACGACGCGCTGATCGCGCGCCTCGCGAAAGAGCGCATCGCACTGACCGTGTGCCCGCTCTCCAACGTCAAGCTCAAGGTCTATCCGGACCTGCGCGACCATCCGGCCAAGCGCATGCTCGACGCCGGCGTGGTCGTGACGCTGCACTCGGACGATCCGGCCTACTTCGGCGGCTATATGAACGCCAACTGGGAAGCCACGTTCGACGCGCTGCCGCTCGACGCCAGGGACGCGCACAAGCTCGCGCGCCATTCTTTCGAAGCGGCCTTTTTGCCCCCATCGCTGAAGGCCGAGTATCTCGCCGAGGTCGACCACTTCTGGGCGACACCTTAACAAGACCACATCATGACCAGCACATTGTCCTTCCCGAGCCAGCCGCAAGGCGGCGCCACGCGTGTCATTCGCGGCCGCATCCTGCATTTCCTGCGCGACCCGCAGTTCCACGACGACGGCTACGAGTATTGGGAAGACGGTGTGCTGGTCGTGAAGGGCGGCCGCATTGCCGCGGCGGGCGACTACGCCACGCTCGCGCCGACGCTGCCGGCCGATGCCGAACTGATCGACCATCGCGGCAAGCTGATCGTGCCGGGCTTTATCGACACGCATATCCACTATCCGCAGACCGATATCATCGCGTCGCCGTCGCCGGGCCTGCTGCACTGGCTCGACACCTACACGTTTCCCGAGGAGCGCCGCTTCTCCGAGCCCGCCTATGCCCGCGCGGTGGCGGACTTCTTCACCGACGAGCTGCTGCGCAACGGCACCACGAGCGCGCTGGTCTGGAGCACCGTGCACGCGACGTCGGCTGACGCGCTCTTTGCCGCGAGCGAGGCGCGCAACCTGCGCATGATCACCGGCAAGGTGATGATGGACCGCAACTGCCCCGACTTCCTGCGCGATACCGCGGAAACCGGCGCGCGCGACTCCGCCGACCTGCTCTCGAAGTGGCACAACAAGGGCCGCCTCGCGTACGCGATCACGCCGCGCTTCGCGCCCACCTCCAGCGAGGCGCAGCTGGCCGCGTGCGGCGAACTCGCGCGCGCGCATCCGGACGCATTTATCCAGACGCACGTCGCCGAGAACCGCGACGAGGTCAAGTGGGTGGCCGAGCTGTTTCCCGACGCGCGCAGCTATCTCGATGTCTACGACCGCTACGGCCTGCTGCGGCCCGGCGCGTTCTACGGGCATGCGATCTACCTCGACCCCGACGACCGCCGGCGCCTGGCCGACAGCGGCGCGGCCGTGGCGCACTGCCCGACCTCGAACCTGTTTCTGGGCAGCGGGTTCTACGACTTCCACCAGTCCGATGCCCACCGCCTCAACGTGACGCTGGCCACCGACGTGGGCGGCGGCACCTCGTTCTCGATGTTCCGCACGATGAATGCCGCGCACAAGGTGGCCCGCATGGGCGGCTATCACCTGACCGCGCTGCGCATGTTCTACCTTGCCACGCGCGCCGCGGCCGAGGCGCTGGGCTGGGCGGACCGCATCGGCAGCTTCGAGGCCGGCTGCGAGGCCGACTTCATCGTGCTCGATCCCGATGCCACGCCGCTGATCGCCCGCCGCAGCAGCCGCTCGGAGACGCTCGAGGAGCAGTTGTTCGCGTTCGCGATGCTTGGCGACGACCGCGTGATCGAGGATGTCTACATCATGGGCAAGGCCGTGGGCGAGGCAACGGCGCCCAAATATGGCTTATCTGCTATGGCTTGATGAACATCAACACAATTGTCACCAAAGCCCTTTAGCCTTTTCCGGCCATCACCATGACCGATACCGGAAGAACCGCATGCCTGCCCGCTCCGACAACGCACTGACCGAAGCCAGTGCGTTCGCCACCCCCGGCCCCGACCATTCCAGGGCCGCCCAGCCCGGACGCCAGTCCGCCTCCACGGAACTGCCCGAGCCCATCGCGGCCGACGCACCGCTGCCGGGCCGCAAGGTCATCCGCGGCTGGCTGATTCCGCTGGGCCGGCGCAGCACGCCGCGCGCGCTCATGCTGTTCGCGTTCGATTACCTGCTGTTCGCGGCCGTGATGGCCGCACTCGTGCTGGTGACGCCGTGGTGGGCCAAGCTCGGCATCGGCGTGCTGGCCGGCCTCGTGATCGCACGGCTGTTCATCATCGGCCACGATGCCTGCCACCAGAGCCTGACCGCGCGCCGCGGCCTCAACAAGTGGATCGGCCGGCTGACGTTCCTGCCCTCGCTGACACCGTACAGCCTGTGGGAAGTGGGCCATAACGTCGTGCACCACGGCTATACGAACCTCAAGGGCTTCGACTTCGTCTGGGCGCCCTACTCGCTCGAGGAATTCCGCGCGCTGCCGCGCTGGCGCCGCGCGCTGGAGCGCGTGTACCGCAACGGCTTCGGCGCGGGGCTCTACTACCTCGTGGAGATCTGGTGGTTCAAGATGTTCTTCCCGAGCAAGCGGCAGATGGCCACGCGCCGTGCGATCTTCACGTGGGACTGCGTGCTCGTGGCCGCGTTCGGCGCGCTGTGGATCGGCACGCTGGCCGCGCTGGCTCTCGCCACGGACCAGTCCGTGACGCTGCTGGTGGCCACCGGCTTCGTGCTGCCGTTCCTCGTCTGGAACCTGACGGTCGGCTTCGTGCTCTACGTTCACCATACGCATACGAGCGTGGCCTGGTACGACACCAAGGCGATGTGGGCCAAGGCGCAGCCGTTCGTCTCGACGACCGTGCATCTGCGCTTCCGCCATGGCATTGGCGCGGCGCTCCATCACATCATGGAACATACGGCACACCACGTGGACATGAGCGTGCCGCTGTACCAGCTCAAACGCGCGCAGGCGCTGCTCGAGCACGCGCTGCCGGGCCGCATCATCGTCGAGAACTTCTCGTGGCGCTGGTATTTCGACACGGCCCGCCGCTGCAAGCTCTATGACTTCAAGGCGCTGTGCTGGACCGATTTTCGCGGGCGCCAGACCAGCGAGAACGCACCGGTGCCGACCTGAAGGTGGACGGCGCGAGGCCGCACCGTTATAATGCGGCCTTCCATTGGGGAGTAGCCGCCTCGTTCCATGCCATGCGATGCCATGCCATGTCGTGAACGGGGGCGTACGTCAACAGACTTGACTGGGTTTCCAGTTATGGCGTGCGCAGTCATGTACCACGGTACAGGGGCCTGGCGAGACCGATGACCTCTCCTTTCTGGCCGGGCCGGGAAAGGCGAGTGTCATTGGCATCTCGCGATGCATTGCGGCCCGGGTTGTTCCCACACAAAAGATGGAATCATTCCTCGTCTCCACGGGTATCGTGGCGCTCGCCGAAATGGGCGACAAAACCCAGCTGCTGTCTCTCGTGCTCGCCGCACGCTATCGCAAGCCCGTTCCCATCATCCTTGGCATCCTGATCGCCACGCTCGTCAATCACGGCTTTGCCGGTGCGCTGGGCGGCTGGATCACGCATGTGCTCGGCGCCAATCTGCTGCGATGGATTCTCGGCCTCGGCTTTATCGCGATGGCCGGGTGGATGCTGATCCCCGACAAGCTCGACGACGCCGAGCAGGCGAAGCCGGTCAAGGGCGCCATCGGCATTCTCGGCACGACGATCGTCGCGTTCTTCTTCGCCGAGATGGGCGACAAGACGCAGATCGCCACTGTTGCGCTCGCCGCGCGCTTTCCCACGCAGGTCATCGCGGTCGTGGCCGGCACGACGTTCGGCATGATGCTCGCCAACGCGCCCGCCGTGCTGCTGGGCGACAAGTTCGCGAACAAGATGCCGATCGCGCTGGTACACAAGATCGCTGCGGCGATTTTCCTGGTGCTGGGCCTGCTGGCGCTGTTCAACGTCGGCGGCTGATCCAGCCCTGCAGACGCAAAAAAACGGGGCGGATGCCCCGTTCAAACCATCGACGGTCTGGTTTGAGCCGGGCCGTCGATCACCGATGCCCGTTTCAGTGGGTCAGTTGGCGGTCGCCGCCCCACCCTCGAACCATTGCCCCAGCAATGCACGCTCGTCGTCCGTGATCTGCGTGACGTTGCCGAGCGGCATGGCCTTCTGCTGCACCGCCTGCTGATAGATCAGCTGCGCGTGCGCCTTGATTTCGTCCACCGTATCGAGTTTGATGCCCTTGGCGGCGGTCGGCATCATCTTCGGCTGCTCCGCGTGGCACTGCACGCATCGCGCGTTGATGATCTCCTGCACCTTGTGGAAGCTCACGGCATTCGCGGCAGCATTCCCGGCAGCATCGGCGCCGCCGGCACTCGCCACGACCGGACGCGGCTGCGGCGCGATGATGAACGCCACCACACCGAGCACCGCCACGCCCGCGGCGGGCCAGGCGATATTGATCTTGCCCTTGTGCTTGAGGATAAAGAACTGCCGCACCAGCACGCCCGCCAGCATGATCAGGATCAGCACCAGCCAGTTGTACTTGTGCGCGTACGTCATGCTGTAGTGGTTCGACAGCATCGCGAACAGCACGGGCAACGTGAAGTAGGTGTTGTGCACGCTGCGCTGCTTGCCCCGCTTGCCGTGGATCGGATCGACGGGCTGCCCCGCCTTCAGCGCGGCCACGACCTTGCGTTGCCCCGGGATGATCCACACCAGCACGTTCGCGCTCATGATCGTCGCGATCATCGCGCCGGTCAGCAGGAACGCCGCGCGGCCCGAGAACACGTGGCACGCGACGAACGCGGCCAGCGCCACGTAGACCGCCACCATGATGCCGACCATGCGGTCGCTCTTGCCGAAGACACGGCAGATGCAGTCGTAGACCACCCAGCCGATCAGCAGATAGGACACCGCGAAGCCGACCGCCGCGCCGGGCGACATGTCCCAGACGTTCTTGTCGATCAGGAACGTGCTTGCGTTGAACAGATACAGCACCACCAGCAGCGCGAAGCCGGTCATCCAGGTCGAGTAGGACTCCCAATAGAACCAGTGCAGGTTCGGCGGCAGCTGCTTTGGCGCGGTCAGGTACTTCTGCGGGTTATAGAACCCGCCGCCGTGCACGGCCCACAGTTCGCCATCGACGCCGCGGGCCTTGAGTTCGGGATCGTCGGGGCGCGTCAGCGAGTTGTCGAGCCAGACGAAATAGAACGACGAGCCGATCCACGCGATCGCGGTGATCACGTGTGCCCATCGCAGCAGCATGTTGAACCAGTCGAGGATATAGCCTTCCATGATGTGTCTCCTTCCCCGCGCCCGATCAGCTGCCGCGATAGGTCGAGTACGACCACGGCGAGACCAGCAGCGGCACGTGGTAGTGCGCGGCGGCATCGGCAATGCCGAAGCGCAGCGTCACCACGTCGAGGAAAGCGGGATCGGGCAGCGTGACCCCTTGCGCGCGGAAGTAGTCGCCGGCGCCGAACTCGAGTTCGTAGACGCCGGGCACGAGCGCGTCGCCTTCAAGCAGCGGCGCGTCGCAGCGGCCATCGTGATTGGTCACGAGGCGCTTGAGCGTTTCGCGCTGATTGTTGACAATTTTATGGAGTGCGATCGACATGCCTTGCCCGGGAATACCGGCGGCCGTGTCCAGCACGTGCGTAGTGAGGCGTCCCATCCTGTTCGTCCTTGACGGTTTGGGTTGTGATAGGCGCCGCTGCCTTCACTAGCACCATTTGTGGGAATGGTGCCCGCTCGGTACGTGTATTCACGCATCCCGGCGCTTGCAGCCGTGCGGCTGCAACGTTGTGCGATGGAGGCGAAGATGCGCTACTCCATCGCGCCTGACAACTCCGTACTTACCCGGATTTGTCGAAAACCTTGACTTGTTTTGTTGACAATATTGAATCCCCATCCAAATAATTGTCAACAATTTTCTCAGCGCCCTTCCCCGCCGCAGATCGCCATGTCCAAGAATCTCAAGCTGATTGCCGCCGCCACCGACGACCTGCCGGCCGCCGACCTCAAGCCCGCGCGCAAGGGGTCCGTGGAGGAGCGCATGTATCACGAGATCTACGACGCGATCATGGAGCACCGCCTGCCCCCGCGCACGAAGCTCACCGAGCAATCGCTTTGCGAGATCTATGCCACCGCGCGCCACACGGTCCGCAAGGTGCTCTCGCGGCTGGCGGCGGACGGCATGGTGGACCTGGAGCCGAACCGCGGCGCCTTTATCGCGAGCCCCTCCACGGACGAGGCCCACGACATGTTCGAACTGCGCCAGATGCTCGAGCGCGCCGTGCTAGACAAGCTGGCCGCCCGCGCCGACGTCAAGAGCGTGATCGCCCCGCTGCGCCGCATGGTCGCGACCGAACGGCAGGCATTCCTCTCGCACGAACGGCCGCGCTGGATCCGTCTGTCGGCCGAATTCCATACCGCGCTGGCCGAGCTTTCGGGCAACGCACTGCTCGTGACGATGATGCGCCGGCTGGTCTCGCGCACGACGCTGATGATCGCGAGCGTGGAAGCGCCGGGGCACAACGCCTGCTCGTTCGACGAGCACGACGACATCCTCGATGCACTGGAAGCGGGCGATGCCGCACTGGCGCAGGCGCGCATGGCGCACCACCTTGGCGCCTGCGCCGATCGCGTGCAACCCGACGAACCCGGCAACTTCGATCTGCGCAGCGTGCTTGGACAAGGCGGGGGACACACCCGCTGATGCTGGCGCGCGGTTTGCTCCGCGCCTCTGTTGCGACCCGGTCCCGCACGCTTTGCCACAGGCGCCACAGAGCCGCCGCGCGTGCCCAACGCCAATGCCCGGGAGTGGAGGCACGGATTTCCCCAATCGGAGAAGGAGACACCCATGACTTCCGCGAGTAGCACGCGTACGACTGATTCGACCGATGCGACGGACACGGCGACCCCGGCCGACCGCATCAACGAACGACTTCCCTCGGGCCGGCTGCTGGCCCTGGGCCTGCAGCACGTGCTGGTGATGTACGCGGGCACGGTGGCGGTACCGCTGATCGTCGGCGGCGCGCTCAAGCTCCCCAAGGACCAGCTTGCCTTCCTCATCAACGCGGACCTGTTCGCCGCCGGCATCGCCACGCTGATCCAGGCGCTCGGCTTCTGGCGCTTCGGCATCCGCATGCCGGTCATGATGGGCGTCACGTTCGCGGCGGTGGCACCGATGATCGCCATCGGCGGCGATCCCGAGATCGGCCTGCTCGGCATCTACGGCGCGGTGATCGCCTCCGGCATCTTCGGGATACTGATCGCGCCGCTGATGGGACGCATGCTCGGGCTCTTTCCGCCCGTGGTGACCGGCACCGTGATCACGCTCATCGGCATCTCGCTGATGCGCGTGGGCATCAACTGGGCCGGCGGCGGCCAGCCGACCACGCGCGCGGTCATCGACGGCGTGGTCAAGGACGTGCCGAACCTCGCCTACGGCGACCTCGGCAACCTCGCCATCGCGGGTCTCGTGCTCGTGGTCATCCTCGTGCTGACCAAGTACGGGCGCGGGCTCATCGCCAACTGCGCGGTGCTGCTCGGGATCATCGCCGGCACGCTCGTCGCGATGGCATTCGGCAAGGTGTCGTTCGAAGGCCTGCACGAGGCGAGCCTCGTGGCCGTCATCACGCCGCTGCACTTCGGCATGCCGACGTTCCAGCTCACCGCCGTGCTGTCGATGTGCATCGTCATGCTGATCACGCTCGTGGAATCCACGGGCATGTTCCTCGCGCTGGCCGACATCACGGGCAAGCGGCTGACCAATCGCGAACTCACCAACGGCCTGCGCGCCGACGGCCTCGGCACGATCGTCGGCGGGGTGTTCAACACGTTCCCGTACACGTCGTTCTCGCAGAACGTGGGCCTCGTGACCGTGACCGGCGTGCGCTCGCGCTATGTGGCCGTGGCCGGCGGGCTGATCCTGATCGCGTTCGGGCTGTTTCCGAAGATGGCGCACGTCGTGGCCTCGGTGCCGCAGTTCGTGCTCGGCGGCGCCGGCATCGTGATGTTCGGCATGGTCGCCGCCACCGGTATCCGCATCCTTGGGTCGTGCGACTTCAACCGCAATCGCCATAACCTGTTCATCGTCGCGATCTCGATCGGCTTCGGCATGGTCCCGACGCTCTCCCCCACGCTGTTCCAGTACCTGCCGAAGTGGACCGATCCGTTCACGCATAGCGGCATCGTGCTCGGCACGATCGTCGCGGTGGCGCTGAACCTGTTCTACAACGGCATGCAGTCGGCCGAAGAAGCCATGCGCAATGCCGCCGCCAACTCTCACGGCACCGAATAACTACCACGCAGCAGCCATGAGCCAACACAAAGATTCCCAACACTATCCACGCGACCTCGTCGGCTACGGCGCCGAACCGCCGCACGCACGCTGGCCCGGCGGCGCGCGCGTCGCGCTCCAGTTCGTCCTCAACTACGAGGAAGGCGGCGAGAACAACGTGCTGCACGGCGATGCCGGCTCCGAGCAGTTCCTGTCGGAGATCATCGGCGCGGCCGCCTATCCGGACCGCCATATGAGCATGGAGGGCGTGTACGAGTACGGCTCGCGCGCGGGCGTCTGGCGCATCCTGCGCGAGTTCGAACGCCGCGGCCTGCCACTCACGATCTTCGGTGTCTCGATGGCGCTGCAGCGGCATCCCGACGTCACGCGCGCGTTCGTCGAGCTCGGCCACGAGATCGCCTGCCACGGCTGGCGCTGGATCCACTACCAGAACATGGACGAGGCCACCGAGCGTGAACACATGCGCATCGGCATGGAGATCATCCGCGAGATGACGGGCGCGATGCCGCTCGGCTGGTACACGGGCCGCGACAGCCCCAATACGCGCCGGCTCGTCGTCGAGCACGGCGGACTGCTCTACGACGCCGATTACTATGGCGACGACCTGCCCTTCTGGACCGAGGTGGAAGTCACGGGCGGCGAGAAGAAGCCGCACCTCGTGGTGCCCTACACGCTCGACTCCAACGATATGCGCTTTGCCACGCCGCAGGGCTTCAACACGGGCGAGCAGTTCTTCCAGTACCTCAAGGACGCATTCGACGTGCTGTATGCCGAAGGCGATCCGCGCGGGCTCGACCGCCCGAAGATGCTGTCGGTGGGCATACATTGCCGCCTGCTCGGCCGGCCCGGACGCTTCCGCGCGCTGCAGCGCTTTCTCGACTACGTGCAGGAACACGACAAGGTCTGGATCTGCCGCCGCGTGGATATCGCGCGCCACTGGATCGAGACCCATCCGTACGGAGGCCAGGCATGAGCGGGGCAGGCACGCACTACACCCTCGCCCAGCTCAACGCGATGCCCGAGGCCGAGTTCGTCGCGGTCCTCGGCGGCATCTACGAGCATTCCCCATGGTTCGCCGAGTCGGCCGCTCGCAAACGCCCGTTTGCCGACCTGGCCTCGCTGGCCGCGGCGCTCCGCGAGGCCGTCGATCACGCGGGCCGCGAGGCGCAGCTCGCGCTCGTGCGCGCGCACCCGGAGCTCGCGGGCAAGGCCGCGGTGCGCGGCGAGCTCACCGACGAGTCCACGCGCGAGCAGAGTGGCGCGGGCCTGCACCTGTGCACGCCCGAGGAGTTCGAACGCCTGCAGCAGCTCAACGCGGACTACAACCGCAAGTTCGGCTTCCCGTTCATTCTCGCGGTGCGTGGCTACGATCGGCACGGCATCATCGCGGAATTTGCAAGACGCATCGACAACGCACCCGACGTCGAGTTGCAAACGTGCATCAACCAGATTCATCGCATTGCACAGTTTCGGCTCGACGACTTAGTATCCCGCTGAGCCAAAAAATCGGGCGAATAAAGAAGAGAGAGATCAGAGCGAAGGAACGTCGTTCGCCATGCCGGCACGCGGCAGCGCCCACCAGAGGCGTACCGCGCCGGCTGCCACAGCGGACCCAGCACACAGCGTTCTGAGCGGTATCAAACCACGGAGGTCTTTACCCATGTCGAAGCACTACAAGCCGGCTTTCAAGCTGGCGGCGATCGCGGCTGTCCTGTATTCGGGCGCCACCCTCGCGCAATCGGGCGTCACGCTTTACGGCCAGGCCGATATGTTTATCGGCGGCATTAAGAATCCGGGCACCGGCGAGCGCGCCTTCGTGGCGAACTCGGGCGGCATGCAGACGTCCTACTGGGGCATCAAGGGTTCGGAAGACCTGGGCGCGGGCACGCGCGCGATCTTCGACCTCAACGCGTTCTACCGGACCGACAACGGCCGCGTCGGCCGCTTCGATGGCGACTCGATGTTCAGCCGCAACGCGTTCGTCGGTCTCGAGAACAACAACTTCGGTTCGCTGAAGCTCGGCCGCAATACCACGCCGTACTTCGTCTCGACCATCATCTTCAACCCGCTGGTCGACTCGTACGTATTCTCGCCGATGGTGTTCCACACCTACCTGACGTCCGGCAATGCCCAGGTGTTCGACCCGGGCATCATCGGCGATTCGGGCTGGAACAACTCGATCCTGTACTCGACGCCGACCTGGGGCGGCCTGACCGCCAACTTCATCTACGGCCTGGGCGAGAACGCCGGCAACTACAGCCAGAACAAGTGGGGCGGCAACGTGACCTACTTCAATGGCAACTTCGGCGCGACGCTCGCGTTCCAGCAGGTCAAGTTCGACAACGCGCCGTTCGACGTCACGAACTCGACGAACCCGCTGCTGACCGGCGTCAGCAAGCAGACCGCGGTACAGGGCGGCGTCTCTTACGACTTCCGCATCGTCAAGCTGTTCGCGCAGGCGCAGTACATCAAGACGAGCATCAGCGCGGCCAATCCGAACGGCGACATCAAGCACACGAACGGCCAGGTCGGCGCTTCGGTGCCGGTGGGCGCGGGCGCGGTGCTGGCGACGTACGCGTACGGCAAGACCGAGAATGCGGTCGCGGACTTCAAGCGCAACACGTTCGCACTGGCCTACGACTACAACCTGTCAAAGCGCACGGACCTGTATGCGGCCTACTACTACGACAAGGTCACCGGCATCGAGCACGGCGACAGTTTCGGGGTGGGTATCCGTCACAAGTTCTGACGCGGCCTCGCTAATATGCCGCACTGCGGCATTGAAGCGAGATTGAAAGCAGGGACTCCATAGGCCGATTCAATTGGCGACAGTCACCTCTTAGTCCTTAAATGGGTTTCCGGACTCTGTGCCGGAACCACGTGACAGGAACGAGTGAGGTGACTCATGCGGCGCTATGCGAAAACCCGTTCGGAATTGATGGCGATCCTGAGCCAGTGCCTGGATAACAATCCGGAGTGCGGTGAGGTGGAGCTGCACGCGATGCGCGTGCATCAGCCCGATCACACCGGTTGCAACTGGAGTGCGGAAGTGGACTTCCGCGCGGACACCTTCGATGACGTGACGCAGCAACTCGCGGCAGCGCGTTCGATCATTGTGGTCATGCGCGAGCAGTACAACGTGTTGCAATAGCTGCGCACACAGGGAAAGGAAAAGCCGGGTCCGAGGACCCGGCTTTTTTTTGGGGCGTAGCGCTTAGCGCAGCGCGCCAGCCTCGGCGACCGCAACCGCCGTCATATTGACGATACGGCGCGTCGTCGCCTGCGGGTTCAGGATATGCACCGGCTTGGCCGCGCCCAGCAGGATCGGGCCGACCGTCACGCCCTGCCCGCCCGTGATCTTGAGCAGGTTGAACGCGATATTGGCCGCGTCCAGCGTCGGCATGACCAGCAGGTTGGCGCTGCCCGCCAGCTTCGTGGACGGCAGGAAGTGACGGCGCACGTCCTCGACCAGCGCGGCGTCGCCCTGCATCTCGCCTTCCACCTCGAGCTGCGGCGCCACCTTCGACAGGATCTCGGCGGCATCGCGCATCTTGCGGGCCGACGGACGCGTCGACGAACCGAACATCGAGTGCGACATCAGCGCGACCTTCGGATGCAGGCCGAAGCGCGAGATTTCCTCGGCGGCGAGCTGCGTGATGCAGGCCAGTTCTTCAGCGGTCGGATCGTCGTTGACGAACGTGTCGGTGATGAACAGCGTGTACTTTTCGAGCATCAGCGCGTTCATGGCCGCGAAGACCTTGGCCTCCGGCTTCATGCCGATGACGTCGCGGACGTGCTCGAGGTGACCCTCGAAGCGGCCCACCGTGCCGCACAGCAGCGCGTCGGCATCGCCCATATGCATCAGCATCGTGCCAATGAGCGTGTTCGAGCGGCGCAGCGCCACCTTGGCCATGTCCGGCGTCACGCCGTCGCGGCCACGCAGCGCGTGGTAGGCCTCGTGGTATGCGCGGTAACGGGGATCGTCCTCGGGGTTCACGAGTTCGAAGTCCACGCCCGGGCGCAGGCGCAGGCCGGCCTTGTCGATACGCATCTGGATCACGTGCGGACGGCCGATCAGGATCGGACGCGCGAGGCCTTCATCGACCACGCTCTGCACCGCGCGCAGCACGCGCTCTTCTTCGCCCTCGGCGTAGGCCACGCGCTTCGGCGCGGCCTTGGCGGCCGTGAACACCGGCTTCATCATCAGGCCGGTGTGATAGACGTAGTGCGTCAGCTGCTGGCGGTAGGCCTCGAGGTCCTTGATCGGACGCGTTGCCACGCCCGACTCCTCCGCGGCCTTGGCCACGGCCGGCGCGATCTTCTCGATCAGGCGCTGGTCGAACGGCGTCGGGATGATGTAGTCGGGTCCGAACTTGAGCTCGGCGCCGCCGTAAGCGGCCGCCACGGCGTCGTTGAGCTCGGCCTCGGCCAGCTCGGCGATCGCCTTCACGCAGGCCAGCTTCATCTCTTCCGTGATCTTGGTCGCGCCGCAGTCGAGCGCGCCGCGGAAGATGTACGGGAAGCACAGCACGTTGTTGACCTGGTTCGGGTAATCCGAACGGCCGGTCGCGATGATGCAGTCGGGGCGCGCGGCCTTCGCCACTTCAGGACGGATTTCCGGCTCCGGATTGGCCAGGGCCAGGATGATGGGCTTGTCGGCCATCGTCTTGACCATGTCGCCGGTCAGCACGCCAGCGGTCGAGCAGCCCAGGAAGACGTCGGCGTCCTTGACGATGTCGGCAAGCGTACGGGCCGACGTGTCCTGCGCGTAGCGGGCCTTGTTGGCTTCCATGTTGGCATCGCGGCCCACATGGATCACGCCCTTCGAGTCCACCACGTAGACGTTCTCGCGCTTGACGCCGAGGCTCACCATGGTGTCCAGGCACGCGATGGCCGCGGCGCCGGCACCCGACACGGCCAGCTTGACCTTGCCGATGTCCTTGCCCACGACCTTCAGGCCGTTCAGCAGTGCGGCCGCGGAGATGATCGCGGTTCCGTGCTGATCGTCATGGAAGACGGGAATGTTCATGCGCTCGCGCAGCTTCTTCTCGATGTAGAAGCACTCGGGCGCCTTGATGTCCTCGAGGTTCACGCCGCCGAGCGTCGGCTCCAGCGCGGCCACGATCTCGACGATCTTGTCCGGGTCACGGGCATCGAGTTCGATGTCGAACACGTCGATGCCGGCGAATTTCTTGAACAGGCAGCCCTTGCCTTCCATCACGGGCTTGCCGGCGAGCGGACCGATGTCGCCCAGGCCCAGCACCGCGGTACCGTTGGTCACCACGGCCACGAGGTTCGCGCGCGAGGTGTACTCGGCGGCCATCGCCGGGTCCTTGGCAATCTCTTCGCACGCATACGCTACGCCCGGCGAGTACGCCAGCGACAGGTCCCGCTGGTTCGACAGCGCCTTGGTGGCCGTGACCTGGATCTTGCCCTTGGTGGGGCTGCGGTGATATTCGAGTGCGGCGAGGCGCAGTTGCGCTTCAGGACTGTTGGGGGCGTGCTGGGGGGTTTGCGTGGGGGCTTGTTGCGACGCAACATCCGCGCCGGTAGTCTTGCTGGTCATTCTGCTCGTCCGGGATGAAGGCCCTGCCACACCATGCAGAACGGCGAGGGCCGGAAAATTCGAGCAGCCATTCTAGCCCAGCGCGCATGCGCGGTGTGCCTACTTTCTCTTCAGTCTCGGTTCAATGGGCTTTACTACCGAAGGGGAAAAAGCCTCCTATGGTTTGGCCTTCTCGACTTCGAGCGTCACGCGCCGCGGCCGGCCACTCTCGCCCGGGAAATCGGCGAACGCGCTCCGGATCATGTAGGGCATGACGCCGGCCAGGCTGCCGCCCTCGGTCGTGTTGCGCGCGGTGACCTGATAGACGCGCTTGCCCGACTTCGCATCCTTGAAGAACACGCGCAGGCTCGCGAACGTCACCGGCACGTCGCGCACGATCGTCTGCGGCGGCCAGTAGCCCGGGCCCCAACCCCACGGCCCGTAGGGTCGATACCAGCCGCCGTAGCCCCCATAGGGTCCCCAGTACGGCCCCCACGGGCCGTACCACGGATCGGGGTAGACGGTCTCCGCCACGCGCACCATTCCGGGGACGGCGTCGTAGTCCATGCTGACCAGATACCGTGCCTGACTGGCCGGCAATTGTTCGAATCCCACGCCGCCCAGCGTCGCCGCGAGCCATTGTTCGTATGTGGCGCGCTCCAGCTGCGCCTCCTGTTGCGGCGAGTTCTCGAACGCATAGGTGCGTGGCGCGTCGTTCTGCCATTCGGGCTGGCGGAACGCCGTGACCTCGGTGGTGATGGTGCTGGCGCAGCCCGAGAGCCACAGGGCCGCCAGCAAGGCCAGCGCAAGTGTCCGGCCACGGTTGAAATTTTTCTGCCACATATCGATTCTTCCCGCCTTCTTATCAACGTTCCCGCCACGCCATTCAGACCGTTTGCGTGACGCCGCGTTCCCGCGGCCGACCTCCTTCAACCCCGTTGGCTACAATGAGGACTTCGGCGCCGAACCCTTCCGCGCCGCCCGCCTTGTCTCAACGGCTTGTCCCAACGACCACCGAACACAGGATTCCCCATGCTCCGCACCGATACGCCCGTTACCGTCTATCGCAAGGACTATACTCCGCCCGCGTTAGCAATCGACCACGTGGATCTGGTGCTCGAACTCGATCCGCAGCGCACGATCGTCACGAGCACGCTGGGCTTCCATCGCGCGCCCGGTGCGGCGCCCGATGCCGCGCTGGTCCTCGCCGGCGAGGAACTCGAACTCGTCGGCGTGCGCCTCGACGGCCAGCCGTTCACGGGGGTGGCTACCGCCACCGGCTCGCTGACGCTCACGGGCCTGCCCGCGCAAGGCACGCTCGAGATCACCACCGCGTGCAACCCGGCCGCGAACACCACGCTGTCCGGCCTGTACGTCTCCAACGGCAACTTTTTCACACAGTGCGAAGCCGAAGGTTTCCGGCGCATTACCTATTTCCTCGACCGCCCTGACGTGATGACGACCTATCGCGTCACGCTGCGCGCGGATCGCGCCGCCTACCCGGTGCTGCTGTCCAACGGCAACCTGCTGAGCGAGCAGGCGCTGCCCGACGGCCGCCACGAGGCGGTCTGGGAAGACCCGTTCCGCAAGCCCTCGTATCTGTTCGCGCTCGTCGCCGGCAAGCTCGAATGCATCGAGGAACGGATCCAGTCCGCATCGGGCAAGGAGAAGCTGCTGCAGGTCTGGGTAGAAGCGCAGGACCTCGACAAGACGCGCCATGCCATGGACTCGCTGATCAACTCGATCCACTGGGACGAGCGCCGCTTCGGCCTCGAGCTCGACCTGGACCGCTTCATGATCGTCGCCGTCGGCGACTTCAACATGGGCGCGATGGAGAACAAGGGCCTCAACATCTTCAACACCAAGTACGTACTGGCCAACGCCCAGACCGCGACCGACGTGGACTTCGCGAACATCGAGTCGGTCGTCGGCCACGAGTACTTCCATAACTGGACCGGTAACCGCGTGACGTGCCGCGACTGGTTCCAGCTGTCGCTCAAGGAAGGCCTGACCGTGTTCCGCGATCAGGAGTTCTCGGCCGACATGATGGGCTCGGAGTCGGGCCGCGCGGTCAAGCGCATCGAGGACGTGCGCGTGCTGCGGCAGGTGCAGTTCCCCGAGGACGCGGGTCCGATGGCGCATCCGGTGCGGCCGGACAGCTACGAGGAGATCAACAACTTCTACACGGTCACGGTCTACGAGAAAGGCGCCGAGGTCGTGCGGATGTACCAGACGCTGCTCGGCCGCGATGGCTTCCGCAAGGGCATGGACCTGTATTTCGAGCGCCATGACGGCCAGGCCGTGACGTGCGACGACTTCCGCCGCGCGATGGCCGATGCCAACGGCCGCGACCTGACGCAGTTCGGGCTCTGGTACAGCCAGGCCGGCACGCCCGTGGTGACCGTGCGCACCGCGTGGAACGCCGGTGCGGGCACGCTGGATATCACCCTCGCCCAGCGCTGCCCGAAGGTCGGCATCGAAACCCGCGACGGTACGCCCGAGAAGCAGCCGTTCCATATTCCGTTCGCGATCGGCCTGATCGGCAAGGACGGCGAGGACCTGCCGCTGCGGCTCGAAGGCGAGGCCGCCGCCGGCGACACCACGCGCGTGCTCGATTTCACGCAGGCCGAGCAGACGTTCCGCTTCGTCGGGCTGCCCGCGGGCGATGCCCCGACGCCGTCGCTGCTGCGCAATTTCTCCGCGCCCGTGATCGTCGATTACGACTACAGCGACAGCGCGCTGACGTTCCTGCTCGAGCACGACAGCGATCCGTTCAACCGCTGGGAGGCTGGCCAGCGCCTTGCCACGCGCGTGCTGCTGGAACTCGTGGCCGACGCGCAGGCGGGCCGCGAACTCAAGCTCAGCAAGGCGCTCGTCGATGCGTTCCGCGCGGTGCTCACCGACGGCACGCTGAACCCCGCGTTCCGCGAACAGGCGCTGATGCTGCCGGCCGAGGCCTATCTGGCCGAGCGCATGGGCGTGGCCGATCCCGCCGCGATCCACCGCGCGCGGCTGTTCCTGCGCGAGGGCCTCGCACGCGCGCTCAAGGCCGAATGGCTGGCCGCGTACGAATCCAATGCGACGCCCGGTCCGTACTCGCCGGACGCCGATTCCGCCGCGCGCCGCGCGCTGCGCAACCTTGCGCTTGGCTATCTGGCCGATACCGGCGATGCCGACATGCAGGCGCTGGCGGACAAGCACTACGCGGAGTCCGACAACATGACGGACCGCTTTGCCGCGCTGTCCGCGCTGGTCAACAGCTTCGCGCCGGGCCGCGAGCACGCGCTGGCGGACTTCTACCAGCGCTTCGAGAACGATCCGCTGGTCATCGACAAGTGGTTCTCCCTGCAGGGCATGCAGCGCGGCGAGGTGGGGCCGCACGCGGGCAAGCGCACGATCGACGTGGTGCGCAACCTGATGGAGCACCCGGCATTCACGCTGCGCAACCCGAACCGCGCGCGTTCGCTGATCTTCAGCTTCTGCTCGGGCAATCCGGCCCAGTTCCACGCCGAGGATGGCTCGGGCTACGAATTCTGGGCCGATCAGGTCCTCGCGCTCGATGCGATCAATCCGCAGGTGGCGGCGCGGCTGGCCCGCGTGATGGACCGCTGGCAGAAGTACGCGCTGCCGCTGCGCGACCGCATGCGGGCGGCGCTGGAACGTGTGTCGGCGTCCTCGACGCTGTCGCGCGACGTGCGCGAGATCGTGGGCAAGTCGCTGTCGGCCTGAGGCCGGTTTCCGCCTGAAGATATCGGACATAGTCGGCGCCACGGTAAAATGGCGCCGATCCAAGGAGAACCCCACCATGACACGCATCAGTCTCACCCGATATCTGGTCGAGGAGCAGCGCAAGCACAACACGATTGAGCCCGAGCTGCGGCTGCTGATCGAAGTGGTTGCCCGCGCCTGCAAGGCCATCTCCAACGCCGTCAGCAAGGGCGCGCTCGCGGGCGTGCTCGGCTCGGCCGGCACCGGCAACGTGCAGGGCGAAACGCAGCAGAAGCTCGACGTGATCGCCAACGAGGTCCTGCTCGACGCCAACGAGTGGGGCGGCCACCTCGCGGCCATGGCGTCCGAGGAAATGGACTCGTTCTACGAGATCCCGAACCGCTATCCGAAGGGCGAGTACCTGCTGCTGTTCGATCCGCTCGACGGCTCGTCGAACATCGACGTGAACGTGTCCATCGGCACGATCTTCTCGGTGCTGCACATGCCGAAGCCGGGCCAGACCGTAACCGAGGCGGACTTCATGCAGCCGGGCACGCATCAGGTGGCGGCCGGCTACGCGGTGTACGGTCCGCAGACGACGCTGGTGCTGACGGTCGGCAACGGCGTGCATATGTTCACGCTCGATCGCGAAGCGGGCAGCTTCGTGCTGACGCAGCAGGACGTCAAGATTCCGGAAGACACCAAGGAATTCGCGATCAACATGTCCAACATGCGCCACTGGGCGCCGCCCGTGCGCCAGTACATCGACGAATGCCTGGCTGGCGAGGATGGTCCGCGCGGCAAGAACTTCAATATGCGCTGGATCGCCTCGATGGTTGCGGACGTGCACCGCATTCTCACGCGCGGCGGCATCTTCCTGTATCCGTGGGACAAGCGCGATCCGGACAAGCCGGGCAAGCTGCGCCTGATGTACGAGGCGAACCCGATGGCGATGCTCGTCGAGCAGGCCGGCGGCGCGGCCACCAACGGGCATGACCGGATTCTCGACGTGGAGCCGACCAAGCTGCATCAGCGCGTGTCGGTGATCCTCGGGTCGAAGAACGAGGTGGACCTCGTGACGCGCTACCACCGGGAAGCCGAAGGTAAGGCCTGACCGATCCACTCCCCCTCTCCCCATGGGAGAGGGGTTTTTATTTGAGCAGCAAATCCGGCAGCCACATCGAAAACGCCGGCACATAAGTCACCATCAGCAACGCCGCCAGCAACGCGCCGTAGAACGGCCAGATGGTCTTCATGACCTGCCCCACCGACACGCCGCCGATCGCGCACCCGACGAACTGCGTGGTCCCCACCGGCGGCGTATTCAACCCCAGCGCGCAATTGATCAGCATCAGCATGCCGAACTGCACGGGCC
This sequence comes from Cupriavidus pauculus, assembly GCF_008693385.1. Classification (NCBI taxonomy): domain Bacteria; kingdom Pseudomonadati; phylum Pseudomonadota; class Betaproteobacteria; order Burkholderiales; family Burkholderiaceae; genus Cupriavidus; species Cupriavidus pauculus. The sequence goes on from NZ_CP044065.1 coordinate 2,208,808, forward strand.
CCATGCCGTAGTGCTGGCAGATCGGCAGAAAGATCGGCGTGCAGATCAGGATCGTCGCGGCCATGTCGAGGAACGTGCCGAGCACGAACAGCAGCACGTTGACCATCAGGAAGATCATCCACGGCGTCGTCGACAGCGAACTCAGGAACTGGCCCGTGAGCTCGGCCACGCCATAGAGGCTGATCAGATAGCCGAACGTACCCGAGATGCCGATCAGCAGCAGCACCACACCCGTCGTCTTCACCGCCTTGGCCGCCGCGCGGATGAACTGTTCCTTCGTCAGCGAGCGATAGACCACCACGGTCAGCGTCAGCGCATAGAGCACCGCCACCGCCGCGGACTCGGTCGCCGTGAACACGCCCGACAGGATGCCCGCGAGAATCAGCACCACGACGAACAAGCCCGGCAACGCGGCCGCAAGCGAGTGGCCGACCATCTCCCAGCCCGGAAACGTGCCGGCCGGGTAGCCGCGCTTGCGTGCGACGAAGTACGCGGCCGCGAGATTGCATAGCGTGAGAATCAGCGCGGGAACCACGCCGGCCAGAATCAGCGCGGCAATAGACACCTTGCCGCCGGCGGCCAGCGTGTAGATGATCATGTTGTGGCTCGTTGGCATCAGCGCGCCCACCAGCGCCGCGTGCGTGGTCACGTTGACCGCATAGTCCGCGTGATAGCCCTCGCGCTTCATCATCGGGATCATCACGGCGCCCATCGCCGACACGTCGGCCACGGGCGATCCGCTGACGCCGCCGAACAGTGTGCAGGCCACCACGTTGGACATGCCGAGCCCGCCGCGCACATGGCCGGCCAGCGACTTGGCAAACCCGACGATGCGATCGGCAATGCCGCCGTACAGCATCAGCTCGCCCGCGAAGATAAAGAACGGAATGGCCAGGAACGAGAACGCGTTCATGCCCGACGTCATCTGCTGGAACACGACCGCAAGCGGCAGGCCTTCGTAGAGGATCGTCGCCACCGCCGAAAGCCCGATCGCAAACGCGACCGGCACGCCGAGAATCAGCAGCCCGAAAAAGCAGACGGAAAGAATGATCAGTGCCATGCGGGCTCCACTTCGGTCCCCTTGACCACCGCGATGATGCGTTCGATCGAGAACAGCACGATGAGCACGCCCGCGATCACGGGCGGCACATAGCGCCAGCCTTCCGAGATACCGAGCGTCGGCAGCTTGTAGTCGGCGACGGATAGCGCGAGCAGCGCGCAGTTCCAGGCCATCACCGCGCCGAACGTGCCGACCAGCGCGTGAATCAGGATCTCCAGCTTCAGGCGGACGCGCTGGGGCACGAGCACGAGCAGCGACTCGAGCCCGATATGGCCCGCGTCGCGCACGCCCACCGCGGTGCCGAGCATCGTCACGTACAGCACGAGCAGCATCGCAAGCGTTTCTGCCCATGTCGGCGTGTCGTTGAGCACGTAGCGGCCGAACACCTGCACGAGCACGGCGACGACGAGCAGGATCAGCCCGGTCACGCCGAGCGCCATGCAGGCGCGGGCGAGCATGGCGCAAAAGCGCGTATAGGCATTCGGCGTGTCGGCAACCTCGCCGCGCGCCGATGCGGAGGATGCAGGCGATGACGTCATCGAGATCTCCCCTGCCGATTACTTGGTCTCTTGCGCGCGCCGCACGTAATCCTTCATCTGCGGACTCGTGATAAAGCGGTCGTACACGGGCTTCATCGCGGCCTGGAACGAGCTCTTGTCCACCTGGATGATCTGCACGCCCGATGCTTCGACGATCTTGCGCGACTTCGTCTCGCGCTCGTCCCACAGCTTGCGCATATAAGGTACCGAGTCCTTCGCGGCCTGACGCACGAGCTGCTGGTCGGCCGGCGGCAGGCGGTCCCACGCGAGCTTCGAGAACAGCAGCATCTCGGGCGCCATCGAGTGCTCGGTCATCGAGTAGTACTTGGCCACCTCGAACTGGCGCGAGCTTTCATAGCTGGGCCAGTTGTTCTCGGCGCCATCGACGAGGCCCGTCTTCAGGCCCGTGTACACCTCGCCCCACGGCATCGGCGTGGCATTGGCATGCATCGCTTCCATCAGCGACACCCACAGGTCGGACTGCTGCACCCGGATCTTCATGCCCTTGGCATCGGCCAGCGTGCGAATCGGACGCTTGGTCGTGTAGAGCGAGCGCGAGCCGCTGTCGTACCACGCCAGCCCGATAAACCCGTTCTTCTCGCACGACTTCAGAATGTCGTCGCCGAGCGGGCCGTCGAGGACATGGCGCATATGCTCGGTGGAGCGGAACAGGAACGGCATCGTCGGGACGATCGTGGCCTCGCAGATATTGTTCATCGCGGCCGAGTTCACGCGCACCATCTGCAGCGCGCCGATCTTGGTCTGCTCGATGGCGTCCTTCTCGCTGCCGAGCGCGCCCTGCGCGAACACCTTGATCGACAGCCGGCCGTTGCTGCGCTGCTTGAGCAGCTCGCCCATATGGCGCACCGCGAGCACGGTGGGATAGTCCTCGGGGTGGATATCGGCCGAGCGGAAGTCTGCGGCCTGCGCGGCGGGGATGGCCAGCGTGGCCAAGGCGGCCATCGTGGCGAGCGCGCGCACGCCTGCGCGCTGGAACGAGCGGGTAAGGAACTTCGATGGCATCGGTGTCTCCGTTTGTAGTTATGACGCGATGATGAGATGGACAGGTCTTGCGGATCAGGGTTTCAGCATGGGCTCCGGAAGGCCCGGCACCCCCGGGCGCAGCGCGAACACGGCGCCGGAAAGCGGGTCCTCCGCGTCGCTCGTACGAATCGAGGTGACATAGAGCGTATCGAGCCGATCGCCGCCAAACGCGCACATCGCGGGCTTGGCCACCGGCACGGCAAGGCTGCGATCGAGCCTGCCTGCCGGCGTGAAGCGATGGATCTGCCCGGCATCGTTGCCGCAGATCCAGTAACAGCCCTCGGCATCGACGGCCGCGCCATCGGGCCGGCCCGGCAGCGTCGTCATATCGACGAACACGCGCCGGTTCGACGGCGTGCCCGTGTCGATGTCGTAATCGAACGCCCAGACGATCTGCCGCGACGGATGCGAATCGGACAGGTACATCGTGCGGCCATCGGGACTGAACGCGAGACCGTTGGGCGTGATCAGCGACGGCAGGACCGGCGTCAAGCCGTCATTGGCGTCATTGGCGTCATGGCGGTAGAGCTGGCCGTCGTCGGCGGCGAGCGACATGTCCATCACCATCGTGCCGGCCCAGAACCTCCCCTGCCGATCACAGCGCCCATCGTTGAAGCGCATGCCTTCACGCGCATGCGTAACCTTGGCCACGCGCCGCAGCACCGGCGTGGCCATCCCCGGCACGAACGCCGTCGCGCGGAACAGCCCGCTCTCCATCGCCAGCAGCCATCCGCCGTCGGCTGTCATCGCCATGCAGCCCGCCATCTCGGGCAATGTCCACGCGTTCGAATGGTTGCGCGATGGGTCCCAGCGCCAGAGCGTGCGATTCGGAATATCGGTCCAGTACAGCGCGCGTTCGCCGCCATGCCAGACCGGGCTCTCGCCGACGCCGCACCGCATGGTGCCGATCCGTTCGATCGAGGCCGGCATCGCGCTCAGTCCCCGAACGGACCAGCCTTGACGAATGCCCCGCCCTGATACCAACCAGCAGGATCATCTGCGGGCAGTGGCGGCACCGACTCGACCTTCGCGCGGAATTGCTCGGAGCTTTCGACGGGCTTGAAGCCCAGCCGCTCAGCCTTGCCGTTATCCCACCAGCGATCGCGATTGGCCGAAGCCCCATAGACGATCAGATTGCCCACATCGGGCACGAAGATCGAGCGCTTGATCAACTGCTCGAGGTCGTCATAACCGAGCCACGTGATCAGCATGCGGCGGTCTTTCGCTTCCGGAAACGACGAGCCGATACGCAGGCTCACGGTCTCGATACCGTAGCGATCGAAGTAGAAGCTTGCCATCTGCTCGCCGAACGCCTTGCTGATGCCGTAGTAGCCGTCGGGGCGCGGCACCGTGTCCGCGTCGAGCGTCTCGCCCTGCTTGTAAAAGCCGATGACGTGGTTCGAGCTCGCGAACACCACGCGCTTCACGCCGTGGCGACGCGCGGCTTCATAGAGGTTGTACGTGCCTTGAATATTTGCCGGCAGGATCTCCTCGAACGGCCGCTCCACCGAGACGCCGCCCAGATGCACGATCGCATCGACACCTTCGACCAGTGCATGCACGGCCTGCGGATCGGCGAGATTGCACGGCACGATCTCTTCCTGCCCGCGCGGGGCGCCGAGGTCCGCGATATCCGAGAGCCGGACCACATCGGCATACCGCTTGAGCCGGTCGCGCAGGACCTTGCCGAGGTTGCCCGCGGCGCCCGTCATCAGGATGCGATGGCAGCGCGTGGCGATACCGTCCAGCGGATCTTTCGATGCAAGAGACATGTTTTTTCGTCTGTTATTGATCTGTCGTCATACAACGTCTGCGCAATCTAAACCTGCGCCTCTAACCGGTCAATGCGGTTCTCATCGGTGTATTCCCTAGACGTTTTCTCTTGCAGACATGCACAAGGCGCGCGGCATTGACCCCGTTCAACCAGGCCCGTGCCATGACGAAAAGGTATGACGTCCTAGGACCATGTCAGCGCGACGACGGGCCCTCGAGCGCGCTCGGCGCCACAGAAAAAAATGGCACGGGGGCTTCACAAAACGCAAAGGCGCTGCTAATATCGCGGTCTCTTATCCGATGCAACGCAAATTCATCGGTGTGGGCCGAAGTAGCTCAGTCGGTAGAGCAGCTCATTCGTAATGAGAAGGTCGGGGGTTCGATTCCTCTCTTCGGCACCATAAAGAATTCAGTAGTACCAGGCACATCAGATGCCATTTAGAAACCCGCTTAGCGCAAGCTTCGCGGGTTTTTTGTTTTTTCCTCCCGCTGTCGGCGCACGTCGCGCGCCATCGCTGCGGCAGCCGCTCCCCTCCGCTCGAGCACGCGCCCGAGAACCCCACCCCACCTCGTAGTTCTACTAACTCATCAAACGTTTCACTGTTTTAAGGCTTCTTGCGATTCCGAGATCGGCGGCCATCGAGAAGACTGGGCCCCGTCTCAACTCACATCTCGCAAGCAACGTCGCATCACATGAAACCCAACATCCGTACCGCTGCCCTCACCCTCCTGCCCCTGACCGCGATCCTGACCGCAGCTTTTGCCGCGGACAACGCAGACCTGACGATCAAAGGCAGCATCCGACCATCCGCCTGCTCGATAAGCCTGTCAGACGACGCCCTCATCAGCTTTGGCACCATCTTCCCGTCATCGTTAAGCCAGACATCCGCTACCCGCCTTGCATCGAAACCCTTCACGCTGAGCATCCAATGCGATGCACCCACCAAGCTGGCACTCAGCTTGATCGACGGCCGCAAAGGCACCGCCAACAACGGCGCAGGCAACGCCATCTATCCATCCGATTCTGTCTGGTACGGCGTAGGCAACGTGGACGGCAAGAACATTGGCGCGTACACGATCCAACGCAATGACAGCACACCCGCCAATGCAGACGGCGAGGTGGCGACGAGGCTCTACACAACCGACGGCGGCGATACGTGGGGGCGCGCTCAACAAGTGGACTGGACGGAACCGGGAACCCGCGGACACGGCTGGTCGGTACGCGATGCGTCAGCACCGGGCGCATTCAAGACGATCACCCAGCAATGGCAACTCGATTTCGCCATCGGCAAAGCCACCGACCTGCCACCACTCACCAGCGACATCCAACTCGACGGTCTGGTCACATTCCAGATCAAGTACCTGTAACAACCTTAGCGCACATCGACGTAACGGCGCACATAACGAAATCGCCAGGATACGCATGCAGCACAATGCTTGCGACTTATCACCCTATTTCATCGCAGTTTTACGAAGTATTAGGCGTTTTCCGTTTTTAGTTTTTTTACGATTCAGAGATAGCCGTCCAACGACCAAACTTCAGTCGTTCCCCAGCGAACACCGCTTCTTAAACTCTGAGATACATCGAAATATCATGAACACGACTATTCGCAACACCGCCCTCGCCGCCCTCCTGTTTGCCGCCGCTTCCGGCGCCGCCTTCGCTGCCGACTCGGCTGACCTGACGGTCAAGGGTGTCATCAAGCCCTCCATCTGCAATGTCGCACTTCCGGACGGTGGCGTCATCGATTTCGGCACTATTACTGCCTCATCGCTTAGCGCCACCAATGCCACTCCGCTCACCGAAAAGTGGCTCGACTTCACCATCACTTGCGACAGTGCAGCGAAAGTCGCCGCGAAGGTCATCGATAACCGGAGCGGGACTGCGAGTCTCAACGATGTAGGCATTGGGGGTCAAGCTTATAAATTTGGCTTCGGCGAGCAGTCCGGCAAGAAGTTGGGCGCTTACACCATTACGGCGACTCCATATTCGACGGTGGACGGCGCATACGTGAACAATTCGACGAATATCCTTGCATCGACCGATAATGGTAAAACTTGGACAAGAAACGCGGCGTCTGCTCGTGCCGATGGCTCGAGTATTCTCGCCCTCAATGCCGCAGGTGGAGACTCGCCAGCCGCTGGCAAAGTATTTAAGTATTCGCTCCGAGTGAACGGCGCAATTGAAAGCACGTCTAACCTGCCGGCACTTACGACCGACATTTCGCTCGACGGCAACGCTACGTTCACGGTCATTTACCTGTAACATCGTTCAGTCGGAAAATTTGATCTATGCCGCCCCCGCTCCCTGAGGACAGGAGGCGCACCTTTTAGCATTGCTACCAACAAAAAAGCCCCGCATGGCAGAAACCGTGCGGGGCTTTTCGTTGTCGTCAGGAGACGGCGTTCATCAAACCGCCGGTTCTGGCCGTACTGCTTCGAGATCGGCGACCTGCCGTCGCTTACGCAAGACGTGGCTATCGACGGTTCCGCAACCATCACGCTCAAGTCACTGAGGCAAAAGTGGGCGCCCTACACCAACCCCAACAACCCCGCCCCTGCCCCCAGCGCCACCAGCGCCAGCGGGTGCACCTTCGTCTTCAGCATCAGCCATACGTCAGCAACGTCACCGCGATCGCGGTCCAGCTGTGGTCTACGCTGGCGGCCAGTAGCCAGCCGGTGGGCATCAGCAGACCGATGGTCAGGGCTGAGAGGCCCTCCTTTATCAGGTTGGGCCAACGCGCATGAGGGGCGCGGCCGGCGATGTGTTCGAAGCTTGGGGCGATGATGCTCGACGGGTCGACCATGCCGGTCATCGCGGCGAAGGTCCCCCGTGGGCCTGCTACTTGCCAGCCGAATAGGGCTACGAACTGGCAGGGTGAGTAGATAACCATGACGGTCAGTACCGCGCCGGCGATGCGTTTCCGTTTTTAGCTTATCTACGATTCAGAGATATCCGCCCCACGACCAAACTTCAGTCGTTCCAGCACGAACACTGCCTCTAAACTCTGAGGTACATCGAAGTATATGCACACGACTATTCGCAGCACCGCCCTCGCCGCCATCCTATTTGCCGCCGCTTCCAGCGCAGCTTTCGCTGCCGACTCGGCTGACCTGACGGTCAAGGGTGTGATCAAGCCCGCCGCCTGCAACGTCACCCTCGCCGGCGGTGGCATTCTTGATTTCGGTACCATCGCCGCGAACACCCTCAGCGCTACCGCAGCGACGGTGCTGCCGACCAAGAGCTCTTCCTTCACGGTCACATGCGACGCGGCCACCAAGGTCATGTGGGGCTCCACCGACAACCGTGCCGGCACCGTCAATGCGTCCGCTGGCCCAGCCGTGTTCAACGGCGCGGTTGCCCAATTCGGCGTTGATGCCGTCGGTGGCAAGAACGTTGGCGCTTACAGCATCGAGATGAACGAGCGGCCGACTGCGGATGGCCAACCAGTTGATATGATTGCCACCTTCGATAAAGGCAATGCCTGGGCCACCTACACGTCTGCTGTCGCACGCAATACCACCGCAGACCAAGCCATGTCGTGGGCGACTAGCGGCACGAAGATCCCGGGCGCTTTCAAGACCATGACGCAGCCCTTCACGGTCAAGCTGGCAATCGGCAAGACCGGCGAACTGCCTGCGCTGACGCAAGACATTGCCATCGACGGTTCGGTCACCTTCTCACTCAAGTATCTGTGATCGTTCTGTCGGAACGGACAAACGCGGCATGAACAAATGGCCCGCCTTACCGGCGGGCCATTTGCGTTTGTACGATTCCTTGCGGTCTTACACCAGCCCCAGCAACCCCGCCCCCGCCCCCAACGCCACCAGCGCCAGCGGGTGCACCTTTGTTTTCAGCATCAGCCATACCGTTAGCAGCGTTACGGCAATCGCGGTCCAGCTGTGGTCTACGCTCGCGGCCAGTAGCCAGCCGGTGGACATCAGGAGGCCGATCGTTAGCGCTGAGAGGCCTTTCTTGATCAGGTTGGGCCAACGCGCATGCGGGGCGCGGCCGGCGAAGTATTCGAAGCTCAGGGCGATGATGCTCGACGGGCCGACCATGCCGGTCATGGCGGCGAACGTGCCTTGCGGGCCGGCTACCTGCCAGCCGAATAGGGCGACGAATAGCACGTTGGGGCCGGGAGAGGCTTGCGATATGGCGTATAGCGCCGAGAACTGCTGATCGGTCATCCAGCCGTTGGCTTCGACCAGATACCTGTGCATGTCGGGGATGGTTGTCGCGCCGCCGCCGATCGATAGTAGTGACAGCATGCCGAAATGGCCTAGCAGGCTGCGGAGGATTTCAGCCGTGGTCATGCGGCCTCCTTGTTGCTCGCGCGGTGTTCCGCATACAGCGCCACCGGCACGAGCACGGCCATCACGGGGACCAGTGGCAGGTGTAGCAGGCCGATGGTGATGAATGCCGCGACGCCTATCAGCAGTGCTCGGATCGTTCTTGGCTGGCTTTGGGCCAGTTTGCAGCCGGTGGAGAGGATGAGTCCGGCCGAGACGGCGGTCATGCCGGTTAGCATGCGGCGGACGGCTTCTACGTCCTGGTAGTGTTGGTAGAGGACCATGACTGTCAGCACCACGACCATTGGCACCAGCACGAGGCCTGAAAAGGCCGCTACGGCCCCGCGGAGACCGGCGAACCTCAGGCCTAGCATCAGCGAGACGTTGATGACATTCGGGCCGGGCAGCACCTGGCCTACGCTTAGCACTTCTACGAAGTCTTTGTCGTTGAGCCAGCGGTTGCGTTCGACGACTGCGCGTCTGACGAAGGGGAGGACGCCGCCGAAGCCTGTCAGGCCCATGCGGGCGAATTCGAAGAACAGGGTGCGGGCGTTGGGGGGTGGAGCCAGTTCTGGATCGGTGGGGGTGGTCGGGGGCATGGCTCGTGTCTCTGTCTTGATCATCGTACCGCCGCTCTCCGGCGGGTTCTCGTGCGGTTATAACGTCGGCAGCTTTCTGCTGCCTTGCCCTGTGTGAAAAAGCCCCGCATGGCAGAGACCAGGCGGGGCTTTTTGTTGTCGTCAGGAGACGGGGGGCATCACGCCGCCGGTTCCGGCCGTACAGCTTCGATGCGCACATCCTTCAGCTTGGCTTCCACTGCCTTGCCCTTGCGCGCGCGCTTGCCCACGAACGGCAGCAGCGTCTTGCCCCTCAGCGTCTGCGGCGGTACCTTGCCGCCGCGCTGGCCGGTGGCCGAGACGATCAGGCCCGGCGCCCCCACGGCAATCGCCTGCACCAGTTGCTCCTTGTCTTCGAGCTCCATCAGCATCACGCCGCGGCCGCCGGCCGAGAGGACCTTGATTTCCTCGAACGCGACCAGCAGCAGGCGGCCGTTGCCGGAGACGCAGGCCGCGTGGGTCGCGTCGTCGGTCAGGGCCTCGGGCTTCAGCAGGACGTCGCCGTCTTCCAGCGTCACGAACGACTTGCCGCCCTTCTGGCGGCTCGTCATGTCGCCGATCTTCGTCAGGAAGCCGTTGCCGCTCGAGGCCGCCATCAGCATACGTTGTTCGGCGTTACCCGCGAACGTATGCGCGATCTGCGTGCCCGGCGCGAGTTCGATCAGCGTGGTCAGGGGCACGCCATCGCCACGGCCGCCCGGCAGGCTTGCCACCGCGACCGAATAGACGCGGCCATTGGTGCCGAAGGCCAGCAGCGTGTCCACGGTGCGGCATTCGAACGTCGCGTACAGCGCATCGCCGGCCTTGAACGTGAACTGCTGCGAATCGTGGCCATGGCCCTGGCGCGTACGGACCCAGCCCTTGCCCGACACGACGACCGTCACCGGCTCGTCGATGACACGGACCTCGGCGGCGGCACGACGCTCTTCCTGAATCAGCGTGCGGCGCGGATCCTTGTCTTCCGGGCTGTATTGCTTGGCGTCCTGCTCGATCTCCTTGATGATGCGACGGCGCATCATCGTCTCGGACTTCAGCAGCACATCGAGTTCGGCCTGCTCGTCGCGCAGCTTCTTGAGCTCCTGCTCGATCTTGATCGCTTCCAGACGTGCCAGCTGGCGCAGGCGAATCTCGAGAATATCCTCGGCCTGTCGGTCGGACAGGTTGAATGCCTCGATCAGCGCGGGCTTCGGCTCGTCGCTCTCGCGGATGATGCGAATCACCTCGTCGATATTGAGCAGCACCAGCATGCGCCCTTCGAGGATATGGATGCGATCCTCGACCTTGGTGAGCTGGAAGCGCGTGCGCTTGGTCACCGTCTCGAAGCGGAACGCGATCCACTCGCGCAGGATCTCGGCCAGCCCCTTCTGACGCGGCCGGCCATCCTTGCCGATCATCACGAGGTTGATCGGCGCGCCCGACTCGAGGCTCGTATGCGCGAGCAGCGTCTGGATAAATTCCTGCTGCTCGATGTTCTTGCTCTTGGGCTCGAACACCAGACGCACCGGTGCATCCTTGCCGGACTCGTCGCGTACCGCGTCGAGCACGCCCAGCATCGTGGTCTTGAGCTGCGTCTGCTCCGTGGACAGCGCCTTCTTGCCCGCACGAATCTTCGGATTCGTGATTTCCTCGATTTCCTCGAGCACCTTCTGCGCCGACGTGTTCGGCGGCAGCTCGTGCACCACCATCTGCCACTGGCCGCGCGCCATCTCCTCGATGGTCCAGCGCGCGCGCACCTTCAGGCTGCCGCGGCCGCCTTCGTAGATCTGCGCGATATCGGACGCCGGCGAAATGATCTGGCCCCCGCCCGGATAGTCCGGACCGGGCATCAGCGTCAGCAGTTCGGCGAGCGTGATGTTCGGGTTGCGGATCATCGCCACCGTGGCCGCCGCGACCTCGCGCAGGTTGTGCGGCGGGATTTCGGTGGCCATGCCCACGGCAATGCCGGAGGCGCCATTGAGCAGCACCATCGGCAGCCGCGCCGGCAGCACCTTCGGTTCTTCCTCCGAGCCGTCGTAGTTCGCCACGAACTCCACGGTGCCCTGGTCGATCTCGTCGAGCAGCAGGCGCGCGATCGGCGTCAGGCGTGCTTCCGTGTATCGCATCGCGGCGGCGCCATCGCCATCGCGCGAACCGAAGTTGCCCTGCCCGTCGATCAGCGGATAGCGCAGCGAGAAGTCCTGCGCCAGACGCACCAGCGCGTCGTACGCGGACTGGTCACCGTGGGGGTGGTATTTACCGAGGACTTCACCGACCACGCGCGCGGACTTCACGGGCTTGGAGTCGGCGCGCAGGCCCATCTGCTGCATCGCGAACAGGATGCGGCGTTGCACGGGCTTCTGGCCGTCGGTCACCTCGGGCAGCGCGCGGCCCTTGACCACGCTCACGGCATAGTCGAGGTACGCGCGTTCCGCGTAACGGGCGAGCGTCAGCGAATCGGCCGGCTCATCGGGTTGGTACGTAATGTCTTGTTGGTCGTCCATGGTAGGCAGGCAGACGGCACGAGCGCCGTGGCTGAGCGGAGTTCCGGTCAGCGGAGGATTCTAAATGACTGGGAAGACTACGGCATGTTTCGGCGGCCGCCGATCACCATCCTGACGCGCGAGGGCCCTTCGCCACTGGCCGTGCGGACCACCGCGCCGGCGGGCTGATAGAGCTGATAGAACGCCAGAACGGTGCTCACGTACTGCCGTGTCTCCGGATAGGGCGGAATCTGGTTGTTGTAGCGCTGCACCGCGCCCTCGCCCGCGTTGTACGCGGCCAGCACCAGTTCCAGGTTGTTCGGGAACAACTCCATGAGCCAGCGCAGATAGCGCACGCCCGCGGAAATATTCATGCGCGGGTCGGCCAGCTTCTGCTCGACCGTGCGCCGCTTGTCGGCATTGACGCCGAAGCGCGCGCCGGTGTCGGGGATCACCTGCATCAGGCCAATCGCCCCCTTGGGCGAGACGGCCGACGGATTGAAACCGGATTCCACCGCCATGACCGCCTTGACCAGCGCGGGATCGACGTTCTGGCCCTGCGCGATCTGCTCGATCATCGGATCGACCACCTTGAGGTTCGGGTGGTTGAGCACGTAGCGGTACAGCTTGTTCGCCTCGGGGTCGCCACCGACGGGCCGCGGCAATGCGGCCCGCAGGCCGGGGCGGGACAGATTGGCGGTGTCGAGCGTGCCGCCGTCCTTCATGAACAGCTTGTAGCGCTCGTCGAGCTTCTGGTCGGAGAAATGCGCGACGCCGTCGCCATCGACGTACCCGTAGAGTTCCGCGCGCGCGGCGGACGTCGCGCACAACGCGGCGATGGCGAGCACGGATGCCGCCAGTCGACGTTTCGTTGTGGTTGAGCCGTTCACCATGCGCACTGTCTCTCCTTAGATGTCGGCCTCTACCTCGTTGCCCTTTTCCTCGAGCCACGAGCGGCGCTGCGACGCCTCGCCCTTGCCCATGAGCATGTTCATCATGGTCACGGTCTGCGGGAGGTCGAACTCGCCGAGCGCCACCGGCAGCAACCGGCGCGTATCGGGGTTCATCGTCGTTTCCCACAGCTGCTCGGCGCTCATCTCGCCCAGGCCCTTGAAGCGCGAGATCTGCCACGCGCCTTCCTTGACGCCGTCCTTGAGCAGCTTGTCCTGGATGGCCTCGAGTTCGCCCTCGTCCAGCGCATAGAGCTTCTGCGCGGGCTTCTTGCCGCGCGCGGGCGCATCCACGCGGAACAGCGGCGGGCGCGCCACGCATACGTTGCCGTTGTCGATGAGCTTCGGGAAATGGCGGAAGAACAGCGTGAGCAGCAGTACCTGGATATGCGCGCCGTCCACGTCCGCATCGGAGAGTATGCAGATCTTGCCGTAGCGCAGGTTGGACAGGTCCGGCTCGTCGTTCGCGCCGTGCGGGTCCACGCCAATCGCCACCGCGATGTCGTGCACTTCGTTGTTGGCGAACAGGCGGTCGCGCTCGGTCTCCCACGTGTTGAGCACCTTGCCGCGCAGCGGCAGGATGGCCTGGAATTCCTTGTCGCGGCCCATCTTCGCCGAACCGCCGGCCGAGTCGCCCTCGACGAGGAACAGTTCGTTGCGCGTGACGTCCGTCGATTCGCAATCGGTCAGCTTGCCGGGCAGCACGGCCACGCCGGAGCCCTTCTTCTTCTCGACCTTCTGCGCCGCGCGCGTGCGCGCCTGCGCCTGGCGAATCACGAGTTCGGCGAGCTTCTTGCCGTAGTCGACGTGATGGTTGAGCCAGAGCTCCAGCGCGGGCTTGCTGAACGTGGAGACCAGACGCACGGCGTCACGGCTGTTCAGCCGTTCCTTGATCTGCCCCTGGAACTGCGGGTCCAGCACCTTGGCGGACAGCACGAACGAGGCGCGCGCGAACACGTCCTCGCTCATGAGCTTGACGCCCTTGGGCTGCAGCGCGTGCATCTCGATAAAGCTCTTCACGGCCTGGAACAGGCCCTCGCGCAGGCCGGATTCGTGCGTGCCGCCGGCCGGCGTGGGAATCAGGTTCACATACGATTCGCGCACGGGCGAACCGTCCTCGGTCCATGCCACGACCCACGATGCACCTTCGCCGTGGGCAAAGCCTTCCTCCCCGGGATTGTTGTCCGGATCGGCGAAATGCTCGCCCTCGAACATCGGAATGACGAGTTCGGCGCCGCTGCCCTGTGCAAGCGCTTCGACCAGATAGCCTTTCAGGCCCTGGTCGTACTGCCACGTCTGCGACTCGCCGGTCTTCTCGATGACGAGCGTCACCTTCACGCCCGGCAGCAGCACAGCCTTGCTGCGCAGCAGCCGCTGCAGTTCGGCCTGCGGGATGGTGGCGGTATCGAAATACTTCGCGTCCGGCCAGACCTGCACGCGCGTGCCGTTCTTCTTCTCGCCGCGCTCGAGCTTGCGCGTGGCCAGTGCCTTGGTGACATCGCCGCCCGAGAACGTCAGCGTGGAATAGCTGCCGTCGCGCCAGACCGCGACGTCGAGCTGCGTGGCCAGCGCGTTGGTCACGGACACGCCCACACCGTGCAGGCCGCCCGAGAATGCGTACGCGCCGCCCTTGCCCTTGTCGAACTTGCCGCCCGCATGGAGGCGCGTGAACACGATCTCGACCACGGGCACGCCCTCCTCGGGGTGGATCCCCACGGGAATGCCGCGGCCGTCGTCCTCCACGCTGACGCTGCCGTCCTTGTGCAGGGTCACGAGGATCTCGGTGCCGTGGCCGCCAAGGGCTTCGTCCGACGCGTTGTCGATGACCTCCTGCACGATATGCAGGGGGTTGTCGGTACGGGTGTACATGCCGGGCCGTTGCTTGACCGGCTCCAGGCCCTTCAGGACCCGGATGGAAGATTCGCTGTACTGACTGGTTTTGCTCGCCATGGCGTCGCTACGGGAGTCGCTCAAATAAGTGGGTGTGGCCGCCGCGGCGGCCGGGATGCGCAGCATTGTAATGGATGCCCAGACCGGGCAATCGGTTCCGCAGCGGGACGAGTTGGCGTCACTTTCCCCGGGATGACTGGGCGGGAGTACACTTCCAGCGGCCTTCACCGGCGTAAAACATCAAAAATAACGCAACATCGCGAGACATCCGAGCCACGACATGACAGACAGAAAACTCTCCCTGACGACCGTGCTGGTGTGCGGCGGCCTCCTCGTCACGCTATCGATGGGTATCCGGCACGGTTTTGGCCTGTTCAACCTGCCGATCACGCAGGCGCATGGCTGGAATCGGGAAACCTTTGCCTTCGCGCTCGCGCTGCAGAACCTGATGTGGGGCGCGAGCCAGCCGTTTGCCGGCGCGCTCGCCGACAAGTTCGGCGCGCTGCGCGTGATGCTGGTCGGCGTGGTGCTGTACGTGGGCGGGCTCGTCGTCATGGCGCTGTCCAGCAGCGGCACGGCATTCGCGTCGGGCGCGGGCATCATGATCGGCATCGCCCAGGCCGGCACCACGTATAGCGTGGTCTATGGCGTGATCGGCCGCGTGGCAAGCGCGGAGAAGCGCGTGTGGGCCATGGGAATTGCCGCCGCGGCCGGCTCGTTCGGCCAGTTCCTGATGATTCCGGTGGAGCAGACGCTGATTTCGACCACCGGCTGGCAGAACGCCCTGTTCGTCATGGCCGCGATGGCCTGCCTGATGCTGCCGCTGGCCTTCTCGCTGCGCGAGCCGAAGATGGCGCCGAGCACGGGTGGCCATCAGCAGACCATCGGTGAAGCCACGCGCGAGGCGTTCGGCAACCGCAACTTCCAGCTGCTGACGCTGGGCTATTTCGTCTGCGGATTCCAGGTGGTGTTCATCGGCGTGCATCTGGCGCCGTACCTCAAGGAGCAGGGTTTTATCGATCCGAAGATCGCGACCGTGGCGCTTGCGCTGATCGGGCTGTTCAACGTGTTCGGCACCTACACCGCTGGGGCCATGGGGCAGCGCCTGCCCAAGCGCTATCTGCTGTCGTTTATCTACATCGCGCGGTCGTTCGTGATTGCGGGCTATCTGCTGTTGCCGCTGACGGCCATGAGCACGTGGGTCTTTGCCGCGCTGATGGGCTTCCTGTGGCTCTCCACGGTGCCGCTGACCAACGGCATCATCGCGCAGGTGTTTGGCGTCAAGTACCTGTCGATGCTCTCGGGCGTGGTGTTCTTCTCGCACCAGATCGGCAGTTTTCTCGGCGCGTGGCTCGGTGGCTTTCTGTTCGACCGTACCGGCAGCTACAACACGGTGTGGCTGATTGCGATTGCGCTCGGCGTGCTGGCCGCGCTCGTCAATCTGCCGATTCGCGAGCAGGCGCTCGTGCGGCCGCAACCGGTGCCGGTGTGAGCATCATGACGGCCATGACCACGCGCGAGCGCTGGCTGCGGGGCATCGGGCTCGTTGCCCTCGGTGCCGTGCTCGCCGCGGGATTTCTTGCCTATCTGCGGCCGGCGTTCATGGTCGATCTGACCAATATGGTGCTGGCCTGGTGCGGATAGGCAGGCGCGGCTGACGACGGCTTCACGGTGTCTCGCCGCGGTTCTTCGCTTCCAGCACTTCCCAGCGCTCCAGCGCTTCCAGCAGTTCCATCTCGATCTCGTCGTGGCGCGTCGCCAGCTGCGCGGCGCGCGGCGGGTCGGTCGCATAGAGCGAGCCGTCCTCGAGCTGGCCGCCGATGGTCTTCTGCTCCGCTTCCAGCGAGGCAATGCGCTCGGGCAGGCCGTCGAGCTCGCGCTGCTCCTTGTACGACAGCTTGACGGTCCGGTTGGCGCCGCGCGAGTCGCGCGTGTTCTGCGCCCTGGCCGCTTCGGCGGGTTTCGGTTCCGCCTGCCTTGCCGATTGCATCGCCGCCGCGCGGGCCGATTGCGCTTCCCAGTCCGAATAGCCGCCGACCGATTCGCGCCAGAGGCCATCGCCTTCGGCCGCGATCGTCGACGTCACCACGTTGTCCAGGAACGCGCGATCGTGCGATACGAGGAAAACCGTGCCGCTGTAGTCCTGCAGCAGTTCCTCGAGCAGTTCCAGCGTATCGATATCGAGGTCGTTCGTCGGTTCGTCGAGCACGAGCACGTTGGCCGGCCGCGCGAACAGGCGCGCGAGCAGCAGGCGGTTGCGCTCGCCGCCCGACAGCGACTTGACCGGCGAACGCGCGCGTTCCGGTGCGAACAGAAAATCGCCGAGGTAGCTCATCACGTGCTTGCGCTGGCCGTTGACCTCGACCCAGTCGCTGCCGGGGCTGATGGTGTCCGCGAGCGAGCGTTCGAGGTCCAGCTGCGTGCGCATCTGGTCGAAATACGCGACCTGCAGGTTGCTGCCGTTGCGCACGGTGCCGCTATCCGGCGCGAGTTCCCCGAGGATCAGCCGCAGCAGCGTGGTCTTGCCCGCGCCGTTCGGTCCGATCAGGCCGACCTTGTCGCCACGCATGATCGTGCCCGTGAAATCGCGCACCACGGTCTTGTCGCCGTACGCCTTGGAGACGTCCGTCAGCTCGGCCACGATCTTGCCCGAGCGGTCCGCCTGCGAGACTTCCAGCTTGACGTTGCCCTGCACCTCGCGGCGTTCCGCGCGCTCGGAGCGCATGGCCACCAGCCGCTGGATGCGGGCGACGCTGCGCGTGCGGCGCGCTTCCACGCCCTTGCGAATCCACACTTCTTCCTGCGCCAGCAGCTTGTCGAACTTGGCCTGCTCCACCGCTTCCGCGGCCAGCAGATCGGCCTTGCGCACCTGATAGGCGGCGAAGTTGCCGGGAAACGAAACCAGCCGGCCGCGATCGAGTTCGATGATGCGCGTGGCCACGCGGTCCAGGAATGCGCGATCGTGGGTAATCAGCAGCACGCTGCCGCGGAAGCCGAGCAACAGGTCCTCGAGCCAGCGGATGGCCGCCACGTCGAGGTGGTTGGTCGGTTCGTCGAGCAGCAGGATATCGGGTTCCGCGACGAGGCCCTGGGCCAGCGCCACGCGTTTCTGCAGACCGCCCGACAGGGCATCGACGCGCGTATGCGGATCGAGGTTCAGCCGGGCGAGCGTGGTCTCCACGCGCGTGCGCAGCTGCCAGGCATCGGCGGCATCGAGCTCGGACTGCAGGCGGTGCAGTTCGGCCAGTGTGGCTTCGTCCTGATGCGCTTCGAGCTTCGCGGCCACGGCTTCGTAGCGCACGAGCAGATCGTGCGCGGACCCCATCCCCTGGGCCACCGCATCGAACACGGTAATGCCGGGGGCAAATTGAGGCTCTTGCGGCACATAAGCGGTGGTAACGCCGCTCTGGCGCGCGATCAGGCCGTCGTCGGGCGCGGACAGGCCGGCGACGATCTTGAGCAGCGACGACTTGCCGGTGCCATTGCGGCCGATCAGGCCGACGCGTTCGCCGGCTTCGAGCGAGAAATCGGTGTGGTCGAGCAGTGCGACGTGCCCGAACGCGAGTTGGGCATCGGAAATGGAAAACAGGGCCATGGAGTTTGACGGTGCGTGCGTACGGCGTGGCCCGGATTGTAGACGAGCGGGCTGGCGAGCCGGCAAAAGCCGGGCGGCGAGGATCGCGCGGCCGGCGATGCAAAAAGAAAAGGCCCGTTCGATGACGGGCCCAAGAGTCTCTCCTCGGTGCCCTGCTCGCAAGGCACGACTGAAGCATACCCAGAGGGCGGCGCGCGAATAAGTCGGACAACTCCTTAAGGGAAAGCCCCCGTCAACCGGAACACGCGCCGACCGTTGCATGCCCGCACGCATTTCCTTTGCGACGGTTGTGTCACAACGCTCCGGCATGGAACAATTCGAGCCTGTCGCCCTGGTCAGCGACAACCCCTCGTAGTTCCGTGGACGTTCCCGGCAGCACGACGCACCAGCACGACGCACCAGCACGACGCACCAACCAGAGCCGGAACCATCCGGCCGTATGTGATCACCATCTGTGGATGGCGCCGATGTCATGCCACACGTTGTCTCACTTTACTCGGACGGGTGAATAACCATGAACACATTGGTCTTGCCGCGGCGCGGACGCTCCGCGCTCTTCCTGGCCGTTGCCGCATCGGTGCTGCTGTCGATGCTGCCCCTCACCGCCGCGCACGCGGCCCAGCCGAACGTGCCACCCGGCAATTCGGTCGTGCAGCGCATTCAGGTAACGGGCGTCCTCCGCATCGCCCATCGCGAAAGCTCCGTGCCGTTCTCGTTCGTCGCCGATGGCAAGCCGATGGGCTACGCGGTGGACCTGTGCCTGCGCGTGGCCGAATCCCTGCGCACCGCGCTCAAGATGCCGCAGTTGCGCGTCGAGTACGTGCCCGTCTCGCCGGCCAGCCGGATTCCGGCCATCGTCGAGGGCAAGGCCGATCTCGAGTGCGGATCGACGACGAACAATCGCGACCGCCGCGAGCTCGTGGCCTTTACGGTGCCCCACTACATCGCGGGCAGCCGCATGATCGTGAAGACCGATTCGGGCCTGCACAAGTGGAGCGACCTGCGTGGCAAGACCGTGGTCTCGACCACTGGCACCACGCCGCTCGTGCAGGTGCGCAAGATGAACGAGTCCGGCGCGCTGGGCTGGAAGATCGTCGAAGCGAAAGACCATGCGGAAGCCTTCGCGATGATCGAGTCGGGGCGCGCGGACGCGTTCGTGATGGACGACGTGCTGCTGTACGGCCTGCGTGCCAACGCGAAGACGCCCGCGCAGTTCACGGTCACCGGCGATCTGCTGACCATCGAACCGTACGCGATCATGCTGTCGAAGCATGACCCCGAGTTCAAGAAGCTCGTGGACAAGGCGATCATCGCTTCCATCTACGACCAGGAAACGCAGAAGCTCTATCGCAAGTGGTTCCAGTCTCCGATTCCGCCGAACGGCATCACGCTCGACATCCCGATGAGCTATCTGCTGCGCGACTCGTTCAAGTTCCCGAGCGACAAGGTCGCCGACTGACCGACCAGCGAATCGGCGTGTTTCGCTGAGACAGTTGTGTCACGGCGTTTGGCCGTGGAAGAATCGCTCCGACCTTTTGTCTCTGGTGTCTGGAGCGACGATGACGCGTGGGCTTGTTTGCAAGTTTGGCGTGGCAAGCCTGCTTGCCACGATCTGCTGGGCGGCACTGGGCGCGCCGCAGGCCAGCGCGACCGCCGCGGGCGGTACCGTGTTGCAGCGAATTCGCCAGTCCGGCACCGTGCGCCTCGCCTATCGCGAGTCGGCGGTGCCGTTTTCGTATGTGGTCGATGGCAAGCCCGCGGGCTACTCCATCGACCTGTGCATGCGCGTCGTCGCGGCGATACGCTCCGCGCTGGCGATGCCGGGCTTGCGGGTCGCGTGGGTGCCCGTCACGCCGACCACGCGCGTGGATGCCATCGCGGACGGCACCGCTCATCTGGAATGCGGCACCACCACCAATACGCGCGAACGCCGCGCGCGCGTGGCCTTCACGATTCCGCATTTCATCGCGGGCACGCGCATGCTCGTCAAGGCGGCCTCCACCATCAACGACTGGAGCGATATCCATGGCAAGACCGTTGCATTGGCCGCGGGCGCCACGTCGCGCGCGGCCGTGGAACGGCTGCCGCAGACGCATGCGGTGGACGTGAAGGTCATGGAAGTGGCCGAGGTCAACGACGCGATGGCCCTGCTCGACGCGGGGCACGTGTACGCCGTGGTGGCTGGCAATGTGCAACTGGCGGGGCTCGCCGCGGCGGCGAAAGATCCCAGGCAATATGCGATACGGGGCGCGATGCTCGCCATCGAGCCGTACGCGATGATGCTGCCGAAGGACGATGCCGAGTTCAAGACGATCGTGGATCGCGCGATGGTGGCGTCGATCCACGAGCGGGAGACACAACAGCTGTATCGCAAGTGGTTCCTGTCGCCGATTCCGCCGCGCAACGTCACCCTCGATATCCCGATGGGCTATCTGCTGATGGAGTCGTTCCGGTTTCCGAGCGACAAGGTGGCCGATTGATGGATCGGCCGGCGAGGCTTACAGCAGCAGGAACGAGATATCGGTGCGCGTGATACGCGTGACAGGCGTGCCCTTGCGGCGCTGGAACAGCACGTGCTCGAGCACGCGGTCGCGATGCTCGGCAAAGACCTTCGGATCGAAACGGAGGGCCGACGTGGCGTAGTGTTCGGCCAGCAGCTTGTAGACGCGATGGCGCACGAGCAGCATCTCGTTGTCGGACCGCAGCCGCGCGATTTCGGCGTCGCGCTCTTCCTCGATCTGCCGCATGCTCACGACCACGCGCGCATGCATGCCGCGGTAGCGGTCGATCTCCGCATGCGCCTTGCGCAGTTCCTCGCGCAGGTTGCGCATTTCCTGCATGAGCTTCAGGTTCTGCTGGACGCCTCGCTGGATGCGACTGGCCTCTTCCAGGGCGTGGTCGGCGGCGGCGATCGTGTTCTGCCAGACTCCATCGCTCCCCTCGCCGCCATCGCCCTGCCCCGCGTCGATGCCAACGGCCCGCGAAGCCGGCCAGATGGTGGCCGCATCGATATCGTTCCGCATTTACCCGCTCCCCAGATTCCTGTCGCTCCGCCCGGCATTGTTTGCGATGGCCGGCATGGTCGGAGCGTGCCGCCGCGACTGATTCGACTTCATTTCTCACCTTTCCCGCGTTCCCACCGGCGGGCGTGCAAGCCGATTTTGTAATTTCTACCTGCATTCAACCCCCCTCCGACGCGGGGCACAACCACCGTAAGGGAGGGTAACCAAGAGGGTCACCGAAGCGCCTGCAACCGTTGCCGGGCGCGCGTTTCGGGGCGTTTGAGGGTCACGCCCGCATAATATGGGGCATAAGCGCCTTTTGCTTCCCTTTTAAGCTTTCTTTACGCTATGACCAACGGTTATCTCCTGCTTGCATTGGCCATCGTGGCCGAAGTCATCGCCACCAGCAGCCTGAAGGCGGCCGAGAATTTCACGCGCCTCTGGCCGAGCGTTCTCGTGGTGACGGGGTATGTGGCGGCGTTCTGGCTGCTGATGCAGGTCATGAAGACCGTGCCGGTGGGCGTCGCGTACGCGATCTGGAGCGGCGCGGGCATCGTGCTCGTGACGCTGATCGCGGCCGTGGCCTACCGGCAGGTGCCGGATCTGGCGGCGTGCGCCGGCATCGGGCTGATCATCGCGGGGGTCGCGGTAATCCAGTTGTTCTCGAAGTTCTCGCACTGAGCGCCGCGGGCGCGGCTGGACGTCAGCCGCGCGGGGGCAGCATGCGCAGCAGGCGGTTGACCTGGGCGATGGTGTCGCACTCGTCGGCCCCGCGCTGGCGGCGGTGGCTGATGATGTCGAGGATCACGCGAATCTGCCCATTCTTGGTGTCGCAGCCCGGCTTGTTCGGATCGTTGCAGACGACCTCGATCTCGCTGCGCAGGCTTTCCTGCACGATGTCGAGCATCGCGGTGCAGCCCGACGTATCGGCGAGCCCGGGATCGGGCGCGACCGCGAGCGCCTGCGCGGCGAGCATGCCGGCCAGTGCAGGCAGGCTGCGATGAATGGTCTTCAGTAAGTGCATAACATGCGCGGGATTCGGTCGAGCGCGGTCCGGGTTCGAACGAACAGGGCCGCGTGAAGCCGACATCATAGCCGGTCGCCGGGCGGACGACGGAAAACGAGGGAGTCAGAAACGGACGATTGCGTGCGATAGCGCGCGAAACATGGTCCCGCCGACAGGAATCGAACCTGTATCTAGCGCTTAGGAGGCGCTCGTTCTATCCATTGAACTACGGCGAGCGGACCAGCGCACCCGTTGCCGGGAGCAGGGGCGGAGTATAGCAAAACGATGTGTGCCGGGTAACGAAAAAGGCCTGCCCTCGGACGAGACGGGCTTGCGCGGCGTCCTTCCGCTACGCCGCGCTTGCCACCGTTCCCGCCTCGATCGTCAGCCCCGATGGCAGCACGCGGCGCAGCAGCAGGAGGGCGACCTGCATGCCCTCGCGGGGATGGCGGATGCAGGCCTCCACCTGTTCGCTGCGGGCGACGCCGCGGACGCACCACGTGCAGAAGTGTTCGCAGTTGTTGGTCAGCAGGTGATAGCGGTCTTCGCCGAGGCGGGAGCGGGCGCGGTGGACGGCCTGGGCGCCCAGGTAGCGGGCGAACGGTTCGGGCTTGACCGTGACCGGGTTGCCATGGGCGAACGCTTCGAGCGAGATTTCTTCGACGGGGGCCGCGTGCAGCGCGTCGCAGAAGCCGCCGTAGTGAATGACGCGGCCGCGGCCGACGTAGATGCCGTGGTGGAAGTACCCGTCGCGTGCGGTCACGAGGTGCGTGCCGGGCAGGTAGGCGTCGGGGGCGTAGTCTCCTCGGATCTGGGCTTGGGCTCGGGGTTGCATGGCGGTCTCGTTCGGTGAGTTGTTGTTTGCTGGCTGGCGGCAACCTTTCTGCATCAAGCGTGCCAGTGGGGGCGCCGCCTCGCGCGCCGCGGCGTGGCGCTGGATCGCGGGCGATGGCGGTCTCGCAACGCCGGAATGGGTCGGTTGCCATCCAACATATCGGCCCGCACGTGTTGGCCCGGCGCCGACCGTTCGAGACCGGACCGCGCGGGCCATCCCGCCAGATCAAGGGATGGCGGGACGCGCCCTGCGACGCGGCGATTGGCACGCCGTTTGCTGTATCTGTGGCACTGCCATCCCCGATTGGAGACCGCCATGGCCACCCTCACGATCAAGGACCTCGCCGTCCGCCGCGAACTCGATTTCCGCGCCATGTCCTGTGTGCGGGGCGGCGGCGCGCAATGGGTGTTCGGCTGGATTCAGCCCTATGTTGCCCCGCGCCAAAGTGCCATGGCACCTGTCGTGAACTTTTACGAGATCAATTACAGCTTCTATGCTGAACAGATGAACAATCAGTTCCAGAACATCGACGTCCGCAACGACGCGCCGAATTCCTCGATCAGCGTCGATGCGGGCCAGGGTGCGAAGAACAAGGGCCGGCTGGTCTGAGCCGGCATCGGGAGCCCGCCCCCGGCATCGTCGGAGCGGGCGCGCCGTTATGCTGCCCCGGGGGGCGGCGCTTGCGCGGAGCCGCCTTTGATCCGCGCCGGAGAGCACCGTGACCTGCGCTACGCAATTCCGCTGGACCTCCGCCGCCTGCACGGACGTTGGACTGGTCAGGGAACGCAATGAAGACGCCTGCTTCGATGCCCCCGAGCGCGGCATCTGGGCGGTTGCCGACGGCATGGGCGGCCATGCCGTGGGCGACTTCGCCAGCCGCACGATCGTGCAGGCCCTCGACGCGATGCCTCCGACGCAGGAGCTCGACGAGGCGGTGGCCGCGGCCCGCGCGACGCTGCAGGCCGTCAATCAGGTGCTGATCGACGAGGCGGCGCGCATGCAGGTGCGCGTGATCGGCAGCACCGTGGTGGCGCTGATGGCGTGCGAGCGGCGGTGTGCCTGCCTCTGGGCCGGCGACAGCCGCCTCTATCTGTTCCGCGATGGGCACCTGAAGCAGCTGACGCGCGACCACAGTCAGGTGGAGCGCCTGCGCGCGCGTGGGCTCATCACGGCCGAGCAGGCGCGGCGCCATCCTGCGCACAACACGATTACGCGCGCGGTGGGGGCGGCCGCGGCGCTGAACCTGGAGGACCTGCAGATCGAGATCGGCGATGGCGATATGTTCCTGCTATGCAGCGATGGGCTCAGCAACGAAGTGGAGGACCCCGCGATCGCGGAGGCGATGGCGAGCGGCGACTGCACGGCGGCGGCGCGCGAGCTCGTGGATCTTGCGCTGGCCAATGGCGGGCATGACAACGTGTCGGTGATCGTGATTCGGGCCGAGGATATCGGTGGGGGATCGGATCGGACGTTGTTGAATCCGGAAGTCTGAGCCGACCCGCCCTGCTTCCCATACCCCTACTTCCCATCCCCTTGCCGCCCCGCCCGAAAATCCTTCGAATGGATGCCATGCTTCTTGAGCAGCATCTGCACATGCGACCGGTTCATCTCGAAGCGGCGGGCCAGTTCGGCGACCGTGCCGCCCACCTCCTGCAATCCGCGTTCGAGAAACGCGCGCTCGGCTTCGTCGCTGGCCGCGCGTTTGGCTTCGCTCAGCGACGTCGGCACCGGGGCATCGATGCCGGCGGCGACCTTTGCCTGCGCAGCCGCGCCAGGGCGGATGTCGGGCGGCAGATGCGCGAGGTCTGCGGTGTCGCCAGCCAGGCAGGAGAGCCGGTACATCAGGTTGCGCAGCTCGCGGATATTCCCCGGATAGCCGTAATGCAGCAGGAAGTCGCGTAGCCGCGGTGTCAGCTTCAGCGGCCGGCGCTTGAGCTGCCCCGCGGCCTCGTCGCCGAAATAAGCGACCAGCAGCGGAATCTCGTCGCGCCGCTCGCGCAGCGCCGGCAGCGAAACATGGATCACGCTCAGCCGATAGAACAGGTCCTCGCGGAACGTCCCCTCCTGGCTCATGCGCCGCAGGTCCTTGTTGGTCGCCGCGACGATGCGCGTGTCCACCGCGATCACCTCGTCCGACCCCACCCGCTGGATCTCGTGCGCCTCCAGCACGCGCAGCAGCTTGACCTGCCCCGTCAGCGGCAGCTCGCCGATCTCGTCGAGGAAGATCGTGCCCGTATGCGCGCTCTCGAACTTTCCTTTGCGATCGTTGCTCGCGCCCGTGAACGCACCCTTGCGATGGCCGAACAGTTCGGACTCGAGCAGGCTGTCGGGAATCGCGCCGCAGTTGACCGAGATAAACGGCCGCTCCACGCGCGAGCCGTTGGCGTGAATCACCTTCGCCATCAGCTCCTTGCCGGTCCCGCTTTCGCCGTCGATCAGCACGGGCAGGTCGGTGGGCGCCGCTTTCTCGGCGATCTCCAGCGCTTCCAGCAGCTTCGCGTTGTCGCCGAACGTGCCTTCGAACACGAAGCTGCGCTCCAGCAGCGCCTGCCGCCGCTCGCGCGACGATCGCGCGATGGGTTCGACATCCGGGACTTCCGCAATCTCCGCGGCCGCCTCGGCGGCATCCCCCTCCTTGACCGCGGCCTGCACGAAGCGCTCGCGGTGCGAGAGGCCCATGACTTCGTCGCGCAGCGAGGTGGCCTGCTTGAGCAGCCGTTCGATCTCGGGCCGTTCCAGCCGCGAGGCCCAGCGCAGCGTCGAGCGCAGAATTTCGACGCGCTCGATCAGGCCCGCGAACGATACCGCGGACGTGGTCAGGCGCGAGCCGAACGAAGCGCCCGATAATGACGACGACGGTGGCGTCGCTTGCGTCGCTTGCGTCTGTGGCATGGTCTCGGTGGGAGTGGCCGGTCGGCCCGGATTGAACAGTTTCATGCCGCGCTCAATTGCTTCTGCACCAGCTGGTAGTACATGCCGCGCCGCTCCAGCAGCTCCTCGTGCCGCCCCTGCTCGACGATGGCCCCTTCATAGAGCACCAGGATCTTGTCCGCCTGCATGATCGTGCTGAGCCGGTGCGCGATGATGACGGCCGTGCGTCCGCGCAGGATATCGTGCATGTTCGCGAGGATATTGCTCTCGGACTGCGTATCGAGCGCCGATGTCGCTTCGTCGAACACGAGCAGCCGCGGATCGTGATACAGCGCCCGCGCGATGCAGAGACGCTGGATCTGCCCGCCCGACAGACCGATGCCGCGCTCGCCCACCACCTGCTCGTAGCCCAGCGGCAGCTTCGAGATGAAAGCATGCGCGTCCGCCATCTTGGCCACCTCCTCGATACGCCGCCGGTCGGCCGCATCGTCGCCGCATGCGATGTTCTCGGCCACGGTGCCCGAGAACAGCAGATTGGACTGCATCACATAGCCCACCTGCGCGCGGAAGAACTCGGTGTCGATCACGTTGAGGTCGTAACCGTCGATACTCATCGTGCCCTCGCTCGGCTTGTAGAACCCCACGAGCAGCTTGGCCAGCGTGGTCTTGCCCGATCCGCTGCGCCCCACGATGGCCACCATCTCCCCCGCGCGGACGTGGAAGCTGATGTTCTCCAGCACATACTGCGTCTCGTCGCCGCCGTAGCGGAAGTACACGCCATCGAACCGGATATCGCCCTGCAGGTCCGGCAGCATGACCCGCGATGCCACATCCTGCGGCCGCTGCTCGGGCTCCAGATCGAGGATGTCGCCGAGCCGCTCCATCGCTACGCCCGCGTCGTTGAGCTGCCCCCACAAGGCGACCAGCCCCATCAGCGGCGCCAGCACGCTGCCCATAAAGGCATTGAACGCGATCAACTGCCCGATGGTGAGCTCGCGTTCGAGCACGAGCGTGGCGCCGACCCACAGCACCGCGATCGTCGTCGCGGCGTTCAGCAGCTGGCTGACCAGCCCCACGAGGATATGGAACGACTGCGCCTGATATTGCCGGTCCAGCGCCTTCGCGTACTTGCGCTCCCAGCGCAGCCGCACCGCGCGCTCGATGCCCATGCCCTTGACGGTTTCCGCGCCGCCGAGCGTCTCCATCAGATACGCCTTGGCATCGGTCGACGCCGTGAACACGTCGCGCGCAAACGTCTTGAGGCGCGGCGTGACGATCACGGTCAGCGCGGCAATCGGAATCACGAACGCGATCAGCAGCAGTGTGAGCTTGACGTTGTAGACGAACATGATGCTGAAGTAGATGAACACCATCAGCAGATTCAGCGCCGTGGTGACCGTCGATTCGGTCAGGAACGCGCGGATCGTCTGGTTCTCCTGGAAGCGCGCGAAGATATCGCCGGTCTTGCGCTTGGCAAAGAACGACAGCGGCAGCGCGAGCGTGTGCTTGAAGAACTGCGACATCATCGCGAAGTCCATGTTGCGGACCATGAAATTCGCGAGGTACGCGCGAATCGTGGCCATCAGCTGCGTGAACACATTGGAGATGATGAGGCCCACGATCAGCAGATGCAGCAGCCCCACGTTCTGGTGCACGACCACGCCATCGAGGATGTTCTGGATGATGAGGGGCGGCACCACGCCCAGCAGCTGGATCACGAACGTGGCCAGGAACAGATGGGCGAGGATGCGCTTGTACGGCGACAGGTAGCTGATAAAGCGCAGCCACGGCGACCGCGCCACCGCCAGCTGCGCCATCGACTCGCCGGCCGTGAAGACGAGGCAGGTTCCGCTCCAGCCGCGCTCGAACTCCTCGGTACTCATCTTGCGGAAGCCGAGCGCGGGATCCGCGACCCAGACATGATGCTGCGAGATGCCGTACACGACGACGTAGTGATAGCCCTCCCAATGGACGATAAAGGGCAGCTCGAAGCCGAGCAGCGCATCGCGCGTGCATTGCACCCCGCGCGTGGTAAAGCCCAGCGACTCGCCCGCGCGCGCGAGGCTGTCGAGCGTGGCGCCGGCCGTCGTCACGTTGGCGAGCTCGCGCAGTTTGCCGAGCGTCAGCGTCAACCCATGATGCCGGCAGATCATGGCGAGGCAGGCCGCGCCGCAATCCATCTCCTCGGCCTGCTCCACCAGCGCGAAACGACGGATCACGCGCTCGCCGAACTCTGGCTTCGAATGCAGGTCCAGCAGCACGGGCCGCTTGCGCCGCTCGGCCAGCTTCTGCTGCCGATGCAGTTCGCGGTCGATCACGCGGATGCGTTCCTCGAGCACCTCGCGCAGCCTGGCATTGCGCTCGAGTATCAGCTGTACGGTCTTCTCGGGAATCACGAGCAGCCGCACATCGGTTTCCGCGATCGCGGAGGCGATCTGCTCCTGCCGCATCACGCACGCGCGCTCGCCGAAGATATCGCCCTGCCCGAGCGTGGCCAGCGGATAGGTCTCGCCGTCCTCGGTCCGCACGATGCGCACCGTGCCCTGCCGCACCACATAGAGCCGGCGATCGTCGCGGCCATCCTGATGCAGGATCTCGCGCCCCGCGGTCACGCGCTTGACGCCGACACTGCGCACGGCGTCCTCGAGTTCCGAGCGGTCGAGCTTGCCGCGCAGGTCGAACAGCCGCGCGACGAAGCCGCCCGCCGAACTGATGGCGACGTAACTCGTGATAAACGCCAGCGCCGCGGGGTTGGCGGCCACCACGGCCTCGCTGACCGCGCGCGGAATACATAGCAGCTCGGTCTTGCCCGACGCGCGCACCGACGACTCGTGGCGGTACTCGCGCAGCATGGCGATATCGGCGAACACCTCGCCGGTCTTGCGCACGCCCATGCTGATTTCCTTGCCGTGCTCCTCGTTGAACACGCGCACGGAGCCGGTGCGGACGATGAACAGGCCATCGGCGGGCTCGCCCGCATTGCAGACGGTGTCGCCAAAGCCGAACGACAGCGTGCGCGCGCTTGCCGCCAGCCGTTCGAGCTCCGCGCGGGTCAGCGAGGACAGGATTTCGACGGTTGCGAGGAAATCGACAAGGGCGGTCTCCGCGACGGGCTCGGGCCTGGCCGAGGCACCGGTCGATGCACCGGTCGATGCGCCGGTCGGGGCACCGGTCGAGGCGTCGGCCGACGCATCGGCAGAAGGTTCGCTAACGGGCTTCGATGACATGTTCCTGTGCCCTCGCCATCAGCCACTCCTCGCGCAACCGCCGGCGCACCTCCACCGCGACGTCTTCGTCGAGCCGCGCCGGATGCTTGGCGCGGACAAGGAACACCTCAAAGAACGAACGATCGGCGGCCGGAAACGGCCCGAGCAGATCGCCCGCTTCCGCATTGAACACCTTGGCCTCGATATCGCTCTTCAACGACCCGCGCAGGACCTTGCCGATCTCGCCGCCCTGCTCGCGCGTATCGGCGATCGAATGCTCGCGCGCCATCTCGGCGAACGCGTCCGGATCGTCCTGCAGATACGACACGAGTTCGCGCGCCTTGCCCTCGCTGTCCACGACGATATGACTGACCTCGATGCTGTCGAACTTCGGGGAGTTGAGCTGGAAGTACGTCTCCACGGCGGCATCGTCGCAGATGCGCGCCATCATCTTTTCCTGGTAGAG
The DNA here is from genome assembly GCF_008693385.1 of Cupriavidus pauculus. Lineage (NCBI taxonomy): Bacteria > Pseudomonadati > Pseudomonadota > Betaproteobacteria > Burkholderiales > Burkholderiaceae > Cupriavidus > Cupriavidus pauculus. The sequence continues at coordinate 2,238,414 of NZ_CP044065.1, forward strand.
ACTGTCCGTGATAAACCGCTCGAACTCGTCGAGGCTGACGCCGAGCGCATCGAGGTAGTGGTTCATGTCGGCCGCGCGATGCAGCCCCTGCACGCGCCGGAACTGGTCGGCGCGCGCCTGGATTTCCTCGGGCGTCAGCGTGATGCCATGCCGGCGCGCCGCATGCACGGTCAGCTTCTCCCTCACGAGCTGTTCGACGATGCCTTCGAACTGCCCGGTCAGCTTGAGCACGCGGATGAATTCGTCGACGTCGATCACTTCCTCGTCGATTCGCACGATGGCCGTCATCGCCTTCTCCCCTTTTTTCGCGTAAGCGGGCTAGCCGGCAACCTGCCGGAACGGATCGAGCCCGAGATCGATCAGCCGCCGCTCGCGGACCACGATTTCCGCGGTGGCGGTCATGCCATAGCGCAGCGGATACTTCTGGTCCGCCACGGTGTAGTAGTCCTGCGCCAGCCGCACCCGTCCCTCATAGACCGGTTGCTTGTCCGGCCCCGAAGGCTTGGTGGCCGGCGAGATGTATTCGAGCGTGCCGGCAATCAGCCCGTAACGCTGGTACGGAAACGCGCTGAACTTGAGCTTGACGGGCAGGCCTTCCCGCAGGAACGCGCGATCGCGCTCGGCAATCTCCACGCGCAGCACGGGCCGTGCATCCTTCGGCGCAATGCCGCCGAGCGGCGCGTTCGCCTGTACCTTGTCGCCGCGCTGCGTGGACGTGACGTCGGTGATCACACCCGATGTCGGCGCAAGAATCAGCAGGAAGTTGTCCTTGTCGATGTTCTCGAACTTGATGCGCGCGGCCGCTTCCGCAACCAGCCGCGCGGTCTGCACCTGCAGCCGCAGCTTGTCCTCGGTGCTGCCGATCTCGCGCATCTGCGCGTCGTACTGGATGCGCAGGTTGGCCAGGTCCTGCCCGCTGCCTTCGAGGTCCGCGCTCGCCTGCGTGTACTCGCGCGCCAGCCGCGCATCGAGTTCGGCCAGCCGCGACTGCGCGACGCGCAGGCCGTTCTCAGCCTCCTGCGCGCTGGCGCGTTTGGCTTCCACCTGCGCCTGCGACACGCCCCCGCCGCCGGGCAGCGCGAACAGCCGCGCATAGCGGTCCTGCTCCTGCCGCGCGAAGTCGCGCGCGCGGCGGGCGTTCTCGAGATTGCTGCGCGCTTCCTGCAACTGCGCGCGCTGCTGCTCGGCCAGCCGCGTGGTGCCCTCCGCCATGCGGTTCTCGTGCTGGCGCGTGCCCAGTTCCAGCTGCTGCTTGAGCGCGGCCGCGCGGCGTTCCATCAACGCCTTGCGCTCCGGAAACTGCCGCCACTCGCGCTCCGAATCCTCAAGCTTGAGCTGCGCTTCCAGCGCCTTGGCCGCGGCTTCGATGGCACCGCGCGCATTGAGGCGCGCGAGTACATCGTCCTTCGAGACGGGCTGGCCCTCGGCCACGTAGAGGTCCGCCAGTTCGCCATCGACCGGCGCGTAGAAGCGGCGCACTTCGGACTCCGGTGCAAGCGTGCCCTGCGCGCTGACGATCACGTCCGCATGCCCGATGAACGACCACAGCAGCGCGCACAGCACGAGCGCGCCCGTGACGACGATGGTCAGCATCGTGAGGCGCGAGGGCTCGGCCGTCAGCAGCGCGATGCCTTCGGCGCTGTGGTCGTCGAGCGCTTCGTGCAGCGGACGCAGGCGATTCTCGTCGTTCATCGCCGTCCTCCCGGCGACGCCGCCACGGTGGCGGTGGGTGTCGGCTCGCCGACCAGCGCCAGCTTGGCCTTCAGCACGGCCGGATCGAGGACCATGCGCAGGTCATTGAGCGAGCGGCGCTGCAGATCGACCTCGGCCTGGATATCGTCGCGCACCTTGCTCCATTGCGAGATCTCGTCGGCCTTGAGTTGTGTGTAGATGCGCAGGCCCTGTCGCGCATCGGCCTGCGCGTCGGCAAGCAGCTTCGCCTGCGCGCGGAACTTCGGCGAGATGCCCGCCTCGAGCCGCTGCTCGCCGCCGATCAGGCCGTTGTTGCGATACTGGCGCCACGCGGTGGCCGCGCGGTTGAGCAACAGGTTCGCGCGGCGCAGCGCCGCCTCGCGGATCGCGTTCACATCGCCATCGATGGCGCGCACGTACCAGGCGTCGGCATCGGGGTCGAGCATCGCGTGCAGGCCCAGCAACTGGTCTTCGTAGCCGGCGGTGCCCCGCGCGCGCGGCAGCGCCGCGTATTGGTCGAGCACCTGCCGCTTGTGCGCGATGTCCTGCGCAAGCTCCTCGCGCCACGGCCCCGCCTCGATACGGCCGAGCGCGCCGAGCGCCGCCTCCCCTTCGCCGCGCGCCCACGCCTGCGTGGCGGCAACGTAGTGCTCGGCGATCGCCGCCTCGGGCAGCTTCTCCGCGGCGAGCTTGTCATAGGCCGCGCGGAACGGCGGCGTGCTGAAGTGAACGGCCGCCATCTGCGCGGTCAGCGGGCCGAGCATCCGGTTGCGCAGCGCCTGGATCAGCGCGATGTATTGCCTGAGGTCCGCTTCGGTCGCATCGAGCCCGGCCAGGCGTGGATACTTGTCGCGGTACTCGGCCAGCATCGATTGCAGCGCTTCGGGCTGCTCGCGCCCCAGTTCGGTGGCGATCGACGCATTGAGCCGCTCGATCGCGGCCAGATACACGGCATCGTCGTTCTGCAGCTTGCGCAATGCGCTGAGCGTCCCCGCATAGGTCTCGGCGAACACGGGCACGGTGTTCGCGATGCGGTCGAGCGCGCGCTGGTGCGCCTTGGCATCCTGCTCCCAGTGCGCGAGCAGCTTGCGGATATCGCCCTCGTCGCGGTAGAGCCGGATGCGCGCATCGTCGCCGCCGCGCTCGGCCGCAAAGCGGCTGACGCTGCCGACCCACGCAAGCTCGTCGATCAATGCGCGGGCATCGGTGTTGTGCTGGCTCGTGCCGCGCATATGCGCGAGCGCGGTCTCGGCGCCGACGAAGTCTTTCGCACGCAGCTTGCCGACCCATCCCGGCACGTAGGCGTCGAGCATCGCCTCGGTACCGATGGCCTGATACGTCGGATCGCTCGGATGCCGCGCGAGGTATTCGTCGGCCACTTCCGCCGCGCGCGCGTACTGGTGCTCCGCCATCAGCCGCTCGAGCGAGCGATCCGGCGCGCTGCGCCAGTAGAGGCTGCCGCCGACCAGCACCGCGGCGATGAGCACGGCCACGGTCCATCGCATGGCCCGCGCGACCTGGGCGCGATCGCGCAGCCCGAACGTGCGGGCGATCTCCGCGCACATCAGCGCGGTGCGTCCACGCTTGCGCGCAACGGGCGCATGCGCGCCCTGCGCGGCGTGGCTCGCGTCCGGCATCGGCTCGAGGTTCACCTCGTCTTCCTGCTTCGCCGCGTAGTCGACGCAGAAGATATCGAGGAACGAGTCGGCGGCCCCGACGAACGTGGTCTTGTCGGCATCCTCGTCGACGTCGGGCACCAGTGCGGCCGGGGCATTGCCGGCAGGCGCCACTACCGCGGGGCGATCGGCCTGCAGCGACCGCGTTGCGGTGGCATCGCCGTCCGAGTGGTCCTCGATATCGAGCCGGTAGACGAAGTGGGTGCCGCCGAAGGCGAGCACGTCGCCGGCCTCCACGCGCACCGCGTGATCGCCGAGCCGCGCGCCATTGACGAACGTGCCGTTGGTGCTGCCCAGATCCTCGATCCACGGCGCCCCGCCCTTCAGGTACAAATGCGCATGCCGCCGCGACAGGTAGTTGACCTGATGGGGATAGGCGTCGCGATAGCGCTCGAACGTATCGTCGGCCTTGCTGACGAGAAACGGAAACCCCGTGATGACGATGGGCTGCAGCCCGATGTCCTGGCGCATCGGCGTCAGCGCGACGACAAGGCCGCTCTGCTGCACGGGCGCGCGCGGATAGAGCTTCACGCGATACGACAGCTCCGCGCCAAAGCTCAGTTCGTCGCCATCGCGCAATGCGGCCGGCTGCTGCGCGACCGCGGCACCATTCACGTGCGTGCCGTTCTTGCTTCCGAGATCGGCGACATACACGGCACCGTCTTCCGAGAAGATGCGCGCGTGCCGGCGGGACAGCACCGCGGTGGCATCCGCCGGATACGCCGCGAACGGCGCCTCGCCCCGGCCGATCGCGAACAGGTCCTCGCCGATGCGAATCTCGCCGAGATCGGGCCGCGACAGCGGCATCAGCAGGATGTCGAACGCGTGGCCGAAGGTTCGATCGTAGGTACGATCGGCGGTCCGATCGAGAGACTGATCCACCTTTGCCGGCACGTCCATGATCAGGGCATCGTCGCGCGTCATGTTTCCAGACAACCAACAGTCGGACTGGTCAGGCCGCACGCACGCGAGCGGCGCGAGGGACGGGATGTCACGAGTAAGAACATAGTAGGCGACGCTTCGGATGAGTCAATCGGCCTCTGCGCGCGCTGGCGCGCAGTGGTGCCCGCCCTGGTGCCCTCATTGCGGCGCGCCGACGATCGTGCTGACCGGGCTCTCCGCGGGAGCATTGCGTACCTGCTCGGCGGGCCACCCGCCCCCGAGTGCCTTGTAGAGCGTGACGGTGTCCGAAAGAATCTGTTGGTGAACTTCCAACAGCGCGAGTTGCGCGGTCAGCAGCGAACGCTCGGTCTCGAAGACCTCCAGCTGCGTGACCAATCCCTCCTTCAGCTGTGCCTCGATCTGGGCCGAGACCACGCGCAGCTGATCCACCTGCTGCTGGAGCTCCACACGCTGCTTCTTGTGCGCATCGACGTTGACGAGCGCGTTCTCCACTTCTTCGAACGCCGTCATCACGGTGCGGCCGTATTCGTTCTCCGCCACACCGATGCCCGCCTCGGTGGTCTTGACGCGCGCGCGCACGTTCGGGTCGAGCATCGGCAGGTTGATGCTGGGCATGAAGCCGAACGTGAACGACTTGAGCAGGTCCGACAGCGCGAAGCTCGCGGTGCCGCCTCGCGCGGTCAGGCTCACGCTCGGCAACTGCGCGAGCCGCGCCTGGCCCACGATGTTGTACGCGGACAGCACGCGATATTCGGCCGCAACGATATCGGGCCGGCGCGCGAGCAGCTGCGACGGCAGCCCCGCGGGCACCACGGGCAACTTCACGCGGTCCTGCAGGCGGCCGACGGGCACCTTGAGTTCGCCGGCCGGCACACCGACCAGCGTGGCCAGCGCATTCTCCGCCACGTTGCGCGAACGGCGCAGTTCGATCAGGTCCTTCGTCAGCCGGTTGATTTCGGCCTGCTGCTGCATCACGCGGATCTGCGGCACGAGGCCGTTCGCATACATCGCCTTGTACGTGGCGAGGATCTCGCCATTGCGGGCGACGGTGCGCGACTGCTGATCGACCTGTTCGTCGAACTGCAGAATCTGAAAATACGTGATGGACACCGCGGAGACCAGCGTCAGGTAACCCGCGCGCCAATCGGCTTCCGTCGCGCGGAACTCGGCGGTCTGGGCCTGCACGCCCTTCTCCACTTTGCCCCACACGTCGATGTCCCAGTTGACCTGCGCGCCGAGGTTGTACGTGCGCGTCAGCGCCTGGCCCGTGGTCTTCTCGAAGCTCGCGCCCGCGCCGATATCGAATACCGGCAGCGCCCCCGCGCGCGCTTCGCTGATCTGTGCATTCGCCACGCGGATGCGCGCGGCCAGCACCTTGATGTCGTAGTTGCCCGCCAGCGCCCGCGTGACCAGCCCGTCGAGGTAGGGGTCCTGAAAGCCCTGCCACCAGTTCGGCACGATGGTCTCGTCCGGCGATACCGTCACCACGTCGTCGCGCGACCACGCGGCCTTGGCCGGCGTTTCCGGACGCTTGTACTCGGGCGGCCGGAAGTCCGCGCAACCCGCGACGGCAAGCACCGTCATCGCGGCCAGCAGGGAATGAGCGGAACGGGAAACGTAGGACACGATGTCCTCCTGGGCAGAGCAGGGCCGGCGCGCAAACGCGTCCCGGCAATCTGTATTGTGGTTCGGCAAAACGGGATGGGAGGCGCCAGACAAAAAAATTGCCGGGGCGGAGGTGTCCCCGGCATCAAGCTCCCCGTGCGGTGTTGACTTCGATACCGCCTCTTTCCTGGCAGATGCGCTTGCGGCGGATCAGCGATACACCGTGTTGCTGGCGTTCTGGTTCGTGTTCACGGTGTTCGACAGATGGTCCTGGAACGCGGAACCGTTGGCGAACATGTTGTTCACTTCCTGCATCTGCTGGTTCGACTGCGTGATCTTGGTCGTCGAGTCGAAGGACAGCTTCACCGGGTGGTACACCGAGGTGATCGGCGCCCAGTTGAAGCCCGTGCCGCCGCGAACGGCTTGCATGCCCTTGGCGTCGAGAGTTTCGGTAACGGACAGGTCGGTGATGGTCAGCGTGGTCATGGCAGTTCTCCTTGAGAGATTTGGGTGCTACGTGGTTTCAGGTTTGAGCATCGGGTTGGTGTCGCGCTCGGTCCTGATATCGCAGCAAGCGTGCCAGCCTGCGTGCCATGCGGTCGAATTGCCTGCAATGCCTTGAAAATACGGGGGATTCGAGATGCGGTCCGCGAGCGATGCGTGGCGGACCCGATGGGCGAGTGGTGGGCGCGTCCCGACAGTTGCGCCGCATGGTGTTGGCGAACGCCCGACAACCGTCAACGCACGTAGATCGTGATCTTCTTCGAGTAGACCGGCGGTGTGGTGGGGACGTGCTTCTCGTCGCCCATGAGCAGCTGCAGCGTGTGCTTGCCGGGCGGCAGTTCGATCGTGGTCTCGGTCTCGCCCGCGCCGAAGTGCAGGTGGTTGCGATCGTTCGGAATTTCCTTGTCGAGCGGCGGCAGGTCGACGTCGATCAGCAGGTGATGGTGGCCCGTGTTCGGAAACTTGACGTCTTTCGGCGCCACGCCCATGTTGCGCAGCCCGAACCAGACCTTGATCGGCTTGCCCGCGGGAAAGGTCTGATGATCGTTCGGGTAACCGATATAGAGATAGGCATTCGGTGGCGCCGCCGTGGTACCCCCGGTCCTGGGCGCGCTGTCTTGCGCGGATTTGCCCGCCGACTTGCTCATCGCGCCATGCGGGGCACTGCTCTGCGCGAAGGCGAGCCCGACGGAGGCACCCAGTGCGACGACGAACGTCAGCGTCAATACGGCAACGAGCGTGGATGAAACGTGATCGGTCGACTTGGTCATGGCGTGACTCCCCAACGCGCACCTTGGTGCGCTACCGCACGGTGATCGTGATCTTCTTCGAGTAAATCGGTGGCTCGAACGGTATGTGCTTGCTGTCACCCATCAACAGCTGCAGCGTGTGCTTGCCGGGCGGCAGTTCGATGCGCGCATCGGTCTCGCCCGCACCGAAGTGCAGATGGTTGCGATCGTTGGGAATTTCCTTGTCCATCGGCGGCAGCTCCACGTCGATGAGCAGGTGATGGTGGCCGCAGTTGGGCCGCTCGATGCCCTTGGGGCAGACGCCCATGCCCTTCAGGCCCATGCGCACCCAGAGCTTGCCGCCATCGATCACGGTGCCGTCGGCGGGCCAGATGATGTACGCCTCGGCATTGGCCGGCGCGGGTGTCGGTGTGGAAAGCGAGGGGATGACGGCCAGCAGCGATGCTGCCAGCGCGTGGCGCAGGAATCGTCGGGACATACACGCTCCTCCCAGTCGTTTTCTTGGTGGACGTTGTGACGCGGCGCGCTCGTCGACGTGCACTACAGCGTAGGACGGATGCCATGAAAAAGCGAACCCGTCACGCGGGCTACGGGCGCTGACCGCTGTGCTATCTTGAAACGAGCCGTATGCAGGTCACGGCGGCTTCACAGCAGACTCAACGGAGCCTTCGACATGTGGCGGAAAACGCTTGTGGTGCTCGGTCTGGGAATCGCGATGCTGCAGGGCGCGGAAGTGTTCGCGCCTCCGGCGGCGCATGCGGGGATCCTGCCGAAGGACAGTAACGAGCAGTACGAACTCTCGTTCTGGGACTCCGTCAAGAACAGCAATTACGCGAGCGACTACGAGGCCTATCTGAAGGCGTATCCGAATGGCCGCTTTGCCGCGCTCGCGAAGGCACGCATCGAGCGCATCCGCGCCGCGGCGCCGCCGGCCGCGGCAAAGAGCGATTCGAAGCCCGATTCCAAGGCCGATGCCAGACCGGACGCGAAACCATCCGCGGCGACGACGCCCACGCCCTCACCCTCCTCGCCCCCCTTATCCGCTTCGCCGCCTTCTACCGCACCTTCCGCCCCTTCCGCACCCGCGGCACCGCCGGCCGCATCCCGCACACCGCCGCCCCCCCTCACCGCGACACCGGCCTCACCGCCCTCCCCCGCGCCATCGACGTCTTCCACGAGCACCGCGCGTACGCGCCCGGGTGGCAGCACCTCGTCCGGTGCCATCACGTACCCGAGCGAAGGCAAGCCGAGCGCCCCGGCCACCGCCGCCACAGCCGCGGCCGCCGCCGCTGCCACCGCGCCGGCCACCGCCGCCCGCGGTGGCGAACTGCGTGACTGTCCCACCTGCCCGGTGCTCATCGCGCTGTCGCCGGGCGGCTTCACGATGGGCAGCAGCACGAGCGATCCCGCCGAACGGCCGCCGCATCACGTGAACATCGGGCAGCCGTTCGCGATCGGCAAGTACGAGGTCACGGTCGAGCAGTGGAATGCGTGCGCCGATGCCAGCGCCTGCCCGAAGATCGGCACCAACGGCAGCGAAGCGAAGAACGCGCCCATCCGCGACGTCAGCTGGGACGATGCGCAGCAGTACGTGGCATGGCTATCGAAGAGCACCGGCAAGAGCTACCGCCTGCCGACGGAAGCCGAATGGGAGTTCGCGGCGCGCGGCGGCACGAGCTCCGCCTACTGGTGGGGCGACCAGATGAAGAAGGGCAACGCCAACTGCAAGGACTGCGGCGACCCGTGGAGCCAGGAGGCACCGGCCAGCGTCGGCTCGTTCGCGGCCAATCCGTACGGACTCCACGACATGAACGGCAGCGTCTGGGAGTGGGTCGGCGACTGCTGGCACAGCTCGTACAAGGGCGCGCCCGCTGACGGCCGCGCGTGGGACGAGAACGGCTGCACCGCGCGCGTGATTCGCGGCGGCTCGTGGCGCGAAGGCGCGCCCTATATGGTCTCTTCCACGCGCTTCAAGTACAGCACGAGCGTGCGGCAGTCGCAGAATGGCTTCCGCGTGGCGCGCGACATGAAGTAGCGGGCCGCTCTCTATCGCGCGCGCGTGGAAATCTGCACGAGATCCGCGCCGATGCGATCCTTGCCATACTGGTTCGCCATCTGCGCAAGCGGCTTTTCGAGCGCGCGCAGGTATTCCTGGCGTGTCTCGAATTCGGGCCGGCGCGCGTCGAACAGCGGCGCCGGCGTGGTCAGCAACACCACGAGCTCGCTGCCGAACGGTTTGGACACGATCCAGTCGCCGCCATCGCCGATCGTCGCGTGATAGTTCGCTGGCGCTTGGTTGCCCTGCACGCGCTTGCTCGGCACGAGGTGCGCCACCTTGCCATCGACCACGTAGTAGTCGACATACACATACGATTCGTGCGCGGGCGTGGCAATCTCCATCACGAGCGGCGAGCCTTCGGCGAGCCGCGTGTTGCCACCGCGCGGCCGCAGCGACGCCGCGTCCTGCCGGTTGCCGCCAAGACTGGCGGACCGGCCGGCAGACCGGCTCGCAGACCAATACGGCGCCAGGAGCTTCACGACGTCGCACTTGTCCTCGCCGAGCGGCTGCAGATCGAGCTTGACGCTGCCCGCGCCGGGCACGGCGTTGAGCTTTTCTCGCAAGGGCTTCACGGCAACGGACTCCGATACGTACCCGTTCACGTAGAGGATGCTGCCCTCGATGCGCGCGGTCAGCAGCGAGCAAGGTACCGCCGCCAACACGGGCGTGACGTTCTCCATCGCCAGCGGCATGTTTGCAGACGCGCGCGCGGTGGCGGTGGCGGCGGTGGGCGACGGCGTCGACGCCGATTCGCCATTGAGCGCCGGCACGCTGCCGGCCTCGCGCGACGGCGCGGTGGGCGTGCCCCGCGCGCCGGCCTCCGCGACGGTGCGTGGCGGTTCCGGTACCCCCTGCGTCCCGCCATCGTGCGGCGCAACACCGGCGCGCCATGCGTAATAACCGAGTCCCGCGGCCAGCAGCGCGCCGACGGCGGCCCCGGCCAGCAGCGGCGCGCGCATGCCCGCGTGCTGCGGCTCCGCGCCAAGCCCTTCCAGAAAGCGACCGACGGTCGGCGTGCGCGTGGCGCGATCGAGCGAGAGCGCCTGGCGCAGCGCTTTCCATTGCCCGCGCGACAGCACCTTCGGCTGTGCGGGCTTGAGGTTGGCCGCGCGCGCCTGATTGGCGGACAGGCGATCGTAAGGGTGCTTGCCGGTCAGCAGTTCGTACGTCACGCAGGCCAGTGCGTAGATATCGTCGCGCGGATCGGGCTCGCGATGCTCGAACATCTCCGGGCTCGCGTACGCGGGGGTCATGCCGCCGAGCGATCCCGCGTCGAAGACGGTCTGGTCGGCATCGTCGAGGGGCTGGCGGAAGCCGCGCGCGATGCCGAAGTCGATGACCTTGACCTCTCCGCGCTCGGTCAGGAAGACGTTGGCGGGCTTGAAGTCGCAATGCACGAAACCGCGCTCGTGGGCATAGGCGAGCGCGCGGCCCATGCCGACGATGATCGGCAGCGCCTTCGCGTAGGGCAACCCCGCGAACTCGGGCGCGCGCAGCACGCGGCTCAGCGACTTGCCCGACAGGTACTCCATCGTCAGGAAGACGGTCGCGCCATCGCGATCGAAGTCGTACACGGTGACGATATTGCGGTGCGCGAGCTGCTGCGCCTTGCGCGCCTCGCGCTGCAGCGCCATCAGCGACTTGGGATGCGCGCTGAACTGCAGGTTCAGCACCTTGATCGCGATATAGGGCTTGCGGTCCGAGGCCTCGAGCTTGCGCAGGTCCAGCGCCTTGTAGACCGTGCCCATGCCGCCGACGCCGAGACATTCCTCGAGCACGAAGCGGCCGTTGAGCGTGTCGCCGACGCCCTTCACGTGCGCGCCGGACATGCCCGGTGCCGATGGCGACGAGGACGACGAGAGCGAAGAGAGCGATGGCGGCGACAACGAGGGCGACAGCGAAGGCGACGATGGCGCACTGCGATCGCCCACGCGCGTCTCCTCGGCAACGGGGTCGTACTGCGTGGCCACGCGCGATTCGATGCGGCGCATGACTTCGGTATAAACGTTCGCGGGCAGCGGCGCGCGCGTATGTTCCTCGCTCAGCACGCGCGCGAGGTGCCCCGGTGTGGTCTCGTCTTCGAGCGCGTGGTCGATCGACGCCAGAAATTCGTCGCGCGTCAGCCCACCGCTCCGGAAGTTGCGTATCAGATCGGTCAGGCTGGGCATCGATGCGTTCCCGACGTGTGGTTATGGCGTCCTCGATGGATACTAGTGCGCACCCTCCGCATTCGCAATCCGCACAGCACCCGCCGCGCATGCGGGACGTTGGCGAACGCACGACACTCGCGCGCCGACTGTTGTCCGTGGCCCACCACATCGACGCGTCATGGCACAGCGCCTGGCACGCCGCGGAGGCCTCGCGAATGCGTTTTTCCCCGTGTTTTCAAGGCATTGCAAATTTCTTTGGGCGATGGCCACCCCGCTGGCACGCTTGCTGCGATATCAGAACCGAGCGCGACACCAACCCGATGCTCAAACCTGAAACCACGTAGCACCCAAATCTCTCAAGGAGAACTGCCATGACCACGCTGACCATCACCGACCTGTCCGTTACCGAAACCCTCGACGCCAAGGGCATGCAAGCCGTTCGCGGCGGCCTCGGCTTCGGCTTCGTGCCCTACACCTCGATCTACAGCCCCGTGAAGCTGTCGTTCGACAAGACCACGAAGATCGACCAGTCGAACCAGCAAATGCAGGAAGTGAACAGCATGTTCGCCAACGGCTCCGCGTTCCAGGAGCACCTGCGCAACAACCTCAACACGAACCAGAACGCCAGCAACTACGTCGGCTGAACGCTGCCGCTACCGAGGAGACCACCATGTCTACCATCGTCGTCCGCGACCTTGCGCTCAGCAAGGAACTCGACAGCAGCGCGCTTGCCACCGTCCGCGGCGGCAGCTCATGGCTCGATCGGGTCGGCGTCGGGGCCACTGGCCCGCTCGCCAACGTCAACATCAATATCAACCAGAGCGTGCAGCAACTGCAGCAGATCAACGTTGCGGCGCTCAACAACAACGGCGTGATCGGCAGCGGCCTCGGCCGCGTCAAGATCGGCGTCGATCCGTCGCAGTGGGGCGGCAACTGGGCGGCGGTCTGAACGGCCAGCCGGCGGTGGCGGTCGCGCATGGAAGCATGCGCGACCGCTTGCCTATACTGGAGTGGACCCGCGCCTGCCCCGGCGCCGTCGCCACGGCGCGCCTGCCGCGCGCGACACGGTCCCCATGCTGGAGAACGCCATGGCAGTGATCGTCATCAGGGATTTGTCGGAAAACGTTGACCTCGACCGCGAGGCGATGTCCGCCATCATGGGCGGCGCGCGCGCGGCAGGCTCGCCACGCTGGCAGTCGTTCCGTCACGCGCATGTGACGCGACTCGTCCAGTATCCGCGGGGAGTGCCCGGCAAGGGACTTCCGGCGGACCCATCGATTGCAGGGCAGGAACGGGTGGCCGGCGTACCACCGCGCGAATAGACGCACGTATGCCGGCTCGCATGCGAGTCGTGGAAAAGTCACTGTGGAAAAGAAAAGCCCGCCAAGAAATTGGCGGGCTTTGTGGTTGCGGACGGGCCCGGATCGCCTGGGTCACGTCACCGGCAAATTCCGGTCATTTCCTGCGTCGCGATGAGTGTGAAGCTTTGGGTACCTTGCGTCCATCCCTGGACGGCCGTCCGGACCACCCGGACAGTCGGACCTACCCATACCGACGACAAATGACCGCAATCCCGGCACCGAACGGCAACGCTGGTTGCCGAAGGAGATCGGCGGGACACGTTATCGTCCGCCCCGGGCGGGCACTGTGTGCTCGCGTTTCCCAGTATAGAAAGCCCGGCTTTGCTTTCAAGTCCGCTTCGGACACATCTGCTTACGTTTCGCAGTGCAACATGATACGGAGTCTTCTGATATACTTCGCGCCGTGAGTTTCGCACTGTGAGTTCCGCACCGCGCCCGCTGAAGTTTCCAAGCCATGGCGTATCCGCAGCCCTCCCAAGCTCTGCCCCCTGCTTCTGTCCACGCAACATTCGAGACAGGTGCCGGCCAGATCGCACCGCTCACCGCCCGTTGCCTCGTCTCCGATCCTGTTCCGAACAGCCCGCATTCTGGAGTTGTTTGCCTGTCAGGGACCCGCCCGGATTTTCCGCGCGCCCCTGCCTGCCGCCGTATTCACAGCCCACAGCACACTGCTGAGTCTGTCGAACGGCCTCACCGATTGGCGCCGAAGCCTTTTTAAGACTTTGACCTTGGGTTCGCCCATCGCGCCCACCCCGTGTTCCGAAACGCCGGGGTGAATGCATCACTGAAAACCTACGACATGACCCAGCACGATTTCCGTGCGGAGCAAGATATTGCCTCCGCCGACACGACTATCTCGACGATTTCGCAAGACACCGCCGCCGCCACGCAGAGCCCGCTCGACAAGCTCGACGCGATGCTCAATGGCGACGCGCCTGTTGCCGGCGAACAAGCTGCCCCGGCCGCTGACGCCGCCGACGCCGCACCGAACGGCTTTGCCTTGCTCGGCCTCGACGCCGCCATCCTGCGCGCGCTGAGCGACGCCAACTACAACACGCCGACGCCGGTCCAGGCGCAGGCCATTCCCGCATTTATCGCCGGCCGCGATCTGCTGGTCTCGAGCCAGACCGGCTCGGGCAAGACCGCCGCGTTCATGCTGCCCGCGATCCAGCGCATCAGCGAGAAGCCCGCGCCGAACCGCCCGCGTGCCGAAGAACCGACCAAGCGCATCAAGGGCAAGCGCCCCCGTCCGTCGCCCGCGCAGCCGTCCCTGCTCGTGCTGACGCCGACGCGCGAACTCGCGCTGCAGGTGACGGAAGCCGCCGCCAAGTACGGCCGCTATCTGCGCCGCATCGTGTGCGCGAGCATCCTGGGCGGTATGCCCTACCCGAAGCAGCTCGCGATGCTCTCGAAGATGCCTGACATCCTCGTGGCCACGCCGGGCCGCCTGCTCGACCATATCGAAGCCGGCCGCATCGACCTGTCGCAACTCGACATGCTCGTGTTCGACGAAGCCGACCGCATGCTGGACATGGGCTTTGCCGACGACATCGACGCGATCGTCGCGGCCACGCCGGCCTCGCGTCAGACGCTGATGTTCTCGGCCACGCTCGACGCCCGCATCGCCCAACTGGCTTCGCGCCAGCTGCGCGACCCGCAGCGCATCGAGATCGCCGCCGTGCGCGCCGACCAGAGCAACATCGAACAGCGCCTGCACTACACCGACGACATGTCGCACAAGGAGCGCCTGCTCGACCATCTGCTGCGCGATGCCTCGCTGAAGCAGGCCATCGTGTTCACGGCGACCAAGCGCGACGCGGACTCGCTCGCGGAACGCCTGTCGGACACCGGCTTCTCGGCTGGCGCCCTGCACGGCGACATGACGCAAGGCGCGCGCAACCGCACGCTGACGGCCCTGCGCCGCGGCAACCTGCGCGTGCTCGTGGCGACCGATGTGGCCGCGCGCGGCATCGACGTGCCCGATATCACCCACGTGGTGAACTTCGACCTGCCCAAGCAGGCCGAGGACTACGTGCACCGTATCGGCCGTACCGGCCGCGCGGGACGCTCGGGCATCGCGATCAACCTCGTGAACCACGGTGACGTGTTCCAGTGGCGCCGCATCGAGCGCTTCACGAACAACCGCATCGACGCCTCGGTCATCGAAGGCCTGGAACCGCGTCGCACGCCGAAGCCCCGTCAGGGCTTCGGCGGCAAGCCGGGCGGCCCGCGTGGCGGCAACGGCGGCGGCTACCGCGGCAATGGTGGCGGCTACCGTGGCAACAACGGCGGCGAGCGCACCTTTGGCGACCGTAATTTCGGCGACCGCAATGGCGGCGGCGAGCGTCGCTTCGGCGGCGAGAGCCGCGGCTTCGGCGACCGTGGCAATGCGGGCGGCTTCGGCGATCGTGGCAATGCGGGCGGCTTCGGCGATCGCGGCGAGAACCGCGGTTTCGGCGACCGTGGCAATGCAGGCGGCTTCGGCGATCGCGGCACCGGTGGCTACCGTGGCCAGGGTCAAGGCCAGGGCCAGGGCCAGCAACGCACGTTCGGTGATCGCAATTTCGGTGACCGCAGCTTTGGCAACCGCGATGGCAACCGTGACGGTAACCGCAGCTTCGGCAACCGCGAAGGCGGTCAGCGCGACGGCAATCGTGGTGGCTTCGGCGGTGGCAACAGCGGCGGCGGCTTCGGCGGCCAGCGCAACAGCCGCTCGCGCTACGAGCGTTAAGCCTCCCGCCCGTGGGTAACACGGGCGATGGACAGACAACGGGCGCCCGAGAGATCGGGCGCCCGTTGTCGTTTACGTTCGGCTTTTACAGCGCGCAGCTGCGGAAGCCCACGAACGACACGTCGTCCTCGGGCAGCAGCGCCGTGCGCGCGCGCGTATGGCGCTGGCGCGGCGCGCTCGCGAACGAGACGCCGCGCGTGACCTGATGCGTGGCAAACCGCCCCACGATCTCGGCATCGACGGGGCTCGCCTCGAAACCCGCGTACGGTTCGTAGGGCGTGGCGGTCCACTCGCGCAGCGCGCCCCACTGCAGCCCGCGGTTCTGCGTGGCCGCGAGTTCCCACTCGACCTCGGCCGGCAGCCGACGCCCGGCCCACACGCACCAGGCCTGCGCCTCGTACAGCGTGACGTGACGCACGGGCTCGTCGGGATTGAGCGTGCGCAGCGTGCCGAAGCGCGACACCATCCAGGCGCGCGTCTCGGGGTGCCGCGACCAGTAGCGCGGCGCCGAGCGCTCCTGCGTCATGAGCCACTGGCGTCCCGCCGCCGACCACCACGCGGGGTGCTCGTAGCCGCGGTCCTCCACGAAGTCCAGGAAGTGCGCGTTGGTGACGAGCGCCGCATCCATCTCGAACGCGGGCACGTACGTCTGCTGCGGCGGCAGTTCGTCGGGCAAGGCAAACCCGTCCGCGTCGCTCCATCCCTGCACGAAGCGCCCACCGGGAAAATGCAGCGTGCCCGCATAGCCGGCCGTCAGCGCGGGCGCGGGCGTGGCCGGGCCCGCGGGCGCCATATCGAGCGCCTGCAGCAGCGCGGCGATGGTCTCGCCCTGTGCATCCTCGTGGAACAGCGCGCGGCGGAAGGGATAGAGCGTGTCGTCGTTGTCGTCCGGCAGCAGCGCGATACGGCGCAGCAGGCCGTCGAGCACATCGGCCGCGTACTGCTTGACCACGGCGACATCCGGCAGCGCGATCTCCCAGCGTTCGTCGGGACCGATGCGCTCGGGATCGAACCATTCGTCGGCGCCGTCGAGCCGGGACGGCTCGCGCGCCACGGGCAGCCGCAGGCCACCGTGCTCGAGCTCGTGCACGCCGCGCAGACACCACCATTCGGCGTGCCACGCGATATGGCCCAGCGTCCATAACGGCGGATTGCAGTCGTACTGCCGGTCCACCTGCCAGCCCCGGCGCGTCTGGCCGAAAGCGGCGAGCCAGCCAAGCGTGCGGTTGCGGGCCTCGACCAGTGCCTGTGCCAATCCCTCGCGCGGCAGCCGGCGGGCATCGGCCCAGGCCGCCTGGCCGCCAGTGAAGAAGAGATCGGGAAGCATGGAGAAGCCGCTCATCGAAGCATCCGTCCGAGAAAGGTGAAAAGATTGCCGAATATGGCGTCCGCGCACGGACGCACGAAAGCCCGGGCTGCGCGAATTATGACATCGCGCCCCGGGCCCCGCTTTTTCGTACTGCTTTTCCGACCTGCCGGTCAGGTTACTGCGCGACGGCGTTCCGCTGCATCACCCGCGCGCGTGGAACACCGCGAACCAGCCGCGCGGATCGGTCCAGCACACCGGATCGGTGAAGCCCGCGGCCTCCAGCAGCAGCGAGAAATCGTCGGGCCGGTACTTGTACGAATCCTCGGTATGGATGCGCTCGCCCGCCGCGAACGCGCGCTCGCCGCCCGGCCAGCGCACCCGCACGTCGCGCGTGGCGGCCAGATGCATCTGCACGCGCGAGGCCTCGCGATCGAAGCTCGCCTCGTGGCGCCAGTCGGCCACCGCAAAGTCGCTGCCGACGATACGGTTGAGATTGCGCAGCACGTTGCGGTTGAACGCGGCGGTCACGCCCAGCGCGTCGTCATAGGCGGCCACCAGCGTGTCCGCGTCCTTGTGCAGGTCCACGCCGATCAGCACGCCATCGCCGCGCCCGGCCACGCCGCGCAGCCGCTGAAGCAGCGCCAGCGCGTCCATCGGCGCGAAATTGCCGATGCTCGAGCCCGGGTAGAAGAACAGCCGCCGTCCGCGCCGGACGCTGGACGGCAGATCGAGGGGACTGCACAGATCGGCGCCGAGCCCGAGCATCGGGATCTGCGGATGCTGCTGCTGGAGGCCGGTGAGCGTATCGCGCAGAAACTCCACCGAGATATCCACGGCCACGTACTGGGCGGGCTGCAGGCTGCCGAACATGCGGGCGGCCTTCTCGCAGTTGCCGGCGCCGAGGTCGATCAGCACGCAGCCGCTGCCCGCGCGCGCGGCAATGGCCGGCGACGCCGCCGCGAAGATCGAGGCCTCGGTACGCGTGGGGTAGTACTCGGGCAGATCGGTGATGGCTTCGAACAGCCGCGAGCCCAGGACGTCGTAGAAGAATTTCGGGCTGATGCCCGCCTGCGGCCGGTTCAGGCCCGCGACGATCTCGTCGCGGAGCGCGCCGCTGTCCTCGCGATACTGCTGGACGAACTGTGGCTGAAGACCCGCCTTCGCATGTGCATGGCCGTTGCCGAGCGGCACCACGGCGCCGCCCTGGTGACCGTTGGAGGCGTGGCCATTCGTCGCGTGGGATTCCTGGGGAGCGGTGTGGTTGTGCGGGCGATGCGGGGCGGTGCGGGAAGGTGTCGGGTTCAGCGGTGTCGTTGAGGCCGGCATGACATTGTCCTTGTTGTCGATGGGGCACTACATGAATCCCTGGAACAGACCGCGCTGACCGGCAGGCGCGGCGGCGAAGGGGTCCGCTTCTGTGTGGTCTGAAGCGTACCTGCCGATGCCAATCTCACAAGCATAGGTGTATATCCTGAGGCGTGCCGAGTCGTTTGCATCGGCTTACAAACTCGATGCGTGCTTTTTTCACCACATCCGGGCGAATGCGGCGCAACATTTCCTGAAAAAGTTCGCTTATAATCCGCTCCAGCGCGATCACAAAAATCGCGTCCCTTCAAAGGGGAGTAGCTTGGGGGCCGATGCCCTTAGCACAATCGTCATTCCGAGACGCGGCCAAAATCTGCCGTCTCCGGTTGTGCTGACACTGACGCGCATTCCGCGGCAGCCGTCGAGCAAGACCTTTGCAACCTGGTTTCATGGTTTGCAAAGGCGCGGCTCCCACACCTCGTGTGTCTCCCGCAGTTCTCCATGATCCCAGGCGATAAACCAAGCGTTATTCGCACCTGAGGAGTGTCAATTCATGGAGTGGTTCACCGATCTGTTCACGATGCAGTTCCTGACGGCGCTGCTGTCGATCGTCGTCATCGACCTCGTTCTCGCTGGCGACAATGCCATCGTGATCGCGCTGGCGGCGCGCAATCTCCCGCCGCACCTGCAGAAAAAAGCCATCATCTGGGGCACCATCGGTGCCGTGGTCGTCCGTTCCGCGATGACCATCGGCGTGGTCTGGCTGCTCAAGATCCCCGGTCTGCTGCTGGTTGGCGGCCTGGCGCTGGTCTGGATCGCCTACAAGCTGC
Organism: Cupriavidus pauculus; assembly: GCF_008693385.1. NCBI lineage: Bacteria > Pseudomonadati > Pseudomonadota > Betaproteobacteria > Burkholderiales > Burkholderiaceae > Cupriavidus > Cupriavidus pauculus. The sequence continues at coordinate 2,257,288 of NZ_CP044065.1, forward strand.
TGTCGGCCGACGATAACGGCGACGAGCATGGCGCGGGCGCGAGCACGCTGGTCGGCGCGATGAAGACGATCATCATCGCCGACGCGGTGATGGGCGTGGATAACGTGCTGGCCGTGGCCGGCGCCGCGCACGGCAGCTTCCTGCTCGTGGTGCTGGGCCTGCTGATCAGCATCCCGATCGTGGTCTGGGGTTCGAGCCTCGTGCTCAAGCTGATGGCGCGCTTCCCGGTGATCATCTACGTCGGCTCCGGCGTGCTGGCGTTCACCGCGGTCAAGATGGTCTCGCACGAGCCGCTGATCAAGGACTTCTTCGTCCAGTATCCGGTGGCGCTGTGGGCAATGTATGTCGTGTTCGTCGGCGGTGTGCTCGGTGCCGGCTACCTGGCACAGAAGCGCCGGGGCGATCGTGCGGAGAGCGGTGAGGCCGTGACCGGCCACTGATCGGGATAGAATATCCGCTGTGCGACGGGGGCCGCTGAGGCCCCCGTCTCGTTTACCCCCCTTATTCCGCGCCGATGAAACAATATCTCGACTTCATGCGCCATGTTTACGAGCATGGCACCGAAAAGTCCGACCGCACTGGGACAGGCACCCGCTCGGTGTTCGGCTACCAGATGCGCTTCGATCTGCGCGAGGGCTTCCCGGTGGTCACCACCAAGAAGCTGCACCTGAAGTCGATCATTCACGAGCTGCTGTGGTTCCTCCAGGGGTCCACCAATGTGAAGTACCTGCAGGACAACGGCGTCTCGATCTGGGACGAGTGGGCCGATCCGCAAGGCGAGCTCGGTCCGATCTACGGTTACCAGTGGCGTAACTGGCCCGCCCCCAATGGCGAGCATATCGACCAGATCGCGCAGGTGGTCGAGCAGATCCGCAAGACGCCCGATTCGCGCCGGCTGATCGTCTCCGCCTGGAACGTCGGCGAGATTCCGCAGATGAAGCTGCCGCCCTGCCATGCGTTCTTCCAGTTCTATGTGGCCGACGGCCGGCTCTCCTGCCAGCTCTACCAGCGCAGCGCCGATATCTTCCTCGGCGTGCCGTTCAATATCGCGAGCTACGCGCTGCTGACGCATATGGTCGCGCAGCAGACGGGCCTCGACGTCGGCGACTTCGTGTGGACGGGCGGCGACTGCCACCTGTACAGCAATCACCTCGAGCAGGTACGCACGCAGCTGTCGCGCGAACCGATGGCGCTGCCGCGACTGAAGATCCTGCGCAAGCCGGACAGCATCTTCGACTATCGCTACGAGGACTTCGAGCTCGTCGGCTACGAATCGCATCCCGCGATCAAGGCGCCGGTGGCCGTATGACCATGACCCAGAAGACATTGACGCCGGACGCGCTGGCCGGCATGGCGGCAGCGTTTCAACGCGCGCAGACGGCGCGCGGCACCGTGGATGCCGAGACATCGGCGCTGCTGCGCGGCATCGATATTGCCGATGGCTATCGCGCGGGCCGTGCCTTGCACGAGCGCCTGGTGGCCGGCGGGCTGCGGCCCGTGGGCCGCAAGATCGGCTGCACCAATACCGCGACGTGGGGCAAGCTCGGCATCGATGCGCCGATCGTCGCGCATGTCTACGCGCAGACCGTGGTGAACGGCGCGGGCGACACCGTGGCCGTGCCCTGGACCACGCTGCATGCGCCGCGTATCGAGCTCGAGCTCGCGTTCCGGCTCAAGGCCACGCCCGTTGCGGGGCAATCGCTGGAAGCGCTGATCGACTGCGTCGATTGGGTGGCACCGGCGATCGAGGTCGTCGATGGACACGTCGATCCGGCGATCGGTTCGCCCGCGACGATCCTCTGCGACTTCGGCGCGCATGCGTCGCTGCTGCTTGGCGAGCCGATCGCGCTGGCCGGGTTGCCGCCGCTGACGCCGGCGACGTTCGCCGGCATCACGGCCACGCTGCGGGTCGGCGAGACCGTGCTGCCCGGTGGCGCGGTGAACGTGATGGGCAATCCGCTGGTGTCGCTGGCGACCGCGATCGAGATCGCCGCCGGACTGTCCGCGCCGATCGAGGCGGGCGAGATCGTGACGACCGGCGCGCTGGTGGGGCCTGTGGCGCTGGAGGCGGGTCAGCAATGGCGTGGCCGGCTGTCGTTCGCCGGCCGTGACGACCTGACGGTGGGGCTGGACGCATGACGCTGTTGACGTTGATCGTTGCGCGCGCGCGCAACGGCACCATTGGCCGCGACAACACGCTGCCGTGGCGGTTGCCAGAGGATCTGGCCTATTTCAAACGCACGACCATGGGGGCGCCCGTCATCATGGGGCGCAAGACCTGGGATTCGATCGGCCGGCCGCTGCCGGGCCGCCGCAATATCGTCGTGAGCCGCAATGCGGCGCTGCGGCTCGACGGGGCCGACGTGGTCGGCTCGCTCGAGGATGCGCAGCGGTTGTGCGTCGGCGTGGAGCAGGTGTTTCTGATCGGGGGCGCGCAGCTGTATGCGGAGGCGCTGCCCAGCGCCGATCGGCTATATGTGACCGAAATCGATGCCGATATCGAGGGCGACGCGGTGTTTCCCGCGGTCGATCTCGCGAAGTGGGTCGAGTTGTCGCGCGAGACGCATCATTCGGAAGCCAATGGCTTCGATTATGCGTTCGTGAAGTACGAGCGGCCGCCTTCGGGCGAGGAGTAACGGCGAGAAGCAAGATCGCCCCTCTCCCCGCGGGGCGAGGGGCAATCGGCCATCAATTGCCGGCGATCGTCATCTGCTCGATCAGGATCGAGCCCGTTTCCTTCGTGCCCCGCACCAGCGCGTCCGCGCCGATGCCGACGATCTGCCTGAACATCTCGGGCATGCTGCCCGCGATCGTGATTTCTTCCACCGGGTACTGGATCACGCCGTTCTCCACCCAGTAGCCCGACGCGCCGCGCGAATAATCGCCCGTCACGTAGTTCACGCCCTGCCCCATCAGTTCCGTCACCAGCAGACCCGTGCCCATCTTGCGCAGCATGGCGGCAAAATCGTCGCCGGCCTTCGTCAGGTTGCTCGTCAGCGTCAGGTTGTGCGAGCCGCCGGCGTTGCCGGTGGTCTTCATGCCGAGCTTGCGCGCCGAGTACGTCGACAGGAAATAGCCCTCGACCACACCATCGCGCACGACGTCGCGCGCATGGGTGCGCACGCCTTCCTCGTCGAACGGGGCGCTGCCCATCGCGCCCGGCACGTGCGGCTGCTCGTGGATCTGGATATGCGGCGCGAACACGGCCTTGCCCAGCGTGTCATGCAGGAACGTGGACTTGCGGTACAGCGCGCCGCCCGAGACCGCCTGCACGAAGGCACCGAGCAGGCCCGCCGCGAGCGGGGCCTCGAACAGGACCGGGCACTTGCGCGTGGAAAGCTTGCGCGCATTCAGGCGGGCCAGCGCGCGTTCCGCCGCATAGCGGCCGATGTCCTCGGGTGCCGCGAGCGCCTTCGGCGAACGCTTGCACGAATACCAGTCGTCACGCTGCATGCCACCGCCCGAACCGGCGATGGGCGCGCACGAAATGAAATGGCGCGAATACGGATAGCCGCCCACGAAGCCGCGCGAGGTGGCGAGCACGAACTGCGAATGCTGCGCGGATACGCTCGCGCCGTCGCTATTGCGGATCTTCGGCGATACCGCGAACGCGGCGGCCTCCGAGCGGCGCGCGATATCGATCGCGCCCTCGGCCGTCACGGTCCACGGATGGAACAGGTCGAGGTCGCGCGGCGAACGCTCAAGCAACTCTTCCTCGGCGAGGCCCGCGCAATCGTCCTCGGCGGTGAAACGCGCGATGTTGTAGGCGGCCTCGGCCGTGGCGCGCAGCGCCGCCGGCGAGAAATCGGACGTGCTCGCATTGCCGCGGCGCTGGCCGATCATCACGGTCACGCCCACCACCTTGTCGCGGTTCTGCTCGATGGTCTCGACCTGGCCCTTGCGCACCGTGACGGACAGCCCGCTACCCTCGGAAATCTCCGTCGCGGCGTCGGTGGCACCGAGTTCGCGCGCGATACGCAGCACGTCGGCCGCCATCTCGCGAAGCTGGTCCTGGCTGTGGGTGAAATGCGCGGTTTGTTGCGAAACGGCAGAGGTGTCCATGTGGGCGGGTATCGGCTAAAGTCCAAACGACAATCATAGCAAGATAAAATGCGCGCCATGACGCGAAATACCCGTAGCCGATCCAATCCCTCCAATCCCCGCTTCGGTGCCTTCAACCCCGAGCCGGATGACGACGACACGCCGAAAAGCAAGTCGCAGAAGAAACGCGACATGACGGCGCTCCAGGACCTGGGCGTCGAGCTCGAGGCCCTGCCCAAGGACCGCCTGGCGCGCGTGCCGATGCCCGAGGCCCTGGCCGACGCCATCCATGCGGCGCGCAAGATCAACAGCCACGAAGGCAAGCGGCGCCAGATGCAGTTCGTCGGCAAGGTCATGCGTGGCCTCGAAGACGACGAGGTGGACGCCATCCGCGGCGCCCTCGAAGGTTTCAAGGGCACCAGCAAGGCCGAAACCGCCCGCCTGCACCTGATCGAGCGCTGGCGCGAACTGCTGCTGACGGACGACGAGTCGCTGACCAAATTCCTCGGCGAGCACCCCGGCGTGGACGTACAGGCCGTGCGCAACACCATCCGCAACGCCCGCCGGGAACAGCAGATGGCCAAGCCGCCGAAGTCGTTCCGCGAGCTGTTCCAGATCATCAAGTCCGCGCTGGAGGAGAAGGACGCCGCCAGGGACGCGGCCGCCGCCGCCCAGCCCCCTTCCCCGGAGTCCGACGCATGACGCAGCCCAGCAGCGCACCGATCACGTCTCCCGTGAGCCGCCGCCATCCCGACGAGCTCGTGGTCGGCCTGGTCTCGATCTCCGACCGCGCCTCGGCCGGCACCTATCAGGACGAAGGCATCCCCGCGCTGCGCGAATGGCTCGGCCGGGCGCTGACGTCGCCCTGGCAGGCCGTGGAGAAGCTGATTCCCGACGAGCAGGCGCTGATCTCGCGCACGCTGATCGAACTGGTCGATGTGGCCGGCTGCGACCTCGTGCTGACGACCGGCGGCACGGGCCCGTCGCGGCGCGACGTGACGCCCGAGGCCACGCTGGCGGTCGGCACGAAGGAAATGCCCGGTTTTGGCGAGCAGATGCGCGCGGTGAGCCTGCATTTCGTGCCGACGGCGATCCTGTCCCGGCAGGTGGCGGTGATCCGCGAGACCGCGAGCCGCGCGGCGCTGATCGTCAACCTGCCCGGCCAGCCGCGCGCGATCCGGGAAACGCTGGAAGGATTGCGCGATGCCGATGGCAAACCCATCGTGCAGGGCGTGTTTGCGGCGATCCCCTACTGCATCGACCTGATTGGCGGGCCGTATATGGAATGCGACGAGGCGATCGTCAAGGCGTTCCGCCCGAAGAACGCGATCCGGCTGAAATAAGGGCCCCGACCGAGGCCTAGCGCAGGCCGAGGTAGAGCCCGATGGGCACGAAGACCACGGCCGCGATATTGCCGAGCAGCACGATCGAGGCCACCTGATCCGGCTCCTGCCGGAAATGGTCGGCCACGAGGAAGTTGAGCACCGCGGGCGGCAGCGCCGCGAACACGAACAGCAGCCCGCGCTGGAGGTCGGTCATCGGCACCAGCGCCACCAGCAGCAGCGCCACCGCGATACCGGCGAGCGGGCAGACCGCGGCGCCCCACATCCCCATTCCCCAGTTGCGCAGGCTCACGTCTTTCATGCGCACGCCGAGCGCGAACAGCATCAGCGGCACCGTGGCATCGCCGAGCAGCTTGATCGATTCGTAGATCGGCTCGGGCAGCGCGAACCACGGCTTGGCCAGCGACAGCGCGACGCCCGCCACCGTGGCGAGCACCATCGGATTGCGCACGATCTGCGCCAGCGAGGCATGCCGGTTGACGATCTTGAGGCCGATCGTGAAATGCATGAGGTTGGACATCGCGAACAGCGCCACGGCGGGGGCCAGCCCGGCCGGCCCGAACGCGAAGACCGACAACGGCAGCCCCATGTTGCCGCTGTTGTTGAACATCATCGGCGGCACGAACGTGCGCGGATCCGCGCCGAGCAGCCGCGCGGCCACATAGGCCAGCAACCCGGACCCGAGCACCACCGCCACCGCGCAAGCCAGCAGCACGAGCTGGTCGGCGAGCACGAAGTCCTTGCTGATGAACGCGGAGACCACGAGCAGCGGCGCGATGACATCGAGCGTCGCGCGGTTGATGCCCGTCATGTCCGGATGGGCGCGTCGTCCGTAAATCCAGCCGATCAGGATGATCAGGATGACTGGGGTGATGATCGAGACGATGCGCGTGAACATGGGGGAGAGGTGCGGGATGACGACGACGCGCGCCGGGCCGGTCCGGCCGCCCGGCGCGCGACAGGACGGGTGAAGCTCAGGCCGCGGGTGCGGCAGGCGCGGCGGGCGTCTCGCTGGCGGCGGCTTCCGCTGCCGACGAGCGAATGAAGTGCGTGCGGTAGTAGCGCAGTTCTTCCACGGACTCGAGGATGTCGGCCAGCGCGGTATGGAGCTGGCGCTTGACGAAGCCCTTGTGGATCGCCGGCTCCCAGCGCTTGCAAAGCTCCTTCAGCGTGGACACGTCGAGGTTGCGGTAGTGGAAGAACGCCTCCAGCTTGGGCATGTAGCGCGCCATGAAGCGGCGGTCCTGGCAGATCGAGTTGCCGCACATCGGCGACTTGCTGGCCGGCACCCAGCGCTTGAGAAAGGCCAGCAGTTCCGTTTCGGCCTGCGCTTCGGTCAGCGTGGAAGCCTTGACCTTGTCGATCAGGCCCGAACGGCCATGGGTGCCCTTGTTCCAGTTGTCCATGCCGTCGAGGACGGCATCTTCCTGGTGGATCACGAGCACCGGGCCCTCGGCCAGGATGTTCAGTTCGGAATCGGTAACGACCACCGCGATCTCGATGATGCGGTCGGTATCGGGCTGCAGCCCGGTCATCTCCATATCCAGCCAGATCAGGTTGTTTTCGCTCTTGACGGATGGGGAGGCGGTGCTGGCTACGTGTGTCATGGGGTCGGGGACGGCTTGGAAGGTACGAACAACTTATAATTCTCGCATATCTGCCCAAAATGGCCGGCCGCGCACTTGCGCGTCGGGCCGGGCGTCCCCCGCAAAGGCCTTGCCGATGTCCACGTTCACCCTGATTTTCCTCGCCGCGCTCGTGATCATGGTTGCAACCAAGCTGTGGCTCGCCGCCCGGCAGGTCCGCCATGTCGCGCAGCACCGCCATGCCGTCCCGGCCCGCTTTGCCGATACCATCGCGCTGGCCGCGCACCAGAAAGCCGCCGACTACACGGTGGCGCGCACGCGCCTGTCGATGTTCGAGGTGCTGACCAGCGCCGCGGTGCTGATCGGCTTCACCATGCTCGGCGGGCTGCAATGGCTCAACGAGTTCTGGCTCGGCGCGTTCGGGCCCGGTTATGCGTACGGCATCGCGCTGATCGCCAGCGTCGCCCTGATCGGCGGCCTCGTCGATCTGCCCTTTTCGCTCTACGGGCAATTCGGCATCGAACAGCGCTTCGGCTTCAACAAGATGACGTTCGGTCTCTGGCTCGTGGACCTCGTCAAGATGACGGCCGTCGCGTGCGTGCTGGGCGCCCCGCTGCTGCTGGCCGTGCTCTGGCTGATGGACCGCACGGGCGACTACTGGTGGGCCTGGACGTGGCTGCTATGGGTGGGGTTCAGCCTGCTGCTGCATGTCATCGCCCCGACCTACATTGCCCCGCTGTTCAACAAATTCGAGCCGCTGAACGACGACAGCCTGCGCGCGCGCATCGAGGCGCTGCTGCGCAAGTGCGGCTTTGCCAGCAAGGGCGTGTTCGTGATGGACGGCAGCCGCCGCAGCGCGCACGGCAATGCGTATTTCACGGGCTTTGGCGCCGCCAAGCGCATCGTTTTCTTCGACACGCTGCTGGCGCGCCTGGACGGCGAGGAAATCGAGGCGGTGCTCGCGCACGAGCTCGGCCACTTCAAGCGCCGCCATATCGCCAAGATGATGCTGGTCACGTTCGTGCTGTCGCTCGTGTTCCTCGGCGTGCTCGGCTGGATGTCGACGCGCGCGTGGTTCTACATGGGCCTGGGCGTCGCGCCGAACTTCGGCAGCGACAACCATGCGCTCGCGCTCGTGCTGTTCTTCCTCACGCTGCCGGTATTCACGTTCGTGCTCGGCCCGCTCGCGAGCCAGTCGTCGCGCCGCCACGAGTTCGAGGCCGACGAGTTCGCGGCCAGCCAGACCAACGCGGGGCACCTCGTGTCCGCGCTGGTCAAGCTGTACAAGGACAATGCGTCCACGCTGACGCCCGACCCGCTCTATAGCGCGTTCTACTATTCCCACCCGCCCGCGGCCCAGCGGATCGACCGGCTGCTGGCGCACGCATGACCCGTAGCGCGCGCCACCACAACGCCGGCAAGGGCACCGGCAATAACTCCAGTACCGAAGCGGCCATCGTCATCGCCGCGCATGGCCGGCACTACGTCGTCGAGCTTGCCGGCGGCGAGCGGCTGCATGCATTTCCGCGCGGCAAGAAGAGCGACTGCGCGGTGGGCGACCATGTGCGCATCGAGCGGGCCGCGGCCGACCAGGGCGTGATCGCGGCCGTCGATCCGCGCCGCAACCTGCTGCACCGTTCGGACCAGTTCAAGTCGAAGCTGCTCGCGGCCAATATCGATCAGGTCATCATCGTGCTGGCCACGGAGCCGAGTTTCTCGGAAGACCTGCTCGGCCGCGCGCTGGTCTCGGCCGAAGCGCTCGAGATCCGGCCGCTCGTGATCCTCAACAAGACCGACCTGCCGGACCGGCTCGAGGACGCGCGGCGGCGGCTCGCGCTCTATCGCGACCTCGGCTACGAAACGCTCGAGCTGTCGGTGCACGCGCAGCCCGACCACGCGCTGGCGCAATTGCAGCCGCGCACGGCCGGGGTTTCCAGCATCCTGATCGGCCAGTCGGGCATGGGCAAATCCTCGCTGCTGAATCTGCTGATTCCGGGCGTGGAAGCGCAGACGCGCGAGATCTCCGCCAAGCTGGACTCGGGCAAGCACACGACCACGTTCACGCGGCTCTATCACTTGCCCGACGCGTGGGCGACGGTCGATGGCCGGCCCGGCTACCTGATCGATTCGCCCGGGTTTCAGGAATTCGGCCTGCACCATCTGAGCGAAGGCATGCTCGAACGGGCGTTTCCGGAATTCCGGCCGCGCCTGACCGAATGCCGGTTCTACAATTGCCACCATATCAACGAGCCCGGCTGCGGGGTGCTGGCGGCCATCGAGGCGGGAGAGATCTCGCCGCGCCGGCACGAGCTCTACACGCAGCTGCTCCACGAATCGCGTCAGCAGAAGCCCTGGTAAGACCGTGAAACTGCTGTTGAGAGCCTCGTCGCTGGTTCATGCCGCGCACTGCCGCAACGTGCTGCGCGCGGCGGGCATCGACGCCGAGTTGCGCAACACGTGGCTGGCCGGCGCGGCCGGCGATATTCCGTTTCAGGAGAGTTCGCCGCAGGTGTGGATCCACGAGAGCGCGAGCGAGAAGGAGGCGTGGGCCGTGCTCAATGCGGCCGCCAATCCCGCGCCCGGGCCGCGCTGGCATTGCGCGGCCTGCGACGAGTGGCATGAAGCCCAGTTTGCCGCGTGCTGGCGGTGCGGCAGGATGAACGAGGTCTAGTCCGCCGACGCTAGCCCACCCACAGCGCCAGCGACAGCATCGCCAGCAGCAGCATCCACAGCACCACCGCGCGCCAGACCAGCCCCACGGCCGACTGCAGCGTGCGCACGCCCGGTTCCATGCCGAACTCGGGCGGTACCGGATCCGGACCGATATCCTCCATGCCCGGCGCGTAATCGACACCGGCGAGGCTCGTGCGCAGCATCACGCTCGAGTCGTCCTCGGCCAGCGGCGTGCCGAGCCGGACGCCAAGCGCCCCGCCCCCGCTCGCAAGCAGGATCCCGTTGACGGCATCGTTCCACTTGCGCGCGTGGTTGCGCCAGGCGTACACGGCGTCCTCGAAATTGCCGACGATCGCAAAACCGATCGCGGTCAGCCGGGACGGGACCCAGTCCAGCACATAGAACGCCTGGGCGGCAAAGCGGCCGAGCGCGGGGCTGCGCTCGTTGGACGGCAGGTTCCACTGGCGGCCCAGATACTCGGCCACGCGATAGAGCACCACGCCGCCCGGGCCGATCGGCACGAGAAACCAGAAGAACACGCCGAAGACATGGCGATGCACGGCGACGATGGCCGCTTCGAGCGTATGGCGCACGATCTCGCTCACGGGCATCTCGATGGTTTCGAGCCCCGTCCACTCGGCCAGCAGCGTGCGCGCGGTCAGCACGTCGTCGCGGTTGAGCGCTTCGTGGATATCGGTGAAATAGTGGCTGAACTGCCGGAAGCCGAGCGTGAGGTACAGCAGCAGCACGTTCCACGCGAGCGTGAGTGCCACGCTGATCGACGCGAGCAGGTAATGGACGATGACGGCCGCAAGCGTGAGCGGCAGCACGACGGTGAGCCACGCCAGCGCGGCATCGCGGCGGCGTCCGGTGTCGAACGCGTGCTCGGCCCGTTCGCCCAGCACGCGGACGATGTCATGAATCGGGTTGTTGCGGCCCAGGGCCCGGAACTGCTCGGCGATCAGCGCCAGGAGGATGGAAACAAAGGTCATCTCGGAACTGACATTCGGAATCTAGGATTCGGAACTGCGTGCGCGGCGCGGCACCGAGTGCCGCGCCGTTCGCATGACTGGATGACCAAGACGATACCATGCGGATCAGGGCAGGTCGAACACCAGCACTTCCGCGCCATCGCCCTGCTCGATCTTTACCTCGGCCACGTCCTGCAGCTTGGCGGCGTCACCGGCCTCGAGCTTCTGGCCGTTGACCGTCACCCGGCCACGCGCCACATGCACGTATGCACGGCGGCCCGGGGCAAGCGACAGCGCGGCGGCCTCGTCACCGTCGAACAGGCCCGCATACAGCCGCGTGTCCTGATGCACGACCACCGAACCCTCGGCGCCGTCCGGGCTGGCCACCAGACGCAGGCGTCCGCGCTTTTCCGTCGTATCGAAATGGCGCTCCTCGTAGCCCGGTTCGATCCCCTGCTGGTTCGGCATGATCCAGATTTGCAGGAAATGCGTCGTGTCATGGGCGGCATGGTTGTACTCCGAATGGCGCACCCCCGTGCCCGCGCTCATGCGCTGCACATCGCCCGGACGGATCACGCTGCCGTTGCCCATGCTGTCCTTGTGGGCAAGTTCGCCTTCGAGCACATAGCTGATGATCTCCATGTCGCGGTGACCATGCGTGCCAAAGCCCATGCCCGGCGCCACGCGATCTTCGTTGATCACGCGCAGCGGCCCGAACTGGATATGGTCCGCGTCGAAGTAATCGGCGAAGGAGAAGCTATGGAACGACTTCAGCCAGCCGTGGTCTGCATAACCGCGCTCGTTCGACTTACGGATTTCAATCATTTTGATGGCCCTCCTTGTGGCCCTTCAATTTGCCTGAACGCCCGAATCATGAACCCGGGCTTGGCGTAATGCGTTGCGATGCTTTGCAGTTTAGGCCCGCCGGAGTATATTGACGGGCACCGTCTTAGAAGCACTTGTTCAGAATTTCTGAATATACCGATATGGCTCTCTCTCTCGAATCGCTTGAAGTCCTCGATGCCATCGAACGCAAGGGCAGCTTTGCCGCCGCCGCGCACGAAATGGGCAAGGTGCCGTCAGCGCTCACTTACGTGGTCCGCAAGCTCGAGGACGACCTCGACGTGTTGCTGTTCGACCGCCGGCGCCACCGCGCGGAACTCACGCCGGCCGGCCGGGCGCTGCTCGACGAGGGCCGCCACCTGCTGCACGCGGCCGACGACCTCGCCCGCCGCGTCAAGCGGCTGGCCACGGGCTGGGAAGCCACGCTGTCGATCGTCACCGACGACCTCATCAACTTTCGGGCGCTGCTGCCCGTGATCCAGGACTTCTATGCCGAGAACACCGCGACGCGGCTGCGCTTCGGCAAGGAGGTGCTGGGCGGCGCATGGGATGCGCTCGTCAGCAACCGGGCCGACCTGATCATCGGCGGCGCGTACGAGGCGCCCAGCACGCAGGGGTTCCAGATCCGCCCGCTAGGCACGATGCCGTTCGTGTTCGTGGTGGCCGCGCACCATCCGCTGGCCTCGGTCGAAGGACCGCTGACCACGATGGAAATCGCCAAGCACCGGATCGTCGCCGTGGGCGATACCTCGCGCAACCTGCCCGCGCGCACCTTCGGCGTGCTGGCCGGGCAGGACGTGCTCGTGGTGCCGAGCATGCGCGACAAGCTCGAGGCGCAGATCCGCGGCCTGGGCTGCGGCTGGCTGCCCGCGCCGATGGCGCAGCCGTTTATCGAGAGCGGCGTGCTGCAGGCGCGCGAGACGGTCGAGATTCGCGCGCCCGGCAACTTCAAGGTGGCCTGGCGCACGAGCACGCGCGGCAAGGCGCTGCAATGGTGGTCCGCGAAGCTCGAAGACCCGCGGCTTGCGCAGGCACTGATCCAGCAATCGCCGATGCCCGTGACGGAATGAACGCGCCAGCGTCTGGCGGACCCGCGGCCTATCGCGGCCGGTTCGCCCCCTCCCCGACCGGACCGCTGCATATCGGCTCGCTCGTCACCGCGCTCGCGAGCTGGCTCGATGCCCGCGCGCATGGCGGCCAGTGGCTCGTGCGCATCGAGGACATCGACTATCCGCGCTGCGTGCCCGGCGCCGACGAGGACATCCTGCGCACGCTCGAGGCGCTCGGCCTCGTCGCCGATGAACCGCCGCAATGGCAGAGCCGGCGCGAAGCGCGCTATGGCGAGGCGCTGCGCGCGCTCGACGCCGCGGGCCAGCTGTATCCGTGCGGCTGCTCGCGCAAGGAGATTGCCGACTCGCTGATCCACGTGCGCGAGCGCCATCAGACGCTCGGTTATCCGGGCACGTGCCGCAACGGCCTGCACGGCAAGCTGCCGCGCGCATGGCGCGTGCGCGTACCCGACGGCCCTGCCGCGACCGTCTGTTTCGACGATCGGTGGCAAGGCAGGCAGTGCCAGGATCTGGAAACGGAACTCGGAGATTTCGTGCTGCGGCGCGCCGACGGCCTATGGGCGTATCAGCTGGCCGTGGTGGTCGATGATGCCGCGCAGGGCATCACGCATATCGTGCGCGGCGCCGATCTGCTGGACTCGACGCCGCGGCAGATCCATCTGCAGCATCTGCTCGGCGTGCCGACGCCCAGCTACCTGCATGTGCCCGTGGTGGTGAACGCGCAGGGCGAAAAGCTCAGCAAGCAGAGCGGCGCGCGCGCGATCGACCTGCGCGATCCGCTCGCGGCGCTGCGCGAAGCGGGCGCCCATCTGGGCATCGTCAACGGCGAAAACGACATCGCCCGCTGGCTGGAGCGGGCGACGGAGGACTGGAAGACAGTGGATCGGTGCGCGCGCGCGGCGCGCTGATCAGGACTTGCGCGGCACGCCGCCGAGCAGCGCCGCGACGGGACGCTTCGGGGCCTGGCGGCCACGCGTCAGCGCGGCGGCGAGTTCATCGGCCGGCGATTGCGCCGACCCGTTGTGGTTCGCGCTCGGCTCGTACGGACGCGAGAAGAACGGATCGTCGGACGGACGGAACGCGGTACGCGACGACGAACCCTGCTCGCCACGGCGGCGGCGCTCTTCGCCACCACCCGCCTCGCCCGCATCGCGCGCGCGGCGCACGTCGGCACGCTGGCGGCGGCGGTCGGCATCCTCGGTACGCGCGCGTTCGCCGGTCGGATCGAAGCCCTCGAGCTGGCCGCGCGGCACGCTGCGCTTGATCAGCTTCTCGATATCGGCCAGCAGACGGTCGTCGTTGCCCGGCACGTAGATCGAGAGCGCATCGCCGCTGGCACCGGCACGGCCCGTACGGCCGATGCGGTGCACGTAGTCTTCCGCACTGAACGGTAGGTCGAAGTTGATCACGCAGGGCATGGCCTGGATATCGAGGCCACGGGCCGCGACATCGGTGGCCACGAGCGCATCGATCGTGCCGGTCTTGAAACCTTCGAGCGTCTGCATGCGCTCGGTCTGCGTCTTGTCGCCGTGGATCGCCGCGGCATTGATGCCCTCGCGCTCCAGATGGCGCGCCAGGCGCGAGCAGCCGATCTTGCTGTTCACGAACACGATGCACTGCTTCGACTGGCCCTGTGCCGCGCGCTGCTTGAGCAGATGCACGACCGCGGCCTGCTTGTGGCCGTCCTCGACCTGATAGACCATCTGGCGCACGTTCTCGTTGGTCGAGTTGCTGCGCGCCACTTCGATCGTCACCGGCTGCTTGAGGTAGCTCGCGGCCAGTCGCTTGATCTCGGGCGAGAACGTCGCCGAGAACAGCAGCGTCTGGCGCTGCGCGGGCAGCAGGTTGATGATGCGCTGGAGATCCGGCAGAAAGCCCATGTCGAGCATGCGGTCCGCTTCGTCGAGCACGAGCATCTGCACCTGCGACAGGTTCACCGATTTCTGCTGCACGTGGTCGAGCAGACGGCCCGGCGTGGCAACGAGGATTTCCACGCCACGGCGCAGCGCATCGGTCTGCGGATTCATATCGACGCCGCCGAACACGACCGTGCTGCGCAGGTCCGTGTGCTTGGCGTAGCGGGCGACGTTGTCGTAGACCTGATCGGCCAGCTCGCGCGTGGGCGTCAGCATCAGCGCGCGGACCGGATGGCGCGCGGGCGAGGCGCTCGCGTTGGACATCGGCAGCAGGCGCTGGATGATCGGCAGCGCGAAGCCCGCGGTCTTGCCCGTGCCGGTCTGCGCGGCACCCATGACATCCTTGCCCAGCAGCACGACCGGAATGGCCTGCGCCTGGATCGGCGTCGGCTTCGAGTAGCCTTGTTCGGTGAGGGCGCGCACGATGCGCGCATCCAGTCCGAAGCTGTCGAACGTCTGCTCTGGCGTTTGCACCGGCGTCGGCTCTGGCTGGGTCTGGTCGGGAAGGGTCGTAGTGGTCATGGGTCTCGGTGTCTCGCGGGCGTCGGGCCCGGCGCAAATCGGACACGCGTCTGATACGGCGGCGAAGCGTTACAGGCAATCGCCTAGAAAATCAAAGACTTGGATTCTAACACCATGACTTGCCCGGGTGATGCCGGAACCCGCAAAATGCCCGGTTCCGGTGTCGCCCGGCAGTCACAGCGGCGGGGTTTCCGTGAACGCATCGAAGCGTTCGAGCGCCCCGGCGAACGCCGCCAGGGCCGGATGCGCGCCGCCATCGACGCGGCCGGGCAGCATGGCCTGCGTGAACGTCCACACCACGGCCACGGTCACGTCGGCCTGGTTCAGGTCCGCCTGCGTGGCCGGAATCCGCCGCCGCGCGACCTCGGCCTCGAGCATCGAGAACGCGCTCGACATCTGGCCATCCACGCGGTCGATCCACGGCCGGTGCTGCTTCTCCTCGGGCCGCAGATTGTGTTCGTAGACGTCCTGCACCACCTTCTCGCAGGCCGCCAGCGCGAGGCCGAGCACGCGCAGGTCCTGTCGGCGCGCGGCCAGGTCCGCGGGCATCAGGCTGCGGCCGCTCAGCGCCTCGGCGTAGTCGATGATGAACGTGGAATCCATGAGCAGGACGCCGTCGTCGCACACGAGCGTGGGCGCCTTGACCACCGGATTGATCGCGCGGAACTGCTCGAACGTCCGGAACACCGATACCGATTCGTGCGTGAACGGAACGTCCAGCAGCTTCAGCGAGATGGCCGCGCGGCGGACATAGGGGGAGTCGAGCATGCCGATCAGTCTCATGGGTCTGGCCTCGTGCCGTGCGAGTGGGAAAGTTCTGATCGTATCGAGATTTCGGATGCGTCACAAATTTGATCGTTTCGATCACTAATTTGATCGGACTAGTCATTCATGCGGGATTGGCCTACACTCCGCCCTGCAAACGGTCAGAAGTTGATCGTTTCGATCAAACTCACCAAACATGCCGCACCCCACGCGGCAGGAGACGAAGAATGCAGATTTCCATCAAGCGCGCCATCGAGCGCGTCCCGGGCGGCATGATGATCGTGCCGCTGTTGCTCGGTTCGCTGGTCGCGACGTTCGCGCCCGAGGGTCCCAAGTTCTTCGGCTCGTTCACGGGCGCCCTGTTCACCGGCGCGCTGCCGATTCTCGCGGTCTTCTACGTCTGCATGGGCGCGAGCATCAACGTCAAGGCAACCCCGTACATCATCAAGAAGGGCGGCGTGCTGTTCGGCGTCAAGATCGGTACCGCCATGGTGCTCGGCGTGGTCATGGGCCACTTCCTCGGCGAATCGCCGATCAGCTCGGGCATGTTCGCGGGCCTGTCCACGCTGGCCGTGGTCGCCGCGATGAACGACACCAACGGCGGCCTCTACATGGCGCTGATGGGCCAGTACGGCAAGCCCGAGGATGTGGGCGCCTACACGATCATGTCGCTCGAGTCGGGCCCGTTCCTGACCATGGTCACGCTCGGCGTGGCCGGCCTGTCGGCATTCCCGTGGCCCACGCTGGTCGGCAGCATCCTGCCGCTGATGCTCGGCATGCTGCTTGGGAACCTCGACCGCGAAATGCGCGACTTCCTGAGCAAGGCCGTGCCCGTGATGATTCCGTTCTTCGCGCTCGCGCTCGGCGCCGGCCTGGACCTGCACAAGGTGTGGCAGGCCGGTATGCTGGGCCTCGGCCTGGGCGTGGCCGTGGTCGTGATCACGGGCTTCACGCTGTACTTTGCCGACCGCCTGACCGGTGGCACCGGCGTGGCCGGCGTGGCCGCCGCCAGTACGGCTGGCAATGCCGCCGCGGTACCGACACTGATCGCGGCCGCCAATCCGGTCTATGAAGAAGCCGCCAAGAGCGCGACGATTCTCGTGGCCGCGTGCGTGGTGGTCACGGCCGTGCTGACGCCGCTGGTCACCGCCTGGGTCGCGCGCCGCGTGGCCAACCGGCAGGAAGGCGCCGTGGCGCGGACCGCCGCATGACCACGCACCGCCGCACGCCGGCCGCATGGCTGGTGATCGCCGACGACCTGTCCGGCGCCGCCGACTGCGCGATCGGCTTTGCCGCCGCGGGCGCGCGCACGATGGTCACGCTCGACGCGACCGCGGCTGACGATGCGCTGGCCGGCATCGCGGACGCGGACGTGATCGCGGCCGACGTGGACAGCCGCCGCATGGCGCCCGCGCTGGCCGCCGCATCCAACGTCGCGGCATGGCGCCGGCTGGGCGGTACGCCCGCGGACCGGCCGCGCCGCCTGTACAAGAAGATCGACTCGACGCTGCGCGGGAACTGGGCGGCCGAGACCGCCGCCCTGCTGCCCCATGCGGGCGTGGCGATCGTCGCCCCGGCCTTCCCCGCCACCGGCCGCACCACGCGCGGCGGCTGCGTGTTCGTCAACGGCGAACCGCTCGGCGAATCCGATATCTGGCGCCTCGAGGGCCTGAGCGGCCGCGCCGACATGGCCGCGCTGCTGGCCGTCCACGACGTGCGCACGGCCGTCGTCGGCCTCGACGTCGTGCATCAGGGCGCGCAGGCGGTCCAGGCCACGATTGCCGCGTTCGTCGCGAAAGGGGTGCAGGCCGTGGTCTGCGACGCCGAGAGCGAAGCCGATATCGGCGTCATTGCCGCGGCCACCGGGTCGCTGAAAAACCCTGTGTTCTGGGTCGGCTCCGGCGGCCTGGCGCGCGCGCTGGCCACGGCGGTGCCGACCGGCGAGGACGCCCGGTCCGCCGGCGATGTCCCCGAACATCGCAAGGGTCCCGTGCTCGCGCTGGTGGGCAGCATGTCCGGCGTGTCGGGCCGGCAGGCCGCGCTGCTGCGCACGCGGACCGGCATGGATCATCTGGAGATTGCACCGCAGGTGCTGCGCGAAGGTCCCGCGCATGCCTCGTGGCCGTCCATTCAGGAAGATATCGGCCAACGCCTGCGTGGCGGCCACGATCTGCTGATCGGTATCGGCCGCGACGAAGCATTCGACACGTCGGAAGGCCCGAAGCTCAGCCATGCGCTGGCCACGCTCGTGCTGCCGTCGTTCGATTGCGTGGGCGGACTGATCGCGACCGGCGGCGAGACCGCGCGCGCGATGCTGGCCGCGGCGGGCATCGCCACGCTGAGGCTGCGGCACGAAGTGGAAGCGGGCGTGCCGCTGTCGCGCACGCTCGAACGGCCGGCGCGCCATGTGGCCACGAAGGCCGGCGCGTTCGGTACCGACTCGGCACTCTGGCTCGCATGGCGCGCCATGCAGGCCGAATGAATTTTGGATCGTCCCCGCGGAACCCCCGGGGGCGTCAACAAGCAGGATGAAACGACAATGAGCGACTACCTCCCCATCATCGGCATCACCATGGGCGATGCCACCGGCGTCGGTCCCGAGATCATCGTCAAGAGCCTCGCGCACGATACGGTCTACGCACAGTGCCGTCCGCTCGTGATCGGTGACGCGCCGCGCCTGCGCCAGGCCGCGGCAATCGTGAACAGCAAGCTGCAGGTGCGCGCGATCGCCACACCCGCCGAAGCGCGCTTCGAGGCCGGCACGATCGACTGTATCGACCTGGGCCTGATTCCCGAGGACCTGCCGTTCGGCAAGCTGTCAGCGCTGGCCGGCGATGCCGCGTTCCGCTATATCGAACGCGCGGTGGAACTCACGCGCGCCGAACAGATCGACGCCATCTGCACCGCGCCGCTGAACAAGGAGGCGCTGCACGCGGGCGGCCACAAGTTCCCGGGCCACACCGAGATGCTTGCGCACCTGACCGGCACGCCGGAAGTGTCGATGATGCTCGTGGCGCCGCAGCTGCGCGTGATCCACGTGACCACGCACATCGGCCTGCTCGATGCGATCCGCAAGATCGAACCGGCACTGGTGCAGCGCGTGATCGAGCGCGGCTACGAGACGCTGCGCCGCGCGGGCATCGCCGCGCCGCGCATCGGCGTGTGCGGCATCAACCCGCACGCGGGTGAAAACGGCCTGTTTGGCCATGGCGAAGAAGAAGAGAAGATCATCCCGGCCGTCAACGTCGTGCGCGAGCGCGGCTGGAACGTCGAAGGCCCGCTGCCCGCGGACACGCTGTTCTACCGCGCGGGCCGCGGCGACTTCGACCTCGTGGTGGCCATGTACCACGACCAGGGCCACGGTCCGGTCAAGGTGCTGGGCCTCGAGGCCGGCGTCAATATCACCGTGGGCCTCCCCGTGATCCGCACGTCGGTCGACCACGGCACCGCGTTCGATATCGCCGGCAAGGGCATCGCCGACGAACGCAGCCTGCTGGAAGCGCTGCGCCAGGGCGCGGAACTCGCCACGCGTCGCTGACCGTCGCGCCTCTTCGCGTCCCCCTTCGCGCCCCCTCGCCCCGCTCTCGCGGAGCGCGGGCGCAAAGACTTGATAAGATCGCGGTCGTTCACGAACTTCCGCCCTGCTCCATGAAAGCCGCCGACCGCCAACGTGCCATCCTCGAACGCGTGCTCTCCGGCGTTGACGCCAACGTGGAGCGGCTCGTCGCCGAGCTCGGCGTGTCGGAAGCCACGGTGCGCCGCGACCTCACCGCGCTCGCGCGCGAAGGCCGCATCGTGCGGACCTATGGCGGCGCCGCGGCGCTCACGCCCGTGGGCTCCCACGAACCCGAAGCCCCGCTCGAGGAACGCAAGGCCCTGCAGCGCGACCAGAAGGATGCCATCGCGCGCATGGCCGCGAGCTTCGTGCGCGATGGCGACGCGGTGCTGCTCGACAGCGGCACCACGGCCGCCGCGCTCGCGCGCCTGCTGGCCGCGCGCGAAGACCTGCACGTCTACACCACGAACCTCCTTGCCGTGACCGCGCTCGCGGGCCTGCCGAAGATCCGCGTCACGCTGATCGGCGGCGATGTGCGCCCGTCGAGCATGGGTACGTTCGGCCCGCTCGCGCAGCTGGCGCTCTCGCGCATCAGCGTCGACAAGGCGTTTCTGGGCGCCGACGGCGTGGTGGCCGGCGTGGGCCTGTGCGAGGCCACGGCCGAGCAGGCCTACCTCAAGGAATGCATCATCCGGCAGGCCGCCGATATCTTCGTGCTCGTCGACTCGACCAAGCTCGGCCGCGCGCGCCAGCAGCACTGGACGCCACTCGAACGCGCATGGACACTCGTGACCGACCGCGATGCCTCCGCCGCGCAGCTCGAGCCGTTCCGCGCGCTCAAGCAGGTGCAGGTCACGGTCGCCGCATAAGGTCACCAAATAAGCATTCCCGTTTTTGTTCGTTCGCCCCGCGCGACACGCGCGGTACGTTGGCAGTCTTGCCAACCATGAGAGCGAAACGTGAGTACAGCGCGCGAATCCCGACGACAATTCCTGCGGCATGGCGCCGCTTCGGTGGCCCTGCTTTACGGGGGCGGCGCATTCGCGCAGGGCCGCGTGGTCCTGAAGGCCGGTGACCAGAAAGGCGGCTTCCGCGCGTTGCTCGAAGCCGCCAACGCGCTCGAGGGCGTCCCCTACGATATCCAGTGGACCGAGTTCCCCGCCGCCGCGCCGCTCGCGGAAGCGCTGAACGCGGGCGCGGTCGATAGCGGCCCCATCGGCGACGCGCCCGCGATCTTCGCGCTGGCCGCCGGCACGCGCATCAAGCTGATCGGCGCCAACCGCTCCGATCCCTACGGCACGGCGGTGCTCGTGCGTCCCGATTCCCCGCTGAAGCAGGCGGCCGACCTCAAGGGCAAGACCATCGGCACCAACCGGGGATCGATCGGCCACTACGTCGCGCTGAAGGCGCTCGAGTCGGCGGGGCTCGGCCCCAATGACGCGAACATCCGCTTTCTGCCGCCCGCCGACACCAAGCTCGCGCTGACCAATGGATCGGTCGATGCATGGGCGACATGGGAGCCCTACACCGCCATGGCGGAGACCAGCGGCCACGCGCGCGTGCTCGTGAGCGGACGCGGACTGTCATCGGGACTGAGTTTCCTGGCGGCCACGGAGAGCGCGCTCGCAACCAAGCGCGCCGCGCTGCAGGACTTCCTGCAGCGCGTGGTGCGCGCGCAGCGCTGGTCGTATCAGCATGTGCCCGAGTACTCGGCATCGCTGGCGCGCATCATCGGCATTGCACCGGATGCGGCGCGGCTGCAGTTCGAACGGCGCAACACGCAATGGCGTCCGATCGATGCCGACCTCGTCGCCACGCAGCAGGCCACGGCCGACTTCTATCTGAAGACCGGCCTGCTCAAGCAGCGCCTGGACGTGCGCCAGACCTTCGACACCACGTTCACGCTGCCTGCCTGAGTGGCAATCGGGGGCGACGCGCTACACCACGCGGAACGCGTGGGTGCCGTCGCGATCGAGCTGCGCGATCAGCCCGAATTCCCAGTCGAGATAGGCCTGCATCGCCGCGGTGGCGTTGTCGGTGCCCTCGTACGGACGGCGATAGCGGTCCGTGCGCGGCACGGCAAGACGCGTTTCGCCCTGCTCCAGCGGCAGCCCGGCGGCAATCCAGGCGCCGGTACCGCCTTCGAGCACGTGGACCGACGCCTCGCTGCCCCGTGCCGCGAGCAACGCGCGCAGGTCCACGGCCGCGAACCGGGCGAGCTGGCTCGTGCCGCAGGTCAGCACATAGCGGCGCGCGGGTGGAATCGCTTCCAGTGCCTCCGCGAGCTGCGCGCGGATCGCGAACCAGGCGCCGGGAATATGCTGGCGCACGTAGTTCGCGCTCGCGGTCACGTCGAGCACGGCCGTGTCTCCCGCATCGATCCACGTGGCCAGCGTTGCCGGGCTGACGGTCCCGGTGGGCGCGGCCTCGGGCGCCGGCACCCTGACCGCGCCGCGTTCGCTGCGCGCGCGATCGTCGGCGGGCGCCACGACGGTGACGTGCCAGCCCATCTGCGCGAGCCACGATGCCGTCATGTCCGCACGGACACCATCGTCGTCGGCCAGCACGATACGCGCGCCACGCACCGGCGCGCTATGGTCGGTCTCCTGCACGAGCTGGCCGCCCGGCGCATTGACGAAGCCCGGCAGATGGCCATCGGCGAATTCCTCGGGCGTGCGCACATCGAAGCGATACACGGTGCGCCCCGGTGCCTCGAGCGTGTGCAGGGCATCGTGCGGCAGGCGCTGCACGCCCGCGCGCGCCGCGATCTCGCGCGCGCCGGCCTGGGCCTCCGCGCGGCGCGCGGCATCGACGACCGCGGGTGCGCGGCGGCTCGCGCCATGGTCGAGCGACTGCCCGGCCAGCGTCCAGCCGATGGTGCCGTTGCGCAATGCCGCCACCGGATTGGGCACGCCCGCGTTGATCAGCGACTGCGTGCCGATGATGCTGCGCGTGCGGCCCGCGCAATTGACGATGATGCGCGTATCGGGATTCGGCGCGAGTTCGCGCGCGCGCAGCACGAGTTCCGCGCCGGGCACGCTCGTCGCCGTGGGAATGCTCATGGTCTGGTATTCGTCGAAGCGGCGCGCATCGACGATCACGACATCGGCCTTCGCATCGATCAGGGCCTGCACCTCGGGCGCGCTCAGCGACGGGGTATGGCGCTTCGACTCGACCAGCTCGCCGAACGACTTGCTCGGCACGTTGACGTCGCGGAACGTTTCGCCGCCGCCCGCGATCCATGCATCGAGTCCGCCCTCCAGTACCGACACGTCGGTGTATCCGAGCGCGCGCAGCACGGCCACCGCGCGCGGGGCCAGATCTTCGTTGCCATGCACGCCATAGACCACGATGCGCGTATCGCGGCGCGGAATCCGGGACCATGCCTGCAGTTCGAGCTTGGACAGCGGAAAGTTCGACGCCCACAGTGGATGCGACTGCGCGTACGGATCTTCCTCGCGCACGTCGAGCAGTGCGATCTCGGTGCCGTCGAGCAGGGCCTGACGAACGGCGGCGGGCGACGTGGTGGCAGGTGCGGCGGTGGCAGCTGAATGGGTAACGGCGGTCATGACGCGAGCGGATCCTTCGAACGGTCCCACGGGTTAGGCAGGAAGGGATTGGAATAACCGGAGATAAACGATTTCGTCTCGCCCGCCTCCGTGTAGACATGACGGCGTACCGCGCCGATATTGGCGCCGTACACATGGATGCTGATGGAGACGCGGTCCGAAAACGCGTTGTGCACGCGATGGATATCGCCCACGCGGGGCGACACCGCCTCCACGTGGCCGGGCTCGAGGCGCACGGCTTCGCCATGCGGCTGCGGCCGGCCCTCGGCATCGAGCGCATAGGGCTGCGAATACTCGGCCCCGCGCAGCATGCCGATCAGGCCCCATACGGTGTGATCGTGAATGGGTGTGCGCTGCCCCGGCCCCCAGACGAAGCTGACGATCGAGAACCGCTCCGCGGAGTCGCAGTGCAGCAGCATCTGCTGGTAGTACTCGGGATGCGGCTGCGCGAACGCCTCGGGCAGCCAGTCGTCGCGCGCGACGAGCGTGGCCAGCAGCTGGCCGCCCTGCTCGAGGATGCGCGGTTCGTCGGGATGCTCGTCGAGCAGGCGCGTCAGGTCGGTGATGAATTCGCGCAGCGGCGCGAGCGAGCGCGTCACGTGGATTGCGGGGTCGGACATGTCGTCTCCGGTTGTTGTCGTTGTGGTCGTCGTACCCACGACAGTATCCGAAAACGGGCCGGTCCGGCGTGTCTGCGAGCGCGGCATCTCCTACGCCTCCAGCGCCGCGCGGCCGGCGGCCACGAGGATCGAATCGTTCTGCGGCGTATGGACGCGGCTGCAGAGCACATCGCGGTAGTGCCGCTCGAGCGGATTGTGGCGGCTGAGCCCATGGTTGCCCGACAGCTGCAGCGCCAGTTCGAGTGCGCGGATCGCGTTGCCGGTCACCGTGAACTTGAGCAGGCCGCTGTCCTGCGCCGAACCGGGCGTATTGCGAGCCGCACCGCGATCGGCGTCCTCGGCCGCCGCATCGAGCAGCACCGCATTGGTGCGCAGCAGCGCGGCGATCTCCCCCACCTGTTCCTGCACGCGCGGCAGCGTCGCCAGCGGGGCGCCGAGGCTGCCCGGCGCGCGGTCGCGCAGGAAGCCGCGCAACCAGTCGAAGCCCGCGCGCGCGACCGCGTCATAGAGACTGCCCAGTAGCACGATCATCCACGCCTGCTGGTCTGCGTTGGCATCGATATCGGCCTGGCTCGCGCCCGCCGGTGCCCACGCGGCCGGCGCGCGCACATCGACCGCATGCGAGGCCGGAATCCAGATGTCGTCGAGCACGGTCTCGTGGCTGCCCGAGGCGCGCAGCCCCAGATGGTTCCAGCTTTCGATGATGCTGACACCCGCGGTTCCCGCCGCGGGGCCCGGCACGAGAAAGATGCCGACGCGCGGCTCCGGCTCGTCCGTGCGTGCCCAGACCGAGAGCCAGCGCAGCGCGGGAATACCCGTCGTGTAGAGCTTGTGCCCGCTCACGCGCCAGCCGCCTTCGACGCGCCGCGCGATGGTGGCCGGGAGGCCGCCGCGCGCGGGCGAACCGAGTTCCGGCTCCACGCGCAGCGCGTTGATCAGCGCACCCTCTTTCACCGCCGTGGCAAAGACCGTGCGGCGCACCGCATCGGGCCAGTGCGCGTCCCGGCGCCCGATGGCCCGGTGTTGCAGATACGTCATCGTCAGCACGAGCGCGGTGGCCGCATCGCCGCGAGCCACCGCCGCGATGATGCGCCGGGCTTCGGCAAGCGTGGCCCCGCCACCGCCCTGGTCGCGCGGGACTACCTGCGCAATCAGGCCCTCGGCGTGCAGCAGCGCGAAGTTGTCGTGCGGAAAGCGGCCGCTGGCATCGTGATCGGCCGATGTCGCCGCGAGGCGCGCGGTCAGCGCCGCGAGCGCTTCGTCCGCGATGGGAGCGCGCGCGAATGTGTCCGGGAACGCATCGGCGCGAAGGAGAACGGAAGACATGCAATGAGGCCCCGGGCGCGGGGCGGCTGGCGTGAAGCGTCAGAGCGTACCGCGCGCGCCGCGCCACGCTAACGACGGAGTTCGCATATGCATGCGCGTCTTTCGTACATAAGCACGCACATTTTTATTCCTTCTGTTGCGTCGCGGCATGGCGTAATTTTTTTGTCAGTCCGCATTCCCCTCAGGAGACCCAGATGACCGTGGCAACCGGCGCTCGTAGTGGCGTGAACTTTATCGGCATGATCCAGAGCCAGAAGCAGTCGGAGATCCATCCGCCCAATCCCGATGGTCCCGTCGTCGATCGCGACTATGTGCGTGCGTTCGCGCAGGCGCACGAGCAGGCCGGCTTCGACCGCGTGCTCGTGCCGCACCATTCCACGGGTCCTTCCGCCACGCTGACCATTTCGTACGCGGCCACGCAGACCGAGCGCGTGCACTTCATGCTGGCCCATCGTCCGGGCTTTACGTCGCCCACGCTGGCCGCACGGCAGATCGCAACGCTCGACCAGTTCAGCGGCGGCCGCCTCGGTGTCCACTTCATCTCGGGCGGCTCCGACGACGAGCAGCAGCGCGATGGCGACTATCTCGACCACGACGAGCGCTATGCGCGCACGGACGAATACCTCGGCATCCTGCGCCGCATCTGGACCGAGAACAAGCCGTTCGATCATGACGGCAAGTACTACCGCTTCCGCAACGGCTTCTCCGAGGTCAAGCCCGCGCAGAAGCCCCATGTGCCGATCTTCTTCGGCGGCGCGTCCGAAGCGGCGATCCCCGTGGCGGGCAAGCATGCCGACGTCTATGCGCTGTGGGGCGAGTCGCTCGACCAGGTGCGCGAGCTGACCACGCGCGTGCGCGCGGAGGCCGCGAAGCACGGCCGCGACGTGCAGTTCTCGATCTCGTTCCGCCCTGTGCTTGCCGAGACCGAAGCGAAGGCATGGGCACGCGCGGAGCATATTCTGGAACGCACGCGCGCGCTGCGCGTGCAGGCCGGCTATAGCCGTGGCGGCCCGCAGCAGAGCGAAGGCGCGCGCCGGTTGCTCGCGGCGGCCGAGCTCGGCGACCGCGTCGATCAGTGCCTGTGGACCGCGATCGCGCGCGAGACCGGCGGGCGCTCCAATTCGACCGGGCTCGTGGGTACGCCCGAACAGGTCGCGCAGGCACTGCTCGCGTACTACGACCTCGGTGTCACCACGTTCCTGATTCGCGGTTTCGATCCGCTCGAAGACGTCGTCGACTATGGCCGCGAACTGATTCCGCGCGTGCGCGAGCTCGTGGCGCAGCGCGAGGCCGAACACGCACAGAAGGCAGCCTGATCATGAGCGCCGTCCTTCCTCTCCAGCGCAGTGCCGAGCCGCTATCGGCCCGCTTCAACGCCACGCCGAAGCAGAAGTTCTTCTTCGATCCGGTGCCGCCGCGCCCGACCGTCGAGGCCGAGCGCCGCCATCGGCAGGAGCGGCTCGCGGGCGCGTTCCGCCTGTTTGCGCGCCATGGATTCGACCTCGGCCTGGCCGGCCATATCACCGCGCGCGATCCCGAGCTGACCGACCACTTCTGGGTGAATCCGCTCGGTCTGCATTTCTCGCGCATTCGCGTATCGGACCTGCTGCTCGTCAATGCGCGCGGCGAAACGGTCATCGGCGACCGCCCCCTCAACAAGGCGGCGTTCGCGATCCATGCCGCGATCCACGAAGCGCATCCGCACGTGGTGGCCGCCGCCCATACGCATTCGACCTACGGCAAGGCCTGGTCCACGCTCGGTCGCAAGCTCGATCCGCTGACGCAGGATTCCTGCTCGTTCTTCGAGGACCACGCGCTCTACGACGAGTTCCACGGCATGGTCGTCGACGACACCGAGGGCAACCGCATCGCGCGCGCGCTCGACAAGGGCAATGGCCAGACCTACAAGGGTGCGATCCTCAAGAACCACGGGATTCTCACCGCGGGGCCCACGGTCGAGGCCGCCGCATGGTGGTACATCGCGCTCGAGAACGTCGCGCATACGCAGTTGCTGGCCGAAGCCGCCGGCAAGCCGCAGCCGATCGACGAAGCGACCGCGCGCCATACGCACGGACAGGTCGGCGGCAACGAGGGGTCGTTGCACGCGTTCGAAAGCCTCTACGCGGGGCTGGTGGCCGCGGAGCCGGACCTGCTCGACTGAGCCGATATCGACCATTCAAAACGGGGAGTGAAATCATGAGCCAGAGCCATGCTACCAATGGCCGCCGACGCGTGCTGCGCGCGGCCGCCGCCACCGCCATTGCCGCGCCCGCGCTGATCCTCGGCCGCCAGGCGTGGTCCGCGCCGCGCAAGCTGACGTTCGCGTGGAACCAGAACTCGTTCTGCCTGACGCCGATCGTCGCGGCGCAGGAGCGCGGCTTCTTCGAGAAGAACGGCCTGCAGGTGGACCTCATCAACTACAGCGGATCCACGGACCAGCTGCTGGAATCCATCGCCACGGGCAAGGCCGACGCGGCGGTCGGCATGATCCACCGCTGGCTCAAGCCGCTCGAAGCGGGCTTCGACGTCAAGATCATCGGCAGCTCGCACGGCGGCTGCGTGCGGCTGGTCGGCGCGAAGGCGGCCGGCGTGACGAACCTGCAGGCCCTCAAGGGCAAGACCGTCGGCGTGAGCGACCTCGCCGCGCCAGGCAAGCACTTCTTCACGATCCTGCTCGCCAAGAACGGGATCGATCCCGATCGCGACATCACGTGGCGCCAGTATCCGGCCGATCTGCTCGGCGTGGCCGTCGACAAGGGCGAGATCCAGGCGATCGCCGATGGCGACCCAAACCTGTACCTGCTCGAGAAGCGCACCAACGGCGCGTATGTCGAACTGGCGACCAACCTCACCGGCGAATACCAGCGCAAGGTGTGCTGCGTGATCGGCGCGCGCGGCGAACTCGTGCGCAACGACCGCCCGGCCGCCGCGGCCCTCGCGCGCTCGATCGTGCAGGCCACCGATTTCGTGAACGAGAACCCGAACGAGGCCGCCAAGATCTTCGCGAAGTACTCGCCGAAGATCGATCCGAACGATCTGCGCAAGCTGTACTCGACGCTGACCTATACGCATCACCCCACGGGCACCGACCTCCAGGAAGAGATCGCATTCTTCGCGCAGGACTTCCAGCGCATTGGCGTGCTGAAGAAGACCACCGATACCAAACGCCTGGCGCAGCATGTCTACGCCAACGTCCTTGGATAACGCCGAAGGAGTCGCACGATGACGACAAGCCAACCGGCGGTGCCGACGCCGCTCGCGCAGCCGCTGCCCCGCGCGCGAGGCGGCATACGCGTCTGGAAGACGGGCCTGCTCGCGGCACTCGCGTGGGGCGCCTTCGGGCTGCTGACGTGGCAATGGCCGAATCATGTGGTCGGCTTCAGCGACTGGGCCTATACGAACGAGCTCGGCATCGCCGCGCTGGCCGTGGCCGCGTTGATCGCACTGATCGCGTTCTTCGCGCCGTTGCGCGGCGGGGCGGGCAGCCACGCCGGCGCGCGCAGCGCACCGCAACGCGCTGTTGCCGCGCTGCACCTCGCGGGCCCGTGGCTCGTTGCGGTTCCGGTGGTGCTGGCCGCATGGGAGATCCTGACCGCCAAGACCGCCACGCTGCCCACGCCGTTCTTCGCGCCGCCGCAGGCGCTCATCGAGGTCTATATCGACGACTGGAAGCGGCTCGGCGACAGCGTGGTCAATACGCTGCGGCTGCTGGCACTGGGCGTGGCCTGGGGCGGTGTGGCCGGCTTCCTGATCGGCGTGTCCATCGGCTGGTCGCGCCGCATCGGCTACTGGGTGCACCCCGTGCTGCGCGTGCTCGGTCCGCTGCCGTCCACCGCGCTGCTGCCGCTCACGTTCTACTTCTTTCCGTCGAGCTATTCGGCCGCCGTGTTCCTGATTGCCCTGGCGACCGCGTTTCCGGTGGCGGTGCTGACGTGGTCCGGCGTCGCGAGCGTCAACAAGAGCTACTACGACGTGGCGCGCACGCTCGGCGCTTCGGGGTGGTTCCTCGTGCTGCGCGTGGCCATTCCGGCCGCGCTGCCGCAGGTCTTCGTCGGCCTGTTCATGGGACTCGGCGCCTCGTTCTCGGTGCTCGTCACCGCGGAGATGATGGGTGTGAAGTCCGGCCTCGGCTGGTATCTGACGTGGGCGCAGGGCTGGGCCTCGTACGTCAACATGTATGCGGCGCTGATCGTGATGGCGCTGCTGTTCTCGGGTGTGATCACATTGCTGTTCGTCGTGCGCGACCGCGCGCTGTCGTGGCAGAAAGGCACGGTCAAATGGTAGCCATCGCGGAACGCGCGGAGAACGCTGGTGCGCATATCGACATCCGTCACGTCAGCCACGCGTTCGGCGACGGCGCGGCGCGCCTGCCCGTGCTGGAGGGCGTGAATTTGTCGGTCGCCCCCGGCGAATTCGTCGCGCTGCTCGGCCCGAGCGGCTGCGGCAAGTCGACGCTGCTGCGGCTCGTCGCGGGACTCGAAACGCCGGCCGACGGCGAGATCCTGCAGGACGGCACGCCGATCACCGCGCCCGATCCGTCGCGCATCGTCGTGTTCCAGGATCCGACGCTCTACCCATGGCGCCGCGTGTGGGACAACGTCGCGCTCGGCCTGCAGGCGCGCGGCATCGTCAAGCAGCAGCGGCATCGCGTCGATGCGGCGCTCAAGCGCGTGGGGCTCGAGGCGTTCGATCGGGCCTTTCCGCATCAGCTGTCGGGCGGCATGGCGCAGCGCGTGGCACTGGCCCGTGCGCTCGTCAACGATCCGCGCCTGCTCGTGCTCGACGAACCGCTGGGCAAGCTGGACTCGCTGACGCGCCTGGCGATGCAGAGCGAGCTCGTCGAACTGTGGCAGCGCTCGGGCTTCTCCGCGCTGCTCGTCACCCATGACGTCGAGGAGGCGCTGTTTCTCGCGCAGCGCGTCATCGTATTCAGCCAGCGGCCCGCGCGGATCACGGCCGAGCTGCACGTCGATCTGCCTTACCCGCGCCATCGCGGCGACCCGCGGCTGACCGAACTGCGCCACGAGGCACTGCGTCATCTGGGACTCGATGCCAGCTGGTAATACGTTGCACAAGCCGCGGCATTCGCGGGCCCTGCATCCAGCACGGCCGGTACGCGCGGCGCAGCCCGGGTACCGGCCGTCATCGTCCGGCGGGACGCGATGACCGCGCCGCCGCAATACTGGCTCAACGCCCTGCTGACGGGCATCGAACACGCGCAACTGTGGCTGCTGCGCGTGTGGCATGCGCTCGGCCTGACGGCTGACAGCCACGGCCAGCCCGCATGGCCATGGGCGCATCGCATCGTCGGCGAGACACTGCTGATCGACCTCGGCCTTGCACGGCAACTGCTGTGGTGCGCGGCCGCGATCGTCATCGCCCTGCTGGCGTTGCTGCTGGCCATTGCGTGGAAGCGCCGCCGCCTGCCCGTGCTCGCCGTGGGCGCGCTGGCACTGGCGCTGGCGCCGTGGCCCGCCGCGTCGCTGGTGCTCGGCCCCGCCGTCCCCACGAGCTTCCATGCCAGTCCCACGCATTTCTCTCTGGACGCCATCGCCCGTGGCGAGCGGCTCTACGCCGCGCACTGCGTCGCGTGCCATGGCGCGGACGGCCGCGGCGAAGGGCCGCTCGCCGCCACGCTGTCGCGCTGGCCGCCGACGATCGTGAGTCCGCTGCTGGGCCGCCGTCTCGACGGCGAGATGTTCTGGCATGTGCTCGACGGCATGCGCGATGCGCGCGGCGCCATCACCATGCCGGCCTTCGCGGGCGAACTCGGCGACGACGATGCATGGGCCGTGCTCGACTATATGCGCGTGCTGTCGGCACGCACGGGGGCTGCGGTGTTCGGCAGCTGGCCCGTGCCGTTGCGGCTGCCTGGCCTCGATGTGCAATGCGGTGGCGATCCGCCGCAACCTCTCGCGGCATGGCGCGGCACGCAGCGCGTGCGCGTGGTGCTGACCGATGGCCGCCCGGAATCGCTGCCGCTGGAAGATCCGCGCTTCCAGACCCTCGTCGTCACACGCGACGCGCGGCCATTGCGCGATGTGCCGCAATTTCGCGCGGCCTGTACCGCGGTGTCTCCGGCGGCATGGCAGGTATTCGCGCAGATCGCCGGCCTCGACGATGCGGCCCTCGCGCGCGCCAGTGGCACGACGTTGCTCGCCGATCGCCAGGGATGGCTGCGCGCGCGTGGCGCGCCCGGCGGCGATGCCGAGCTGCTCTGCAAGGTCGGCGATGTACCCGCTAATGCCAGACAGGATCTGACAGCACTGGTCCTCGCGATGGACGCCGAGCCCGTGCGATTCGTCAAGGGCGGCTTCGTGCACTGAGCCAGCCGCACGCCAACACAAACGAGATAAGCAAGCGCCAAATTCTTCGTTCGCGCGCGCGCGGCGCACACCTACCATCGATGGCTGCCTTCGACTCCTCTCACCCATCATGGATCGCCGCGATTTTCTAGCCAGTACCGCCCTGCTCTCCCTTGGCCTGCCGTTCTCGGCCGAAGCGTTCGCGCAAGCCGCGACATCCAGCGTCAAGCCCGTTCGCGGCGGCACGCTCAACGTCGCGGTATCGCCCGAGCCCACGCTGCTCACGTCGGCGTTCATCACGACGATGAACATCGGCCAGGTCTCGAGCAAGGTACTCGAAGGCCTCGTTGCGTACGACCTGAACCTGCAGCCGGTGCCCGCACTGGCCACGTCGTGGGAGACCTCGGCCGATGGCCTCACCACCACGTTCCATCTGCGCAAGGGCGTCAAATGGCACGACGGCAAGGATTTCACCGCCGCGGACGTTCGCTACACGCTGCTGGAAGTCTGGAAGACGCTGCATCCGTTCGGCCGCGCGGCCTTTGCCAACGTGACCGCCGTGGACACGCCCGATCCGCATACGGTCATCATCCGGCTGTCGTCGCCGGCGCCCTACCTGATCAACTACATCAACACGTATGGTGCGCAGGTCCTGCCGAAGCATCTGTACGAAGGCAAGGACGTGCTCAGCAATCCGGTCAACAATGCGCCGGTCGGCACGGGCCCGTTCGTGTTCAGGGAGTGGGTCAAGGGCAGCCATGTGAGGCTCGAGCGCAATCCGAACTACTGGCAGAAGGACCAGCCTTACCTCGACGGCGTCGTGTTCAAGTTCATCCCCGATGCGGCCGCGCGCACGGTGGCACTCGAAGCGGGCGAGCTCGATGTCGCGCTCGGCTCGAGCATTCCGCTGTCGAATCTCACACGCTTTCAGGACAAGCAGCGCTATCGCATCAATCTCGACGATGGCCGCTACCTCGCCACGATCTTCCTCACGCAGTTCAACGTGCGCAAGCCTTACTTCGCGGACAAGCGCGTACGGCAGGCGTTCGCCCACGCGATCGACCGCAACGCGCTGCTCAAGGTGGTGTTCCTCGGCTATGGCAAGCCCGCGACCGGGCCGGTGCCGTCGTCGGTGGTCAACTACTACTCGCCTGAGACCAGACAATATCCGTTCGACGTGAACAAGGCCAAGGCGCTGCTCGACGAAGCCGGGCTCAAGCCCGGCGCCGATGGCAAGCGCCTGCGCATCACGCTCGACTACGACGGCGGTGGCGGCGTCACCGCGAGCCGCCCCGCCGAGTTCATCAAGCAATCGCTGGCGCGCGTGGGGGTCGACGTCGAGTTGCGCGCCGGCGATACGGCGACCTATCTGCGCCGCGTGTTCACCGATCAGGATTACGACCTGATGATCTCGAGCCTCCATCGCCTGCCCGATCCCACGCTCGGCGTGCAGCGGCTGTTCTGGACCCGGAACATCATCAAGGGCGCGCCGTGGACCAATGGGTCCGGCTATTCGAACCCCGAGCTCGATCGCGTGATGGAAGCCGCGGGCCGCGAAGCGGACGTCGCCAGGCGCAAGGCGCTGATCAAGACATGGCAGCAAATCGTCCAGGACGACGTGCCGGTGCTGGATCTCGTCGAGCAGACGTGGGTCACGGTGTCGAGCGCGCGTTTCCACAAGACCACGCCGCAGGGCGATGGCCTGTTCGCGTCGTACGCGGACGCCTGGCTCGCGCCGAAGGCCTGACGCCATGCGACCGCGCGTGCTCGTCTTCCTGCGCCGGCGGTTGCTGCAGGTGGTGCCGGTCGTCATCGGCATCGCGCTGCTCAACTTCCTCATCCTGCAGCTTGCGCCTGGCGATGTCGTGGACGTGCTCGCGGGCGAGGCCGGCGCGGCAACGCCCGAGACCATGGCGCAACTGCGCGCGAGCTTCGGCCTGGACCAGCCGGTCTGGCTACAGCTCTTGCACTACCTCGGCAACGTGGCGACGCTCGATCTCGGCTTCTCGTACCGGCAGAACCTGCCCGTATTCGACCTGATCCTGCAGCGGCTGCCCGCCACGCTGCTGCTGATGGCGCTGGCGATGACGCTGGCCCTCGCGCTCGGCATCGCCTTCGGCGTGATCAGCGCGGTATGGGTCCATCGCTGGCCCGACCGGCTGATCTCGATGACCGCGCTCGTCGCCTATGCGATGCCGACGTTCTGGCTCGGCCTGATGGCCATCGTGCTGTTCTCCGCGCGGCTCGGCTGGCTGCCGTCTGGCGGCATGGCCGATGTCGGCGCGAACCATCGCGGCGTCGCCTACGTGCTCGATGTGGCGCGCCACGCGATCATGCCCACCTGCACGCTCGCGACGTTCTACCTCGCGGTCTACGCGCGGCTCGTGCGCACCGCCATGCTCGAGCTCGACGGCGCGGACTTCGTGCGCACGGCACGGGCCAAAGGCGCGGGCGAAGTGCGCGTGACGCTGGCTCATGCGTTGCGCAACGCGCTGCTGCCGCTCGTGACGATGGCGGGCTATCAGGTCGGTTCGCTGCTGAGCGGCGCGGTGCTCGTCGAGTCGGTCTTCAGCTGGCCCGGCCTCGGCCGGCTGGCCTTCGAATCCGTGCTCGCGCGCGACTTCAACCTGTTGCTCGGCATTCTGCTGCTGAGCTCGCTGCTCGTGACCGTCGTCAATATTCTGGTGGACCTGCTTTACGCGGCGATCGACCCGCGCGTGTCGATCGCCCATGCCGGAGGCCGTGCATGAGTACCGTTGCGCATCCGTTACCCACCCGCCGCCGCGGGCTGCCGGGCCTGCGCTTCGCGCGGCGGCATCCCACGCTGTCCGTCGGCGTGCTGCTGCTCGCGGCCATCGTGCTGCTTGCCGCGTTCGGCCCGCTGATCTTTCCGGGCGACCCCTGGGAGATGGCCGGATCGCCGATGCTCTGGCCCGGCGACGATCCCGCGCATCCGCTCGGTACCGACTTCATGGGCCGCGACCTGGCCACGGGGCTTGCGTCGGGCGCGCGCGTCTCGCTGCTGATCGGGCTCGTGAGCACCGCGCTGTCCGCCACGCTCGGCATTGCCGTCGGCGCGATCGGCGGGTACTTCCGCGGGCCTGTCGATACCGCGCTGATGCGGCTGACCGAACTGTTCCAGACGGTGCCCAAGTTCGTACTGGCCGTGGTGCTCGTCGCGATCTTCAAACCCTCGGTCACGACCGTGGTGCTCGCGATCGGCGTGGTCTCGTGGCCATCCACGGCGCGGCTCGTGCGCGCGGAGTTCCTGTCGCTGCGCGAGCGCGAGTTCGTGCTGGCGGCGGAGACGATCGGCATGAGCCACGCGCGCATCATCGTCACGCAGATCCTGCCCAATGCGTTGCCGCCCGTGATCGCGATGGCCACGCTGACCGTCGCCACCGCGATCCAGACCGAGGCCTCGCTGTCGTTCCTCGGTCTTGGGGATCCGAACGTCATGAGCTGGGGCACGATCATCGGCAGCGGGCGCGAACAGGTGGCCGACGCGTGGTACATCTGCGCGCTGCCGGGGCTTGCGATCGTGCTGACCGTGCTCGCGTTCAACCTCGTTGGCGAAGGGCTCAACGACGCGCTCAATCCGCATCTTCGGCAACGTTCTTCGGCAACGTAATGGGTAAGCGGGAGGAATGACCATGCCATTGCTCGACGTGCGCGGCCTGCGCACCACCTTCGATACCGCTACTGGCACCGTCACCGCCGTGCGCGACGTCTCGCTGACCATCGAGCGCGGCGAGACGCTCGCGCTCGTCGGCGAAAGCGGCTCGGGAAAATCGGTGACGGCCTGCTCGCTGCTGCGGCTGCTGCCGCGCCGTGGCGCGCGCGTGAGCGCGGGCGAGGCGTGGTTCGACGGCATCGATCTGCTTGCGCTCGACGATGCCGGCATGCGCGCGGTCCGTGGCGACCGGATTGCCATGATCTTTCAGGAGCCGATGTCCGCGCTCAATCCGGTCATGCGCATCGGCGACCAGATCGTCGAGGCCATTCGGCTGCATCGCCGGGTGAGCCATGCCGCGGCCGAGGCGCGCGCGATCGCGCTGCTCGAGCAGGTGCGCATGCCGTCGCCGCGCGAGCGCGCGCGGGACTTTCCGCATCAGCTGTCGGGCGGCATGCGCCAGCGCGCGATGATCGCCATCGCGCTGGCGGGCGAGCCCGATCTGCTGATTGCCGATGAACCGACCACCGCGCTCGACGTGACCACGCAGGCGCAGATCCTCGCGTTGCTCAAGCGGCTGCAGCGCGAGACGGGCATGGCGCTGCTGCTGATCACGCACGATCTCGGCGTGGTCGCGGAGACGGCCGATCGGGCCGCCGTCATGTATGCGGGACGCATCGTGGAACAGGGCCGCGTGGACGCCCTGCTCGCCCGCCCCGCGCATCCGTACACGGCGGGGCTGCTCGCCTCGCAGGCCATCGATGCGCTGGCGCCCGGCAGCCGCCTGCCCGAGATTCCGGGCACCGTGCCGCCGTTGTCGGCCATGCCGCCGGGATGCGCGTTCGCCCCGCGCTGCGCGCATGCGCGGCCGCAGTGCACGCAGGCGGCCCCGGCGCTTGTCGCGCATGGCGCGGGCCAGCTGGCCTGCCACGCGCCGCTCGTCTCGAGTCGCGACGCGGCGGAGCGACCCGCGCCGCACGGGGACGCATCGGGATGGCACCCGCCCGCGCCAGCCACCTTCGGCACGCCCCACGCACACGTGGAGGTCGCCGCATGACCGCCCCCCTTCTCTCCCTGCGTGGCGTTTCCCGCCACTACCGTACTCACGCCGGCACCGTACGCGCGCTGGACCGCGTCTCGCTCGACGTCCGGCGCGGCGAGACGCTCGGTCTCGTGGGCGAAAGCGGCTGCGGCAAATCGACCATCGCGCGCGTCGTCATGCGGCTGACGCCCGCCGACGAAGGCGAGGTGCTGCTCGATGGCGAAGACATCGCGCAACGAACAGGCCGCGAGCGCATCCAGATGGTGTTCCAGGACCCCGCCGCCTCGCTGAACCCGCGCGTGACCATCGGCCGCGCGCTCGAGGAACCGCTGATCGTGCACCGGCGCGGCAACGCGAACGAACGGCGCGCGCTCGTGCACGACATGCTCGACCGTGTGGGCCTGCGCACAGACATGGCCACGCGATTGCCCCACGAGCTGTCGGGCGGCCAGCGCCAGCGCGTCGCCATCGCGCGTGCGCTGATGCTGTCGCCGGACCTCATCGTCTGCGACGAAGCCGTCTCCGCGCTCGACGTCTCCATTCGCGCGCAGGTGCTGAACCTGCTGCTCGACCTGCGCGCGTCGCTCGGTATCGCCTATCTGTTCATCTCGCACGATCTGTCGGTCGTGCGGCATATGTCGGACCGCATCGCGGTGATGTATCTGGGGCAGATCGTCGAGTCCGGTCCGCGCGACGCGGTATGGGAGACGCCACGGCACCCCTACACGCGCGCGTTGATGGCGGCCGCGCCCGTGGTCCGTACGGGCGCACACCCGCAACCGCGCATCGAGACACGCCCGGTCATCGAAGGCGAACTGCCGAGCCCGCTCGCGCCGCCATCAGGGTGCCGCTTCCATCCACGCTGCCCGCTCGCGGTGCAACGCTGCCGCGAGGAGGCGCCGGTCCTGCGCGAAGTCGTCTTCCACAACGACGCGGCAACGCACCGGGTCGCCTGCCATCTCGCGGACTAGCGCATCAGAATCGATGCCGCACGCCGATGGTGACGGCGGTCTGGTTTTCGTCCGGCACCGCGGTTCCCACACCGCCGACGCCGATCGACGAGTTGCCACGGTTCCGCGCGAAGGCAACTTTCGTATAGACGTCGGTGCGCTTGGAGAACGAATAGTCGGCACCGACGATCGCCAGCCACGGATCCTGATTTCCATGGCGCTGATCGGTGTAATACACGCCGCCCAGCAGCTGGATCGCCCCGGTGATGTTGTACGTCGCGCCCAGCCAGTACAGGTTGGTGCGCAGGCCCGTCGCGGTCGGGCTGTCGGCGCCCTGGTCCTGCAGCCAGCGATAGCCGCCAAACAGCTTGAGCTGCCCGAACGTATAGTTGGCCCCGGCCGCAAACCGCTTGGCATTGCGCTGACGCGTGGCCTCGGTATTGCCCTGGTACTGGTCGTAGGCCAGGCCGAGCTGCAGATTGCCGATGTTGTAGCCCAGCCCGCCGCCGACGTCGCGCGACGTCTCGGGCGAGCCCGGGACTTCGCCGTCGTTGTTGCGGCCGAAGCTGTAGTAGCCGATCGCCGTGAGTCCGCCGAACTTGCCGGTGTACTTGACCATATTGTCGGCGCGGCCGTTGAACGCGGCATCCACCGACACCAGCGAATAGCGCGCGGGGACGCCGTACGGATCGAATGCCGCGAACAGATCGTAGATCGCGGTCTGCTGCCGGCCGAGCGTGACGGCACCGAACTGGTTCTGCAGGCCGACGTATGCCATCCGGCCGAACAGCCGGTTGCCCTGCGCGGACAGGCCATTGTCGATGGTGAAGCCGCTCTCGAGCGTGAACAGCGCGCGCATGCCCCCGCCGAGATCTTCCACGCCCCGCAGGCCCCACCGATTGGACGACATATTGTCCGAGGCCACGCGCACGGCCGTGCCGCCGTTGCCGCCGGGCGAATGCGTAACCGCCTCCACGCTGCCATCGAGAATGCCGTAGAGCGTCACGCTCGATTGCGCAAGCGCGCCTTGCGCCGCGCCGAGGGCGCACAGGGCGCAGGCAGCCACCACGGGCCGGATGACGGTTTTCATTCTTGTGGTCCCCCTGAAGCAACGCCGATGCGGGCGAATGCGGGCATGCGGGGACATTGGCAGAGGCCCCCTTGCTCATTCAAGCAGACGGCATGCTAAAACGAAACCGGATTTAGTGTCCGCGCACGCTGTCGCAAAAAACAGACGCGCGCGGACAGCGCTGGCGGTTAAACCGCCGAGGCACTAACGCCCTGCCCCACGCGCGCATCGAGCACGGGCGGTGCCGTGACGATCGACGTGAGCGACGGCTCCACGGGCCCGAGCTTCGCGAGGTCCGGCAGCGGACGCCGCAGCGCGGGCGACGTGGCAAACGCCTGTTCCATCGCGTGCGCGATGCCGAGCGTCTCGCGATCCTGGCGGAAACCGCCGACGATCTGCAGGCCGAACGGCATGCCGGCGTGATCGAGCCCGCAAGGCAGCGACAGCGCCGGGTGGGTGGTCAGCGTCACCACATACGTCGGCGCGAGCCAGCGGTAATAGTTCTCCTGACGCACGCCGTTGATCGTCTCCGCATACAACGACGTCCACGGGAACGGCGAGACCGGCGTGGTCGGCGACAGAATCACGTCGTAGTCGCGATAGAGCTGCTGGAAGCGCTGAAGGATGCGCGTCTGCTCGCTCTGCGCCCAGGAACTGTCCACGAGCGACATGCGCGCGCCAATCTCGTAGTTGGCCCGCGTGTTGGGACCGAGCGTCGACGGATCGCGCTCGTAGGCTTCGCGCGTGCTCGCGACGAAGCTCTCCGCGCGCAGCACGTCGAAACACCTGTGCGCGTCCCCAAGGTCCACGCTCACCTCGTCGCAGCTGCGGAACAGGTGTCGCATCGCGGCGATCTTCTCGCGGAACACGCGGCGGATGTCGTTATCGACGTCGCAGCAGCCGAAGTCCTCGGTGTAGCCCACGCGCAGGCGGCCCAGATCCATCGGCATCGGGACGAGGAACGACATCGGGTCGAGCGCGTACGTGAGCGGATCGGACGCGGACACGCCCGCCGAAGCGGCCAGTTGCAGGCACGCGTCGGCCACGGTGCGGCCCATCGGGCCGACCACCGAGATCGGCGTCCAGCCGAGCAGCTTGCGCGAGCTCGGCACCACGCCCGGCGACGGACGAAAACCGACCACGCCGCACTTGGCCGCCGGAATGCGCAGCGAACCGCCGGTATCCGAACCCGTGCACACGGGCAGCAGATCGGCAGCGAGCGCCGCGGCGGAACCGCCCGACGACCCGCCCGCATTGAGGCGCGGGTCGAACGGGTTGCCCGTGGCGCCCCAGACGTCATTGCGCGAGTTCGCGCCGGCGCCCATCTCGGGGATATTGGTCTTGCCGGCTACGATGGCACCGGCCGCGCGCAGGCGCGCGACCAGCACGTTGTCCTCGGCGGGCACGTTGTCGCGATACAGCGGCGAGCCATACGTCGTCAGCAGGCCGGCCGTCGCCTCCAGATCCTTCACGCCAAGCGGCAGCCCGTGCAGCAGGCCCAGCGGCGCGCCCGCAAGCACCGCGCGCTCGGCGGCCCGCGCTTCTTCCCGCGCGCGATCGAAGCACGTGGCCGTCACCGCGTTCAGGAACGGGTTCACGGCCTCGATGCGTGCAATGCAGGCGTCGAGCAGTTCGACC
The DNA here is from genome assembly GCF_008693385.1 of Cupriavidus pauculus. NCBI lineage: Bacteria > Pseudomonadati > Pseudomonadota > Betaproteobacteria > Burkholderiales > Burkholderiaceae > Cupriavidus > Cupriavidus pauculus. The sequence goes on from NZ_CP044065.1 coordinate 2,296,766, forward strand.
GGCGAGATCTCCTTGCTGCCGATCATCCGGCGCAGTTCGACGGCCGAGCGCGATACCAGCGTGGCATCCGTAGTCATGGGGTTGTCTCCCTCAGTGTGTTTTCGCAATATTAATCGGCGGTGATGTTCGCACGCTGCGCGGTCGCGCGCATCAGCGGCAGCTCGCGCGCGATCAGCGCGGACACGGCGGCACCGTCCGCATACGACGGCTCGAAGCCCGCGTCGAGCAGCTGCTTGCGCGTATCGGCATCGGCCATCGCGGCCGCCAGCGCGCCCTCGAGCTTCTTCTTCACGTCGGCGGGCAGGCCACGCGGCGCGACGAGCGCGAGCCACGTATCGGCATCCATGCCCGGGTATCCGGCCTCGGCCACCGTCGGCACGTTCGGCAGCAGCTGCGAACGCTTGGCCGTGGTCACGGCAATCGCCTTGACCTTGCCGCCGCGCACCTGCGGAATCGCGGCCGCGACCGTGTCGATCGTGAACGGAATCTGGCCGCCGATCAGGTCGGTCATCGCGGGCGCGCTGCCCTTGTAGGGCACGTGCAACAGCTTGATACCCGCGAGGTTGAACAACATTTCTCCCGCGAACTGCGCGGTGGTGCCGGCACCGAACGTGCCATACGAATACTTGCCCGGCGCGGCCTTCGCCGACGCGACCAGTTGCTTGAGATCGTTGACGGGCACGTCGCGATTCGCCAGCAGGATCAGGCCCGTGCGGCCCGTCAGGCCGATCGGCTCGAAGCTCTTCACCGGGTCGTACGGCAGCTTCGGATGAATGGCGGGGTTCACCGTGAACGTGGTGCCCGAGCTCAGGAACAGCGTATAGCCATCGGGCGCTGCCTTGGCCGCGAAGCCCGCGCCGACGATCGTGCCCGCGCCGGGACGGTTGTCGATGACCACGGACTGGCCGAGCTTCTCGCCGAGCTTCTTGCCGACGAGGCGGCCGATCACGTCGGTCGCGCCGCCGGGCGGGAACGGAATCACCAGCTGGATCGGCTTCGACGGATATGCCTGCGCCAGCGCGCTGCCGGCGATCAGCGCGGCGCCGCATGCGACGGCCACACGCGCGGCAAGGACGAAGCCGCCAGAAATCATGGGGGTACGAGTCATGGTGATTCTCCGCAAGGGTCTAACAGTTCAGAACGGTTCTGAGATGCCGCGGGTTGCCCGTTATTCGGGTGCCCGCGGCGGGATATCGTCATTCGCGCGCACCGCGATGGCGGCGCCGCGTTCGGCAAAGGCGGCATAGGCCTCGGGCGGCACGAACAGTCCGCCGGTGGTCCATACCAGATGCGTCGCGTTCGGCAACGCGTCGCCAAGGCCCGTTTCCCGCAGCCATTTCCGGCCCGCCGCGCTGTGCAGCAACATGTCCGGGCCGCTGAAACCGGCCGCCGCCGACGGTTCGACGTGCATGCCTTCGCTCACGCGCAGGCGATGCAGATCGAGGAACAGGGTGTCGTCGGCCACCGTGTAGCCTCCCGCAAGCATCGGCGTCATGGCCTCGGCCGCGAGTTCGGACGCGCGCGGCACCGCAAGGCCGTCGGCCTCGGTGCGGTTGTCGAGGCCGTAGTCGTACACGGACTTGCCCGGCGACAGCATCTCCACGAAGAAGCATGGCGACTGCGTGGGCTCGGCGAAGAACGCATGCACGTGGGGGCCGTAGATCTGACGCAGGCCGAATGCGATACCGGCCGGCGCGCCACCGACGCCGCAGGGCAGGTACACGAACAGCGGATGCGCGGCATCGACGACGATCCCCGCCGCGTCGAACTGGTCGCGCAGATGCAAGGCGGCGGCGCTATAGCCGAGCATCAGCGACAGCGAACGCTCGTCATCGACGAAGTAGCAATACGGGTCCTGCTCGGCCTGGCGGCGCCCGGCGGCCACGGCCTCGGCGTAATCCCCTTCATGCTCGACCACGTTGACGCCGCGCGCACGCAGACGCGCCTTCTTCCATTCCTTGGCGTCCGCCGACATATGCACCGTGGCGCGGAAGCCCAGCGCGGCGGCCATCACGCCGATGCTCAGGCCGAGATTGCCGGTGGAACCCACGGCCACTTCATAGCGCGCGAACAGTTCGCGGGCGGGAGCCTGCCCCAGGACGGTGTAGTCGCTCTGGCGCGTCACCAGCCCGTTCTTGAGCGCGAGCGACTCGGCGAACTCGAGCACCTCGTGAATGCCACCGCGCGCCTTGATCGAACCGGCCACCGGCAGGCCATGATCGGCCTTGACCCACAGCGCGCCCTGCGCGGGCTCGATGCCGAGCGCGCGCTGCATCGCGGACACGCGGTGCAGGCCCGACTCGATGCGGCCGCCGGTTTCCCGCAGTTCCGGAAACAGCTGCGCGAGCAGCGGCGCAAAGCGCAGGAAGCGGTCCTGAGCCGCCTGGGAATCAGCTAGACTAATGGCACGCCCGTCCACGACGGTCTTGACCTCGGCGGCATCGCTGCGCGCGGGATTGGTCCACAGCAGGGGCCGCGCCGCGCGCAGATCCTCCAGCAGCATGGGTTCTGGCGAAATTGTCTCTGTTGTCATCGTGTAATTTCCGTCAGCGGAAGCCGTGTGAAGCGGCGAAAAGCGTGTTGCGATGGATCTATTCTTGTCCCGATGGCACGGCCTCCACAAACCATTTGTACTGATCTATGTATTAGTCTGACTAATGGCTAACGTCCTGTCCGCCTCATTATTGGGCTGGCTGCGCTGTTTTGAGGCAGCCGCGCGCCACTGCAACTTCACGCAGGCCGCCGGCGAGCTCTGCGTGACGCAGGGCGCCGTCAGCCAGCAGGTGAAGCAGCTCGAACAATGGCTCGACCGGCCGCTGTTCCTGCGCACGCCGCGCGCGCTGGTGCTGACGCCCGAGGGCGAGCGGCTGCGCTTCGTGCTGCGCGAGTCGTTCCAGGCGATCGAAGGCACGCTCACGCAACTGCGCCGCCCGCGCGAACGGGGCGCGGTATCGCTCTCGTGCTCGCCGTCGTTCGCCATGGTCTGGCTGACGCCGCGGCTCGGGCATTTCTTCCGCCAGCATCCCGATGTCGGCCTGCGCGTCTACGGCGAATTCCACGCGCTGGACCCCTCGCGCATGGCGCGCGACGGCACCGAGGCCGCCATTCGCTTCGATCCGGGCGGCTATCAGGAACTTGCCGCGACGATGTTCCTGGAAGAATGGCTGCTGCCCGTGGCCAGCCCGGCCTATGTCGCCGCGCATCCCGAACTGCGCAGCCCGTCGGGCCTGCGCGCCGGCATGCTGCTGCACGACGTCAGTCCGTGGGACGGCGCCGGCGAGTTCGACGAGTGGCAATGCTGGCTGCGCCATGCGGGCCTCGAACTCGACGATGCGGCCGGGCATGGGCAGCGCTTCAACCTGTCGCAGCTGGCCGTCAACGCCGCGCTGGCCGGACAAGGCGTGGCGATGGGACGCTCGGCGCTCGTGCTGGAAGAGATCGCGGCGGGCCGGCTTGTCGATCTGTTCGGCATTCACGCGCGCAGCAATGCGTCCTATCACTTCGTGAGTACGCACGCGCAGGCGAGCCAGGTGGCCGAGGTGCAGGCGTGGCTCGTGCGCGAAGGCATGGAGTTCCACGCCAACCGGCGGCGCGTGCTAAAAGTCGGCTAGCACTGGCCAATATGGTGCGCGCGCGGTGCGGCACGCACCGGAGTCGGGCGCGGCGCATCGGGCCAGCGGCGCGCGCCCGCCCCGCCCCGACCTCCATTCCCTGGTCTCTATTCCCTTACTTATCAACGACTTCGCGTCGCCCGGGGGCGCTCGCGCCTGGCTTGGCACGCCCCTTGCGAATCTTGGATTCAAGAATGGATATTTTCCTCTCCCAACCTTCGCCTGCCCAATAAGGAAGCCTCGATGCCCAAGTCGCCCCTCTCCGCCACCCCCGCTTCCGCCACCCCCGCTTCCGCCACGCCTGCTTCGGCCACGCGCCGCCGCGTGCTGAAAGCCACCGGCGCCGCCGTGGCCACGCTCGCCGCCCCGGCCTTCGTGCGCGCCCAAGGGTCGTCCAAGCTGCGTATCGGCTTCTGGCCCGTGGCATCGGGGCTGCCGTTCTTCGCGGCGATCGAGAAGGGGTACTTCAAGGAAGCGGGCCTCGACGTGGAACCCCTGAAGTTCGCCAGCGCGCAGCAGGTCATCGAGGCGATCCTGTCCGGCCGCTGCGACGGCAGCGCCAGCGGCACCGCGTCGGCGGCGCTGGCTCTCGGCGAAATCGCACAGCCGGGCCTGCTCAAGATCTTCTGCACCAATCCGACCAACGCGAAGTACGTGCTCGAAGAAATCGTCGTCGCCAAGGACAGCCCGATCAAGACCGTGGCCGACCTCAAGGGCAAGCGCGTGGCCTGCGGCCCCGGCGTGCAGAACGTCACGCTCGCCAAGACCATTCTGGAGCGCGCGGGCGCCGGCAAGATGACCGTGACCGAACTGCCGATCGGCCAGCACGTGGCCGCGCTCGCGTCGGGCCAGATCGACGGCGTCTACACGCTCGAACCCACGGGAACCGTGGGCCGCCTCAAGGGCCTCACGCGCACGATCGAAGCGGGCGTGGTCGCGCGCTATATCCTCGGCGACCCGATGGCCCCGTGGCATGGCGGCTCCGCGAGCCTCACGTCGGAACTCATCGGCAAGAACAAGGACGTCGCCACGCGCTATATGACCGCGTATCGCCGCGGTGTCGCGCTCGTCAAGCAGTCGCCGCAGGAAGCGCGTCCGTACCTCAAGGGCTACACCGCGATCGAGGGCGACCTGACCGCGGAGGTGCCGATGTCCGATTACGTGTTCTACGACGAATTCAAGGCCAGCGACGCGGCCTACTTCCAGAAGTTCTACGACCTGTTCTCCGAGAAGGGCATCTTCTCGCGCAAGGTCGACGTCAACGCGATGCTCTACAAGGGGTAACGATCATGGGCGAGCTATCACGCACCGAATCGCCGGGCGCGGCCACGGCCGCCGCGGCAACCGCCCCGGGATGGGCACCGCCCGCGTCGCAGGATGCCGCGCCGCGGCGTCCGTTCTCGGAACGGCTGCTGCCGTTCGTGGGACCGATCGCGCTGTTCATCGTCTGGGACGTGGTGGTGCGGCTCGGCTGGATCAAGGCGATCCTGCTGCCGAGCCCCATCGACACGATCGCGGCGCTCGCGAGCGGGCTGGCCGGCGGCGCGCTGCTGACCGACTTTCTTGTCACGGTCTCGCGCACGCTGCAGGCGTTCGCCATCGCGGCGGTCATCGGCATGCCGCTCGGCGTGCTGCTCGGCAGCAACGAGCGCGCGTACCGCAGCGTCGAGTTCCTGATCGACTTCTTCCGTTCGACGCCCTCCTCCGCGCTGATTCCGCTGTTTCTGCTGATCTTCGGCGTGACCGATATCAACAAGATCGCCATCGCCGCGTTCGGCGCCGTGCTGATCGTCGTGTTCAACAGCGCGTACGGCGTGATCAACGCCCGCAAGCAGCGCGTGATGGCCGCGCGCGTGATGGGCGCCTCGCGCTGGCGCATCTTCCGCGACGTGCTTATCTGGGAAAGCCTGCAGCCGAGCTTCGTGGGCCTGCGCTCCGCGGTGTCGATGGCGCTCGTGATCGTGATCGTCGCCGAGATGTTCATCGGCTCCGAGAACGGCCTCGGCCACGCGATCATCGACGCGCAGCAGGTGCTCAACGTCAAGACCATGTACGCGGCCATCCTCGCCGCCGGTGCACTGGGCTATGTCCTCAACATCGTGTTCATGCTGATCGAACGACGCATCGTCCACTGGAGCGGAAGGTAAATCATGAGTGCCGTCATCACGCCCGCCCGTCACGCCGACGTCCCGCCACCCGTGTTCCGTCCGGGCCCTCCGGGCACGCATATCACCATTCGCGGCCTGACCAAATACTTTGCCGGCTGGCCGCTCTACGAGAACTTCGATCTCGACATTCCCAAGGGCAAGATCGTCTCGGTGTTCGGCCCCAACGGCTGCGGCAAGAGCACGCTGATCAATATGATCGCGGGCCTGATCCCGATCGATCGCGGCGAGATCCTGTTCGACGGCAAGTCGCTCAAGGACACGCGTATCGGCTACGTGTTCCAGAACTATCGCGAGGCGATGTTCCCGTGGATGCGCACGATCGACAATATCGCCTACCCGCTGCTGCTCGAAGGCCGCAGCAAGGCCGAGGTCGATCGCCGCGTGGCGGAGCTCGTCGCATCGTTCGACGTCAAGTTCGATCTGCACCGCTACCCGTATGAACTCTCGGGCGGCCAGCAGCAGACCGCGTCGATCATGCGCGCGCTCGCGCCGCGTCCCGAGGTGCTCTTCCTCGACGAACCGTTCTCGGCGCTCGACTTCGAGATGACGCTGTTTATCCGCGAGAAGCTGCAGGAAGTGTTCATGCAGACGGGCACCACGATGCTGCTGGTCTCGCACGACCTCGAAGAGGCCGTGTACCTCGCCGACCAGATCCTGCTGCTGACCAAGCGTCCGACCCGCGTCGCCGAGATTCTCGACTACACCGACGCGCGGCCGCGCACGGTGGAAACGCTGTCGCAGGCAAGCTTCGTCGCGGCCAAGCGGCAGAGCCTCGAGATCTTCCAGCGCGAGGTCAGACGTTGAAGACAATCGGCGTACACTGATGCGACATTCACCGAGTCAATCATGACCGACGCCACCCTGACCGACGATCGCGTGCTGCCGGACGATGTACGCACCTCGCGCGCGGACAGCGTCTATGCCCTGCTCAAGCGCGATATCGCGGACTTCCGCCTGATTCCGGGCGACCGCTTCACCGAGGCGGAGGTCTGCGAGCGCCTGCACGTGTCCCGCACACCCGTGCGGCAGGCGCTGTTCCGACTCAAGCAGGAGGGTTTCGTCGACGTGAGCTTCCGCGCGGGCTGGCGCGTGCTGCCCTTCGACTTCAGCAAGCTCGACGAGCTCTACGAACTGCGCATGCTGCTGGAAACGGAAGCTGTGCGCCGCGTGTGCACCATGGATCGCGAGACCATGGACACCGCGCTCGCCGAACTCGCCGCGATCTGGCTCGTCGCGCCCGAGCATCGCCTGTCGGACCTCGCCCATGTCGGGGAACTCGACGAGGCGTTCCACTGCGCGTTACTCGACGTGGCCGGCAACACGGAAATGGCGCGCGTGCATCGCGAAGTCACCGAACGCATCCGCATCGTGCGGCGCCTGGACTTTACGCGCCAGGCGCGCGTCGATGCCACCTACGACGAGCACGGCGCGATCCTCCGCGCGATCCTCGCGCACCGCGCCGACGAAGCCACGCGTCTGCTGCGCACGCATATCGGCACGAGCCAGGCCGAAGTGCGCAAGATCACGCTGCACGAGGTCTACCTGGCCAAGAGCCGCGCACATGGTGGCGCGGATTAGGGTGGCGCGGACTAGGGTGGCGCGGACTAGGGTGGCGCGGATTAGGGCGGCGCCGACTAACTGACCTTCAGCGCGCGGCCGATATAAAGAATCGGTCCCGTCGGCCGGCCGATCGGCGAGCCCGTCGCGGGCTCGAGCGTGATTTCGAACAACTGGTTCGGTTGTAGCGCCGGAAGCTTGTCCAACGGAATTTCCACGCGCTGCCCCGGCTGCACGAGACCCAGCGATACCGGTCCCGTCCAGTCATCGCCCTTGGTCCAGAACTGCAGTGCGCGATCGGGCGGCGCGGCTTGCGCGCCGAGCGGAATCAGCGTGATCTTCTGCGAGGTACTCGCCTGGATCAGCCAGCCCGGCGTCTTGTCGCGCGGTTCCGCAAGCACCACCACATAGCGTGGCGCCGGTGGCGGCTGCAGGATCTGCCGGCCGAGCAGCACCGCCAGCACGACCGCGCAGGCGGACGCCCCGAGCGCGAAGCCGCGCCACACGGGCAGTGCCTCCCACCAGCGCGGCCGCCCCCGGTCGGCACGCACTGGCGGTGGCACTCGGTAGCCGACACGCTCGGCAATCGTTTCCTCGATACGCGGCCACGTCGCGGCATCCGGCTGCACCGGCTCCACGAGCGCCGTCATCGGATGCAGCCTTGCTTCCCATGCCTGCACGCGCGCGGCCAGCTGCGCATCGGTGGCCATGCGGCGCACCACGCCCTGCCGGCTGGCATCGGACAGCGTGCCCAGCACGTACTCGCCCGCGAGACGATCGATCTCGTCGTCGTGGCCGTCGTGGCCGTCGTCGGGCGCATTGTGGTTCGAATCTGGCGGGCCGGCGCTCATTGCATGCACTCCCTTAATGCCTGCAGCCCGCGGCGAATCCATGCCTTGACGCTGCCAAGCGGCGCACCGAGGCGCGCGGCGATTTCACTATGGGAGCACCCGTCCAGATACGCGTACATCAGGCTGTTGCGCCGCGGCTCGTCGAGGTGTTCGAGGCAATCGTTCAGGCGGCCCATCAGCACGCGCGTCTCCCCGGCGTCCGCGCGGCCGACCGAGGCCGCGTAAGACGCCTCCGCATCGATCGCCTCCGCGGCCTCCTCGTCGGGCGTCACCACCCTCAGGCGGCCCCGCACGACGTTGAGCGCTTCATGCCGGACGATGCTGAACAGCCAGCCGCGCGCGGCACCGCGCGCATCGTCATAGCTTTCCGCGGCCGTCCAGATCTTCACGAACGCGTCGTGCAGGACATCCTCCGCCGTCTGGCGGTCGCGCACGATGCGTAGCGCAACGCCGAGCAGATATGGCGACGCATGATCGTAGAGACGGCGCAATGCCTCCGCATCGCGCGCGGCGCAACCCGCGATCGCGCCCGCATAGTCGAAGACGTCTCGGACGAACACATCCTGCATGGCCGACATGGAATCGTTCAAGACAGCGCCTCCCGCGCAACGCGAACGTCCCGGGGCGGATGCCCCGGACCGGATCTGCCAACGATCATATCGCGCCAACAGGCGTTTGACGCTGCCCTCCCGTCACGATGCGGAGGCTTTCCAGAACAGATAGTCCGCCTGATACTCGACCGTTTGCCTGGCCCCCGCGTTACTACCGGAGCACGGCGTCCCCGGCGCCGCGCCGCCCTTGGTCGCCACGCGCTGGATATACGTGACACCGGACATGCTCCCACTCCCCTGCGCGGGGTTGGCCTTGACTAGCTGATGCGGAATATTGCCGGCGCCGGCGGGAGAGACGGCGACCTGCGTGGCGGTGACTTTCGACCCATCGAGGGATTCCCAGGTGGCCGGTGGGCCATAGTATTTGCCGACAGTCTTGCCGCTGCGATCCATCAGCGTCGCCGTCGGTCCGACGAACGTCCATTCATGGGCGTCCGTGGTGTTCGCTTTCAGCTTGCACTCGTAGAGCAATTGCCCCGCGCCGACCGTCTGCATGACCATGGCGTGGCCGGCCGGCACGCGGATCGGTTCCGCCACGGCATTGGGTTGTGCGGCGGTACTGGTCATCATGGGCTTGTTCGACGAACACGCGGTCAATGCCGCGGAGCCCAGGATGGTAAGCAACAGCATTCGTTTCATGACGACGCTCCCTCGAGGTGATGTTGGCTGTCGCAACCATGGGGTTGCACTAGCTCTACACACGAGCGGGCCATTTGGATGCAGCGTGCGAAAAATAAATCCGTTTCGCTTTCGCGGGGCTGCACCGAAGCGGGGGACACAAAGTTACGCGCACGCGAAGGGTACAGTGGCGCGGCGCGGGAATATCAGGGTTTTCCCGCAGTCGCAGGACTATCATTGCTCACACGCGGCATATGCAATGCGCCGCCGGAAGCCATCGCCCCCTGCTCCATCGCCCCCCCCTCCTCGCCATGTATCAAGACACCATCCAGCAGCTTGCCGAGACCGGCGCCCACAAGGCGTCGAAGGCCCGGCTGGCACCGTTCGCCTATCTCGTCGGCGCCATGATGGCCGGCGCCTATATCGGCTTCGGCGACATCCTGATGTTCTCCGTTTCCTCGCACGTCGATCCGGCCTACGCCCGGCTGATCGCGGGCGCCGTCTTCGCGTCGGCGCTGACCATCGTCATCTTCGCGGGCGCGGAGCTGTTCACGTCCACGGCCATGGTGATGCCGCTCGCCAACCTGCGCGGCACGACCGATATCCGCGGCACCATCACGGTCTGGTCCATGAGCTGGACCGGCAACCTCATCGGCGCCGCGCTCCTCGCGGCAATCGTGCACGCGGCCGGCGGCGGCGTGATGCTGACCGACGGCGCCGACGCGTTCTTCAAGGTGGCCCACGCCAAGATGAGCGGAGCACCGCTGGAACTGTTCGCCAAGGGCGTGCTCTGCAACTGGCTGGTCTGCCTCGCGGTATGGATGGTGGCCAGAACCCAGAGCGACAGCACGAAGCTCGCGATGATCTTCTGGCCCATCTTCGCATTCGTGGCCGGCGGGTTCGAACACAGCGTCGCCAACATGTTCGTCTTCTCGCTAGCCCTGCTCGGCCCGCACCCGGACACCATCACGCTGGCCGGCGCCATCCACAACCTGGTCTTCGTCACGCTGGGCAACCTCGTCGGCGGCAGCGTGTTCATGGCGCTGGGATATTGGGTCCAGCAGAGCGAAGGCGAACCGCACGCCAAACCCGCGGGCAAGACGGTCGTCCGATAACCAACGCTGCGCACGGACGAAAAAAAAGGGACTACGATTTCTCGTAGTCCCTTTTTCGTACTGCGGTAAGTTGGTGGGCCTCCCGTGAGTCGAACACGGCACCAACGGATTATGAGTCCGCTGCTCTAACCAGGCATGAGCTAGAGGCCCTTGGAAGGGCTTAGTTGCCTTCCAGGAAGCTCTTCAGCTTGTCGGAGCGGCTCGGGTGGCGCAGCTTGCGCAGGGCCTTGGCCTCGATCTGGCGGATCCGTTCACGCGTGACGTCGAACTGCTTGCCGACTTCTTCCAGCGTGTGGTCCGTGCTCATTTCGATACCGAAGCGCATGCGCAGCACCTTGGCTTCGCGCGGCGTCAGCGAGTCCAGCACGTCCTTCACGACATCGCGCATGGAACCATGGAGCGCGGCCTCGGCCGGGGCCAGCGTGTTCGTGTCCTCGATGAAGTCGCCCAGATGCGAGTCGTCGTCGTCACCGATCGGCGTTTCCATGGAGATCGGTTCCTTCGCGATCTTCATGATCTTGCGGATCTTGTCTTCCGGCATCTCCATCTTCTCGGCCAGCGTTGCCGGATCCGGCTCGTTGCCGGTTTCCTGCAGGATCTGACGCGAGATGCGGTTCATCTTGTTGATCGTCTCGATCATGTGCACCGGAATACGGATGGTGCGCGCCTGATCCGCGATCGAACGCGTGATGGCCTGGCGAATCCACCACGTGGCGTACGTGGAGAACTTGTAGCCGCGACGGTATTCGAACTTGTCCACGGCCTTCATCAGGCCGATGTTGCCTTCCTGAATCAGGTCGAGGAACTGCAGACCGCGGTTCGTGTACTTCTTGGCGATCGAGATCACAAGGCGCAGGTTGGCCTCGGTCATCTCGCGCTTGGCTTCACGCGCGCGCTTCTCGCCTTCCGACATCTTGCGGTTGACGTCCTTCAGTTCCTTCAGCGGCAGCACCACGCGGGCCTGCAGGTCGATCAGCTTCTGCTGCAGTTCGTGCACGGCCGGCACGTTGCGCTCGACGATCTGGCTGTAGCCCTTGTTGTCGGCCACGATGGTCTGGATCCAGTCCAGGTTCGTCTCGTTGCCCGGGAAACGCTGCACGAATTCCGAACGCGGCATGCCGCACTTGTCGACCACGATGTTCAGGATCGCGCGTTCCAGCTTGCGCACCTCGTCCACCTGGCCACGCAGCGTGTCGCACAGACGCTCGACGTTACGCGCGGTAAAGCGGATGCCCATCAGTTCGGCCTGAATGGCTTCCTGCGCCTTCACGTAAGGCTTGGACTTGTAGCCTTCCTTCTCGAACGCGCGGCGCATCTTGTCGAACTGGTCGGCAATCGCGTGGAACTTCTCGAGCGCGGCAACCTTGAGCTCTTCGAGCTGGCGCGCGGAGGCACCGCCGCCAGCACCGCTGTCGTCGTCCTCGTCCTCGTCGCCGTCGCTTTCCTCGTCGGCCTCGATGTCCTCGTCCTCGGCAGCCGAAGCGGCGTTCGCGGCCGACTCCTGGACTTCCTCGGCATTCGGGTCGATCAGGCCGTCGACGAACTCGTCGATCTTGATCTCGTCGTTGCGCACGCGGTCCGCGTAGGCGAGGATTTCCGAGATCGTGACCGGGCACGCGGAAATGGCCATGACCATGTCCTTGAGGCCCGCTTCGATCCGCTTGGCAATCTCGATTTCACCTTCGCGCGTCAGCAGTTCCACGGTACCCATCTCGCGCATATACATGCGGACGGGGTCGGTGGTACGGCCGAACTCGGAGTCCACCGTCGAGAGGGCGGCTTCCGCTTCCTCTTCGGCTTCTTCCTCGCTCGTGGCGGACGGTGCGTTGTCGTTGAGCAGCAGCGTCTCGGCATCCGGCGCCTGTTCGTAGACGGCGATACCGATGTCGTTCAGCGTGGCGACCAGCGTGTCGATCGTTTCCGAATCGACCATGTCGTCCGGCAGGTGATCGTTGATTTCCGCGTAGGTCAGGTAGCCGCGCGACTTGCCCAGCTTGATCAGCGCCTTGAGCTTCTGGCGACGGAGTTCGAGTTCTTCCTCGGTACCCTGCTGGGTCGAGGCGAACTCCTTCAGCAGCGCCTTTTCCTTGGCCTTGCGGTCCTTGGCCTTCTGCTTTTCCGTCTTGGGCGCAGCGGTGGTCGTCACCGCGGGCGTATCGTTTTCAAACTCTTCAGTCACGTCTTCAGTAGTGCTGTCGTCTTGCTGCGCTTCGGCGGCCTTCGGTTTCCGGCCACGCTTCTTCGGCTCCGGCTTGACGGCCGGCGCGGAAGGATGCTCCGATGCAGCGGGTGCGGGTGTCACGGCACGAGCCTTGGGCGCCGCGGCGGCCTCGCCACTACGGGCGGTGCCTGTCCGCGTGCTGGCGCTGGCCGCACGCTTGCTCTCGACTTCGGTATTCTGCTGTTTCGCCACGGTGATACTCTTGCCTTTCACTGATGCAGCGGCGCTTTTGCCGCTAGTATTGGCGCTGTTGCTCTCGCGTGCCGAAGTCGAGGGCTTGTTACTTTCGGATATGCGATTCCTGGCGGCGGTGGTCTCGTCGGGTGCGGAAGCACCACGGGCGGACTTTGATGGCGCAGACCGGGCCTGTGTCGTCCTGACTGTCGCGGTCGAAGTCTTCGCCGCCGTTGCTTTCACGGACGCCTTGCCGCTCCCGGTAGGGGGAGCTTTGGTGGACTCTTCGCCGGATGGGCTATGAGTCACATCGGTTGCTTTGGCCTTTGCCATTGGCACGCTCACTTTCGCCAGAACTGGAGAGAGATTTCGCAATCCAAACCGGGCATTGTAGCACGTCGCTACCCCCCGGCTTCCTGTCAGGTATGGTTTTCACCTGAAAAATCAAGGCTTAAGCATGACAAACCGGGACCCGGGGCTTGTCGCTTGGCCATCGCGGGCCGCTCTTGCCATACCGCTACTACCGCCTTCGCCGCCTCAGTCGTCGCTTAGTCGTCGGCTTGCGGGCCCCTGTATCCAATCTGCCGTCGCTGCTGAACCTCGGTCACGAGCCAGCGCAGGCGTGTCTTGTCCGCCTCGTCGGCCGTGCCGGCGATGACGGCCGCCTGCAGCGCGTCGAGTTCGCGTTTCAGCGGCTCTGCCAATAACTTGTGGACGGCGCCATCGAATTCCAGTGTCGCCGGCTCCTCTTCGATGTCCTCCCGCAACACGGCCGCCCGCGCCGCGGCATAGACCTCGGCATACGGCGACTGCGCCAGCTGCTCGCTGAACGCCGCGAAATTCGCGGGCCCCTCGATACCCTCGCAGGCCGCGACCAGGTGCGCGAGCACTTCCGACTCGGGCCGCTCGTTATCCAGCAGCAGTGCCCGCGCATCGCCGTCGAGCCGCGCCGCGAGGGACGGATACGTCATCAGCAACTGCACCACGCGCTGCTCCAGCGCCGTGGGGGCCTGCCGGCGGGCTCGCGGGCGCGGCGCCGCATAGCGGCCGACGCGCGACGCATCGCTGCCGAGCCCGCAGATCGCCTCGATTTCCGCGGGAGTCGTACCCGTGGCATCGGCAAGTTCACGGACAATCTGTAGCCGGAGCCCACCCGCGGGCATTGCCTGCAGCATCGGCTTGGCCTCGAACTGCGCCCGTGCGCGGCCTTCGGCCTGACGCAGGTCCTGCTCTTCCGTGGCCACCTGCAACAGGAAGCGCGAGAGCGGCATCGCGTCGCGCACCTGCGCGGCAAAGGCATCGGTGCCCTGCTCGCGCACATAGCTATCGGGGTCGTGCTCGGCCGGCAGAAAGAGAAACCGGATGGTCTTGTTGTCCGCCACATGCGGCAGGCAAGCCTCGAGCGCACGCCGCGCGGCACGCCGGCCCGCGGCGTCGCCGTCGAACGAGAACACCACGGCGTCGGTCTGGCGCAAAAGCTTCTGCACATGCACGGGCGTGCACGCGGTACCCAGCGTCGCCACGGCGTTGGCAAACCCAAGTTGCGCAAGCGCCACCACGTCCATATAGCCTTCGACCACGAGAACGTAGCCGGTTTCCCGAATCGCGTGCCGCGCCTCGAACAGGCCGTAGAGCTCGGTACCCTTGCTGAAGAGCGGCGTTTCGGGGGAATTGAGGTACTTTGGCTCGCCCTGGCCGATGACGCGGCCGCCGAACCCGATGACCGCGCCCTTCGTATTGCGGATCGGGAACATGATGCGGTCGCGGAACCGGTCATATCGGCGCGGCTTGCCGTCGGCATCGCGCTTGTCGCTGCTCTCGATCAGCAGGCCCGCCTCGATGAGGGGCCCGGCGATCGCATCGTCGCGGAAACTGCCGAAGACGGCCTCCAGCCCCTGCCAGTCGTCCGGTGCGTAGCCCAGGCCGAAGTGCGCGGCAATCTCGCCGGTCAGCCCACGCCCCTTGAGGTACTGCACGGCCGTCTGCGCGCCGCGCAACTGGCGGCGATAGAACTCGGTGGCGCGCGTCATGGCGTCGGAGAGCGCGAGGGAGCGCGCCTGCTGCTCCGCGCGCTGGGCGGGCGGCAGGCGATCGCGCTCCTCGGGCACGCTGAGCCCGACGGACTGGGCCAGCTCGCGCACCGCGTCGGGATAGGACTGGCCCGAATACTCCATCAGGAAGCCGATGGCCGAGCCATGCGCGCCGCAACCGAAGCAGTGATAGAACTGCTTGGTCGGGGAGACCGTAAAGGACGGCGACTTCTCGTTATGGAACGGGCACAGGCCCATGAAGTTGGCGCCGCCCTTTTTCAGCTGCACATACTTGCCCACCACATCGACAATGTCGACACGGTTGAGCAGGTCCTGAATAAAGGATTGCGGAATCACCCGACTGACCGTCCTGATGGCTTGACCGGCCGGAAAGTCCGGCGGCCATATTATTGGAATGGATGGCTAAAAACACTTCGACCGGGCAGCGCCCGGTCACCGTGTTTCATTGATGCAATGGATTGTAGTGCACAGACAACGGACCGCCCGACAAAGTCAGCATCTGCCGGCAACTTCCGCGAAGCCACCGGCTAAATCGATAAGCATGCTGACTATTACACTCTGAAGCAATCGCGCGCCGAAGCCATCCGCCCGCGCCCTGGCACCCGCCCGGGACCCACCTTACTTGGGGGCGAGCGCGGCTTTTACGAGGCCCGACACGGCGGTCATGTCCGCGCGGCCAGCCAGGCGGCCCTTGAGCACGCCCATGACCTTGCCCATGTCTTGCGGACCGGCGGCGCCGGTCTCGGTGACAGCCTTCTGCACTTCCGCGGCGACCTCGGCATCGGACAGGGCGGCCGGCATATAGGCCTGCAGCACCACGACCTCGGCCTTCTCCTTGTCCGCCAGATCCTGGCGGTTTGCGGCCTCGAACTGCGTGATCGAATCCTTGCGCTGCTTGATCAGCTTTTCCACGACGGCCGTCACGGCCGTGTCGTCGAGCTCGATGCGCTCGTCGACCTCGCGCTGCTTGATCGCGGCCAGCAGCAGGCGGATCGTCCCGAGACGGTCCGTTTCGCGGGCGCGCATGGCAGCCTTCATATCATCATTGATCTGTGCTTTGAGAGACATGGCAGAATTCCGGAAAAATGCAAAAACCCGCCGGAGCCTGGCTCCAGGCGGGTCCTCATGAGCGGGTCCTCGATGCTGACGCGAAACCGGCGATCAGTACAGCTTTTTCGGCAGCATCTGGCTGCGAATGCGCTTGTAGTGGCGCTTTTCCGCGGCCGCCTTCTTGCGCTTGCGCTCGGCTGTGGGCTTCTCGTAAAACTCTCGCGCGCGCAGTTCGGTGATCAGGCCCGTCTTCTCGATGGTCCGCTTGAAGCGGCGCATCGCGACTTCGAACGGTTCGTTTTCCTTGAGGCGAATGGTAGTCATTTGGCCAAAAAAGAAGGACCGGCGAGGTTCCGACGAGTGCTGCTAGCGGCTGGGCCGGCGGTTTTACGAAGCGCCGATTGTAGCGCAAGGCCTGTGACGGCGCACGCGCATGGCGGCACGCGGCTATTGGCGTGCCAGCGACGCAACAGTCGCCTCGGACGCCGCCTCCCCGGCCGCCACGGCCGAGGCCCACGCCCACTGGAAGTTGTATCCACCGAGCCAGCCCGTCACGTCCACGACCTCGCCGATAAAGTAGAGGCCGGGCACTTCGCGCGCCATCATGGTCGTGGAAGACAGCCCACGCGTGTCCACCCCGCCGATGGTCACCTCGGCTTTCCGGTAACCCTCGGTGCCCGATGGCACCAGTTGCCAGCGATTGAGCGCGGCACCGAGCTGCCGCAGCGCCTTGTCGGGCAGATCCGCCACGGACTGGGCGCCGGGGAGGCCCGCGGCCGCGCACCAGGCGTCGGCCAGCCGCGAGGGAAGCCGCTCCGCCAGCAGGTTCGCCAGATGCTTGCGGCTGCCACGCTTGTGGCCGATCAGCCATTCCGCGGCATCCTCGCCGTCGAACAGGTCGATATCGATCGGCGTGCCGGGCCGCCAGAAACTGGAGATCTGCAGCACGGCCGGGCCCGACAGCCCCCGGTGCGTCCACAGCAGGTCCTCCTTGAACGCGCCGGCGGTCTTGCCGCTGCCCGTCGCGATATCGACCTCCATCGACACGCCCGCCAGCGGCACGAATGGCTGCCACGCCTGGCCATCGAACGTCAGCGGCACGAGCGCCGGGCGGGTTTCCACGATCTTGAGGCCGAATTGCCGGGCGATGCGGTAGCCGAGGTCCGTGGCGCCGATCTTCGGGATCGAGAGTCCGCCCGTGGCGACCACGAGCGCGCCCGCGCGCACCGTGCCCTGCGTGGTGACCAGCAGATAATCGTCGCCTTCGCGCCGGACCTCCTCGATGCCGCAGCCGGTGCGCCACTGCACGCCGCCCGCGTCGCACTCGGCGCGCAGCATGCCGATCACGTCTTCGGCGCTTTCGTTGCAGAACAGCTGGCCGCGGTGCTTCTCGTGCCAGCCGATGTCGTAGCGGCGCATCAGCGCAAGGAAGTCCTGCGGCGTGTAGCGGGCCAGCGCGGAGCGGCTGAAATGCGGGTTGGACGACAGGTAGTTGGCGGGACCCGCCTGCAGGTTCGTGAAGTTGCAGCGGCCGCCGCCGGAGATGCGGATCTTCTCGGCGATGCGCGTTGCATGGTCGATCAGCACCACGCGCGCGCCCCGCTGCCCGGCCACGGCGGCACACATCATGCCGGCCGCGCCCGCGCCAAGCACCGCCACGTCGAACCGGTCGTTCCTGCCTGAAGTCATCGTTACCCCATCCAAAGAAGCGCAGATTGTAGCGTCCGGCATGCCCGGCGCCGCTGTGCTACCCTGCTGCCCTTCCGATTTATCCGTTTTTCCGGCGCCATCCATCCCATGCTCGTGCTCGGCATCGAATCCTCGTGTGACGAAACCGGCCTCGCCCTCTACGACACCGAGGCAGGTCTGCTCTCTCACGCCTTGCACTCGCAGATCGCGATGCATCGCGACTATGGCGGCGTCGTGCCCGAACTGGCCTCGCGCGACCATATCCGCCGCGTGCTGCCGCTGCTGCGGCAGACGCTCGACGATGCGGGGCGCACGCGCGCCGATATCGATGCCATCGCCTTCACGCAGGGACCCGGGCTCGCCGGCGCGCTGCTGGTCGGCGCCTCGGTCGCCAATGCGCTGGGCTTTGCGCTCGGTGTGCCGATGGTCGGCGTGCACCATCTGGAAGGCCATCTGCTGTCGCCGCTGCTGACCGATGCGCCGCCGCCGTTCCCGTTCGTCGCGCTGCTGGTCTCCGGCGGCCATACGCAACTGATGGAGGTCAAGGGCGTCGGCGATTACACGCTGCTTGGAGAGACGCTCGACGATGCGGCCGGCGAAGCGTTCGACAAGACGGCCAAGCTGCTTGGCCTCGGATACCCGGGCGGCCCGGAAGTGTCGCGGCTGGCCGAGTTCGGTACGCCCGGCGCGTTCGAACTGCCCCGGCCGATGCTGCATTCGGGCAATCTCGATTTCTCGTTCGCGGGGCTCAAGACGGCAGTCCTGACACAGACGCGCAAGCTCGGCAACGCCTGCGAGCAGGACCGCGCGAACCTGGCGCGCGCGTTCGTCGATGCGATCGTCGATGTGCTCGCGGCCAAGTCGATGGCCGCGCTCAAGCAGACCGGACACAAGCGGCTGGTGGTTGCCGGCGGTGTCGGCGCGAACCGCCAGCTGCGCGAACGGCTCAATCAGATGGCGAAGGCGCGGCGTGCGCAGGTCTACTACCCCGACCTCGCGTTCTGCACGGACAACGGCGCGATGATCGCGTTTGCCGGCGCGATGCGGCTATCGGCCGCACCCCAGCTCGCGCGTCACGACTACGATTACGGCGTGACGCCGCGCTGGGATCTGGCCGATATCAGGCTGCCGGCCTGATCCAGGCCTGCTCGCTCAGGCCACGCGCTTGTCGCGCTCGATCAGCGCGTAGGCGCTGTGGTTGTGGATCGATTCGAAGTTCTCGGCCTCGAGCGTGTATGCGGCAATGCGGTCGTCCGCGTTCAGGCGCATGGCGATGTCGCGCACGAGGTCTTCCACGAACTTCGGGTTCTCGTAGGCGCGCTCGGTCACGAACTTCTCGTCCGGGCGCTTGAGCAGGCCCCACAGTTCGCACGACGCTTCTTCCTCGGCCATCCGCACCAGCGCTTCCACCGGCAGTTCCTGCGCGAGTTCCACCTTCATCGTGATGTGCGAGCGCTGGTTGTGCGCGCCGTACTGCGAAATCTTCTTCGAGCACGGGCACAGGCTCGTCACGGGCACCAGCGCGGTCAGGAACACGCGCGTCTGGCCGTCGCGCGCCTCGGCGGTCAGCGTGACCTCGTAGTCCATCAGCGACTGCACGCCCGACACGGGCGCGGTCTTCGAGATGAAGTACGGGAAACGCACCGAGATACGGCCCGCGTCGGCCTCGAGCCGCGTCAACATGCTGTCCATCATCGCGCGAAACCCCCCAAGGTCCAGCGGCGCCTGCTCTTCCTCGAGCAGTGCCACAAAGCGCGACATATGCGTCCCCTTCTGGTCCGCCGGCAGGCGCACGTCGAGGTCGAACGTGCCGACCGTGGCCACCACGCCGTTCGGCGTCTTCACCGACAGCGGATAACGGACGCCGCGCACCCCTACGCGCTCGATCGGAATCTGGCGGGTATCCAGGCTCGATTGCACGTCGGGCATGACGAAGGCGGGATTGATGTCATTCATCTGGGTTTCCTTTACGGTCGCGGCGGTTTTCGCAGTCCATCGACGCCGCGCAACGAGTGTGAAACCACGGACCGCGGTCGGGTCCGTAGCTGCGAACACAAAAGTGAAGTCGGGATTCTACGAGAGATCGCAAAACCCTGCCCCGGGAAAGACAAAGCCCGCACGATGTGTGCGGGCTCGCCGGGTATTGCGGGAGGAATCGCGAAACGCGTCGCGTCAGGCGACGCGGGTCGCCACCTTGATCGACGACGACTGCCCGATCGCAAAGCGCTCGCGCACCGACCGCTCGATGCCGGCGGCATCGAGGCCGCATTGCGACAGCAGGAACGCGGGGTCGCCGTGGTCGATGAACTTGTCGGGCAGGCCCAGCACCAGCACCGGAATCTCGATGCCGGCTTCCGCCAGCGCCTCGAGCACCGCGCCACCGGCGCCGCCCATCGTCGCACCCTCTTCCACGGTGACCAGGTAATCGTGGTTCGCGGCCAGCGACTTCACCAGTTCCACGTCCAGCGGCTTGACGAAGCGCATGTCGGCCACGGTCGCGTCCAGCGCCTCGGCCGCGCCGAGCGCGGGATGCACCATCGAGCCGAAACCCAGGAACGCCACGCGCTGACCCGCGCGCGCATTGCCTTCGCGGCGGACGATGCCCTTGCCCACCGGCAGCGTCGCGAGATCGGCCGAAATGGCCGCGCCCACGCCCGCGCCGCGCGGATAGCGCACCGCGGTCGGCACGTCCTGCGCGAACGCGGTGCTCAGCAACTGGCGGCACTCGTTCTCGTCGGACGGCGTCATCACCATCATGTTCGGCACGCAGCGCAGGAACGGAATATCGTAGGCCCCCGCGTGCGTCGCGCCGTCGGCGCCGACCAGACCGGCGCGGTCCAGCGCGAACACCACGGGCAGGTTCTGCAGCGCCACGTCGTGGATCAGCTGGTCATAGCCGCGCTGCAGGAACGTCGAGTAGATCGCGACCACGGGCTTCAGGCCCTCGCAGGCCAGGCCGCCCGCGAACGTCACCGCGTGCTGCTCGGCAATGCCGACGTCGTAGTAACGGTCCGGGAAGCGCTTCTCGAACTCGACCATGCCCGACCCCTCGCGCATGGCGGGCGTCACGCCGATCAGGCGCTTGTCGGCGGCCGCCATGTCGCACAGCCAGTCGCCGAACACCTGCGTGTACGTCTTGCGCGACGGCTTGCCCGACGGGCGGATGCCCTCGGCCGGGTTGAACTTGCCCGGGCCGTGGTACAGGATCGGATCGGCCTCGGCGAGCTTGTAGCCCTGGCCCTTCTTGGTCACCACGTGCAGGAACTGCGGGCCATGGCCCTCGAGCGCGCGCTGACGGATGTTCTGCATGGTCGGCACCAGCGATTCGAGGTCGTGACCGTCGATCGGGCCGATGTAGTCGAAGCCGAATTCCTCGAACAGCGTGGCCGGCACGACCATGCCCTTGGCATGTTCCTCCAGGCGCTTGGCGAACTCGAGCACGGGCGGCGCCACCGACAGCACCTTCTCGATGCCCTTCTTGGTGGCCGCATAGAACTGGCCGCTCATCAGGCGCGCGAGGTGGCGGTTCAGCGCGCCCACCGGCGGCGAGATCGACATGTCGTTGTCGTTGAGCACGACCACCAGCGGCACGTCCTTGTACACGCCCGCGTTGTTCATGGCCTCGAAGGCCATGCCGGCGGTCATCGCACCGTCGCCGATCACGGCGATCGCCACGCGATCCTCGCCCTTCGTGCGGGCGCCCATGGCCATGCCGAGCGCGGCGGAGATCGAGGTGGACGAGTGAGCGGTGCCGAACGTGTCGTACTCGCTCTCGGAGCGGCGCGGGAAGCCCGAGATGCCGCCCCACTGGCGCAGCGAATGCATGCGGTCGCGGCGGCCTGTCAGGATCTTGTGCGGATAGCTCTGGTGGCCCACGTCCCATACCACGCGGTCCGACGGCGTCTGGAACACGTAGTGCAGCGCGATGGTGAGTTCCACCGTGCCGAGGTTTGACGACAGGTGACCGCCAGTCTGGGAGACCGATTCGAGCACGTAGGCACGGAGTTCTTCGGCCAGCGTGTCCAGCTGGCGTCGATCCAGCTTGCGCAGGTCTGCGGGGTCGTCAATCTTGTTGAGCAGTGCGTAGGTCATGATGTCCGTTCGGCCGCCGGATTCTTCGCGTCCGGCTTGTTGTTCTTCAGTAATAGCGACTCAGTTCTGGCGCAGCACGATCAGGTCGGCCAGTTCGGCCAGCCGCCCGGCACGTGCGCCAAAGCCTTCCAGCGCCTCGTGGGCGGTGGTGCGCAGCTGTTCCGCCAGCTCGCGCGCGGCGTCGAGTCCCATCAGCGACACATAGGTCGGTTTGTCGTTCGCGGCATCCTTGCCAGCGGTCTTGCCCAATGTGGCGGTATCCGCGGTGACGTCGAGGATATCGTCGACCACCTGGAACGCCAATCCTGTCGCGGCCGCATAGCGGTCCAATGCGGCCAGACCGGCCGTATCGATGTTTCCGCACAACGCTCCCATGCGCACGCTTGCGCGCAGCAGCGCCCCGGTCTTCATCCGATGCATGCCTTCCAGCGCCTCGCGAGACATCGCCAGGCCCACG
This sequence comes from Cupriavidus pauculus, assembly GCF_008693385.1. Lineage (NCBI taxonomy): Bacteria > Pseudomonadati > Pseudomonadota > Betaproteobacteria > Burkholderiales > Burkholderiaceae > Cupriavidus > Cupriavidus pauculus. Next base: position 2,319,031 of record NZ_CP044065.1, read on the forward strand.
TTCTGCAGGTCGATCGCCTGGCCGCCGGCCATGCCGACCGAGCCCGACGCGATCGCCAGCTCGGCCACCAGCGTCATGCGTGCTTCCGCCGCCAGCATCTGCGCCCGCGTGAGTACCAGGAACGCCTGCGTCTGCAGCGCGTCGCCCACCAGCAGCGCGGTCGCTTCGTCGTAGGCCTTGTGGACCGTCGGACGGCCGCGGCGCAGGTCGTCGTCGTCCATGCACGGCATATCGTCATGGACCAGCGAGTACGCGTGGATCAGCTCCACCGAGCAGGCCGCGGCATCGCAAGCCTCGGGCGTGGCACCGGATACTTCGCCCGCGGCGTGGACCAGCAGGGGGCGCACACGCTTGCCGCCGCCGAGGACAGCATAGCGCATGGCTTCATGCAAGGTGTGTGGAATTGTGTCCGTGGTGGGAAGCGCCGCGTCGAGGGCAGCCTCGGTCCGGGCGCCCTGCGCCCGCATCCAGCTTGCAAAATCGGTCATTCGAAGTCTGCCCCGTTGCCATTGTTGTCGCCGCGCGTGTCGGCGGCGAGCGGCTTGAGCGCCTCGCCTTCCAGGACACGCACCTGCGCATCGACGCGCTCCAGCTGTTGCTGGCAGTACCGCACGAGCTCGGCGCCCCGGCGATACGCCGTGAGGGACGCTTCGAGCGGCAGTTCACCGGATTCCATGCTCGCGACCAGCGTCTCGAGTTCGGCCATGGCGGCTTCGTACGAGGCAGGGGCGTCGGGCTGGACCGGAGCGGTCGTCGTTCTTGGCATGAGAGGCCTTGATCAGGGGAAGCGGGGATTCTACGCCAAACCGGCCGATTTCCGCTTGATCGCGCAACTGCGTGTGACGAGTACAGCAGATGCGTTCATGGAAGTGACTTGTGCGCTCGGGTCGTCTTTTGGCGAATGCGCCCCCTAGGGCACTAAATGACGACCCGGGTCGACATTTTCGCTAAAAAGTTAGAAAAATCAGTCCCTTAATTTTTTGGCCTTGGGTACAATCCCGGGTTCGTCGGCCCACCCCGGCGGCATGCGGAACCGCGAAGGAACCCCTTGCGCCGAGTGGCGTCTGACCCCTGTTTCCCAAATCGATTTTCATATTTCGATGGTTGGGTTGTTCACTGCTTTCGCCTGTTATAGGGAGTGGGGATAATGTCCAATCTCAGCACCGCGCTCAAGCTGGCGCCGGCTGATTCGCAGTTGCCCGTGGATGTCTATTTCGACGAAGCGCTGCATCAACAAGAACTGGATCTGCTGTTCAGGAAGGGCCCAGGGTACGTCGGCCACACGCTGATGGTCCCGGAGGTCGGCGACTTCCATACGCTGCGCGCCGAGGACGAAGGCCGCATGCTCGTGCGCAACGCGGGTGGCGTGGAACTGCTGTCCAACGTGTGCCGGCATCGCCAGGCCATCATGCTCAACGGCCGCGGCAATACGAAGAACATCGTCTGCCCGCTCCACCGCTGGACGTACGACCTCAAGGGCGAGCTCCTGGGCGCCCCGCACTTCGCGGAACAGCCCTGCGTGCACCTGAACCGCTCGCCGCTCCAGAACTGGAACGGGCTGCTGTTCGAGGGCGAACGCGACGTCCGCGCCGATCTCGCGCGCATGGGCGTGGCCGAGGACCTGAACTTCGACGGTTACATGCTCGACCACGTCGAGGTCCACGAGTGCGACTACAACTGGAAGACGTTCATCGAGGTCTACCTCGAGGACTACCACGTCGTGCCGTTCCACCCGGGCCTTGGCAGCTTCGTCTCGTGCGACGACCTCAAATGGGAGTTCGGCGAGTGGCATAGCGTGCAGACCGTCGGCCTGCACGCCGGGCTCAAGCGCCCGGGCAGCGCGACGTACCAGAAGTGGCACGACGCGGTGTTGCAGTTCAACAACGGCAAGCTGCCCAAGCACGGCGCGATCTGGCTCACGTACTACCCGAACATCATGGTCGAGTGGTACCCCAACGTGCTGGTCGTCTCGTCGCTGCATCCGCTGGGTCCGCGCAAGACGCGCAATGTCGTGGAGTTCTACTACCCCGAGGAAATCGCGCTGTTCGAGCGCGAGTTCGTCGAGGCGGAACGCGCCGCGTACATGGAGACCTGCATCGAGGACGACGAGATCGCCGAGCGCATGGACGCGGGCCGCGCGGCGCTGATGAAGCGCGGCGTGAGCGAAGTGGGTCCGTATCAGTCGCCGATGGAAGACGGCATGCAGCATTTCCACGAGTGGTACCGGCGCGCCATGCAATACACCGGCTGAAGCCCCGGGGCATGCGCTGTTACAATCACGCGCTGCCCCGCCTTCACCCGCCTCTCATCGTCATGCAATCGCTCTGGATGTTGTTCGCCGCCTTCGCGTTCTCGTTAATGGGGGTGGGCGTCAAGCTGGCATCCGAGTTCTACACGACGGGCGAAATCGTCTTCTACCGCAGCCTGATCGGCGTGCTGATCATGTGGGGGCTGCTCTCCTACCAGCGTATTCCGGTCCGCACGCCGCAGATGGCGATGCACATCAAGCGCAGCGTCTTCGGCGTGACCGCGCTGCTGCTCTGGTTCACCTCCATCACGTACCTGCCACTCGCCACCGCGATGACGCTGAACTACATGTCGCCCGTGTGGATCGCGCTGATCCTGGGCGCCGGCGCGGCGCTCGCGGGAACGGGGGGCGGCGCGGACCGCAAGCTGATCGGCGCGATCCTGCTGTCGTTCGCGGGCGTCCTGTGCCTGCTGCAGCCGTCGGTCGGCAAGGACCAGCTCACGGGCGGGCTGATCGGCCTGATCTCGGGCGTGTTCACGGCGCTCGCCTACGTCGAGGTACGCCAGCTCGGCCAGCTCGGCGAACCCGAGGGCCGCATCGTGTTCTATTTCTCGGCGGTGGGCCTCGTGGTGGGCCTCGTATGGATGCTGATCGCCGGCACCAGCCACCATACGTGGCACGGCGCGGGACTGCTGGCGGCGATCGGTATCCTCGCCACGCTGGGCCAGACCTCGATGACGCGCGCGTACAAGCGCGGCAACACGCTGCTCACCGCCAACCTGCAGTACGCGGGCATCGTGTTCTCGAGCCTGTGGGGCATGCTGATCTGGTCCGATCGCCTGAACTGGATATCGTGGCTCGGCATGGCGCTGATCATCGCAAGCGGCATCGCCACCACGCTGATGCGCGCGGGCGAAAGCACGGATGCCCAGCCGACGCCCGCGACGCCGGTCAAGTCGCCCGAAGCGGAAGTCCATCCGGAGGTGTAGCGGGTGTAGGATCACGGGACGCACTTCCCGACAGGTCCATCCATGCCGACACCGCTGATTTCCGCTACCGAACTCGAATCTCTGCGCGCCAGGGGCACGCACGACATCGTCGTCATCGACTGCTCGTTCGACCTCGCCAATCCCACCGCGGGCCGCGAGGCGTATCACCAGGGCCACCTGCCCGGCGCGTATTACCTGCACCTCGACAACGAACTGTCCGGCCCGAAGACCGGCGTCAACGGCCGGCATCCGCTGCCCGACGCCGAACTGCTGACGGCGCGCCTGCGCGCGCTCGGCGTCAACGACGACACGCTGGTCGTGGCGTACGACGCGCAGGGGGCGATGTACGCCGCGCGGCTCTGGTGGCTGCTGCGATGGATCGGCCACGAAGCGAGTGCCGTGCTCGACGGCGGCAAGGCCGCGTGGATCGCCGCGGGCTTGCCGCTGGAGCCGGGGAATACGCCCGACCCCGCCCCGGAGGCGGCCGGCAATCTGTCGCTGCGCTCGACGCTCGTGCCCACGGTCGATGCCGCCACGCTCGTGGAAAACCTCACCGCACCGACGCGCCTCGTCGTCGATGCGCGCGCACCGGACCGCTTCCGCGGCGAGAACGAAACGATCGACCCGGTAGGCGGCCATATCCCGGGCGCCATCAATCGGTTCTTCAAAGACAATCTGCGGCCCGACGGCCATTTCAAATCGGCCGATACGCTGCGCAAGGAATTCGGCCAGCTGTTCGCCGGCACGCCACCGGCCGAGACCGTGATGCAGTGCGGCTCGGGGGTGACCGCGTGCCACAACCTGCTGGCGCTGGAGGTGGCCGGGCTGACCGGTGCCGCGCTGTACCCGGGATCGTGGAGCGAATGGAGCGCCGATCCGAAGCGGCCCGTGGCGACCGGCCCGGCGGACTGAAGCCGGGCGGCCAGGGGAAGGCTGGGGGGGCGGCCGTCAGTGTGCCGCCGCGCCCTGTTGCTGGTGATGGTGCGCGTGGCTTTCGTGCACGCCGTTGGTGATGAACACGATGGCCGCGATGCCCGCGGCAACCAGCACGACCTGGATCGCCGATTCCCGCCAGCGCGGACGGCGCTGCATCTGCGGCATCAGGTCGCTCACGGCGATATAGACGAAGCTGCTCGACGCGATGACGAGCACGTAGGGAATCCACGCCTGCAGCTGGTCGAGCAGGAAATAGCCGACGATGCCGCCGATCACGGCCGCGAGGCTCGACAGCAGGTTGAACGCGAACGCGCGCGCCTTCGAGAACCCCGCATTGAGCAGCACGATAAAGTCGCCGACTTCCTGCGGAATCTCGTGCGCGGCGATGGCCAGCGCCGTCACGATGCCGATATGCGGGTCGGCGAGGAACGCCGCGGCGATCACGATGCCGTCGGCAAAATTGTGGAACGTGTCGCCGACGAGGATCGTCATGCCGCTGCGGCCGGCTTCTTCGCGGTCGTGCCCATGGTGATGGTGGTGGCCATCGCCCTCATGATGATGCGAATGGCGCAGCAGCGAGAGCTTCTCCAGCAGGAAGAAGCCCAGCAGCCCGGCCAGCAGCGTGCCGAACAGCGCGCGCGTGTCCGCGCCCGACTCGAACGCTTCCGGCAGCGAATGCAGCAGCGCGGTCGCCAGCAGCACGCCCACGGAGAAGCTCACCATGCGCTCGACCACGCGCGAGGCTACCGTCAGGGACAGCAGCGCCGCTCCGAGAATACTGCCCACGCCCGAAATCAGCGCGGCAAGCAGGATATACAACAGCGTGGAATGGATGATGGACTCCCCGGGGCCGTGCTGCCCGATTTAACGCAACACGGTTGCAAAAACGCGAAGACCGCATTGTACGACGGTCTGCGCGAATTGCAATCCTCCGTTCGTCGAACGGTCACGCAACCTTGTGTTCCTTGAACCAGGCCAGGCAACGCTGCCAGCCATCCTTCGCCGCGGCCTCGACATAGCTCGCGCGATAGTCGGCGTGAAACGCGTGGCCCGCTTCGGGATAGACCACGAACGTCGATGCCTTGGCGTTCGGGTTGGACGACGCGGCGAGCGCCGCCTTCATCTTCGCCACGTGTTCCTGCGTGATGCCGGTGTCCTTGCCGCCGTACAGGCCGAGCACGGGCGCGTGCAGGTCGTTGACGATATCGATGGGGTTACGCGGCTTGAGCGAAGTGGGTTCGCCGACCAGCGCGCCGTACCACGCGACGCCGGCCTTGATGCGCTTGCTGTGCGCCGTGTAGAGCCACGTGATACGGCCGCCCCAGCAGAAGCCCGTGATGCCGAGCCGGTTGAGGTCGCCGCCGTTCTTGCCGGCCCAGTCCACGAGCGCGTCGAGGTCGCCGATGACCTGCGCGTCGGGCACCTTGCCGATGATGTTGGTCTGCAGTTCCTGGATCGTGCCGAAGCTGGACGGGTCGCCCTGGCGCGCGAACAGCTCCGGCGCGACCGCCAGGTAGCCGAGCTTCGCGAAGCGGCGGCAGATATCGGCGATATGCTCGTGCACGCCGAAGATCTCGCTGATGACCAGCACGACGGGCAGGTTCGACTTGCCTTCGGGCTGGGCGCGATAGACCGGCATGTTGAAGCCGTTGGAGGACACGGTGACCTCGCCGGCGGTCAGGCCGGCGAAGTCGGTCTTGATCGTTTGCGCGGTGACGGGCAGCGCGGCGGCGGCGAACGCCGAGCCCAGCGCGGTCTTGACGAACGCGCGGCGATCGAACGTCTGGCCGGGCACGAGGCTTTCCACTTCGGGTTTGAACATGCGGTTTCTCCGGGAATCAGGGCAGCGCCGCTGATTCTAGGGGAAAACATGCCGCCCCGTGCACACGCCGATCAGTGCAGCTTCACGCGCGGATTCGTCTTGCTGCGCAGCCAGTGCGTCACGGTATCCAGCCCCATGCGCAGCGCGCCGTGCAGCGCCAGCACGTGCATCCGGTACAGCGAGGTGTACATGACGCGTGCCATCAGCCCCTCGATAAACATCGAGCCGCCGATCAGCCCGCCCATCAGGCTGCCCACCGCGCTGAAGTGCCCGAGCGACACGAGCGAGCCGAAGTCCTTGAACTGGAATTTCGGCAGCGGTCGGCCGTCGAGGCGCGCGCGAATGGCGTCGTAGAGGAACGTGGCCTGCTGGTGCGCCGCCTGCGCGCGCGGCGGGACCGTGGTCTGCTGCTCGGGCCACGGGCAGCTAGCGCAGTCGCCGAACGCAAAGATGTCCGGATCGGTCTCGCTTTGCAGCGTCGGCCCGACCACGATCTGCCCCATGCGGCTGACCGGCAGGTCCAGCGTCTTGAGCACCGCGGGCGCCGTAATGCCGGCCGCCCACACGGTGAGGTCCGCGTCGATCCGCTTGCCGCTCGCGGTCAGCACCGCGTCGGGCGTGACCTCGGTCACGCGTTCGGCGGTCAGCACGCCGACGTCGAGCTTGCGCAGCAGCTTGGTGGTTTCGGCGGAGACGCGTTCCGACAGCGCCGGCAGAATGCGCGGACCGGCCTCGATCACGTTGATATGGATATCGCGGCGCGGATCGAGCTGATGCAGCCCGTAGGCGTTGAGCACATGCGCGGTGTTGCGCAACTCGGCCGACAACTCGACGCCGGTGGCGCCTGCCCCGATGATCGCGATATCGATGCGTGGCCGGCCATCCGCGCCGACGCGCCCGCGGCCGTTCTGCGCGCGCACGCACGCGGCAATCAGACGCCGGCGGAACCGCTCGGCCTGATCGACCGTATCGAGCGCGATCGCGTTCTCGGCCGCGCCGGGCACGCCGAAGAAATGCGTGACGCAGCCGATGGCCAGCACGAGCGTGTCATAGGCAAGCTCGCGCGCGGGCAGCAGTTCGTCGCCTTCGAGATCGACGCACGCCGCCACGGAAATCGTCTTGCGCGCACGATCGATGCCGGTCAGTTCACCTTGCTGGAATTCGAAGTTGTGCCAGCGCGCCTGCGCAACGTACTCGAGCTGGTGGGTATTCGGATCCATGCTGCCCGCCGCCACTTCATGCAGCAGGGGCTTCCAGATATGCGTGGGCGAGCGGTCGACGAGGATCACCTGCGCCGCGCCCGATTTGCCCAGCTTGTCGCCGAGCCGGGTGACGAGCTCCAGCCCGCCTGCCCCGCCGCCTACCACGATGATGCGATGGACCTGCCGTACCGCGCCTTCTCTCTCACTGGTCATTTGGGTCTACCCGTTATCTTTTTGGAAACACTGTTGGCCGCGCTGGGTGGCGCAAGGCTCGTTGCCATCAGTTTGCTGCATTGCAGCAAACCGGGCAAGCCTGCCAATCGATGTGTTCCATACTAGACCGCGCGCGCAAACCGCACGGTGCACAGTGCGCGGGGGCACTGGACGGGTACAGACCATACGGCGAATGAGGGTATTTTCCTGCATTCGCCTGCACACCTCGGTACGCGTCGCGGCGTCCTCGGTGCAGCCTCTTCAGTACAGCCTCTTCAGTGCGCCTCCTCCCAGTTGGCGCCGTGGCCCACCTCGGCGACCAGCGGCACGCGCAGTTCGGCCACCGTGCACATGAGCTCGGGCAGCTTCACCTTCACGTGCTCGAACTCGGCCTCGGGGACTTCGAGCACGAGTTCATCGTGGACCTGCATGATCTGGCGCGTGCCGAGCTTCTCGGACTCGAGCCAGTCCTGCACCGCGATCATCGACAGCTTGATCAGGTCCGCCGCCGTGCCCTGCATCGGCGCGTTGATGGCCGCGCGTTCGGCCGCCTGTCGGCGCGGGCCGTTGCCGCCGTTGATATCGGGCAGCCACAGGCGCCGGCCGAACACGGTCTCCACGTAGCCCTGTTCACGCGCGGTCTGGCGCGTTTCTTCCATGTAGCGGGCCACGCCCGGATAGCGCATGAAGTAGCGGTCGATATAGTGCTTGGCCGCCTCGCGCTCGATGCCGAGATTGCTCGCCAGGCCGAACGCGCTCATGCCGTAGATCAGGCCGAAGTTGATGACCTTGGCGTAGCGGCGCTGCTCGCTCGACACCGCCTCGCGCTCGACGTTGAAGATCTCCGCCGCGGTCGCGCGGTGGATGTCCTCGCCGTTGGCGAACGCGCGCAGCAGGTTCTCGTCGCCCGAGATATGGGCCATGATGCGCAGTTCGATCTGCGAGTAGTCGGCCGACACGATCACGCTGCCCGGCGGCGCGATAAAGGCCTCGCGGATGCGGCGGCCTTCCTCGGTGCGCACGGGAATGTTCTGCAGGTTCGGATCCGTCGAGGCGAGCCGCCCCGTGACCGCCGTGGCCTGGCCATAGCTCGTGTGCACGCGCCCCGTGTTCGGGTTCACCATCTTCGGCAGCTTGTCCGTGTAGGTGGACTTGAGCTTGGAGAGGCCGCGATAGTCGAGCAGGATCTTCGGCAGCGGATAGTCTTCCGCGAGCTTCTGCAGGACCTCTTCGTCCGTCGACGGCGCGCCGCTCGCCGTCTTCTTGACCACGGGAAGCTTCATCTGATTGAACAGGATCTCGCCGATCTGCTTCGGGGAACCGAGGTTGAATGGCTGCCCCGCCGTGGCATAGGCGGCCTGCTCGATGTCCATCAGCCGCTGGCCGAGTTCCGCGCTCTGCGCGCCGAGGCGGTCGGCGTCGATCAGCACGCCATTGCGCTCGATCTTCTGCAGCACCACCGAGACGGGCATCTCGATCTTCTCGTAGACGTAGCGCAGCCCTTGCGCGGCCTCGATCTTCGGATGCATGTTCCGGTGCAGGCGCAGCGTCACGTCGGCATCTTCGGCCGCGTACTGCGTCGCGCGCTGCAGGTCGATCTGGTCGAAGCCGATCTGGCTCGCGCCCTTGCCGCAGACTTCCTCGTACGTGATGGTCTTCACGTTGAGCAGTTTCTCGGCCAGGCTGTCCATGCCGTGATTGCGGTGCGAGGCAAGCACGTAGCTCTCCAGCATCGTGTCCTGCTCGATGCCGCGCAGCGCGATGCCGTGGTTCGCGAACACGTGCGCGTCGTACTTCAGATGCTGGCCGAGCTTGGGCCGCGACGGATCCTCGAGCCACGCGCGCAGCCGCTCCAGCACGTACTCGCGCGACAGCTGGCCGTAATTGTCCACGCCCGCGACGTCCGGGCCGCGATGCGCGACCGGGATGTAGCACGCCGAACCCGGTTCGGCCGATAGCGAGATGCCCACGAGCTGCGCGAGCATCGGATCGAGCGACGTGGTTTCGGTATCGATGGCCACGAGCGGCGCATCGACGATGCGCGCGATCCACGCATCGAGCGCGGCCTCGGTGGTCACGGTCTCGTAGCTGACCTCGGCTGGCGGCAGGTCCGCCGCGGGCAGTGCCTCGTCATGGCCCGACGCGGCCGGCTGATCGAACAGACCGCCCTGTGCCGACGGCGTGGCCTTCGACGCGGCCCCCTTGCCATTGCGCGCCGCATTGGCCAGATTCGGCAGGCTTTCGCCCGTCAGTTCGCGCAGCCACGACTTGAAGCCGTACTTCGCGAAGAACGCGGCGAGCTGGTCCTTGTCCTCGCCGAGCTCGCGCAGCGCGTGGAAGTCCGCCACGGCCTCGCGCAGATCGCAGTCGGTCTTCACCGTCACGAGCTCGCGCGCCTTGGGCAGCCACTCCAGCGTATTGCGCAGGTTCTCGCCGACCACGCCCTTGATCTCGGCCGCGTTCGACATGATGGCGTCGAGCGTGCCGTAGGCGGACAGCCATTTCACCGCGGTCTTCGGACCGACCTTCGGCACGCCGGGCACGTTGTCCACGGCATCGCCGATCAGCGAAAGATAGTCGACGATGCGCTCGGGCGGCACGCCGAACTTGGCGACCACGCCGGGCGGGTCGAGCACCTCGCCGCTCATCGTGTTGACGAGCGTGACGTGGTCATCGACGAGCTGCGCGAGGTCCTTGTCGCCGGTGGAGACCACCGTGCGCACGCCCTGCGCCGTCGCCTGGCGCGCCAGCGTGCCGATGACGTCGTCGGCCTCCACGCCCTCCACGACCACGATCGGCCAGCCCAGCGCGCGCACGGCCTCGTGGATCGGCTCGATCTGGCGCGCGAGGTCCTCGGGCATCGACGGACGATGCTCCTTGTAGGCCGGATACATATCGTCGCGGAAGGTCTTGCCCTTGGCGTCGAACACGCAGGCGCTATACTCTGCCGGGTAATCATTGCGCAGCTTGCGCAGCATGTTGATCATGCCGTAGATTGCCCCTGTGGGCAGCCCCTCGCCATTTCGCAGATCCGGCAGCGCGTGATACGCGCGATACAGATAGCTCGATCCATCGACGAGCAAGAGTGTTTTTGGACTATCCGACATTCCCATGGACTCAAAATTGACAGGCGCTCCGAACGGCGGCGACGCCGGAACCCCCCTCGCTGATACGGATGTCTCGGACATCTCGGGCAACACCGTGAATCCTCCGCCGGAAGCGGCGTCGGCCCACGCGGCCGCGATCGCGGCCAAGGCCGATGCCGCTGCCGAGGGCAAATCGCCCGAGGAACAGGAAGCCGCGGCTGCGGCTGCCGCCGCGCGCACCAACCCGCGCAAGATGATTCCGAGCCTTCGTGCGCTCGCCGACGAAGACCGCGCAACCGCAAAGAAGGCGCGCGCCTCGTGGCAAATGTTCACGATTATGGCAGAGTTCATCGAGGCGACCGAGTACCTCTCGGAGATCCGCCCGGCCGTCTCCATCTACGGCAGCGCGCGCCTGCGCGAGGACTCGCCGTACTACCAGAAGACGATCGAGATCGCGCGGCTGTTCTCCGACGCGGGCTTCGCGGTAATCTCGGGCGGCGGCCCGGGCATCATGGAAGCGGCCAACAAGGGCGCGCACGCGGGCAAGTCCGCGAGCGTCGGCCTCAATATCGAACTGCCGCATGAACAGCAGGGCAATCCTTACCAGGACATCGCCATGCGGTTCCGCCATTTCTTCACGCGCAAGGTCACGTTCGTGAAGAACTCGGATGCGTTCATCGTGATGCCGGGCGGCTTCGGCACGCTCGACGAACTGGCCGAGGTGCTCACGCTCGTGCAGACCGGCAAGTCGCGCTCGGTACCGGTGGTGATGTACGGCAGCCGCTTCTGGAAGGGCCTGCTCGACTGGTTCCGCTTCACGCTGCTGCCCATGGGCCTGATCGCCGAGCACGATCTGGACCTGATGAAGATCGTCGATGAGCCGCAGGAGGTTCTCGAGGCGGTGTACGAGTACTACGAGAAGCGCGGCGGCGACCACCCGATTCCGCCGAAAGAAGAAATGTTCTATCTGTAAGGCATTGCTGGGGTGGCCCGGGCGCCACGGGAACGGCCAGAGTGCGGCAGGAATTGCTAGAATGGAATCCTGTTTGCCAGGTCCGGCGCCGCCGGACCTGCCGCCGCACGCTCAGGAGCCCCGGATGACCTCCCCCACGCAACAACGCCTCGTCACATCCGACGATGGCGACGTACCGCCTGCCGCCTCGCTGAAGCGCCTGTTCGCTGCCGCGGGCATTGCGCTTGCCCTCGGCGCGCCCGCGCTGGCCATGGCCCAGCCGAACGGCGAGCAGAGCAATGCACTGACCCAGCAGGAACTGAACCGGATCAACAACCAGCCGATCGCGCCGGCGGTCAAGAGCCAGCTGAACCAGCCGCGGGAGCCGAGCTTCGAGCTCAACGAACGCGATGGCACGCAGGTGCGCGAGTATCGCAACAAGGGGCAGGCCACGGACATCCAGGTACGATCGGGGTTCGGCACCAGCTACCAGATGAGCAAGCCGGAAGATAGTTCGCCGAAGTTTCGCGACCATGACGTGAACCGCGTGCCGTCCGTCAACCTGCAGTGGTGACGGGCGCGGGCCAGTTACCGCATGGCCGCGTAGCCAGGGCATCGTTCCAACGCAGTTCAGATTCTGTTCACCCACGGACTGGCGGTCTCGCCGGTCCGCGCCGGCCCGGCGGGTTCTGCCCGCCGTGGCGGCAGGTTTGCCCGCGGACCCTTCCGCTTGCAGATTCGCCGCATTCCGCATCGATTCACACGACAACAATGGCTGTTTTCACCACGGTCTCGCAGGACGAGATCGCTAGCTGGCTGCTCGATTACGACCTTGGCGAAGTGCGCGCGCTGCGCGGCATCGCCTCGGGCATCGAGAACAGCAATTTCTTCCTGACGATGGAGCGGGACGGGCACGTGCGCGAGTACGTGCTGACGATCTTCGAGCGGCTGACGTTCGAACAGCTGCCCTACTACCTCCACCTGATGGCGCATCTGGCGGGACACGGCATCAGCGTGCCCGCGCCGATTCCCGCGCGCGACGGCGAGATCCTGCGCGCGCTCAAGGGCAAGCCCGCCACGATCGTCACCCGCCTGCCCGGCAGCTCGCAGCTGGCCCCCAACGCGCAGCAGTGCGCCGAGGTGGGCGACATGCTCGCGCGCATGCATCTGGCCGGCGTGGACTACGCGCGGCAGCAGCCGAACCTGCGCAGCCTGGCCTGGTGGCAGCAGACCGAACCCGAGATCACGCCGTTCCTCGATGCGGACCAGCATGCGCTGCTGCGCGACGAGCTCGCGCACCAGACCGCGTTCTTCGGCAGCGCCGATTACGCGGCGCTGCAGGGCGGGCCCTGCCACTGCGACCTGTTTCGCGACAACGTGCTGTTCGAGTCCGCCGAACAGGGCAAATACAAGCTCGGCGGGTTTTTCGACTTCTACTTTGCCGGCAACGACAAGTGGCTGTTCGATCTGGCCGTGACCGTCAACGACTGGTGTATCGACGTGCCCACGGGCACGCTCGACGACGCGCGTGCGCGCGCGCTGCTCGCGGCTTATCATGCCGTGAGGCCGCTGACCGGCAACGAACACGCGCACTGGCAGGACATGCTGCGTGCCGGCGCGCTCCGTTTCTGGGTATCGCGTCTGTGGGACTTTTTCCTGCCGCGCGAGGCGGACATGCTGCAACCGCATGATCCGACCCACTTCGAACGTATCCTGCGCCGGCGCGTCGACGCCACCGCGCTCCCCTGGATCTGATTCCCATGCAATTACTGGAAGTTCCCGCCAAGGAAGGTTACGTCTGGTTCCGCCAGGGCATCTGGCTGTTTCGCAAGAATCCGCTCGCGTTCCTGATGCTGCTGTTCATCTACCTGATCGCGGCGCAGCTGGCCATTTTCGTCCCGCTGTTCGGCGTGATCGCGCTGCTCGTGGTGACGCCCGGCCTGTACGTGGGGGTGATGACGGCCTGTCGCGACGTGATCCAGAACAAGCGTGTGCTGCCGACCGTGCTGTTATCGGGGTTCCGGACCAACGGCAAGCAGGCCACGCGCAATCTGCTCATTCTCGGCGCGATCTATGCGGTCATGGTATTCACGCTGAGCCTGATCGCGGGCGCGCTCGTCGATATCAGCACGCTGGCGCCGATTCTGCTCAAGCAGGAGGAACCGTCGGCGGAGTCGGTGCGGCAGCTGTATTACGCGCTGCTGCTGGGCGCGCTGCTCTATACGCCGATCGCGATGATGTTCTGGTTCGCGCCGCTGCTGGCGGCGTGGCACAGCGTGCCGCCCGTGAAGGCCTTGTTCTTCAGCTGGACCGCATGCTGGCGGAATCGCGGCGCGTTCTTTACGTACGCGGTGCTGTTCGCGCTGCTGATGGTCGCGATTCCGTTCTTCCTGGAAGCGGTGTTCGCGGCGTTTGGCGCGGAGGCGGTGCTGTCGTTCCTCGTCACGCCGTATTCGCTGCTGATGCTCGCGATCCTGTATTGCTCGTTCTACGCCACCTATCGCGGCTGCTTCAATATCGCCCCCGCGGAGCCGGAGGCGACGTCGGTTCAGGCCTGATCAGTCGATCGGGTCCAGCTTGGCGACGCCAAGCGCCAGCTTCTTCGTCCCGTGGCGCTTGAAGTTGATCTGGGCGTGGGCATTGGCGCCCTCGCCCTCGATGGCCGTGATCTTGCCCTCGCCGAACTTGTTGTGGAACACGCCCTGCCCGACGCGGAAGCCGGTTTCGGCCGCGCGCTTGCTGTCGGCGTAACCGTTCCCGGTGTCCATGCCGCCTGTCGGCTTCGTGCCCGTGTAGGCCACATCCTCCGGCCGCTTGAACCAGTCCCGGCCCCACGCCGACTCCGACTTCTCGCGGCGCCCGCCGCCCATGCCACCGTAGGCCTGCTGCGGGGGCGTGAGCCACTTCAATGCGCCTTCCGGCAGCTCCTCGAAGAACCGCGACCGCACGTGGTAGCGCATCTGGCCATGCAGCACACGGCTTTGCGCGAACGACAGGTAGAGCCGCTCCCGCGCGCGCGTGATCGCCACATACATCAGGCGGCGTTCTTCCTCGAGCCCGTCGGCCTCCATCGCGCTGTTCTCGTGCGGGAACAGCCCTTCTTCGAGGCCGGTGATAAACACCACGTTGAACTCGAGCCCCTTGGCCGCATGCACGGTCATCATCTGCACGGCATCCTGGCCAGCCTGCGCCTGGTTGTCGCCAGCCTCGAGCGAGGCATGGGTCAGGAACGCGACCAGCGGGGTCATGACCACGGGCAACTGCTCGGGGTCGAGCACCTGCTGGGCCTGATCGCCCTCGGCCAGCGCGGGCGTGCCGGTCTGCCCGGCCGGCAGCACCGCCGCGGGCGCGTCCAGTCCGTAGCCTTCCTCCATCACGAAGGCCTGCGCGGCGGTCACCAGTTCCTGCAAGTTCTCGATGCGGTCCTGCCCTTCTTTCTCGGCCCGGTAATGCTGGATCAGGCCGCTCGTGTTGGTCACGTACTCGACCATCTCGGGCAGCGTCATGCGGCGCGTTTCGGCGCGCATCTGGTCGATCAGGCGGATAAACGCGCCCAGCGAGCTGCCGGCCTTGCCGGGCACATAGGCGACCGCTTCCGACAGCGAGCAGTTGTACTGGCGCGCGGCATCCTGCAGCGCCTCGAGCGAGCGCGCGCCGATACCGCGCGTCGGGAAATTGACCACGCGGCCGAACGCCGCGTCGTTGCGCGGATTCTCGATCAGCTGCAGATAGGCCAGCGCATGCTTGACTTCGGCGCGTTCGAAGAATCGCAGGCCACCATAGACGCGGTACGCGATGCCGGCCGAGAACAGCGCATGCTCGATGACCCGCGACTGCGCGTTGCTGCGATAGAGAATCGCGATCTCCGAGCGCGACATGCCCTGCGCGATCTGGTCGCGAATCTCCTCGACGATCCACGAGGCTTCCTGCCCGTCCGAGCCGCCCTGGAACACGCGTACCGGTTCGCCATGCCCCGCGTCCGTGCGCAGGTTCTTGCCGAGCCGGCGCGAGTTATGGGAGATCAGATGGTTCGCGGAATCGAGGATATTGCCGTGCGAACGGTAGTTCTGCTCGAGCTTGATCAGCTGGCGCACGCGGAATTCGTGCTCGAAGTCGCGCATATTGCCGACGTTCGCGCCCCGGAACGCATAGATGCTCTGGTCGTCGTCGCCCACGGCGAACACCGCGGCCGCGCGGCCCGTGCCATACCCCGCCAGCATCTTGAGCCACTGGTACTGCAGCACATTGGTGTCCTGGAACTCGTCGACGAGGATATGGCGGAAGCGGTGCTGGTAGTGCTCGCGAATCGCGTCGTTGTAGCGCAGCAGCTCGTAGCAGCGCAGCAGCAATTCGGCGAAATCGACCACGCCTTCGCGCTGGCACTGCTCGTCGTAGGCGGCGTACAGGTCCACGAAACGGCGGTTGTAGTCGTCGTTGGCCTCGACGTCGGCCGGCCGCAGCCCCTGCTCCTTCGCGTTGTTGATGAAGTACTGGAGGTTCTTGGCCGGGTACTTCTCGTCATCGACGTTGAGCGCCTTGAGCAGGCGCTTGAGCGACGAAAGCTGGTCCTGCGAGTCGAGGATCGCGAATGTCTGCGGCAGGCCCGCATCGCGGAAATGCGCGCGCAGCATGCGGTTGCACAGCCCGTGGAACGTGCCGATCCACATGCCGCGCGTGTTGATGGGCAGCATCGCGGCCAGCCGCGTCTGCATTTCCTTGGCCGCCTTGTTGGTAAAGGTCACCGCGAGCACGCCGGCCGGCGAAACGTGGCCGTTCTGGATCAGCCAGGCGATCCGGGTGGTCAGCACGCGGGTTTTGCCACTGCCAGCGCCCGCCAGGATCAGCGCCGGCTCGTCGGGTAGCGTGACGGCGGCGAGTTGTTCGGCGTTGAGATTGGCGAGCAGGTTGGACATTCGCTGGATTTGCGTCAAGAAAGGGCCTTTGCGGATAGCCGGGATTATACCGGCCCCTTATCCCCTATAATTTGTCGTTTCGCCGACGCCTTTGCCGACGCGGCCCCTAAGACATACCGATACCGAGCGACACCGAGCATGACCGCAGAAGACCAGTCCCTTGCCAAGAGCTTCGAACCCGCCGCCATCGAGGCGAAGTGGGGCCCCGAATGGGAGCGCCGCGGCATTGCCCAGCCGACGTTCGACCCCGCCAAGCCGAACTTCGCGATCCAGCTGCCTCCGCCCAATGTGACCGGCACGCTCCACATGGGCCACGCGTTCAACCAGACCATCATGGATGGCCTGACGCGCCACGCGCGCATGCGCGGCGCCAATACGCTGTGGGTACCTGGCACGGACCACGCGGGCATCGCCACCCAGATCGTCGTGGAGCGCCAGCTGGAGGCGCAGGGCGTCTCGCGCCACGACCTCGGCCGCGAGAAGTTCACCGAGAAGGTCTGGGCATGGAAGGAAGAGTCGGGCTCGACCATCACGCGCCAGGTGCGCCGCATGGGCGCATCGATCGACTGGACGCGCGAGTACTTCACGATGTCCCCGGACATGTCGAAGGCCGTGACCGAGGTGTTCGTGCGCCTGTATGAACAGGGTCTGATCTACCGCGGCAAGCGCCTCGTCAACTGGGATCCCGTGCTCGGCACCGCGGTGTCGGACCTCGAGGTGGACAGCGTCGAGGAAGACGGCTCGCTCTGGCATATCCACTACCCCCTCGTGGAGGCCGACGGCGTGCGCGGCCTGACCCACCTGACCGTGGCCACCACGCGTCCGGAAACCATGCTCGGCGATACCGCGGTGATGGTGCACCCCGAAGACGAGCGCTACGCGCATCTGATCGGCAAGTTCGTCAAGCTGCCGCTGACCGATCGCCAGATTCCCGTGATCGCCGACGAATACGTCGATCGCGCGTTCGGCACGGGTGTGGTCAAGGTGACCCCGGGCCACGATTTCAACGACTATGCGGTGGGCCAGCGCCACAACCTGCCGCAACTCTCGATCCTCACGCTCGACGCGAAGATCGTCGCCGACGCGCCGGCCGCGTATGCGGGGCTCGATCGCTTCGACGCACGCAAGCAGATCGTCGCCGACCTCGACGCGCAGGGCCTGCTCGGCGAGATCAAGAAGCACAAGCTCATGGTGCCGCGCAGCGAGCGTACGGGCAGCGTGATCGAGCCGATGCTGACCGACCAGTGGTTCGTCGCGATGAGCAAGCCCGCGCCGGAAGGCACGTATTTCCCGGGCCGTTCCATCGCCGACGTGGCGCTGGACGCCGTGAAGAGCGGCGAGATCAAGCTGGTGCCGGAAAACTGGAACAGCACGTACAACCAGTGGCTCGAGAACATCCAGGACTGGTGCATCTCGCGCCAGCTGTGGTGGGGCCATCAGATCCCGGCCTGGTACGACGACGCGGGCAACTGCTACGTCGGCCGCACCGAGGAAGAAGCGCTGGCGAAGCAGCAGGCAGCCGGCGGATCCGGCCCGCTGCGCCGCGAGGAAGACGTGCTCGACACGTGGTTCTCTTCCGCGCTGGTACCGTTCTCGTCGCTGGGCTGGCCCGAAGAGACGCCCGAGATCCAGCACTTCCTGCCGTCGTCGGTGCTGGTCACCGGCTACGACATCATCTTCTTCTGGGTGGCGCGCATGGTCATGATGACCAGGCACTTCACCGGCAAGGTGCCCTTCCACACCGTGTACGTGCATGGCCTCGTGCGCGACTCGGAAGGCAAGAAGATGAGCAAGTCCGAGGGCAACACGCTGGACCCCGTTGACCTGATCGACGGCATCGAACTCGAGCCGCTGCTCAAGAAGCGCACCACGGGCCTGCGCCGTCCGAAGGACGCGCCGCGCATCGAGTCGAAGACGAAGAAGGAATTCCCGAACGGCATTCCCTCGTTCGGCGCCGACGCGCTGCGCTTCACGTTCGCGTCGCTGGCCACGCTGGGCCGCAACATCAACTTCGACACGGGCCGCTGCGAGGGTTACCGCAACTTCTGCAACAAGCTGTGGAACGCCACGCGCTTCGTGCTGATGAACACCGAGGGCCATGACTGCGGCATGGGCCCGTGCAACAAGGATTGCGGTCCCGAAGGCTATCTCGATTTCTCGCAGGCGGACCGCTGGATCGTGTCGCTGCTGCAGCGCGTGGAAGCCGAGGTGGACAAGGGCTTCGCGGAATACCGTTTCGACAATATCGCCAGCGCCATCTACAAGTTCGTATGGGACGAGTACTGCGACTGGTACCTCGAAATGGCCAAGGTGCAGATCCAGAACGGCACGCCCGCGCAACAGCGCGCCACGCGCCGCACGCTGCTGCGCGTGCTGGAGACGGTACTGCGCCTCGCGCACCCGATCATCCCGTTCATTACCGAGGAACTGTGGCAAAAGGTCGCCCCGCTGGCGGACCGCGCCAAGGGCGACGGCACCGAGTCGATCGCACTGCAGGCCTACCCGCAGCCCGCGGCGGCCAAGCTCGACGAAGCCGCCGAGCAATGGGTGGCGCAGCTCAAGGCCGTGGTGGACGCGTGCCGTAACCTGCGCGGCGAGATGAATATTTCCCCGGCGCAACGCATTCCGCTCTATGCGCACGGCGACAGCGCGTTCCTGAAGTCCGTGGGGCCCTATGTGCAGGCGCTCGCGAAACTCTCGGAAGTGCGCGTGTTCGAAGACGAATCCGAGCTGATGCGCGAGGGTGCCGGCGCGCCGGTGGCGATCGTCGGCGGGAACCACCTGCTGCTGAAGATCGAGATCGACGTGGCGGCCGAGCGTATCCGCCTGGCCAAGGAAGCCGATCGCATCGGTGCCGAGATCGTCAAGTGCCGCGGCAAGCTGTCCAACGAAAGCTTCGTGGCCAAGGCGCCGCCGGCCGTCGTCGCGCAGGAAACGCAGCGTTTGTCGGATTTCGAACAGACGCTGGCGAAGCTGCAGGATCAACTACAGCGACTGCCCGCCGCCTGAACTACGAGACACCGCGCGGGGATCGGCATGGAAGTTGCGTGCCGTTTTCCGTGCAGCATCCGACTATTGTGAGAAAAGTCGGACAGTCACGGACAGACGACCCCCCCGGCCATCCGGCACGGTAATGCACCGGCAACAGCCACCGGAATAGAAAGGAATTCTGATATGGAAAACCGCGTCACCAAGGCCGTCTTCCCGGTCGCGGGACTGGGCACCCGTTTTCTGCCCGCGACCAAGGCCAGCCCCAAGGAGATGCTGCCAGTGGTGGACAAGCCGCTGATCCAGTATGCCGTGGAAGAGGCGATGGCTGCCGGCATTACCGAGATGATCTTCGTGACGGGCCGCTCGAAGCGCGCCATCGAGGATCATTTCGACAAGGCGTATGAACTCGAGGCCGAACTCGAAGCCAAGAACAAGCGCGCGCTGCTCGATGTGGTGCGCTCGATCAAGCCGTCGCACGTGGAATGCTTCTACGTGCGCCAGCCCGAGGCACTGGGTCTGGGCCACGCGGTGCTCTGCGCCGCCAAGCTCGTGGGCGACGAACCGTTCGCGGTCATGCTCGCGGACGATCTGCTCGACGGCGACACGCCGATCATGAAGCAGATGGTCGACGTCTATAACCACTACAACTGCTCGGTGCTCGGCGTTGAAGAAATCGCCCCCGAACAGAGCCGTTCCTACGGTGTGGTGGAAGGCCGCGAATGGGACGAGCGCGTGATCAAGATGTCGGGCATCGTCGAAAAGCCGGCGCCCGAGGACGCACCGTCGAACCTCGGCGTGGTGGGCCGTTATATCCTGACGCCGCGTATCTTCGACCATATCCGCGACCTGAAGCCCGGCGCGGGCGGCGAATTCCAGCTGACGGATGCGATCCAGTCGATGCTGGATCAGGAACAGGTGCTCGCGTACCGCTACAACGGCGTGCGCTACGACTGCGGCAGCAAGCTGGGCCTGCTGAAGGCCACTGTGGAATTCGCGCTCAAGCACCCCGAGGTGCGGGACGAATTCAGTGCCTATCTGGCAAATCGCTGATGGTTTTCACCCCTCTCCCGCCGGGAGAGGGGTCAGCGCCCTCTCAGCGGCGCTTCATGTAGAACGTGAAGACCTTGTCCACTTCCTGGTGGGACAGCAGTTCATTGCCGGTCTGCTTGGCAAACGCCTGAAAATCGCGCGGCGAGCCCGGATCGGTCGCCAGCACCTTCAGCACATCGCCGCTTGCCATATCGGCCAGGGCCTTCTTCGTACGCAGGATCGGCAGCGGGCAATTCAGGCCGCGCGCGTCCACTTCCTTCTGAAATTCCATACCTCGTCTTCCCGTTTCAAATCGGCCGTATCGGATCTCACTACAGCCGGTATTGTAGCGAAGCATCCAAGCGCCTGAAGTCCGTCGGCCTGCGCGGGTCCTCGATATCCTCGCCGGTCTGCCGGTCGAAGAAACGCACGGGATAACCGCGGGCCTGCAGGAAATCCGCGACCGCGAAGCCCGTGCCCGCACTCCAGATGCGCACCTTCTCGGGTGCTACGAGCTTGTATTCGGCCAGTTCCTCGGACAGCGCGATGGTGCCGCTCGCCTTCACGTGATAGGCGATGATCAGCTCGTTCTTGCGCATGAATTCGTAGACGCCGATCAGCGACACCGATTCGGTGTCCAGATTGGTCTCTTCCTTGAGTTCGCGTGCCACGCCGAGCTCGGGCGTCTCGTCACGCTCGAGAAAGCCTGTGACCAGCGCGAACATCTTTTCCGGCCACGCCGCATTGCGCGCCAGCAACAGCTTGTCTTCGTACTCCACCACGGCCGCCAGCACGGGCAGCGGGTTGTTCCAGTGCACGAATCCGCATCCTTCCGTGACGCAGGCGCTGCGGTCACGTCCGGCATGCGGGAGCACCTGCAACGAGGCGCCGCACTGCGGGCAATAACGGTAGGGTTGCATGTGAGGGCTCGCTCTTCTACGTTGGCGTTTATCTGTCGTTTTTATGGACCCGCGCTTACTTCTGTTCGGACCAGAGCTTGCCGCCGGTGGCCCAGTTCTCGCGCTTGACCTCGTCGATGATGATATCGACGCTGCCGGGCTCGCAGCCCAGTGTCTCGCAGGTGACGCGCGTCACCGCCTCGACCAGCTTGCGGCGCTGATCGAGAGGACGTCCTTCAAACAACTCGATTCGAAACGTTGGCATTACCACTGACTCCTAGTAAAAATCTCGCGCCATCGATGGTCGCGAGGGTGTTGAAACCGCTACTGTAGCGCCAGTCCGGCCAGGCGGCCATCGCGAGTGCCCGGCCGCCGTCGCGATGTGGCCGGTGGTCTACACTTGGAAGTGGCGCGGTCACGGCATTCCTTCCGGACGCGCGCGCGACCATGGCACTCCCCTTCGGCAAGATCGCCCCCCGGATGACCCGCCTGGCATGGCGCGCCGGCCAGGCGCTGCTGGCGGTATTCGCCTGTGCGCTGGCCCTGTCGGGCGCCGCCCCCGCGCAGGCCGTGGATACCGCCCCCGCGACCGCGCCCGTCTACGTGGTGCCGCTGCGCGGCGCGGTCGGCCCGGCCACCGCGCATTTCGTGACCCACGGCATCGAACAGGCGCGGCGTGCCAATGCGCAACTCGTCGTGATCGAAATGGATACGCCGGGCGGTCTCGACCGTTCGATGCGCGACATCATCCAGGCGATTCTCGCCTCCCCCGTGCCGGTGGCGACCTATGTGTCGCCCGGCGGCGCGCGCGCGGCGAGCGCCGGGGCGTACATCCTCTACGCGAGCCATATCGCGGCCATGGCGCCCGGCACCAATGTCGGCGCGGCCAGTCCGGTGGCCATCGGCATCGGTGGCCCGCAGCGTGGCGACCATGGGGACCGCGGAGCCGCCTCGGCGCCGGCCGGTGCCGGCAGCGAGGACACGATGGCGCGCAAGCAGATGCACGATGCCTCGGCGTATATCCGCGGCCTCGCGCAACTGCGACAGCGCAATGTGGAATGGGCCGAGCGGGCCGTACGGGAGGCCGTGAGCCTGTCGGCGAGCGAAGCCGTCGCGCAGCATGTGGCGGACCTCGTGGCGCCGGACCTGCCCGCGCTCTTGCGGCAGATCGACGGCCGCAGGGTCGAGGCGGCGGGCGCCCAGCGCGTGCTGCGCACGGCGAACGCGCCCGTGGTGGCCACCGAGCCGGACTGGCGCGCGCGGCTGCTGGCCGTGATCACCGACCCCAGCGTGGCGCTGGTGCTGATGATGATCGGCATCTACGCGCTGCTTTTCGAATTCTCCACGCCCGGCATGGTCGCGCCCGGCGTCATCGGCGCCATTTGCCTGGTAGTCGGCCTGTTCGCGCTGCAGATGCTGCCGTTGAACTATGCGGGCCTTGCGCTGGTCGCACTGGGCATCGGCTGCATGGTCGCGGAGATGTTCCTGCCCACGCTGGGCGTGCTCGGTGTCGGCGGCGCCGTGGCGTTTGCCATTGGCGCCGTGATGCTGATCGATACCGACGTGCCCGGCTTCGGCATTCCGCTGACGGTCATCGCGGTGCTGGCGCTCTCGTCCGTGGCGTTCGTATTCGCGATGTCGGCGCTCGTGCTGCGCACGCGACGGCGGCCCATCGTCAGCGGCGGGGATACGATCGTCGGCCGGACCGGCATGGTGATCGCCGATGCCACGCTGGACCACGATGGATGGGCTTCCGTCGATGGCGAGCAGTGGCGCGTGCGCACCGCCACGCCGCTGGCGCGCGGACAGTCGGTGCGCGTGACCGCGCGGGACGGACTCGTACTCGATGTGATTGCCATCGACTGATGGCTCGATTGACGCAGATTTTCGGGAAGTTCGACGGGCGCAGGACAACTACAAGGAGTCTCTCATGGCGTTTGGATTCAGCTTTGGCGGTCTGATCTTCCTGCTGGCGCTGCTGGTCATTGCATCGGTACGCGTGCTGCGCGAGTACGAACGCGGTGTGGTCTTCATGCTCGGCCGCTTCTGGCGCGTCAAGGGGCCTGGGCTCGTGCTGATCATTCCGGCCGTGCAGCAGATGGTGCGCGTGGACCTGCGCACGGTGGTCATGGACGTGCCGCCGCAGGACGTGATCTCGCACGACAACGTGTCGGTGAAGGTCAACGCGGTGGTCTATTTCCGCGTGGTGGATCCCGAGCGCGCGATCATCCAGGTGGCCAACTTTCTCGAGGCCACGAGCCAGCTCGCGCAGACCACGCTGCGCGCGGTGCTGGGCAAGCACGAGCTCGACGAAATGCTCGCCGAGCGCGAGAAACTCAACCTCGATATCCAGAAGGTGCTCGACGCGCAGACCGATGCGTGGGGCATCAAGGTCTCGAACGTCGAGATCAAGCACGTCGATATCAACGAGTCGATGGTGCGCGCGATCGCAAGGCAGGCCGAGGCCGAGCGCGAGCGGCGCGCGAAGGTGATTCATGCGGAGGGGGAAATGCAGGCTTCCGAGAAACTGCTCGAAGCCGCGCAGATGCTGGCGCGGCAGCCGCAGGCGATGCAGCTGCGCTATATGCAGACGCTGACGCAGATCGCCGGCGATCGGACGACGACGATTGTATTTCCGTTGCCGGTGGACTTGATCAATACGCTGGCGAGTGCCCTCACTCCGGGCCCCTCTCCCCAAGAGAGCGGGGAGAAAACCTGAAACAACAGGTTCTCTACCGCCTCTCCCCGAGAGGGGAGAGGGGAGCAAACCCTGCAGACTCAGACCTTTGCCGCGACCCAGTCGCTGACACCCGCCAGGGCGTTCGGCAGGTTCGCCGGCTCCGTGCCACCAGCCTGCGCCATGTCCGGACGGCCACCGCCCTTGCCGCCCACCTGCTGGGCGACGAAGTTGACGAGGTCCCCGGCCTTCACCTTGCCCGTGGCATCGGCGGTCACGCCCGCAATCAGGCTCACCTTGCCGTCGGTCACGGCGCCCAGCACGATGGCCGCGCTCTTGAGCTTGTCCTTGAGCTTGTCCATCGTCTCGCGCAGCGTCTTCACGTCCGCGCCGTCGAGCTGGGCGGCCAGCACCTTCAGGCCCTTGACGTCCACGGCCTGCTCGGCCAGTTCGTCGCCTTGCGAGGCGGCCAGCTTGCTCTTCGCGCGTTCGAGTTCCTTCTCCAGCGCGCGCACCTGGTCCTGCACCTGCGCGATGCGCGACACCAGCTCCGAAGGCTGCGCGCGCATGGCGGCGGCGGCTTCGTTCAGGCGCGCGTCGAGCGACTGCAGGTAATGCAGCGCGTTATCGCCCGTGATCGCTTCCACGCGGCGGATACCGGCGGCCACGCCGCCCTCCACCACGATCTTGAACAGGCCGATATCGCCCGTGCGCGACACGTGCGTGCCGCCGCAGAGTTCCTTCGACGAGCCGATGGACAGCACGCGCACGTCGTCGGCGTACTTCTCGCCGAACAGCGCCATCGCACCGCTCTTCACCGCATCGTCGAACGGCATGATGCTGGCCGTCGTGGCCTCGTTGCGCAGAATCTCGGCGTTGACGATTTCCTCGACCTGGCGGATCTGCGCATCGGTCATCGGCGCGTTGTGCGAGAAGTCGAAACGCGTCTTGTCGGCATCGACCAGCGAACCTTTCTGCTGCACGTGGGTACCGAGCACTTCGCGCAGGGCCTTGTGCATCAGGTGGGTGGCCGAGTGGTTGCGCATCGTGCGCGCGCGGCGAATCTCATCGACCTTCGCGGCCACGACGTCGCCGACCTTCAGCGCGCCGCCCGAGAGCGTGCCCTGATGGCCGAACACGTCGGCCTGCACCTTCGTGGTATCGCCGACGGTGAACACCGCGGCACCGGCCACGAGCGTGCCCTGGTCGCCGGCCTGGCCGCCGGACTCGGCGTAGAACGGCGTGTGGTCGAGCACGACCACGCCTTCCTGGCCCGGCTGCATCGTCTGCACCGCGGCGCCATCCACGTACAGCGCGATGACGCGCGCCTGCTCGACGCCCAGCGCGTCATAGCCGTGGAACACGGTCTTGTCGCCCGAGTACTCGAGGCCGGCGGCCATCTTGAACTTGCCGGCCGCGCGGGCCTGCTCGCGCTGACGCGTCATGGCGGCATCGAACGCGGCCTCATCGACCGTGATCTCCTGCTCGCGCGCCACGTCCTGCGTGAGGTCGAGCGGGAAGCCGAACGTGTCGTGCAGCTTGAATGCGAGCTCGCCGTCGAGCACGTTGCCGCCCTTCGACTTCAGTTCGCTCACGGCGCCTTCGAGAATGGTCATGCCGTTCTCGATGGTCTCGAAGAAACGCTCTTCCTCGGCCTTCAGCACCTCGGTCACGCGCGCCTGCGCATCGGCGAGTTCCGGGTAGGCGGCACCCATCTGCGCGACGAGGTCGGGGACCATCTTGTGGAAGAACGGCGTCTTCTGGCCGAGCTTGTAGCCATGGCGAATGGCGCGGCGCACGATCCGGCGCAGGACGTAGCCACGGCCTTCGTTGCCGGGAATCACGCCATCGACGATCAGGAACGAGCAAGCGCGGATATGGTCGGCGATGACCTTCAGCGAGTTCTGGTTCAGGTCGGTGATATGCGTTTCGCGCGCGGCGGCCTGGATCAGCGCCTGGAACAGGTCGATCTCGTAGTTGCTGTGCACGTGCTGGAGCACGGCCGCAATCCGCTCGAGGCCCATGCCGGTGTCCACGCACGGCTTGGGCAGCGGCGTCATGTTGCCCTGCTCGTCGCGGTTGAACTGCATGAACACGAGGTTCCAGATCTCGATGTAGCGGTCGCCGTCTTCTTCGGGCGATCCCGGCGGGCCACCCCACACTTCGGGACCATGGTCGTAGAAGATCTCCGAGCACGGACCGCACGGGCCCGTATCGGCCATCTGCCAGAAGTTGTCGGACGCGTAGCGCGCGCCCTTGTTGTCGCCGATGCGCACGATGCGCTCGGCCGGCACGCCCACTTCCTTGGCCCAGATGTCGTACGCCTCGTCATCCTCGGCATACACGGTGACCCACAGCTTGTCCGCGGGCAGCTGGTAGACCTTGGTCAGCAGTTCCCACGCGTACTGGATGGCGTTGCGCTTGAAGTAGTCGCCGAACGAGAAGTTGCCCAGCATCTCGAAGAACGTATGGTGGCGGGCGGTGTAGCCCACGTTCTCGAGGTCATTGTGCTTGCCGCCCGCGCGCACCGAACGCTGCGAAGACGTCGCGCGCGAATACGGGCGCTTGTCGGTGCCAAGGAACACGTCCTTGAACTGCACCATGCCGGAATTGGTGAACAGCAGCGTCGGGTCGTTCGCCGGCACCAGGCTGGACGAGCGGACCACGGTATGGTCCTTCGACTCGAAGAACTGCAGGAACTTGCTGCGAATGTCGGAGACTTTCATGTTATGGCAGGCGCAGCCCATTGCCGGGCGGCTGTTCGGAATTGGATTTGCAAACCGTTGATTATACGGGGAAGCCCTGCCGGAGGGCAGACTCCGCGCACCGGCCAAGTGCGGTCGGCGGCCTGCCCGGTGGTACAGTGCGATCTTTCCCAATTCCGCGCCGTCCCTGCCGGCCTTCCCCCCAATGGGAGCCTTGAGCCACCTTCGCGTCCTCGACCTGACCCGCGTTCTCGCCGGGCCGTGGTGCGCACAGAATCTCGCCGACTTCGGCGCCGATGTCATCAAGATCGAGCGCCCCGGCGCCGGTGACGATACCCGCACGTGGGGGCCGCCCTGGCTGAAGACGGAGGACGGCCGGGATACCGCCGAGGCCGCCTACTACCTGGCCGCCAACCGCAACAAGCGCTCGGTCACCTGCGATATCAGCACGCCCGAGGGCCAGCAGCTCGTGCGCGAGCTCGCGGCGCAGAGCGATGTCGTGCTCGAGAACTACAAGGTCGGGCAGCTGAAGAAGTACGGGCTGGACTACGACTCGCTGCGCGCGGTCAAGCCGGACCTGATCTATTGCTCGGTGACGGGCTTCGGCCAGACGGGTCCGTATGCGAACCGCGCCGGCTACGATTTCATCATCCAGGGCATGGGCGGCTTCATGAGCCTGACCGGCGAGCGCGACGACCTGCCCGGCGGCGGGCCGCAGAAGGCCGGCGTGGCGATCTCCGACCTGATGACGGGCCAGTACGCGACCATCGCGGTGCTGGCGGCGCTCGCGCACCGCGACCGCACCGGCGAGGGCCAGTACATCGACATGGCGCTGCTCGACGTGCAGGTGGCGATGCTCGCCAACATGAACACCAACTACCTGGCCAGCGGCGTGGCGCCGAAGCGCTGGGGCAACGCGCATCCGAACATCGTTCCCTACCAGACGTTCCAGGCCGCCGACGGCTGGATCATCGTCGCGGTGGGCAACGACGGGCAATTCCGCAAGTTCGTGACCGCGGGCGGGCGTCCCACGCTGGCCGACGATCCGCGCTTTGCCACCAATCCGCAGCGCGTGGCGAACCGCGACGTGCTGGTGCCGATTCTCGGGGAGATGGTGCGGCCGCGCACGCGCGCGCAATGGATCGCGGACCTCGAGGCCGCCGGCGTGCCGTGCGGCCCGATCAATACGCTCGACGACGTGTTCGAGGACGATCAGGTCAAGGCGCGCGGCCTGCGCGTCGATCTGCCCCATCCGACCGCGGGCGAGGTGAAGCTGGTCGGCAGCCCGATCCGCATGAGCAAGACCCCGCCCGAGGCGCTGCGCCACCCGCCGCTGCTCGGCGAGCATACGGAGGCAGTGCTGGCCGACACGCTCGGTTACGACGCCGACCGTATCGCCGCGTTGCGGGGCAAGGGCGTGATCTAGCGAGACCGGCCCCAAGAACAATATTCCCCACAGGAGGAGACATGCTGACCGATGCGTTGCTCGCGTTCTTTCACTTTGGCGCCATCTTCCTGCTCGTCACGCTGATGGCGGCGGAGGCCGTCGTGCTGCGGCCCGACATGACGCCCGCCGTGCTCCGGCGCCTGTCCCTCTACGATCTGTTCTATTTCCTGTCGGCCATCGCCGTGCTGGTCTCCGGCCTGCTGCGGCTGTTCTATGGCGCCAAGGGCATGGGTTTCTATATCCACAACCCCTGGTTCCACGCGAAGATGACCGTCTTCGTGCTGATCGCGCTGTGCTCGCTGCCGCCGACGTTCGCCATCGCGCGCTGGCGCAAGCAGGCGCGCACGCTACCCGAGTTCGTCCCGACGCCGGCCGAGATCAAGATCGCGCGCCGCTGGGTCATGATCCAGGCGCACGTGCTGATCCTGTTGCCGCTGTGCGCGGTGATGATGGCGCGCGGGATCGGAATGTAATTTTCTTGTTTCTGTCATGCTGAATACATGGATCCAGGCCACCAAGCTGGCCATTACCACCGTCGCCATCGTCGCTGCCGCAACGGCCGCGCCCGCATACGCGGCGCCTGCCGGCAACTGGCCCGCCAAGCCCATCCGCTTCGTCGTGCCCTACCCGGCCGGCGGCCCGCTCGATACCGTCGCGCGCGCCATCGGCGAGAAACTGCGCGATGAACTCGGCCAGCCCGTCGTCGTGGAGAACAAGCCCGGCGCCGGCGGCAACCTCGGCGCGGACTTCGTGGCCAAGCAGCCCGCGGACGGCTATACGATCCTGATGGGCGCGGTGGCGACGCATGCGATCAACCCCACGCTGTTCACGAAGATGCCGTACGACCCGATTCGCGACTTCGCACCGGTGACGCTCGTGGCGGATGTGCCGAACGTGCTCGTGATGCATCCGGGCAAGGCCGCGGAACTGCATATCGACAACGTGCGCGACCTCGTCACGTACGCGCGCAGCCATCCGGGCAAGCTCGACTATGCGTCGGGCGGCAACGGCAGCGCCGGGCATCTGTCCGGCGAACTGTTCAAGAGCATGGCCCACGTGAGCATGGTCCATATTCCGTACAACGGCGCCTCGCCCGCGCAGCTGTCGGTGCTCTCGGGCCAGACGGATCTGATCTTCGACAACCTTGCCTCGGCCTCCGCCAATATCAGGGCGGGCAAGCTCAAGGCGTTCGCGGTGACCACGCAGGCGCGCGCGGCCGCATTCCCGGAACTGCCGACGATTGCCGAGGCGGGCAAGGGGCTTGGCCTCGAAGGGTTCGATATCTCGACGTGGTTCGGCGTGTTCGCGCCGGCCAATACGCCGCGCGAGATCGTCGATCGGCTCAATCGCGATATCGTCGCGATCCTCAAGACGGACGACATGCGCGCGAAGCTCGCGCGTATCGGTGCGCAGCCCGCGCCGACCACGCCCGAGCAGTTCGCCGCGCTGATCCGCCGCGAGCTCAAGAAGTACGGCGAGGTGGTGAAGGTCTCCGGCGCCAAGGTCGACTGACGAACCTCGACTGGCGAACCTGTTATGGTGCGCGGCGGTGGAGCCGCCATGCGCTGTCCCTGGCCGCGGCATCGCCCGCCGGGCCGCGCGGCAGCAACAACCCCACCTGCACGATACGCGGGCCGTCCATGCGCGTGACCGTCAGCCGCAGTCCGGCGACCGCCACCGCATCGCCCTCGACCGGTGGCGACGGAAACGCCGCGAGCATCGCGTCTTCCAGCGTCTTGCCCGTCTCGGCTGGCGTCAGCGCGCGCGTGCCGTACAACGCGGCCACCTCGTCGAGCGATGCCTCGCCCGACAGCAGGAAATCGTGCGAGACCTGATCCCATTCGGGCGGCGTCGCTGGCGTAAGGAACAGCTGCGACAGCATGGGGACGCTCGTGGCCGGCGCCAGCACGGACACGGCGTCGCCGGCACGCAGCACCGCCTGATCGAGCGGCGCCAGCGCACCGTCACGCACCACGGCCACCACGGCGCAGCGCGGCGGCAACTCCAGCCGGTCCGCGCGCTGGTCCGTCACGGGCGAATTGGTCGCGACCAGAAACTGCATGAGTTCGAGCGCGGGCGCATGCGTGCCGCGTAGCCGCTCGCGCGAGAGCGGCTCGGTATAGCTGGGCCGCATCACGCGCGCCAGCCGCGCGGCCAGCGCGACGGTCGTGCCCTGGCACAGCAGGCTCAGCAGCACCACGGCAAAGGCGACGCGGAAAATCAGGCCCGAGTCCTCCATGCCCTTGAGCAGCGGAAACAGCGACAGCACGATGGGCACCGCGCCGCGCAGCCCCATCCAGCCCAGGAACGCCTTTTCCCGCCCGTTGAAGCGGAAGGGCAGCAGCGACAGCCAGACGGCCACTGGGCGCGCCACGAACATCAGGAAGACGCCGATCAGAAACGCCGGAAGCGCGATGTCCCAGATGCGATGCGGCGCCACGAGCAACCCCAGCAGCAGGAACATGACCGACTGCGCGAGCCACGCCATGCCGTCCATCGCGCGCATGGTGTCGGACGTGACCGCGCGCTCGCGGTTGCCGACGAGCACGCCCGTCAGGTACACCGCGAGGAAGCCGCTGCCGCCGGCCGTCTGCACGATCGCGAACACCATCGTGCCGCCCGCGCAGACGAGAATGGCCTGCAGGCCCTCGGCCACCTGGATGCGCTCGAGGACATTGGCGAGGCAGTAGCCGAGCCCGAGCCCCAGCAGGCCGCCCACGCCGAACTGCACGAGCAGCCGCAGTCCGAGCGCGCCCGGCGTGAGCGCGTCCGGCGCGGTGATCCATTCGATCAGTGTCAGGGTCAGGAAGATCGCCATCGGGTCGTTGATGCCCGATTCGATCTCGAGCACGCTGCCCACGCGTTCCTTGAGGCGAATGCCGCTGCTGTTGAGCAGCGAGAACACCGCGGCCGCATCGGTGGAGCCGACGATCGCCCCGAACAGCAGGCCGAGCTTCCACTCCACGCCGAGCAGCCAGCTGGCGAACGCCCCGACGAGCCCCGCGGTCACGAGTACGCCGACGGTCGCGAGCGACAGCGAGGGCCGCAGCGCCACCCGGAACGTGGCCAGCCGCGTGCGCAGGCCGCCATCGAGCAGGATGATGGCCAGGGCGACGTTGCCCACGAGGAAACTGAGCCAGGTGTTCGAGAATTCGATATGGCCCGGACCGTCCACGCCGGCCAGCATCCCGACGCCGAGAAAGACGAGCAGGAACGGCACGCCGAAGCGCGACGAGAACGCGCCCACCACGATGCCCAGCGACATCACGACGGCGCCGATCAGGATGGCATGCTCGATGCTCTCCACGCGCGATCTTTCCTTTCGAAGCTTTCAACCCAAGCTTTCAACCGAAGCTTCAAACCTTTCGGGTGGCTTTCCGTTTTCTTTCAGCGCGCGGGCGGGCGCAGTGGTCCCGCCGATCATAACCGAGCCTCCCGCGTTCCACAGTCGGGCGCCCGCTGACGCCCGGCAGCCCGCCTCCTGCCTGCGTTCCCGGTATTTACCCTCAGCCTTTCTGCATCCTTTCATACGTATTCCTAGGGACATACCCTGAGCATGACGTCAAATGCAGACATGTGAAAGGTAGCTGAAAGGTACCGCTTTTACCTTCCACCCTGCTCGCGACGGGGTCAGGGGCAAATCGCCCCCTTGTGCAGTGCGTCAACTGCACCGTTGCGAAGAATTTCAAGCGTCTTATCGAGGAGAATCACTTTGCGCATACGTAGCCAAAAGGACTTTGCCTCCGGCCTGATGTTTATCCTGGTCGGTATCGGCTTTTCCTGGGTCGCCCGTACCTATTCCATGGGCACCGCCGCCAAGATGGGGCCGGGATACTTCCCCTTCTGGCTCGGCATCGTGCTGGCCCTGCTCGGGGTCCTCGTGCTCTGGGGCTCGATGTCCTTGAAGTCCGAGGAAGACCACCTCGCCAAATGGGATATCAAGACCCTGCTGTGGATTCTGGGTGCCGTCGTGCTGTTCGGCCTGCTGCTGAAGCCGCTCGGCATGGTGCTGTCGGTGTTCGTGCTGGTGATGGTCTCGTCGATGGCGAGCCATGAATTCAGCTGGAAGGGCGCTCTGGCCGCCGCGGTCATCCTGGTCGTGATCAGCATGGGTGCGTTCGTCTACGGCATCAACCTGCAGATGCCGGTGTGGCCTGCTTTCATTACCGGCTAAGGAGACGACTCTCATGGAATTGTTGGCCAACCTGGGATTGGGCTTCTCGACCGCCCTCTCCTTCCAGAACCTCGCGTACGCGTTCCTCGGCTGTATCCTGGGCACGCTGATCGGCGTGCTGCCGGGCCTCGGCCCGCTCGCAACCATCGCGATGCTGCTGCCCGTCACGTACACGCTGCCCCCGGTGGCCGCGCTGATCATGCTGGCCGGTATCTACTACGGCGCGCAGTACGGCGGCTCCACCACGGCCATTCTGGTGAACCTGCCCGGTGAATCGTCGTCGGTGGTGACGACGATCGACGGGTATCAGATGGCGCGGCGAGGACGCGCGGGTGTGGCACTGGCGACAGCGGGCCTAGGCTCGTTCTTCGCCGGCTGCGTGGCCACGCTGATCCTGGCCGCGTTTGCCGCACCGCTGTCGGAGCTGGCGTTCAAGTTCGGTCCCGCCGAATACTTCTCGCTGATGGTGCTGGGCCTGATCGGTGCCGTGGTGCTGGCGTCCGGCTCGCTCGTCAAGGCCATCGCGATGATCGTGCTGGGTCTGCTGCTGGGCCTGGTCGGTACCGACGTGAACTCGGGCGCGGCGCGCTTCTCGTTCGACGTGCCCGAACTGACCGACGGCCTGAACTTCGTGTCCGTGGCAATGGGTGTGTTCGGCTTCGCGGAAATCATCGCGAACCTCGAGCAGAAGGAAGCCCGCGAGACGTTCACGAACAAGGTGACGAACCTGTTCCCGACGAAGGAAGACTTCAAGCGCATGATCCCGGCCGTGCTGCGCGGCACGGTGCTCGGCTCGGCGCTCGGTATCCTGCCGGGTGGCGGTGCTTCGCTGGCGTCGTTCGCGGCGTACTCGCTCGAGAAGAAGACCTCGAAGCATGCCCACGAATTCGGCAAGGGCGCGATCGAAGGCGTGGCGGGTCCGGAGTCGGCCAACAACGCCGCGGCACAGACCTCGTTCATCCCGCTGCTGACGCTCGGCATTCCGCCGAATGCCGTGATGGCGCTGATGGTCGGTGCAATGACCATCCACAACATCCAGCCGGGTCCGCAGGTCATGACCAGCAACCCCGCGCTGTTCTGGGGCCTGATCGCCTCGATGTGGATCGGTAACTTCATCCTGATCATCCTGAACCTGCCGATGATCGGTATCTGGGTGAAGCTGCTGAAGGTGCCGTACCGCTTCCTGTTCCCGGCCATCCTGACGTTCTGCTGCATCGGCGTGTACTCGGTCCAGAACACCACGTTCGACGTGTTCCAGACCGCGGCCTTCGGCCTGATCGGCTACCTGTTCATCAAGCTGAAGTGCGAACCGGCCCCGCTGCTGCTCGGCTTCGTGCTGGGACCGATGATGGAAGAGAACTTCCGCCGTTCGCTGCTGCTGTCGCGCGGTGACTTCGCGGTGTTCGTGACGCGCCCGCTGTCGCTCGGCCTGCTGATCGCCGCGGCGATTCTGGTGGCCATCGTCGCGATGCCGTCGATCAAGGCGAAGCGCGAGGAAGCGTTCCAGGAAGAATAAGCAGGAACGAGGCCGGCACAGCCGGCCACACAACGCAAAGCTCCGGGTGCCGCAAGGCACCCGTTTTTTTTTGCCCGGCCTACGTGCCGAACAGCGACACGCAGGCCTGCCGGATGGCCCCGGTCACGTGATCGCGCCCATGGTCGCGCCGTTCGAGCATGCCGACGGTGCGCACCAGCGGTTCCCCGCCGGACTGCAGCGGCAGGATCCGCAGCGCCTCGTCGTCGCGCCAGCGCGCGCGCTTGAGCAGCGGCACCACGGTCACGCCCACCTCCTGCCGGACCAGTTCGACGAGCGCCTCGATCGAATTGAGCTCGAGAAACTCGTTCACGCGCAGATGCGCGCGCCGCAGCGCCCGCTCCACGAGCATGCCGGTCCGCTGCGTGCGGTCGAACCGCAAGAACGGATTGCCGGCCAACGCCTGCCGCGCGGTCTCGCCCGGCGCGCCGCGCGCCGCGATCGCGACCAGCGGTTCCTGATACAGCGGTGTCCAGCGCAGGGTCCCGGCCGGCCGGGCCGAGCCTTCCACGAGGAAGGCCGCGTCGAGCGTGCCCTGCTCGACCTCCGCCGCCAGCTCGATCGACTTCGCGCCGACCAGCCGCACGTCCAGCGCCGGATAGGCGCGCTTCATCCGCGCCACGGCGTGGGACAGCCCGCCCATGACCGACACCACGGCGCCCACCGCCACCGCCCCCGCCATCGCCTCCGACGCCACGAGCGGCAGCCGCATTTCGTCGTATAGCGACAACATCCGGCGTGCCTGCGGCAACAGCTCGCGGCCGTCGGCATTGAGCACGGCCACGCGTCCGCTGCGGTCGAACAGCTCGCGCCGCAGTTCCTCCTCCAGCGACCGCATCTGCAGGCTGACGGCGGCCTGCGTAAGCGCCACCTGTCCGGCGGCGGCGGCAAACGAGCCGTGTTCGGCCACGGCGACGAAGGTGCGGAGGAAGCGGATGGTGCTCATGGGAGGCGCGACAGGGGCGTAACAGGGCGTGACAGGGGGTGGGCCGGGTCGATGACGAACGCGATTCACAAGGATTTCTTGTGGATCGCAAAAGGAATATTAGCTTTCATTGTGACCGGGCGCGCGGAATAATGGATATTCCTATCGAATCCGCCCTGCCCGGAGTAACTTGCATGACCACAAGGCGCCTGACCCAACCGCTGCGACACCTGGGCCTCCATCTCGGCCTCGGCCTGGCCTCGAGCCTGATGCTCGCCGCCGCCCCGTCCTTCGCGGACACGTATCCCAGCAAACCCATCCGTCTGATCGTGCCGTTCCCGGCCAGCGGCGCGACCGATCTGCTCGCGCGGGCCATCGCGCAGAAGGTGGGCGCCGACATGGGCCAGCAGATCGTCGTCGATAACCGCCCCGGCGCCGGCGGCGCCATCGGCTCCGACATGGCCGCCAAGGCCCCGGCGGACGGTTACACGCTGCTGATCGCGACCACGAGCACGCACTCGATCGGCCCGTATATCAACGCACGGCTGCCGTACAACACCGAAACGGACTTCACGCCGATCGGCCAGGTCGCCATTGCCACGAACATCCTCGTGGTGCCGAACGCGCTCCCGGCGAAGAACGTCAAGGAACTGATCGACTACGCCAAGAAGCATCCGGGCGAGCTCAATTACGCGTCGAGCGGCAACGGCACCATCGGCCAGCTGACCGCCGAGGCCTTCAAGGCGCAGACGGGCACGTTCATCACGCACATCCCGTACCGCGGCACCGCGCTCGCCGTGCCGGACCTGATCTCCAACAAGGTGCAGGTGCTGTTCGACAGCGTGGTGTCCGGCATGCCGCACGTGAAGGACGGCAAGCTCAAGGCCCTGGCCGTGACGAGCCTCAAGCGCTCGCCGCTGGCGCCGGAAGTGCCGACCGTGGCCGAATCGGGCCTCCCGGGCTTCGAGTCGAACACGTGGTTCGGCATCTACGGTCCCAAGGGCCTGCCCGCCGACATCGTCACGCGCCTGAACACCGAGTTCAACAAGGCCATCCAGTCGCAGGACGTCAAGGACCGCCTGGCCAAGCTCGGCGCCGAGCCCGTCGGCGGCACGCCGGCCCAGTTCGCCGCGATGGTGAAGCAGGACAGCGCGCGCTGGGGCAAGCTGATCAAGGATCGCAAGATCACGGTGGACTGACACATAAACGAGACAACCATGCAGAACTTCAACTGGACCAACCCCTACCCCACCGTGCGCATTCCGCTGTTCGCGCGCAACACGGTGTCCACCTCGCATCCGCTGGCCGCGCAGGCCGGCCTGCGCATGCTGCTCAAGGGCGGCAACGCCGTGGACGCCGCGATTGCCGCGGCGGCCGCGATCACGCTCGTGGAGCCCGTATCGTGCGGTCTGGGCAGCGACGCGTTCGCGATCCTGTGGGACGGCAAGGAACTGCATGGCCTGAACTCGTCGGGCGTGGCGCCCGCCGCGTGGAATCCGGACTACTTCAAGGGCAAGTACGGCGAAGCCGGCAACGGCATCGCCAACCGCCCCGTCCGCGGCATCGACTCCGTGACCATTCCCGGCGTGATCGCGGGCTGGGCCGCGCTGCACGAGCGCTTCGGCAAGCTGCCGTTCGAAGACCTGATGGAGCCGGCGATCGAGATCGCCGAGCGTGGCTATGCCATGCCGCCTGTGGTCGCCCACAAGTGGGCCGCCGCCGTGCCCGAGCTGCGCAACCAGCCCGGCTTTGCCGAGACGTTCATGCCGAACGGCCGCGCGCCCGAAGTCGGCGAGAAGTTCGTGTTCAAGGCGGCTGCCGACACGCTGCGCAAGATCGGCGCGACGCGTGGCCGCGCGTACTACGAGGGCGAGATCGCCGAGAAGATCGCCGCGTTCAGCAAGGAAATCGGCGGTGCGATGACGCTCGACGATCTGCGCAACTATCGCCCGGAATGGGTGAAGCCGATCTCGAAGTCCTACCGCGGCTACGACGTGCACGAAATTCCGCCGAACGGCCAGGGTATCGCCGCGCTGATGGCGCTGGGCATGCTCGACCAGTTCGACGTGGGCGCGCTGCCCGTTGACTCGGTGCAGTCGCAACATCTGCAGATCGAGGCGATGAAGCTCGCGTTCGCCGACTTGTACCGCTACGTCGCCGACCCGCGCAGCATGGAAGTCACGCCCGAGCAGATGCTCGACGACGCGTACCTGAAGTCCCGCGCGAAGCTGATCGATATGGACCGCGCCTCGAACCCCGGTTTCGGCATGCCGAAGGCGGGCGGCACCATCTATCTGACGGCCGCCGACGAGAACGGCATGATGATCTCGTTCATCCAGTCGAACTACATGGGCTTCGGTTCGGGCGTGGTCGTGCCGGGCACCGGCATCAGCCTGCAGAACCGCGGCGTGGGCTTCTCGATGGATCCGAAGTCCGCCAACGTGGTGGCCGGCGGCAAGCGTCCGTTCCACACCATCATCCCCGCGTTCCTGACCCGCGACGGCCAGCCCGTGATGAGCTTCGGCGTGATGGGCGGCGACATGCAGCCGCAAGGCCATGTGCAGACCGTCGTGCGCATGCTCGACTACAAGCAGCAGCCGCAGGCCGCGTGCGACGCGCCGCGCTGGAAGGTCAACCGCGACTTCACGCTCGACGTGGAAGGCACGATGAACCCCGATACCGTTGCCGCCCTGAAGGCGCGCGGTCACCAGCTCAAGTCGGTCGAGGATCCGTACATGGACTTCGGTTCGGGCCAGTTCATCTGGCGCCTGTCCGACGATCGCGAGCAAGGCTACGTAATCGCCAGCGACAGCCGTCGCGATGGCCAGGCTGTCGGCTTCTGACAGCGCTCATGCGGCACTGAAAGCGCCACGGGCAACCGTGGCGCTTTTTTTTCGCCAACTGTTCCGTTCGCGAGGGGGGCAACTGTGCATGGCGAACGGCGTGCGCATCACTACACTGGGAGGCCCTGCTTCCACGAGGTTTGCCATCATGGCCACGTACGCGTACCGCATCGTCAACGTCTTCGCCGAGTCCACCCTTGCCGGCAATCCGCTCTGCGTCTTCGAGGATGCGCGCGGCATGGACGACGCGACCATGCAGGCGCTGGCCCTGCAGTTCAACCTCTCCGAAACCACGTTCCTGCTGCCGTCGGAACGCGCCACGCGCCGCATGCGCATTTTCACGCCCAACTTCGAGATGCCGTTTGCCGGCCACCCGACGCTCGGCAGCGCGCACGTCGTGCGCGACCTCGCCGGTTGCGGCGATACGCTCTCGCTCGAGGTCAAGGCGGGCATCGTCCCCGTGACGGCCGGAAATGGCGCGGATGGCGCCAGCGGCAGCGACCGCTGGACGCTGACCGCGCCGCATGACGGAACGCCACCTACCGCGCCGGCCGGCGTGCCCGATGCCACGATCGCATCGCTGCTGGGGCTCGAGGTTTCGGATCTCGCGGGATCGCCGGTCTGGGTCAATACCGGCAGCGAGCAGCTGCTGGTGCCGTTGCGCTCCGCCGAGGCCGTGCGCCGCGCGCGGCCCGATGGCGGGCGCTTCGAGCAATGGCCGCAGAGCCCGGCCTCCGGCCGCCGGTGCGCGTATGTGTTCGCGCCGGATGCGCAGGTGCCGGGCAAGATGCTCGTGCGGTTCTTCTTCACCAAGAACGCGGGATCGTTTGCCGAAGACCCGGGCACCGGGTCGGCCTGTGCGAACCTCGGAGGCTGGCTGCTGGCCACGGGACATCCACTGCCGGCGGTCTACGAGCTCGATCAGGGCGAAGCCGTCGATCGGCGCTGCCGGCTCGATCTGGCCGTGACGGCCGAAGGCGCGATTCGTGTCGGCGGCCGGGTGATCGAACTCGGCCGAGGCACGGTGACACTGTAGTCCGTCATACTGTGGGCCTGCTCTTTCCCGCATCGCCCACCCATCCCGAAGCACCATGTCCGAAAACGATCCGCAATCCGCCCCCCATGTTGCCGTCCCCCATGTGCTGACCGACACCGCGGCGCTGGAAGCGCTGTACGCGCAGCCGAGCGCGGCGTCGCTGTCGAAGGAAGTCGATTACCTGCATCCGCACTATCGCGCCTTCGTCGAGAAGTCGCCGTTCTGCCTGCTGTCGACGATCAACGACCAGGGCGGCGACTGCTCGCCGCGCGGCGATGCGCCGGGCTTCGTGCAACTGCTCGACGACCGCACGCTGCTGCTGCCCGACCGGCGCGGCAACAACCGGCTCGACAGCCTGCGCAACATCATGGCCGATCCGCGCGTGGGGCTGCTGTTCCTCGTGCCCGGCGTCAACGAGACCCTGCGCGTGAGCGGGACCGCGCGCATCTCGACCGACCCCGCGCTGATCTCGCGCTTCATCGTCGACGGCAAGGCGCCGACGACGGTGCTCGTGGTGTCGGTGCTGTCGGTGTTCTTCCAGTGCGCGCGGGCACTCGTGCGGTCGCACCTGTGGTCGCCCGAGGTGCAGATTCCGCGCACGGCGCTGCCCAGCACGGGCACGATCCTCACCGATATCAGCGGCGGCGCGTTCGACGGCGCCACCTATGACCGGGAACTGCCGGAGCGGATGCGCAAGACGCTTTACTGATACCGCGGGGGCCGATTCAGCCCCCCTCAGCCCCCTCAGACCCACTCGGGCGCGTGCGTCCCCAGCGGCACCGACGGCAATTCCCAATGCGCGGGCGTCTCCGACAACTGCGCCGCGTGCCGCACCACGGTCAGATCGCCGAAGCCCGATGGCAACACCTCGAGCAGGTCCGCCACGTCGTCGATCTTCAGGTCCGGCACGCCAAACCCGTGCTCGACGCGCCCCAGTCCCCGCAACCACTGACCGACCTGCGCGAGCGACACCCGCACGTGCCAGCTGCCGCCTTCCACCGCCCGGCGATGCAGCGCCGCCATCGCGCCGAATGCCAGCAGATAGCCGGCCGCGTGGTCGAGCACCTGTGCCGGCAGCGGCTTCGGATCGGCGCTGCCCGCCGCCTGCGCCTCGGCGAAATTGAGACCCGTGGCCGTCTGCACGAGCGAATCGAAGCCGCGCTTGCCGGCCCATGGCCCCACGTGCCCATAGGCGGTCAGGGACACGTACACGATGCCTGGCCGCGCGCGCGCC
The DNA here is from genome assembly GCF_008693385.1 of Cupriavidus pauculus. Lineage (NCBI taxonomy): Bacteria > Pseudomonadati > Pseudomonadota > Betaproteobacteria > Burkholderiales > Burkholderiaceae > Cupriavidus > Cupriavidus pauculus. The sequence continues at coordinate 2,358,886 of NZ_CP044065.1, forward strand.
GCGGCCTCCGGGCCGATCCCCAGGTCCGCCAGGCCGTTGGGCCGGTACCCCTGCAACACCACGTCCGCCCCGTGCAGCAGCTTGTGCAGCGCGCGCTTGTCGTCGGGATCGCGCAGATCGAGCTGGCACGAGCGCTTGCCCCGCCCCGTGTCGATCACGAGCGGCGCGATCGCGGGCAGATGGCCGGCCGTCACCAGCAGCACATCGGCGCCATGCGCGGCCAGCGTGCGCCCGGCCACGGGCCCCGCGATGATCCGGGTGAAATCGAGCACGCGCACCCCCGACAGCGGCCGGGCATCGACATTGATCTCGCCGTGCGCGGGCAGCGGCGCAAACGGCCGTGGCGGCGCGTCGCCGATGCGTTCGATGGTCATCGGCGGCAACCCGCGCAGTGCCGCCGCCTGAGGATGCGCGTCCCATTCGTCGAAGCTGCGCATGGCGGCCACCACGAGCCCGGCGTCCGAAGCCGCCTGCTCGAAGGCCAGCGCCTCCCATTTGCCGAGCGCCGCCTGGACGGCCGCGCGATCGTGCGCGCAGCTTAGAATCCGCAGGACACCGTCGCGATGATGGGGAAAATTCGTATGGAGCCGGACCCAGCGGCCATCGCCGCACCGATACAGCCCGGCGATCTTGTCCCAGAGTTCGGGCGCCTCGCCGCCATCGACGCGCAGATAGCGCTCGCTGCGAAACTCGGCCAGCGCATGGCGCATGTCCACCGACACCTGCTGCGCGCGTCCCGTGCGTTGGGCCCAGATGGCGGCGGCGGCCAGCGCGGAAGCCCCGAGGCTCGCCTGCGCCGCCGCGCCGATCGGAAAGCTGGACGGCAGGACCGGATCCGCGCCGGTGAGCGTCAGGTGCGCCAGCGCGTCCATCGGCATGGCCGCGTCGCGCCACAGCGTGGCCAGCGCATCCCGCGCGAGCGGAGACTCGGCGGCTACCGAAGACGGTGATGAATGTGACGAGAAGGGGCTGTTCATGGCATATGTTCCCGCGACGAAAGTCATCGGATCGTGCCACAGTCCCGAGGCACGGTAAAATCCCCGATCTCAGTCCCAGACAGCGTTTTTTGCTGCCGCCCCGTTTTTTGCTGCCGCCCAGAGCGCGGCGCCACCATGAGCCACGACAACAAGCCCAACGACACGCCCGCCGCTTCCAATTTCCTGCGGAGCATCATCGACCAGGACCTGGCCGCCGGCACCTATACCGCCCGCGCCGACAAGGCCGGCGAGCCCCTGCCCGCGGTCATCACGCGCTTTCCGCCGGAGCCCAACGGCTACCTCCATATCGGCCATGCCAAGAGCATCTGCCTGAACTTCGGCCTCGCGCGCGACTACGCGGGCCGCTGCCATCTGCGCTTCGACGACACCAACCCGGTCAAGGAAGACACGGAATACGTCGATTCGATCATCGACGCCGTGCACTGGCTCGGTTTCTCGTGGGACAGCGACGCGGCTGGCGCGGCCCCGCGCGCGCACCTGTACTACGCCAGCGACTATTTCGACCAGCTCTACGCGTTCGCCGAGACGCTGATCGAGCGCGGCGTGGCCTACGTGGACAGCCAGAGCGCCGAGCAGATGGCCGCCGCGCGCGGCAATTTCTCGGAGCCCGGCAAGCCGTCGCCGTTCCGCGACCGCACCGTCGAAGAGAACCTGCAACTGTTCCGCGACATGCGCGCGGGCAAGTACGCCGACGGCGAGCACGTGCTGCGCGCGAAAATCGACATGGCCGCGCCGAACATCGTGATGCGCGATCCGGTGCTCTACCGCATTCGCCATGCCCATCATCACCGCACGGGCGACAAGTGGTGCATCTACCCGATGTACGACTTCACGCATTGCATCTCCGATGCGCTGGAGAACATCACGCATTCGCTCTGCACGCTCGAGTTCGAGAACAATCGCCCGCTGTACGACTGGGTGCTCGGCCACCTGCGCGATGCCGGCGTGTTCAAGGATCCGCTGCCGCACCAGTACGAATTCGCGCGCCTGAACCTCACGTACGCGATCACCAGCAAGCGCAAGCTGCTGCAGCTCGTCAACGAGAAGCGCGTGAACGGCTGGGACGATCCGCGCATGCCGACCATCGTCGGTATCCGCCGCCGCGGCTTCACGCCCGAATCGATCCAGCTGTTCTGCGACCGCGTGGGCGTGTCCAAGGCCGATAGCTGGATCGACATGAGCACCCTCGAGGGCGCCGTGCGCGACGACCTCGATGCGCGCGCGCCGCGCAGCGTGGGCGTGCTGGACCCGATCAAGCTGATCCTCGACAACTACCCCGAGGGCCAGAGCGAGGAATGCTCGGCACCGGTACATCCGAAGCAGCCCGACCTGGGCCGCCGCGTGTTCCCGTTGTCGCGCGAACTCTGGATCGAGCGCGAGGACTTCAACGAGACCCCGCCCAAGGGCTACTTCCGCCTGTTCCCAGGCAACAAGGTGCGCCTGCGCTACGGCTACGTGATCGAATGCACGGGCGTGGACAAGGACGCCGACGGCAACATCGTCGCCGTGCACGCGAACTACCTGCCGGAAACGAAGAGCGGCACGCCGGGCGCGGACAGCGTCAAGGTCAAGGGCAATATCCACTGGGTCAGCGCGGCCCATGCGTACGAGGCCGAAGTACGCCTGTACGACCGCCTGTTCAACGACCCGCATCCGGACTCGGGCGGCAAGGACTTCCTCGAGGCGCTGAACCCGGACTCGTGCAAGGTCATCCGCGCGTACCTGGAACCGGGCCTGAAGGACGCGAAGGCCGAGGACCGCTACCAGTTCGAGCGCCACGGCTACTTCGTGGCGGACCGCGTGGACTCGAAGCCGGGCCAGCCCGTGTTCAACCGCATCGTCGGCCTCAAGGACAGCTGGGGCGGCAAGTAATGGCGAAGGACGATCGACAGTACGTCAACTTCCCGCTGGACCGGGAGTTTATTGCATTGAACGACCTGCTCAAGCTCGCGGGCGTCTGTGATAGCGGCGGCGCCGGCAAGGCGCTCGTCGCGGCAGGCGAGGTGGCCGTCGATGGCGCCACCGAATCCCGCAAGACGGCAAAGATCCGCGCGGGACAGGTCGTGGACGTGGCAGGGGTCAGGATCCGGGTAGTGGCGGGCTGAGGCATCCGCCTCGGCCTCTGCTACCCGCGCAGGACCAGACAAAGGAATCGGCGTGCCCATAGCGTTCTGGTGTGTTCTGATCGCCGGCCTGCTGCCGGTGCTGACCGTCGCCGTCGCCAAGGCCGGCGGCCGCGGCGGCTTCGACAATCACGACCCGCGCGGCTGGCTCGAGAAGCAGAGCGGCCGCGCGCGGCGCGCGGACCTCGCGCACCGCAATCACTTCGAGGCGTTTCCCTTTTTCGCGGCGGCCGTGCTCTCGGCGAGCCACCTCGGCGCGCCGGCCGCGCGCATCGACGAACTCGCGGTCGTGTTCGTCCTCGTGCGCGTGCTGTACACGGTCTGCTACCTGACCGACCGGGCCACGCTGCGCACGCTATGCTGGACCATCGGCTACCTGACCGTGATCGGGATCTTTCTGCTGCCGGTGTTTGTCCACTGAATCATGCGCAACCTCATCGTCAACGCCCTCCTCGCCATCCCATTCGCGGCCATCCCATTCGCGGCGGCCCTGCCGCTGCCGGCCCTGGCCGCGGCGACGAACTACACGATCGACCCGCTCCACACCGCGGTCTACTTCGGCGCGAGCCATTTCGACCGCACCACCGTGCGCGGCCGTTTCGGCAAGATCGACGGCCGCATCGTCTACGATCCGGCCACGGGCGCCGGCTCGCTCGACTTCACGGTGGGCACGGACTCCGTGGATACCGGCAACCGCACACTCGACGGCGTGCTGCGGTCCGATCAGTTCCTGGACGCGCAGGGCAACCCGTTCGCCCGGTTCCGCGCCAACCGCTTTGTCGTCGAGGGCGGCAGGCTCGTGGCCGTGGAGGGCGACTTCACGCTGCGCGGCGTCACGCAGCCGCTGCGGCTCGAATCCGACCGCTTCAGCTGCGGCCAGACCGTGCTCTTTGGCGTGCGCCGCGACGTGTGCGGCGGGGACTTCCATGCGACGCTCAAACGCAGCGCGTTCGGCCTCACGCGTTTCCTGCCGGAGGTGAGCGACGACGTGACGCTGCAGATCAGCGTGGAAGCATCCCCGGACAATCCCCAATGACCGTCGCCGAGACGCCCCGGCGTCACCTTTGCGCAGGAATTCTTCTGTAGAATCAGCGCCTTGCATAAATTCCTGCCGCGTCCCGCAGTCCCGCGTGTCCCGGCGACGCGAGTCAAGATGATTGCCATTTCTGCCGGAGACGTCGTTGCGGCGTCCCTTGCCGCGGCCGGCGCCTGCCTGGTCTGCAGCGTTCCCCTCGATTTCCTGCGCCGGTTTCCGCTGTGGGCGTTCCGCACCTACGGACGCGGCGCGCTGCTGCTGCCGATGCTGGGCCTGCTGATCCTGACCGCGATCGTGCGTATGGCCACGAACGGCCAGATCGACAGCGACGCGGGCCTCGCGATGGTGGCCGCGGCCGCGTTCCTCGGCCTCGTGTTCGCCTCGGCGCTGCTGCGGTTCTACCTGAGCGACTACCGGAAGTCCTGAGGCATCGCCCGGGTGCGATATGGGCGTTTTCGCGTGGTTTCGCGCGGATCACGTATGATGCGGCCTTTCGCGCGTCTCCATCCGCGTCACCAATCAGGCCCATGGCGCTCAAATCCACCATCTACAAGGCCGAGCTGTCGGTATCCGACATGGATCGGCCCTATTACGGCAGCCACGCGCTGACCATCGCCCAGCACCCGTCGGAAAACGACGCGCGCATGATGATCCGCGTGCTTGCGTTCGCCTGCGAGGCCACCGAAACGCTGACCTTCACGCGCGGCCTCGACGAACCCGACGAGCCCGATCTCTGGGACAAGGCGCTCACGGGCGACATCCTCCACTGGATCGACCTCGGCCAGCCCGACGAAACGCGGCTCAAGCGGGCCGCATCGCGCGCGCAGCGCGTGACCGTGTTCACCTACCAGAGCGCCAGCGCGCGCGAATGGTGGAAAGGCATCGCGGGCAAGGCTGGCAAGCTGCGCAACGTCACCATCTACAATGTCCCGCAGGACGCCGTCGACGCGCTGGCCGGCCTGGCCCAGCGCGCGATGCGCCTGTCCGTCACGATCCAGGATGGCGAGATCTGGGTCAGCGACGACGATCACAACGTCCAGCTCACGCTGGACGTCCTCCAGCGCGCCGACTGACGCGCTGCCGACTCACGCGCCCCTACAAGGAACCGCACGATGCAAACCACTCCCTCTGGCCTGCAATTTGAAGACACCGTCGTCGGCGACGGCACGGAAGCCACCGCCGGCAAGCACGTGACCGTGCATTACACGGGCTGGCTGTACGAGAACGGCCAGGCTGGCCGCAAGTTCGACTCGAGCAAGGACCGCAACGATCCGTTCGTGTTCCCGCTGGGCGCGGGCCACGTGATCCGCGGCTGGGACGAAGGCGTGCAGGGCATGAAGGTAGGCGGTACGCGCCGCCTGGTCATCCCCGCCGACCTCGGCTATGGCGCGCGCGGCGCCGGTGGCGTGATTCCGCCGAACGCCACGCTGCTGTTCGAAGTGGAACTGCTCAAGGTCTGATCGCTACGCTGTTCGTGTCGCCGATCGCTTCGCTTTAAGCGATTGGCGGTATCTGGATCGCGACGGGCCGTCTAGGCTGTCGCGATGCCAGACTCCCACCCGTTCTACCCGCCCCGCCCCTCCCGCGTCCTGCTCGCCGGTGCCGCGCTGCTTGCGCCGCTCTCCGCCGGTGTTGCCGCCGACACCCTCCCCTCCGGCATTCCCACGGTCACGGTCACCGATATCGCCACGTTGCTTGGCGCCAGCCCGCATGCCACGCGTTTCGATCTCGCGGCATGGCACTTCCTCGACGCGGGCGGCGTCGCGGGCCCCTCTGGCTCCCCGGCAGGCTCCCCGGCAGCCCCGCCGGCGAACGATGACGGCGCCCTGCGCTACGGCGCGGCGCGCGCATGCGGCGTCCCCGCGCTGTCCGCGCTCGCCTACGCGGCGGCACCCGCGACGCATCGGCATGCCCGGCATCCCGACGATGCGCTGATCCAGTGTTCCCGCCGCGTCGAGCGCATCGTCGCGCTATACCGCCGGCTGTTTCCGCTCAACGCGTCGGAAGCCCATTTCCGCCGGGTGCTCCGCCGCATTGCGCGCGATGGCGCCGCGGCGACGTGGAACCGCGACCGGCGGTCCGAGCAGGCACTGATCGCGGCGATCGACGGCGCGGTCGGGGCGCTGACGCAGGAGACGATCGCGATACTGGCGCTTCACCACGCCAATACGGTGCTTCCGCGACGGTTGTGGCCCATCGAACGGCGGCCGCCAGTCGCCGATGACGGTTCGATCGCGTCCGCCGCGGGCACCTGCGATGCCACGCTGGACATCTATGTCTATCCGGCCAGCAGGCAACGCCTGCGACGTGCCAAGGTTCTGATTTGCGACAGCCATGGGCACTGGGCCCAATGCGACCTGACCGCCCCGTTAACCATCGTCGGCAATCACGACAATACGCATCCCCTGCTGACACGGCTCGGGCTCGTCATCGATGCGTGGTCGCGCCGCTACGCCGACCTGGGGGACCGTCGCGCACACTACCCGCCACCGATCGGTACCGTGATCGATGCCGCCCGGTCGTCGCTGGCATTGCTCGGGCAGGACATGGAGACGCGCGTGGCCCGCGCCGACACGGTGACGCTGCTGGTGATGCGCGCCGAGGTCGCCATGGCGATTCTGGAGGGCAGCATCGTGCGCGACGAACGGGGCGACCGGTACGCGCTGATCGAACACCTCGTGCTGAACCCCGCGAACGTGGTGCCGCAGCCGGGCACGGACCTCGTGGTCGGCGCGAGCGATTTCGCGCTGCGAATGTTTATCCAGCGCGTGCGGGCGCGCGGCGTCAGCGGCATCGTCATGGTCGCGCTGACCGCGCTCGAGCATCGCGCGGCAAGGGATGTCCCGTTTCGCCGCTGGGACCCGGGCCCCTCGGGCTGCTGAAAGGGGAGACCGCGGTCAGAAACCGATGGAGGCGTTGCCCACGTCCACGCGCACCTTGTCGCGATCGAGCAGGCGGCCCGCGTGGCGCGCGTAGTCCTGCGCCCACGCGGCGTCCCCGGCAAAGCGCCGTTCGCCCGAGAAGCGCGCGACGTTCAGGATCTTGTCGATCACGAGCACCTTGCCCACGGGGCTCGACGCCTGGCAGTCGAGCTCGGCGTATTCGCGATCGAACCAGCGCCAGGCGGCGTCCTCGCCGATGCCGGCCAGCTCGGCCTCGGTCAGCGTGAATTCGAATTCCCTGCCGTTACCGAAGACCACGGTAAGCGTACGCGCCATGGCGCTTTCTCCTGTCATTGAACGGTTGCCGAACGTGCGGCTTCATTGTACGAACCTGCACACGCCAGCGTGGCGCAAACACCACGACCTATGGAAATGTGGGAAGACCGTGGTAACGCGGACACACCATGGCCGGCTTTGGATTATGCTTGCACGCATGGCCATCACCAGACAGGACCTCGAATCGGATCGGCTGCGCGCATCGCTGTGCAGCACGCCAGTCGCGTCCTCGCTGTTGACCGAAGATGCCATCGAACGTTCCCTGCACTGTGCGCTGGCGGAACGCGCCGATGCGGACGGCCCCGACGGCGACAGCGGCGACGTCTGGATTTTCGGTTACGGCTCGCTGATCTGGAATCCGATGGTCGTCCACACCGACCGCCGCGTCGCGTCGGTGCACGGCTATCACCGCGGCTTCTACCTGTACTCCCGTATCAATCGCGGCACCTGGGACCATCCGGGCCTTGTGCTCGGCCTCGACCGTGGCGGCAGCTGCACGGGCATGGCATTTCGCATTCCGAAAAATGTGATCGAACAGGAATTTCGGGTGCTCTGGCGCCGCGAAATGATGACGGGCGCCTATCACCCGCGCTGGCTGCGCCTCAAGTTCGGGGACGGGCAGCAAACCGGCCCGCGCCGCGCGCTCGCCTTCGTCATGAACCGCGCCCATAACGGCTACGCCGGGCGCCTGCCCGACGACGAGGTCGTGGGCTGCCTGCGGCACGCCTGTGGCGTCTACGGCCCCGCGCGCGACTACCTTCAGCAGACGCTGCTCGGACTCGCCACCCATGGCGTGGGCGATCCGTATCTGGAGCGCCTGTGGCGCCAGTTGCAGGAGCGCGATGCGCGCGAAGGCAGCAGCGCCGCGCCGGGCGTCCACCATGCGCCCCAGCAGGCAGCGGCCGACGCCGGCACCGCCGTGGCTTCCACCATGGCCCCGCACGAGACCGTCTGAACCGAACCGAACCGGCCATGAGTCGCTTCCACTCACGCACCCGACGCCAGGCCCTTGCCGAGATGCTCGGGCTCATGGGGGTACTGATGGGCGGGGCGCTGCTTGCGGGCCAGGGCGGCCAGTCGCTTGCGCGTTCGATCGTCGCCGCGGGACCGGTGCCGTTACCGGCGCGGCCGCGCCCGCTCGCGCCGCAGGAGCCCGCGCCCCCCTATGCGCACCCCGAGGGCGTGACCGCGCTCGACCGCAACCTGATTACCGCGGCATCGCTCGGCGACCTCGAGCTCGTCAACCGGCTGCTGTCGGCGGGGGCATCGCCGCTGGTTGCCGACGAACGTGGCCGCACCGCGCTGCTGAGCGCGCTCTATAACCGCCGGGGCGACGTCGCACGCGCGCTGATCCTTGCCGGCGCAGACGTCAACCGCAAGGATGCCGATGCCAACAGCGCATTTCTGCTGGCCTCGGCTACGGGACAGGTGGATATCGTCCGGCTGTCGCTTTCGCACGGTGCCGATCTCAACAGCACGGACCGCTATGACGGCACCGCGCTGATCGCGGCCGCGCAGCACGGCAATACCGAGGTGGTGCGCATGCTGCTGAAATCGGGCATCGCCGTGGACCACGTCAACCAGCTCGGCTGGACCGCGTTGCTCGAGGCCGTGATTCTCGGCGACGGGAGCTCGCGGTACGAAGACATCGTGCAGTTGCTGCTCGATGCCGGTGCCGACGCCAACCTGCCCGATCGCGAGGGCATCTCGCCCACGCGGCATGCGCGCGACCGTGGCTACAAGACGATGGTCAAGATGCTCGTGCGCGCGCGCGGGCACTGACGTCCGCGCGCATCTCCCGCGCATCTCCCGCACGTATCCCGCTAGCCGCCGGACTTCGCGTTCTCGCTTTCCTGCAACTGCCGCCACATCACCTTGCCCGTGCCGGACTTCGGCAGCGCATCGACGAACTCGACCACGCGCGGGTACTTGTACGCGGCCATATTGTCGCGCGCCCATGCAATGATGTCTTCGGCCGTGGTGTTGCCGCGCGCGGCCGCCCGCAACACGACCACGGCCTTCACGGTCTCGCCGCGATAGGCGTCGCGCGTGCCGATGATGCAGGCCTCCTGCACCGCCGGATGCTTGTACAGCAGGTTCTCCACTTCGGCCGGCCACACCTTGAAGCCCGATGCGTTGATCATGCGCTTGAGGCGGTCCGTCAGGAAGAAGTAGCCCTCCTCGTCCATGCGGCCCAGATCGCCGGTGCGGAAGAACGTGGCGCCCTCGAACTCGATGAATGCCTCGCGCGTGGCGTCCGGCTTGCCCCAGTAGCCCTTGAAGACCTGCGGGCCGCGCACGATGATCTCGCCGACCTCGCCCACGGGTAGTTCCTTTAGCGTGACGGGGTCGATCACGCGCGCATCGGTATTGAACGTCGGAATGCCCAGGCACTGCTGTTTCGGCCGTTCGAGCGGATTGCTGTGCGTGGGGGCGATCGTCTCGGACAGTCCATAGCCCTCGATGTAGGAGAGCCCGAACTGCTCGCGCAGCCGTTCCGCCACCGCCTGCGGCATCGCCGCTCCGCCGCCGCCGATATAGCGCAGGCTGCGCAGGTCGAAATCCGACAGGTTCGGGCTGCCGAGGAAATCGATCACCATCGTCGGGATATTGGTCCAGTGCGTGACCTGATACCGGGAAATCAGGCGGCCCGCGACCTCGCGGTCCCAGCGCGGCAGCATCACCACGGTCGCACCGGTATAGATGGGCACGTTCATGCCGTACTGCATGCCGGTCACGTGGAACAGCGGCAGCACCGACAACTGCACCGACTCCGAACCGTTGCCCGACCAGGTGGCGCCGCCGATCACGTTGTGCATGACCGTGCGATGCGTGTGGATGCAGCCCTTCGGAAAGCCCGTGGTCCCGGACGTGTACGGCATCACGGCCATATCGTCGGGACCGGCCGTGTGCGGACCGGGCGTCAGCTGCGCGTCCATGGCGTCGGTCCACCGCGCATAGCCCGCGGGCAGCGCGTGCGTGGCCGTCAGCCACGCGGGCGGTGCATCTTCGGGATGCTCGTGCGAAGGCGGCAAGGCGTCGGCATACTCGGTCACCAGCACGTGCGCGAGGCGCGCGGCTTCGTCCACGCCCGCGTTGGCCTCCGCGACGCCACCCGCGAGATCCGCACTGCAGATCGCGACCTTCGCCTGCGCGTCGGTGATGTAGTGCCGGAACTCCTCGGTCCGGTTCATCGGATTGACGGGCACGACCACGGCATCGGCACGCAGGATCGCATAGTACGCAAGCAGGAACTGCGGGCAGTTCTGCATATAGAGCAGGACCCGGTCGCCTTTCTTCACCCCCGCGCGCTGCTGCAGCCAGCCGGCCAGCGCGGTGGCCTGCGTCTCCATCTCGCGAAACGTAACGGCGCCTCCGAAATACCGGATGGCCGCCTTGTCCGGATAACGGCGCGCGGCGACTTCGAGGTTGTACCAGAGCGAGGTTTCGGGCAGCACGACCTGCGTGGGCAGGCGGCGCGGCCAGGAGCGGAAGTGCGGGCGGTCCGGCGGTGCGGCAAAAGGTGACACCACGGGTGAAACGACGGGAGAAACAACGCGGGAAGCAGCGGGAACAGCGGTGGTCATGGGTGTCTCCGGTTGGCTCGGCCTGTTCTATATGCGCATCGACGGGCAATATAACTGAACGACCGTGCTATTTTCAACCCGAGACAATCCCTCGGTTTGCCCCCTTCCCCGGCGACGGAGGTTGTTTTTCCGTCATTCGCCCCCACAATAGCCATCAACATCAGTCAATCGAAACGAGGCCAATACGATGAGCGACGTCACCCTGCAGAACTTCGAAGCCGAAGTCATCGAGTTATCGCGTCAGGTGCCCGTGCTGGTCGATTTCTGGGCGCCGTGGTGCGGGCCGTGCCGCACGCTCGGGCCGATGCTGGAAAAACTGGAAGCCGAAGCGGGCGGTACGTGGCGCCTGGCAAAGGTGAACGTCGACGAGAACCAGCAACTGGCCGCGCACTTCGGCGTTCGCAGCATTCCGCATGTGGTCGCGTTCGTCGATGGGGAAGCCGTCGATCAGTTCACGGGCGTGCTGCCCGAGTCCGGCCTGCGCGAATTCCTCGAACGCCTGTCGCCGAATCCCGCGGACCTCGCGCTGGTCGAGGCACGGCATCGGCTCGAAGCCGGCGATCGCGATGGCGCGCAGGAAGCGTTCCTGGCCGCGCTGGATTACGACCCGACCGCCGACGACGTTCGCCTCGCCTATATCTCGTTCCTGCTCGACGGCAATGCGATCGCGGAGGCGGAAGCCGAGTTCGCGCGGCTCTCGCCGCAGGCCACCCAGCTCGATGGGTTCGCGGCCCTGCGCACGCGCATCGACGCCATGCAGAACGTGTCGGACATGCCCGATGCCGGCACGCTGAACGCGCGTGTGGAAGCCAATCCGGCCGACCTGCCCGCGCGGCTCGACCTGGCGCGCGTGCTGATCGCGCGACGCGAGTACGAAGGCGCGCTCGCGCAGTTGCTGGAAATCGTGCGGCGCGACCGGACGTTCGAGGACGACGCGGGCCGCAAGACGATGCTGTCGGTGTTCGACATGCTGACGGAGCAGCCCGAGATCGTGTCGCGCTGGCGCCGCCAGCTGGCCACCGCGCTCAACTGATCGCGCCTGTTCGCTCCGGAAGGCTCAGGCCGGCGGCCCCTCGACCAGCGAGAAGCCGTTGGCCTTCATATGGCTGACCATCATCGCGTCCATCGACTTGACGTGATGGTCGAACCAGCCCGATAACTCGCCGACGAGGCGACGGCCGAGATCGAGCCGGCCGTCGTCGGCGACGGACTGCCGGATCGCGTCGGCAATCGCGAGCACCTGCTGATGCTCGCCCGCGTGGCAGCCGCGCGGGCCGAATGACATGGCCTCCATCCACTGTTCTTCCTGCTGGAAGTGATAACGCGTGTGGTCGATCCACGCGTCGAACGCGGCGAGGAATCCGGCATCGTCGGCGGCCACGGCGGCCGCCAGCAGCTGCACGAATTCGGCGTGCGTGGAATCGGTCACCGGCTCGTCGAGATGGAGGTCCGCCGGCAGTCCCTCGGAGGAGAGACCGTCGTAGGGCGATACGGGCATTGCGGTTTCGGTCATGGCTGGCACTCGAGATGCAAGCCGCAAGGATACCGCGTTATGCTGTGCCCCATGCCCAGACTGATTTTCTTCTGCGGTCACGCCGGCACCGGCAAGACCACCCTCGCGCACCGGCTGATCGGCCCGCTGATGGCCGCCACCGGCGAACCGTTCTGCCTGCTGGACAAGGACACGCTCTACGGCCGCTACAGCGCGGCCGCGATGCGCGCGATCACGGGCGACCCGAACGACCGCGACAGTCCGGCCTACCTCGACAACCTGCGCGATCCCGAATACGAAGGGCTGCTCGATACCGCGCGCGAGAATCTCGCGCTCGGCATCAGCGTGATCGTCATCGGCCCGCTCTCTCGCGAGATTCGCGCGCACCAGCTCAGCGATCCACAATGGCTCCACGTGCCGGCGGGCACGACCGTCAGTATTCTGTGGGTGCATCTGCCCGAGGACGAGGCGCATGCGCGCATCATCCGCCGCGGCAATCCCAACGATGCGTACAAGCTTGCGCACTGGGATACGTACCGCACGCGCCGGTTCCAGCCGGCGCCCGCCGACTATCCGGAACTGATCTTCTTCGACAACTCCGCACCCGACGCGGCGCAGGTGGACGCGCTGCTGAAAACGCTGGCGGCCTAGCTGGTGGCCTGGCTGGTGGCCTGGCTGGTGGTCTGGCTGGTGGTCTGGCTGGTGGTCTGGCTGGTGGCAGGCGCCGCGGCGGCGAGCTTCCCGATCACGGCCGACGCGGCAACGAACCCGAACACCGCCGTCACCGCCACCGACGAGCCGAAGCCCGCGCACGCGAGCCCCTGCGGGCCGCTCGGGGCCACCGGCTGCACGGGCGGCGCCTCGTCGATCTCGCACGCCTGTTGTTCGGGCTCCGGATAACGGAGCGGCTCGTCCGAGTACACGGCCTGGATATCGAACTTGCGCTTCGGATTGCGCGGGAAGTTCCACTTCTGCCGCAGCGACTGCCGCACCTTGGCGAGCAGCGGGTCCTGGACCGTGCGCGACAGATCCTCGATGCGCACGCGCGTCGGGTCGAGCTGTCCGCCCGCGCCGCCGCACGTGATGAACGCGCGCCCTTCACGGCGCGCCCAGGCGATCATCGCGATCTTCACCTTGACCGAATCGATCGCATCGATCACGTAGTCGAAGCCCGACAGCAGCTCGGCCACGTTGTCGGTGGTCACGAAATCATCGACGGTGGTCACGCGGCAGCGCGGATTGATCGCGACGATACGCTCGGCCATCGCCTCCACCTTCGCGCGGCCATAGGCATCGCCGAGTGCATGGATCTGCCGGTTGGTGTTGGACACCGCGATATGGTCGAGGTCGATGAGCGTGATGCGGCCCACGGCATTGCGCGCCAGCGCCTCCGCGGCCCAGCTGCCCACGCCGCCGACACCGACCACGCACACGTTCGCCGCCTCGAGCCGCGCAAGGCCGTCCGCGCCGTAGAGGCGCGCGACACCGCCGAAGCGGCGATGGTAGTCGTCGTCCTCGGGCGATTCGTGGGCGAGGGGCGCGGGCAGATCCGACAGGTCGGCCAGGGGCGTAGGGGCAATGGTCATGCTTGGGGAAACAGGGGCGACTCTGGGGGCAACTTCAGGCCGGCATTTTATGTCATTGGACGAAAATCGGCGCACCGGCGACCGCAATGTCAGCGGATGACCGACAACACGCGCGCGCCGCGATTCCTACAATGACTTGCAGTGGTTGATGCGCCGCTTCGGCCCGCCCGAGCGCCGCACACGATTACAAGGCCAACTCCATGCCCGTCACCCGCCGCCAGAAGGTTGCCCTCTGGAGCATTTTTACGCCGCTCGCGCTGATCGCCATCATCGTGATCGTGATTCTCACGTTCGACTGGAATCGGCTCAAGCCCTGGCTCAACGACAAGGTGTCGCAGGCCATCGGCCGTCCGTTCGCGATCAACGGCGACCTCGTCGTGACCTGGAAGCGCGCGCAGGGCGAAACCGGCTGGCGCACGCTGGTGCCGTGGCCGAGACTCTCGGCAAGCGATATCACGATCGGCAATACCGAGTGGGCCAAGGCCCCGCAGATGGCGACCGTGCGCGAGGTCATCTTCGTGCTGCGGCCACTGCCGCTGCTCGCGCACGAGATCAATGTGCCGAGCATCGTGATCGACAGCCCCGCCGTCTGGCTCGAGCGCCTTGCCGACAAGCGCAACAACTGGACCTTCGATACCGGCCCCAAGACCGGCAACTCGAACTGGCATCTCGACATCGGCGAGATCGTGCTCGCGCAGGGCAATATCGCGCTCAACGACGCCGCGTCCAAGATCGACATGCAGGCCGAGATCGGCACCATCGGCGACAACGCGCTGTACAACAAGGCGCGCGATGGCGCATTGATCAATGCCGCGTCGGAAGCCTCGGCCGTACAGGGCAACCCCTCCGACGAGCGCCGTTACGGCCTGCGCTGGAAAGCGGTGGGCCACTACAACCAGGCCACCATCAACGCCAGCGGCAAGGCCGGCACGGTGCTGAGCCTGCGCGATACCGACACGCCGTTTCCCGTGCAGGCCGACGTGCGCGTCGGCGGCACGCGCGCGGTCATCGAGGGCACGCTGACGAATCCCGCGCACCTCGGCGCGCTGGACGTGCACCTGGCCCTGTCCGGCGACAACATGGCCAAGCTCTACGCGCTTACCGGCATCGTGCTCCCGTCCACACCCCCGTATGAAACGCGTGGCCGGCTCGTGGCGACGCTCAGGAAGGACGCATCGAGCTACAGCTATCGCAACTTCACCGGCAAGGTGGGCGGCAGCGACCTGGGGGGTACGCTGAACTTCCAGCAACGCTCGCCGCGCCCGCTGCTCTCGGGCGAGCTCGAATCGAAGCAGTTGCTGTTCTCCGATCTCGCGCCGCTGATCGGTGCCGATGCCAAGCCCGGCGAAGCGGCGTCCGACAGCAGCGTCAAGCAGCCCGCCGACAAGGCGCTGCCGGTCGCACCATTCCACACGGAGCGCTGGGACCAGATCGACGCCGACGTGCAATTCACGGGCCGGCGCATCGTGCGGACCGAAGACCTGCCGATCACGAACCTGACCACGCACCTGAAGCTGACCGATGGCGTGCTGTTGCTCGATCCGCTCAATTTCGGCGTGGCGGGCGGCAACCTCGTCTCGACGATCCGGCTCGACGGCAAGCGCGAACCGATGGCCGCGATGATCGACATGAACGCGCGGCGCCTCAAGATCAAGCAAATGTTCCCGAAGGTCGAGTCCATGCGCGCGAGCATCGGCGAGATCAACGGCGCCGCGAAGCTGTCCGCCACCGGCAACTCCGTGGCCGCCCTGCTGGGCACGTCCAATGGCGAGGCACGGCTGCTCGTCGAGAACGGCACCGTCAGCAAATTCATCCTCGAAGCCATGGGGCTCAATGTCGGGAGCGTCGTGATCTCCAAGCTCTTCGGCGACAAACCCGTGCAGATCAACTGCGGCGTCGCGGACTTCGGCTTTACCAACGGCGTGGGGCGCGCGCGCACGTTCGTGCTCGATACGCAGGACGCGGTCATCAATGTCGATGGCGCGGTCGATCTTGCCAACGAGCGCACGGCGCTGACGATCCATCCCGATTCGAAGGGCGTGCGGATCATCTCGCTGCGGTCGCCGCTTTATATCGGCGGCACGTTCAAGAAGCCGTCCGTGAGTCCGAATATCGCGGTACTCGCGCTGCGCGCGGGCGGGGCCGTCGCGCTCGCGCTCGTGGCGCCCGTGGCCGCGGTGCTGCCGCTCATCGACCTGTCGTCGGGCGACGAGAGCCAGTGCGGACGCCTGCTGACGGAACTCAAGAAGCGCCCCACGGCGCCGCCGCCGGGCAAGACCTACAAGGATCCCAAGGCGCAGGCGGCCAGTGCGCCGGCCGCCGCCGCGCCTTCCGGAAACACCCCGGCGGACGCCGCCTCCGCAAAGAAGCCGACGGCCCCCACGGCCATCCAGCAGCCGGACCCCATGCACGAAGGCAGCTGAGGCGCGCCCGGGGCCCGATAGCGCGATCCGGGGGCGTTGCTTTTTTCCGACGCCTCCGACCACCCCTCGACCGCCCCGCGACCGGCCGCACGACTGACCGCACGACTGACCGCACCAAGACCGTTGCGTTTTTGCACGACACAGTCCCCGTTGTTGTGCATGTGCCACATTGAGGCGCATACTTAAACGGCCATTTACAAGCCCCCGCCCCCCAAATGACGTTGCCCCCTGCCACGGTGCCGCCGATCAGCTGGCTGATCGCCCTCACGGTGTGCAATCACGTCGCCTTCAACGCGAGCCGCGTTGTCGTCTCGCTGTTCGCCATCTCCCTCAAGGCCTCGACGATCACGCTCGGCGTGCTGATGGCGCTCTATGCGCTGCTGCCGATGTTCCTCGCGATTCCCGCGGTCCGCCGGATCGATGCCATCGGGCCGCGACTGCCGATGACCGCGGGCTCGATCATGGTCGTGGCCGGCACGCTGATGCCCGCGGTGTGGCACGACATCGCATCGCTGTATGGCGCCTGCGCGCTGATCGGCGTCGGCTTCATGCTGGTGCAGGTGGCCATGCAGCTGCTGATCGGACAGGTCTCGACCAACGAGACGCGGCTGCGCAACTATTCGCTGCATGCGCTGGGGCTGTCCGTCTCCGGCACGCTCGGCCCGGTGACGATGGGTTACGTGATCGAACATGCAGGGTTCCGCTGGGCCTTCATCGTGCTCGTCGGGGTGGCCATCGCGGGCCAGATCGGCCTCCAGTACGTGCGGCCGCGCCTGCCCGCCACGGGCGGCAACGCGGGCCGCATCGCCATCGAGGACGGCTCGCGGCAATCGACGCTGAGCCTGCTTCAGTACCCCGAGCTGCGCGCGGTGTTCGTCGCGAGCGCGGTGCTCTCGGCCGCGTGGGACCTGCACGCGTTCCTGATCCCGATTCGCGGCTCGAACATCGGCCTCACCCCATCGTCGATCGGCTGGGTGCTCGGCGCCTTCTCGCTCGCCACGCTGGCCATCCGTATCGCCATGCCGCTGATCACGCGCCATTTCTCGGAATGGAAGATCATTCGCATCGCGCTGACGGTGGGCGCGCTCGCCTACCTGATCTATCCGTTCGTCTCGCAGTTCTGGCTGATGTGCGCGCTCGCGTTCCTGCTGGGTCTCGCGCTCGGCAGCGCGCAGCCCAATGTCATGAACATCCTGCATATCGCCTCGCCCTCGGGCCGCGCCGGCGAGGCCCTCGGCCTGCGCTCGGCCGTGCTGAACACGAGCCAGGTCGTCTGGCCGCTCACGTTCGGCGTGGTGGGCACGGCGCTGGGCATGCTGCCGATCTTCCTCTCGATGGCGGGCGCGATGGGCATGGCCGGCTACTACTCGCGCACGCAGACGCGCAACAAGGCATTGCCTCCCGTTTGATGCAGCGCAGGTCGCGCCATGCGGCGCATTCGCTATACTCGAAGCATCCTTCGTGATGTTTTCGTGCGGATGTGACATGACTGAACTAGCCGACCTGCGCCGCCAATTCGTGCTCGGCGCGCTCTCCGAAACCGACGTGGCCAACGACCCGATCGTGCAGTTCCAGCGATGGTTCGACGAGGCCGTGGTCGCGAAAATGCCCGACCCCAACGCCATGACCCTCGCGACCGTTGGCGCGAACGGCCAGCCCTCGGCGCGCATCGTGCTGCTCAAGGGCGTGGACGCATCGGGGTTCACGTTCTTCACCAACTACGAGAGCCGCAAGGGCAACGACCTGCTCTCCAACCCGCGCGCGGCGCTGCTCTTCCACTGGGTGCAACTCGAGCGCCAGGTGCGCATCGAGGGCGAAGTCCGCAAGGTCGATGAAGCCGAAAGCGATGCATATTTCGTGTCGCGTCCGCTCGGCTCCCGGCTCGGCGCCTGGGCGTCGGAGCAAAGCCGCGAGGTGGCCGACCGTGGTGTGCTCGAAGCCCGCGAGGCGGATTTCCGCGCGCGCTTCGGCGACGATCCGCCCCGCCCGCCGCACTGGGGCGGCTACCGCCTGATGCCGAACTGGATCGAGTTCTGGCAGGGCCGCGCATCGCGCCTGCACGACCGCATCGGCTTCCGCCGTCAGGACGACGGCAGCTGGCGCATTGTGCGATTGTCGCCCTGATTTTTGTCCCGACCGTTGGACGATCTGTCGAACGGTCTGGACAGTCCCGCGCCGCGCCGCGCCACGCGCTCCCTATATCCCTGAAAGCCACGCCCAGCTTGCGTTTCCGCGAGGCCGGGAATCCATGTTTGCTCGCCTAGACAAGCAAAGGGCCCGTCACACGCGCGCTCCCGTTCGGCAGTAGAGTCAATGGATCGTTGCCATTACGGGAGAGCACGGCATGTTGTTCAAACAAGCTTTGGATACCCAACTCGAACGCTGGATCGCCGACGTGCGCGAGCACGCCAACCTTCCGGTCCGATTGCGTTTGTGGAATGGCAGCGAGTTCGCGCTGGGCCGGTTCGAGACGCCCGATGTCACGCTGACCGTGCGCGAGGCCGCGGCGCTGCCGCTGCTGCTCGTGCCGAGCCTCGACAACCTCGGCGAGGCCTACGTGCAGCAGAAGATCGATCTCGACGGCAAGCTGGCCGACATCATCAATGTGGGATACGGCTTCTCGGCGGCCGCAAAGTCCGTCGCGGGCGGCATGCTGGCCAGGGTGGCGCAGCACTTCACGCATTCGAAGCAGGAAGACAAGTCCGCGATCCAGTACCACTACGACGTCTCCAACGACTTCTATCAACTGTGGCTCGACCCGCGCATGGTGTATTCCTGCGCCTACTTCGAACATGGCGACGAGGACCTCGCGACCGCGCAGCTGAAGAAGATCGACCATATCCTGACGAAGATCCGGCTGCAGCCCGGGCAGACGCTGCTCGATATCGGCTGCGGATGGGGCGCGCTCGTGATCCGCGCCGCGCAGAAGTTCGGCGCGCGCTGCGTGGGCATTACGCTCTCGCAGAACCAGTTCGACCTCGCCACGGCACGCGTGAAGGAAGCCGGGCTGGCGGACCGGATCGAGATCCGGCTGCAGGATTACCGCGACGTCACGGGGCAGTTCGACCGCATCACGAGCGTCGGCATGTTCGAGCATGTGGGCAAGGACAACCTGCCCGGCTACTTCGGGCGCATCCGCGAGCTGCTGGCCGACGACGGCGTGGCGATGAACCATGGGATCACCGCGACCGATCCGGACAGCGGCGAGGTGCCGATGGACGGCGCGGCCTTCATGGACCGCTACGTGTTTCCGCAGGGCGAGCTCCCGCATATCGGCCTCGTGCTGCAGACCCTGCAGCAGGGTGGGCTCGAGGCATTTGACGTGGAACTGCTGCGGCGGCACTATGCGCAGACGCTGCGCCACTGGGCCGAGAATTTCGAGGCCCATGGCGATGCCATTCGCGAGATGGTCGGCGAAACCAAGTTCCGCATCTGGCGCGTGTACCTGGCCGGATGCGCGCACGCGTTCACGACGGACCAGATGTCGATCTACCAGATCGTCTGCCACAAGGCGGGACGACAGGCTGAGACGCTGCCTTCGTCGCGACGGTATATCTACGACACCACGCTGGCCAGTTGACGACGAATCTAGACCTGTTTGGCATGCCGGCCGACTCGGCTGACGATACGCCGGCCGACGACCGCGCGGCACCCTCGGCCAGGGCCGCGCGGGGCAAGGCGATCCAGCCCGCCGAGGTCTCGGCCGAGCTCGCCGCGCTGGCCGCGCGCCTGCCGCGCCATCTCTACCTCGGCACGTCGTCGTGGTCCTATCCGGGCTGGCACGGCCTCGTCTACGATGGTCAGTACAGCGAGAGCCTGCTCGCGCGCAAGGGACTGACCGCATACGGCCGGCATCCGCTGCTGCGCGCCGCCGGCATCGACCGCGGCTTCTACGGTCCGATTCCGCTCGCCGACTACCTGTCCTACGCCTCCCAGGTCCCAGAAGATTTCCGTTTCCTGATCAAGGGGCCCGCCAGCGTCTGCGACGGCTGGGTGCGCGGATCGGACGGCGCGGGGCGCCTGCCCAACGCGGCGTTCCTCGACCCCGATATCGCCGTGCGCGACTTTATCGTGCCCGCGACGGGCGGACTCGGACGCCGTTGCGGCCCGCTGCTGTTCCAGCTCTCGCCGCTCGGCAGCATGGCCAGCGACGCCGAGGCCTTTCACGCGCGGCTGGGCGCGTTCCTGCAGGCGCTGCCGCCGCTGGACCCGTCGCTGACGCCGTTCGCATGCTATGCGGTGGAGATGCGCGACCCGTCGCTGCTGACGCCGCGCTATATCAAGCTGCTGCGCGCGCATGGCGTGCGCTTCTGCCTGTCCGCGCGCGATCGCCTGCCGCCGGTCAGCCGCCAGGCGGGTGCGCAGGCGCTCATGGACGCCGAAGCGCCGGGACCGCTCGTGCTGCGATGGATGCTGTATCAGGGCCGCTCGTACGAGATCGCCGAGGCCGCGTACGCGCCGTTCGACAAGCTCGTGGACGAGGATGCGCCCACGCGCGAGGCCATTGCCGACCTCGTCGTGCGCACGCTCGCGGCGGACCAGCCCGCCTACGTGATCGTCAGCAACAAGGCCGAGGGCTCGGCCCCGCTGACTTGCCTGAAGCTGGCGCAGGCCATCGCCGAGCGGCTCTGACCCGCGTACGGCGAGCCCTTACTGACGCAGGCGGTGCGCGAACTGCCTGCGGAACTTGGCCACCTTCGGCGTGATGACGAACGCGCAGTAGCCCTGCCCCGGATGATCGACGTAGTAGTTCTGGTGGCTTTCTTCGGCGCGCCAGTACGGCTGCTCCGGCTCGATCTGCGTCACGATCGGATCGTCATAGACCTTGTTGGCCGCGATCTCGCGCATCACGTACTCGGCGGTCGCGCGCTGCGCCTCCGAATGCGTGAAGATCACGGACCGGTACTGCGTCCCCACGTCGTTGCCCTGCCGGTTCAGCGTGGTTGGGTCATGGATCGCGAAGAAGATCTCGATGATCTCGCGGTAGGTGATCACGGACGGGTCGAATGTCACGCGCACCACCTCGGCATGTCCCGTGTCGCCCTCGCAGACCTGCCGGTACGTGGGATGACTGACATGGCCGCCCGTATAACCGGACTCCAGGGCACGCACGCCCTCCACGTGCTGATAGACCGCTTCCAGACACCAGAAGCATCCGCCGCCAAGCGTGGCGATCTCCAACTGTTGCTGTTCCATGTCTTTGGCTCCCTTCGCCGTCATGTCGTCTTCCCCATTCACTAGGATATTCAAGCAAATGGAGACGCGCTTGCAAATATGAAGGGGCGGCGGGCGCACCCCGTCCGCTACAATCACGGGTATGCCCGGGTGGGCCCGGGTGGCGCGATTCGTGCGGAGCCCAACCGAGCCGCCCGCGCCTGGAGATTAGGTTGTGGTTGCGCGCGCGCATCCGCGAGCGCGATTACACTGTGGAACCCGTCATGGAATTGTGTGGAGCCCAAGACATGGGCATGCCTGAAACCGGAAGCCGCCTGGAGGGCCCGGATGCGGACCCCGCCGCAAGCGGCGCGGCCGCGCCCGACTTCGATACCCAGCATTTCCGCCGTGCGCTGTCGCAGTTCGCCACGGGCGTGACCGTCATGACCACGCGCTCGGCCGGCCATCATCACCACGGCGGCGCACCGTTTGTCGGAATTACCGCCAGTTCCTTCAACTCCGTCTCGCTCGACCCGCCGCTCGTGCTCTGGAGCCTGGCCATGCGCGCCAGCAGCCTGCCGATGTTCCGCGCGGGATCGCACTACATCATCAACGTGCTGGCCGCTTCGCAGCTGGATCTCTGCCAACGCTTTGCCACGCTCAAGGGAGACCGGTTCGCCGGCGTGGACTATCGCCTGTCCGAGACCGGGCTGCCGATTCTCGCCAACGCGCTGGCCTGGTTCGAATGCCACAACCGCAGCCGCTACGACGAGGGCGATCATGTGATCTTCGTCGGCGAAGTGGAACGCTGCGGCATTCTCGACGACGCCGGCCAGCCACTCGTGTTCCAGCGCGGCGGGTTCTCGACGCTCAAGCCCCTGCCTTGAGGATCGCCAGCGGCGACCCTTCGGTCTTGATCCGCTGCAGCACGATGTTCGACCGGATATCCATCACGCCCGGCGTGCGGTAGAGCCGGTTGACGATGAAATCCGAGTAGTGCTTGAGGTTGCGCGCCTGCACGCGCAGGATGTAGCTGCTGTCGCCGGTGATCACGTAGGCAGACAGCACTTCGGGCCACGCCTGCACGGCCTCGTTGAACGTCTCGTGCCACCCTTCCACGTCGTGGCGCATCGATACCTGCACGATCGCCTCGATCTCCAGCCCCAGCTGTTCCGCGTCGAACCACGCGCGGTAGCCCCCGATCACCCCGCCTTCCTCGAGTAGCCGCACGCGCCGCAGGCACGCCGATGGCGACAGCGCCACGCGGTCCGCCAGATCCTGATTGCTGATGCGGCCGTTCTCCTGCAGGCAGGTCAGGATACGGAGATCGATGGGGTCGAGGGTCATTGCAGATTCCACCGTGAAATAGTTGTTCTACGCAAGATTCTGCGAAATCGTATCGATTTTCGCGGTGAAATGGCAAGCCTCTTTCGCGATGTTTTGACTACCATGCGGGCATGCATCGAGAAAGGTTTGCCATGACAAACGCGCCCCGCACGCTCTGGGATATCACGCCGCCGGTGTCCCCCGCCACGCCCGTCTGGCCCGGCGATACGCCGTTCCAGCATCAGCCGTCGTGGCAGATGGATGCCCACTGCCCCGTCAATGTGGGCCGCATCACGATGTCGCCCCATACGGGCGCCCACACCGACGCCCCGCTCCATTACGCGGCGGATGGCGCCGCGATCGGCGATGTCGCGCTCGATGCGTATCTGGGCCCATGCCGCGTGATCCATT
This sequence comes from Cupriavidus pauculus, assembly GCF_008693385.1. Taxonomy (NCBI): domain Bacteria; kingdom Pseudomonadati; phylum Pseudomonadota; class Betaproteobacteria; order Burkholderiales; family Burkholderiaceae; genus Cupriavidus; species Cupriavidus pauculus. The sequence goes on from NZ_CP044065.1 coordinate 2,382,240, forward strand.
GCCTCGGCGCCAGGCCCGCCGTCACGCCCGACCAGATTGCCGATGCGCTCGATGGCACGCCGCCGCGTGTGCTGCTGCGCACCTACGCGCGCGCGCCGCTCGACGCGTGGGACAGCCAGTTCTGCGCCGTGGCCGCGGAGACCATCGCGCTGCTGGCCGCGCATGGCGTGCGGCTGATCGGCATCGACACGCCCTCGCTAGACCCGCAGGACTCCAGGACCATGGACGCCCATCGCGCCGTGCATGCCCACGGCCTCGCGATTCTCGAGGGCATCGTGCTCGACGACGTGCCTGCCGGCGACTACGAACTGATTGCGCTGCCGCTCCGGCTGGCGGGCCTCGATGCCAGCCCCGTGCGCGCGGTACTGCGAACCCTTCCCTGATTTCCACCGCCCTCTGCCCATGACAGCCTTCACCCGGGAACACTGCCTCGCGCTCGACCGCGAAGATCCGCTTGCGCCGCTGCGGGAGCAATTCGCGCTGCCTTCGGGCGTGATCTACCTCGACGGCAACTCGCTCGGCGCGCGGCCGCACGCCGCGACCGCGCGCGCCGCCGAAGTCGTCGCCGCCGAATGGGGCAACGGACTCATCCGCAGCTGGAACGACGCGGGCTGGTTCGATCTGCCCCGCCGGCTCGGCAACAAGCTCGCGCCGCTGATCGGCGCACGCGACGATGAAGTGGTGGTCACCGACACCACGTCGATCAACCTGTTCAAGGTGCTGGCCGCCGCGCTGCGCGTGCAGCAGCAGCGCGACCCCGCGCGCCGCGTGATCGTGTCCGAGTCGAGCAACTTCCCGACCGACCTCTATATCGCGCAGGGCCTTGCGGACCTGCTCCAGCGCGGCTATTCGCTGCGCCTCGTCGACGATCCCTCCGAACTCGATGCCGCGATCGATGCCGATTGCGCGGTGCTCATGCTCACGCACGTCAACTACAAGTCAGGCGAGATGCTCGACATGACGGGCCTGACCGAACTCGCTCATGCGCGCGGCGCGCTCACGGTATGGGACCTCGCCCACTCGGCCGGCGCGGTGCCCGTCGATCTGCATGGCGCGCATGCCGATTACGCGATCGGCTGCACCTACAAATACCTCAACGGCGGCCCCGGCTCGCCCGCGTTCGTGTGGGTCGCGCCCGCGCTGCGCGATGCATTCTGGCAGCCGCTGTCGGGATGGTGGGGCCATGCCGCGCCGTTCGCGATGTCGCCGCGCTATCGGCCCACCGAGGGGATCGGGCGCTTCCTCTGCGGTACGCAGCCGATGACGTCGCTCGCGCTCGTCGAATGCGGCCTGGACGTGTTCGCGCAGACGAGCATGGCCGCGCTGCGCGAGAAGTCGCTGCGGCTCACGGACCTGTTTATCCGCCTCGTGGAGCATCGCTGCGGCGATCATCCGCTGAAGCTCGTCACGCCGCGCGACCATGCCCGCCGCGGCAGCCACGTCAGCTTTGCGCATCCCGACGGGTATGCGGTCGTGGCGGCGCTGATCGAGCGCGGCGTCATCGGCGACTATCGCGAGCCGTCGATCGCGCGGTTCGGCTTTACGCCGCTGTACACGAGCTTTACAGAGGTATGGGATGCCGTCGAGGTGCTGCGCGACGTGCTCGATACGGGCGTCTATCGCGAAGACCGCTTCGCGGTGCGCGGGCAAGTGACCTGATTCGATCCGATTTTCAAGGCAGAAACCTATGAGCACCACCTCGGGATGCCCGTTCTCGGGCAAGACCACCACCGGCGAGGGCGACTGGCACGGCGCGCAGATGGACTTCGCGCGCGACATGAGCTACGGCGACTACCTCGGCCTCGATCAGATCCTCGATGCCCAGCATCCGCGCTCGCCCGACCACAACGAGATGCTGTTCATCGTCCAGCACCAGACCACCGAGCTGTGGATGAAGCTGATGCTGCATGAACTGCGCGCGGCACGCGAGAGCGTGCGCGAAGACCGCCTGCCGCCCGCGTTCAAGATGCTGACGCGCGTGTCGCGCATCATGGACCAGCTCGTCCAGGCGTGGAACGTGCTGGCCACGATGACGCCGCCTGAATACTCGGCCATGCGGCCGTACCTCGGCGCATCGTCCGGGTTCCAGTCGTATCAGTATCGCGAGATCGAATTCATCCTCGGCAACAAGAACGCGGCCATGCTGCGGCCGCATGCGCATCGGGCGGAGCACCTCGCGCTGGTCGAGACCGCGCTGCGCACGCCCTCGCTGTACGACGAGGCCATTCGCCTGATGGCACGGCGCGGCTTTGCGATCGACGCGGCATGCCTCGAGCGCGACTGGTCGCAACCGGCGGGCGACAACGCGTCGGTGGAGGCGGCGTGGCTGCAGGTCTATCGCGACCCGTCCGCGCACTGGGATCTCTACGAGCTCGGCGAAAAATTCGTGGATCTCGAGGATGCGTTCCGCCAATGGCGCTTCCGCCATGTGACGACGGTCGAACGCGTGATCGGCTTCAAGCGCGGCACCGGCGGCACCGAAGGCGTCGGCTATCTGCGCAAGATGCTCGACGTGGTCCTGTTTCCGGAACTGTGGAAGCTGCGCACCGATCTCTGAGCCCCCGGCTCAGCCCGTGGCCTCCGACAGCCGCGCCGCCAGCGCGCGCAGCGCCGGCGCGAGCTTGTCATGGAAGTCCTGTTCAGGCACCGCGCCATACGATGCGCTGCAGCTGAGCATATGGATCTCGCGTTCACCAATCGGCCGGAACGCGACCGCACAGGCGTGGATCGCCGGATGCCAGTCCCGGAACGACGCCGAGTACCCGAGGCGCTCGGCCGCTTCGAGTGCCACACGCATCGGCGCCTCCTGCTGACGCCATTGCTCGGGATAGGCCTGCGCGAATTCCGCGATCACGCGCTCGCGCCGCGCCGAGGGCAACGCCGCCAGGTACGCGCGCCCCATCGAGCTCGAAACCAGCGACAGCCGCGACCCCACCCCGAGACCGAGCATCACGCCCGCGTCGTTACGAATCGACTCGAGGTAGATGACCTCGAGCCGGTCGCGCTTGCCCAGCGACACCGACACCCCATGCGACTGCGCGAACGCGAGCATATGCGGGCGCGCCAGCGCCACGACATTCGACGCCGACAGATACGAGAACCCTAGCGCGAGCACGCCGGCGTCGAGCGCGTACTTGCCGAGCGAGGCGTCATAGCGAAGATAGCCCAGCTGGACCAGCGTGCCGGCCAGCCGGCTCACGGTCGCCTTCGGAAAACCGGTACGGCGCACGAAGTCCTGGTTGCCCAGCATCGCCTCGCCCGTGCGGAAGCAGCGCAGCAGTTCGAGGCCGCGCGCGAGCGCGGTGACGAAATTCGGGTCGCTGGCCCGCTCGCCCGCCGCGCTATCTGGGGCGCTGTCTGGGGCGCTATCCGGGACGGTGTCGGCAACGACATCGGATGTCTGGGGAATCGGCACATCGGCCACGGCGGTCTCCTGATTGCGCAACGGTATTGCACCGCCACGAGGTTCGGCTATACTACCGCATCGGAACATGGTTCCGCAATGCGGAACTTTAAATCTTCAGGAGACCTCGATGGCCGCGAACGCCGAATTCCATTGGACCGATCCTCTGCTGCTGGACCAGCAACTCACCGACGAAGAGCGCATGGTGCGTGACGCGGCGGCGTCCTACTGCCAGGACAAGCTCATGCCGCGCGTGCTGCAGTCCTTCCGTAACGAGAAGACCGATGTCGAGATCTTCCGCGAGATGGGCGAACTGGGCCTGCTGGGCCCCACCATTCCGGAGCAATACGGCGGCCCCGGCCTCAACTACGTGAGCTACGGCCTGATCGCGCGCGAAGTGGAGCGCGTGGACTCGGGCTATCGCTCGATGATGAGCGTGCAGTCGTCGCTCGTGATGGTGCCGATCTACGAATTCGGCAGCGATGCCCAGAAGGAAAAGTATCTGCCGAAGCTCGCCACCGGCGAATGGATCGGCTGCTTCGGCCTGACCGAGCCGAACCACGGTTCGGACCCGGGCTCGATGGTCACCCGCGCGAAGAAGGTGGATGGCGGCTACGAGCTCAGCGGCGCCAAGATGTGGATCACCAACTCCCCGATCGCCGACGTGTTCGTCGTGTGGGCCAAGCTCCAGGGCGAGGACGGCAAGGGCGCGATCCGCGGCTTTATCCTCGAGAAGGGCTGGAAGGGCCTGTCGGCCCCGGCGATCCACGGCAAGGTGGGCCTGCGCACGTCGATCACGGGCGAGATCGTGATGGACCAGGTGTTCGTGCCCGAAGAGAACATCATGCCGGGCGTCAGCGGCCTCAAGGGCCCGTTCACGTGCCTGAACTCGGCACGCTACGGCATCGCCTGGGGCGCGATCGGCGCCGCCGAATTCTGCTGGCATACCGCGCGCCAGTACACGCTGGACCGCAAGCAGTTCGGCCGCCCGCTGGCCGCCACGCAGCTCGTGCAGAAGAAGCTGGCCGACATGCAGACCGAGATCACGCTCGCGCTGCAGGGCTGCCTGCGCCTGGGCCGCATGAAGGACGAAGGCACGGCGGCGGTGGAAATCACTTCGATCATGAAGCGCAATTCGTGCGGCAAGTCGCTGGACATCGCCCGCGTTGCCCGTGACATGCTCGGCGGCAACGGCATTTCCGACGAGTTCGGCGTGATCCGTCACGTGGTCAACCTCGAGGTGGTCAACACCTACGAAGGCACGCACGACATCCACGCGCTGATCCTGGGCCGCGCCCAGACCGGCCTGCAAGCGTTTTTCTGATCCGGTAAAAACAAAACGCCCGGCGGGACATCGGTCGCGCCGGGCGAAAATCACACCACCAGGATTACTTGTTCGGCTGCGGCGTCAGACGCAGGTACGGACGCACCGCCTTGTAGCCCTTCGGGAATTTCTGGCGGATCACCTCTTCGTCCTTCAGCGACGGCACGATCACCACATCGTCACCGTCCTGCCAGTTGCCCGGCGTGGCGACGCTGTGGTTGTCGGTCAGTTGCAGCGAATCGATGACGCGCAGGATCTCGTTGAAATTTCTACCCGTGCTGGCCGGATACGTAATGATCAGGCGCACTTTTTTCTTCGGATCGATGATGAACAGCGAACGCACCGTCAGCGTGTCGTTGGCGTTCGGATGAATCATGTCGTACAGGTTGGACACCTTGCGGTCGCTGTCGGCAAGAATCGGGAAATTGACCGACGTTCCCTGCGTTTCATTGATATCGCCGATCCAGCCCTTGTGCGATTCCACGTTATCCACAGACAGCGCGATGGCCTTCACGCCGCGCCTGGCGAACTCGTCCTTGAGCTTCGCGGTCAGACCGAGTTCCGTCGTGCACACGGGCGTGTAGTCCGCTGGGTGCGAAAACAGGACACCCCAGCCATCGCCGAGCCACTCGTGAAAACGGATGGTGCCTTCGCTCGACTCCTGTTCGAAATCGGGAGCGATATCGCCGAGACGCAATGACATGCCTAATCTCCTGTTGATCTGGGGGAAAGAATCGAATTGAACCAGCTTAGTGAGATTGCGATCCAACTCAAACGAATATAAAGTCACTATAAAATCACTCGAAGTCATAAGACCAATGCTGTCCTACGCCGTCGAGAGTCTTGTAACGCTTCGGTTTCCAGCGGATCGGACTATAGCCGAACGCACTCGATGCCGATATCGATATGCCATCGACATCGGATCGAATGCCCGAAACCGTGCGTCAAGACTTGAAACGATGGCTCGCCGCCACATATCCTAGTTTCATGTCCCGCGTGGAGACACGAAACGCCACAAGTGGGAGCGAGCAAGGCAAAATGTCACCAACACAACCAACCGCCCGCAAACAGGAGAAACTGATGAGCGATGTCAAGACCGTTCTGTCCGACGCCGAAGAACTGCTTAAGCAAGCGGCCTCGACTACCGGCGAGAAAGCTGCCGAACTGCGCGAGCGTGGCATGGGCCTGCTGAAGCAAGCCAAGGAGAAGGCCCAGGATCTGCAGGACGCCGTGGTCACGAAGAGCAAGGCCGCCGCACGCGCGACCGACGATTACGTGCATGACCACCCGTGGCGCGCCGTGGGCGTGGCGGCCGGCGTGGGCCTGCTGATCGGCCTGCTGCTCAACCGCAAGTAAGATCCAGATCCAGCACGGGCGGTGCGAGCGTGCCACCCGTTGCTGCATAACGTTTTACCTGACCCGGCCGGGGCGACCCGCGCCGGGTAGTTGCCGGGGGCCACCTGCTCGGGTCTCCATGCCCAGGGCCTCCCCTGCCACAGGTGGAGGCTCCAACCCCGCCGGCCGCGTCGCGAGTCTTTCCGCGTCACGCCTCGCACATTCGCAAGACCGCCGCATGAGCGAACCCTCTTCCCCGAAGTTCCTGGACGCCCTTCGCAACCTGGCCAGCTCGATCGTATCGATGCTGCAGACGCGACTGGAACTTGCGAGCGTGGAACTGGCCGAGGAGCGCGCCCGACTGATGAAGGTGGCGCTCCTTGCCTTTTTCGCGCTGGCATTTTTCAGCATGGCGCTGATGACGTTCACGCTGCTGATCGTCATCCTGTTCTGGGAAAGTTACCGGTGGCAGGCCATCCTTGCCATCATGCTCTTCTACTTCGTCGCGGCCGCAGCCTGTTTGCTGGTCGCGCGCAACAAGCTGCGCCATGCGCCGCCGCTGTTCGAAGCCACGCTCGCTGAGCTCGACAAGGACCGGGAGATGCTGCGCCGATGACTACTCCAAACGACGATCAGGACCCGTACGCCGACCAACGCGCGGGCGACCGTCCGCGCCGCGATCATCCGCGGCCCGCACGCTTCTCGCATGAAGTCCGGCTGCCGCTCGCGGTACGCAAGGAGCTGCTGCTCACGCGGGCCGCGCTCGAACGCTACGATGCGCTGCAGGCGCTGCAGCAGGTGCGTGGCGGTGCGCGCCGCATGACCAACGTGAGTGCGTGGCTGCCCAAGGTGGCCGGCCTCACGCGCCCTGGCGGCTGGCTCAAGCTGCTGGGCATCACGCGCGAGTATCCGATGGTGAGTACCGCCATCACGCTGGCGCTGCCACTCTTGCGCAAGACGCCGGTCGGACGCGTGGCGTGGAAGCTTTCGAAATTCGGCGCGCTCGGTGCGGCCGGCTACTTTGCCTACCGATCGTGGCAGGCCGCGCAGCGGCCCGTGCGCAAACCCGGCGATACCGGGTTTCGCGATCCGCTCGTCCACTCGCCGCCCGCGCCCATGACACCCGCGGGGCCTGCGGGAACCACGGACGCCACGTCGCCGATCGTACCGCCGCCGGTCTGACCGCGGCTTATAGCGTCACCGCGAAGCGTTCGGTGGTCTCCACATGCACGCTGGTGCCGCGCGCGAACGGCATCGGCCGTGCGATGTAGTGGCCCTGCGCGTAGTCGATGCCGAGTCCGCGCAGACGCTCCAGCATGGCTTCGCTCTCGACGAACTCGGCGATCGTGCGCTTGCCCATGGCCTGCCCGATTCGCTGGATCGCCTCGATCATCACGAGGTTGACGGGATCGTCGAGCATCTCGCGCACGAAGCTGCCGTCGATCTTCAGATACGCGGTGGGCAGGTGCTTGAGATATGCGAACGACGACATGCCCGCGCCGAAATCGTCGAGCGCGAACGCGCAGCCCATCGCCTGCAGCTGCTGAATGAACGCGGCCGCCTGCGTCAGGTTCGCGATGGCCGCGGTCTCGGTAATCTCGAAGCAGACGCTATCGAGCGCCAGGCCCTGCAGTTCGGCCTGCTGCTGGACAAACGCGGGGAAGTGATCGTCGGCGAGCGACGCGCCGGATAGATTGATCGAACACATCGCGATGCAGCCGGGCTGCTCGGCCTGCAGGCGCGCCAGCGCGGCGAAGCCGGTCTCGACGACCCATCGGTCGATCATCGGCATCAGGTTGAACCGCTCGCACGCGGGCACGAATGCCATCGGCGGGACGAGTTCGCCGCGCTCGTCGATCAGGCGCAGCAGCAGTTCGATATGGCGGCCGGACCGGCCATCGATGCCCGGCTGCAACGCCACGATCTCCTGCGCATACAGGCAGAACCGGCCGGCGGCCAGCGCCGCATGCACGCGGCTGACCCACTCCATCTCGCCGCGGCGCGACTGCATCGCGTTGTCGTCCATGCGATAGATCTGCACGCGGTTGCGCCCGCCCTCCTTCGCCATGTAGCACGCGGCGTCGGCCGCGCTGAGCGCTTCCTCCACCTTGACGATGCTGCCATCGAGGCTGACCACGCCGATGCTCACGCCCAGCGCGAACGTGCGCTGCCGGTGCGCGAAGCGGAACGACGAGATCGCGCGGCGCAGGGCCTCGGCCACGCGCGCGCCTTCCTCGCCCGAACAGTGTTCGAGCAGGACGCCGAATTCGTCGCCGCCGAGCCGCGCGAGCGTGTCGCCCTTGCGCAGCGCCTGCCGCATGACTTCCGCTACCTGCCGGATGAGTTCGTCGCCGGCCGCGTGGCCGCACGTATCGTTGACCACCTTGAACTGGTCGAGGTCGAGGTACATCAGCGTGTGCGTGCAGTCGGTCTGCCGTGTACTGCCCGTGGCCGCCGCGAGCCGTCGCTCGAACTCCGCGCGATTGACGAGGCCCGTCAGCGCATCGTGGGTGGCCTCGTGCGCGAGCCGCGCGGCGTGCGCGCGCTCCATGCTCACGTCATGCATCACGAGCACCACGCCGATGGCAAGTCCCGCGCGGTCGCGGATCAGCGCGACCGACGGCTTGACCGCGACCAGACCGCCGCCTCGCCGCGCCAGCAGCATGATGGCCTGCGTGGGCCAGCGCTCCTGCAACGCGCGCGAGATGAGGTCGGTGATCGGCGCACCCGTGCCCTCGTCCTGCAGCGGACATGTCTGCGCCAGGAACGTGCCCAGCGCCTCCTGATTCGACCAGCCCGTGAGCAGCTCCGCCACCGGGTTCAGCGATTCGATGCGGCCCCACACGTCCGTCGTCACCACCGCTTCGCCGATGGCCTGCAGCGTGACCTGCGCACGCTCCTTTTCCGCGAAAAGCTGCGATTCGAACTCCTTGCGATCGGAGATATCGGTCAGCGATCCGGCCATGCGCGCGGGCTTGCCCGTCGTGCCGCGCACCATGCGCCCACGCGAACGGACCCACTGGAAGCCGCCGCCCTTCCGGCGCAAGCGGAACTCGACGTCGTATTGCGTACCCTCGCGCAGATGCCGCGACAGCTGCCGCTCGAATCCGGGCACGTCGGACGGATGCATCAGTGCAAGCAGGGTCTCGCGCGCATGCGGCAGTTCATCGGGTTCGTAGCCGAGCATCTCCGCGCAGCGCGGCGAGAAGTAGAGCTCCCCGCGGTGCGGATGCCAGTCCCACAGGCCGTCGCTGCTGCCAGCCACGGCGAGCTTGAGCCGCTCTTCGCTACCGGTCAGCGCCTCGCGCAGCTGCCGCTCCTGACGGAGGATGCGATAGGACAGCCAGACGGCGCTCAGCAACAGCAGCACGGCCAGGCCGACCGCGCCCCATAGCAGCGTGTCGCGCACGCGCCGCGAGGCCGTGCCGATGCTGTACGAGAACGCGATTTCGAGCGGCGTGAGGCGGGCGTCGATCTCGGTGATTTCCGAGACCAGCGGCTTCAGGCAGATGTCGTCGCAGGCGGGGTCCGCCGCGCGTTCGCGCAGCGTGCTCGCCACCGTATCGAGCTTGTGGATATCGCGGTCGGCCTCGGCCCACAGCGCAATCGCGCGGTCGATCTCGGTAACGTTACGGAAGTAGCGATACAGCCGGATCATCGCCGGGATATCGTCGGGATGATTGCCGCCCGCGATCAGGCCCTGGAATGCCTTGTCGCGATCGAAATCGTCCTCGTTCTCGAGCGCGACGCGCGCCTCGGCATCGCCGAGCGGCAATGCGATGGCCATGCGGTACGCCTCGAAATCGACGTCCTGCCGCGTTTCGGCAAACCTCAGCAGATGGAGAACGGCGGCCTTCTGGCCCTTGGTCCAGAGGCTCTCCGCCGAAATGAACGCGCGCGACGCGGATAGCAAATCGACACTGGCGACGCAGAAAAACGCCAGCGCGATAACCACGGGGACGAACGGCCAGGCGACGCGCAGCACGCGTCCGCCGGCCGGCGGGGATCCGCCATGCTGCTGCATAAAGACTTCCCTTGCCGGCGTCCGCGCAGCCAGCAAATCGTCGATACCTCGGATAAAGGAGTGCGGAGCGTCGCCAACACGCGCGGTATGGCGCGTGGCGCAACGTCCATTCTGGGTCACGACGGTATCGGCGTCTTTAACTCAGACGTGTTATTTTTTGCCGGCCCGGCGCCATGATAGAGGCACATGGGAAAAAAAGCGATGTGTAACGGTGCCGCACACCATTACCGGTACGGTTACCAGATCACGACACGTTCGTCCGGTCCGCGGGCCATCGGCTGCCCGGGCGCGCAACCGAAAGCGGCCGCGAACGATGTCATGTTGGACAGCGGGCCGATGATGCGGAAGCGCGCGGGCGCATGTTCGCCGAAAGCCAGCGATTCGGCGACGGCGGCCGGTGTCTGCTTGACGCGGAAGCGCTGGGCCCAGCTGATGAAGAAGCGCTGGGCCTGCGAGAGGCCGTCGACCGGCCGATTCTCCGCCGGAAAGCTGGCCATCCGGGCCTGCAATGCATCGTAGGCCGCGTTGAGGCCGCCAAGGTCGCCGATATTCTCGTTGACCGTGCGCCGTCCATCGACGAACACGCCCGGGGCCCCTTCGTAAGCGTCGAACTGCTTCACCATCGCGCTCGCCCGCGCCATGAAGCGCTGCCTGTCGTCCGCCTGCCACCAATCGACCATCGTGCCCGTACCGTCCCGCCCGGCGCCCTGGGTATCGAAACCATGCGATATCTCATGGCCGATGATCGCGCCGAGCCCGCCATAGTTGAACGCGGCATCGTCGTTCGGATCGAACATCGGCGGTTGCAGCATGGCGGCGTGGAGCAGGATGGCATTCTCGTCGTGCACGTAAGTGGCATTCACCATGTACTGCGCGGCGTCGAACGGCAGCACATCGGTCGTGGTACCGATGGCGGCGCGCACGCGTTGCAGGTCGAAGCGATGCACCGCCTGCAGGTTGGCGAAATGCACGGAAGTCATCTGGGGCAAGAGCGCCGATACATCGACGGCGTCCGCCTGCGAGGCCACCGAGACCTTCATCTGCCGCTCCTTCTCCAGCGCGCGGGCGCGCGTTTCGGGCGAGAGCCACGCCGCGCGGGCCAGGCGCGCGCGGAACGCCGCGCGCACGTCATTCACCAGCCGTGTGGCCACCTCGATGGACTGCGGGGTAACGGCGCGCGCCGCGTATTCCATGCTCATGGACTGCGCCAGCGCAGGCAAGGTACTGATGGCCTGCTGCACGTCGCCCCATTGCGGGTCGTCCAGCACCAGGCCATTCGCCATGCCGCCGTCGGCCGGACCGCCTGCCTCGCGAAACGCGGCGGACAGATACGGCGCCGCATCCTGCAGCTTCCAGACCTTGAGCGTGGCCTTCCATTGCGTCAGCGGGACCTCGGCGATCATGCGATCGAGCGCTTCTATCCATGCGATGTCCGCCACGACGAACTTCGCGGGTGGCGTGATGCCCTGCGCGCGAAAATACGCGCGCCATTCGATGTGTTCGACCGCGCGATTGGCTTCCTCGAGGGTCACGACCGACATCTTGCCCACGGGGTCCGCGGGCTCCGCGGCGGCCGGCAGTATCCTCCCCAGGCGCGCCTCGGCGTCGAAGGCCAGCGCGGCCGCCTGCTCCGCGTCGGCGACGCCCGCGAGGCGCAGCAGCGACGCGTTCATGCGCAGGTACCGATCCCGCGCCGCCCCACTCTCCGGCGTGGTGTCCGTGTACAAGGCACGCTGCATGACACCGAGCGCCCGCACCGAGACGATGGCCATATTGAGGTCCAGCCGTTGGCCCGGCGCCAGGCCCGGCACCCGCTTCTCCGCACCCAGTCCGATGACGGAACTCCCGTCGTCGTCGTCCGGCTTCATCAGGTACGCGACGAGCGCGTCGGTGTTGCCGATGGCATCGATGCGCGCCAGCGCGGGCATCACCGGCGCCGCGCCCGCTCGCTCGATGGCCGCCCGATCCATGCCGGCATCGTAGACGGCCTTCAGCAGTTTCAGCCGCGCGCTGGTGCCGCCGCCGCTTGCGATCTGCCGCTGGATGTCGTAGGCATTGCGCTCCGCGGTATGCGAGGGACTGATGACCGCCTGCCCCGGCAGCGTGAACGGCGTCGTGGCGCGCCATTTCCCATTGACGTAGGCGTCGAAGTCCGTGCAGGCAGCGCTCGGGGCCTGAAGGCCCCGGCTGTCGATGGGGTTCGAGGCGGCAGCCTGCCCACCCACGGCGCCCCGCGTCAGAGGTGGGGACGGGGGCGGGGACGAATCATCGCCCCCGCATGCGACCACGGCGGCGGCGGCGAACGGTACGAAGAGAGACGGCTTCATGGCGGCGAATGGGCGGGTGAGTACCTTCCGCATTCTCGGCTTTCACGCCATCCGGTCCATCGCCATCCGCCGATTCCTGGTGAAACGGCTCGCGTCGCCGTTACCAGATCACCACGCGATCTTCCGCCTTGCGCGCCATCGGCTGGCCAGGCTCGCAGCGGAACGTGGCAGCAAAGGCTTCCATGTTCGACAGCGGTCCATTGATGCGGAAGCGCGCGGGCGCATGCACGCCCTCGGTCACGATTTCGACGAGGTACGCCGGGGTCTGCCGGGTGCGATCGAATTGCGCGCGGCTGACAAAGAAACGTTTCATCGGCGACATGCCGTCGATCAGCCGATTCTCCGCCGGGAAACTGGCCAGGCGCGCCTGCAGGGCATCGTAGGCGGTGTGGACACCGCCGAGGTCGGCGATATTCTCGTTGACCGTACGCGCGCCGTTGACGAACAGGCCGGGAGCCGCCTCGTAGGCGTTGAACTGTTTCACGAGCGCATCGGCGCGGCCATAGAAGCGGCCATAGTCTTCCTGCTCCCACAATTGACCCATCTTGCCCGTGCCATCGAATCTGGCACCGTTCGTATCGAATCCATGGGAGATCTCGTGGCCGATCACGGCACCCAGGCCCCCGTAGTTGAAGGGTGCGTCGCTATCCGGGTCGAACAGGGGCGCCTGCAGCATGGCCGCGTTCAGCACGATCAGGTTGCGCTCCGGCCAATAGGAGGCATTGGCGACCTGATTATCGGCGCCGGGCGGGGTCAGATCCGTCTCGGTGCCGATCGCCGCGCGCATGCGATGCAAGTCGAAGCGCTTCACCGCCTGCACGTTGGCGAAGTGATAACCGGACATTTGCGGGACGAGCGAGGAGACGTCCATGTTGGCGTCCGACGAGGCGATCACGACCTGCATCAGCCGCTCCTTCTCCACCGCCTTCGCGCGTGCCTCGGGTGACAGCCACTCCACCTTGTCCAGGCGCGCGCGGAACGCCGCGCGAACGTCGTCGACCATCCTCGCGGCCACTTCGAGCGTGCGCGGCGTCATCGCGCGTTTGGCATACTCCGTGCTCATTGCCTGCTTCAGCGGCGCCATCGTATTGATGGTCGACATCACGCGGCGCCAGTTCTCATCCTCCAGCACGAGGTCGCTCGGGTGGTCATGCGAACCCTTGTACAGCGCCTCCTGGAACGCCGTGGAAAGATGCGGCGCCGCATCCTGCAGCGCCCAGACCTTGAGCGCGGCCTTCCATTCCGTCAGCGGCACCTCCGCGATCATCCGGTCGATGTTCCCGATCCGATCCGTGCCGCTGATCGCGAACCTCCGCGGCCGCGCCACGTTCTGGGCGACGAAGAACGCGCCCCATTCGATGTTCCTGACGCTCTGGTTGCCTTCCTCGACCGTGACCAGCACATACGGCGGGGGCGGATACCCGTCGGGCGCACCGGCGCCCGCGCCGGGCTGCGATCGCCTGACGATGCGCGCCTCGGTCTCGAACGCGGTTTTCGCCACCTGATCCGCGTCGGCCACGCCGGCCAGGCGCAAGAGCGTCGCATTGGCGCGAATATACGGCTCGCGACTGGCAACCGCCGCCTGCGTGTCGGCATACATCTCCGGCGTGCCCTGAGGATTGCGCACCACGACCGTCGCCAGGTTTCGTACCGGGCCGTTTTCGTCGAACCCTTCCTGCGCGATCAGCAGGATGGTGGACGATCCGTCGGCGGTATCGGGCGTGGTCAGGTGCGTGGTCAGTGCCGCCGCGTCGCCGATGGCGTCGATGCGGGCGAGCGCGGTCAGCACGGGCGCCGCGCCCGCGCGCTCGATGGCATCGCGATTGCTCGCGCCATCGTAGAACGCCTTTAGAAGCCTGGCTTCCGCGCTGGCACCGCCGCCGCTCGCAATCTGCCGCTGCAGGTCCGCCGAGTTACGCGCGGCGGTTGTCATCGGACTCGCAATCTGCTGACCTTCGGGCGTCAGCGGCGTCGCGGCGCGCCATTGACCGTTGACGTACTCGTCGAAGTCCGTGCAGGCAACGCGCTCCGCGTCCAGCTCACGGGAATTGATCGGGTTCGAGGTGGGCGCCGGCGCTGCCTGCGGGGCCGGCGAAGCGGTGGCGGCCCGAGGCGTCGGCGGGTCGTCCCCTCCGCATGCGGCCACGAGGGCGGACGCCGCGAGCGGCGCGAGGAAGGACGAGGAAATGGAACGCAGGTTTGACTTCATGGCGGCGGAACAGAGTCGAAAGAATCCGCGATTCTCGCCATGTGCCTCGCCTGTCTCCATAGGCGAAACCTAATAAGGCAACACCCGATCAGGGACCGACGCAGAGGCGCAACACAAACAAAAAGGGCCTGTGACGTGCGCCACAGGCCCTTCGACATGCTGGTGGGTCGTGCGTGACTCGAACACGCGACCAACGGATTAAAAGTCCGCTGCTCTACCGACTGAGCTAACGACCCGGAAAAACAGAATCCGCGATTATAAGGAGGTCTCCGCGGAGCGTCAACCCATGCGCCAGAGCTGGTAGCGGAACGCGAGAACCGCGCCGACGACGATTGCGGCGAAGACGATGAAGGAGCCGATGGCAAGCGTCGAGATGCCCGACAGGCCCTGGCCGATCGTGCAGCCCAGCGCGGTCACGCCGCCGATGCCCATCATCGTGCCGCCGATCATATGGTTGGCCACATCCTCGGGACCGCCGAAGCCTTCCCAGCGGAACGTGCGCGTGGCGAGCGCGCAGACCGCGGCGCCGGCGATCACGCCGAATACCGACACGATGCCGATCGTCAGCACCTTGCTCGTATCGCTGAACAGCATCAGCCAGTCGAGCGTATACGCATACGGCGCGACGAAGCTCAGGCTTTCCATGCGGCCGCTGTTGGTCGCGACAAAGACTTCCTCGAGCGTGTTGGGGTCTTCGGCCACATAGCCGAGATGGCCGGACACGTACCACATGGCGACGATGATCAGCCCCACCGCGATGCCGCCGAGCAGGTTGTCGAACGAGCGGAAATCGCGGCCCGCGAGCGCCCAGCCGCCGACGATCGCGCCGAACGCGAGGCCGAGCGCGAGCTGCAGCGTCCCGCGCGCGATGCCGGTGGCCTGCGCGATCAGCGAGGGCAGATCCTGCGTCGCGGGCAGCGTCACGGCGACCGCATCCACCGTGTTCACACGCACTACGCCGAACACGCCGCGCAGCGTCATATACGCGGACAGGCCCAGGAACACGAACACCACCACCGATTTCAGGTTGCCGGCGCCGATGCGCACGAGCGTCTTGCTGCCGCAGCCCGAGGCCATCACCATGCCGAAGCCGAACAGCAACCCGCCGACGATCGCCGACAGCCAGCCGAGCTTCGCCGCGGTGTAGATCGTACGCGTGGGATCGATCTGCCCCGCCCATGCAAGCACGCCGGTGCCGATCATCGCGACGCCGATCGCGAGGCCCCACATGCGCAGGCGATTCCAGTCGCCCATGTTGACCACGTCCGAGATCGCACCCATAGTGCAGAAGTGCGTGCGCTGGAGAATCGCGCCAAACAGGAACGTGAGCGCGAACGTGCTCCACAGCACGGTCTGCGTGACCGCGGAAAGATTGACTTCGGGCATGTCGGGGCCGTCTTGTTATTTATTGGTATGGGTCGGGTGTCGCGACGGGTATCAGGCGGGGTCCTGATATCGCGTGGGATCGGGCACGCCCGCGGCTTCGAAGCCCGCGCGGCGGATGCGGCAGGAATCGCAGACCCCGCACGCGCGGCCATCGTCGTCCGCCTGATAGCACGACACGGTCAGCCCGTAGTCGACGCCGAGCCGCGTGCCCGCGCGAATGATCTCGCCCTTGGTCATGTCGATGATCGGCGCATGCACGTGGAAACGATCGCCCTCGACGCCGGCCTTGGTGGCCAGATTCGCGAGCGCCTCGTACGCGGACACATATTCCGGGCGGCAGTCGGGGTAGCCCGAGTAATCCACCGCGTTGGCGCCGAAGAACAGGTCGCGACCGCCGACGGCCTCCGCCCAGCCCAGCGCGAGCGACAGCATGATCGTGTTGCGCGCGGGCACGTAGGTAATCGGAATACCGCCAACCGCACCATCGGTCGGCACCTCGTACGCGTCGTCGGTCAACGCGGACCCGCCAAAGCGGCGCAGGTCGAGATCGATGATCTCGTGACGCACCGCGCCGAGGGCCGCGGCCACACGCTTGGCCGCCTCGAGTTCGGACGAATGGCGCTGGCCGTAGCGCATGGACAGCGCATACGTTTCAAAGCCCTGCGCATTGGCCATGGCAAGGACGGTGGCGGAGTCGAGACCGCCCGAAAGCAGGACGATGGCGCGTTTGGTCATGATTGGGGGAACCTGGGGGAATTCGGGGTACGGCGGGGGAAACGCGTATTTTAGCCCGTCTGGGCATCCCACCCGCGAGCGGGCCTCCGCGTCGTGCCAAAAAACAAAAAACCCGCGGTAACCGCGGGCTTTCTGTCATGACCTTCCAACTACCCGATCAAACGTTCACGGGGCTCACTTCAGCGTCTTCAGGCGATTGCTTGCCGCCTGGGCGCCTTCCGTGCCCGGGTACTTGGCCACCACGTTCTCCAGCGTCTTCTTCGCAGCCGCTTTCTGGTTGGATTCGAGCTGGTTGTTCGCAATGGCGATCATCGCGTCCGGTGCCTTCGGATGCGTGGGATTGGCCTCGACCATGTTCTGCAGGACCGAGATCGACCCCTTGTAGTCGCGTTGCGCGTAGAGCGAGTTGCCGAGCCAGAACTGTGCGAGCGGCAGGTACGGGCTCTGCGGATACTTGCGCGCGAACGACGAGAACGCACTGCCCGCCCCCTTGAAGTCGCCGCTCTGGAACTGCTTGAGCGCGGCATCATACTCGGGCTTCTCCGTGGGCTGCGACATGCCCTCGCGACCATCGACGGTCACCTGTTGCGGCTCGAACTTCTTCAGGCGCGCGTCGAGGTCGGCGTAGTAGTCCTTCTGCTGACGCTGCAACGTGTCCACCTGATTCTGCAGCACCTCGTTCTGACCGCGCAGACGAGCCACCTCCTGACGCAGACCTTCGAGCTGGTTCTGCATGTCGAGCTGGACTCGGCTGTTCTGGTCGATACGCTGCGAAGCCGTGGCCTGGAAACCGTTGAACTGGTCTCGCAGGGTGATCACGGCCTTGCGCGCCTCGTCGTCGTCAAAGACGCCGGCGTGCGCCTGGGTGGCAGCCAGCAGGCCGCCGGTGGCGGCAACCAGCCAAAGCAAGGTGGATACGCGTGCGTTCATGAAGGCTCGTCCGTGGATCAGTAAACGATGTCGGCGCGGCGGTTTTCAGCCCACGCGGCTTCGTCGTGACCGAGGGCCTTCGGCTTTT